>NZ_QFWT01000003.1 GCF_003144035.1 Vibrio albus
CAACACTACGTGCTGGATGTGGTTTTCAAAGAAGATGACTCAAGGATCATGTTAGAAGGAGCGGTAGAAAATATCGCTCTGTTCAGACGGTTTGTTATGAACATGCTGAAGCAGTGCCACTGTGGTGCCCCAAGTCAGCGAAACAAGTTGAAAAAAGCTGGCTGGAGCGATGATTACCGGGCCCAGGTTTTCTTTGGTTAAGAACTGAGCAAAGTATGCTCCCGCCCTGATGTAACCGGAGAAGAAGCCAAAAATTGATAACACTATACGTTATCTGGGGATTGAAATTGAAGATGCATTAAAGTTATCAGTCGAAACTGATAGCTGAAAAGCAATGAAATAAATCATGATGTGGTAGTTTTCAATTTCAATTAACTGTTGTCTGATACAAAATTACCTCATCATAATATTGAGTATCAATATTCGGTTTATTTTGGTGTATTCCCTTTAATGTCATATGTCCGTAGTTTTCTATAACAATTCCCTTCTTTTATCTGGCTTAGTCTACTCTTGTTATAGGCAACCTCGATAGTTCATAGCAGTAACTATCAATTTTTCACCCATAGTCATTTCTAAAAACAAAGGATAATTTCATGGGAAATCAAGAAAATAGTTCCGGTGGGAAATGCCCTATTATGCATGGTGGTATGACATCCGGAGATAAATCAGTTATGGATTGGTGGCCGAAGTCACTCAATCTGGACATTCTTCATCAACATGATACCAAGACCAATCCTCTGGCACCCGATTTTAATTATCGGGATGAGCTGGCAACACTCGATGTGACTGCGTTGAAAAACGATCTTAAGGCCTTGATGACAGACAGTCAGGAGTGGTGGCCAGCGGACTGGGGACATTACGGTGGTTTAATGATCCGTATGGCATGGCACTCTGCGGGTAGCTATCGAATTGCTGATGGTCGGGGGGGCGGTGGCACCGGTAATCAACGTTTTGCTCCGCTTAACTCATGGCCGGATAATGTTAATCTGGATAAAGCACGTCGGTTACTGTGGCCGATTAAGAAAAAATACGGTAATAAAATTAGCTGGGCTGACCTAATTATCCTGGCAGGAAATATGGCCTATGAGTCAATGGGATTAAAAACCTTTGGCTTTGCTTTTGGTCGGGAAGATATCTGGCATCCAGAAAAAGATACCTACTGGGGATCAGAAAAAGAATGGCTTGCCCCAAGTGGAGCCGATAATAGCCGTTACTCTGGTGAGCGCGATTTAGAAAATCCTCTGGCAGCCGTCATGATGGGATTAATTTATGTAAACCCAGAAGGTGTTGATGGTAATCCTGATCCGCTTAAAACGGCTCGGGATATGCGAGTTACGTTTGAGCGAATGGCAATGAACGATGAGGAAACCGTTGCATTGACAGCCGGGGGACATACGGTCGGCAAGTGTCACGGTAATGGGGATGCGGCGAATCTGGGTCCTGATCCTGAAGCTGCTGATCCGGAAGAGCAGGGACTTGGCTGGATAAACCATAAAACACGTGGTATTGGTCGGGATACGGTGAGTAGTGGGATTGAAGGCGCATGGACAACCCATCCGACTCAGTGGGATAACGGCTATTTCGGACTGCTGTTTAAATATGACTGGGAACTGAAAAAAAGTCCGGCTGGTGCATGGCAATGGGAGCCGATTAATATCGCACCGGAAGATAAGCCCGCTGATGTCGAAGATCCGTCCAGACACTATAATCCAATTATGACTGATGCGGATATGGCACTCAAAATGGATCCTGAGTTCCGCAAAATTGCAGAGAAGTTTTATAACGACCCTGCTTATTTCTCAGAAACCTTTGCCCGTGCCTGGTTCAAGCTGACTCATCGTGATTTAGGACCTAAATCTCGCTACATTGGTCCTGATATTCCTGCTGAAGACTTGATCTGGCAAGATCCTGTTCCAGCCGGAAAATCGGGTTACGATGTTGCTGCTGTTAAAGCAAAAATTGAATCCTGTGGTTTGAGTATTGCTGAAATGGTATCGACAGCCTGGGACAGTGCTCGTACATTCAGAGGCTCAGATTATCGGGGAGGAGCAAATGGTGCCCGGATTTGTCTTGCACCACAAAAAGACTGGGAAGGGAATGAGCCGGAGCGTCTAACAAAAGTTCTTTCAGTACTGGAAAAAATCTCAGCCGAGTTCGGTATCAGTGTCGCTGATACGATCGTTCTGGCAGGTAATGTCGGTGTCGAGCAGGCAGCAAAAGCTGCCGGGTTTGATATTGACGTTCCGTTTATGCCCGGTCGTGGTGACGCAACACAGGATATGACCGATGCTAAATCGTTTGAAGTGTTAGAACCATTAGCAGACGGATTCCGTAACTGGATGAAGAAAGATTATGTGGTTCAGCCAGAAGAGCTTCTTTTGGACAGAGCACAACTAATGCGTTTGACTGCTCCTGAAATGACCGTTCTTATCGGTGGTATGCGCGTAATGGGAACCAACTATGGCGGTACAGCATATGGTGTTCTGACCGATCATGTTGGTTCACTGACCAATGATTTTTTTGTCAACCTGACTGATATGGCATACACATGGAAACCTAAAAACCGTCATCTGTATGAAATTTGTGACCGAAAATTAGGAAAAGTAAAATGGGAAGCAACCCGGGTCGATTTAGTCTTTGGATCTAATTCTATTTTGCGAGCTTATGCTGAACTGTATGCACAGGACGACAATAAAGAAAAATTTGTTCGAGACTTTGTCACTGCGTGGACAAAAGTGATGAACTCAGATCGATTTTAACTGCCATAAATTCTTCATTTTGTAGAGGTCACCGAGGTGGCCTCTGTTCGTCTCTTTTGTTAATCAATAATTTTTTATGAACTTATGGTATTTATCTATTTTTGTGACTATATTATTAGCAAATGCTAATAATGAGCTGAATAACTGTAAAGGTTATGTTGTATATAGCGTCTTCATATTAGCATCTTTACAGAGGTTACTGTTTTATGTAGCTATCTCAGCATTGATATTAAGAGGTGTAGACATCATGGGATGTGATACGGGATTGACTCCCATTAAAAGTAAAAAAACAGAATCAACAGTTTCTAATGAGCCAGCAACGGAGAAGGTTAGTATGAGTTCAACTATGGTACGTCGCGAAATGCCAGAATTCACAATGGATGCGTTTGATGCAAAGACAGGTCATTTTACAACAGTTTCAAGCTCCGATTATAAAGGGAAATGGGCAGTAGTCTGTTTTTATCCTGCGGATTTTACCTTTGTGTGTCCGACAGAAATTGCAGCAATGAATGCAAAATATGATGAATTTCAGAAACTGAATACTGAAATTCTGGCTGTTTCCGTAGACTCAAAATTTTCACACAAACGCTTTGTTGAAACAGAGCCTCTGTTAAAAGGACTGCAACTGACTATTGGTGCCGATTCTAATCAGGAAGTGAGCAAGATGTTTGGAGTCTTAGTTGAAGAAGAAGGCGTAGCATTACGAGGTCGCTTCTTATTTAATCCAGACGGAATTTGTGTTGCACAGGAAGTACAGGCGGATTCTGTGGGCCGAAATGTGAATGAATTCTTACGTCAGGTTGAAGCATGGCAACATGCAACGAAGACTGGTGAAGTTTGTCCGGCAGGCTGGAGACCAGGTAAGAAAACCTTACCGGTTAATACTGACGCTGAGAAAATGGCAGGACATGTAGGTGATTACATTACTATCGATGAAATAATGAGTTAATATCACCCGACTGTGCGTAAAATCCATCTGTGTTTTTACAGATGGATTTTTGTATCTTAAGTTACCTTCTCGTATTTATTAATTATGGTTTGAGAAGTGTTCCTGAGTGAGCTATAAATAATTGTCCTGATGGGACTGGTTGCCAGTTTTCTTTAGTCAATGGAACACTAGAAAAGAGCACAACTTTTTGAGAATTTCCTTCTGCTTCATTGCATTGTCGAATTAAGCAATACATACCGGGAGGTTCAATTTTTCCATTAATCTGAATCCGTTTATTAGCAAAAGCGTAGAGATAATTGCCATCACTGTAGATAAAGTTCGCAGGTCCTAATTTTGCAAGCTTGGTGAATACCTGCGTAATGGTGTTAATTCTTTGAGCCAGAGTTGGAATACTGTTATGCCATAGTTCTTTTATATACGACATTAAATAATAGAATGCGTATTCGGAATCTGTTTCTCCGACAGGTTTATCACCTGAAAATATAATTTCTTCCCATATGTTTTTTAAGTCTCCATTATGAGCAAATACATGGCTGTGTCCTTGCAATTCACATACAAATGGCTGGGTATTTCGAAGAGCTATTTCACCAATGGTGGCTCGGCGGATATGACAAATTACGCATTGGGTTTTATGTTTATGATTCTCTAGATGTTCTAATCGTTTGCTGAATGCTGCTGCCTCAGATTCTTTATGAATAAGAGCTGTAGTCCCATCATATTCGGCAAGTCCCCATCCATCGCAATGATGTCCTGTTTTCCCTCCATGCTGGCTAAACTCATGTAATGAAGTTGCAGGTGAGGTTTTTATTAGGCTAGATATGGCACAAAGCTCACACATAATATATCTCTCGAATAATCACTAGTCTTATAAAAAGATGACTGAATTAGGTGATATTTTCAAAGTTGATTTGTACTACCAAAAAACTAGACAGTGAATTAAGCGATTTTTCAATACCTGAAGTTATTCATGAATTGCTAAATTAGCAAAGTCGCTATCACGAATTTGTCCAAAATCTTCTTACGAGGCTGTGTTTGTATTGTTTGATTAGTTGAGTTGGTGTGGGAGGTGCTGTTCAGTTCAGCACAATAGTCTTGAATCTGTAAGTAGTTTTCTTTCACTAAATTCATCAAAAAATACTGAAGCATAAAATAGGACAGCTTATGCTTTTAATTTGGGACAATATATGCTTTTACAGTGTTGCTAATCGATTGATCATTAGAAGGGTGCTAGGACAACTTATGCTTTCAGCGACAATCTTGTCGCTGAAACCATAAAGCGTCCCAAAAAAAACCATAAAATGTCCCAATAAAACCCATAAAGTGCCCTAAACTTATTTTGGTTGTTTTTTTACAACGAAAAAGGACAGATTATGTACGTTCGCAATCTTCGAAAACCTTCAGCAAATAAAAACGTTTATAAGTTTGTTAGTGTAAAAAATGGCTGCACCATCATGTGCGAAGGCTCATTGGAATATGATTGTTGCTACTATTTAGAATATTCGGATGATGTTGTTCGTTACCAGTCACAGCCGAAAGGTTACCGTTTTCCTTATCAAGGTAAAGAACATCCATACACACCTGATTTTTTAGTCCATAAGAAAGATGGAACGTCTTATCTCCTCGAAGTAAAACCACTATCAAAAACATTTAGCTCCGGATTCCAAGATATGTTTCGCCAAAAACAAACCCAAGCTGCCCCAAACCTTCTTAGCCCCAACGAACTGACCACCTAGCCAGTACAGCAGTAGACCAAATTAATCTAATCTGTACTTTGGGAACTTATACAGAACCTTTCCGTAGTTCTACCCCGAAATTCTCTATCGATTCATTGAAAGGCGGCGTTATTGCAAACGCCGCACTTTTCCGGTTGTAGACGCTAGTCAACTTTGATTTTTGCGACTGAAATACTGACTGCTCCCATCTCTAAAACGTACTGTTCACCTGTATTTGTAGGTAACTGAAAATCCACATGTGTAGCTAAAGTCTCTGCCTGCAAATATCTTAAGTACTTTTCTATCCAATTTCTTACGTGATCTGATGTGTTCATAGACACCGAAATCTTATCCGTCACACCAAAACCGGAGGACTTTCTCAGTTTCTGAATACGGCTCACAACTTCTCGAATCATCCCTTCTGCAACCAACTCTTCTGTGAGGTTAGGTTCAAACTCCATAGAGATATAACGGTTAGAAACCGCGTTTACCCCCTCCTTCGCCTTTCTGTAGATGACAATGTCTTCTTCTGAAAAACGTTGTCCATCAATTTCCAGAAACCCAACTTGCTGAAGTTGATCAATATCAGTCGGTGCAAGGTTAGCAATCAGATTGGCATAGTGTTTCATTTGCTGACCCAGACGTTTTCCCAGTACTGGAAAGTTTGCCTTCGCGTAAAGGTCGATAAATTTTCCTTCCTCTGTACTAAAACTTAAGGACTTAAAGTTAAGCTCCGCTTTTATGTAATCAGACAAACGTCGAATGTCATCCAGCACTGTTTTATCTCGGTGCAGCACCGTTGACTGGCTCAAAGGTGTTTTTAGCTTTACTTTAATATCATTTCTCATTTGTCGGCCCATGATGATCAAATGTTGAAAACTCTGAACACTTGTCTCGAGATTGGGCACCCTGAGCTCCTCGATTGTTTGAGGATAACGACGCAAATGCACCGACAATGGTCGCTGCGCATTCTCGTCATACTCTTTAAGCTGTTGATAAATGAACTCCGACAAGAAAGGGGCAAACGGTGCCATTAACGTCGTAAACGTGTCTAGACAATAATAAAGGGTGGCGTAAGCGCTTTCCTTGTCCTTATTCATTTCAGGTTGCCAGTAACGCGAACGGTTCAGACGAATATACCAGTTGGTTAAATCTTCCAAAAACTCAAACAAAGGTGGTACCACTTCATACAAATGGTACGCCTGCATTTCAGCGTTCACTTTTTCTTTCAAACTTTCCAAACGAGAAACAATCCACTGATCAAGTACGTTGTTTCTCGGCGCGGAGCCTTCGACTTTCCATCCGTCGATATCAGCATAGGTTTTAAAGAACTTAAATCCGTTATACCAAGGGAGCAGTACCTGTCTCACCATTTCCTGAACGCCTTTATCAGAAAATTTCTGTTCCTCGGCTTTTACCAGACCAGAATTGATCAGGTACAATCGCAACGCATCGGCACCGTACTGTTCCATTAGGATATCGGGAGCTGTGTAGTTTTTTAGCCGTTTAGACATTTTCTTACCGTCTTCCGCCATCACAATGCCGTTAACAATGACATTGGTGAAAGCGGGTTTACCGAACAGGCACTCGCTCAACACTTGTAAGGTATAGAACCATCCTCGAGTCTGATCTACCCCTTCAGCGATAAACGATGCAGGAAAACTTGCTTCAAACTCTTGCTTGTTCTCGAATGGATAATGAACCTGCGCATAGGGCATTGAGCCTGACTCAAACCAACAGTCAAAGACTTCCGGTATCCTACGATACACACCATCCTCTCCGGCTAAAGTAAAAGTTAAATGGTCGATATGATCCCTATGCAAGTCTTCAATTTGAGCCCCGGTTAAAGACGTCAGCTCTTCGATAGATCCGACACAGTATGGTTTTTCTGTAACATCATTTATCCAGATAGGCAGTGGCGTCCCCCAGTATCGATTTCTTGAAACCGCCCAATCAATCGCATTTTCCAGCCATTTGCCCATTCGACCCTGTTGGATATGTTCTGGCACCCATTTGATTTGGTGGTTGTTTTCAACAAGTTTGCCTCTCAGTTGGGTTACACCGATATACCATGAAGGCACCGTTCGATAGATGATTGGCGTATCAGAGCGAGGGCAAAAGGGATAACTGTGCATTAACGTGTCATGCCGATACAACAGCCCTCGTTCCTTAATGGCCTGAATTATCGATTTATCAGCATCTTTCACATAAACGTTGGCAAAATCACTCACTTCCCCAGTAAAGCGACCTCGGCTATCCAGCGGACACACACTAGCCTCGACACCGTTTTCACGGCATACTCGTTGATCTTCCTCACCAAAAGCGGGGGCGATATGGACAATACCGGTACCACTTTCCTGCGATACAAAAGTATCCGCGAGGACTTTAAACGCACCTTTAGCTTTGTGCTGTACAAAGTAAGGAAAGATAGGCGTATAGGATTTACCTGCAAGATCTGAACCCTTAGTGGTAGCGAGCACTTCGACTGAATGTCCTTTAGAAAAACTCTCTAATAACTCTTTAGCAATCCAAAACTTTTTACCTACAGACTGGTCGAACACCTTAACGTAATCAAAGTCAGGATTTACGCAGAGAGCAAGATTTGAAGGTAAGGTCCAAGGTGTTGTCGTCCATGCTGCGAGATAACCATCTTCGTCTTCTAGTTTAAACAGTACCGAAATTGCGGGGTCTTGCACATCTTTGTAGTTCGATGTTGCCTCAAAGTTTGATAACACGGTTTCGAGTTCTGTTGAGTAGGCGACAACCTTTTCCCCCTTATAAACCAAACCTTTATCCCACAGCTGCTTAAACACCCACCATACGGATTCCATATACCAGGGTTCCAGAGTTCGATAGTCATTATCGAAATCTACCCAACGGCCCAGGCGGGTTATTGTTTTCTCCCACTCCTGTGTATACCGTTGAACGATACCACGGCATTCGTCGTTATATTTAGCGATACCAAACTTCTCTACCGCTTCCTTAGCCGACATCCCCAATGATTTGTCTATCTCATGCTCGATAGGAAGACCATGACAATCCCAGCCAAATCGCCTTTCAACGTAATGTCCAAGCATGGTTTGATAGCGAGGGATGATGTCTTTGATAGTGGAAGCAACTAAATGGCCGTGGTGGGGTAACCCTGTAGCAAAGGGAGGACCATCGTAAAATACGAACTTAGGTTTATCTTTTGACTGCTCCAGAGATGCCTGGAATACGCTGTGCGTTTCCCAGAATTGCAA
Organism: Vibrio albus; assembly: GCF_003144035.1. Classification (GTDB taxonomy): domain Bacteria; phylum Pseudomonadota; class Gammaproteobacteria; order Enterobacterales; family Vibrionaceae; genus Vibrio; species Vibrio albus. The sequence goes on from NZ_QFWT01000003.1 coordinate 8,663, forward strand.
CATGTCATGTTCAGCATCCACAAAAGAAAAACTTGTTGATGGAGATGCCTGTTTTTGTTTAGAACTCATATTTACCTCTTAACTTAAGATCCTAAGAGGTAAGTACAAAAAACCCGCCTCTTAGGCGGGTCTTAAAATTTAGTTGCACTAACTATCCCACCATTTCTTAAGAAATGATGATAATAATTCGTTGGAAGTTAGGCGTCATATTCATAAATACAGGTTCGCACTTGCCGCTTTGTTTGTCAATCAGTGTATAAGTGAATTGGTCCACATTCATGTCTGTTTAGCGCATGGTTTGCAATATCAGAGGTGAACCGAACAGTCAGATTGTTTTTAGTTTGTAACTCGGTTTTGTCCAACTTCGCGTTACAACACCGATCAATGACATGTGATCACCAAGTGATTCTGTCGTACCTTAATTACTAACTGATTTCGAAAAGGGGATTGGTTTTTCGGCTTAAGAATGTAAGAAACTTTCTGACATGATTTTTTGTGTCAGCAGAAATTTGTTAAGTTTTCTTTCATTCTTATGCTGCTATTTATTGCAACTGTAATTCTAACCTATTGATTTTGGATTGTGGTTTATACTGAATTATTTTGCACGTATCACCATCTGAAGCATTGAAAATTGACATAAATTTCAACAGAGGCTGACATAATCTGTGTTTAAGTTTACAACAGCGCCAAAATTTAACTATTGACGCCATAGTCTCTTGCTATGCCCGTTCTGTTAATGCCAACTTCAAGCCCATCGCCGCAAAACCACCTGCAAATATTTTTTGAATAACCAGAGCTGCTTTTTCTGAGCGTACAATTAATTCACTAAACGTACTGGCCATAACGCCATAAACAATAAATATACAAAGTGTCATTAACATAAATACCGCGCCAAGGATTAACATACTAAACAGTGGTTGCTCTGATTGTGGTGAAACAAATTGGGGGAGAAATGCTAAAAAGAAAATCGATAACTTGGGATTCAGGATGTTGATTAAAAAACCTTTTAACGCAATATCTCTGAGTTTTGTTTTTGTCTGCTTTTCGTCCAGTGACAAGGGTGATGACGTTCTCCACATCGTCCACGCCAGATAGAGTAAGTAAGCTGAGCCACAATATTTGACGACCTGAAATACCAACGCACTAGTATGAAAAATTGCCGCCAACCCAAACACACTTGCCAAAAGTGAAGGAACAATACCAAATGTACAACCCATCGCCGCAAATACGCTAGCTTGCCTGCTATTGAACAGCCCTGTAGCAACGGTAAACAATACTCCAGTACCGGGTATCAGGACGACCACAAGAGAAGTAATTAAAAATTCTATTGAAACCATAAGGATACCTAACCTCCAATTAGGGCATAACACTCAATTATATGAACTTACTGCAATATATTCAGAAGGGTTCTATCCCGTTTAGTAAAGACGTAAACTGACGCTCTTGACTCGTTAGTCTACGTTGTATTCCTGGGTTATGGAACCGTTCAATGTAGTCAAGAATATTGGCCCTGGTTTCGTCTCTTGTGCGGTATTGCCGATAATTGACACGAAATCAAGAAATCTCTTCGTACCTCTAACAAATCACTGGCTGAACTCTCATTTACCGATTTTCCTAATCAGTTCGTTATGTAGTGTAACAAATCAAACTATAGGTGTTTGGTTGTGTATGTTTTTCCGCTTTTTTGTAACTAATTGATTATTAATTTGTTTATGATGAAGTTGCCTGTTTTTTACAACCAGTGGGTAAAGATCATTAACTAAATTTGATGTCAGAAAATGTAATAAATTATGAAACATACATCACAGATTCTAATAAATTGATGAGTTTCATTCCGAATAAAACCTAATTTTCGATTCTGGATCTTCTATGTGAATAGTGTGTGAATATAATCAAAACCAACTGAACGAGGTAAGAGATATGGAAACAGTTCAAGATATTGCAAATTTCGCCGGAGTGTCGACTGCAACCGTGTCGAGAGTATTGAATAAGTCTGAGGCCGTTTCTCCTGAAACTGTCGCAAAAGTGAATGAAGCGATAAAAGAGCTTAAATATGAACGCAAAGCACTAAAGCGAAAACGTACTGATTTATTTGGAATTATAGTGCCGGATATCACTAATCCGTTTTTTGCTGAATTACTTGATGTTATAGAAAGAGAGGCGTTCTTTCATGGTCGGTGTGTGCTTTTTTTCAACAGCAGACACAATACAAAACAAGAAAAACTCTATCTGAATGAGTGCCTGAATCATGAAGTCGATGGTGTTTTTCTTATCCCAACTTGTATGGATGAAGCCTACTTAAATGAGATTAAGAAATATAAATTTCCGACCATTATGCTAACGAGATCTACGGAGATTATTCCTTCAGTATCAGTGGATCATGCTGAAGGGGGAAAATTAGTGGCAGAGCATCTGATTTCCATCGGACATACAAAAATTGGCTACGTAGGACCAATAAATCATCAGGAAGATAAGTTAACGGGTTTTTCATCGGTATTAGAAGAAAAAAAAGAGCCTATTCGTAGAGAGTTTATGTTTGATTGCTGCGCCTCTCCTGAGAAAAGTGAACTGAAACAGTTTATTCAAAGCCTCGTAGATAAGGACGGGCAGCCCAAGGTCAGCGCTATTAACTGTACGAATGATGTGACTGCTGAAAAAGTACAAAACATTCTTTACTCATTAAACATTAACGTTCCGGAACAAATTGCTGTGATCGGGTTTGATAACTCTTTAACCGCAAAAACCTTAGACATGACTAGTATTTCTCAGCCCATGCGTGAAATAGCCCATCTTGGGTTTGAACAAATGCTGGAATGTATTAAGGAAGCAGAAAAACAAAAAACTTACCCCCCGAAAGTGCTGCTGCCAAGGCTTGTGCTAAGAAACAGCGTGCTAAAACACTAAAAAGGAATAAAGGATGAACGTGAAACCTCTACCGCTTATTACTGCCATTATCGGTGCCTCACTCTCTGGAAGTGTCTTCGCAAAAGAGATTACTGCGTGGGTGATTGATGCTGAAATAGAAAGACCCTTCTTTGTTCAACTTGAGGAACAATTCAACCAAGCCTACGCTGGTGACGACGTCAGCGTAAAAATAAAACCGATTCCGGGTTATAACGACGCCATTCAAGCCGCATGGATGTCTCAGGATATGCCCGATATTATCATGATCGATGGCCCTAATATGGCTAACTATGTCTGGTCTGGCATGCTAAAACCTATTGACCAACTGGTGAGTCAGGAAACCATTGACCAAATCCTCCCGGGCCTGATTGCTCAGGGAACTTATAGCCCAACAAAACGTATCTATATGCTTGCTGCTGGTGATTCTTCGGTTGCCCTATGGGCGAATAAGAAGTATCTGGAGCAAGCTGGTGTTTCTATTCCAACAACCTTGGATGAAGCTTGGACATATGAGGAATTTACCTCTGTTTTAGAGAAACTGTCCAAAGTAGAGGGGGTGAAGTGGCCGCTGGATATGAAACTGAACTATGAAGGGGAATGGAATACCTATGGTTTTTACCCATGGGTTAAATCTGGTGGTGGCGATATTATCAATCAGAATAGTTGGACAGCGGACGGTACTATTAACTCAAAAGAATCCGTGGACACCCTGACGAAAGTACAAGATTGGGTGAAAAAAGGTTACATCGTGCCGCCAACAGCGGGTGACAACCGATTTTACGGTGACAAATCTGCGGCCATGTCGTGGGTCGGCAACTGGATGTGGCGACCTCATTCAGAGTCTCTGGGTGACGATCTTGTGTTGATTCCGGCTCCTAAATTTGGTGAAAAAACATACTCTCCAAACGGTAGTTGGGGCTGGGCTGTTCCATCAACCACAGACAACGACAAAGAAATTGCAACATTCCTGAATTTTGCTCTCTCTAAAGAGCAAGTGGCGAAATGGAGTCAATTCACAGGTTATATTCCTGCTCGTAAGGATGCGCTACCGTTAGCTCCTATGTATGCTGAAAATGGTCCAATGCGAATATTGGCAGAGCAGGCTCAGACCATTGCGTTAGTTCGACCTGTACACCCCGCCTATCCCGTTATTTCTGGCGAGTTTGGTAAAGCGGTTAAGAATATTCTCGATGGTGCTGATGTTGAAAAATCTCTGGACAGAGCTGCTCGAGTTATCGATAACGATATCGAAGATAATATGAATTACCCTCCATTTAATAAATAGACAATATTGAACTGCTTTAGCAGATATTTAATTTTAACCTAAATAGGTAGTCGTTAAGGCTACCTATTAAAAAACAAAATGGTTCCGCTATGCAAAGTTATAAGCGTTATTTGCCGGAAATTGGCATGCTTCTACCTGCAATAATTTTATTGTTAACATTTGTATTTATACCGTTTTTCTTATCAGGGTATTTTTCATTTACCAATGAAAAACTGATGCCTCGTCCTATTCCAACTCAATTACTGGGGTTTCGGAACTATGAAAGAGTGCTAACGGACCCTGAATTTTGGGAGTCGGTGATCAATACGCTGTATTTTGCTGTATGGGTTATTCCTATTCAGCTGAGTTTATCCCTTGGTTCAGCAATCCTTCTAAACAGCAAGATGAAAGCGGTTGGTTTTTTTCGAAGTATTACGATTTTACCGATGTTAACACCGATGACCGTCATTGTGACGATATGGGCGGCATTATTACAAACACCGGATGGTATGTTTAACGGTCTTTATCAGTGGCTCACTCAGTCACAGGACTATGTTGACTGGCTTGGTGATCCTGATATTGCCATGTTTTCCATTGTACTGCTCTCGGCATGGGCGACTTTTCCGTTTCAGATGCTCATTTATCTGGCAGGTTTGCAGGAAATTCCGGCCGACAGATATGAAGCTGCCTCCATTGATGGGTTCAGCAGTTGGAGCAAGTTCCGCTATATCACGCTGCCAGGACTAAGAAATACTAATATTTTTGTTGTCATTATTACCACTATTGGTGCGTTGAGCTTATTTACCCAAATCAACATGCTGACTCAGGGGGGGCCTAATGGCTCGACCATGACCATTATTCAATACATGTTTGTGAATGGCTTTCAGGCTCAGAAAATTGGTTATGCCTCATCGGTGTCGGTCATTTTCTTTGTTGCTGTGGCAACGCTGGGATTAATTCAGCGTTATCTGATGAAAAATGAATAGAGGCAATTATGAAATTCTTTAAATATTTTATCGCTATTTTTCTTTGCTTGATTGTTCTTATTCCATTGATGATGACAGTGACGATCAGCCTTAATCCGAACAACACCGATATTATGGCGAATATGGGATCTTGGAAGAGTTTTGTACCAACCAGCTTCTCATTGGAGAATTTTAAGAAAGTCTGGAGTGATCCGTATCATCCGTTTGGCCGTTATTTGTTTAACACAGCGTTCATCACTACCGTCTCTCTGATTCTGTCTCTGGCTGTGAATTCGATGGCGGCTTTCGCTTTGGCATGGGGTGAAAGTAAATATAGAAAATACCTTCTGGGTGCGATTATTGCGGTTCTGGCTATTCCGGTAGAAAGCCTGGTTTTACCTCAGTTGCTGATAGTGAGTCGTGTGGGGCTTGTTGATACTTACCTAGTACAAATTTTGCCGGGCGTTGCCAATGCCTTCTTTATTTTCCTGTTCTATCAGTTTTTCAGCAAGCTGCCTAAAGATCTGATCGATGCAGCCAAAGTTGATGGTTTTAACCTGTTTAAAACCTTCTGGCATATCGGATTGCCGTCATCGGTTCCGGTTTGTGTCACGGTCGCCATATTGCACTTTCTGGCGATCTGGAACAGCTACTTATGGCCGATCATGGTCACTCGGGGGCCGGAGGTTCGTCCGCTTTCCGTTGCAATGTCGGCTTATTTTAGTGGCAACCAGACCCAATGGGGCAATGTGATGGCATTTGCTGTCTGTATGGCGGTTCCCGTGATTGTTTTCTTCCTGATTGTTCAGCGTCATTTTGTCGCAAGTATTACCGGCTCAGCAGTAAAAGGATAATGTAATGAAAATTATGAAAGACAAATTTACCCCCAATATTCATTTCAAAGCCCCCTTTGGCTGGCTTAATGATCCTAACGGGCTGGTGTACGCCAATGAGCAATGGCATCTTTTGTATCAGTTTCACCCGATGAGTAATATCTGGGGGCCGATGCATTGGGGCCACGCAGTGAGTGATGACCTGGTGAACTGGATTCATTGCCCGATTGCCATTGCACCGGATGAACAGGGGGCAATGTTCTCCGGGTCTGGAATTATCGATAAAAATAACGATTCAGGCCTTTTTGATGGTCCGTCGGACAATAACTTAGTCATTTTTTATACCGCCAGCCTCACTCAGGCAGAGCAGGATGATTTTCAGACTCAATGTCTGGCCTACAGTAACGATGGCGGGCTGTCCTGGACGAAGTATGAACATAACCCAGTGATCGCTAATCCGGGGTTGGCCTGCTATCGAGATCCAAAAGTGCTGTGGGTTGAAGAATCTCAGTCTTGGGTACTATTGATTACACATGGTCAATCGATAGGCATCTATAAATCCACCAATTTAACTCATTGGGAGCTTTGCTCTGAGTTTGGAGAAAGTGAGGGATTGCACACCAGTGGCCCATGGGAATGTCCGGACATGTATCCTCTTACCGCTGAGGATGGCATGACCAAATGGATCTTAGTGGTGGGCATCGGTGATGGTTGTGAGGCTTCCGGTTCGGGGACACAGTACTTTGTCGGTGATTTTGATGGGGAAACATTTATAAATAGCAACCCATCAGAGAAGGTGCTTTACCTGGACAACGGTAGAGACTACTACGCTACACAGAGTTGGTTTAACGCGCCAGACAATAAGCGTGTCGGTATTTCATGGATGAGTAACTGGAGGTATGCACGTGATACCGAAACGCAAACATTCCGCAGCATTATGACGTTACCTCGAGAGTATTCTCTGGTGACCAATAGTCACGGTGACTATGTGATCGCGCAGAGTTTTGCCAGCCAAGTGAACGAAAAATTTAATCAGGTATCAACATTGGCTGAGAGTGAAGTAAATGTTATTCAGCCACCGAGCAGTGTATACAAGCTGAAAGGGGAGCTGGATCTGAGTGAGGAGCAGACAGCAGAAATTACACTGTTTGGTGAAGATAAACCGCAAGTCACTATCGAATATGTGAATGGTGAGATTATGGTTTCAAGCGCAAGAAGCTATTTAGGTTTAAATGAAATACTGCAGAAGGAATTTCCCCACAACTATAGCTTTAGTCAGGAACATAATACTTCGTCTCTTGATGTCGAACTTATTGTGGATAATGGGTCAGTCGAGCTATTGGTATGCGGAGGAAGGGTCAGTATGACACAGCTCTATTTCCCTGAAAAACCAGAAGGGCAGGTTTCACTTTCTCATTGGCAGAATGTTCAGTTTTCCCCTTACTCACCTCAGTAATAGGTAACAAAATGGCAGAATTAAGACTCAGTAAAGTAAATAAATTTTTTGGCGATGTTCAGACTATTTTTGACGTTGATCTGGATATTAATGATGGTGAGTTCGTGGTGTTTGTCGGGCCATCAGGTTGTGGTAAATCCACACTATTACGCCTGATTGCAGGACTGGAGACGATTACAACAGGAGAGGTTCAGATCCGAGATCGTGTCGTTAACAAACTGGATCCGTCACAGCGAGGCATCTCTATGGTGTTTCAGTCCTACGCATTGTATCCGCATATGACGGTCAGACAGAACATGAGTATTGGTCTGAAAGTTTCCGGTACTCCCAAAGCAGAGATAGAACAAAAAGTTAATGAGGCCGCCAAAATCCTTCAGCTCGATGCTCTGATGGATCGAAAGCCTTCTCAGCTTTCGGGGGGGCAGCGACAGCGCGTCGCGATTGGCCGGGCTATTGTGCGCAACCCTGATGTCTTCTTGTTTGATGAGCCATTGTCTAATTTGGATGCAGAGCTTCGTGTGCAGATGCGACTGGAAATATCAGCGCTGCATGAACAGATTGGCAGCACTATGATTTATGTAACCCACGATCAGGTGGAAGCGATGACGATGGCCGATAAAATTGTGGTCCTCAAAGCGGGTAAAGTGGAGCAAGTTGGTACACCGATGCAACTTTATCACAACCCTGTCAATCAGTTTGTTGCCGGATTTATAGGTTCTCCGAAAATGAACTTTATTCCACTGACATTTGAAAACCAGTCGGGGCGTGAAGTCACACTGAAAACGGCGGATGGTGAGATAGTGCAGTTAACACTGCAAGATGACCGCCTGCTTGAAGATATTCCGATGTCGCTAGGTATTCGCCCTGAGCATATCTCTCTTGATAACCAACACTCGGTTGAGTTGAAGTTAACCGTCAATGCGGTAGAGCTATTAGGCGGAACAAGCTATGTGCATGCGAGTCAGGGGAAGTCGAAGGAGCTGATTATCGAAGTCAAATCTGATGATGTTCCTGAGCGTCACAGTGAGGCTACCTTCTCTTTCTGCCCAACGAAGTGTCATCTGTTCGACCATCTTGGTAAAACGATACCAACAATTCGTTAATTTTCGAATCAGAAGAGACTGAGTATCCAGTTGAAAGTGTTAGCCGACTCTCTACAAAGTCGGTTAGCCACTCAAGAAGAGTGATACTTAAATGCCGCCGAGGCGGCATGATTTATTTCGAGTTTAAGATGTAGGAAAGTTTTTTACGCTGCATTTGGGTTAAAGTAAAAATTTGCTAACTTAACTTATGCTGCAATTTTATGCTGTTATATATTGCAATCTTGACTGTAACTCATTGATCGTTCGTGCGCGGTTATGCTGACTTATATTGCACGTATCACCATCTTTGTCGCTGGAAGCATATCCTGCTGCAAACGACAGCAAAATAACTCAGCAAATTTGCACACTAAGTCAGCATAGACTACATTTTGTTGTAGGTTTACAACAAAGTTATAACGCTATGTATGACCGTCCATCTCATCAGATCGAGTATTAGTCAGTACAATTTAGTTATCGTTTGGGCTTGCTCTGAAATTGCTTGATACTTTTTTTCTTATTAGTTCTGCGATTAGCTTGTTTATCCCTCGGAGCACGCTTATTTTCACCAGTAGAGGGCTTGTCGGTTACAGGGAAGCCGTCCAGTTCATTTAACGGAAGTTTACGCTGGGTAGTTTTTCTGATTGCGGCCAGATATTCAGCCTCTCCATGGCAAACCAGAGAAATTGCGATTCCTTTCTGGCCAGCTCTCGCAGTACGACCGATTCGATGCACGTAAACTTCTGCGTTTGATGGCAGCTCAAAGTTTATCACTACCGGTAAATTTTCCACATGGATACCACGAGCTAGCAAATCAGTTGCGATAAGAACATTCGCTTTTTGTTCTTTAAACAGATTGAGAGTGGCCTCTCTTTCAACCTGATCTTTGTTTCCATGCAATGCTACAGTGGAAAGCCCCGCCTTGTTCAGTTTCTTACATAATGCATCAGCGTTATCTTTGGTTCCGATGAATACCAATACCTGATGCCAGTTGTTTCGCTTTATTTGGTCAATAAGCGCTTTGGTTTTACTACCTTTATTGACTAAATACAGTTCCTCTTTGATCGTTTCTGCTTTGCCTGCAGTTTCACGCGCCTTAATGAACACGGGGGCATTGAGTAAGGTTTTAGCCTTATTTTCGAGCTGCTCAGGGAAGGTGGCCGAGAACATTAGGGTCTGACGCTGTTCCGGTAGCATTTCAATAATGCGCTGAATGTCTGTCCAAAACCCCATATCCAACATTCTATCTGCTTCATCGAGAACCAACTTGCTTATATTTCTCGCATCGAACGTGTTTTCGCCTAACAGCTCAAGAAGTCGACCGGGTGTAGCGACAATAATTTCAGGACCGATAGCAAGTTCGGTTTTCTGCTGCTCTTTATCTAAGCCACCACAAATACAAACAGATTTTACATTTATGTTTTTAGATACCAAACAAAGCGCTTCATTGACCTGTGTCGCAAGCTCGCGAGTAGGGACGAGGATTAGAGCCTGGAAATGAGATGGTTTCTTTATTATCTGCTCTAAGAGAGGTAATCCATAAGCCAATGTTTTGCCGCTTCCTGTTTGAGCTATTGCAAGCACATCCTGTTGATTTAGTATCGCAGGAATGGCGAGTGTCTGAATTTCTGTTGGTACGCTAAACGTAGCGGGTAGGGCAGCAACTAATTGTTGACTTAGGGGGAGCTTAGTAAACGGCATAGTTTATGTCTTAGTCTCTCTTATTTTACCTTCAGGATTACGCTTCGTGCTTATCTTCGGGGCGTAGCTGAAGTTGAACGCCCATTAGGAAGTTGCGTAGAATCTGGTCCCCACATTCGCGGTAATGTTTGTTATCAGGCTTACGGAAAAATGCACTCAGTTCATGCTTGCTCAATTTAAAATCAGCAACTTTTAGTGTTTCAAGAATATCTTCTGCTTTCATGTTTAGAGCAATTCGAAGCTTGATAAAGATCATATTGTTGGTCAGACGGCTTTCTGGCGTTTGCTGTTCACCTTCGCGCTTACCACGCTTAGTGTTGATCAAACCATTCAGGAACACAGCCAAATCGGTATCTGCCGCATCACAGTAATCCGTATCTTCTTCCTTTTTCAACCAGTTAGCGATTTGAGTTTTAGTTACTGTGTGGTCTGCTGCTGCAAAGATCTCAACCATTTCTGTATCTTTAAAATCGAAGGTGTAGCGGATGCGGCGAAAAATATCGTTATTAGTCAAAATAATTCCTAAATAAAAGTATGAACTGTACGGCCTAGACGCCGGACTGCCTAGTTAATGGTGCGCACTTTACCACAGCACGATTAAAAAGCGCCAACTCTTCCAGCCTCAATGCTTTGTTCTGTCCAACCCGTAATCCTTTGCTCCAACCACCTACAGTAATACGCCCCGTTTATTGGTAACAAGAGACACTAAAGTAAGGCACAAGGCTGTAATCAAAGGGACGAAAGGGGCTAGCTGAATATCCTGCCGCTAACTCACTTTCCGGCCAAAGCGAGTTGGGTGTTCGCAATATCCTTGAGTTAGTATATTAGGAATGTTGGTAAGAAACTTTCTTACGGAAAATAAGAGAATAAGCCAAATTTGCTGTTTATTCATGCATTTCTATGCTGACTTTTATTACATTTCTGGTTATAACTATCTGATTTTCTGTACTCGGATTTGCTAGCTTATTTTGCACGTATCACCATCTTATCGCTGAAACCATAAAGTATCCTAAACTTATTTTCGTTGTTTTTTTACAACGAAAAGGAACAGGTTATGTGCGTTCGCAATTTTCGCCTTCCTACCGATACAGAGTTAAGCAGCATTATTCCAGTATTAGAGCAAGAAAAGTACGATGACTTTCTACCTCTAGAGTTGTTATCTCAAGGGTACGGCAGTCGTAATTTTAACATCCTACAAGCTACAGAATGGGTTCGTGAGTTGATGGATGATAAATGTCCAAGTCCAACAGCTGTAGGAAAATAATAAAGTTAGAATCTCCTTACTAACATGGCTCATCTGGATAAGAAGATTTATCACAATCACAATCACGAAGCCTAAGCCCTCACCTACCTGAAATTGTGCACCTCTAGGCACTCATAAGAGCCCATCTCAAACTCTCGACATATCCAAGTACGGTTTTCATAAATACTGCACATGAAAGTTTCTCGGTCTAAAGCTGAGCACCAACCATCTGCTAGCCTAAGCATTGTCTCTCCGCCCCAAGCATCTCGGCTTATATGTTCCTCTGGAACAGATGTGTCTGAAATAATCATAACCTCAAGGCGACAACAGCAAGCCTTACAGTTAGAACAACTAATTTCTGGTTCTATTTCGCTTTTGATGGGTATACTCATGGGCGTTTACAGTTCAAATAATCTTTCTAGATCGCGTTCATTAAGAATATCTTCGATTTTTCTTCTTGTTGATTTTGAATTCTTGTTATCACTTTCAATTGGTTTGTTTTCTTTTTTAGGTGACTTTTTTTTACTCTTATTCATATGAGCCTTCCTTAACATAGTAATCAGTAAATTTTGAAAGTACCTAGGTTAAACCCTATGTCTGATAAGATATCTCCCATCATATTTGACTCAGAAAATGTAAATTCTAGATTATGCAGTTTGGAATGAAGTTTTGGAAAAATGTGACGTCGTAGGATATCACTATTGAGTTGATGTATGCTTTCTGACCAGTTTGACTGTTCATCTTCTAAGTAAAACTCTATTTTGAACATACTTTAAGCTTGTCTTTACTTGGTTGTGTGTGTTTACCACATGATTTTTTATACCAGTATCGCTGGCGACTTGTTCTTCGAGACAATAAAACTCCAGAATTTTAAGTGTATTAAAATCTTTATTGGGAAAGATGGTAGGTGTAATGTACTCACATTACACCCAATGCTGCTATAGAGCGATTACATTTGATGCTTGAGGGCCTTTTTGACCTTGCTCTACATTAAAGCTCACTTTTTGGCCTTCAGCTAGAGTTTTAAAGCCTTCAGATGCGATAGCTCTGAAATGTACAAACACATCAGCACCACCATTATCTTGTGAAATAAAGCCAAAGCCTTTCGTTTCGTTAAACCACTTTACTGAACCAGTTGTTTTAGTTGACATAGATACCTCTAAGAAATTAATAATATTGAAACTGCGAGCAAATGCTATTTAAAAAACTTTGATGAGAAGCAATCGCAGGAGCTAAACGAAGGTATCGAAAGGAAACTGAGAGAAGGCTTGTACTAAATTTTCACTAATAGCTCGTTTGCAAGAGCTATGCGCACTATACAGGTTGTTTGGAAAATGAACAGCTTTATTTTATGTTTTTCACAACCTGTAGATTAGAGTTTTAGATAAACTGATACAGCGGTAGCGCACTTGTCTTTATGCGGCCTTGATGCATAAAGATGCCAATCGGAATTCCGCTATTGTTCTTGATCAGTGAAAGGTTTTGTCCATTTCCTGTCACGCCAACCACTGCTAGAAACGGTGGTTTTTGACGTTTTGCAATACCAAAAGTTATCCGAAGGGTAAATTCTGTCCGACGAGCCCAAGTAGCTTTATCCAATATGCTTCTCAGGGGTTTGCGACGACATCGGTGTCAGCGACAGAAGACGTTTATCTCCGCCATCAAAGAATTATTCGACGCGATATTGCCAGAAGTAGCAGGCTCGCTGGCATCCAGAATTACGGATAACTTTCAGTTATTGAAACCTGTATCTTCAAGTTGAACGGGTATACAGATATAATGGGCAGCAATGCAAACTAACAACAGATTCTTTAGTGACGTTACTGTGTCTTGCTATGACGGCAATTACCTGTACAACTGAGAACCCAAGTATTCTGATTTGAACGACTGCAAAAAGGTAAGCAGACACTTATTTGTTGTGGTGCAATATCTGGATTTGCTGAATGGCATTCATAGGAAGAAATCTCCTATTTCAAGGGGGAGGTATTACATGCTTGAAGTCAGCGCAGAAGTCATGCGTCTTCTGGTGTAACATAAGATTTTCAACGGGTCACATCGAAATTTACTGAAAATATGGACGCATCCAATAAAGATAACAATATTCCTGATGTGGAAACTAATGTACTAGTTTACGCAGAAAAGCTGAATTTGCTTTATAGCCAGTCAGCCGCAGCTTCTATTCTCAGCATTCTCAATTGTGCTCTTCTGACAGGTATTTTGTGGAATAAAGCTGATCGTCTGATTTTGATAGGCTGGTTCAGTGCGGTTCTTGTGGCTACGGTAATACGTGTATTGTTATTTGTGCGTTATTTTCGGGTAGCTCCAGTGGGTGATATGGTGCTTAAATGGGAACGTCCATACAGTTTTAGCCTGTTTATCAGTGTCACAATTTGGGTTGTCGGTTGTATTTATGCTGTTTACGGATTGCCCCTGCTAGATAAGCTAATTGCTTTTTTTTTCCTGATGGGCATGTCAGCGGGGGCTATTTCTGTTTATAGCGCAATTCGTTATATGGCCCTGGTAACTGTTGGCGTTCTATTGATGCCAATGACCTTGGTTTTTCTAGCTTCTGGTGAGGCTACTCAAATACTGATAGCCATCGCTGTTACAACATTTACACTGTCCGCATTACGTTCAACCAAAGTCTTGTCCGAAAACCTTTCTAGGGTCTTTTCTTTAACCCACCAGTTGATAGATAAGACGGTGAAGCTTGACTGGGCACGTAAATTGGCAGAAACGGCTAATAATAATTTGCATGAAAAAGTTGAAGTTATAGATCGCCACGTCATGATTTCATCGACCGATTTGAACGGTATTATCACTGATGTTACGGAGGCTTTCTGCAAACTTACGGGATATAGTAAAAACGAATTGGTTGGGAAAAATCATAATATTTTACGCGATCCGGAAGTGCCTCCTGATTTTTACAAGGATTTGTGGCAAACAATTCTATCCGGGGAAACCTAGCAAGGCGAAATCCAGGATCTGAAAAAAGATGGAAGTTTTTATTGGGCTGATACATTAATTGAGCCTGATTTTAATGAAGAAGGAGAAATAGTAGGTTACACCGCATTTCGACATGACGTCACCGATAAAAAGCTTGCCCAGCATCTAGCCGTTACAGATAACCTGACTGGCCTATATAACCGGAACAAGATCGAAGAAGTTTTAGATTCGGAACTAATACGATTCAAGCGTTATGAGCATTCATTCTCCATCATTATCATAGATATTGATTTCTTCAAACAGGTTAATGACGCTCATGGTCATCAAGTTGGTGATGATGTATTAGTAGGTTTTGCACAACTGACTAAAGCTTCGGTGCGTTCTTCAGATACTGTCGGTCGCTGGGGAGGTGAAGAATTTATCATTATATGTCCCGAGGCCGATGAGGCAGCAGCCAATATGGTTGCTGAAAAAATAAGAAGCAATCTGGAAAATTACCGCTTCTCAGTTGCTGGTCAAAAAACTGCCAGTTTTGGTGTCTCTACCGCGATAAAAGATGAAAGCAAGGATGACTTGGTGCGGCGGGCGGACGATGCGCTTTATAGGGCAAAGCATAATGGTCGTAATCGTGTTGAATGCTCAAATACAAAATTAGCCAGTGTCATTGCGACTCATCTTACTTGGAGGAAGGCTGTTGAATCCTCTTTTGAAGCCAAGGAACAAAAGGCTCATGATCCAAAAGTTTTGGAAAATGACAGGGCTTGTGGACTAGGTCAGTGGATTTACTCCGATGAAGGAAAGAATGCAATTGACGAACAGCTTTATCACGATTTACTGACTATTCATAAACAATTACATCAAGCCGCTGCCGAAACTTTACGCCGATACCAGGTTGGTCTAAAAGAGCAAGCACTACAATGCAGAAGTAATTTTGATGATCTATCAAACCAGTTAATCGATATGATCAGGCTTTGTGAAGTTCATCTATCTGAGCTTGTAAAACCCATTGTATGGACGGATAGCTATTTGGTAGGTAATGATATAATCGATGCTCAGCATAAGGCTATCATCATGATCATCAACCGTTTGATAAAAAATGCAGATGATCCTGTGGTGCTGACTGATATAATGGCTGAATTAGTTGATTATGGTCAGACGCATTTTCATGATGAAGAGCGTGTGATGAGCAGTATCGACTATCCAGGAATGGCTCAGCATTCCAAGCTTCATGGTGAGTATCTCAGGAAGGTTTCTCATTTTTCTACAGACTTTAGCATTATGGGGAAAGTAGATACCAAAGAACTCATCAACTTTATGCGTCATTGGTGGCTTGAGCATATCATCAAGGAAGATCAACAAATCAAACCTTATTTAAATAAGAGGGCAGAATGACAGGATATGCCAATTATTGTTGCAAATTGCGCTAGCTCTTTGATTGTTGCCCATCATTTATGTCAACTTTAACTGCAAACAACACCGCTTTTATTAGCGGCTTTTTCTATCTAATACTTTTCAAATCAGGGGATTACCCCTATCAATGGCTTGTTTTTTCACTTGGTACTGAATTCCGGCCGAGTTTCATGTTGTTTTTCCGCCTCCCTAATGTTAGCAATTGGAGTGTAAAACCGGAGTCTCTTTATAGTTGGGCTTACTTTGAGCATGGATCGCTTATTGTTGGTTGATAATAAAAAGCCAGCGGCAATGCGCTGGCTTTCTATTATCAATTAATACGGTAAGGCCAAATTAAGCGATTTTAGTTAGCCAGTTGTGTGTATCGGGTGCTTTGCCCCACTGAATATCGTTCAGAGCTTGGCGCAGTTTCTGCGCGATAGGGCCAACCTCTCCTGAACCGACTTTGACGTCTTGACCGTTGTGGATCAATGTGCCAACTGAGGTCAATACCGCCGCAGTACCTGAAAGCATGGCTTCTACGCCAGGTTTTGCTGCACGCTCTAACAGCTCTTCTACAGAAACTTCACGCTCAGTGACTGTCATACCAAGATCTTTAGCAATGGTCAGAATACTTGAACGGGTGACACCGTGCAGGAAGCTTGAGTCCAGTGCTTTAGTGATGATTTCGTTACCGTCCACCAACAGGAAGTTCGCCGCACCTGTTTCTGTGATGTAGCCATTTGGACAGAATAGTACCTGATCTGCCTGGTATTTTTCTTTTGCTTCCATTGTCGGGGACAGGGCGCTGGCATAATTACCACCACTCTTGATCATACCCATGTGTGGTGCACAACGCTGGCCCGTTTCATCCAGTAGCAGACGCAGGGCATGCGCACCACCGGCGAAGTAATCGCCTACCGGAGACAGTAAGACGTAAACCATTGATGATTCTGAAGGCGCTGCTGCTTTACCGACTGCAGCTTCTGTACCGATGTGAGTTGGACGAATGTACATTGAACCTGGTGGTTCTGGTACTTCTGATGCGTGTTCGGCCACAATATCAATGATCATCTTTGATACTTGCTCTTTATCCAGCTCAGGCAGAGAGAGCAACTTGCTGCTTTGCGCGAAACGGTCGATGTTTTGATCCATTCGAAAGACGTGTACGCTACCATCTTCATGGCGAAATGCTTTCAAGCCTTCAAAACAGGTGCTTGAATAATGTAAGACGTGAGCACCCGGGTGTAGTGAGATGCTGTCTGATGTGACGATCTGAGAGTCAGTCCATTGATTATTTTCGAAAGTTGCTAATGCCATTTTCGGCATAAACACGCTACCAAAAGCCGCCATTATTAGTTCCTACTGAATGAAATTAAGAAAAGGGTGTGCCTTAAGTTTGGGCAGGCGATTAGATTGGATGTCCAAGACTTAATCACAAAATACTAAAACAGATCGAGCGTATAAGGAAGTAAGATTGGTGAATTCAGGCTATTTATTAAAATTTTGAAGGAAATTGGATAAATCAGCGGCAAGATGACAGAGAATCACGGCTTTGTAACCTAGGCTAAATGATCAATACTGGTGTGAGTGATGGTCGTGTTTGTATAATTAAGTGGTTTTGATTGGTGATTATGACGGTTTAACACTATACTCCGCGCTTTCGGTGGTGTCGTTAACAACTCAATATAGTTAACGGTTCGATGTTACATCGCTGTCTTCTTATCGAATGTTACATGAGGTTGTTATGTCTTTTGAATTCCTTAATCTGCATCCGTCACTCATTCAGGCTGTGGCTGATGCCGGTTATACCAAGCCGACGGATATCCAGAACAAAGCCATTCCACAGGTGCTTAAAGGGCATGATTTGATTGCTGCAGCCCAAACCGGAACAGGTAAAACGGCCAGTTTTGTGCTACCTGTTTTGAATAAGTTGCTGGATGGAAAGACGGAAAAGAAAAAACGGTTTCGTGCACTGATTGTGGTACCAACACGCGAACTGGCGATTCAGATTGAACAGAAAATCCGGCTTTATGCTCAGCATACCGATTTGGTCTGTACAGCGGTATACGGCGGAACCGATGAAAAGCTTCAGAAACAGGCGCTTATTGAAGGCTGTGATATCTTAATTGCGACTCCTGGCAGGCTGCTTGACCTTTATGGACAACGTGCACTTTACTTTGAAGAAGTCGAACTGTTTGTGCTGGATGAAGCTGACCGTATGCTGGATATGGGCTTCATTGATGATATTAACCGTATCGTTACCCGGCTCCCGGAAGAGGCGCAACATCTTCTGTTTTCGGCGACATTGTCGAATAAAGTCCGCGATCTTGCTAAAACAGCAACTCATAACCCTTATGAAATTTCGATTGCGGCTAAGCAGGCATCAAAAAGCTCTATCGAACAGTGGATAATCACGGTCGACAAAGATAAAAAATCCGCACTGCTCAGCCATTTGATTCAAACCCACCAATGGCGTCAGGCTCTGATCTTTATTGAAACCAAACACGGTGCGGCAAAGCTGGTGACTCAGTTGGAAAAGCGCGGCATTGTTGCAGAAGCTTTTCACAGTGGTCGCAGTCAGGCGGTGCGTACTCAACTACTGGACGATTTCAAAGCCGGAAAAGTTCAGTACCTTATCGCGACCGGGGTGGCTGCCCGAGGTATTGATATTATTGATCTTCCGCTTGTTATCAATTACGACTTGCCATTCCCTGCCGATGAATATGTCCACCGCATTGGGCGAACAGGGCGTGCCAGCGCCAAAGGTGAAGCCATCTCTCTGGTGTCTAAAGACAACTTCAAAAACCTGTGCATGATAGAAAGCCGCCTGGGTCACTTATTGGAGAGAAGGGTGGTGGAAGGTTTTGAGCCTAAAAAGGAAGTGCCGGTGTCAATTTTAAATTATGTGCCTAAGCACAAAAGAAAAGAACCTGAACAAAAGTAAAAGCTCATAGCAGCAAAGTATCCCTTCTGATAACAGAGCTTCGACATGTGTCGAAGTTCTTTTTATTTGCGGCAAAGGAAAAGTTAGGGCACCCGTAAATATTGGAAACTTAACTCTGAAAAGAGCGATAGAACTCTAGACTGTGGCTTCAGGTAATAGGCAACTGAATGGTCCGGTTGTCAGCCAGTGCGACAGAAAGGAGTCATCTATGGCCAGGTTATATCTTTTTAGTTTTGACGGAACCTGTAATTCTCCCGAAGATGCCATTCAGGAAGTCGATGAGAAAGGGCAGGCTGAAGATAGCAGTATCACCAATATTCTCAAGCTTCACCTTTTATGTGGCGGCTCTCTGGCTGAGCAAGGTAAAGGCTGGAGTCGTTCCCAGTATTGCTATTACTATGCAGGTATCGGTACTTATGGCAGCTGTCTTCGGAAAGCGCTGAATACGATATTTTCTCCGGAAGGCTGCGATGTCCGGCATATCTTACGCCGGGCAATGGACGATTTTGATGCACTGAATTTCAACGCCAATACAGATACCCTGTTAATTACCGGTTTTAGTCGGGGTGCTGCACTTGCCCGGCGGTTTGCCAAGCTGGTGGGGGATAGAGTATCCGAACCTTGTATCTATGAGGCCGTTTTTGACACTGTTGCTTCCATTAATATACCAAACCTGAGTCAGTGGGACAGACCAGAGTCTGAAGTGGTTTTTGAAAACCATTCCCTGCCTGACAATGTGATTAAAGCTCTTCATCTGGTTTCTCTGGATGAGAAGCGCAGTGCATTTCAGCCTACATTAATGAATCAGGAAGATAAGGTCACAGAGGTGTGGTTTCCTGGTGCTCATGCCGATGTCGGTGGTGGCTATTGTAAAGATGGGCTGTCTGACATGACTCTGCGCTATTGTATTAACTGGCTTTATGATTCAGGTGTTGGAATAGAAATCAGACAAGCACAGGATATTAACTATACTTCGGTGCTTCCTTGCGGTGTTGAGTACGATATCTGTGAGGATGATATTACTCTCAACCCGACCCACCTTGGGGTGAGTCATGCTCAGGAGCGCTGGTTTCCGGTGAGTTTAATAACGCTACGTGACCGGCATTGTTGTGTGATAGAAAATGACAGAATATCTGATCAGTTGCCGCTTGTTCACTGGTCTGTGGCCGAGCGAATTTGTCATAACCCGGACTATCGTCCTCAGTCGTTAAAGAACGTGAAACATCTGCTGGTTTATCAGGATAGTAAGCGTGTCCTATCTGAGGGTATCGCGGCTCATATTGAGTAGCGTCTTGATAAGAATCGCTCAGGTGGCTGGATGACGGAAATTAATAAGCCGACCCAAAATGGTCGGCTCTATTATGCGGGCAACAACTAATATTGCCCGAATGCTTCTGAAACTTACAGAGTAGTAACGTTAGCAGCTTGAGGGCCTTTCTGGCCTTGTTCGATTTCAAAAGAAACTTTCTGACCTTCAGCCAGAGTTTTGAAACCGTCAGAAACGATTGAACGGAAGTGTACGAATACGTCAGCGCCGCCGTTGTCTTGAGAGATGAAACCAAAACCTTTAGTTTCGTTAAACCATTTTACAGAACCAGTTACTTTATTTGACATGTGATGTCCCTTAATAAAACTT
The DNA here is from genome assembly GCF_003144035.1 of Vibrio albus. Classification (GTDB taxonomy): domain Bacteria; phylum Pseudomonadota; class Gammaproteobacteria; order Enterobacterales; family Vibrionaceae; genus Vibrio; species Vibrio albus. Next base: position 29,026 of record NZ_QFWT01000003.1, read on the forward strand.
TTTAAGATAAATTACGATTGCGCTGAGGGTAAATTATTAAATGTAGCTATGAAGTTAAGGGATAAAACTAAGGATAACGAAATTCTAAGGTTTAACTTTTACTATGCATATTCATCAATAACTCTGCCTTACAGAGCAAAGATGATGTTATAGCAAATCTCGGCGATGTAAAGGTTTATTTTCATCAGTTGTTATCTTTTCTACTTTAATCTGAAAAGATAACAACTGGCGGCATAGCCGCCATGTTTAAGAGATAACATTCAGGTAAAGACCAACATTAGTTCGACGTTGAACGCGTTTTATGCTGCTGGCCGGAACGGTGATTAGAGCGTGATTTATTGGCTCCATGTCTGTTCGTTTTGTTCGGTTTACCATTGGGCTGGCTTTTATTTTTTTGTGTTGCCTTTTTCTCCGGAGCCGCTTTTTTTGCAGGAGCAGACTGCTCACCGTGAGCTTTTGGTTTCTTTGGCTTTTTCGGTTTTTTAGGTTTGATTGGGCGAGTGTCCAGTTTTGACTCTGGTAATACATTCGTCGGTTTATACCCCGGTAAATCCATACGAGGTAATAATTGCTGGGTCAGGCGTTCAATCGCGAATAGCTCTGGTGCTTCTATTGCGCTCACCAATGATATTGCTTTACCGGCTTCACCCGCGCGACCTGTTCGGCCAATACGGTGAACATAATCTTCTGCTACTTTTGGCAGATCAAAATTGACCACTTGTGGAAGCTGTGGAATATCAATCCCCCGAGCCGCAATATCTGTCGCTACCAGAATACGGGTCTCACCAGATTTAAAACCAGCCAGTGCTCTGGTCCGGGCTCCCTGACTTTTATTGCCATGGATAGCGGCAGCAGTAAGGTCTTGTTTGTTAAGAAAGTCTGTCAGCCTGTTGGCTCCGTGTTTTGTCTTGGTAAACACCAGAACTTGTTGCCAGTCACCGTCTTTAATCAGTTTGACCAACATCGGCGCTTTCTTTTTTACATCAGCAGGGTAGATACACTGCTCAACGGTTTTGGCGGTGGAGTTGTTTGGATTGACAGAGATTTCGACCGGGTTATTCACCAGTCCTTTCGCCAGATCCCGAATCTCGTTAGAAAACGTTGCAGAGAACAATAAGTTCTGACGTTTTTCAGGAAGCAGAGCCAGGATCTTACGGATATCGCGAATAAAGCCCATATCCAGCATACGGTCAGCTTCATCAAGCACCAGAACTTCTATCTGATCAAATTTAACCGCTTTCTGGTTATAGAGATCCATCAGGCGTCCCGGTGTTGCGACCAGTACATCTGCGCCTTTGCGCAGGCGTAGCATCTGAGGATTAATCTTCACTCCGCCAAATACCACGGCACTGCTTAATGGTAAGTTACGACCATACATAAACACACTTTCCTGAACCTGAGCGGCTAATTCACGGGTAGGCGTCAGAACAAGAGCTCGAACATGATTGCTTTTAACCTTCGGGCCTTGTGAAAGGCGCTCCAGAATTGGCAGAGTAAAGCCTGCGGTTTTCCCTGTTCCGGTCTGAGCTGCCGCCATAACATCTTTGCCTTCTAATACAGCAGGGATTGCTTTGGCCTGAATAGGAGAAGGGGTGTCGTATCCTTTTTCTTGTATCGCTTTAAGGATCGGTGCAGAAAGACCTAACGAGGTAAAACCCATAGTTGATTCCATTTATTAATAATATGAATGCCCGCACCTAGACTCAGGATGCGAAAAGTGCGCCATTCTGAGGCTTTGGGGCTTTGGTAGCAACTATTAATTTATCTGGGACTCTTCTGCGCGATTGCGCTTTGGTGCTCACTTGCCTTAAATCAAAGCTTATCGAATATTCAGGTGTGAAATGTTTGATAGCATTCTATATTGATCTTATGAATGTTTCTTAAATCAAGACAGGCAACCTTAAGCAAAAAAACTCACTATGAAAGCTCATCACGCTATTGTGTTACTGGCTACTTTACTTACTTTTCCTGTGTATGCGGGAGAGCAGCTGTATTTTGCCCGAATCCGTTATAGTCCTATACAGAACGTCGGGGAAAAAGTCATGATGGAGGTCTATCGCCGGGCGAACGTGGATATTGTCGTTAAGGCGCTTCCGGCAAAAAGAGCTGAGTATGAAACAGTAAGAGGTGACCGGGATGGTGAGATCATGCGGATACATGCTTATTGCAATGAACACTCACCACTGTATCGGATCCCATATTCACTCGGTGACGTTAAGACGCAGATTTATGTGCGCGAAGCGCTGTCCCAGATCCGCGTGGAAGAGGTAAGCACTTATCGTGTTGTTGTGGTCAGAGGGGTCAGACATACCAATATCTATGTGAAAAACTTCGAGCATGTTCTGGAAGTTGATGATGTTGCTGAGGCAATGAAGTTGCTGGCCGGCAAAAGAGTGGATGCCGCCGTGGTTAGTCAGTTTAATGGTGAGTACGAAATTAGAGCTCAGAATCTTACTGGCATCGTGCCACTTTCTGATCCCGTTGTTGTTCAGGGAAATTACCACTATATCAATAAAAAATACCCGCATATTATTCAGAAAATTGAAAGCACACTGAAAATCATGCATGACTCTGGCGAGTTACACGCACTGTGGGACAGGTTTGCCGCTGAAGAGTTGAATAAGTTTGTTTCTCCGGACGACGGATCTCAGGCGGAATGATGCATAATCCAGTACAGAGAGGAAACCGAGATAGTTACCCAAAGCCCTGTTCCAAACAGTAAAGGCTTAGCACCCGCTGCCCGGATGCGGTTGAAAGTTAAACTGCAACCAATAAGAAACAGGCAAATGACTAGCATGTGTTTCGCAATCGCGAAGATCACATGATACAGAGCCTGAAACTGAGGCAAGGCCTCATGAAAATAGACCACCAGACAATAAAACAGAATAAAATAAGGAATGGTGATTTTCTTCGATTCATTACGGAACATAAAAGTACTCAGAAAAGAAACCGGAACAATCCATAATGCCCGCGCGAGTTTTAGGGTGGTTGCAGTTTTTAAAGCCTCTTCCCCGTAAGCAGAGGCAGCCCCGACGACAGAAGAGGTATCATGGATAGCAATGGCTGCCCATGTGCCAAACATTTGCTGATCCATATTCAGAGCATGCCCTATCATCGGGAAGGCAAACAGCGCGATTGAATTAAGTACAAATACCGCACCCAGAGCCAGCGCCATTTGATCGTCATCTGCTTTAATGGCAGGCCCTACTGCGGCAATGGCACTTCCTCCACAAATAGCCGTTCCTGAGGCAATTAAATAACCGGTTTTTTTGGCTAATCCTACTCTGACACTGATAAAAAAGCCGATCAGCAATGTACAAAAGATGGAGGTCATAATGAGCCCCAGACCATGAGAGGTCACGGATAAGGCTTTATGTAATGGGATGCCAAACCCCAGGCCGACAATAGAATATGAAAGAAGCTTTTTTGTGATTTTGGAGAGAGGCACTGTGGCTGGAACAAAGCCAAATGTTGCGAAACCAAGGCCGATGATGAGCGCTACCGGAGAGCTGACATAAGGCGTAGTACAGAGCAGAATACCAAGAGTAAACAGAACGAATTTGAAATTCTGATTCATGACAATTTAATCCCAAACCTATAATGAAACCTATTGTATAGAAGAGAGCTTGGTCAATAAATCTTAATATATTTAACTATATGTTTAGTTTAACTGAACATGTATGGGGGTTAATCAGCATAACAAAGACTGCAGTGTGACCTGCAGCCCTTATTTTTCGGCGGAGTGTGGGCGTTATAGAGCAGGAGAACCGGAGTGGAATTTAAAATCGGTATCCGGCTCAGTGATTAAACCGGCTTCAGCCTGCGCAAAGAATGCGATGCGTTCGGAGATATCACATCCGGCAATGAGCTCTGCCAGGGTTAAGTAATCTTGATAGTGCCTGGCTTCGGAGCGCAGCAGTGATACATAGAACTTGCCGATTTCCGGATCCAGGTGTGGGGCGAGTTTAGCAAACCGTTCGCATGACCGGGCTTCAATAAATGCACCAATAATTAATTTATCAATAAAAGCTTCTGGCTCATAAGTCCGTACGTGCTTCATCATCCCTTTGGCGTAGCGGGAAGCCGGAATGGGTTCATAGGGAATCTGGTTCTCTTCAAGAATGTCTAGTACCTGACAGAAGTGGTGTAACTCTTCCCGGATCAGCAGAACCATTTTATCTATCATGTCTTGTCCATAAGCGCATGCAGGCCGGGGCACTATTGATTTTGACAACAGATTTTTACTTTTTAGTGTGTTGGCATCACCCATTCGTTTATAGGCAAACTTTTCATACGGCTCGATAAGTCTGGACAGCTGTTCCGAGCTTTCTTCGGTAAGGACATACCGTTTAAGCAGAAATACGGCACTTTGAGCGGCTTTCAGTTCACACAGTAAATGATCCCGCAAAATCACTGACAAGTTTTCAGTCTTTTTTGCTTCTTTAATCCAGGCGTCTGGTGTTGAGCATTTTAAAAAAGTATTAATGGGCTCTAATAAGTGTTGATACATGGTCAATAATATTTGGCTGATCTTTATTTATTCTCCGATACTACCACACAAAATACGTCTTACTGCTTTACATCCAACAACTTCAAACATGCCTATGGCATTTATTCTCTGGCACATGTTGTTTTAAAGGTGCGGAAGGAAGGTATCGGTGTACATAATCCCTCAGAGATAGTTGCGAAAGCACAGACACCGATTTTTCGCTATGCTGTTGGTTGTAATCTGACGGCAGTGGCGAGTATTAGACGTAATGGTTTTTCAGTATTTAAAAATAGTAAGTGTGGTGATACTAATTACCTTCTCACAGGCATCGGCGGCGAAGACAGTACTCATCTTACTCTCAGGACACAAAACGCTTCCCTGGACCCAGTCGGTTGTTAAGGGCATAGAGATACAGCAGGCTGAATATCGGGAGAAGGGTATAAAGGATATAAACGTTTATATTGAGTACCTTAATTTATTTAAGCACCCTCAGGAACCTAATGATCAGCGGCTTTTACAGATAGAGAAAAAATATGCCCAAAAAAAGATTGATCTGATACTCACTGAAGGTGTGGCCGGATCGGTGTTTGTGGAGAAAACAAAAGATTTTTACCCAAAAGAAAGCCGGTATGAGCGTCCGATATTTATGAATTTTAATACGGCAGGCGTTGGGAGAGAGAATAGCTTTGACATACAGCCCGGCTACGATACCTTGTTAGAGATCATTCATCGTTTAATGCCTTCTTTACAAAGGGTTATTTTCGCGGGGAGCCTTAAGAACCCTGAGCTGATAAAAATACGCCAGGCGACAGAACGGGTGCTGGATCGTGAGCCCGAGTTCTGGACTGCAGGTTTTTCCAGAGAAGATATCGAGAGTTATACCCGGACACTCACTCACAATGATGTCATTGTTCTTCAACCACGTTTGATTGAGCAAAATAGCGGCAGACGTTATGTTCCTCACCAAGTTGCCGAAGTGTTGTCTGAGGTATCGAAAGCGCCGATCTTTACCCGATACAGGAGCCTTCTCGGTTCTGGCATTGCCGGGGGGTACCTGTTGTCAGGACTAGAGGTGGGTAAAACCCTGATAAAAACTGCTCATACGCCGACTTTAAATTGGCCTCAGACGAGTTTCAATATTTGTGAGTTTGATAAAAGCGCGCTTGAACATTGGCGCATCGATATTTCTCGGCTTCCTGACGGTTCTGAACTCATTAACGACCCGGATACCGGATTTTTTCCGTTTGACTGGGAGAGCTTGCGGGCTATTTTTTCCTTACCGGATCATAGAGAAGATGAGTTGGATCAGGTATGCCGCTGGCATAAAAAAATGGACTAATACCGCCCTAATCTTCCGGTAAATGTAATTCGAGTGTCTGGGGTAGCCTTATTATAAAGGTAGTGCCTTTTTCAGAAGTGGTCTGAACCGTTATTGTACCTTTGAGAGAAGCAGTGACCCACTGATGCACAAAATGCATACCTAAACCAGTATTACCCTGAGTGCGTTTACTGGTGACGAAAGGGTCAAACAGATTAGGTAAAATTTGAGGATCAATGCCTCTGCCATTATCGGACACCTTGAGGATGATCGTCTGGTCATGTTGTTCTGCACTAATGCGCAGTTTTCCACCGATTTCCGGTTCAAAGGCATGGTGGATGGCATTCATAATAAGATTTTGCAGCACCTGAGAAATGATACCCGGTGTACCAGACATTTGGATGTCAGTGATGTCCAGGTTTGTGGTCACCCTTGCTACTTTTAATCGGTGGTGCAGGGTTTTGATAAGATCGTTGATCACCTGACTCAGACTAAATGACACGATGTCTTCTTTGGCCCGGTCGATAGCCAATCGCTTGAAGCTGCGGACCAGTTCCGCTGCACGTTGTTGATTGTCTTCAACCAGGTCTAAGCCTTGCTTATTCTCCTCTATAAAGCGCTCTAATGCGCTTTTTGTTAACCCTGTTCTGAATGACTCGGCAAGTCGGTTATGTTCGATACGCTGCTTTGATGCAGCCATTATCGCAGCGCCTAACGGTGTGTTAAGTTCATGCGCGACACCGGCAACCATCATCCCCAATGCGGACAGTTTTCGAGACTCAACCAGATCGTTCTGCATGAGCTGCTGCTGCTTCAGGAGGTTTTGTGTATATTCAGCCGACTCTTCCAATAGTTGCTTATCTAACGCCAGTTCTTCGTTAAGGGTAATCAGTTCCATTCCGGCCAGCCTTTCCCGGTTAAGGACCCATAACCCAAAGAGGAAAATGACAAAACCGGAGAGAAGCCCCGGCCAGGCTGCCAGCCGCTTCTGTTGATCTACAACCGGTGTTGGTGTCATGGCAATAAAACAGATCTCTGTATCCTGAGCATTTTGGGTATTCGGAACGGCCTGGTTAACCATGTCCATACATTTGTAGCTGACCAGGCCGAATTTAACTTCACTTCCCTTGGCGATTTCTTTTTTCTGGATTTGTTGCCACAGTTCGGGGTGGAGTGTTTGCATGTTGTTCTGAGGCATTTTCAGGCTGTGTCCCCATTCCAATTGCACTTCCGGGTGCAGAATCCAGTAGCCATGGCTGTCAACGATTTGTATTTGCACGAATTCAGAGTCTAAAGAACGAATGGAATTCAATAAATGGCCTATATCGTAATTGAGTATCAACAAGCCTGGATGTAGCTGCTTCTTTGTTCCGGTTTTTAGTAGCACACGAGCCGTCGGGCGGTAAGGTATCTCCACTTGTCCGCGTTCAATGTTAAGATCCAGGCTTGAAAGATATACTACGCCTTCAGGGGTTTTAAGACCTTGCTGTACATAATATCGGCTGGACTTATTCTGTAAGTGGTCGGGGGAAACAATAGAAGGGGTGCCATTTTGTACATTCACCCGGACCTGCTCCATTCCCTGACTATCAACCCAACGAACCTGCATTAACGATTCTATGCCCCGTACAAATGAGGAAAACAGGTTGTCAGCTAAATCCCGGTTGATTTCTCTGTTTTTATCCAGAGCGGCGGATAATGAAGGCACTTCGTGCAATAGCTGGATAGCATGCTTCATATCCCCGACTCCCCGGCTAAACAGCACCTGAGCACGGGCCAGACGCATTTCTTGCTCGAGCAAGATGTTGTCGAGACGTTTGTCCCGGTTATTCTGGTATATGAGCCATGCAATTAAGAATGAGATGGCAAGCCCTGAAAACAGAAGCATTAAAGAGCTACGGAATAAGGTTTGTGACGGATGTTCACTGCGTCTCATCGTCGTTCCGCGTAATGTTGTCTGAGCCAGAGAACCAGTTCATCAACCGGCATAGGTTTAGCGTAGAGGTAGCCCTGTGCGAAGTAGCATCCTCTTTTTAACAGTTCATCACGCTGAATGTCGGTTTCAACACCTTCGGCAACCACGTCAAACCCAAACTGAGAGGCCAGACTCATGACAAGTTCGACAACCTGCTGACTGGCTGTATCTGTATCCAGATGGGCCACAAATGCGATATCGATTTTTATCGTATCCGCGGCAAGTTGTGAAATATGAGATAGGGATGAATAGCCGGTTCCGAAATCGTCGATACTGATATGAACTCCAGCCTTATGCAGGCGCTCAAGAATGGGGTTAATTTGCTCGTACGATTCCATTGCCTGAGTTTCGGTAATTTCAATATCAACCAACTCTGACCTCACCAGACCGTCCTTGATGGCATCCAGAATAAGGTGAATATACTTAGGGTTGGCCAGATCTTTTACTGTGGCATTAAAAGAGATAGGCAGTCGGAACCCTGCCTGATCAAGCTCATGGATAGCCTCGATCGCTAGCTGGACTACGATAGGGTCAAGTTTGGTGATCAGTCCGGTCTGTTCTGCCAGTGGAATGAACTCGCCCGGTGGGATAATTTTACCCTGCTTTTTCCATCGTAATAGTGCTTCAAACCCAATCGGGTGGCCATCCCGCATGTCAATTTTGGGTTGAAGTGCCAAATAAAATTCATGGTTGTCTATCGCTTCTCTCAGGTCTCCAAGAGTCTGATAATCGTGCAGTAATTGCTCCCTATACTTGGGGTGATAGGTGAAATAAGCCTTTCCCTGCTGGCGAGCGTAATAAAGCATGCTTTTCGTCAGATGCAGTATTTGCAGCGCCGGTAAGTTTTTCATCAGAGCGAGATCGGTTCGTACGATAGTCAGTGTATGTCGTATAGTACACTCTTGTAGCTCATTCGCCTGATTGGTCAGGTTCATCAGTGCGGTATCGGTCTGGCTGTGCCGTTTGTGTAATAACACAGCAAAGCCGTCAACGCTTATTCTGGCTACCGCTATATGAGGGCTGCATACCTGACAGATATTTTCATAAATAGCAGCCACTGTCTGAAGCAGAAATATCTCGTCGAAAGACAGGACATGGGAATCAAAATGGTCGATTTCCAGCACCAGAAGTTCCGACTCCTGCATGTCGAGGTCATTCATCGCATCCAGCTCCCGGAGCAGCCAGTTTCGGTTGTTTATCTGTAACTCTGAGTCCTGGTAAGCCAGCCGGGATAACTGGTTTACCAACGCTATCTGCATAAAACCAGAACTGATGTTTTCACTGAATACCTGTAACAGATGGATATGATAGTCACTCAGGTCTCGCTTTGCTTCTGCCATGACCAGATAGTAATGCGTATCTTCACAGTCAACGGCAAAATAGAGTACAGAACGGTTTTGTTCAAACTGATGGCTATGTTCTGATATGGCCTGCCTGCAAAGCGTACCAAACTTGTCTTGCAGTTTTTTGGGCAGAGCATTCCCTAACACCACATCATCTATACCGGTGGCAGCAACCACTCTTACGTCTTTACATTGTTGTTCGGAGCGGGTGGGCTTTATTTGGGTGACACAGAGGATCAGATCGTCACCACCCCCGATGATATGACCGATCTCTTTGATCACGACCTGAATAAACGACTCCGTGTCGTATTTTCTGGCCAGGTGACGAGAGGCATCAACGACCATTTGTAAGCCTATTCGGGCTTGCTCTAATTCATACATGGATTGCCATGAGCGTAAGTTTGCGGCAACGACCGATCTTAGCGTGTCATAGTCTATCTCGGACTTATTCCAGTATTCATTAATATCATATTTGTGCATCACCTCTTTACGAGGGGCGACACCGGGTTGTCCGGTCAGAAGAATGATACGAATCAGCGCATTGCCCTGAATATTGCGAATGGTTTCAACCAGCCTGAGGCCCGCATCATCCTTTTCCATCACCACATCTAACAAGATTAACGCGATATCATCATGTTGTGTAAGCACACAAGCGGCCTCTGTTGCCGAACTTGCGGTAAGTAACTCAACAGGCTGCCCGTTTATCATAAAATCACGCAGACTATAGAGTATTGATTGCTGGTAACTTGGGTCATCATCTACCGACAGGATTTTCCCTGACCTGAAGAGTGGCCCGTTGCCTGAACGGTCTGGAGGAGGTGCATTGTCGGATTCATCCAGAAATACAAAGTGCTCATCTGACATATACGAGAACCTCTTATTGATGTAATCGACTCAGATCCTGTTCCAGTAGGTGAAAATAGAAATCGATAATGGCTCTTTAAACGTAGTATTGGTTGCATATTCTTGCAACTGATTACGTATATTTTTACTTTATATACGACCCTAATTACTGAGGCATTTTATGTATGTTTTCAGATGTTCAATAAAGCACCAAACTCGTCTGGGAAGGTGTTTTCTTCCGGCGTAAAATGCCTGGAGGACTAAATCTTCAGGCTCTGCTTCCAGCTCAACTATTTCTAACTGGCCGGTTTCCAGCGCTTTACGACAAGAATCCAATGGCAGTATGGCAAGGCCTAGTCCTGCAATGGCTGCTGATCTTGCCATATGACCACTATCCACTTTATATGCGCTTTTCACACTCTGATGAAAAATGGGATATTGGGAGGATTTAAAAACCCAGGGCTCTGCGTTTAGTGCGGTTTGAGTACTGATGCATGGGATCTGAGAAAGTTCGTCCAGCCTGTAAGGGCGACCGTGTTTTTTCAAAAATCCACCGGATGCCACCACTACGCTTGGCAGGCGGAACAGTTCCTGAGCGACCCAACCGCTATCACCGAGTTTTCCGCGACTAAAACGCAGAATAAGGTCAAAGCCATCCAGCAGTTCTTCTTTCTGGCCCAGACTCGTTTCGCAGCTCAGTGAGACAGAAGGGTGTCTGGTGCAGAACGATACGATGGCGTCTGAGATTACTGGGATATCAGGGACCAGTATCTTAAGGTGCCCCTCAATAGTCTGAGCATTCTGGCTAACGACTTCCAGCGCTTCATTCAATGCGGTTAATAGTATGCTGGTTGATTTGTAAAGCTGTTCGCCTGCTTGTGTTGGGGTGATGCGGCGGGTTGTTCTTTCCAGTAACCGCGTGCTCAGTTTTTCTTCCAGCAGGGCAACGTGGCGACTGACATTTGAGGTAGGCAGGTTAAGGTGATCGGCTGCTTTCTTAAAACTGTTGCACTCATAAACACAGTGGAAGCTTCTCAGCCATAGCTGGTCAATATTATTGATCATGGAATATCCCAAAATTCAGGATGGTAAAACCCACTGAGAGAACTTTATTGCGCTTGGTGGCTTATTACAATAAGTGCTTTCAGAACAAAGTGATATTCCTATGCTTACATATCTTTGGGCGCATATACAACGCCGCTGTACAGAAATTATCTGTTTCATTATTTATTTCCTTACTGCTCTCGATACATTAATTGTGGTGCCCTTTAGCGCGTCAATTGCTGTTGATACTGGTGTATCTGCGTCTATGGCTGGGTATCTTACTTCGGCTTATGCACTGGCTGCGGCGATGACTTGTTTAGTGATTAAAGGTTCGCAGAACCGGTATCGGGAGAAAAGACGTGTGCTTTTTTATCTGTCGGGACTGATGGCTGTCACCTTATCTACGGCTTTTATCAGCAACTTTTACTTAATACTGGTAACCCGGTTTCTGGCGGGGCTTTTTGGCGGTGCATCGACCATCGTTACACTCAACTATCTGCTTTTATGCTCTGAAGGAGAGGCAAAAAAGAAAAATACAGCGATATTATTAAGTGCGGTTCCATTAGCTCTCGCTCTGGGAGTTCCCCTGATTCTTCTGCTGGCTTCGGCTGCAAACTGGCGGTTAGGATTTCAGCTACTGGGATTGGCTCTTGCTGTGATTACCGTAATGTTTTTATGGCAGAGGCAGCCTGATATGTCAGGCCATTTATCCAGCAATGCCACCCAGAAACCCGAAGGACAATACCCGCCAAGGAAGAAATTACTCTTTACCAGTTCACTTGTCATTTTCGTTACAGTACTGAGTACATTTGTCGTGTCCACCCAGTACCCGGTTATGTTAATCACTAACCTTTCAATACCAGAAAATACACTGAGCCTGTGTTATATGTTGAGTGGTGTCGGATCATTTTTGATTATGCAGAGCTATGCCCGGCGTAGTTCCGGACGTTTCTCTGTCGGGAAGCTAATCGGTGTATTATCCCTTGCGATGGTGTGCTCTGTGCTTATTGGTTTTCATACAGAGGATGTGGACCTCACGGCCGTATTTTTTGCCTTATTCGTTATTGTCAGTTCAGCACGGACACTGATACTTATAACGGAAATTGTCAGCGCTCTTACTACTCAGGAACGAGTGAAGATAATTGGTATTCAGGGGGCTCTCAGACATTTCGCTATCACCCTTGGGGGGGCTTTGAGTAGTTTGCTTGTTATTGCCGGGGGAAACGCTGTGCTTGATTTCTCATATGTGGTTTATGCGTCGGTGGGGCTTACTCTCAGCACACCAGTGTTATGGCGGATCAACTCACGGCTGATGAACAAGAAAGCGCAGAGTCTTGAAGAAGAAGACAGGGTAGGGGGATGATCTGTCCGGTAGGGTGAATAAGACCAAACCGATGCAGACCACAGGTATCTGCAGGTCTGCATCGGCTGTTAGAAAACTTCCTGCTTATCTTTCCGCTACGGCTCTGATTCTTTTCGTCATTGCTTTACTTGTTTTCGGCTTGTAGAACATAACGATGTTACCCAGCAGGATAAGGGTTAACCCCAGCACCGCGGATTCCGTCCATACATATCCTTCATACGCGGTTGATACTCCCAGGGCAACCAGAGGAAACAGAACGGTGGCGTAGGCGGCGGAGGCCGTTCCGATACGGCCAACCAGCGTGAAGTAGGTGCCAAAACCGACGACGGAGCCAAATACCGCCAGATAAGCCAGGGCACTCAGATAGCTGATGCTGGTGTCGATCTGAAAGCTTGTCCCACTGACGAAAATGATGGCTATCATGGTCAGAGCCCCATAGAACATGGCGTAAGCATTCGCCGAGAGCACATCAATTCCCTGCTTCTGATTTCGGGCACTGATAATGTTGCCCAAAGAAAACCCGTAGGTACCCAATAGAGAAAGACCTATCCCTGTCAGTATATGTGAGCTTATATTACTCGCCTGTAAGTCCTGCCAGAACAGGCTGACGATGCCTATAATGCCAAATGTGCCGGCAATCAGAAATCGCCGTGTAATTTTCTGTTTCAGAAATATCATGCCATTCACAGCGTTAAATAGTATCGACATGGAAAACAGGACCGATTCTAACCCGCTGTTAATGTAGCGGTTCGCCGAGTAGAAACAGAGAAAATTAAAACAAAAAACGCACATGCCCTGCAGCAGACAAAACCGATGATCCCGTGCCGTGATCTTACTGAGACGGCCTGTTATTTTCAGCACCCCGAGCAGAAGAACCGAGGCAATTGTAAAGCGGTAAAACACTGAGACCATAGCGGGCACGTTACCGGTTTGTAATGAGATAGCAAACCAGGTGGTTCCCCAGATTAAGACTGTGATTGCATAAAGCAGTGTGTTAACCATAACGTATTTCCTTACCGAGAGCTTGAACATGTATTGTGCATAAAAGGGGGCTGATGAGATTGCACATAACAGCGTTGGATTTGCATATTCTTGCGGTTTTTTGTCCGGGTAAAGGTTATTTACTTGGCGTATAAAACGCAGAGGCATAAACTGGAACCGTCATAGTTCTCTGTGAAAGGTCAGAAAAAGAAAAGAGTGGTTCGATGTCCAGACAATATCAGATGTGCCAAAACCTCCAGCAACATAACGCCCGGCTACTGGATTCAGTCATGCTGGAAAATGGCACTGGGCTGGTATCATGGTCTAACCAACATGACCAGCTTTCTCTTGATGGGCCAGACCACCATACATTGAGCCTATATGTCGAAGATGGTTATGAGTCCTTTCTGAAAACATCATATGGCTGGAAAAATGGCGGAGCACCGGACCGTTTATGCCTGATGCCTAAAGATTATATGGCGAGTTGGGATATCCGGGGGCCGCTGTCGTTTGTGCATTTTTATTTCACTGATGCCCATCTTAGGGAGGTGGCTGAAAAGGTCTGGGATAAAAGCCCTGCACAGCTCAGTGTGGATGAACATATTTTTGTGGATGATCCGACCGTGACGGCCATATATCGACAGTTTTTGCTGAATTGTCAGTGGGGAGACTCTGCGGATCGGATGATGATGAGCTCCGCTATTTCCCTGTTATTGACTCACCTGGTGAAGCAGTACACGCATTTCAAGTGGTCACCGGTACAGGTTAAAGGAGGACTAGCTCCGTTTCAGCTGGCACGGGTGAAAGAATATATAGACGCAAACCTGAATACCGGTTTACAGCTTGCCGATTTGGCAGGAATAATCAGCCTGAGTGAATACCATTTCGCCCGGATGTTCAAACAGTCGGTAGGGCTTGCTCCTCACCAATATGTTATGCAGCAGAGGCTGATTAAAGCGAAAACATTGCTGCAGAACTCAACATTACCGTTAACCGATATTGCATTGCAGTGTGGTTTCAGCTCCTCCAGTCATTTTTCAAATAACTTTAAACGGGCGGTTGGATTCTCTCCGTCCAAATATCGTAGCCGATGAAGCATGTCTTGTTTACGTGCAATCATCTTATCCACCAGTTTTTGGCTTCCACCATTATTGAGTATTACCGCGCAGATCTTGTCATCCGGAATGTCGGTAACGACCTGGATTGCCTGAGAAAGATCGCCAGCGCTCATGTCTGAAAACAGGGTTAAAGCATGGGGGTTATCCTTGTTTGTGCGCAGTACATCAAGCTCGCCTACATGGGTCCCGAATGCTCTGCCTTTTGGATCGCCGCAGGCACGGTAGGATAAAGCGCCACCAACGTCTAAGGTGAGTACTACTTTCTTGCTGACTCCCTGATTATCGCCATCAAACCCGGCTGCGTCCCAGTTAGCGGTCCAGGCGTGTACGGCAAACCAATGCTGGGCCTGTTTTCTTTCGCTTTCATTGAAATGAGAAATGTGTTTTTTGTCTAACTCTACCCACCGGGTTGCTATCTGGCAGGGATCTTTACAGGGTATATAACTGAGGGTAGGGGCACCAGTGAGTTGGTATAGTTTAGCAGCCAGCCATTCGTTCCGGGCATGCATGGGAGATTCCAGAGTCTTAATATAGTAGTCCTGTCCGTCGCT
Organism: Vibrio albus; assembly: GCF_003144035.1. Lineage (GTDB taxonomy): Bacteria > Pseudomonadota > Gammaproteobacteria > Enterobacterales > Vibrionaceae > Vibrio > Vibrio albus. Next base: position 44,051 of record NZ_QFWT01000003.1, read on the forward strand.
GTCTCTGAAAATACCAGCCGGATTGCTGCCAAGCTGACCTCGTACTCTTAATAATAGGCTGCTGTCGAGTGGTGTCGGGTTCAGGCTCACTTCTGAATATCCTCTCTAATCGCCTTAGTTTTACGCACAAGAGAAAGTTGGGCGTAGGTTTCAATTGCCCCTTTTCGTTCCCGCCGTACCAGTCTGATGGCATCTATAGGTTCCATGCCCAGCTCAACCAAAAGCCGCGCGGTAATCATCCCCGCACGCCCCAGCCCACCTTTACAGTGAATCAACACGTGTTTTCCGCTGGATAATAAATGACGAATTTCATGTCCTTGGGTGATCCACTCCCTCTCAAACGTTTCAGTAGGAACGGAATAGTCTGCAATTGGCAAGTGTCGCCATTTCATTCCACGACGCTGGACCTCTTCTCCCAGTTGTGGAACTTTAAGCTCTATTAATTCTGATGGTTCTACTAAGGTCAAAACCAGTTGAGCTCCCCAGTTTTTGATTGTATCCAGATCCATGCCTAGGTCTCTGGACCAGGCCCCGGTCGCGGCTAATCGGTCGTGTTTTCCCGGACAAAAAGTGATCCCAATCCGGCCATGTGCCGGACTGGCCTGCACTTCCGCTATCTGAAGTGGGTGGGAATGACTGGTGCGTAAGGTTGCCATGTCGATTACCGATGAATAGGTCCTGTTTATATTGAATAACATCAGACTAAACAATTGGCAGCAAGAATGTATGATTTGTATCAATAAGCAAGCAAAGTGAGGTAAGAATACCAATCTGCTAATGACGTAATTATTCTTCCTGAAGTGGGTAGAAGAGTCATCCCTATGGTTTGCCTAATCAGGAATTATGTTCCATAGTTAGAGAGATCGGACCTGTTAGGAGCCAGGGATATGTTCAATTCCTTTAATAAAAATTTTATGCGGCAGATTCATGAAGCTCAGGAAAGACACCGGATCGCTGTTAACACTTATGAACAAACGACAGAACGTTACTTGTTGGCTGATGTGGATAGAAAAGTATGCAATGATGCTCTTGAGGATGAACTGAAAACGTATGCGAGGTTGGCTGAGCTGCACTATAAATATTTTATAGGCGCAGTGTGTGATGACTAAGACAGTATAACTCTCTTTATCTCATGACAGTCTGTCACTGATTATGTGGCGAAACCTCTCGGTTTCGCCACATTTTTGTTGTGTCAAAAGCCAGAAGCTTTGATTAGAAGCACTCTTCCAGAATACCCTGTACTTCTTCTGTGGTCAGTTTTTTATATCCGCCGCCAAGAATAATGGTAGATTCAGCAATTTTCGGCAGCATATCTTTGGTCGCGCCCAGTTCTTCAAGAGAGGTAACAATACCGCACTCTTTAGTGAACTGCTCCAGTGCATCCAGACCTTCCAGCGCAATTTCATCTTTCGTTTTGCCTTCAGGAGAAACACCCCAGATTTCAGTGGCAAAACGGACAAACTTATCGATGCCGTTTGAATAGATATGGCGGTAGTATGGCAGTGAAACGGCCGCCAGACCCATACCATGAGCACAGTCAGTGTAAGCGCCTAACTGGTGTTCAATCATGTGTACCTGCCAGTCCTGAGTTTTGGACAAGCCGGTTAGTGTGTTAAGAGCCAGAGTCGCATTCCACATAATGTTACTTCTGGCTTCGTAATCTTTAGGATCGTTCAGTGCCACACGAACATTGGCAATGGAAGACTTCAGCAGACTTTCAATCAGGTAATCACTGGTATTCACGCCTTCATCGGAGAAATATTGCTCCATCAGGTGAGACATGGTGTCAAATACACCGCTGACCATCTGATACTGAGAGACAGTGAATGTGTATTCAGGGTTCAGAATGGAGAACTTTGGATAGACATCGACAGGAAATACACGGCCTGCTTTATATTTCATTTCATCGTGCGTGATAACAGAACCGCCGTTCATTTCAGAACCCGTTCCAACCATGGTTAAGATAGAAGCAACCGGAACAATTTTGTTCGCCACATCCTGGAACTCTACCCAGTATTTCTGGAACGGGTCTTCTTCACAGTATGCCGATACCGAAATACCTTTTGCGCAGTCAATAACAGAACCGCCACCCACAGCAAGGATCAGGCTGACATCGTTATCACGAACCAGCTTGGCACCTTCCATCAGTTTTTCATAGGTCGGGTTAGGCATAACACCGGATAATTCAACGACTTTTTTCCCAGCTTTATTAAGAATAGAGATAACCTGATCATACAAACCGTTTGATTTAATTGCATTTCTGCCGTAAGTCAGCATGACAGTATCGCCGTAATCTGACAGCTCGTCTTTCAGCTTAGCCAGCGAATCTTTACCGAAATGGATTTTTGTTGGGTTGTAGTATGAAAAATCTAATTGCATTGTGAGCTTCCTTTGTTAGTAGCGAATTTTGGTTAGCAGCGAGTTTTGTTATTATAGAAGACCGGGTTAAATGCCGTATGTCCGGTCCTCTTTATAATTTGCCTGATTTTGTATTTCTTTTTCGTTAGAATTTTTGCCGCTGTTACAGTACCTGAACGATATCTTTGGCTGCCAGGCGAGATTTCGGCAGGTCGGCGTTATAATATTCTGCGGTATCACGGTAACCAATAGCCAGTGCCACGTCGCAGGTATAGCCATCCAGCTCTTCTTTAAATACCTGGCTAATTGCATCGGAATCGATCACTTTCTCATAATCGTCCCGGTTATAGGCCGGGTTATGCGCAAACAGGATAATGTGGGACGCTTCCAGCGCGTGTCTTTGCTTCGTTGCTCTCAAGCACAATAAATTTCCATGGCTGGGAGTTGATCGAAGAGGCAGAAAGGCGCATGGCCTCAGTCACAACCGCCAGATCTTCCTGAGACACTCGCTTCGAGGTGTCGTATCGTTTTGTCGTATAGCGGCTTTTCAGATCAGTAATGATAGGGTGAGTCATGATAATATCCATGTTAAATTAAATAAGTTGCTCAAGCATGCCTGGGTCATAATCGGTCAGCGCCTGTCCTTCCTGCACCCGTGCTACATAATCCGGATTGGCAATAAAAGGGCGACCAACGGCCAACAGTTCAAACGCGTCCTGTGTCATCGCCTCAGCACCTGTTTCGGCGGTGTAGCCACCAACTGCTATCAGGGTTTTTGAGTAGTTCTGACGCATGTATTCAGATACCCGGCCACCCAGGTGGTCAAACTCCATGCTGTCGTCAAACATACCTTCATGCAGATAAGCCAGCTCGCGTTTTTCCAGCTCTGCCAGCAGATAATCGAACACGGCACGATCCCGCGGATCCGGGCTCATGTGAGCATAAGCGCCCGGGGACAAGCGCAGGCCGGTACGATAGCCGCCAATACGCTCAACGATGGCATCAACCACTGCCAGCGGAAAGCGGGCCATATTGTCCGGAGTCTGTCCATAGTCGTCTTTCCGCTGGTTGGTGTCATAGTGCAGGAACTGATCGAGCAGGTAACCGTTAGCGCCATGGACCTCAACGCCGTCAAATCCGGCAGCAATCGCGTTTTCGGCTGCGGCAGCATAATCTTCGATCAGCTGTTTTATTTCTTCTGTGGTGGCCGCTTTAGGTATGGTGTATATCAACTCACGCATGCGAGGTACCGAGCCTTCAAAAGCCACAGCAGAAGGCGCTAGTACGTGGTCACCATCAAAAAAATGAGGGTGGGCAACTCGTCCGGTATGCCATAACTGAGCAAATATTTTGCCGCCTTTCTCATGCACGGCGGAGGTGACTTTTTTCCAGCTTTCAACTTGCTGCTGAGTAAACAGTCCGGGAGTATTTGGGTAGCCCTGGCCGTCTGCACGAATAATAGTCGCTTCCGAAATAATTAAACCAGCGTCAGCTCGGCGAGCGTAATAGGCTGCCATGTCATCTGTTGCGACCAGCCCTTCACCAGCCATGCAGCGAGTGAGAGGGGCCATTACAATGCGGTTGTTTAAGGTGATCTGGTCATTCAGTTTGTATGGTTGAAACAATATATCTGTCATCACTGTGTCCTGATGGTGAGAATGAGTTCTGATTTTTCAGCGTAGTACTATGCTAAAACATATTTGAACGATCATTCAAGATGTTTTTTGAACGAACGTTCAAATATGGCTTTGTCAGGTTCTGCTTTTCAGAGTAAAATGACAACCTGATTAAGCAGACAAGACATCGGCGAAGAGAAATAGTGTGCGTGTAGCAGAATTTGACAGAAAGCAGGTCCTCCGCTCTGCGATGTATGAATTTATGTCGAAAGGGTTCAATAAAACCAGCATGCAGGATCTAAAAAAGGCGACCGGATTGCATCCGGGGTCTATTTACTGTGCGTTCGAGAATAAACGTGGGTTACTGCTGGCGGCTCTTGACCATTACGCTGAGGAAAGGGCGGCTGAATTTACAGCGATTTTTGCTGCTCAGCCAACGGTGATGGCAGGCCTGAGAAGTTATCTTCTGATGATTGTCGATGAGTGTGAATGCAACGAGATCAAGGATTGTCTGCTACAAAAAGCGCTCAATGAAATGTCACAGCAGGATGAAGATGTCGAGCAGGTGATCCGGGAGATGCTTCAGACCTGGAAGCTAGGCTTACAGACGAAACTGGAAGAAGCACAGGGCACAGGAGAAATCAGTCCGGATGTCGACTGTGATTTTCTGGCGGATTATCTGGTGATGAGTATTTATGGTCTGCGCTCTTTTGCTCATACCAAGCCGGAAAAAGGGCTGCTTTGCAGAATGACCGATCAACTGCTTGCTTCGCTATTTGCCGTATAGCGTGGTTTACGTATCATAAGCGGCTGATGGTTTCCCTTTTTCATGACTCGTCTTTGTCTCTGAGTTCAGTGACGATATAAGTTACTTCTTCACGATTTGTAATCAGCGCTTCAACACAGTCCCGATCGAGCTTTCCGGCACGCGCCATTGCGGTTAGCTCGGCAAAAGCATCATCTATTGACCAAGGGTTTTTATATGGTCGCTTGCTGGTCAGGGCGTCAAAAATGTCCGCTACCGTAGTAATCTTGGCTTCGATCGGAATTTTATCCCCGGTCAGGCCATGCGGATAGCCACTGCCATCAAGAAACTCATGGTGATAAGCCACGATATTGAGCATTACCTTAGAATCACTCAGGTGGGATAACTGATAGTCTTCCAGTACCTGAGATATAATGTGTACGCCTTTATTCACGTGTTCTTTCATTAAGTTATATTCTTCTGCATCAAGCCGGCCTTTCTTCAGCAAGATACGGTCTGGAATACCGATTTTTCCGATGTCATGGAGCGGAGTAAACAGATAAATATGTTCAATCGTTTCATCGGAAAACTGATACTGATCCGCTATCGTTCTGGCAATCAGGCGGGAAAATTGCGCCATACGATTTAGATGCATGCCGGTTTCAAAGTCTCTGAGATGCGCATATTCTTTGGCTGCTTTGGCTGTGGCTAACAGAGAGTGGACAGCCGAGATCTCGGTAGAAATGGTCAGGGTAATCATCTTGGCAAACAGTATGAGATCCCGTTGAATATGATCTCTGAAATAGTTTTTCTCGTCGCTGTCGATGAAGATAAAGCCAATAAACTGACTACCTGCAAGCATAGGTATCGTAAAGGAAGAGCTGTATCCCTGTTCTAATAACCAATTTGAGTGCGCAGTACCTGTCGGGATCTCCTGTTGAATATTGTCGATGATGCGGCTAGTCCTTTGCTCTTTTAACTGGCTGAGTTCGTAGCTCTTGCTCAGGGGATACTGATAGCCGGCAATGGCATGGCCAGTGTGAGTGCTGTTGATAAATGTTTTTAGCAGGTCAGTATCCGGGTCATAGAGAGCACAGGCAACACGGCATACTCCGGGCATACGTTCGAGAATGCTGTTATGCAGCTCTTTCAGTCGCTCTGTCAGAGAGTGTGCCGCATTGTTAAATTCTGTCTTTTGATATTTTGTCATAGTTAACCTATACAGCTTGTTCTTCCCTATAGATTTCTACCCGATTCCGGCCAAGCGTTTTCGCCTGATAAAGAGCCCGGTCTGCTCGCTCGAGGATGGCGTCTATGTCTGAATCGTCTTTACGTATTTCGGTGATACCAATACTGATAGTATAGGTGATAATATTGTCACCTACTCGCAGTGAAGCTGCAGCGATCCGGGTTCGTATCCGATTAGTGAAGTGAATGGCCATCTCTTCATCGGTACCCGTCAGAATTAGCCCGAATTCTTCGCCGCCTAATCTGCCTGCAACATCGACCTTACGTACCTCATCATGGAGTATGTTGGCGACTTGTTTGAGAACATCGTCTCCGGTTCGGTGCCCGTATGTGTCATTGATAGATTTAAAGTGATCCAGATCGAGCATAATGATGGCGACTGGGTGATTCTTTTTACGATGAGAGCGTTCCAGCTCAATGGAGAGTTGATCGAAAAACGCTCTCCGGGTGGGGAGTTGTGTCAGAAAGTCTGTCGTAGCCAGTTTACGCAATTCTTTTTCCATTTTCTTGCGTTCGGTAATATCACGCGATGAGGCATAGAAGAAAATACCATCGTCGGTGGTTATCCATTTACTGTTGATTTCTACCTCAATAATGGAGCCATCTTTGCGTCGGTGTTTGGTTTCAAATCTTTTGGGCTTGTCGGTGAAGGACGATATGTTTTTTGTTATCTGTTCTGGTGGTATCTCGGCTTCCCAGTCACGCACATTAAGTTGATAGGCTTCTTGTTCGGTATACCCCAGCATAGTGGCAAATGAATGGCTAAGGGCGACGACGTTTCCTTGCTGATCAAGTACATGAATACCATCGCTGGCCATCTCCATGTAAACCCTGTTTTTCTGTAATAGGTTTTGTATACGTCTGTTCAGGCTTTTCAGCTCATTGATATGTTTACCCTGACTGGCGTAGGCGACAAAAAACTTATTCAGGAGACCCGCGAAAATCAGCCCGAATATCGTGGTAATAAACAGAGTAATCCCCGAGCTGTATTTCAGGTTTTGTTTTATATGAGCTTCCTGAAAAGCAAGGTATTTACTGTTCAAGGATAGTATTAACACTAATTTCTGACTTAAGGGTAAGTGCAACTGCCTGGAAAAGAAGGTCGAAGTTCCATAAGTGTCGTGTTGCAACACCATATCCGTGTCAGGTAGGTCAGAAGATAGCCCAGGCCGGCCCGTATAACGGCTCCAGTTCCTGTCCGGGTCATAATGCATCAGAACTTCACCATCTTCGTCAGCCAGGATCACGTTATACAGAGGGGCATTGGTAAGGTTGTCGAATAAGGGCTGCATAAAATAGTTGATGATTAAAATACCTTTAAATGCCTGTTGGTCAGCTAAAGGCATAATGGCCCGTAGGGTGGGCTTGTATGGCACCTCGACTTTTCCGTGCTCCATATTCAGGTCAAGATCGGAAAACCACACTTTATCTGCCGGACGGCCGATGGATTCATAATAAAAATAGCGGTGAGCTATATCCTGTAGCTGTGATTGGGCTACCACTGTTGCAGGCTCATCTAGTCGATCACGTTCAATTCGGACTACTTCCATGCCAGACTCATCAATGTATCTGATTTTCATGATGTCGTTCTGACTTTTTGCCATAGCTAGGGCGAGCTCTTCCAGAGATTGTCTGGAGGATGAAGAACCGGTCAGGAATTGATTAAAGCTGTCGCTTTCCCTGATAGAGGTAATCGTGTTTTCTGAGCGGGTAAAGAATGCGGAAAAAACCATTTCTCTTTCCTGGGTCTTTTTTACCGCATTAGCTAACGCCACCGTTTCGGTCTGTCCGGAAAAATGAATCTCTGAGTTAAAAAATTGGTGGTGACGATGACGATTCCAAAGGAAATCAGGATTAAAATCAGTCTGGGGAGATTCTCTTGTAAAGACATTTATTCGCTTCCAATTCACATAGTTGCCTGATATGAAGAATAGCACTATTCTACAACAGAGTTATTTTATCCGGTTGGTATTGAGGTGCCACCATCAATATATTTTGTATCGGTGTATGACTTGACACGCTCATTCTATCGCGCAAGCTAGTGGCTTTCGCACTAAAGAGTAATAAATATGCAGTCAGTTGCAATTTTGGTGGATGTGCAGAATGTCTACTACACCACACGTGAAAGGTTCCATGCCCATTTTGATTACAATGTCTTCTGGCGTCGTGTGACTCAGGACCGGCGGGTCATTCAGGCGAATGCCTACGCGATAGCCAGCCGACAGGAAAAGCAACGCCAGTTCCACCATATTCTGCGGGGTATTGGCTTTGAGGTAAAACTAAAGCCGTTTATTCAGCGTTTGGATGGTTCAGCAAAAGGCGACTGGGATGTCGGCATTACGCTGGATGCGATAGAGCTGGCAATGGATGCGGACGTGATTGTACTGGTGTCCGGAGACGGTGATTTTGACCTGCTGGCACAACGTATCCGGAATAAATATCATAAGGATGTTGAGGTGTACGGCGTCGAAGACCTTTCCGCTCAGTCTCTGATTGACGCTGCGACCCGGTTCTACCCGATTGATGGCGATCTGCTGAAAGGTTGAGCACCCGGACACTTTCAATCGTATTTGCCGGATCAGCCCAGAGAATACCCACAATCCCGGGCCCGTGCGATACGGTTTTCCATTGAGGTCAGATCGTCGCTGCCCACCACCCATAAGATGGAACATCGTGTGCCGGAACGGCAAAAAGCGAGAAGAGGACGGGGGGCCTGTTTTAATATTTCTCCGAACTGGGCGGCATCTTCAGCTGTTAAGTGACCTACCGGCTGATGAATATAGGTGAGCCCCAGTTCATTGGCCTGATTTTCTATGTCCAGATTGAAAGGTTGAAAGGGTTCTTCATTATCGGGACGGTTATTTATGATCGTCTTAAAACCCAGCTCCGCGATTTTATGTACATCTCCTGGTGAAATTTGGGGAGAGACGGCAAAATCGTCGGTCAGTTGCTTTATCTCTAACATGTCAACTCCTGGCTGATCTGAAAAGTGAGTGGCTGAGAACATTAATGGGCTACCTTCTCGGACCGTAGCTGACGAATAGCCAGCCAGCGGGCTATTGCCGGACCGCAGATAAGTACCAGAATCAACCGGGCTGTCTGCATCATCATGACAAATGATATATCAGCTTGTCCTGATGCTGCAATAATGGCAACAGAATCCGCACCACCTGGGCTCATAGCCAGATAAGCGGTGAGTGGGTCAATACCCATGGTGATGACCAGCACTTGTGACATCAGAGCACAGCCCCCGATCAGCAAGACGATGGATAGCAGGATGCTCGGCAGGATTTTGAGTGCATAAGCGAGGATTGAACGGTCAAAGCGAAACCCGATGTTCCAGCCAATAATGGTGTAAGAGAGAAGCAATAAAGGCTGGGGTAAAGTCAGGTGTACCACCTGTGTCGCACTGGCGACCAGTCCCACAGCCAGGGTGATCAGCAAAGGACCGGCTGGCAGACGGGTGATGCGTGCCACGATGATACTGACTGCCATCAGCGCTAGGGTCTGCAAAAAATCGGTCCGGCTGGTTATCTGCCAGGAAAAATCAGCCAGTGCCGGTTGTGGGGCTGTCGTCAGATCATTCGCCCAGAAATGGGTGACCAGTACAGCGGTCACCGTGACGATCACTACGCGCAGATATTGCATCAGTGCCACTAATCTGACATCAGCATCAAAGCTTTCAGCCATAATGGTCATAGCCGTCGCGGCCCCGGGGCTGGTTCCCCAGATGGCGGTGGAGCCGGGTAGTACATTGCTTCTGGTGAGCAGCAGGCCAAGCCCATTGCTCAGCAGTTGTACTGAACCGATGCCCAGCGTAAACAGTGTCCAGTGATCCGTAATATTATTCAGTGTCATTACCGGGATAGAACTGGCTATCATGACACCGATGATTCCTTGCCCCAGCGTCAGGCAGGGTTTGGGTAATTTAACTGATTGGTTAAGAACTGCAAACGTAATGGCACAAATCAGCGCACCCAACAGATAAGCCGCCGGAACAGAGCTGTAATCCAGATAAATCGAGATTGCGGATGTTATCACCAACAGTGCCAGCCACCTGATTCCGGAAAGCCAGAGATGAGATTGTAGAGGCGATACTTTTGTCATTACTGAGTGTCTTTTTATCAGGGAATGTTATCCGTTCAGGAAGATGTGTCGGCCATGTATTGTATCTGTAGAGTTTATTCATCTTTAGCGCATATATAGGTAATCGCACGCGAATACATGTCTCTCAACAGTATACCTGCCAAATAATTCCTATGAAATGAGTTTAAATGGCGTAAAATGAGGGTTTACCGTATTTCGTATAGTTACCAGGGAAGGCAGAGGAAACCTTGTGTAGATATACGATGATAAAAAGATACTGAATAAATCGATAATAATATGACACAGACAGATAAAATGCTTGGTGAAGAACTACTGGCAAGGCTGGTCGGACATTTTGGAGTGACCCATTCAAACAAGGATGGCGGTTATATACTGCCTGATGGCTCTCTGTTAAATCTGAACAGATCTAACCTGAGTACGAAGCAATATCACCGGGAAGTCGCGGCATTGCTGCCGGAAGAGATGCAAGGCGCATGCGATGAAATTGGTATCGTAAACCTGATGACGACCACAGGGATGATCCGTTATGAGGCTCAGGGCAGGGTGCATGTTGCGACATTGCCGACACCGCAGCAGCGCCAGCGGTTATTTAATATCATGAAGTACAGCGAAACGGATTACCTGGTGCTGGTTTCAGATAAGACGGCCGCAACCATCGGTGAACAGAAGTTCAAATCGCCGCAGGCTCATGAGCTGTTGCGGTTCTTTGAGCGTTGTTTCGGCGGTGAACCCAAACAGTTCAGGGCTGATGAGTTTGCTATTGGTAAGGATGGGGAAAACTATATTCTGACTTTTCGTCCGGGTAAACTTGAGGTGGCGCGTTATGACTCGGTATCAGAAACCTTTACGGTCGAGCCGCAGTTTAAAGGCGTTCTTGATATGTTTAAACAGCGACTGGCAAAGATTAAATAGCCCGTATTGTGATTAAACATGGCTGACAATATCCGTGATATCAGGCAAGGCTACTGGCGTTGTGATGCGCTCCCCCAACTGGTGATCAGAACCACTTGTAACAGTATCAAAAGTTACAAGGCGCATAGCCATTCAGAGCTGTCTCTCGGGCTCATTGAGGCAGGTCAAACCTGCCTGTCGGCCCGGGGGGCGGATATTACCCTTAGTTCCGGCGATATGGTGCTTATTGAGCCTCACCTGGTGCATGCCTGTAACCCTGTTCAGGGGCTCCCGCGTAGTTATCGCATGCTTTATATTGACCATCAATGGTGCTGTGATGTGCTCTCGGAGTGTTACCAGCAAAAGGTGACCCGTTTCATCTGTGAGAAGGGCATGCTTCTCGTCTCGGATAAGGAAAACGAACTGCCGGGTTTGATAAGTACACTGACTGAGAGTTGTGCTCCCAGAGATGTCTCTCTGGTACATGAACGGTTACGCTCTGTGGTGCAGGCTTATTGCTCTCCGTTACTAAATAGTGAAGAGGATGACGGAATTGCTTACCGGGTAAGAGAGTGGCTGCTGGAACAGGTTGAGAGCCCTCCTTCGATTGAAGATATTGCGCGGCAGGTCGGGCGAACTCCCGAATCGGTTATTCGCAATTTTAAACGCCGCTTTGGTATTACGCCCAGAGCGTTTTTAAACAACTGCCGGGTTGAAAAGGCTAAGCGATTGTTACGTACCGGAATGAAAATAGCCGATGTTGCTCTTGAAGTTGGCTATTCAGACCAGAGCCAGCTACATAAAGCGTTTGTCAGTTATACCGCTTCGACCCCGGGACAGTACCAGAACAGCCCCAATAAAAATAACAGTAGCATGAATAACAGGGTCAATTTTCGACAATAAGTGGTAAGCAGACCGGCGTAAAGTGATATCACTTTTTAACTTCAGGTGATATTTGATGACTCTGGCAACACTATTTCCTTCCGCATTTCCTGCGCTCGCGTTAGCTCACTTTTTAGCATTACTCAGTCCCGGACAAGATTTTTTTCTAATCGTTTCGCACTCCGTCAGGCACCGGCTGAAAGGGTGCCGGTATATCTGTATTGGCATTGCTGTCGGGAATGCGGTTTATATTGCTATGGCGATAATCGGCTGGTCTGGTATCCGGGACAATCCGGTTATTTTTTCCGTCGTGGAGGCGTTAGGAGCCGGGTATTTACTGTGGATCGGCTGGATGCTGCTCAAAAGTAAACCGGACAACGGGATCCAGGGAAAAGAGGCTGAGGATGCCCCTTCTATTCCAAAGCAGTTTTTACTTGGGGTCAATTCTGCGCTGCTGAATCCAAAGAATGCGCTTTTTTATATGAGCCTGATGACCGTTATTCTGGGCAGTCAGACCACTTTGCTACAACAAATGGTATGCGGTGCATGGATGGTAACTGTCGTATTGCTATGGGACTTATGGATAGCTGTCGCCATGGGTCACCCCAAGATCCAGTCCTGTTTAAAGCAGAGCCTTCATTTGGTGGAAAAAGGGGCTGGAGTGATGCTGATCAGCATAGGTATTGGTTTGTTTCTTATGTAAAACATGTCTGTAATACGGATTTATTCTGCTTCAGAAATGGATAGGATTCGTAGCAGGTTGTATGAAATATAGTGACTGGCTATAGTAATTAAATCTATTTTAAGAAGGTGATGACATGAAAACCGTTTTAATTACCGGGGCTAACCGTGGTATTGGTCTTGAACTTGTTAAGCAATATCTGAGTGCGGGGTATGACGTCTACGCCGCCTGCCGTAAAACCAGCAATGAACTGTCTGCAACGGCGGCTCATATCATTCAGGACATTGATGTGTCTGAACCTGCCGGGGTCGAATCACTGAAAGCGCAGGTGCCAGAATTGGATATCCTGATCAATAACGCCGGCATCTTACGTGATGAGGTGCTCGGTCAGCTCAACTATGCCACGATAGAAGAACAGTGGAAGGTCAATACCCTTGGCCCTTTGAAAGTAACCGAAGCTCTACTTGAACAATTGCGTGACGGCGGGAAGATCGCGTTTGTTTCCAGCCGGATGGGCTCGATTGCAGATAATACCTCCGGAGGACGTTATGGTTACCGTATGTCGAAGGCGGCACTGAATGCAGCGGCGGTATCGGTGGCTCACGATGTTGCTCATCGCAATATTTCTGTTGCTATTCTCCATCCCGGTTATGTACAGACCGACATGGTTGGCGGTCGCGGAGAGATCCCTGCGAGCGAAGCCGCACAGCGTCTGTTTACCCGAATCGATCAGTTGGATATGTCCAACAGCGGGACATTCTGGCACTCAAATGGCAGTGAGCTTCCGTGGTAACGGAGATAAATACGTCGCACATCAGGTGCGACGTACGTTTTAGAACTGTATGTTTTTATGATGAAAGTCAGTGACTAATTATCATTAATTTTGTCGGCAATGAACTGAGCCTTAGCACCGAATATTACCTGAACGCCGTTAGATCCTACGTTAATCACACCCATCGCCCCAACATCTTCCAGTCCTTTCCGGTTGACGACATCAGGGTCTTTAACCTCCAGTCTCAGTCGGGTAATGCAGGACGTGACGGAGGTCAGGTTGTCTTTGCCACCAAGGAAATCGACCACCAGTTTTGTTAGCTGGTCAATACTCAGTTCTGGTTCTTCTTTTACCTCATCAGTACGTCCTGGAGTTTGCAGGTCAAACTTACGAATGGCATAACGGAAAGTCACGTAATAAAGAATCGCCATTGGAACACCAACAATGACAGCGGCGAAGTAGTTGGTTTCAAAACCATTCATAGACGGCATAATGCCCAGAGTCACGTAGTCAATAAAACCGGCAGAGAACGATTTCGCCAGGTGAGCGTCCAGCAGGTACATAAACATGTATGCAAAGCCAGCGCTTACTGCGTTAAACAGGTACAGAAGTGGCGAAATAAAGATGAAGGTAAACTCTACCGGTTCTGTAATTCCGGTCAGGAAACAGGTCAGCGCGGCTGAGAACAAAATACCAGCGGCATATTTACGGTTTTTGGTTTTTGCTTCATGGAACATAGCAAGACAGGCGGCTGGTAATGCGAAAAGCATAAGAGGGAACTCACCCTGCATAAACTTGCCGACACCATGGTATGTAGAAGAATCGAAGTCTTTCACACCATCAGCCAGCATTTTAAACCAGATGACCTGATCACCGTTGACTGCTGGCCCTGCTTCCGGAGTAAATTCACCGAAACTGAACCAGAAAGATGGGTACCAAATGTGGTGCAGGCCTGTTGGAATCAGAGCTCGTTCGGTAAAGCCAAAAATGAAAGTGGACAGAGCCTGATTGCCGCCGTTGACAATACCTGACAATCCGTCGATACCCGCCTGAACATAAGCCCATATGTAAGGAAGAATCAGGCCGAGGATAAAGGCTGAAAATGCAGTGGCAATAGGTACGAAGCGTTTACCGGCAAAAAAGCCAAGGAAAGCGGGAAGCTGAATAGTATAAAAACGGTTATACATACTGGCAGCCAGTATACCGGCAATTAAGCCACCAAATACGCCGGTTTGCATACTTGGAATTCCAAGCACCAGTGTATATGCACCGCCATTTAATGCCATTTCCTGAGTGACTCCGGCAGAAACACCGATGGTCATATTCATCACTAACATGGCGATAACGGCGGCTAAGGCAGAAACCCCGGATTCTTTTGTCAGCCCAACCGCAGCCCCGACAGCGAAAAGCAGTGGCAGGTTACCGAAGATAACTTCACCGGCCCCCACCATCAGTGGGATACCCAGTTTGTCACCAAAGGCCAATAGCAGGCCGGCGGCAGGTAGTATTGAAATGGGCAGCATTAACGCACGCCCTACTGTGGACAGTTTGGAAACGCCCTGTTTCACAGCGGAAAATGGTGATGAGCCTTTTGTCTGGCTCACCGCAGCTTGAGTAGTCATACAAAACTCCGTTTGTGTTAAGTTCATTTCCTAATCTAGTGATTTGAGAAGGAAAAGAAGTAGAGTTTTGTAATTTGAATGTAAGTAAGAACTTACGTTTATTCTGAATGTAATCAGGTTATTAACGTTAACCCGTCAAGGAAAGTACACTTAGCTATCAGTTTGATTTTTATTTTTATTTTTCAGTTAGTTACATTGTTTTTATGAATGTGAGATCCAGTTTGAAAAATGGAACTTTTAGCATGCTTTAATTACTTTCAGCAATCGCGATAATTCGTTTAATTAAGTCCTCATCTGTAACCTGAGTATCACGATAAAAACGGTAGATTTCGGAATTAATGGCCTGCTGAGCCACTGGGTTAATAGCCATTGAGTCGGTCATACTTGGAATGGCTGATGCGTGTTGTCTGGCGGCCGCATAATCCCGGAAAGACTGCTTCTGACAGGTGTTAAAGTCTTTCAGGTCAATATCGGTGCGTACTGGAATCGAGCCTTTTACCTTATTAAAGTCAGCCTGAAACTGTTTGTCGCTCAGAACCCTTGCTACCTTATCGACCTTTTGTTGATCGAAATTCCTGCTTTTCAGAAAAATAAGGCTATCCATGTTGTAGAGATAACTGCCATTAGCGGAAGGAGCAGGATAACAGCCAATATGGTCGGGAACCTGAATGTTCTGGCTGAGTAATTCTCCCAAAATCCAGTCTCCCCCTATCTGAAACAAGGCCTTATTCTGAGCCAACTGCAATGTTGCTTTATCCCACGGTATATCCTGCAGGGGATGATCCGTTAGCATACTAAGCCGGCGGAACTGTTTCAGCACATGACGCATTTGCTCTGAATTGATGGTGTTGGGGTTGAGATCAACCAACGTTGCCTTATAAAACTCAACGCCTCCTGTGGCTATCATTATACTTTCAAAAAGCTGGGCAATCTGCCACGGACGGGCACCGACGGCTAAGGGATTGACCCCGGCTTCTCTGGCTTTTTCCATCGTGGATAGCATTTCTTCCCAGTTTTGAGGAACCGTCATATTCAACTGCTTAAGAAGGTGGTGGTTGACCCATAACCAGTTAAGCCTGTGCAGAACCAGAGGCATAGAGACATAACCATTTCCCGTTTTATTGATCCGTTTAGCCAGAGGGTAGAGTACGCTATCCCAGTGCTGTTCATCGGCAATATGGTTAAGTGAATGCAGAACACCGATGGCATCCCAGGCTTTAATCACCGGGCCCTCAATTTGGGCCATATTCGGGCTGTTTCCCGCCAGGGCCCGGGCCTGCAGTACGGTGAGGGCCGTATCACCGCCGCCGCCAATAACCGGAGACGGATGGTATTCTATCTGATGCTCAGCCAGCTGTTTTTCCAGTACGTTCAGGGCTGATTTTTCACCTGCTGATGTCCACCAGTGCAGGAATTCAACATTCTGACCGCTACAGACGGGAGATAAGAACAGCAAGGTGGCGATAAGTGATGCTTTCATGATTATTCTCGTGGAAAAGATAATTATTCTTTTGGAAAAGAGAGAGTGACCCGTAAGCTGCCATTATTGGTCAGGCTCAGGTAAATACTGCCGCCGTGAGCTTTGGCGATACTTTGTGAAATGGTCAGACCAAGTCCGTTACCCTCAGTGTCACCTGAGGCCCGGAAATAAGGGTCAAAAAATTTACTCAGTTGTCTGGCATCAAGCTCCGGACCATGGTCTTCAATAATGATCGTTTGTGATTCTGTATCGTCCAGCAGGGTAATGTCCGCTTTATCCCCGTATTTTAATGCGTTATCAATCAGGTTCTGAAAACAACGTTTTATGGCCAAAGGCTTGCCGGCAAAATGGGCGTTAATTTGTCCCTGAATCCTGATTTTATCGTCAGAGCCGGGAATGGTGTCTTTGATATGCCGAATCAACTGGTTAAAATCTATCGGTTCAATATCTTCGTGAATATCCGTCTCTTTAATGCTCTGCAGCGCCCCTTTCACCATAAGGTCGAGATCATTCGCTATTTTACAAAAGCGTTCCCGATCCGTGTCATCATCCAGCATTTCTGAGCGTAATTTCAGGCAGGCAATCGGTGTTTTTAAATCGTGGGAGATGGAGCTGAACAACATTTCCCTGTCCTTGATATGACTATCAATGCGCCGGTTCATCTTGTTAAATGCTCTGACGGCCGCACGCAGCTCTGCACTGCCTTCTTCTTTCACTTCCGGTACTTTGAGACGGCTGGACATCAACGTTGCAGCTTTAGCGAGCTTGCGGATTGGCCTGATTTCTCGCCTGACAATAAACCAGGTACAAATCAGAAGTAACAGAGCCGAAAACAGTAGCGTCAGCCATTCCCTTGGCGCAAAGTATTCCGTTTCCAGATTGACGTAAGGGGCAGGTAATACGGCAGCCAGATAAAACCATTCCTGCGGGGCGACTTTTACCTGAGTCACCAGAATAGGCGGATTTAAACTCCCATAGGAAAGGGAGTAATGCGCCCATAGCTGTGGCAGATCATCAATTGGCAGCTCATTATTAAAAACCTTCAGATTATCACGCAGCGTAAAATCGACTTTGATAATCGGGTCTCCTTGCAGTTCGTTTTTCAGAAGCGTTTTAACTTCGTTGATAACCAGTGTTTTTCTATGGCTGTCAGGCAAAGGATCCAGAGGAATTTCATGGTCATTTAGAGAGACGAAAAAGCGAGTACCTCCCATGCTACGCAACTGATTGAGAACCAGGTGTCGGTATTCGGCCGGCAGTGTCTGAAAAAAAGAGATAGTCGATGAGGCGCTCAAAGCAAGGCTGTTTACCGTGGTAAGTAGACCTTTCTGATCTCTTTCACTGGTCTGTTGATACCAGATCAGCCCGGCCAGAAGCTGGGCTGCGACAATCACTGCGAGCAGAAAAACGCTGGCACGAACAGCCAGTGAGTTGAACCGGAATCTAACTTTCATAGTGAACACTGGCCGCCAGCATATAGCCTTTGTTCCGAACGGTGACAATCAATGTCCGGTCTTTGTCTTCCAACTGATGGCGTAACCGGCTTATCTGCACATCAATGCCGCGTTCCAAAGGCTCAGCATCCCGCCCCCATATTTCCCGGGCGATATCATCACGGGTCAGAACTGATTCTGCGTTGGCAATAAACAACCCCAATAGGGACAGATCGGCACCGCTTAATTGCTTGATGATGCCAGTTGAAGGATGGATTAGTTTTCGGGTAACCGTATCCAGTTGCCAGCCGGCAAAGGTAGCTTTTCTCGCCAGCATTGGCCGTACCGGGGCCTGGCTACGGCGCAGAATGGTTTTTATTCGGGCAAGCAGTTCCCGTGGGCTAAATGATTTGGTGATATAGTCGTCGGCACCCATTTCCAAACCGGCCACACGATCGGTTTCTTCGGTAACTGCCGTCAGCATAATAATGGGTACATCTGATATTCGGCGTAGCTGCTGGCATAACGTCAGGCCATCGTCACCGGGCATCATAATATCGAGGATAATCAGGCAGACTTCCTGTTTTTCCAGCACCCGCCACATCGCCTCACCATTTTCAGCCCCGATGACAGAGAACCCTGTTTTACCTAGATAATCGGAAAGCGCATCACGCAGGTCCTGGTTATCGTCGACCACAAGAATTGGCTTATCTTTCATAAGTTACCCTGATGTATTGATATGTGTCTGAGACCGATATCCGACCAGTGCTCACATTAATAACACTTATTTAAGCTATTATGCCGTGTAATCAGGAAAGAAAGAACGAAGAACAGGAATGGAAATGTAAGGGTTTCGATACATTTCAAGTTGTAACAAAGGGAGCCTCCTCTCTATTGCGGTGCCCGCATCGAAATAAAGTCAAAGCTGTACTGATAAACCCGGAAGTAGTGAATGGTGTACTCGAATGCAGGCAGTATCTGCGGTATAAAAATATTTTGACAAACCACGCTGAAAGTCTGTATATCTACCCCAAAATATTTTGTTACATTGCTTGTTTTATTTTCCCCACAGGAAACTCTCCTGAAATATAACTATACCATAAGGGTTTACTATGCTTTTTAACCTGCCGATTTTCCGGAAACTAGTCATAGTCGATATTGCTATTTTAGCAATGATGCTTATACATTATCTGTTTGCAGAAAATACACTAAATATAATAACTTATATCGCTATATTGTGCGCTGTAGGGTTGTCCCATGCGATCATTCTTTCTCTGTTTTTACAGAATATACTTAACCAGTTACAGGGTAAATTACTGCAACATCTTGGATCCGGAAGCAGAGAGAACCTGAACTTCAGTCAACTGAACAATGGTGTTCAGCAATTGCTGGATGCTTATCAATCCCGGGGAGCACAGATTGCTGAGCTGGAGCTGCGGGCCGATCAGCTTCAGTCAGAGGTTAATCAACTGATGGCCGCAAGTGATGCGAAAGGCTCCGAGCAGGAGAGGTATCTGCAGCAGGCAGCAGACACACTGAATGACATTGCGGGAATGATTGATCAGGCGTCTGCCATTGTTGAGTCTGTTTCAGACAGCAGCAATGCGGTGAAAAACGATATCTTTGGCTGTTGCGAGAACCTGGCGGCTTCAGCCAAAGCGACTAAAGATGATGCTGAGTTTATCAGCAGCTGTAAAGGGCAGGTACAGCAACTGGGACATGGTGTGTCTACCATCAATAACCTGGCTCTTGAAATTAATGATATCTCAGACCAGACGAACCTGCTTGCTCTGAATGCCGCGATAGAAGCGGCCCGGGCCGGAGAGCAGGGACGTGGCTTCGCGGTGGTTGCCGATGAAGTCAGAAACCTGGCAACCCGTGCAAGAGCAGCCAGTGCCAAAATTGAGCAGAGTATAGAGTCGGTGGTCAAAGAAGCTGAGGCTTCTTCTGAAGCGATAGAAAAAATCAGCTCAAACGTGGATAAAGCGGTGATCTATACCAATGCCGAGCATGAATCTATGCAGAGTATCAGTGACAGACTGTCCGGAGTAACCGAGCAGATTGTTGAGGTTGCTTCAGTGCTTGAGCAGCAAAGGGCTGCCATTCATGATGCGACAAAACGTCTGTAAGACATAGAGTCATTGAGTTAATGTTAAGAACGATAGAGTGGGCTTCATTGAAGCCCGCTCTTTTTTGTCGGTCACAGTGGGAGCGAATTTCCTATTGGCATTAATTCTCATTTACTTTATATTAGTATTATCTAAAGTTTGAGGTGATGATTATGTGGGATGCTGTGTACGATGTCAGCGATTATGTTTATGGCGAACAGCCAAATGATTTTCTGAGAAACAATGTGAATGCTTTACCCAGAGGCAAAGTGCTTTGTCTTGCCGATGGGGAAGGGCGTAATTCGGTTTTTCTTGCTAAGCTGGGGTTTGAGGTAACCGCGGTCGATTTATCAGAAGTTGCAATTAAAAAAGCAAAGACACTGGCCCAGGAACATAACGTTGAAATTCACTTTATTCATGCTGATCTCAGCGAATTTGATTTAGGCTGTAACCATTGGGATGCGATTGTTTCTATATTTTGTCATTTGCCACCAGGGCTTCGTCGTCCGGTGCATGCGAAGGTAGTCAAAGCGTTAAAAACGAACGGGGTATTTTTAGCTGAGTCTTATACGCCTAAACAACTAGAGTTTAAAACCGGTGGGCCATCAAGCGCCGACATGATGTATTCAGAAAAGATCATCTCGACAGAGCTGTCTGAACTGAATTTTCTATTGCTCGAGGAGAAAGAAAGATTTATTCAGGAAGGAAGCAAGCACAATGGTGATAGCCACGTAGTGCAGGTCATTGCTCGTAAGGAATCAGACTAGACACCAGACCCAGCGGGAGAATTTCCGCCGGGTCTGTCCGGTGAGATAGCCGGGTTCAGCCGGAAGTGTTATCCACTTTTTTGTAGACGCGTTCCGGCCGGCCAATACGACCATGTTGAATAACCGCTTCTACAATGCCTCTGGCTAGCAGATATTCCAGATAGCGGCGCGCTGTGGTTTTGCTGATACCCAGATCTTTGCCTAATGTTTCGGCTGTATAACAGGCTTCCTGGTCATCAAACGCCTGAGTGACTTTATCCAGACTGAGTTCATCAATACCTTTTGGCAGGCGCTCAAGACGGGCTGACTTGGACTGAAAGTTGAACAGGGCGTCAACGTGACGCTGGTTGATATGTTCGCTCGCTTTCAGGGAGCTGGTATATTTCAGGTAGCGGTCCAGCGAATCTGACAGGCGATCGTAGGATATCGGCTTCATCAGGTAATCAAAAACACCACATCGAACGGCTTCCCGAACAGTTTCCATATCGTTTGCAGCGGTAATAAAGATCACGTCGGGCACATTGTCCATCGCCGTAATTTCTTTCAGTAAATCAATGCCTTTTCCGTCTGGCAGGTAGTTATCTAACAATACCAGTTTGGGTTTTAATAAACGGATCATAGTGCGGGCTTCAGCCACTTTCTGGGCGATACCAACGGCTCTGAAACGTTTCGTTTGCGTAATATAATGAGAATGAAACTCGGCAATGTTCGCTTCATCTTCAACAATCAATGTGTCATAAATTTCCATTGGTTAAATCTCATTCGGAATAAATATAGAAAAAATGGTACCGGCTGGTTCTGCATCATCAATTAATATATTCCCGCCAGCTTTGGTTACATACTGATGGACCAGATGTAGACCTATCCCATGGTTTGGCTTCCCTTTGCTGGTAATGCCTTTTTCAAATAGGGTATCTGCTATCTCTTCTGGTATACCAATACCGTTATCGGCGACCTCTATCACTAGTTCCTTTCCGTTATCATCAGAGAGAAAGACAGAGATAGATTTGTTGCTATCCGGGTTTTTTAGTGTGGCTTCGTAAGCATTATCCAAAAGGTTACCGATGATGGCTGCCAGCTCATCTTCACTCAGCCGGGCAGGAGGCCGCTGTAGTTGACAATATGGGTCAAATTCAAGGGTGAGTCCGAGTTCTTTTGCCCGGCTGTATTTTCCCAGTAACAGCGCAGCGATAATCTTTGAACTAAAGGACTCGGTTATGAAGTCCACAAACTGTTGATGAGTTTCTGTTTCCTGTCGAATGGTGTTCAGAGCTTGATCATAAGCACCAATCTGAATCAGACCGCTGATGGTGGAGAGTTTATTAGCATATTCATGGCTGACGACCCGAAGGTTATCGGTTTGTTGCCGGATATGGGCCAATTGAGTTGTCAGGATACTCAGATCATTACGTGGTCTGAAACTGATTACCCATCCGACATGCTGATCTTCTTCCCATATGCCAACACGAGTGGCAATCAGTGCTTCGCCATTACACGTGATCTCTTTATGCTGAGATTTTAGAGTGTTGGCTTCATCATCAATTTTAGCTCCGACAAAAAAATCGGCAGGGGTTATATATTCATTAACCATCCGTTCCCGTAGGTGAGATGGGTGGTAGGCAATACCAAGAATATTCAATGCGTGTTGATTGACGGACAGAATGCGACCTTGTTTGTTCACCGCAATAATGCCTTCATAAACCGCCTCGAATACCGAGTTCTGTACCCGTAATGACATGGCTATTTCTTCGGGCTCCATACCATACATTTGACTTTTCACGTGCTTAGAGAACCACCAGGCCCCCAATGATGAAGACAAATAAATGACAAATAGAACAGCAAAGAAGGGAATAGAGTAGCGCATTAACTGGGTGCTGATGGTATCAAGCAGATACCCGACGGATACCACACCAATAATGTCCCCTTGAGCTGAAAATACCGGTGATTTACCCCGGATAGCGAACCCCAGGCTACCTTTGCGAATGGAATAGTAGTGTATACCTTGCTTCAGGGCTTTTGCGCTGTCTCCGCCTTGCATTGGGTAACCGATTTTTTCCGGATCCGGATGGGTCAGGCGAATACCATTTTTATCCCCGACAACAATGAAATCTGCATCCGATATTTTGGTCAGTCGAGCGACCTGATTATAAATGCTATGTACGTCTTTGTTTTCCATTGCTTCAACAAAGAGGGGGTCACTGGCTATTTCTCGGGCCTGTTCAACCGCTCGTGTGCTTACCTGGCTATTGAGAGTGTCGGACAGAATGGAATGGAAATAGACCCCAACCAATAATACTAAGAAAGAAACAACGCCAAACAGTAATACCCAAACCCGTTGTCGGAATGAGAGGCTTGCGCATAAGCGATGATGTATAGCTGGTTTTGGCATAAATAATGGGGCTGAGATCGGCATAACAGAATTACTGATTAATGTATCAACAAAGTGTGGGAATAGACATAATAAAGGTGGTGGTATCAATGGCTTAAATAGCGTTAATGCATTTATTGCTGTTGGAGCATGCTTATCTTTGAAATAACAGAGGAGCAAAGCTGAACTTTGTTCCTCTGAACGACTAAGTAGGTTTAGCTCATCATACCAAACACGATACTAGCGATAACCAGCACGATACCACCGCCAAGACGTGAAGAAATTTGCGCATAAGATAGCAGGCTCATACGGTTGGCTGCTGCCATAACTTCAAGGTCACCAGAACCACCGCGGTTAGCCATACACAGGCCAGCTGTGATAGATGATTCGATAGGGTAGAAGCCCATAACCCAGCCACCAAGAGCGGCACCAATGATTGCACCAACAACGATTAGCGTAGCAATGATCAGGTTCACGAAAGTGATGGCATCAATGATTTCCTGAAGGTCAGTATAAGCAACACCCACACCTACCATCAGTACCCAAAGCATATGCTTAGAGAAGAAAGAAGAAAGACGTTTTGCACCTTCTTTGATTTCATCTGAACAGATACCTGTCGCGTTAATGATAGCAATGATGATTACCATATAAGCAAAGGTGTGGATTTTCACATCACCAAAACCAGGCAGGATGGATTTTGACAGTGCGTAAGACAAAGTATACACACACGCAGCCAGCATTAGGCCGATAGCGATTTCACGCGGGGTGATTTTTGGTGCAACGTCGTCTTCTCCTACATCGAAGCTAGATTTACGTAGTAGTTCACCGTTACCTGTCAGAGCTGGCATTTTTTCACCGATATTGTTTAGTACGGCAGCCGCTACGATAGCAACGATGTTAGCGATGGTCAGAATAGCGATAGCGACAGAGTAGTATTGCTCTTTTGAACCGCCAGTAACAGATTCGTAGATTTCTGACAGAGGAATCGCACCTGCGCCGTTACCGCCACCCATGATAGGCAGTACGTATAGCATCATGATGTTGGAAGGTGAAATACCAAAGATCAGACCGGCGGTAATACCCAGGATAGATGCGCCCAGAACTGCCGCAAGAATCGTTGGGATATAGCCTACCAGAGACTTAAGCAGTAGCTTACGGTTAACGGCCAGAATAGACCCGGTAATCAGAACCGCGATGAAAAGATTCAGGAAGCCTGTACTTTTCATTACGTTTGTTACGGTAGTAACTTCTCTGTCTGTCAGCAGTCCCGCGTGTACAAGCCAGGCGGCAGCCAGGAAGATCATAACCGGAGCACCACCGATGTACTTGTTGAAAATTGGCAGACGTTTGCCAATTTCACCAAATAGAGCACCGACAACAAACATAAAGCCAAAGCCGCCAACGACATTCTTTGGAAGTGTATCGGTAAAGTGTGCGATCAGAACCACTGCCAAAAGGACTGCATAAAGGTGTAGAGGGATCCCGAAGAACGAAATTTGCGATAACAAACCCGAACGTCGGTTTTCATCAAGGGTCAAGATTTCTTGAGTCATAATTGAGTTCCATAGTTGATGTGACTATGGAGAATTCTATTGATAAAACCGTAATCTAATTGTGAGAATAACCAGTTAACGCCGTAGAATAAAAATGGCTTAAAAATTAAAAGATTTTAAGTGGACAATAGTATTGTCTTTAGAATGTTTTTAGCAATCGACTATCATGTGATTTCGGAGGAATTTGGAGGAGATGTCACCGGTATTAGAGTAGTTTGTGCGACTTTTAAGTCAGGCGTATACAAAGAAAATAAGTGTTTAACCGTTTGAAAAGAGAGATAAAACAAGATGGTGGTTTATGAGTAGCTTGCTCAGTGATACTCCTGTTTAGTCTTCTAAGTAAAAATAGATATACCAAAAAGAGTTAAACAGAAGTCCTCACTGATCGGTTACATGGTGCTAAAGACCAATCGTGTTATTTACAGCAGAAGGGTAAAAGCTGTAAGGGCAGACACTGTGACGACTCCTAAAGCTCGCACCATTAAAGGAGCTTCATTGTATTCAGTTAGGTCACTGTGTTCCCAGGTTTTTAATGCTCTTCTCAAATCACTGTTGACAGTCATATGCGCTCTCCTAATGTCTAGTACAATAATATACAGTGTATATACAAAGTATAACGATTGCAACTCAAATGTCATACCAATGTCACACTGCTGTCATAATTGAGGTAAAAGGTGTTCAGTTCTTGCGTCTGTCAATCTGTTTCACCATAGCAAGGTAGGATTGACAACTGAGCTCACTGGGAAGATCGGCAAGATGAGCAAAGGGATGTTGCCCTTTAAAGCTATAGGTTTTGTAATTCAGTTCTGCGACAACTGAGAACCGAACATATTTTTGTAGGATATATTGGGTTGCTCTGGTGGATGTTTCCGCAATGACGTAGTCGTACCCACCAGAAATGGCGTGTTCCATGCAGAGTAATCCCAGGTTCAGACCAACTTCTCTGTGTCTGTACTCAGGCAATACACCTTCATTACATAGGTGGAGTGTTTTATGAGTTTTTATTTCCGGGTACTGCTGGCTGATTTGCAGGTCGAGTTGTTTAACCATATCAATAACCGGCTCATATTCTGGCGGTGCGGCGGCGGAGCAGAGAGGGTGGGCGGCTTCCAGGTCATCAGAATGGCACTCCCCGGTGAGTAGAACACCGACCACCTCTTCTGATAGCGTTTTGGCAATAAAAGAAGGGGGGGATTCTTTTTCCACAGCCGCTTTACAGATGTCCAGAAACATTGGGTTATATTTTTTGAAATATTGCTGATATCCAATGAGTTCGGTTTGGGCACACAACTGGGTTTTGGGGTCACTAAAATAAGCTTCAGTTAAACAGGCGGCGGCCCTGAGAATATCTTTTTCATATAGAATATCGTAAGAAATGTTGTTTTCAGTATAAGGGAGGCTATGCTTTTTCAAACAGTCTAATGGAATAGATAAATTATCTCTTAAGCAGGGATCTGATTTAGCAGTACTGTTCATATGCATGCCTTGTTATATAAATAAAAAGCCAAAACAGAACATTGAGCGGAAATAGCACTTACTCTTATATACTGGGTATAGCTATGGGGATATAGACTGTCAAATGATCCAAATCATGTAAACTTAAGATACTGATAAATCGATATATCAGAGCGTTATATTTACTATAAATAATTGCTATTTAATACTTCACAGATTTCAATAATAACCAATGACAATCCGGATTTAATCACTTGCTGCTGTCTCTGGATCTGAAGTTCATTGAACTCTTCTTCCAACTCATCCGGATAATGGCCGGATGAATTGAGTGAAGGGAGCGCTATTCTTTCGGACAACGTCATATTCTGTAAAGAGTTAATGATGTAGTGATCGGTGAAAGTATGTTCATCAATTTCTTGATTAAGTTTGGTCTGCAGTTGAATAATATCTTCAATATCATGGTAAACCATCTCGGGTAATATACCAATAGCAAACAGTAATTTAGAGCGATCAAGGATTTCGCCTAATGGGCCTGATTCATTAAGAAGTGGCTCAACAACCGTTTGCACAGCAAAGTCATCTTTTCTGAATATTCGCTGTACAAGTGCATCTATTGACTGAGTAAGAAGATTGACCGCAATATTAAAAAAACCTCTTACCGTTGGTGCGGAATTCAGTGCTTCAATAATATCGGATTCATTATTAAGTTCTTTCATAAAAACACTATAACGACAAAGTGTGGTGATAAGGGAATGGATACCCCATTCCCTTCGGTAAATGGATTAACTAATCTTGTTATATAACGCTTCTATCTGAATCGCTTCTTTACCGTTTTCATCCAATTCACAATACTTGGCCAGTGTCTTTCTGACACCCATATCCGAAATAGTCTCCTGTAGCTCGACAGCCTGAGGATCGTCGCTATTAGTGTATTTCAATGCCGCTGCAACACCTTTTAGTAAAGTGTCGTTAGCCGTACCATATTCGATAGTGCCACGCAGGGGCTTGATTAAGCGGTCATCTTTACCCAATTTTCGCAGTGGCTGACGACCAACACGGTCGACTTCATCCACCAGATAAGGGTTAGCAAAACGACCCAGAATTTTCTCAATATAGGCTGCGTGTTTTTCTGGTTCAAACCCATAGCGATTAATCAGAACTTCACCGCTTTCTTCCATGGCTCTTTTTACATCGGTTCGAATGGCTTTATCCTCAATGGCTTCCCGAACCGTTTTATGGCCTTTCAGGTTACCTAAATATGCGGTCACACAGTGGCCAGTGTTCAAGGTAAACAGTTTGCGCTCAACAAATGCCATTAGATTATCGGTACGTTCCATACCCGGGATATCAGGGATATCACCTTTAAATTGAGTTTCATCCACAATCCATTCACTAAAGGTTTCTACGGTGACTGCAAGCGGATCGGTTTCACCTTCTTCGGCTGGTGGCACGATACGGTCTACCGCTGAATCGACAAAGCCGACATACTCATCTGCTTTTACTTTTACATCATCAGTCAGCAGCTCAAATACAGCGGCTTTCAGCTGGCTAGTTCCGCGAACCATATTCTCGCAGGCAATAATGTTCAGTGGTGTTGTGACACCGCTGCTCAATCTTTTTTCCAGACCTTCAGCGATGGTTTTGGCAATGATCTTTAATACTGTCGGGCCCACGGCAGTGGTGATGAGATCCATGTCAGCGATACAGTCAACGACTGAAGGATCGGTTGAGTTAATGGCAGTCACGCCTGTGACGGTTTCTACAACACAGTCAGCGCCGACGACTTTTACCGGATATTCATTTCTTTCAATGAGTCCGTTAACAACGGCTTCATTCACGTCGGTGAAGGTAACGGCAACACCAGCGTCAGCCAGCAGTTTACCAATAAATCCGCGCCCGATGTTTCCGGCACCAAAATGCAATGCTTTCATAACGTATCTTCCAAAAAAAGGTTAAAAATTGGGAAAGAAGGCCAGCCAGGGGAGCCGGCCTTAAATTCACTGTTAGGAGCGTGATTCCGAAGTTTGGTTAAGCATTCAGAATTCGAAGCACATCCGCCGGATTGGTGGTGGTCTTCAAACAGTTAACCGCTTCTTCGTCATCCAGTGAATTTGTTATCGCGGTGATAACCTGTATGTGTTCGTCGCCTTCAGCAGCAATACCGATAACCAGTTTGGCTACGTCGTCTTCATCTTCACCCCACTGAACACCTTCAGGGAACTGGCAGAAAACAATGCCGGTTTTCTTCACATACTGCTTGGTTTCGATGGTTCCGTGAGGAACCGCGATGGACTCACCTAAGTAAGTAGAGACCAGCTCTTCACGTGCCAGCATGCCGTCTATATACTCGGGTGCCACATATCCCAGTTTTACAAGTTGCTCACCAGCAAACCTGATAACCTCTTCCTTACCTTTTGTTTCCAGACCTAAGAAGATGTTCTCATCTGAAAGCTTTAACGAACCATCGTCGTCAGAGCTAGTGTTTACTGGTGCTTCAGGCTTTTTTAGATCGCCCTCTTTCGCCGAAACCAGCTCAGTAACCAGATTGTCGTACAGCGAATTATCCAGGAAGTTAGTCAGAGAAATATGCTTCGCATTTGCTGCATGCTGACGGGCACGGTCAGTCAGATCTTTGTGGGTGACCACAATATCCACATCATCAGGCAGGCTGTTGATTGCCAGGTTGAATACATCAATATCCATATTGGCAGCTTCCACTTTTTTACGCAGCAGGCTCGCACCCATGGCACTTGAACCCATACCCGCATCACATGCCACGATGATTTTGCGAACTGCAGCCATATCAATGTTTGCCGCAACAGGAGCCGCACCTTTAGAGGCCGCTTTCATGTCTTGCATTTGACTGGTTGCTTCTTCAAGAGACTCATCATCTTCCGTTTGTTTCTGTGTTTTCAGCAGGAAGGATGCGATAACGCAAGATACCGCCGCTGAACAGATAACAGACAGGATAACACCGACAAATGCAGACTTAGGCGTCATCAGCAGTACCGCGAAGATGGAGCCAGGAGATGCCGGAGAAACCAGACCAGACTGGAACATAACGTTAACGAACACACCCGTCATACCACCACCAATCATGGCCAGGATAAGACGTGGGTTCATCAGCACGTATGGGAAATAAATCTCGTGGATACCACCCAGGAAGTGGATGATAGAAGCACCTGCCGCAGATTGCTTAGCGCTGCCTTTACCAAACATCATGTAGGCCAGCAGCAGACCAAGACCAGGACCCGGGTTGGCTTCAATCAGGAAGAAGATTGATTTACCCAGTTCTTCAGATTGCTGGATACCCAGAGGTGAGAAGATGCCGTGGTTGATGGCGTTGTTCAGGAACAGGATCTTCGCAGGCTCAACAAAAATAGAGGTAAGAGGAAGGACACCTGTTTCAACCAGAACGTTTACGCCAGCCGCCAGACCGCTAGACAGTACTTTTACCGCAGGACCGATGATCATATAGGCGATAATCGCACAGATCATACCGATAATACCGGCGGAGAAGTTGTTCACCAGCATTTCGAAGCCGCTTTTCACTTTACCGTGAACGGCATGGTCAAATTTCTTGATGGCAATGCCGCCCAGAGGACCGGCAATCATGGCACCAAGGAACATAGGGATATCCGTACCGACGATAACACCCATGGTTGTTACAGCACCGACAACGGCACCGCGGTCGCCACCCACCATTTTACCACCGGTATAACCGATAAGCAGAGGCAGCAGGAATTTGATCATAGGGCCAACCATGGAAGCCAGTGTTTCATTTGGCACCCAACCGGTTGGAATAAATAGTGCGGTAATGAAACCCCAGGCGATAAACGCGCCGATGTTAGGCATTACCATATTAGAAAGGAACCGGCCAAAATTTTGAACCTTTACCTTCGCTTCTGGTGATAACATATCAGTACCCCGTTCGATGTTCTATTGTGTTCGTGTGTACGGTTTCTGGTAAAAACCGTTGTTGTTTGCTTAAGACACTTTCAACTTAACACAGGATTTCACGTATAGCCTCTGAACGGGTTTTTTGTGACATAGAGCAATAAAAATTCAGTGGCATGATATTTTTAATGAGATTTAGATCTCAAAATTACACTGTAATTTACTTACAGGTTTTTATTTATTCAAAAGTCAATAAAAATAAAATGCGCAACATCACATATCTTTATACTAGCAAAGTTTTGTTAAGGTGATTTGGTTCTCACTTTTAAATATAAAAAATAAATAAAAAAATACTGAAGTGATCTCCATCCCGTTTTGTGGTTTATTTTAATCTGTGAAATAAATAGTGGTTATTCTGACGTTGTGGCGTGTAATTTTCAGACACATTTCTCAGCCTATATACCCATATCTCTCTATGGGGAAAATATGATATAAAGTGACCCAATTAGCATTCGGTGCTGTTTTGTGTACCACCCTGATTATAAAGATATTAATGCCATGAATTGCTTATCAGAGTGAGATTCTGACGGAATCAGTGGCAATGGAACTATTTATGCGTTTAGAAGAAATTATTCAGATTCTTGAATTTACCGATACAGATACCCTTGAGCAGGCGTTGAACGATTTCAATACTCATGGGTTTGTTGAGCAGGCGTTATTGCCTTTCATGAATGTTGTGTTTGAGCAGGCTCCCGTTCAGCTGTGTTCGAAGCTTGAGCAAGTCGGTTTCCACGGCAACCCGGCTATTATCAGAATTAACCCGGAATCACAGGGTGGCAGTTATATCGTCTATGATACAACGCGTTACTGTGCTGATGAGGTGCAAAAACAAATAGCCGTGAATTCCGCAGAATAAACAGGTAAAATCTGCAGTTACTCTGCCCCCAGACTTATCAGGCACGCAAGATACGATAATGAATACCCCGGATAACTGCTTTCACCATTTTAACCAGCCTATTGATCAATACGCCTTACCGCAAAAATTCACCTTTCCTTTCTGTTATGAACCTCATCCACTGAGTGAACTGGCTGCTAAGCAATTGCAACAGCATCTGTGTACTCAAACGAACTGGCAGCATAATTTTGGATTAGGAAAAGAGACTGAGGGTGCTATCGGGAAAATGTTCGGTGTGCTGGTGGTGAGGAATACTCAGGGTGAAGTGGGGTTTCTGTCTGCTTTTTCCGGTAAGTTAGCCGACAGCAATCTATTACCGGGTTTTGTTCCTCCGGTGTTTGATATGCTGTCCCAGGATGGTTTCTTTCTGACAGAGCAGGCTAAAATCAATGAGATTAATCGCCAGATTGACGTATTAGAAAGCCAGCCCGATATTCCTGAAATACAACAGAAACTGAAGTCAGTTCTGGCCGAAGAAGAAAACCAGCTTTCAGTCTGGCGCAGCCAAATGGCTGAGGGTCGCCGGCAACGCAAGTCCGAACGGACAGTCCTGGAAAACCAGTTGAAAACCGGAGCTATTGCCTCTCCTGATTACCAGGAAAAAATGGCTCTGCTGGGACAACAAAGTGTCGCAGAGAAGCGAGAGCTTAAACAACGAAAAGAGTTCTGGGAAGCTGAAATTACCGCTATCCGTTCTGGTTTGACGCAGTTACAAATACCTATCGATGTTCTCAAGGAGCAGAGGAAATCCCAGTCTAAGGCATTGCAGAAAAAACTGTTTGCCCAGTACCGGTTTCTTAACTGTTTCGGGGACGCAAAAGATTTAGCTGAGCTGTTTCAGGATACGGTGAACCGGGTCCCTCCTGCTGGTGCTGGTGAGTGTGCCGCTCCTAAACTATTGCAGTATGCCTTTTTGCATGGAATGAAGCCTCTGGCCATGGCGGAATTCTGGTGGGGCCAGTCACCGAAATCAGAAATTCGCCGCCATAAATATTACTATCCTTCATGCAGTGGAAAATGCCAGCCTATTTTATCGCATATGCTTGATGGTATAGCGATGGACGACAACCCTCTGTTGGTTAATCCAGCCGAGGGGAAGCAACTGGATATTATCTATCAGGACGATGCCATTGCGATAGTGAATAAACCAGCGGAGTTCCTGTCTGTGCCGGGAAAAAATATCGAAGATTCGGTATATTCCCGGATGAAGGCTATGTTTCCTGACGCGACAGGCTCGCTGATAGTACACCGGCTGGATATGTCTACCTCCGGACTGATGGTGCTCGCGCTGAACCATCGGGCCCATAAGCAGTTACAGAAACAATTTATTAGCCGCAGTATTGAAAAGCGTTATGTAGCACTGATTGACGGAAGGCCAGAAAGCGCGGAAGGCATGATTGAACTGCCGCTGAGAGGAGATCCGGATGACCGGCCGCGTCAGTTGGTTTGCCTGCAACATGGTAAACCGGCAGAAACCCGCTGGGAATTATGTGAATATCGCGAGACGCAATCCAAAGTGTATCTGTACCCGAAAACGGGAAGAACCCATCAACTCAGGGTCCATTGTGCTCATGTGGACGGCCTGAATCTGCCGATTGTCGGTGATGATCTGTATGGTAAAAAATCTCATAGATTATATTTACACGCGGACTCATTAACCATCAGACACCCTATTTCACATGAAGTCATGCGATTTCAGGTTGATCCTAATTTTTAGTCAGTGTCGCAGGATAAAACCACCCTATCACTCGCAAATCTTAGTGCAACAAAGAAAAGAGCCCGTTCCTGACAATAGGGCTCTTTAGTTATGTATTCATTAAACTAATCATTTGGAATCAATGTCTTAATTTAATGTTTTTATTTTTAACTTAAGAATAAGTTTAATTACAGGTAAGAATGTTATTGTATCTTATTGATTTTAAAGTTTGGTTTTTATTCTGACACTTTCGTTATTTAATCTTAAATTTGATAAAAAGTGAAATTGAAATAGATATTTCTTATCAACTGACTTTTAATTCCAGTAATATTGGTTTTATATTTCATAATGCAGGGTTAGTTATTTTAGCTTTCTGTTTTATCAAATTGTTGTTAGGAAAACGCCAGCTATGCGAAAGTTAATAAATAACCTGAAGATATACTTTTGGGTTGTTTTCTTTTCTGTATCTATTATCGGAGAGGGTAATGCAGAGACCCGGTTTTATGAAAAAGAGGGGCCGGTGGCATCAGCCAAAGAGCCTGCCGATACTCTCTCTTCACCAGAGGACAGCCGCGATGTTCTGCTTACTGAAGCCGAGCAGCAGTGGCTCGCACAACATCCGGTTATCCGCTTAGCCTCTAACCAGTACTGGCCACCGCTAGAATATTTTGAGAAAGATGGCGGTTATCAGGGCATTGCTTCTGATTTTATCGCTTTAATTGAGAAAAAACTTAATATTCATTTTGTCCGCTCACCGGTTCAAAGCTGGTCTGAGTCTATTCTGGGGGTTCGCGAGCGTAAGCTGGATGTGCTCAGTATGGCAATGGATACACCCGCAAGAAGAGAGTTCGCCCAGTTCACCCAACCTTATATCTCGAACACGATGGTGATCGTAACCGGTCAGAGTACGGAGTTTGTTCCGGGTGTCGCAGGGCTGTCTGGTAAGAAGGTTTCTGTTGTGGAGGGTTACGCTTCATCAGAGACCTTATCGATGGATTATCCGGATATTATTTTGCAGGCATACCCCACAATAGAAGCCGCATTATCCGCAGTCACGAAAGGAGAAGTATTTGCTTTTGTCGGTAATATTATTACCACCAGCTATGTCATGCAGGATAAAGGCCTGACTCACCTCCGGGTGTCCGGTGAAGTCCCCTATCATTTTGAACTGGGGCTTGGTGTCAGGAGTGACTGGCCTGAGTTAGCCGTTATTCTGGACAAGACCCTGGCCTCTATTTCAGACCGAGAACGGGCCGACATCTTTTCCCGCTGGGTTCATGTTGACGTGCACCAGGATATCCCCTGGGGGGCCACTATTTCACTTGTCAGTGGCCTGGTATGCTTTATTTTTGGCGTTCTGTGCTGGAACCGTCTGCTGAAGAAAAAAGTTAAGGAGCGTACTGCATTACTTGAGCTGATGGCACTGCAGGATCCTTTGACAGGTCTGCCTAACCGCATCTCAATGAGAAAAACATTAGAACAGAGAATTTACGCGGCTGAAAGGGTAAAAGGGGCCGTGTTTGCTGTGATGTTTGTTGATCTGGATGAGTTTAAAAAAGTTAATGACTCCTTTGGGCATTCGGTCGGCGATAAATTGTTGATAGCGGTGGCTAACCGGTTGAAGAGTACTCTGAGGCGCTCTGATTACGTCAGTCGTTTTGGAGGCGATGAGTTTGTCGTAATAACACAAATTGTCAGAAGCAAAGACGCTATTGAAACCTTGTGTACTCATTTGCTTAAAGCTATGCAGTATCCTTATACGCTTGGGAAACAGAAGATTATTACCAACATGAGTATTGGTGCCGCGTGCTATCCAGATGATGGAATGACGGTGGAGGCGCTGCTGTATAATGCGGATAAAGCAATGTATACCGCCAAGAGCAAAGGCCGAAATTGTTTTATTTTGTATTCTCCGGATTTACAGGCATTAGAGGGGAGGATCAAGTCCCGAGCCGAGAATGATGAACATCACGAATATGCAGGTGTGGAGGGTGCCCCTTGCTATGCCGATGCCAGTGTTCCCCCTAAAGAGACTTAAGCGCTTAGCCTACACAACAGGAAAATAAGACACTATGCCAGAAAAAACACCCTCCCGGTAAAGGGAGGGTGGCAAGAGTCGAGTATAGGCGGTGCTTAAAAGTCTGCGTAGAAACTACAGTCTGAACCGGCCGACAATATTGACCAGTTTGCTATTAACAGCAGCGATATTTTCCATATCCGTCAAGGTCTGTTGTCCGTTACTATCCAGCTCACCAACAATGTCATTCAGAGCCGACATATTACGGCTAAGCTCCTGAGTCACACTGCTTTGCTCTTCTGCCGCTGTCGCAATTTGTGCGCTGAGAGTATTAATTTCAGTAACATAAGTGGTCATCGTCTCCAGGCTTTCTGCAACCTCACCAGAGCCATCGGCGGTTTCCTGACAACGTTGTCTGGTATTGTCCATGGATTCGACCACAACCTGAGTGCCTTTCAGCAGGTTAGCCAGAGCCACTTCTATCTCTTCCGTGCTTTCTTTCGTTCTGCTGGCCAGGTTACGTACTTCGTCAGCTACCACGGCGAAACCTCTCCCCTGCTCTCCGGCGCGGGCCGCCTCAATGGCTGCATTCAGAGCGAGCAGGTTAGTCTGCTCGGCAATATCACCGATAACACTCAGCACGCTATTGATTTCCTGGGTCTCTCCACTCATCCGGTTGACGTTTGCAGCGGCTGTATCCACATCTTCAATAAGAGCGGCAACGGTTGCCTGTGACTGACGAACCTTCTGTTGTGATAAGTTGCTGGTTTCGTCTGCCTGTTGGGTCAGGCTGGCGGTATTGGCAGCATCGGTCGCCATGGAATTGGCTGTAGCGTTCATCTCTTCAATGGCTGTCACTACCTGTTCGGTTTCCGTGACATGGTTTTGCAAAATGGCCGTGTTCTGTTCAGACTGTTGTTTCATCTGATTCACATTGGTGTGCAGAACCTCTGAGACATTTTGAATTTCCCGTAGCATTTCCTGCAAATTGCCGACAAACCGGTTTACACCGTCTGCTATCTGTCCCAGGTCATCATCGGTTTTGACTTCCAGGCGCTGGGTAAGATCGGCATCACCACTGGCAAGGTCAGTAATGGTTTTTTTCAGTGAAATAATAGGTTTGAACAGTGCCTGAACGACAAAGAAAGCCAGCACTAAGCTGATAACGGTTGCCACAATTGCGGTAGTAATTGCGGAATATTTCGCTGATTCCAGGTTTGCGTAGGCGACAGAGGTGTCGAGCCCGATAACAAAGTACCAATTTTTGTCTGCAATTTTTATCTGGTGAGAGAAAAGGATTTTGTCTTTGCCATCAAGAGAGTAATCCACAGTGGCACTTTCATTATTGACGGCTTCTGAAACGGCCTCTCTAAACCAGGTATAATCGGTACCTTTTTCACCTGTCTTAATGGCATCGGAGTTGGAAGCAAGAACGGTGGTGTCCTGATTCAGAATAAGTGCAACTGAACCTTTTATATCCGTAGATCTTTTCACCAAATCGTTGAGGAAGCTCAGTTGCAGGTCTGCACCTATCATACCGTCGTGAGTTTTCTGAACCATACTGACCCAATAGATATCGCGACCACCTGAATCGGGGTAGGGATCGGTTACCGAAGGGGTTATCGCTTTACGGCCATTCTGATAGTAACCCATCTTCCGGATATCACCATCAAACTTATGATCCGGCCACGCATTGCTGACCTGGTTCCAGTACGCGTCACCTGTTGATTCAAAGCCAATAAAAGAGCTGCCGGTATTTAGGGTGGAGGAAAATACGTTGGTCAGGTCGATATACTCCTGAGCCGAATTTCCGGGGAAGGGTTGGTTTTTATAAAGATCGCCCAGTCCTTTTAGTCCCTGAAGCTTCTCATAGAAAAACTGTTCAACTAATTCAGCCCGACCTTTCACGTAATCTTCTGAGGAGCGGGTAATGATCTGGATGATAGAGGCTTTTTCTTGGGTATAGGAGATATAGCTGGAGATGGAGACAGACAGTCCAACCAATAACATGACTGCCATAATAGCCAGTTGTTTAAGTCCGAGTTTTTTCATAGGAATACCGTATTGCGTTTTCTATAAATGAATATATCGACCCTTCTTTTACATAGTTTAGACATATTTCCATAAATATAGAGGTTACTGGTTGTTTTTTACCAAAAAAGAATACCAGCCAAAAAGTTTCCTTTGATACGACAGCTTTGTTTTAAACCTTACAAAAAAAAGGGTGTTTGTTGGTTTGTCATGTAACGCCCAAATATTAATTTGTTATTTTTCAGTGAGTTATATATTTTTGTGAGTTGGCGCACCTTTCGCATAGGTTATAGGGAATTGTTTTTTCACACATCCTATGGAGGGAACCATTATGGCAATTCGTCAATGTGCAATTTACGGTAAAGGCGGTATCGGTAAATCAACTACTACTCAGAACCTGGTTGCTGCGCTAGCAGAAGCAGGTAAAAAAGTAATGATCATCGGTTGTGACCCTAAAGCGGACTCAACTCGCCTAATCTTACACACTAAAATGCAAAACACCATCATGGAAATGGCAGCTGAAGCCGGTACGGTAGAAGATATCGAACTGGAAGATGTATTGCTGACTGGTTACGGCGATGTTAAATGTGTTGAATCAG
Organism: Vibrio albus; assembly: GCF_003144035.1. Taxonomy (GTDB): domain Bacteria; phylum Pseudomonadota; class Gammaproteobacteria; order Enterobacterales; family Vibrionaceae; genus Vibrio; species Vibrio albus. The sequence goes on from NZ_QFWT01000003.1 coordinate 81,333, forward strand.
GCGGTCCAGAGCCAGGTGTTGGTTGTGCAGGTCGTGGTGTAATCACAGCAATTAACTTCCTTGAAGAAGAAGGTGCATACGAAGAAGACCTTGACTTTGTATTCTACGATGTACTGGGTGACGTTGTATGTGGTGGTTTCGCGATGCCAATCCGTGAAAACAAAGCACAAGAAATCTACATCGTATGTTCTGGTGAGATGATGGCGATGTACGCAGCAAACAACATCTCTAAAGGTATTTGTAAGTATGCAACTTCAGGTAGTGTACGTCTTGCAGGTCTGATCTGTAACTCTCGTAACACTGACCGTGAAGATGAGCTAATCATGGCTCTTGCAGCGAAGATCGGTACTCAGATGATTCACTTCGTACCTCGTGACAACATTGTACAACGTGCAGAAATCCGTCGTATGACTGTAATCGAGTATGACCCAACTTGTAACCAGGCCGACGAGTACCGTGCTCTGGCAAACAAAGTTATCAATAACGAAATGTTCGTTGTCCCTGAGCCATGTACTATGGATGAGCTTGAAGACCTGCTAATGGAATTCGGCATCATGGAAGTTGAAGACGAATCTATCGTTGGTAAGACTGCTGCTGAGCTAGCATAAGCGATTAATTTGGCGGCTTAATTTCGGTTAAGCCTATAAAGCTTTAAACCAAATTTTGGAGGCAGAGATGTCGATGAATAAACAAGAAACTCAGGCACTCATTGATGAGGTGTTGGAAGTTTATCCAGAGGTTGCGCGTGAAGACCGTGCGAAGCACCTGGGTGTAAATGACACAAGTGCTGAAGGTACAAGTTGTATTACTTCAAACCGTAAGACACTGCCAGGTGTTATGACCGTTCGTGGTTGTGCTTACGCAGGTTCTAAAGGTGTGGTTTGGGGACCGGTAAAAGATATGCTTCATATCTCACACGGTCCTGTAGGTTGCGGACAGTACTCTCGTGCAGGTCGTCGTAACTACTACACTGGTACAACAGGTGTTGATACATTTGGTACGTTAAACATTACTACTGACTTCCAGGAACGTGACATCGTATTCGGCGGCGACAAGAAACTGTCTGCAGCTATTGATGAGCTGGAAACACTGTTCCCATTGTCAAAAGGTATCTCTGTTCAGTCAGAGTGTCCGGTTGGTCTGATTGGTGATGACATTGAAGCCGTCGCTAAGATGAAAGGGGCAGAAATTGGTAAAACAATTGTACCTGTTCGTTGTGAAGGTTTCCGAGGTGTTTCTCAGTCTCTGGGTCACCATATTGCGAACGATACTATTCGTGACCACGTACTGTCTAAATCAGATGAGCGTGAATTCGAAGCTGGTCCATACGATGTCGCTATCATTGGTGACTACAACATCGGTGGTGATGCATGGTCTTCTCGTATCATCCTTGAAGATATGGGTCTGAATGTTGTTGCTCAGTGGTCTGGTGATGGTACGCTTCCAGAAATGGAAAAAACACCAAATGTGAAACTAAACCTGGTTCACTGTTACCGTTCTATGAACTACATCGTGCGCCACATGGAAGAAAAACATGGTGTGCCATGGGTAGAGTACAACCTGTTTGGTCCTTCTAAGATTGAAGAATCCATGCGTAAGATCGCTGGCTACTTTGATGAGAAAATTCAGGCTCAGACTGAAGAAGTTATCAAACGCTACCGTGAACAATGGCAAGCGGTTATCGACAAGTATCGTCCACGCCTGGAAGGCAAGGAAGTAATGCTGTATGTCGGTGGTCTGCGTCCTCGTCACATCATTGGTGCATATGAAGACCTGGGTATGGAAATCGTAGGTGCAGGTTATGAGTTCGCTCACAACGATGACTACGTGAAAACTACTCCGGAAGTGAAAGATGCAACTCTGCTGTTTGATGATGCAAGTGCTTATGAACTGGAAGAGTTCGTTAAGAAGTTGAACCCGGATCTAATCGGTTCTGGTATCAAAGAGAAATACGTATTCCAGAAAATGGGCTTCCCATTCCGTCAAATGCACAGCTGGGATTATTCCGGCCCATACCACGGTGTTGATGGCTTCGCTATCTTCGCTCGCGACATGGACCTGACTATCAATAACCCATGTTGGAACAGCATGAAAGCCCCTTGGCTTAAGGACGAGTCGTCTGAAGAGGCGATGGCTAAAACAGCGTAATTATAGGGTGGAAAGCTTTCTTTCAAAGCGAAAAGCCATCAGTTGTTAACCGAACCGTCGTTCACAGATTAGTGACACGGTAGGAGAAGATTTATGAGCCAGAAAATTGACGATATCAAAACTGGTTACGACTTGTTCAAACAACCTGAATATCAGGAAATGTTTGCGAACAAGCGCAATACCCATGAAGATGCTGTTGATGCTGCAAAGGTAAAAGAAACCTTTGAGTGGACAACATCAGAAGAATATAAAGAACTGAACTTTGCCCGTAAGCACATTACCATTGACCCGGCTAAAGCGTGTCAACCACTGGGTGCGGTGCTTTGTGGCCTTGGCTTCGAGAAAACATTGCCATACGTGCATGGTTCTCAAGGATGTGTAGCGTACTTCAGAAGCTACTTTAACCGTCATTTCAAAGAGCCAGTAGCGTGTGTTTCTGACTCAATGACTGAAGATGCAGCGGTATTTGGTGGTCAGGACAACATGTTCTATGGCCTGCAGAATGCCTATGCACTGTATAAACCTGAGGTAATTGCGGTTTCTACTACTTGTATGGCTGAGGTTATTGGTGATGACCTTCAGGCATTTACAGGAAACGCAAAAGCAGGTGGTTATGTACCTGAAGACCTTCCAACTCCTTATGCGAATACTCCAAGCTTTGTGGGTAGCCATTTAACTGGTTGGGATAACATGTTTGAAGGCTTCATGGGCTACTTCACTCGTAAAGAGATGGAAGGCAAAGAAGTCGGCAGCAACGGCAAGATCAACATTGTTCCAGGATTTGAAACTTACCTGGGTAACTACCGTGTGATTCGTCGTATGCTTGACGAGATGGATGTTGATTATTCATTCCTATGTGATCCTTCAGAGGTTCTGGATACTCCTGCTGACGGTGAATACCGTATGTACGCAGGCGGTACAGCGATTGATGAAGTGAAAGATGCACCAAACGCGAAAACAACAGTACTTCTGCAACCAGAACACCTGGTTAAGACTAAGAAGTTTGTTGAAGGTACTTGGAAGCAAGAAGTTCCAGCTCTGAGCATCCCTATGGGACTTGAGTGGACAGATGATTTCTTAATGAAAGTATCTGAGATCACTGGTAAAGAAATTCCAGAATCTATCACTAAAGAGCGTGGCCGTCTGGTTGACATGATGACTGACTCACATGCTTGGTTACACGGTGTAAGCATCTCACTATACGGTGATCCTGATTACCTGATGGGTATGACTAAGTTCCTGACTGAGCTGGGTTGTGAAATCAAACACGTGCTATGTACTAACGCTAACAAGAGATGGCGTAAGAAGATGGAAGCTCAGCTTGCTGAAAGTCCATACAGTGCAGACGCAGAAATCTATGTTGGTAAAGACTTGTGGCACTTCCGCTCACTGGTTCTGACTGATAAACCTGACCTGATGATTGGTAACTCGTACGGTAAATTCATCGAGCGTGATACCAAAGCAAAAGGCGCTGAGTTTGAAGTACCACTAGTACGTATCGGCTTCCCGATTTTTGACCGTCACCACCTGCATCGCAGTACTACCCTTGGTTATGAAGGGGCGATGTACATCCTGACAACGTTAGTAAACGAAGTTCTGGCTAAGCTGGACCGCGACTCTAGCGTACTGGGTAAAACGGACTTTGGTTTCGACTTAGTTCGATAAGCACGATAGCCGGCAGTGGATGCTGCCGGCTTTTTTTGTCCGTAAAAGAGTTAAGGATAACCCTATGGCAAACGTAATGATTCAGTATAACGAAGAAGGTCAACTTTCACTGTACCTTCCGAAAAAAGACCTCGAAGAGGTTATCACTCATTTTGAGTTCGACAGCGAATCTCAGTGGGGCGGTGAAATACACCTTGCTAATGGCGCTATTTATCATATCGACCCAACCACAAAACCGAAATTACCGGTCACTATAAGAGCGAAACGTCTTAAAGCAGCTGCGTAGGGAGGAATTGAAATATGGATACTGTTATTTCAAATGAAGCGGCACTACGTGTTGCAATGGCTTCTAAATCACTACCTAACATTGATATAAAATCTCTGCTGGGTTTATTGATCCAGCACCTTGGAGAGCCGTTATCAGAACAAAAGCTGATGGAAATATCACCTAAGTCATTTCGGATCATGGTGGCCTCTCTGGATGATTCAGCACCTCGTAAAGATGTGACTCAGGCATTAGCGATTCTGACCAATAAAGATCTGGATAGTGTGGATGCACCAGAAGTTGTGGACCTGCTGCCTTTACCTGACCCTAAACTGAGAGTGGCAGTCACCTCAAATCAGGGTGAAATGCTGAACGGGCATTATGGCTCTTGTTTGCGAGTACTTATTTATGAAGTCAATGCAAATACCCATCAGTTGGTTGACGTTCGTACCGTTGACAGCACGTTGAAAGGAGAGACTCGTACCGACTATATCCTTTCTCTGATGCGTGAATGTCACATCTTGTTTACGCTTTCAATTGGTGGTCCGGCTGCGGCTAAAGTAACTCGTGCTAATGTTCACCCAGTGAAGAAAAGAGCGCCTATGCCAGCTGAGGACGTATTAACAGAACTCAGTAAAGTGATTGCATCTAATCCACCGCCTTGGATGCAGAAGCTTCTGGGAAATGAAGATACTGTCTGTAAGGTAGCTGTTTAGGAGGGGAGCATTATGACAAGTGCCGATACTATTGCTGTAGGAAAATCGGATATCGCTCAGATAGGAGCCGTTCTGGAAGGGTTAGAATATATCGATGACGATATGATGACTCGCATGCGTAGCGCCTATCCGAATCTTCGGTTTACGCTCTGTTCAGAAGATGACATGGGTGAACGTGAACCCTATGAGAGTTTCTGTGGCTTTGATCTTCATCTTGTTACTTCCGGCGAGGGAAGGTGTAGCTCATTAACTTATCACCTTGAACAGTGTACCGGGATTGTAGTAGCGCTTCACGAAGAGTGAAGCGCTTTTTGTTTCCTGCCTTTTATTCTCAAATACCATCCTGTCGTGCGAAGCGGGACCTGACACAACATTATTCCAGTAGCTCTTTTCAGACAAAACGCTTTAAAGGTGTCATGACGTTTGTCTGCTTTATGACAAAACAGACAATTTCCCCGTAATAAAAAGAAGAAAACTCATTTAAAACAAAAAGATAACCTTTGGCGTTTTTATTGCAACATACAGAGTAATAATTATAAGGGACATGTTATCTGTCGCAGGAGGCGCAATGAAACAATCCGAAATCAGGCTACTACAGGACGAACCGGCCTGTGAGCATAATAAAGGCGAAAAAAGCGGATGCAGCCGACCTACCCCTGGCGCAACTGCGGGTGGTTGTCCTTTCGACGGCGCACAAATCAGCCTGCTGCCTATTGCCGATGTTGGACATATCGTACATGGCCCGATTGGCTGTGCAGGAAACAGCTGGAATAACCGGGGAACGAAAGCCACCGGCAAAAATCTGTTTCGGCTTGGCTTTACTACCGATCTGAATGAGCAGGATGTGATCATGGGTCGGGCAGAGAAAAGGTTGCTGCACGCCATTAAACAGCTGATCACCGAGCATCAGCCACCGGCGGTGTTTGTGTATATGACCTGTGTGCCTGCTCTGGAAGGGAATGATGTGGACGCTATCTGTGCATTAGCTCAGGAGCGGTATGGTGTGCCGGTCGTACATGTGGATGCGGCGGGCTTCTATGGCAATAAAAACCTGGGGAACAGGATTGCGGGTGAGGTCATGGTAAACAAAGTGGTTGGTACTGCTGAGCCACCACCGAAGCCAGTCATGAAGCATGACCCGGAGAGAAAGGTACACGATATTGTTCTTATCGGAGAATACAACATTGCCGGAGAATTCTGGCACGTATCTCCACTGTTTGAGGAACTGGGGCTGCGTGTATTGTGCTGTATGGCCGGTGATACGCAATACCATCAAATTCAGACCATGCACCGCGCCGACGCGGCGATGGTTGTCTGTTCGCGGGCACAGATCAATGTGGCCCGAAAGCTTCAGGAAGGTTGGGGCATCCCGTGGTTTGAAGGCAGTTTTTACGGTATCGAGGACACCTCTGCCGCATTACGGCAGTTCGCCGCGTTGATCAATGATGACAAACTGACTGAGCATACTGAACAGGTCATTGCGCGTGAAGAGCAAAGGGTGCGTGATGCGATCAAACCTTACGCAGATATTCTCAAAGGTAAAAAAGCGCTGCTTTATACCGGTGGGGTGAAATCCTGGTCTGTCATTAGCGCGCTGGCTGAAATAGGCATCGAGACGGTCGCGACAGGGACCACTAAATCCACTCAGGCAGATAAGAATCGGATCATCGATATTATGGGTGAAGACGCCCTGATGCTTGATCAGGGCGGAGCCCGAAACCTGCTGGACATCTACTACAAATACGATGCGGATGTCATGGTTGCGGGTGGCCGGAATATGTATACAGCGCTCAAAGCAGCGGTTCCGTTCCTGCATATCAATCAGGAAAGAGAGCTTGCCTATGCCGGTTACGAAGGCATGATTACTCTGGCCAGAGAACTGTGCCGGACAATGGAGAGCCCGGTCTGGCCGGCTGCACGTAGCACGGCACCTTGGGAGAAGGAACCGGAGAAAGCAGTGCAGGATGCGTCTGCTGGAACAGTGAAGAAAGGATAAGGAGCGGATCATGACCACAATCAAAAAAAATAACTCACCGCTGTCCACTCAGCCACTGAAAACCAGCCCGGCAACAGGGGCGACAGTCGCCAGTCTCGGCCTGCAAAATAGTATTCCTCTGCTTCATGGCGCTCAGGGTTGCAGCGCATTTGCAAAGGTATATCTGATATCGCATTTCAGGGAAGCCATTCCGCTGCAGAATACCGCAATGGATCATATTTCTGCCGTAATGGGGGGAGATGAAAACCTGGACCAGGCGATGGCCTTGTTGTGTGAAAAGCACTCTCCTGACGTTATCGCTGTGATGACAACCGGCCTGACAGAATTACAGGGTACCGATATCTCGCGGGTGATTATGGATTTCAAACGAGCCAATCCTCAGTTTGAATCTACCCGGATTGTTGCAATGAATACGCCAGATTTTACCGGTTCCATGCAAACGGGGTTTGCCCATGCGGTAGACCGGGTTGTTCGTCAGCTGGTCCTGCCCCCAACAGGCGTAAAACGCGAGAGAAAACAGGTGAATGTTCTCTGTTCTGTTGGCATGACGGCTGCGGACATCGAGACGATGAAACGGTATCTGGACGCTTTTAATCTTGACTCAGTCGTGGTTCCTGATATTTCCCTGTCACTGGACGGGCATATGGGGGACGAGGATTTCTCGCCGATGAGTATGGGCGGAACGACGGTATATGAAATTGAAATGATGTCGGAAAGTGCACTGACTATTGTGATTGGTGAATCAATGCTTTCGACCGCAAAATGGCTGGAGAAGCGTTTTGGCGTTCCTTATGTCTGTACTCAAATGGGCATGGGTATTGAAAGCATGGATAAGCTGGTAATGACGCTGACAGAGCTTAGCGGGGTACCTGTACCCAATTGGATCACCAGGGCGAGGAAGCGTCTGCAGGATGCGATGGTCGATACCCACTTCTTGCTAACCAATGCAACCGTGTCGCTTGGCTTAGAGCCGGACTTAGCCATTGGTTATGCCAGCTTGCTTAATAGCGTGGGCACAAAAGTGAGTCGCGTTGTGACGACAGTTGAAACGCCAGAGCTTAGAAATATAGACGCTGAAGAGATATTCATTGGCGACCTCTCTATGTTGCTGCCATCAGAAGAACCGGTTTCCGCAGTGATCAGTAATACCCACGCGGCTCATATCTGTGAGCCAGAGATCCCCGTGATCAGGGCGGGTTACCCGTGCCACGATCAGTACGGTAATATGGATGTCTGTCAGTTTGGCTACGAAGGTAGCCGTGAGCGCCTGTTCGCGGTAGCGAATAGTCTGTTACTGAATCACAAAGACGAGGTTGAACCACACGTTAGCTGCTACCGGTTTACACCATCAGAAGTTACTCAAAAGGAGCGTGGATGACATGATTAAGAGTGAGCGAAAATTACATGTTGAGCCCTCTCCCGGAGAGGCAGAGTTCAGTCTGAAAGTCGCGTTTACGACACTGGACCGTCACCACGTCGACCAGCATTTCGGGACTGCTAAGTGTGTGCTGGTTTATGGTGTCAATAAGGAGCACTGGTCACTTCTCGAGGCAATTGAGTATCCATCAATTAATGAAGGAACGCATGAAAAGTTGCCTGCAAGAATCGCTGACCTGGATGGCTGTGCCGGGATTTACTGTAATGCTTGTGGTGCTTCGGCAATACGGCAGCTATTGGGAAAAGAGATTAACCCGGTGAAGGTTTCTGAGGGAGCCAATATTCACACACTGTTATCTGAAATTCAGGATGAGTTGCAAGGCACTCCGACTGGCTGGCTGAGCAGAGCGTTAAAAACGGAAGAAAGAAAAAAACAGGATAACGCTTCCGTTCAGGGTCGGCTAAGCAAATTAATGGATGAAGAATGGTAATTAATTAAATAAGGAAATGATGATGAGCAATATTACCGGATTAACCCGAGGTGGTGCTATTTGGGAACCTCAGTTTATTAAAGAGCTGGACGCAGAAAGCTGCATTGGTTGTGGTCGCTGCTATAAGGTCTGTTCGCGCGATGTTTTTAACCTTGTCGAAAATGAAAACATTGATGAAGATGATGATCTTTATGATGAAGATGAAATGATGATGGTCATGGCTATCGAGAATGCCGAAGACTGTATTGGTTGTGGGGCGTGTGCAAAAGTGTGTGCTAAAAACTGCCACAGTTTTGAACCTGCGGCTATGCCAGCATAAAGGTAACTCACTGAACTATGTTTAAACCGTCATAGATATGACGGTTTTTTTATGTCAATAAACAGACGTGTGTAATTATAATGTGAAATAATATGAAGGTTGGTTATATTTAAATAATAAAAATGTAAATAGAGAAGCCCTGCATGGATAAAGATAATAAAGAACATGAGGAGTATGCTGCTATTATTTCAGCGCTTCCTGATATGGTGTTTATTCTGACGGAAAGCGGCCATTATGCCGATATCCTGGGTGGGGAAGATTCAGATTTCTATCACGATGGTTCGCCGTTAATCGGGGCAAGTTTATTTGATGTCTTACCTCAGGATAAGGCCGAATGGTTTCTGGCCAGAATAAGAGAAACGCTTGAGGCCGATAAACTGATGCTGTTTGAATACTCGCTTGCCGTCGATGATGTGGAAAGCGTTGACCCTTGTTCTGGTCCTGCGGGATGTCTTTGGTTTGAAGGTCGGGTCAATCCGCTCCGCTCTCTTCGTAATGGAGAAAGAGCGGTGGTCTGGGTGGCTCGTAATATAACCGATCACTACAACTTGCTCAGGGAACTCCGATTTCAGTCGGAAATTGATCCCTTGTCCGGGGCATTGAACCGAAGAAAGTTGTTTGAGCACCTTAAAGAAGATCTATATGCCTACCAGAGGTATGAAGAAAACTACTGCTTTTTACTGCTTGATATTGATGACTTCAAGCAGATCAATGATACCTGGGGCCATCAGTGTGGTGATGAGGCCATTCAGTATCTGGTGTCAGAGTGTCGCTCTGAACTCAGGTATACCGATGTGATAGGCCGGCTGGGCGGAGATGAGTTTGCCATTATTCATAAGTATGTTTCTCAGGGATCCCCACAGGCGCTGGCGGAACGTATTATGCAAGTTGTGAGGGGGATCTCTGCCAAGCATGAACTGGACTTTAACCTGAGCATCAGCATAGGTATCAGTGTATTTCACGAGAGTGATATTGATGTGAATGGAATATACCGTCGTGCCGACTTGGCTGTTTATCAGGCGAAGGATAATGGTAAGAACGGTTATTGTATGAACTGAAAACGGTCAATCTTTTACCAGAGGCGTCGTTTTCGTTCCGGACACAGATCGCAAACCGGAAAATCCGACAAACCTGACAATGCGTTGTCAGGATCGCGACAATGCATTATTCGTTATGTAACAAAAAAACCTACAATTTGTCAGGTTTTGTAATTTGATCTATCTCACATAAATTATTCCGCTTAGATATCATTAAGTTACGAATATCACATTTTTTGGTGTGAGCTTTGCAACATTCAATGAAAAGGAAGTCGAGGTCTCTGATTCTCACCCATGTCAGAGACCCTACGAAAGCAAGGAGTGCTTATGTGGGATTATTCAGAGAAAGTGAAAGAACATTTTTTTCAGCCAAGAAACGCAAAAATGTTAAGCGACGCTAACGCAAAAGGGGATGTTGGTTCTCTTAGTTGTGGCGATGCGCTGAGCCTGAGTCTAAAAATCAACCCGGAAACAGAAATCATCGAGGACGCAGGTTTTCAGACCTTCGGTTGCGGAAGTGCGATTGCATCTTCATCGGCACTGACAGAAATGATCATCGGTAAAACTCTGGATGACGCACTGAAAGTGACAAACAAAGACATCGCGGATTTTCTGGAAGGCTTGCCACCAGAAAAAATGCACTGTTCAGTGATGGGTATGGAAGCACTGCACGCTGCAGCTGCGGATTATCGTGGTGAAGAAATTGAAGACGACCATGAAGAAGGGGAGTTGATCTGTAAGTGCTTCGCTATTGATGATTTGATGATTAAGCGTGTGGTCAAGGCCAACCAGCTGACCACTCTGGAAGATGTCATCAACTACACCAAAGCGGGCGGAGCCTGTGCATCCTGCCATGAAAAAATCGAATGGGTACTGGAAGAATGTCTGACTGAAACCGAAGTGGTGGCTGAGGCGAAAGAAACGAAAACGACAGAAGAACCAAAAGTTGAAGCGGTTGAAGCGACCGGGTCGGTTCAGGATCAGATAACCATGATGAAGCGTATTAAAGTGGTGGAATCTGTATTAGATGAGATTCGTCCAGCGGTGATTGCGGATGGCGGTAATATTCAGTTAGTCGATATCGAAGATGACTTAGTCTTTGTTTCTATGTCTGGTAGCTGTAGTGGCTGCGGGCTGTCAGGACTGACCCTGGCAACGATTGAAAATAAGGTTTCCGATGCATTAGGAGTGCAGATTACCGTATTCCCGGTTCAGGGAAACAGCCATAAGAAGGAGGCTACCCATGATGCCTGATAAAGCACCCGCCAAACTTGTTTATCTGGACAATAACGCGACCACACGTATTGACCCTAAAGTGCTGGATACCATGATCCCGTTTCTGGATGAGTTCTATGGTAACCCGTCTTCTATTCACGAACTGGGCTCAACAGTGGGTAAAGCGATGGAAAAAGCCCGGGAGCAATTACAATCTCTGGTTGGCGCAGAATACAGCTCAGAAATTATTTTCACTTCTTCTGCGACGGAGGCGACAACAACGGCCATTATGTCGGCATTAGAAGCTCAGCCGGATAAGAAAGAGATTGTTACCTCAGTGGTTGAGCATCCGGCAACCTTGCAGCTTTGTCAGAATTTAGAGCGCAAAGGCTATCTGGTTCACTGGATTGGTGTCGACAATAAAGGCCGTCTGGACACAGAAGCTTACGAGAAAGCGCTGAGTGAAAATGTGGCCGTTGTCTCCATCATGTGGGCGAACAACGAAACCGGTACGGTTTTCCCGATTGAATACCTGGCTAAAAAAGCGAAGGCGGTGGGTGCGCAGTTCCATGTCGACGCAGTACAGGTAATGGGTAAATATCCGATTGATGTTAAAAGTACCGATATTGATATGCTGTCTCTGTCCGGACACAAGTTTCATGCACCGAAAGGGATTGGTGTTTTGTATCTGAAACGCGGTACGCGATTCCGTCCGTTATTGCGAGGCGGGCATCAGGAACGAGGACGTCGTGCGGGTACAGAAAATGCGGCTTCTATTATCGGCCTTGGTGTAGCAGCTGAACTGGCTCAGAAAGCGATAGTAGAAGACATGGCACGGATCGCTATGCTGCGTAATCGCCTTGAGCAGGGTATTTTGTCACGTATTCCCAATACATTTGTCACGGGTAATCCAAAAGAGCGAGTGCCGAATACCACCAATATTGCTATTGAATACATTGAAGGTGAGGCACTTCTGTTGTTGATGAATCAGGTGGGCATTGCAGCATCGTCCGGTTCTGCCTGTACGTCCGGTTCTCTGGAGCCATCCCACGTGATGAAAGCAATGGATATTCCGTTTACCGCGGCTCACGGTACACTGCGTTTTTCTTTATCGCGCTTTACCACCGATGACGATATTGACCATGTACTTGAGCAATTACCACCGATTGTAGAGCGTTTACGTATGCTTTCTCCTTACTGGGATAATGAAAAACAGCAGGGATCGGAAGCCAGCTTTACACCGGCATACGCATAGAAAAGTACTCGCAGAGTTGGGTGAGTGGGTGACACAGGGAGGTGTGTGATGACACAGGGAAAGGTCAAATCCACAACAGTGATTGTAAACGACACCACGTTGCGCGATGGTGAACAGAGTCCGGGTGTGGCTTTTACAACGGAAGAAAAAGTCAGCATTGCGCTGCAGCTTGAGGCTGCTGGCGTCCCGGAATTAGAAGTGGGTATCCCAGCGATGGGAGCCGTCGAGCAACAGACCATCTGTGCGATTACGGAAGCGTTAAGTTCCACCAAAGCGATGGCTTGGTGCCGGATGTCCGATGTAGATATTCTGAGTGCAGAAGGTTTGGGGCTGGATTGGGTGGATCTTTCTACCCCGGTTTCCAGTCAGCAAATCAGCAGCAAGCTGAAATTTACCACGCAGCAGCTTTTCAGCCACTGTGAGCGATATGTTCGTCAGGCCGTCGATAGCGGATTTGATGTATGTGTCGGAATGGAAGATGCGTCCAGAGCCGATTTGGATTTAATGATCAGGCTGGCCGAACTGGTGCAGAAGGCTGGAGCGAAGCGCCTGCGTTTTGCCGATACACTTGGCATTTTAGACCCGGTTTCCACATCCCGCTTTATCTCCGGTTTGAAAACCAATACGGATTTGCAACTGGAAATGCACGCGCATAATGACCTTGGTCTGGCAACCGCCAATACACTTGCCGCGATTGATGCCGGAGCCCACTCGGTTAACACAACGGTCAACGGCCTTGGAGAGCGGGCAGGTAATGCCGCGCTGGAAGAAATCGCCGTTGCTTTATCTGTGTTGAATAAGGCGGAAAGTGGTGTAGTGCTGAAAGCACTTCCCGAGCTGTGTAATAACGTTCTGATTGCATCCGGCCGGGCGAAATGGCCGCAAAAAGCCATCGTTGGTGATGCGGTATTCACCCATGAGTCAGGTGTGCATGTGGATGGTCTGTTAAAAGATATCAACAACTATCAGGGCTTTTCTCCGGCGATAGTCGGCCGGGAACACCAGTTTGTACTGGGGAAACATTCCGGTAACAAAGCGATTACCTCTATCTATAAAGGATTAGGGATAGATTTGAATATGCAGCAGTGTGAATTTCTGCGTGCATCGCTCAGGGTATGGGCGGAAACGAATAAATGCCTGCCAACGGCAGATGATCTTTTTGCGCTGGCGAGAAGTTTCGCTGCATAAGTCATAGCATGACCCATTCCATATATAAGCCGTCTATTGAGAAAAGGAAGCATCATATGACAGCGTTAAACATTGAAGATCAGGTCGCTGATCTGCAAAGTGCAGAAGAGTTTCTTACCTTCTTTGAAGTTAATTTTGACCCGGAACTGGTCAAAGTAAAGCGTATCCAGCTGCTACGCCTGTTCAACCATATTTTGAGCTCTTTTTCCCAGCCAATACAACATCAGGATTACCGCAAGGCATTAAGAGTTGCTTACCGACAACTGGAGAACGGTAATGAACTGGCGTTTAAACCATCAGACTGTCAGGGATGCAGTGATTGTGATTAAGCCTGTTGTTTACGCAAAGGATAAGCCTGAAACCAAATAAGTTGGCAAGGAGTGATATATGGATGTATTTAATGCCCGCTTTCCGACCGGAAGTGAAGTAAGAGTCGTCAGGAATGTACGTAATGACGGCAGCTTTTCCGGTAAAGAAAAAGGCGATCTACTCATTGAGGCCGGAGAAACCGGTATTGTTCGCAGCTCTGGGTATTTTCTCCAGAATCAGGTTATCTACGAAGTATTCTTTCCTGAACGTAACCGTATTATCGGGGTTCGTGATACGGAAGTGATTGATGCCAGTCTGGAATGGATCCCTTGCCTATTCCGTTCTCTGGATAAAGCCTACCTGACTCTTGCGTTAAAAATGAAAGGGGAAATCATTGCGGTAAAGGGTGACATCGTTGAAGTACAGAGAGTCTACCGCGATTTGGAAACCGGAAAGCTCGATTATGAAATCGAGGTGGCCGGCCATCTGGTTAAACTGGATTCAAGAGCATTAAGAGAAATAGAAGCTGAGCCTGAAACGGCAGCAAGCCTTTAAATCACGCCTTAAATAAATAATTATCTGAATATCGTCGGAGGATGTATGGACGAACAGAAAAGACGTTATCTGACCATCAAGCTTGCTACTGAGAAGTTTAAGCTCAATCCTGAGTATCTTTCGAGCATACAGAAAGCCGGGATCGAAGAAGAAGTCATCAAATTATATCAGTTACAGAGTCGTATACTGGCCTCACAGGAGGCTAAGCAGGTGAACGTAACCAGAAAGGAGCTGGATGAGGCTTATCAAAGCTGTATCGATCAGTATGAATCTAAAGATGAATTTTACCAGTCGCTTAAAAATCAGGGGCTAACGGTAGAAGGGCTGAAATATGCACTGAAAGATGAGCTGTATTGTGATGCCGTATTAGACTATGTATCACAAGACATTCCACCTCTTGATAAACAACAAGCACTGGATTACTACGAAAAAAACAAACTTGAATTTTCCAGAGCGAAAACCTGGAACCTGAGCCAGATACTTATCACTATTAATGATGAGTTTGAAGAAAATACCAGAGAGAATGCACTGGCAAAAATAAAAGAAGTACGCGAAATGACCGAGTCAGAGCCGTTTTCTGATCTTGCGGTTCGATACTCTGAGTGCCCCAGTGCGGTTGAAAATGGGTATCTGGGCTGGTGTGAGGAGGGGAAACTCTACTCTGAAATCACCTCCGCGCTGTATCACTTACCTAAAGAACAGGTGAGTGAGCCGATCGAAACAGAAGTCGGTTTTCACCTTATCGTCTGGCATGACGAAAAACCACCTTATATGGCCCCATTTGAAGAAGCATGGCCATTTCTGCAGGAGAAGCATAATACGCGGGCGAAGCAGTATTTGCAGAGACAGTGGATAGCTCAACTAATTTCTCACCCGGTGCAGAGCTAATCACCTTAATTCAGTTAGAATGATATCTCTTTGAATTTTACGGTAATGACCACCACGCTAACATGAGTTGTGGTGGTTTTAGTTTATCCGCTATCCACGCCTGGCCAGAAAATGGCTCCAAAGGTAAACGCTTCCTTCAGATCAACCGCTACATAATAGGCGGCGATGTAACCGGGCCTAAATTTACCTCAAATTCCGCTGAGAGTTATGTTTAGGGAATAACTCATTTCTGGACAGAACAAGTTAGTGATCTTGCTACATTTGCAAGGTATACATTAATTCAAGTATTGAAAACTTCGATAGGCAAGAGTCAATACCTGACTCTCACTAACCTCGATTCATAAGTGGCCGTACAATGGTCTAATAGTTTTAATAAACTTGTTGCTTATCATTGAACCAACCAATAAAAGCTTGCACTATTGATCAAATCGAGGGGCTAGGAACCTCATTTGTTCACTGGTGAATGATAGGCGGGATATCGTGAAGATAGATATACATGTTCATACAAGAAAAACTAAGCAGGGTGATGCCACAACAAGAGAGGTTTCTCCAGAGGATTTTTCCAGAATAGTTCAATCAACAGACGTAAAGATACTCGCAATTACTAACCACAATGTATTCGATTTAGAGCAGTTTAACCAAATGGAAGAAAAACTTGATGGTGCTGCTCAAATTTGGCCTGGTATTGAATTAGATGTACTAGATGACGGAAGAAGATCTCATTTGATTGTGGTTGTATCTCCCCAAAATAGAGATAAGTTTTCAGAAGTAGTCAATCATGTAACTGAAGGGAAAACACCAGATAACTTTGTAATTTCGATTGAAGATACAGTTAAGTTTTTTGACGAACTTGCTCCCCTATACGTAGCTCATTATATGGGGAAAAAGCCAGATATGAGCGAAGAAACTATAGGAAAACTCTTAGCTGGAGGCGTTAACCCTAAACGAGTAATAAAAGAAGCTACAAATAGTATCTCCGCTGGTATATTCATAGCACATGGTCATTCTTCACTGTATGGCTCTGATATTCAGAACTGGAACAAATATACGGAAGAAGCTAAGAGTTTACCTGAGTTGAGACTATCAGTAGACAGTTTTGAACACTTCTGTCTTTTACTTGAGAAGGATGTTTCAACCATAGACACCGCAATACAAAGAAAAAACTCTGAAGAATTGACACTAATTCCCTTCGAAGATGAAACTAAAGTTAAAATAAGAGTTTTTAATGATATCAATATAATATTTGGTCCTAAAGGAACAGGGAAAACAAAGATACTTAAATCTATAGCTAAGCATTACTCAAATCGCGGTGTCAAAGCATCTTTATTTGAATCTGCTCCTGATAAACTGGCTGATAGGTTTGATATAAAAGGAGAGAATGTTAAAAGTATTATTGATCTTAGTGAAGTCGATTGTTGTAGCGAGGAAATAAATAGAATAAAAAAGGCGAAAGAAACAGATGTAACAAGCCTTAATAAATATGTTGAATTTTTTAACTCTGAAAATAAAAATAAAAATGCTAAGAAAATGAAGGTCAAAGACCTTCCTAAGTTAACCTCTGAAAATTCTGATAGTAAATTCAATGAATACCAAGATGCTTACAAAAAAATACAAGATATGTTGGTTTTCTTAAAACAGAATGGTCCTGTCAATGAAGTGACAAATGAACAAGAACGTACTCAGTTGAGAGAAAGTTTAAACTACGTTTCATCCAAGTTAAGTGAAGGGGCTTGGGAACTCTACTCTGATTGGAAAAGCTCACAACTTACGGACAGTATCTCAAAGCGATTTCGTGAAGAAGTTACTCGCAAAACGGGTGAAAGAAGTAAGCCCAGTGGAACGGGTTTTAAAGAGTTTGCGAGCAATAGAATAAACATAGAAAAAGATGCTAGGAAGATACTTCGTAATATTGGGAAAAACATTAAAGATGAAGTAGAAAAAGTTGGAATGCTTGGTCCTGAAAAAGGTGAACTTAAGTGCGTAACTAGCTTTAAATTTCAACAAGGAGACATTCATGATGCTAAGTATCTATCGATAACTAGCATGAGGAAGACAGATCAAAAAGAATTCATTCAAATAATCAAAGATGTTAAAGGAAAATCTACTTCAGATGATCTCTTTGATTCAATTACTCAATTAAATGAGATTCCCGACATCGATAAAATTAAAAGTCTTTCTGACTTACTACTGTTTTGGCGTAGATTTTCCTTACAGGGAGAACAATATTCACCCTCAAATGGTGAATGTTCTATGCTAAATCTACATAATGAATTAGATGAAGAAAAAGAAATATATATATTAGATGAGCCAGAAAGAAGCTTAGGTAATGAATATATTAACGATGTAATTATTCCTTTGATTAATGATAAAGCAGTTCAAGGTAAAATAGTAGTTATATCGACTCATGATGCTAATGTTGCTGTTAGAACATTACCTTACAATTCAATTTATAGGTGTCATGATATCGATGGCTATGCCACTTATGTGGGGAACCCATTCTCTAATAGCCTTGTACATGCAGTTGACGAAGGTAAAATTTTAGATTGGAAGAAAATTAGCATGAAAACTCTAGAGGGCGGACAGAGTGCATTTGGTGAGCGAGGAAAAATATATGGACAAAATTAAAGCAGGTCTCAGAAAAGAAGAAGAAAAGTACTTTATTGATATTTTCTTTGATACGACTATATCTATTCCTATTTCAGACGATGATCACAACGAGGTGAAGTCCGCATTCAATTTGTTAATCGAACAACTGAAGGCCAGAGTGTTTTCAATTGAGCTAAATGAGGTAGATAAAGACTTATTTTATCATGTAGCAGTAGAGTATATTGAACAATTGAATAGTGAACTGCTTAGTGTGCATCAAGAGATGGAGTATTACGGCTTTTTGAACGATGCACCACAAGAATAATAGGGAAGTTACTAGGGGCAGGTTTTGCTTTTTTTGCCCCCCCATTAGCTCATGTAATCAAAAATCAGAATTCTATTATTCCTCCTGATACCGATTGTAACTCATTTAGGGGCAGAACCATGTTAGCAGAGATAATGGCGACACATTACAGGCCGACTATGAGCCAAATACACATTTCCACGCAGGAGCGTGGAAATGAGGGTAGTGGTGCTAATGGTGCGGTGAAACAAAGCCTCTAATCAGTGACAGTGTAACACTCACTATAGCTGCTGCACTCTTCACAGCTTGGTGCCCGGCATACGTAATCCCCGCCTGATTCACACAATTGTTTGTAGAAAAAACGCTTCCAGCGCATATTGTGGACATTTTTTCCGTGCAGGGCAGGAAAGTAGTAGCGGATCATTTCGCTCAGAACGGGCCTTTCGGGCAGGCCAAGATCAGACCAGAGGTGAGAAGAGCCCATGCAGGCGCAACTCATTACTCGAACGGCCAGGTTCGCATAGAAACTGTCTTTGTTAATGCTCTCTGTCAGTAGCTGGCTCAACTGAGCAATTTCATCTTCCCTGAGCTGGATCAGGTCACCGAACAGATGCTGTTTAGCGGTGTACTGGTCCAGAATTTGTGAGGAACACGGGTGTCCGTTTAGCGAAAAGCCAATCTTGTGCAACTGGGTAATCAGATCAGAAAATTCATTTCGACTCAGCCCCAGGAAAGGGGGCAGAGTCGTTTGATCCGCACAATAGGCAGTGATGATGTGTTGCCAGAATCTTAACAGTTCGTCACGTCTGCCCATAACTATTCCTTAAGCCTCAGGTTGAATACCGGTCAGACTGCCCAGAGGGTTAACCGGAATGTTGACTTCGTTTACAATCGCCTCTTCTATCGGACAAATGCTGGCACACTGAGGGTCATCATAGGTTCCTTCACAGCCAGTACAGCGTTTGCTATGGATTTGAAACAGCGGGCCTTCCTGCGCTTCGGTTTTATAAACGGCACTGCTTGGGCAAACGGTTTGGCAGGCATGACAGCCGGTACACTTATCGGTAATCGTATATTTCATCAAGCTGTCTCCTTATGCGCTTTGGCTGTGGCTAAAATGGCCTGACGGCGATTCGCAATTTCATTCAGAGCGTGTTCGACAGTCTGAAAAGCGAAGTCCACATTTGGTGTGACACCCGCTTTTTCCAGCTTTCTCCACGGGGAGATACCCATTCTTGAGCACAACAGCTCGTCACAATCGGCAACACTGTCAATCAATAGCTGCTTGAACTCTTCATCATCAATACACTCGCTAGAGCCGGAACAGTATTTAGAAGCCACACGGGTTTCTTTGTGAATAAACGTATTATCTTCAGCGGAATAGTGATAAATACTAAACTGATCAGCGTGACCAAAATGGGTCTGAATCAGGTCAAGGCCACTGTCAGCCGTATTGGCTACGGCAACCTTATAAGTGGCATCGCAGCTGTCTGAGTCACTGGTACTGGATGAGCATCCGCCATCTAACGTACCGACTGCATCCGCACGGCACTGTTGACAGTGGGTCATCTGAGCCATATTGCTTCCGGATTGAACCCGTGCCGTATTCAACTCTTCATCGGTAGGTCCCCGTTGTCCGGTAAGGCCGAAGTAGGTACCGTGCTCAGCTTCAGAGATAAGCGGCATAATGTTGTGCAGCATCGCCCCGCGGCGGTTCACCGCTTCTGAAACGGTTTCAATATGGTGATCATTGACTCCGGGGATGAGTACCGTGTTCACTTTCACCAGCAAACCGGCCTCTGACGCAGCGGCAAGCCCGTCTAGTTGACGGCTGATAAGTGTTTCCGCTGCTTCTATGCCACGTAAGCGTTTGTTATTGAAAAATACCCACGGATAAATTTTGGCCCCGATTTCAGGGTCGATACAGTTAATGGTGATCGTCAGGTGATTCACACCGACTTCAACCAGCTCATCAATATAGTCGACCAGTGCCAGCCCGTTGGTAGAGATACACAGTTGTGCCTCTGGATCTTCGGCTTTGATCAGCTTCAGCGAAGCAAAGGTAGCCTTAGGGTTAGCCAGTGCATCACCGGGACCGGCAATGCCGACCACAGACAGGTTCGGTACCCGTTTTTTAACGGCACGGAAATGTTTCAGAGCGCCATTAGGGTCAACCAGGTTGGACACCACGCCCGGGCGCGACTCGTTACTGCAATCGTACTTACGGTTACAGTAGTTACACTGGATGTTACATGCCGGTGCTACCGGTAAATGCATTCGTGCATATTTGTGTGCATTCTTCGAATAACAGGGATGCTGGGCGATTTTTTCCTGCACTTCCTTACGGAAAAAATGACTGACTTTTGCGGCATCTTCTCCCTCTATTGCAGAGGTGCTTTTTTTGGTATCCATTGACTACCTCGTCCTTAAGGTTTCCATCTATGAAGTGAAAGGTTGCAAAGACTATTCCTGCTTGTGTGTATTTAAAATCAATGGGTTATGATATTTTGTCGGTTTTGGAATAGTGACAATTGTCACAAAGTGGACAAATTATCCGGTTGTACTGTGGTGTAATGTAGATTTGCTATGGTGAATATAATAACCCCTCCTGATACCAGATGGTCAGGAGGGGCGGATGGTTAAAAAACGGGTTAGTCGGTTTTAAATCTGTTTCATTTCTATGTTCATTACCTGTATCCGGTAGGCGATCTGACGTGGGGTCATATTCAGCAGTCGGGCGGCTTTGGCTTTTACCCAGCCGGACTGCTCAAGTGCATTGATAACAGCCTGACGTTCGTCGTTCGCCCGGGTTTCTTTGGAAATCGGCTCGCTGACCGTTTTTGCCGGTGTGTTCATCATCGGCGCTTTTACCTGTGGAGTGGTCGGCTCAAACTGTGGGAATGAAATCAGATCGGGTGTAATAAGACCAGACTCACTTAATACAGCCGCACGCTCAAGCGTGTTTTCCAACTCGCGGACATTGCCCGGCCATGGATAGCTCATCATAGTACGTAAGGCATCATCATTGATGGATAATTTACGCTGCTGTTTTTTGCCCAGATTGGCCAGCATAAACTCGGTCAGATCTGGGATATCCTGAATACGTTCACGCAAAGCAGGCAGATACATAGGCATCACATTCAGTCGGTAATAAAGGTCTTCCCGGAAATTACCTTCATTCACTTCCTCTTCCAGGTTTCGGTTCGTTGCCGCGATAATGCGCACATCGACAGAAATGGTGTCGGTGCCACCAACGCGTTCAAACTCTTTCTCCTGAAGTACCCGCAGAAGCTTGGCCTGAAAGGCCGGACTGGTTTCACCAATCTCATCGAGGAAGATAGTACCGTTATGAGCCATTTCGAAGCGGCCTTTACGCTGTTTTACTGCGCCGGTGAAAGCGCCTTTTTCATGGCCGAACAGTTCGGATTCCAGCAGGTTGTCCGGCAGGGCGGCACAGTTAAGTTTTACAAAGGTATTGTTGGCCCGGGGAGAATTGTAATGGATTGCATTGGCAATCAGCTCTTTACCCGTACCGGATTCACCGCGTACCAGAACGGTGGAATCCCAGCGGGATACCAGCCGGATCTGGTCGAAAACCTGACGCATTGGCTTGGTGTGGCCGACAAGGTTGTCAAAACTGTAGTTGTTTCTGACTTTTCTTCTCAGGCCGTCCCTTTCATTAACCAGCTGTTTTTCTTTTGTTTTCACCTGATAGGCAAGCTGGAGATTTTTTGCTATCAGGTTTGCGATCATCTCAAGAAATTTATTGAGTACGGTAATTTCCTGATCGGAGCTATTAGACGGTTGAGCCGACAGGGCACCGATGATTCGCGATGATGAGTCTTTTAATGGTACGCAGATAAAGGGCTTATCGTAGTCATACAAGGCGAGCTTATCGGCAAAGCGCATATCGTCACCCAGGTTGCGGATAACGATAGAATGCCCCCGGTTCATCACCTCACCGATGATACCTTCGCCGGCTTTGTAGGTAATTTGCTTCTCTTCGGATGCATTGCCCGGAATCGGGGAATGGACGGACTTCACTAGCATGATGTCCCGCTCCGTATCCCGTATAGCGAGCATCCCGCACAGCAGATTGCATTCATCGTGCAGGATTTTTAAAACCTGATTGGTGGAACTAGCGTAATCGAGGCTGACGTTGAGCTGACTACTGATCTTGTACATCGCAGCCAGAAGTTGGCGCTCAAGGTCAACGATAGAATATTCAACTGACATAACAAACCTGCTTAATTAACTGTATTTCGGAAAAGTAAGAGTAATGCGGGCACCGCTGGACAGGGTGCTGTCTCCGACGTCGATCGTTCCGGAATGTTCATTAATCACTTGCTGTACAATGGCTAGCCCAATCCCCCGGCATCCGGAAGAGTATTTGGGTTTGGTACTGTAAAATGGCTGGAATATTTTCAGCCTTACGTCGGGATCCACACCATTTCCGCTGTCATCAATAATGATAGAAATATCTTCCTCGGTTTCCTTTGTGGATATCAGGACAGTCCGGGCGTTATTTCTAGATGACTGAATGGCATCAACAGCATTATCAATCAGCTGTTTTAACGCCAGCAGAAGTCGGTTTGGTTTTCCATTAATCGAAGGAAGTGTGGCCGTTAGCTGGAGCTCGAGATCAACCGATGCCGTCAGGAGCTGATCGGTACTGATCGTGGTCGCATCCCGGACAACCTGATTCAGGTTCACTGGCTGGAAAGCTTCATCGTCTCTTTCCGGAATGGCTTGTTTGATTTCATCCAGAGCGCCAATAGCATTACTCATGGCTTCATCCATAGCGAACAGGCCGGGGCATGAATTATTCCGCTTCTTCAATATGTTGATCGCAGATTCAATCATATTGAAAGGGCCCTGTAACTGATGCAGTGTCGCCATCATGGCTTCTTGCATAGAGTGAACATATTTGTTGTCACTCGCCATTAACTTGATGGTATTAATTCTTCGTTCTTCGATGTACTGTCTTTCTTTGGTCCGCTCAATGATACCAACCACGGTGTAATACTCGTCAGTTGGCTGAAAGTAAGCTTCAGCCGCGGTATCGGTCACCGGAATTCTGGCCAGGGCGTAGTCAAACCAGCGATCAATCTCTGAACCAGGGGTTTTTACATGTATACCCTTATATTTACGCTGTTTTTCTTCCATAAAGCGTTCAATGGTTCTATATCCATAGCTGGAAGATAAATAATCAGACAGTAATTCTATCGGAGATTGATGAATATCCTCGGAAAGCCCTTCAAATAACTGGTTTTTAAATAAAACGTTATTCTGATTGTTTATTAATGCAATAGCGATTGGTGCTGAGTTTAATACGGCTTCAAACATAGCAGACTGGTTTTTTTGGTGAGTCTGAAGTTGAACTTTCTCTGTTATATCTTTATGAATAGCATAATAAAATATCTCGCCATTTTCATTGGAGAATCTTGAGATAGAGATTTCCGCAATGTATAACGCGCCATTTTTCCTTTTATTGATTAGCTGTCCTTGCCAGTGTTCCCCCTTTGTTATTGTGGCCCACAGGTTTTCATAGACACTCTTAGGTGTGGTTTTATAAGAGAGTAGGGAGCTGTTTTTTCCCTGCAATTCTTCTTCTGAGTATCCGGTGATATCAGAGAAATATTTATTCGCCAGAAGAATATTTCCCCGGTGGTCTGTAATAGTTACAGCAATAGGTGCGTTAAGTAAAATCTGTTTATAGGTGTCACTACCAAAATTATATTCTGTGGCATCTATTTCTAAGCTATCCAGTTGCTTCATACCTGTCTTCCTTGTTATTCACAACATAACATCAATGTCTATGCATTAATTATTCCATGCTTTTAGTAAGGGGTTATTGGGCGGTTAATCTTTGGCTGATGTTTGATATAGAACAATTGACAGTAAAAAAACGAGGATTGTCTGCTTTGTGACAACGGTCACTCTTTACCAAAGCGTGACCTATTTCGGTGCTTCCCTTGTGAATAAAGGCCTCGTACGTACTTTTCTGGTGCATCGCCTTGCTGGCACAGGCTATGCAGAGCACATTACAAATGAATCGATCAAGGATGGTTGTGATGTCGGAAGGTTTACTCATATTACTGAGTGCCTCATTAGTAAACAATGTGGTACTCGCAAAGTTTTTAGGACTGTGTCCCTTCATGGGGGTATCCAGCAAGATAGGCAGTGCCCTCGGGATGGGGATTGCCACGACTTTTGTATTAACCATGGCTGCGATAGCGACCTGGTTACTGGAATTTTTTGTTCTTAAGCCTCTTGGACTTGAATTTATGCGAATCCTTGCGTTTATTCTGGTTATTGCGGCTGTGGTACAGCTGACAGAGCTGTATGTGAAAAAACACGATCCAACTCTTTATCAGTCTCTTGGTGTTTTTCTTCCACTGATTACTACCAACTGCGCTGTCTTAGGCGTGGCCCTCCTGGCCGTTCAGGAGGGTCTTTCTTTTTTCAATACCGTTATGTTTAGCCTTGGGTCAGCACTGGGTTTCACTCTGGTTATTGTTCTGTTCGCAGGCTTAAGAAGTCAGTTGACTCTGAATCGGGTTCCGGAAGCGCTGAAAGGTACACCAATCGCTTTTATTACTGCTGGATTACTGTCGATGGCTTTTATGGGCTTCGCAGGCATCGTATAACCGACTGAGCAGGAGGAGTTATGATTTCAGTTATTTTCTTTGTTGTATTAGGGGCTCTACTTGGCGCAGCCCTTGGGTATGCCGCCAAAGTTTTCAAAGTAGAAAGCAACCCGATAGTCGACCAAATCGAATCCCTGATGCCTGGTGGTCAGTGTGGTCAGTGTGGCGAGGCTGGCTGTCGACAGGCAGCGGAAGCAATGGCCCGTGGCGAATTGGCCCCGACGTCTTGTCCACCAGGAGGATCGGCTCTGTCTACTGCGGTCGCTGAGCTTCTTGGCGTCTCTCTGGAAATGGGAGAAGAGGATGTCCAGTGGGTAGCCAAAATTGAGGAAGCACAATGCTCAGGCTGTGGCCGTTGTTATAAAGCGTGTCCTTTTGATGCCATTGTTGGTGCATCCAAGCAGATACATACCGTGATTAGCGATGTATGTACCGGGTGTAAGCTCTGTTCTAAAGCGTGTCCGCAGGATTGCCTGACCGTTGAACAGGTAGAGCCGGATGTCAGTATCTGGTATTGGCCTAAGCCTAAACAAGAATTAGCCAGTTAGGGAGGCAGATGATGCAGACTGTATTCAGCCGTCCGTTCAGGGGCGGTATTCACCCGAAAACTTATAAATCTCTGACCAGTGACAATGATATCGTTAAAAGCTTCTGGCCTCGTAACGTTTACCTTTCACTGCAGCTGAGAAATGGCGCTTTACTAAAACCTGAGGTTAAAGTGGGTGATCAGGTAACAAGGGGGCAATTGGTCGCGGTAGGGCGTTCCAATATGATAGCCCCAATCCACTCACCGGTGAATGGCATTGTAACGGGTATTACCGAGCACCTGACGTCTCACCCGTCTAAAGCAAAATGCGAGACGATTATTATCCGTGCCAATCAGGATAAATCCTGGGGAACCAATTTTAACCACGGTAACTTTTATGGATTTGAACCGGATGAAATTATCCAGAAAATTCAGGATGCCGGTATTGTCGGACTGGGTGGTGCAGGTTTCCCGACAGCTGCGAAGCTACGTTTTGCTCGTCAGGGAGGCGTGGAGACTCTGGTTATCAACGGCGGGGAATGTGAGCCTTATCTGACCTGTGATGACCTTGCTATGCAGGAATATGCTGCTGAGGTGATTGCGGGTATTCGTCTGATGTTAAAAGCGTCCGCAGCGAAACAAGCCATTATTGGTATTGAGGATAACAAGGCTGAAGCGTTGAATGAGTTAACCTCGGCAGCCTCTGAAGATGACAACATTAAGGTCATGAGTGTACCGAGCATTTATCCAATGGGTTCAGAACGCCACCTGATAAAAGCAGTAACCGGTGAGACTGTGCCTCTGGGTAAGCTCTCAACCAGTATTGGTATTCTTGTTCATAATATCGCGACAGCACGAGCGGTTTATCATGCTGTTCGTTTTAATCAACCGCTGGTGTCCCGTCTTATTACTGTGTCAGGTAAAGGTATTACTTCCCCTGCGAATATCGAAGTGCCAATTGGTACGCCGGTGAATGAGATTATCGAATTCTGTGGTGGCTTTAGTGACGATACTGAACGTCTGATCTTCGGTGGACCGATGATGGGACAGGTCATTACTTCTCCGCATGTTCCTATCGACAAATGTGTCGGCGGGATCCTTGCTCTGACTGAGTCGGAAGTAAAAGAGCGTCCTCATCAGGAATGTATTCGTTGTGGCCAGTGTGTCCGAGCCTGCCCAATGGGCTTAATGCCATTCCAGATGGCGGCATATAGCCGAATCTCGGATTTCAAAGCAGCAGAAGACCTGGGTGTGAATCATTGTCTTTCCTGCGGTGCCTGTAGTTATGTTTGTCCTTCAAGTCTTCCTCTTGTGCAGTATTTCCAGCACGCCAAAGGGTCGATCAATGCGAACAAGATGAAAGAGAAGCGATCTTCTCAGGCGAAGATACTGACAGAAGCAAGGAAAGAGCGTCTCTTGAAAGAAGCTGAAGCTAAGCGAGCAGCGAAAGCGGCAAAAGCAGCCAAACGTGGCAAGCGCGCTCCGAGAGAGTCAGCCAGAAGTCGTAGAGCCAAGGAGGCTGTAAATGATTAATTATAGTTCGGCCATGGGACCTTTTTCCCATAGCGAGAATACCAGTGTACGGATTATGTATACCGTGGTGTTAACGCTGGTTCCAGCCATGGCATTTGGTGTTTATCAGTTTGGCCTGAATACACTGTATGTGCTGTTGCTGACAGCGGTTGCCGCCATGCTGAGTGAATATATCTGCCTGAAAATAATGGGCAGAAATGCAAAAGCATGTCTGGACGGCTCTGCATTACTGACAGGGTTGTTGCTGGCGATGAGTCTGCCACCAACGGCACCATTATGGATGAGTGCGTTTGGGGCCGTGTTTGCCATTGTTGTAGGTAAACAAATCTACGGTGGGTTAGGGCAGAACCTGTTTAACCCGGCGATGCTGGCTAGGGTTATGCTGCTCATCTGTTTCCCGGTAGAAATGACTAACTGGTCTGCTCCGGCACCTATTGATTTTGCTGGTAACCAGGTCAATGTTCCTGACCAATGGCTTCAGTTCGATGGTGTGACTTCGGCAACATCATTAAGCGGAGTGGTTGATGAGTCGACAAAAGCACTTTCCCTCTTCTTTGGTTCTCATGCGGGTAGCCTTGGGGAAACCAGTGCTCTGTTTATCCTTTTAGGTGGTATTTACCTTATCTATAAAGGGATTGTTAACTGGGTTATTCCTGTGGCATTCCTGTGTGGGATAGGAATACCGGCGGCGATCAGTTCATTCGTTAACCCGTCAGAATTTTTACCATTGACTACCCACTTGTTTAGTGGTGCTGCAATGTTAGGCGCTTTTTATATTGCTACCGATTTGGTGACCTCACCAACCAGCCTTAAGGGACAGCTAGTTTATGGTGCTGCATGTGGGTTGATCGTCTGGCTGATCCGTAGTTTCGGCAGTTATCCGGAAGGGGTTGCATTTGCCGTGTTGATCATGAACTCTGCCAGTCCGTTGATCGACCACTATTTACGACCAGACATCTTTGGTAGCCGTTCTGTAGTGGAGAAATAATTATGCTGACAATGACAAAAATTGAAGAGTGGAAAGACAATATCTCTTACCAAAGCATTTCATTGGCATTGTTCTGTGGGGTTGCTGCAGGTTTGTTAGCCGCTGTTTATTTCTATACCAAGCCGGTTATCGAACTAAGAGTAGCCGAAGACCAGAATGCGCTGTTAACTCAGGTGTTAGCCGGAGAGCCATTTACGAACGATGTCTTTGCTCAGGGACAGGACATCACGCTGGAAGGTCAGGTTTATCAGATCTTTAGTGTCCAAGGTGAAAATGGAGCTCTGACTCACTACGTCGTTCGTGGTACTGAAGAAGGATATAGTGGTGCAATTCAGTACCTGATCGGTGTTGATACCCGTGGAGTGATAACAGGGGTTCGTATCCTTAGCCACACGGAAACTCCCGGGTTGGGGGATAAAATTGAGCTGGCAAAAAGTGACTGGGTGCTGAGCTTTGATGGTCGTTCTCTGGAAAATACGCCTCTTTGGGCGGTGAAGAAAGACGGTGGGGACTTTGATCAGTTTAGTGGTGCAACCATCACTCCAAGAAGTGTGGTGAGAGGGATTCATAAGGCTATGCTGGCCCTGAAGCAAGCAAGTGCTGAAGAAGACAAGGAGAGTCGTGATGAGCCATGAGAATAGTTACAAAAAAATTGTGAAAGAAGGGTTCTGGGACAACAATATTGTTCTCAGCCAGTGTCTTGCTCTGTGTCCTTTGCTGGCCGTAACCAGTAGCGCAACAAATGGATTAGGGTTGGGGCTGGCCACAACGGCGGTAATGATGGCTTCGAATGTTCTGACCTCGCTGGGTAAAGGCGTTATCAGTAAAGCGGTTAGGATCCCGGTTAATATTATCATTATTGCAACACTGGTAACTCTGATTGATTTTATTCTGAATGCCTGGCTTCACCCTTTGCACAAAGTGTTGGGTCTGTTTATTCCGTTGATTGTTACTAACTGTGCCATTTTAGGCCGTGTAGAATCGTTTGCCAGCCGGTCAGCAGTCTTACCTTCATTAGTGGATGGTGTTGCTATGGGGATTGGGTTTACCTGGGTACTCACTGTTCTGGGTGGGATCCGGGAAGTGATAGGCAGCGGGACGCTGTTTACTAATGCCAGCCTTCTTTTAGGTGATACTTTCTCTTTTCTGGAAGTGACGGTAATTCCTGATTATCGGGGACTCTTGCTGGTTATTCTGCCTCCGGGTGGGTTCCTTATTCTTGGTGCGTGTCTGGGGATAAAGCAGAAAGTAGAGCAGGTTATCAAACGGAAACAGGAAAGTTCGGCTGATCTGTTAGCCAGGGGGTAATAATGAAAGTAAGTGTGGCATATGCGCTTCCAAGTGAGCAGGTATGGTTATCAGTGGAAGTGGAAGAAAACTCGACGCTGATGACTGCGATTCACTCTTCTGGAATACTCAATATGTTTCCGGAGATCGAACTGGATACTCAGAAAGTCGGGGTGTTTGGCAAGATATCTTCTTTAGAAGCAATCCTGAATGAGGGAGACAGAGTTGAAATCTATCGTCCCATTATCTGGCAACCGGATGATGAAGACGATGACGAGGATGACGATTAATCTATCTTAACGCTTCTGGTTTCAGAAACAGTAAATAATATTAAGCAGGTATTGGGCTGGCTTTCATATAAGGAAGACACAGGCCGATACCTGCTTTTGTGATCTAAGTATCAAAACTTATGTCAGAATTGTCACCTTTACGACAAATTGTTTGTTCTATAAATGACCTTTTACTTCCACTCCTTTTAAATCAATAAGTTATGTTTAGGTGTGTCTTTTGCAATATGGTTAATGAAAAATATTCGATTTCAAGGAGCGAAAGATGTCAAAAGTGGGAATTTTCTTCGGTACCGATACTGGTAGTACACGTAAGATTGCGAAAATGATTCAAAAGCAACTAGGGGATGATGTCGCGGCTAAGCCTCTGAACATTAACCGCGTGGACGCGTCCGCATTTGATGAATATGATTATCTTCTTCTGGGTACTCCGACTCTGGGGGAAGGCCAACTGCCGGGAATAGAGTGTGACTGTCAGGCTGAAAGCTGGGCTGAGTTTGTGCCTAACTTTGATGACATTGACCTGTCTGGTAAGAAAGTCGGCCTGTTTGGTCTGGGTGATCAGGTAAACTACCCTGATGAATTTGTCGATGGTTTAGGTGAGCTTTACGATTGTGTGGTTGACTGTGGTGCTGAAGTGGTAGGAAGCTGGCCTACCGATGGTTATGAGTTTAACGAGTCCGCAGCCGTCGATGGTGACAGTTTTGTGGGTCTGGTTATTGATAAAGACAATCAGGCTAGCCTGAGTGATGAGCGTGTAACTGGCTGGGTTGAGCAGATCAAATCTGAGATGGGTCTGTAATCCTAAACGGTATCTCTAGCATTCTCCAGGTAAGGAGGTTGCCGTTTAAATGGCAACCTCCCTCATAATCAAAAGTTCTTTTTTCTGGGTTCTGTTGTTAAGTTAAGAACCATTGATCAAACTCAAATAATCCATCATTTTTTCACGGTCTTTTGAGTATTCAGTCATATTGTTTATCGTTATAATCAGGGAAAGATAATGCTAATTACGAATTGTTTTCATTATTAAGTGTAATGAGAATCATTGCCTTTTTTAATTAGCAATAAGGGTAAGGTAAGTATTATGAAGTTGAGTGAGCTAAATAACGGAAACGTGGCTACCGTTTCCGGATTCTCCGGACTGTCAGGAGAGATAAAGAAAAAACTGATGGTAATGGGAGTATTACCATCCACTGAAATTGAAGTTGTGAGAAGAGCCCCTATGGGAGACCCGATGCAGATAGTGGTTCGGGGTATGTCTCTGGCGGTTCGTAACAGTATTGCGTCACAGATCGAAGTGGAGGTGAAATA
Organism: Vibrio albus; assembly: GCF_003144035.1. Classification (GTDB taxonomy): domain Bacteria; phylum Pseudomonadota; class Gammaproteobacteria; order Enterobacterales; family Vibrionaceae; genus Vibrio; species Vibrio albus. The sequence goes on from NZ_QFWT01000003.1 coordinate 112,229, forward strand.
ATGGCTGCTCAATATAATATTCTAACGGTAGGGAACCCTAACAGCGGTAAAACCACCTTGTTTAATGCACTGACTGGTGCAAAACAGCAGGTAGGTAACTGGGCCGGGGTGACCGTCGAAAAGAAAACGGGTCGTTTTACCCTCGCTGGAGATGACTTTCATCTGACCGACTTACCCGGTATATACTCATTGGATAGTGGCAATGACGCCAATAGTATTGACGAATCAATAGCCTCCAGAGCCGTTCTTACCCATTCTGCTGATTTGATCATTAATGTCGTGGATGCCAGCTGCCTTGAACGTAGCCTGTACACTACCCTTCAGTTGCGCGAGCTGGGGCGTCCGATGGTTGTCATTCTGAATAAGATGGATGTACTGCGTCGGGAAAGGCAGGTACTGGATATTGCTTATCTGGAAAAAGCCCTGGGCTGTCCGGTGATGAGTGTGTCAGCCACGAATGCGCAGGATGTTTCAAAGCTAAAACAAAAATTGCATAAAGCGGTGGTTCAGGGCGTTGCGCTGAATGAAGTTTCCCTTGATTACGGTAAATCTCTGGAGTCAGCTATCCGTTCTCTGTCTGGTATCTGGGACAGTGCTAAGGTTGATGAGCGCGCTTTGGCTATCCGCGCATTAGAGCGTGATGTTTTGGTGCTGAATGCACTATCAGAAACGGATAGAAATACGGTTAACAATGCGGTAGCCGCTATCGATCTGGATATTGACCTACAGGTTGCTGATACTAAGTACACGTATATTCATAATCTGCTGAAAAAAGTACGTAAAACAGAAGGTAAGTTAAGCCGAAGCTTTACTGAAAAAGCCGACAAGGTGTTGCTGAACAAATGGCTTGGTGTACCGTTCTTTTTCATTGTTATGTACCTGATGTTTATGTTCTCAATAAATATCGGTAGTTCTTTTATCGACTTCTTTGATATCGGTGTGGGCGCTCTGCTGGTGGACGGTGGTCATTATCTGCTGGATGATATTCTGCCGGTGTGGCTGGTCACTCTGTTAGCGGACGGTGTCGGTGGCGGTATTCAGACCGTAGCGACTTTCGTTCCGGTTATTGCTGCGCTGTACTTGTTCTTGGCTATGCTGGAAAGTTCCGGCTACATGGCCCGGGCCGCTTTTGTTCTGGACAAAGTGATGCAGAAAATTGGCCTGCCGGGTAAAGCTTTTGTTCCTCTCGTTTTAGGGTTCGGCTGTAACGTACCATCTATTATGGCAACCCGGACACTGGATCAGGAGCGCGAGCGTAAACTCGCAGCGGCGATGGTACCATTCATGTCTTGTGGCGCTCGCCTGCCGGTATACGCGCTGTTTGCAGCAGCGTTTTTCCCGAATAATGGCCAAAATGTCGTGTTTGCCCTATATCTGCTGGGAATTGTGGCGGCAGTAGCGACCGGGCTGTTGCTGAAGAATACGCTGTATCCGGGCCGTAGCGATGCTTTCTTGATGGAAATGCCGGATTACGAAATTCCGACTATGCAGAATGTGTTGATCAAAACCTGGCAGAAATTGAAGCGCTTTGTTCTGGGAGCGGGAAAAACCATTGTGATGGTGGTGACTCTCTTAAGTTTCTTTAACTCCTTAGGAATGGACGGGTCTTTTGGTAACGAAGACAGCAAAAATTCAGTGCTGTCCCGGGCGGCTCAGGTCGTGACACCGGTATTCGCACCGATTGGCGTAGAAAAAGACAACTGGCCGGCAACCGTAGGTATTATCACGGGTGTGTTTGCTAAAGAGGCGGTCGTCGGGACTCTGAATAGCTTATACGCGACATCAGAAGGTGCAGCGGATGCGGCAGAGTATGACCTGTTCGGTAGCCTGGAAGAAGCTGTGATGACGATTCCTGAAAACTTGTTGGGCTTAAGCTTTACCGATCCGCTGGGTATTGAAGTCGGTGACTTGTCTGATGAGTCAGTCGTAGCGGAAGAGCAGCAAGTGGATGCGACTATCTTTGGTAATCTGAAACAGAAATTCGTATCAGCGAATGCGGCCTTTGCTTATCTGATTTTTATCCTGCTTTATACGCCCTGTGTTGCAGCGATGGGGGCATACGTAAAGGACTTTGGTGATAAGTTTGCGGCGTTTATTGCAAGCTATACTATGTTGCTGGCTTATACCGGAGCTGCTTTTTATCATAACCTGACGCACTTTGGTATGCATCCGGTTACCAGCTCTGTGTGGATAACTGTCGTACTGGGTATCTGGGGGGGGACGTATTTGTGCCTGAAAAAACAGGGGCAGAAGAAACCGCAGGGAGAAATGGTGTCGTTATGATCATCTCCGAGCTAAAAAACTATATTCAGCAACACCGAGGTATATCCCGGGATGAACTGGCAAGACATTTTGCTCTGAGTGAAGATGGAGTCGATGCCATGATGGATATATGGATTCGCAAAGGAAAAATCTCTAAAACGATTGATCTGGATAAACAGCGGAATATCAAAACCGTCCGGTACAGCTGCATTGAGCCGGGTGGAATACCATTAACCGTCATTAATTGACCCGTATCTCATTGGAAAAAGCCTGTCAGTTATCTTACTGACAGGCTTTTTTTGTCACATTTTTAAGATATAGACCATCAAGTTTCATGGTTGTTGAAAAATTATCGTATACAATGATCACGGATTTTGAGCTTGTGAAAAAATATAACGGGTATTATGATTCGCACCCTGTCAATATATAAGAAAATAAATCACCCCCCCTTTGATTGTGATATCGGTTCTATTTTATGAAATATTCGTATGTCGCCAGACAACCTATTCTGGATAGAAATAAAAATACAATTGCATATGAATTGTTGTTTCGAGATGGTCCGGAGAATTCTTTTCCTGTTATACAACCAGAGCTGGCAACGAGTCGTTTGTTGATCGAGCAGTTTCTTACGTATCAGTGTACCTGTCTTAGCGACAAAAAAGGGTTTGTGAATTTCTCTTACGCAAGCATTCTGAATCAAACCCCGCTTTTATTTCCAAAAGAAAAAATGGTTGTGGAAGTTCTTGAAGACAGTCAGCCAACGGATGATCTTTTACGCGAAATTCGGTCACTAAAATCGCTGGGGTATCACATTGCGCTGGATGATTTTATACCATCTGCTGATTGGAACCGTTTTCTTCCTTTTGTTGACATCATTAAATTGGATATCCGGCAGATTTCTATCCCGAAAGCCGCTCTTTTTATCAAAAAACTGAGGGAGACCAATATTCAGTTTCTTGCCGAGAAAGTAGAAACGTATGAGGAGTTTGATAAGGCCTGTAATGTCGGTTTTGATTATTTTCAGGGGTACTTTTTTGGTAAGCCAGAGATCATAGAAAAAAGAGCCATTAAGTCTGCCTTCAATACTATTATTGAATTATTTCAACGAATCTCTGAAGAAGTTATTGATTTTCATGAAGTTGAGAAACTTGTCGCTTCCGATGTAACGCTTTCTTTTAAGCTATTGCGTTATGTTAATGCTTCTTCCTCTGTTAAAACTGAAATCAGCTCTTTCCGCCAGGCGCTGGCTTATCTGGGTGAAGACAGAGTCAGAAAGTTTGTCTCTCTTGTTGCTCTCGCGACGGTGAATGAAGAAAAACCAGAGTCTCTTTATAACCTTTCGATTCAGAGGGCCCGGTTCTGTGAGCTGGTTATGAAAGCGATGGGAAGCACAGAGCACGGTGGCAAGGGGTTCTTATGTGGTATGTTTTCATTGCTGGATTCGCTACTTGATCAGGATCTGAAAAGTATTACCGAGTCGCTGCCGGTGTGCCGCGATATTCGGTCAGCCTTAATAAATAATGAGGGGGTTCTGGGGCAGGTGCTGTGTCTGGTTATGGCAATAGAAAAAGCTGACTGGGGTACGGCGATGGCTCTGGAGGAAGCATTAAATTTGCCAATAGGTACCGTTTCGGATGCTTATCAGCACTCAATTTGTTGGACAGATGAAGTATTTGGCTAGGGCGCAACACGCCCTAGGGTATCACTTTTGATCAATTCTCCAGGCCGATTCGTGCCACTACAATAAAATCTACGCATACAGTTATTTGGTTGCGCATAAAGAAGTTTGGACAACGTCAAACTTATTTCTCCAGGAATGTCTATAGTGTTAAACGTATTTTAGATTTTTCTAATTTTAATGCGCTGTAACCAGATACATCAAAAAGCCTCTGCATAAGCGGTCGGAGCTGCGAGCTAATCCAACCAAAAGGTAGAACATCACTATGCGTACACCACTGAAAGATATGACGTTGCCACCGGATCTTTCCGTTAAGAAGGGCACGGGTCCGGTAAGAACTCACTTTCCTGTTTATTCCAATTCGATCCCTCCGTGTAATTTTGCCTGTCCGACCGGAAGTAACATCCAGCAATGGCTGTCTCTGGCGAAGGAGAAGCGTTACGAAGAGGCGTTTCAGGAATTAGTGCTAAATAACCCTCTTCCGGCTGTGCACGGTCGGGTGTGCTACCACCCTTGTGAAAATGCCTGTAACCGGACTAACGTCGATCAATCGGTAAGCATCCATGCTGTTGAACGTTTTCTTGGAGATAAAGCGTTAGAGGAAGGCTGGCCGGTTCGCTTCGAGGCGAAACCGACAGGTAAGCGTGTTTTGATTGTCGGTGCCGGGCCAAGTGGATTAGCGGCGGCTTATCACCTTAAGCGCAAAGGGCATGATGTCGAAATTCATGAATCCGCCCCAATGGCGGGGGGAATGATGTTGTTTGGGATACCGGCGTATCGTTTACCCAGAGATGTTCTGAATAAAGAAATCAGACGTATTGAAGAGATGGGGGTACGCATCGTACTTAATCATACCGTGGAAAATCTGCTGGCTGAAAAGGTCTCTGGCCAGTTTGACGCGGTATTTATCGCTATCGGGGCACATGTGGGCCGTGGGGCCGATATTCCCAGTGAGGAGCATAACAGTACCTATGAAGCGGTGTCCTATTTGCGCAGTAATGAGATGGGAGAAGCCCCAGAGCTAGGCAGGCGTGTTGTGGTCTACGGTGGAGGGAATACCGCGATGGATGCTGCAAGAACCGCTCGGCGTAAAGGCTCGGAAGTGACTGTGGTGTACCGGCGTGATCGGGAGCATATGCCGGCCCATGATTTTGAATGTCAGGAAGCCATGGATGAAGGGGTAAAATTTTTCTGGCTCAGAACCATTAATCAGATTGAGGAAACGACTTTTACGCTGGAAAAAATGGAGCTGAACGACGACGGTTACCCGATGCCCTGTGGCGAATATGAATCGGTTGAGGCGGACTCACTGATTTTGGCTCTGGGACAGAATATTGATTCGAAGTTAACCCGGAACCTGCCCGGGGTCGAGCATAAGCGGGGCGGCATTTTAACGGTCAGTGATCAGATGATGACCGGTTATACCGGCATATTTGCCGGTGGTGACATGGTGCCCAGTGAGAGAACCGTCACTATCGCCGTCGGGCACGGCAAGAAAGCCGCAGCCCATATTGATGCGTATCTGCATGGTCGGACTTATCACAAGGAGCAAAAACAGCCACTGGTCAGTTACGAGCAGCTCCACCTCTGGTACAAGACTGATGCGGATCAGAAAGAACAGCCGGCAATGGCTCCTGAGATACGATCCGCGAATTTTGATGAAGTCGTCGGAGGATTAACGGAAGAAGAAGCCTTCTATGAAACCCAGCGTTGTTACTCCTGCGGTAACTGCTTTGAATGTGACGGTTGCTATGGTGCCTGCCCTAATGGAGCCATCATGAAATTAGGTAAAGGCAAGGGGTATCAGATTGATTATGACAAGTGTACCGGTTGCAGTGCCTGCTATGCCCAGTGTCCTTGCCATGCGATTGAAATAGTCGATGCGGAAGCGAACCCATACTAAGGAGTGGATGATGAATGATAATAACCAGGCCGTCATGCACACATGTGACGGAAATGAAGCTGCAGCCTATATTGCTTACCGGGTAAGTGAAGTCTGCGGTATTTACCCTATCACGCCTTCATCGACTATGGCGGAATTTGCTGATCAGTGGGCCGCTGAAGGAAAGACCAATATTTGGGATAATATTCCGCTGATCGCCGAAATGCAGAGTGAAGGTGGTGCGGCTGGTACTGTCCATGGGGCGTTGCAAAGTGGGGCTCTGACGACGACGTTTACGGCCTCTCAGGGGCTGATGCTGATGTTGCCCAATATGTACAAAATTGCTGGGGAGCTGACTTCTACCGTATTCCATGTGGCAGCCCGTTCTCTGGCTGCTCAGGGGCTGTCTATTTTTGGTGATCATCAGGATGTGATGGCCGCCCGCGGAACCGGGTTTGCCTTACTTGCGTCTTCATCTGTACAGGAAGCGCATGATCTGGCTCTGATAGCACATGCGTCAACGTTGCAGTCACGCATTCCTTTTCTGCATTTCTTTGACGGGTTCCGGACCTCTCATGAGGTGAACAAAATCAGTCTGGTGCCGGATTCTGTGATACGCGATCTGATATCCGATCAGTTAGTCCGGGAACACCGGGAAAGAGGGCTCAGACCGGATATGCCGTTTATCCGTGGAACCGCACAGAACCCGGATGTGTATTTTCAGGCGCGGGAAACCGTAAACCCCTTTTATAGGTCAACACCGGACATCGTTCAGGCCAGTATGGACAAGTTTGCCGGGCTGACCGGGAGACAGTATCAGCTCATGGAGTACACCGGAGCTCCTGATGCAGAGCATATTGCCATTGCTATGGGGTCGGGGGTGGAGACCATCAAAGAAACGGTGGATTATCTGACCGGGCAAGGTGAGAAAGTAGGGGTTATACAGGTGCATCTGTACCGGCCATTGTCGGCTAAACATCTGCTGGATGCGATTCCGAACACCGTAAAAAATATCGCGGTTCTCGATCGTACAAAAGAAACCGGCGCAAACGGCGATCCCCTGTATCAGGACGTGCTGACGGCTCTGGTCGAGAATGCTGAGCGGTTTACGACATTTCCCAAACTGGTTGCCGGCCGCTACGGATTGTCCAGTAAGGAATTTACTCCGGCCATGGTGAAGGCGGTATATGACAACCTGAAATCAGAGAGCACCAAACAGCACTTCACAGTGGGTATTATTGATGATGTCTGCCACTCTCATCTGGATGTCGATGACGGTTTTGATATTGAACCGGGTACAGTGGTACGGGCTCTGTTCTATGGGCTAGGGGCTGATGGAACCGTTGGGGCCAACAAAAATACCATCAAGATCATTGGTGACGATCCGGAGTATTTCGCTCAGGGTTACTTTGTGTATGACTCCAAGAAATCCGGCTCCAAGACAGAGTCACATCTTCGGTTTGGTAATCATCCGATTAACAGCCCGTATCTTATTCAGTCAGCTAATTTTATCGCCTGCCATCAGGCTAACTTTGTTGAAACGACCGATATGTTGGCTAAAGCCGCAACCGGTTCGACGTTTCTTCTGAACAGTTCAGAGACAAAAGAGGCTGTCTGGGATTCTCTTCCTAAGCGCATGCAGGCTCAGTTGATTGAAAAGCAGATGAGCTTTTATGTGATTGACGCTTATAAAGTGGCGCGGGAAACCGGCATGGGAAGCCGGATAAATACCATCATGCAAACCTGTTTCTTTGCGTTGTCCGGCGTTATGGATAAAGAAACGGCCATTGGTAAAATTAAACAGGCGATTGAAAAAACCTATTCACGTAAAGGTGCTGCGCTGGTACAGAAAAACTATACGGCCGTCGATCAGGCACTGGCGAACCTGTATCAGGTAGAGGTGCCAGATACGATTTCATCCAGAGTAACAGTAAAAGATTCTGTTGCAGAAAACGCGCCTGATTTTGTGAAACAGGTGACAGCAGAAATGATCCGGGGTAAAGGCGACCTTATTCCTGTTTCTATGTTACCGGCAGACGGCACGTATCCGTCAGCAACCAGTAAATGGGAGAAACGTAATATTGCCCAGCGCATCCCGATATGGGAATCGGAGGCGTGTATTCAGTGCGGTAACTGCAGCATGATTTGTCCTCATGCGGCGATTCGGGCCAAGTTTTATGATAAGTCATTGCTGGACGATGCACCGGACGGCTATAAATCTGCAGGCATTACAGCTCGTGGTTTTCCTGACACCCGGTATACACTTCAGGTCTATGCAGAAGACTGCACCGGATGCGGGCTCTGTGTGGAAGCCTGTCCGGTTCAGACGCCGGTGGAGGAGAGTGATCAGGTCCGTAAAGCGATCAATATGGAGCTGAAAGCCCCTCACCTGGAAACAGAGAAAGAGAGTCTGACGTTTTTTGAAACCATCCCTTATAATGATCGCTCCAGAGTGGATTTTTCTCATGTGCGTGGCGTGCAGTTCCTTGAGCCCCTGTTTGAGTTTTCCGGGGCCTGCTCAGGGTGCGGGGAAACGCCTTACCTTAAACTGGCGTCGCAACTGTTTGGTGATCGCATGATGGTGGCGAATGCCACTGGCTGTTCATCCATTTATGGGGGTAACCTGCCGACAACGCCATGGGCGCAAAACAGTGCCGGTAGGGGACCAGCCTGGTCGAATTCTCTGTTTGAGGATAACGCGGAATTTGGTTTTGGTTTCAGTCTGGCTGCTGTGAAGCAGAATGAGTGGGCAAAACAGCTGTTGAAGCAGCAAAGAGGCCAGTTGGAACCCTTGCTGGTCGATCAGCTTCTGCATGCAGATCAGGTGACGGAATCGGACATTCAGGCGCAGATCAAGCGGGTGGAAGAACTGAAACAGCAACTGAGGAATATCGGCACCAATGATGCACATAATCTGATTTCAGTGGCTGACCAGTTGATCCGGCGTTCTATCTGGATCGTCGGTGGGGATGGCTGGGCTTATGATATAGGTGCCGGAGGTCTGGATCATGTCATTGCCAGCGGTGCGGATGTGAATGTGCTGGTGATGGATACGGAGGTGTACTCCAATACGGGCGGACAGATGTCTAAATCGACCCCGTTAGGAGCCGTTGCTAAGTTTGCAGCCGCTGGTAAGAGTGCCAGTAAGAAGGACATCGCCCTGCAGGCTATTTCGTACAACAATGTGTATGTGGCCAGAATCGCGATTGGCGCTGATCCACAGCAGGCTTTGTTTGCCATGCGGGAGGCCGAAGCATACCGTGGGCCGTCTTTAATTATTGCGTATAGCCACTGTATTGCTCATGGTATTAATATGAACGACGGGCGACGTCAGCAGCTTCTGGCGGTTAAATCTGGACACTGGCCTCTGTTCCGCTATAACCCGGCACTAAGAGAGTCGGGTCGTAACCCATTCTCGCTGGATACCCTGCGGCCAAGTATTCCGTTGGAAGAGTACCGGATGAATGAAGCCCGTTACCGGGTATTGCATGATACCGATCCGGTGGAAGCGGAAAAGGTACTGGCTCGGGCTCAGAGGGTGGCAGAGCAGAAATGGCAGTTTTATGAAGAATTAGCCATGCGTCCGGATGGTTCGGTTGCTCCGCATATCGAGCATGTCATTCAGCCAAGGTAATATCAACCTAACTGATCCAGAGTTATAAACTTTGAAAGTAAAAAAGCGGGCACCTTTTAAGGTGCCCGCTTTTTATTCTGTTAGCAATGGTCTGATCAGGCAGTTCAGAGTGATTGGGTTACCATTTTTTCTTCTCACCAAACAGCTGTTCCATATCGCTGTCGCGTTCTTTTTCTTCCATTGCCAGCACTTCTTCTGCGTTCTGATCTTTTTTGTTCTGATCCAGCTCTTCAAGCATTGAGGTGAGTTTTTCTTTTGCCTGAACAGAATAACTGTCATTTTTTGAAGACAGTACATCAATCCCTTTTTTCAGTAACTGGCGTGCCGTACCGACCTGGTTGCGTACGACGGCTTCGTTAGCCCGCTTAATGACATTTTCAATATTGATGCGGATCTGGATGGTTTCCAGGCGGGCGTTTTCTGCGACATAGGCCTGAGTATTGAAACGGCCTTTGTTATGTTCGCTACGGATGGTATCACGCAGGCGTTTGACCAGTTTCAGCATAATAATCGCTTGTTTATCGCTGCCGGGAACTTTAAAAGACGTACTTTCACCACCTGAAAAATTGTCTTTTAGCTGCTGAACCTGTGCCTTCATGTTTTCTACCCGCTGCTGTAATTGACGGTTTTTAGGATCAAGTTCCATCATGCTTTCCAGCGCGTCCAGAATTCGTTGGTTCAGGCAGATAAGCAGATCCTGACTGAAAGGAAGGTGATGGGCATTACCGATAAGGTCTTCAGTAGCATCGATAATGGCTAAATAACGAGCGGATTCTTGTTTTTTGACCGCTTCAACCTTCGTCTTGTATTGAAGCATGACGTTATATCCGATGATCAATACAAAAAGAATCGCGATAAGTGCGATAATTAAACCAATACTCATATCTATTGACGTCTATATTCTGATTCCAATGGCTGAAACTAGGATACACTATTCGCTACTGTGTCTGTACCCATGTTTATAACGTTTTTATTATTTCTGCTTGAATTTCTTAAGGTAAGTCTAATTACTGACAATTATTACCTACGGTATCGGGACAGATAATGTATAGGTAATATTGATTATCTCTTTACGCGATAGCCCGTTATAACTATTATTTATATATAACGTCAAATGGTAATAGGTGCAGGAAGCAAGATGAAACTACAACAGCTCAAATACATTGTTGAGGTGGTTAATCATAACCTCAATGTCTCAGCGACAGCAGAAAATTTGTATACGTCGCAGCCTGGGATCAGTAAGCAGGTTCGCCTGCTCGAAGACGAGCTTGGTGTGCAGATTTTTGAGCGTAGCGGTAAGCATTTGACGCAGATAACGCCAGCCGGTGAAGATATTGTCCGCATTTCGAGAGAAATATTGTCACGGGTTGAGAGTATTAAAGCCGTTGCCGGCGAACATACGAACCCTGAAGCAGGTACGCTCAATATATCCACTACGCATACACAGGCACGGTATGCATTACCGGATGTTATAAAAGGTTTTACCAAGCGGTATCCGAAAGTTTCTCTGCACATGCATCAGGGAACGCCATCTCAGATGTCAGAATCCGTTGCCAAGGGGACGGCCAACTTTGCTATAGCAACAGAGGCGCTGCACTTGTATCAGGATGTTGTTATGCTGCCTTGTTATCACTGGAACCGCTCAATTGTTGTTACTCAGGATCATCCTCTGGCGAAGAAAAGGGACAATATTACCATTGAAGATCTGGCTGCCTATTCGCTGGTAACCTATGTATTCGGTTTTACCGGTCGCTCTCAGCTTGACCATGCCTTCAATAAAGCCGGGCTGACGCCGAGAATTGTGTTTACCGCCACGGACGCCGATGTGATTAAAACGTATGTTCGTATGGGAATTGGTGTCGGAGTGATTGCCAGCATGGCTATTGATGAGGAGATGGATAAAGATCTGGTTGTTATCGATGCCAGCCATATTTTTGGTTCCAGTACTACCAGTATCGGTTTCCGTAAGGGCACTTTCCTGCGCTCTTATATGTTTGACTTTATGGAGCGGTTCGCGCCTCACCTGACCCGCCCAGTCGTTGAACAGGCTATCGCACTTAAAAATAACGACGAAATACAAGAGATGTTCAAGGATATTGAACTGCCAGTGCGATAACCTTTTGTTGTCTTTTTCTTCCCCAGACATACATCCCCCTGTCATTTTTATCATGAGCCCATCTGGTTTCAGGTTGGGGGGAAGTGTGTTTGTACGTGATAAATAGGATGTAACCTTAATTTTTAATCTGACTGTTTTTTTATTTTTCGTAAGGTTTCGGGCAGAGTAAAGTGATCAGGCTTAGGCTGAAGTCTTTAAATTTCGCCCAAAACTCCAAAGTTCATCGCACAATACGTACATGAATAATCAAAGAATTGAAACGCCTTTTTATTATCTGTTTTTGCAGGATGGCTAACATCCATAGTAATAATAAAAAGGAGACTTCATGACAATCCGTACCTTTACGACTCAACTTGCGACTCTGGCTATCGCTATCACCAGCACTTATGCCGTTGCAGCTGACTACCCCAACCTAATTGTTCATCAGGAAGCGACGAATAGTCTTCAAGCTGACATCAAAACCAGAGCCCATACTTCTTTCCAGGATTGGATTCTGACACCTGCTAATCAGGCGCTGGAGCTTGAGCCGCAGCATTTTCCACATGTTTCTTATGAGCGGAAACAGTTAAAGAAAGTCGTTGATGGTATCTATTCTCTGACGTTGGCCTGGCACCTCAGTGAAGACGATAAGCTAAAAAAAGTCTATCAGGAAAAAGCCAGCGAACTGATCGTCAGTATTGCCAACTCGATAAGCCCTGGCTCACATACTCCAAATGAATCGATTCTACTGCCTGTTTATGAAGCGTATTCCATTATTCGCTCTGAAATGCCTCAGGATGCACAACAAACAGTTAATGAATGGCTCAAGCGCCAAGCCGGTTACTTTAAGAATTACAAGCTCACTGGCACTTTAATCAAAAACAATTGGGAAAATGTTCGATTAGCTATCCTGTTTGATTTGGCAATGCTGCTTTCTGATGAGAGTCTGTATCAGTTCTCGGTTGAGGCATTAAAAGCCTTTGTCGCGGTTAATATCGAGCCAGACGGAAAAACCAATGATTTCATGAATCGTGATGCTTTGACTTATCACGCCTACAATCAGCAATATTACGCACGAATTTTGCGGGCGGTTTATCTGTATAAAGGTGAAGAAGCAGCGCTAGATCTGTACAAATATAAGGTACAAGGCCACGGTAGTATTGAGGATGCCTATCAGTTCTGGGTGCCTTACTTCAAACAACCTTCAGAGAAAACTCACATTGAATTTGTCAACACAGGCTGGAAGCCTGACTTGAAGCGTGGTGACGCCAATAAACCTTATGATCCTAAAGCAACGGTTTATGCTATGGCACATATGATTGCCATGGAAAAAGAAGCCTTTGATTTTATTAAAACTGTAGTCCCGGACACAGAGCCGCATACACTCAGATTAAGTACCTGGCTGAACTATTCACTGCATTCCGGCCGATAATTTTGCTGGTATACATTATGCTAATGTCAGGCTCGCCATTTTGGCGGGCCTTGTTGTTTTTACCGCAGCACGGGTTTCTGTGATAGCCTACTGCGGTTTGAATCTTACGAGCCACTGTTCAATGTCAGTGTGGTACTAAAGGTATGCTATCAATATTTCAGAAACTGGATTCTCTTCTAGTTGCACACCGGGGTTTATGGTGTGTTGAGCCTTTTCATCAAAGTCGTTTTGACTCTCTGCCCTGGCAACAGGCTTTGCCAGAACTGTGTTGTTGGCTGGATGAGTTATCACCCCGGGAAATAGAACACTATAAAAATGATACCCAGGCTCTATCCGATGCAACAGAGTGCTTTCTTCCGGAATTAAATACCATAAAGCGGATGGCCGCACTTAGCGCTGAATCGGAAGTTGAACTTTCCTTTCCTAAGGGACTTAATAACGGTATTCCCGGAAGAAAGCTAAAGCAGATTAGTGCTATGGGTGCGTTTTCTCTTAAGCATCATACTGGCAGCCAATGGCTGGAGTGGTGTTCAGGAAAAGGCTATTTAGGGCGTATCCTTGCCCATCACTCTGGTAAACCCGTAACCAGCTTTGAGTGGCAGAGTTCACTGTGTGCGGCCGGACAGCAGGAAGCGGACGCTATGTCCCTGCCAATGACCTTTATTCAGGGAGACGCACTTTCTTCAGAAGCAGGACAGGTGTTTAAGAAAGAGCAACATGCTGTGGCTTTGCATGCCTGTGGTGACCTGCATGTGAATCTGTTAAAGCGTGTGGTAGAGCGAAAGCTGCCAGCGGTAACGATATCTCCCTGTTGCTACCACCTGATTCAGTCTGATCATTATCAGCCATTGTCTGAAGCCGCCAGAAGCGCAGCGTTGAGCATGACAAAGCCAGAGTTGAGCATTCCGCTACAGGAAACCGTTACGGGAGGCGACAGAGTTAAACGTCATCGCCATCAGGAAATGGTATACCGTCTAGGCTTGGATCTACTGTTACGGGCTGAGGGTGGTCAGACAGAATACCAGCCGGTACCCAGCATTAAAAAGTCCAGCCTTGCGGCCGGCTTTGAGCATTTCTGCCGTTGGGCGGCAGACAAAAAAGACTTTGAGTTACCTCAGGCAGATTTTGCTTTCTGGGAAAAGGAAGGAGAAAAACGTTTCTGGCAGATGGAGAAGCTTAGCCTGGTTCAGCAGCTATTCCGGAGAACTCTGGAGTTATGGTTAGTGTTCGACCGAGTGTTATTTTTGCAGGAAAATGGCTATAGGGTATCCGTCTCCGAGTTTTGTGAGAGGGAAGTAACCCCGAGGAATATTTTGATCCATGGTGAGAGGGAAGAAAGAGTACAGAGCGCTTCGCTTTAAGATTACAGAAAAACAAGGTGTAAGGGTTAAACATCCAAAAGCAGGGACATGCTATGGTTCCCCGAAACTTGTCTGACGCATGATCTGAATTAATCCTCAAGCGATACATTCTGTAGTCTGTATTCTCTAAGCGAAGCGCTCTGTAATCTACTAACTCACCATCCGTATCGCTTTCTCCGCATCCGTATAGTCTAAATTAAGTGCCTTTGCGACCGGTTCACAGGTCACCATACCGTGAATAACATTTAACCCTTTCAGAAAGCCTTTATCTTCAAGCAGAACGTTACGGTATCCCTTATCCGCCAGTTTCAGGATATACGGCAGGGTGGCGTTGTTCAAAGCGAAGGTTGACGTTCTGGCAACGGCTCCGGGCATGTTAGCCACACAGTAGTGGACGATACCCTCGATTATAAAGGTAGGGTTATCGTGTGTGGTCGGGTGGGACGTTTCAAAACAGCCACCCTGATCAATTGCGACATCAACAAGAGCGGTACCCGGCTTCATCTTGCTGACATGCTCACGAGTAACCAGCTTAGGCGCAGCGGCTCCCGGGATCAGAACTGCACCGATAACCAGATCGGCGTGCAGCAAATGTTCGTCGATCGCTTCTTTGGTTGAGAACAGCAGTTTGGCTCTGCCCCGGAACTCGCTGTCCAGCTTACGCAGCGTATTCACATTTTTGTCGAACAGAGTGACATCAGCCCTAAGGCCAACGGCCATTCTGGCTGCATTAGAGCCAACGACACCACCACCAAGAATAACGACTTTGGCGGGAGCGACACCAGAAACACCACTGATAAGAATACCGTTTCCACCGTGAGACTTCTCCATAGAGGATGCTCCTGATTGAACAGACATTCGCCCCGCAACTTCAGACATTGGTGCTAATAGTGGCAGTCTACCCATATTATCTGTTACAGTCTCATAGGCTATGCAGACGGCTTTACTCCTGATAAGCTCTTTTGTCTGTGAAAAATCTGGCGCGAGGTGCAGATAAGTAAACAAGATTTGTCCTTCGCGAAGCATAGCTCGCTCTACCGGTTGGGGTTCTTTGACCTTTACAATCATCTCTGCTTTGGCAAAGATTGCTGAAGCAGAGGGAAGAATGGATGCACCCGAGGCGATGTAATCATCGTCAGAGAAACCGATGCCGGCACCGGCATTCGTTTCAACATAGACTTGGTGGCCATGGGAGACAACCTCTCTAACGCTAGCAGGAATCATTCCCACGCGGTATTCGTGGTTTTTGATTTCTTTTGGTACGCCAATAATCATCCTGACTCCTTAGTTATTGTACTGTGTGGAGTGAATTCGTTGACCTTGTATCAAGTATAGACGAATAAGTAACGGTTTGATTTTTATAAAATAATAGGTTGTAGAATATACAATTGCAAGGAAGTAATAAGGTGGAATAAAAATGGCAGACGATTTTAAAAAACCGTCCAAGGAACTTGATCGCATTGATCGCAATATTCTAAATGAGCTGCAAAAAGACGGAAGAATTTCCAATGTAGAACTCTCCAAACGCGTGGGGTTATCCCCGACACCGTGTCTGGAACGTGTTCGCCGACTTGAACGTCAGGGTTATATTATGGGCTACACGGCACTGCTGAATCCGCAGTACCTGGATGCCTCACTTCTCGTTTTTGTTGAAATCACTCTTAACCGTGGTACACCGGACGTATTTGAACAGTTTAATATCGCAGTACAGAAGCTGGATGATATCCAGGAATGTCATCTGGTATCAGGCGATTTCGATTACCTTCTTAAAACCCGTGTGTCTGACATGAGTGCGTACCGTAAACTACTGGGTGATACGCTGCTGCGTCTGCCTGGTGTAAACGACACTCGTACTTACGTGGTTATGGAAGAGGTGAAACAGACGAATCAGCTAGTGATCCAAACCCGTTAATCCGGAGGGCTGCCATTTGGCAGCTCTGAAACCGCCCGACAATAAAAACAGAACCTTAACATTAGCCGGTTTATATTCATGTAGCATATATCAGGAAGTTATTACTCCAACGTGCCACATACCCGGCAGAATAAGGTAAACTTGGGGCAGGAAAACGAGCGGCTTTGGCCGCTCGGATTATTTATGACTTGATACGATATTTTTAGTTGGTATATGTTCAGAGAGAGCAAAAACAAGGTTGAAATGGTCATGAACACCGGCAATCTTGAAACCAGTCACCGCCTGAATGGTGCTCAAAGATTGCGTGAGTGCTGTTTTATCGTCGGCTTTTTAGCCGCTATTCTGCTGGCTGTTGCTTTATACAGCTTCAATCCTGCGGATCCTTCCTGGTCGCAGACGGCTTGGGGTGGTGAAGTAAAAAATGCCGGAGGCCGTATCGGGGCATGGACAGCAGATTCTCTGTTTTTTACTTTTGGGCTTCTGGCGTATTCATTACCGGCTGTGCTTGCTGCACTCACCTGGGTCTTTTTCAGAAAAAGATCGAAAAACGAACCTCTTGATTTTATGCTTTGGGGCACCCGACTTTTAGGGCTGGTGGTACTCATTCTGACCAGTAGTGGGCTGGCGGCGCTTAATTTCGATGATATCTGGTATTTTTCTTCGGGCGGGGTCGTTGGAGATGTCCTGACCAGTCTTGCACTGCCTTATCTTAACCTTCTCGGCAGCATTATCGTCTTTTTGTTTCTTTGGGGGGCGGGTTTTACCCTGCTGACCGGTATTTCCTGGCTGAGCATTGTTGAGTGGATAGGTAATATTTCCATCACTGCTACGGCGTGGTTCCTGAATAAAGTCAGAGGTTCGGAAAAAGAAACGCTGGAACCGGCTCGGGAGTCTTTTACTGCTGAGCATACTGAGCCTGAGCAGATTTCCAGTGATATGACGTTATCGGATCAGTCTGAGATAATGCAGGAAGAACCAGAAGAACAGCAGCCACAGCCGTCTGATGACGAGACGGAACACTATCAGGAACTGGAAGAGAAAACCCATCGCTATAATATTCATATGCCCGATGCGGTAGACGATCTGGAGCAGAGAGAAGAGGCTCTGGAATCTGAACAACCTGAGCCGTCACTTCGTTCACAACAGCTACATACAACGATTGAAGAGCTGGAAAAGTCTGCATTGGAGCAGGGCGACATGCCGGACCAAGTGGAATCAGAGACAGCGAAAGACGTTCAGCCAGAAGAGAGTGTCTACAATCCGTTGGCAGATATTGATTTAGAAACAGAAAAGCAGCCAGTTATTTCGGCTGAAGCCCTTGACCATGTTATTGATGACGCCGATATGCAAACAGGCAGAATCGAGCCGGTTATTTCAGATATAGAATCTGTCGATATTGATGAACCCGAACTGGATGCGCCAGAGGTTACCGAACCGGAGCGGAAAGACCCGGATGTAGCGGCTTTCCAGAATATCGTCAGTGAAGCCCAAAAGAATATGGCTGGGGCACAGAACCCGTTTTTGGCGAAGAAAGAAGAAGATCTTCCTGTGCCAACAGCACCGATGCCTACCCTTGAGCTCTTATATCATCCGGATAAGAGAGAAAACCATATCGACAGGGATGCGCTGGAAGATATCGCCCGCTTGGTGGAATCCAAACTGGCGGATTACAAGATTAAAGCGCGGGTGGTGGACATATTCCCCGGACCGGTGATCACCCGTTTTGAACTGGATCTGGCTCCTGGTGTGAAAGTCAGCCGCATTTCCAGCCTTTCCATGGACCTGGCCCGCTCTTTGTCTGCGATGGCCGTGCGGGTGGTAGAAGTGATTCCGGGTAAGCCATATGTCGGCCTTGAGTTGCCGAATATGAGTCGTCAGACCGTCTATTTCTCTGACGTCGTGGGCAGTAAACAGTTCCTCGACGCTAAATCCCCGACCACTGTCGTAATGGGACAGGATATCGCTGGTGAAGCGGTCATTGCTGATATTGCTAAAATGCCACATGTGCTGGTGGCGGGTACTACCGGCTCTGGTAAGTCGGTGGGTGTAAACGTAATGATCCTCAGTATGCTGTATAAAGCAAAACCGGAAGATCTGCGCTTTATCATGATTGACCCGAAAATGCTGGAACTGTCGGTATACGAGGGTATTCCGCATCTGTTGTCTGAAGTGGTTACAGATATGAAAGATGCCTCTAACGCGCTGCGCTGGTGTGTTGGAGAGATGGAGCGCCGGTATAAACTGATGTCCGCACTGGGTGTACGTAACGTGAAAGGCTTCAACGAAAAACTGAAGATGGCTGCTGATGCCGGGCATCCGATCCATGATCCATTGTGGCAACCGGGTGACAGTATGGATCAGGAACCACCATTGCTGGAAAAACTGCCTTATATCGTTGTTGTCGTCGATGAATTTGCCGACCTGATGATGGTGGTTGGTAAAAAGGTTGAAGAGCTAATTGCGCGTCTGGCACAGAAAGCGCGGGCAGCGGGTATTCACCTGATACTGGCGACACAGCGTCCATCCGTTGACGTGATTACAGGCTTGATCAAAGCCAATATTCCGACCCGGGTTGCCTTTACCGTATCGACAAAAACTGATTCCCGGACCATTCTGGATCAGGGCGGAGCAGAATCACTGCTGGGTATGGGTGATATGCTGTATCTGCCGCCGGGTTCAAGCCATACCGTGCGCGTTCATGGTGCGTTTGCTTCCGATGATGATGTACATGCTGTGGTCAACGATTGGAAAGCGCGCGGTAAGCCACAATATATTGATGAGATCACCAACGGTGACCAGTCTCCGGATACCCTTCTGCCGGGTGAGCAGATGGAAGGGGATGATGATATCGATCCGCTGTTTGATCAGGTAGTAGAGTTTGTGGTCGAAAGCCGCAGAGCGTCAGTATCCGGCGTGCAACGTCGCTTTAAGGTGGGGTATAACCGGGCATCACGTATTGTCGAACAGATGGAAATGCAGGGTATCGTGACTCCGCAAGGACATAACGGTAACCGGGAAGTACTGGCTCCAAAGCCGGTAACTGAGTAGGTTTTGTCTTTGGAATTCAGAAAAATAAGAAACTAGACCGCTTCGCTTCCAGAGACTATAAAAGCGAATATTTGCCTTTCTGTATTCTCGAAGCGAAGCGCTCTGTATTCTTAAATGAACATGAAGAGAAATATGAAAAAATTACTACTAGCTTTAGTTTTTACCAGCTTCACTGTTTTAGCTTCTCCAAAAGAAGAACTCAGTGCCCGTCTGGAACAGAATAACGGTTTTACTGCTGACTTTACTCAGCAGGTGATCTCTCCGGATAACGAAGTGGTGCAGGAAGCGGAAGGGTATGTGGACGTTGCCCGGCCGAGTCTGTTCCGCTGGACCACTACCATGCCGGATGAAAATGTCCTGGTATCCGATGGTAAAACGCTGTGGTATTACAGCCCGTTTATCGAGCAGGTCACTATCTATGGACAAGAGCAGATTATGGCACGTACACCGTTTGTTCTGCTTACCCGAAATCGTGACAGCGACTGGGACAGTTATTTGATCAGTCAGGAAGCGGATCGTTTTACACTGACACCAACAGCGCTGGACTCCACCATGGGACAGTTCCAGATAGACATTGATACGCAAGGTGTGGTGCAGGGTTTTAATATCATTGAACAGGATGGCCAGCGCAGCCAGTTCACCTTCAGCAACTTTAGTTCTGACGTCCCGGATAAGCAGACATTTACTTTTACGGTTCCGGAAGGGGTAGAAGTGGACGATCAGCGCTAATCGCAGAAAGCGAACAGATAAGGCAGTAAGTGTGAGTAACTACAGTTTAGATTTCTCGTCAGGCGAGGATTTCCGTCCATTGGCGGCCAGAATGCGTCCCGTGACCGTGAATCAGTATATCGGTCAGCAGCATATACTGGGTGAAGGCAAGCCTCTGCGCCGGGCTCTGGAAGCGGGCCAAATTCACTCGATGATTCTGTGGGGACCACCGGGAACGGGAAAAACCACGCTGGCAGAAGTAGCCGCTCATTACGCCAATGCTGAAGTCGAGCGTGTGTCTGCGGTTACTTCCGGAGTGAAAGATATCCGCGCAGCGATTGAAAAAGCGCGCGAAAACAAACAGGCCGGACGACGTACTATTCTGTTTGTGGACGAGGTGCACCGGTTTAACAAGAGCCAACAGGACGCGTTTCTGCCTCATATCGAAGACGGAACCGTGACTTTTATCGGCGCAACCACGGAAAACCCATCGTTTGAGCTAAACAACGCGCTGCTATCCCGGGCAAGAGTCTATAAGCTTACCTCTCTGACTACGGACGATATTTTACATGTCGTGCATCAGGCGATCGAGGATAAAGAGCGTGGCCTTGGCACCATCACTGCGGACTTTCATGACAATGTCTTAGCGCGTCTGGCGGAACTGGTTAACGGTGATGCCCGTATGTCTCTGAACTATCTTGAACTTTTGTATGATATGGCAGAAGAGCAGGACGGACGTAAACAGGTAACGTTGCCATTACTGGCTGAAGTAGCCGGAGAGAAGGTCGCCCGTTTTGATAACAAGGGAGATATCTGGTACGACTTAATTTCAGCCGTACATAAATCTATCCGTGGCTCTAATCCTGATGGTGCTCTGTACTGGTCTGCCCGAATGATCACCGCAGGGTGTGATCCGCTGTATATTGCCCGGCGTCTGCTGGCCATTGCATCGGAAGATATCGGCAATGCCGATCCTAGAGCCATGCAGGTGGCACTTTCTGCATGGGATTGTTTTACCCGTGTAGGTCCCGGTGAGGGGAACAGAGCTATTGCACAGGCGGTGGTTTACCTCGCCTGCGCACCAAAAAGTAATGCTGTGTATACGGCGTGGGCTCAGGCTCTGCAGGATGCACAGAATCAACCTGAATATGAAGTGCCTTATCATCTGCGAAATGCGCCGACCCGCCTGATGAAGGAAATGGGCTACGGTGAGGAATACCGGTACGCTCATGATGAACCGGGTGCGTACGCGGCAGGGGAAAGTTACTTCCCGCCGGAAATGGCTCATACCCGTTACTATTATCCGAAAAATCGCGGTCTTGAAACGAAAATTGGCGAAAAGTTAGATTATCTCGCCTCTTTAGATGCAAAAAGCCCCCGAAAGCGCTATGAAAAGTAGTGTTTTTTGGATATCTTAACCCGATTAATTTCTTTATAACGCGCTCGGCATATAAGGTGCTGGATTTAGCGTGTTTTTTCACCAATCAAAAGCATAGGATTAGCAATGCTGGATTCTAAATTACTTCGAACAGAGCTGGATGATACAGCTGAAAAACTAGCACGTCGCGGCTTTACGCTGGACGTAGAGACAATTCGTCAACTTGAAGAGCAACGTAAGTCGATTCAGGTAGAAGTTGAAAATTTACAATCCACACGCAACTCCATCTCCAAGCAAATTGGCCAGAAAATGGCGGCTGGCGATAAAGAAGGCGCAGAAGAGATCAAAAAGCAGATCGGTAACCTGGGTAGTGAGCTGGACGCAAAAAAAGTACAGCTGACAGAAGTTCAGGTAAAGATTGAAGATATCGCTCTGTCTGTTCCTAACGTACCGCATGACTCGGTACCGGTAGGTAAAGATGAAGACGAGAACGTAGAAATTTCTCGTTGGGGTGAGCCAAAGACTTACGATTTTGAACTGAAAGACCATGTTGATCTGGGCGAAATGGGCGATGGTCTGGACTTTGCTGCGGCGACCAAAATCACCGGTGCTCGTTTTATCGTGATGAAAGGTCAGTTTGCGCGTCTGCACCGTGCGATTGCTCAGTTTATGCTGGATCTGCACACGGATCAGCATGGCTACACCGAAATGTATATGCCTTATCTGGTTAACGCCGATAGCCTGTACGGTACAGGTCAGCTACCTAAGTTTGGTAAGGACCTGTTCCATACCGAACCACTGGAAGAAAAAGTGAGTGACGAAGAGCCGCGTAAGCTTTCTCTGATCCCGACAGCAGAAGTACCTGTAACCAATATGGTTCGTGACACCATTTCTGAAGAAGCAGATCTACCTCTGAAGATGACGGCGCATACACCTTGTTTCCGCTCTGAAGCCGGTTCTTATGGTCGTGATACCCGTGGTCTTATCCGCATGCACCAGTTCGACAAAGTTGAACTGGTTCAGGTCACCAAGCCGGAAGATTCTATGGATGCTCTGGAAGAGCTGACCGGCCACGCAGAAAAAGTACTGCAGCTTCTGGATCTGCCTTACCGCAAAGTTGTACTGTGTACCGGCGATATGGGCTTTGGTGCGTGTAAAACTTACGACCTTGAAGTATGGGTTCCTGCACAGAACACGTACCGTGAAATCTCTTCCTGCTCAAACATGTGGGATTTCCAGGCGCGCCGTATGCAGGCTCGTTTCCGCCGTAAGGGTGAGAAAAAACCTGAGTTGGTGCATACACTGAATGGTTCTGGTCTGGCTGTAGGCCGTACTATGGTCGCTGTTCTGGAAAACTACCAGCAGGCAGACGGCCGCATTGAGATTCCTGAAGTATTGCGTAAGTACATGGGTGGTCTTGAGTATATCGGTTAATTCATAGCACCTTCAGAGTGTAAAATGCAGAGTCGGGAGCTTTCGAAAAGGACAGCTTCACTCTGCATTTTTTTATTTAGTGCTCTTTTATCCATGAGGTTTCGGTAATGAAAAAACGTGTGCTTTTTTTGTGTACAGGCAATTCAGCCCGTTCCCAGCTTGCTGAAGCGCTGTTTAATCATATGTGTGGCAGTGACTTTGAAGCCATGAGCGCAGGTGTCCATCCAAGCGAAGTTGACTCCAGAGTCTTTGACATTTTGCAGGAAGATGGGGTCGATAGTACTTCGTTACAAAGCAAATCGTCAGAAAACTATTCCGCTGAGCACTTTGATTTCGTGATTACCCTGTGCGATAACGCAAAAGATGAGTGTGTGGTTTTTGAAGATGCGGACGCTCAGATCCATTGGGATTTTTTCGATCCGAAACCACTGGAAGGCCTGAAACCTTTTCGTACCGTGGCGGAGGGACTGAAAGATCGTATTGCGTTGTTTTTATTGCTTAACGGACACGACGCTGAGAATACGGTGGTGCCGACCGCACTATTTAAGGTGATGAGCGATCCTCTGCGTCTGAAAATACTTATGCTGCTGGAAGACGAGCACTCACTAACCGTCAGTGAATTAACAAAAGCCCTGGAAGTGAGCCAGCCGAAAGTGTCCCGTCACCTTGCTCTGCTGCGAGATGGTGGTTTTTTACAGGACAAGCGGGACGGACTATGGATTTTCTACCGTTTAGCCGACAACCTGCCAGCCTGGATCCGTCATACACTGGAAACGGTACGCAACGGTAACCCGGCGATTATTAACCGGGAAAAGCTGAATCTGAAGCTGGCGGGTAAAGGGAAGTAAGACATCTTATTTGCCGAATATAGAAGAAACAGAGACTAGATCGCTTCGCTTTTAGAGACTATAAATCAAGATGTTGTGCTGCGGTCTATATTCAAGATGACAGTATCTTTTCTGTAATCTACAAGCGAAGCGCTCTGTATTCTCTTCTAGTCTCTAGTCTCTAGTCTCTAGTCTCTAGTCTCTAGTCTCTGGTTTCTAGCTCAAACCTATATAGCAAAACATTCTTCGGATTGCAGCGCAGCTTCAACCGCCCCGACCAGTTGCTCAATATGTTCTGACTGACTGATAAACGGGGGCATCATATAAATTAGCCGGCCAAACGGTCGTATCCAGACACCGTGATTGACGAACAAGATCTGAATGGCTTCCATATTCACCGGATGATGGGTCTCTACCACCCCAATAGCACCCAGCCAGCGGGTATTTTTTACCTGTTTATACTGGTTCAGGTTAGGTAACAGTTCCGCAAACTTCTGTTCGATGGCTTTGGTTTGCTCTTCCCATTCCCCTTTTTCAATTAAGTCCAAGCTTGCCGTGGCAACTGCACACGCCAGCGGATTACCCATAAACGTCGGGCCATGCATAAAGCACCCGGCTTCACCACCACACACGGTATCAGCAACCTCCTTACTGGTCAGGGTTGCAGACAGTGTCATATAGCCGCCGGTTAAGGCTTTGCCAACGCAGAGAATATCGGGTTGGACATCAGCATGCTCACAGGCGAATAGCTTACCAGTGCGGCCAAACCCGGTAGCAATTTCATCCAGAATCAGCAATACACCGTATTCATCACAGAGCGTGCGCACTTGTTTCAGAAACTCAGGATGGTAGATACGCATGCCGCCTGCGCCCTGAACAATAGGCTCCAGGATCACTGCTGCGATTTGGCTGTGATGCTTTTGTATCTGTTGCTTAAAATCAGTGATGTCTTGCGGATCCCACTCATCATGGAAACCACAGGCCGGGGACTCCGCAAAGATATGTTCTGGTAAAAAGCCTTTATACAGGCTGTGCATGGAGTTATCCGGGTCGGTCACCGACATGGCAGCAAAGGTATCTCCATGATAGCCATGCCTCAGGGTCAGAAACTTAGAGCGGGGATCCCCCTTAGCATGCCAGTACTGTAGTGCCATTTTCAGGCTGACTTCTACCGCGACAGAACCCGAGTCGGCCAGAAAGACGTGTTCCAGATTATCCGGTGCAAGTGAAAGCAGCTTTTTACACGCATTGATCGCTGGCTGGTGGGTAATACCACCAAACATGACATGTGACATGGTGTCAATTTGCTGATGAGCTGCAGAGTTCAGATGAGGGTGATTATAGCCATGGATAGCTGACCACCAGGATGACATACCATCAATCAGTTGCTTACCATCTTCCAGCTCAATACGGACACCATCCGCTTTGGTTACGGGGTAGCAGGTGAGAGGGTTTAGTGTTGACGTGTAGGGGTGCCAAATGTGCTGGCGATCAAATTCCAGATCCATAATAGTTCTCGTTGATTATATTTTATTCAATTGTAAACTTTAGAGCATTTAGTTTTGTTGACAGTTTAAGGGTTACAGATAGAATAGCCAAGTATCAAATCAATAAATAATGAAAGGATTGACACTTGGAAGCTCGTCATAACTGGACTGTAGAAGAAGTTCGCACCCTCTTGGATAAACCATTTATGGACCTGCTGTTCGAAGCGCAGATGGTTCATCGTCAGCATCAGCAGCATAACTATGTTCAGGTTAGTACGCTGCTTTCGATTAAAACCGGTGCTTGTCCTGAAGATTGTAAATATTGCCCTCAGAGCGCTCATTATCGTACTGATGTAGAACGAGAGCGCCTGATGGAAGTGGATCAGGTATTGAATGCGGCGAAAAAGGCCAAAGATTCCGGTTCCACCCGTTTCTGTATGGGGGCTGCATGGAAGAACCCGAAAGAGAGGGATATGCCTTACCTGAAGAGTATGATTCAGGGCGTTAAGGAAATGGGTCTGGAAACCTGTATGACTCTGGGGATGCTGACACCGGAGCAAGCCAATGAACTGGCGGAAGCAGGTCTGGACTTCTACAACCACAACCTGGATACGTCGCCGGAGTACTACAGCAATATTATCACCACCCGGACTTATCAGGATCGTCTGGATACCCTGTCTCATGTGCGTGATGCCGGTATGAAGATCTGTTCCGGCGGTATTATCGGCATGGGGGAAACCGTGTCTGACCGCGCAGGGCTGCTGACTGAGCTGGCTAATCTGCCGACGCACCCAGAGAGTGTGCCGATTAATATGCTGGTGAAAGTGAAAGGGACACCACTGGAAGGCGAAGAAGATGTTGAACCGTTTGACTTTATCCGTCTGATTGCTGCTGCACGTATCATGATGCCTCATTCCGCCGTACGTCTTTCTGCTGGTCGGGAGCAGATGAACGAGCAGATGCAGGCACTGTGTTTTATGGCTGGTGCTAACTCCATCTTTTACGGCTGCAAACTTCTGACTACGCCTAACCCGGCAGAAGATAAAGATATGCAGTTGCTGGCTAAGCTGGGTATAAACAGCTCTGATGTGGCACAGAAACCGGATCAGATTCAGGAAGATGAACTGATGGAACAGGTGATGGAGCGCGTGGCGGCTCGACCAACCGAAGACGACCTGTTCTACGATGCCGGTGTGTAATAGTAGCTTTGTCGGGTAGTACTCATGTTTAGTCAACGCATCGAACAGGCTCTGACCATACGACAGGAAAAAGGGCTTAGCCGTCAGCTTAATGTTCTTGAAGGCGGCAATCAGCCAATGTTCTGTCAGGGAAGTCGCCAGTATATTAATTTTTCCAGTAACGATTATCTGGGAATGGCGACAGAACCTGAGCTGATTCAAGCCTGGAAAGAGGGGCTGGATAAATACGGGGCCGGCAGTGGTGCTTCTCCTCTGGTGACCGGTTTCTCCCGGGCGCACGCGGAGCTGGAACAGACACTGTGCAGCTGGCTTGGTTACGACCGTGCCATTTTATTTAACTCCGGCTTCAGCGCTAATCAGGCGGTTCTGTTTTCTTTACTGGAGAAAGGTGATCTGCTTGTTCAGGATAAGCTGAACCACGCCTCGCTGATGGAAGCGGGTATGTTGTCTCCGGCAAATATGAAACGCTTCCGGCATAACGATCCTGAACATCTGAATACACAGCTGTCCCAGCCTGCACTTGTGGTCACAGAAGGCGTATTCAGTATGGACGGTGATACGTCACCACTTAAGAACATCAAACAAATCTGTGATAAGCAAAACAGCTGGCTGATGGTAGACGATGCTCATGGTATCGGTGTACTGGGGGAAGAAGGTAAGGGAAGTTGCTGCGCCGAGGGAATTAAACCTCAGCTTCTGATCGTTACCTTTGGCAAAGGGTTTGGTCTGTCTGGTGCTGCGGTGCTGTGTGATAAGCCAACCGGAGACTACCTGACGCAGTTTGCCCGCCACCACGTCTATTCTACCGCAATGCCACCGGCACAGGCATATGCCCTGAAGAAAGCTGCGAACATGATTCAGTCCCAACAGTGGCGGCGCGACAGGCTAGCGGAACTACAGTCGGCATACAATGACACTTTGTCTGGTTTAGAGGGGTTTGTCTCCACACCAACGCCGATCAAACCGTTTATCTGTGGTGATGCAAGTCATGCTCTTTCCATGGCAGATAATCTGAAATCACATGGCTTCTGGGCAACTGCCATCCGGCCCCCGACTGTGCCAAATGGGAGTGCCCGGATAAGAATTACTCTGACAGCGAATCATAGTCCCGAGCAGGTGAAGGCTCTGGCAGAGGCCATTGTACAGTTTTCAGAGGAGCATAACCGTGAGAGCTAATATTCAGGCCGATATTAATGTCGGGGTGGTGACACATCATTCCAGTCTTGCGGACGAAAAAACCGCCATTGCCGAGGCATTTGGCCGGGCAGCACAACACTATGACCAGCATGCTCAGTTTCAGCGTGATGTCGGTAACATGCTGTTGGTATCAATGCCGCAGGATCTGTCTGGCTATAAGGTGTTGGATATTGGTTGTGGTACAGGGTATTTTTCCCGGCTTCTGGCTGAGAGGGGCGCGATAGTGACGGCGGCGGATCTGTCTTGTGACATGCTTAAGCAGGCAGAAGCCCGGTGTAAGGATAAAGTGGTAAATTATCAGCAGGCGGATGCTGAAAATCTGCCGTTTTCCGATGATAGTTTTGACTTTGTTTTTTCCAGCCTGGCTCTGCAATGGTGTGAGGATCTCGCTGTGCCGTTAAAAGAGCTGAAAAGAGTCACCCGAGGTGGAGGAAAGATCTTTTTTTCCACCCTTATGGATGGTTCTCTGGTCGAGCTTAAACAGGCATGGGCAAAAATTGATACACATCAACACGTTAATCAATTCCTTACCCGTAAGGAGATAAAAATTGCGTTAGCGCAATCTGGCAATGAACAGCATCATTTAGACTTACGCCCGATCAAACTCTGGTACTCATCATCTTTCGACCTGATGCGTGATCTCAAAGGCATAGGGGCAAACCACGTCAGTGGGCGCTCACATGGCCTGACGGGACGACGCGCCTTACTGAAGGTTGAGCATGAGTATCAGTGCTTTAAAAATAAAAAAGGGTTATTACCCGCCACTTATCAGGTTTGTTTAGGGGCAATCGAATTATGATTAAGGCGTTTTTTATTGCTGGTACGGATACAGAAGTTGGTAAGACCGTTGTATCAAAGGCAATTTTGCAGGCTCTGGATGCCAAAGGGCTGACAACTATCGGATATAAACCAGTTGCCGCTGGTTCTAAAGAAACAGAAGAAGGCATCAGAAACTCAGACGCACTTCATCTTCAGCAGGCGGCAAATCAGGAGGTACCTTATTCAGAGGTTAATCCTTATGCGCTGTTTGAACCCACATCTCCTCATATCGCCGCCAGAGGTGAAGGCGTAGAGATTGATTATTTGGTATTAAGTGAGAAGTTAGCTACCCATAAACAAAATGCAGACGTTGTGCTTGTGGAAGGTGCCGGTGGCTGGCGAGTGCCAGTGTCAGACACCGACAGCTTGTCTACCTGGGTTCAGCAGGAAAAATTACCAGTTGTATTAGTGGTCGGAATTAAACTTGGCTGTTTAAGTCACGCATTACTGACGGCTGAGGCGATTAAGAACGACGGGCTGGAACTGGTTGGTTGGGTCGCGAACCGAATCAATCCGGGTACAGAACATTACGCTGATATTATTACTACTCTCGAACAACGAATTTCCGCACCAAAACTGGGTGAAATCCCATACGTCCCAAGCGTTAAAAGGCGTGATGTCGGTAAATATATTGATATTTCACCGATTGTGAATGGGTAATCGAGGCGGAAACCACATCGCTGTCATTCTATTAATCTTCCATCGTTCCCACGCTCCTGCGTGGGAATGCATACCTAGCTAAAGTTATCACATATTCCGAGTCCCTCGTTCTCAATCAGGAGCAGGGAATGAGATCTTACTATTCCATTCAGAGCTATTATCGATAATTGTTTCAAATTGTTATAGCCCTCTTGTTTTCTAAGCCTTTGCCTATATGTTAAAGGTACAGCGTTCTGGAGGAAAAATAATTATGAAACGAGTAATGCTCTTTTTAGCGACAAACTTAGCCGTTGTTTTTGTGCTGAGTATTGTTTTAAATATTCTATATGCAACGACAGGTCTGCAGCCCGGTAGCCTGAATGGTCTGCTGGTGATGGCGGCATTGTTCGGCTTTGGTGGCTCTTTTATTTCATTGCTGCTTTCGAAAAAAATGGCACTGGCCTCCGTTGGTGGTCAGGTTATTGAAAGCCCGAGAAATGAAACCGAACACTGGCTGCTGGAAACGGTTCGTCGTCAGGCTCAGAAAAGTGGTATAGGTATGCCGAGTGTCGCGATTTATAACGCACCGGATATGAATGCCTTTGCGACGGGAGCTAAGCGTGATGATGCACTGGTGGCCGTATCCAGCGGGCTGTTACACAACATGACCCGGGATGAAGCTGAAGCGGTACTGGCGCACGAAATCAGCCACATTGCTAATGGTGATATGGTGACAATGACCCTGCTGCAAGGGGTAGTGAACACATTTGTGATCTTCTTGTCGCGCTTTTTCGCCAATATTCTGGCTTCCCGAGACGAGGAAGAAGGCGGGGGTACCAGCATGATGGCGTACTTTGCTATTTCTATGTTCCTGGAGCTGGTTCTGGGTTTCCTGGCAAGCTTTATTACTATGTGGTACAGCCGTCGTCGTGAATACTACGCCGATGCAGGAGCAGCCAGTCTGGTTGGTAAACAGAAAATGATTGCTGCCCTTGAGCGTCTTAAAATCAGCTACGAGCCGCAGTTGGAAGGCTCTATGATGGCGTTTGGGATCAATGGTAAAAGAACCATGATGGAGTTGCTGATGAGCCACCCGCCACTGGATAAGCGTATTGCGGCATTGAAGAATCGCTAAAATATAGACAAGGATTCGGTGGCTTCGCTTCGAGGTCGAAGGGTTAAACCGTTCTAAACTATAAACGGTTTAACCCCCTTAACCCTTCCCGTTATCCTTTTGTCCCTAATTTCCTTTCTAAATCCTGCTTTACCATTTCCAGTGCGTTCAGTGCGACTTGTGGATCAACGTCGTTGGTTTCCAGCAGATAGATTAAATCTACAGCCAGCTTAATATCGTCAGGCGCGTTTTCCAGTGGTTGGGTCGGTTTGTCTGTCATTGGTGTCTTTCTCTGAAAGTGATCTGTTTTTCCAGCTTTAGTTTGGCTGCCCGGCAACGTTCCAGTCTTTGCTCTGTCACAATAAGTGCTTTCTGTGCTTCCTGTTGTTGAAAATGTGGAGCGGAAGCCAGCGTGCGCTCCTTTTCCCTCACCATATCCATCAGGCGGCTTTCCCATT
Source organism: Vibrio albus (assembly GCF_003144035.1). Classification (GTDB taxonomy): domain Bacteria; phylum Pseudomonadota; class Gammaproteobacteria; order Enterobacterales; family Vibrionaceae; genus Vibrio; species Vibrio albus. The sequence continues at coordinate 142,793 of NZ_QFWT01000003.1, forward strand.
CCTGATGCTGAGCCAGATCCTGATACAGAAGGTTGATAGGTTTTCGATAGTGGCTGGAGTGCTTAATCTCGGTTTTACGTATGGACTGAGTGGAGATTTCCCTTTGAATGGCGCTTATCTGAGCCAATAATTGCTCGGTAAGATACTCCGCTCTTTGTGCGGTTAAAAGGCCGCTTTCATTTTCTCTCACGATCGTTTTATAGGTGTTTTTCGCTTCTTCCACGCAAGGAGTCAGCAGACGAGAAAGGCAGTGGAACAGCCTTTCGTCAAACAGAGGCTGGTAATGCTCTCCGCGTTGTCGATCCGTTTGTGCAGCCTGCAGAGACAGCTGTTCCAGCTTGTCTTCCAACTGAGTAAATGAAGGTGTCATTGTTTAACCTGTTTGATGACCATTGGCTATTTAAAACCAGGCTTCATAAGCCAGCTTAATCGCCAGTACACTAACCATGGTAACAAAAACCGGACGAATAAACTTTGCGCCGAAACGGATTGCCGAATGTGCACCGGCATAGGCACCCAGCATCATACAAACACCCATGGTTAACCCGAGGACCCAGTTGATATGCCCGAGAAACGCAAAGGTAACCAGTGAGGTAAAGTTGCTGACAAAGTTCATCGCCTTGGATAACCCGGAGGCGAGCAAAATGTTTATCCGGTAAAGCGCCATGCTGCTGACTGCCCAGAAAGCGCCGGTTCCGGGGCCGGCGACACCGTCATAAAAGCCGATAGTAAAACCTTGCCCCCACTGTTTTTTGTACAGACATTTTCCCGGCTTAGGTAAAACGTTGCCTTCAGAGTCCGGCATTTTATGCCATATAGAATAGGCGGCAGAGGCAAGGACAATCAGAGGCAGCGCCTTTTCCAGCCACTCGGTACTTATTGCGTCGACGACCAGAGTACCGGTCACAGCACCGATAAAGGTGGCGATAAACGACTGTTTCCACAGCTCAGGATTAAAGAGCCGCTTACGATAATAAGTAAATGCTGCAGTGGATGAGCCAAAACTGGCTGCCAGTTTATTGGTACCCAGTACGATGTGTGGAGGTAGCCCCAAAGAGAGCAGGGCAGGGACGGTAAGCATACCGCCGCCGCCAGCAATGGCATCAATAAAACCGGCAGTAAAGGCCACCAGACCGAGAATAACCAACATGGTTGGTTCAATAAATTCCATAGTGTTTCCGAGGCTGTGGTTGTTATTATGTAAAGTAAAAATCCTGAGACTATAAAATCGAAAAGGATCAAGGCCGCTACGCTTTAAGGGCTATGGGGGTTAAACAGTTTCGCCCATATCATTTGGATTAATGCAGGGAACTGCCGTATTACGGTTTTCACAGGAAACTGAACGGGCTAACGCCTCAATCCTTCTTCCTTTTCCCTTCTATTCCTGTATTCTCTTCTAGTCTCTAGTATTCAATAACCCTTTTAAACGGCGGCAGAGAATCCAGCAGTGCTTTGCCATATCGTTTTGTGACCAGCCGCCGATCGAGGATGACGACTCTACCAGAATCCCGCTCTTTGCGCAGCAGTCTTCCAACCGACTGAATCAGTTTTTTACTGGCTTCCGGTACGGCTATCTGCATAAACGGGTTGCCCCCTTTTTCAGTGATATATTCTGCATGGGCCTGTTCAACCGGAGAAGTAGGAACGGCAAACGGGATCTTGGTAATAATCAGGTTCTCCAGCAGCTCTCCCGGCAGGTCTAACCCTTCCGAAAAACTGCCGGTACCAAACAAGATACTGGTTTTAGCACACTGAATGAGGGTCTTATGTTGGTTCAGAATTTCCGTACGAGAGGCTTCACCCTGTACCTGTAGCGCATAACCCTGCTTAATAAACTGTGCCGATAAGGCCTCTGCGACTTTGTTCATCTGCCAATAAGAGGCAAATAACACTAAATTAGCTTGTTTGTCTTTAATGAGTGTCGGCAATAGCTCAATCAGAGAATTGGTAAATTCCGGGGCCTGAGGCTCGTACTTCATTGCCGGAATCACCAGTTCAGCCTGATTCTGGTAATCAAAAGGGGAAGCCAGCGCCAGAAACTGAGTACCTTCTTCAGTCTTGTCACTGATACCCGTCTGACGACAAAAGAAGCTGAATGAATTAAGGGCCCGGAGGGTTGCCGAGGTGAGTACGGCACCGCAGCATTTACTCCAGAGCTGCTGATCCAACTGCCAGCCTATTTCTAAAGGTGACACGCTGACGATAAAATCGTCCTCCCGTTCCGGATTAATTTCCAGCCAGCGAGCCAGAGGGGCACCTTTCTCCCGCTTTGGTTCAGCCATTAATGACCAGACCTTAACCAGATTCTCCAGCCTCTGGATAAAAAAGCCGGTTTCCGCCAGCGCAGGTTCTGCTAGGTTTTTAGACAGCTCCCCATCTTTCAGTCGTTCTGCTATCAGATCGGCGATTTTACTCAGAGCCTGACAGCCTTTTTCGGACAATTTTTTCAGATCAACCGACTCCCGTTCCAGCCACTCCGGCAGATCGCCGTGTTCAAAACGGTAAACTTTTTCTACAAACTGCACAGGATCAAACTGTTTACTCAATTGGTTCAGTGCCGGTATCAGTTGCTGGATACTGTCCTGCAGTTCGTTCTGAAAACGATTAACCCGTTTTTCATCCGTCAGGCTGGCGATTCTGCTGATATTCTTGTTCAGTGATTCCAGCCACCCGGCTGCACCTTTTAAGCTGGCTGATGCGGATGCATGTTCCCGGGCGACAGATGGAAGGTGGTGGGCTTCATCAAAAATATAGATGGTATTTTCCGGTTCAGGCAGAATGACACCACCGCCAAGGTCGAGATCCGCCATGACCAGGCTGTGGTTAGCGATAATAATGTCGTTTTTGCTGATTTCAGAACGGGCTTTTTGGAACGGACAGCCTCTGTGCGCCGGAAGGCTGTTATTACAGCTGTGTTTGTCGCTGACGATACTGTTCCAAATCTCATTACTAATAGGCTTGGGCCAGGAATCCCGATCGCCGTCCCATTTTCCCTGCGCCAGTGAACGGTGCATGGTTTCTAAAAGTTCGATGTCTTTCTTTTTCGGCTTAGTTTCAAACATAGCCAGCTGACCACCATCAGCCCCACAGGCAGTGGCTAATTTTTCTGCGCAACAGTAACGGCCTCGTCCTTTTGCCAGAATAAAAGAGAAGGGAAGCTCACAAAGGCGGTTAAATAATGGCAGGTCTTTGTTCAGTAGTTGTTCCTGCAACGCAACGGTTGCAGTAGAAATAACCACTTTTCGGTTATTCAGCACCGCAAAAGGGATAGTACCTATTAAATAAGCGAGTGATTTTCCGATTCCGGTTCCGGCTTCTGCAACCATCATTCTGTTCTTTTTATGGTATTCCCCTGACAGGGTTTTCGCTATTTCAGCGACTAAATAGTTTTGTGCCCGTCTTGGAACAAAATTATCCAGCTGGTCATGCAAATTTTTATAGCTGCTACGGATAGCGGTTTGAATATTTGGACTGAGCATCACGTTTTTATTTGGGGTGGAATTCGGCAGGCATAGTAGCACAGGGGGGAATAGAACCAAACACTGTCACAAGTACTGTGGGTATCACATGCCTGGTGTATTTTTATTACCAAAACATTAAACTTTTTTGATGCCTAAGTACCTGCTGAATTTACTTCTTTTGGTTAAAAAATAACGATAAATTCCCGCTGAAAAGTTTGTTTTTAGATGAAATTTGACTCAAATCACAAAAAAAAAGTGAACGTTTATAAAAATCTTCAATTAGGAAAATCTCAATAAACCATTAATCTGATTATAATTGAATTTATGGAGAATTATGCTGCTTTATGTTGTCTGTGGTGTTTTTTTTGGAGATAAACTCTAAAACGTCTTGTGATAAATCTTTCATAGTGTGACCTTGTTTAGGTGAAAAATGCGCGCTAAAAACAGAAGAAATATGCTAACATATTGTTTTTTATGGGTTTATGTTTTTTTGCATTTATTTATTTAGATGTTTGACATGCATCGGAAACTTTTGCAATCTAGATTCCGAAATTTAGTGGCGGTGGCAATTCAATAATTAAGTGATTTGTCATCATCAATAAAACAAAAAAAAGGGAACCGAAAAGGATTTCCCATCTTTCTAAGAAAAGGCAGTGGATTATTATGAAAAAGACTCTAATCGCTCTATCAGTACTAGTAGCAGCTGGTTCTGTTAACGCAGCAACAGTTTATGACAACGATGGCGTAATGGTTGACCTATACGGTGACTTCGCAGTTCATTATGAAAAAGCAGAAGGCGCTGACAAAGAAGCAGCAATCGTAATTGATGACGCAGACTTCGGTATCAACTTTGAATCTGCTATCAACGAAAATATGGCTATCATCGCTAACATGGATGTTTCTGGCGAAGGTACTATTGAAGATAACAACGGTGAAGACGCTTCTGCCCTAGCTCTTGACGATCTGACTGTAGGTTTCAAAGCTGATGGCACAACTGTAAAAGTTGGTGACCAGGTAAACCTTGTTGATGATTTCGGTCTATCTAACGATTTCGCATTCGGCCTGAAAACAGCGGAAGATAAAGTAGCTCTTGCTGCAGACGGTAGCCAAGTAATCCGCGTTGATTACGATTCTGGTGAAGCATTCTACGGCGCATTTGCTACAACTAGCAACGCTGACGGCCTAGACAATGGTGTTGATACTGAAGTTCAGTATGACCTGAACGCTGGTGTTCGTTTTGATGCTGCAGATGTAAGCGTTACATATTCAACTGGTGAACTAACTACTGGTGCAGACTCTGACTTCATCGGTGTTAAAGGTTCTTACTCTCTTGAAGACATCACTCTATCAGCTGTTTACACAACTGCAGAGCAAGAAAGTGCTGATGTAACTGCATTCGGTGCAAACATCGAATACTCAATGGACAAAGTTGGCTTCAACTTCGGTCTGGTTGATATGGACGATGAAGTTGCTGACCAAGATTACGTAGAATACTACGCAAACGTAAGCTACTCTCTGGCTAAAAACGCAACTGCATTCTTCGAAGTTCAGGATTCAGACCTGGATAACGTCGACATGGGTTACGCTGCTGGTGTAACTGTTAAATTCTAATTTGAATTTAATTCAGTTATAGTGAAAAGCCACCGTATGGTGGCTTTTTTGATTTAAGTAAGGAACAAAGATGAGAATAACTAAATTTGTCTTGCTGGCACTGACGTCGGTTGCCTCTTTTACTCATGCCGCATCACTGGACTTACCTTATAGTGTGGATTTTCTGGCTCTCAATGGTGTTGAGCAGGATAGCAAGGATGTATTGGCAAGCCTGAAACCCGGTAGGCAGCAGGTGATTATTCGTTATTCTGAGGAGCTACGTGATGGCTCAACGAATGAGTTGTATGTATCCAAGCCACTGGTTCTGAACCTGGATGTCAAGGCGGATTCTGATGAATATTCGCTGGACCATAAAAATTTCCGCACTTATAAAGCCGCTGAAGCCGCCTTTGATAACAATAAAGCTGGCTGGACTCTGGAGCATAACGGCATTTCTGAAGTGGTTTATCCAGAAGAACTTCTTGCCGATGGCTTTATGCCATACGCCAATATCGAAAAAGCCATTCGAGCCCATAATAAAGAAAAGGGTATTGTTTTAACGTCTTCTGGTGCAACGAATGTAACCGAAGCGGTTGTCAGCGTTTCTGATTCGGGTGAAGTTGAAATTACCGGTGATCCTGTAACACAGTTAAAACTGTGGTATACCAAAGCGTCTAAAGATGAGCGTAAAGCCTTCCGTATCTGGATGATTGACCAGGATTGATCGATCTTGGGTATTCGCCTCGTTCCCATGCTCCAGCGTGGGAATGCATACCTCAGCTCAGAATAGCCCGTGCTTAAAAAGCTTGTCTCCAGTCTGAAAGTTTAGGATTTCTGTCTGCTCAGGGATAACCAGTCTTTTCTGTATATTCCAAGTGGACAGAATTTGATCTTATAGCTTCTGAAAGCGTAGCGATCTAGTTTCTAGTATCTTATTTAACTCCCGCAACCGTTTGCTATTTTTCCGCATATTGCCCCCTTATATTACTCACGGTAAAATCCGCTTTTTCCTTCCTAGCAGAATAATTGGTATGAAATTTCCTGGTCAGCGTAAATCCAAACACTATTTTCCTGTTCATGAGCGTGATCCTTTGGTCAGTCCGGTACAAAGCCGGAAAAAAATGGCACGTACTCATATTATTGGCATTGATCAGACTCTGGTGGATATTGAAGCCCGTGTTCCCGATGAAATTATTAGCCGCTTTGGATTAAGTAAGGGGCATTCGCTGGTTATTGATGATGATACTGCGGAGAAACTGTATCAGGAACTTAAAGATCAGGACTTAATCAGCAACGAATTTGCCGGGGGAACAATAGGGAATACCCTACACAATTATTCTGTACTGGCTGATGATAAATCTACGCTTCTTGGTGTCATGAGTCAGGATATTCGAATTGGTAGTTACGGATACCGCTATTTATGTAACACCTCTAGCCGGGTGGATCTGAACTATTTACAAGGCGTGTGTGGTGCTATTGGGCGTTGCTTCGCGTTAATTAGCGAAGACGGCGAACGTACGTTTGCTATCAGTGAAGGTCAGATGAACCAACTGCACCCGGACAGCATTGAAGAAAATATCTTTAAAACGGCGTCTGCACTGGTGCTGAGTGCTTATCTGGTGCGCTGTAAAGACGGTGATCCTATGCCTGAAGCGACATTAAAAGCGATTGAATACGCGAAGAAATACGATGTACCTGTGGTTTTGACGTTGGGAACTAAGTTTGTGATTCAGGATAACCCCGAGTTCTGGGTTGATTTCCTTTCTCAGCACGTTTCTGTGGTGGCAATGAACGAAGATGAAGCAGAAGCCCTGACCGGGGAACGTGACCCGCTTTTAGCCTCCAGTAAGGCTCTGGACTGGGTCGATTTAGTGCTGTGTACAGCCGGGCCGGTAGGGCTGTTTATGGCCGGATATACCGAAGAAGAATCGAAGAGGGAAACCTCTCTGCCGCTATTGCCGGGCGCTATTGCCGAATTTAACCAGTTTGAATTCAGTCGTCCTGCCAGCAAAAATACCTGCCTTAACCCAATAAAGGTATATTCACATATTGCCCCTTATATGGGAGGGCCTGAGAAAATAAAGAATACTAATGGGGCCGGAGATGCTGCACTTTCTGCTTTGCTGCATGATATGGCGGCTAACCGTTATCATAAAGAAAATGTGCCGAATTCCAGCAAACATCAGCATGACTTTTTAACTTATTCTTCTTTTTCTCAGGTGTGTAAATATGCTAATCGCGCTAGCTATGAAGTTCTGGTTCAGCACTCTCCTCGTCTGTCCCGGGGATTACCTGAGCGAGAAGATAGTCTGGAAGAAGCATATTGGGAACGCTAATGTAGGTCTTCTGAATGTTTTTCTTGTAAAGAATAAAAAAGCGCTCATTTGAGCGCTTTTTACTTTTAAAATATTCGCCTTACGACTTAATTTAGATTAAGAAGTCGTCCAGTGATTTACCGTTGTCTAGCTCAGTCTGAATCGCTGATGGCGTACGACCTTGACCAGTCCAGGTTTTTTCTTCACCATTTGTATCAATATATTTATATTTTGCCGGACGAGGAGCGCGTTTTTTACGTGTCTTCGTTTTAGATTCACCGGATAAAGCTTCAATCAGATCCTGAACATCGATGCCGTCTTTTGCAATCATTTGTGCGTATTCTGATAATTTAGCTTCACGCTCAGCAAGAGCAGCTTGCTCTTCTTCAAAAGTTTCACGACGTTCGTTTACAACTGTCGTGAATTTATCAAGTGCTTCTTCTAGTTGCTCCATTGTTAATTCTCGAGCGAAAGCACGTAAGCTGCGAATATTTAGTAGAGTTTTGGTCAATTCTGACATGATTCAATCCCATCTGGTTTAATTCGACACTAATAAGGAGTACTAGTGAGTAGCAATAAACAATAATCGTTATCTGTATTTCTAATTCTATTTTAAAAAATTATATTGTAAAGGCTTAAATCCTAAAAAGAACTAAATTAAGTAAAATATTGCAGTCAAGACCAATTAATATTTGTAATTGGATACATCTTAATAAAAACCTTATGCGATCTATGGTGTTATTTAGTTTTCATGTAATGACTTAAATTTAGGGGTATAGTTCAAAAAAATTCACATGACGCAGACACTTATTTGGCAGCCTGGTACAGGATGTAAGTCTAAGTGTACTCAAATTGGTGGTGAGTTATGTTGCAATGATGGATAAGATCAGTAGAATAAGCGAACCTTATTCAGGTTAGTCGCTTTTTCTAGTGCTATTTATCGCATAGTAAGTGATTTTATCTGAGGTAGAGGCGCAGGTACTATCAGTAGCCGTCATTGGGGTGATGCCAATGAGTGATGGTGAAAGGAGTGGTTGCCGAAGTAAGCGTGTATATCAACGCCGTTTGCTGGGGTTGTGTCGAACAGGTACAACACTGCCATAGTTTATGTTCCGGTTATTACTGTATCCGGGCATAGTGTGTTTAAAACTATGGAGCGCTACTGTAGGCAGGGAGAAGCATCCGCTCTCCTTTCTATACTATTAATATCTGCCGTTAAGTGCAGAAAACTGCAGTAGATCTCCAGGATATGCTACGGCATACCTGACCAATTGGTTTTTGAAGATCATGAATTTAGTCGATTTTGCATTATCACCACTTTCCTTATTACCGCCTATTGTGGCATTGGGGCTGGCTATTATTAGCCGTCGGGTCCTTTTGTCTCTTGGGGTGGGTATTATTCTTGGCTCACTCCTGCTTACTGATTATTCTGCCGGAAACGCAGCCGTTTATATTGGTACCACCGTCAAAAGTGTATTTATTGAAGATGGTGGAATTAACAGCTGGAATATGAGTATTGTTGCTTTCCTGGTTTTGCTAGGAATGATGACCGCGCTACTAACGTTATCTGGTGGTACCAGTGCGTTTGCCGACTGGGCATATCAGCGTATAAAAAGTGGAAAAGGCGCTAAGCTGCTGGCTGCGTTTCTTGGCGTATTTATTTTTGTTGATGATTACTTTAATAGTCTTGCTGTGGGTTCTATTTCCCGGCCAGTAACGGATCGCTTTAATGTGTCCCGGGCGAAACTGGCGTATATTCTGGATTCTACAGCCGCACCTATGTGCGTATTAATGCCGGCCTCTAGCTGGGGGGCTTATATTATGACAATTATTAGTGGTATTTTGGTTGCACATGGTATTAGTGAATATTCAGCGTTAGGCGCTTATCTGCGTCTGGTTCCTATGAATTACTATGCAGTCTTTGCGTTATTAATGGTATTTGCGGTTACCTGGTTTAATCTGGATATTGGTCCGATGCGTGACAGCGAAATTAATGCAGCATGCGGTAAGTCTGCTAAGTCAGGCAGAGACAACGGTGTTCATGAGGAATTAGATATAACTCAAAGTAGTAAGGGCAAAGTATCTGACCTTATTCTGCCTATTGTGACATTAATTATCGCCACTATTGCTTTTATGCTTTATACCGGTGGGCAGGCTTTAGCTTCTGACGGTGTTGAATTTAATGTGTTAGGTGCATTTGAAAATACCGATGTAGGCATGTCACTGGTCTACGGTGGTCTGGTTGGTTTAGTCGTTTCATTGCTGACAGTTTTTAAGCAGGGGCTGCCTTTCTCTGATATTTTAAATACTTTGTGGATTGGTGCTAAGTCGATGTCTGGCGCGATCCTTATCCTTATTTTTGCCTGGTCGATCGGCTCGGTGATTGGCGATATGAAGACCGGGGCTTATTTATCTTCTCTGGTTCAGGGTAATATTAACCCTCAATGGCTGCCGGTTATTCTGTTCCTGCTTTCAGGAGCGATGGCGTTTGCAACCGGAACCTCATGGGGTACTTTCGGGATTATGCTGCCTATCGCTGGTGATATGGCTGGTGCTACCGATCTGGCGCTGATGTTGCCTATGCTGGGTGCAGTATTAGCGGGTTCTGTTTTTGGTGATCATTGCTCACCGATTTCTGATACAACCATCCTCTCTTCAACGGGAGCGCGATGCAATCATATAGATCATGTTGCCACTCAGTTGCCATATGCACTTGCAGTTGCTTTGGTTTCCTGCGTTGGTTTTGTGGTTCTGGGGATGACGGCATCAGTCATGTTGTCCTTCGCAGCGTCTACTGCTGCTTTTGTATGCGTCTGTTTCGTTATGTCGATGATGTCAAAAGCAGATACAGCAGAACTGCAAGAGGCTTAAGTTAGGTTTCAATGGGTTAGAGGATGAAGGTCGCTTCGCTTTGAGGATAAAGGGATCAATCTGTTCCGGTGGCGTTACAAGTGCAGTAAACTGCGATACGTTTCTGTTTTCCGTGCATTGAACGGGCTAACGCCTTATTCCTTTTTCCCTCATCCTTTTTTATTTAAAAAAATTTAAGATTAGCTATTGAAAAATGACCTCAGCTTGGTTACTGTGACTTCATAATAACGGAGCTGACAAATTATGCGTAATTTTGTAATGAACATTCATCATCACCATCATCCTGAGTAGTCTTTCGGGAGATGTACGCATACCCGGGAGACACACTCCCGGAGGTTGAGTCAAACGCAATAAGATTTGAACCCTCGGGAGCTAACACTTCCGGGGGTTTTTTCAGTTTTAGAGCTTTAATCTTATAACTAACAATTTTTGCTAACTCACGCTTGCTTCGAGATAATTCGAAATAGGTATAAGAACAGGGAATACGTAATGCCAACACAACGACTAAGAATTGCAATCCAGAAAAAAGGCCGTTTAAGTAAAGAATGTCAGCAACTGCTGAAAAAATGCGGTGTGAAATATAATCTTATGGGTGAGCGTCTGGTTGTTCACTCTGAAAACATGCCGATTGACTTGTTGCTGGTTCGTGATGACGATATCCCGGGACTGGTAATGGATGGTGTGGTTGACTTAGGTTTTATTGGTGAGAACGAGCTGGAAGAAGTTCGTCTTGACCGTGTGGTACAGAACGAGCCTAATGAATTTGTAACGCTGCGTCGTCTGGACTTTGGTGGCTGCCGTCTGTCTATCGCGATTAATAAAGATGATACTTATAACGGTCCTCAGGATCTGGCTGGTATGCGTATTGCGACGACTTACCCGCACCTTCTGAAAGCGTATATGGATGAGCAGGGTGTGGACTTCAGCACTTGTATGCTGACTGGCTCTGTTGAAGTTGCTCCTCGTGCAGGTCTTGCTGACGCCATTGCGGATCTGGTTTCAACCGGTGCGACACTGGAAGCGAATGGTCTGAAAGAAGTAGAAGTCATTTTCCGCTCTAAAGCTACGTTGATTCAGCGCGCTGGTGAATTTGCTGATGATAAGCAGGCTCTGATCAATAAGCTGCTAACCCGTATGCAGGGTGTGATTCAGGCCAAAGAATCCAAGTACATTATGCTGCACGCGCCAACAGAGAAGCTGGAGCAGATTAAAGCTTTGCTTCCTGGTGCTGAAGATCCGACAGTACTACCTCTTTCTGCTGAGAAAAACCGTGTGGCTGTACACCTTGTTAGTACAGAGAACCTGTTCTGGGAAGAGATGGAACAGCTGAAGGAACTGGGTGCAAGCTCAATTCTGGTTCTTCCTATTGAGAAGATGATGGAGTAAGGCAATGAAGAGCGTTGTATGGCAATCACTGACTGAAGAGCAGAGAGAATCTGCTCTTGAGCGTCCGGCGATCACTGAAGGCGCAAATATTACCGCAGCCGTTAGTGACGTTATTAATAAAGTAAGAACTCAGGGCGATAATGCCTTGCTTGAGCTTACCGAAAAGTTTGACGGCGTGCGTCCTGAGTCGATTCGTGTTTCACAGGAAGAAATTGACGCCGCTTCAGAGCGTCTGTCAGAGAAAATGAAGCAGGCTCTGGAGCAGGCTTACACCAATATTTCTCTGTTCCACAAAGCACAAATTCCTCAGCCGGTAAAAGTAGAAACTCAGCCGGGTGTGGTGTGTGAGCAGGTGACTCGCCCTATTAATAAAGTGGGCCTGTACATTCCGGGTGGTAGTGCGCCGCTGCCTTCAACGGTTCTGATGCTGGGCGTACCTGCTCAGATCGCCGGCTGCCAGAAAGTCGTATTGTGTTCACCACCGCCTATTGCTGATGAAATTCTGTATGTGGCTAAGCTATGTAACATCGACGAAGTGTATAACATCGGTGGTGGCCAGGCGGTAGCAGCGATGGCTTACGGAACAGAAACCGTAACGAAGGTGGATAAGATCTTCGGCCCGGGCAATGCGTATGTGACAGAAGCAAAACGTCAGGTAAGCAATGATTTCCGTGGTGCGGCGATTGATATGCCAGCAGGCCCGTCTGAAGTCATGGTTATTGCTGATGACAGTGCGAAAGCAGATTTTATCGCCGCTGACTTGCTGAGTCAGGCTGAGCACGGCCCGGACTCTCAGGTTGTACTGGTCACACCTTCTGCTGAATTGGGTGAACGGGTGGCGGATGCAGTTCAGGCTCAGCTGAAAGAGCTGTCTCGTGCTGAAATTGCAGAAAAGGCGCTGGCTTCCAGTCTGATTGTGATCGCTGACTCTATCGAACAGTGTGTCGCGATTTCTAACTACTATGGTCCTGAGCACCTGATTGTTCAGACCCGCGATCCTCGCGCACTATTGCCCGAGCTGGACAATGCCGGTTCTATTTTCTTAGGCGACTGGTCTCCTGAATCCGCTGGTGATTACGCGTCTGGTACTAACCATGTGTTGCCGACTTATGGTTATACCCGTACGTATTCAAGCCTTGGACTGGCCGATTTCTCGAAGCGTATGACGGTGCAGGAACTGAGTGCTGATGGCCTGAAAGGTCTGGCTCCGACGGTTGTGACTATGGCTGAAGCCGAAGGACTGGATGCGCACAAACGTGCGGTAACCATCCGTGTTGAAGCGCTTGAGAAAGGAGAATAAGGATGGAGAAGCTTGCCCGTAAACAGGTGCAGGAACTGACGCCTTACCTTTCGGCAAGACGTATCGGTGGCAGTGGTGATGTCTGGCTGAATGCCAATGAATCCCCATTTAACAATGAATATTCCCTGACGTTTGACCGTCTGAACCGTTACAGTGAATGTCAGCCGGAAGCGCTTATCAATGCTTATGCTGCTTATGCTGGTGTTAAGCCGGAGCAGACACTGACGTCTCGCGGTGCGGACGAAGGTATCGAACTGTTGATCCGTGCGTTCTGCGAGCCGGGAGAAGACGCGATTCTTTATTGCCCGCCAACGTACGGTATGTACGCTATCAGTGCAGAAACGATTGGCGTGGAACGTAAAACGGTTCCGCTGACGGCAGACTGGCAACTGGATTTGGATGGTATTCAGGCGAATCTGGATAACGTCAAACTGGTATATGTATGCAGCCCGAACAACCCAACGGGTAATCTGGTAAAGCGTGAAGATATTATTTCTCTGCTTGAGATGACCAAAGATCGCGCGATTGTCGTGATGGATGAAGCTTATATCGATTTTTGTCTGGAAGCGTCTGCCGTCGATTTACTAGAGAAATACGAGAACCTGGCTATTCTGCGTACGCTGTCTAAGGCCTTTGCGTTGGCTGGTCTTCGCTGTGGCTTTACCTTAGCCAATGAATCACTGATCAATGTACTGCTTAAGGTTATTGCCCCTTACCCTGTGCCAATTCCGGTTACCGATATTGCAGTGCAGGCGTTGTCTGAATCGGGTCTTGCCAGAGCAAAAGAGCAGGTTGCGACGCTGAATGCTAATCGTGCTTATCTTAAGCAGGAACTGTCTCAACTGAATGGTGTGACGGTATTCGATGGCTGGGGTAACTATTTGCTGGTGAAATTCCCTGATGGGGATGCACTGTTTAAGGCCGCCTGGGATAGCGGCATTATTCTGCGTAATTCTCCGATAGAAGATTGCGTACGTATCAGTATTGGTAATCAGGAAGAGTGCGAAAAAACGGCGGCATTCATTCGCGGCCAGTTAGCATAAGGATAGAGATGTGAGCAACCAACAAAAAATTCTTTTTATCGACCGTGACGGAACGCTGATTGTCGAGCCGCCGGTTGATTTTCAGGTCGACCGCTTAGATAAGCTTCAATTTGAACCGTACGTTATTCCAAGTCTTCTGGCTCTTCAGGATGCCGGATACCGTCTGGTGATGGTAACCAATCAGGACGGGCTGGGCACAGACAGTTATCCGCAGGACGATTTCGATGCGCCGCATAACCTGATGATGCATATTTTTGAATCTCAGGGCGTGAAATTTGACGACGTACTTATCTGTCCGCACTTTGAAGAAGATAACTGCACCTGCCGCAAGCCAAAGCTGGGCATGGTAAAAGACTACCTGCAAAGTGGTAAGGTCGATTTTAAAACGTCAGTAGTGATTGGTGACCGCCCAACGGATCTGCAACTGGCAGAGAATATGGCGATTCGCGGCATTCAATATAATCCTGAAACAATGGGCTGGCGTGAAATCCTGAAAGATCTGACCGCTCCAAAAGCTCGTGTTGCAGAAGTGGTTCGTACTACCAAAGAAACCGATATCCGCGTATCTGTAAATCTGGATGAACAGGGCGGTAACGATATTGCTACTGGCCTTGGTTTCTTCGATCACATGCTGGATCAGATCGCGACTCACGGCGGTTTTCAGATGAAAGTCAAAGTGGAAGGCGATCTGCATATCGATGATCACCATTCAGTGGAAGATACGGCTTTGGCTCTGGGTCAGGCTCTGAAAGATGCTCTGGGTGACAAGCGCGGTATTGGCCGTTTTGGCTTCAGCCTGCCGATGGATGAGTGTCTGGCTCAGTGTGCACTGGACCTGTCCGGACGTCCTTATCTGAAGTTTGAGGCTGAGTTCAGTCGTGAAATGGTTGGCGATTTGTCGACGGAAATGGTTGAGCATTTTTTCCGCTCACTAACCGATACTCTTGCCTGTACACTGCACCTGTCTTCAGCCGGTGAAAATGATCACCATATCATTGAAAGCCTATTTAAAGCCTTTGGCCGCACGTTGCGTCAGGCGATTAAGGTAGAAGGCAACGAACTGCCAAGCAGTAAAGGCGTATTGTAAGGAGCCACACGGATATGGAAAATCAGAAAGTTGTTATTATTGATACCGGCTGTGCCAATGTTTCTTCGGTAAAATTTGCGATTCAGCGATTGGGTTATACGGTTGTGGTATCGAAAGATCCTGAAGTGGTGTTAGCCGCCGATAAACTGTTCCTGCCGGGCGTAGGTACTGCCAGTGAAGCGATGCAAAACCTGCAGGAACGCGACCTGATTGAGCTGGTTAAGAAGGTAGAAAAGCCGCTGCTGGGTATCTGTCTGGGTATGCAGCTGCTGGGCAAACTGTCGCAGGAAAAAGGCTCTAAAGCAGACGAGGTCGTCGAATGTCTCGGCTTGTGTGAAGGTGAAGTGAAGCTGATGGATACTGGCGATCTGCCTTTGCCACATATGGGCTGGAACACAGTTACTGCAAAAGCCGGCCACCCGCTGTTTAAAGGCATCGAAGAAGGCGAGTATTTCTACTTTGTACACAGCTTCGCAATGCCGGCAGGCGATTATACGATCGGTACCTGCGAATACGGTAATCCGTTTTCGGCAGCGATCCAGAGTGGCAACTACTACGGCGTGCAGTTCCACCCAGAACGTTCAAGTAAAGCGGGCTCAAAGCTCATTAAGAACTTTTTAGAGTTGTAAGGATTTTAGAACACAGAACGCTTCGCTTTGAGATTACAGAATCCAAAAATTATGGTTATTTCTGAATTCTTAAGGACGTTTACGTCCGCTCTGTAAGGGAGCTTGCGACCGTCCTGTATTCTGATTAAAAGGAAAATTTAAGTGATTATTCCAGCATTAGACTTAATTGAAGGTCAGGTAGTCCGCCTGTTTCAGGGGGATTACGGACAGGTAACGGAATACAAGGTTGATCCGGCAGAGCAGTTTAACCTTTATCATCAGGCTGGCGCGGGCTGGCTGCACCTGGTTGACCTGACTGGCGCGAAAGACACCAGTGCACGTCAACTGGATTTGATTGCCAAACTACTGGCAAGCACTCCTGCGAATATTCAGATTGGCGGCGGGGTTCGCAGTGAGCAGGACGTAGCCGATTTGCTGAACGCAGGTGCACAGCGTGTTGTGATTGGCTCGACCGCGGTAAAACAGCCTGAAATGGTAAAAGGCTGGATGGAAAAATACGGCGCAGAGAAAATTGTTCTGGCGCTGGACATCAATATTGATGAAAACGGTACGCGCAAAGTGGCTATTTCTGGCTGGCAGGAAGACTCAGGTGTCACCATTGAAGATCTGATTGACGATTACCTGACAGTCGGCCTGAAACATGTGCTGTGTACGGATATTTCCCGTGACGGCACACTAGCCGGTTCTAACGTAGAACTGTATGTTGACCTGTGCAAACAGTATCCTCAGGTACAGTTCCAGTCATCTGGCGGCATCGGTTCTCTGACTGATATTGAAGCGCTTAAAGGCACTGGCGTATCAGGTGTCATTGTTGGCCGCGCACTGTTAGATGGAAAATTTACCGCAGAGGAGGCATTTCAATGCTGGCAAAGCGAATAATTCCTTGTCTGGACGTACGTGACGGACAGGTAGTAAAAGGGGTTCAGTTCCGTAACCACGAAATCATCGGTGATATCGTGCCTCTGGCGCAGCGTTATGCGGAAGAGGGTGCAGACGAATTGGTGTTTTATGATATCACCGCTTCTTCTGATGGCCGTGTGGTTGATAAAAGCTGGGTAAGCCGGGTAGCAGAAGTGATCGATATTCCTTTCTGTGTAGCAGGTGGCATTAAGTCTGCTGAGGATGCAGCCCGTATCCTTGAATTTGGCGCTGATAAGGTGTCGATTAACTCTCCGGCGCTGGCGAATCCTGAGCTTATCACAGAGCTTGCCGACAAGTTTGGCGTGCAGTGTATCGTAGTCGGTATTGACTCTTATTTTGATGCTGAAACAGGTAAATATCAGGTATACCAGTTTACCGGTGATGAAGAGCGCACTAAAGCGACTAAATGGGAAACCCGTGACTGGGTGCAGGAAGTGCAAAAGCGTGGCGCTGGTGAAATCGTACTTAACATGATGAACCAGGATGGCGTTCGTAACGGTTACGATATTCAGCAGTTGAATATGGTGCGTGAAGTATGTCATGTGCCTCTGATTGCCTCTGGCGGCGCAGGTGCAATGGAGCACTTTGCTGAAGCCTATAAGAAAGCGAATGTTGATGGCGCACTGGCAGCATCAGTATTCCATAAACAAGTCATTAATATTGGCGAGCTAAAACAGTATTTGAAAGCAGAAGGTGTGGAGATTCGGTTATGAGCAGTGAAGCTGCAAACGAGTTTGAAGTAGAAAGTATTATTGGTCGTATCGACTGGGATAAAGTCGACGGTCTGGTTCCGGCAATCGTTCAGGATTTTCAGTCCAGCCAGGTTCTGATGATGGGGTATATGAATGAGGCGGCGCTGGAAAAAACCGCTAACACTGGTCAGGTGACGTTTTTCTCCCGCACCAAAGAGCGTCTGTGGACTAAGGGCGAAACGTCCGGCAATGTACTTCAACTGAAAAATATCGCACTCGATTGTGATAATGACACGCTGCTGGTAAAAGTAAATCCAATTGGCCCTACCTGTCATCTGGGTACGACGACCTGTTTTGATGGTGATAAGCAGGAAGAGTCTCAGCTGGTTTGGCTTCATCAACTTGAATCTCTTCTTGGGGAACGAAAAAATGCGGACCCAGAATCTTCCTATACTGCCAGCCTCTACGCTCGTGGCACCAAACGTATTTCGCAAAAAGTGGGCGAAGAAGGTGTTGAAGTCGCGCTTGCGGCAACGTCGGGCGACAAGGCGGAATTAGTCTGTGAGTCTGCAGACCTGATTTATCATCTACTGGTACTGCTTCAGGATCAGGGCTTGTCACTGAATGATGTGATTAATAAGCTGAAAGAAAGACATAAGTAGGGCATTAAACCCAAAAAAATCACCACCTCACGGTGGTGATTTTTTTGTACCCTCACTTCTGTGTGGGAATGTATACCGGCTCTAAAGCGGCTACTTCTCTTTCAGATACCGCGCATGAAACTCAAGGTGCTCAGTAATAAAGCTCTGAATAAAGAAATAGCTGTGGTCATAACCAGAATGCATACGCAGCGTCAGCTCAGCTCCAGCTTCTTTCGCGGCTTCTTCCAGTGTTTCCGGTAAAAGCTGCCCTCTCAGGAATGTGTCCGCATCCCCCTGATCCACCAGCATAGGTAGGTTGGCCGGGCGGGACTTCAGCAGTTCAACAGCATCGTATTCAGCCCATTGAGCCGAGTCTTCCCCTAAGTAGTGGCGGAATGCTTTTCGTCCCCATGGCACGATAATCGGATGGCAGATCGGACTGAACGCAGAGATAGAGGTATATTTCTCCGGGTTTTTGATGCCGATGGTTAATGCACCATGTCCGCCCATGCTGTGCCCGGAAATCGCTTTTTGCCCACTGACAGGAAAGTGATCTTCCACTAACTTTGGCAGCTCATCCACGATATAGCTGTACATCTGATAGTGCTTTTTCCATGGAGCCTGGGTGGCATTGAGATAAAACCCGGCACCAAGACCGAAATCGTAAGCTCCCTCAGGATCGTCCGGTACATCTTCACCTCTCGGGCTGGTATCCGGAGCTACAATGGCGATACCCAGTTCAGCAGCCTTCTGAAACGCCGCTGCTTTCTGCATAAAGTTTTCATCAGTACAGGTGAGGCCTGACAGCCAGTAAAGCACAGGAGCCGGATTCTCCGGCGTGGCTTCCGGTGGCAGATAAATGGCAAAACGCATTCCACAGTTCAGCACCTCTGACTGGTGCTGATACTGCTTGTGCCATCCGTCAAAAACCTTTGCTTTACTGAGATTCGTTAAGCTTGGGTTAGTGATACTCATTCTGTCTCCGCTTGCTCGAAATGTACGACGGAACGGATACTTTCACCGGCATGCATTAATTCGAAAGCATCGTTGATGTCGTCCAGTTTCATGGTATGAGTAATGAATTCCTGTAGACCAAATTCACCAGCCAGGTACTGTTCAACAATGCCCGGAAGCTCTGAGCGGCCTTTAACACCACCGAAAGCACTGCCACGCCATACGCGACCCGTCACAAGCTGGAACGGACGAGTAGAGATTTCCTGACCCGCACCGGCAACACCGATGATGACAGACTCGCCCCAGCCTTTGTGGCAGCATTCCAGTGCCTGACGCATGACGTTTACGTTACCGATACATTCAAATGAATAATCTACGCCACCATCCGTCATCTCAACAATCACTTCCTGAATAGGCTTATCATAGTGTTGTGGGTTGATACAGTCGGAAGCGCCCAGCTGTTTTGCCAGCTCAAATTTACTTTCATTGATGTCGATACCGATGATACGGCCAGCCCCGGCCATACGAGCACCAATAATGGCTGAAAGGCCAATACCACCCAGCCCAAAGATAGCGACGGTATCGCCTTCCTGAACTTTAGCCGTATTCATTACTGCACCCATACCGGTGGTCACGCCGCAGCCCAGAAGACAGATCTCTTCCAAAGGCGCTTCTTTGCTCACTTTTGCCAATGAGATTTCAGGCAGGACAGTATATTCGGAGAAGGTTGAACAACCCATGTAGTGGTAGATTGGCTCGCCGTCTTTGTAGAAACGAGTGGTACCATCTGGCATCAGACCTTTACCCTGAGTTTCACGAACAGCCTGACACAGGTTGGTTTTGCCGGATTTACAGAATTTACACTCGCCACATTCAGCGGTATATAGCGGGATAACATGATCGCCGACTTCTACGCTGGTGACACCTTCACCAACCATTTCAACGATACCGCCACCTTCATGGCCCAGGATTGACGGGAAGATACCTTCCGGATCATCACCAGAAAGCGTGAAAGCATCAGTGTGGCAAACACCTGTCGCAACGATACGAACCAGCACCTCGCCTTTGCGTGGCAGCATGACATCTACTTCTTCCATTTTCAGTGGTTGGTTTGGTCCCCACGCAACAGCAGCACGTGATTTGATAAACTTGTCTTCAGCCATGAGCCTTTCCTTCTAATTTTAGTCTGTATCTTTAAGTACCGGCAGCGGATGTTATGCAACCGATAGGTGTTTCCTTGCATTAGTCACCTAGTATAGTTACTCGCTTTTTAATGATAATTAGGGGAAAATAAGAATGACTTTTACACTGATGTAATAATAAATGGTATGTATGGCAAATTGGGAAGGGGTTAATGAGTTTGTTGCTGTCGTCGAAAGCGGGAGCTTTACTCAGGCAGCGCTAAGACTATCGACCTCTGTTGCGAATGTCAGCCGGCGGGTTGCGGTGCTGGAAGAAAGGCTTGGCGTTAAACTGCTTTTACGTACGACCCGTAAGGTATCGATGACTGAAGCCGGGCAGAGTTATTTCCAGCAGTGTCGGTTATTAATCGAAGGACTCGAGCAGGCTGAGCGTACGGTCACAGAAATGCAGCAGACTCCACAGGGGAAGATAAAGGTAACCGCACCGGTCACTTACGGAGAGCATAAAATCGCGCCTCTGCTGCATCAGCTTTTACAGGAACATCCACAACTGGAACTGGAACTGGTATTAACTAACCAGAAACTCGATCTGATAGAGCAGGGCGTGGATGTTGCCATCCGTCTGGGACAGTTGGATGATTCGAGTTTTATTGCCCGCAAGCTGGATAATCGCCAGTTGTATGTCTGTGCGACCCCGGAATATTTGGATCGTTTTGGTGTGCCTTATACTTTGTCTGAATTATCGCACCACCAATGCCTGGTGGGGACTTATGACCACTGGCGGTTCAGGGAAAGTGGCCACTCCCGCTCGATAAAAGTTACAGGAAGTATTAGCTGTAACAGTGGTGTTGTACTTCTTGATGCCGCTCTGCGGGGGATGGGGATGGCACAATTACCGGATTATTATGTCCGTAAATACTTGTCCTCAGGGGAGCTGGTGGAAGTACTTTCGCCGTACCGTGACACCAGAGAGGGTGTATGGGCGCTTTATCCACAGAACCGCCTCCTTTCTGCAAAGGTGCGGCTGCTGGTGGATTATCTGGCGGAACACTTGTCAGTAGATTCAAAGGTACTGATGTTTTAACCACAACACTTCTTGTATTTCTTTCCACTACCACATGGACAGGGATCGTTTCTGCCAACTTTCGGGGCTGCTGCATGTGGCTTTTGCGGCTCAGATACTGTTGGTTCCTCAGGAAATGCACCGTCAATGTAGTACCAGAGACCGTTCTCTTTTACAAAGCGCGATCTTTCATGCATGCATTGAATGGTGTCTTCATCCTGAAGGTAGGCTTTGAACTCAACAAAGCCTTCAGTGTCTTGTGGCGTTGGTGTATCCAGAACTTCCAGCTTTATCCAATCCAGATTGATCGACTCGATAATACCTTCTCGTTCGGACTCCGCAGAGCAGGAAGGGTGGTAAGTGGAAATAACAAAATCTGGCAGCTTTAACACATGCGCGCAGTAGCGGGCTCGCATCAGTTGCTCTGGTACCACGGCATTTTTATGATCGGTATGAATTGGCAGACAGCAGTTACTATAGGGTTTATTACTGCCACAAGGGCACAGAGAACCTTCAGGGTATAATGATAAAGACATTCAGACACTCGATATTCGTGATTATAGAATCAATTATTACACAGCTCTTCTGCCCAGATGGTCGACTGCTCGTAACAGTCGAGGAGATCTTCAGAAGACGTGCCTAGTTTATCACTTAACTTACTAACTGTGTCCCAGTCTGCATGTTCATAGGCGATATATAAGCTAAGTATATCGCCAAGGATTCCTTTGTGGTGTAAAAGGGCTTGTTTAATAACATTATCCACCGGAATAGACTCAACGATGATGTCCAGTGGCTGATCCAGAATGGAATCCAGAAGAGAAAACATTCCGGTAAGAAAGCCCTGACTCTTGTCTGCTGATTTTTGCACTTTAGAGAGCAATAATTCGCAAAACTTAGCACGTAAGATAGACAGGACATAAAGAAACTCGGGCTTGTTTTCTTGTACGTTTGCGATAGCGACAAGAGAAACAAACTTTTTCAGTCTTTCTTCACCCAGATAGGCCAAGGCCTGATGAAACGAGCTGATTTTGGAAGAAATAGCGCTCGAGGAGTTGACGTAACGCAGCAGCTTGTATGAGAGTGATACATCCACAGAAATGATTCGTTCTACTTCGTCATAATCCACTTCACTTTTAGAGATCGCTTTACATAACTGAACGACAGTCAGAAAAGAGGGGTCAATCGCCTTCTGTTGGAGTATTTCCGGCTTACTGAAAAAATAGCCCTGAAAGTAGTGGAATCCTGCTTCTCTGGCCTGGTGGAACTCTTCGTAAGTTTCGACTTTTTCGGCAAGAAATTCGATTTTAGTGTCTTTCAGGCGGTTAATAAATTTTACCGCTTTATGAATCGGAACAATACGAATATCAAATTTGATCAGGTGAATAAACGGTAGAAAAGGAATCCATTCCGGGCTGGGGACAAAATCGTCCAAAGCCATTTTATACCCTTTGACATTGAGTTGCTTGACGGCATCGAGAAGCTCTTCCGTCGGTGCACAGTCTTCTAGTATTTCTACCACAATTTTCTTTTTGGGGAAGAGCGTCGGGATCTGATTGATAAGGCTCTGGTAAGGAAAATTAACAAAGCCGATTTTATTACCAATCGTATTATAATCCAGGCCAAAGAATTGTTCAGAAAGCAGAATGCTGGTGGCTCGTTCCGGCTCTATTTCCGGGAAGGTGTTTTTCGGGCCGTCTCGAAACAGAAGTTCGTAACCGAGCATTTTCCTATCGCGATCGAGTATAGGCTGACGTGCAACATAAGAATATTTCATTTCAATCAATAACGTTAATATAAAAGAGTACTTACTCTTATGATAATAGAGCGTTCAGTCTAAAATACTATGATATTGAGCAGGTTTCTTCAGTCACTCTCAGATGTCGAGTCAAAGTTGCGGCGTTCAAGATTAAACTGATCTTTTTTCCAGACAAGGACAGACCCCTGTTCATACCAGTCACCCAGAACTATACGGGTCTTTTGTGTGCCTATCTTATTGATTTTATGGATGTAAGGTCGGTGGGTGTGTCCATGAATCATGACAGATGTTCCCGTGTCAGAAAGGACTTTTTCCACTTCAGATTGGTTGACATCCATGATGTCCAGAGACTTTCTTTGCTTGTCTTTGCCGATATCCTGTTGAGCTTTTGAAACAATTTTCTTTTTAATAAAAAGCGGTAGCCGGTTGAATACCCATTGCAGCCAGGGCTGATGAACCTTTTTACGGTACTCCTGATAGTTATGGTCGTCGGTGCATAAGGTATCACCATGAAGGACGACGGCCTTGGTTCCATAGAGGTCGATCACTGAGACCTCATCCAGTAGAGTCACACCGGTGTCTTTAGCGAATCGTTTTCCCACCAGAAAATCCCGGTTACCATGCACAAAATAACAGGGGACACCACTGCCGGTTAGTGTTTTGAATTCTGCTTTTATTAAGCGGCTGAACGGACTGTTATCATCATCCCCAATCCAGAATTCAAACAGGTCACCAAGGACATAAAGTGCGTCAGCTTTGGCGGCTTCTTCACGCATAAAACGGATAAAGCATTCAGTAATATCAGTTCGGGAAGGGGTAAGGTGCAGATCAGAGATAAATAGAGTGGTCATGATGGCCTTTATAGTATTGTCATCCCTTTTTACATCGTTATCCCTGCGAAGGCAGGGATGACGATAATTATAAATTATTCTTCAATAGTTGTACCGGTGATGATAACTTCTTCCAGTGGTACATCCTGGTGCATACCCATAGAACCCGTGCTTACACCTTTAATTTGGTTCACTACGTCCATGCCTTCAACCACTTCGCCGAATACACAGTAACCCCAGCCATCCAGACTTTCTGATTTAAAGTCCAGGAAGGTGTTGTTATTTACGTTGATAAAGAACTGAGAACTTGCTGAATGTGGTTCCATGGTACGAGCCATAGCCAGTGTACCGATCTTGTTGCTCAGGCCGTTGTTCGCTTCGTTCTTGATAGGGGCACGACTGGTTTTTTCTTTCAGGCCAGATGTCATACCACCACCCTGGATCATAAAGCCGTCAATAACACGGTGGAAAAGGGTGTTGTCATAAAAACCATCACGACAATATTGCAGGAAATTAGCACTTGTTTCTGGTGCTTTTTCTTCATTTAGCTGGATTTTGATGTCACCAAAATTAGTGTGAAGGGTGATCATGATAGGTTTCCTTTATTTGGTTTGATTCAAACGGGAATTCTAGCGTAACTTCACCATGCGTCAATATCCTTATGAATTTGAGATGGAAACAGCTCTATTGTGAGGCAACGAGCTTATTGGGAATAGGTAGGTATCGAAAAACAGACCCTCTGCGGCAGGGATGCCGCAGCGGAGCCCCATGGACGGGTTTATGCGAGTCTGTGTTCGATACCTGCCTGTTCCGGAACTCGTGTTAGATAAATAGATGACTAAAGCGGAACGGAATTGTTATACTCTCGCCCAACTTTGTTTCACAAAAATATTAGATAGAGATCATGTTAAGAATATATAACACACTCACCAAACAGAAAGAGGAATTCAAACCAATCGTTGCCGGAAAGGTAGGCATGTATGTTTGTGGGGTAACCATTTACGATCTCTGTCATATCGGCCATGGACGTACCTTTGTTTCTTTTGATGTGGTGTCCCGCTATCTGCGTTTCCTTGGCTATGACCTGACGTTTGTGCGCAATATTACCGATATCGATGACAAAATCATCAAGCGTGCTGCAGAGAACAAAGAAAGCTGCGAAGCTCTGACAGAGCGTTTGATTGAAGATATGTATCAGGATTTCGATGCGCTGAACATGAAGCGTCCGGATGTTGAGCCACGTGCGACGCACTATATTCAAGAAATCATTGCGCTGGTAGAACGTCTGATTGAAAAAGGCTTTGCCTACGTTGCCGATAACGGCGATGTGATGTTCGAAGTCAGCAAATATGATGACTACGGTAAACTTTCCAAGCAGGATCTGGATCAGCTTCAGGCTGGTGCGCGTGTCGATATCGAAAGCGCGAAGCGCAGCCCGCTGGACTTTGTATTGTGGAAAATGTCTAAACCGGGTGAGCCAACGTGGGAATCACCATGGGGACCGGGTCGCCCGGGCTGGCACATCGAATGTTCTGCGATGAACTCAGCCATTCTTGGTAACCACTTCGATATTCATGGCGGAGGCTCAGACCTGACGTTCCCGCACCATGAAAATGAGATCGCTCAGTCTTGCTGTGCCCATGATAGCCAGTATGTGAATACCTGGATGCATAGCGGTATGGTTATGGTCGACAAAGAGAAGATGTCTAAATCACTGGGCAACTTCTTCACGATTCGTGATGTACTGGGTCACTATGACGCAGAAACCGTGCGTTACTTCCTGATGTCAGGCCATTACCGTAGTCAACTGAACTACAGTGAAGAAAACCTGAATCAGGCGCGAGCCTCACTTGAACGTTTGTATACGTCTCTGCGTGGCTTAGACCTTAAAGCGGAACCAAGTACCGACGGTGAATATGTTACTCGCTTCACAGAAGCAATGAACGATGACTTCAACACGCCGGAAGCCTACTCTGTTCTGTTTGATATGGCGCGCGAAGTAAACCGTCTGAAAACAGAAGACATTGATGCAGCATCGAAACTGGGTGCCCTGATGCGTGAGCTGGCGGATGTGATTGGTATTCTTTACCAGGACCCGGAGGCTTTCCTTAAAGGTGGAGCATCGGAAGACGATGACGAAGTGGCTGAAATCGAAGCTCTGATCAAACTGCGTAACGATTCTCGTGCAGCAAAAGACTGGGCCAATGCGGATATGGCACGTGATAAACTGAACGAGATGGGTATCGTTCTGGAAGATGGCCCGGAAGGCACGACCTGGCGCAGAGGCTAACATGGCTCAGATGTACTTCTACTACTCCGCGATGAACGCGGGGAAGTCGACGACCTTGTTACAGTCAGCATTTAACTATCAAGAGCGGGGCATGAACCCGCTTATTTTCACGGCGGCCATTGATGACCGTTTTGGGGTAGGTAAAGTCAGCTCCCGTATCGGATTGCAGGCCGAGGCCCAGCTTTTTAATGCTGAAAGTAACCTGTTTGAAGAAATTAAGGCGCTACACAATCAGGAAGCTCGTCACTGTGTTCTGATCGATGAGTGCCAGTTTTTGTCTAAAGAACAGGTTTATCAGCTGACGGAAGTGGTGGATAAACTGCATATTCCTACACTTTGTTATGGGCTGCGTACCGATTTTCAGGGCGAACTGTTTGAAGGCAGCAAACATTTGCTGGCATGGGCTGATAAGTTAATTGAGCTGAAAACCATCTGTCATTGCGGACGTAAAGCCAATATGGTGATCCGCACTGATGAGCATGGCAAACCTATTGCCGAAGGTGATCAGGTTGCTATCGGCGGCAATGACAAATATGTATCAGTCTGCCGTGAGCACTATAAAGAGGCGTTGGGACGTTAAGCGCCGAACTCTCTCATTGAATAAGCCACCCGCTCTGCGGAGCGGGGGTATTCCGGTAATTCCCTTAAAGATTCGATCTGACGTAATCGTGGCAGCAACCCGCAGCCATTGGCTATCTGAATAGTCAGTCCCGGTCGGGCATTGAGTTCCAGCACCATCGGCCCCTGTTGCTTATCCAGAACCATATCGGTACCCATATAGCCAAGACCTGTCATTTCCCATGCGCTGGCAGCCAGTGTCAAAAGGCGCTCCCAGTGGGGTATCTGCAATGTCGCCAGCTCTTTCCCAGTGTCCGGGTGATGGGTAATTGGCTGGTCAAACTGTACTGCGCGCACGGCTTGGCCTGTCGCGATATCTAACCCAACACCAACCGCTCCCTGATGCAGGTTAGCCTTGCCATCTGAAGCTGCGGTAGAAAGTCGCATCATCGCCATGACAGGGTAGCCTTTGAAGACAATAACCCTGACGTCCGGAACACCTTCGTAACTGAAACCGTCAAAGCAGTCATCGAACTGGATGAGCTGCTCAACCAGCGCGACATCGTTTCTGCCACCAAGCGAGAAAAGCCCGGCCAGTGCGTTACTCACATGGCGCTCGATATCCTGTTTATTGAGAATACTGCCTGAGGGTTTGGTGTATTCTCCATTTTGATGTGAGCTTATAACGAGTATCCCTTTCCCGCCGCTACCTTGTGCCGGTTTAATCACAAACCCAGGGCTGTTTTTAACCATATCATGGATATGCTTCACTTCAGCCTGATGGCTGACTACACCAATCAGCTTCGGCACGGTTGCTCCGGCCTTCTCAGCAATAATCTTGGTCTTCAGTTTATTGTCTACCAGAGGGTAGAGAGAACGGTCATTGTAACGGCCAATATAGCTGTGGTTACGCTGATTCATCCCCATGATCCCGCGAGCCTTCAGCTTAAAAGGGCAGGCCAGCTTATTAAACGGGGAAATGATACTGCTTATCATAGTCAGCCTCGCGGTTTAGTCATCACTTAACGGGGTAAAGCGCCTAAGCTCTGTGACGCGGTAACCAGTATAGGTGCCCAGCAGCAGAATACAGGCCAGAATAACCAGTTGCAGACCGATAAAGTTAAAGGTCAGGTGCTGGATATAGGGGTTCGTCATTGCCAGATACACCAGTACGGCTGTTAATAGCGAGCCACCACCCTGAACAAATACTTCTTTACCTCCTTCTTCTTCCCAGAGAATCGACATACGTTCAATGGTCCAGGAGAGAATAATCATCGGGAAGTAAGTAATGGTCAGTCCTTCGTTCAGACCGATATTGAACGCAACGACCGTAAACAGAGAAATAATCAGGATGACGCTGATGATCACCGCCGAGATCCGGGCTACCAGCAGTAAGTTAAGTCTGGAGAGGTAACTACGGATGATTAGCCCTGTTCCGACAATCAACAAAAAGCCCAGAATACCGGCCAGCAATTGCGTCTGAAAAAAGGCCACCGCAATCAATACCGGCATAAAAGTACCGGATGTTTTTAGTCCGATAATTACTCGCAGAAAGACAACGATCAACGCACCAATCGGAATCAGCATAATCGTTTTAAACATAGACTGTTCCGCAATCGGCAGGCTATGGATAGAAAAGTTCAGCAGGTTATCCGCATCCGCTTTTTTCAGTGTTGCCTGCTGAGGTGCAATTTCTTCTGCAATCATGGAGAAATACACACGGCTGTTTTTCCCTCCGACCACATCCAGAAGAGAAACATTGGATTCATCCCAGATAAGCAGGTTTTGATTATGTACCGGGTTGGTGTTGTTCACATCAAACAGCTGCCAGTTTTTGCCGTCCCAGACCTGCAGCATCCGGTTCAACGGCTGGCGACGTCGCCCGTCTTCCAATTGCAGAACACCGACATAACGGTTAACTACTCCGGCGTGGCTGAGAAGCTCCGACGCTACTCGGACTTTAGATTTATCATCAAGCAGCAGTGCCGCATTCTGGTTATCGTTGTCATTCAGTTGCTTCAACAGTTCCCGGGTCAGGGTAATATTGTCGGCACTGCGGGCGGTTGCCTGTTGTAACAGGGCTTCCGCTGCGGTGTAATGCGGACCGGTAATGATCGGTTTTTGGATAAGGTTTGGTTCGGGAGTCGTAGTTGAAACAGTGGCATAATCATCTACCAGAAATTGCGCTTTATAGTACAGTATCTGAGGGCCGGAGGCGTGACGAATACTCCATTCGGTGCGGTGTCCGGACTCCGAATCCAGATAAGAGACACCGTAACCCGGAGAGGATGCACTTTCACTAATCAATGTAAATCCACTCTGGGTTGACGGTGATGCCAGTGACACCTTAACCGGTGCATCCTGCGCTCTGAACTCTATACGTGCTTCTATATCCCAGATTTGCCTTGTTTCTCCAGGAGTCCAGGGTACACCGTAATCCGTGTGGCGCATGATGCTCAGTGCCAGGCCTGCAATAATCAGCAGTATAACGCCCAGATAAAACGGGACCTTAGATGTCATAGTTGTCTATACCTCTTAATTTGCCCATTTTTTATCTGACAGCAAATAGCTTTTGCTGACGTCCACCAGCGCGATATCTTGAATAAACTGGCGTCCTAGCAACATTGGATGGGTCATTTCAGAGCGGTCAGCAAGCGTGAATTCAGTTTGCTGTCTCAAATTGCCCAGTTCAACCCACAGCTTGACGACTGAACGTCGTTCGGTCTTTTCTGTACTGGACTGGCGGATTTTGACATAACGGACGACCGGAGCCTCAATCCACTGCCTTTCTTCCGCTTTAGTGACCGAATCATCGATATGAAAACGAACCCAGCTTTTTCCATTGCGTTCGAACTCCTGTATATCGACGGCATTCAGTGACGAGGTTTCTGCCCCTGTGTCTACCCGGGCATCAACCTGAGTCTTTAGTGTGTCGATTTTCACTCTTTCTACGGCACCCAACAGCAGAGTGTTAGAAGGAATTCCCGGGGTAGAGTGGGTAGGCTTATCGACAACTTTTTTGGCTTCCCGGGCTTTCTTTTCGGCGAGTAGCAGAGCCTGGTTATTCCGCAACGCGATAATGGCATCGTTCAGGCGAACCAGCTCTGCACTCAACACACTAATCTGGCCATTTTGCCGTGCAATATCTGAATTAAAGGTATCCAGGCGGGTTTGCAGATTAGTTTCGGTGCGGTGGATTGCGTCAATAGTTGCTCTACTGTATTTCTCACCATCCATCAATGAACAACCTGAAAGTACACTGATGACAGCAATGGTGATGATCTTCTGCAGCATTATTTACCTGTGAAAAACTCGATGTGGTTTGTAAGACAAGGTTCCGAGAGGAACGAGAGCGGCAGTGTATATGATAAAGAAGGGTGCGCAAAGCACCCTTTTGTCAGCAATGTGTCAGAAAAGTGATATGTCAGGAAATTAAGCCGTCTTTTTTGCCACCAGAATGGCTCGTCTTGGTGCCGGGTAGCCTTCCACGGTTTTTGAAGGATCATTCGGATCAAGGTAATCCGGCAGAGAGTTGTGCGTCATCCAACTGGTGGTTCTCTGCTCTCCGGTGGTGGTGGTGTTTTCATCTACAATACGAACATCTTCAAAGCCGGTTTTCTCCAGCCAAACTTTCAGCGCTTTAGCCGATGGGAAGAAGTAGACATTGCGCATCTGAGCGTAGCGATCGACCGGAACCAGCACGGCATTTTCGTCACCTTCAATGACCAGCGTTTCCAGTATCAGCTCGCCACCGGGAACCAACTGGTTTCTCAGTTGTAACAGGTGATCGAGTGGTGAGCGACGGTGATATAGTACGCCCATACTGAAGACGGTATCAAATGCATTCAGTTCCGGGAGCTGTTCAATGCCCAATGGCAATAAGTGTGCTCGCTGGTCATTACCCATCAGGCGGCGTACAGCTTCAAACTGGACAAGGAACAGATGCGAAGGGTCGATACCAATGCATAGACGAGCACCTTCACCCAGCATACGCCACATGTGGTAGCCGTTGCCGCAGCCCACATCCAGCACTGACCGGTTTTTTAATGGCGTAATATGCGGCAGCACGCGATCCCATTTCCAGTCACTGCGCCATTCGGTGTCAATGTGGATACCGTGCAGGTGATAAGGGCCTTTTCGCCACGGGTGGAAAGTGCGCAGCAGGTTTTCCAGCTTTTTGCGTTCTCCCGGTGGCAAAGGGTCGTTATTGGAAACCGATACAGAGCCTTTTAAGTCGACAATGTCAGGTGCTTCTGTGTGAATTTTATTCAGGGCACGTAACCAGCGGTCAAAATCACCGTGTTCGGCATTCTGCCAGTCGGTCAGTTGTTGGGGTAAAACATTCAACCACGGCTGTAGGCGGGTATCCTGAGCGATAAGCTGATAAAAGTTAGCAAAATTGAACATAATTATTTAACCGCCACCATAGAGCCGAAATTAAAACACTGGAACCAGACTTCTGCGCTGGAAAAGCCGATGTCCGTAAGACGTTTCTTGTGCTGGGAAATCGAATCCGGGATCAGTACGTTTTCGATGGCACTGCGTTTCTGGCTGACTTCCAGTTCACTGTAGCCGTTCGCACGTTTAAAAGCATGGTGCAGATCAATCAGCAGTTCATTCATTGTGTCATCTTCGAAAGTGTACTTTTCCGATAACACCAGAATGCCGCCTGGCTTAAGGCCGGCATAGATCTTTTTAAGCAGCGTATACCGGTCATCCGGAGATAAGAACTGAAGGGTAAAATTCAGTATCACCATGCTGGCATTATCAATCTCGACATCCCGGATATCCGCTTCCAGCACTTCCACCGGTGTATCGGAGCGGTAGGCGTTTACATGCAGCTTGCAGCGCTCCACCATGGCCGGAGAATTATCCACGGCAACAATGTGACAGCCTTCCTGCTTGATGTTTCTTCGGGCTGAGAGAGTTGCTGCGCCCAGAGAACAGCCCAAATCATAAATGTTACTGTGTGGCTTTACATAACGTTCAGCCAGCATGCCAATAGCAGAGATAATATTGCTGTACCCCGGTATGGAACGTTGCAGCATATCCGGAAAAACCTCAGCGACACGTTCATCAAAGGTAAAGTTACCAATCTGATCGATAGGAGCAGAAAATATGGTATCTCGGTTGCTCATTGGCTGCCTCTTTTATTACTACAGAGCAATAAACAAATATGCTCGAAAAATGGGGGCGTATTTTAAGGGAAAAGCAAGCGTGTGTCACTGCAAAGATAATGGAAAGCCAGAGGAGTGTCTGGCGAGTGGTTTGCAGTAGCGGCAGGCTGAAAGAGGAAAGCCAAACACGCTCAGCTATGAGCTGTATAAATTGCGTTCAATTACAGGGAAAGGCAATAAAAATTACCGGGAAAGACAAGAAAAAATGGTCGGAAAGGTCGATTTTAGCCAGCTTTCCGAGTATAAATGTGGGCTTTGAATCGTTAATAATTTTTTTGATTGGGAATTTCATTATGCGCACCCAGTATTGTGGTCATCTAAACAAATCCCTTGCGGGGCAAACTGTTGAACTTTGTGGTTGGGTTAACCGCCGCCGCGACCTTGGTGGTCTTATCTTCGTTGATATGCGAGATCGTGAGGGCATTGTTCAGGTAGTTGTTGATCCGGATATGAAGGACGTGTTTGAAGTTGCCAACCACCTGCGTAACGAATTCTGTATTAAACTGACGGGTGAAGTACGTGAACGTCCTGAAAGCCAAGTCAATAAAGACATGGCAACGGGTGAAGTTGAAGTACTTGCGACAGGCCTTGAAATCATCAACCGTTCAGACGTTCTGCCACTGGACTTTAACCAGAACAACTCGGAAGAACAGCGTCTGAAATACCGTTATCTGGATCTGCGTCGTCCGGAAATGAGCAACCACATTAAACTGCGTGCGAAAGCATCCAGCTTTGTACGTCGCTTCCTGGACAACAACGATTTCCTGGATATTGAAACTCCGGTTCTGACTAAAGCGACTCCGGAAGGTGCCCGTGACTACCTGGTGCCCAGCCGTGTCCACAAAGGCAGCTTCTACGCGCTTCCTCAGTCTCCTCAGCTGTTCAAGCAATTGCTGATGATGTCTGGCTTCGACCGTTACTACCAGATCGTTAAATGTTTCCGTGACGAAGACTTGCGCGCAGACCGTCAGCCTGAATTTACTCAGATCGACCTTGAGACCTCATTCATGACAGCGGATCAGGTTCGTGACGTGACAGAGCGTCTGGTTCGTGAAATGTGGCAGGAACTGCTGAGCGTTGACCTGGGTGAGTTCCCGGTTATGCCATTTTCTGAAGCGATTCGTCGTTTTGGTTCTGACAAGCCAGACCTGCGTAACCCGCTGGAGCTGGTGGATGTGGCTGATCTGGTTAAAGACGTTGAGTTCAAAGTATTCTCTGGTCCGGCAAACGATGAGAAAGGTCGCGTAGCGGTTATCCGTGTACCGGGTGGCGCTTCTCTGACCCGCAAACAACTTGATGAATACGGTAAGTTCGTCGGCATTTACGGTGCGAAAGGTCTGGCGTGGATGAAAGTGAATGACCGCGCTGCGGGTCTGGAAGGCATCCAGTCTCCGGTTGCTAAATTTCTGTCAGAAGAGGTGATCAACGCTATTCTTGAGCGTACCGAAGCAGATTCAGGCGATATCATTCTGTTTGGTGCAGATAAAACTCACGTAGTCGCTGAAGCGATGGGTGCTCTGCGTCTGAAACTGGGTACTGATCTTGAGTTGACCGATACCTCTGCATGGGCACCGCTATGGGTAGTGGATTTCCCAATGTATGAAGAAGATGATGAAGGCAACCTGCATGCTATGCACCACCCATTCACATCACCACTTGGCGTAACTCCGGATGAACTGAGAGCGAACCCTGCGGCTGCAAGCTCTGATGCTTACGATATGGTTATTAACGGCTATGAAGTGGGCGGTGGTTCTGTACGTATCCACAATGCTGAAATGCAGGCGGCGGTATTTGATACTCTGGGTATTAATGAAACCGAACAACGCCAGAAATTTGGCTTCCTGCTGGACGCGCTGAAATACGGCACACCACCACACGCGGGTCTGGCATTTGGCCTTGACCGTCTGGTGATGCTGCTGTGTGGTACAGAAAACATCCGTGACGTTATCGCGTTCCCTAAAACGACAGCGGCTGCATGTCTTCTTACTGATGCACCGAGTGTCGCTAACCCGGCGGCACTGGAAGAGCTGGCTGTAGCGGTAACCGTGGCGAAGGACGAAGAGTAATCAGAAGAGACTAGAAATGAGATCGCTTCGCTGCTAGAGACTATAAGAGAAGAATACAGGACGGTCGCAAGCTCCCTTACAGAGCGGACTCAGGCAATACAGACGGTCAAAAAGATGGTTCTGTATTCTGTACTCTCAAAGCGAAGCGCTCTGTATTCCTTCTAGTCTCTAGTCCCTCACTATTCTCCATAGGGTCCCCTAATGAGCATTATCCTCGGCATTGACCCCGGCTCACGTATCACAGGTTATGGCGTTATCCGTCAGGAAGGACGCCACCTCCGTTACCTTGGCAGTGGCTGTATCCGCACGTCAGAAGCCGAGTTGCCGGGGCGCTTAAAGCAGATTTATGCCGGAGTTACGGAGATCATTACTCAGTTTCAGCCGGACGTGTTTGCTATCGAACAGGTTTTCATGGCAAAAAATGCAGATTCAGCACTGAAGCTGGGTCAGGCTCGCGGAAGTGCCATTGTTGCGGCCGTGAATGCGGATCTCCCCGTCTACGAATATGCAGCCCGCCTTATCAAGCAGGCGGTGGTTGGTACCGGTGGTGCTGATAAGTCTCAGGTTCAGCATATGGTCATGAGTATGCTGAAATTACCATCCAAACCCCAGGCCGATGCTGCGGATGCATTGGGTGTTGCTATTTGTCATGCGAACACCAATAAAACACTTATCGCTATGGCGGGTAAGGCGACCAGTGCCAGAAGAGGACGCTATCGCTAGGTCGATACGTCTATCTTCCCCCCTATTTTAACTGGATATCCATCCAGTTATTGAGTAGTATCATTCCTATTATTGATTAAGGTAAGGAATAGACGTGATCGGACGTTTACGAGGCACTTTGCTGGAAAAAATGCCACCGGAAGTGCTAATTGAAGTGAGTGGCGTCGGTTATGAAGTTCAGATGCCGATGAGCTGTTTTTATGAGCTGCCTGAGACAGGCCAGGAAACCATCGTTTATACCCACTTTGTTGTAAGGGAAGATGCCCAGTTACTGTATGGCTTTAACACGGTCACAGAACGGGCTTTGTTCCGTGAAGTTATCAAAGCTAATGGTGTCGGGCCTAAGTTGGGTCTGGCTATTCTTTCCGGAATGAATGCCTCACAGTTTGTGGCTTGTGTCGAAAACGAAGATATTTCTACTTTAATAAAATTACCAGGCGTCGGCAAAAAAACAGCGGAACGTCTGGTAGTTGAAATGAAAGACCGCCTGAAAGGCTGGGGAGCCGGGGACTTATTTACACCAGCGACAGATGCTGCTCCTGTTGACAGTCATGCCGCTGGCACCATATCCCAGAGTGCCGAGGATGAGGCTGTGAGTGCGTTGATTGCTCTGGGTTACAAGCCTCAACAGGCAAGTAAAGTCGTTTCGCAGGTTGCGCAGCCAGGCATGAGCAGCGAAGCTGTGATTAAAGAAGCTCTGAAATCGATGGTTTGAGTAAGATATGATAGAAGCTGACCGTTTAATCGCTCCGGACAATTCCGTTTATAAAGATGAAGAAGTAATCGATCGCGCCATCCGCCCGAAAAAACTGGCGGATTATCAGGGGCAGGATCAGGTGCGGGACCAGATGGAGATTTTCATTAAAGCGGCGCAGATGCGCAGTGAAGCGCTTGATCATCTGCTGATATTTGGTCCTCCGGGCCTTGGTAAAACCACACTGGCGAATATTGTTGCCAACGAGATGGAAGTCAATATTCGTACTACCTCTGGCCCGGTACTGGAAAAAGCCGGGGATCTGGCGGCACTGCTGACGAATCTTGAAGAAAATGACGTTCTTTTTATTGATGAAATCCACCGCTTAAGCCCAATGGTGGAAGAGGTATTGTATCCGGCAATGGAAGATTATCAGCTGGATATTATGATCGGTGAAGGTCCGGCTGCCCGCTCAATCAAAATTGACCTGCCTCCGTTTACGCTTATCGGTGCCACTACCCGTGCGGGTTCTCTGACATCACCTTTGCGTGACCGTTTTGGCATCGTACAGCGGCTTGAATACTACAAAGTTGCAGATCTGCAACACATTGTGCAGCGCAGCGCCGAATGTCTTGGTCTTTCTATGGAGAGTGAAGGCGCTCTTGAAGTGGCTAGGCGAGCCAGGGGAACGCCGCGTATTGCAAACCGACTGTTAAGGCGAGTCCGCGACTATGCAGAAGTTAAGGGTAACGGGCATATCTGTGCGGACATTGCCGATAAAGCACTGAACATGTTGGATGTTGATCACCTTGGCTTTGATTATATGGACAGAAAGCTGCTTTTGGCGATTATGGAGAAATTTTCCGGAGGCCCGGTCGGGCTGGATAACCTTGCTGCGGCGATTGGCGAAGAAAAAGACACCATCGAAGATGTGATTGAGCCATTTCTGATCCAGCAAGGGTACCTGCAACGTACTCCAAGAGGGCGTATCGCTTCTGAAAGGGCTTACCTGCATTTTGGTTTTGATGTTAAATCCTGAAAAGGATGCCAGTATTCAACGACATAATCTGATACAAAAACGACACTTTGCAGGAAATGATGTTTAAGGGATTTCCTGCGCTCAGAACCTGCAACTATACGTGTGTATATCACTAAAACTGTGGATAATTTCACACTTCCATAAATACCACATTCTTGTAATTTCCCACCAGATATTCCTGAAAACCATGATAAAAGTGTGTCTTTAGAGCTTGGTTTGGAATTAAATTACGTGATATAATTGATCTAAATCATTTATAGCCGTCGTTTTAATAAAACCCGAAAATAAAGTTGATGTAAATCAAGGCGATCTCGGACGATAAACACTTTGAAACATGTGGTTTTTACGATTAATATTAGTGGCAGCTATATTAGACCCAATTTTACATAAAATTAACCAATATGGTACATACTCTCGCGGTTGCTTAGAGTGACTTATGTTCACAATAAGTAATGGCAAGGTAGTCTGTATTGAAACAATAATTACCCGTGTCATTCAGCCGACACAAAAGGAGTTTATATGATTGACGTCGTTGATCTATCGCGGTTGCAGTTTGCGCTCACTGCGATGTATCACTTCCTGTTTGTTCCACTGACTCTGGGCATGTCATTTTTACTTGCCACGATGGAGTCTCTTTACGTATATACCGGTAAACAGATTTACAAGGACATGACTAAGTTCTGGGGTAAACTGTTTGGTATCAACTTTGCTCTTGGTGTGGCTACGGGCCTGACCATGGAATTCCAGTTTGGTACTAACTGGTCTTATTACTCTCACTATGTAGGCGATATCTTTGGTGCTCCTCTGGCAATCGAAGCCTTAGTTGCATTCTTCCTGGAATCCACTTTTGTAGGCCTTTTCTTCTTTGGCTGGGATCGCTTATCTAAGAAGCAACACTTAACGGTTACCTGGCTGGTGGCGTTTGGCTCTAACTTCTCTGCGCTTTGGATTTTGGTGGCAAACGGCTGGATGCAGAATCCGGTTGGTTCTGAATTCAACTTCGAAAGCATGCGTATGGAAATGGTGAGTTTCGCTGAGCTGGTATTGAACCCGGTTGCTCAGGTGAAATTTGTTCATACCGTTACAGCAGGTTATACAACGGGTGCCATGTTTGTTTTGGGCGTTAGTGCATACTATCTGCTGAAAGGACGTGATATTGAATTTGCAAAACGTTCATTCTCTGTTGCGGCCTCATTCGGTTTGGTTGCCGTTCTTGCGCTGATCTTTGTTGGTGATGAATCAGGCTACGAATTAGGGCATGTCCAGCCAGTAAAATTGGCGGCAATTGAAGGTGAGTGGCATACAGAAGAGGCACCAGCGGCGTTTAATGTTATTGCTTTCCCTGATCAGGAAAAAATGGAGAACAGCTTTGCTATCCAAATTCCTTATGTTATGGGGCTTATCGTTACCCGTTCTCTAGATACGCAGGTTCTTGGTATCCATGATCTGAAAGATCAGAATGAAGAACGTATCCGTAATGGTATGTACGCTTATGAATTGCTGGAAAAATTGCGTGCCGGTGAAAAATCTTCAGAAAACCTGGCTGCATTTGATGAAGTAAAAGAAGACCTGGGTTACGGCCTGCTTCTGAAGCGTTATACAGACAATGTGGTTGACGCGAGTGAAGAACAGATCAAAGCGGCTGCGGATGATTCTATTCCGACAGTCTGGCCGCTGTTCTGGTCATTCCGTATCATGGTTGGTCTGGGCGTTGCGATGTTGTTTATCTTCGGTGCGGCGTTCTATCAGTCTGTTCGTGGCAAAGTTATTGACAAGGCCTGGGTACTAAAAGCGGCTTTGATCGGTATTCCTATGCCGTGGATTGCGGTTGAAATGGGCTGGTTCGTTGCTGAATACGGTCGTCAGCCATGGGCTGTTGGCGATATTCTTCCTGTTAATGTTGCGGCATCTGCGCTTTCTTCTGCTGAACTGTGGTTGTCACTTGCGGCTATTATGATTCTTTATACTCTGTTCCTGATTGCAGAAGTTTACCTGATGGTGAAATTCTCGCGTAAAGGCCCAAGTAGTCTGAAGACTGGTCGTTATCATTTTGAACAAGCTGACTCTGGTGAAAACAAAGTTAGCCGCCAAGTAGAAGTATAAGCAGGGAGAAAGAATAATGTTTGATTACGAAGTCTTGCGATTTATTTGGTGGGTTCTGGTTGGTGTTCTGCTAATCGGCTTCACCGTGACTGATGGTTTTGATATGGGGGTTGGTGCCTTAATCCCTGTTATCGGGAAAAGCGACAGTGAACGTCGTGTCATGATTAACTCCATCGCCCCGCACTGGGATGGTAACCAGGTTTGGTTGATCACCGCAGGTGGTGCTCTGTTTGCTGCATGGCCTCTGGTTTACGCGGTGTCTTTTTCCGGTTTCTACCTGGCGATGATTGTGACTCTGGCTGCGCTTTGGTTGCGACCTATTGGCCTGGATTACCGTTCAAAGATTGAAGATCCGAAATGGCGTAATATGTGGGATATCGCTATTTCTATTAGTGGTTTTGTTCCGCCAATTATCTTCGGTGTTGCTTTTGGTAACCTGCTGCAGGGTGTGCCATTTACTCTGAATGAGTTTATCATGGCTCGTTATGAAGGTTCGTTCTTCGGCCTGCTGAATCCGTTTGCTCTGTTGTGTGGCGTGATCAGTCTGCTGATGTTTTTGTTGCAGGGTTCAGCCTGGCTACAAATGAAAACGACTGATGATGTATATACTCGCTCCATGGGTGTCAGCCAGCTGTGCGCTGTCCTTCTGATTGTCCTGTTTGTAGGTGCGGGCTTCTGGGTAAGCAGCATGGATGGTTACGTAGTGAAAAGCGTCATCGATACCATGGCTGATTCTAATCCGCTGAATAAAGAAGTGGCCCGAGAAGCTGGTGCATGGATGGCAAACTTTGACAAGTATCCTCTGCTTTGGCTGGCTCCTGCTTTGGCGGTGATTATGCCTGTTATTGCTGTCTTTGCGACTCGTCAAGAGAACGGTGCGCTGGCATTTCTTGCGGCAAGCCTGACTAATGCGGGTGTCATTCTGACTGCTGGCTTTACTATGTTCCCGTTTGTGATGCCGTCTAGCTTAGAACCAAACTATAGTCTGACAATGTGGGATTCCACTTCTAGTGAACTGACGCTGCAGATCATGACGATTGTTGCAGCGGTATTTGTACCAATCATTCTTGCGTACACTATCTGGGCTTACACTAAGATGTTTGGTCGTCTGGATGCGAAGTTTATTGAAGAAAACAAGAACTCGTTGTACTAAGGAGCAATGACTATGTTGTATTTAATTTGGGCGTTCGGTGTATTTGCTGCTTGTGGGTTTGCCGTATATATGACGCAAAAGCTGGATAAATAACTGGACGGTCTTGTACCGTAAACATCAAAAGGGTTCTGTATTCAGAACCCTTTTTTGATCTCACCGCTTAACCTGTTGTTTATGAAATAATCAATAGGCGTTTAAGAAGTGTGGGGAGATTTCAAATTATTTAACTTATTTCAAAAAAAGTTAGCTCATTTCGTACTAATGCCATAGTCATGGGGTATAGTAGATTATTCAGATTTTTAGCTCTTAGTTTCTATGAGCTGCTGCACGAGGGATAAGGTTTGCAAGAGAAAGCCGCTTTAGTCTTTCAATGGCCGGTGACTGTCTATTATGAAGATACAGATGCTGGAGGGGTGGTCTATCACTCTAATTATTTAAAGTTTTTTGAAAGAGCTCGAACGGAACTACTCCGCAAAGGTGCTGTCTCTCAACAAGTACTTTTGCAGGAAGGTGTGGGCTTTGTTGTACGCCATATGGACATTGATTTTTTGCAGGGAGCAAAACTTGATGACCATTTAACGGTTCGTACTACGGTTAGTGATCTCAGAAAGGCTTCCTTAGTATTTTGTCAGGATATCGTTAATCCTGAAGGAAAAGTATTGTGCCAGACCAAGGTTAAGGTAGCATGCGTGAGCAACGCAAAAATGAAGCCCCAGGCCATGCCAGAAGATATTTATCATATTTTAAGTCAATATTGCGTTTTATAGCATTTTTATATACACCGAAGGCCATACCATCGGTTTGATAACCTGAACGAGTTCGTGGAGTTTAGTTAAAGTGACAGCAGAGATTTCTATCATCGATCTTTTTATGCAGGCCGGCTTTTTAGTCAAAATTGTCATGCTTACGCTTTTAGGTATGTCGATTGCCTCCTGGACAATGATAATTAAACGCAGCAAAGTCCTGTCGGTCGCCCGCCATGAGCAAGAGCGGTTTGAAGATTCATTCTGGTCAACTCAGGATTTGTCTCAGCTATATCAGAAGGTAAAAGAACGCAAAGAAGATATTGCCGGTTCGGAAGAAATTTTTTATAGCGGGTTTACTGAGTATGCTCGTCTCAGACGAACCACTGGTTCATCGAGCGTTTCTGTTATGGAAGGTACAGGAAGAGCAATGCGGGTTGCCGTTGCAAGAGAAGTTGAATCTCTGGAAACAAGCCTTCCGTTTTTAGCGACGGTTGGATCCATCAGCCCTTATATCGGCCTGTTTGGTACGGTTTGGGGAATTATGAATGCCTTTATTGCTCTGGGTGAAGTAAAACAGGCAACCTTGTCGATGGTTGCCCCGGGTATTGCCGAGGCATTGGTGGCGACAGCAATGGGCCTGTTTGCTGCGATACCTGCCGTTATGGCCTACAACCGCCTGAGCAATCGAGTGAGTAAACTGGAACACGCCTACGCTACTTTTTCCGAAGAGTTTTACAGCATTCTTCATCGTCAGTCTATGAGTGAAAAGGACGCATAGCATGGCGGGCTATCAACCAAAGAAAAGAAAGCTCACTGCTGAAATTAATGTTGTTCCTTATATTGATGTTATGTTGGTGCTGTTAATTATTTTTATGGTGACGTCGCCTTTTGTTACTCAGGGGGTAGAGGTTGACCTGCCTGATACGTCCGTAGCTAAGACCGCTTCTGATATCGCAGGTGATAGCGATGCC
This sequence comes from Vibrio albus, assembly GCF_003144035.1. GTDB lineage: Bacteria > Pseudomonadota > Gammaproteobacteria > Enterobacterales > Vibrionaceae > Vibrio > Vibrio albus. Next base: position 183,994 of record NZ_QFWT01000003.1, read on the forward strand.
AGTTTTATCATTGTTGAGATTGATAGTGACGGTAATCTGGGATTGAGCGTTAATGATGAACCTGTAGTCAGAGGCCTTTCGTTGCAGGAAGTTATCGTTAGGGTGAAAGCAGAGCTGTCACTTGCGCCGACATCTCCGGTAGCCGTTGGCGGTGATGCAGCAACACCCTATGCGGATGTGGTATTGGTATTAGATGAACTGAATCAGGCCGGCATCCAGAAAGTCGGTTTGTTGACGGAAATCAGGGAACAGTCTTAGCCGTAAATGAAAAACGACAATAATTACAAATCAGCCATAGCTATTTCTCTGGTATTGCACCTTGCATTACTGGCGGTATTAATCTGGGGGTCAGATTTTAGTATGTCCCAGCCAAAACCGACAGGAAATATGGTTCAGGCTGTAGTCATCGATCCTCAGCTTGTGCAACGTCAGGCCCGAGAAATCAGACAGCAGCGGGAAGCCGCTTCCAAAGCGGAGCAAGAACGACTGGATAAACTGCGTAAGCAGAGTGAGCTCCTGGAGAAGAACCGCAGAGAGGAAGAAGAGCGGATCCGGAAGTTAAAAGAGGATAAAGCCAGGGCGGAAAAAGAAGCTCGTGAAGCGACAAAGCAGCGCAAACTTGAACAGGAACGTGTTCGTAAAGAGCAGGAAAAAATTAAACAGGAAAAAGAGCGCCTGCGTCGGGAACAGGAACTCACAGCAAAAGCCGAAGCTGAACGGAAGCAAAAACAGGAAGCGATTAGGCGTGCAGAAGAAGAACGTTTGGCTAAACAGGCAGCGATAGAAAAAGCTGAAAAAGAGCGATTAGCCAGAGAGAAGGCTGCTCAGGAAGCGAAAGCGGCTGCTGAAAAAGCGGAGCGTGAACGTGTTGCAAAAGAGAAAGCAGCCAAGAAAGCAGCAGAGAAAGCGCGGAAAGAACAGGAACGTCTGAAACGTCTTGAGCGTGAGAGGAAAGAGCAAGAGGCTGCACTTGGCGATATTTTTTCTGGTCTGGAAACCGAGTCTGTTCAGAATTCAGCCGCAAAGCAAAGGCATGTCGCTTCTGAAAAAGAACGTTATGGAGCCATTTATACGCAGCTTATACAAAATAACCTGCTGATGGAGGACTCCTTCAGGGGAAAGTCGTGTAAAGTGAGTCTGCGGCTGTTACCGACAGGCTCTGGTGCGATATTAAGCAATGTTTCTGTAATGGAAGGCGACAGCCGTTTATGTTCGGCGACAAAAAGGGCGGTTGCCCAGGTTAATAGCTTTCCACTGCCCGCGGATAAAGAGATTGTCGACGAGCTTAAGAATATTATCTTAACCGTTATCCCTGAATAGTAAGAGAAAGCGTTAAGAAAAGAGTAGTAAGGAAAAAAGGATACCACTGTGATTAAACAACTTATTACTGGATTGTTTTTAGTTTGCTTAAGTGTGAGTAATGTTGCGCATGCGGCACTAGAACTGGTGATTACGGAAGGCATCGATTCCGCCCGACCGATAGCCATCGTCCCTTTTAAATGGGAAGGGAAGCAGCCTCTTCCTCAGGATGTCTCTGCTGTGATTGCCTCAGACCTGCAACGTAGCGGTAAGTTTAGCCCTGTGTCAGTGAATAAAATGCCACAGACACCCTATAAAGATACTGATGTGAACTTTGATGCCTGGACAGGGATGGGGGTTGATTCCCTCCTGACCGGGACGATTACTCAGGATGCACAAGGTAATTATATTATCTCCTATCAGCTGATTGATGTGATTCGGGGGCAGTTAACTGGCGGGCAGAGTAAAGCGCTGGACAGTGCCGGCCAATTGGTTCTGTCTAAGGATCACATCCTGTTCAATAAGAGGGCAACGGTGCCGGGTCGTCGCCTGAGAGAGTACGCTCACCGTATTTCAGATTTGGTTTATGAGCAGCTCACAGGAGATAAAGGCGCATTCCTGACCCGTATTGCTTATGTTGTGGTCAATGACAAAGAAAAATATCCGTACCAACTTCGTATCGCCGATTATGACGGATATAACGAGCGATTAGTTCTTCGTTCAAAGCAGCCTTTGATGTCTCCGGCCTGGTCACCGGATGGAAGAAACCTGGCCTACGTCAGCTTTCAGAATGGTCAGGCAGAAATCTTCATGATGGATATCTATTCGGGTAAGCGAGAAAAATTAACGTCATTCCCTCGTCATAATGGTGCGCCAAGATTCTCTCCTGACGGTAAAACGCTTGCGCTGGTACTTTCTAAAACGGGAAGCCTTCAGGTATACACTCTCGATCTGGAAAGCCGAAAACTGAGGCAGATTACGCGGGGAAGATCAAATAATACGGAACCTTTCTGGTATCCGGATGGGCGATCCCTTATTTTTACGTCTGATCGGGGTGGTAAACCACAGATATATCGAGTAAATTTGGATAGCGGCTCGACAGATCGACTGACTTGGCAGGGTAGCCAAAATTTAGGGGGGCAGATTACTCCGGACGGACGTTTTATGATTATGGTAAATCGTTCTGCTTCTGGATTTAATCTCGCCAAACAAGATTTGGAAACAGGGGCGGTTCAGGTTCTTACCAAAACGCTGCTTGATGAGTCTCCAAGTATTGCACCAAATGGTGGTATGGTCATTTATAGTTCGATGTTCAGAAAGAAAAATGTGCTTTCTATGGTATCTATCGATGGCCGATTTAAAGCTAGATTACCGGCAACAAATGGGCGCGTTCGAGCACCCGCCTGGTCACCGTTTTTGTAGCGACTAAGTTTTAATATATAAGGAAGAAATAAGATGCAACTTAATAAGGTTCTCAAAGGGCTTCTAATTGCGCTACCAGTATTGGCTGTTACTGCATGTAGCTCAAGCGATGACGCAGCAGATGCTTCAATGGAACAAACAACTAACCAGCAGCAAACAGGCTCTCAGGAGACAACAGATACAACGGTTGTTACTCCAATGAATACAGAGTCTCAGCTTTCTGAACAAGAACTGCAAGAGCTTAAACTGCGTGAAAATCAAACTGTGTTCTTTGCGTTCGACAACGCTACAGTATCTGGTGATTACGAAGAAATGCTGGCTGCTCATGCTGCATACCTGAGCAAAAACCCGACCATCAATGTAAAAGTTGAAGGTCACGCCGATGAGCGTGGTACGCCAGAGTACAACATTGCGCTGGGTGAACGTCGTGCTGAAGCCGTTTCTAAGTACCTTCAGGCATTAGGTGTTCAGGCTGATCAAATCCAGATCATGAGCTACGGTGAAGAAAAACCCCTGGTTCTTGGTCAGAGTGAAGAAGCCTATGCGAAAAACCGTCGTGCGGTTATCGTATACTAATCGGGATTGATTATGTTCAGTAACTTTAAGCGCGCTGTTTCGCTTACGTTGCTGGCGAGTGTGGCGGGTGGTGTATCCGCCGCACCAGCTCCAGTATCTGATGTAAACAGCACCACGCCTAACTCCGTTAATGCTTCTTCAGCACAACCACGGGAAACTGACGTTCAGCGTCTTGAACGTTTGCTTAATAATCGTAGCCGTGTTCAGGTGCAGATGCAGCAGCAGCTGGACAGTATGTCGGCTGAAATTCAGCAATTACGTGGAATGGTTGAGCGTAACCAGTACGATATGAAGCAAATGTTGGAACGACAGAAAGAGCTTTTCATCGAACTGGATCGTGTTCGAAGCGGGTTGAAAGCGAATGAGCAACCGGCAGCGGTTAATCCGGAAACGCTTCAGAATGCCGATGATACCGGATCTTCTGACAGCGGTACCTATACCGTTAATATAGATGAAGAGGCTGCTTATAAATCAGCCGTTGATTTAATTCTGAAAAAAAAGGATTACGTCGGAGCTATCGCTGCATTTAAGAAGTTCCAGGAAGATTTTCCTGAGTCTAACTTTGCACCAAACGCACATTACTGGCTGGGGCAGTTATATTTTGCGCAAAAGCAGGATATAGAAGCGGCAAAGAGCTTCGCTTCAGTTATCGCGTATGAAGACTCAAACAAACGTGCGGATTCATTGGTTAAATTAGGTGATATTGCCAGGCGCAATAATAAACCTGATGTGGCGAAAAAATACTATCAACAGGTAGTAGATGAGTACCCGAGCAGCGCCTCCGCAGAAAAGGCTAAGCAGCACCTTTAGTGCTTATTGCGCGCTACAGATATCATAAACACAAGGGCGGAATATATAACTCTGCCCTTGATTTTTATGGTTTTAAACCGGGCATATCGTTTGGTATTAACTGCTATCGGGTGTACAATGCCCGAACCCTGGAGAGTTGCGTAGAGCATGAGCAATGAGCCATATATTAGATTTAATAGATACAACATCATACCCATTTCCTCCTAAGCCAGAACCGCTAACTGACGAACAGAAGCAGACCCATATTCAGAATATCAAACATCTGCTCAAAGAAAAGGATGCCGTTCTTATTGCCCATTATTATACCGATCCTGAAATTCAGGCTTTGGCTGAAGAGACCGGTGGGTTTGTAGGCGATTCACTGGAAATGGCGAAGTTCGGTAACCGCCACCCGGCCACCACTCTGTTGATTGCAGGCGTGCGCTTTATGGGGGAATCAGCAAAGATTCTGACACCGGAAAAAACGATTTTGATGCCAACGCTGGAAGCCGAGTGCTCACTTGATTTAAGTTGCCCAATCGAAGAATTCAGTAAGTTCTGTGATGCTCATCCAGATCATACTGTTGTTGTGTATGCTAATACCTCCGCAGCAGTAAAGGCTCGCGCCGACTGGGTTGTGACCTCGAGCATCGCCCTGGATATCGTTGAGCATCTGGATGACGAAGGGAAGAAGATAATCTGGGGACCAGATCGTCACCTTGGTTCTTATATCCAGAAAGAAACAGGCGCAGATATGCTGCTCTGGCAAGGTGAATGTGTCGTACACGATGAATTTTCAGCTAAAAGGCTGAGCGATATGAAGGCCGTGTACCCTGATGCCGCTATTTTGGTACACCCTGAATCGCCAGCCAGCGTTGTTAAGCTAGCGGATGCCGTGGGTTCCACCAGTCAGCTGATTAAAGCGGCAAAAGAACTGCCGAATAAACAGCTTATTGTGGCGACCGACAAGGGCATTTTCTACAAGATGCAGCAGATGGTACCGGAAAAAGAGCTGATGGAGGCTCCAACCGCTGGTGCTGGCGCTACATGCCGAAGCTGTGCTCACTGTCCTTGGATGGCGATGAACGGCCTTGCAGCGATAGAAAGTGCATTGACTGAAAGTGGTGACACTCATGAAATTTTTGTGGACGAAGAGGTAAGAGTAAAATCACTCGTACCACTGAATCGTATGCTGGACTTTGCTGAGCAGATTAACGCTAAAGTGGAAGGCAATGCCTGATAAAGTCTGATAAAAAAGAGAGGGATAACCTCTCTTTTTTATCTCTGATACTTCGCTATTTCTGCTTATTCCCCGTCCACCAGCATCGCTGCCCGCTGAGTCAGCCCACACGCCATCATAGGCATGGCCTTATAAATTTCTTCAAATTGGTCTAACCCTTCAACACCTTGTTGAGTAAGTGTTTCTACGGAAGTTTCTGGGTCATATAGCATGCTAAGAGACAGAATGAACCCACCCATCAGAGCACTGTCTTCACTGTCTGCTGGCATAATCGTTTCCCAGTCGTCCTTGGTTATATGCCATCCATCAAGCATACCGGCAGCAAAGCCTCTCACACTCTCTGTAATAATATCCTTTTCATCCAGGTTGTAGCCTTCAGGCCATTGCCAACTGCCATCCAGCAGAGTTTCACGGGTATGGTTCCACAACTCAACAATCAGGTGTGCATATTGCTCAAACTGAGCTCCATCCTCAAATGGGTTCTCTTCGTTATTACCCCACAGATAAGGGAGCCATTCTGACGGATTAATCAGGTGGGGTGCTGCGGCCATTGCCGTCACAAAGCCTCTGGTTTCGGCCTCGCTGACCAGCTTATTGTGTAATTCCGGGATCAGAAGAAATTCTTGTAGTGTCACGTTTACTATCCGTTAAGTATTTGCTTTTTATCTTAGCAGGGTGAGGCAGTAATGTATGTGTTTCAGAGTACCATGTGGCGGTTATTTGAGCATTGACATGAAAAGCAGTCAATTCCTCTGACTCAGAGCCTAATTCCGGTCATAGATTCAGGTTTATCATTTAAATATAGTGTTTAAAGCTGTCTTAAATTTGTTTTCATGGTATATATAACTATATATAATGCGATTCCCCAGTCAGGTGTCTGGTTTCCTTAAGTGTTTTGTGGTTATTTGTTCTGTAGGTGCTATACGATGAAAGTTCAGCTTCCTTTTTCTGTTCGGCATGCGGTTGCCGATACGTTTGCAATGGTTATTTTCTGTTTTGCTGTTGGAATGGTAGTGGAAATCCTTATTTCAGGGATGACTTTTGAGCAGTCTCTTGCCTCTCGCCTGTTATCGATACCTGTTAATACGGCAATTGCATGGCCTTATGGTATTTACCGTGACTGGTTTATCACTGTAGCCGGGAAAGTGTCGGCTTCAAAGGTAGTGAAATTGGTCGCTGATTTACTGGCTTTTGTTTCTTTTCAACTGCCGGTTTATGCCGGAATTTTGTTTTCTGTCGGGGCATCACCTGATCAAATCATCACTGCAGTTGCCAGCACAGCCGTTATTTCATGCGGTATGGGGGTGGTATACGGTCAGTTTCTGGAAATTTGCCGCCGCTGGTTCCGGGTTCCCGGGTATTGCCAACAGGCATAAAAGACCCTCACAACCGGTTAAACTGGCTATATTTTGTGATAATTAGCTAATTATTAGGCAGTTAAACATAAAACCATGTTTTTTTCTGTTTTTATACTTGACCAATCAGGCCTTAATCATTAAATTAGCGCCTCGTTGTCGCAGAGAAGACAACAACAATTTGATTACGGTGAGTTGTCCGAGTGGCTGAAGGAGCACGCCTGGAAAGTGTGTATACGGCAACGTATCGAGAGTTCGAATCTCTCACTCACCGCCACATTCTAAGACCTTGCTTTTGCAAGGTTTTTTCGTTTCTGGCATTTAGTTTTATCGTTGTGGCGACAATAGGGGCTACAATTGCGTATTCCGGAGCAATCCAGCCACCGTTTCCGGGATTGTCCGGCCACCCATTCCGTTTTAATCCGGACACTATTTCCGGCATCATGTAGCCCGCCGCGCGGAATGGTAATTTAGCATCTGTTACCAAAGGACTCAGCCAGTTTCAGCAAATGCTCAGTTGCCTCCATATGTTGTGGGTAATCGCTGAATTTCTGGCGCTGTTCTTTAGTCATCTCAAAGAGATCACTTTTTACCGCCCAAAACAGTGTTGAGGTACGAAGCATGGCTCTCAGCGGGTTGCATACTTCATACTCGTATATATCTTCCAGTTCTGCCAGAATTTGTTCCCGCTCTTCTTCACTTATCCCCGGTTTAGCCAACTTTTCTTTTACCTTTTGGTAGCGTTGACTGCTGGTAAGTTGTTCCATTAGTGGAACGTTGCTATCAGCCATTTCTTCCAGCTTGGCTCTTATCACGGCAACCCAGTGCGCTTTGGTTAACTGGACGTCTGTCGTGGTACTGACATTGCAGAGAATTTGCGTTTCAATTCCAGCCTGAGCATTCATGACAATGGTTCTGACCTTCTGGAAAGGCAATTGATACTCCTTACATAGTTCAATGATCATGGAGTGAAAGCCGTCGCCGGGCAGGTGGATATTCTGCTTAAACTGGATAATCGCACTCTCTTGTTCAGGAGTCAGTTGGCTCATGTAACTTGTGTCCCTTTCTGGATATTGTGTATGGGAAAATGGCTAAAGCAGCGATGATATCACTTCATATCACGGTATCAACCAGCTTATTGCCGGAGAGGCAATAAAGCTAGCTACAGACTTATTGGCATGGGAATATTCATTCCCCCTCTTTGTTTGTTCTGTCACCGTGTGACTTACTTATGATACTTAGGCCAAATCGCCAGGCATAACGTTCGTGCTTCGGCTTTAATTGCAGCCATGTAGGTCTGTAACCCCATGATTTTCATTGAGTGATCATGCCCTCGGTATACTTCTCTATTAGCCGGGCAGCAAATTCCGGTGATTCACCTTTCTTTTTCACATCATAAACGCGGGCCTGAGCATATTGTCGCAGAGAATATAGCAGCTGTTTGTACATCTTGTGTTCCTCATGGCGATGACAGTAATTCTGAACCTTAAGGTTGATTAATTTGTATACAAACTTTGTGCCAGTGAGCGTCAAATTCCTGAATCGTTGGTTTATACCGCAGATATGCGTTCTGAAGACGGCAACCGTGTTAATTCACAAATACTGATGTAAAAATGGGTATAACCAAATTTATGGCGTCTACATGTATACAATATAAAGGTAACTAGGTGGTAACATAGGGCCATAGTGTTTATTAGGGAAGTAACATGACGACAAGTGAAATTAGTACCCAGTCCTGGGTGTGGCGGGCGATGGTCAGAAGTGGTTTGATACCGCTGGTTTTAGTTGAGTCTGTTCTTATTGCTGTTTATCTGTTGAGTAACCATTTTATCAGCTCTGAGAACATGAATTATATCTATCAGCAGGCAAACTCAGAGTTGAGTATCTCGGCGAAAAGAGAAACATCAATTATTCGGGAAAACTTAATATCAATCTCTACCCTGACAAAGTTATATAGTACAGAAACAGAAAGAGTTTTATCCGGTGATACCTATTTGGATACTGATGATGAGGCTAATCTTGAAATAAAGGACAGCGGAGTCTTGTACTCGAAAGAAGATCTTGGGGGGGCTGCCTCTTTTTATTCTGCGTATACAGAAAATGATAAAAAAGATATGCAGAAAGTATATAAGCTGTCTCAGCTTGATCCTCTAATGAAGCAGATACAAGAAAGTAACGAGTTAGTAGCAGCGATATATTTCAATAGCTGGGATTCATACAACAGAATTTATCCCTGGTTTTTAACCGTCGATCAGTATCCGCCGGAGATGAATATACCGGAATATAATTTTTATTATCTGGCTGACGGTCAGCATAACCCGGAACGTGATGTCGTCTGGACTGATGTTTATATTGACCCCGCAGGACAGGGGTGGATGGCCTCTGCCATTGCACCTGTTTATAACCGGAATAATGATTTTCTTGAAGGTGTCGTCGGGTTAGATATTACCGTCGGTACTATTGTGGAAAGTATCCAGAACTTATCCGTTCCCTGGGATGGCTATGCGATATTAGCCAGTGGCGACGGGAATATTATGGCATTGCCTCCTAAAGGTGAGACAGATTTTGGTCTTAAGGAGTTAACGGATTATAACTATCAGAAAGCCATCACAGAAGAGGTGTTTAAACCTGATCAGTTCAACCTGTATAAGCGCAGAGATACCAGCATACTGGGTGAATCGTTGGTTAAAAATAAAGAAGGTATTACAGAACTTGTTCTGGATGGAAACAAAAAGTTAGCTTCCTGGTCGACTATACCGGAGACAAACTGGAAAATTCTTCTCATCGTTGATGAGGACGATATGTACGCGGAGTCCCGCGCGCTGGAAAATAAGTTCCAGACCATCGGCTATATACTGATACTGGGGCTGGTTGGATTCTATTCACTGTTCTTATTGTTTATGTGGTTCTCATCAAAAAGCATGAGCCGCCATATTGCCGGGCCACTATCAGACATACAAGAAATGATAACCCGAGTGAGTATGGGTGAATTTCATCTGTCTCATAAAAATTTCAGGATTAAGGAAATTAATGAAACGGAAAAATCCATTATTCGGATGGGGAAAAAATTAGATCAGATAACCACTGAGCTAAGAAACGCGAAAATCGATGCGGAAGAAGCAAATATCGCGAAGAGTCAGTTTATTTCTAATGTCAGTCATGAAATCCGAACCCCGATGAACGCTATACTGGGTATGTCTCACATTCTTCTGGATGATGGTCTGAGTGATGAGCAAAAACAGTATATTTCTAAAATCAATAAAGCGGGGAAACACTTATTATCATTAATCAATGACGTATTGGACCTTTCCAAGCTGGATTCAGGAAAAATAGAGATAGAAAGTCATAGCTTTGAATTAATGTCTATTGTGCAGGATGTTCGGGATATCTTTGAACATAAAGCAAAAGATAAGGGGTTAGGGTGTCACGCGGAAATAGATGAAAATATCCCTCCGGTATTAATTGGTGATCAACTGCGTATCAAGCAAATCCTGCTCAATTATGTGAGCAACGCCATTAAATTTACCGATAGCGGTACAATTAGCCTGAAAATCAGCCTGTTAAATAAATCGGAATCCAGTGTTAGTTTGTGTTTTACCGTGCAGGATACCGGTATAGGTCTGTCTGAGAGTGAACAGGATAGAATTTTTGACAGTTTTCAGCAGGCGGATGCATCCATTGCCCGCAAGTATGGTGGTACAGGGTTGGGACTGGCCATTTGTCAGCATATTGCGCATGCGCTGGGAGGTTCTGTCGGTGTTGACAGTGAGCCCGGTGTTGGCAGTTCATTCTGGTTAACACTGGACCTGAAAATTGATCATACCGCAAGCCATACTTATGTGAGTGACGAGGGTCCTCTGGATATTCTCCCACCCGTTAAATCCACATCAGAATATGGCACAGCAGAACTTGACAGTGAAATTTCAGAGGAGCGGCTTAATCGCTTGTATGAATTGTTGGAAGACAATGATTTGGAGGCGGAGTCTTATTTCTCTGCTGAAAAGGCGTTCTTCGAAACGGCTTTCCCCGTATTAAGTAAAATTCTGGCAGGGCACATCGCTGTATATGAATTTGAACGGGCTTTAAAAGTCGTTGATGAAATGAAAAGCACCTACCGCAGTCTCTAGAGCTTGCTCTAGCCCGTAAATACAGGTCACCTTATGTACCTAGTCACATAAGGTGACCTGTGTCATTTTTTTGAAAGATATACGAAATGTTAGTTACTTGTTGTTTTATTTCATATATTTTTGATCTCATCCCACAGTACGTGATCTAAGGCATATTAATTTACTTAAACAGAAAGTGAGCAAGATGATTTAATATACAAACAGTGATCTTGCTAAAATTTCTTTTTTCTACGCCCTTCATACTCCACCCCCTATGCTCCTTTACCAGGATGATTTGTATATATAAGGCGAACAGTATGGTTTCTCGTGTTGCGGACTTATTTTTGTTTTATCCGCATATACAGTGAAGTGTTCCGGATCTATACAAAATGAGAGATTTTAATACTAATAAACTGTTTCTCTCCAGACCCGGTGCTTCTGGTAAATTTTTAGGTAAAAAACGGGAGCTTACCTTGAAACCACTACTACCTTTAAGGTTGAAATACTCTGCCGCCGTCATCGGCAGTATTCTTTTGGTCGGTTGTAACAGCAGCACGACCGACCCAACGACACAAGACTCGTCAGATCCAACGGCACAAGTTACCGTGTATTATAAAGCCAACCCTACAGTCCTCAGCACAGCAGACAGTAGCAGCTATGATACCGCGACACTTTATGTCTGGAATGATGATAGTTGTAGCGCTTATGCGGGCGATACGACGGATGCCAGTGACTGGAGTAAGGGGCTGGAACCGACCGGTGTAGACAGTGAAAATGGTGCGTACTGGACATTGGATGTCAATTCTGACGATTCAACTCAATGTGTGAACTTTATTCCCCGGACTGGTGCGGATAACAGTAAACCCCTGGGAGACTATGACGCGCAAGTTGATTTAACCCAGTTAGGTACGGAAAATTCAGTGTACACGCGTGAGGGGGTGGCTTCAGTCATGCCTGAGCTGATCAGTGCTCTGCCTGAAAATACTGTCCGTATCTATATGAATACTCAGGATGGAGATGAAAATGCATTTAAACTTCATACCTGGAACAATGATACCTGTGGAGCTCATGCCGGAGACGATACGAGCTGGCCGGGAATGGAGCAGACCGGAATAAGTGATACCTATGGTGTCTATTGGGATGTGCCGGTTTCTGCACTGGAAGGTTGTCTGAATATTATTCCTAACAATTCGGATGGCGGAGGCAGCTATCAAACTGCAGACCTGAAGTTTGAGTTTGACAAAGTTACAGCTGTCGGAAATGTCGGATTTATCTTTAAAGGTACCGATAAAGTTTATTACCAGCCAATGAAACAGCTGCCGGTGAGCAAAGTCTCATTCTCGGGGGCAAGTGCCATTTTTGCTGATGATTCCACACTTCTGGTTTCTGCTGCTGATGCAGATAAAGTCTCTCTGTATTACTCTGCTGACGGTTCAATGACATTTGATGAGAGCAGCCAGGAAGTGACCGGAGCAACATATGTTATTACTTCTTCTACCGCTGCCGGAAGTGCGTGGCAGGCAAGCAAGCCTCATCTTTCTGAAGCTGGTTTTGTCGGATTTGAATTCGATTTCTCTGATTCTGAAACCACTCTGAAAGAGATGCTGAAAGGTGAATTAATTGTCACTGCAACCGATTCAGCAGGAGACATTGTACTGGCAACCAAGGCTCAGCCTGCGACAGCTCTGGATGCGTTGTATGCCGACGCAGCAAAAAGTGTTCAGCTAGGCGCGATTATTAATGGTGATACGACGACCTTCCGCTTGTGGGCACCTACGGCTCAGCAGGTAAAACTCATCCCGTATAATTCAGATAAAGAAGCCCAGACAGCTATCGATATGACCTTTGATAGTTCTACCGGTATATGGGAAGTCGCTGACACTGCATTGGGGCATGGTGACCTGTATAAGTACGAACTAACAGTCTATCACCCACAAGCCGAGGAAATGGAAACGTATCAGGTTACCGATCCATACTCTCTGAGTCTGAGTATGAACTCTGAATACAGCCAGGTCGTAAATCTGAACAACCCAGATCTGATCCCATCTGGCTGGGATAGTCTTGAGTCTCCTCACGCACAGGATAATCCGGCTGAGTTTGTTATCTATGAAGGCCATGTCCGTGACTTCTCTGCTCATGACGCTTCAACACCTGCGGAGATGCGGGGTAAGTATGAAGCCTTTACTCAAACTGACTCTGATCCGGTGACTCACCTGAAGGCATTATCTGAGTCAGGAGTGACCCATTTACATCTGCTGCCGGTGTTTGATATTGCAACGATCAATGAAGATCCGAGTAAAGTGGCGGATATTGATCAGCCATTCAGCAAGCTGTGTGAGCTGAATTCAGCCGTAGCGGATGATACCGACTTTGGCAACTACTGTAGCAGTGCGGATACGATTGCTGATGTATTTACCGATATGCAGGCAAAAGACTCTGTTGATAATCCTGTAGTGCAAAGACTGAACGGATATGTGCGCAATGTAGACAGTTTCAACTGGGGTTATGACCCTTACCACTACACCGTACCGGAAGGTTCGTATTCATCAGATGCTGATAGTATGACAAGGATTAAAGAATTCCGGGACATGGTTACTTCGATCAAAAAAGATATTGGTATGAACGTCGTCATGGACGTGGTGTATAACCACACCAATGAATCTGGCGTCAGTGACAAGTCGGTTCTGGATAAAATCGTTCCGTGGTATTACCAGCGTCTTAATCCGATGACTGGGTCGGTTGAAAGCTCAACATGCTGCTCAAACACCGCACCTGAAAATGCCATGATGGGTAAACTGATTGCGGATTCTCTGGTGGTTTGGGCAAGAGACTACAAGATTGATGCTTTCCGCTGGGACTTGATGGGACACCATCCTAAGCAACAGATCCTGAATGCGCTGGCAAAAGTGAAAGAAGTGGACGCTGATACTTATTTCTATGGTGAAGGCTGGAACTTCGGTGAAGTCGCGAACGATGCCATGTTTGTTCAGGCAACTCAGGCCAATATGTATGGCACCGGTGTTGGTACGTACTCGGACCGTATGCGTGATGCGGTACGTGGCGGTGGCCCATTCGACGGTGGCGATGGTCTTCGGGCTAATCAGGGGTTCGGTAACGGTGCCTTTGTTTATCCGAATGACAAAGATGCGGTAGACCGAGCAACAGCACTTCACCTGATGGATCTGGTACGAGTGGGTATGGCTGGTAACCTGAAAGACTACAGTTTTACTGACTCAACCGGGAAAGTTATCACTGGTGGTGAGCTGGATTATAATGGTCAGGCTGCGGGTTATGCTAAAGATGCGGACGAAATCCAGAACTACATCGCTAAGCATGATAACCAGACCCTGTGGGATAACAACCAGTACAAAATCCCTTATGCAGCATCACTGGATACCCGCGTCAGAATGCAGGCAGTTGGTATGTCTACCGTGCTACTGGGCCAGGGGGTTGTCTTTACTCAGATGGGTAGTGATATTCTGCGTTCCAAGTCGATGCAGCGTGATTCTTACGATTCCGGTGACTGGTATAACCAGGTTGATTTCTCCGAGACCAGTAGCGATAACTGGAACAAAGGTCTGCCAAGGAAAGACAAGGATGGAGATAACTATGCAGTCATCAATGACGTTATCTCTGGCTCCGGAGAGCGCGCGGATATAACGCCTGCTGCAATGACAGCGATGAACAGCTATTTCCGTGAGCTGGCATCGATTCGCAGCTCATCACCACTGTTCACCCTGAACGATGGTGAGAAGATTAATCAGGCAGTTAAGTTCCACAATACCGGAGCGGATCAGACTGCAGGCTTGATTGTTATGTCTATCGATGGAGGTACGACCAACAACGATATCGTTATCGTGATTAATGCTACCAATGAAACACAGGTATTCACTGGTGATATCGATACGCAGGGTTATGCCCTTCATCCTAAACATATTGAAATGGGCGACGCATCTATTGCTGCTGGTGCCAGTGTGACAGGCGGTGCTTTCTCTGTCCCAGCCTGGTCTACAGCGGTATTTGAAAAAGCAGCTCAATAACTCGTAAACACAATAAAGTACAGGTGGCAGTGAAAGCTGCCACCTTTTTTGATTTTCCAGAGAATGATTAATTATGAAGACAGAACTGATCAAGGCGGGCCTGCCTATTGCAGTACTCATCGGTATTATAGCCTGCAGCAGCAGTACAGATAATGCCGCGGTAACCTCAATTAATGCCGATACCGCACAGGCGACAAGCTACGCTTGCTATGAAGGAGAAGAAGAAGCATGTAATTTACGTGTTTATCAGGTCATGATGGAGTCATTTGTTAACGGAGATGACAGTATTAATTATGATCAGGGTTACGGCACCTCTCACCATAAAGGTGATCTGCAAGGGGTAATCGACAGCCTGGATTACATCAAGAGTCTGAATGTCAATGCTATCTGGATGACTCCGGTTTTTGATTCCTGTGAAGGTGCGGCAGGCAACGTGAAGCTGGATGCAACCGGGTATTTCGCCTGCGACTATTTTAATGTTGATCCAAATTTCGGCTCTAACGAAAAACTTAAAGAGTTGATCGATACTGCCCATGATAAAGGGCTGTATGTTTTTTTGGATGGTGTCTTCGGGCATACCAATAAAGCACAACTACAAACGTCTCCGACAGGTAAATTACCTGAATTAGACGCGGGTGATTCTGGCTATCCGGGACAACTGGTGGTTTACCCAAATTCTGATAGTGAAGCATTCTTCACCGAAGTGGCTACTTACTGGATTTCTAAATATAAGATTGATGGCTGGCGACTGGATCAGGCTTATCAGGTTCCGACTGAAACCTGGACGAACATCCGACAGGCCGTCGAAGCCGCTGCTGAGAAGAACCGGAGGGATGGTAATAGCTGGGGAACCTTGGGTTATATGGTTGGCGAGGTCTGGAATAGTGCGGGTTATATTGCGGATACCGCTTATGGGACAAATGCCAACCCAGCCCTGAAATCAGCATTCGACTTTCCTCTTCGTTATGGACTGGTACAAGCGCTGGCGGTGGAAGAATCCGGAGCATCGGGAAATGCAACCAAGCTTAACGCTGACTGGAACCGGATAGAAAATTATCCATACCATGCGATGCCTAATCTAATGCTGGGTAATCACGATCTGGTACGTTTTGCTGATCTGATTCAGAGAGGGCATTTAGATGATTCGATAAAACGGCATAAGGCGGCATTTAGCTTTATGACCGCTTATTCCGGGCCGATTACTTTCTACTATGGTGAAGAGATCGCAGATGAAGTCCCTGATTTCGCAGATAAGGTGACGGTGAATTGTGTCGCCCAAGGGCTGTGTGATGATCACGTAGCCCGTACCAGTGGCAAGATCGATGGTGTGGTTGACGGGGTAATATTAAGCAGTGAGCAGGAAGATCTGAAAAACTGGCTCGCCAGCGCGATGAAAGTTCGCAGTGAACATCCGGCATTGTATAACGGTAGCCGGACAAACCTGCTGACCAGCTCAACACTGTATGCCGATTTAAAAACGTATGCAGATGAACAAATAGTCTATGTTCTGAACACCGCTGAGAGTGACGCCACGTTCAATCTGGATATGGGCAGACTTGAGACGACCAGTAAGCTGGTGGACCTGATGACAGGGGAAGAGATTAATGTATCGTCAGATAACACTATGATATCGGTTCCGGCTCTGACAGGTCGCTTACTCAAAGCTGAATAACTCGTGCAACGCGTATTATTAGCCGGGCATGACTGTCCGGCTTTGCTGTTTTTGGATTGTGATAGCGGCTGTTGCTTCGACTCATCGTGATCAGATAGACGAATCTGTCACCGAGTCTTGATCTTTATTCCAAAACTAATCGTCTTCTAGTAATCTCTAGAGCGTGTTGACGAAGTATGAAACATCAACACGCCCTAAAAGATAATAATTATATATCTAAACCATTATTGATTACCCAAATCATTATTTAGGAATTGCCATTTATGTTCTTTATAAAGAAGAAAGAGCTGCTGCAAGAGAGAAGCTACTCGGATGATATTTACCACGCAATCAAAAAACATGTTCCGTGGATAGAATTCACACCAACCGGAGAAATAAAAGAAGCTAACGAACTGTTTTTACATGTTATGGGCTACACCCTAAATGAGATTCAGGGTAAGCAGCATAATATTTTTTGCTCACAGAGCTACGTTTCCTCACCTGACTATCGCAGCTTTTGGTCTGATCTTGCCCGGGGTATAAGTAAGCAGGGAAGCTTTGAAAGGCTGCATAAAAATGGAAGTATTGTTATTCTTGAAGCGACTTATTTTCCGATAAAAGACGAGAAAAATAATGTCATTGCCGTTGCTAAAACGGCATCCGATGTTACTGAGCTTTACAATAAAGAAAAAAGCAGTGAGGCAATTCTGGCAGCATTGGATCGTTCTCAGGCTGTCGTAGAGTTTGACCCGCAAGGCAATATACTCAGTGCCAACTCCAATTTCTTATCCTTACTTGGTTATCGATCTGAGGAGCTTGTTGGAAAGCATCATCGTATTTTCTGTTTTGATGATTTTTATGCGGAAAATCCTGATTTCTGGCAGCAGCTGAGCCGTGGGCAATTTAAATCCGGACGATTCTTGAGACAGGGTAAACAGGGGCAAAAGATCTGGATAGAGGGAAGTTATAACCCTATTATGGATGCTGCCGGTAATGTGTCTAAGGTAATTAAATTTGCTTCAGATATTACCGAAAGGGTAGAGCGTAGCCTGGCTATTTCTGAAGCTGCGGAAGTGGCCTATTCAACGGCCGTTGAGACCGCACAAATTGCCCAGGAAGGAGCCCGCTTGCTATCAGAATCGGTACATGTTTCACAGAATGTGACTGAACATATTGAAAGTGCAGTAGAAAAAGTACATTTGTTAAGCCAAAGTTCACAAAATATCGATGAAATCGTTTCAACGATAAAAGGCATTGCTGATCAGACAAACCTTCTGGCTCTGAACGCTGCTATCGAAGCTGCGCGAGCAGGGGAGTTTGGCCGGGGCTTCGCAGTTGTCGCGGATGAAGTTCGGCAACTGGCATCCCGTACAACAACTTCTACAGATGAGATAGTGAGTGTAGTTGATGAAAACCGTAAACTGATAGAGCAGGTTACGGCAATGATGTCAGATGTTTCCACCATTTCTCTGGAAGGTAATGAAAAAATTACCGGAGTTTCTTCAGTGATGGATGAAATTTATCAAGGTGCGGAAAATGTCTCCAGTACCGTGGTCAATCTGACTGAATCTCAAAAATAGTCAGGGCAGAGCCCGAATATAAAAAGGGACTCTCTGACGAAAGTCCCTTAGGCGATAATCTTAGTCTGTTTTTACGATCTAATCAGTAACCCGTCTTACATCGCAGCTTCTTTGGCTTCATCAACCCACGCATTAAATTGCTTCTGGTGCGCTTTGATCCAGCCGTTTACATGAGCTTCAATATCAGCACTTGAGTTGTTGCCCTGGCTCATCATCATGTTTTGTGCACTCACATCATTGATATTAAGTTTCATGATTTCAAAGAGTTTAGCCGCCGCTGGGTTTTTATCTGTGAACTTCTTATTAGCAACGATACGCATAGAGTTCATCTGGAAACCGTAGTTTTTACCATTTGGCAGAGTGGTATCCACATCGCCGCGGTCGCCCGGCAGAGAAGAGAACGGAACTTCCAGCCATACAACATCTTTACCCGGAACCAGAACACCACTTACCCAGTAAGGTGTCCAGGTATAGTAAAGGATAGGGCTGCCTTTTTTATAGCGAGAGATAGTATCGGCAATGATAGCCGCATAGTTACCCTGATTGTGAGTAACAGTATCTCTCAAATCAAAAGAAGTAAGCTGATGTTCGATAACCCCTTCACAACCCCAGCCTGGATTACAGCCGGTTAAATCGGCTTTACCGTCACCATTTGCATCAAACAGTTTAGCCAGCTTTGGATCTTTTAACTGACCAATGTTAGTAATGCCATATTTATCAGCGGTTTTTTTGTCAATCAGGTAGCCCTGAGCCGCGCCACTAATATATTGGCCTTCGCGATAAAACTTATCGTTACCACCTGCTGCTTCGAACTTACCCTCGTGAAGCGGAGCCCAGTTTACTGCCAGGTAAGTCGCATCGCCTTCAGCGATAGAGGTATAACCTACGTTATAGTCTACCTCTTTCGTTGGCTCTACAGTGTAGCCGAGCTTTTCCATTGCTTTATTTACAATAAGGGTCTGGAATGTTTCTTCTGCTACGGTAGATTGTACCGGCTGGACAGTTACACCTTCACCCGGTAGTTTGTCGGCCATGGCATTTGCTGAGATAAGCATACCTGTAAACAGACTTGCCGTGAGTTTCTTCCGTGAAAGGATCATTGGTTTTCTCCTATCTTATTCAGTTGATTTATATTCGATTTAGGTTTCAGGCGCAGTAAGAAAGCAACCGGGCCGTGGTGAAACCAGCGTGTTTTGTTGTCGCGAGAATCTTCCCCGATAGCCTGAGTAACGCGATCCAGCAGAATGGCGAGGATAACGATACCGACACCGCCAACAGCGGCCAGGCCCATATCAAGTCGCCCAATGCCCCTCAGTACCATCTGACCTAGACCTCCGACGGCAATCATAGAGGCAATGACCACCATGGAGAGTGACAGCATCAGAGTCTGGTTCACACCAGCCATAATGGTTGGCATCGCAAGGGGTAACTGGATGCGATACAGCATCTGTTTGGGATTTGCTCCGAAAGAGTGACCCGCCTCAATCAGCTCTTCTGGCACTTGCTGGATACCCAGAATCGTCAGGCGAACAACCGGTGGTAGTGCAAAAATAATGGTGACCACAACACCCGGAACATTACCGATACCAAACAGCATTACGATTGGTACGAGATAAACAAAGGCTGGCGTCGTCTGCATCGCATCGAGTATCGGCCGGACTATCCGTGCGGCGGTATTACTCCTTGCCAGCCAGATCCCCATGGGTAACCCAATCAGCAGGCAGAAAAATACCGATGTCAGAACCAAAGCCAGAGTGGTCATCGCTTGCGACCAGGCTCCGATTAAGCCAATAATCAGCATAGAAAACAGCGCAGACACCCCCATGCGGAAACCGGAAAACTGCCAGACTAACAAGAACAGGATCAGCAGCATAAACGGTGCTGGCGTGGATACTAAAGTGGTTTCAAATGATGAAAGAATAAGATCAATAGGGACACGAATGGCCTGAAAAAGAGGGCGTCCGTGTTCAACCAGCCAGTTAAGACCGGTTTCTACCCAAGTATCCAGAGGCACTAAAGCATCATTAAACGGATGCATCCAGTCAAATGGCGGAGCCTGTACCGGGGCATCATTTAGCCACGCATTTGCGTCTGCTTGTGAAGTAGTGGTCGCCCATGGGTCTGTGGGAGCTTGTGCTGCCTGAGCCCACGGGTCACTGTTTGATGTATCTGAAGCCATATATTTATTCCCTGTCAAGTACTTGCAGCAAACGTGTTTTGGAAATGACGCCGTAGTAGTTTTTCTGGTCATCCACTACGGGAACCGGGCATGAACTGTCTGCTACGCTGGAAATGAGGTCATTGATAGACATTTCCGGGTCAAGGGAGGCTATCCCTTCTAACTGTGCGCTGGTAAGAGAGCGTTTTTCTTTATAGGCTTTCTGCAAAGAATCCAGAGATACAACACCAGAATACTTATTGGCTTTATCTACCACGACACCATATTCATAATCGGTATCGATAAGCATCTGCAGCGCGGAGGCCGGACCGTCATGTTCCGATTTCTTAAATACGGCACCGGGACGTTTACGCGCAACATCTCTTGCTGATAGCACGCTGGCGACATTCACACCTTTAAAGAAAGAGCTGACATAATCATTGGCTGGTTTATGCAGAATTTCATCCGGAGTGCCGACCTGAACAACATTTCCGTCCTGCATGATAGCGATACGGTCACCGATACGCATAGCCTCATCCAGGTCATGCGAAATGAATACAATGGTGCGTTTGTCGTCATTCTGCAGACGAATAAGCTCATCCTGCATTTCTGTCCGGATAAGTGGGTCAAGTGCGGAGAATGCCTCGTCCATCAGCAGAATGTCCGGATCACAGGCCAGAGCCCGTGCCAGGCCCACACGCTGCTTCATCCCCCCGGACAGTTCATCAGGGTAAGAGTCACCGTGGTTACCTAAGCCGACTCGTTCCAGTGCAGACAGAGCCGCTTTCAGACGCTCTTCCTTCTCTATGCCTGCCAGTTCCAGGCCAAATGCTGCATTTTCCGCTACCGTCATATGCGGCATCAGTGCAAAGTTCTGAAAAACCATGGAGATATTATTGCGACGAACCTGGCGGAGTTCTTCTTCTGAGATACCAGCAATATCTTTGCCATGAAGCAGGACTTTTCCTTGGGTAGGCTCAATCAGACGGTTTAACAATCTGACGAGTGTGGACTTTCCGGAACCAGACAGCCCCATAATTACGAATATTTCGCCTTCATCGATGGAAAGGGAGACGTTGTTTACCCCGACGGTTAGACCTTCCTGGTCAAAAATCTGGTCTTTATCGAGACCTTTTTCTAATAGTGGAAAAGCTGCATCAGGCTTTTCCCCGAAAACCTTATATAGGTTTTGTACTTCAAGTATGGATGACATCCAACACTTCCTTATGTGTTTTAATTTCACATATTCATTTGAGATATAACAATTAGTACTCTAATGATAATCGTGCTCAAGATCAATGGCGAGATTGGTTGGTTATAGAGCGTGGGTAAAAATACCCTTTACATTCAGTAAATTATTGTCATATAGGATTTGGGTAAATATTTTTAATCTGATATTTAGATTTTGTTACCATTTGATGTCAAATATAATTCTGAGAGAACTGAACAAGACAAAGGATGAAAGAAAAGACATGAAATGGAAGGGGTTCCGCTATGGGTATTCAGGTAACCTTAAGCCGCCCCATTTGTTGGGTACGGGATGTGGGTCTGTTACCTGCTTATTTGCCTAATTTATAGGCAGGAACAGACCAGTATCAGTCTGAATAAGCCGCGGAAAAACTGGCTGTAAGGAGAGGTGGCTAATTCAGCCTTCTTCATGATTAAAGGTTAAATTTGTTTACAATATCGACCAGCTTCTTATTGGTTTCTGTCAAATGATGTGTACTGGTGACCGTGTGTTGGCCATTCTTATTCAATGTCTTTACCACATCCTGTATTGCTGACATGTTTTTGTTTATTTCGGCCGTGACCGAGCTTTGTTCTTCTGTGCTGTTTTGGGTTCTTGCTGCGAGAGCTCGGACTTCATCGGCTACGACTGCAAACCCTCGGCCTTGTTCGCCTGCCCGAGCGGCTTCAATAGCCGCATTAAGAGCCAGTAGGTTAGTCTGCTCAGCAATGTCTCCGATAACGTTTAATACGGCGCTGATCTGTTCCGTATCGTTACTCATTTCAATAATAGAGCGAGAGGTGTGTTCAACCTGTTTTACGAGCTCTTCAACCTGATCAACAGCCTGTTGAACAATCGTTTTTGACTGTTCAGCTTCTGAATTAGCCTCCCGGGTCTGCTTTGCGGTAAGGGCTGCGTTTTCAGCCACGGAGGATGCGCTGGAATTCATTTCATTGATGGATTCAGCTGCCAGAGCCATTTCTCCGGAATGCTTCTGTAGTAAAGTTTGATTATCCCCCGTCTGATGCTGAAGCTGACTGACTTCGCTGGTGATCTGTTCTCCTGAGGTTGAAATTTCCCGCAAGCTCTGAATAAATTTATTAATACCTTGAGCTATCAGACCTAAATCATCTTTTAATTCAACTTTCAGCCTTTGAGTCAGATCGCCATTACCATTACTTAATTCAGTAATTAATTCCCTTAGCTTTACAATCGGACCGAATGATTTATGAATTAGAAAGATACTAACAGGAATAACAATAACAGATAAAATAAGTAAAGCGAAAGTTATAGAACTATTTATTTTATTTGTTTTTTCTTGTATAAAAGTATTGTCTATATAACCAGTGAGCTTCCACTCTTTTTCCGCAATATTTAGTATGGACCCAATAGGATTCAAATTCCTCCCATCTTTATTTGAAAAAATAATATTATTATTTGAGTCAGACAGTTCAAAATAATACCCGTTACCACTGGTCTCGTTGAGGATTTTTTGAACAGGACTAAGATCAACATAAAAATATTACCGTCACGAGAATTTTCAGGAACAGTGATTGTTACCAGTGGTTTATCACCCTGATAGAAAACGTTACCTAATGCTGTCTTACCATTGGCAGTAGCCAGAATATCACTATATTGTTCTTTATCTTCTTTTGAAATCAGGGTACCTTCATCACTGTATACAATGCCATATGTGACTTGAATAATATCGTTAAATCCGGTTTTTCCAGAGTCTCTTTTATTTTAATAAAGTTAAAGTTACTTGATTCTGCTAATTTAATATCTCCTTCTAGTTTTGTAATAGGAATTTTGCTAACTAAATCAACTTTAGATTTTATGTTGTTTTTATATTCATTGTGTATATAGTTATTAATATAATGGTTTGAACTAAAAAACGAAGTAATTATAGTTATAGCTATAATAGCGATAACAAGAGAAATTAATTTGGCCTTAAAAGATAACTTTCTCATGATTTATTATCCTATACTTATATTATTGCTATATCCTAAAATATAAAACAAGGTTATATAAGTGATAAAAATCACATTAGATACTTATGGCTAAATTGTCCATATTTTCGGCGCTTGTGACCATGAAGGACGTCTCATTTTTTGGGTCTGGATGAATGCTTTCAGTTGGCCTTAAAGAAGGGGGGAACCAGACACCTATTTTGCGAGAGGTTTTATGTTACAGACAAAATTTAGAGGATTATTCTGTTTCAAATAGTGACAAAAGTATCACAATAAGCAATCGTTTTCGGTAACATAGGATAACAGCTATTCTTTGGTTCCGCACGGGATGTTCTATACTCAGGCAAGACCCGTGTGGTAAAGAGCGGTATAAATGGAAAAAGTTGACGATAAAAAACTCTTAAGAGTGATTCAGTTTGCCCCGATAATTATTATCTTTGTTGCAACTCTTGTTATTGTCGGTGTCATGATTCGGGAGAACCGAATTGCAGCACAGCAGAGTCTGGACTCACTAAAAAACGAATATATTGAACAGCAGAAAGAGCAGATTCAGAATCAGGTTGATCATATTGTTCAGAAGCTTGAATATGAGAAGGCTCGTACAGAAGTTGAGTTAAAAAGACAGATTAAAGCCCGGGTATATGAAGCGCACGCGGTAGCAGAAGGTATCTATCAGCATAATCCAAACTTGCCTAAAGATGAACTTACTAACTTAATTGCGTCTGCGCTAAGAAATGTCCGCTTTAATAATGGACACGGCTATTTCTTCATGTATCAGATGGATGGAAAGAGCATGTTATTGCCGCCTCTGTCCCATATGGAGAATTCCAATCGTTGGGATAATCAGGATAACCGTGGTGCTTACTTTGTCAGGGAACTGGCCTCTGTCGTCGCTGATAAGGGAGAAGGCTATCACCGCTGGTGGTTTTATAAACCCCAGGATATTAATACAGAATACGAGAAGATTGGTTTTGTAAAATATTTTGAACCACTGAATAGCTTTATCGGTACAGGTGAATATGTTGTTGATTTTGAAGAAGATAGCAAAGCAGAGATACTTCGCTGGCTTTCTGAAATCCGATATGGTGCATCCGGTTATGTGTTTGTGGTTGATAAAAATGGCGTCATTCTGGCGCATCAGGATAAATACGCTATCGGTGAAGACAGATACAATTTCAGGGATGTCAATGGTAACTACTTTATTCGGGATATTCTCAACGCGGCAAAAGAAGGCGGCAAAGGCGGTGGTTTTGTTCATTACTCGAGTGTCTTTCATCCGACGTCTGTAACCAGTACGGAAAAAATAAGTTATGTACGTTGGTTTGATGACTGGGATTGGGCTATCGGTACAGGTGTATACCTGTCAGAGACGGACTCGTTACTGAAACGAAAAGAAGCGTTACTGATGACACAGGATGAGAAAGAGTTGATGAATGTTCTCATTTTAAGTGCTTGTGTATTGATTGTGATTGGAGGAGGAGCTCTGGTTTTAAGCCGCTATGTGGCTGAGAAATTCAGGAACTTTCAGGAAAAAATCAACCGTAATTTTTATGAGTTACTTTCCACCAAGAATCAAATGCAGCATATGGCGTTGTATGATTCTCTAACCGATTTACCCAACCGGATTCAATTTAATCAGGTTGTCCGCAGGGCAATTAAAGATGCAGATGTCACTGGTTTGTCGGTGGCGGTTATTCTGGTAGATCTGGATAATTTTAAAAAAATCAATGATTTGTATGGACATTCGGCAGGTGATAAATTGCTGGGTGTGGTCAGTCGTAAGCTGGAAGTCCTTTTGGATAAAAGTGAAGCTATTTCCCGTTTCGGTGGTGATGAGTTTATCTTTTGCTTCCCTAACCTGATCCGTGACTCGGATGTGCAGGAAAAAATACACCGGATTCAGAAAGTATTCGATGAACCGATGATCATTGACGGAAGAAAAGTTAAAACGAGCTGCAGCATTGGTGTTGCCAGCTATCCTAGAGACGCAATGACGGCAGAAGAGCTAATCAGTAATACTGATATTGCGCTATATCGCGCTAAGAACAGACAAAAAGGGTCGGTCTTGTTTTTTGATTCGACCATTGCTCAACAGGTGGAGTATGAGTTTGTTCTGGAAGAACAGCTTCGTGGTGCATTGAGTCGAAATGAAATCAGTGTGTTGTATCAGCCACAGATGAATAGCCAGACGGCGAAAATTGTGAGTGTCGAAGCATTATGTCGCTGGAACAATAATTGCTTGGGAGCCATCTCCCCTGTGGAGTTTATTGCTGTTGCAGAAGAGCTGGATCTTATTCATGATATTGGCGTTTTTGTGTTCCGTCAGGCTTGTACTGATATTCTCAGTTTCTCACCAAACGGGCCTGACGCAGTAAAATTGTCGGTCAATATTTCTCCGGTTCAGCTTAAGCTTCCGCACTTCTCCGATGAGATTAGAGAAATAATCCGGGATGTCGGGATTGATATTTGTCGTATTACTCTGGAAATTACCGAAAACGTTTTGGTTGAAGACCTGGAGGCCGTCAGCCCGATCCTGCAGGAGCTAAAAGATTTTGGTTTTGGGATTTCTCTGGATGACTTTGGTACAGGTTTCTCCTCGCTGAGTTATCTGAATAACCTGCCTATCAACGAGATTAAGATAGATCGCAGCTTTATCGATAAGATATTGCTGAGCGAACAGAGCCGCTCATTAGTTAAAGCCATTATTGCTATCAGTGAATCTTGTGACATGCATGTTGTCGCTGAAGGTGTAGAAACGGAGAAACAGTTTAACTGGCTGGTTGAGCACCACTGCGATTATGTGCAGGGTTATTATTTTGATAAGCCTCTGTCTGTTCATGTTCTTAAGGAGCGTTACGGAGAGCCTGCGTGATCCGGACCGGAAAGGTAGCCATCAAAAACAGGTTGCCAAGCCGGTTGCTGAGGTCGACGTTCTTTCGTTTCGCGTTTGTCGGAGGCGTCGGCTTTCTGGTGGATTCTGCGGTATTCGGACTGGCCTGGTACCTTTTCTCTGTGCCGGTACACGCGGCCCGGGTAATTTCGTTTGTCTGTGCGGCGACGGCGACCTGGTGGGGAAACCGTATCTTTACCTTCGATGCCCGGGAGAGGAATATTTTCCGTCAGTGGGCCAGTTTTTTTTCAAGTGCCTGCGTTTCTGCCATTCCGAATTTCTTGGTATTCAGTGTGGTCATCTACCTGTTTGGCAGGCAGGACATCATGCCTTTTGTCGCTCTGGTATGCGGGACACTCACCGGAATGGTTTCCAACTACTTACTCTGCAAAAAATGGGTGTTTGTCAGAAAACATTAAGCATCCTGACTTCGCTGACTGGCCTGACATGCG
The DNA here is from genome assembly GCF_003144035.1 of Vibrio albus. Classification (GTDB taxonomy): domain Bacteria; phylum Pseudomonadota; class Gammaproteobacteria; order Enterobacterales; family Vibrionaceae; genus Vibrio; species Vibrio albus. The sequence goes on from NZ_QFWT01000003.1 coordinate 210,750, forward strand.
GCTACGGCAAGTTGGCCTAAAGCCAGTCCTCCGTCGCCACAGGAATACTTGTGATGCTGAAGTATCCGGGTATCAGGCAGTTTTGCTTTTACCAGTGAGGTCAGTAAGGTGTTATGAAAGACACCGCCGGTCAGCACCAGATGATTGAGCCGATGTACACCCTGTGCTTTCGTCACAATGTCGGCGAGAGCCTGGGCGAATGCATCATGGAACAGCCTGGCCTTTTCGGCCGGAGAGCCGTCGTGTTTCAGCCACTGTTGCCAGAACCCTGGCAAATCCAGCGTCAGACCATTGCTAGGGATATGAAGCTCTGGGGATGGTTTGGCCTCTTCACATTGCAGTGCCAGTGCTTCCAGCAGACAGGCCGCCTGTCCTTCGTATTCCATGCGTTCTTCTCCGGCAGTAATACCCAGAGAATACGCCACAGCATCGAAGAGCCGCCCTGCAGAGCGCACCGAGTGGCAGTTAACCTGCCTTGCGAATGCCATATCCAACTGATGAATCGGTTTTCCCGGCAGTAATGTTTCAAGCTCTGCGTCGGAGATGTCAGGCGCAAATGTTCTGATGTGGGAGTAAAAAGAGCGCCATGGTTCTTTTGCCACGCTGTCACCACCAAGCATGGTAACAGCAGGGAGGCCGCCTATCTGCCGGAAGGTATGATAATCCGCAATCAACAGTTCCCCTCCCCAGAAGGTATTGTCATTGCCCAGCCCCAGTCCATCAAGAGCCAACGCCAGTACTTTACCTTGTTTGGGTGCCCAGCCGTGTTCAATCAGACAGCTCGCGACATGGGCGTGATGATGCTGAACCCGGGTAAGCTGATAGCCGGAAGGTTTATCACAATGTTGACTGGCAAACTGGTAGCTGAAGTACCCGGAATGAAGGTCAGTCACATGGTGATGTACATTGATATGGTACAGAGATAAATAATGCTTAATCGTTTGAAGGTGCTGTTTCTGAACCCTGACATTGGCCAGATCCCCCAGATACTGGCTGACAATAATTTTATGACCTTTACCAACTGCAAAGGCATTTTTGAGATCGCCGCCATAAGCGAGAAAGCCATCGACGTCCGGAAAACCGTCCGGTAGTGCTAACGCATCCGGTACCAGCCCTCTGGAACGACGTAGTACCTCTGTTTTACCATAATTGACCCGAAGCAGAGAATCGTCACACCGCTGTACGATGTCGCGGTTATGCATCACAAACCAGTCGGCCATAGTATTGAGTGAAGTCAGAGCCGCAGTGTTATCAATGGCTGGTGGATAGCCGCTGGCGTTGGCTGACGTCATAACTAATGGATAATCACAGGCTGTTATAAGCAGGTGCTGTAACGGGTTAGAAGGGAGCATAATGCCGATTTCGGTCAGTCCGGGTGCGATATTGTCTGCCAGACAAGCAGCGTCTTTTTTTTTCAACAGAACGATCGGAGCAATCCGGCTGGCCAGCATGTCTCTTTCGGCTTGGGAGATTCGTGCGTATTCTTCTGCTGTGGCGCTATCCGCGACCATCACTGCAAAGGGTTTATGCTGACGCTGCTTGCGGTTTCTGAGAGTTTGTACGGCTTCAGCATTGCTGGCATTACAGGCGAGATGAAATCCACCAATGGATTTAATGGCCAGGATTTCACCCCGTTGAAGTGCTGAGGCGGCGAGCTCTAACCAGTGACCGCTTTGAACAGTGCCTTTGTTGTCCGTTATCCACACTCTGGGGCCACAGGTGTCGCAGGCGACTGGCTGGGCATGATACCGGCGATCAGCCGGGTTCTTGTACTCTTCTGTACAGTCTGGACAGAGCGGGAAATCTCGCATAACGGTGTTCGGGCGGTCATAAGGCAATGCCTGAATAATAGTGAAGCGTGGCCCACAGTGGGTACAGTTTATAAAAGGGTACTGATAACGGCGATTGCGTGGCTGGGTTAGCTCCTGAAGACAGTCGGAGCAGGTAGCGGCATCCGGAACAATCTCGGTATCGACATTGTTTGAAACCGATGGAGAAATTTCAAAATGTTCAGGCGGGCGTTGCCAGTGGAAATCAGAGACAGACAAGGAGTCGATGCGGGCCAGGGGGGGAAGTTGTTGACAGAGTCGGGTCTGAAACTGGTGCTGTAGTGCCTGAGTATCATAAGGCTCGCGGTCATCAAGTGGCGATGCCAGCCGGATCAGTACGCCTTCTCCATCGTTCAGCACCTCACCCGTCAAATTAAGCTGGTGAGCAAGTTGCCAAACAAAAGGGCGGAAGCCCACACCCTGAACTTTACCTTTTACTCTGATTTCGATCCCTTTCATCGGTCATGCTCCGGCTACTGCTTTGCGGTTATCAGCATATCCTCGGCATCGGTTCTGCCGAAGGAAGGTCGAGCCACCGGTAGCCGCCAAAGGCATGCCGGACGGTAACCTGATGACTGCTGTCCACTTCGCCAATGATAGCCGCCGACTCTCCGCCCGGAGTTTGCTGCAGAGCGAGTAATGCCGTATCTGCGTCCCGTTTGTCGACAATAGCGATGAGTTTGCCTTCATTGGCGAAATTAATTACGTCCAGCCCGAGGAGTTCACATAAACCACGAACTTCAGGTAATACCGGCAGTGCTGTTTCATCAATACAAAAGCCACAGCCAGAAGGAGCGATAAATTCATGCAGAACCGCATTTACGCCACCGCGTGTGGCATCACGTAATGTTCGGATCCCTTTTATCGGCAGAAGGGCCTCGGCAAGGGGATACAGGTGCTGGCAATCGCTTGTGAGCTGTGTGTCGAGCCCCAGTTCTTCGCGAAGATTCAGAATGGTCGCACCATGGTCGCCCAGAGTTCCGGATATCAGGATGCAGTCACCTGGCTGGATTTTGTCTGCCCCCCACTCAATGCCAGCGGGAATCACCCCCAGGCCACTGGTATTAATAAAGATTTTATCGGCGGCCCCGCGGGGAACGACCTTGGTATCCCCCGTGACCACTTGAATACCTAACTGACCAGCTGCTTTGGCCATTGACCGGACAATGGATTCCAGTGTCTCAATTGGCAGCCCTTCCTCTAGGATAAAACCGGCAGAGAGGTAGACGGGTTTTGCTCCGCACATGGCGATGTCATTCGCGGTGCCGCAGATGGCAAGTTTGCCAATATCACCACCGGGAAACACAATGGGGTCGATAATAAATGAGTCGGTGGAAAAAGCCAGTTGTTCACCCTGAACGGCTAAGGGTGTGAGTGGCAGACGGGCCTGATCTTCCTGCTGCCGGAGTGTCGCATTATCAAAGAACTGAGCAAAGAGTTCGTGGATGAGTTGCTGCATGGCTTTACCACCGCTACCGTGTGCAAGAGTGATTCGATCAGACATAACGGCTCCTTTACTGTGTTATCCGTTGATGTGTTTATATGCTGTGGCTGAAAATATTGGTTTTGGCTGAGAATATTGGTAGTAAGCGGCACATGCGCCTTCAGATGACACCATTAATGCACCGACCGGGTTGTCCGGGGAGCAATGATTGCGGAAAAGCGGGCAATCTGTGGGTTTACAGCGGCCGGTCAGTACATCACCGCAGCGTCCCTGTTCCGTTGATGCTGTGGCAGTGGTTACCACACGGGTATCCGACTTTACTTCCGCATCAAAATGTCGGTATCTGTCCGTCAGTTGGATACCAGAATCCTGAATCATTCCCAGTCCGCGCCATTCGCTCTCTGTTTTAGATGTAAAAACACGGGTTATCGCCTGCATTGCATTATGGCTGCCATCAGGAGTTACCGCGCGGGTGTATTGGTTCTCGATGTCACATCGCTTGTCTCTGAACTGTCGAATCAGCATCAGCAGCGCATGGAGCATATCCAGAGGTTCAAAGCCGGATACTACGCCGGGTTTGTGGTAAACCTCAGCCAGCGGGCGATAAAGTTTGGTTCCGGTCACGACGGAAAGGTGTCCCGGTAGCAGAAAACCATCTATCCGGACATCATCCTGCTCAAGCAGGGCCGTTAGGGTAGGCATGATGGTAATGTGCTGACAGAATATCTTAAAATTTCGGATACTCTGTTTCTCAGCCTGCAGTACGGTCATTGCCGTTGCCGGCATCGTGGTTTCAAAGCCCAGAGCAAAAAAGACGACTTGTTTATCCGGCTCAGTTTTCGCCAGCGTCAGCGCATCCATTGGGGAGTAGACGATCCGGATATCCGCGCCCCGGGCCCGGGCATCCAGCAGAGAGCCATCCGTACCGGGTACTCTCATGGCATCACCAAAGGTGCAGAATATGGTATCGGGTCTTTGCGCCAGAGCGATACACTGATCCAGACGGGAGGTGGGCAGGACGCATACGGGGCAGCCGGGGCCATGCACAAACTCAACGCTGTCCGGCAGAAGTTGCAGAATGCCGTATTTGAACAGCGTATGAGTATGCCCGCCACAGACTTCCATCACCTGCAGTGGTGTGTCTGATGCGGGCATGGCGGATAGCTCCCGGGTTATGCCGGTAACAAGGGCTTTAGCAACGGAAGGATCACGGAATTCATCTATGTATTGCATTTTAGACTTTCGCTCCTTGTTGCTCCAGGTCTTGCATTGCTTCCAGAGTATCGAGTGTCGCCCGTGCCTGCTCTTCGTCGATAACACAGAGTGCAAAGCCAACGTGTATCAGTACCCAGCGGTTGAGCAGGGCTTCCGGCCGGGTTTCAGTCACGCAGGCCAGATTGATTTCACGTCTGACGCCACCGATATCCACGGTGCCCATCAGACCGTCTGCGTCAGTAATTTCGATGACCTTGCCGGGAATCCCAAGGCACATTATTTATAACCCCTTTAACCAATCCAGCCACATCTGCATACCCTCACCGGTTTTGGCTGATAGTGTGATGATCCGGCTATTTGGATTGATACGCCGGACATTATCTATGCAGGCGTTCAGATCAAAATCCAGGTAAGGCAGCAGATCCGATTTATTGATCAGGACCAGATCCGCCTTTAAGAAAATATCTGGGTACTTCAGTGGTTTATCTTCTCCTTCAGTAACGGAAAGAATGGCGACCTTATGACTTTCTCCCAGATCAAAGGCGGCCGGACAGATAAGGTTACCGACGTTCTCAATAAAGAGGGTTGTATCATTATCCGGAGCCAGTTCCTCTATGGCATTGGCAATCATCCGGGCATCGAGGTGGCAGCCCTTGCCAGTATTGATCTGTACCGCCTTTGTTCCTGTCTCACGGATACGATCGGCATCATTATTCGTCTGTTGATCGCCCTCAATAACCAGGCAATGTTCAGGGCCGAGTCGCTTCAGTGTCTCGGTCAGCAGGCTGGTTTTTCCTGAGCCGGGACTTGATATGAGGTTCAGGGTTGTGATGTGACGCTGAGTAAGAAACGCCCTGTTTTCCTGGGCAATGGCATCATTTTTACCCAACAAATCCTGCTCGATTTGTATCATCCGGTCCTGCGGTGTTTCCGGAGCATGTGAATGCTCAGCATGGTGGTGGTGTTCCCCATGTGAGTGTGTATGTTCTTTTCCCGGTATTTTTTTGCTTTCGGGTACGTCCTGGCTTCCAGGTAAAGTAGCGCTGTTTCCACAGCCACAGGTTGTACACATTAGCTGACCTCCAGTTGGGTTATCCGTATTTCGTCACCGCCCTGATACTGAAGCCGGAATCCCTGACAGATAGGGCATGGTGACAGCCGGTGAGTCAAGGTAACGGTTTGCGAACACTGTAAGCAGCGAGCTTTTACAGGCAGTGAAGTCATGATCAGTTCCGATGAATCCGCGATGGTGCCACGGCATACAACTTCGAAACAGAACTGCATCGCATCCGCCTCGACCCCGGCAAACGCTCCTACCTCCAGGAAGACGGTTTTGACCCGGCTGAACTGCTCAGTCTCAGCGCTTTCCTCAATGATCCGGAGCAGGTTTTCACATAGCGACATTTCGTGCATAGCATCACTGTTCTGTGTTCAATCTTTACGTTCATCTCATCGCAGAGAATCTCGTCTCTTATTGTAAAGATAGCCGATGTTAATAATTTCTGTGTCCTATACTGATGTTATCCCGGAATAAATCAGTGGTTACTCCGGAATAAAACGATTCAAGAGAATGTATATAACCGTTTATCTCTATAACCATTTCTCTCTATAACAAAAGCGGAGGCTCTGTGATTCAACATGAGCTCGAAATTTCAGAAAACACAATTAGCCAGAGATCGATTTCACACTCTGTTTGATGTTTTACACCGGCAGAACTACAAAGTAATCGGGCCCGTGGTCCGGGATGGCGCTGTCGTGTTCGAGCGCGTGACCTCTCCTGATCAGCTTGCCAAAGGTGTGATTGATGAGCAGCAGCCCGGTTCTTATAAACTGAAGTACGATAAGCAGAGTGAAGACTCACGTTATTTTCTCTGGAATAACGGTCCTCAGGCACTGAAACCTTTGCTGTTTAAGCCTAGGCAGGAGTTATGGATGTGTCGCGCCGATGATACGCAGCTAACATTTCATCCGAGTTCAACTGAAGCGGATTCAATTGCTGTGATTGGTGTCCGGGCCTGTGATCTGGCGGCTCTGGCACTGCAGGATCAACACTTCCTGCATGGGAACTACGGTGATGGTTATTATCAGGCGCAAAGGGAGAAAATGCTGCTGATTGCGGTGAACTGCAGCCGCAGCGGTGAACAGTGTTTTTGTGTGTCTACCGGCGACGGGCCGGGCGCTTCATTTTATTACGACCTGCTTCTGGATGAACTGGATGACGGTTTCCTGCTTGAATGTGGCAGTGATAAAGGGGCGAAAGTGCTGGATCAGTTGTCTCTGCCGCCAGCGACGGAGGAGCAGGAACAACGAGCGAACAGACAGGTTGAAGCGGCGGCTAAAGCACAGAGTAAGCAACTGCCGGGGAGCTTACAGCTGGCCGATCTGGCTAAACTGCTGAGAGCGGATGACTGGAAAGCGATAGCGGAACGTTGCCTGTCCTGCGGGAATTGTACGCTGGTCTGCCCGACGTGTTTTTGCAGCAAACAGGAAGCAGAAAATGACTTGTCGCTTGACCACTCAACCCAGGTTAGGTTGTGGGACTCATGCTTTAGTGAAGAGCACGGTCACATTTTTGGTAAAAACTATCGCCCGGAAATTGCTTCACGTTATCGGCAGTGGATGTTGCATAAACTGGTTTTCTGGCGTCAACAATATGGCCGAATTGGCTGTGTTGGTTGCGGCAGGTGTATTTCGTGGTGTCCGGCTGCGATTGACTTAGTGGAAGAAGCTCAACGTTTACTGGCTCTGCTTCCGGAAGAAGAACAAACCAGACATGGAGGGGGAAATGGACAATAAAATGACTCCCGTTGCCGCAACGCTGATTGATAAGACAGAAGAGGTCTTAGATATAGTGACGCTGTCACTTAAAATGACGGATGAGCGGCCATTCGAGTTTCAGTTTGGCCAGTTTAATATGCTGTCTCTGTTTGGTGTAGGAGAAGTCGCGATTTCGATTATGGGCTGGAAAGACGATTTATTACTGCATACGGTGCGTTCCGTTGGCCGGGTGACTCATGTTCTGACGGCCATGGAGCCTGGTCAGCAAATTGGTATCCGTGGGCCGTTTGGTCAGGGGTGGCCGTTAGAGAGTGCTGTGGGAAAAGATCTGGTCTTTATTACCGCCGGGCTTGGCTGTGCTCCTGTTGTCGCAGCGATCAACTACGCGGTTCAGAACCGGCAGAATTTTAGGCGCATTGTGATTCTGCAGGGAGTGAAACATCATCAGGATCTGCTGTGGTTACCTCAATATGAAATATGGCGTGATCAGCATAACTGTCAGGTGTTGCTGGCCGCGAGCGAAGAACACAACAGTAAAAAACACTGGAAACTGGGGATGGTGACAGAGCTGCTGAATAACGCCAGTTTTTCTGCCGACAATTGCATTGTCATGATGTGCGGGCCGGAAATTATGATGAAGGCGGCAATTAAACAATTGAAAGAACTTGGTGTCGCTGAAGATGCGTATTACCTCAGTATGGAGCGTAATTTTCAGTGCGGTCAGGGGTTCTGCGGGCACTGTCAGATTGGTCCTTATTTTGTGTGTAAAGATGGCCCGGTTTTCCATTATCCACAGATAAAACCCTGGTTTGGGCTGGGAGGTTTCTGATGGAAAAACTGAAAGTCGCCATCCATAAACTGACCTCATGTTCCGGCTGTCAGCTCGCTTTTCTGAATCAGGGAAGCGGATTACTCACGCTGATTCAGTATGTGGATATCTGCCATTTTATTGAAGGTGGCATTGATAATCCGGACATGCCGGTCGATATCGCGTTTGTTGAGGGCAGCATTTCTACGCCTCATGATTTGGAAAGACTAAAAAAAGTCAGAGAAAATAGCAAGTTACTTGTGACTATCGGTGCGTGTGCCACATCGGGAGGGGTGCAGGCGCTGAGGAACCTGACCGGGTTATACCGTTCGGCGGCCGACATGAAAGCGGCGGTGTATGCCAGCCCGGATTTTATTGCCACACTGGACAACTGTGAGCCTGTCAGCAGCGCCGTGAAAGTGGACTACGAATTATGGGGCTGCCCCGTATCAACGCAGCAGATGGGCCGTTTCCTTTCCCAGCTTTTGCTGGGAGCCGAACCTATGCTGGAAAAAGAAAAGTTGTGCATGCAGTGCAAACGTCAGCAGACCGTCTGTGTGATGGTCACCAAACAGGCTCCTTGTCTGGGGTCGGTTACCCGTACGGGATGTGGTGCCATGTGTCCTTCTTATGGCAAGGCCTGTTACAGCTGTTACGGGCCGTCTGAACAGCCGAACTGCCGCAGCCTGTCAAACCGGCTGCAGGGGCTGGGAATGGTTGACCATGATATTGCACACCGCTTTGCTCAGTTCCACAGCAATGCGCCGGTATTCCGCAAAGAAATTGACCACTGGGAAAGCAATACCGCAGAAGGAGAGAATAAATGAGCACGCGGAAAATAGAGATCAAAGTGCCTTTTATTACGCGGGTTGAAGGCGAAGCATCACTGGAGCTGAATGCGAAAGGCGATAAACTGGACAAACTCCATATGCGGATATTTGAGCCGCCGCGTCTGTTTGAGCAGTTCCTGGTCGGAAAAAACTACAGCGATGTGCCGGAGCTGGCGGCGCGGATTTGTGGTATTTGTCCTATGGCCTACCAGTTAACCTCTATTCTGGCTCTGGAAAAGCTATTTCAACTGGAAGTACCTGAGCCGGTCACTCAGTTACGACGGGTGATGAATCTGGCGGAGTGGATCCAAAGCCATGCACTGCACATTCACTTTCTGGCGCTGCCCGATTTTCTGGGTTTTTCCAACGGACTGGAGATGGCCAAAGTGCATCCGGATATTTTTAACCGGGGCATCAGGATTCAGGCATTCGGTAATCAGGTTATGAGCCTGCTGGGAGGGCGCAGTGTTCATCCTATTGGACTGAAAGTAGGCGGATTTGAGGGCTTGCCTAAACTGGATGAACTCTTGTCTTTGCAGGGGGAAGCGGAAGAAATGCGTCATCTGGCTGAATCGCTGGTGCTGTTTTGTGCGTCTCTGGAAAGGCCGGATTATTCTCACAGCTTTGACTATGTCAGCCTGAAGTCCGATGAGCATTACCCGATTAATCACGGCTGGATTGCCAGTGCATCAGATATCAATATCGAACCGGAAGAATACGAAGACTATTTTCGTGAACATCAGGAGCCGCATTCAACGGCGCTGTATTCTCTGCTGCATAACAGTGATTACCTGGTCGGGCCGTTAGCCCGGTTTAATCATAATTTTGCAATGCTGGACAGTGAAACCCGGCAACTGGCACTTCAGGTGGGACAGAGTGGTGAGAGTCAGAACATGTTTGACAGTATTCTGATCCGGGCGCTGGAGATCCATTACGCCTGCCAGGAGATTCAGCGTATCCTGTCCGGATTTATTCTTCCGGATGCTCCGTTTGTACCCGTTACCGTCAGGCCGGGTATCGCCTGCCATGCAACGGAAGCGCCCCGGGGCTTAATTTATCATCGCTACGAGATTGATGAATCCGGACGGGTAAAAAACTGTACGATTATTCCACCCACGAGTCAGAATCAGGCCCGGATAGAATGTGATTTACGTGATTCTGTTGAGCGGTTCGGTCTTGAGAACAGCGATGAAGATTTGAAGCTGTTTTGCGAGCAGCTGATCCGCAATTATGACCCCTGTATTTCCTGTTCCACTCATTTCCTTAAGTTGAAAGTTACCAGGGAAAATAACCGATGAGTCAAATTATGATCAATATTATCTGCTTTGGTAATCCTTTGTGTGCTGACGATGGCGCAGGGCATGCTGTTTTTCAGCAACTGCAATCAGAATTAGAGGTTATGCCAGAACTCAACCCCCATATTCAGCTTTTTTATGGCGGAAACTCTGGTCAGAGAGCACTGCCTTTTTTTATGAACTGTTCCAATGTGATTGTTGTCGACGCGTTGCTGGATCGGACCGCTCACTCTCCGGGGCGAATTTACCGTCTGGGAGAAGGTGATCTGAATCTTATTGATGAAGAAGAAGAGAGCAGTGGGTTTAGCAGTCATATACTGGCATTGCCACAAAGTTGGCGGTTACTGAAAGAGCTGAAAAATACCTTACCGGAATTGACGGTGTTCGCGATAGAAATTTCCGATACGACTCTGTATAAGGAGGGTTTAAGTCAGGCAGTAGCATCCGCCACCTGGAAAGTGACGAAGAAAATAATGCAGCAGTGCCAGGAACTTATGTTGTCAGAAGAGCGCTTATGTTAAATTAAATGTTGGCGTCTTGTTTTTTTTGGGTAAAACAATATGGTTCATAATAAGAATATTTATTATCGGTTTATCGTTTCTCTGTTATTTTTTAGTGTCTGCATTACTTTGTTGTCTGTTTATCTGGTGGACCATCACAGTAAAAGGGCAATGGCCACTTCTATGGCTGAAAACACGGCCTTTCAGCAGAGAAGTGCGATATATGCGACCCAGGCATTTGCGGTCTCTTCTGCCCGCGCGGTGAATACGCTGTGGGAAAGTGAGGAGTTACGCCGCTATATAAGAACAGGGTCGGCGTCGTCACTGGCTGAAACCGAAAACCTGATGCGCAACCTGTTAAAAATGAGCTTCAGCTATTACCGTATTGAGCTGATTGATGACCGTGATCAGCCCCTGTCCTCATTTTATCGGGTGGCCGGTGATAATATTGTCAGAAACTTAAGTACACATCAGCGCACATACTCTTTTTCCGCTGCCATGCCTACCAATAACTATGGGGTGTGGTTTTCTGACTTAACTCTGAGTAATGACTCTGTCGTTTCAGAATCATTTTATATGGTGAGTGTGAGCAAACCGGTATACAGAGAAGATGAGCTGTTCGGGCATGTCGTGCTGTATCTGAATATGGATTTTCTGGTTAATGTACTGACGAACAACGGTAATCTTGATACCTATCTGGTGAATGATTCAGGAACGATTCTCGCTTCTTCTAAGGCTTTTGGCCTTAAAAACTCACCTCATCAGCCAGGATCTTTCCGGGATGTCTATGGCATTGAGAATATTCAATCAACAGAGTCTCTTACTGAGCAAGGCTTCTCTGCTCTTAACCTGATTAACTTACCCATGTCCGACGGAATTACATTGATCAGTCATGCTGCAACGGACTTTCTTGAACAGCGGGAGGAAGAGGAAACCAGTCTGCTGATTAATATCTCCCTGACTGTGATGATATTTTCGGTTGTGTCGGGGATCTTGATCGCGATTAATCCATCACGTCTGGTGAAGAAGTTAGAGAATGTAACTAAAGAGCGTACCAGATACATGAAAATGTTGGATCAATATGTTCCGTTAGTGGAAACGGACACAAACGGCTCGATTACCCGCCTGAGTCAGGCTTTCCTGAATATTAGTGGTTACCGGGAGGAGGACCTGGTGGGGGAGCCGGTGTCGGTTTTGAGTTTTGATAAGGGCAATGATAAGTTAGAAGAAGTATTTGATACGCTTTCCAGCGGCCTGCCTTGGCAGGGGGAGTTTCATAACCGGACCCGCCGGGGAGAAGAGTTCTGGCTGTTCAGTACCGTCGTTCCCCTGTATGAGAACGAAAAAGATCTGGTCGGCTATATGTCGATTTCTGTAGATAAAACCGAGAAAAAGCACCTGGAAGTGATTGCGGAAATGGACTCCCTGACGGAGATATATAACCGGCGAAAAATTGACAACTGTCTTCAGCAGGAATACGAACGTAGTAAACGGTATGGGTCTCTGTTCTCGGTGCTGATGATCGATGTTGACTATTTTAAGAATGTTAATGATAAGTATGGTCACTTCGTCGGTGATAAGGTGTTGCACCGGTTGGCGATACTGTTAAACGAGAATACCAGAACGGTAGATGAGGTTGGTCGCTGGGGCGGTGAAGAGTTTCTGGTGGTCTGCCCGGAAACCGAGCTGAAAGATGCGGTGACAGTGGCGGAAAACTTAAGGAAAGTGGTGGAACTGCATGAGTTCCCGGAAGTTGGTCACATAACCATCAGTATCGGCATTGAAGTATTCAAACCGGAACAGGGCCTGAAACAGACCCTGGAGCAGGCAGATTATTATCTGTATCAGGCGAAGAAGCAGGGGCGTAACCGGGTGGTGAGTCGTTTGCCCCAGGCAAAAACATTACAGGAAGCATAGCGCCTTCCGTGCTACGCGCGGGAGCGCTGTTTTTTCGGCTTGTTTTTCTTCTGCCCTGATTGCTTATGCTCAGGCCTTCTCTGATCCGGCTGTCTGGGGTGCTTGGTCGCAAAGCGTTTGGCCCCGTGACGGCCAGATTGTCTTCTCTGTGCCGGGGTCTTCACATCTTTATCTTCCTCAGGAACCAGACAACCTGCTCGGTCGCCTATCAACTGTTTTTTACCCATTTCGGTCAGAGCCTTACGAATTAAAGGCCAGTTTTCAGGATCGTGATAGCGGAGCAGGGCTTTATGCAGGCGACGTTGGCGCTCTCCTTTTGCACTGGGGACTTCTTCACGCTTTTTATATTTCACCCGCTTTAATGGGTTGGTTTCCGAATAATACGCAGCAGTCGCGTAGCTCATCGGAGTCGGGTAGAAGTTCTGCACCTGATCACACTCATAGTTGTTGGCTTTCAGCCACAGTGCCAGATTCACCATGTCTTCATCTTTGGTACCTGGATGAGCAGAAATAAAGTAAGGGATTAGGTACTGTTTTTTACCTGCTTCTTTACTGTATTGCTCAAACATCTCTTTGAAGCGATACCAGGTGTCCATGCCCGGTTTCATCATGATGTCCAGTGGGCCTTTTTCTGTGTGTTCCGGCGCGACTTTCAGATATCCGCCAACATGGTGAGTCACCAGCTCTTTGATGTATTCTGGCGACTCAATCGCGAGGTCATAACGTACACCGGAAGCGATAAAGATTTTTTTTATGCCGTCGACTTTCCGGGCGTCCCGGTAAAGATCGATCAGGTGCTGATGGTTGGTATTCAGCTTGGCACAGATCCCTGGAAACACACACGAAGGTCGGCGACAGTTTGCTTCCGCCTTAGGGTCCGAGCAACCCAGACGATACATATTCGCTGTCGGACCTCCAAGGTCAGAGATGGTGCCGGTAAAGCCGGGTACTTTTTGTTTAATATCAGCCAGCTCATTCAGGATCGATTCTTTGGAGCGATTCTGAATAATGCGACCCTCATGTTCGGTAATTGAGCAAAATGAACAGCCACCAAAACAACCGCGCATGATATTGATCGAGGTTTTAATCATTTCATAGGCCGGGATTTTAGCCTTACCGTACATAGGGTGTGGCACACGGGCATAGGGCAGATCAAACACAAAGTCCATTTCTTCAGTGCTCAGCGGAATAGCCGTCCGGTTAATCCAGAGTTCACGGTTGCCATGGCGTTGTACCAGCGCCCGGCCCGAATATGGGTTGGTCTCCAGGTGCATGACACGGCTGGCATGGGCGTAAAGAATGCGGTCATTCTGCAATTTTTCATACGATGGCAGACGCACAACGGTATGGGCGGCATCTCTTGGTGCCGGACGAACCGTAATCGGAGTCACTGTGTTATCGGCTTTTTCTTCTTTCTGCTCACACTGTTGTTCTGTAGCGTACGGGTTTACGGGTACGTAAGCTTTTCCCGGCTTTTCGATACGTGAAGAGTCCACCACAGCATAATGATCCGGAACGGCCGGCAGGTTTACCGCCGTTCCCCGGATATCGATCAGGTCTTTTACGGATTCGCCATTGGCCAGACGATGAGCGACATCAACCAGAGCGCGTTCCGCGTTACCGTATAAAAGAATGTCGGCTTTGGCATCAAGCAGTACGGAACGACGGATTTTATCTGACCAGTAATCGTAATGGGCGAGGCGACGAAGGCTGGCTTCAATGCCACCCAGGACGATAGGGGTCTCTTTATAGGCTTCTCGGCAGCGTTGAGAATATACTAAAACGGCACGATCCGGACGCTTACCACCTTCATTGTTAGGGGTATAAGCATCATCGTGGCGCAGCCTTCTCTCCGCAGTATAGCGGTTGATCATGGAATCCATGTTTCCTGCCGTAATGCCAAAAAACAGGTTTGGCTGTCCTAACTGCATAAAGGCATTTTTGTTGCTCCAGTCTGGTTGAGCAATAATGCCGACCCGAAACCCCTGAGCCTCCAACAGTCGGCCAATGATAGCCATACCAAAGCTGGGATGATCCACATACGCATCACCGGTGACAATAATAATGTCACAGCTATCCCATCCCAATGCATCCATTTCTTTTCTGCTGGTGGGCAGAAAAGGAGCAGTACCGAAGCACTCAGCCCAGAAGCGGGGATATTCATTAATAGGAGTGATATTGCTGTGCATATTTTGACCTCTTTTTTGTGAGCGAGGCATTATAGCTACATCTAGTGTGAGCATCTACCGATATTGGTAAAATCTCCCACCGGACAGCTTTAATTCTGCGGGATACGGGTTAATACTTATTTATGTATCCAATCAGAGGAGTATTGCCATGGACCTGAGTAATGTACAAGCTATTGATAGTTCAATCTTGCTGGGGATTGTGAATGAAAAGCTGCGCCTGGAATGTGAAAGCTTTGAAGAGTTTGTGTCTAAATATGAAGTCGATGTTGAAAACCTGGTCGGTAAACTGGATGTGCTCGGCTATCAGTATGATCCGCTCACAAACCAGTTTAAATCCTACGAAAGGTGAATCTGCACTACAGTAGACAGGTGTTACTTTAAATAGATACTACGGAAGTTTTATTCCTTCCAGGTGGTTTTCTGACTGCTGGCGTGCAGTGTTGAAAAAGGCCTGTAAATAATGCTTATTCGACTCAGCACTTCTTACGGCTGCGAAGAGGCGACGTTGCAGGCCATCGCCCAGCGGCAGGCTGGTGACCAGCCCCTGCCGTGAAAACTCACTGATGGCCCAGTTTGGCAGAGAAGCCACCCCTAATCCAGCCGACACCATTTGCACCAGCATTAGGGTGTTATCGGCTTGTTTCCATTTTTCCGGCTCGACGCCAGCAGGCTGCATAAAGTGTTTGACCACATCTAACCTTTGTTTAGGAACCGGATAAGAAAGCATTGTCTGTCCCCTCAGGTCTTCTGGCTCGACCCGCCCTTTATCAGCAAGAGGGTGGTTCAAAGCAGTGATAAGGCGCATTTCAAAATCAAACAGTGGTTCATAATGAACATCTGAACGTGGCAAAATATCCGAGGTAATCACCAGATCCAGCTCCCCGGACAGCAGGGCCGGAATAGGGTCAAAACCAAAGCCGGATGAGAAGTCCAGACCGACATTTGGCCAGGAAATTTGATACTCCTTCAACGCTGGCATCAGCCACTGAAAACAAGAGTGACAGTCGATGGCCATATGTAATCTGCCGTTACTGTCTTCTTTTAGCCCGGCGAGTTGCTGCTCTGCCGCAGTCAGTTTTGGCAGCAATTCGTCTGCCAGTTTCAGCAGTATTTCGCCTTCAGCAGTAAACTTAACCGGCCGGGTTTTGCGCAAAAAAAGCTGTCCGCCAATACGGGATTCGAGATCTTTAATCTGGTGAGACAGCGCAGATTGCGTCAGGTGTAATGAGGTGGCTGTTGCCGTCAGTGAGCCGGTTTCTCTCAGCGAAGCTAATGTTTTTAAATGCTTAATTTCAATCATTACAGTTCCTCATTATTTTTTTATTGTCATTAACTTTTTTCATGTAGCTACTAAGTTACCCCTTCTGAATTGAGATGTAAACGTCTAGACGGCCAATTGTTTAAAAAATAATGCGAATGCCTCTGATTCACTATTAATGGTGAGACTATGAAAGTTTCTAATAAACATGTTGAATAATGTGCAATTGCTAATCTTACGGCAGAAAGCGATAGTTTGGCCATCCAGACATCTTAATCTAGTAAGGACATTAGCATGACAACAACGACTCACATTCTTGGCTACCCACGTATTGGTGAACAGAGGGAGCTTAAATTTGCACAGGAAAAATACTGGCGTAGAGAGATTTCTCAAAATGAGCTAAAACAGGTTGGTTCTGAACTGAGGCAGCGTCACTGGAATAGCCAGAAGGAGAATGCGTTAAGTTTCGTTTCTGCCGGCGATTTCGCCTGGTATGACCATGTACTGACGACCTCTTTACTGCTTGGTCACGTACCAGAACGTCACCGCAACGGTTCTCCAAATCTGGATACGTTGTTCCGTATTGGTCGCGGGCAGTCTCATTCTGATTGTGGGTGCGGTGCCGCTGCATCCGATATGACGAAATGGTTTAACACTAACTATCATTACATTGTGCCGGAGTTTAGCAGTGATGACCGGTTTGAAGTGAGCTGGCCTCAATTATTTGAAGAAGTCAGTGAAGCCATTGAAGCCGGGCATCATGTAAAACCGGTACTGCTTGGCCCGGTCAGTTACCTGTATCTGGGTAAAGAGGTAGAAGAAGGTTTTGACCGTATTCAGTTACTGCCTCGTTTGTTGTCTGCTTATCAGGCGATTCTTTCTAAACTGTCTGCATTAGGAGTAGAGTGGGTACAGATTGATGAACCTGTGCTGGCTCTGGACCTTGAAGATAAGTGGCGGGATTCTTTTAAACAGGCTTATCAGGTTATTCAGAGTAACGTAAAACTGTTACTGACCACCTATTTTGATTCGGTAACCGATAATCTGGATAAGATCACCGAACTTGCGGTGAATGGTCTGCATATTGACCTGTCCGCGGCTCCGGAACAATTAAGCTCTGTCGTCGATGCGCTGCCGGAAAATTGGGTACTTTCTGCTGGTGTCGTCAATGGCCGCAATGTGTGGCGTGCGGATCTGGAACGTGTGCTGGAGAAGCTTACTCCGGTTAAAGCGCAGTTGGGAGACAAGCTCTGGATTGGTAGTTCCTGTTCTCTGTTGCACAGCCCGATCGACCTGGAACTGGAAATCAAACTGAATGAAGAAACCCGCAGCTGGTTTGCATTTGCGAAACAGAAGCTGGGTGAGGTTAGTCTGCTGGGTAAAGCGCTGGATGGCGATACTGATGCTGTGGCAGCATGTCGGGAATACAGTCAGCCGATTCGTCAGCGTGAAACGGCGCAGCATGTTAATAAGCCGGACGTTCAGCAAAGGGTGAACGCTATCTCTGCGGAAACGAGTCAACGCGCAGCTGCTTATGAGGAGCGGGCACATCATCAGGATGAGGTGCTGGGATTACCATTTTTGCCGACGACGACGATAGGCTCATTCCCGCAAACCGGTGAAATTCGGGCACAGCGTAGTGCTTATCGCGCAGGCCGACTTTCTCAGGCTGACTATGAAACGGCTATTAAAGGGCATATTGCGGATGCAGTGAAGCGCCAGGAAGCTCTGGATCTGGACGTATTGGTGCATGGTGAAGCCGAGCGGAACGATATGGTGGAATATTTTGCGGAGAATCTGGAAGGGTTTGCCACTACGCAGTTTGGCTGGGTACAGAGTTATGGTTCCCGTTGTGTGAAACCTGCGGTCGTGGTCGCGGATATTGAACGACCAAATCCGATGACTGTAGACTGGTCCACTTATGCACAGTCTCTGACATCAAAACAGATGAAAGGTATGCTGACTGGTCCCGTGACGATTCTGTGCTGGACATTCCCGCGTGAAGATATCTCACGTAAGGAAATTACTCAGCAACTGGCCTTTGCACTGCGCGATGAAGTTGATGATCTGCAAAATGCCGGGATTAACATTATTCAGATCGATGAGCCCGCTATTCGGGAAGGTCTGCCACTGAAGAAACGGGATCATCAGGAATATCTGAACTGGGCTGTGGAAGCCTTTAAGATTTCTGCGGCGAGCGCAAGGCCAGAAACTCAGATTCACACTCATATGTGCTATAGCGAGTTTAATGAAATTATTGAGTCAGTGGCAGCACTGGACGCCGATGTTATTACGATCGAAACTTCTCGTTCGAATATGGAACTGCTGAAGGCATTCGAAGAATTTAATTACCCAAATGAAATTGGTCCGGGTGTCTATGATATTCACTCACCGAATATTCCTGATGAAGAGTGGATCATTCAGTTACTGGAAAAAGCGGCGCAGAAAATCCCGGCACAACGACTGTGGGTAAACCCGGATTGTGGCCTGAAAACCCGTAACTGGGAAGAGACAGAAGCCTCTCTGAAAAATATGGTGTCGGCAGCTAAAACACTGCGTCAACAGTGGGTTAACTAAAAACAGCCAGTGTTTTTATGGTTAACGTATGGCATACTACTGCAACAAAATAATAAACAGCGTGAATGGAAAGCGCGATCATTCATCTTTGTAGCAGTGTATGCCTTATTTTATTCCTAACAGCTCAGAGCTAGAAAAATATTTAACTATCGGTTCCCGGTTTTCTGCGGTATTTATTTTTGAAAATGGGGAAGAGTATTCTGGTCAGTGCTCGTTTACCGGTATGAAAAAAGACCAGTATCTGATTTTTGAAATAACCGCCAGAACACTGGAAAGTTTAATTACTTATAAAGCGGATATTTCCAGCTCCTCTTCCGGTATCCAGGTCATTATTCGGGGATTTGCTGATACCGAGTCCGGGCATATTATTGCATTCAGAACTCAGTTACTTGGTATTCGGTCGGCATTTTCATGGCTTATGTTTGTGGAATTCCCGGAACGGGTCGAAGCGAAAGTGGTCAGAAAAGATAAGCGGTTAAAAATCAACCTTCAGACAGAAGCCGCATTTGGAAAAACAGCGGCGATTGTTGTGGTCCGGGATATTTCGGTGTCCGGCTGCTGCCTTTATGTTGAACAGGATATTGAATTACATCAGGGAGATGAGGTAAAGGTTAAGCTCCAGTTTGACAATTTATCAGAGCCTCTCCAGCTTTGTACCATCGCTAACTGGCGTAAGAATGGTGCCGGATACAGCGTTGGAATGACCTTCAATCGACCAATAGCGTTGTCGGATCAGCTCAGGCTGGAGCTATTACAGTATTCCCCTCTGAATTTGTAGGCCATGAATATAAGCATGGCCATAACCGCTATTTATAATCGTTTAATTTAAAGATCAGTTGATGGGTACCATTATGGAGCTTCAGATAATCTTCATAAAGAATAATGGTACTGTACTGAGTCAGGGTATCGGAAAGAATATTTTCGATACCCATCACTTGTCCGAAACACATTTTTTGTGATATGGCCATTTTTTCAATTTTAAATTGGTTTTCACGCAATATACTTTGTCCGAAAAAATGGTTACATCCGGCAAACCCAGTGGCACGCATATTTTCACCAATTTCCAGGTTTGGTTTTTCTTTTATTTGTAAATCAGTCAGCTTGTGATTATCTACTTGAATCAGCGTCCAGTTATGGTGTTGCAGAGCGGCTTCACTTATCGTGGTAGTGTTGTTACTGGCAGTGGTACTGCTGTAGGTACAGGCACCCAGAATAACCGGCATTAACAGCATCATAAGCTTTTTGTTCATGGCAAACTCCATTCGTAAACTGACCTACTTAGTATAAAACAAGCCTTAAGCAGTTTGGTGAGAAGTTTTCCGGTTTTTCAGATAAAGAAGCTGACAAATAACCACCAGAGCCATGCAGATCATCAGCGTAAACTGAGTGGTTTCCAGTATGCCGTGCCATCCTTTAGTCTGGTAGGACGGCTCCAGTAAGAAGACGCCTGTACTGGCCCCTGTGTAGTAAAACAAGCTGTATAACGCCTGCGCGCTACCCTTAGCTTTTTTTACACTACGGCCAACCAATGCACTTGCTTGCGCATGGCAAAAGAAGAAACCCATCGCCATCAGGACCATACCCAGAATAAGTAAAGGCAGTTGGGTTTGCCCCAAAATAAGGTTAGCGACCAGCATAATACACACGCCAACCGCCATTCCTGTGATCAGACTATGCTTGCGCGCGTATTTTCCGGCAAAAGAAGAACTGGTGGTACCACCAAGCAATGTAAGGAACATCAGGCTGCGAATATCACTGGGTAAATGATAGGGAGCGGCTTCCAGGACCAGCATCAGATAGTTGGACAGGTTGACAAAACAACCAAAACCCAGGCCGATGATAAGATAGATGATAACGAGCTGAGGTCGTTTCAGATGTAACGTATAGTCATGAAGGCTGGTTTTCAGGTGAAATTCTGATGGTGTAAAGTGCCGTTGTTTTGGCAGAGAAAAATGCACAACCACAAATAGCGCGGCACTGATAGTGCCAATGATATAACCGGATGCCTGCCAGCTCCCAAGATATTCTGCACCTACCCCCGCGAGCAGGCGAGAGGCGATACCGCCAATCGTATTCGACGCAATATAAAATCCAACAGCTGCGGGAAGCCAGCTTTTTCTCAGCTCATCGCCCAGCAAAGGGACAGCAACGGCTGGACAGACGGCAAGAAAGGCACCCTGAATAAACCTGAGGATTAGGAAGACATTGTAGTTTTCGACCAAAGGAAGAAGAAAAGAGATGCAGAGTCCGACAGCCGTACCTACCAGCAGGATATGACAGCGACCTATAGCGTCAGACCAGCTTGCAAAGAACAGTAACCCCAATCCCATGCCAAAGAGAGAGGCTGACATTGACAGGCTTGCCGCCATAGAGGATATCTGAAAATCCTGCTGCAGTTGTGGCAGCAGTGGTTGCAACCAGTAAATATTAGAAAATGTAACTATAGAACATAAGCATATAGATAAGGTTAATTTGCGGTAATGGGTTAAATTTTTCACTTCAGTTACAACTCGGAATCAGGATTTTGGGACAAGGAACACGAGTAGAATAACGATAGGTGCATAATAAATAAAATATTCTGTTTTTATGCTTTCCATAGTTTTTATTTATATATAGGATGACATGAAAGTCCCCCCTTTCTGATACGGACGCTTTGTAGAGGTCATTATGGAATTTCGACAGTTAAAACACTTTGTTGCGGTTGCTGAAACCGGCACTATTTCAGCAGCGTCCCGTCGGCTGAACCTGGCACAGCCTGCGATCAGCAGTAGTATCAAAAAACTGGAAATGGAATTGAATATGCCCCTGTTGCACCGTAGGGAAAGAGGGGTCAGCCTGACCGATGCCGGCATTCAGTTTCTGCAGCATGCCCGGCAGATTTTACAGCAGGCCAGTGATGCCAGATTATCCATGCTGGCACTGGAAGGACTGGAGCGTGGAGAAGTGAAGATCGGTGTGCCGAGTATGATTGGTTCATACTTTTTACCTCCTCTGCTGATGGCCTTTAAACATCAGTACGCCAACCTGAGTCTGAATATTATTGATGACGGCACAAGAAATATCCGTCAGATGCTTCTTGATGGAGAGCTGGAACTGGGTGTCATAGCCGATACCTATCTGAGGCCGGAACTGGATAGTGCTCCGTTGATACAAGAAGAAATGGTCGTTTGTATGGCTCCTGACCATCCATTGGCAGAGAAAGAGTTGATAGAGTATGAAGATTTTTTGTCTCATGACTTGGTTCTGTTTCAAAAGAGTTATTATCACCATTCGCTGATAGAGAAAATCAGCCGGGAGATGCAGATAATACCGAAAGTGGCTTTTTCCAGTAATCTTTTACCATTGATAAAATCTGTTATCCGGCAGGGGTATGCCATATCACCCATGTGGAAAGTTGCAATACAAGATGATGACCAGATTATTTCCCGGCCCTTTAAGCAACCTTTCTATATTGATTTGAGCCTGGCGTGGAGACGCGACAGCTACCTCTCCAGAGCCAATCAGGTATTCCGTGATTTTGTTCTGGAGAATGTAGCTGCCGGGTGATGGGTATTATAAAGTCTTATATACAGCCAGTGGTCTATGGTGTGGTTGTAGAAGTCCAGCTATCACATAGGCTTTGAATCTCGGCTATGGATTCACCCGAAAGTTCTACGCAAGTCACAGAAGGATTACCCTCATTGGTATCACACATAACCTTGGACTGATTACCCGGGTTAATTCGGATAACCTGACAGCTTCTGTCGTCAAATTCAGTAGTATAGTCGTAGTGAACAGCCACTTTTAACGCAATATCGGCGGCTATGTCTTCAGCGGTATCTTTAAAGGTTGCCCCTACATCCTGCCAAGTTTTATCGTCATCATTATCTATGGCGTCTTGCAAATCTGGACATAAGCTGAGAATTTGACCTCTAATTGCTTCAGTTAGTGTTCCCTCGGGCATGCCGGGATCATCCAGATTAGCTTCAGAACCACTACTAAAGTCCCCACAACCGATCGCCATATCAAAATCAGCACCCTGACCTGAAGCGGTTTGAGAGTCTTGTGCTACTGCCGGAATAGCAAGTATGGCCGCTAGCATTGATAGTATTAGATATTTCATATCCTTACCTTCCTGTTTCTGGCAAATTAAATAGGCTGGAGAAACGGCTCAGAGCTCGGCTCTCACAATTAACTCCTACCACTAGTCTAGTAATAGCAGAAACCAGGGAAAAGGTGTGTTTTATAATTAATACATTTATAGATTTATCACTAAATATCACACTGTCAGCGACCAACCCGACATTGTTTTCAGTCGCTGAACAGGTATTTTCACTCTGGTACTGTCTAGAATAACAATAACCCGGCAAGAATAGACAAAGTGACCATCCAGACCAGAGGCAGCTTAAGCTGCTTTTGCAGAAACAACCCTGAGAGAACGAGTGCAAAATCCAGTGGAACGTTAACGGCACTTAAGAAGATAGGCTGATAGAGGGCGGCAATAAGTAAGCCGACCACCGCGGCATTGACGCCATTTAACGCCCCGTCCACTTTAGGTATAGAGGCCAGTCTCTGCCAGTGTCTGAGTATCCCCAGAAGGAGCAGAAAGCCGGGAAGAAAAACGCCGGCGGTGGCAAAAAGCGCGCCCAGTACCGGAAACTCCGGTGACATGATATAGCCGATATATGTCGCAAAGGTAAACATAGGGCCGGGAATGGCCTGCGCAGCGGCATATCCGGTTAAGAAGGCGTCCTGAGGCAGCTGATCACCGACGATGTTTTGTAGTAAAGGTAATACAACATGACCACCACCGAATACCAGACTACCAGCCTGAAAGAAGTCACTGAATATACCAGCAAGTGAACCATGTGAGGTTAGCAGAGGCAACCCGGTCAGCAAGAGCGCAAAGATCAGAAGGGGAAGCCAGTGCGGACGGAACGGCAGGTTATCGTGAGAGTCTCCGCCACTTTTTTGTAGAAACAGGCTGCCAGTCATTGCTGCGGCAATAAGCACAAGTGCCTGAGTTGCGATGCCAGGCAGGACAAGTAAAGCAATAGCAGTGAAAAGACAAAGCCCGACAGGCAGCGTCGTTTGACAGAACTTGCTGAACATTCCCCATATCGCGTCGGCAACCACCACCACAGCTAACAACTTCAAACCATGGACAGCGGACAGGAATAGCGGTTCAGTGGTTAAACTGGCGCTTAAAGCGGCCAGTACCAGCATAATAATGATGGATGGAAGAGTGAAACCAAGAAAAGCCGCCAGCGCCCCAGAGACTCCGGCATGTTTATAGCCGATAGCAAAACCAACCTGGCTGGAGCCGGGCCCCGGTAAAAACTGGCTCAGGGCGACGATTTGTGCGTATTCTTCTTCGGTAAGCCACTTAAGTTTTTCTACGAATGTATTACGAAAGTAGCCGATATGAGCGGCAGGGCCACCGAAGCTGATCCAGCCCAAAGCAAAAAATGTTTTAAAGATAGTAAGCATTGAATTTCTCTTGTTACAAAGGCGCATCATTGTGAGAGATATAATAATGATAACGAAAATTAATGCTTTTACGATTTTGTTACAACGTTTTTTCTATAGCCGTAGTCATAAACCTATAGCCGTGGTCATAAACGGCGAAACCCCAGATGTTGGTAGCATCTGGGGTTTCTGATTTTTAGATGTCCCGGGTGGTAAGACCGAGTTATCTGATATGCAAAAGGTCTGGATTTATCCGACTAACTCTTTTGGTAAAAGAATTAGATACGGATGAAGTCCATGTGCTCAACTTTTGGCTTGAACACGTGACGTTGAACGTCTTGTGGCTTAACCTTAACTTCAGCACCGTCAATAACCAGAGTGATAGCTTCGTAGAACTCAGGCTTATCCATTTGGTTGATGATGTCATCGTGCTTCAGAGCGATAGATACAGGTGCTTCTGTTCCACCGTAAACGATTGCTGGGAATTGACCAGCGTGGCGTAGGCGGCGGCTCGCACCCTTACCTAGCTCAGTACGTACTACTGCTTCAAATTTCATAGTATTTACTCTCAAATTGGGTAAAAGATAGGTTCATCACCAACATAGCGACCTAGTTGATAATGCTAGTCGTTCCGGTGTAATTGGTTGTTACATCCAAAACGAGCGCGGATACTATCATTGTTGGCATTCAGGAGCAATAGCACAGCGGGAAATAGTCCCTAATTATTGTCTTTAAATTCATCATCAAAGATTTTATCCCTGAGCTTCCAGAACCGTCCTGATTTTCTGGCAATAACAAACTGAGGCAGACGAAACCGGTGCTGATGGCTCACTACCCGGGAAGGAGAGCTTTCTTCGAAAGGCCGGTGTCGATCCGCCAGATGTGGACGGACGAATTGTTTATGGAAGTTTTCCTTCTGTTTCTTTGTGTTCAGAGACCAGAATTCATGCACCTGTGCATTATCGTCGCCAATGTATGTCACTCTTAGCTGATTCTTACCTGATGAGTCTTTATGAGTATTAAGCTGCATGTCTCTGCATTCAAAGACAAGTGCATCTTTTAGGTTTAGTGCTTCACGCAGCTTTTTGTCCGGATCGGCGAGGGTGGCATCACACTCATGGCAGATTCGGGCGGCGATATCATTATCGGCCCCACATTCATTGCAGTATTTTGCCCGGAACCGGTAGCCGCAATGTTCGCGGGTTCCGTCCTCCTCCTCGAAATAGCCCTGACAACGTCGGCCATAATGTTCAAGCAGAAAGCCATTACTGTCCAGCTTGCCCCAGAAGTTATTGTTGAAGCCACAGGCCGGGCAGGGAACGGTAATAATCTCGCTGTTAGAATCCGGCTTAGGGTCGCCAACTTCCGGCTGATAGAGGTCATAATTATTACCGGCGTAGTCAAGCACCAGGCACTCCTGCTTGCCTTCAGACAATCGCAGTCCTCGTCCGACTATTTGTTGATACAGGCTGACCGATTCAGTCGGCCTTAAAATCGCAATTAAATCCACGTGTGGCGCATCAAACCCGGTAGTCAGAACGGACACATTCACCAGGTATTTTATCTGCTGATCTTTAAAACTCTGAATGATGGTATCCCGTTCTGTTGTTGGTGTGTCACCAATAACAATGGCAGACTCCAGCTGTGGCAGCAGGCTTAATATTTCCTGTGCGTGATGAACGGTAGCCGCAAAGATCATAATGCCTTTCTTATCCTGACCAAGCTGGATAATCTGCGTGACGATCTGTGGTGTGGCACGCTTCGAACTTTCGATCACCATATCCAGCTCAGACTCTTTATAGCGGCCGGTATTCGCCGGTTTCAGCTGAGAGAAATCATAGCTGAGTACCGGCGCATCGATCATTCGGGCCGGAGTCAGAAATTCTTCGTCCAGAAGGTAGCGGATAGGCAGCTCAAAGATACAGTCCCGGAAAAAACGGGGGGCTTCACTGCGTACCTGCCCTCGGGTATGGTACTGATAAATCCAGCCCATCCCCAAGCGATAAGGGGTCGCGGTTAAACCGAGGACTTTGATTCCCGGGTTTACCTCTCTAAGGTGGCTAATTACTTTCTGGTAGCTGCTGGTATTGTTGTCTGGGACACGGTGGCATTCATCAATGACCAGAAGAGAAAATTGATTGGCAAATGCGTCCAGGTTTCGTACCACAGACTGAACCGATGCAAATACCACTTGTTGATCGGTTTCTTTTCGTCCCAGACCGGCAGAAAAAACCGCGCCGGTTAAGCCATACCCTTCGTACTTTGCATGGTTTTGCTCTACCAGCTCTTTTACATGCGCCAATACCAGAACCCTGCCTTTAGCAAGGCGGGCCAGCTCAGCAATAACAAGGCTTTTGCCTGCACCGGTCGGCAGTACAATGACCGCGGGTGAGGTGTGTTTCCTAAAGTAGTGGATAACGGCTTTAACAGCATCGGCCTGATACGGACGAAGTTTATACATAAAAACTGTGAAATAGCTCAACTATTGAGATAAAGAAGCATATAATAGCGCATTCTTATCCAGCTTGCCTTAGAGCATTCTGGATACAGCCGAATAAGAGGTATAAATGCGACTGGATAAATTTTTATGTGATGCCCTTGGGGCCACCCGGAAAGAGGCGACGAAGCTACTAAAAAGCGGAGAAGTTTCGGTTGATGGCATTGTGCAGAAAAGCGGTGCAGTAAAAGTAACTGATAAGAGTTGCGTGGAATGGCAAGACAGAGAAATAGCCATGCCGGGCCCGAGATACATTATGTTGTATAAACCGGAAGGGTTTGTGTGTTCACATGAAGATGGGTTTAACCATACTGCCTTTGTACTTCTGGATGAAGTAAAGATGGAAGAGCTGCATTTCGCCGGAAGGCTGGATGTTGATACCACAGGTCTTGTGCTTATTACTGATGATGGAAAGTGGTCGCACCGGATTACATCACCAAAACATAAATGCGAAAAAACCTACTATGTTTGGCTGGCTGATCCCGTGAATGATGATTATGCCGAGCGATTTAAGCAGGGCATCGAATTAAGAAACGAAAGAGAAGCAACGCTACCGGCTGAACTGGACATTATTACCGAAAAGGAAGTCAGACTGACCATTCATGAAGGAAAATATCATCAGGTGAAGCGCATGTTTGCTGCGCTTGGCAATAAAGTAGAAGCGCTGCACAGAGAAAGGATCGGCGACATTATTCTGGATGAAGAACTGGAACCCGGAGAGTACCGTTATTTGACTGAAGAAGAGATCGCTTCCGTCTGGAAGTAAAGTCGGAGACTTTTAAGCTGATTACCCCCGTAACTTTAATCCAACAACAGGAACTTTATGTCGAATAAACAGGTGCAACTGACCTTTGTGCTGCTTTTAGTACTTGGCTCAATCGGTGCTTTGACGCCTTTTGCTATTGATATGTATTTACCGGCCATGCCTGCAATAGCAAAGGACATGGGGGTTGATGCCGGAGCCGTTCAAATTACGCTGACCATTTATACGGCTGGCTTTGCCATAGGACAACTGATTCACGGTCCGTTAGCGGACAGTTTCGGTCGTCGGCCTGTTCTGTTGTTCGGGATGTTTTTCTTTACTGTTGGCTCGATTGTCTGCGCTTTGGCAACCGATGTCGAAATGCTGACTTATGTCAGAGCTGCTCAGGGGTTTGCCGGTGCAGCTGCCGCCGTTATTATTCAGGCGGTCGTCAGGGATATGTTTGAGCGGGAAGAGTTTGCCCGCACCATGTCCTTTATTATTCTGGTTATTACTGTCGCACCGTTAGTGGCTCCAATGGTGGGTGGGTATTTTTCTACCTGGTTTGGCTGGCGATCCGTATTCTGGTTTTTAACTATTTTTGCCGTTCTGGTCGGTCTGGCGGTGTTCTGGAAAATACCGGAGACTCTGGATAAAGAGAAACGTCAGCCGCTGCGTCTGAAGACGACCCTGAGAAACTACCTGCGTTTATCCATGAACCCAGTAGTGATAGGGCTGGTATTATCGGGTGCCTTTTCTTTTGCCGGAATGTTTGCGTTTTTAACGGCTGGTTCGTTTGTCTATATGGATATTTACGGTGTTCCTGCCACCCAGTTCGGCTATTTGTTTGGGCTGAATATCGTATGTTTGATTATCATGACCAGCATCAATGGCAGAGTGGTAAAGAGATTTGGTTCGCATACCATGTTGAGATTTGCTCTTACCGTTCAGTTACTGGCGGGTCTTGGGTTATTTGTTGGCTGGGTGTTGGACCTCGGTCTTTGGGGCACAGTCCCTTTTGTTATGTGTTATGTCGGGACGCTTTCTACCATCGGCAGTAATTCAATGGCGTTACTGTTATCGGGGTATCCCGATATGGCGGGTACCGCTTCTTCCCTTGCTGGTACCCTCAGGTTTGGCATGGGATCGGTTATTGGTTCCATTGTCGCGGCGATGCCCGGAGATGCCGCCTGGCCGATGGTGATGATGATGAGCTTATGTGCTCTGTTATCTGCTGTGTTGTATTGGACGTTAGGAAAGAACGCATAATGGCTGACTATTATATTGAGCTGCAAAATGTCGTAAATACGGCACTTAAGGAATTAGAAGAAGAGCACCGTAAAGGTAAGCTGGCCAACACTCCGGTGAGTAATACCCACTTTCTGGTTCGCTGGGTGACAAGAAGTTTAAAGACGCAACGGTTTCCCCGTTGTGTCGGTGATGACCTGACGCGTTGGCAAAAAGCCGGAAGAAGTAAAGGTACGGCTTCCGACTTGTTATTTACTTTTAAAAATATATCGGCTTTTTATCAGAGTTTCTTCCCAATAGAAAAAGAACCTGTCGCAATCACTGATGCTGACATCGAGACATTTCTTGACCGTATGGAGCAGGACGGCTGGAGTGTCTGTACTGAGTATGACCTGACGGAAAAAACGCAGATTTTTTCGGAAGGGGATAACTCTCTGGTGTTGTGCGCCAATCAGTGTGTGAGCTGTTTTTTGGCTGATGAACAAGGCCAAGAAAGTTCACAACCAGAAATGTTGATTAAACCTATCAGCATGTTTGTCAGGGGCAATCATGCCCGCTTTGTTCAATTGGCAACGGATGCCGGATTTTTGGTTCATAAAAGAACAGATTATAAGTCCATTGTTAAGTATCACGGTGAATATTTGATTTATCCATTTAACAAGGGGACTCAACTGGCTGAAATTCCTATTGGATTTGTAAAATAATGTCAAAAACACTCACATTGGTTTTCCATCATACAAATGGCGAGTTTGTTCGCCGTCTGTTTGCAATTGCATTACCTATCGCTTTACAGAATATCTTGTTCTCCAGCCGTGGGTTGGTTGATGTTTTGATGCTTGGTCAGCTCGGAGAAGCGGATATTGCGGCGGTTGGCGTTGCCAGCCGGGCGATGTTTGTTACCACTATTATGCTGGTGGGTGTGAATATGGGGGGAGCGCTGTTAACTTCCCAGTACTGGGGAGCCGGGGATAAACAAGGGGTTAAAGAAAGTACCGCTTTGACCTGGATTATCGCCAACACATTTGCCACTTTAGTCGTTGTTCTATTTACGCTGTTTTCAGTTGATATTATGCGTCTGGCGACAGACTCACCCGAAGTGATTGAACTGGGCAGCGAATATATTGTTATTACTTCTTTCAGTATGTTTGCCGTTGCTTCGGTCAGTAGTATGGCTGTTGGGCTCCGGGCAATGCACAGACCGGGGGTCAGTACATTTTTTAGCTCAATCGGCATTATTTCTAATGTGTTTCTTAACTGGGTGCTGATATTCGGCCATTTAGGCATGCCTGCACTTGGAATTAAAGGCGCGGCAATAGCAACGGTATTAAGTGGTGCTGTTGAAGTTGCGTGCTTGTATTTCTTTCTGTATTCAAAAAGCCATCTATTAGCATTCAGGCTGGAAGACATTAGAAATGCTTTTATTCATTCTAAGGTCTCCCGCTTTCTTAAGTTGTCTTTACCAACCACGTTTAACTTCTTCGCCTGGTCTGCCGGCATTTTCTCTTATCATGCCATTATGGGGCAAACGGGAGTTCAGGGGCTGGCAGCACTTTCAGTTATGACGCCAGTGGATCAGATCTCACTCAGTCTGGTTATTGGCATGGCGAATGCTGCGGGGGTACTTACGGGAAATACGATTGGTGCAAAACAGTATGATCAGGTGTATTACCAGTCATTTGGGATATTGGCACTCAGTGTGTTTGTCGGTATATGTGCGGCTATTGTTCTTTATTTTCTTCAGGTACCTATTCTTAATGCTTTTAGTGCCCTCACTGACGAAACGCGGCAGTTGGCGGATAAATTTATTTTAATACTCTGTTTTGGTGTTGTTATTCGTTCTGCTCCGATTACGCTTGTTGTTGGGATACTTCGTGCGGGTGGTGACGTTAAATATTGTCTGTACCAGGACATGATCACTCAGTGGTTGATTGGTGTTCCTGTCGCCGCTATCGCTGCTGTAATGTTAGGGTTTAAACCTGAATATGTGTACGCCCTGTTTTTGCTGGAAGAGTTGATAAAAATCTTCAGCAGTTTTCATCGGCTGAAAAGTAAAAAGTGGGTACGAAATCTTATTGGCAATTAAGTCAACTGGTTGCTATTTATTTCAAAGGGTAAATTAAATTGAGTGCGTGATTAGTACATTATTTTTCTATCTTCAAGAATATTTGATAGGAATTTGATTTTCCCTCACCTATTTTTTCATTTAAGTATTGATACTGTGATCGCCTTATTAAAATACTTTCGTAAAAAGGGAATTTGGTGTAGATTCACACTTCGGTTTTGAAGTAGTGAGAATGTTTTAATGTTAAGACTGTCTAACCTTAGTAAAGGCTTTGTAGATGGGGAGGAGTTTCACCCGGTGCTACAAGGGGCAGAGCTTGAATTAAAGCAGGGTCAGCAACTCGCTTTAATGGGTGAAAGCGGTTCTGGGAAAAGTACACTGCTTAATCTTATCGCTGGCATGGATACCGCCGATTCTGGCGAAATATGGTTTCCCGGATTTCCTATGCACGATAGCTCCGATGCCAAGCGTACTGCTTATCGTCGTAATAATATCGGGCATGTCTTTCAGCAATATAATTTGTTACCTACCCTAAACCTCGCGGACAATATCCGCTTCTGCCGTCAGTTGAAAGGGATGTCTGAAAATGAAGGACTCCTGCGTCAAATTTTGTCTGCTCTGAATTTAATGCCACTCCTGGGCCGTTATCCTGAAGAAGTTTCTGGTGGGCAACAGCAGCGTGCCGCCATTGCTCGTGCTCTTTATATGGAGCCTAAACTGCTATTGGCTGATGAGCCGACAGGAAGTCTTGATGAACGTAATGCTGAAGCTGTCATGAGGCTATTAACGTCTTTAGCCAGACAACTGAAATGTACACTTTTGCTGGTGACTCACAGTGAAAAAGTCGCCCGACATATGGAGGGGTGCATTCGTCTTCAGGGAGGGCAGCTGCATGTTATGGCCCATAGTTAAAGCACTACTGGGTCATTATCGTCGTCATCCACTGCAAATTATCCTCGTCTGGCTCGGGCTGACACTGGGGGTCTCGATTTATGTGGGTGTTGCCGCGATTAATCATCATGCCATAGAGAGTTATACCAGTGGGGAACAGCTGTTTTCCCATTCATTACCTTATCAAATTCACCCGAAGCAGAGCGCAACAAAGATTCCTCAGGGCTTTTATATTCAGTTAAGGCGTGAGGGGTTTACTCAATGTGCCCCTTTTGATTTATTACGTATTAGTACTCGTGAAGGCAAAGATATTGTCCTGGTAGGCGTTGATCCTCTGGCGATGGCAGAGGTTGGTTCAGATACTGATTTAAACCATTTTTCTGTTCTGGAAATCATGCAGCCTCCTTATCCATTGGTCATGAATCAAGAGTTAGCCTCTTATCTGCATATTCAGAAAGGGGGATTCATTACGTTGGCAGACGGGAAAAACCTGGGGCCTGTATTGATTGATACCAATAACTGGGTTGAAGGTACCCGGGTGTTGGTTGATATGGCGATGATCAGGCAGTTGAACCGTAACGGCGGTCTTTCCTATATTGGGTGCCGGGCCATGCCTAATGAGACTTTAGAGCGCCTCAGACTGCGCCTTCCCGGAGGCATGACTCTTTCGAAAAGCTCCCGTACAGAACTGGAGTCTATGTCGAAAGCTTTTCATATCAACCTGTCGGCGATGGGGATGCTGTCTTTTGGCGTTGGTCTGTTTATTTTTTATCAGGCAATGTCACTCTCATTTATTCAGAGACAGACCGTGGTTGGCACTTTGCGTCAGATGGGGGTTTCACGCTGGCAATTGGCTCAGGGGCTTTGTGTTGAACTGTTTTTACTCATTTTGCTCTGTTGGGGATCGGGGAATATTTTTGGCCTCATGCTGGCGAATCAGCTTATTCCGACCGTATCCATCACACTGGCTGACCTGTACGATGCGAATGTTGGCTTTAATATTACGTGGAGTTGGGTTTGGGTCCGTGAGAGCCTTTTGATGTGTATTGTGGGTACGATGCTATCTTGTAGCTGGCCTTTAGTCCGGTTACTACGAACACAACCGATCAGGCTATCAGCCCGGCTTTCTCTGGTGCGTTTTGCCGGCCTTGAGTTTTACTGGCAAGCTCTGATCGCATGTCTCTGTTTCATCGCTCTGGTGGTGGTCTATCAGACACAGGAGATGAACTCTGACGTAGGTTTCCTGGTCATATCGCTGATGATGTTTGGTGTTGCGCTGTTTGCGCCATTTATCATATTCAATTTATTTACTTTTCTTTCCTATGTGCTTAAGTGGGTAAAGATCCGATGGTTATTTGCAGATGCGGCTGCGAGTATGAGCTACCGGGGCGTTGCCGTAATGGGATTCATGCTGGCTATTTCCGCAACGATTGCGATAGAGACCATGATTGGCAGTTTCCGGATAACCACAGAGAACTGGCTGGATCAAAAGCTTGCGGCGGATATGTATATTTATCCGACAAATAGCTCCGCTCTTCGCATCACTGAATGGTTATCCCGGCAACCAGAAGTGGAGTCAGTCTGGTGGCGTTGGGAGGGTGAAGCCCGCACCAACTCACGTACTATTGAAGTTGTGAGCACCGGTTCTTCACCTGGCGAACAACAGGCCCTGACGGTGAAAGTAGCCACACCGGATTACTGGTATCTGCTGCATCACTATACGGGGGTCATGATCAGTGAATCAATGGCCGTTAAAGACAACCTGAAGCCGGGAGATTATATTGCTCTGGGTGAGGGTGACCCAACCAAGTGGCAGGTTCTGGGGATTTATTATGATTACGGAAACCCTTACGGTCAGGTTATCGTTTCACATAAAAGCTGGGTAGAACATTTTTCCGGACGGGGCAGTGTGGCTCTGGGGGTGAATCTTGATAGTAAGGATGAGATTGCCAGGCTGACAAACTATCTGGAAAGTTATTACCACCTCTCTCCGGAAAGAGTGTTCGATAACAGCAGCCTGCATGATAAGGCCATGCGGGTGTTTGACCGTACATTTACCATTGCGGATACATTGGGCAAACTGACTCTGCTGGTAGGGGTCTTTGGTATTTTCTTTGCCACGGTTGCCGGAGAAGTTTCCAGGCAACGTCAGGTCGCATTATTGCGCTGTTTTGGAATATCAGCCAAGGAGCTCATCATGCTCAGCGCATTACAGCTGTTTATCTTCGGAGTAACTTCCGCTTTGATAGCTATTCCATTGGGATTGTATATTGCCGACATGATGGTCAATGTGGTGTTAGAGCAGTCATTCGGATGGTCTATTCAGTTCTATATGATGCCCTGGGATTATCTGTCGACTTTCGCCTGGACCATGGCTGCTTTAATGGTCGCCGGAGTGTTACCTCTTTCTGAGCTAGTCAGACGCACTCCCATTAAATCTTTGAGGGATGCGCTCTGATGATCGAATTTGAGAGATTCAGACCACACAAACGCTTTTTGTTGGTTTTGATTATCCTGGTACTGGTTGTTGGCGGTACGATTGCTTTGTTGTCCGGGCCTTCAGAAGGTATTCCCGGATCTGCCAAGACTCAAATTCACGACAGTCTGGCAGCCGATATTACCCAGTTTCAGCAAATGACCCCGAAAAGAGGTATTAGCCTTCCTGACGATTTCCGTTTCCATGTTGGCTACCGGCAGGAATGGTGGCATTTTTTTGCTGATGTTGTTGACCAGGAAGGCCAGAGATACAGCGTTAAATGGCATTATTACCGTGTGGCAATGAACAGCCGTAATGCCAGTGGCTGGGAAAATCCTCAGTTATATATCGCCACTACGGTTATAACATCCGGACAACGCGTATGGCGTGCGCAGAGGTTGGCTCGCGGAGGTATCGGACAGGCGGGATTTCGGGAACGTCCGTTCCGTTTGTGGCTCGATAACTGGAGTTGGCGTTCGCTCGGGTTAATGCCATTTCCGGGGTTATTAAATGTTAACGGTGATGGGTTTGCGGTTCAGCTTAATTCCACTGCTGCCGGGCCCTATGTTCTGGATGGAAAACAAGGGTATCAGGAAAAGCGCAACGCACCTTCAGTGGGATCCTATCAGTTTAGAGCCCCTTTTCTGAACGTAGCCGGAGATCTCATTCTGGATGGCGTTCCGGTGTCAGTCAGAGGGACGGCTACACTAAGTAAAGAGTGGGGAAACCGTATACTGAATCAGGGGCCAGAGCATCAGGATCAGTTTTTCCTGCGCTTTCACAATGGAATGACACTTCTGATAAACCGCTTTTCCTACCCTCTGCAGTCGACAACGTATTTTGGTACTCTGGCTCAACGTGATGGTAGTACGGTACACTTGGATGGATCAGACATCCATATTTTTCCTGAGTCATACACGGAACTGATCGAAGGTCATCAGTTTCCGGCACGATGGATTATTGTGATTCCAAAGTACAATATTCGTTTGACGGTTGTCCCCAGAGAAAGTGGTCAGTGGCACCCGTTTTTAATCCCTCTCTGGGAAGGCGGTATCACGGCGTCCGGTACCCATAATGCGACAGGGTACATGTACTTTTCTGGATACTAGGCTGAAATTTGTTCGGAAATATAATGGCTGACCCTTGTTTGTTTCGGTTATTCCGATGTTTTTACTCCAAACAAACGATTTTTCTCCTTAATCGCTAAAGAGTACGCTCTACACTATATAACAAGAACCTTTATATGGTGATGAGATGACGGACGTTATTCGCTATTTTTTTAGAATGGAATCTGCTGCTGGTATTATTCTGGTATTTGCGGCAGCACTGGCTATGGTGGTGGCAAACTCACCATTGGCTGACCTGTACAATTCTGCTTTACATACCTATCTGTTCGGTATGTCTCTTTCTCATTGGATCAATGATGGTCTGATGGCTATCTTCTTTCTGCTGATTGGGCTGGAAGTCAAACGAGAGCTACTTGAAGGTGCTCTGAAATCCAAAGAAACAGCGATTTTTCCTGCCATTGCGGCCGTTGGCGGTATGTTAGCACCGGCACTAATTTATGTACTGTTTAATGCTGGTGATGCTCAGGCTGTACAGGGGTGGGCGATTCCGGCGGCTACGGACATTGCGTTTGCTCTGGGTATCATGGCCTTGTTAGGAAACCGTGTTCCGGTTGCTCTTAAGGTGTTCCTGCTGGCCTTGGCGATTATTGATGACCTGGGGGTAGTGGTCATCATCGCGCTGTTTTACAGTGGTGATTTATCAACCATGGCGTTAGCCGTCGGTTTTATCATGACTGGCATACTGTTTGTTCTGAATGCAAAACACGTCACTAAGTTATCTTGGTATCTGATAACGGGTCTGATACTTTGGATAGCCGTTCTTAAGTCCGGTGTGCATGCTACGCTGGCGGGGGTGGTCATTGGTTTTGCCATTCCGTTGAAGGCCGACGAAAAAACGTATGGTGGTTGCGATGACGAGGATGGCTCGCCGCTTAAGCACCTTGAGCATGTCCTGCACCCTTATGTCGCGTTTGCTATTCTGCCTCTGTTTGCGTTTGCGAATGCCGGTATTTCACTGGAAGGTATATCGCTGTCCGGATTAACGTCAATGCTGCCTGTCGGTATTGCGCTTGGATTGCTGCTGGGTAAGCCTTTGGGGATTTTTAGTTTTAGCTGGCTATCGGTCAAAATGGGTCTGGCGAAATTACCGGCAGGAGTCGGATTTAAAGAAATATTTGCGGTATCTGTCTTGTGCGGTATTGGCTTTACCATGTCGATCTTTATTTCTTCACTGGCATTTACCGGTGCAAGTGAAACCTTTACCACCTATGCGCGTCTGGGAATTCTGATGGGCTCTACAACGGCCGCAGTGATTGGTTACGCCTTGCTGAGTTTGTTTTTGCCAAAAAAACGCCCAATCCAACGTGGAGTGGGCGACAAACATAGGAGTTAATAAGAAAAAGCAGATTCTGGAGTAATCAGTCGGAAGACAAGTCTGACGGCCTGGTCGACTTCGGAATGCTCTGCTTACTACATTAAGTGAGACATGGATGTTTTCGAACAGTTCCCTTTCTGAGTAAAAAATTTAAAAAAGAAAGGTACGGCTCTCTCAATCGCAACACATTTCTGGGTAGATATCGGAGTTAATGACTAAGATTTCTACAATAGAACAAAAACATAGGCAGAGGTGTTGTGATGTGCTCATTGAGAAAAGACTGGATCAGTGATCCTATATTTAATTTCTTTAAAAAAGTACTTCCTCCGCTCTCAAAAACAGAAAAGGAAGCAATGGAGGCCGGTAGTGTCTGGTGGGATGGCGAACTTTTTTCCGGTAAACCGGACTGGCAGGCATTACTTCACTACCCACCACCTAAACTGACCAGCGAAGAGCAGAGCTTTATCGACAATCAGCTCGAGACTCTGCTTGCCATGCTGGATGACTATCAGATCGTCAAACAGGACAGAGACCTTCCGCCCAATGTTTGGGATTATCTGCGCAAGGAAGGTTTTTTTGCTTTTATTATCAGTAGGCAGTATGGCGGGCATGGCTTCTCTGCGCTTGCTAATTCAACGATTGTCACCAAAATTGCTTCAAGGAGTGTGAGTGCGGCCTCAACGGTTATGGTACCTAACTCCCTCGGCCCGGCTGAGTTATTATCCCGATATGGTACGGAACCTCAGAAGCAGTACTGGCTCCCACGTTTAGCCGATGGGCGGGAGATCCCGTGCTTTGCGCTTACCGGTCCGGAAGCAGGATCGGATGCCGGTAGTATTCCGGATATCGGCGTTGTGTGCCGGGGTGAGTATAACGGGCAGGACGTTATCGGAATTCAGCTGAACTGGGATAAACGTTATATCACTCTAGCCCCGGTGGCGACGGTATTAGGGCTTGCGTTTAAATTACATGACCCTGACCAGCTGCTTGGTGAAGAATCGGATTTAGGCATCACACTGGCGCTGATTCCCACCAGCCATCCCGGTGTTGAGACCGGTGAAAGGCATGATCCGATGGGGCTTGCTTTTATGAATGGCCCGACACGGGGACACGAGGTATTTATTCCTATAGACTGGATTATCGGCGGACAAGAATATGCGGGTAAGGGCTGGAAGATGTTAATGGAATGTCTTTCTGCCGGGCGGGGTATCTCATTACCTGCAATGGGAACCGCTATCGGGCATCTGACGGCTCGTACGACAGGAGCATACGCTTACGTCCGAAAGCAGTTTGGTGTGTCGATAGGGCATTTTGAAGGGGTGGCGCAAAAGCTCGGCCGCATAGGTGGCATGACCTATATGCTCGAGGCAACGCGGACCCTGACCACGACGGCTCTGGACCTGCGTGAAAAACCAGGAATTATTACTGCTATAGCAAAATCGCATATGACCGAAATGGCCAGAGTTATCATTAATGACGCGATGGATATTCACGGTGGACGCGGGCTTCAGGAAGGGCCGATGAATTACCTGGCCAATCACTATGTCGGCACTCCGATAGCCATTACTGTCGAAGGTTCGAATGTACTTACGCGGAACCTGATGATATTTGGTCAGGGGGCTATCCGGTGTCATCCCTATGTATTGAATGAAATGTCGGCGGCGGCTGACCCGGATCAGAATCAGGGAAGGGAGACATTCAGCCAGTTATTCTTTCAGCACATACGGCATACCACACGTAATGGCCTTGGGACATTAACCGCAGGGCTGACCGGGTCTTGGTTTATCAGTAGCAGTGTTAGCGGAGAGACAAAAGCCTATTATCGGCAACTGACTCGTCTTAGCAGAGCGCTCTCATTCAGTACCGATATTGCCATGGCAACTTTAGGAGGGGATCTTAAGCGGAGAGAGATGATATCGGCCCGGCTGGGGGACGTACTCAGCTATTTGTATATTGCCTCAGCGGTGTTGAAACGCTACGAAGATGATGGTCGTCAGCAAAGTGACCTGATTTATGTTCACTATGGGGTTCAGCACTGTATGCATTATGCCGGAGTTGCATTGCAGGAGGTTTGTGCCAATTTTCCTGTTTTCGCGATCGGAACCGTTCTGAATCGCTGGATATTCCCTTATGGTAACTACTTCCGCAAGCCATCTGATCAACTCACCGGGAAAATAGCGGAAAGTTTAATGAGTCCGGGCCCGCACAGGGAAAGATTAACCGGTTTGTGCTATGTCGGTGGGCATGAAACCGATGCCGTTGCCATTGTTGATCGCGCATTTAAGGCCATGTACGGTATACGACCATTGGAAAGAAAACTCAAAAATGCGTTTCAGCAGGGTATAGTGTCAGCAAAGGCTCCTCTTGAGTTAAGACTTAAACAAGCGTTAGATGCTGGGGTCTTGACCGAAGAGGAAATTGAAGCGATTCGTGATGCCGATAAACTGCGTTACAGAGCGATTCAGGTCGATCATTTCAGCAATGATTTTTCTGAAGTCTTGACCTATCGTGATTCAACCTCTATAAGAACTCCAACCACTTAGGAATTAAAAGGAAATAAGCAGAAAAAGGGTGCGCTCTTGTCTGTAACCTTTTATCCTTTGACCGTTTTTTTAAGGAAGTTGAATATGATCATCAAACCAAGAATTCGTGGATTTATCTGTACCACAACCCATCCTGTGGGCTGTGAAGCCAATGTAAAAGAGCAAATCGCTTATACCAAAGCACAAGGTCCGATCAAAAATGCACCTAAACGTGTGTTGGTTGTCGGTTCTTCAAGTGGTTATGGCCTATCTTCCCGTATTGCGGCTGCATTCGGCGGTGGTGCGTCAACTATTGGTGTTTTCTTTGAGAAAGCCGGTACTGAAAAAAGAACTGGCACGGCTGGTTTTTATAATGCGGCTGCGTTTGACAAACTGGCTCACGAAGAAGGCCTGTATGCGAAAAGCCTGAACGGTGATGCTTTCTCAAATGAAGCAAAACAGAAAACCATCGACCTGATTAAAGAAGATTTAGGTCAGATTGATATGGTCGTTTATTCACTGGCTTCACCAGTACGTAAGATGCCAGAAACAGGTGAAGTGGTGCGTTCTTCCCTGAAGCCTATCGGCCAGACTTACACATCGACAGCGGTTGACACTAACAAAGATGAAATCATCGAGGCAAGTGTGGAGCCGGCTACCGAGCA
This sequence comes from Vibrio albus, assembly GCF_003144035.1. Taxonomy (GTDB): domain Bacteria; phylum Pseudomonadota; class Gammaproteobacteria; order Enterobacterales; family Vibrionaceae; genus Vibrio; species Vibrio albus. The sequence goes on from NZ_QFWT01000003.1 coordinate 250,383, forward strand.
GGAAATCAAAGACACTGTAACGGTTATGGGCGGTGAAGACTGGGAGCTGTGGATCAACGCGCTTTCAGAAGCTGGCGTTCTGGCTGAAGGCTGCAAAACGGTGGCATACAGCTATATCGGTACTGAACTGACCTGGCCTATCTACTGGGATGGTGCTCTGGGTCAGGCAAAAATGGACCTGGACCGTGCCTCAGAGGCACTGAATGCTAAGCTATCTGTAACCGGCGGTAACGCGAACGTGGCTGTGCTGAAGTCTGTTGTGACTCAGGCGAGCTCTGCAATTCCGGTTATGCCTTTGTATATCGCAATGGTCTTTAAGAAAATGCGCGAAGAAGGCGTACATGAAGGCTGTATGGAACAGGTTTACCGTATGTTTAGCCAGCGTCTGTATAAAGACGACGGCAGTGCAGCTGAAGTTGATGACAAGAACCGTCTGCGTCTGGATGACTGGGAACTGCGTGATGATATTCAGGACCATTGTCGTCAGCTATGGCCGCAGATCACAACTGAGAATCTGAAAGAGCTGACCGATTACGAAGATTACAAAGCGGAATTCCTGAAGCTGTTTGGCTTTGGTGTTGAAGGCGTTGACTACGAAGCAGACGTAAACCCTGCAGTAGAATTTGATGTGATTGATATTTAATATCTTAATAAGATGTTTGCTTATCTGTATGGTATAAGTGAACCGTTAAGTATCTTATTGGTAATAAGAAGGGCAGCATTCCGCTGCCCTTTCTTTTATTTATGGTTATCCCATTCTGGTACAACTTAACTCAGGATGATCAGAATCGTACCAGCTAATGTCATCAGGATATTGGCAATGGCATAGGTGCCTGCATAGCCAAGGGCCGGAATGGTGGAACGAGCGTAGTCATTAACGATGTCCATGGCCGGAGCACAGGTTCTGGCCCCAATAATAGCGCCAAATAACAGGGCACGGTTCATCTTAAAGATATAAGCACCGACAAGATAGGCAACAACCACAGGAACCACGCTGACGATAAAGCCGATAGCAATGACCTGCATACCTACTTCATTCAGGTAAGTCAGCATGTCGCTGCCGGCATTCAGACCAATCCCCACCATAAAAAACATCAGTCCTAAATCTTTGACCATATTCAGTGCGCCTTGCGGTACATAGCCGAAAGTAGGATGGTTTGCCCGTAAGAAACCAAGTGTAATCCCGGACAACAAAAGCCCGACGGCATTGCCAAGGCCAAACGTTACCTGACCAAACGTCATGGTAATGAGGCCAAACAGAATACCCAGAATAAAGAAGCCGCAAAAAGCGAGTAGATCAGACATCTGACTGTGGATCGAAATAAAACCGATGCGTTCAGCCAGCCCGTGAACCCGGCTTTTTTCGCCGCTGACCTGTAGAACGTCGCCTTTTGCCAAGACGATGTTTAAATCGGTCGGCATTTCTATCTGTGCACGGACAACCCTGTTCAGGAAACAGCCATATTCGGCAAGGTTCAGATCTGATAATTTTTTGCCGGCAATGCTGTCGCTCTTTACTACAATTTCTTCTTCGACGACTCGTAAATCAAGCAGGTTGCGGTCGAACACCTCTTTACCATTACGGAAGCTAGGATCCAAGCGTGCATGGCTGTCCGGATAACCGACCAGAGCGATCTCATCGCCTTCCTGCAAGATCGCATCACCATCTGGGTGGGCCAGAATGCCCCCACGGCGAATACGCTCTATATAACAACCTGTCTGTCTATATATGCCCAATTCTCGCAGGTTTCTTCCATCAATCCAGTTAATGAGCTCTTGTCCGACACGGTAAGCCCGGATGATTGGCAGGTAGACTTTCTTCTGTCCTGCATTACCAATTCCCCGTTCCTTTGCGATGCGCTCGGCACTGTCATGGAGGTTTTCTTTTTGCAGCTTGGGCAGTAGCTTGGCAAACATAATCATACTGGTCAGTCCGACCAGATAGGCGAGGGCATAACCAACGGATAGATTCCTGAGTACGGCGTCCATCTCCATATTATGTGGCAGTGTGGCAAGACCGGAATTGAGGGCATCCTGAGCACCAACCAGAACCGGGGTAGCGGTCAGTGCACCGGCCATAACACCAGCGGATAAGCCAAAACTAATGCCTAAGTAATGGCTGGTAAAATAGGTCAGGCTAATGGCGGTAACGAGTACGATCAGACTAAGAAGAAAGTAATGTTTGCCATCACGGAAGAATATACCGAAAAAATTGGGCCCGGCTTCGATACCAACACAGTAGATAAACAGCATAAAACCGATGCTCAGGGCATCATAGCTGAAAGAAAAACCGATATTACCCATAACCAGGGCGGTAAAAAGAACACCGATAGAGTTACCGAGTTGCAGGCTCCCGAAACGGATTTTGCCAATAGCCAGACCAATGGCCAGCACAACAAAGATCAATAAAATGGGGTTTTGTTCAAGAATGGTGGCGACGTCAATATTCACAGCTTAGCTCAAAACAACAGGTTGTGACGGAAAGGAAAGAGAGTGGGTAAATTGTATAGGAATATACGAAAATGATAAGCAGAAAATAGGGAAAGAGTGCGAAAAAAAAGATATATGGTGCTGAGATTAATACAGCACCAAGATTATTTTTTACATCGGTAGGGGAGCCTGGTTGGTTGTACTACTCGTACAAGCCCAGATTTTCTTTTGCATAGGCCTCAAACTCAGTGCATCCACCGATATGCTCCTGATCGATAAAAATCTGAGGCACGGTTTCTACAGGCTTACCGGCACTTTTTTCCAGATCGGCTTTGCTGATACCTTCGGCGTGGATATCAACATAGCGGTATTTGAAATCGTCGCGCTTTTCTTCCAGAGAATCCGCGATGTTTTTAGCTCTGACACAGAAAGGGCAGCCAGGGCGACCAAAAATAACAACAAACATTTTACTTCCTCTCAATTTATTCAGCTTATTTTATTGGGCTACTATGCATCAACCATTAGTAGAAATAAAGCAGGAATCACTTTTTGGTCTGATAGGTAAAATCGATGAAAGAGAAACACGCACTAGTCAGCCGGAACCTGCTAATCTTTTTACTATAAGTAAGTTATCAAGGAGAGAGAGATGTTCCAGTTTATGACGTCAGCCAGAATTATATTTGGTGAAGGAGCGCTTGTCTCCTCGCTCTCTATACTTAATCACTATGGGTATAGTGTACTTTTGGTAACAGGGAAAAATCATCAGCGGGCAGCACAGTTGACGGCCTACCTTAACAGCCAGAATATGCGTTACCAGCATGTATCTGTGTATGGGGAACCTCATATAACAATGGTGGAAGAAACGGCGGTTATAGGGAGGCGTTTTAAGCCTGATATGGTTATTGCAATGGGGGGAGGCAGTGCTTTGGACATGGGCAAGGCTCTGGCGGCGATTATCCCAAACCAGGGGGATGTCTATGACTACGTTGAAGTTGTCGGACGAAGTGTCCCTCTGAAGGCAAAGTGTCTCCCGATGATCGCGATTCCGACGAATGCTAGTACCGGGGCTGAAGTAACGAATAAAGCCGTTTTGCGGTCTGGGCAGGACAAGGTTAAAGTCAGTCTGCGCAGCCCCGATATCCTTCCCGACGTTGCTATTGTTGATCCCACCCTGACTTATGATATGGACTCATTTTTGTCGGGCAGGGGAGCCATGAAGACATTTACCCATCTGATGGAGTCTTATGTATGTGGTGACCCGAACCCCTTGACCGATATGATTTGTGAGGAAGGCCTTCGCCGGTTGAGCAAGGCTATTCTCTCCGGGTGTCTTGAAAACAATCTCAAAGCCAGATCTGACCTGGCCTTTGCCGCCATGCTTGGCGGTATGGCTATCTCGAATACAAAGCTGGGAGCCGCGAATGGACTGGCGTCTTCTCTGGGTGGGAAAATAAACGCCCCTCATAGTGTGATTACTGCCAGACTGGGACCTTATGTGATGGAAGAAAATATCAATGCCGCCAGATTGGCCGGGCGTAATGATCTTCTTCACCGATACCGGAAGCTGGCCCGGATTGTTACAGGTAACACAAGTTCAAACGAATCAGATGGTGTTACCTGGGCAAGCAGGATGCTTGAACGGTTTAAAGTGCCCCAGTTAACGGAGTTTGAAGTGTGTTCCGTTCCCTTTGATAAGGTTGCCGGTGATGCGATGCAGTCTTCTTCAATTAAAGGAAACCCTTTGCCGTTAACAGAAGGACGATTAATGCATATTCTCAAACAGGTATGTGCAGGAAGTGAGGGGTTAAGAGCAGGAGAGGTATCAGATATTCAAATGGAAAAAGTGCATATTAAAGAAGTAAATCATAAGCTGGAGAAGGGTGTTTAGCCTCCCGGAAGGAGGCTAAAGGTAAAGCATCAGAATTGGGTAATTTTATCGTAACGTGAATCTTTCAGAGCCTCTTTTACCCGTTTAAGGTTTTCCCTGAAGCCGGTACCACGTCTCAGGGTAAACCCGGTTGCCAGCACATCAATAACGGTCATCTGTACGACACGGCTTGCCATCGGCATATAAACGTCGGTATCTTCCGGGACATCCAGAGTAATCGACAGAGAAGCCGATTTATCCAGAGGTGAGTCTTTGGCAGTGATAGCGATTACAGTGGCACCATTTTCTCGCGCCAGTGCTGCTACTTCAACCAGACTTTTTGTCCGGCCAGTATGAGAAATCAGCACTACAACATCATTATCAGTGCAATTGATACAACTCATACGCTGCATCACAATATCATCAAAGCAGGCGATAGGGATGTTGAAGCGGATAAATTTATTCTGAGCATCTTTCGCAACTGCAGACGAGGCTCCGAGTCCAAAAAAGGAGATGCGCTTAGCCTGAGTCAGCAAATCAACCGCACGGTTGACCTGCAATGGGTCCAGGCTGTTTTTCGCAACGTCCAGGCAAGCCATGGTGGACTCAAAAATTTTATGTGCGTAGGCGTCCGGACCGTCATCTTCTTCTACATTGCGGTTCACATACGGAGTACCGTTCGCAAGGCTCTGAGCCAGGTGAAGCTTAAAGTCAGGAAAACCTTTGGTGTCCAAACGTCGGCAAAAACGGTTAACCGTTGGCTCACTCACATCAGCCATCTTGGCTAACGTTGCAATACTGGAGTGAATTGCCGTCTGTGGAGAAGCCATGATGACTTCAGCCACTTTGCGTTCTGATTTGCTGAAGTTATCCAGGCTTTTTCGTATCTTTTCTAGTGTATTCATAAGATTAGACAGTAAATTATATACTACTCACACGCCCATTCTTCGCGTTAACATGCTGGCAGCTTGAATGAACCTACAACTTTATTCCAGTATAAACCTAAGTGTTCTGCTGAAAGAAATAAAAGCGGTTTAAAAACGAGATTTATTAGCGAGAATATGACAAACCTCAAACAAAATTTCAGTTTTGGAAGCTGGGTACGCGATAAAAACGCTAGAATTCCCGCTGGGTGCCTTCTGATTGATTAATTAATTACATAAATCAGAAAGAAAATTTCAGTTTGAATCCTGTATTTTTTCTATTAGCTCATCGATTTCTTTCCGAAGAGAATGGCAGTGCGCCGCAATGTCTCTCTGCTCTTCAAGAATGGCGGAAAGAATGGATTCAGTGGTCAGTGGATTAGCCAGAACCACCCGGAATACGATCGTGTCCAGATAATCCCACTTAGCCGGGTTCAGTCTGGTTCGTGAGACAAATGATTTTCCGGATTCACGCTGACGCTTCTGAATGTACGTGGTCAATTCATTAAGAAGTCGGTGTAATTTATCTTTGTGATCACCGGCTGCCAGGCTAAGGGCTTTTTGGGCTTTTTCCGGAACATACCGATAGGTCAGCAGACACAGCTCAGGGTCGGAAATGAGTTCAAAATCTTCTTGTTTGCTGATTAAATCTGCAAAATATTTGGCTTTATTGATGCTTGCATCAATCAAAAGTTCATACCCAGGACGGCTGATAATATGCATGGCTGCATACACCAGCATTGCCATACCTGAGCGTGAGCCTTCCAGAGTATGGCTGCCCAGATCTTTGGAGCCTTTACGCAGAATGTATTCAGCGTGGTGCTCAATAACAGAAACCGCATCCGGGTTTTTAAACAAAACCATGCCAGCCCCCATGGGCAAGTACAGCTGTTTATGGGCATCAATGGTGATGGAATCTGCCAGCTCAACGCCATCCAGAAGGTGACGATTGTTCTTCGACATCATGGTTGCACCACCCCAGGCAGCATCAACGTGAAAATGACACTGTTCCCGATGACTGATCTCAGCCATTTCTCTAAGAGGATCTATATTCCCGGTTTCTGTCGTTCCGGCCACACCGATGATGGCAAACGGCTTGATATTTTTTCTTTTTAGATCTGAAAGTTTTTGTTCAAGGTCTTGAATGCAGGTTCTATTATTGTCATCAGTTTTGACTGCAATAAGATTATCCTGGCCGATGCCCAGAATATTCGCTGCTTTTCTTAGTGAATAGTGTCCCCGTTCGGAAACCAATATGGCAAGATCATCATAGCCATAATATTTCATCGCCCTAAAGAGACCTTCGCTCTCTACACCGCGGAAAGTGCCATCTGCTTTCAGTGCGTTGTTTCTTGCCACCCACAATGCGGTGATGTTTGCGATGGTGCCGCCAGAGCAGAATGCGCCGAGAGAGTGCTTGGCGCTGTGCATCCACTTTGTATAGAAAGCATCACTTTCGGCATAGAAAAGCCGGTGAAGCATACCCAGAACCTGACGTTCAAGTGGTGTGAAGGCTTTTGATGTTTCAATCTTCACCAGATTCTGATTCAGTGCAATCATGATCTTAGACAACGGCATAATGAAATATGGAAGTGCCGATGTCATATGTCCGATAAAGCTTGGTGCAGAGGTATGCACGGACTGTGATACTAATGTATCCAGCAGGTGTTGTGTATGGTCGGAAACAAAAGAAGGCTTTTCGGGCAGAATAGGGTCAGAAAAATCTTTCTCAATATCACTTAAGCGTTTTTCTTCTGCGACGATATGCTCCCTCAGAAACTGATTGAGGTTCTGCGAGAGTTCAGTTTCGATTCTGGATAAGGTGGAATCCGGGGCTTCCGGGACCGTAAATATCCGAAGCAGGCTTTCGAAGCTGACATCTGCTGTTTTATTTTCCGATAACATACTCGTATTGCTTTTACATTCACTTATCTGTTTCTGGCGGGACAATCTAAACGAAAATTAGATCAAAGTCCCGTTTTAATTCCGTAAACTGATTTTTCCGGATTTTTATACCGGGCCTAATGACACAAAAAACAGCATAAAAAACGGAACCACCAGGCTGAGAATAAACCCGCTAACAATAGCCACCGGAACGCAACGCACTCCACCACTTGACTGAATCACTGGGAGAGTGAAATCCATAGCCGTAGCGCCTGCATAGCCAATAGCGGTACAAGGCCTGTTTCTGACCATAAGCGGAATACTCACCAGTGCCACCAGTTCCCGGAGTAATTCCAGCATGAAGGACGCTCCCCCGAAAACCGGGCCATACGCATCCCCCATTAGAATGCCGGATAATGAGTACCAACCAAACCCGGACGACATTGCAAGGGACTGATAAATAGGTAGATCAAGAATAAATGCGGCGATGATACCACCCGCCCACGAGGAAAGAATAATGACAACAGAGATAATCATACCGTGCTTATTAAGCAGAATTTGTCTCAGAGTCAGGCCACTGTTACGTAACTGAATACCAATAAAGAGCAGCAGTAGAAACAGAGTCCATTCTATAGCGGTATCGACCCAACTGAGATTGATCGGCAGAAGGATACCTATGATTAATCCAGATCCGACAACCATGATCAGGGTAATGGAGTCTTTGAGCATCATAGAGAGAGGAATAGGTTTTCCTGTCTGCTCTGTTTTTAACGGCAGTATTTTGTCAATAAAAGGCAGTGCAGATAAATTACACAATCCGATAATGACAAAAAAAGAGCCGGTATAAATAAGAATGCTTTGTAAATTACTGCCCAGATTATCCAGAGCCGCGAGGCTCAACCCCATCAGGGAGAGAATAATATAGATAATGTTAGAGGTGTAACGGTTGATCTTGTTCAGCAGGGACTCATTAGAAAGAGAAACAAAGTAACCCGCAATAAGAGGCGAAAAGATAAACAGCATTCCGGAAAACATAAAACGACTACACCTGATTTAAGATTATATCTTTTTGAATTTAAACAAAAATGGGGATACATAGTATCCCCATTTTTATGGTATGAAAAGGCGCAGGCCGGTATAAATACAGTTTAATATTATAGCCCGGTTGAATTCATAACCTCATGAATACGTTCCTGAAATTCGGTTTCGTTCAGGTTACTTAACTCGAACAGAGCTTCTGCTCCCACAAGATTAAATTCCACATAGTGATCATCAAGCTCTTCATCCTGACGACGGAACATTAAGAGATGATTCGCCATGCGTGCGATGTCCAGGTAAGAGATCTCCGCTTTATTGTCTGCCGCCTCTTTATTAGTTGCGACTTCGATAAAGTCATGGTCGAATCCCCACTCCTTAAGAACCAGCTGACTGGTAGATGGGCACCGGGAATTAAAAATCTGCATTGCGAGATTATGATCCAGATAATTACCCCGATCCAGATAATGGTGGTATTCATTGACCAGACAGAAGAGACCAATATCTGCCAACAGCCCGACTAACAACGATTTTTCAACCTCAAGATAAGCATATTCTCCGTCGGAGTGTTTTAGTACCTCCTGCGTAACAAGCACCATCGTAGCCGCAAGTTCACGCGATACAGTGGCGCTATTGGTCAGAATACTGTTGCATTCTTTATTCAGATCGGCGGAATGCTTCATCTGTTCAATTGCCTGAGCCGTTACAATATCCCGGACACGGAGTATTCCCAGGCGGGATACCGCGGTATGAATATCTGTACACGTAATATTCCGGCGGTTGAAAACAACAGAGTTCGCCACCCGGATAACAACAGCGGTAAGGCCGGGATCTTCTGTCAGGCAATCAGAAATTTCTGGAATGCCCGTGTCTTCGTGGGTACATAGTTGCTGGATTTTAAGAACAACATCAGGAATAGGAGGAAGGGTAATCTTTCCCATATTAATGGATTGTTCGACCAGATGAGCAAACTCAGATTCAAGGCTTTCTAAAAGAAGCTTCTTATTCTCTGGCAGCCAATAAAATGATAGATGATTCATGTAATTTTCTTTTCTCTAGCTTCTTTATTCAATATTACAATTTGATTCCGAGTATTAGCAACATAACTTAGCGAAAAATCAGTGATGTTGAGTCTGTTTCTAATTGTAAATAGATTCAATGTTTTTTTTAATGGCAAACAAAGAGGCTTGATTAGTATTGTTATAATGTGATCGGCATCATAAAAAAGGGAGTTTAGAGTCACCTAATTGTGACATTTTTACTTACTTATTTTTTGCTGTTAAGTATCATTGTCATGCTGCTGCGGAATATCCGAACCGACAGAATAAGTTGGTCCTGAAAACAGAATGAAAACCTATTGACCAGTTTATGGTTACCCGCCACCTATGTGGTTTTGTGCATTTTTCGGGGGAAGTAACTGAAGTTGGAGGTATATAATAATGGATATGGCTAGACAGCATTTTTGTGATTACGCGTTAAAGTTTGGTAGGTATCAAAAGCGTTCTATGTTCGGAGGTTTAGGACTGTTTCAAGATGAAGCAATGTATGCCTTGCTTATTGATGACACTGTATATATCCGTGGCGGCGATCAATTGGATAATAAGTTGAAGGAGCTTGGCTGTGAAAAATACCGACATGTCAAAAAACAGACAACCGCAACGGTAAATTATTATGATATTACCACCTTATTTGAATCCAGAGATGCAGAGCTTGACAAAATAATCCTGACATCAATTGATTGTTCTATCGGAGACAGAAAGGCACAACGCTCTGCAGAGAGTCGCCGGCTGAGAGATCTGCCTAATATGCAATTGACTCTTGAGCGGATGGTGAAAAAGGCAGGGATAGAGGACGTGTCTACTTTTATGGAATTAGGCGCTGAGACTGTGTTTAAACGTGTGTGCGAGGCCTATGGCAATGATGTTGATGTCCGCCTTTTATGGCGCTTTGCCGGTGCGGTTGATGGCGTTCACTGGAAACTGCTGCAGGAGTCCAGAAAGCAGGACCTGAAACGTGCGTGTAATTTATAATTATATGGTTTAACCCGCGATATCAGTCTGATTCATATACAAAACCCGGCATCGCCGGGTTTTCTTGTTTTACCCCCATCCTCCAGGAGATTTCAAGATGATCCCCTCATCTTGAGGCCTCTTGGATATACTTAAGCTATTGTTATAAGAGTAGTGATCATTTTCCATTTCATTGATTTTAAAATTACTATCATAATCAGTATGATGTACTAATACATGAAATAGAGAGGAACAAGGACAGGGTGCTGAACTATTTTTTGCGCAGGATGGCGCTGGTCATACCGACTTTTTTAGGTATCACCATTTTAATTTTTGCAATTACGCGCCTGGTTCCCGGGGGGCCGGTCGAGCGAATGTTGGCGAGTATGCAATTTGAGTCTGCTGAAACGGCGACAGCGGTAGCGGATGTCGGTGCTAGCTCAGCGTTGTCAGAGGATCAGATTGCGCAGCTAAATCAGTTTTACGGTTTAGACAAACCCGTGCTAGATGCGTATTGGGAATGGCTGACGAAACTTATGTCACTGGACTTTGGTGAGTCAACCCGGTATTACGAGCCGGTTATCGATATGATTGCAGAAAGGCTGCCTGTCTCTCTGTTTTATGGGGGGATGACCTTCTTTTTTGCTTACTTTATTTCGATTCCCCTTGGCTATTATAAAGCACTGAAGCACGGCTCCTGGTTTGACTCTGCCTCTTCAATTCTCATCTTTATCGGTTACGCTCTGCCCGGGTATGTGGTTGGGGTACTGCTGATTACCTGGTTTGCTTATCATCTGGAGTGGTTTCCGATGGGAGCGTTCACCAGTGACGACTTTGATGACTACACGTCCTTCTATGAGCAGGTTAAAGATGTTCTATGGCATGCAGTACTGCCTCTTATCTGTTATCTGATAGGCGATTTTGCCACTCTGACTATGACGATGAAAAATAATCTGATGGAAAATCTTTCCGCTGATTATATCCGTACGGCTATTGCTAAAGGTTTGCCGTTTAAACAGGCCATCAGAAAACACGCCTTGCGAAACAGCCTGATCCCGGTTGCCAGCCACTTTGGTAACTCGTTGCTGTTTTTTATGACCGGATCATTTCTGATTGAAGTGATATTTGATATCGACGGCATTGGGCTGCTCGGCTATGAATCTATTATTGAACGTGACTATCCGGTTGTTATGGGCATTGTGGCGATTAATGCGACTATGTTACTGATAGGGAATATTTTATCGGATATCTGTGTCGCCCTGGTGGATCCGCGTGTGAGGTTTGGAGAATAAACTATGATTCGAATGGACCCGTTAACGCAGAAAAAAATCAAACGCTTTAAGGAAATCAGGCGTGGTTACTGGTCACTGATTATTCTTTCCGTTCTACTTGTTTTGTCATTGTTCGCTGAATTTTTCATCAATAGTAAGGCGCTGATTGTAAAGTATGAAGGGGAATATTATTTCCCGGTTGTCAGTAGTGTGATCATCGGAAGTGAGTTTGGGTTGGGTTATGCGGCCGAAACAGATTACCGGCAACTAAAAAAACAGTTTGCTGAAAACGGTGGCAGTAATTTTGTTGTTATGCCGGTTATCCCCTGGAATCCCTATGAACAGGACTTTACGGGTAATTATCCGCCGACACCACCTGATGCAGAAAGTGAACACTATCTGGGAACGGATGTTATTGGCCGGGATATTCTGGCGCGATTGGTGTATGGCTTTCGTATTGCGATGGGGTTTGCGCTCATCACAATGATTATTTCGTATGCCATCGGGACAGCGGTGGGGTGTGCGATGGGGTTCTGGGGCGGTAAATTTGATCTTATTGTTCAGCGGGTGATTGAAATTTGGTCTATGGTGCCGTTTCTCTATGTCATTATGATTTTAGTTTCTATTATCCAGCCGACATTTATGTTGTTTGTTGGTATCAATGTGCTGTTTGGATGGATGGGGATGACCTGGTATATGAGAACCATGACATATAAAGAATCGGCCCGTGAATACGTGATGGCGGCGAAGGCGATTGGCGCATCGACGTCACGTATTCTGTTCCGGCATATATTACCAAATACCATGGTGATGATTGTGACCCTTGCCCCGTTTACTATAGCAGGGAATATTACGGCACTGACCGCGCTGGATTATTTGGGGTTGGGCCTGATGCCGCCAACCCCGAGTTGGGGAGAACTGCTACAACAGGGGAAATCAAACCTGGATTCTCCCTGGATCGCGACCTCAGTCGTTGTTTCCATTGTTGCGGTTCTGGTGATGGTGACTTTCATTGGTGAAGCCGTCAGAGCTGCCTTTGACCCTAAGAAATTTACACGTTACAGCTAGGTTTACACGTTACAGCTAGGGATAGTGTTATAAAAAGGATAGTGTTATGAAAAACAATGTATTTCTTTCGGGATGTTGCCTTATCGCATTATCCGGTACGGCCTGGGGGGCAGACCTGCCTGATGACCTGCAATGGACAACAAATATCAGCGAGCCGTTGTTCGCTTCAGAGAACGCCATATTCGGGGGAACGTTCCGAACTTATATCAGTAGTTTCCCACAGACGTTTCGTACCATAGGGCCCGATGCCAATGGTGCTTTCAGGGCCTGGCTGCTGGATGCTCAACCCGGATTGGTTAGCAAGCATCCGAATACCGATAAATGGATCCCTGCATTAGCGACGGAATGGGCGTTTGGTCATGATAATAAAACGGTATATTACCGGTTAAACCCCAAGGCGGAGTGGTCGGATGGGGAACCCGTTACTGCTGATGATTTTACCTTTATGATCAAGCTCATGCGTTCAAAAGATATCATTGCGCCCTGGTATAACACTTATTATTCGAAAGTCATTCAAAAAGTAACGAAATACGATGAGCATACCCTCTCTGTCACCCTTGCAGAGCCAAAAGACAAGCGTGATTTACTGTACAGCACGAATCTGGCACCAAGACCGGAGCATTTCTATAAACCGGTTAATGATAAAAACGGTGACGGGATTGCGGACGATTTTGTTCGTCGCTACAACTTTAAGGCCGAACCAACTACCTGGGCCTATAAACTGGATAAAGTAAAAAAAGGTCGGTCACTCACGTTTAAACATGTCGGTAAAGACTGGTGGGGATACACCAACCCGTACTACCGGAATCGTTATAACGTTGCCCGAATTCGTATTCAGGTGATCAGAGATAACGATATTGCCAAGAAGCATTTTGAGAAAGGTGACCTGGATGCGTTTGGTGTTGTGCTGCCTTCTCTCTGGCATGAAAAAACCGATACCGAACCTTACCGTAAAGGGTATATCCACAAATTCTGGGGCTTTAACCAGACCCCGCAGGGAGCGGGTGGTTTATGGCTGAATACCGCAAAGCCTTTGCTTAACGATATCAATGTACGCAAGGGTATCGCTCTGGCGACCGATTTCGACGGTATGATTGAAAAGGTATTACGTGGTGATTATGTGCGTAAACCGAATGGTCTGGGTGTTGGACAGGGCCTCTATACGAATACAGACATTAAAGCGCCTGAGTTCGAACCGAAGAAAGCCGCAGAGTATTTTGCCAAGGCAGGGTTTGATAGCATCGGGCCTGATGGCATCCGGATAAATGAAAAGGGCGAGCGGCTCTCCTTTGCCGTCACTTATGCGGCGCGTCACCACACCCCCCGCATTGCTTACCTTAAGGAGCAGGCAAAATTAGCCGGCCTTGAATTAACCCTGAACCTGATCGATGGCTCATCTGCATTCAAGTATGTCAGCGAAAAGAAACACGATATTTCTTTCCATGATATGGGATCAGGGGAACGGCCACAGTACTGGGAGTACTTCCACTCTGTGAATGCAAACAAACCACAGACCAATAATTTTACCAACTACAGTACAGCACAGATGGACGATCTGATCATGCAGTACCGCAATGAATTCAGTACGGAAAAAAGAGAAGCGTTGTCCCGCCAGATACAGAAAATAATTGCTGAGGCCTATGTCATAGTACCCGGTTATATGGTGCCCTATACCCGCGAAGCATACTGGCGCTGGATGAAGTTTCCTAAGCAGCCGATGACAAAGAAAACGGACAGCCTGTTCAGTATTAGTGCCCCTTATGATCTGGGTACTTACTGGATTGATCCAGAGCTAAAAAAAGAGACGAAAGAAGCGATGGAAGATGGTAAAACCTTTGAACCTGTGACGATTGTGAATGATACCTATAAGTTCTGATAAGACGATGACAACAACATTACACACTGAGCCGGATATTATTCTGAAGGTGGAAAACCTTGAGGCAGAGTTTTCTTCCGACGAAGGCATTATTAAGGTTCTGAAAGGCGTAGACTTTGAAGTAAAAGCGGGTAAAACGCTGGGGTTGGTCGGTGAGTCAGGGTGTGGAAAAAGTGTCACATCCATGTCTGTCTTAGGTTTGTTGCCACAACCTTATGGGCGTGTCACAAAAGGAAAGGTTATCTATAGAGATACTGATCTGCTGACGCTATCGGAAGAGCAAAGGTACACTATTAGGGGTAACCATATCTCTATCATCTTTCAGGATCCGATGACGGCTCTGAATCCGGTGCACAGTATCGGCAAGCAATTAAACGAAGTGCTTGCCTTACACCGGCCGGATCTCAAAAAGAAGGAACGTTACCGGTATGCTGTCGAGATGCTGGACAAAGTGCGTATCCCTCAGCCTGAAAAAAGGCTGAATGAGTATCCGCATAACCTGTCCGGTGGTATGCGGCAAAGAGTCATGATAGCGATGGCCCTGGCTTGCAAGCCAGATATCCTGATTTGTGATGAACCGACTACGGCACTGGATGTGACGGTACAGGCATCGATTCTGGATCTTATGCTGGATTTACAGGAAGAAACCGGGATGGCGATGATTTTTATCACCCATGATCTGGGGGTTGTCGCTGAAATCTGTGATGATGTTGCCGTCATGTACGACGGAAAGATCGTCGAATATGCGGATGTTTTCAGCCTGTTTGATCACCCTCAGCATCCCTATACTGAAAAGTTGCTGAGTCTGGTCCCGGGGCTGGATAAGCCGCCGAAACAGATGATCGACATTAAACCCTATCATCCGGAGTAAAGGTCATGGAAGAAATTATCCGAGTTGAAAACCTGAAGCTCTATTTTACCTCTGGTGGTGGAGTGTTCCGTAAAGGCTACACCGTTAAAGCGGTGGATGATGTTTCATTATTCGTCCGCAGAGGAGAGACGCTTGGGTTGGTTGGTGAGTCCGGGTGCGGAAAGAGTTCATTGGGACGGGCTATTCTTAAGCTGTATGAGCCTACTGGTGGGCGGATTTTTTTTGAAGGAAAGGATATTACCGAACTCAGTAGCCGTGAAATGCGCCCATTGCGTAAAGACATGCAGATAGTGTTTCAGGACCCGCTGGAATCGTTAAACCAGCGTCACACAATAGGCATGATCATTGAAGAACCATTTGTTATTCATAATATCGGGTCAAAAGAAGAAAGGAAAAAGTGGGTTAAGGAGTTATTGGTGAAAGTCGGGTTGCCGGAGAATGCGATCAATCGCTATCCGCATGAGTTCTCCGGTGGACAGAGACAACGAATAGGCATTGCGCGGGCGATTGCGTTGAAACCGAAATTACTCATCTGTGATGAATCGGTCTCGGCACTGGATGTGTCTGTACAGGCGCAAATTCTTAACCTGCTCCTGAAACTTCAGCAAGAGATGGATCTGGCTATGATCTTCATTTCGCACGACCTTTCTGTGGTGCGTCATATTTCTGACCGGGTCGCGGTAATGTATTTTGGTGAAATAGTGGAGCACGGCAGCGTAAAGCAAATTTTTGATGCGCCTAAAGCGGAGTACACCCGTAAGTTATTGTCCGCAATTCCGGTTTCTCATCCCCGTTTGCGTAAAAGAAAACCAGCGAGGGCATAATAAGAGAAGCCACAATGTTGTGGCTTCTCTCAGTATTTTATCAGGGTAGTGTGCTGTTCTTAGAACTTAAAGCGTGTGGTAAACATGATTTGATCATCGTAGAAACCATTCATGGTTGCTTCAAGGCCAAGGGTAAACAGTTCCGTTGAGTGGAAACGAGCAAACGCCGTACCTGTAATATCGTCTTCAGTGTCAATATCAACATAGCCAATACGACCACCGACTTCCAGTTGCGGGCCAAGCCATTGGCGAACACCAATGTTCAGTTCCATACCGGTTTCCATATCCATGTTGGCGTCGTCGACGATACGAGCCAGCATCTCACCGGTTAAATCTGCCCAGTTATTGATAGGGGCGTGAAAGCCCAGACCTGCAGCAATATTGTAGTCCTGATCAAACTCAGAATCAGCCCGGACGACAGCGTGAGCATTTGGGTGAACAGATTTGCTAAATGCGCCGCCGAAAGTGACGGGATCCATACCGATACGAGCCTCGGCATAGTCATAGCTAAAGTTGCTCATAACAGTACGATCGGGATCCTGAGCTGAAAATGCACTGCTTGATGCCAGCAGAAGGCCAGCGGTAATTAGAATTTTACGCATAGTAGTAAATAAACCTATATCCTGAATGTTTATCCCTGATGGTGGCATATCTGTTCGCTGTTGATAAACAGAACCTAACCATACAATGTAAGCCACCAAAAATTTGTCGCTGGTGCTTAGCTTTTCTGTAATTTAGCAAGTTGAATGCCATAAATGCATATAGGCTCTCAGTCAGCAAGACTTTATGTTCTATGGCTGGGTTTTTTGTGCTTTATATCACATTATTCACCAAATTGAGTCCGTCTTTCTGCTATAGCGTCAAATATTTTTACTGTATCCAGTATTTGAGCCCACGGCATCAGATCGGTTTCGTTATCAATAACATATTGGGTGAGCTGCTGTGTCAAAGTTTCGACAAGCTCATCACCTTTCCAGGGCTTAGCGATGTAGTAATCAAGGCTGGCATTATTGACCGCCTGAATAGTGTCTTCCAGATCGGCCTGGCCGGTCAGCAGAAGTTTCCTGGCAGAACGGGTTTCGTCATTTTGGTTTAACTCTATTAAAAAGTTAATGCCGTTTTGCTCCGGCATAATGTGGTCACATAAGATAAGAGCCAGTTTTATGTCATCTTCGGCATATTCTTCAATGACCTCTTTGGCTTCGGCAACGGATTCAGCGCCTTCGACCATAAAATGATCTTCAAAGCCAGAGAGATCCTGTATAACGCTGTCCAGTACTTCACGTTCATCATCAACGCATAGCATCAGGTATTTTTTCATGGTCTGTCCTTATCCGTATTGGCAAAGAGAGTGTTTTGTTCGAAAGGTAGCCAGACGATCATCCGGGTAAATTTACCGGTACGGGATTCAACCTCAATCCAGCCTCCGTGTTGGGCCATTATCTGCTGACAAACGGAAAGCCCGATTCCCAGCCCGAAATTACCTTCTTTTTTAGTGGTATAATTGAGCTCAAAGATATGCTTCTGTTCTTCCTCCGGAATCCCATGTCCATTGTCTTCAAACGTGATTTTGGCATATTCCTGACTATTCCGGATAACTGACTCGGTACTGATAGTCAGGCAACCCTTATCAGGGAACGCATCAATGGCATTCGATATCAGGTTAGTCCAGACTTGCTGTAGTGCAATAGGCAGGCAGGGAATCTCCGGCAAAGGTTGATACTCTTTTATGACCTGATGGCGTTTAAGTTTGTTTTCAAAGATGACCAGAGTGTCTTCAATACCTTCATGGATATTAACTTTATGCATCTTTTCATCGTCAGGGCGCGCATAGCCTTTAAGACTTTTGACCATGTCCGCAATTCGTTTGGCACATACCTGGATG
Source organism: Vibrio albus (assembly GCF_003144035.1). Lineage (GTDB taxonomy): Bacteria > Pseudomonadota > Gammaproteobacteria > Enterobacterales > Vibrionaceae > Vibrio > Vibrio albus. The sequence goes on from NZ_QFWT01000003.1 coordinate 268,326, forward strand.
GAGCGTAAGGTCGAACCGGCTACGTGGTATTTTTCCAGCCCGCTGATGGTATTCGCCAAATTGCCGGTTTCTTTACCCAATTGAATCACTTCGTCCAGATCGCCATGCAGATCCAACTGAACAATTTTCTTCGCTAACTGCTTATCGCCAACCTTGGGAATAATGGCTTTACTCTGTTGACGGATTTCCGAAGTCGACATCGGCCGGGCGTGCATCGATTCCGTCAAAATGTGAGCACCCAGCTCCTGGTGAGAGCCTGGAAGCGGGGAGTGAATAAGTTCATCTATTTTTGAAGTCAATGTTTCTGCACCACGCAGAATAGCCGCGATTGGGTTATTCAGTTCATGGGCCACACCAGCCACCAACTGGCCTAACATCGCCATTTTTTCTTTTTCCACTAATTGCTGATGGGCGTTTTCCAGTGACTCGAGTGTTTTCTGCAGCTCAAGTTTTGTATTGATATTTCTTTGCAGGCGTCGATTAAAGTGACGCAGTAGCAGGTTAGTAAACAGAGGCAACAGTTCACTGTTTGTATGCATGACCTGGAAAAAAATCGCTTTGTCTAATTTGATCACTTTGGTCCGGGTCAGTGTGACGCCCGTAGAAAAAGAATTTTCTCCCGTGACAAAAGACATGCCTCCGACAATGTTTCCTTTTGTATGCCGGACTACTTCCCGCTGTATTCCGGCTTCGTCTTTCTTATACAGTGCGACATCACCTTCGACAATAAACCAAAGGAATTCGTTTGGTTCTCCTTCAACGGTCAGTAAATGATCCGGGGAATAAGTGCGGCATGCATTGGTTTCGTCTTTTTCAGAAAAAAACTTCAGCAGGGCTCCAATCACTTTGTCTGTCAGATAGGAATCACTGAGTTTGTGAAAGTCATGAATAAACCCTGCCTGATAAGAACTGACTTTTTTATTGATGTGGGCATCCAATATACGAGGCTGATCCAATACAGAGCTGTAATACAGCCAGTCTTCATTTTTAAGGCCGAGTATATAGGTTGTCAGTTCTTTTTTGACGGTGTCGAGTAAGGTGTTTGGCGCGAGAGGTTTCGTCAGGCAATGATCAAGGCGGCCTTCATTGACAGCATTCAGAATACTGTTGATATTTTCTTCGTCACTGATCAGTACTTTTCTGGCATTTCTTGTATGCGGAGCTTTATCCAGTTGGATTAGAAACTCAGCGCCATCCAGATCACCGTTGGATGTGGTAATAGCCATGGCAACGGTTTGCTCCCGGCTTTGAACATAGTCCAACGTCTGTTCGGCCTCTTCGATGGAGTCGAGACAGCAGATATCAAAGTGAGTCGCAAGAGGGGCGAGTTCAGTCCTCAGTTTTTCAACCGCAACCGGATCATTATCTAAGTAGAGTAAAACGTATGGATTCACACTAACCTCAATACAGTTTTACTGTCACTTTAGCAAGTTTCAGGCGTTTGGGAGGATATATGGTTAAAAATATGATCTGTTTTGTGGTTTTACTCAGAAAAGGCTGATTTGCCTCAAATTTTTATCTTTATCTGTTTTTTCAGCATAAGGGTGTTATCCCCTTAAGAGTTTCTATAGACTGGGCTTAATCGAGCCGGGCTGGCTCAACGTTCAGATAATGAGAAAGATGTTATGCAGCAATTGAAAAGAATAGGTGCAATAGGCGGTACGGTGGCATTAATTGCCTGCTGGCCCCTGGCTGTCGGTCAGATTGGGCAGACATTATTGAGTGATGGTATTGCAGAACTGCAGAAGCAGAATAATGGTTATTCGGCTGAGTTAGTCAGTTATGAGCGAGGGTATCTGTCTTCTGTTGCAGTCACCCGGTATTCAGTCACTGATCCGGAGACGAAGCACAAGTTGTTGAGTGATGGACTGCCCTCAGAAATGACACTAAAGCATACGATCAACCATGGGGTGATGAATCTTACAGCGGAAACGGTTCCTGTTGGCGTTCCTGAGTTGCCAGCGGTGCTGCATACCACGACACAGTTGAACGGGAATACAACGTTTGAGCTGGACATGGATACTATCAATCGTTCTTATGATGACGGCAGTGTCGTTGCGATAACTCAGCCGGAGCTCAGTGGTAAAGCCTCCGTTTTAGGGGAAGTCAGTTTTACTCTGGATATCCCTCTGGTGCAACTGAAGTTCGCGAATGGGGATACTCTGACTTTGACGGAATTAAAAGGAACGGGTGACGGGAAAAGAGAATATGGTTTTTGGCTGGGCTCTCATCAGTTTGACCTGAAAAAGGTAGCCCTGCTGGCTAAAGGCAACGGACCTGTATTTCAGGGAGAAGAGTTCAGTTACCGGATTCACTCTGAAAAAGACAAGCTTACCGGAAAAATAGACTCTAATCATATCCTTAAAGGAAGCAGACTGGTTTCAGGCGATGGCATGGTAGATAAAGCTCAACTGGATATGACCTGGGGGGCATTAGACGCAAAAACAATGCAGGTATTGAGTCAGCTAAATCATAACGATCATGTACAACGAAATGCTGCAATTGATGAGTTTCTGAGTAAAGGGCTCTATTTCTCGGTGAATAACATGCAGGTATCGATTGGTGACGGCCGGTTTGATTCGGATTTGAAATTGACCTTACCGGAAGGGATAGCGCATGTCAGTGAGGATATCGGTAAGGTGTTCTCTGAGCTGAAAGGCAATGTCAATACCTTCATTTCTCATGAAATGGTTAAACAGTACCCTTATATCAAGCAGGGGCTGGATGAGTTAATTATTATGGAAATGGCAACAGAAACTGACAAGGGTATTGAGATTCATGCTGATATCAGCCAGGGAAGTTTAGAGTTTGAAAATGGTCAAAAGGTGCCACTATTTCCTTTGTTATTACCGATGTTTTTCCATCAGTAAAACCACAAAATATTGCTTTTTATACGCAGAGGTCTTCGGACCTCTTTTTTTATACTTTTTCTATACTGAAAAACGTGGTATTACTTGCGGTAGCTTATTCTTTTTGTCAACCCAAAGGATAAAAATTAAGCGGACCCTATCACAAAATTCATTTTAGCAGGAGCAATCGCCACCATGGATACGATTTATAATTTCAGTGCAGGACCAGCAAAACTACCCGAGCCAGTAATGAAACAAGCACAGTCGGAGCTGGTTAACTGGAATGGGCTTGGCACATCCGTAATGGAAATCAGCCACCGTAGTAAAGAATTTATTCAGGTGGCAGAAGAGGCGGAACAAGATCTGCGTGATTTATATAAGATTCCGGACAACTATAAAGTGCTTTTCTGTCAGGGTGGTGCCCGCGCTCAGTTTGCTGCCGTACCGCTTAACCTGCTAGGGGAAGCAAAAACAGCGACTTATATTGATGGTGGCTACTGGGCTGAGAGTGCGATTGCCGAAGCGAAAAAGTATTGTGAACCGGACGTTTTTGTTGCTAAGACAGAAAAAGATGGAAAAACGGCTATTTTACCGGCAGATCAGTGGAAAATTTCTGAAGATGCTGCTTATGTGCATTTCTGCCCGAATGAGACCATCGACGGTATTGAAATTAATGACTTACCGGTAACGGATAAGCCGATTGTTGCGGATATGTCTTCAACGATTCTTTCCCGTGAAATTGACGTTTCTAAGTATGCCGTGATCTACGCGGGTGCACAGAAAAATATCGGACCTGCTGGTATCTGCATTGCTATCGTTCGCGATGACATGCTGGGTCTGGCAAGAAAAGTTCTGCCGAGCGTGCTGGATTATAAAGTACTGGCGGAAAAAGATTCTATGTTCAACACACCACCAACCTTTGCCTGGTACCTGTCTGGCCTGGTATTTAAATGGCTGAAAGGTATCGGTGGTGTTGCTGCTATCGAAAAGATTAACCGTGAAAAAGCGGCTTTGCTGTATGACTACATTGATCAGTCACCGTTTTACAAAAATGGCATTCACCCGGATAACCGCTCTCTGATGAATGTACCATTCCAACTGGAAAAACCGGAACTGGATGCCGCTTTCCTGGAGCAGGCTGAGGCTGAGGGACTGGTTGCGCTGAAAGGTCACCGCGCTGTTGGTGGTATGCGCGCTTCTATCTACAATGCAATGCCGTTGGAAGGTGTGGCAGCGCTGGTTGAGTTTATGAAGAAGTTTGAAGCGGCAAATGCTTAATTAACGACTTCTTATATGTAACAACGTGATAAACAATAGAAAAGGCGGGAATTCCCGCCTTTTTCTTTTTGGTTTTGCTGAATTACAATGTTTGATGTAACTGGTGGTAACGACCCTTTGCATTCAGTAATGCCTGATGGGTTCCAGACTCAACAATCTGCCCGGCTTCTATCAGACAGATATGGTCCATGTTGCTCAGGTTAACCAGACGGTGGGTAATAAAGATAACGGTTTTATCCACGGTATGTCGGTTTAACAGCGCCATAATTTGCTGTTCTGTCCCTTTATCCAGACCCTCGGTCGGCTCATCCAGTAGCATTATAGGAGCGTTACGCAGCAACGCCCGGGCAATACCTATTCTGCGTTTTTCACCACCGGACAATTGTCTGCCTCCGTCTCCGAGCCAGTTATCTAACCCGGCATCTTCCAGCAGTGTCTGGAGTCCGACGTGACACAGCACCTCTTCCAGTTCGGTATCAGAAGCGGTTGGTTTGGCCATATGGAGGTTATCTCGCAAAGAGCCGTTGAGAATATCGACCCGCTGACTGACCACTGAGATCGTATCTCTGAGGGTGGGCTCATCAATGTCTCTTAGCGGTGTTCCCGCGATGGAGACCAAGCCCTGGCTAACATCCCAGTACCGGCAAAGTAGCTGGATAAGTGTTGATTTACCTGAGCCGGTTTTACCCAATATGGCTAACTTATCCCCGGCATTGACAGACAAATTAATATTATTCAGTACGTTACTCTGACTGTCCGGATAAGAAAAAGAGACATCCTTAAAGTCGATGTGACAGCGATCAGACTTCAGGGCTCCGGACTGAGGGAATATCACATCAGGTTCACCTTGCGTAATTTCATTTAAGCGTCGTGCTGACGTGAGCGTCTGGCCCAGGTGCTGGAAAGCACCGGCAATAGGCATCAGCAGCTCAAAGCTGGCCATCGTTGCGAACGCTATCATAGCAATCAGAGGATCTGGCGTATTTCCACCCACACCATCAGCCGCCAGCCAGACGATCACTGTCAGAGCTAAGCCATTGGTCAGCATCAACATGGCGCTGGCAAGCCCGGTCAGATTTGCATTGATAAATTGATTTGCCAGTAATTTCTGTTGTGTATCCAGTAGGGCATCCAGGTAACGCTTTTCGGCACCAAACAGTACCAGTTCACTGTGCCCTTCCAGCCAGTCAAGGGTAGAAACCCGCAGGGAAGAGGTGTGCAGGGTTAGCGCCTGACCATTGTGTTTACCCAGTCGGTAGAAAAGTATCGGCCAGGTTAGCAACATAATAGTGAGTATCGTCCCCAGTGCCAGACCGATGGTAAGGTCGAAGAAACAGAGAAACAGAGTGAGACTTAATATGCCGAATATGCCGATAACGACGGGGCTGACCAGTCGTAGATAGACGTGATCCATCGCATCTACATCGGCCACCAGTCGATTCAACAGGTCACCATCCCGGAGTCCGGAGAGTCTGCCGGGTATTAACGGAGCGAGTTTTCGGAAAAAGAATACCCGTAAATCGGTCAGTAATTTAAAGGTTGCATTATGGCTGACGACTCTGTCTCCCCAGCGACCAGCAGTCCGCCAGATAGCAAACCCTCGTACGCCACCACCCGGTAACATATAGTTGAAGGTTTCTTTGGCGATAGTCAGCCCCGCAACAGCAGCAGCAGAAATAAACCAGCCCGAGAGTGTGAGCAGGCCAATAGAAGCAAATAGTGTTGCAAACGCTAGTAGCATACCCAGCGACAGGCTGAACCAGTGCTTTTTATACAGTTTCAGAAAAGGAATTAACTCACGCATCAAGATCTCCTTTCACTGTTTCTGCTGAACCTGAATTGAGCATAGTTGAAAACAGGCCTTCTTCCGTTGCCAGTTCGGAAAACGGACCGGACTGAACGATGGTACCGGACTGCATGACTAAAATTCTACTGACCTCTTTGAGTTGGTCCAACTGGTGGGTAACAAGTAGTGCGGTTCGATCTTCAATATTATTGGCAATGCCCTGCATCACCAGCTTTTCACTTCTCGCATCTAAGCTGGCTGTCGGTTCATCCAATAGCCAGAAACTGCCTTGTTGTAACATGGCCCTTGCCAGCGCAAGACGCTGAGCCTGACCTACCGACAGACCACCAGATCGATCGGTGATGACATAATCTAATCCGTGCTGGTGGACAAACTCTGCGGCATAGGAGTCTTCGACTATGGTTGACAGAAGTGTGTCTGATACATCCTCTTTTCCTAAGGTGATGTTATCTCTGATACTTCCGTGGAGAAGAAGTGGATTTTGTCCAACCCAGCTAATGTGTTTTCGCCAGTGGCTTAAATCGCACGCTTTCATCTCCACCCCGTTTATTGTCAGGCTCCCCTGATAAGGCAGGAAGCCGAGCAATGCGTTGATCAGCGTTGTTTTTCCGGCACCGCTTGGACCGACCAGCGCCATCGTTTCACCTGAATTCAAAGTAAAGGAGAGAGGACCAATCAGTGTCTTGCCTTCCGGGGTCTGAACCATCAGATTCTTGGCTTGTATGGAAATATGCTCCGGATCCGGTAATGTTTGCGTGCCACTGGCCAGTCCGGTCGCATCTGTTTCCAGAAAATCGACAATACTTTCTGCCGCACCAACGGCTTGTGCTTTAGCGTGGTAAAAGGTACCGAGATCACGAAGTGGCTGATAAAACTCAGGGGCAAGGATAAGGATGAACAGTCCGGAAAACAGGGTGACTTGTGTTCCGTAGTGTCCGAAATCCAGTTCACCAATATAGCTGAAGCCAAAATAGACGGCGGTTAAAGCAATGGAGATAGAGGTAAAGAATTCAAGCACCGCAGATGACAAAAAAGCCACCCGGAGTACGTCCATCGTACGTAACCGAAATACCTCTGATGCGCCTTTGAGTACTTCTGTTTCTGCTTCCATCCGGTTGAATAGCCGAATGGTGGTCATAGATTGCAAACGGTCATAGAAATGTCCGGAGAGGCGTTGCAGCGCTTTAAAGTTCTTTTGGTTAGCCTCTGCCGCTTTAATACCGACAAACGCCATAAAAAGAGGGATAAGAGGTGCTGTCAGGAAAAAGATCAATCCTGCTGCCCAGTTAACCGGGAAAACAGCCACCAGAATAATCAGAGGCACAAAGCCTGACAGGGCCATTTGAGGAAGATAGCGGGCAAAAAATTCCTGCATGTCTTCAACCTGCTCCAGCAACAGGGTAGCCCAGACACCGGCTGGTTTACCTTTAATATAAGCCGGACCAAGCTCTCTCAGCTTGTTCAGAATCAACTGGCGGATATAAACGCGTACCTGTTCACCACAGCGAAACCCAGTGATTTCTCTTCCCCAGGTACAGGCTGAACGACCAAGTACGGTTGCTGCGAGTCCGAAAAAGTAGGGGATCAGGGTGGATTTATCCACCTGTTCGATAATCAACTGGTGCAGAATTGATGCTAATAACGCAGCCTGTCCGAGTAAGAACAGGCTGGAAATTATACCAAGAGTAATGTTTAACAGCAGCCAGCGCCGGGCTAAGCGACTTTGCTGCTTTAACCATTTGTTGAGCTGTTTTTGTTTGGTTTTATCCATTAGTGAAGGCTTTTTGTTTTTTTAGTTGCGGAATCGCACGGTTAAGAGACGAGATCGCGTTGCTTCTAGAAACTAGAGTCTATAAATAAGCAAGGATTAAGGTCGCTGCGCTTGGAGGAAGAAGGTGCTAAACAGTCAACTGTGTCTGCAAAAGAACCTCATAGAGCTGAAGTGGGCTACCTTTGCCAAGAACTGAACGTGTTAACGCCTTAATCCTCTTCCCTTAATCCTGTTTTTCTGTATTTTGTCTAGTCTCTAGTCTCTAGTCTCTAGTCTCTAGTCTCTAGTCTCTAGTCTCTAGTCTCTGAACAATATGTTACTGACTGTCTGCCAGCTCATCCAGATACTTCTCTGCGTCCAGAGCGGCCATACAGCCGGTACCGGCAGAGGTAATCGCCTGACGGTAGTTATGATCCATCACATCACCTGCAGCGAATACGCCTTCAACGCTGGTTTGAGTGGCATTTCCGTCCAGACCGGATTTGACCACAAGGTAGTCATTTTTCATTTCCAGCTGATCTTTAAAAATAGCGGTATTCGGTTGGTGACCGATAGCAACAAAAACACCCATTACGTCCAGTTCTTCTGTCGCATCAGACTGAGTGTCTTTCAGGCGAACACCTGTGACGCCCATTTCATCACCCAGCACTTCATCAAGCACACGGTCTGTGTGCAGGATAATGTTACCGCTCTCCACTTTATCCTGAAGACGTTTTAGCAGGATTTTCTCGGAGCGGAAGCCCTGACGACGGTGGATAAGGTGTACTTCTGACGCAATATTCGACAGATACAGCGCTTCTTCTACTGCAGTATTACCCCCTCCAATAACAGCGACTTTCTGATTACGGTAGAAGAAACCATCGCAGGTGGCACAAGCCGAGACCCCACGCCCTTTGAAAGCTTCTTCTGAATCCAGGCCAAGGTATTTGGCGGATGCACCAGTCGCGATAATCAGAGCGTTACAGGTATAAGTACTATTCTCACCGGTCAGTACAAAAGGGCGAACAGTCAGATCAACACCGGTGATCTGATCAAAAACCATCTCTGTATCAAAGCGTTCAGCATGAGCTTTCATTTGATCCATAAGAGCCGGACCGGTCAGATCTTCTGCGCCACCAGGCCAGTTTTCAACTTCTGTGGTTGTGGTCAACTGACCACCTTGCTGCATGCCGGTCACGATAACAGGGTTAAGGTTAGCACGTGCCGCATAGACAGCAGCCGTATAACCGGCAGGGCCTGAACCCAGAATAAGAAGGTTAAAATGTTTTACTTCACTCATTAGTGAGACTCCATAGCTTACTTTACTTTGTAATTATAAAAGCAATGTGGGGATAAAAACTAATAGATACAAGGCTTAAGATATTCCTAAATGCACTGTTCCCTGCGCTGACAGGGAACAGTACAGTTCAGATAATCACCGTTTGATGGCTATTTGTACGAATAATACCTAATTATGTACATTTATATCTTACATCTTACCCACACTTAGATTCACCACAATTCAGGCAGGTCTGACAGTTATCAATGATCACAACGGCTTTTGCATGGCATTTGTAGCACAGCGTGGCATTCACCGGAAAGCTGCTTTCGTCCTCGTTATCATTGTCTTTTGATTCTGACGGCTTTGAGGGTGTTTCTGTTCGTCCTTCAAGTTCGGCTTTTTTAGATTCCAGAAAGGCTTTTCTGTGCTCATCCATCTCTGGGCTGCCTAGCAGACCGATTTCCTTAAGGTGCAGCTCAATAACATTGCCGATTTCCGCTATTAGTGAAGGGACATACTGACCTTTGTTCCAGTAACCGCCTCTGGGGTCGAATACCGAACGAAGTTCCTCTACAAGAAAGGTACAGTCTCCGCCCTTACGGAATACCGCTGACATGATTCGTGTGAGAGCGACTATCCACTGATAATGCTCCAGGCTCTTTGAATTAATAAACACTTCAAATGGCCGGCGAACTTCGTGTTCGGTTCCTTCGTTGAGTACGACATCATTTATTGTAATGAACAATGAATGCTCAGACACATGCTCTGGGGTCTTTAGCTTGTAGGTGGAGCCCATCAGCTTTTCCGGACGCATAATCGTCTCGTGCATCTGTTGAATTTCAGGCTGCTTCTGTTCCTGATTTTGTTTCTTTTCGTCAGATTTAATATTAAAGCTGACAATCTTTTTATCTATTTTTTTTACCATATCAAACTCTCAAACAGGGGGACCCAAGATTAATACTTACCGTAGTAGCCTTCTTTTAACGCATCATAAAGGTTAGCGGCAGTATGGGTTTCACCATCGTATTCAATCTCTTCATTACCTTTTGCTTCAAAGGTTGTACCATCTTCAAGCGTAAAGACATAAGTCGTGTTTTCCAGATCTTTTTCCCGGATCAGAACACCCTGGAAAGCTTCCGGGTTAAAGCGGAAGGTGGTACAGCCTTTCAGCCCTTTGCTGTATGCCTCAATGTAGATATCTTTGAATGATTCAAACGGGAAGTCGGTCGGGACATTGGCAGTTTTAGAAATCGAAGAGTCAATCCAGCGTTGAGCGGCGGCTTGCACAGCAACATGCTGAGATGGGGTAATATCATCAGCAGTAATAAAATAATCCGGTAGTTTTGCTTCATCTTCTTCGGAGTAAGGCATAGCTTTTTCATTGATCAATTCACGATAAGCCAGGAGTTCGAAGCTGAACACATCAACATTCTGTTTGGTTTTCTTACCTTCAATGATGACATTCCGGGTGTAATGATGAGCAAAGCTCGGCTCAATACCATTACTGGCATTATTGGCAAGGGAGAGCGATATTGTCCCTGTCGGAGCAATAGAAGTATGGTGCGTAAACCGGCAGCCATGTTCTTCCAGCTGTTTGGTCAGTTTCGGGTCGAGCTCTTTTAATTGCTGCATATAATGGCTATAGCGTACATGCAGTACTTTGCCTTTTACTTTATCTCCGACTTTTATGCCATCATCAGCCATTTCAGGGCGTAAGCGCATCATTCTCGGGGTAATGTCGTATTCCTGCTCCATTACTGGTGCAGAGCCTTTTTCTTTTGCCAGAGCAAGGCCCTCAGTCCATCCTGCCACGGCCATTTCCCGGGAAATTCTATCAGTGAAAGCAATCGATTCGTCACTGCCGTATTTTTTTCTCAGCATGGTGAGAGTGGAACCTAAGCCAAGAAATCCCATACCGTGGCGGCGTTTACTTTCTATTTCAGCTCTTTGCTTTTCCAGCGGCAACTGATTAATTTCAATCACATTATCCAGCATGCGGGTAAAAATCCGTACGACTTTCTGATAAGTCTCCCAATCAAAGCTGGCTTTATCGGTAAAAGGGTTGCGGACGAACTTTGTCAGGTTCACCGAGCCTAGCAGACAAGCGCCATAAGGAGGGAGAGGCTGCTCCCCGCAAGGGTTTGTTGCGCGGATTTCTTCACAGAACCAGTTATTGTTCATCTGATTCACTTTATCAATCAGTATAAATCCGGGTTCTGCGTAATCATAAGTGGAGGTCATGATGATATTCCACAGATTACGGGCAGGAAGAGTCCGGTAAATTTTACAGGCCACTCGCCCTTGTTCGTCCTGAACGAGATCATCCTGAGTTGGCCAGTCAGCCCAGGTAATAGAAGGGTCGCTCTCTAAATCGATACCATCTTGTCTGGCTTCTTTTGCCATAATAGGGAAAATAAGCGGCCATTCTTTATCTTCCTGAACTGCCTGTATGAAGTCTTCAGTAATCAGCAAGGATAGGTTGAACTGACGCAAGCGGCCATCTTCGCGCTTGGCTTTAATAAATTCCAGAACATCCGGATGACGAATATCCATGGTACCCATCTGCGCGCCGCGACGTCCGCCAGCTGACGATACGGTGAAGCACATTTTGTCGTAGATATCCATAAAAGAAAGAGGGCCAGACGTATAAGCACCGGCTCCGGAGACAAAGGCTCCACGGGGGCGCAGGGTCGAGAAATCATAACCGATACCACACCCGGCTTTCAGTGTCAGGCCAGCTTCGTGTACTTTAGACAGAATGTCATCCATCGAATCATGAATAGTGCCGGATACCGTGCAGTTAATGGTCGATGTGGCCGGTTTATGCTCGAAAGCCCCGGCATTAGAGACAATGCGTCCGGCAGGAAGCGCGCCGTTTCTTAGTGCCCATAAGAAAGAGTCGTACCACTGATTTTTATTTTTGGATTCCAGCTCCGAGAGGGCTTTTGCAACCCGCTGAAACGTGCTGTCCAGCTCTTCATCAATGGGGGTGCCGTGTTTGGTTTTTAAGCGATATTTTTTATCCCAGATATCCATGGAGGTTGGCTGGTACTGAATGCTGGTGGCGGAAGTGATGGCTGGGTTTTCCTGGTTGTAACTATCTGACATGGCTGGAATTTTCCTCGGTTATTGATCTTTGGTTCTGGACCTGTCTCCAATGCTGAGCTGTATGATCAAACCACTGAAAATAGAGATATTCAAGTCTTGTATTTTAATTGAATTCTGTCTATGTAAATCGGACTCCTTAATATTAACTGGCTGTTTTATATACAGATAAAATTACCAAAAAAAGTAGCTGATCATGCTCAAAATTAATATACAGATCAGGTTCAACACTACGCCGACCCTCATCATTTCTTTTTGCTGAATAAAGCCGCTGCCGAACACCAGAGCGTTAGGAGGTGTGGCTACCGGCAGCATAAAGGCGCAGGAAGCGGATATAGCGATAATAACGGTCAGTATCAGCGGAGAAACCCCCAGCACTTCGGCAACAGGCCTGAATAAAGGGATCAACAGAGCGGCGCTGGCAGTATTACTGGCAAATTCTGTCAGAAAGACGACAAATGCAATAATGGCCAGAAGAACAACAAAAACACCAACCTGATTCAGAAGCGAACTGAGCTGTGTAGCAAGAAAAACACTGGCACCCGTGGCCTTAAGTACATTGCTCAGACAAATACCGCCGCCGAACAGTAACAGCACTCCCCAGTCAGTAGTGCGCTCAATGTCTTTCCATTCAACCACTCGGGTGGCACCTAACATCAGAATGGCGCTGATGGCCACCAGTGTGTCGAATTTTGAAAAATTACCTAGCATGGCATTAATCGGTTTACTGAATATCCAGAAACAGACAGTCAGCATAAAAATAGCCAGTGTCAGTTTGCGGTTAGTTGTCCATTGCAGTGTTTCATGCCGGATCTCAAAGGTATAGTTAAGGTTTGGTCTGGTCATAAAATAAACCACACCAATAGCGACCGGCAGTAAACTTAAACTGACCGGAAGGCCCAGAGCTACCCACTGAGTAAAGCTGAGTTTCATTTCCGCAGCAGCAATGGCATTTGGCGGACTGCCAACCAATGTAGCGATTCCTCCTATCGAAGCACAGTAGGCGATACCCAATAGTACAAACAGGTAGGTGTTATGATTTTCTTTGGCATCGACTTTACTCATGATACCCATGACTAAGGGAAGCATCATGGCCGTAGTCGCGGTATTGGATATCCACATAGACAAGCATGCACTCACAACAAACAGCATTAGAACCGCGACAGACATTTTCCCCCGGGCGGCGATCAAAACCTGATCGGCAATGGCTTTGTCTATCTGTTGTTTATGCAGTGCTGACGCAAGCGCAAACCCACCTAAGAAAATAAATATTACTGAGTTAGAGAAATGGCTGAGTGCCTCAGTAGTGTTAAAGACGTCAAAGAATACGGCCAGAACCGAGACCAAAAGAGCCGTAATGCTGACATGCAAAGCCTCAGTTAACCAGAGTATGGCAACAAAAATAAGGATGCTGAGCCCATGGACGACATCTTTCTCTAAAGGTAGAGAGGTTAGAAGTATCACGAATAAGGCGACATCACCGAAGAGAATAAGAGCATTACGGTTGGACATATTTCTAACGGATAACGTACTCATTGTTCCTTCCTCATTCTGTCAGAGAGCAGAAAGAATAGGGTCGTATGCTTTATTGTAAGTATAGATGTAACAAACTGGTTTTTACGAAGAATTACTGTATCGGCTCTTTAGGGCCGAGAAATTTTGGCTGCGTATGGAAAATATACAAATCGAGCACCGCTTTTACTCTGGCCAGTATTTCCCTTGCCCGAATTATCGTTCCGGAATATTGCACTGGCCCGGGGACGGCCAGGCATACTGCATCGATTTGATAATGATTAGCAATTAGCAGAGCTCGTTCACAATGAAATTGTTGGGTGACAATAATAAACTTATCAGTGTTGAAGACTTCTTTAGCCCGAATAATTGAATCGAGAGTCCGGAAGCCGGCATAATCCAGGTGAATGGCCTGATCGGGGACGTCGGCTTTTAAAAGATCACGCTTCATTGTCCAGGGCTCATTATAGGAGCGATGGGCATTGTCACCACTTAACAAAAATGAGGTGACTTTACCTTTCTTGTACAGTTCTATCGCGGCTTCAATTCGGTGAGCATAGTAGTCATTCAGTGTTCTGCCCAGGTACTTGCTGGTTCCCAGAACCAAAGCAACATCATAATCGGGTAATTCACTGACCTGATAAAATATCTGATTTTCTGCCTGCCAGCTTACTGAACGATCCACAAACAGTACTCCAATAAGGAATATTGTTACCGTCACCATGACGGTAAGCGGTTTTGGTATCAGTTTGTTAAGCCGCATTTTCATTCAGGGAAAGCGTCCTTATACGTGTCGGTTTTTTTGCGCCCATATGCCAATGACTAAAAAACAAAGCAGAGTAGCAGCAAACATCATTCCAGGTTCTGTGGTCTTTAAAGTGTGAGCCAGGTAGGGAGTGGCTTTAACGATCAATAACCCATATCCAAATGCGTTCAATAGTATAAAAGCGCAGGTTCTGATTATAAAGTGCTGTCCTGATAATAGATTGCGCATTAGCCGGTTGATCTCTCCACCAAACATGACCAATAAGCAGGCAATCAGAGCGGTAGAAATTTCAGTGGTATAAGGGATAAGATAGCGGCCAACCGGAGTTAAAAAATCTAACATTTTTTTAAAGCTTCCATTATTTAATCTATTTCCGATACTACCAAAAAAGTAGTGAACAAGGGTAGTCTATGTGTGGAATTTGTTAATTGTTCTGGGTTGTTTGTAAACAAAATGTATTTGTTTTATTGTTGTATCGTATTATTTAAATAAATATAAAGTGGCTTATTACTCAATATTAGTGATGTGAACATGACGTTCTACAGAAGGCGAGTGTATATTTTGTGTTAACGGATTCTCATTTATATTATTTTCATTATAAAAATCTTTTCTTAAAAGACCTTTATAATATATCGTATTGCTAGATATAAAAATATAAGCGATAGTAATATACGGGCGTTACGTTACCAATATGTCGGGGGGACATAATGGCAAAACAACACACTATTTCTGCTGTTTTTGATTACACAACTTTTCTCGGAGTATCAAGCAGCAAAACATGGACTTTTCTGGAAATATTCTCTTCTCTTGTTCCAAGATCAGGAGCTAAGAGAAATAAATGTCATCAGGAAGACACCAGACCGGAAGAAAGGCTATGGCAACATGCTATCAGTGAGCTTTCAATCCAGGAAAGTGATGTGCATAACCTTATTCGCTTGCTAGAACTGGCAAGGTCTGAAGGCATAAACAAACTAACCTTGATGATGCCGTATGATCTCGAGTCACAGCAGATAAAGTTGATTACAGATGAAGCGAATGTGAACATTCATCCGTCGGGCCAGGATGAATTTACTATTCTGCTTTGAAGGATGAGTAGAGATAACTTATTTTAAAACAATTACTCTAATTTTATTTTTGCTGAGGAAAACATAAAATAAAAGATTCGTTTGAAACGAATCTTTTATTTACGCACTAAAATAATTATTGACAGAGATGAATATATAAATTAGTCAATAATTAGACGGTAATCATTACGCAATATATCAATAATTTCCTGTTTAGGGTTATCGCTCAATGTAATCTTTTTACCGGTGACTTTTTCGGCAATGCTAAGGTAAACGTCTGATACTTTCTGTATCTCTTCGACAGGCAGAGCATTATTCTCTGCTAAAGCCTGGCGTTCATCCATTCGCTCTTTATTCAGCAAGATATCTGGATCAGGGAAGTAGTTAAGCAAAAACTGACGGAAGCCTTCTTTAGAGTTTTCTACGATGTTGCCTGCCTGATACTCATTTTTATCCCAAATACGGGAAGAGTCCGGAGTTCCGACTTCATCCATATAAATGAGTTTTTCATTCCCCTGAGCATCATTGACATAACCAAATTCAAACTTGGTATCAACGAAGATTTGATCAACCTTATCCAGTGCCTGACTGATAACGTCAAAGCCTTCTTTTAGCAGTTTTTCGTACAACGCAATATCAGCCTCATTACTGAAGTTGAATGCTGAGTAGTTTTCTTCGATGTTCTGGCGTGAAATGTTGACATCATCCGCTTCAGGAACACCTGGAATGCCTTTTAGGATGCCTTTTGTGGATGGCGTGATAAGTAACTCAGGTAATGACTTGTCTTTTTCTAAACCTTCCGGAAGCTGAATACCGCAGAACTCTCGTTCACCTTTTGCGTAAGCTCGCCACATTGAACCGGTGATATATTTGCGGCAAATAGCCTCAATCATAATTGGTTTGGCTTTTTGTACTATCCATACAAAAGGGTGGGGTATATCAAGAATATGGCTATCAGCTAACCCATTCTCACGGAATAGTTTGAACCAGTGGTTAGAAATAGCGTTAAGAGCAGCACCTTTTCCGGGAACACCTTTAAGGCCATCTTCTCCATGCCAGATACAGTCAAATGCAGAAATACGATCACTGATCACCATAATGGCTAATGGGGCATCAGGAGAAACATCATACCCTTTCTCTTTAATCAAACGCTGGCTGTCTTCTTCTGTCAGCCAGTAAACAGAACGTACTTTTCCGCTATGTACCGGTTTATCTGTACGGATTGGAAGATCATCATTCACGGCAAGAACTTGATCGGCGAGGCTCATTTCAGCATTCCTTATCTTCATACACTAACGGGCGCATCATACCAGAACTTTGTAAAGTCGCCAGATAAAAAGCAAACGTTTGCTCTGGGCTTAACCAGTCCGAAAAAGCAGGTACGCGGCTTTAATGATACGTGCATGAAGTCATCTCTCTTGAAATAAAGAAAACCTCACATTGGTATTGTTCTGCAGTCAGCATGATAGTGTTCTTACTGTGTTCCGAAAAGTTGTCACTGGCAACAACAGCACTGGCCGTACCGGCTTTAATCGCTTTGATCACAATCTCTTCTTCACAAAGGTTACTTGAAGGCTTGATCTGAACAATTTTGTTGCAGTTAATCTGATGGCGTGACAGCACCTCATAAGAGGGGCGGGGGCACTCTGAGGTAAAAAATACCCATTGCTCTTTCTGAGACAATAGTGCTAACCGGGTCGACATAAGAGAAACAGATGAAGAAGTGTATTTCGTTGGGGTAATCTGAAGCATACGCACTGTCCTTATATCCATACTGTATGGTTATACAGTAGTTTGTGATTGTTCAGAGTGCAAGCTTTTTTTGTCGAAAAGAACAGCAATATCTCAGGGCAAGATAAAAATTAGCAGGATATCAAATAGCAAAAAAGCCGCATGATGCGGCCTTTGACGTGGGAATTGGGGTAAGGTTATGCTGCCTGGTATCCGGCAGAATATTTATTGCTGAGATCGACTTCTTCCAGATTGAATTGGCGAACATCCAGTTTCGCTCTTTCCTGACAGTCTTCACAGGAATGATGGTACTTGCCGTCAATATAGTCATGGCGCGTTACTTGTGCTGCTTTTTTACACCAGTCACATACACCCTGAGTGGTAAACATGATGGGGCTCCTCATTTGAAGTGATAGTCTCGTGTCTACAGATAAAATCATGAGGCTGATTTGTGACAGCAAAAGCACATAAATATAAATACTCAGTGAATTACGGCTTTTTGTAACTGGAAATCAGCTTTATTGCTTCGTTGAGACGTTTCATTTCTTCGTCACTTCCTTCTGTGTCCGGGTGGTAAATCCGACACAGCTTTTTATATCTTAACTTTAATGTTTTATTGTCCGGCAGATTATCTGTTGTGTACCCTAGCAAGGCACAGGCAACAGCCAGTTTATGTGTCTGATCCTGTTGCTGGGTTTGCTTCAACTGAGAGTACATCTTACTTATCTGTTTCTGTTGAATCCGGTATTTCTTCTTTAATTGATCAAGTTGCTGATTTTGCCCGGTGATGCGTCCCTGAAGCTCTGTAGACTGAGTATCGTTGCGTTTATGTATGAATCTTCGACCGGTGAAAATCAGCACAGCGAAAAACACAATGGCAGAAACAGCTAGGATGTCAGTCCGGACGACAGTGGGCTGTTGAGAAGTGGGTGAAGACACGGTTGCCTGAGACGTAGGAGTCTCATTAAAGGTCTTATCCAACTGTTGAATGGATGAAATCTGTTTGGCTCGCTGATGGTTAAACTGAATTTCAAGTATGTGGGTATAAGCCGCTTCTGCATCTGGCTGGTTATTTTCTGCGGCCAGCTTATACCAGATCTCGGCCTGATCCAGGCTTGGGGTAGGGTACCAGTTTTCAAACAACAGCCCTAATTCATATTGAGCATCACTATTGCCAGTGATAGCCGCTTTACTGTACCAATATAGGGCTTGTTTTTGGTTGGCGTTCCCGGTTTCTTCTGACAGGTAGGCTCGGGCGAGTTCCAGCTGGGCTATGACATCATCCTGAGCTGCACGTTTTTCTAAGCTATCAATCGTAGCAGCGTCGGTAGGGTATGGAAAAGTCAGTATGATAATCAGGAGGAGCGCCACGCAGGGAAATAATAAGCGGAGGCTATAGCCTTTCATACCAGTACCTTTTCTGTTTATCGGTTATCAATCATCATTTATTATCGATCATCTTGCGTGCCTGAGCACCATTAACTGGCCGGTTAACGGACAGTCTGCGGCCCTTTTTAAGTCCGACCTCATAATCTTCGGTCAGATTTTTCATGGCTTCTTTTAGTTGTTTTTTAAAGGTTTCCCGGTCGATATTTTTAAACTCACGATCAATGTAATTATTAATCGTATTATTAGAATCTTCATTAGGCGCAATTTCAGGAAGCTTTTCCAATGCGCCTTCAACCCATCCCGAAACAAAAGAATTAACGCGACGGGTCACTTCAGTGCTGCTGGTTCCACTACCGGCAAAGCTGTTGCGGAATTGTCCGGTGTGTTCATTCATTTCTCTGTAGATGATGTCAAAGGCAAATGCGGCAAAAATGGCCCGATCCGCCTCACCGATAAACTCGGCTCGTTTTAAACCTTTGTGGTTAACGAGTACGGCTTCAACGCCAAATTTTGTGTTAATACCACGGATAATTCTTAATAGGGTCGAGCTGATATTGGCTGGTAACAGGTGTGTCGACTGAGTTTTACCCATTTTGATAAACTCAATATCATCTTTGTCCAGACCATACTTAAGCATCAGTCTGTGAGCCATTTTGATCGCCTGCGCGGCTTCATTCACGTTGGCTGAATTGCCAAGTTCCAGACACTTGGCGATTTTCTTCAGGGCTTTTTGCTTATCCATCGACACTTCTATTTATCCACCGATACTTTTATTGACTGGTATTGTACTGATTCACCGGTATCGTTTTACCAGTTATTGAGTATTTGTCACCGGAGCGGGAAAAGTCGATCATTTTACCGATATACCCAGGTAACCTCAAGGTATAGACAATATGGTATGCAATAAGAAAAAATAATGCAGAACGAAAAAAGCTGCCGTTAAGCAGCTTTAGATTTGGTCAGCAAATTAAGTTAAATGCCTAGTTCATCCAATAAATCATCTGTTGCAGCTAAAGAATTCTGTTCTTCTCTGAGCGCATCGTGAGTGGCGCTTTTCAGGCGTTCAGCCTCAAGAATGGCATCCGGACTTTCATCCTCTTCGACTTCAAACTCTTCTAGCTGGATAAATTCAGTTTTATCCATAGCAAGCTCAAGATAAAAAATGTTGTTTTTCTCCGTAGAGAAGGTAACACGGCGAGCCTGAGGACGGTCAAGGTTGGTGTCAACAGAAAGCTGAACTTGTTTCGTTATCGCCAGCATTTTAGGCTGGTTCTGGGTAATATTCGTTTTAAGTTCCTTGCGTATTTTATTGGTAAAGTCACCGACCAGCTGGTTCATTAACTCCCCAAGCACGTCACCAACCTCATCTGACGTATGTAGAATAGCTAATTCATCTTCCGGCATTCCCATATTACGCATGTACTTGGAGTAGACTTCCAGAGCCGCCTGTGAGGTGAAATTAATAACAACCAGTCCGGAAAATCCACCGTCAAACAGAACAAAGCAGCCAAAGTCAGGGCGAAGGCAGGTTTTGTTGATTTTTTGTACCATGGCAGAATAGGTAATAGATGAACTGGTGGCCTCTGTCATTACAGAAGAAACAGACTGGCAGAGCTTTAATAAAATATCATCTGTGGTGACAACTCGATTTTTTTTCATTTTTTTACCGCTTATGAAGGATGATGACGTCATTATGAATAAAAACACACAGCGGGTCATCAAATTTGATTGCCATTTTTGTTTTGCTGAAATGACAAATGTTGTAAAGTGATCGCCATCATAAAAATGTCATAACTAACAGACTAAAAATAGTAAGCCAAACTGAGATGAAACCCCGGAAAAGGGCATCACTCAATGCGGATATTTTTAGTTTATGGTGAATGTATTAACCCAAGCTGACAGGGATCAGCGATATTGGGGCAGGAAGCAGAATGTTACCAAGACTTGAACTCCAGACTGATATTGATCCGGTTGTGATCAAATATCTAGACGCACTTTCTAAGGCCGGATTTACCGGCGATATCGAAACTCAATATTCCAGCCGGTTAGCTGTCGCGACAGATAACTCGGTGTACCAGCAATTGCCTGAGGCCGTGGTTCATCCAAAAACGACGGAAGATGTGATACTTATCGGCAAGATCGGCAGCCAGCCTGACTATGAGCGGGTCACCTTTTCTGCTCGTGGCGGCGGTACCGGTACAAACGGACAGGCTTTGACGAAAGGTATCGTGGTTGATTTGTCCAGACACATGAACCAGGTACTTGAAATTAATGCCGAAGAAGGTTGGGTCCGGGTTCAGTCTGGTATCATTAAAGACCAGTTGAATGATGCTATCCGTCCATACGGATTGTTCTTCTCTCCTGAGCTGTCCACCAGTAACCGGGCAACTCTGGGCGGGATGATCAACACTGATGCATCGGGTCAGGGCTCCCTGGCCTACGGAAAAACCTCAGACCATGTATTGTCACTACAGGCGGTATTTGCCGATGGCTCTGTGTACGAAACAGACAACTCATCCGGTCAGCCGGCTGAGGGTGAGTACGCTTATGAGGCATTAAAGACTACGGAAGCGGTCTGTACTGAAAACCGTCAGCAGATCCTGGATAAGTTTCCGCCACTTAACCGTTTTCTGACCGGTTATGACCTGAAAAATGCCATTAATGACCATGGGGAGTTTGATCTGACTCGAGTTCTGTGTGGTTCCGAAGGTTCACTGGCATTTATTACTGAAGCCAAGCTTAATCTAACACCGATTCCTAAAGTCCGGACTCTGGTGAATATCAAATACAACAGTTTTGATTCGGCATTAAGAAATGCACCTGTAATGGTGGCCGCGAAGGCGCTTTCTGTCGAGACGATTGATTCAAAAGTACTGAATCTGGCGAAGCAGGATATTGTCTGGCATACGGTGAGTGATTTGATCACAGAAGTACCAGATAAAGAGATGCAGGGCATTAATATCGTCGAGTATGCGGGTCAGGACGAAGAAGAGATAAAACAGCGGGTGACCAGTCTTACTGCACAGCTTGATCACATGCTTGAGAAAGAAGAAGCCGGGATTATCGGTTATCAGGTTTGTGAGGAACTTGCCAGCATCAATAAAATATATGCGATGCGCAAGAAAGCCGTGGGCTTACTGGGTGCTGCCGAGGGCAGAGCAAAGCCGGTGCCTTTTACTGAGGATACCTGTGTGCCACCGGAGAATCTGGCGGACTTTATTGCTGAATTCCGTGAACTGCTGGACAGTAAAAACCTGCAATACGGTATGTTCGGACATGTGGATGCCGGTGTGCTGCACGTTCGTCCGGCACTGGATATGTGTGACCCCGCTCAGGAAATGCTGATGCAGGAAATTTCCGACCGCGTCGTTGCACTGGTATCGAAATACGGCGGTCTGATGTGGGGGGAACATGGTAAGGGTTTCCGTTCTGAGTATGGTCTGGAATTCTTTGGTGAAGCGCTGTTTACTGAGCTGAGAAGAGTCAAAGCCGCATTTGATCCGCAGAACAAAATGAACCCGGGCAAGATCTGTACGCCTCTTGAAAGCAACGCTGAGCTGGTTAAAGTGTCGGATACCAAACGGGCATACTATGATCGGCAGATTGATGTTGAAGTGCGGGACAGCTTTAAGCAGGCGATGGAGTGTAACGGTAACGGCTTGTGTTTTAACTACGATACCAGCTCGCCAATGTGTCCTTCTATGAAGATCACCGCAGACCGTCGCCATTCACCGAAGGGTCGGGCAGGACTGGTACGTGAGTGGCTTCGCCAACTGTCAGAGCGTGATATCGATATTCTTGATTTTGAACAGAAGAGTCTGGAGTCGGCTCCAAGCATCAAAACTATGATTGATCGGGTACGCAATACACTGAAAAAGTCGGAGGAATATGATTTCTCTCATGAAGTTTATGAGGCGATGAATGGCTGTCTGGCATGTAAAGCCTGTGCCACTCAGTGCCCGATCAAGGTTGATGTGCCAAGTTTCCGTTCCCGCTTCCTGAATTTGTATTACACCCGATATCAGCGTCCGGCTAAAGACTATCTGGTGGCGAATATTGAAACCATGTTGCCTCTGATGGCGAAAGCGCCAAAGATCATTAACGCTGCGTTGTCACAAAAGTGGGTGGAAGATCTGACCAAATGGTCGGTTGGCTATGTGAATACACCATTGCTTTCTGTGCCGACGCTGAAACAGCGTATTGCGCAGCAGGGGATTAAAACGTTTGATCTGCAGGCACTTTCGGCATTGTCTCAGCAGGAGAGAGAAAATCATGTCCTGATTGTACAGGACCCGTTTACCAGCTATTACGATGCTGAGGTGGTTGATGATTTTGTGTCACTGGTGAAAAAAGTTGGTAAAACACCGGTATTACTGCCATTTAAACCAAACGGCAAAGCGCAGCACATCAAGGGCTTCCTGAAACAGTTTGCTAAGTCGGCAGAAAACACAGCCGCGTTTCTTTCCCAACTGGCGGATTTGGGGATCCCGATGGTGGGTGTTGATCCGGCCATGGTGCTTTGTTACCGGGATGAATACACAGAAATCCTTGGCAATAAACGTGGTGACTTTGATGTTCTGATGGTACACGAATGGATGTTACCTCGTCTGGACAGCTTCACGGTGAGCGGTCCATCCGATCAGCCACCGTGGTACCTGTTTGCACACTGTACAGAAAAAACCAAACTGCCTAATGCAGAGAAAGAGTGGGTAACCATTTTCAAAGCCTTTGGCGGTGTTCTGGAGCCGGTATCCGTTGGCTGTTGTGGTATGGCGGGTACGTTTGGCCATGAGCTGGATAAACTGCAGATGTCGAAAGACATTTATGACCTCAGCTGGCAGCCTAATCTTGAGCAGTTACCGAAAGAACGTTGTCTGGTGACCGGTTATTCATGTCGCAGCCAGGTGAAACGATTTGAGGAGGCAAAACTGAAGCATCCTCTGCAGGTATTACTTCAGTTGGTTGATTAAGCTGGTTGCCATTATTACTTTAACTAAGAAGTGATGCCTCGTTCCCACGCTCTGCGTGGGAATGCTACTAGACTGATTTGATACATACATGGCTGAAATATATTCGTAAAATGGCAGTATATTGTCAGGACTGACTATGAAAATAATAGAGCTAAAAATGCCGCCGGCATTTCTGTTTATCATCATTGGTGGCCTGATGTACTGGGTACATGTTAACGGCTTTGGTATTCATATTCCTTTACCAATGAAGTTTGAATTTTTTGCCGTCTGTTTTGTGGCAAGCGGAATCTTCGGACTCGGGGGGATTTATGAATTTAAGAAGCATAAAACTTCCGTGCATCCGGTCGAATTACACAAAGCCGTAAAGGTGGTGGATTCCGGTATTTTCAGACTATCCAGAAACCCTATGTATGTTGGTCTGCTGCTGTTACTGCTGGGATATGCCTATTATTTACAGGATATAATCAGTTTGTTGCTGTGTCTGATTTTTGTTCTTTATATGAACCAGTTTCAGATCAAGCCCGAAGAGAGGCATCTTGAGCAGAAGTTTGGAAAGGACTATCTGGAGTATAAGCAGAAAGTAAGAAGGTGGCTGTAGCAGCCACCTTCTTTATATTTTTATCGAATGATTTTTTTCTTGGATTAAGCAGCTGAAGCGATTTGCTCTAAGAATGCATCTTTGCGCTCATGGAATGTACAGACCAGAGCATCAACCGCTTCCTGATCATATGGCTTAAGGCCACTGGCAATCATTCGTTTCCTGCCGGTTCCGACCACAATGCCGTCTTCCTTAAAAGCAAAGTTCATTGTTACTACGCCGCGCTTGCCTTCAACATCAAAGGTTGCGCCGGTAAATTCGACTTCAGGGTGGGTCATATCCAGTCGTTCGAACTCAATTTCCATGCTCTCGTAGATCACTAATGGACGCTGGCAGTTGATCATCATCTGCTGTTCTTCCATCAGAGGAACCATAATATGCGGGAAATTCATGCCGGAGAACTGCACATAATTGGTCACAACGTGCTCAATAAAATCACGGTTATGGCTTCGCTCGCCTTCTCGGCTCATGTGTAAGTACTTTTTGCCGTTAGCATCGACAACGGCACTTTCTTTCTCACACTTACTCTCAACTTTCAGGCCTACACCATCAGCCACCATACCGGAGAAGTTAAAACTCATCTTCTGGCTGATACCCTCTGTTTTTAGCAGCACAGCAAACAGAAGGTCACCTGGGACACAAAAACGCTTGCTGTCTTCATCATGGATAGGGTTAAAGTCACCGGCAATTTTCTTTGCGAAGTGGCTTGCTTGCTGACGAGTAAACTGGAACTGGTCACTTTCAGTTGAAAAATAAGGAGTTAGAAACATGATTCTCTATCTGTAGCCAAAACTGCGCCGAATTATATACAAATTAAGCGGAAAAATGGTCTATCCAGTGCAATTTATTTCTGATCTTTTCTCTTTTTTTCTATGTATTGATGGTTATTTGTTCATTGTTGGCCGGTAACTCAATAAATTATTTATAGAAAAGGTTAGTTCAACCGAATAACGAGCAAAAAAACTGTACTAGTCTTTATGTGTGCTGAACGACAAAAGCCGGGCATTATCTCAGGCCATTGCCACAAACTGTCACAACGTTCTCTGCCAGAGGGAGGATAGCAATGAAAAAACAATCGATCATTATTGTGCTGGTTGTCGGAATGGTGTTGGGCGTGGCCTTTTATGTATGGGACAGACCAGACAGTCTCAGTGTCATTGCGAATAATGAGCAGAATACGACGGTGTTCGGCAATGTTGATATAAGGCAGGTGAATCTGGGGTTCAGAGTTGCTGGCCGGGTTAAGCAGTTATACTTTGATGAAGGAGATGAAGTTCGTGCCGGAGAGTTGATTGCGGTGCTGGACAGTGAGCCCTTTGAGGAAGAAATGGCATTGCATGAATCTGAACTTTCGGCGGCTGAAGCGGATTATGAGCGACTTCAGTCCGGTTTCAGGCAGCAGGAAATTAAGGTGGCACGTGCTGCGGTAAGTGAACGTCAGGCGACACTGAATAATCTACAGGCCGAATTTATCCGCAGGCAAAAGTTGGTTAATGAAGGAAACGTATCCCGGCAGTCTTTTGATGATATTCGGGCTCAGAGAGATGCAGCCCGTGCTGGTCTGGAGAGCGCCCGTGAACAACTCGCTCTGATGGAGGAAGGATACCGTAAAGAAGAAGTTGCAAAGGCAAATGCACAGGTCGGGGTCCGGATGGCGCAACTGGAGATTGCCAGAACACGGTTAAATGATACCAATTTGTACGCGCCATCTTCAGGAACATTACTGACCCGGGCGCTGGAGCCTGGCTCGGTAGCTGGAGTAGGGCAAACAGTGGTGACGCTTTCATTATCCGACCCCGTATGGGTTCGTGCTTATATCTCTGAATCAGGACTCGGCACTATTGCTCCGGGAATGAATGCTGAAGTTTTTACCGACAGCAATCACGATCAGCCCTATAAGGGGCATATAGGGTTTATCTCACCCAAAGCAGAATTCACACCCAAAAATATTGAAACTCCGGATCTCCGTACCCGATTGGTTTTTCGTTTTCGTGTCTTAGTAGACAATCCTGATAACCGTTTACGTCAGGGAATGCCGGTAACGGTTAAGTTACTGCCCCAAAAAAGCGTTGGTGGCAAACTGGATGGGCAGGTTGCGAAATGACGTCATCTTCCATTTCAATCGCTGGCCTGAATCATTTTTTTGATCCATCCGAAACATTGGTACTGCGTGATATCAATGCTGAGATCTATCCGGGCAGAATAACCGGTCTTGTCGGGCCTGACGGAGCGGGAAAAACAACACTGATACGGCTGATGTCTAGCCTCCTTGTACCCTGCGAAGGTAACATTAATACATGTGGTTATAACTCCCGTACCGAGACCATTAGCATTCGGGAACGTATTGGGTATATGCCCCAGAGATTCGGCCTTTATGAAGATCTGACGGTTCTGGAAAATCTGACACTTTATGCGGAACTTCGCTCGGTATTCGGGCCCGAACGGGAGGATACGTTTGAACGACTGCTGACGTTTACCGATTTGAAAAAATTTACCGGCCGATTGGCTGGTCGCCTTTCCGGTGGCATGAAACAGAAACTTGGACTGGCGTGTGCGCTTATCCGCAAACCTCAAGTACTTCTTCTTGATGAACCCAGTGTCGGGGTTGATCCCATCAGTCGCCGGGAATTGTGGCACATGGTTAGGGAGTTAGCCGATGAACAGATGGCGGTCGTCTGGAGTACGGCATATCTGGATGAGGCCGAACAGTGTGAAGAAGTGATGCTGCTTAATGAAGGGCGTCTTCTGTTTACAGGGCTCCCCGGAGAGATGACCCGTCGGGTAGATGGCCGGGTATTTCAGGTCCGTGGAATCCAGGCAGAGGAAAAACGCCCCGTGCTAACTCGTCTTCTAGACTCCCCCTGTGTGCTGGATGGCATCGTGCAGGGGGCTGCACTCAGGTTACTCGTACGCAAAGACGTAGGTAATGTAACTGGTCAGTTAGAGTTGCCTGATGGTGCTGAGTTGCAGGCTGTTATGCCAAACTTTGAAGATGCATTTATGGATATGTTGGGGGGAGGCCCCGGAGGCCGATCGGTATTAGCCGAACAGTATGATGAACGGGTGGATGATGGTCAGCCTATTGTGGAAGCGCAAGGTCTGACAAAACGCTTTAAAGACTTTGTCGCAGTTCATGATAATAGTTTTTCCATCCGGCGCGGTGAGATCTTTGGCCTTCTGGGACCAAACGGAGCGGGAAAAAGCACCACGTTTAAGATGATGTGCGGCCTTCTGAGACCTACCGAGGGCATGGGTAAAGTCGCGGGTATTAATCTTCGCCATGCAGCAAGTAAAGCCCGTAACCGGCTTGGCTATATGGCGCAAAAGTTCAGTCTGTACAGTGGTCTTTCGGTTTATGAAAATCTGCGGTTTTTTTCTGGTGTATATGGTCTGAGAGGAAAAGAACAGCAGCAAGCGATAGAGCGTATGCTGGAGGTGTTTGAGCTTTACTCTTACCAGTCGGCAGAAGCGGGAACATTACCATTAGGATTCCGGCAGCGGCTATCTTTAGCATGTGCCATGATGCATAAACCCGATGTGCTGTTTCTGGACGAACCAACCAGTGGCGTGGATCCTGTTACCCGGCGAGAGTTCTGGAACCACATTAACGGGCTGGTGCAGAAAGGGGTGACGGTTCTGGTCACGACTCATTTCATGGATGAGGCTGAGTATTGCGACCGTATTGGTCTGATTTATCGAAGTGAAAAGATTGCAGAAGGTACGCCAGAGGATCTGAAACGGCTGACCACCTCGGGTGAGTGTCCGGATCCGACACTGGAAGACGCTTTTATTATGTTAGTGCACTCTCATGATAAAAAAGCTTATGACAGAGAGGAATAGTATGGAATGAACAGATTGTCATCCATCCGTATAAAAGCCATTGTGATTAAAGAATCACGGCAGGTGCTACGGGATCCAAGTAGTATCCTGATTGCGTTTGTACTGCCTGCGATTTTGCTGGTGCTGTTCGCTTTTGGCATAAATATGGATGCGAGAAATGTGTCTATCGGCATCGCTATGGAAAGCAGCGCACCGGTTGCACACCGTCTGGTGGAAACGTTTAAAGCGACACCATATTTTCGCGTGGATGTGGCCACCGACCGGCGGGATTTATTCGATAAGGTCACAAGTGGAAACCTGCGCGGCATGGTTATTATCCCTCAGGATTTTGCGAATCTCCTCAGTCGCGGAGAGCAGAGTCCCATTTTGGTGATTACGGATGGCAGTGAAACCAATACGGCAAACTTTGTCAGAAACTATGCTGCCGGGGTGCTCAATGTCTGGAAGAGTCTGGAGTCTTTGGGCAACAGTGCCATTAACAAAGTACCGGTAGAGTTAGAACTACGCTATTGGTATAACGCCGATCTTAAGAGCAGTAACACACTGGTCCCCGGAAGCATCGCGATCATCATGGCAATCGTAGGTACCTTGTTAACATCCCTGGTTGTGGCTCGGGAGTGGGAGCGGGGAACGATGGAGGCTCTGCTTTCTACGCCCATCAGTCCGATAGAGTTGTTGATTGGAAAAATGGTGCCTTATCTGATTCTGGGATTCTTTTCATTCGTTGGTGCGGTGTTGTTGGCCATTTTCCTGTTTGATGTGCCTTTCCGCGGTGGAACGTTTGCACTGTTTGTGGTGGGAGGCGCATTTCTTCTTAGTGCATTAGGCCAGGGTTTTCTTATCTCGACGGTGACTAAGAATCAGTTTATGTCGAGTATGATTGCACTCATTACTGCATTTCTGCCTGCATTTCTGTTATCGGGGTTTATTTTCGAAATTGCTTCTATGCCGTTTATTATTCGTCAGATTACCCGGATTATTCCGGCCCGGTATCTGGTCACGAACCT
Organism: Vibrio albus; assembly: GCF_003144035.1. Lineage (GTDB taxonomy): Bacteria > Pseudomonadota > Gammaproteobacteria > Enterobacterales > Vibrionaceae > Vibrio > Vibrio albus. The sequence goes on from NZ_QFWT01000003.1 coordinate 297,274, forward strand.
TAAAACGCTTTTTCTCGTGGGAGATATCTGGCCGGTCATCATTCCGAATGTGATTTTTCTGGTTGTGATTGCAGCTATTTTTTTTGGTTTGACTATCCGAAAATCTCCAGCGGTATTGGAGCTTGACTGATGATTAGCCGACTGCTTTCCCTCATTATAAAAGAACTGCTTGTCGTGCTGAAGGACCCGAAAGGTCGCCTTATTCTTATAGGCCCCCCACTTCTTCAGACGGTGATCTTCTCCTTTGCGGCGACGCTCGAAGTGAATAACCTGACACTGGCAGTTAATAATCTTGATGAAGGGAAGTGGGGGTATGAACTGGTGCAGCGGCTTTCTGCATCCAGTACCTTTACCGGTGTTTTTTCCGCTGACGGGGAAAGGCAGATTGCCCGGGTTCTGGATGAGCAGGAGGCGATTGCCGTATTGTCGGTACCGCAGAATTTCTCTCATGAGATTGAAAGTGGAAAGCCAGCGAATATCCAGCTATTGCTTGACGGCCGTAGAACGAATGCGGCACAGATAGTCGCTGGATATACCCGTCAGATCATGAACCAGATGCTGATGGATATGGGCCGGGTCTCAACCGGAGTCGTCATGATAGAGCGTAACTGGTTTAATCCGAACCTTGATTACAAGTGGTATACGCTGCCATCTCTTGTCGCTATTCTCTCGACGCTGGTGGCACTACTTGTTACGTCTTTGTCTGTGGCAAGGGAACGGGAGCTGGGAACGTTTGAACAACTGCTGGTATCGCCACTTCGCCCGGTAGAGATCCTGATTGGAAAATCGGTGGCAGCATTGTCTGTTGCACTTGTTGAGGCGACCGGTATTATCCTTATCGCGGTTTTTCTTTTCCGCATTCCTTTTGAAGGCTCACTGATATTGCTCTATGGCTCTATGTTTGTATTTTTGCTTTCTATCGTCGGGGTCGGCCTGTTTATCAGCTCTCTTTCTATGACTCAGCAACAGGGGATTTTAGGGGCTTTTACCTTTATGTCTCTTTCTGTTGTATTGTCCGGTTTTGCAACCCCGGTAGAAAATATGCCGGACTGGTTACAGGTGATTGCCCTTGCGAATCCCATTCGCTGGTTCCTGGTGATTGTCAGAGGACTTTTTCTGAAAGGCATGCCGGTTGACGATGTAATAGCAAATACCTGGCCGATGGCGATCATTGCTCTCGTCACGCTCAGTGCTGCTACCATCCTGTTCCGTAAGCGAATGGAATAATAAAATTTGGTATAAAATTACTCATCCAGGTAGTCGATAAAGATTCAGTAAGTTATACTGCGCCTTCGCTTTAATGCGTGGGTAGGTTTCTAATCATTTCATTAGACAAAGTTTGCATGCATCTGTATTTGTACCAGACTTTGTACCAAATGAATCATGACGCATTTAGAATTGCTCGTAACGCATTGTAAATACACTCTTTTATGAAAAGAAGCATGTGTTGCCTGGTATGCAACACCACTGTGTAAAGGATATATCATGCCTGTAATTACTCTTCCTGACGGCAGTCAACGTCAATTTGATAACCCTGTAACCACAATGCAAGTGGCTGAATCTATTGGTCCTGGTCTTGCTAAAGCAACCATTGCCGGTCGTGTTGACGGTACTCGTGTTGATGCTTGTGACTTAATCGAGAATGATGCAAATCTTGAAATCATCACCACGAAAGATGCTGATGGCTTGGAAATCGTTCGTCACTCTTGTGCTCACTTGTTGGGCCATGCGATTAAGCAACTGTTCCCTGATACAAAAATGGCTATCGGGCCAACCATCGACAGTGGTTTCTACTACGATATCGATCTTGAGCATTCTTTAACGCAAGAAGATCTGGATGCGCTGGAAAAACGCATGAAAGAACTTGCCAAGACCAAATATCAGGTTATCAAGAAAAACGTAAGCTGGCAGGAAGCACGTGACGCTTTTGAAGCGCGCGGTGAAACTTATAAGATAGAAATCCTGGATGAAAACGTGTCTAGAGATGACCGTCCGGGTCTTTACCATCACGAAGAATATATCGATATGTGTCGTGGTCCACACGTTCCGCATATGGGGTTCTGTCAGCACTTCACTCTGCTTAACGTAGCGGGTGCATACTGGCGTGGTAACAGCGACAATAAAATGCTGCAGCGTATCTATGGTACGGCATTTCACGATAAGAAAGCACTGAAAGCACACCTGACTCGCCTGGAAGAAGCGGCTAAGCGTGACCACCGTAAACTGGGTAAACAGCTTGATCTGTTCCATATGCAGCAGGAAGCTCCGGGTATGGTGTTCTGGCATCATAACGGCTGGTCTGTCTTCCGTGATCTGGAAGTGTTTGTTCGTGCGAAACTGGACGAGTATAAATACCAGGAAGTAAAAGGTCCGCTGATGATGGACCGTGTTTTGTGGGAACGCTCTGGTCACTGGGACAAATATGCAGATGCGATGTTTACAACCAGTTCTGAAAACCGCGAATATGCCATTAAGCCTATGAACTGTCCGGGTCACGTGCAGATCTTTAACCAGGGTCTGAAATCGTATCGTGATTTGCCTCTGCGTATGGCTGAGTTCGGTTCATGTCACCGTAACGAGCCTTCAGGCGCGCTACACGGCCTGATGCGTGTACGTGGCTTTACTCAGGATGATGCACACGTTTTCTGTACTGAAGAGCAGATCCAGGCAGAAGTTACCGAATGTATCAAGATGGTCTATGATACTTACCAGACGTTTGGTTTTAATGAAATCGAAGTGAAGCTGTCTACTCGCCCTGAAATGCGCGTGGGTTCAGATGAAATCTGGGATCGCTCTGAAGAAGCACTGAAAGAGTCTCTGGAAAATCTGGATATCAAATATGAAATTCAGGATGGGGAAGGGGCGTTCTACGGTCCTAAGATTGAGTTCACACTTCACGACTGCTTAGACCGTGCATGGCAATGTGGTACAGTTCAGCTGGACTTCAACCTTCCAGGCCGTCTGGGCGCGACTTATGTGGGTGAAAACAACGAACGTCTGGTACCGGTAATGATTCACCGGGCTATCCTTGGGTCACTTGAACGATTCATCGGTATTCTTATCGAAGAATATGCAGGTTTCTTCCCAACCTGGCTGGCTCCGGAACAAGCAGTTATCATGAACATTACTGATAAACAGTCTGATTACGTTCAGGAAGTTGCAGAAAAACTACAAAAAAGTGGAATTAGAGCCAAAGCAGACTTGAGAAATGAGAAAATAGGCTTTAAAATCCGCGAACACACTTTGAAACGTGTACCGTATATGCTTGTTTGTGGTGACCAGGAAATGGAAGCCGGTGAAATCGCAGTACGTACTCGTAAAGGTAAAGATCTCGGTAAGATTAAAGTTGAAGACTTTATTGCCCGTCTTCAAGACGAGATCTCAAGCCGCAAGCTCAATCTGGAGGAATAAGCTATTAAAGGCGGAAGACGTGGCCAACAGCCGGCCAAACAAAACCAGCACCGTTTGAACGGTGAAATTCGTGGCGTTCGTGAAGTTCGTTTAACTGGCGCAGATGGTGAATCAGTAGGTATCGTTAAGATTGGTGAAGCCATAGCTGCAGCTGAAGAAGCTGGTATGGATCTCGTTGAGATCAGCCCTAACGCCGAGCCACCTGTCTGTCGTGTGATGGACTATGGTAAGTTCCTCTTCGAGAAGAGCAAAGCTGCAAAAGAGCAGAAGAAGAAGCAAAAACAGGTTCAGATTAAGGAAGTTAAATTCCGTCCTGGAACTGATATTGGAGACTATCAGGTAAAACTACGCAACCTGACGCGTTTCCTTGAAGACGGCAACAAAGTGAAAGTAACTATTCGCTTCCGTGGCCGTGAAATGGCTCACCAAGACATCGGTGTAGACGTTCTGAATCGTCTTAAGGAAGATACTGCAGAAATTGCTGTAGTAGAATCTTTCCCTAAGCGAATTGAAGGTCGTCAGATGATCATGGTACTGGCCCCTAAGAAGAAGTAATTAACGGCTTTGCAAGTAATACAGCCCAGCTGCTGTAAGGCAGTTGGGTTTTATTCGCCCTGATTACTATGTTTATTTAACAACTACAATGCGGAGTTATTCATCATGCCTAAGATGAAAACCAACAAAGGTGCTGCTAAGCGTTTCAAGAAAACTGCTGGTGGTATTAAGTACAAGCACGCTACAAAACGTCACATCCTGACTAAGCGTACTACTAAGAACAAGCGTCAACTACGTCCAAACGCAATCCTTCCTAAATGTGAAGTGGCTGGTGTTGTACGTATGCTGCCATACGCTTAATTCTTTTTAGTTTATTTAATAGTTTAGTTTAGGAGAGACATAATGCCTCGCGTAAAACGTGGTGTACAAGCTCGTGCACGTCATAAGAAAGTTCTGAAGCAAGCTAAAGGTTACTACGGTGCACGTTCTCGTGTATATCGTGTTGCTTTCCAAGCAGTAACAAAAGCTGGTCAATATGCATACCGTGACCGTCGCAACAAAAAGCGTCAGTTCCGTCAACTATGGATCGCGCGTATCAACGCTGCATCTCGTCAGAATGGTCTATCTTACAGCCGTTTCATCAACGGTCTTAAGAAAGCATCTATCGAGATCGACCGTAAGATCCTTGCTGATATCGCGGTATTCGACAAAGCTGCATTCGCAGTTCTTGTAGAAAAAGCAAAAGCTGCTCTTTAATTAGTAGCGTATCAGACTCTAAAAAGGAGACCCATTGGGTCTCCTTTTTTTATGTTTGCTTATCCTAATGTACGGCTCATTGTTATATAATTGTAAAGGCCTTAGTTTTTTTATGGAAAAGAGTCGCCTTAATGATCAAGTCCTTTCAATGGAATGAATACTTTGAAACTGGTATTGAAGATGTTGACAGTCAACATTTGATATTAGTTGAGCTGTTAAATGAATGTGGTGCTTTAGTCGCAGAAAATAATGTGACGGTTGAAGCGCTGAACCAAGCTATTAAAAAGCTCTCAGATTACACGATATACCACTTTAAAGAAGAAGAAACATTGATGCGCAGTGTTGGTATTGATAATCAGCACTTTATAGCCCACCGGTTCCTGCATAAGAAATTTATTCAAGATATTCATGACTTTTCAAAAGTTGTGTTGGTTGAAGGAACGGAAGAGCGTTTTGTTAGGCAACTTTTTGAGTATCTGGTTCAATGGTTGGTTTACCATATTCTTGGTAGTGATCAGAATATGGCCAGACAACTCGAAGCGATTCGAAACGGCGAACATCCGCAGCAGGTTTATGAAAGAGAAGAGCGTGAACATAAAGAATCTGTCGGCCCACTTCTTCATGCACTGCAAACCATGTTTGAGCAGGTATCTGACCGAAATAAAGAGTTAATGCTGCTCAATCAGTCTCTGGAAGAGAAAGTAGAAGAAAGAACCCGACAACTTATGGCCGCTAATAAAAAACTTGAGCTTCTTTCTTATACTGACACCTTAACTCGCCTGCCTAATCGTCGGTATGGGCTGAACAAACTGGATAAAGAGTGGGAAACGTCGGTCTCAGATGATAAGCCTCTTTTATGTATGCTTATCGATATCGATAACTTCAAACTGGTAAACGATAACGGTGGGCATGCCATGGGCGATGAAGTTCTGGCCGATGTTGCTGAGAAGTTAAGTCAGAACCTGAGAAAAGAGGACACAATATGCCGTCTCGGTGGGGATGAATTCCTGGCGATTTGTCCTGGTCTTACTTTCGAAGATGCCATGAATCTGGCCAGCCGAATTCTCGTTCATATCAGAGCGATCAGAAAGCAGTGTGGTGAGTATTGCTGGACGGGAAGTCTCAGTATTGGTGTTGCTGAACGTAATGAAGGAATGAATCATAGCAGGGAGTTGATTAAAGAAGCAGACAAAGCGGTATATAAAGCAAAAAATTCTGGTCGGAATCAGGTTTGTCATTTGTTAGATAAAGTGACTGTGAGCTGAATCAGCCAGCCTTTTGAATTATTTTCATCGACCTCCACTGGTCTAGTCGTCCATCACCTTTCTTTTAGCTACTCCTTCTGTTGTTATTCTTCTTAGTGTTGCTATGCAGAGTACTCATTTTTTGAAGCAATGTGTTTTGGTTTTAAGTACCCGAGTGATGAGTAAGTTCAGCAGAAGTGAGTAATAAAAAGAAAGGTTTTCCAAATATTAGGTGGTTTTACCCGTAATTCGATTTGGCTTTACGCCGTGCTTTTATTACTATGTACAGCTATTCAAAAGACACTCCGTAATGGATACTACCGAAGGGTAGATGAGGAAACGATGCAACATCTACAAGAGATTATTGCTAGTGCAACGTCAGCAATTGACAGTGCTGATTCGTTAGTTGCACTTGATGAAGTGCGTGTGCAATTTTTAGGTAAAAAAGGCGAGCTAACTGTTCAGCTTCAAAGCCTGGGTAAATTGCCACCGGAAGAGCGCCGTAGTGCTGGCCAGGAAATCAACAAAGCAAAGGGTGCTGTTCAGCAGGCCATTGCCGCACGTAAAGAAGCACTGCAACGTGCAGAACTGGAAGTCAAACTGGCGGCAGAAACTATTGATGTAACACTGCCTGGTCGTCGTATTGAGAATGGTGGTCTACACCCGGTTACCCGTACCATTGAACGTATCGAAAGCTTCTTTGGTGAACTGGGCTTTGGTGTAGAGTCTGGCCCTGAAATCGAAGATGATTTCCATAACTTTGATGCTCTGAACATTGCAGAAGATCACCCTGCGCGCACGGATCACGACACTTTCTTCTTTAATCCTAAGCTGATGCTGCGTACACACACCTCTGGTGTTCAGATTCGTACCATGGAAAACGGCAAACCACCGTTCCGCTTTATTGCTCCGGGCCGTGTATATCGTAATGACTATGATCAGACTCATACGCCAATGTTCCATCAGGTAGAAGGTTTGCTGGTCGACGAAAACGTAAACTTTGCACAGCTTAAGGGTATTCTGAACGACTTCCTGTGTAACTTCTTCGAAGAAGATTTAGAAGTGCGTTTCCGTCCGTCTTACTTCCCATTTACAGAGCCTTCTGCAGAAGTGGATGTAAAAGGTAAGAATGGTAAATGGCTTGAAGTTCTGGGCTGCGGTATGGTTCATCCGAACGTACTGCGCAGCGTAGGCATTGACCCTGAGAAATACTCTGGTTTCGCATTCGGCATGGGTGTAGAGCGCTTAACAATGCTTCGTTATGGCGTGAACGATCTGCGTGCGTTCTTTGAAAACGATCTTCGTTTCCTAAAACAGTTCAAGTAATTCAGGGGTAAGTCAAAATGAAATTCAGCGAATCATGGCTGCGTGAGTGGGTTAATCCTGAGATTACGACTGACGAGCTAACACATCAAATTACAATGGCTGGCCTTGAGGTAGATGATGTTCTGCCAGTTGCCGGCGAATTCAACGGCGTAAAAGTCGGCCAGGTTGTCGAATGCGGCCAGCATCCGGATGCGGATAAACTGCGTGTCACCAAAGTAGACGTGGGTGAAGAAGATCTTCTGGACATCGTTTGTGGTGCACCAAACTGCCGTCAGGGGCTGAAAGTTGCAGTTGCAACGGTTGGTGCTGTACTGCCGGGCGATTTTAAAATCAAGAAAGCGAAACTACGTGGTCAGCCTTCTTTCGGTATGCTTTGTTCATTTACTGAACTGGGTATCGACGTAGAGTCTGACGGTATCATGGAATTGCCACAAGACGCCGTTATCGGTACCGATTTCCGTGAATTCCTTGGCCTTAACGATGTTACGGTAGATGTTGACCTGACCGCGAACCGCGCAGACTGTTTCAGTATCCGTGGTTTGGCTCGTGAAGTTGGTGTTCTGAACCGTGAAGATGTGACTGAGCCAGCGGTTGAAACGGTTGCTCCTGCGATTGATGACAAAATATCAATTGAAGTTAAAGCGCCAGCTGCCTGCCCTCGCTACCTTGGTCGTGTGGTTAAAAACGTTAATGTTGCTGCGGACACACCAATCTGGATGCAGGAAAAACTGCGTCGTTGCGGTATTCGTTCTATCGACCCGATTGTTGATATCACTAACTATGTTCTGCTTGAGCAGGGTCAGCCAATGCACGCATTTGATCTGGCTAAACTGGAAGGTGGTATCGTAGTTCGTATGGCAGAGCAGGGCGAAAAACTGACTCTTCTGGATGGTACCGAAGCTGAACTGAATGCTGATACTCTGGTGGTAGCTGACCACAATAAAGCACTGGCACTGGCTGGTATCTTTGGTGGTGAAGGTTCTGGTGTGAATTCTGAAACCAAAGACGTACTGCTTGAGTGCGCATTCTTTGCTCCTGATTATATCCGTGGTCGTGCACGTAACTATGGTCTGCATACCGACTCATCTATGCGTTACGAACGTGGTGTGGACTATGCTCTGCAGTACAGCGCAATGGAGCGAGCGACTCAGCTATTAGTTGATATCTGTGGCGGTGAGGTTGCTCCTGTTGTGGCTGTAGAGTCGGAAACTGATCTGCCTAAGCCAAATACAGTAACACTACGCCGTACTAAGCTGGATGACCTGTTGGGTCACCCTATCTCATCAGAAGATGTGGTCGAAATCCTGTCACGCCTGGGTCTGACGGTAGAAGCGACAGCAGAAGGCTGGACAGCAACGGCTCCGACATGGCGTTTCGATATCGCTATTGAACAGGATCTGATTGAGGAAATCGGTCGTATTTATGGTTACGACAATATCCCTAATCAGGCACCAAAAGCTGCTCTGAAAATGAACGAGTACAAAGAAGCGGATCAGCCGATGAAGCGGGTTCGTGATCTGCTGGTTGACCGTGGTTACCACGAAGCGATTACCTATAGCTTTGTTGAACCTGAACAGCAGAAACTGATTGTGCCAGATGTGGAACCTTTAATGCTTCCATTCCCGATTTCAGCCGAAATGTCAGCGATGCGTCTTGGCCTGATTCAGGGACTACTGAATACTGTAGTGCATAACCAAAAACGTCAGCAGCCACGTGTTCGCCTGTTTGAACAGGGTCTGCGCTTTATTCCTGATGACGCTGCGGAAAACGGTATGCGTCAGGAGAAGATGCTGGCTGGTGTTATTGCAGGTACGCGTAGTGAAGAACACTGGGATATTGAATCTAATACTGTTGATTTCTTCGACCTGAAAGGTGATTTGGAAGCTATCCTTGAACTGACTGCAAATCAAAAAGCTTATAGCTTTAAAGCTGTTAAGCACCCAGCACTGCACCCAGGTCAGTCTGCGGCGATTGTCGTTGATGGAAAAGAGGTTGGTGTCATCGGCACGGTTCACCCTGAACTAGAGCGTAAATTTGGCTTGAATGGCCGTACGGTAGTGTTTGAAATCGAATGGTCTGCTATTAACACACGTGTTCTTCCTGAAGCGGTTGCAGTATCTAAGTTCCCGGCAAACCGTCGTGATATTGCGGTTGTGGTGAACGATAACGTTGCATCTGGTGATATTATCAACACCTGCCTGGCTGTGGGCGGCGAGTTCCTGACAGATGCCAAGTTGTTCGATGTGTATAAAGGCCAGGGTGTCGAAGAAGGGAAGAAGAGTCTGGCGATTGCTCTGACCCTTCAGTCTATTGAACGTACACTGGAAGATGCCGATATCGCAGGTGCGGTTGATGCTATTGTGGCGGCAGTATCTGAGAAGTTTGATGCAACATTGCGTGACTAAGTTTCTTTGATATTACAAACGTAAAAAAATGCCTCGCTTTTGCGAGGCATTTTCACATTTATGATAGCGATAAATTACCGAAACATATCTTCTGTTACCAGAACAATACCATTGGGTGATACTGTGTACTTTTGCGCATCTTCTTCCGGATTCTCTCCAATGACAGTGCCGTCAGGAATGTAACACCCTTCACCCACGATGACCCTCGTCAGACGGCAATTTCGTCCAACCTGAGAATGAGGCAGCAGGATAGAGTCATTAACTTGGGCATAACTGTGCACACGAACACCTTCGGAAATCATTGAGCGTTCGACAGCCGCACCGGAGACAATTACACCACCGGAAACCACGGAGTCCACCGCATAACCACGGCGTCCCTCGTCGTTAAACACGAACTTAGCTCCTGGGCCCTGATACGCGTTGGTAATAATTGGCCAGTTATGAGAGTACAGGTCTAGCTCTGGATCTGGTGATAAAAGATCCATAGTCGCAGCATAGTATTCATCTAAGTTACCAACATCACGCCAGTAAGCCGTACGGCCAGGGTGACCATTTTCTGTAAATACATAACCACAGACTTTATGGCGACCAAGCAACCCAGGAATGATATTGTGGCCGAAGTCATGGTTGTAATCCGGGTCTTCTAGTGCCGCAACCAATTCATCATTAAGAATATCAGTGTTAAAAATATAAATACCCATAGAAACCAGTGCCTTGGATGGGTCGCTAGGGTCAGGCATTGGGGTTTCAGGTTTCTCTACGAAGGTTTTTATCTCACCAGAAGTATCAAGCCCCATCACACCGAAAGAAGAGGCTTCTTCGATTGGTTTATGGATACAGGCGACAGTAACTGCAGAGTTAGTTTCTACGTGGAAGTTCAGCATACGGGAGTAGTCCATTTTATAGATATGGTCACCACCCAGAATAAGAACTCGCGATGTTTTTTGACGCTTAATCAGGTCGAGGTTCTGATAGACCGCATCAGCAGTACCACGATACCATGCTTCCCCGGTTCGTTGTTGAGCCGGAATAATTTGGACACCTTCACCCATGGCAGGAGACAGAATTTGCCAGCCTTCCTGAAGGTGTTCAATCAAATCCTGAGCCATGTACTGAGTTAATACACCAACGCGTCGTATACCAGAGTTGATACAGTTAGAAAGAGTGAAATCGATAATACGGAACTTACCACCAAAGGAGACAGCAGGTTTCGCATTTTGGCTTGTGAGTTGTTTTAGTCGTGTTCCTTTACCTCCCGCGAGAATCAGAGCACTTGTATCTCTTAGCAGTTGATTGGTATCAGCATGCGAATAATTGTTATTTGACATAACGAAAAGCCTTTAAAATAAATTGTAATAATGATGTGACGCTGTAGTTGTATTGCTTACGGGGACAACCACCACGACAGTAATAAATTACTATGATATTCAACTCGTAATTGTCGGATAGCTCACTGTTTCAAAAGTTAACACATTTAGTTTACATTTTTTTAATGGTTGGTGATAAAAATGTGAACTAGATACGATTTTAGATGCTTATGCATCAATATTTGAGCTCAATGGTCTAAATTTTTTTTAATCCAACCGTATGAAATAACAGGAAAATATTTTTCAAGGGAATTTATTTTACGCTCGAAATATTATATCGAATATATCGGTAATTTGGTTTAATATTGCGAGTTTATTGCGGTGATTGTAATTAAATTCTGGATTGTCAAGTGAGGATATCGCTGGTTTTTGGAAAAAATACGTTTTTCTGAAAATTTTTGAAATAAAAAAATGGCGAAAATCATAAGGTTGGCATACACTTTCTCATGAAACAGCCGGTATCTCGTTGTCGGCTAAGCAAAAATGCTTTGGCGCTACAGAATGTAGCAATGTTTAACACAGCTTTGAGGGAAGTTTTTATGGCGCTCACAAAGGCCGATTTGGCTGAGAACCTGTTTGAAAAACTCGGATTTAGTAAACGGGATGCCAAAGAGACGGTTGAGGTGTTCTTCGAAGAGATTCGTAAGGCTCTTGAAAATGGCGAGCAAGTAAAACTGTCTGGATTTGGTAACTTCGATCTTCGGGACAAAAGTGAACGACCAGGTCGGAACCCAAAAACTGGTGAAGACATTCCAATTACTGCTCGACGCGTAGTAACGTTTCGTCCGGGGCAGAAGTTAAAAGCTCGGGTTGAGAGTATTAGAGTCGAAAAATAGAATCGCTTGGCCGGTTACCGATAATGAAAGACCACGTATAATAAAGTTATACGTGGTCTATTAGAATTTTGTTATAAAAATCACTTAAAATCTTTATTTACAAGCTTCATTGTATCTTTCGAACGCGGCTTTTAGATCAGCGATTAAGTCTTCGACATTTTCCAACCCGATATGAACTCTGAATAGAGTACCGGTAAAACCGGGATTAGCTACGGTTCTTAGCTGCTTAAATGATTCCGGTTCGTTAGCAAGAACAAGGCTTTCGAATCCTCCCCAGGAATACCCCATCGCAAAATGCTGCATGCCATCAAGGAAAGCGGTGGTTGCTGCCGGATTGCTGCCTTTAATGACAAATGAAAACAACCCATTACATCCGGAAAAGTCTCTTTCATAGAATTCATGTCCCGGGCAGGATGCTAGGGCAGGGTGTCTGACAAAATCGACTTCTGGTTGCTCTTCCAGCCATTTTGCGACTTTAATACTGCTTTCCTGGTGTTGTTTCAGGCGCACATCCAATGTTCTCAGACCCCGCAAACCCAGATAGGCATCATCTGGGGAGATACATTGCCCAAGCAGGTAGCTTTCTTCCCTTAACTGGTCCCAGTGCTTTTCGTTTGCAACCGCGGTACCTAACATCACATCGGAGTGGCCGACAATATATTTTGTTGCGGCCTGTACGGATATATCCACGCCATAATCAAAGGGTGAAAAGTTAACACCAGCACCCCATGTATTATCGATAACGACCACAATATCATGCTGATGAGCAATATCCGTTAATTTAGGAACATCCTGGACTTCCATGGTGATTGAACCTGGTGACTCCAGAAACAACACTTTTGTATTGGGTTGAATCAGAGATTCCAGATCGTCTCCTATCATTGGGTCATAATAGGTGGTTTCTACCCCGTATCTCTTCAATGTGTTGTTACAAAAGTCTCGGGTTGGTTCGTAGCAGGTGTCTACCATCAAAACATGATCACCTGTCTTGAGAAACGCAAGTAAAGTACTGGCAATAGCTGCTGTGCCGCATGGGTATAGGGCGCAGCCTGCTCCACCTTCAACTTCAGCCATCGCTTCCTGAAAGGCAAAGTGAGTATTGGTTCCACGGCGTCCGTAGAACAGTGTTTTATTCATGCGGTTTTGTGTTGCTTTACGCTTTTCTTCGACAGAATTGAATGTGATGGTCGAAGCTCTCTGAACCGGCGGGTTTACAGCGCCATTTGTCCATTTTTTATTTCTTCCCGCTGAAACCAGCTGAGTTTGTCTTTTTTCTGACATGACTTTCCTTTAAATATGATGTTGCTGTATATCGTATGAGAATCTGCGTGTGTCTCTGCATGGTCGTGTGCTTGTGCCGTCATAGCAAAGGCCCAAACAGAGAAAAGATACGTTCCTGAAAGCGGTGTAACATGGTGCGCCTCTTCCAGCTTTCCTGATCTATTTTTAATGCTTGCTCAATATAAGATTGCTGCATTTTGTAGAGATCCTGAGTAAATGTGCCATCATCAACTGCGAGTGTTACTTCAAAATTCAGCCATAAACTGCGCATGTCCAGGTTGACAGTACCGACCATACAATAACTTTGATCGATCACCACGGATTTTGTATGTAACAATCCTCCGGTAAACTCATAGATATCTACACCAGATTCCAGTAACACTGAATAATATGATCTTGACGCCCACTGTACCATCAATGAATCATTCTTATGAGGAATAACTAATTCCACTTTGACTCCTCTCTGGGCCGTCATTTTTATGGCTTCCAGAAGTTCTTCACTGGGAACAAAGTATGGAGTGGTAATTCTCACCGAACTTTCAGCTTGATTGATAGCAAGCAGCAGAGTCTGTTGGATAAGGTTTTCAGGCATGCCCGGCCCGGAAGGAATCACCTGGATTGGCAGGCATGGATTGGTATCAATCAGACAGGCTGGCAGGCTCGGGAATACTCTGTCCCCGGTTTCAACTTCCCAGTCCCAGGAGTGAATTGCAGAAAGGACGTTAACGGTTGGCCCCGTAATGCGTACTATGACATCGACCCATTTACCGACGCCGGCTTCCTGCTTGAAAAAAGAGGGGTCGACCATATTCATTGATCCGGTATAGGCCACTTTATCGTCTATGGTGATGATTTTCCTGTGTTGCCTGATATCCAGCCGACGGAAAAACATCCTTAGCGGTGTGACTCGCAAAGCTTCGACGACGTCGATGCCCGCATGTTGAAACATTCCCACCCAATGGCTGTTAAAAAAACGGGAACTGCCGGCTGAATCCAAGAGAATTTTCACATCAACGCCGCGTTTGGCTGCCTTTATTAGTGCTGCTGCCACTGCATCCGCAAGCCCCCCTTGGTACCAGATGTAGAACTCCATACGAATATGAGATTCAGCATTTTGGATATCCTGGATAATACTACGCAGGATCTGATCCGGTTCATTTTGCAGAGAGAGCGTATTTCCACACAGTGCTGGTATTCCCATCCTGTTGGTGCACAGATTGTCGATTTTTTTTATGGGTGCACTCATCAATGCAGGAATATGAGCCTGACAGCTGTATAGATCCCGGAACCAGGTCTGATAAAAGCTGAACATTTTTTCGGCACGCTCTGCGCGCTTTCTGCCGAGGTTAAGCTCACCGATCAGTACATAAAAAATAACACCGATAACCGGCAGAATATAAATGATCATCAGCCAGGCGAGAGAGACGCTGACGGAGCGTGGCTTCATTACGACTCTGATGGTCACGCCTGCGACTAATATCCAGTACGTAAATACGCCGATAAGTGTAATGATGTGATAAAACTTTTCCATGGAGTCCAGGCTAATAGTCCCGTTTACCTTATTAACTTGATAATACTACCTTTTTGTAACTTTTTCCGGAGTTGTTCACTTCGAGGTCATTTATTGTCTATCGTTATACTACTCAACTAGTACGAGAAAAGATAAATATAAGCATAAAGTAGAAAAGGTAAGATTAAAAGTTGGATGTGGCTCAAAAAAGAAGCATTTAAGATGGGAAAAATGGAAAAATAACGAAAAAAACACCAAGTGGACTTTTAATCTTAGCTACAAACTGTTTTACTTGCCACGTTTTTGCATCCGTAACCATTTATTCTACTGTACAAATAAATTTACATATTTTGGATGCGTTTTTACAAACACAACAGACTTAACGGAAAAATAGAATGGCAAGTAATTCAAGAGGTCAATTTTCATCGAAATTTGGCTTTATTATGGCTGCTGCGGGCTCTGCAGTTGGTCTGGGAAATATTTGGGGGTTTCCTACACAAACAGCAAGTAATGGTGGTGCGGCATTCTTGTTTGTATATCTGGCAATGGTATGTGTACTGGCGTATCCGATGCTGGTTGCTGAGTTAACCATTGGCCGGTATGGACAGTCAAATCCGATTCAGTCTCTGAAAAAAGTATGGCCGAAAGGTAAGGTTGGTGCGGTAATACTGGGTATCACTGCCATGACCGTCGCTTCCTTGATCCTAAGTTTTTATGCCATCGTTGCAGGCTGGCTGGTTGGGGCGTTTGCCGGAAGCGGGTTAGAGATTCTTGGTATGGATGCGGCCGCGGAATGGGTAACCAGTTTCGGGGATTCGCGTAATTTACTACTCATGGTTATCTTTATGGCGATGACTGCACATGTGGTAAAAAACGGCGTACATGATGGTATTGAAGCCTGGTCTTCGCGCCTGATGCCAATCCTGTTTATTCTGTTTGGTGTGCTTATTCTGTATATCTTTACTCAGGAAGGCGCAATGGAAGGTCTGGAGATGTATTTGATCCCAGACTTTTCGATGATTACACCGAAGTTGCTGGTGAGCGCGATGGGGCAGTCTTTCTTCTCGCTATCTCTGGGTTGTGCAACTATTATGGTCTACGGTTCTTACTTGAGTAAGAATGTGAACCTGCCTAAAACTGCAATGCAGGTAGCCATGGTTGATACTGCCGTTGCTATCGGTGCAGGTCTGTTGATTCTACCTGCTATGTTCGTTGCAAAACACAATGGCGTAGAGATCTTTTCAGCAACGGGTGAACTACTGAGCTCCGATACTCTGGTATTCACGGTATTGCCGGCTATGTTCCACACTATGGGTACCATGGGAACCGTGGTGAGTTTAGTCTTCTTCCTACTAATGATGATTGCGGCACTGACTTCTTCTATCTCAATGCTTGAAGTGCCGGTTGCATGTGCGATTGAAGAGCTGAACCAAAAACGTACCACAGCGGTTATCTGGATTGCCGGGGTAATCACTGCAATTTCAGCGATCATCGTGTTTAACTTTGGTGCACTGTTCGGATTGGTTATTAAAGTAACGACAGTATACGGACAGCCATTACTTGGATTGTGCTGGGCGCTGTTTGTTGGTTGGTTGTGGAGCCGGGATAAAGTGCTGCAGGAAATCAAACAGGGTTATCCAGAGCTGGAGAAAGGCCTGTTCTGGAAGATCTGGCCTTGGTATGTCCGCGTAGTATGCCCGATCCTGATGTTGATGGTATTTTTTGCATAATCGCTTTAATAAACAAACTGTTTAACAGATAAAGTTAGAAACATAGTTTCTGCATAACAAAGCTGGTTTCTTTTGTTTGAGCCGTTATACTTGGCGCTCGCACAAAAGGCCAGCTTTATGTTTGATATTCTCTATACCCATCCTGATTTTATTCTTATCAATAAACACCCCGGTGTCAGTGTCCACAAAGACGGCGGTGACACTATGCTGACGCAGGAAGTTGCCAAAGCGGTTAATGAAAACCACCTTTACCTGGTTCACCGGTTGGACAAAATGACCTCAGGTCTGTTATTGCTGGCCAGAAATCAGCAAGCTGCCAGTGAACTGTCCCGCAAGTTTGCCGACCGGGAAGTGGAAAAATACTACCTCGCTATTGGCAGTAAAAAACCGAAAAAGAAGCAGGGGCTGATAAAAGGGGATATGCAACGTTCCCGGCGCGCTTCATGGAAACTGATTCCCAGCCAAAACAATCCAGCGATTACGCAGTTTTTCTCTCTGGCGGGTGAGCCCGGGGAGAGGTTGTTTCTTTGTAAGCCTCATACGGGAAAAACGCATCAGATCCGCGTGGCATTAAAATCGGTAGGCTCACCCATTATTGGTGATCCTATTTACAACCCTTCCAGCGATGCGGATCGAGGCTATCTGCATGCTTATGCTATTCGGTTCGAGTATGCCGGAGAAATCTATGCGGTTGTATGCAATCCTGCCGGCCTTTCTGGGATGGGATGTAAATGGGATGGTGATACGGTGCTGTCTGCACTACAACAGTGGGAAGCTCCGTGGGATCTACACTGGCCTGCTATTTAGGATTTATTCATCATGCAAGAATCAGAACTTAACCTTTTTTTCTCCCACATTGAGACAGAACTTCAGCAGGTTCCTGACGAAATTCGCCGTCTGTTTCATGGAAGAGGCAGACAGTGGCCCGGATTAGAGCAACTGACTTGTGACTGGCTTCAGGGGCAGCTTGTCGTAAGCCTGTTTAAACCGGTAAGCGACAAATTTTTACTGGCTCTTAAATCCGGACTGAGCGCCTTTGGTACCTCGAAGGTGTGGAAGGATAAAAATGGCAAGGCGATACTATTGCAGCATCGGTATCAGGACGGTGCTCCGGCAGAAGTATTAGTTGGAGAGCTGGATACCTTTCCCGTTGTGACAGAGAGCGGGTTGAAATTTCAGCTGGATCTCGGTCGTAACCAGAATTCGGGTTTATTTCTGGATATGCGTTACGGGCGTGACTGGATCCGGGCGCGAGCCGATGGCAAGCGAGTGCTGAACTTATTCGCCTATACCTGTGGTTTTTCTGTTGCCGCGATTGCAGGGGGAGCAGAGAAAGTGGTGAATGTTGATATGGCAAAAGCATCCTTGAGCAAAGGCAGGGACAATCATCGTCTTAATGGACACGATACTGGAAAAGTCAGCTTCTTTGCTCATGATATATTCAAGTCATGGGGCAAAATAAAGAAAGCCGGGCCTTATGACTTTGTCATTATCGATCCGCCATCTTTCCAGAAAGGCAGTTTCGCGCTGACTAAAGATTACAAGAAAATTTTGCGCCGTTTACCTGAGTTGTTGTCTGAAGGGGGAGAAGTTCTTGCGTGTGTTAATTCTCCGTCTGTTAGCCCACAATTCTTGGTCGACTCTATGCGGGAAGAAGCCCCGGATATTCATTTCCAATACCGATTGCAGAACCCACCAGAGTTTTCTGACAAAGATGAAGAAGCCAGCCTCAAGGTAATGGTTTTTAAATAAAAATAGAAAAATACAAATAGATAAAGCACAGATACATAACAAACTGTAGGAAACAGAATGAAAAACGTAGTTGATAGATTCATGCATTATGTCACTTTTGATACTCAGTCAGATAGTGAAAATCAGACGTGTCCCAGTACTCCGGGACAGATGGTTCTGGCGGAAGAGTTGAGAAAAGAACTTATCACGGTTGGCCTGTCAGACGTTTCTCTGGATGACAATGGTTATCTGATGGCTACGCTTCCGTCTAATGTTGACTATGACGTTCCTACTATCGGTTTTATTGCTCATATGGATACCGCGCCGGATGAGAGTGGGAAAAACGTAAAACCGCAGTTGGTAAAAGATTATCAGGGAGGTTCAATTTTACTGGGAACCAGTGGTGAGCAACTTACACCAGAGCAATATCCTGAGTTAGAGACGTTAGTCGGACATGATCTGATTACCACTGACGGGACAACTCTGTTAGGGGCTGATAATAAAGCGGGTATTGCTGAGATTATTACGGCGCTCGATGTGCTGATGGACAATCCGGATATTTCACACGGTGATATCCGAATTTGTTTTACGCCTGATGAGGAAGTTGGTCGCGGTGCGGATCATTTTGATGTCAATAAATTTGGTGCAGAATGGGCTTATACCATTGATGGTGGTCAGATAGGTGAGCTGGAGTATGAAAACTTTAATGCCAGTAGTGCTAAGGTTATCTGTCACGGTGTCAGCGTACATCCTGGAACGGCCAAAGACAAACTGGTTAACTCAATGCTGATTGCGGCTCAGTTTCAACTGATGATGCCGAAAGAAGAAACACCGGAATGTACGGAAGGGTATGAAGGTTTTTATCATCTGACATCGATTAAATCAGGTATTGCAACCACAGAGCTCAATTATATCATCCGGGATTTTGAACGTAGCGGACTTGAACAACGTAAAGTCTTTATGCAGGACAAAGTGGATGAACTCAATAATATACTCTCGAAAGGTAGTGTGACGCTGGAAATATCTGATAGCTATTTCAATATGAAAGAGATGGTTGAACCGCACCCACATATTATCGAATTCGCAAAGCAGGCAATGGAAGAGTGTCATATTGCACCAGTGATTAAACCCATTCGGGGTGGGACGGATGGTGCCCGCCTATCGTTTATGGGGCTGCCATGTCCAAATGTCTTTACCGGCGGCTACAATTTCCACGGTATTCATGAATTTATTTCGATAAACGGAATGAAACAGAGCGTGGAAGTTATTACTAAAATTGCAGAAAAAACCGCTTTGCAGCAGTTATAAGCTGTTATGGTTATGAGCCTCGTCATTGTTCAGTTACTACTAAAGTAAGTTATAGCAATGGCGAGACTATTTACAAAAGAAGCTGGTTTATTTGACGTCAGAACAACTGTCGGCAGAAATATGTTGTGACACCAGCAGTTTTCCCCGAGCGTTTCTCATCGTTATCTGATACTCAACACCAAGATCCAGGTTGCTTCTGATCTCTGAATTATTGCAGTAGAACTTAACACTAGAGTTAACCAGTTCAGCCGCCGGCTTTTCTCCATTATACAACATAACCAGTTCTACGGTATTGGCATGGGAGCGCGACTGAATAACCTTCAGAGGTCCGTGTTCAATAGGCAAGTCTGCCGCCAGAATATCCGCTCTATGCTTAGCAATAGCTTCAATTTTCTGCTGTTCGCTATTCCCCGATGAACAACCGGCCAGAGTAACCAGCAGCAGAGGGAAAAGAGTTTTAAGTGATGATAAAGACATAATTAGAATACTTGCTTGTATGGTTTAACAATGACGTTTTGGTACACTTCAGCTGCAACATAAGGATCCGCGTCAGCCCAGTTTTTGGCCTCTTCCAGTGAACCAAAGTCAGCAATAACGGTTGAACCTGTAAAGCCTGCTTCACCCGGGTTTTCTGAATCAATTGCCGGCATAGGACCAGCCGTAAGTAAACGACCTTCATCTTGCAGAGTTTTCAGCCGTTCCAGGTGTTTTTCTCTGACGCTCATACGTTTTTCAAGTGAATTTTCAACGTCTTGTGAAAAAATAACGTACCACATATTTTGTCCTTTATATTGTTATGTCAATACCAGAAACTATTGGTATTGGGCTTATTCCGTAACTGAGTTTATCTTTCTGTTGCTTTATCTCTTTACTGGTCTTGGACGACCTTCACTATCGATTGCCACATAGTTAAATGTCGCTTCACAAACCTGATAACGTTCACCGATACCATCAACATTAACAGGTTTTACCCATACTTCCAGATTAATCGACAGAGAGGTTTTGCCTATTCGGACGCATTCGCCATGAACACACACGACATCACCAACCCGGACTGGTTGTTTAAATGTAATGCTGGATACAGAGACGGTAACTACTCGTCCGTGGGAAATTTCTTTTGCCAGAATAGCTCCGGCTAAGTCAATTTGAGACATGATCCAGCCACCAAAAATGTCGCCATTAGCGTTGGTGTCTGCTGGCATAGCCAGTGTTCTTAGCAGGAGTTGTCCTCTAGGGATTGCATCACTGTTATCCTGGTGAATATCAGTCATAGAGTGTTCAGTATTTATATTTTCTGTAGACATAATTAGCGTTTATTCTGTGATGCTTCTTTTGGCATATGTTTGTAGATATAGGCTCCGGTTAGCAGCATAAAAGTAAAAGTAGCGGCAAGCAGGCCGAAGACCTTGAAGTTTACCCAAACATCTAAAGGTAGGCGGAAAGCAATATAAACATTCACCACAGCACAAAGGCTGAAGAAGCCAATCCAGGCCCAGTTAATTTTCTGCCATACCGTATCAGGCAGGGATATTTCTTTATCCAGCATACCCTTAATGACCGGTTTACCCATATATTGCGTGACCAGAAGGCCTATCGCAAATAATGCATAGATAATCGTCACTTTCCATTTTATAAAATCATCATTGTGGAAAAAGAGTGTCATACCACCAAATATCGTCACGATAATGAAAGTGACCAGCTGCATTTTTTCTACTTTTTTATACAGGAAGTAAGTCAGGGCTATCTGGATTGCGGTCGCGACGATCAGCGCCCCGGTTGCTGCGTATATGTCATACATTTTATACAGAGCAAAAAAGATGATGAGAGGAATAAAATCAATAAGCTGCTTCATGTACTACCTGTTTTTAAGATTAACTTTTCGTAGCATAGACTACAATATTCTGTCAGGAAGCTGAACCGAAATAGTCAGCAAAGACATGTCCTATTCTACACCATTTTTCAGGCTGAACCTACCACACAGATATACGGGCATTTTCTGATATGGAGACCTTAGAAAAAATGTGATTTTCTTAAGAGAGACATACGATTAGAATGGCTGAAGGTACATTTATAATATGAGTCATTATGTCACTACATCAGATAACTACTCCTGAGTCACCCCATGTTGCCATTATTGGCGGTGGGATTGCCGGATCGACCGCTGCCATCCATTTAGCAGAACAAGGGATAAAGGTTACTCTGTTAGAACAGGGACCGGGGCTTGTGAATGGTCCGCCAATTTGTCATCTGCATGCCGGTGGAAATCTGTACCGCGAAATTTCTTTGCAACAATGCATCTCATTACTGGAGCAGTCGATTGAAACGGTTCGTCTTTATCCGCATGCGGTTAATATCCGGCCAACAGTCATTGTGACCCCAGTCCAGGATAGAGGAAGTGCTCAGGCATTATTACCGCGTCTTGAAGCCATTCAGTCAGCATATAAAAATTTGGTTGCTCAGGATCCCAAAAATGCGGTGTTAGGTGAGCCGGATTCTTACTATAAGCTCTATCAACGTGAAGAGTTAGAACAGTTGGCACAATGTGAACAACCTATCAAACCCGAAACGGTGGATGATTGGATGATTCCGTTTGCAAAGCAAGCTCAGTTGGATCAAATAAAATATCCGGTTGTCGCAGTGCAGGAGTTCGGATTAAGTCTGTTTCGTCTGTCTGCTAGCGTGACGTTGTCACTTAAAGACCACCCAAACTGTACCGTGCTGACAGGCTGCTGTTTGAAAGCGGCAGATAAGCGAGACACTGGCTGGACACTGAATTACCAGAATGCTTATGGAAAAGACAGGCAGTTAGAGGTGGATTACCTTATCAACGCAAGTGGCTACAAAACGGGTGTCATTGATGATATGACGGGTCAACCGCAACAGCGTCTGGTTGAATTTAAATCAGCTTATATCACTCACTGGCCTGATTCCACGATGAGCTGGCCTGAAGTTATCTTCCACGGCGAAAGGGGGACTCCACGAGGGATGGCACAGCTTACACCATACGCCGATGGGTATTTTCAGCTACACGGTATGACTCAGAATATTACCTTATTTAAGGATGGTCTGGTCGCGTCACAGAGTATCAGCTCTCACCCGGCGTTACCTGATCGATTGGAGCAGAAAATCATTAGTGGTTGGCCGCGGGATGTGATGGAGCAGCGTACTGAACGGGCAATCCAGCATATGAGTCAGTACCTGCCAGCTTTTATCTCGGCAGAAGTGGGCGGAAAGCCATTGTTTGGTGCTCAGCAGATCCCTGGTAAAGATGCTTCATTGCGAGCTGCCGATGTTTCGTTCACTGACAATAACTATGCGCGGATAGAGATTGTTAAGGCTTCTTCGGCTTATCAGGCCGCCAAAAAAATAGAGCACCAGTTAATGGAAGTGACTGGTTGGATTTCAAGTCGTTCTAGTGACGCTGTCACGACGTCTGTTGAAGAGATGCACCCAAGGCTGGCTAGTCTCGACAGGGGTAGGGTTGAGCGTACCGCGAGAGACTTAGCTCAACAGCGCAATTATCCGGAAGCGCTGGCTAAGCTTACATAGCTAAACAAAGATGATGTCGAATATAAAAACCGGGCACATAAGTGGCCCGGTTTTTTATCACTGCGAGTTTTTATTACAGAGAAAAGGCGGTTAAGCTTCCTGTTGTGCTGGCTCAGCTTGTACCGGTTCTTCCTCAATCAGTGCGTCTACAATGACGGCACATGCGGCATCACCAGTAATGTTCAGAGCTGTACGGATCATGTCGAAGACACGGTCTAGTGCAAACAGCAATGGCAGGCCTTCAATTGGGATGCCAGCCGCAAGCAGTACCGCAACTACCAGGAATGATGGACCAGGTACACCAGCCTGACCAACTGCGCCTAGAGTCGCGGTCAGAATAATTGCAACGTAAGCGCCCATGCTCAGGTCGATATGGAACAGCTGAGCAAAGAAAATAGCGACCAGACCGTAGTAGATGGCGTTACCTGACATGTTGATGGTCGCACCCAGAGGCAGGACAAACGAAGCCGTAGAGTTACGAACTTTCAGGTCATGCTCAACCGCATCCATTGTTACCGGTAGTGTTGCCATAGAAGAAGCGGTTGAAAGCGCCACAGCCTGAGGCTTTTTCATTACAGACAAAAACTGACGCGCAGAATGTTTGGTCAGTAGCTGGATCATCGCCGGATATACAATGAAACCGAAGATAAGAATAGCAGCAACATAGACAACAAATAGCTTTAGCACAACAGTTAATGCACTAAAGCCGAAAGTACCAACCGCTTCTGCCATCAGACCAAATACACCCAGTGGAGCAATCAGCATGACTTTGTTGATCATCCAAACCATGGCATCAACAATGGCGTTTACGCCCTGAATCAGAGGAGTACGACGTTCTTTTTCCAGCTTGGATACTGCAATACCAAAGAACAGGCAGAAAACAAGGATCTGCAGAATATTGGCTTCATTCAGTGACTGGAAAACGTTGGTCGGGATCATACCAGTTATGGTCGCCCAGAAAGTGGGTAGCTCACCTTTTGATGCATATTCGGAAGAGAACATGTTTTCGATACCGGAAACATCAATGCCGATACCTGGTTGGAATACTTCACCCATTACAAGAGCCAGAGCAACAGCTAAAGCCGAGGTTAGAGCAAAGAAACCCAGAGTCGTTACACCGACTTTACCTGCGGACTGACTATCGCCAAGACCAGCGGCACCGGAGATAAGAGCAACGGCAACCAGAGGTATAACCAGCATCTTGATCAGGTTGATAAAGATATCGCCCAGTGGGGCAAACATTGCTGCAGATTCACCCATTATGGCACCAATAACAGTACCTAGAATCATGGCAATAACGACCTGAACACCGATATTACCCATGAGGTTTTTACTTTTGGACATGAAAGGAAACTCCTTCTTTTATCTAACTAATAAAATGGCATTTTCAATATAAATAACTACTCCACTAGTGCAGGGTGAGTTTATCGTTTTTCATTCTAGTAAATGAGTAGTTTAAAATTAGGTAAGGGTTGTACAGGGAATAGACTTATTTCGCAACCGGAGAAGTAACAAAAATGAATTTTTTGGCCAATTTTGCGTATTTATGCAGCGAAAACGTTTGCGTTCGTGTTTTTAGAGGAGATAAAAGCAAAAAGCCACCCCCATATTCTGCAACAAAATGTTGCCGGGAAGTGGCTAAAATTAGAGAGAAAGAGCTGACTAAAGTTGAGTCGCTGCTTTCATTGAAGAGACAAATTTAGCGAGCTTTTTCAGCATCGCTTCTTCATCATCCAGATTAGATTCGATGATTTTAACTACCGCAGAGCCGGATATTGCTCCGGCAGCTCCGGCAGTAATTGCTTCTTTTACCTGTTCTGGTTGTGATATACCAAAACCAAGCAGTGCTGGTGGAGCATTAAATTCATTTAGCTTATCCAACATATGATGCACGGGCATTTTCGCTTTGGTTTCCGTACCCGTTACACCTGCCCGAGACAGAAGGTAGGTATAGCCGCCACCTAGCTCTGCAACTTCTTTTAGAGTTTCATCACTGGCGGTTGGCGGTGCGATAAAGATAGCCTGTACGCCATGCTTTTCTGCTGCGGCAGAAAAATCGCCGCTTTCCTTGGTTGGAACATCGGCAACCAGTACAGAATCCACACCGGCTTCTGCACAACGCTGATAGAAGTTGTCGATACCACGAGAATACACCAGGTTAGCATACATCAGCAGGCCGATTGGCAGAGCCGGGTATTTCGCGCGGATCTCCTTGATAATATCAAAACAGGTGTCTGGTGTGGTTTTGCTGTTTAATGCCCGAAGGTTGGCTCCCTGAATCGTCGGGCCATCGGCCAGAGGATCTGAGAATGGAATGCCTAGTTCCAGTGCATCAGCACCGGAAGCTGCCAATGTATCTATCAGTTTTAGAGACTGTGTAGGATTAGGATCACCTATAGTGACAAAAGGAACAAAGGCTCCTTGTTTTTTTTCTGCCAGTTGGGCAAAAAGTGTTTGATAGCGATCCATTACAGCACTCCTTTTTCTTCTAAGATTTTGTGTACAGTGAAGATATCCTTATCACCACGGCCAGAAAGGTTAACCACCAGAAGCTGTTCCTTATCCGGATTTTCTCTGATCATTTTCAGCGCATGGGCCAGGGCATGGGATGATTCCAGTGCAGGGATAATACCCTCACCTTTTGCCAGTTCCTGGAAGGCTTCTATCGCTTCATCATCGGTAACCGACTCATACTCTGCTCGTCCAATTGCGTGCAGGTGTGCGTGCTGTGGCCCGACAGATGGGAAGTCTAACCCGGCAGAGACAGAGTAAGACTCTTCAATTTGCCCAAATGTGTCCTGCATCAGTGGCGACTTCATTCCAAAGTAGATGCCGGTTTTTCCGTGTTTAAGAGGGGCTCCATGCTGGTCAGTATCAATACCTTTACCGGCAGGTTCTACACCAATCAGGCGAACCGACTCTTCTTCAATGAAGTCAGAAAACATACCAATAGCGTTCGAACCACCACCCACACAGGCAATAACAGCATCAGGAAGACGGCCTTCTTTTGCCAGAATCTGGTTTTTCGTTTCTTCACCAATCATATGTTGGAACTCGCGGACGATCGTCGGGAACGGGTGAGGCCCAGCGGCGGTACCTAAAAGATAGTGTGCGGTTTCGTAGGTTGCAGACCAGTCGCGCAGTGCCTCGTTACAGGCATCCTTCAGTGTCGATGAGCCAGAATGAACAGGGATGACTTCTGCGCCCATTAATCGCATGCGGAATACATTCGGGCTCTGACGCTCAACGTCTTTTGCCCCCATATAAACGCGGCATTTCAGCCCCATTAAAGCACAGGCTAATGCAGTGGCGACACCATGCTGTCCGGCTCCGGTTTCTGCAATGATTTCCTCTTTACCCATGCGCTTAGCCAGCAGGGCTTGTCCCAGTACCTGGTTAGTTTTATGGGCACCACCATGCAGCAAATCTTCTCGCTTCAGATACAGTTTTGTTTTTGTGCCTTTGGTCAGGTTACGGCATCGGGTTAGTGCAGTAGGACGGCCAGCGTATTCCTGCAGGAGCTCCATAAATTCAGCCTGGAATTCAGGATCCTTCTGCGCATCAATGAAAGCCTGCTCAAGCTGGTCCAGCGCCGGAACAAGAATTTGTGGTACGTATTGCCCACCAAAGTCGCCAAAATAGGCTTCTAGCTTAGCCATTGTTTATTCCTTTTTAATAATCTCTGATATTCTCAAATGCCTGCTTCAATTTCTGCGGATCTTTTTTTCCCGGAGCGCTTTCCACGCCTGAGTTTAGATCCAGGCCAAGACAGCCCAGTGCAGCAGCTTCCTTAACGTTATCTGGATTTAAGCCTCCAGCCAGCATAATATTTTTGGTATCACCCATCAGCGACCAGTCGAACTGGACACCTGTACCACCGGATTGTGTACCGACCTTACTGTCGAGCAGGTGGCGATCCACATTGTGGGATAGTAATGTTGGAACA
Source organism: Vibrio albus (assembly GCF_003144035.1). Taxonomy (GTDB): domain Bacteria; phylum Pseudomonadota; class Gammaproteobacteria; order Enterobacterales; family Vibrionaceae; genus Vibrio; species Vibrio albus. The sequence continues at coordinate 324,169 of NZ_QFWT01000003.1, forward strand.
GACTTGCTGACCCCGTAGGCTTTCCAGATAACACAGTGCTCTGGTAGTTGCTCTTTCAGGGCATCAACAAATGCCTGGTTTTCTTCACCATGTAGCTGTACCGCAGCCAGTTTCAACGTCTCAGCGGCTTCAACAATAATGTCTGCTGACTGATTCTGAAACACACCCACATATTTTAGCGGGGCCGCCGCAGTGATTTCGCTTGCGGTACTAATATCGACTTTACGTTTGGATTGCTCAGCAAAAATAAGTCCACCATAAACGGCTCCCGACTGATAAACGTTTGCCGCATCTTCTGGTGACGTTAAGCCGCAGACTTTGTTTTCCCCTAAGAGTACGCGTCGTACGGCAAGCTCAAGGTTATCTTCCGACATCAGTGATGAGCCGATAAGAAATCCGTTGGCAAACTGGCTAAGGTCGTGAACCTGCTGATTGGTGTAGATGCCGGATTCAGAAATAATGGTAGTACCTTCCGGAAGGCGGGGAGCCAGCTTTTTGGTGCGGTCAAGGTCAATAGTCAGGTCACGCAGGTTACGGTTATTGATACCAACCACTTTTGCGCCCAGCTCAATTGCCCGTTCCAGCTCTTCCTCATTACTGACTTCGGTCAGAATACCAAGATTCAGTGAATGCGCTACGTCAGCCATTTCCCGGTATTCTTCATCATTCAGTACTGACAACATCAGCAGGATGGCATCGGCCTGATAATGGCGAGCCAGGTATATCTGATAGGTGTCGATCATAAAGTCTTTACACAATACCGGTTGACTGGCAATGGCTCTTACCTGAGGAAGAAATTCAAAATTACCCTGAAAATACTTTTCGTCTGTCAGAACCGAGATTGCACTGGCATGTTTGCTATAAACAGAGGCGATGTAATCCAGATCAAAATCGTCCCGGATAAGTCCTTTGGACGGCGATGCTTTTTTACATTCCAGAATAAATTCGGTTCGACCTGTTGAAAGGGCATTGTAAAAGCTACGATCAGTAGGCTTGAGAGTCTCTTTAAAGCTTTCAAGTGGCTGAGCTTGTTTCCGTTCTTCTACCCAGATTCGTTTATCTGCAACGATTTTTGCCAGTACCTGAGCCATTTCCCGGTTCTGTTGTGAAATATGTTCTGACATTATTAGCCTCTTGTCGCCAGTTGTTGTACCAGCTCAAATGCTTTCCCTGAGTTCATGACGTCAATTGCTTTTTGTGTATTAGCTTTCAGATCTTCCTGTCCGAACAGACGCAATAATAGAGCGACGTTGACAGCGACAGCTTCGACCTGTGCTTCGGTGCCTTTGCCCGTCAGTATATTGGTAATGATCTCACGGTTTTCTTCCGGCTCTCCGCCCTGAATAGCTTCCAGAGGGTGAACGTTAACACCAAAGTCTGCCGGTGTCAGCGTGTATTCATTGATCTCACCATCAATGATCTCCGCAACTTGTGTTTCGCCGTGGATGGCAACCTCATCTAATCCGCTACCATGAACAACGGCAGCTCGTTTCATTCCCATTTTAGCCATGGTTTCAGCGATAGGGCGTACCAGTGAAGCGTCATACACCCCCATGAGTTCGATATTTGGACGAGCCGGATTAATCAGTGGGCCAAGAATATTGAAAATAGTGCGGGTTTTCATTGCCTGACGAACCGGCATAGCATGACGTACACCTCCGTGATACTGAGGTGCGAACAGGAATGCGACACCCAGATCGTCAACGGCCTTACGGGTATCTTCCGCGCTCATCGCCAGGTTGATGCCGAAGGAGTCCAGAAGATCGGAAGAGCCGGATTTACTGGATACGCCGCGGTTCCCATGTTTCGCGACCTTCACACCACAGGCTGCTGCAACAAAAGCGGCCGTAGTCGAAATATTGATGGTGTTAGAACCGTCACCGCCAGTCCCAACGATATCGGCAAAGTCATAGTCCGGACGAGGGAACGGGTTTGCGTTTTCCAGCAGCGCAGAGGCGGCACCTGCAATTTCATCCGGCGTTTCGCCTTTGATTTTTAACGCGGTAAGAACCGCGCCCAGCAGGATAGGGTCCATTTCACCTTTGATGATGGTATCAAACAGCTTCTGGCTTTCTTCCTGAGTCAGCGACTGTTGTTCATATAATTTGTTGATGATCGCTTGCATAATTCTTCCTGTAAAATTGTTCTGTTGATATTGCCAAAAGTGAATCTAGTTCTGGGCCCATTCAATCGCATTTGCCAGCAGCGTTGCACCATAGGTAGTCATGATGGATTCCGGGTGGAACTGAAAGCCACACACCTTATCTTCCTCCTGAATAACGGACATAACCAGGCCATTAACCTCTGCGGTGATGGTTAGCGAATCAGGCACCTCAGTCGCAACCAGAGAGTGATAGCGTGCAATGGCCAGTGGTGAAGGCAGCCCCTGGTATATGTCATGACCCTGATGCTCCATCATGGAGACTTTCCCGTGAACAATTTCCCCTGCGCCAGCAACGGTACCACCATAAGCTTCAACAATAGCCTGGTGCCCCAGACAAATACCAATTATAGGCACTTTGCCTTTCAGACGCCGGATCAGTTCAGGCATATTGCCCGCCTCTGATGGCGTTCCCGGACCGGGAGAAAGAACCACTAGTGGGCTATTCAATTCAGCCAGCGCATCAATAATGGTCTGTGCCGGAATATGGTTACGGTAGATGGTGACCTTATGACCCATTGAACGGAACTGATCCACAAGGTTATAGGTAAAGGAGTCAAAATTATCAATAAATACAATATCAGTCATAATGGGCTCCTTTACGCGCTGTGTGCTTGTTGAATGGCTGAAATGACGGCCTGAGCTTTATTACGGGTTTCATCGGCTTCGGCCTGAGGGTCAGAGTCGAACACGACACCCGCACCGGCCTGAACCTGAGCAACACCATTTTCCACATAGGCGGAACGAATCACGATACAGGTGTCGAGTTCACCTTCTCCAGAGAAGTAACCGACTGCGCCACCATAACTGCCACGCCGGGTTTTCTCTACATTGCGGATCAGTTGCATAGCACGAATCTTAGGAGCGCCACTAAGCGTACCCATATTCATGCATGCCTGGTAGGCGTGCAGGGCATCCACATCCTGTCTTAGTTGTCCGACAACGCGGGAGACCAGATGCATCACATGGCTGTAACGGTCTGTTTTCAGTAGATCCGCCACATGACGGGTACCTGCTTCTGAAATTCGTGCTACATCATTACGGGCCAGATCGACCAGCATCATATGCTCAGCGTTTTCTTTCATATCACTGCGTAAATCAAGCTCGATGCGGCTATCCAGATCGTAATCAATAGAACCATCGGCTTTTTTGCCCCGGTGGCGGGTCCCGGCGATTGGATAAATTTCAATTTGATTGGTTTCAGCAGAATACTTCAGAGCACTTTCCGGTGATGCACCAAATAAGGTAAACAGTTCGTCATGCATATAGAACATGTAAGGGCTTGGGTTGCTCTGCTTCAGCACTTTATAGGCAGCAAGCGGAGAAGGGCATGGCAGTGTAAACCGGCGGGAAGGGACAACCTGGAAAATGTCACCCTTAACAATATGCTCTTTCAGACCGGACACGATATCGCAAAATTCTGGATCGGAAATATCTGTGTGGAGTTCACACTGTGCAAGCTTTTCGGTTTCTCGTAATGGCGCTGGCTGGTGGCTTAATGTCTGAATTTCTTTTAACCGGGTCTGCAGAGTTTCTCTGGTTGCCTCGGAACCATCAAACAGACTCGCCTGAACGGTACAGGATTTAGCTTGGTGGTCGATAATCATCAGTGTCTCGGCCAGGTAGAAAACATAATCCGGGCAATTGTTGGTTGTTTCTGCTTCACCGAGTGGCTCGAAGTTCGCTACCAGATCATAAGCAAACAGCCCGCCCATGAAAATGCCAAACTGATCCGCATGACTCTGATCATAACTGTGACGGATAATTCTTAAGGCATCGAAGCTTGATGCTTCCCTTAAACGACTGTCTTCATCCAGTTTATCGTCAGGGCGCTCAAAATGCAGAGTCAGTACGGACTCCGTTTCTGATGTCTTAATGTGCTCTGTCAGGTGGCTGTTAATACGTTTCAAAACCTGACGACCATTGTCTGTCAGTGCTTCCAGCTCGACATCGTGATCCCGGCAGACAATACGTACAGCGGCATCAATCAACAGCATGCTTTTTAAGTCTTCTTTTGAATCGATGTCGGCAGATTCCAGCAACAGGCTGTTGGCTTTGTCTGCACATAACACCTGAAAAAGGCGGGTCGGATCATCAGAATAAGGGACATCCAAGTGCAGAGTTTCCAGCTGTCCCAGTTCTTTAATTGTTATGGCCTTATTCATAAGACCTCCTGTAATTTGTTATTAAATCCGTTTGGCATCCATACTGACACAAAGCTTTATGCTAACCAATTGTAAATCGCATGTTTAATCAGTCGGATATAGTATAAAAGAAAGCCCGCTGTTCTAAGCGGGCTTTTTCTGTGATTTGCTGTATCAGAAATACGCGTTAGCCCACTTGTCATTGTAACCAAGTGTGCCACCAACGAGTTTGTGCCGAGCCGGAACAAAGGGATGATGTGAAAATTTTTGCTATCTGTTGTTGTACAGTTTCTTGTAACATGATCTCGCTCAACAAAATGGCTGGACTCTGAAGTTGCGTACTAGTTAACTAGTGCGCGAGGTGAAAGTCAAGTAAAATTTCAAATTCACCAATATATTGCTGTAATTCATGAAAATAGATCTGCACAGTCACACCACCGCGTCAGATGGACGTTTTTCTGCTGACGCTCTTATTGATCGCGCTATCGGGTTTGGTGTCTCGGTTCTTGCTATTACCGATCATGACACGGTAGAAGGCTTAGAGCCGGCACACAAATACGTGCATGAGAACGGATTGGATATCCGGATTATTAACGGAATCGAAATTTCAACGTTGTGGGAAAACAAAGATATTCACATCGTGGGGCTTAATGTCGATCCTCAGAATCAAACACTTTGCCGGCTGGTTTCGGAACAAAAGCATCGCCGGGAAGAAAGAGCTAAACTTATAGCTAAACGGTTGGAGAAGGTTACCCGGGAGGGTATTTACGATGAAGTACGGGCGATAGCGGGAGAGGCGTCTATCACTCGAGCTCATTTTGCTCAGTGGTTGATTGATAACGGTTATGTCGATACCAAACCGAAAGTATTTAAAAAATACCTGACCCGTAACAACCCCGGCTATGTCCCACCAAATTGGTGTTCTATCGCTGATGCGGTGTCTGCTATTCATGCCGCTGGCGGTCAGGCGGTACTGGCGCACCCCGGACGATATGACTTAACCGCGAAGTGGATAAAAAGGCTGATAGCGGCGTTTGTTGAAGCTGGTGGTGACGCAATGGAAGTGGCACAACCACAGCAGGCGCAACATGAAAGGCGCAATTTGGCCGATTATGCTATACAATACAAACTATTAGCCTCTCAGGGTTCAGACTTTCACTATCCATCGCCCTGGATGGAGTTAGGACGAAATCTCTGGTTACCTTCCGGCGTTGAGCCGGTCTGGAAAGATTGGGACAATATCCCAATAAAAAGTGTCGATTCTATCGACAGTTAGGAGTTGTTATGAGCCAGTTTTTTTATGTACACCCCGAGAATCCGCAAGCACGCCTGATTAATCAGGCGGTTGCGATTATTCGTAACGGGGGTGTGGTTATTTACCCGACCGATTCCGGTTATGCACTTGGCTGCCAGCTTGAAAACAAGCAAGCTTTAGAAAGAATATGCAGGATTCGTAAAATCGATGATAAGCATAATTTTACTTTGCTTTGCCGTGACTTGTCTGAGCTGTCACTGTACGCCCGGGTCGATAACGGTGCGTTTCGATTATTAAGAAATAATACACCGGGTCCTTATACCTTTATTTTCAAAGGTACAAAAGAAGTTCCTCGTCGCCTGATGAATTCAAAGCGTAAAACGATTGGTATCCGTGTGCCGGATAACAAGATAGCGCTGGATCTGCTTGAAGCGTTGGGCGAGCCGTTGATGTCCACGTCTTTAATTCTACCTGGTAATGACACAACAGAGTCCGATCCGGAAGATATCCGTGACAAGCTGGAACATGCGGTCGACCTGATCATGAATGGCGGATTTCTTGGTGAGCAGCCAACCACGGTCATTGATTTCAGTGATGAGAAGCCAGAGGTTCTACGTGTTGGTGCCGGTGATATTACTCCTTTTGAATAACCATTTTATCTGATCACTTTTTTAAAGAAGCTGGTGGATGTGCCAGCTTTTTTAGTGGAAGAGATCGAATTTAGTGGAAGAGAACGAATGATACAGTGCTCAATATAATCAGGGTGATTAAGTGATCGAAACTCATAAGGCTTTAATGGTTCAAGGGACAACTTCTGACGCAGGAAAGAGCGTTTTAGTTGCGGGACTGTGTCGGGTGCTGGCACGCAAAGGAATAAAGGTCGCCCCCTTTAAGCCGCAGAATATGGCGTTGAATAGTGCGGTGACCAGCGATGGTGGAGAAATTGGCCGGGCGCAGGCGGTGCAGGCATTTGCATGTGGAATAGAGCCGACGACAGATATGAACCCGGTGCTGTTGAAACCGAACACCGACATTGGTGCGCAAATTATCGTCCAGGGTAAAGCGATTACGGATATGGATGCGACTGGTTTCCATGCCTACAAGCCCAAAGTTATGCCGCATGTGATGGAGTCTTTTCATCGCCTTCAGAATACCTTTGACAGTGTCCTTGTTGAGGGGGCTGGCAGCCCGGCGGAAATTAATCTGCGTGATCGTGATATTGCGAACATGGGGTTTGCGGAAGAGGCTGATGTTCCGGTTATCATTATTGCTGATATTGATCGTGGTGGTGTCTTTGCTCACCTGTGCGGAACTCTTGACCTTCTGAGTGAATCCGAACAACAACGCGTTGTTGGCTTTGTCATCAATCGCTTCCGTGGTGATATTGCGCTTCTTGAACCGGGCATTGATTGGCTGGAAGAAAGGACCGGAAAGCCGGTCATTGGTGTGCTGCCTTATCTGCATGGTTTGATGCTGGAAGCAGAAGACGCTATCGATATCAGTCAGGTAAAAAATGATCAGCCTCAGTTAAAAATCGTTGTACCAGTCTTACAGCGAACCAGTAACCATACTGACTTTGACCCGCTGCGCATGCACCCGAATGTAGACCTTGAGTTTGTCGGTAAGAATCAGGCCTTACCTCCGGCCGATCTCATTATTCTACCGGGATCGAAATCTGTGATTAATGACCTTAATTTTCTGCGGGAGCAAGGTTGGGATAAGCAGATAGAACGTCACCTGCGTTTTGGCGGCAAGCTGATGGGAATTTGCGGCGGCTATCAAATGCTGGGGGAAATGATTACAGATCCACTGGGTATTGAGGGCAATATTACGAGTGCTCAGGGGCTTGGTTACCTCCCTCTTACTACAGAGCTAAAACAGCAAAAGCAACTTCAAAGAAACCAGGGAAGATTAACATTACCTGCCCAGGATAGCGTTACCGTGTTTGGGTATGAAATCCACGCAGGTACGACTTCAGGTGTGGATGACAGTGCACCACTGCAACTTGAACAAGGACCGGATGGTTGTTTAGGTATAGATAACCAGGTATTTGGTACCTATCTGCATGGTGTATTTGAATCGTCAGAGGCTTGTGGTGCCATCCTTCAGTGGGCTGGTTTGACGGAAGCAGAAGGGGTTGATTTTGACCAAATACGCGAAGAAGGGATTAACCGGGTTGCGGATGCCATAGAAGAGAATTTGGATCTAAAAAAATTAGGCATTAATTTTTAAAAAGAACAACGGATTCTGTGGAAAATTCATGTATAATCCTCTGCCGCGTAAAATTTTGAGTTACGCCTGTTTCAATGGTTCTGACGTCTGAGAAGACGACAAAAGGTATCTTAATGAGCGAAAAATTACAGAAAGTATTGGCACGAGCTGGTCATGGTTCTCGTCGCGAGCTGGAAGCTCTAATCAAAGCTGGCCGTGTGAGTGTGAATGGTGCGGTTGCCAAGCTGGGCGAACGCCTGGAAGATGAAAATGCGACGGTACGTATAGATGGTCATGCCGTGTCGATAAAGGCTCAGGAAGAGACTGTATGTCGGGTTCTTGCTTATTATAAGCCTGAAGGTGAATTATGTACCCGCCATGATCCTGAAGGGCGTCGTACCGTTTTCGACCGTCTTCCAAAGATTCGCGGTGCCCGCTGGATTTCCGTTGGCCGTCTGGATGCAAATACCTCTGGCTTGCTTCTGTTTACCACTGATGGTGAATTGGCTAATCGTCTGATGCACCCAAGCCGTCAGGTTGAGCGTGAATACCTTGTTCGTGTGTTTGGTGAAATAAACGAGCAGAAAGTTCGTAACCTGGTGAAAGGTGTTGAGCTGGAAGATGGTCTGGCCCGCTTTGAAGACGTTGTATACGCAGGTGGTGAGGGGATGAACCACACCTTCTACGTCGTGATCAATGAAGGTCGTAACCGCGAGGTTCGTCGTCTTTGGGAATCTCAGGATACTACGGTAAGTCGTCTGAAGCGGGTTCGTTATGGCGATATTTTCCTGGATAAAAAACTGCCACGAGGCGGCTGGGTTGAGCTGGAACTTAAACAGGTGAACTATTTGCGTGAGCTGGTGGAATTAAAGCCTGAAAAGACAACCATGATTGATCAGAACCCGACATCACGTAAACGTGAACGTTCCCGCAGTCAGAAAATCCGTCGTGCGGTTAAACGTCATGAAGAACGGGTAAACACGCCAAAGGGCCGTGGAAATCAGAGACGTAAGTCATCTGGAAAAGCACGCAGAAGCTAACAGATACTGTTTGTAATAAGGTTTTAATAAATAATAAGGGTTGGCCTGAGGTCAACCCTTAACGTGTAAGATTATGAATAGAAAGAAGAAAATCAACGAAACGTTGAAGAAGAAGCTAAAAAAGAAAAATGCCAAGCTGCATAAAAGCAATAAGCCCAGATATATATCTAAAGCAGAGCGAGCTAAGCTAGAGCAGGAACAAGAGGTATCGCAAGCGCAAACTCAGGTTGAGGGGCAGGTTAATGAAGAGACCCCATCGGACTTAGATTCATAATGCCGTTTTGACTTAAATCGGTGTTGAGACCAAAAAAGACGGCAGGCCATTGGCCTGCCGTCTTTTTATGTGTAGCAAATTAGTACGCTTAATCTCTTTTCCAGAGTATATGGCAGAACTTATGCTCGGGATCCCGGCTGACAAGCATTCGGGCGAAAACATCATCCAGCTCATCCGTTTCTTCATTGACCAGTCCTACATGCACTTCCGCATAGACTTCCTTATCAACAGAAAAACCAACATGTTGTTCCCAGTCATCGCTGGTATCTACAATACCAGCTGCACCTCGATCTTCGAATTGCGCAGAGAACAGAAGTACATCAGCCGCTTCCAAATTGTCCGGAGCCATCTCCAGGAAAATATCGTAAGCGACTTCGATTACATCATCATAAGAAATCAGTTCTGTCATTCCGGATACTACCTTTAGTCTGCACGACCCATAAATTTACAATCGGTCGTGTTGATTTTAATTTTCTCACCACTGGCGATATATTCAGGTACCTGAACAGTCAGGCCTGTAGCAAAGCGGGCTGGTTTAGTGCGGGCTGATGCAGACGCACCTTTAATAGAAGGGTCTGTTTCTTCGATAACCATGTCAACCGATGCCGGAAGCTCAATGGCTACAGCACTGCCGTTGATAAGTACAGCCTGAACGCCCAGAGTCTCCTCGGTGATGAACAGCAGCTCGTCCTTAATATCTCCCTGGTTGAAAGTGTACTGACTGTAGTCTTCGTTATCCATAAAGATATACTCTTCACCATCGATGTACGAGAACATCACCTGGCGCTTAGTCATTTCTACAGTTTCAAGCATTTCATCACTTTTGAATGATTCTTCAACTTTTGCTCCGGTAGCGAGATCTTTAAAGCGGAACTTATAAATTTTTGCACCGCCGCGGCCGCCTGGAGTTGTAATGTCGAAATCTTTAACCAGCAGAACTTTACCGTTGAGGCTAACTGCGAAGCCTTTTTTAATATCACTTGCCTTTGGCATGATTGTGTCCTTCAGACTATAAGTTAGATAAAAATGTCTAAGTCAGATAAATTGGGGCGAAGACTGGAAAATACAACCTCTTGATTGAATGGTTTTACTGATCGATTATATGTTCAGGTATACTTATTTTCATTGTTATTAAATCAGGGTTTTCTTTTTGAACAAGCCAGTTTCACTACCGGTGATTGATCCAGCAGAACCATTTCAGGAAGCATATCAGGATGTTGTGCGGGAATTGATTCAGTATTTAAAAGGTGGGTTAGGTGATAATTTGCATAGCCTTTACCTTTTTGGCAGCGTGGCGAGAAAAACGGCTATTCCGGAGCAATCCAATCTGGATATTGTTGTGATAACCCGTCGTCCGATCAGCGATAAGGCAAACAGTGTCATTAGCACGATCAAATGGCGCTTTAAGAGAACCTACCCGTTTATTACTGACTTAAGCTTTCAATTCGGTCTGGCTCATGAAGTGATGGATTTATCCAGTATCTTTACCTGGGGCTTTATGCTTAAGCATTGCTGTGTCTGTCTTTACGGTGATGACCTTTCAACACGCTTTGGTGAGTTCGAGCCAAGTTGGGAGATAGCAAAACACTGGAATATGGATGTGGATGAATGGCTAACTATTTACCGAAGGAAAATAGCGGAAGCCAGAACTGGTGAAGAACAAGTAAAAGCACAGCAAGTGATTGCGAAAAAGCTGTTACGGGCCAGTTACTCCCTGATTATGCATAAAGATAAACAGTGGATTGAAGATCCTACCGCTTGTGGGCAGCAATTTTTATGTTACCACCCGGATAAAGAGATCGATATTCAACGCCTGGGAATTTTACTTTCCGGAAGGCTGGTTGCCAAACGCTCTGTGATAGGGGTGTTAGACGATTATGGTCAGTGGCTGGTAAAAGCGTATAAGAAAACGGAATTCAAAATAGGCTAATAGGCCAAATGTACTTTCTGTCGGCTGTGCTAATGTTTAAATAGTTGGAGTTAGGTGGCGCTTGCTTAACTGGCACTAAAGTGCAGAGGCCATGAATGTTAGAACGTGACAGAGACACAGAAAGCCGTAGCATTTCGACTTATCGGGTATTAAAAAAGTCTATTCTCTTTTCAATGCAGTCCATCAGAGAAGGGTTGCTGTGGGTTCTCCCTTGCCTGATTATCTCTTCTTTGTTTCTGTTTATCGCCAGTGCTGGTGAGTTTGCTCTTGGCAAGTCTGCTGACTGGATAGAAAGTTGTTATGCCATTAACCGAACCATTACTCAGGCCTTTCCTTATTTACTGACCGCAGCCATTGGTAGTGTGGTTGCTCAAAAATGGAAAGTACCGCGAGCGCCTGTCGCACTCTTATCTATTGTTTTTCTATTAATAGCGGAAGCAATAATTACGGCATCAGGGAATGATATTTTCCTTACTTTTAGCGTATTCGTAGCCATTCTTACGCCCTTGTATGGTGTTCCGTTGTTAGTAAAACTGAGGAGAGTGCAAAGGTTAGAGCTGATACGCATTGACGGTGCGGGCCGTTTAGTTAAAGAATCTCTGAATCTGGTGGTACCCTCTTTTTTTATTGCGATTGTAGTGACAGCTATCAATATGCTCCTGTTTCAGCTGCTATCTGCTTTTACACTATCAGAAGAGTCAGCCAGACAGTTTTTTATGGATGCGCCATATATCTTCGGAATGGTTTTCGCTGCGTTAAATTCCTTTTTTTGGTTTTTGGGCATTCATGGCTACTATGCTTTGTTGCCGATGGTAGACCTGCTGGAAGAAGCGAGTCAATTGAATGCCTCGTTTGCATTGGTCGGAGGCGACCCCCTCTACAGCATGAACATGTCATTTATGGGGATTTTTGTTTTTATTGGTGGTAGTGGGGCGACATTTTCTCTCATTATCGCTTTGCTTATGTTGTCTGAACATAAGACACTACGAATACTCGCTCTGGCGAGTATTCCCATAGGGCTATTTAACGTTAACGAAATTTTCCTATTTGGTTTGCCTATTATCTTTAACCCAAGGCTTTTTTTACCATTTCTGTTAACACCTCTGGTTAATATTCTCGTGTCACTCACTCTCGTCAATATAGGTTGGGTATCCATGCCGGCGATGACTGTACCGTTCAACAGCCCGTTATTAATTAATGCCTGGGTTGCTACGGAAGGTAATATTTATGCTGTTTTGCTACAAATGTTTAATATTCTTTTTGGTGCTGTGATTTATGCGCCATCAGTTATGAAGTTGAACGAGCTATATACTACTGAGCCTATTTATATAAAAACGTTAGACACGACGTATACCCGGCAGCAGGAAGACGTGGAGATGTTAAATGAAGATGTTGTGGCTTGTATTAAGGAAAGAGACCGGGATTGGGTACAGGTTGAGCATCACCTTCAGGACATTGCCAATCAAGATTTTTATCTTGAATATCAGCCGCAGGTGAATGTTCTTACGAATAAGGTGGTTATTGCGGAAGCGTTACTTCGCTCAATGAACAGCGATGGCAGTAAACAATTGCCGATGACATTTATCCCTTGGCTGGAAAAAGCTGGCCTGATGACTGATATGGATATATGGGTGATCAGGCAGGTTTCTGAAGATATCAGACAAGCGCAACGCATGGGAAAAAACATGCAGGTAAGTGTGAATATCGCGCCTGGTTCATTGTTAGACTCAGCCTTTTTCAGGGAGATTGAACAACATATTTCTGGAATAGAGACGAGTCTTTGTATCGAAATAACAGAAGCTGCTTTATTAACCGATCCTGAAAAGCTGAATAATGTAATACGCCAGCTTAGGGATAAAGGGGGTCGGGTGTTTGTCGATGGCTTTGGAATGGGGCATTCGTCCCTGAGTTATCTTAGTCAGTTCGACTTTGATGGTTTAAAAATAGACAAAAGTTTTATCGTTGCTCTCGACAGTGATAAAGGGCAGAAGGTTTTCTCTAGCTTATTTGATATTGCTGAAAAAATGGGACTGGATGTGATTGTGGAAGGTATTGAAACCGAGTCGCAGCTAAGTTTTATTCCTAAGCTCGGTTATATTTCTGTTCAGGGCGAATACTATAGTGGTTCACTTGTTCTCGAAGATTATTGGCACTATCAGTATAAAATGAATGGCTAGGTGATGAAACACCGATAGGCTCCGCTCATATTTTAAATGCTTTAAAACAGCCCCATTTGCGGAGCGTTGAGCGCATCAAAATCAAGTCCGATAAAAGGTAAAATCGCATCCGCAACCGGTTTTAACTGCTTATCAATGTAATGCTGATAGTCAACCGGGCTTTGCAAGTACTCTTTTGGCTCTGGGCCATTAGTTGTAATGAGATATTGGATCACACCTTTGTTTTGATATTGGAGAGACCGGCCTGTTTTGGCGTTTATTTCGTCAGCAAGCCGGGCGGCGCGGACCTGTGGCGGGACATTTTTCTGATAATCACTCAGCTTACGCCTTAGCCTTTTCTGGTAAACAAGATCAGCATCGTATTCACCAGCCAGTGTGGCATCGACGTAGCGACGGATATATTCCTCAGGGTTATCTCCATGAAAGATAATTTCGTATAGCTCTTTCTGAAAGCGTTGTGACAACGCTGTCCAGTCAGTTCGGGCACTTTCCAGCCCCTTGAAAATGATGTGTTCATTTGAGCCTTCACCCGTTAATCCGGCATAACGTTTTTTTGAGCCGGTTTCCGCACCTCGGATCGTCGGCATCAGAAAACGCCGGTAATGGGTTTCATACTCCAGTTCCAGGCACGAGGTGAGATGGTACTCGTTATCTAAATGCCGGGCCCACCACTGGTTGATATAAGTAGCTAGGTGTTTGCCTATCTCATTGGCTTCTTGCTGGGAAAGTGATGCTTTAAGAGAAACAAACGTTGAGTCAGTGTCACCATAAATAACCTGATAGCCTTGCTGCTCAATCAGTGTTTTTGTCTGTTTCATTATTTCATGGCCACGCATTGTGATAGACGAAGCCAGGCGAACATCGAAAAACCGACAACCTGACGACCCCAACACGCCATAGAAAGAGTTCATAATTATTTTGATTGCCTGTGAAAATGCCAGTTCATCATTCTTTTTTGCGATGTCTCGAGCGGCCCATAACTCTTCGATCATTCTGGGTAGGAAGTGCTTCTCCCGATGAAACTGCCCACCACGAAACCCCGCTATAGCCTGATCAGGCCTTTTTCCTTGTTCAAGTTTAAGGCCTTCAATCAGTCCCAAAGGATCGATGAGAAAGGAGCGGATGATGGATGGGTAAAGGCTCTTAAAATCCAATACCAGCACCGAGTCATAGAGCCCCGGAATCGAATCCATGACATAACCACCGGGGCTTGCCTGCCAGTTTTCCGGGATAAGGTTTGGGGCTACATAACCCGCCCGGTGGAGTTGCGGCAGATAAATATTGGTAAACGCAGCAACAGAGCCGCCAATACGATCCAGATCTAAACCGGTGAGTTTAGTCCGCTCTATCAAAAACTCAATCAAATGAGTGTGTGCAAAGATCTTATTTACCAGAACACAGTCCTGAAGGTTATATTTCGCCAGTGAAGGTTTGTCTTTTCGGAACATATGGTTTATTTCATCCATACGGTCATAGACATTATGAATCGCTTTACCTTCCCCCAGCAGTTCCTGAGAAACATATTCAAGAGACCAGGAACGGAATTGATAAGTGGCTGTTTTCAGAGCACTGATTCCATCAAGAACAACCCGTCCGGGTATGGATATATAGCCCTGCTGGTTTTGTGATGATCGACGAAAGTAGGCATTTTGCCTGCCTCGTCCCAGAGCAAAGCGCACCTGATGCCACTCCGCACGCTGGCACAACAGGCGAAAGTCAAAATCGATAACGTTCCAGCCTAGTATCAGATCTGGGTCGTACCGTTCAAACCATTCGATCAGGGCATGCAGCAAAGCTTTTTCATCGTCTACCCACTGTATTGCGGTTTCTGCTGGTTGCTCATTACCGATCATAATCACCCGGCTATCCATGGCGCTGGCAAGGCCGACAGAATATAGAATGCCTTTTTCTGAACATTCTATATCCAGTGACACAGAAGATAGCGTGGGGTGGTAGTCCGCTTTTTTACACTTTACCTGCGAATATTTTTGGTAGCGTTCTGTTGTGAGTTGGTTACCTGAAAAAGCTATACCTCCACGGATAAAGCGTTCCATCAAGTATCTTTCAGTAAGGCGTATATCGGATTCCAGAACGGTAATATCAGCCTGTTGAAAAAGCGCCGTAACCTGCTGACTGGTTTTGATATTTTTGCAGTAACATGCCGAGACGGGGTGATCCTGAAAATCCCGCAATGAGAGTGGAGTTACCCGGCAAGCCAGGTGATGCTGGCGTATTAGCTGTTCCGCCTGGGCGACATCTTTCTGTAAGACAAAAAATACGGACTCTTGAGATGGAACCGTTAACTGGATGGGGCCGGAGTCAGAACTCACCCAAAGTTCAATACAGGAGTGGCCTGAGAGTTCCCTTACCTGTGTCGTTAAGATAAACCCTTTCCCCTGATTCACTGATTTATTACCTGCCTAGATTATTTTCCGTTAAATAGTAGCAATTGGTCTAAGAAAAGGATAGTGTTATGTGATCGTGTTATTTGTTAAAAATAGTTTATATATTATGCGCTTACTGGGCTTACTTTTTTAAGAAATAATATTAGAGTGAATTGGAACACGCCAGGGGTTATAAGTGCTTGCTAAAATTTGGCGTATGACGCATATTGATGGCAGCTACACCTATACTCAATATCCTGTTTCAGGATAACCAAAAGAGTATTAGTAGGTTTGTATAGATAGAGGGTTTATTGCAGTCCACAGTAAGGTGGGTGCAGAACCAAAGTGAGTTGTGGAGATACAAGTTTGATTAATGTTTTCCTTGTAGATGATCACGAGCTGGTTCGCACAGGGATTCGACGTATTATTGAAGACGTCCGTGGGATGAAAGTAGCAGGGGAAGCTGATAGCGGTGAAGAGTCTGTAAAATGGTGTCGTAATAATCATGCCGATGTCATTCTGATGGATATGAATATGCCCGGAATTGGCGGTCTGGAAGCGACAAAGAAAATTTTACGTTTTAATCCGGATGTTAAAATTATTGTCTTAACAGTACATACCGAAAACCCATTTCCGACTAAGGTAATGCAGGCTGGAGCGGCCGGTTACCTGACAAAAGGCGCGGGACCGGATGAAATGGTCAATGCGATTCGTCTGGTTCATAGTGGTCAGCGTTATATTTCTCCGGAAATAGCGCAACAGATGGCGTTAAGCCAGTTTTCATCAGCATCTGAAAACCCGTTTAAAGATCTGTCCGAGCGCGAGTTACAGATAATGATGATGATTACCAAAGGGCAAAAAGTCACAGACATCTCAGAGCAGTTAAACCTGAGCCCTAAAACAGTAAACAGTTATCGTTACCGCCTCTTTAGCAAACTAAATATCAGTGGTGATGTTGAACTGACGCACTTAGCGATCCGCCATGGAATGCTGGATACTGAGACACTTTAATTTCTGATGGCTCACCTTTTTGACTCAGTTTCATTTTTAAAGACAGTAACTAATCAACCAGGCGTGTACCGGATGTACAACGCCTCGGGTGATATTATTTATGTCGGTAAAGCCAAAGATCTGAAAAAACGTTTATCTAGCTACTTTCGAAAACAGCTGGACAGTGAAAAGACCAAAGCTCTGGTCAGCCATATCGCAAAGATTGACGTCACCGTTACCCATACCGAAACCGAAGCTCTTATTCTTGAGCACAACTACATTAAGCAGTATTTGCCCAAGTATAATGTGCTTTTGCGGGACGATAAGTCCTATCCTTATATTTTTGTCAGTGCTCATAAACATCCTCGTCTTTCCATGATAAGAGGGGCAAAAAAACGTAAAGGGGAATATTTCGGTCCTTATCCTGACTCTGGCGCGGTTAGAGAAACGCTGCACCTTATTCAGAAAATTTTTCCTGTCCGTCAATGTGAAGACACGGTTTACAGTAATCGGACAAGGCCATGTCTGATGTACCAGATTGGCCGTTGTGCGGCTCCTTGTGTCAAAGAGATTATTTCTGATGAAGAGTATCAGGAACTGGTGAATGATGTTCGTCTGTTTCTGCAAGGGAAAGATAAGCAGGTTCTTGAGTCTTTGGTGGAAAGAATGGAGGTCGCCAGCCAACATCTGAAGTTTGAAGAAGCGGCGAAATATCGGGATCAAATTCAGGCTATTCGCAGGGTTCAGGAGCAGCAGTTTGTTTCTGAAGATAGTATGGATGATATGGATGTTCTGGGTTTTTCCCAGGAAAATGGTATTGCCTGCATTTATATTCTGATGATCCGACAAGGTAAAATATTAGGAAGTCGGAGCCATTTTCCTAAAGTACCGAACAACACTGGCAGGGAAGAGGTTTTTTCTAGTTTTTTAAGTCAGTACTATCTTGGGCATAATGAAGCGAGAACAATTCCTTCAAGGGTGATAATGAATCAGGATCTGTTGGAGGATATGCTTCCGTTCCAGAATGCTTTAACAGATATTGCAGGCAGAAAAATAACGCTGCATTTATCTCCGACGGGGGTTCGTGGGCGTTACTTAAAGCTGGCGAACACGAATGCATTAACCGCGATCACCACAAAAATTAATCACAAGATGACGATTGGCCAGAGAGTTAATGCACTTCAGGAAGTGTTTGGTATCGACTCTATTCGTCGTATGGAGTGTTTTGATATCAGCCATACCATGGGGGAAAGTACGATAGCGTCTTGCGTCGTGTTTAACCACGAAGGCCCTGTCAGGCAAGAGTATCGGCGCTATAACATCACGGGTATAACTGGGGGGGATGATTATGCTGCCATGGGGCAGGTATTGGATCGCCGTTACAGTAAGCAACTGGAAATAGAGAAGATCCCGGATATTATTTTTATTGATGGTGGTAAAGGGCAGTTAAACCGCGCCCATGATATTATTTCATCACACTGGCAGGACTGGCCTAAAAGACCTCGTCTGATAGGGATTGCCAAGGGTGTGACCCGTAAGCCGGGTCTGGAAACTCTGATAACCGTCGAAGGGGATGAGTTTAATCTGCCATCTGATGCTCCTGCGTTACACCTTATTCAGCATATTCGTGATGAGAGCCATGATCACGCTATCGCTGGTCACCGGGCCAAAAGAGCAAAAACAAGGCGAACCAGTCCGCTGGAAGGAATTGAAGGTGTCGGGCCCAAACGTCGGCAGGCATTGCTAAAATATATGGGAGGGCTACAGGAACTGAAACGTGCAAGTGTTGAAGAAATAAGCAAAATACCAGGAATTAGTCACTCATTAGCAGAAAAAATACATCAAGCATTGAAACAATAGTCAATTTGGCGCACCATTGATTGCGCAATATCTAAGAGCTAATAAAAATATGCGTTTAACCATCCCAAACATTCTAACTCTACTTCGCCTGGTATTAATTCCGGTTCTAGTGGTGACTTTTTATCTTCCCTATACCTGGGCACCATTCGTGGCAGCCATGGTCTTCTGGCTCGCTGGCGTAACCGATTATTTTGACGGTATGCTGGCAAGGAAACTAGGTCAGACATCCCGTTTTGGTGCCTTTCTGGACCCCGTTGCTGATAAAGTTATTGTCGCGACGGCGTTAATATTAATTACAGAGCACTACGCTTCTATCTGGGTGACTATCCCCGCGTTGACTATGATTGCCCGTGAAATCATTATTTCAGCTCTGAGGGAGTGGATGGCCGAGATAGGTAAACGCTCCAGTGTTGCCGTCTCCTGGATTGGCAAAGTAAAGACTCTGTCTCAGATGTTTGCCCTTTGGGTTCTGATATGGCGGTATGACGAATGGATGATATGGCTGGGTTATGTCGCTTTGTATGCAGCTACTGTATTGACTTATTGGTCGATGGTTCAGTATTTAAAAGCAGCAAAAGACGATTTACTGGCGGAAGAGAATCAATAGAACACTCAAATTGAGAGAAGCGGGCAATGCCCGCTTTTCTTTTATCTAAAATCAGCCTTTCTTTGTGTAACGACGGCTTTTTCTGCTAAGAAAATAGGCAATTTCATTGCTTTTGTGTGTAAAATAGCCAAACGGTTCAAAAACATAAAAATTGTATTGACTCATCCCCGTTAATCCGTAAAATGCCTCCCCGTATTCAAGAGGAACTTAACGGTTCTGACATAAAAGAGTAAAGAAAGAAGTTAAATAATATGGCGCGTTGGCAGAGTGGCTATGCAGCGGATTGCAAATCCGTGGACCTCGGTTCGACTCCGGGACGCGCCTCCATAGTCTTTTGAAGAGTATGATGCGACACTAGCTCAGTTGGTAGAGCGCAACCTTGCCAAGGTTGAGGTCACGAGTTCGAACCTCGTGTGTCGCTCCAAATTCTAAAGCCCCGACTTAATAGTCGGGGCTTTTTCGTTAGGATCGCATAAATGGTGAACCTCGGTTCGACTCCGGGACGCGTCTCCATCTTTCTTGAAGAGTATGATGCGACACTGGCTCAGTTGGTAGAGCGCAACCTTGCCAAGGTTGAGGTCACTTTTCAGTTCTTTAAATGAAAAGAGCGCCTTGCAGGCGCTCTTTGTTCCAATTAATTACTCGCTCTAAAAGCCGCTGTGTAACCAGTTATGCTTCTTTTGTATGTAACAGGCTGTTATCACTACCGAACTCGTTACGGATATACTCGTCTGCAACAGGATCATTTTCCCACTCAGACTCATTGATTAGATAGCGGAATTGGAAACTGTCGTCTTTTGGAAGGCGGGTTTTATAACTAAATACCTTTGTCCGCTTATTCAACTTCATTGGCTCCGCCTGCCACTTATTGAAGTCACCAGCCAGAGACACTGTTTCCTCACTGCCAAGAGGCCACTCAAAAGTTACCTCAACTTCATTTTTAGTTTTAAAAAAACGCTTTTTTATCATCTCAATTCCCTATAACAAATAGCCAAGACGCTTAATTTGTAGACGAAATGTAAAAACTTATCAAGTACTTTTGGCTATATGTATCAAAATAATTAAACTTCATTGTAAAGAGAATAACATTTGAACATAAATTGCGCGTATTTTCTTGATGTATATCTAAGTTTCAGTTTGTTAACTAAAAAATAATCACCGACTGAGGATAAGTCTGTGATGGATTCCGGTAAAAGATCCGAGAATTTTACCTGCTTACCTTAGTGATCTTTTGCCAGAATATGCTGTACTATTAGAAGCAGTATAAAACTGACAGTTTTATAAATTAGATTTTATTCATGTAGTTACATCATAGAAGGTTGAAATTGACAAAACAACAAGCAAGAGACTTATTATTTAGTGGCAAACGCTATAACAGTCAGGCGGAAGAAGTTGCCAAAAAGATCTCTCAGCAGACGATGGAACGTCACGCTAAGTGGCTTGTTAGCCAAAAGTATCTTCTCGATCAAAGTGATGTCGATTCGGTGCTCAGCCGGCAGGGCGAGTTTTGCGACCCTGTTATCTTTGAAGAAAAAGAGAGAATTACCGAAAATCAACGAGTGCTATTAGAAATTGAAAAGGCCAAAGTCGTTGAGCGGATGGGGCAAATAGAAGAAAAGCAGAAAGTTTTGCATAAGGTGGTTGCGCATGTAGCAAAAGAAACAGAAAAGTTGATGATTGCCAGAATGCTGAAAGTTGATGTGAATAAACTGCTTTGGGGATTTCCGGATTACAGTTATTTTTCTTCATTTGCGTATTCTGCGTCATTGAATTTTACTAAGCTGGGAGCGATGACCACCTTAAGCCATTCTTTGCGTTCAAACGTACTTGAACTGGTCAGCAATGCTAAATTTTGTGAACTAATGGGCAAGAAGGCAAAACATACGAATGATCCAAAAATTGCAATTGGATTTATGGGGATAGAAAACTGCCGACGTCTGTTTCCTGTTCTGATGACGAAACCTATGCTGCGCTGGGGTGATGAAAACACTAAAGTCATCGTGCCTAAAATATGGCAACACTCGATTGTGACAGCAAATGTCGCCCGTATGCGTCTGCAGGACGCCGGATATAAAGAACCAGATGAAGGCGTGCTCATAGGCATTCTGAGGACACTTTCCTATTATGCCGTGTGTAACTACTTTAGTCAGGTATTTGAAGATGCTCTGATACAGGTGATGACCGAGTACCGGGAGAATGAGAAAACGAATGAATACTTTGCCTGTGGTGACGTAAAACCAACGCTTTCGGTGTTACCAAGGGTATTTGCAAAAGTAGACAGGGCTCTGACAAAAAGGATCGTTGAACATATCGAGTGGGATCCGAAAGTCATGCACCTGAAAAATGCGTTGTTGGAAGATATTTCTGAAGTGCCCATTTTGCAGAGAAGCCTCCACGGAGTGGCATTAGGGCAAGCAAGGGCATTTTCAATCTACGAAACGATGAATAAGAGTAATGCTTTTGTCGATAAGCATGCCCCATATTGGTTTGCTCATGTACAGCTGGATGGAATCGCACTTCGTAAAATCCAGGACAGGGGGCCGGGAAGAATGACTCTGTCAGTTGATTAACGGTTTGTTTTCAGCACAATCTTGTTATGCATAAGCCTATTTTGCATAAGCTAATTTTATATAATCTAATTTTATATAAGTAATGCAGGCCACGGACGTCTCATGTCAGTGGCCTGTTTCTGTTGATGCGTTGTTGCTAACCACTATGATTCCTCTGTTATTTATGCGTCACTGACGGCGTATTCAGGCTGCCAGAGGGAAACAATAGCCTCTGACTGTTGCTATAATCTGCTCCAGTCCAAAAAAACGCGCATATTCAGTAGTAGAACAAGGGGTAGGTGACGTTTGTTGATAAAGTAGGCTTCTCAGTGTATTAACGGATAACTCTATACAATCTTGTGACTCATAGTGAGTCGTTACTAAGTAATCGATCAGTTCCTTTTCGAAAGTGCTCTGATCCAAAGGATCAAAATGTTCAGCTTGGATATCTCTATTTGTTGTTGTCAGTGTTAACGGCTCTCCTTTAAATATATAGTTGATTACTATATCAATCGTGGTTGACATGGTTAAGCCTCCTGCCTGTCGTTGTCTATTTGATGTAATTTAAATGATGCTTAAAGGTATGTAATATTGTTTCGATTATGTAAGAAGATCGTACTTGAGGCGAATAAAGTCAAGTGAGCAAAGTCATAGTTTAAGCTGGAAGCATCTAACTGACTGTTTTTAAAAAAATTGTCACTTATTCAAATGAAACCCTATTAAATTTCAATTAATTCAATTGGATAGAACGTAATGTTGATCAAGCGCAGGGTTGGTTCAAGTATTCATTTCAATCACCCCAATAGCGTGTTAGGGCTTGTATGCTCCTTTTATACTGATGACCCGGAATGTTTGTATAGTTATAGATGGTGACCAGTAAGACCCGCTCCAGCCAGCTTTCTTTTTTAGGTGATAGAGAAATTCTCTGGGGGCGTGGAGCTGCTCCCATACCTGGGGCAGGAATAGTGCCCGGTGTGTATCATCAGAAAGAATGACACCAAGTCGGTTGTGGCTTAAATACTCTTCCAGCTCATGTTCTGACGCGACATCCAGTGGAACAGGTTTGCTCAGAACTGACACTTCAATCGTGAGATCGGCTAACTGATAGGCCTCCAGTGGCGAAAACCGAGGATCCCGCGAGCTGGCGGCCTGCGCTTTGTTATAAACTTCATACAAAAGCGGGCGCTCAGGTTCAATAATGCCCAGACAACCCTGAAGCTGTCCTGATACTTCAAGTGTTACAAAGCAAGCTCCATTTTCTTTAAGGTTCTCACTGTACTGTGAAGGATCCGGCGCTTCATAGATTTCTCTTAAATAGTCTGAAATACCCCTATTAGCGATATTGAGTAGATCTTCTAATTCTTTATCACTATACGGCTGAGATGAGATAGCTGACATAACCTACCACCTTATCCTTATTTCCACTTGTATCGCCTGAATTTGCCAGGTGTAATCTTTCCAACTGATAGCCATGTTTATCTGCCAGTTGTAACAACGCATTTATTCCCGTGCAGCCACATGCTTCCTCAGGTGCAAGGTCTGGTTGGAAATCTTCTATTTTAAGGCAACTGTTCTGGTCTATGGCCATGGCCTCAGAATAGGAATGAAAATGACTTAAGTCGCTACTGATCACCAGCAAGGTGGATTCGTCCCATAATGGGTCAATAAGCATAGCAAGCTCTTGTGGGCTAATGTGACTGGTTAATATTGGTAACAGCTGAAACTCATCCAGAGTCGACTGTAAGAAGGGTATCTGAACCTCTAGACAGTGTTCCGGGGCATGGGGTTGGTCGGTTACCTGAACACAAGGATGACGGGCAAGCTCTCTGACAGCCTCTTTATCTATCGGGACGTCACCAAGTGGTGTATTGTAAATTTCAGCTTTTGGTATAGCACACCCTTCAAAATAGAAATGATGGCTGGGGCCGATCAGAATGACTCTGTGAAAATGTTCTGACTGAAGTTTTACGTAGGAATAAGCTTCTGCCGCTATTTTTCCAGAATATATGTACCCGGCATGTGGAACGATAATGGCCCGGAGGGGGGATTCAAATTTTGGACAAGCCCCTAACCATTTGTCTAGCTGGTGGTGCAGTACTTCTGGTGAGCGCTCATAAAACTGGCCGGCTACAGCAGGTGTGCGGATGTTCATAGTTGTCCCCGCTTATTTTATAAAGTGACGTATTTTTCAAACTATAGTTAATAGTATAGAAGCAATCTTTTGTGATGGACTAAATATGACTGTTTTATCTGTTAACCGTTACAAAACTAAGTATTGGCACAGGCTAGACGATGGGAGAGTGGTGTGCGATCTCTGTCCCCGGAAATGTACCCTTCGTGATGGGAAACGGGGAGTATGTTTTATCCGAGAGGCTTATAACGGAGAAATCGTTCTGACCAGCTACGGTAAAACCAGCGGATTTGCTGTTGATCCTATTGAGAAAAAACCACTTAATCATTTTCTTCCCGGAAGCTCGGTACTCTCTTTTGGTACTGCCGGGTGTAATTTAGCGTGCAAATTCTGTCAGAATTGGACGATTAGTAAGTCGAGAGAGCTAGCTACTTCGTCAGTAGAAGCCTCCCCGCAGGAAATTGCTTCATTAGCTCAATTGCATAAATGCCAGAGTGTTGCTTTTACCTATAACGATCCTGTTATTTTCCTGGAATATGCCAGAGATACCGCTATTGCCTGCCACGAAATGGGAATCAAAACCGTTGCGGTGAGTGCTGGTTATATATGTGATGAACCCAGGAAAGAGTTTTTCTCCTATATGGATGCAGCAAATATTGATCTGAAAGCGTTTACGGACAGGTTTTATAAAAAACTATGTGGAGGACAGTTGTCTCCTGTCTTGGACACACTGCTGTATCTCAAACATGAAACGAAGGTCTGGTTTGAAATTACTACGCTGTTAATTCCTGGTGAAAATGACAGTAGTGAAGAGTTAAATGCGATGACAGAATGGATTATGCAGAACCTTGGGCCAGATGTTCCTCTGCATTTTAGTGCCTTTCATCCCTCATTTAAGATGATGGATACACCATTTACCCCGTTGTCTACTTTGTTGAGAGCCAGAGAAATAGCAATGAGGCAAGGGCTACATTATGTTTATACCGGAAATATTCGGGATGTCGATTCGGAAAGTACGTATTGCCCCGTTTGTCATCATTCTCTGATTATGAGAGATCGGTATCAGATCACCCGGATTGATATCAGGGACCAGAATGATGGCACTAAGATAGGGGTATGCCCTCATTGCGATACACCAATCCCAGGAGTTTTTTCATAAGCTCAGATGTGCTCACATTTTAACCAAAAAATCGTTGGTAGTTGCCCTGATTGATAGTATTATTACTACTAGGTTACAAATTGTTAACATGTGTAAGGTGGTAAATATGGCTTGTATCGAGGGTAAAACAGAGCAGGGTGTGTATTTGTGTAATCGGTGTCACGTCGTCGTTAGCATAAAAGGCAATAATCAGATGTTACCGAGGTGCCCTTGCTGTGAATCAGAGATCTTTTTATCTAAAGATGGCGTGGAATACCATTCCGATGTTTTCTCTAATGCTGATTTGTCTTATATGGATGTTTAATCCTCGTTATTTATCCCTTCAGGTATTTCCTCTTTCAGGTTTAAGCAGCAGCAACGTTGCTTAAACCTTTTTTATGCTCATCGGCTTTTTTCTATCTGACGGTAGTTAAAAGCGCTTTTTTGATTATTTTCTATTTTATTGATATATAAAATAAAAATAGCTTTCCTTGAGTGAAATCAAGAAAGGTTCTGCCAATCATAAAAATATTAGTGTGATCTAGCTTAAAGGTTTTATGTGTGCTTCAAGTACCCATATGAATATTGTGTGTTTACGTATTATATTAGAGATTAGCTATATTAGGTTTTGATGTTTTAGTGATGTCTGATTTTTAGCCTGAGATATCGAATCAAAAAATACATAACATACACAGGCGGTGGCTAACCATGATTAAACAAACAATGCTGATCTTTGGCCTGTTTATTTTCTGGACAAGTCATGCTCTTTCTTCCGAAGCCGGCGGGGAAAGTGAGATAAAAAGAACAGTGTCATCGGTTGCAGGAACGGCTGATCACTCCATGTTTGAAGTGCTTGATCAGGAGTTTGATTACGCACCGGATGTGACAGAAGCATGCCTGGAATGCCACACGGAAGCCTCTAAGCAGGTTCATAAGACTTTCCACTGGCAGTGGGGAAAAGACGTTGATGGCATTAAAGTGGGTAAGTCTGAAAATGCCTTTAATAATTACTGCGTTGCGGCAAAAGGGAACGCAAGTTGTACTCAGTGTCACGCAGGGTATGGGTGGCGTAATGACGATTTTGAACTGGATGCAGAAGAGAATGTAGATTGTCTTGTCTGTCATGACACCACCGGAACCTATAAAAAATCGGCCAACACATCCGGCCATCCCTACTATGAAGACACCATGGTTGGTGGAAAGCTTCAAAAGGCGATCGATCTAAAATATGTTGCTCAGCATGTTGGCGAACCCGGACGGGAGAATTGTCTGGCCTGTCACGCCGTTGGTGGTGGCGGCAATGGTGTAAAACATGGGGATACCGATTTATCTTTGATTAATCCGGATTTTGCTCTTGATGTGCATATGAGCCCGGAAAAACTTAATTTTACCTGTCAGACCTGCCATACCGAAAATGAACATAAGATTTCCGGCCGCTATTATGACCGAAAGGCATTTATCGATCATGAATTGAACAAAGGCCAGGCAGACCGCATGGGGAACAATGTTTCCTGCGAATCCTGTCATAGCGCAACACCTCATGAAGAACGGGAAATAAATAACCATACGGCTAAAGTTGCCTGTACCTCATGCCACATCCCTGAAATGGCTCGGGGCCCGTATTTGACCAAATTGTCATGGGACTGGTCAACTGCAGGTCAGCTAAAAGATGGCAAGCCATTTACTATAGAAGAAGAGTTTGATGGTGTCGAAAACCATTCTTACATGAGTAAAAAAGGGACTTTCGTATGGGGTAAAAACGTGGTTCCTGAATACCGTTGGTATAAGGGAGAGCTTAAACAGAAAACTCTGTTAGATACGATTGATCCAGCTCAGGCTCCTATCGATATTAACCCGCCGACCGGTGACTATAACGATCCGGATGCGCGGATATGGCCGTTCAAGATCCATAGAGGTAAGCAGCCATATGACACGGAACTGAATCATATCCTCCCGATTCGTCTATACGGACGTCCCGGAACAGGGGCGTTCTGGACGGAGTTTGACTGGGGCAAAGCCCTTGCAGCCGGAGCCGAATCAAATAATGTTGAATTTAGCGGCCACTACGGATTTATCGAAACAAACGGATACTGGCCAATCAAGCATATGGTCGCACCGGCTGACGACGCTGTTGCCTGTGAATCTTGTCATAGCAGAGAAAGTCGGCTAAACGGGCTGAACGATTTCTATCTGGTTGGCCGGGATAGCAATACGCTGGTCGAATACTATGGCGCGTTTGCTATCTTCGGCGGACTGCTCGGCGTGTTATTCCATGCCTTACTCCGAATCATCAGTATCCGCCGAAGAAGAAATAATCAGAAGTAACAGATACGGACAAAGTTATGAAAAAGACAATAGTAATTTTTAAACGGTTTGAACGCTTCTGGCATTGGGCTCAGGCATTATTAGTTCTCATGCTTATTGTGACAGGGCTAGAGGTTCATGGAGTTATAGAACTCTTTGGTTTTAATACCAGCTCTTCGCTGCATCATTTTAGCGGATTTGCCTGGGGTGTACTGGTTATTCTTATTTTTACCTGGGTATTGACGACCGGGGAGTGGAAGCAGTTTATACCGGATATGAAAGGGATTGATGGGGTGCTTCGCTTTTATTTGTATGGCGTGTTTGTTGGTGAGCCACACCCGCATCATATGTCACCGGAAAGTAAATTTAATCCCCTGCAGCGAATCGCCTATATTGGCGTATTGTTTGTCCTGATCCCGGTTCAGGTTATTACTGGCTTAATCTACTTCTTTTTCCCTGAATTAAGGGCGGCAGGCATTATCGATCAAATTGGTACCATCGCTATAATTCATACATTTTGTGCTTATACCATCATCGCCTTTCTGGTTGTTCACCTTTATCTCATTACATTGGGTGAAAAATTATCCAGTCATATGAAAGCGATGGTGACAGGTAAAGAAAATATCAAAGAATAGGAAAATCAACTGAAAATAAGGGGTCCGTGTTATGAAGAAAATACTGATAGGTTTAATGGTGGCAATGCTATCGTTTAACGTGTTTGCTGATGCTGCCAAAGGTCAACAATATTATCTTAAATATTTAAGACCATTATTTGGCTATAACGGTCAGGAATTTGCCACTCAACATTTAAAAATAGAGTGGAAGCGATATTTCAAAAAGGATGCGAAGAAGTTCATCCAGAAATATAGTAAGAAACACCCTGAGGCAGCAGAGTTTTTGGCAAGTGATACATTTCAGAAAATCGCGCCTCATGTCGAAGATTTTGCAGTTAAATACGCAGCAGACAGCGGTGAGTTACCTAGTTGTAACTAATTAACAGAGCATTAGTAATACGTTATCTGGATTAGGTCTGTTTTTGATTCTTTAAAGCTTCTGAAAAGGAGTGTGGTTTGTTGCATCTTGAAAATGGGCCGACAACAAAAAAGAGAACAATTATGATCAAATTATTACCTATCTCAGCAGCGGTGATGGCGGCACTGGCCCCGTCTGTTCAGGCAGAAGAAAGTCTTCAGGCTCAAATCGACGATTTGAAAGCACAAATACGGGAGATGAAAATTGACAATGCCGGGCAGAACCTGAAGTTTAAGGTCGATTACCGGGTAACCATGGACTCTATCGAATATAAAATGTCTGATGGTTCAAAAGCCAAAAACGATGATCTGTTAACTAATCGGTTATGGCTGAATATGGGCTATCAGTATGACGATAACCTATCTTTCATTGGTCAGCTTGCGTATAACAAAGCCTTTGGTGAATCACTTGCCGATGATGGTTATGCGAATTTTGACTGGGTAGTCAACGAAACGCCGGAAACGGATAACGCATTAAAAGTTCGCCAGGCCTATTTTCTGTATTTAGGTGAACAATTCATGGGAGTCGATGACTTACACTGGTCATTCAGTTTAGGTCGGCGTCCATCCACCGACGGTTTCCTTGTGAATCGTAGGGAAGGCTTTGACGAAGCTCAGTCACCATTAGGCCACTCTATCAATGTTGAATTTGACGGATTAAGTATAAACACCAAGTGGGACAAAATTACGGGTATCCCTGGCGCTGCAATTAAGCTTTGTGCCGGTAGAGGGCTGACGAATACGACCACCCGCTTTACGATGTCGGGCACTGACTACGCGGTAGATGATTCGGCAACGGATGACATTGATTTCATCGGCTTTATTTTTACGCCGTATGATAACGGTCAGTATGATGTTAAGGCGATGGTATATAACGCGCAGAACCTGATTGGTTACGATGCCATGGAAGCAATGAGTGGCAACCCTGTATTTCATGACTATGGTAGCCTGAATAATGCCACATTTTCCTTTGAAATGAATGGAATCGGTGAGTTGATCAATGATTTTCTGGATAACACCACAGTTTTCGCTTCTTATTCTTTGTCACAAACCGATCCTGCATCCGACATGGCGATGTTAGGCTCAACGGAAGAAGAGACCGGGCATTCATACTGGTTTGGTGTTAATTTCCCCGGCTTTATGGATGATGATTCGTTTGGAATAGAGTATAACCATGGGTCTAAATACTGGCGTTCGTTCACTTATGGTGAAGATACCATGATTGGTTCAAAATTAGCGGCCCGGGGTGATGCTTACGAAATTTACTATAATCTGCCAATTATTGATGAGGCGTGGGTAGCTCAACTTCGCTATACGCATATTAAATATGATTACACAGGCAGCAACGGTTTCTTTGGTAGTGCATCAGCGCCCATGACGATGTCTCAGGCCGAAGGGTATGGCATGAACCCGGTTAAAGAAGCCAGCGATATTCGTCTTCTGCTTCGTTATAAGTACTAGTAGCCGAAAACTAAGGGAACCCTCGGTACACTGAACACCTTAAAGTGTCGTTGTTCCCTGACCATACTCATTATAAAGCCAGTGCAATACTGGCTTTTTTTGTTTTCTATCTACTACTTGAATAACAAATATAATTATTAATAGGCATTTTTTCTTACCATAATATTTAACAAATACCCATACATTATTTGATTTTTATTCCAGAATAAATCAAACAAAATATTAATTCTGCAAATGATAGGTGAATCAACAACTGCGGATGCATAGTAGTGTTAGATTTTTTCAGCTTTTAATTCGTCTTGGGGGTATTAAAAATATCTTACAGCGCTGTGGGTTATTAAGCCATTAATTTAGTGCCTTGATTTAATTGAGAGGTGCTAATTTTAATTATAACGAGAGAGAAAATAATGAAAGTTATCCAATTAAAACGTGCAATATTACCTTTGTCCTTGCTGTTGTCTGCGCCTGTTTATGCGTATCAAAACGGTACCATGATGCAATATTTCCACTGGTACGTACCGAATGACGGAACATTATGGACCCAGGTTGAAACCAACGCGCCATTACTGTCAGATGATGGTTTTACTGCATTGTGGCTACCGCCTGCTTATAAAGGTACCGGGGGCGGTTATGATGTGGGCTACGGTGTTTACGATATGTATGACTTGGGCGAATTTGATCAAAAAGGCTCGGTCAGAACTAAATACGGCACCAAAGACGAGTATATCAGTGCCATTCAGGCGGCACACCAAAACAATATTCAGATTTATGGTGATGTCGTGTTTAACCACAGAGGTGGGGCCGATGGAAAGTCCTGGGTTGATACAACGAAAGTGGACTGGGATAACCGTAATATCGAGTTAGGCGACAAATGGATCGAAGCCTGGGTGGAGTTCAACTTCCCCGCTCGAAATGACACCTATTCCTCATTTCACTGGACTTGGTACCACTTTGATGGGGTGGACTGGGATGATGCGGGTCAGGAAAAAGCTATCTTTAAGTTTAAAGGAACAGGCAAAGCGTGGGACTGGGAGGTCAGCTCAGAGAAAGGCAACTATGATTACCTGATGTACGCCGATCTTGATATGGATCACCCGGAGGTTAAGCAGGAACTGAAGGATTGGGGGGAATGGTATCTGAATATGACGGGAGTGGACGGATTCCGCATGGATGCCGTCAAACATATTAAATACCAGTACTTGCAGGAATGGATTGATTATTTGCGTAATAAAACAGGTAAAGAGCTATTTACCGTTGGGGAATACTGGAATTACGATGTAAGCCAACTACAGAACTTTATTACCAAAACGTCAGGTAGTATGTCTTTGTTTGACGCACCGCTGCACATGAACTTTTATAATGCATCACACTCTGGCGGTAATTATGATATGCGCCAAATCATGGACGGAACCTTGATGAAAGATAACCCGGTAAAAGCGGTTACCTTAGTCGAAAACCATGATACTCAGCCATTGCAGGCTTTGGAGTCTACCGTTGACTGGTGGTTTAAGCCGTTGGCATACGCGTTTATTCTGCTCAGGGAAGAAGGTTATCCATCCGTGTTTTACGCCGATTACTATGGTGCTCAATACTCTGATAACGGTTATGACATTAATATGGTACAGGTACCGCATATTCAGGAATTGGTATCGCTCCGTAAGAACTATGCATACGGTACACAGCATTCCTATTTGGATCACTGGGATATCATTGGCTGGACACGCGAGGGGGACACTGAACATCCTAATTCAATGGCGGTAATTATGACTGATGCTGCAGGTGGCAGTAAATGGATGTACACCGGACATGCCAACACGAGTTATGTAGACCAGCTTGGCAACCGTTCTGAAGTGGTATGGACTGATGGTAACGGCTGGGCTGAGTTTCCGGTAAATGGTGGTTCAGTGTCCGTTTGGGTCAGCGAAAACTAGTCGTAATCAGGAGACGCTGTTCAACTCCTGTACTAACTGTATGAGAAATAAACCCGTTAGGCCGAAATTTAGTCATACGGTTCAAAACATTACATTTTTTTGTTGACGAAAATTCTGAATGCAGTAAAGTACACCTCGTTCCCAGCGACAACGGGTTGTTGAGAGCGAATTAAGGATGGTGTCTCCATCGCTTATATAGCGTGCCCTGGTGGTGGAATTGGTAGACACAAGGGATTTAAAATCCCTCGGCGTTCGCGCTGTGCCGGTTCAAGTCCGGCCCGGGGCACCATTCTCTTATTTAATGAGAATATGCGACACTAGCTCAGTTGGTAGAGCGCAACCTTGCCAAGGTTGAGGTCACGAGTTCGAACCTCGTGTGTCGCTCCAGATTTTAAGGCCCCGACAGAAATGTCGGGGCTTTTTTGCATTCGTGTGGTTTTTGTTGTCTTATTCTAGGGCGTGCCCTAAACTCACCCAATATAAGGAATATCCTTTGAGTCAGTCTCCTTTTTCTTCTCTGTCTCTATCTCCAGCTTTATTAAAAAACCTGGACTCTTTAGGGTACACATCCATGACGCCGATTCAGGCTCAAAGTCTTCCATTAATGTTGCAGGGTAAAGATGTGATCGGGCAGGGTAAAACCGGCTCAGGCAAAACCGCTGCATTCGGATTATCTATATTGACCAACCTGAATGTTAAGCGGTTTCGGGTTCAGTCTTTAGTGCTGTGCCCGACAAGGGAACTGGCCGATCAGGTTGCAAAAGAGATCCGTAAACTGGCACGAACCATCCACAATATTAAAGTGCTTACCCTTTGTGGCGGTATGCCAATGGGGCCACAAATCGGCTCGCTGGAGCATGGTGCTCATATACTGGTAGGGACGCCGGGAAGAATTCTTGACCATCTGGACAAAGGAAGAATTGACCTGTCGGAGCTGAACACACTGGTGTTGGATGAAGCAGACAGAATGTTGGACATGGGCTTTCAGGATGCGATGGAAGCCATTATTCAGCAAGCACCGGCTGAAAGGCAAACTTTGCTGTTTAGTGCGACCTTTCCGGAGCAAATCCAGTCAATTTCTGGTCGGATTATGCGTGAACCAACGATGGTGAAAGTGGAATCTACACATGACAGTGTAAGCATCCATCAGGCGTTCTATAAAGTGGAAGGAAACCGTGAGCGTCTTGAAGCCGTTAAAAAACTGCTGTTGGCACATAAACCGGAATCAACGGTTATTTTCTGTAACACCAAAAGAGAGGTTCAGGAGGTCGCTGATGAGCTTTACCATCATGGTTTTAGTGTGATTGATCTGCACGGTGATCTCGAGCAGAGAGAACGCAATCAGTCGCTGGTTCAGTTTGCCAATAAAAGTATCTCAATCCTGATCGCTACAGATGTCGCTGCCCGTGGGCTTGATGTCGACAATCTGGATATGGTGATTAACTACCAACTTTCTCGTGATCCGGAAGTGCATGTTCACCGTATCGGACGGACAGGGCGAGCCGGAAATAAGGGCCTGGCATGTAGCCTGTTCAGCGAAAAAGATGCCTATCGTGTGGCGTTGATCGATGAGTATATGGATATTCCGATCTCGCCGGTAGGGCTGCCCGAAGACGATGTACTGTCACAAGAACCTTATCAGGCTGCGATGGTAACGATTGAAATAGCGGGCGGGAAAAAGCAAAAAGTGCGTGCTGGCGACATCTTAGGTGCTTTGACCGGGCAAAACGGCATTCAGGGTAAACAGGTGGGTAAAATAAATCTGTTTGATATGCGTTCTTATGTCGCGGTTGAGAAAAACGTGGCAAAACAGGCTTTGAAGAAGCTTGAGTCAGGGAAAATGAAAGGGCGCAACTTCCGGGCGAGAATTCTCCGCTAGCCAATCGAAAATGCCACCTTTATAAAGAAGGTGGCATTGTTGCTGTTGTATGAAGAGGAAAGTCAGGCAGGTAAACGTTCTCTATTTTCCATCAGTAAATTCATGGCATCTAAATATTGGTATAAGCCGTTACCGTCAAGCTGGTAAATATCGATG
Organism: Vibrio albus; assembly: GCF_003144035.1. Classification (GTDB taxonomy): domain Bacteria; phylum Pseudomonadota; class Gammaproteobacteria; order Enterobacterales; family Vibrionaceae; genus Vibrio; species Vibrio albus. The sequence continues at coordinate 357,782 of NZ_QFWT01000003.1, forward strand.
GTTTCTTTGTCAAGTTTCAGTCCTCTATGTCGGGCTTCTTTCTCTAACCCAGTGATGTCAAGTAAAGGAAACAGCAGTCCACCAACTTGTTCTTCTACAGCAACGATCTGGTGGCGGAGTCGGTCATTGAGCTGGTATAACTCTTTTTCTTCTTTTGGTAACACAATGCCCGGAGAAAATTTTTGATGGAGCAAAAGCCCGACAAAATAGGCAACTAAAAGGCCAATAGCCGTCAGCATGTTTACTCCCGTTACCAGATAGCTGACAATAACGACCAGTGATGACAACCCGCCTATCCACGCCAGTCGATACAAAATTTGTCGTAGCCTCTGTTTTCTTTCCGCTTTAAGTAACAGAGTATTTAAAGCCAGCATTTGCTTACATCCGGCTTTCAGGTGATGGTCATATAAATTGCGTGCTGCATGCGCAGTGGTGGTAAGATCATTCTGAGGTACAGTCTGACTCATGAAGTGTTTCCTTGGGGTCACTCATTTACTACAGGTTTTATCGTAATACTTTTACATGACCGCAATCTTAGATAAGGTAGCCACTAGAAAACACCCAATATGCATTAATTGATTTTTATGGTGTTAATCCAGATTTGGGAATGTTTGATTCTGGTAAGTAAATTGTTGCGTATATGTGTGTTGTTGGGTGTTAGTGTGAACTTTCGCCGGATATCAATACAGATTAGTTGCGGTTTTATGACATTTTCAATAACTTGGTTTTTCCATAGTCTTTGTCAATTGTTGTCTCTGAGCGTACTGTGGTAGTATTTTTTAGTCTTGGTAATGAGTCTTATTAGGTGATTGTATAAATGTCGGATTTAATTCAGCGTCGTTTTATGAGTATGTTCGACACTGCGGTTGAAGGGTTGTGGATTATGACTCCTGACCGGCAGGTTGCTTTCTTTAATCACACTTTTTACCAGCAATTTCCTTTCAATCCTGAAGGGGCCAGCTTAAGCGACTGGACGGACTTAATTCACCCTGATGACAGGCATCTTTTTAAAGATAACGTTGATAAACAGCTGAATTTTTCTGATGGCGACAAAAAAGTTCTGAGTCAGTATCGAGTCCGTAAAAAAGATGGTTCTTATTGTTGGATAGAAGCGCTCGGTGCGATGAAACGGGACGACCAGGGTGAATATATGGTGGGTAACCATCGTGATATTACCTCCCAGAAGAAGCTTGAGTCTTCTATTCGTCGTTTAGCTTTCTCTGATAAAGTTTCCGGTCTCCCTAACAGAGATCAGCTGAAAATTGATCTGCAAACCCGAAAGTCTGACGTTACTCTTCTCCATATTCATTTAAAAAGAATTCAGTCATATATCAATCAATTTGGAGAGCTGGTTATTCAGGAAGTGATTGATAGGACAATACAATGCCTGGATATATTTCAGCCGTTTAACAGTAAGTTCTATAGAAGCTCTACAGAAACTTTTACCGTCGTTTTATATTCTCCGATCCCAGAACAACAACTTGCTGAACTGTGTCAGAAGTTTATTCATATGTTCTCAAAGCATGCCGATCAAAACGGAGCTTTGTATATTGATGGTGTGTGTATCGGAGCTTATCCATGTAAAGATTTACTTCAGGATCCTGATGAAGTCATCAACTGGGCGGCACAAACGTCAGAATATGCTTACAGAAATGAAGAGAGTCAGTGGACTATCTGTAATGATGAAATTCAGAAAAAAGTTAAGCGATACTTTTATATTGAACGTAAGCTGAAGTCCGCTATAAAGAATGACGAAATATCCGTACGTTTTCAGCCAATAATTAATGCGAAAACACGAGAGTTAGTGAGTTTTGAAGCATTAGCCCGGTGGGATAAGAGTAAAATCGGGGAAATTTACCCGGATGAATTTATACCGGTTGCTGAGCGCAAAGGACTGATAAGTGATCTTGGTAAAAAGGTGTTAACCCAAGCCAGTGGCTTTATCGCGTATTATAATAAAATCCGTAACAGTGATATCAAAGTTAATGTCAACGTTTCGGTTCTTCAGCTACTGGATGGTACTTTTCCGGACCAGGCTCTTGAGATAGTTCGTGGGGAAGGTGCGACAACAAACAGTGTTGTTCTGGAGCTGACGGAGTCAGTATTACTGGAAGATAAGTGTCAGGCAATGAACCAACTGAGACAATTGCAGTCATTCGGATTCCAACTGGCGATGGACGATTTTGGCTCCGGGCATAGCTCAGTCACAGGCTTTTTTAAATTGCCTTTCCAACAGTTGAAAATCGACCGTGAGTTGGTCAACGATTCGATGAAAGAAGCTGAACCCTATGCTTATCTGGAATTTCTGACGATGCTGTGCAGTATCAGAGGCATTGGCGTCACAATAGAAGGAATCGAAACAGAAGAGATGATGGAGCGATTTATTCAGATGGATGTATCCTCTTTCCAGGGATATCTTATTGCTAAACCTCTTACTCTGGAGTCGGCAATGGAGTATCGAGGGTATGGTATCAGCCATAATGATAATGTCTGTTCTATTGAACAACTGGTAATCCCTAATATTGCCTGAGCCAGTATTCTTCGCTGCATAATCAGCGACTTTACAGCATAAAATACAGATAAACTGCACTAATAAACAGCAGTAACAGAAGAGACGCAGTTATCAGAATTCGTGCGAGAGGCAACTCTTCCTGTGGATCTGGCGATGACTCAAGGAGAGAGTCGTGATGGATATTACCCGGTTTTTCTAATTTCACAGGCTCTGTTTTCTTTGTATGCTTTCCAGTCTGCCAGGGCTTCTCTGTTTGCGGATTTTTTTGCATCCGGACCAGTTTTTCCAATAGCTCTGCACGAAGAGCCAGGTAAGTTGCGCGATCTAACTCCCCGTTAGCGTAGCGCTGGGCGAGCTGATTGAGTGTCGTATGGCTGCTGGTACTAGACATGTTGAGCCTTATGGGCTTTAACGAGTACAGACGTGACGTTATCGCGGGCCCCCCGCTTAAGTGTGCATTCTATCAGGGCGGTGTTGATGTCCTGAACCGAGTCATTTTCATTTAGCATATCCTGCAGTTCTGTATCACTGACTTCTTTATTCAGGCCATCGCTGCAGAGCAGAAACATATCATTATCCCGGATATCATAATCAATCAGATCGACAAACAGGGTACTATGCGCGCCTACGGCTCTGGTGACGATATTAGAAAGGGGATGGTTTTCGGCGTCTTCCCTGAGCAACATGCCCCGTTTTACCATTTCTTCAACCTGGCTATGATCCTGAGTAAGCTGAAGAAGCTGGCCCTCTCTCAGTCGGTAGGCTCTGCTGTCACCCGCCCACATCAAAATACAGGTGTCTGCATAGGCCAGCAGGATCACAACGGTGCTGCCTATCAGAGCATTGTTACCTAAGCGTCGGGCTTCCAGCTGTAGGTGTCTGTTGATTGCCAGCAGGTTATCTTCACAGAGTTTGACCCGGTCACTGAGTCTGTCCGGCAGGTGAGTATGCTTGAATGTCGCCACTATGTTCTGGCTGGCAATTTCTCCGCAATTATGGCCACCCATACCGTCGGCAACCAGCCAGAAATTCTCTTCCGGTCTGGCAAGGAAAGCGTCCTGGTTTATTTTCCGGACTTTCCCCTGATGGCTGATAGCGGATGTTTCCCAGGTGAATCCTTTCATATCGGCTTACCTTTACTGTGCCTGGTGTCTGGTATTGTGGTTACTCTCTTTATGCTCTGTCAGATCATATTGTTGCCAGCTTCTTCCTTCCCAGTCACCGTCCAAAAGACTGGCGTACCTTTCTTTTACGGGCAAACCCTCAGTGATCAACAGCGAGGGCGCGATACTTTCTGAACCATGTGTCCACCACAAACAGCATTGTTCCGGCAACTGAGAAGATAGGTAGTCTTTCAGGCTTTGAATACCGCTGTTAAACGGATCCAGACTAGGCAGCTCAACGTGAACTTGCAGAGGAGTGCTCTGCATGGTGGTCTGGGAGCTTAGTTTTACGTGCGGTGTACTCGCGTTCCGGAGCTCTTTATCAAAGGCATCAAGACTGAAATTATTCTGCAGAGCACTGAGCGCCATTTCTTCGCACTGATTAAACCAGGCTTCATTATTGAACATCAGATCCGCTAAGTCGGTTCGCTCCGGAAGCGCTGCGGCAAGTGTGAGTGGAAAGTAGCGGCCGACATTATCGACACTGGGCATCAGCACGCCTGTCCAGCAGGCTTCACCGCACAGGCCGGAGGATAAAGCAAAGCGCCATAACGGACTGGTCAGATATGCATTCAACCATGCCTCATCGAGTTGCTGACGGCTTTCGTTAATTGCCAGCTCAAGCCAGTGATCCCATACCGAGGTAAACGCATTGGGTAGTCGCCGGTTTAAAAAGTCACCGTGAGCAGGCTGTTTACCGAAGAAGCCGATGGCTGCTCGGTTGGTTATAACTTCGGACACCTGAATGCCTCCAGTTCCTTCATGAGAAATGGGTTATTAACGCTGCTTGCTCTGAGCTCAAGTTCGACTTCATGCCCCTGCTGACTAAAGGTCACGATAAACCGGTCTGCCTGGCCACTTTGCCGGATATCGGAGCTTTTAAGTAACTTGAACCAGCCCCACAGACCATCTTCCGCTTTAGTAAAGGAGCGGCCACTGGTGTCAACGAACGTGGCTGAACTCTGGTTCGTCGTGTCGTTAGTCGGTGGCCATTGCAGGTTACTGACCCGAGCCGGGCCATGACGATAGGAAACGGTTTGTCCGTTGATATCCAGCACAAACATCTGGCTTCCGGTATCCATATATACAGGCTTGAGGCTGAAACCTATCTGTGGCTGACTTCCTCCGGTCGGGAAGAAGGTACTGCGAATTTTAGCGATATTTTCAAACTGACGCAGTACGCGATCAGAGATTCCCATCGGGTGTCCGTTCGCGCCTCTCCATCGCCAAGGGCTCCTTCTGGTGTCAGCAAAGGGTTTGATGTTTTCATTAAAGAATTGGTCCATAAGCTGGCCGGGGCCGAAAAAGCGGCTGAAGTCCAGTAACGTGACCTCTTTCGACAGGTCTGCTGAGAACGGAAAACGACCCTGGATACCACGCTGACAGAGCGGCAATATTTCCTGCCCAAGCATTGACGAGAGTTCGCTTTTCGTTCCGCCGACAATCATACTCCAGCCCTGACCGGACAGTGCCGTAATCCACTTATCAACCGGAGCCGGTAACTGCGTTGCTTTTTTCTGCAGAAGAGTAAGCGGGCTTTCACCTCCGCTGGCGGCGGTTTGTTTGGCGGCATCCAGTGCTGTACCACTGTTTTTCATTTCAGACAGAAAATTGAAAGAATCGTAGAAGTCAGCAATAAGTTCGTCAATCAGTGGCGGATTACCATCGCTCTCCTCAACCAGTGCATTGATGGACTTAAAGCTGGATTCCACCTGATCTATCGGGCCTTTCTCTTCATCCGGGCTGACTTTTCCTGTTGCGCTCATTAAGCGTTTCAGCCGACTTTGCTGCAGGCTCGCCTGCATACTGACTTCTGATGCGGCGTCTCCGAGATTTTCAGCCAGTTGGGCGGGGTTGTCTGGTTTCTCTGTCAGGTGGGTGTTTTTCTCCACCAGCTCTAACACTTTCTTCACCGGACTGGACGGCGAAGCGGCGGCTTCAAATACATCAATCGCATGCGCCAAATTGTGAATATCGACAATACTCAGGTTGTTCAGTAACCGGCGCCACTGGATGATGTAATCTTCGAAATAGAGTTCCTCGATATCGTCTTTCATGCTCGAAAGCTGTTCGTCATCCGGCTCCGGATCAGTGAAATCATCATTTAAGACCCAGCGCTGTTTCAGGTTTCTTTCGATCAGGTCATCACTGATTTGAGTATATACCTGATAGTAACCCTTATAGGTGTACAGGGCTGGTATTCTTGCGTTTTTCAGATCACCCTGATTATAGGTGAATACCCGGTCACCATGGCGGCCCAGGGCTTTGGTCAGCAGGATATCTCCGTCGGGATCCTCTGAGGCCATCTGGAGTTGTCCATAAATATATTCCGCAAACGGCATGTCTGTCAGGCTGATTCTGGTGAGTTCTACGGTTTGCTGATTGAGAGGCAGCGGACGGAATTTCTGGCTCAGCATATTATCCAGGTGGGACAGGAGGCGAGCCTGAACGTCTGGCTGTTCCGGGTAAATGCTTGACCAAAGCAGTGACATAAACAGTCTGACTTCTTCCGCATTCAGATGTTGGGGCCGTCCCAGCATCAGGTAGGTTTTCAGCCCTTCAAACAGCAGTTCAGTCGTTGTGGTGGTTTGCAGAAATGTTTCCAGCTGTGCGCCCACAGAGTACAGAAATCGTCCCTGGAGTACTCTTTGATAGGCCTTGTGAACAAACGGATCCAGCTTGTCACCCTGATATAACCCAGCTCCGAGTAAAAAGGGCACATCTTCCTGATAAACACCAGCGGCGTCTTTCAGGTCATCCAGTGCTGGCAGCAGAGTATCAATCTCTGTTGTACGGAAGGGCAATCCTGGCAGCTTGTCTTTATAATCGCTGATATGTTCGCTGACTTCCGTGACTCTGAGTTGGTTACGGGTAAAGCTGGTCCCCCAGACAATGGCTCCGACAACCAGTGAAAGAAGGGCGGAGGCATAAACGCCTCTCTGAAACCAGGCACGGCGTGCCTCGGCCTTTGGATCACTGCCGACCATGCCGGATTCTGCAAACAATACTTTGCTGAACAGGTTATGGATAAAATAACTGCGACCCTGACCACTGAAAGCGGGCTGTGATACCCTGTCCAGACCAAAACTTCCGGCCAGGTTCCCCATCAGGCGGTCAATGGGGGTGCCTTCCTGAGTACCACTGGAAAAGTAGACACCTCTGAGCAGCGGACTGCCCTGAAAACGGTTAGGATGATAAATCAGGTTCAGAAACTCCGTCAGACGGGGTCTGAGAGAAGCGACTTCCTGTGGAAAAGCAAACAGAGTGGCCCGTTTCGTATCATCTTTTTCCTGATGCATTTTTTGAAGCAGCTGCTCGTTCAGACGTTCAACCAGTTCATCGAATTTATCCGGAAAGACATCAGTAACGGTGGTATTTTTTGTCTGATCGCTATTTTCCGTCTGATCGCTCAGAGGAAACGTGATTCCCCATACCTGATTTCGTTCTTCACGACTCATGTTCTCAAAGAACTCGTTAAATCCGGCAATGAGGTCACATTTACTGAACATCATATAAATAGGGGCGCGGATCCCCAGTCTGCTGTTCAGCTCTTCAATACGCCTTTTGATAGCGCTGGCATGCAGCTCTAGTTCCGTTGCGCTGTGCAACAGCAGGTCTGTAATACTCACGGCGACTAAAATACCGTTGATCGGCCGGCTTCTGCGGTGTTTTTTCAGCAGGTCGAGAAATCCTGTCCAGGCCCCGGAATCTGTATCATGCTGGCTGTCCTGTGTGGTGTATCTGCCCGCTGTATCAATCAGGATGGCATCATCAGTAAACCACCAGTCACAATTGCGCGTGCCGCCTACACCTCTTATTGCGTCCTTGCCAAATTTATCTGATAACGGAAAGTGAAGTCCGGAATTGACCAATGCGGTTGTTTTGCCTGATCCCGGCGGGCCAATCACTACATACCATGGCAGCTGATAGAGATACTGATTTCCGGAGAAGACGCCACCTTTGCCGGATTTTTTCAGCACACTCATGGCTTCATCGAAACGTTGCCGGATGACCTCCAGTTCTTCCTGAGACTGATCGGCTTCGTCAGTCGATTCGCCTTGTTCCAGCTCTTCTACTAACTGCTGATCTTTTTTCCGGGCTTTGAGTCTGCTTAGTAAGAGCACTGCCAGCCAGATAATGAATATGACCAGGATAAGAAGCAGTCTTGCGAGACTTCCTTCCAGAGGAACATTACCAGCCACTGCGATCAGCGGACCAACAAACCAGATGATAATACCGGCGGCTACCAGTCCCAGACACTGCAATACCCACCTGTTTTTGAAGAACCCGATAACTTTACTCATCATTTCTCCAGTATGATTTCTACCCGGCGGTTAATGGCCCGGTTTGCGGCGGTGTCATTGCTCACCAGTGGTTCACTGTCTGCCCGTCCTTCGGCGGTCATCGTCTTAGGAATAATGGATAACTGACGGACAACGTTGGTCACGGAATCGGCCCGGGCCTTAGACAAGTGCCAGTTTGAAGGGAACCTCAGGGTATGAATAGGAACATTGTCTGAATGCCCGGCAATAATGATCTCTCCGTCCGCGAGAGATAACGTGTCTGCAATTCGCTCCAGAAGGGGTCTGAATGCCGGATTAATATCAGCACTGCCAGAGCCAAAAAGCCCCTGGTTACGTAGCCGGATAATGACATCGGTGTCGTCATCAATAACTTCCAGTTGTCCCTGGGCGATTTCGTCAGCCAGAAAGGCGCTGACCCGGTCGTATAGGTCACTTTCAATCACAGGGGGAGGTTCAGCCGCTTCAATGACCATTGCCGGTGGCTCTTCTTTTCCGATGGTTGTCAGTTGACTAAACACGGGAGAAGAGGCCTGATTTATTATCAGGCTGAACACAAAATAGGTGATTAACAGCAGTGCACCGGTAACGAGAGCGATTACCCATACAGGGAGATAGTCCCGTATTTTATGCTTCACCGTTGCTACGCCCTGCCATTGAGGAGACAGCTCTGGCTCCGGTACGCCTTTCTGTTTTCTGATCAACTGAAACAGCGTCTTTTTCATCTGTTCCAGAGAACGTCGGCCGCTTTCGAGCACCCGGTATTTGCCTTCAAACCCCATACTCAGACAGACATAGATGAGCTCCAGCATATCTAAGTGCCGGGCTGGATCTTTCATCAGCCGCTCGAGAATGACGAAGAACTTTTCGCCTCCCCAGCTTTCCTGGTGAAAACTTACCAACAGGCTGCGTTCACTCCAGCGACTCTGACTGCCCCATGGGGTATTCAGAACGGTTTCATCCATCACGCAGCAAAGGCAGTAACGTGCAGCGTGTATGGTTTCCCGGTCGGTATGGGTGACGGCATTGTTCTCAAAGTCGTGTAATTCCTGTTCAACCTGTTCGCGCAGCTTTTCCACATTCTTGTGGCTGGCGCTGTTTCTCAGTCTGGCAACCAGAGACAGCAACGGGGATGCGGACGCTACCAGCGGATTGAGTCCTTGTTCTACTGCGTAGTTACCCGGTTTACCGGATGCACCGGAATGAGCCGGTTCTGTTGGGGGTACCTGCATTGCTGGTTGAGAAGCAACACCTCCCGGAGTCGGTCGAATGACGGTGCTGTCTACATCGGCGTCGGGGTTATCAAAAAACGGGTTATCATTGCTCATGATTATTCACCCTTTATCGCCCAGAATTCGAGTTCAAGCCCCGGAAAGTCTCCGCCTGCATGGAAGGCAAAACCACCGGAAGAACTGAGTTGTTTCCACAGTTCACTGTTTCGGTCGAGTTCGAAGTAGTTGAAACCGGCATGATAGGGGATCTGCCTTGGTGCAACCGGAAGGGGGCGGATGGCAATACCCGGAAGCTGTAGGTTAACCAACTGGCGGATCTGTTCTACCGGCCCGATTTTTACCTGAGTCGGAAAGTGTGTCCGCAACGCCTCGGTTGAAGTTTGTGCGCTGACGGCCAGGACAAAGTTAGCATTATTAAGCAGGGTGTGATCCGATAACACCGCCACATAGATACCGTATTTACGGGCCTGAACCGGAACAGGGATCGCATTTTGTTCCAGCACCATGCTCAGTGACTGTCGCAGGGCCGACATCAGACCGTCAAAAGTCGCGCGCAGGTCATCATGCAGGTAAGAGGGGAGATCCGGTGGGCGTTTATTGCGCGTAGTAAACGTAGCCAGTTCGCCTGCGACCTGAATACCAATCCGGAAAAACGCTTCAGGGTGCAGTCCCTTTGTGTCTGTCAGGTGAGTAAACAGTGGTTCTAACCGGTTAACGGTCTGGAGCATCATAAAATCAGCGATTTCAGCGGCACCACCACGGCCTGATTCTGTGATCCGTCCGGACAGGGCTTCCGCCCGGTGACGCAGCATTCCCTGAAGCTCAGTCAGGTAGCCGTGGATTTTCGGAACCGCTTTGCAGTCCAGACAGGGAGGAAGAAAATCTTCATCAAGCATGACTGTCTTGTCAGCTTTTCTCTCGGTAATTTTGCACAGCGGCATATCGACAAAGGCGTTGTGATCATCCGATTCCAGCATAAGGTGGAGACGAAGCTCACCGGTCAGAATGGTCGCTTCGCTGTTGGAGCCGTGGTTACTGTCAGTGACCTCCTGTTCTTTAGGAATATAGCGGGCCAGAATTTGCGGTGTTTCATCGGCATCGGCTTCTATCAGTCCTTTGCGCCTGGCCGGGACGGAAAGGTACACCACCGTGTCCCGGGTGTTTTCTGGTACTTCCAGCACCCGTGGGGGCTGATCTTCACCGCCAATGTTGAACGGTGTGCCATCTGGCATAATGCCGCTGCAACTCTGAATGGCCAGTTTTCCCTGTGCCAGGAGTGGCTGATCAATGGTGAGTCCGGTGATGCCCCAGCAGTAGGAGCGCAGCGGAGCAGAACGCGACTCCAGCATGTATTCCCAATGCCGGTCATGTTGTTGAAAATGTTGCGGACGCAGGAACATGCCTTCCGTCCATATCACTTTATTGCGCCATGTCATGATGATCACTGCTCCTAAAAATCAAATATATCGCTCTCGCCGGGTTTGATTTTGTCTGAGATTTTTTCTTCGAGAATCGGAGAGAATTCCGCGGTTTCTTTTGTTACCTCAATAGCATTTTGCCCCACACGAACCATAAAGCGGTTAGACGAACTCGCTTTAACCGGCATTACCGTCCGCCATTGAGCGTTGTCGATCTCTCTGAATGCAGCAACAAACCCGATATACCGGGTTGTAGGTGGGAGTTCCTGAACCAGGTTAAGCGCCTTGCCCGGAAATAAGGTCACTTCGTTATATCCGAGGAGATCGTCTTTCAGCACACCGCTGTCCGGATCGGTCAGGGTAAAATAATTACTGACTTCAAATGTGGTAGGAGAGGAGAGTTCGTAGATATAAACCACAGTCGGGGAGGCCTTTCCCTTAATATTCGGGTTCATATGAGTTGAGCCAATAAAGTTCACTTTCAGTGAGACGGAGGTACCGGCACAGCCAAACAGCAGAGAAGCAAACAGTATGACAGCCAGACGAGGTATCCGGCTCAGACAAGATATATCACTAAGTAAGAGCATAATAATCTCCGTTTTACAGAGCCCGTATACTTAAAAAGTATAGGGGCATTTTGTGGCTCTCTGTGCCCGGGGGGCTTATTTTCCCCGGTATCTGTCAATGCTTTATCGGTTTTCTCTTTATTGAGAAATCGGTAAACAACCAACATCTCTACCGCTTTTTACGTGACACAGACAGTTTTTCGACCTGCTCCTCATAGGCTTTTGAGAAGGCTTCGCCAAACAGCTCCTGGAAAGAATCTTCGGCTTCTGAGAGTATGGCCTGATACTGTTCTTCATATTGTTCCCAGTACCAGGCTTTTTTGCTTTCAAGCAGGCTACGGCCGCTCTTCTGGTCAAAGTGGCGTTTCAGAGTATCCGGATCAAAGCGCTGTAGCATGGTGGATAATGCCGCCTGAACCCCGGCCATAATGGCAAGCTGATGCGCTTCAATATCATCCAGAGCTTCACTGAGTGCCTCGTGTGCCGGAAGATAAGCTGAGCTGGTAGGCTGTAACATCTGTTGCAGTGCGTCGTCTGCCGATACCGAGAATTTCAGAGGATTATTTTCCACAGCGCGGATCGTGGTTTGCTGCATACGAAACTCACTTTTTACGTCCGCCCGCGCCCTTAACATCTGCATCAGCCCTTCGATAGCGCCTCTTAATAACGCGCCTGACGTTTCCATTGAGGCTTCGGCACCGGATTCAGGAATATTGAGATGTTCAATGCCCGCACCTTTTACAAAACTGGCGAATGCGTTAGAAGGGCCGCCGGAGTTTGCCGGAGCCTGTGTGCGGGGCGGAGACGATGCGCCAGGGTTAGGAATAGCAAAATTCTGAGGGGGAGTCTGCGGTTCCGGGCCAGGTTCAGGCGCTGTTGGAGGTTCGGCTGGTGGTGTAGTCGGTTCTGTTTCCGGGGTTGTGTGTTCAGCTTCGTTGTCCGAAAGGATATCCCAATCCTCAGGAATGCTATCGGGTGCTCTGAAAAATTGATTTTCCGACGGGACATTATCCGGCATGGATGATCCGGTTAATTCATCCGCACCGGGGCCAGAGGTCAGCCCGTTGTCCGGGGAGAAAAAATCGTTGTTTTCACTGGAAGAGGTACCTTGCCGGGGCTCCCTCTCCGAAGGAGAAGAAAAAAAGTCATTCTTTCCCTGAGAGGGGGATGAAGAAGGCGCAGGCTCCTCTGGTTGCCAGGGCGGTATGGACTGCTCCACCGGTTCAGTAAAAAAGTCATCTTTTGCTGTCGGTTTAGCCGCAAAAGGATCGTCTGTCCCCGATTGTACAGGGGCACCGAATGGTGAATGACCCACAGTCGGTGGCTCATCCTCAATAGCGATTTCCAGTGTATAGTCACCTAACACCAGTCTTTGCCCGTCGATCAGTTCTGCAGAGTGGTCACGACCTAAAGGATTCAGGTTTCCTTCAAAGTAGAGGCCGTTGGTACTGGTGTCGGTAATGATAAATTTGCCGTTTTCGAAAGTAACAGCAGCATGTTTGCCTGAGATAAACCGGTCGGGGTCGGGCAGGACACAGGTATTCCCCGGGGCACGGCCCAGAGTGCCGCCAGATTCTCCAATATCCACTTCAACCGGGGATTCCGGAGGCTGACTTTTATAGCTGACAACTTTTATTCGGGCTTTCATTGTGTCCCCCGTTAGCATTATTACTTGTATTTATTTTCTTTTCAGTATTGTATTGAATTGGCCTCTCCGCCAGATTAGTACTATTAGTCACTGGCATAGATCTACTGTGTTACTGTTGCGGATTCTGTTCCTCTCACAATTTGCCAACCTGGGCCGGCGGTTTTGGTTAGGGCATCCCAAAGGGTGACGAAATGGCATTCACTGGTCACCCAGCCGCAACACATAATGCTTAGATTATTGACCATATCACCTTCTTTGGATGGAATCTTATTGGCTCTCACTCCTGCTGCAACACATAGCCTTTTCCATTCACTATGAGCTTTTTCTATGGAACTGTCTTTTGGATAAAGAGTGTATTCATCCGGTAGCCCTAATAAATGTCCGAACTCATGATCGGCTACCCGATAACGATACCAATGGGCGGTAAAAAGTTCAGAACCATAATTCAGGTCTGGTAATTCAATAACAGCGTCCGCTTGTGTCTTGTGTTTCCTGAATGGGATTTTTAGTTTTGGAAATGTCTTAGTTGGTTGAATCCGAATCGGATAGGTGACACCAGCATCACGGAGAAAGCTCTGTACAGTATTCACTAAGGTCTGAGCTTTTCCTTTTGCACCAGATGTTGCTTTGATAACAATAGGGAACTGTTTTACGGGCATGGCTTTTAGTTTTTCTGCTAACGCGGCCAACTTACCATCGTCATCATCTACGGACCAGGTATCTCCGGTACGGGTCAGGCTTATCTGGCTTGCTTCATTAACCGCCTGTCCAATTCTTTGGTGTAGATTCGTTGCCGCCGCCGCTCTTGATAACGCGGTTGGTGATACACCAGCAATTTCGTCGTTAAATTTCCATGCTGATTCATAGAGGACGAGAGAAGGTGGGTCTGAAGCTATAAGGGCCGATTGGCCATGTCCGCTTTTGACTGCACACTTTAACCCATGAGCGTTTTCTCTTACGTGAAATGTCGGCTCTAACTCAAGGTCGCCTTTCTGAAACTTGAATTTTCTATCCCAGGCTGTTTTTACATTACTTGCAAACTGTTCTTTATAAACTGTTTCAGGAACATCGGGTGCATCGCTGAAGTCCCAATTGACATCTAAGTAAACTTTAAATGTCCCTGTATCGGTATCAATGTCATAAGAGAACTTACCGAACCCTGTTGGTGACGTATATTGCCCGGTTCTAGTGACCATTAGATATCCTCCTGAAGCTAAAAAATCTATGCGATATATCACCAGGTGTATGTCCCTGACATCATCCGCCAGATTCCTCAATCTTTACTGAGCAATAGCGATATAGTTCTACAGTTATGTCAGTGCTTTGAACCAATTTGTCTATTTCAGTATTGTATTGAGCTATAAATATTTCCAATTAACGACAAGTTACCATTACTTCTTTGTGACTTTTTTTGTTTTTAATTCAACAAGATAAGTTTCATTTCTTTCGTTTGTTATGCTGATATTGTTACCATCTGGTAGCAATATCATTGACTTGAAAAAGACATCCTGAACATCTGATTCAAGGTTCTCTATTTGCTGCGTATCATAAATTTTTAGAATCCATAATCTTTCATCTGTTTGTTTATCATAGGCGGCAAGAAAACCAGTGCGCTGGTCTTTACCAAGCAGTTCTGCATTGATGACTTGTTCATAACGGGTATCACCACTGGTAACCGGCGATATATCTGGTGGTGCTTTTCGACTCACATTAGGCTGCGGTATTGAATCTGACGGTTCCATTCCGGGTGGAGTACTTTTACTATTGATATTACTCATAGATGTTTCCTTATTGGTATGAATCTCAGTACACCCTGTACAAAACAGTACAATAGAATAAGCTAATATCATCGTAACAACGGCTGAGATTAATTTGCACGAAAATCTAGATCGTATTACAGAGCTCATTACTTTTCGTCCTGTTATCGTTCTGGATCAAATACCATTCATAGCACGGTTTATATCGTTTTTTGTTAGTGCGTTGGCACAGTCGGCTGCGAAATACGCCCAGCTATCAGCATTTACTGAGCAGTCAGCAGGTGTGATGTTGGTTCCCGGCTTAATACCAGCCCATGCATATAGTTTGTCAGCGGTGGAACAGTCCAGATGGGATACTTCATGAACGATGATTCTTGCCCAATTTTTCATTCCATCCATAACGTTGCCTCCTTTTGCAAAAAAGGCATCTTCGATGTAAACGATTGGAAGTTTTTCGTACCGGCCACCATAAACAAATGCCTCTGAGTTTTTAAAGTCGGCATCATTCCCTGTCTGAGCTGAGCGTAGGGAGGCCATATCGGTAAATATCAGTTGGTTGGAATCAAGAGTATTGGCAATTTTTTTGAATCCTCGCTCCAGATTACCGATCATCAAGTTAAGCTCGATATCAGAGGTATTCCCGTCCGCAAACCATTTCTTTACTTTTTCTCGTGATTTTTGTCCTCCTTTTTGTCTGGCATTAGTCAGTGTCATTATTGCTTTATGTGTCCACGCCAGCCCCATTTGTGTGGCATTACTGAGGTTCTTTTTGTCTCGTGAACTAAAACGTTCCTTGGTATCTCCTAGTTTGTTTTTTAAAGTCACTTTATTATGTGCTGTTGCCCATAGTTCCTTAGAGGGATAGTCGGTATACGCTGCAGGAGATGAGAATATCCAAATTTTTTGTCCGCCTCTTTTCCTTAATAAATGAAAATGTAGCAGGAACTTAATCACAAGAACTCTGAAATATTCATCATTATCTATAGAGCCGGCACGATTTTTTAGCTCTATACCCGCAGACTTCATCATTTTATTTGAAGCCCTGAATTTGAGAGCCCAATGCATAGAACTTAATTTAGACGCATAAGATACATCAGGCCCATCCACCCCTAATATATTCTTGATAGCATCAATGTGTTTTTTCATTGGAGATTTGACCCCAAGTGAAGGGTTAATGAGCAAAGTTCTGACGTAGTTGTATTCTTTTGAAAACAGTTCCATTGGCATGATTTATTACTCCTACCGTCGATACCTATCACAATGTCCCGGTTCATTACTGGTTGCAGCCAATAGTTGTGAAACCAGTAAAATAATGAGTTAAAATAAATAGTTACTTAAACTCATAACTAAACTCACCGTCTTCAACACTGACATGCACCCGCTCTACAGGCTTACCTTCCACCATACATTTCAATAATTCTTCACTGACGGCCGGAAGAACGGTATTGGTCAGAATGGAGTCGATCATCCGGCCTCCGCTGTCCACTTCGGTACAGCGGTCGATAATCAGCTGAATGACCGAATCGTCATAAGTAAATGGTATCCGGTGATTAGCCACGACACGTTTCTCGATACGTTTAAGCTGCAATCTCGCAATCAGCCCCAGTACTTCGTCTGTCAATGGATAGAACGGGATCACAACCAGACGGCCGAGCAGGGCTGGCGGGAACACTTTAAGCAGCGGTTCACGCAGCGCTTTGGTGATGCCTTCGGGTTCGGGCATCAGTTCCGGGTCTTTGCACATATTTATGATCAGATCGGTACCGGCATTGGTGGTCAGCAGGATCAGGGTATTTTTAAAATCTATGATCCGACCTTCACCGTCTTCCATCCAGCCTTTATCAAATACCTGGAAGAACAGCTCATGCACATCCGGATGGGCTTTTTCAACTTCATCAAGCAGTACGATACTGTATGGACGCCGACGGACGGCTTCTGTCAGCACACCACCTTCACCGTAACCCACATAGCCCGGAGGAGAACCTTTTAGGGTGGATACGGTGTGTGCTTCCTGATATTCACTCATATTAATGGTGATAACATTTTCTTCTCCACCGTAAAGCGCTTCGGCCAGTGCCAATGCGGTTTCGGTTTTACCCACACCAGAGCTACCGGCCAGCATAAAGACCCCGATAGGTTTGTTCGGGTTATCCATACCGGCTCGTGAGGTCTGAATGCGCCGGGCGATCATATCCAGAGCATGGCGCTGACCGATGATGCGTTGCTCCATAATATCGGCAAGGTTAAGTACGGTTTCGACTTCATTTTTCACCATCCGGCCAACCGGAATACCGGTCCAGTCCTGTACGACAGAACCAACGGCAGTCGCATCAACACAGGGTAGGATAAGCGGATCTTCTCCCTGCAGTTCTGTCAGTTCGTCTTGTAATTGCTGAAGCTTATGCAGACATTCCTGACGTTCATCGGCATTCAGCTCATGCGCTTCTGACTCATCTGTCTGTACTGGGGAATCCTCTGCGACGTCGGCGTTAATTTCTGTGACGCTGTCACTTGATTCGTCGTCGTTTGTTTCTTTGGGCTGAGCGTGTTTGCCTAACCGTGTCCGAAGATCCAGAATCTGTTCAACCAGTGTTTTTTCTTTATTCCACTGTTCTTCCAGAGTGGTCAGTCTTGCTTGTTCCTCAGTTAAATTTTCGGTTGCTTTAATTTCTCTTTCCTTAATATCAACACCGACATCTTTTTCTCTGCGGATGATGTTCAGCTCAGTTTCCAGTGCCTGAATCCGTTTTCTCGAATCATCAATTGAAGCTGGAACCGCACCGTGACTGATTGCTACCCTTGCGCTTGCCGTATCCAGCAAACTAACGGATTTATCCGGTAACTGACGCGCCGGAATATAGCGATGAGAGAGTTTAACCGCAGCTTCTAACGCCTCATCCAACACCTGAACCTTGTGGTGTTTTTCCATGGTGGAAGCGACGCCGCGCATCATCAGTATTGCTTTGTCTTCGGTTGGTTCGGGAACCTGAATGACCTGGAATCGGCGGGTGAGCGCCGGGTCTTTTTCGATATACTTTTTATATTCTGCCCAGGTAGTTGCAGCGATAGTGCGCAAGGTACCCCGGGCAAGCGCAGGTTTAAGCAGGTTGGCAGCATCCCCGGTACCGGCTGCGCCACCCGCACCAATCAGGGTATGGGCTTCATCAATAAACAGAATAATAGGTTTTTCGGATGACTGAACTTCTTCAATCACCTGACGCAGGCGATTTTCAAATTCGCCTTTCATACTGGCACCAGCCTGTAGCAGACCAACGTCCAGTGAACGCAGTGTCACGCCCTGAAGTGGAGGAGGGACATCACCCTTAACAATCCGCTGGGCAAAGCCTTCTACCACCGCCGTTTTACCGACACCGGCTTCACCGGTCAGGATTGGATTATTCTGTCGGCGGCGCATCAGTATGTCGGTGATCTGGCGTATTTCTTCATCCCGTCCGACGATAGGGTCCATTTTACCGCTGCGCGCTTCTTCAGTAAGGTCAACGGTAAATTGCTGAAGTGCTTCTTGCTTGCCCATCTGAGCCGGGGAAGTGGCTCCACTGGCTTCACCCGGTATGGCTCCGCCACCTACTTTGAATCCGTCATTGGCACTTAGATGATCTTCCGGTGAACCACCCACGATGTCATCGAAACGATCAGTCAGCTGTTCAACTTTTATCTTATCGAATTCAGTGGAAATACTTCTCAGGGCATTGGTGAGTCGTTTGGTTTTCAGTATGCCAACCATAAGGTAGCCGGTGCGGATTTGAGATTCGCCAAACAGCAGGGTGGCGTACAGCCAGCTTCTTTCTACCGTTTCTTCAATATAGGAGGAGAGGTCCGTAATGGATGTTGAACCGCGTGGAAGCCGGTCTAAATGGTCAGTGATATCCTTTGCCAGACGCGAGGGGTTGATATCAAAGTGATTAATGATTCTGATCAGGTCGGAATCTGTCAGTTGAAGGATCTGGTGTATCCAGTGCACCAGCTCAACATAGGGGTTACCGCGCATTTTACAAAAGACCGTTGCGCTTTCGATGGATTTATATCCGACCTGATTGAGTTTGCCGAATAGGGCAACACGATTAATTTCTGACATCCCTATTTCCTTGTATTCCATTTGCAGCATGCTGCGGTTTATTAACGGGTAACCCCACACCGGGCACTAGTGAGTCCCGGCAAAAGGATTAAGTATCAGTTCTTCATAGTCACCGGACCCGGAATTGCCGGATATCCAGGAGTTCCACCCGAGTTGTCCTTCTTCTCCCAGCCGGATGGGCCGGGGTGGTTTTTGCATAATCAGCCTGAGGTCCCAGGTAAGTTCATTGCCACTATAATTCCGGACAATGGCTATAAGCCGTTTTAATCCGTCGCTGCCCGGTAACAGGGCTTCAAATTGTTCACGGGTTAACGGCCCGATGGTGATACGAAACTTGTTCTGCCGGTCCCAGACCTTTTCGCCGATAATGGAGGTTGTGCCAAGTGTGCCGGTTGTCGGTGACTCGCCAAGGCGGCACTGACCCTCTTCGGGGATTTGCATCCAGTGGCCGGTAAATTGCTCTATTGTGGTGGGTAATTCAAAAAAGCTCTGGATCATGGCTTCCAGTCCATCCGCACTTTTGGTCTGGCCGGAGAGCCATCCGGAAAAGCTCAGTTTGGCCAGGTCTGGCATATCATCCCGTTGCCTGTACGCGGGCATCCCGATTCCGGTCACTGCGCCGATATAGGTTGAGAATGTGTCTTCCTCCGGTCGGTCATAGCTGATCGCCGGCTGAGTATTGGCCCATGCCCGGTAAAACAGCGACAGCATGCGGTGGTGAAACAGATCGGCAAAACCTCTGAAGCTGGTATCGCCGGAATTTTGAATCCGGTCTTTTACATATTCTGTGATATGCAGAGGTAGTGGGCCGTTCGGCCCGAACAGGCCAAAGTGCAACACACTCAGGTGTGGCTTTTTACCATCTTTCGCCAGAGAAAAATGACGTAAAGTGGTGGGAGCAAAGATCAGAGAAGGCTCCTGACCAAAGCGAACCGGGTCATTTCGCGGTCGCAGGGATTCACCGATTCTGGGGGCATCGGAGTGAACGCACTCAAGCAGCCGCATGACCTGATAGAAGTCAAACTCATACGGAGCCTCGTGCAGCCCGTCATGTAAGGCTAAAATACGTGCCGCATTCCGGTTCGTAATGGCCATCGCATTATCTCCCCGCGTTCACTGGTATGAATGACGGTCTGAGTAAATGAATTGATGGAGACGTACCGGGCGAAAAACCGGTCCAGAACGGCTCCCAGTAAAAAGACGCCACTTCCGGCAAAGACATCTTCGTCAAAAGTCAGGTGAATTTCCTGTCCCCGTCCGAGGGCTATCGGGCCGCTGACCGGAATACGCCGGATAACCGGTTCACAGCTTATCTGTTTGACTCCTTCGATCTGTTTTCTGACCGGCAGTTCTGCCACATCTCCGTATAGTGACAGTAATTCCCGTAGTGCTTCAGCACTCTGTGATTCATCACTGTTACTCAGTGAAAGGTAATTCAGTGAAAGGTGGCTGATTAACCGCCAGCTGGTTTTCCCCTGAGGCCAGGATGGCATCGGCTTGGACGGGCCGGCAATGCAGCGAACGGCCTTCAATGGGGCAGAGCCTACCAGGGTAAAATCGGTGTTTTCTTTTCCCAGTGGCATATGCAGGGGCAGATCGCGGTTACTGCACATGGCGTCGATGCCGACCTGCCTGAGGTCGTCACGGAACGGGGCTTCCTGACTGTCTACCAGGCTGATAAACAGTTCGCTGCCGATATAACTGGAGCGGGGGCCGTTTCTTTGCTGCTTGGCCGACAGTTGACGAGGCTCCCTGCGCTGGGTGTAGAACGTATTTCCCGGCTGTTGCGCAGCATGGTTATGGGAAGCATAAAATGAGCTGAACTCCTGAGCGTCTTTCGCTTCCGATCCATAGCCGATAACTTGAGAGAGTGAATAAACTTCAAAATCCATTGGCCGGGTTCTGTCCGGGACCACATGGAATTCACTGGATTTCTGATTGATGTGGATGCGGTCGCACTGTTTGGGAAACAGGTTAATTGCCGGCGTGCAGAACAGTTCAAAGTTATCTTTGCTGAGCCGTTTTTCCAGGAAGCTATCCTGACGGTTTAACAGGAACAGCAGATCCAGTTGATCCCCCTGACAGCGCTGAACGGCTTTGCTGAGACCGGTGATACGGGTAAACATAAAGCGCTGTGGGAACGCAAAGTATTCATGCAGAAGCCGGTAGCCTTCATAGCTGTGCGGGGTATGCGGTAACAAAGCTTCGTTGTCGGTAAAGCCCACGGGTTGCACATGGTGTTTATCCAGCATTTCACACCAGTCGGCGGTATGACTGGCAGGCATAACGCATACTGAGATCGTATTACCCGTTATCTGCTCGTAGAGGTGCATGGGCAGGGCATCAACACCATTCAGGTAGAACTTGAGCTCATCCAGTTGAATCTGGTTAAAATTCAGACCGGCTGTGCTTTTCAGACGCAGGCGTATCGCGGCTCTGGTTCCCGGCTGTTCGGGAATTTTTAACCCCGCCAGCGTGGTCAGATAGCTGGCTTCCTCCACTTGTACCGGCCAGAGCCGGGTAGTGTGAGCCGTCCGGTATTCACATGCGGTCTGTTCGTTTTTACCCAGCAGGCTGTACAGCTGACTATTTCTGTCAATGCTCACTCCTTCCGCCAGACCACTTTCACTCAGATCGGGACGGAACTGAACGACAGCCATCGATGGGGTCGGGCACAGATAATGCGGATAAATGGTTTCCAGCAGGTATTGGGTAAACTGAGGAAACTGTGCGTCCAGCTTCAGCTGGACCCGCGCGGCAAGAAAGGCGAATCCTTCGAGCAGTCTTTCTACATAAGGATCGGCGCAGTCAAAGCCATCCATACCCAGCCGGCCTGCAATTTTAGGGTATTCCCGGGCGAATTCGGCTCCCATTTCGCGGATATACTGCAGTTCCTGATTATAGTATTTGAGCAGTTGCGGGTTCACGGGCGACCTCCTCTGCTGTTGTAATCCGTTACTGATACTTGTCCGCCTTCAAGATCAATTTCTGTTTTCATATACATCCGTAAGGGGACAGGCTGTGCCCAGAGTTCGCCTTCGATATCAAAACCGAGCGTGTTGTGGTTCATCTCGCTTTCTGAGAGTTTTAGCTTCACCTTCAGAGAGTGTCTGAGCAGCCGGGGCTCATAGTTGAGTATGGATTCACGCAGCAAATGCTGCAGAGTGCGCACATCAATACCGGATGCCGTGTGACCGGCCAAATCGGGCATACCGTAATTCAGTACAGACTCTGCGACATAAGGGTAGCGACTCAGATCCTGCACCGTACTCAGGCTGGCGGTATTAAACAGCCAACTAAGATCGCGCAATACACCTTCACGGATTTTCTGAAGTGACAGGACGCGCTTGTCCCTTGACTCTGCCTGTGTTTCCGGAGAGTCATCTGTCAGGCGATCCAGCAATGAAGGCTGCAGCCTTTCTCTGGTAGTGAGCTCGACCACAACAGGTTCTCCTTATCCTTGCTCATCCGCTTCCGGGAGGGCTGAGTTTGCGTCGGTTTCAAACTGTATGTCTCTGACCTCCATAAGAGGGTATTCGTCATTATCGGTCGCCAGCATCCGCTGTCCGTATCCGATATACAGTTCGTTACCTTCGTCTGACCAGTCGGTTTTTCGGCTAAGCTGGATCATCGGATCGTCGCTCTGTTCTGAACCGGGGTAGCGGGCCGGGATCAGGCCAACAATTTCACCTCCGTTGCGCCAGTTAAAATGGGCCGGCATCCATACCACATCCCGCAGATCGCTGGGCTCCTCTATCTGTATTGACTGGATATTTTCCTGTGGTATCCAGTAGTACTGACCATTGATAATGGCTTCAAAAACGGGGCCTAGACGGGGATCGGCGTCTGAAATCCAGGCGAACGGCTGGCCGTTGATGCTACCGGCAATAGCCGGTGCCAGTTCAAACGCCTGATTGCGGACTGACTGAGACTGCTGGAGTTTATTGTCAGTTTCCAGACGTAACGCTTCAAGCAGCAGAGCTATCCATTCAGGCGGCTGGCCAAAAATCAGCGGTGAGCGCAAGCCTGCGAACACCTGCTGGCGAAAAGCCTCACAGTTCAGTGCCGTCTCATACATTTTCACCATGGCCAACGTACCGGCGTCCAGCTCACCTGCGACTTTTAGCTGAGTTAATGCGCGCTCCCACTGCCCGAGTACAGAAAGAAGCTGGAACAGAAAGGTTCGGTATTCCGCTCGGGAAGGCTCTTTACGGATCTGGTCCTGCAGTTGAGATAAAGCGTCTGTCAGGCGTCCCTCAATGAGGCTTTGTTTAGCCAGCATAACGACTCCTTAAGTCACAGGCTTATCTTAGAGGTGTCCATGACTGGTCGATGTGTTTGGTTAAGCCCCGGCTTATTCCGGGGCACATTTTTCAGATAATGGTCTTATCGATTAAGGCTTACAGGTCTTTATTCGCTGCAATATCACGACCATATTTAACGGCAGCTTCCAAACTACCATCCGCTTTCTGAGGACTATAGTCATATTTCACAACGGAGAAGTTCAGGGTGATATTTTCTGTTAAGCGATCTTCACCACCACTACCACCGGAGCTTATGGAAGTGACGATAATGTCTTCCATATTCAGGACGATATATTCAACTTGTTTTCCCCCGGCTTTGCGTATCGTCAATTTGGCTTTTTTGATATGGTTACCGTCTGAGCAGTACTTCATCAGAACAGGAGTCGCTTTATCGACGTATTTAGTGACGGACAGATCCTGAATACTCACTTTACCGGAACCACCGCCACCACCCATGTGGGTTGTACCGGATTGACTCATGCCCCAACTCCATGCCAACACGTCAATCTCATCGGCGTGTTTATCATCCTGGGCCTCACCATTGATTCCATCTATTTTCAAAAACATGTCAACAGCCATAAGATAATCTCCTTATGCGAATAAACGGCTATTCCTGCACGGGTTCTGTTTGCTCCGGAGCCGTATCGCTCCGGAGTCACTGGTGGCAGGGACAGTATGTAGGCTTTTACTCTGATTCAGTCCGGTTATGATCCTCCTTTTACGGAAGGAAGTTTGGACACTAACCTTAGCGATACTGTCAGGCCTTCCAACTGGTAATGCGGACGCAGGAAGAACTTCGAAGTGTAGTAACCCGGGTTTCCCTCTATTTCTTCCACGACGACTTCGGCCGCAGCTAGTGGATGTTCCGCTTTGGTAATTTCTGATGAATGTGCTGGATCACCATCGACATATTGCATGATCCATTCTTGCAGCCAGCGCTGCATTTCTTCTCTTTCTTTAAAGGAGCCGAGTTTGTCGCGAACAATACATTTTAGGTAGTGAGCGAATCGGCAGGTGGCGAACAGGTATGGGAACCGGGCAGCCAGGTTGGCATTGGCGGTAGCATCCGGATCATCATACACGGCTGGTTTTTGCAGAGACTGTGCGCCAATAAAGGCAGCGAAATCGGTGTTTTTCTTGTGGACTAAAGGCATAAAGCCGTTCTTCGCCAGTTCTGCTTCACGTCGATCACTGATTGCGATTTCGGTCGGGCATTTCATATCGACACCACCGTCATCGGTCGGGAAGGTATGAGCGGGCAAACCTTCGACAGCACCACCGGACTCAATACCACGGATCCGTGAACACCAGCCATATTCCTTGAAGGAACGGTTAATATTCACGGCCATTGCATAGGCAGCATTTGACCAGGTGTAACGGTTATGGGCTCCGCTGTTGGTATCTTCTTCAAAGTCGAACTCTTCAACCGGTTCGGTTTTCGCACCATATGGCAGGCGGGAAAGATAACGCGGCATGGCCAGGCCAATGTATTTAGAGTCGTCAGAATTACGCAGCGAGTTCCATGCGGCGTATTCTGGGGTCTGAAAGATTTTGGTCAGATCACGTGGATTGCTCAGCTCCTGCCAGGAATCCATCTGCATGACGCCCGGATTGGCACCTGCAATAAAAGGTGAGTGGGTGGCAGCACTGACTTTGGCGATTTCACCCAACAGCTCTACGTCCTGAGGGCTTTGATCAAAGTAGTAGTCGCCGACCAGACAGCCATAAGGTTCACCACCGAACTGACCGTATTCTTCTTCATACAGTTTTTTGAAGATAGGGCTCTGATCCCAGGCGGTACCTTTATATTTTTTCAGGGTTTTATGCAGGTCTTTTTTAGTGATATTCATCACCCGGATCTTCAGCATTTCGTCAGTTTCGGTGTTGTTAACCAGGTAGTGGAGGCCGCGCCATGCTCCTTCCAGTTTCTGGAACTCTTCGTTATGCAAAATGAGGTTAACCTGCTCGGTCAGGCGCTTATCAATTTCAGCGATCATTTCGCGAATGGTGACAGAAACATCGGCAGAAACGGTTATGGAGGAGGCGAGGGCTTGTTCTGCCAGCGTCTGGACAGCGTGTTCCACTTCTTCCCGGGCCTGATCCGATTTAGGGCGAATCTCCTGATTTAACAGACTGGCAAATTCACTCGATTCCAGCTTTGTTTCGCTGGCTTGTTGCTCTACAGTGCGTTCGGTGTCCATAGGTTACTCCTCCTCAGGGGATTGTTCTTCCGCTGGCTTCGGAGCAGATGCTAGAGATTGCAGCAATGCCGGATCATTAAGTGCTTTAGATATCAGCTCTTCGGCTCCAGTTTTACCATCCATATACGTCATCAGGTTTGAAAGCTGGGTTCGTGCTTTTAGCAGTTCATTCAATGCGCCCACTTTCTGGGCAACAGCGGCAGGGGAAAAATCATCCATGCTGTCGAAACTCAGATCGATATTTAGGTTGCCTTCACCGGTCAGTGTGTTGGGCACTTCAAAGGCTACTCGTGGTTTCATTGACTTGAGCCTGTCATCAAAATTATCAACATCAATTTCAAGCATTTTGCGCTCAGCGACGGAAGGAAGAGGTTCTTCTGGTTTACCTGACAGGTCAGCCATTACCCCCATTACAAACGGAAGCTGGACTTTTTTTTCTGCACCGTAAACCTCAACGTCGTACTCAATCTGTACCCTTGGGGCACGATTTTTCGCAATAAATTTTTGGCTGCTCTGGGTCACAGTTCACCTCCTGTTGGTGTTAAACCCTGCATGCTTACCAGTCATCTTCATTGGTTTGCGGGCTGGTATCCTGCTGGTCATTATTTGTGTGCTCTTCCTCAGGCCCCCGTATCAGCTCAACCTGAGAGATGCCATCCGGGGCAATATCTCTGATGATTTCCATAAAGTTCATACCGACCATTCTTTTCGCGCGGAAAATCAGTAGCGGAACCGGGCTGGTGGGCTCATATTGCTGGTAGTAATGTTCAATATCCTCCAGTGCCCGGATAACGTCGTCCCGGCTGCTGATTTGTCCGTTGTATCCGTGATTAACCGGATTGGCAGGTGTGGCCACGGGAGTATTGCGGGTATTATTTTCTGCGGCAGAGCCTGATGCTGACTCGGTAGCCGGTACGGCAGCTGAAGCGCTGTCTGTAGACACATACTGGTTCAGAATTCGCTGAATTTCTTTTAGCTCGTCAGACAGCGGAGCAAAGCTCGCGGCGTCAGCAACACCGACCTGCTCGGTAATAAACTGTTCTATTTGCGTGGCGTTTTGCAGGCTTTCAGTGACAGCGTCACTAGTTCGTTGCAACTCATCGTTGTCTGCATCCTGAAAGGCACCATTGATGGTGTTTTCTGACACGACATCATATCCGGGCGGTGGGGATGCTTCTCCGGTGGCGTAGGTAATATCCCGCAGACTGAAATTGCCCAGCATGCGGGATTTTACCACCGGTGTTTTTCTGAGAGGAAGAAGCATGACTTCCTCGTCACAAAGGGTTGTCAGAGCGTTGATCCGCATTGTGGGATCGCCATCATCTTCATCCAGAAGAGGATAAATGTTCGCCCAGTGAGTGGTGAGCGATTCAGTCAGCGCTGCCAGCACTTCATTAAAGGTGCTTAGATCATCAGTCCGCAGAACGGCACGAAGCAGGTAGATAAACACCCGGATATCTTTGGTGCGTGAAAGCAACGCAATGGCTTTCTTTTTCACTTCCTGCCAGTCGGCGTCTTCGGCTTCTACAAACGTATCACCGATCTGCTGCTCGGCCTTACCTTGTGACAGTGATTCCAGTTCGATAAAGTCGTTATCATATTCAAGGTCTTCTCCACAGATCTGATCAGCAGAAATATCACTGATAAGAGTCGTGCGATCAATTGCCACCATAATGGGGCTCCCTGATAACCTGTTACCCTCTAACGGCTGGGGGTGATGAGTCAATCCCTGTACGGCTGGGCCCTGATAAGTATTATCAACAACGTAAAAATAAACGCTGCTTAAGAACTACTTAAAGTAGTAGATGGGAGAATGCGAAAAATAAAGTGGCACTCAGGAGATATTTACAAAACCATTAATAAATATCATGGTTGAGACATATGACCGGTGCCGCCATTAGCAATATCGATAGCCTGATCCAAAAATGCGTGAAATTTTGCAGTAATTGTCTCAGGATCTGACTTGTAGACATGCATAACGACAGACGCCCAGAGTGCTTTCGCCGTCAGGTCTTCAGCCGGTGGAACGGGTGGGTTATCGGGGCCGGACAGACTGCCTGAACTCCAGGCTACGGCGGCCGAGACAAAACTTTCCGGCGTTTGATAGTGTTGTGATTCTGCGAGCTCCATGGCGGCCAGACGGTGCTCCTCATCGGGGCTGAATACCCACTCTTTGGCCCGTTTAATCGCCTCGGGTTCATTTGAACCGTCTCCATTGTCTGCACTGTTTTCGCTGTAAATCATGCAGGTCAGCCATACGGCTTCTCGTTTCGGGAGGGCGTAAAGCATAAACTGCAGTGCATCGCCATAGTATTGATTCCGCATCAGGAGGGAGACAAACTCCGCTGGTGAGGCTGTATCGTCCTGCAGTGAGCGGACGGGGTCTTCCAGTTCGTAAAGCGAGGTAACGTCTGATGCTTTGTTGTGAATGACTTTTGTTAATGTGAGTTCACCCATAACCGGATCCTGCTTTTAGTTTGTGTTTCTCTCTTAGTTTGTTTTTCTTTCTTAGTTTATCTTGATTATGCCGCCTTTTAGCGTCAGTACCGCGTCACCACTTACGGTTGTCATCGGGCTTTTAATATCCAGCTTTCCGTCCGCTTTAATTTCTACCTGCGGTGATTTTATCGTAATTTTTGCCGGCTCGATTTTTATGCTGCTTCCGCCGACTTTCAGTTCGATTGAAGCCGGTGATTTCTGGCTAATCCCACCTTTGGCACTGATTTGTTGCTTACCGTTTATTTCGGTGGACTGATCTCCCTTAATACTGACGGTCTGGTTTCCTGCGATATCGACCGCCTGCTTCCCAGCAATATCGATAGACTGGTCTCCCTTTTTGAGTTCCAGGCTGTCATTGCCGGTTTCCAGCATGGTGGAACGGTTGCCATAAATTTGAACAGACTGATCGCCTGGGTCAGATTTTTCGAAGCCGACAGACAGAAAGTCGTCGTTTTCTACAATACGGGTAAAGGTTCTCTCTGCGTGTAAATAGACTTCTTCACTGCCTTTTTTATCTTCAAACCGCAGTTCGTTAAAATTCTCGGCCGTCCCCTTGGTTGAGCTTCGGGTTTTAATGCCAGACTGGGTTTTGTTGGCGGGCATGCTGTAAGGCGGGGGCATCTCGGTATTATAGACGGCTCCGGTGACGATCGGCCGGTCCGGATCGCCGTTAATAAAATGTACGATCACTTCCTGTCCGACGCGGGGAATATGTAAACTGCCCCATTTATTCCCGGCCAGCGACTGACTGACACGGACCCAACAAGAATTTCCGGTGTTGTCCCGGCTCCAGTAAAACCGAACCTTGATCCGGCCATGCTGATCAATATTAATTTCTTCATCCTTGGCACCCACTACAACTGCGGTCTGGGCACCATAGACGACCGGTTTTGCGGTTAAGCGCGCAGGACGGAAAGCCCGTTCCCGAGAAATCGCCTCAAACCGGCATTGATATACCAGTGGAGAGTCTTTGCCGCCTGACTGAGTCTGTGAAGAAGTATAATCATCCAGGCTGATACTGAAATTAGCATGGGTAATTAAGTACTCGATATTTTGGTCGTCACGTGGGTAGTCCTGCAACGTGAATAACCGGCCGCTACCAAGTTTTATTGAGTTTCCTTCGGCACAGACCATTACTGACATTGCTTTTAGCTCTTCCAGCCGGATCCGGGCGTAGCGCTTAGTATCGTCGGGGTTGGAATTATAATCGTGGAATTCGTATCTTTCCTGCTCTGACAGGCTATGGGATTCTGAATCCGATTTCTGCCCCGATGTTACCGTGGGCGGATTGTGATAGTCGGTGTCCTGTACGGAATAAGTACCGGACTGCACCTCTGCTCTGGAAAGCCAGGAAAAAATATGCTCTTCCGTACGTCGCTCTTTGTTTTCCGGCGGAAAGTAAGGAATGTCTCCCTGTGATTCATCTTTATGGGCCTCGACAGAATCGGCGAGCACCAGTTTATGTCCGTGTTCGTCATGACGGAAATAATAATAGATGCCGGCGCTTTCCATTAAACGACTGACGAAATTGAAATCTGTCTCGTTGTACTGCACACAGTATTCAAGATTTTGATAGGTCTCTGACAGTTTCTCCTCAAAATCGGAAAAGCTATTATCGCGGAATATCTGTTTAATGATATCCGGTACCGCTTTGTTCTGAAAAATACGGCAGCCGGAGCTTATGGTCAGAAACCAGAGCCATGGCCGCAGTATTACCTGATAATGTTCAAAGTTACTTACCTGTCCTGAATAGGTCACCTCTGCGACCAGGCCGTTAAAATATCGGGTTTCTCCGTTGTCATTCTGTAACCAGACTTTCACTTGTTCACCCAACAACAGGTTGAAGTTAATGTCACTATCTTCACTGAGCAAATCTAACCGGTAGTGAAATAGCTTACCCAGGCCTTCATCTGCCGTCATTTTCCAAAAGACCAGCTTATCTGTTTCCAGCGGAGTCGACACTGAAACGGGTCTGTCTGATTGAGTTAATGACATATAGGGTGCCTCCCTGTCAGGGCTTTACGCTCTAAGTCTAGTTGTTCGCTTGTGATTTGCATGAACGCGATTGGGGAAAGAGAATTTATTTGCGGCAGGAGTTCAAACAGCGACTACTATTTTTTATATACACTCATTCATGAGACACAAGGTGATGCAATGGCTCAGTTTCAGGGCTCGGGTTTTTCTATTTATTTACCGGACAGCTGCATGGATGCATCGGCATACACCTTTGTGTTGCCATATAACCAGGGTTTTTCCGCCAATCTGACGATTCGCTTTGAGCATGTCCCGGACGGCTATGAACTGGAAAAGTCTGTGAAGGACGAGCTGGCGGCCCTGAGTAACCGCCTGAATGATTTCACCCTGATTAGCCAGAATGCCGGGCAGCGGGAAGGTAACGATGGAGTTATTGCAGTGTATGAGTGGGGAGAAGGACAGGCCCGCATGCGGCAAAGAGTGATTACCTTACTGGTGCAGGGAGATATGCCGAGAAAATACATTCTGACCACCACGGATCTGGTGGCCGGTGCAGAGGAGTCGGATGCGGTATTCAATCAGATTCTGCAAAGTTTTGCCCTGAATGATATTCAGTTTTTTTAGCTACCGGACAAAAGTCAGCCTCCAATCAATACGGTGGGGCATCCGGGTGGAAGGATTTTACCTGTCGGACTTGGAATGGGGGCAATGCAGCTGGGGTGAGCCGTCATATCGCCGACTCTGGCGGCAGGCAAGTTGCCGATCAGCACAGTCACAGATCCCATCGCAATCATTCCGGGGCCACCTGGTACACACCCGGCAAGAAGGCAGGGGGTGGTAGTATCAGTCAGTCTGGCGGCGGGCACATTTCCGATCAGAACATTAGGCTGACCTTTGATGATGGTCAGTGGCGTCGGGGGGTGCGGTATCGGTGCCGGAACCGGAGCGGGCGGATGTATAGGAGCGTGACAATGAGGTGCATCCTGAAGCACCATATCGCCCATTCTGGCTGCTGGCTTACCCATATCTCCCCCTTAATTTCATCTTATCTGATGACGTACTCCCATAATTTTAGAGCGAAACGGACGGTTAAATAATAAAGAGTCACCTGACTGCGTAAGCCTTTTCATCTTATTATCAATAATGAAACACTTACTGTCGGTCTCTGCTGATAGTTTCATGGCAAGGACGTGTTGAATGGACTATATATTTGATGACACACCTTAATTTCCGCCAGACAGGAGTAGCAGGGATGCGTATCTCAACTCGTACACTTATTCCGGTTTTTTTGGTTTGCACTGTTCTCTACGGCTGTACGTCAACGAAAAAAGAAGAACCTGTGGTTGAAGAAACCAATATTCAGACACAGGAACAACAAATGGTTGAACCGGAATTTACGGCTCAGAAAGGTCTCACTCCACGGGCACGGCTTCAGCTCGTTATGCGTTATTTGTCAAATGGTGAGCCGGACAAAGCCAGAGTCGAACTGCAGGAATATATCAATACCAACCCTAAATCTCCGCGCGCCAACATGCTGATGAAACAGATCGATCAGCCGGCTTCTTCCTATTTTCCGGCGTCTAACTTTGCTGTCACCATGAATAAAGGGGAAACCATTTCTACGTTAGCAAGAGATTACCTCGGAGATGTTTTCTCTTTCTATGCACTGGCAAAATACAATGGAATTGAAAAGCCGGCCTGGATTGATGAAGGGCAGGTTATAAAGATCCCGGCAACTCCGGAAGCGCTCAAGCATAAGGCGGAGCTGATTGCCATGGATCAGGACGGGCAAGCAGTGGTTCCAGAACCTGTTTCCGGGGATGATATGCTGGATCAGGCCTTAGATTTCGTCGTGGAGGACGCCGGGATGACCGAGATGATGACTGACGGAGCGGAAAGCGAAGCCATGGCTTCTGATAGTGATATGTCAGACATGATGATGCCGGAAGACCTGATGAATGAGGCTATTGATAATGGAGACTATGTCGCAGCCGTTGAGCAATTGGAGGTGATAAAAGCAACGGTAGGGTTGTCATCCAGTGGAGATAAGAACAGTATTTCTACCTACCAGCAAGCGGCCCGCCAACTGGAATCAGTCGATCCTAAGAGGGCGGCGGAGTATTACTATGAATCGGCAAAAGTGCAGATTAAATACGGCCAGCGGGAAAGCGCTATCCCGTCACTGAAAAAGGCGGTTGAGCTGGATCCTGGTAATGTCTCTGCAGAAAATACGCTGCGTCCTATCCAGCAGGAATTCGCGGATAAATATCACAGTGAAGCCTCCATCGCT
The DNA here is from genome assembly GCF_003144035.1 of Vibrio albus. GTDB lineage: Bacteria > Pseudomonadota > Gammaproteobacteria > Enterobacterales > Vibrionaceae > Vibrio > Vibrio albus. The sequence continues at coordinate 389,743 of NZ_QFWT01000003.1, forward strand.
TACCGGAAACAGGAACTGGATAAAGCCATTGCCCTGTGGCATAAAGTAATAGAGATTAAGCCTGATCATAGCGCCGCGAAAGCCTATCTGGCTCAGGCTGAAGAGCTGAAAGCGAAACTGAGCGAATTGCAGGAGTAGGGTACTGACCGAGGTTGGACCAGGTAAACGAAAGCGGCTGGTTTTATACCAGCCGTTTGTTTTTCAGTGGCTTTATACTTTTTCGGTTTTTTATTAACCGGTTTATTGCTCTAGCTGAATGGTTCCGAGGTTTTTACGGATAAGGTACGCTTTTTGAAGCTGATGTTTAATCTCCGGAGAGTTTTCTTTGTAGATTAGCGCCATTTCCCACAGTGAAATGGCTTTTTCAATATCGGTGTAGAACACTTTTTTACCCTGTGTGTAGAGATTATGAGACAGCTGATTACGGATCTCTTTCAATAGGTTATCTGCCTGGGCCCGGTTTTCATTGCTGGCATAATCCAGTGCTGTACTGGCCTCGCCGAGAGCGGTATCCAGTTTATTCTGTTCTATCAGAGTTTGTGCCTGTTGCAGGTGAGCGTCGAACAGCCAGTTTTTCAGATCGTCAGGAATGGTTTGTCCGGTCGGAATATAGCTGGCTGCTTTGATGAGTGCGGCATACTCGTGTTTTTCATAATGGCTGCGATAAGGGGCTAACAACAAGTCCTGCTCTGTATCCGTATCAGGCTTCTGTTCCTGCCCGGTTTCACGCAGGGGCAGTGGTTCTGTTTTTGTTGTGGTATCTTCCGTTCTTTTTAGATCGGCATCCTTCAGGTAGTCATCCGCAGCCGTTCTTGGTTTTGGTTTGTCAGCCCTCATGGCTAAGGTCAGGTTATCTTTGGTACCGGCCATTTCCTGTGCGTCTATACGAACATTGGTGGCGTCTTCCGGTTCTGCTGTTTTCTTAACGGTGGCTACCGCCATTTCAGAAGGTGTTTTTTTAGTGACTTCCACCACAATGGGTTTTGTCTCTTCCACCGAAGCGGGCTCAGTCGGCTCGGCAATTTCTGGTTGTTCTGTTGGGCGGAGAGTATTAGTCCATACATGTGAGTTCCGAGAAAGAATCACAGGATTATCTCTGAAGTGTTCAGTAGTGAGAACCGGAGTCGTTGTATAACTGGTGATGAGTTCGTCACCTTGTTTGTGTCTTCGTTGTGCATAGGTTATCTTGCGCAGCAGCAGAAAGGCTTCTTTGTTTTCCGGGTCTATAGCAAGGCTGCGCAGCAGGTTATTTCTGGCCGCTTTTGTGTGGCCTCTTTGCAAATCATGCTTAGCCTGGGTTAACAGCGGTGTGGTTTGAGTATCAATGAGTACATTTAACAGCTTAATCTCATTGTTCAGATCGGCTGAGCCTTTCTGGTAAGCATTCAGAATTTTTAGATGAGTACGCGCCTGATGATATTGTCCGGCATCGATCATAGCTTTGGCCGTAGCTCTATGGTAGTCCTTGAAAGAGGCTTCCTGTTCTCCGACCTGAGTACTGCTACAGCCCTGAATCAGTAGACCCAGCATCATTGCTGACAGTGTACGCATTCTCATTACTTAAGGTCCTCCTGATGAAAAACGTCAAGCTTTTCTGCAAAGGTATCAATAGTGTCATCAGCATAAATCATGGTTCGTTTTAACAGGTATGGATTGGCAAAAGCAGGATTGCCTCCCTGCTGAACGGTGACGGACATCTTGATCCCTTGTTCGACCAACTCTTCAATTGCGTGATCACTGCTATCACCATAAGGGTATGAAAAAATGACAGAATCTTTATGTAGTTTTTGGTTGATCAGAGCTCTGGGATATCTGATCTGATGTCGGATTTCTTCAGCAAAGTTAATATCTTGCTCTGGGGGAACGGCCAGAGAAGTGTGACTTTTTGAGTGTGATTGTATGTCCACAAATCCACTTTGTTGCATTTCTTTAAGTTCATCCCATCTCAGTCCCAGCGTCGCCCCGATAAAGTCGGTATAGACAAACAGCGTGGCGGGTACATTGAATGCTTTAAACAGTGGATAGGCAGTGGTATACACAGACTTGTACCCGTCATCAATGGTTAGCACCACCGATTTTTCCGGGATCTCCCGGTTCCCTAACATGTACTGATCGAGTTCATTCAGTGAAATAACATAGTATCCGTTGTCGGCGAGATATTGCAGTTGTCTGCGAAACTGTTCCGCTGGCAGGTCAAGGCGGTCGGTGCTGGTGGTGTTGCTGGTAAACCTGTGATAGCAAAGTATTGGAATGGTTCTGTAACCATCCGGATACACACCTGAAGGGTTGAGTACCCGTTTGGGTATTGCGACTACTTCCCCGGCGACGGGGGCGTTGTCTTTGTTTACCTCACGGATTTTACCGGACAAAGCGGCGGAGCCATAATAGCGCTGAGCAATGGTTTCATAGCTGTCGCCAGCACCCGCCCTGAAGAAGATATAGTCCTGATCCTCCTGAAGCTGAGTCCCGACAGATACCGGGCCTGATGCACAGGCAGTAAGCAGTACCGCTAAGGTAGCCGGAGCGAGAACTTTATTCATTTTTTTGCTGAATCGTGGTTTCGTCAGCATCATTGGTGACTTCCTCTTCACGCGCTGATGTTTGTTCCTCGTTTTCTCTCTCTTGTGGTTCATCAGCTATGTCGGCTGGGTTCTCTTCGTGTTCTGGCTCATTCTCAGTCTCTGCGTCGTGTTCGGGTTCTTTATTGCTTATTGGCTGCATCTCGTTTTGTACTTTGTCGGCAATGTCATTGTAAAGCTGGAATAACTCACCGATTTCATCCTTGCGGTTTCTGGAAATCCGTCTGTCCAGGCTGCCAGCCTTAAAGTCGACCATCGCCTTGTGCAGAATCCTGAGCTGAATCGAAATAGAGTTACCGAAGATAAAGATGACGACCACGACAGACAGCAATGTGATGCCACCAACGGAAATAAACAGTCCGGTAGACACCTTTTTAAGCTCTTCCAGGCTGCTTTGTAACAGGCCTAGCTGAATATGACCAACGATGGTGCCGTGGAAAAAAATGGGAACCTGAAAGTTAAATACCTGCTGTGCAGAATCATTAAGCAGACTGAATATGCGAATACCATCCTTATCGTAAAATTCTTCATTTACCTGGAATTCGGGCATAGGCTGCCCCACAAGTGTTGGAGTCATTGCTGCCCGGATAGTACCGCTGTGATCCTGAATAATCAGGTGCTCAAACGATTTCCTTTCACTGGCATCTTTCACCAGAGATTCCAGTGAGACCCAATCTTCACCCAGAACCGGGATCGCACTCTCGGAGGCGATAAAGCGGGCCAGAGACAGCCCGGAATCAATGGCATAGTCGGTAAGGGTCTTGCTTTGAATGTTCAGCACGACAAACATACTGGCTGCCAGAACCAGGGTAATAATGGACGTCATTATCAGCGTCCATTTTACGTGCATAGGCATATATTTGTTTTTATTTTTCAGTTCTTCCTGTTCATAGAGGGCATCCAACTCCCACTGCAGTATCTCTGCCATTTCAGAGCCTGATGATGGGCGTTTGTCCGCTTTTTTTTCCAGAAGCCGTTTCAGAAGGTGCTGAAGACCGGCCGGAATTTCCTCGGGTAACTGTTCCAGTAATTCTGGTTGTTGTTGGGTTATTTGGGTAATAAGCGTGATGATGGATTTGGATTTGAAGGCTTTTTCACCTGTAATCATTTCGTACAAAAGTACGCCAAGGGAAAACAGGTCAGAGCGCCCGTCCAGTTTTTCGCCTAATGCCTGTTCTGGTGACATGTAGCGCGGGGTTCCCAGCAGCGTGCCCGCTTGTGTCTTTTCGTTGGCGGCAGAATCGTCCCGGTGCGCAATGCCGAAATCCGTTAGCTTGACGGTTTCACCATCAGGCAGGAACATGATGTTATCCGGCTTAACATCACGGTGAACAATCCCTTTACTGTGAGCATAATCCAGCGCCAAGGCTAACTGTTTCATGATTCGAAGGGTCTTTTTAATATCAAATGTCTGGTTATCTTCCAGCAGATCGCCCAGAGATTTACCTTCAATAAGCTCCATGACTATATACGGGGTATCCTCGTAAGTACCGATATCATAAATAGTGACGATGTTGGGGTGGGAGAGAAATCCGGCGGCCTTTGCTTCACTTAAAAACCGGTTGTAATATTCGGAATCCAGGCAGTTATTCTTCTTGAGTACTTTGATGGCTACCGTACGGTTTATTTCGCTGTCATAGGCCTTGTATACATGAGCCATGGAGCCTGCCCCTAGTAACTCATCGATACGGTATCGGTTTATATATTTACCTTTTAATTCGAATTCCATGACATACCCTTATGCGTTAGAGCTGTTCAGAAAACAGAGCTTTTTGTAAGTGTAGTTCTGTTCAGCCGCAGGAAGGGGTACGTAAATGATATTCTTGAAATTAAGACGGTATTTGGTTTATTTCCCGGTTAGTGTAAAGTCGCTCTGGTAATCAATGGGGAAAAATAACGGTAGACAAAGAGTATGACGAAACAAAAGCTTATCCTGATTCGTGGCATTCCGGGTTCTGGCAAAACGACCCTGGCCAAACAAATGGATGCCGAATTGGTAGAAGCCGATATGTTCTTTATTGATAAGAATGGTGAATACATGTTTGCTCAGGAACGGCTCAGAGATGCACACCTATGGTGTCAGTTGGAAACCAAGCGACTTCTTTATGCCGGATATAGTGTGGTCGTCGCCAATACCTTTATTAAACGGTGGGAAATAAAGTTCTACGCGAAACTGGCGGACAAGATGGGGATTCCGGTAGACATTATTGAAGCTACAGGAAACTACGCTAGCATACATGATGTTCCGGAAGAGAAGATCCGGTCTATGAAAGCGCAGTTTGAAGAACTGTCGGATTAACCTTTCTTACCGGGCATCTCTCCTGCCTTATTCAGGTTCCAGTGTGTGGCTAGCGGTCCGAATAGCTCAAACAGTACTGTCGTGGTAACGGCTATAGTGAGTATGGTATCACCCAACTCTGGGAACCGTTCACTGACCAGAAGTGCCATACCGATAGCAACACCGGCCTGTGGTAACAGGCATCCGCCTAAGTGGTGAATAACCTGAGAGGGGGCTTTTGTCAGCCGGGAGGACAACTGGGCACCGAGCCATTTACCCAGGGTCCGGGCGATGATGTAGGTCAGCATCAGATATCCCAGAGCGTGGAACGTAGAGAAATCCAGACTGATACCGGAAAGAATAAAAAAGATAATCAAAAATGGATCACTGGCAGTTTCGATGTCATAGAAGGGTCTTTCTATATGTTTTGCCATACGTGACACCGTTGCACCTAATGTCATGCATGCTAACAGGTAAGAGACTTCCAGATAGAGCGCACTGCCTCCACAGATAAAGACAAAACCCATGGCTTCAACAACCGTCGGTTCACCCGGCCGGTTACGCCCTATGATATATGACATGGGGATACCAATGGCGATTCCCAGGCTCAATGCGCCTGCTATTTCCCTAAAGCCATGAATGATATAAATGATGCCATCTTGACCGCCATTTAAATTACTGGCGACGACGAGTAGTAAGCTGAAGATAATAATTCCCCAGGCATCGTCAACAGCCACCACACTTTTAAGGATTCTGGAAACAGGCCCTTTCGCCTTAAACTCCCGAATCACATCAATGGTTGCTGCCGGATCCGTTGCCGTTGCGATACCGGCTAATACAAGGGCTAAACTGAGGTTGGATGTGATCAGTAATATAGCGATAAAGACACAGATAGCGGGCACAAGAGAAACACCAAGCGAGATAAATAGGATCTGCCAGCGTTCAGATATAATGTCTCGACCGAAAAAGCTTTCTCCGAGTAGAAAGCCGACCATGGCTAATGCCAGATGAGAAACGGTATGGAAATACTGAGAAAATTCGGCAGGAATTAAATTTAACCCTGTGGGGCCGGAAACAATTCCGATGCAAAGGAGTATTGTCACACGAGGTATGTGTGCTTTAGAGCTGATAATATGAGCAGTCCAGCCGATAAGAAATAGAACACCTAAAATGAGTAAGTCAGGGACTTTATCGGACTGCATATATCCACGCCTCTTTTTACTTAATGGGACTCCTTTTAATAATAAGTGATTATTGACAGTATGTGGTTAAATCTCTTGGAAGTTCATTTCTTTTGCACCAATGGATGCACAGTAATATCTATCAATGTCATTCTGGACGAATGAAAATACGTCCTTGTCGATTTTATTATTTTCAACCAGTGAGGTCATTTCTCTTATTATTTCATCGGGTTGCATGCGCTCTTTTCTGTAGGGACGCTTCTGAGACAACGCCTGAAAAATATCTGCTATTGCGATGATTCTTGACGGTAAATCCAAATCAATTGCTTTTTTATGGTACGGATAACCGGAACCATCCAGACGTTCGTGGTGGTTTGAGGCCCATTTACCAATGTCTGAATTTTTGAAAAAAATACGTAGGGCGAAGTCGGTATCTACCGTATGACGACGAATTTTTGAGTATTCTTCATCTGTTAGTCTATTGTTTTTATTTAAAATTTCATCAGGTGTACGTAACTTTCCAATATCATGTAATAAGCCAGCAACATAAATCATTTCGCACATTCTGGGCTCGAAGTCCATATCGGTAGCGAGCATTTTTGCTAATAAGGCGACTCTTTCTGAGTGTTCAAATGTAAAACTACTTTTGGCATCAACGATTCGGGCAACAAAACGAGCCAGTTGTATAATATTATTAAGGCTTAATTTGTGACAATATTGCAGTTGCGAATCTTTTCTCTCAGAAGCAAATACCTCAAGACATGTTGCATCCATATTGAACCAAAAACCTTCGGTCGCAATCAGGCCACACATGGCTTTAACCATATCCGGTTCAAACATAAGGCCGGACTGAGACTGAATATGATCGGAGATTAACCCTGCTTGTAAGGTGACGGCGTCATGATGAATAGACTGAGTGTAATAGTTACGTAAAAAATCAACTCTATCGGCTATGTAGACAATGGCAGCAATATCTTTATCGTAATCGGAGATGTCGAGTTTAATCAGATCTGTCCAACGGGTATGGTGGTAAAGAACAGGGATAGAAAAATCCTGTAATAACGGACATTTTTCCAACTCGGAATACCCTTTAAGACAATGCGCCCGTTCATTTTCAGGAACCAGATAACCAACCAGATTTTGATGCTCTTCTGTTGATGAGACCCCACAGTCATGTATCAGACCGGTATAATACGCGAATGCGGCTTTTTTCTCTTCCCAGCCTAAATATTGAGCACATCGGTACGCCATATAGCCTACCCGGTGACCATGGTTAATATCGTCTATTCCCACGTAGTCTAAGGCTCTGGCTATCATCAGTAGGGCTTGATGAAGATCGATTTCTAAGTCGGTTAATGTATTCATTTATAATAATTTTTTCTTTGTCTTAAAAAGGAGACGGTAGTTATGCATAAAGTGGAATCAAGATCACATTGTAACATTAATTTTCATTAAAGGTATGTGAACCTCGATAACGAAATGTGATCGGAATTACATAATTGCACGGCATGTTTTCTGACGGAAAGAAAAGTGAGCGCATAGAGTTATAACCTCATTAAGTAAAGGTGAGACTAAACTTTTAACCTGTCACGGTAACAGGTTACCCTGTTACGACCTTTCTGTTTCGACATATAAAGTGCTTCATCAGCATGTGACAACACACTCTTGACGGTTTCTCCCGGCTCCTGGATTGCCACCCCGATACTGGCTGTTACCCGACCAACCGTGTCGAAGTGATGTTCTTCTATGTTTTTTCGAAGCTTTTCAGCCATCTCAAGCAGTGAAACCTTGTCGGCATGAGGCACAATAATCAAAAACTCTTCACCTCCCCAGCGGCCGGCTATATCGTTCTGGCGAGTGGAGACAGATAGTATATGAGCGAATTCAGTCAGGGTTGAATCGCCAACGTGATGGCCGAAGGTATCATTAACCTGCTTAAAATGATCAATATCCAGAATCATGACGGCAAACTTGCTTTTATAGCGGTTGGTCAGCTCCACCTGCTGGGTGAGTATTTCATCCAGTTTGTGGCGATTGAAGATGCCGGTCAGTCTGTCAGTCAGAGCCAGATTTTCGAGCTGTTTCTCATAGGAGAGCGTCTGTGTTATATCACGGGACAGGCCGATAAAACGCATCTCGCCTGTATCTTTGTCAACAACTAGGCGTGCATTGACTTCAGTCCATACTGTTGAACCATTCCTGCAGGGTTGTTCGATCCGCAGGGTGCGCATCTGAGATTTTTCACCATTGCGGACGGCGTCAATTTCAGCTTGCATTGACTCCAGAACCTGCTGTCGGGATCCTTCACAAATTACCTTATCTAAAGTCTGTAGCATCACTTCTTCAGCGGTATAACCACGCAACTTCTCGACAGAAGGGCTGATATAGATGAATTTACCTTCGGTATTCATCACCCAGACCACATCATCCATATTTTCTGCCAGCCAGAAATATTTCTTGTAGGCCTGTTGTAATTGTTGGTTTTTTTCTTCTATGGTCTTATTGATATTAAACAGCTCTCTATGACGCCAGAACCCGATAAATGCGATGAAAGCAAATCCAATAACCACTTTATACAGGAGAGAATAGTCAATCCGGGATTCATAACGAATTGCCAGCCATTTGTTGTAGATTGACCGAATCGCTTCAGGAGAGACGGTATCCAGTGCTTTTTGCATAATATCCAGCAATAGAGCTTCATCGTTACGGGTTGCAATGCTCAGTTCGAAATTTTTGTCCAGTTTTCCGGCAATGCGGATATCTGTTATGCCTTCTTTCTGGATTGTAGAGGCCAGAGGCGGCAGAGCATCAACATAACCAAATACTTCTTGGTTCCTGACCAACTGCATACCTTCAAGACGGGAGTCGACCCGGATAATATCGATATCCGTATATTCGTTACCCAAGAGCTCTTCGGGGGCATACCCCTTTAGCATGGCCAGTTTTTTTCCCACAAGGGGGGCCATATTATCGATATAGATTTCAGTGTTTCTGGTCGCAATGACAAAGGGAAATGACACGTATGGACGGGTGAAATTCATATATTTCAGCCGTTCTGGTGTCTCCATCGCTAGAGAGAAAATATCGCACTGGCGTTGTTTTGCCAGCTGAATACTTTCCTGCCAGCTTGTAGTAGGAACGAGTTGCAGGTTGAGTCCACTATTTTTCATCACTTCTTGCAGAATATCGGCTGCAATACCAGTATGGTTTGACTCTTCATCAATACTTTCAAGAGGCAACCAGTCAGGATCGACGCACATCGTTATCTGCTTTTTCTGATCCAGGTATTTAAGTTCGGCCTCAGACCATGTGACGGTAGGATCTTGCGTGCTGGTTGTCATTGGACCAAACCAGAGATTACTTAAAGAGACCAGCGTTGACGGGGGAACCGAAGCGATGGCTTTGTCTATTAACCCAAGCAAAACCGGTTGGTTATGGGGTGTGGCAATATAGAGGTTATTCGTCGCAGACGGGAGATCCCAGGTTCCCTGAATAGTGAGCCCAAGATAGTGATTCTGGTTGATCAGGTATCGAAGCACATTACCGTAGTCAGCAGCGAAGTCTGCTTTACCATTGCGTACGGCTTCAATCGCCTCAAGGGTATTTTCGGTGAGATAAAACTTGAACTTGTCAGCATAATTATTTTGTAAATATTCTGTTTGCTCCCAACCTTTTGGTGTGGCGATCGTCGTATCGTATAAATCTTCAAGGGAGTGTACCTCTCTGAAGTTACTGCGGGTGACGAAATTCGTGGTGTCTTTAATAATCGGTTGAGAGAACTGTCCGCAGCCGCTAATTTTTTCTGAGCGGTCCGCGGGTTGAAGAAGGTCAATCTCTCCGCTGCAGAACATGTCTACCAGCTCTTCCCAGGATTTGCCGGTGACAAACTCTACTTTGATATTCAGCTGTTTAGCTAATAGCTTGATTAAACCAACAGAATACCCGGCAGGCTGATTATCTGTAAAAAAGTCATAAGGAGGCCAGTCTGTTTCGTTCGACACCCGTAACACTTTCTTTTCCTGCAAATAGTTGGCTTCCTGCTCTGTCAGCAGCAGAGAGCCAGTACTACCTTCATTTTTTGAATTTTCGTTGGCAAGAAAGTTGGTCCCGAGCCATTTATTTACCAGCGTCATTCGTTCTGTTGTTGTCATATCATCCATGGCTTTCTGAATGATGGAATGCAGTATTGGTTCGTCGGCGCGAATGCCCAGACGCAGATCTTCTTTAGAAACGGAAGGCAACTGTAACTCACCCGCTATGCGCAAATTGGTATAGGCATGTTGTTTGATCAGGGCGTTAATATTGGTCAGGTTTTGCATTAACGCATCAACCTGACCATAGACCAGGGCTTTGGTTAGTTCTTCATAGGTTTCATAGATAATCAGATCAAATGCGTTTAATTTTTTTAGCTCACTGGCATAAAACACATCTTTTAAAATTCCGACTTTTTTTCCGGTCAGACTGTCGAGTCCTTCATAGTCGCCAAAATCATCCCTGACATAGATCATGATCGGGATCTCGTAATAAGGATCGGTAAAGAGGGTGAATGGCAGCCGTTCTTCCCGGTACGAAATACTGGCGATTATATCGACTTCTTTGGCCTTAAAGGCACTGTATCCTTTATTCCATATCCCTATTACAGGTTCAAAAGTAAGCCCTGTTTTGTCACTCAGAATATCCAGCAGGTCATGCTCAAAACCGTCTATATGGTTTCGGATAGTGAAGCTGAAGGGGGTGAAGTCCGGCATCATCGCCACAGAGACTTTACGCTTGTTACGAATATATTTCGTTTCTTCCTGACTCAGTTCTATTCGAGGATGTTCCGCACGATAAATAAATTCATGAGTGCTGCTGGGGGCGGTCAGCCCGACTTCTGTGAACAGGCGGCCGATGCGGTTTACTTGTATTAGATCGATACTGCCTATCGGATAGTTTTTTGGCTGAACAATACGAGCGGTTTGCTGTGCTTCAAAGAGCAGGTGTTCACGGCTTTTATTCTGGGTATTATATTTATTGAGAATGAGGTCGACAGTCTCTTCCTGATGGTTAAGTGCATACTGCCAGCCCCGGTTGCTGGCGTTTATAAAGGCCTCTGTCAGTTCAGGGTGAGCCTCTGCAAACATTTTTGAGGTAAACAGGTTAACATCGTAGAGTTCAACGCCGTAATTGTTGGGGTCGATGATATTATATGGGATACCGTCTTTCTGCAGTAGAAAAGGCTCGTTGGTTAAAAAAACTGAAACAGCGTCTACTTTTTTATCGATAAAATCCTGCATATTGAACGTTGGCGGGACCGTATCGATCTGTCCGGTATCCACTTTGAATGTGTTAAACATCTGAGTGTAGTTGGCGTTTTTAATGTCCTGCTCTGAGATCATCAGTGTTTTGCCAACTAGGTCGGAGGGAAGCCGGATATCTGGCTGCGTAGCCAGTACCAGCGGAGAGCGTTTGAAGTAATTTGCCAGCAGCATCACCGGCTCGCCCTGCATGCCCAGCTCAATGAGGCCGCTTCCCCAGATTCCGAAATCGGTCTTTCCTGAGGTGACTTCTGTCACCATATCCACGTCATTATCATATTCCAGAATGTCGACATCTATTCCGGCATCACGGTAATACCCCTGCTCCTTGGCAGCATAAAAACCAGCGAATTCAAACTGATGCTTCCATTGAAGGCGAAGTGAGACTTTCTGGGTATCGGCAAAACAGTTGGCGGCAATCAAGAGCAGAGAGACGAAAACCAGTAAAATACTTACACACCTTTGTGTATATCGATATGCCATTCTACTTGCCTGCATGCCCGTTCCTTTTTACATTGCCAATGTAACAAACAAATAACGATATTGAGGGGTGATGTTATCAGTTTGTTTTTTATTATTAGAGCATTCTAATCTGACTTGTATATCAATTGCTACAATAATACTGGTTTTTATAGGGTTTTTGAGAAAGGCTCAATTCATTTATGCAATTGTAACGAAAAAGTTGTGATTGAAATGCACCAATCACTTTCGTGCTCAGTACCTTTGAACCTATCATACTCAGCACCTTACAGGCTCAGGGGGCGAGATCAATGTTAATTAACACACTTGGTGCTATCTGGTACTAATTTGTATTGAAGTCTAATTTTATGGCCTGATAACAACTCTGGGTAAAAGTATAGGTTACCGCTGAACCAACAGTGGTAACCTTGTCAATGTCACTAAAGCTTCATTAGGTTAAAAATCAGGCTCAAATTCTAGAAATTATCAGATTAGTAACTCATATACAGCACAGAGAAACCGTTACTCCCAGAATTTCCACCACTTTTTACTATTCTCTTCTCGTTTTTGTTGCCCTTTTTCAGAGCCTTTTCCAAGTTCTTTATGCTCTTGCTCAGCTTTTTTCTGCTTCTGTTTTTCAAGGCCAGACTGTTTTTCCCTAAGCATTTCCTTACTCTCTTTTAGCTCCTTACGTTCTTTTTCTAAGGCTTCTACTTCTTCTTCAAATTTTTGCATTTCTTTTTTATTTTTGTTTTTCTTAGCTTTGTCTTTTTTTTGTTCAATTAGAAGATCAATCTCTTCTTCTCGGGCGGTTATATCATTGTCCAACTGTTGAGCATCGGAGACAGTCGTTATCTGCGTAATATCAGGTTTTCCTTTACCTGCCCATTCAGGTTTTGCTGCCAAAGCGCTGCCGGAACTGAATATGAGCAAACATGTTATAGCTAATGCTGATTTATTCATAAAGTACTCCTTTATTGAATTTGTAAAGACAGGAATATCATTTCATCAAGAAATAATAGGTTAAGTATAGTTGATACTGTCTGTTGACCATTGGCCGATTCGTAAAAAACAAATCAGTGTATACTGAATACATACTAGGCAAGATCAAAGGAAGTATCCCATGTTTCCGTTTCCCCCATATTTAACTAAATGTGTTAGTGGACTGCTGTCAGTGCTCTTTTTGATGACCAGTTTTTCAACGGTTGCGGCCTATGAACGAAACAAAGCCGTCCCTGTAGAAAAGGTCGTCTACGGCCGGGTCGAATCCATTCGGTATATAACCCAGAAACAATTGATAGAAGACCGAAATGTTGGCTGGAAAACATTTGGTGGTGCAGTTGTGGGTGGCGTTATTGGACATCAATTTGGCGGAGGGTCGGGTCAGGATATAGCAACAGTCCTTGGGGCCTTACTCGGTGGTGCAGCAGCCAATAAACACGGCGACTCAACACACATTCAGCAATACCAACTCATTGAAATGCTGATCAGCTTAGATGATGGAAGTCAAGTGATGGTGCTTCAGGATATTGATCCAGATATGCCTTTTACTGTGGGAGATGAGGTGCGTGTTGTATACCTGACCGGTTATGTTCGCGTGGACATTGCGATGTAATACTACAGAACAGAAAGGCATTGTTTCCCTTTGGGTTGATAATCGGCTGGCACGGTTTTGCCCCATTCAGAGCTTGCGCAACAGAACGCTGATAGTTACCACCAGAAAATAGCCCGGAGACCGCGCAGCACTGGCGTGCGGAATCTCTCAAAAGCTTTCACTTTTTAACATTTCACACCTAGTACCACATTTACATATCTATTCCAAAAGACATAAAATCTAACTAATGTGTATCTATAACTTAGGTCGCATTTTGCTGCTCGAACTTATCTTGTAAAGGCCTTTCTGACAGTTGTACTTTAAGGACACAACTCTACTGTCTAATATATCAATAAGGTGTAGGAAGTTTGATGCTAAGACTTACATGAAAACGGACATGGCACGACTGATGCGAAGGAAATCTTTAACCTATACAATATTATTGCTGGCTTTCTTGTTTCTGGTCCTGGCTATTATCTTCTTCATATCACAGAAAAACATCATCCAACGACGTGAAATCAGGCAATTTGAAGAAGTTATTAACATGATAGATACGGTCTCACATGAGGTTCGTTCTGTGGGGGTAGATCTTCTTTATTACTCCCAAAGTGATCTCGCTATAGCAACCCTTTCATCACAAGATGGTACCGCTAAAGCGTATCTTTCATCGCTTTTACACAAAATTGGTTCAATAAAGAACAATTATAGTCAAATCCGTTTGCTTGATGTCAATGGCAATGAAGTGATCCGTTTCGATCGGAATGCAGACTTTAAACTACATCAGGTGCCTTCCCACAAACTACAGAATAAGAGTAACCGCTACTACTTTAAGAATGCACTAAATCTCAAGTCAGGTGAGGTTTACACCTCAAAGTTTGACTTAAACAAAGAGCACGGAGTTGTTGAACAGCCAATTAAACCAATGCTCCGATTTTCTACACCTATATACAACGCCCAAGGAGTATTGGTAGGTGTCGGCGTTATAAACTACGAAGGAAGGCATCTACTACAAATGCTGGAGGGACTAAATGAACACGAAGGAGATCAGCTCTTTGTTATCAATGAAGATGGTTACTATTTAAAAGCCTATGCTTCTCATAAAGAATGGAGCTTTATGTTTCCAGAGGGTGAACAATTTCTGTTTTACGATGATCACCCCGAACTATGGCATTCCATGCAAAAGTTCTCAAAAGGAAAACTCACCAACTCGGATGGCGAGTATTACTTCCACCATTTCGAACTGGCCCCTTCGGAAACACTTAGTACCATTAATCGCGAGGGTGGATTCCTTGTTATGCATGTCCCATCAAATGTTATTGATGATGAATTATCTATTTTAATTCATGGGCTTGGGATAGGGTTCATTTTAGTGGCACCATTACTAGTCTTTTTGGGATTAAGGCTCGCTAGCTCGCGCTCAGAACAAGAAAGGCTTCTTAATACATTGAAGTATGAAGCAAATCATGATGCATTAACTGGTCTATACAATCGTAAAGCAATTATGGATTGTCTAAAAACCCATGTACTTCTCAGCCATCGAAGAAATTCGCTACTAGCTGTTGGGTTTATTGATGTAAATGATCTGAAAGTAGCGAATGATTTATACGGTCATGAAGCTGGTGACGAATTAATCAAAGGCGTAGGTAGTGCGATTAATATGTCTATAAGGGAATCTGATTGTGCTGCTCGAATTGGTGGGGATGAGTTTTTGGTAGTGTTTGTTGATTGTAACAAACACGATGCGAATATTATAATGCAACGAATCCAATCAGCTTATCGTTTACTAGGGGCTCAAAGAGGAAAACACTGGGATCTGAGCTTTGGATGTTCTGAGCTTGGAAATGAAAATGATGATGCTGAAGCACTAGTTGCTAGAGCTGATAGCGTTATGTACACGCATAAAACGCGTATGAAATCTTCTTATAAGTCCGATTAATTGTTAATAGTTTCCTCAAATGAAAAGCGGGTACTGTCATATCTGTTCCTGTCTGAACTAGCTCACTTTATGCGCCCATATGGTATTTGTATGCAAAAGTGTGACTCCAAGCCGTTCGCTGCTCAGTGAAAGGTTTTGTCCAGTCCCTTTCAAAATCGCCACCTGTAGCAAAGGTAGCGTTCTGCTTTTTGGGATATGAAAAATTATTTAAGGACATCTAAACTAGCAGAGTTACTGACACGTCTTTGTCCAGAAGTTTATTTGATATGTCAATTTTGATTATGCTCGAGCATAGCTCGAAAATTACCGAGGCAGTAGGATGATATATGAACCTAGATTTTATGAGTGAAGTCATCAAACTTCACAATAAAAACCAGTTTAATGCACTGCTAAAAGACCATGACGATGTATTATTGGCAATCTCTGAGGATTGGTGCTCGATCTGTAGGGTGATGGAAGGCACTCTTATTAATGCGGCATTTGAGCTGAAAGGTAAGGCGGTGGTTGTAAAATCAGATATTGCGACTTCCCAGTCTTTAAGTGAGCAATTAGGCCTGAGAAGTATTCCTGCATATGTTGTGTTCAAAGAGGGCGAAGTGTCAGAAGTCTTGTATGGAAGACAGCCGATTCAGTCGCTGACCAAGGCCTGGATTTAAATTTGCTTAGAGTAAGTATAAAAGGGGAGCCATGCGGCTCCCTTCTTAATTTTTGGTAACTATATAAAAGCTATTACGTTACAGTGTAATGATAAGCTGGCTATTTCAAATATCGACTTTCCAAATGAGCTTTAAAGAAGGTTGGGTTCAACGCTTCGTCAGTAGCTTTTTTAACTAACTCGTCTGTTGTTAGCAAGCTGCCTTTGCTCCAGATTTTATCCGATAGCCAGTTAAAGATAGGGGAGAGATTACCGCTACGGATGGCAGCATCGACATCAACCGTTTTCTTCATTGCCGCCATAAACTGAGCGGCATACATAGCACCTAATGTGTAACTTGGGAAATAGCCGAAGGCACCATCGGTCCAATGTATGTCTTGCATACAGCCGTCTTTAAAGTTGCCTTTGGTGGAAAACCCAAGGTAGGCCTGCATTTTTTCGTTCCATAGCTCCGGGACATCAAGATAGGATATTTTGCCGTTCATCAGATCCCGTTCGATCTCATAACGCAGGATGACATGGGCCGGGTAGGTCAGTTCATCAGCATCCACACGAATAAAGCCTTTGTTTACCCGGGAATACAATTTCTGGAAGTTATCTGAAGCAAAAGCCGGTTCATTTTCTTTGCCAAATTGTTTGCCTGTCATCTCGGCCAGGTGATGGATAAAAGACGGGCTACGTCCCACCTGCATTTCAAAGAACAAAGACTGAGACTCATGAATGCCCATGGAACGGGCTTCTCCGACAGGTAGCCCAGCGTAGGATTCGGGTAAGCCCTGTTCATACCGGGCATGGCCGGTTTCATGCACGGTGCCCATCAGAGACTGGATAAAGTCGGTTTCATCATAGCGGGTCGTCAGACGGACATCCTGTGGAACGCCACCGCAAAATGGGTGTACGCTTTCATCCAAACGACCATGATTGAAATCAAACTGTAGTAATTCCATCACTTTATGACCCAGTGCCTTTTGTTGAGTGGCTGGAAATATTCCCTGGGGCATAAGAAGGTTTTCGTGGCTTTGTTTTTCGATGACCTGTTCAATAAGTTCAGGAAGCCAGCGCTTAATATCATCAAATAGTGGTGTTAAAAATTCAGTCTTAGTTCCCGGCTCATAAATGTCTAACATGGCATCGTAAGGGGACAAACCGGTGGCTTCAGCACGTATCTGAGCCTCATGCTGAGAAAGGTTAACGACTTCTTTCCAGTTTTCAGCAAACCCCTTCCAGTCATTGTTGGTGCGTTGGGTTCGCCAGGCATGCTCACATTTTGAGCCTGCCATGGATTTAGCATGGACTAAATCTTCAGGAAGAACATTCGCCTGAACCCACTGACGCTTCATTTCGCGCAGACTTGCCGTGTCTTCCGGTGGCAGGGTTTTTGTCTCCGCTTCAGAAAACCAGTCGGCGAGAGAGTCTTGAGTTTGTAACTTATGAATATGGACGGAAAGCTCTGCCATGGCTGCGGAACGAGCCGATGCGCCTCCGGCTGGCATCATTGCAGCCTGATCCCAGCCGCAAATCGCAGCCAGGTGATTAAAATGCGATATTTTTTTAAAATGTTCGGTCAGTTTTTTATATGCGGTCATCAGCTTATGTCCGTGAGTGTAAGTCACTTTATACTAACAAGTTACCTCTCACTTTCTCAATCACTTGGTATTACCGATGTTTCCTGATATAACCAACCTTTATGCTGTTTCCGGAGCCTGTATGTATATCCAAAATATTGAAGCTTTTCTTATCGCCATTACTATTCTGACTCTGACACCTGGAATTGATACAGCGCTAGTGATAAAGAATACGACACGTAGTGGTGTTAAGGATGGCTGCGTGACTAGTTTTGGTATCTGTAGCGGGTTGTTTATTCATGCCACATTTTCTGCCGTTGGTATTTCGGCTATTTTGTTGCAGTCCGCCCAGTTGTTTATGGCGGTTAAATGGGTTGGGGCACTTTATCTTATCTGGTTAGGGATTAGCTCGATGAAATCGACATTCAAAGGGGGAAACGGGCTGGATGTTGATTCAGTAAGTAGCCGGACTTTTTCTGCAAGACGAGCAGTAAGAGAAGGCTTTTTATCGAATGTACTGAATCCAAAAACCGCAGTATTTTATCTCGCGTTCCTACCCCAATTCATTAATCCGGATTACTCCCCATTTTTGCAGTCACTAACTATGGCTGGTATTCATTTTATGATTGCCATGGTGTGGCAGTGCGGTGTTTCTATGGCGGTAACCTCTGCACAAAAGCTGGTAAAAAACTCAGCAATGTTAACCTGGATGGAAGGCATTACTGGTAGTGTACTTATCGCGCTTGGAATCAAGCTGATGATAGATGATGGACCGTCTCCGGTTCATTAGGTCAGCCCATACCAAGGTGCAATAAATAAAAATGCCAGTCAGATTAACTGACTGGCATTATCTTTTTATACTTGGTATGTCGCAATAGGCTGATTAGCTTTCTGTTGCAGGTTCGTGTTTGTCCAGTGTCACCATCTGACTAAAAAACTGTTTCGTTTCTTCCGCGACCACATTACGCAGTGCTATCAGGCCAATCAGGTTAGGAATCGCCATCAGTCCGTTAACGATGTCAGCAATCAGCCAGATCATATCCAGTTTCAGGAATGCACCGGAAGCGACTAATCCAAGAAAGATGATTTTATAAGGCAGTACTGCTTTAGTACCCATCAAAAATACTACACAGCGCTCACCGTAATAGTTCCATCCAAGAATAGTGGTAAAAGCAAAAAACATCAGGCCAATGGATACCATCATCGGGCCAAAAGTGTCTGAACCCAGACCAACCGCGAATGCATGTGTTGTCATCTCTGCACCGGCAAAGTCACTCTGCCATGCGCCTGTCAGGATCAGAGCCAGACCGGTCATGGTACAGATGATGATCGTATCGAAGAAAGTACCGGTCATGGAGATCAGGCCCTGACGAACACACGAGTCTGTTTTAGCAGCAGCAGCGGCCATAGGAGCGCTACCAAGCCCTGATTCGTTAGAGAATACACCACGTGCGATACCGGATTGGATCGCAACCATGATCGTTGCACCAAGGAAACCACCAGTTGCTGCGGTAGAAGTAAAGGCAGAAGTGATAACCAGTTCAATAGCCGTTAGCAGTTGGTCTGCATTCGCAACCAGGACACTCAGACAGGCAAGCACATAAAAAACCGCCATTGCCGGAACCACTTTACCCGCCACTTTAGCGATAGACTTAATACCGCCAATAGTCACAAACGCGACTAACAGAGTCAGAACCGTTGCGGCTACGCCGCGTGACAGGCCGAATGACAGTTCAGAAGCATCAAGGATTGCGTTCACTTGCGGGAATGTACCGATACCGAAGCAGGCAACACCAAGAGCAAAAATAGCAAAAAGAGTAGCCAGTAGTTTAGAGCCGACCCCGTATTGCAGATAGAACATTGGGCCACCAACCATCTGGCCTTTATCGTCTACTTTTCGGTATTTGACTGCCAGCAGACATTCCGCGTATTTTGTTGCCATTCCGAATACGGCAGCCAGCCACATCCAGAAAAGAGCACCGGGTCCACCTAGTTTGATAGCTGTGGCAACACCAACGATATTACCGGTACCGATAGTGGCAGACAGAGCCGTACACAATGCAGCGAAGCTGGATACATCGCCCTGAGTTTTATCATTACCACTTTTGCTGAACACCATTTTTAGTGCAGTTGGCAGGTGTCTAAACTGTAGTAGTCCAAGACGAAAGGTGAAATACACACCGGTACCAACCAGCAGTATTAATAATGGTGGTCCCCAGACCAGACTGTCGACCGTTTGTAAAAAAGATTGGAAGTTATTCATGATTTTCCCCTTAAATAATAAAATCGGTTAAGGAGAAGAGGGAAAGGTGGTGATTTTAATTATCACTTATGATCGGGTAAGAACACCCAAAGGTGCTCTGAAGATACATTTACTCGTTTGCTTTCCACTCCTCTGTCCTTTTGCCTGAGAGTTTCACCCGACCTGGTGGTCGAACTTGCTCCTTCGGCGGCTGATAATATCGTTGTGATATTTCAGCTCTCTCCAGAGGTTCCTCCAACTACAGTCCCCGTCTAGCGTTAAGCATCGACACCTGAAAGATTCACTTCTTCGGTGGACAAATGTCGTACGTTTTTTTCAAAACGAAGAGCAGATGTCTCTCTCCTGCAGTCTTCACTGGAACAAATACCTGTATAAAACTTATTAACAAGTATTCTGTAGCGCGGATTTTAATTTAAAATCGGGAGGGTGTCAGCAAAGAAATGACTGTTTGTCTAAATAATCGCCATAAACCTAAGAGGAAGATGAAGAAATACGGAAAAAATACCGAAATTATATATAATTAGGTAATAAGTCAGGTTTTCCGAACAGAAGATAACGGAGCAAAAAATGACAAGATTACTCGCGATTGGTGTTTTGATAGCATTGGCGGTATTGCTGTTTCGGTATCGGACTAATGAAAAAGTACAAACGGGTGTTGTGGTTGTGCTGATTACCTGCGTTACGATATATACCATCATCATTGTAATTAGCGAATTGATACGTTGAGAGTGAAGTCGGAGTAATAGTTCAGTGAAAGATCAGAACGATCAGGATAATGTTGTTGTCATTGAAGAGCGGGACAAGAGAACGTATCTCTATATCGCGGTGGCCGCTGTATTTGGAATAGCTATTGGTGGCCTGGTGGGGTCAATAGTGACGCAGAGCCGATGGGAGTCTGCGTATCATCAGGTTCTGGCCAGATTAGAACAGGTAAGTACCGTACCGCTAACCAATAGTAAACCGCGTGTTGACGAACCAGCTCTGGATATTGAAACCGAAGTTAATAAGAGGGTAACGGAACAACTTGAATCAGAAGTGAGTGTCTTACAAAAAGAGTTTGATGCGGAACTTCAGGCGTCAAAGAATATGGTAACGGAGCTTGAAAAGGTCAATATCAACCTGGAAACCAGAATAAAGACACAACAGGAGGCAATAGAGCAGTCTCGGGATGAAAATGTTCAGCTTCAGCAAAAAATTGAGATGCAAGGCGTTGTGTTTGAGCGGGCCAGAGAGTTGTTTCAAAAAGAGTTAAGAGTGAAACAAGAACTGGACAAACTGCAGCAGGAAAGGGAGGAACTGGAGCCTAAAGTTGCACGTTACCGTAAAGACTGTGACGCTTACCTTGAAGGTAATGACTGGGATGTTGCTGAAAATTCTTGTGATAAGCATGATGAAGCAAACTCAAGGATCAGTCAGATCGATCAAATGATAGAAGTTCACAGACTTGATCTTCGTGAAATACAGCAAATTGCCAGTGAGATAGGGCTGTAGGTTAGGTTACTTCAACAGATATACATGCTTATTGAGGTTTTGCTTGTTGTAACTTGCGGTAGGCATAACAGGCGATTGCTCCCCAAACGATAACCTGCCCCCACATTACGGACCACAGAGGCAGAATAAGAGAAAAGTCAGCCCCCATCTGATTGACAGAGAGAAAACTTTGTATTGCCGGAGTGCAGGGAAAGAGCTGGCTGAGCCATATAAGAGGTTTTGGCAGGGCTTCCAGGGGCCAGATAAATCCGGAACTGAATATCAGTGGCATTGAGCTTACTAACACGACCATGGTGACTAACTCCCGCCTTGGCAGTATTGCTCCGAGCCAGATACCGATACAGGCGCTGCTGATAAGAAAAGGAGCCAGTAACTTTACGATCAGCCAGCCATCAGCCAGTTGGCTGATATGGTAATAGTCAAAGCTAAAACCAAAATAAAACATGGCCAGCAGGTAATAAATAGCGACAAAAATAAACACGCGTATGCTTAAAAGAGACATAGTCGGTGTTCGTTTCCAGTACCCGTTTCTGTCTTTTTCAGTTCCGACTAACAGGCCGGTACCCATGATCAGTGTCTGCTGCAAAATGAGCACAAATACCCCCGGTATCACATAGTCCACATAGCCGATAACCGGATTAAATACAGGCTTCATATTGAGTCTGGCTTGAGCATACTGCTCTTGTGCCGAAGCCAGAGGCACGCCGTCCATCAGCATTCTTGTTACGGTTGCCTTTGCACCTAAAGTACCGCTTGCCTGTGCCAGCCCTTGTATTATGGTTCCGTAAACCAGAAAGTACGATGCGTCACCCGCATAGGAAAGTATCGGACTTTTGCCTAACAGAAGGTCCCGGTAAAAATGCCTGGGAATAACCAGTAAGCCTCGAACCTGTCCGGAAACAAACTGTTGTTTGGCCTGTTCAATGGAATGGGCTCGGCCGACAATGTTTACCTGTGGTGTGGCATTAACCATTCGTTCCAGCTGGCGGCTGACAGCACTGTTATCCAGATTAACAACCGTAATATCCTGTTCGGTGGGGGTCTGTTTTGCATAAGGTAAGGGGTAAAGAAAAGAATAAAATATAACACCACCAAAGACTGTAAGCATTACCACCTGATTGGTGAATATCGAACGTAACTCTTTCTGGAGTAAAGAAAACAGGCTCATGTGTCGCTCTCCTGTCTTGCGTGGTGCTTTTTGATCAGTAACAGGGTGACCCCTAGCGGGAACAGGTAGCCTAGCATTGGCAGGCTAAACCGGGTAATGGTTTGCCATGATGTGACGCCGTAACTTGATTGGCCGATTTGCGCTTCAATATAATAGCTGACCGGCAGTAAATTTCGCCAGATCTCCGCAGGTAAAGGCATATCTGTCGCAGGGAAGGTAATGCCCATAAAAGCAAAGCTGGGGGCGGTTAAGACGCCCGCAAAACTCATTGCCCGCGCCGGATCCTGAGTGATAAAGAAAAAAAGGCTTCCCATAATGATACAGGCGACGGCAGTCAGGAGTTGTGCATAAATCAGAGGAAAAAGGCTGCCAGCCATGGGCCACTTTAGTCCGGTGTAAAACCAGCTGAGAAAACCGAAGCCTGAAAGTAGATAGAAGGGAAGATAAAACCTGCAAAGAGAGATAAACCGACGCACAGGTTGCGGACCTAGCATGGTTTTTGAACCATATATCCGGTAATTGGCAGTTAACCAGAGTATGGTGGAAACCACAATAAAAATCTGCCACAAAGCGGGAACAATAGCAGAAACAAGAAATTGTGCGTAATCTGAGTTCAGGTTAAACAGTGGGGTTATTTGACTGCGCAGTGGTAAAGCCTGGCCGGCTGCGCCTGAAAATGTCTGTTGTCCTTTGCTTAATTGTTTTAATGCTCCGGCCTGAGTGTTAAAAGTGCCATAAGCCTGATTGACCGCACTGTTGATCTGCTTGCCAACCAGAATGTACTGACTGTTATAAAACACCGATATCTGTGGCGGGGTGTTGTTATAGATATCCCGGGTAAAGTGGCGGGGAATAACTGCGTAAGCATAAATATTTCCTGCGATCAGCGCCTGCCTGGCTTCATAGACATTTGGGTAGGCGCTGGTAACTGCCATAACGGAGGTGGCATCAAGTTGACGTACCAGTGTGCGCGAAACCGTGTCATTCTCAAGATCAACAATACCAACAGGCAGATCACAAACAAGTCCCTGAGAAAAAATCCACCATAGTGTTACGGCCAGAAAGACGGGAAGCCATGTCAGGGATGAAAGCAGCCATTTATCATGCTTTAATACGTGCCACTGGCTAAGTCTGGAGTTCTGCATAGACTTACAGCTCAACAGCGACGCTCATACCCGCTCTGAACGGATACGAGCCGGTAAGTGGACGCGCCTCAACCTCAAAAGTTCTTAAATCAAAACCTTGTGAAGAGTCGGTTGATCGCCAGGTTGCAAAGTCACCCATAACGGCGATATGAGTGACCCTGAAATCGACATTTTTGTCTAATGCAGGAAGATAGGCGGTAAAGGTGGTGCCTTTAGTAAAGTGTTTGAGCCGATCCTCCCGGATGTTGAACACTGCCCAGCAATCATCCATGTCTACAACGGTGACAACAGGAAACCCCTGTGGTGCAAGCTCCCCGCTGTTCAGTAATACCTGAGAGACTTCACCATCAAACCAGCTTTTGATTCGGGTATCTTTGGCATAAGCTTCAACCTCAGCAACGGCACCTGCAGCCATACGGGCTTTCTCATTCGCTGCCTGAACGGTTTCGAAGCGGGCACCTTCTTTTGCCATCTGATACATTTGATACGCTGCACTTTCGGTATATGTTGCGGCTTGCCACTGGGTTTGGGCTTCATCTCGTTTTTGTTCCGCGATAACACCATCTCTATATAGGTTATCAATCCTTTTGTAAGTCTTTTCAGCAAGCTGAGCCGCTGCCTGAGCTTTTTTCCATTGATCTTCTGCGGCTTGGATCTGCTGGGTTCTGGCACCGTTTTCTGCTTCCTGAGCGAGAGCACCCGCTGCTGCTTTCCCGGCCTGAGCCTGCTCAAGTTTGGCATTAATTTCCGGGCTATAAATGGTGAAGATGAGATCGCCTTTTTTGACTACATCTCCTTTCTTCACCATCACACTATCAATACGTCCAGCGACTTTGGAGGAAATACTGTACTGCTGAGCTTCTATTTGCCCCTGAATATGAATCGGTTTTGGCTGATGAGCCTGATAAAAGCTATTTCCAACCCAGCCCGTGATGGCGAGTACAGCCGTGGCTATCAGAATTGGCTTCACAATATTCATTTTTCACTCTCCTGGTGAGTGGGGTTAGCAGACGTATATTCATAGTGAATGAAGGTATTCATTTCACTACTGAGTGCTAATAACCGATTTAAAGCAATCACGTAGTTAAACTTGGCAACTTGCTGTTGTGTTCTGATACTGGCCAGGTAGAGTTCGGCGTCGACAACGTCCAGGGAAGTGGCCAGCCCTTGAGAAAAAGCCATTTTGCGCAACTTCAGATTTTCTCCGGCGAGATCAAGGCTGGTATTCAGGCCGTCTGCTTCTTCAATGGCTTGTTGTGCCTCGGCATACGTTTTTTCTACCAATACGGTCAAATCTTTAATAGCCTGCTGGCGGGTATTAGAAACCTGAATAATGGCATGCTTAGCCGCTGCCGCTTTTTCTGAACGCCCCTGATTATCGACCAGGCTGATATTGACTCCGATTCCAACCATCCAATCGGGTACCAGCTTACTGGCAAGGGTGTCCTCCTCATAAAGGGTATAGTTACCGTACAGATACACTTCCGGGTAATAGCTTCCCATTTCGGCCTTCAGCAGATTCTTTGCCTGTTTCTCTTTAGCATTCAGAAGCGTAAGTCCAGGGTGTGTTGCTAAAGTCTGGTCAGTAAAAGCGGATAAAGGTGGGAGCTTATGGTTGATAAAAAGAGAAGTCTGCGGGCGGATAGGTTCCTTCTGATTGAGCACTTTTGTCAGAGCGGCAGACGCAATAGTTAAGTCTCGTTCTGCTTTTTTTCTGTCAACAATGGCTTTCATTAATGATGCTTCAGCCTGCAGCCGCTCTACTTTAGCTATCTGGCCTTGTTGCTCAAGCTTCATCGCTGATTTTTTATGTTGAGTCAGACCTTGCTCTACGGTTATTCGAGTATTTAGAATCTGTTTGGCTAATACCACACTGAAATAGTATTTTGTCAGGTCCTCATACCTGGCCTGAGTTTCCATTCTAAGTTGAGCTTCAGCTTCTTCTGTTTGTCCCTGAGCGATATCCTGGGCGGCTGTGATTCTTCCTCCGGTAAAAATAGGCCAGATAGCCCGTATGGAAGAGTTAACCATGTCTTTTTCTGCGATAGTTGATGTCGGGTTCAGGGAACTAAGCCCTGTAATGGCCGGGCCGAGGCTGGTGGATGATAGACTGCTTATCAGGTTTGGTAGCGCAGCTTTGGTCGAATCGTCGAGACTGTCAACAAGATCATCAGCTGAGAGAGTGACATCATCGTCCAGTCTTGTATATGTCGCCCCCAGAGTAATGGAGGGGTAATCTAATGCGGATTTAGCTTGTTCGAGCTGCTGATAACGCTCAACGTTGGCTCTTTGTGCTGCTAATGAACTGTTTTTTGTCTGCAGAATATCCCAGGCTTCGTTAAAGTGAAGGTTTTGCGAAAAAGCCGGAATGGATATAACCCAGCCCAGAATAGATGAGACGATAATGCGGGAGTTTTTAGCCATGTACAGATCAACGTTATAACGGTGCATGAATTAGAGTATATACTCTAATTCATGCGGGTGCAGCAAAATTAGCTCATGACTTATAGGGTTATTTTGCTATTCACTATACATTTTTGTCGCAAATATTGACCCGCCACTAGATTGTGTCTGATAAAAAGGTCAAGCTTTATTCATTGGCTTTATGAGTAAAATAATTGGAATGGATAATATTCAAATTCGGAGTGCTGTATTTGATGATTTGGATGAGCTGAACGATATGATGTTTGCTCTGCACGATTATCATCACAAGTCTTGTCCTGAACACTTTAAAACTGCTGAAGAAATTGAGCAGGAAAAAAGTATTGCCCGCTATCTGGACATACCAGAATGTCTGGTTTATGTCGCGGTAGAGGAAAAAAGAGTCATTGGCTTTATTACCGGTCATTTTTGTGAACTGGTATCAACCGTTAGCAAGCCCGTTGAAATGGGGAGTATTGATGAACTCTATGTGCTTCCCGAAAAACGCAACAGTGATATTGCGGGAAAATTGTTTCGGAAACTGGAGCAGACGTTTGATGATTATGGTGTTCAGCAAATCTTTGTTGAGGTATGGGATTTCAATCAGGGCGCTGTACATTTTTATAATAAAATGGGATTTAACCAGCATATCCACTGGATGAGAAAATCACTTCAGGGGGAATCTTCAGAGTATAAAGACTTGTTTTAACGTCAAACGAGTCAGTAAGAAAGAAGGCGGCTATACTTGCCGCACTTCAGTATTGTTTTAATCGGGATTGTTATGCATTAAGCACAAACTTCTCAATAGCGGCAGCAACGCCGTGATTGTCGTTCGTGTCGGTCACATAATCTGCCAGGGATTTGGTTTGTTCCATCGCATTTCCCATAGCAATCCCAAGGCCGGCATATTCGATCATATGGTGATCATTTTCAGCATCCCCCATACAGATTACCTGATCGGCATTCAGGCCCAGATATTCCGCAATCACTTTAACTCCGACACCTTTGTTACTGTCTTTATTCAGAAACTCCAGAAAGAAGGGGGAACTACGCACAATCGTAAACTGTTCATACAGTTCTTTTGGCATGGCCGCGATGGCTTTTTCTAACCGGTCTGGCTCATCGATCATCATCGTTTTGATAATCTGATGGTCGTCTTCCAGTGTTGAAAAATCAAGGACGGTCACATCCATGCCGTTGATTTTCGCTTCATGCTCTGTGTACTTACTGTTTTTTGGGGTGATCAGGCCGTGCTCTTGACTGAACGCATGGATATTGATACCTAGATCGTTACTTAAACTTGCCAGCAGCTTGGTTTCTTTACCGGTTAACGTCTGGCTACGAATTACCTCTCCATTCGATACTCTCTGGACGAGGGAGGCATTATAGCTGAGCACAAAATCGTTATCAGACGTTAAATCCAGCTCTAGTATTTTCGGCATTATTCCTTCAATAGGACGCCCTGAAGCCAGAACAACCGTTACGCCAAGAGCACGAGCTTTTGCTATGGCTTCTTTATTCTGCTGAGATATTTCTTTATCACTATTCAGTAGCGTGCCGTCCATATCCAGAGCAATCAGTTTGTACATATCAATACCTAGTGTGTCGTCAATATAAACTGAGAATACCATAGGAAGATGAAAGAATCCTGACTAAGCCGGGTAAAATCTTTCGGTGAATATTGATATTATGGCTGCTCTCTATTATGGTCTGGCAAGATTTGATTGTATTAAGGTAGTCCGATGAAGAAAGCGGTGGTGGTATTTAGTGGTGGACAGGATTCGACAACGTGTCTGGTTCAGGCCTTAAAGCAATATGATGAGGTTCATGCTATTACGTTTGATTATGGACAGAGACATAAATTAGAAATTGAAGTCGCGAGTAAACTGGCTAAAAAACTGAAAGTAAAAGCTCATAAAGTTATGGACGTTGGCCTGCTTAATGAGCTGGCTGTCAGTTCGCTGACCCGAGAAGATATTCCGGTTTCCCATGAGTTACAGGATAACGGCTTGCCCAACTCTTTTGTTCCGGGACGCAACATTCTTTTTCTGACTCTGGCGGGTATCTATGCTTATCAAATAGGGGCTGAGGCTATTATTACCGGGGTATGTGAGACGGATTTCTCCGGTTACCCTGATTGCCGGGATGACTTCATTAAAGCGATGAACTCAGCTCTGGTGAAAGGGATGGACAGGTCTCTGGTTATTGAGACGCCGCTGATGTGGCTTAATAAAGCTGAAACCTGGGCTCTGGCTGATCAAAATGATGCTCTTGATGTTGTGAGAAATGAGACCCTGACTTGTTATAACGGGGTGATTGGTGATGGCTGTGGGGATTGTCCTTCTTGCGCGTTACGACAAGCTGGACTGGATGAGTACCTGAGTAATAAAGATGCAGTTACGACGTCACTTTTAGCTAAGCAGGCTAATAGAATATAGAAAATACATGTCCGGGCATCCGTGCCCGGCTCAGAACCTATTTTTTATTATCAGAACTTACTTTTTATTAAAAGTACACTCCTGTTAAAGGGGCCTGTTAAAGATACATTTTAGCCAGTTCGGATGGCTCAACTTCTTTTCCTTCCAATTCTGCGTTCCAGTTAACGCCAATGAGAACGGCATCTTCAGATAACGTGATTAGCCAGTCTTCCACAAAAATATCTAATGGAATTTCAACGACACTGAAATCTTCCCACTCTTCTACATTCTGCATTTCTGCGTCTTCTTTTTCTGACCAGAAAGGCATGACTTCTGTGTCTTCGAATTCAGCAGAGTCACAGGCCAGCCAGCCTTCTTCATTGCGCAGCCCCCAGACAATCTTGCTTTCTTTCGTTTCGTTGATAAAAAGCTCGAGGTTCGCCTGCGTATCAGATGTCAAATTGCTCATGGTTTATTCCTGCAATGGTTTAATCGCTATGATGTTAGCAGGAAATCATAGTCTTATCTTATTTATTTCCTACTCTTGTTCCTGTTTTTCCGAGACGTCTGTTTTTTGACCAGACCAATCACTTTTGGGGATGATATCTCGTTATCTCTGTTCAATATGATAAATAAATATGCCACTGGTCACGGAATGGAGGATGAGAGATGTGGATAATGCACCAGATTGTTTTTATTTTGCTCCTGAATTTTGGGGGGCTTTGAAGGAGAGAGAATTACTATGTATTACGGTTTTGACGTTGGTGGTACTAAAATTGAGTTTGGCGCATTTAACGAAAAGCTCGAAAGGGTCGCGACAGAACGTGTACCTACACCAGGAGATGATTACCAGAAGCTCATTGATACATTGGCGGGACTGGTAAAAAAATACGATGAAGAATTTGGTGTTGAAGGTAAAGTTGGTATCGGTCTTCCTGGTATGGAAGATGCGGAAACTGGCGCGGTTTTAACGGTTAATATTGCAGCAGCAAAAGGTAAGCTGCTTCGCAAGGATCTTGAAGCGGTGATTGGCCGCGAAGTTAAGATCGAAAATGACGCTAACTGTTTTGCTTTGTCAGAAGCCTGGGATGAAGAATTGCAGGGTGAAGAATCGGTAGCCGGTTTAATTCTTGGTACAGGCTTTGGCGGCGGACTTGTCTTTAATGGTAAGATTTTCTCCGGTAGCAACCACGTAGCGGGTGAAGTTGGCCATATGCGCTTGCCTATTGATGCATGGTTCCACTTAGGAGACAGTGGTAAAGCACCATTGTTTGATTGTGGGTGTGATAAAAAAGGTTGTCTGGATAATTACCTTTCTGGTCGTGGTTTTGAGCAATTGTATGAGCATTACTACGGAGAGAAGAAAAAGGCGATTGACATCATTAAGGCTCAGGCTGAAGGCGAACCAAAAGCCGTTGAGCATGTTGAACGTTTTATGGAGTTGTTGGCTATCTGTTTCGCGACTATCTTTACGTCTCTTGACCCACATGTCGTTGTTCTGGGTGGCGGCTTGTCTAACTACGACCTGATTTATGAAGAGCTACCAAAACGCATTCCTAAATATCTGCTGTCTGTGGCGAAATGTCCGAAAATCATGAAAGCGAAACATGGTGATTCCGGCGGTGTCCGTGGTGCGGCATTCCTGAATATTAAGTAATTACTTCATCAGTTCACATAAAGCAGCCCCTTATATAAGGGGCTGTTTCATTTCCTCTCTACCTTAGTTTTTCTTTTTTCCGACGCCACGGTTTTCTTTTTGTTGCAGAGTTATTTTCCCAAAGCCTAATTTTCTGAAGTAGTTATCTCTGTAATCGCGCACAGCTTTGCTGTCGGACACAGCTTCTATTTGTTGCTCCATTTTCAGGTATTCAGAAAGGTCAATACCTTCGGCTTCGGCGACAGCTTCTTGGATAGTACGGTGTTTCTCATAAGAAAAGGGCAGTGTTTTTTCCTGCTCTTTGTAGATATAAATAATTGTGCGTGCCATGTTTTTACTTACTATTGAATGTTTGAATAAAATCGGTCACAAAATCACAGATGGCAGAAATATCATTAATACTCATCTGTGGTAAAGAAGAATCCGCATGGGTATCTGATGCGATGGCAATAATATCCTTGTCTTGAGGGTAAAGCCAGGGGGTACTGGTTTCTTCCCGGTGTAGCTCGACCTTAGGAAAGGAGAGGTTTTTACAACCTTCTACCAGGATGATATCCAGCGTTGAGTGATCAAAGCGGCTCAAGAGGTATTCGAAACTGACTTCTTCCTCTGGAGTTTCTGTCATTAACACATGGCGTTTTCCCGATGCTAATAACATTTGATCTGCTCCGGCTTTACGCAGGCGATAACTGTCTTTTCCCGGTGTATCCACGTCAAAACTATGATGCGCATGCTTAAGAACCGCCACGCGCAGGCCCCGTTTTTTCAATACGGGAAGCAGAGCTTCCAGCAGTGTTGTTTTACCTGTGCCGCTATACGCTGCAAATCCTAAAACTGGAATGTTTGGTCGTGTCATTATTTTCCTGATATACCGTTTTGTAATTCTTCTGGTGTGTTTAAATTCATAAACAGTGAAGGTGTATGGGAAAAGTCGATATACTTTGTATTGCACTGTTGCAAAAACAATTTTACTTTCCGGTCTCCCTGAGCCAGGTAAGACTCTAGCTTTGGTAACGTGCGGGCATTCCATATACTGAAAACAGGTTGCGGCTCATGCCCATCGTGAGCGACGAAGATATCCGCGTCGGTCGTTATTGCTTGCAGCATTTGGTCGATATAATCCGTTGACAGATTAGGACTGTCGCATGGGACAAATCCCAGCCATTCACTTTTTATTTGCCTGAGGCTCGCATGAACTCCGGCTAAAGGGCCTGGAAACCCTGGCATTTGATCACAAACTACCGGTGCATAATTTGTGTAGTGGTTAATGTTACGATTGGCATTGATAAAAATGGAGTCTGACCGTTTTTTCAAACACTCCAGAGCATACTCGATCAAAGGGCGGCCATGGAATGCAATCAGTCCTTTATCTCGGCCTCCCATACGGGAAGCTTGTCCTCCGGCGAGAATGACCCAGCTAATCACCTGACCGAACTCCTTTGTGTCCATACCTTTGTAATATCCCCTAAAATAAGCGTATAGAGAAGCATAGTGTTTATGTAGGGAATAAGCTACTCTATCGCGAGTAAAATTAAGTTATTTCATAACGTTGGCATATAGTAATGAATTATTTCTCCGGTAAACAGACTAATCGCTATCAAAGTGCTTCTATTCTTATCGTCGATGATGAAGTCGGCATGCAAAAGGTGCTTTTCAAAGCATTGAGCAAAACTTTTCCCAAAGTGGATTGTGCAGGCAATATCGAAGAGGCGGAAAAGCTAAGAACCCAGAATCACTATGATTTGGTCATTCTTGATATTAACTTACCGGGGCGGTCAGGTATCGAGTGGACTGAAGTCTTTGATCACAATGAGCATGTGACTGATGTGATCTTTATGACAGGTTATGCCGATTTGGATATGGCTATTAAGGCTCTAAAACTGGGAGCGGCGGATTTTATATTAAAGCCATTTAATCTGGAGCAGATGCTAAAGGCGGTTCAGCAGTGTCTGGATAAGCGTATCGATCAGCGTCTTCGTTATGCGTTACAACGTGACGTTGAAAGGCATGTCGAAACGAATATTATTGGTGGCTCGGAAAAAACCAGACAGATTGTACAGACCATCAGGCAGTTTGCACCGTCAAAAGCGTCTGTTTTGATTCAGGGGGAGTCAGGTACCGGGAAAGAGCTTATTGCCCGTGGCTTACATGAGGCAAGTGGCAGAACCGGACCTTTTGTTCCCGTCAATTGTGCTTCCATATCTGAGCATTTACTTGAAAGCGAGTTGTTCGGTGATATGAGTACTCAGAGAGAAGGCATGTTTCAGGTTGCTGCCGGTGGTACGCTGTTTTTAGATGAAATCAGTGAAATGCCGTTGAGTGTTCAGTCTGCTCTGTTAAGGGTCTTGGAAGAAAGGAAAATCCGTCCCTTGGGATCAGATAAACAGATTAGCGTGGATATCCGTATTGTGGCATCGACAAATAAGAATCTGAAGCAGGAAATTAATGACGGACATTTCAGGGAAGATCTATTTTATCGGTTGAATGTGCTAGATATTCAGATACCTCCACTGAGAGAGCGTAAAACGGATTTAATTGATCTGGTTCCGCATTTCAGTAAAAAGCTTGCCAAAGAGTTAAACAGACCCGAACTCACCTGGAGTGAAGAAGATGTCTTTGCGATGCACCAGTATGAGTGGCCAGGCAACGTCAGGGAGTTAAAAAACTTACTTGAGCGATGTATTTTAATTGGTAAACCCGTTGCACAATACTGGCGAGAACTAAATTTTGAACATTCACCTTCCGACAGTAGAATATCAGTGACGCTGTCACATGGTGACATTACAACCGCCATTACCGATTTCAATAACAATCATATGGGGTATCCGACGGAATGGACGTTAAAGGACGTAGAGAAAGCTCATATAAAACAGGTTGTTAAATATTTTGATGGAAATAAATCAGCTGCGGCCAAAGAGCTTGGAGTATCGAGAAAAACGCTCGATAGAAAATATAAAGAGTGGGAGTCTCAGGACTTAACATGATGGAAAATCTTTTTGGTTTGGTTAGCCCACGGAATTTAGCTTATAAGATAAAAACCAAGGTCCGGTACCGGCTTCTGTTTCTCACCTCAATGCCTATTTTTATCACTATGTTTGCGCTGGTGATGATAACTATCTATTGGGCGACTCACTATACCTGGCAAAATGCTCTGGATGATGTCTCCGAGCGACTAAAAACTGCAGAAATCTATGTCTCACACCTTCATGAGAGCCAGAATATCGAAGTGACTACTTTTGAGGCGTCGTATAGTTTTCGTCAGAAGTTACGTGCATCTCTTTATGATGTTGATGAACTTAATTCATGGCTAAAGAGTCGTTCAACTAACGACTCTAATGTCTGTCTTCGCTGGCGAAATCCAAAGAGCGTGTCCAGCGGACTTTCCGATATCTCATCTGGGAAAGGTGCCTTTTATCAGGTGTTAAGTAAAGATGAGCTTCAGGCTGAGTGTCCAGAGCTTGCAAAAAAAGCGAGTGTTGCTGTGTTTAATGAGCAGCGGGAAGAAGAGCGGGCTCTGGTTAGTCGCATTATTTATCCGGTTTATGATGAAAACAGGGAGTTGCGAGGATATCTTGATAGCATACATTTAATCAATAATAACCAGAAAATAGTCGATGATATCAAGGAGCTGGTATATCCGGATATTGGCCTTAAGACGGCCAATACTGGTGCGGTCACTATATTTCTGGAAGATTTACGTATCAGTACAAACGTCCCTTTGAATGAGGGGGAGCCCGCTAGAAAGGCAGTTGGTACCCGTGTTTCCCAGAGAGTGAAACATACCGTATTAGAGCGAGGTGAATCCTACCTCGACAGAGCTTACGTGCATAACGCCTGGTATGTTTCTGCTTATATACCGCTACGCGACATCAATAGTAACATCGTCGGAATGTTATATGTCGGTCATCAGATATGGCCATTGATAGAGGCCTATATTATTAATCTGGGCGAGATTGCTTTGATGGTTTTTCTTGTTCTTCTTATTAGTGGCTACATTGTGCATTTTGGTACCAGAGACTTATTCCATCCTATAGAGAAAATTTCCTCTGTTGTGAAGGGCGTCCAGAATGGCAAAGTGAAGCGCATTGGTAACCTCCAATTATCAGACAAGCACGAGCTTGCGGAGCTGGCCAGACAGTTTGACCAGATGTTGGATCAACTGGATTTCCGTAATCAACAAATCAAACAGGCCGCGGCACAACTTGAGACTAAAGTTGCCGAGCGTACGGCCAGCCTTCATGAAAAAACGGAGCAGCTCGAACACCATATTACTTTGCTTAATCAGACCAGAGATAAACTGATTGTCAGCGAAAAACTTGCAGCGTTAGGGCAACTTACCGCGGGTATTGCTCACGAAATCAATAACCCTGTTGCCGTTATTTTAGGAAATGCTGAGTTGATTCAGATGGAGCTGGGAGAAGATGCGACTGATGTGAATGAAGAACTTACCGTTATATTTGAGCAGGTCAGGCGGATCAGAAACATAACACAAAGTCTGTTGCAGTACAGTAGAAATAGAGGAAAAGATGAAGTCTACAGTCTCCAGGATATAAACAGCATTGTGGCAGAAAGTATTACTTTAGTTAAAACTGGTTCTAAAAAGAAAAATGTGAGCTTTATTACCAACTATTCAGCGACAGCATTAGTTGAGTGTAGTCGTAACCAATTACTGCAGGTTCTGATCAACTTGCAGGTTAATGCAGTGCAGGCAATGGGTAGTAAGGGGACGATTTATATCAGTACTGAAAATTGGGTCGAAGAGTCGGTACAGAAAGGAGGGATTATTCATATTGAAGATGAAGGGAACGGTATAAGAAAAGAGGACATTCCAAAAGTATTTGATCCATTTTATACGACCAAAACAGAAGGTACTGGGCTAGGTTTGTCTGTATCTCAAGGTCTGCTTCACCGTATCGGGGCAGAGATACACGTTGAGTCAGAGCACGGAAAAGGTGCGCGGTTTAGCCTTTATCTCCGTAGAGAGGCTATATTTAGTTAGTATACCTGAATGCTATTGATTCAATTCGGTGCAATTAGTGTATTGTGCTAACCATATTGGTGCGCAAATTGGGTGCGCTCCTATAGGTTTTTATTTTATCTAAATAAGAATATTTTAATTTTACCGTTACAAATCAATATGATGCTGGTTGTTTTGGCGGTTTTTCCTTGCGCTGTGATTTATGGAACGCTATTTGCTATGACAGGGGAAAATAAAATAATTAACCATTTTGGTTCGCTATGACGTGCATATGCACTGAATTGATGCGAATAAAATAATGGTTTAAACCGACTCAAAATAACGGAGTAGTATCGAGAATGAGCAATAGTATTAGTCAAGTACATAGTGCTGTTCAGACTTTGACACAAAGTTCGGACACCTTATTCCTTTTGTTAGGTGCCATTATGGTATTCCTGATGCATGCTGGGTTTGCATTTCTGGAAGTAGGTACAGTACGTAAGAAAAACCAGGTTAACGCCTTAGTTAAGATCCTGGCTGATTTTGGTGTTTCCGCAGTTGCATACTTTTTCATCGGCTATTGGGTAGCTTATGATGCCAACTTTTTTGCAAGTGCAGAAACTCTATCCGCAGGAAATGGATATGAACTTGTTAAGTTCTTCTTCCTTCTGACATTTGCAGCAGCAATACCTGCCATTGTCTCTGGTGGTATTGCTGAAAGGGCGCGTTTTTATCCGATCCTATTAGCCACATTGTTTACCGTTGGTTTTGTGTACCCATTCTTTGAAGGCATTATCTGGAACGGTAACCTGGGTGTTCAAAACTGGTTTGAAAGCACTTTTGGTGCCGGTTTCCATGATTTTGCCGGTTCTGTTGTGGTTCACGCCGTTGGTGGCTGGATTGCCTTAGTGGCTGTCATCTTCCTGGGCATGCGTAAAGGTCGTATTCGTGCAGGAAAACACACGAACTTCGCACCTTCCAATATTCCATTTCTAGCTCTGGGTGCGTGGATCCTTTGTGTGGGCTGGTTTGGTTTTAACGTTATGTCCGCTCAGACTTTGAATGGTATTAGCGGTCTTGTTGCCATGAACTCATTAATGGCAATGGTTGGTGGTATTCTGGCTTCTTTGCTTGCAGGTAAAAATGACCCAGGTTTCATTCACAACGGTCCACTGGCTGGTTTGGTTGCGGTATGTGCTGGCTCTGACCTGATGCACCCACTTGGTGCGCTTGTAACGGGAGCGATTGCTGGTGCAGGATTTGTATGGCTGTTTACTCTTCTGCAAAACCGCACAAAAATCGACGATGTGTTGGGTGTATGGCCTCTGCACGGTGTGTGTGGTGCATGGGGTGGTATTGCTGCCGGTATCTTTGGTCAGGAAGCGTTTGGTGGCCTGGGTGGCGTGAGTTTCACTGTTCAGCTTCTCGGAACTATTTTGGGTATTGTTGTCGCGCTGGTGGGCGCTGGTATTGTTTACGGTACTCTGAATAAAGTGATGGGGCTGAGACTCTCTGAAGAAGACGAGTTTAGTGGTGCTGACCTGGCTATCCATAAGATTAGTGCAGTTAATGAAGAATAATCATTAAACATATGCGTAATAAAAAGGGTAGATGCTACACAGCATCTACCCTTTTTTAATGAATGTGTAATAGTATTTATAACACCAGCAGCCTGCTATCGTGCCAGCAACTCTGCAACCAGTTTAGGTACTTCAATGCCAGCTTTGCCATAACGTTTTTCTTCAAATTGGCTTTCTACCGCACTTGGCTTGAGGTTGATTTCAATCGTGTGGGCACCATGGAGCCTGGCTTCGTGAACCAGCCCTGCGGCAGGGTACACCACACCAGAGGTACCGATGGAAATAAAAAGATCGGCTTGTGCGATAGCAGAATAGATTTCTTCCATTCGGAGTGGCATTTCACCAAACCAGACTATGTGAGGTCGCATCTGAGATGGAACTGTGCAACACCGACACATGTCACCGGTTTGAATGTCTTCCGTATGTTCTACTACCTGTCCGGATGTACAGCAACGTGCTTTGAGAAGCTCTCCGTGCATATGAATGACATTCTTGCTGCCACCACGTTCATGCAGGTTATCAATGTTCTGGGTTATGATGGTCACGGTACCATCCAATTTTTGCTCCAAAAGCCCTAAGGCTTTATGAGCCGGGTTTGGTTTGATTTCTTCGCTCTGTAATGTCCGTCTTCTTTGATTATAGAAATCCTGAACCAGATCCGGATCAGCAATAAACCCTTCCGGAGTGGCAACATCTTCTACTCTGTGATTTTCCCATAAGCCATCTTCAGCTCGGAATGTCTGAATCCCGGATTCAGCAGAAATGCCGGCTCCGGTAAGCACAACGATATTTCTGTAGGGAAATTTCATGATATTCCTCCTGTATGGCTGCGTTATTGATAGTGGTCTTTAAGTTTTTGATAATACTCTTCGTACAGTTCATTCGCTTCACCCACGTCATCCTGCCAATAGCCGGACTCTATGACTTCCTGCGAAGGGAAAATGGAGGGGTCCTCAATAAAGGCCTTGGGTAGAAGAGGGTATGCAGATTTCACCGGAGTAGGGTAGCCAATTTTCAATGCTATCTTAGCGGCATTGTCCGGGCGAAGCAGGAAGTCGATCATTTGATGTGCCGCATCAACATTTTGTGCATCAGCGGGGATGGCCAGACTGTCCATCCAGAATATGGTTCCTTTCTCAGGCCATACGATCCGGATGTTCGCACCTTCATTGCGTGCCATATAGGCTGAGCCATTCCATAACATACCCAGCGATACCTCTCCTGATAGATAAGGATTTGCCGGGAAACCAGAATTAAATACCAGTATGTTTGGCATCAGCTGTTGCAACTCTTCATAAGCTGATTTTATTTCATCAGGATCCGTTGTATTGACTGAGTAACCGAGGCGAATGAGTGCAATGTGGAAGAGCTCCCTTGCATCATCAATAACCATTAACTGACCTTCCCACTTTGTATCCCAGAAATCATTCCAGTTTTTAACAGAAGTCAGATCCAGCATATCAGCGTTAATACCTATACCCGTGGCTCCAAGAACATAGGGGACTGAATATTGATTTTCAGGATCAAAAGGTTTGTTAAGATACGCCGGATCCAAATCATTCAGGTGAGAGAGCTTGGACTTATTCAGCTCCTGAAGCATGCCCTCTTTACGCATTTTGGACACAAAGTAACTGGAAGGAACCACAAGATCATAGTGTTGTTCTTGCTTTTTCAATGTCGAATACATGGTTTCATTGGAGTCATATGTTGAATACACAACCCGGATACCTGTTTCTTTGGTAAAATCAGCAAGAACGGATGCTGGAACATACTCAGACCAGTTGTAGAAAAATAACTCTTTATCTGCTGAGAAAGAAGAGGGTGAAAAAGAAACCAGTAACAGTATACAAGACAGAATGTTGGCTAATTTTTGCATGATAGTCTCCGTTACAACGGTTTGTCTGCTTTTTGAGTGACAGAAATTTTACGCATGATATCACCCAATGAGATGAAATATATCCGTTTAAGGCGATATTGTTTTTATTTTTTTACAACCATAACCTGTGAAATTGTTCATAGTGTGTAACAATTTAAAAGCGGCTATGAAAGAGAAACTTGCGCTAGTATAATCAACGGAATTTTTATATCAGAATTGAATTTATGACCCATAGCACTAAAAAAAGCTTTATCTTAGGTGGCTCGATAGAAACGGCGCTTTCTGGCCAGTATCAGCTGAGCCCGGTCGCTGTATTCCAGGAAGCTCTGAAACATACTATCAGGCACTTCATTTCTTTTACTCCTTCTATTGTGATTCTGTTGATTGTTCAGATCGCAATCTTTTACATTGCATTACAGCTGCAGATTGGCGATCCTCTTGCGTTGTTATCCCGCTTTTTAGAACCCGATACCATTACCAGCGATGTTCTGACCGCGATTATGGTTGCTAACTTTAGTTATGAGGTGATTAGTGCTCCGATCTACGCCGGAGTTTGTCTGATGGGCATGAGCCATGCCGCTGGCCTGAAAACAAAACCTAAGCACATATTGAAAGGTCTGCAGTTTACTATACCTCTTATCCTAGCAACCATGGTTGGTTTGATTTTACAGGGTATTGCAGGACAGCTTTTATTTGTACTATCACTGTATTTGTCTGTTGCGTTTAGCAATGCTGTACTTCTTATCTGTGAGAAGAGAATTGCGCCAATCTCGGCATTACTGCTTTCCTTACGAGCGGTAAACAAAAAGTTAATGCCTCTTCTCTCTATCTATCTGGTTATCATGGCTTTGTTTGTTTTGGCCACTATTTTTTATGGCTTCCCGCTACTGTTTGTGCTGCCGCTTTACTTCCACGTTAAAGGCATTGTGTATAGGAATATGTTCGGTATTACTCTGAAAATTGTAGCCACTGACAGTGATGATCACCCTGATTCAGGTAACCGTAGTGAAAGCCACTCCTCAAACACTGATAGCAATAAGGATTCTGACATTTTCAATGCATAAAGTAGTAGCAAAGTTGTTTGAAAACGTTTTTATAAAAATTATCGCCAGCGGTAAAAAGATCAAATTTAATGTCGGCCTTGCCGCTTTTTTGTCTGTGGCACTGGTTAGTTGTGTTTATAACGCCTACAAACCGGATAGCGGTGAAGCGGAATTAGTTGCTTTTGATCTGGTTGAGTTGGAGCCAACGCCGGATTTTACATCCATTTCAGATGTTACCGAAAAGAAAAAAGCGTTCTTTGAGTATTTGCGTCCGGGGATTAGAGCGGAAAATCAGCGAGTGAACAATGAGAGACGTTTTCTTTCAGCTATTCAATCTCGTGTTTCACATAACAAATCACTGTCATCTGCACAACAGCAATCGGTAGCGGCCCTGGCTGACAGCTATCAGTTGCCACTTCAGGGGCAGGCAGTAACACAAGACTGGCTGGACGAAATGAATACCCGTGTAAACGTGTTACCAGAAACATTGGTATTGACTCAGGCAGCGAACGAATCCGCCTGGGGAACTTCACGTTTTGCCCGGAAAGGGAATAACTACTTTGGACAGTGGTGTTATCAAAAAGGCTGTGGCCTGGTTCCTTTACAAAGGCATGATGAAGCCACTCACGAGGTGGCAAAGTTTGATTCGGCGGCTGAGTCAATTCACCGTTATTTTATGAATGTAAACCGTAATCAGGCTTATGAAGAATTAAGAGCTATCCGTGGTGAGTTGTCGAGGCAAGGGGTGGATCTGCTAGACGCTGAAAGTGCAACAAAGTTGGCCAATGGATTACTGAAGTATTCGGAACGAGGTCAGGAGTACGTCAATGACTTGCAGGCGATGATTCGGCATAACGAGGAGTTCTGGAAGCAATAGAATTTCATGAAAAAATGCGTATAATCCACGCCCTGTATAACCTGAATAGTATGCTTAAAGCAGAAATATCACCTGTCATAGCCGGACATGAGAAGTCGTAATGAGTCAAAAAGATACCAGAAAAGAAAACTATGAATACAACAAACTCCAGAAACGTCTCAGGAGAAATGTTGGTAGTGCTATTAGCGATTACAACATGATCGAAGAAAATGATGTTGTTATGGCGTGTATCAGTGGTGGTAAAGATTCATTTGCGATGCTGGATATTCTGCTGAGCTTACAAAAGGCTGCACCGGTTAAGTTTGATGTGATTGCTGTTAACCTAGATCAGAAGCAACCGGGGTTTCCTGAGCATATTCTGCCTGATTACTTCGAAACTCTGGATATTCCTTACTATGTTGTCGATAAAGATACATATTCAGTGGTGAAAGAAAAGATTGAAGAGGGTAAAACAACTTGTGGGCTATGCTCACGATTGCGCCGTGGAACCCTATACTCATTCGCTGAAAAAATAGGGGCGACAAAAATTGCTCTCGGTCATCACATGGATGATATTGTTGAAACACTTTTTCTGAATATGTTCCATGGCTCACGCATGAAAGCGATGCCGCCCAAACTGCGTTCTGATGATGGACGAAATGTCGTTATTCGTCCTCTGACATATTGCCGGGAAAAAGATCTTATTCGATTTGCAGAGCATAAAAATTTCCCGATTATTCCTTGTAACCTGTGTGGTTCTCAGGAAAACCTACAAAGACAGACCATCAAGGCGATGCTTCAGGAGTGGGATAAGAAAACACCTGGCCGTATAGAAAGTATTTTTAAATCATTGCAAAACGTTAGCCCAAGCCAGTTGGCAGACAAAGTGTTGTTTGATTTTATTGAACTGCCGATTGATCGTGATGGAGAACGAGCAGAGTATAATTTTGCGGAGGCTATGGTCTCATCAACGAATATTGATGAATCAATGTTTATTGATGTCGCGAACGTCTGATTCGAAACTCGACTCTTAACCCCCGGAGAATAGCGTATTCTTCGGGGGGTCTTCTATAAAGCCTTTTAGTTCTTCTATTCTGATTGCTCAGGATCCAGAGGGCTGATATACCCTTTGGGTTTTAGGGCCAAAACGTCGCAATTGATTTTATCAATGACATGTTCTGCCGTATTACCAATAAAGACCGCGGATAATCCAGTCCGTCCTGTTGTACCCAATATGACGAGCCCAGCATCCAGTTCCTTGGCCAAGTAAGGAATAATATCCTCGGGTAGCCCTTGTTCTACTCGGGTTTGCTCCTCTGGAATTCCGTATTTATTCCGCAAGGCCTTCATTGATTTCAAGTGATGACCTCGCACAGCATCTGTATAGGTTGCAGGGTCAAACTCGGGGAGTTCTATCGTAATATTTGCTGGAGTTACAGGGTAACAATTGGCCAGGTAAGGTTTGGCATCCAGCCGGATGCATAAGCTCTTT
The DNA here is from genome assembly GCF_003144035.1 of Vibrio albus. Taxonomy (GTDB): domain Bacteria; phylum Pseudomonadota; class Gammaproteobacteria; order Enterobacterales; family Vibrionaceae; genus Vibrio; species Vibrio albus. The sequence goes on from NZ_QFWT01000003.1 coordinate 431,653, forward strand.
AACTGTTCTACCATCGAATCGTTAAGTTCTTGGTGAGTTGGGTTCTCTGAACCGACATGTACCGATGCGATAATATTACCGTTTTCCGGCCAGTCATGGTTTTTAACTAAAAGCACAGGGCAGGGGCATTTACGTAACAAGTGCCAGTCTGTCGGAGTAAAGATGACAGACTCAAGAACATCATGCTTACGAGTCGATTTGATAAGAATATCATGTGAACCAGAGAAGACCTCGCTGATGATCGCTTCATACGGCCTGTTATGCCATACCACTTTTACGTCAAAATCGATAGAGTCATTAATATAAGGCTGGGCAACTTCTTTCATCCATGCTTCGCGTTGCTGAACCACACCTTTGCGCATTGCGTTACGTTCATCGCTGGAAAGCATCGATGTCATTTCATACGAAAAATCGTAAATGGATAAGAAGAAAGTTATATGGCTTTTACACGCGCTTTTCTGTGAAAGCTGTATAGCTCTTGCTAATGCAGGCTGAACTTCGTTATTAACATCAGCAACCACAAGGATCTTACTGTATATACTCATAATAACTCCTCACTTATGGAGCAGAACCAAAGGGTTAATGGCTAACTCTCTCTGTTTAAATGTAGTGTATTCAGTGCAAATGTTTTAGTAAAAGGTAACTTATTCAGACAGAAATATGAAGTGGCTCATTAAAGAGCCACTTTTTGCAACAAGGAAGGTCAAAGTAAAAAGGACAAGGTTATTTTGGTACTGATATCCCGGCCAGTTGTTTTAAGGCCTGATGATCTAAGATAGTAATATACTTACCTTTTACGCTCAGAATATCTGATTTTTGAAAGCGTCCAAGTAACCGGCTAATCGTTTCAACCGTTAACCCAAGATAGTTCCCTATATCACCACGTGTCATCGTTAAGCGGAATTCTCTTGGGCTGAATCCTCGTTGAGAAAAGCGGGTGGAAAGGTTATATAAAAAGGCCGCAAGTCTTTCTTCCGCATTCTTTTTAGACAACAGTAAAATCATATCCTGATCGCCTTTGATTTCACTGCTCATCAGGCGCATTATCTGTTGTCGAAGTTTTGGCATTTTTCCTGACAAGTCATCAAGAATCTCATACGGAATTTCACATACCATAGAGGTTTCTAATGCCTGTGCGAATGATGGATGTAGGTTAGTATTGATAGCATCAAATCCAACCAGGTCACCAGCCAGATGAAAAGCCGTTATCTGTTCGTCGCCTTGCTCTGTGATCGTATAGCTTTTGATAGTACCGGACCGAATGGCATAAAGTGATTTTAGCTCATCACCTGCTTTAAAAAGCTCTTGTCCTTTTTGGATTGGCTTTTTTCTCTCGATGATCTGGTCAAGCTGATCCAGTTCCGTTTCACTGAGAGTGAAAGGAATACAGAGCTGTGAAATACTACAATCCTGGCAATGGATAGCACACCCACCAGACTGAATTCGTTTAGTTACTGCGTTTTTATCAGAAATCATAACTTCCAAGTTGCTAATTTGACATACATCAATATTTTAACATTGAAAAAAGTCAAAGGATAGTTAAAAAAATCCACTATAAACAGAAAGATAGCTATAGATTTAATTAAAGTGACATAAAGTCAGGGTTGTGTTTTCTATTCGATACACCATCAAGGTGTAGTATTGCATATGGTCATTCTTTTGTAAGGTAGCGCATATTGTGAGATGACAAAGGTTTACGCCTGATGCGATTGTAGGCTATAACTCTGGTATCACTCATTGAAAGATATCTGTTTGAAAAATATGCAGTTGGCTTCAGCCTTTTCCAATCACACTGATATTATCAGTGCGGTCAGTTCGTTATCGGCACAACTGGCCGGAAAGGTTGAACCATCATTCATGGTTTGCTATTACACTGAAAATTATGATGCAACATCTCTTGCAGATGAACTTAAAAACGCATTTCCGGGCATCCCTTTCCACGGGTGCAGTTCATGTCAGGGAGTCATGACCGATAAGGGGTACCATATCGCTCCTGCAGTTGCTCTTCTCGCTATTGATGATCTCGAATCTTCTGCTTACGGTGCTTATTATCAAACGTTTTCCAATAATTCCCCGACCGCTGAAAGCGTTACTCAGTGTACGGTTAAGGCTGTAGAAGGTGCCATCGATAGCGCAAACAGAAAAGGCGAATTACCCAGCCTTTTGCTTCTGCACGCTTCTATTGGAAATGAAGAGCTTATTATTGATGCGATTAAAAACAAGTTTGGCTTTCACATACCTTTAATCGGAGGAAGTGCGGCGGATAATGGAAACTTCCAGCATAGTTCATTTTTGACGGATAAAGGTGCAGCGTCTGAAGGCGTCTCCGTATCGGTCTTTTATCCCTCTACCTCTATTTCTACTTATTTTAGTACAGGCTACTTACCTACAGAAATTTATGGTGTCGCAACGAAAGTTAAAGGAAGAACGTTGTATACCATCGATAATCAGCCGGCCCTGGAAGTGTATAAAGAATGGATTTATGAGCATTCTGGTAAACGCGAGGTGGGTCATTACCTGTTTAACCAAACGATGGCATACCCATTAGGCCGTATTGTAGGGACTTTATATGAGAAACCTTTCTACAAATTATCTCACCTTTTAAGATCAACAGAAGATGGTGGCGTTGAAGTGTTTTCCAATATTAAAGAGGGTGAAAGATTATATCTGATGCAGGGGTCTTCTGAGCTTTTGGTTAGTAGAGCCAGCCGGGTTGTTGAAGCAGCCAAAAATGAGAATATTTTTAGTTTTCCTCTAAATGGAGGAATCAATATATTTTGTGCGGGCTCTATGGTACTAGTTAAAGACAGAATGGATGAAGTATGTGATCTTCTTCGATATTCATACAGAGAAAGCCCCTTTATCTGTCCCTTTACATTTGGCGAGCAAGGGCGTTTTCTTAATGAAGAAAATGTACATGGCAACCTTATGGCCTCTACAGCTTTGTTTTATGCCAATACGATAGAAAACAGGTAAGCATCTGATGGATATTCTCGAACAGGAATCATTACAGGAAGCCTTACAAGAGCTTCGTAGAAGCAAAGATAGACAACGTATTCTTTCCGAAGAAAATGAAGCGATTTTGACTACTATCTCAGCGATTAGCAGCGCTGAAAACAGACAAAATATATTTAATGAGCTTCTGAGTGTTCTGAGAAAATATATTCAGTTTGATGATGCCTTGGTCTTAATGAAAGCTGACAACAGCTCCTCTTTTTCTACTTTCTTAAGTACTGATAAAAATTATGACGAAATGCTTTGGCGAGAGGAAAGTAAGTTTGTCCGGGCTCTAAAAGGGGAATGTATACTTTTATATGAGCCTAAAGAGTTACGAGCTTTTGAGAGCCTCCCTGTAACTATCCGTAATCAGCTTGAAAGTGCGCTTGTTACGGGAATAAGTACAAAAATCAGCCAGTCTGTGATTATTCTTATAGGTAAAGAAAAGGGAAAAATTACCATAAAATCTAAGAATACATTACAGCGTTTCAGGCCTCTTATTGAAAGGGCTGTGATTGATATTGATCATAAAGAAAGGCTTCAGTCATTAGTGTCTGCCAGAACGACTGAGGTATTAGAAAATAAACAGCGTTTTCACGACTTCGCCAATAGTGTGGGTGATTGGCTGTGGGAGACAGATGAATCTTGTAATTTTACCTACCAAAGTAACGACAATATATCTTTTATAGAAATCAAAAATAACAATCTAAAAGATTCCATTTTATCCTGTAATTGTGGCTGTGATATGCGTGGAACTGTCAATGAAGTCATTACCGCAATAGAAAGCCGAGAGCCTTTCAGAGAAAAAGAGATTTGTCTTAATGATGGTAACTCTTGGATAAGTATCAGTGGCAGGACTTATTATTCAGATTGCGGGAATTTTCTAGGTTATCGGGGCTCTGCTAAAGATATCACTGCGAAAATCAGACAAGTCAGTGAGTTAAAAAAAGCCAAAAAAGAAGCACTTGAAGCCAGTAAAGCAAAATCTGAATTTCTTGCGATGATGAGCCATGAAATACGTACTCCGCTTAATACGGTTCTAGGGTTGCTTGATGTATTATTGAACTCTGTGATGATGAAAGAGCAGCGGAATATTTTGCAAAAAATGGAGCAGTCTGCAGAACTTCTGTTGGCTATTATTAGTGATATACTGGACCTTTCCCGAATAGAATCCGGTCATTTTTCATTAGATAATCAGAGTTGTCAGCTTAAAGAAGTTATTTCTAATAGTATTCAGCACCATTCCTCTCATGCAGAAAGAAAGAAAATTAATCTAACAACAACATTTTCCAGTGATTTGCCTGATATTATATGGATTGATCCTACTCGATTATCTCAAATTCTGTTTAACCTGGTTGGGAATGCTATTAAATTTACCCCAGAAGGAAAGGTGAGTATTCGTATTTATCAAAAGGGTATGAAAGATCTTATTATTGAAGTACAGGATACGGGAATCGGTATTCCGTCAAATACAATTAATTTACTTTTTCAACCATTTAAGCAAGCCGATGGAACCATTACTCGTCAGTTTGGAGGGACGGGGTTAGGATTAGCCATTACTAAAAAGCTTTTGGAGCTAATGAAAGGGTCTATAGAGGTAAATAGTATTGAAGGGGATGGGAGTTGCTTTATTGTTTCCATACCAATGGTTTTACCTAGTCAAAATATTGAGTTTGATATAAACAAAGAGGTAGATGAAAAACAAAATTCAAGAAAGATCCTATTAGCCGAAGATAATAAAACCAACCAAATGGTGATAAAGCTTATGCTAAATAAGCTCGGCCACGAGGTTTTTTTAGCTGATAATGGCCAAGAGGCTGTTGAGCTTTTAAAAGAGAAAGACCATAACATTGACCTTGTTTTTATGGATATATCTATGCCTGTCTTAGACGGATTATCTGCAGCAAGGAAGATTCGGGAAAGTGGTACCACAACCCCGATTGTTGCTTTGACTGCTCATGCTATGGATACTGATAAGATGGAGTGTTTTCAAGCTGGGATGAGTGCTTTTATTACTAAGCCAGTTAGAGCGAAGGAACTTAAGGATATAATCAACGCTCAAAATATCTAATTAATGGTAGAGATATGTGGAAATAAAAGACATCTGATGCACTATAACTAAACAACTATCACACCATAAAAAACCTATCAACTTAACCAATAACCATATCTCACAACTTTACCACAGCTTAACAAAAAAAATACGCGCATTTTGGCAACCAAAAAAAGATGAATACACACCCTAGAAGCGTTCTTGTAAATAGTTCAGCAGTTGGTTATAACTGCGCACCTTGGGGTAATCGTTTTCCGGGATACTGACCCCGGTGGTTTTTTTAAGCGAAGCGAGCAGGTTTAAAAAATCCATTGAATCGAGATCGCACTCCTCCCGCAGATCTTCATTCTGGTCGATTTCGTCCATTTCAATTTCGGGGGCGATGTGTTTGAGCGCATCAGCGATAATGGTCGGGATATCATTACTGTTCATAAAGCCTCCGGATGTTGGAGTTGTTTAGCAAGGGCGTGCAGAAAGCGTGCTCCGGTAATACCATCAGTAACACGATGATCGGCGGCGAGCGTTACCGTCATTACCTCACCGACTTCAAGGTTATCGCCGTTAACAACCGGTGCCTGACGAAGACGTCCTAAACCAATAATCGCAACCTGAGGAGGATAAATCACCCCGGTAATACTGTCGGCACCCCGTTCACCAATGCTGGTTACGGTAATCGTGCTTTCGCTGATCTCGGAGCTGCGCAGCCGTCCACGCCGACTCCGTTCAGCCAGATCTCTCAGTGCATCCATGATTTGATCTATCGTTAGCTGGTCGGCATTGAGGATGGCCGGGATGACAAGCCCGCCTCCGCGCAGACTGATGGTATTGCCGATATTAACCTTTGAGGACGGGGTAAAATACCCGTCAGTATAAAAACCGTTCAGATCGGGAAAGCGGATGAGCTGACTGGCGATGGCGGCAAGGATCAGGGCAGGGAGCAGTAACCGTTGTTCTGGCTCGCGCTGTCGGTTTTGCTCTTCAAGCCACTGTTGCGCTTTGGTCAGGTTGATATCTAAGGCCAGATAATAGTGGGGAGTTTCCCGTTTAGAGCGACTCATGGCATCACTGATGGCCTGGCGCATCGGTGACATTTCCGGCCTAGAGGAGCTGGCTTCACCTACGGGCTCTTTGCGGCGTGAACTGGCCTCTGTTTCCAAATCGCGTAATACAACGGCTCCCTGCGGTCCGCTACCGATAATGGTGGAGAGATCGATACCCAATAAGTGAGCAGCTTTGCGAGCCGTGGGCGAAGCTAACTGTCGCTCTGTTTTCGCCTCCTCTTTACCAGGTATTGCTGCCGCCTGAGTCAACGGCTCACGAGAGGTTTGTGGTGGTATGTAAGGAGGAAGCGCCGCATCAGCGGTGCTTTTCTGGATCAGCGTGACGGATCCCGTTTGATCCAGTGTTGCGCTGACAGGACTGTCCGTTTCCATACGCGCCATAACGCTACCGACTGAAAGTTTTATTCCGGGCTCAACCAGTAACTCCGAAATGGTGCCCTGGTGGTAGGATTCCATATCTATCGCGCCTTTGTTGGTCTCTATTACCGCAATTATTGCGCCTTTTTCCACACTGTCACCCGGCTTGACCTGCCATTCAATCAGAGTACCGTCACGCATATCCGCACCGAGTGACGGCATAGTGATATCAATAAGGGCAGGCGTATGCTCATTGTTATCCATCTGCTTAATCTCCGCCCTTGGTTTGCCAGTCGGGAGCCATTAGCGTGGCCTTCGCGGCGTGCACAATTTTGTCACTCTGAGGGATCGCTGCCTGCTCGAGGTGCTGAGGATAAGGAATGGGCACTTCCTCGGTGCAGACCCTTGCCACCGGTGCATCCAGTTGCCAGAAGGCCTGCTCCATAATTATGGCACTTATTTCACCGGCGAGGCTACCGGTATACCAGCCTTCATCGATGATCACGGCATGGTGGGTCTTACTGATGCTGGATACGATGGTTTCGGTATCGAGTGGCCGGAGTGAACGAAGGTCGATGACCTCAGCATCCATGCCATCCACTTCAAGTTGCCTGGCAGCCTGCAATGTTTTATTCAGGTTGCCTCCATAGGTTATCAAGGTGATATCCTTACCGGCGCGGCGAACCAACGCTTTGTCCATTGGTGCATCAGGTAAATCACTGACTTCCCCATCTTCATTTAGGAGCATGACATGTTCAAAAATCAATACGGGGTCAGGGTCAACCAACGCCTGACTGAGCATATAGCGTGCATCGTTATGGGTCCCAGGGCTGAGGACTTTCAGCCCGGGCACATAGGCATATAAGTTTTCCCAGCTGTGTGAGTGCTGGGCCGCAAGTTGTTTGCCAGCACCACATGCCATTCGAATAACCACTGGAACGTTGAATTGCCCACCGGACATATGCAGTAAGGTGGCCGCAGTATTAACGATTTGATCCATGGCAAGCAGACTAAAATTGACCGTCATCACCTCTATAATCGGCCGCATTCCCCCAAGTGCTGAGCCAATACCAACGCCAACAAATCCAGACTCGCAAAGTGGTGTATCAATGATACGTTCTGTACCATATTGCTCAAGCAGGCCCTTACTGACGGCATAGCAGCCACCATAGCGTCCGACGTCTTCCCCCATAAGGAAGGTACGAGAATCGTTTTCCAGCGCGTCCCGGATCCCTTCACGCAAAGCCTCTCGGTAAGTCATTGTGGCCGGTGTCTGGCTTGATGGCTGAGGAAGTGGAGGGGGCTCGGTGCCCGGGCTGTTCACAAACCTTGCCAGTTGCTCGACTGGCTCCCATTCACCGGTTTCGGCAAAGGCCATCGCGTCACTTATTTCCTGAGCAATTTTAGTTTCAATTGCTGACAATTCCTGATCCTGGAAATGATTATTTTTGCGTAACCATTGGATCAGCTGTTTGACCGGACCTTTTTCTTCCCATTGAGCAATTTCTTCTTTGTCCCGGTATAACTGAGTATCAAAACTTGAGTGGCCCCGGAAGCGGTAGGTCTGACATTCGATAAAGTAAGGGCGTTGTTGTTCGCGAACATAATCGACAGCAGTAGAGGCGGCGGCTTCAATATCGACAACATTCATCCCATCGACCTGAGCTGTTTCTATTCCGTAATATCGTGCTTTTTTGGCGATATTGGTTTCTGATTCGGACAGGGCGAGGGCCGTACCCATAGCATAGCGATTGTTTTCACAGATAAAGAGTACGGGAAGTTGCCAAAGTGCTGCTAAATTGAGGCTTTCATGAAATTCCCCTTCGGCAACCGCGCCTTCACCAAAAAAGCAGACCGCTATGGCATCGCGTTGCATCTTCTTGTTCGCCAAGGCGAGGCCTGTGGCTAACGGAAGCCCTCCACCAACAATGGCATTGCCACCGTAAAAACGGAGGTTTTTATCAAAGAGGTGCATCGAACCACCGCGACCATGGCTGCATCCGTTACTCCGACCATACATTTCGGCCAACACACTGCCCATGCTCATTCCCCGGGCCAGAGCGTGACCGTGTTCCCGGTAGGTTGCGACAATTTGATCTTCTTCATTCAGAGCAGACATCACTCCGACCGCAATAGCCTCCTCACCGATATAGAGATGCAGAAATCCCCGAATTTTTTCCTGCGCATAGAGCTCTGCGCATTTTTCTTCAAACCTACGTATTCGCAACATTCGCTCAAGCTGGTCGAGTAAATGCTCACGGTTGATATGGAGTCTGTGCTTCATTTTTCATCGCTCTCCAGGGTTGAAATGTCTCCTTCCGGAAGACCCAGTTCCCGCGCTTTGAGTAGGCGACGCATGATCTTGCCGCTGCGTGTTTTGGGCAGGTTCTGACGAAATACAATTTCTTTCGGTGCCACAGCCGCACCAAGCCGTTTCCGCGTCAAGCCGAGCAGAGCCTGTTGCAGTTCTTCATCGGCGAAAAAGTCAGGTTTAAGGGCAACAAACGCTTTGACTATCTGTCCGGCAACCGGATCCGGTACTCCGATGACGCCAGCTTCACTGACGGCAGGATGTTCCATCAGGACACTTTCTACTTCGAAAGGGCCGATTAAATGGCCGGAGGATTTGATCAGATCATCCTTACGGCCGACAAACCAGAAATAACCGTCTTCATCTTTCATCGCTAAATCACCGCTGAGATACCATTCTTCAGTAAAGCATGACTGGTATTTCTCCGGCTTATTCAGGTAGCCACGAAACATGGATGGCCAGCCGGGCTGAATGGCCAACTCGCCTACGGTCATTGGCTGTGTTTCGATTTGTGGCACCCCGTTGCTGTCCGGGTTGACGATTCCCGCTACAATTCCGGGCAGAGGTTTGCCCATAGAGCCCGGTTTGATCGGTAAGCTGGGGACATTGGCAATCAAGATGCCACCCGTTTCGGTTTGCCACCAGTTATCATGAAATGGCATGCCTAATACCCGTTCACTCCACTCAACGGCTTCCGGGTTGAGGGGTTCGCCCACGCTGGCCATAAAGCGCAGGTGTGAAAGATCAAACTGTTTAGGCAGTATGTCGCCGTTTTTCATCAGCATTCTGATCGCTGTTGGCGCGGTGTACCAGACCGTGACCATCTGATCCTGTAAGATCTGATACCAGCGCTCAGCATCAAACTCCGCTTCGTCGACGATCATGGTTACCCCAAGGCAAAGTGGCGCGATAATGCCATAGGTTGTGCCGGTGACCCAGCCGGGATCGGCGGTGCACCAGTAGATATCGTCGGGTTTCAGATCCAGCGCATAGTAGGCCGACCGTATGTGGTGTTTTACCGCTTCATGAACATGGATAACCCCTTTGGGTTTACCAGTGGTACCACTGGTAAAGTGCAATAATGCCATATCTTCAGCTTGGGTAAGTTCACAGGTTCGTTCAGGGGCAGAGTTTGCCATTAACGTGGTGTAATCGTAGCAACCAGGCTCGTCGTCCGGGTTGCCATCAATGAGTAGTACTGCTTTAAGGTGTGGTAGTTCTCGCCACCAGTTTTTGAGTTTTTTCCGGTATAAGCTGCGAGTGGTGATAATAAGGTTCGCACTGCCAATTTCCATCCGGGAACGGATCGGATCCGGGCCAAAGGCTGAGAACAGCGGGGTAAACACACAGCCGGCCTTAAGCGTACCTATTGCCGCAATGTACAGCTCCGGCCTACGGCCAGAGAGGCTGAACACCCGACTACCCCTAGAGAGGCCAAGCCGAGACAGTAAATCGGCAAAGCGGCTGGTCTGCTGACTGAGCTCCCGATAGCTGAAATCTGTAATCTGGTCATTCTTGCTGATCCAGCGCAAAGCCAGCTTATCTTGAATGGGGTGATTCAGATGACAGTCCAGCGCTTCGTAACCGATATTCACACCATCATCAGCAAGTCCATTGATCGAAGGAGGAGGAGATGTGTGTGCCTGTGGATCCGTTTTGAGGTTTGCGTTGTCTGCCAGTGTCTGATGAAAGAGTGTTTTGACCATAATTGACGTCCTACACAAAAGTGATGAATGTCCAGATAAGGGCGATATACCCGGGTAGCCTCAAAATGCCTGAGCATAGTCATGATGAAAGTATGGTCTATGGGCAGTTTTTTTCCATTGCTTAATTCAGATAGGTCTGTTTTATGTCACCGACACTTTTGGATAAGGGATCGAGCTCAGTTATTGCTCGCTGCTTTTAAATCTTTTAGTGGTTGAAGAGTTCCACAAATGTTGGCGAAAAAACACGAATAAACTTATAGTACTGTCGGTATTTAACATAATATACATAATACGTACTTAGATATGGGCGTACTGTATAATAGTGACCCGGTCACTAATGCTGTATAACTCATTGAAAAACCTTTAATTCCTGACTTCTCTAACTGTTCAAGGAGCTTCTTCCAAGCTTGTTGTCCTTCGAACGTCTTTGACCGGCTGGCCGCCATGACCACCATTGCTAAAGTTGTATCAACGCCGGATTCTTTAGCCAGAAAAAGCACTTCATTTTCAGTAAGATGGCGAGTTCCGGTTCTAACACCTGATATCTTTTGGGTGCTTATCCCTAAATCATGTGCAATTTGCTTATCTTGCACATAGTTTTTCTTCTTTAAGTACTCATTTAGCAGATAGTTTTCATACATTTTTGAAATTCCTGTATGGCGTTCCTTTGGTCAATTTTAGCGTATAGCACCACGTTTACGTGGGTTTACAAACCACACTTTTGTGGTTTTTACTATACACAGATTTGTGGTGTTTCTTGGTGTTGCATATGATTTATTGGTGTTTTTTTGAACTACACCATAACAACAAGATACCTGCGCATTTTTACAATTGCGAGTGATATCAACTATTTTGGGGCGAAAACATGAACCAGACAGTCAAAGTTTTCTATGACGTGATGCCAGATAACACCGTGTCGGTGCTGGTTCAGGGTTCTTGTGATTGGGATCTCCTTATGTCTTACCGTTCGCTGGTTCAGTGGTGTGAAATGGAATTAGGTTCTTTTGAGCTTATCGACATTACGGATACCACTTACCAGCAACGCCGCATTATGGGGGTTTTCGCATGATTAACCGCCTGTGTATGGAGTGCGGCTCCGAGTATCAATCTGCATTAACCTGTTGCTGTCCTGAATGCGGTGCGGGCGTTATCTGGCAACAGTGCACGACCTCCTACTCGCCATTAAAAAAACGTGCGAAAACTGACCATAAGCCAGCAGGAAAGTACGTCTACCGTCCGAAAAAAGCCGGTCTCTCTCCTGAGTTCGTACCGCATTCAGAACAGCAATACCGTACCGTTGAAGACTATGAAGAGTCTCCGGTTACCATTGATTACCTATGCTTTACCGTGAAGCTGAAAGACTTCCGCCATTGCCGCAGAGAGTCCCCTTATTCTGGTATTCATTTCCCGACTGAGCCTCAGTTTGACTCACATCAGGCTAAAACTACGGAAGAAATCGACGCCTATAACCGGTATTTCCGGTCAGTCTATGAAGATTACATTCAGGAGACAGTACGCCGCTTTATCACGCATGTTCTGGGCTTTAATTATTCGGCTCCCCGTGACCGGGGTTTCCAGTTCTATGAAAATTCATTCGCGTTAACGTCTGGTGATGGTGATGACTTCTGCGGTCAGGTTGGGATTGGCGGTAACAATGACACGATTCACTTTCAGATTAACGGGCATGGTTGCAAACACCTGTTTATGTCCCGTTCCTGTCGCTACGTGCACCACTGGCTGAATACGGTTCTGGGCGTAAAGTTCTTAGCCCGGATAGATTTGGCTTTTGATGATCATGACGATGTACATACCTGTAAAGCCGCTGAACTGGCTGCCCGTGATGATGGATTCCGTTCTGCCGTTCGTGGTCGCTCTCCTAAGATTGGTCTGGCTCATGAGTACGTCTATGACCAGAAAACCCAAGAAAAAATCTATGTACGTGAGCAGGTTAATGTCGGTTCGCGTCAATCCAACATCTACTGGCGTGTGTACAACAAGAAGCTTGAACAGAATATCGAGGCGGAAAACTTCTCTTGGTATCGCTCTGAGGTAGAGCTGAAACGGTGGGATGTAGATGCCCTGCTGAATCCGGTCGGTACGTTCAAGGGGCTGTGTCCTTATGCCTCGTCTTTGATTTCCGATGAAATCGCACCAGTTACAGCGTCACGTAAAGGTAAAAAACGGGTTGCTCTGGATTTGCTGAGTTCGGCCTACTGGATGAAACGCCAGTACGGAAAAACCCTGAATGCGCTCGTTGAATATTACAAGGGCGACTTAGAGAAAGTCGTGTCCTCTTTGGTTCGGGACGGTACTCGTTTCACGTTCCCCGATACTCATAACCGTTTAATGCATGAAATATTAATGGAGAGTTGATTATGTCTAAAGCTGTATTTGTTCTGGGTATGGATATTATTTCTAGCCCTGCGTTTGGTGAATCTGCGCAATTAAATGTGTCTCGTCCAATGCGGGAAATTAATACTGAAAATTATAAACGCCGCACTATTGGCGAATCTGGCGATGTAAACCCTAAATGGGATCAAGTCATTAAAGTCGATTTGGATTACGCCTTAGCTCTGGAAAAAAACGGTGCTTTGGTTCCCCGCCGTGAATATGAATTAAAGCTGGAAATAAATCCGTTAGACCCGTTATCCGGTGCCATTGTGACCGAATTAGTTCCGGTGGATGATGAAATTAAAAAGCACTTTCAGGCGTCCATGGAATAACGGGTTATTACTATGTATTTATTAGCTTGTGAAACACCCATTATTAATAATAGCTGTTCTACAGGCTTTAAATCGGTGGCTTTAAATGAAGTCACTCCTCAGATGATGACACTCGCACAATTTTATGAAGTAGCTCCTTATACCCTGCTCTTCCTTTGTGCGTGTGGCGTCTATCGTTACCTCCGTAAACTCTAAAAGGAAAATTGTATGAAAAAGTATCTTGTAATGGCTTTGGCTCTGGGTTCTAGCTCTGCATTCGCTACAGGTGGTGCAGCTATTGATACCTCTGCGGCAACTGGCGCAATTTCTCAGGGCGTGACCGCTGCCGGTGTGATTGGTGGCGGCTTCCTTGCGTTCCATATCGGGATTGCTGTCTGGAAGAAAATCCGCGGCGCTGCGTAATCGCCACTGTGTCACTCTCAAGGGCGGTCTTATTGGCTGCCCTTTTTTGATCAAGGGGTATTTATTATGGCGTTGACAATAGAAACATACACCATATTAGTTTTGATGGTTGGCTTTATTATTTTAGTGTCGTGAGGAAATATAAATGAAGCGTATTTGTCCTTTTTTAATACTTCTGTTTTTTCCTTGTTTTTCGTTTGCAGAGAGTTATCAGTTTGTTTTTGATAAAGCAATGAATGACATGAATAGTTTTTCAAATTGTCGAGGAGATAGATTTTGTAAAATAGAGGTTAAGCCTGATTATTATGGTAAAGGTGTCGGTGAAGTTCGCATACTTTCTTATTATAAACATGATGGTAGTCGTTTCGGCTCAATATGGTCTAAGCGTTTTGATGGTGATGTTCCGGTTCAATGTGAAGAATATAAAGAATATAATCAGTGTCAGTGTTCTGAGGGACAGATAAATGCTTTAGATGGTTCGTGTACAACAAAACCACCTCCCCCCAAAGATTGCCCCTCTTTAAAAGCCAAAGATGCCCCTGAACCTTCCAAGTTTCCTCCTCGTGGAAAAAATGAAAGTTTAGCTTATGACTTTCTTTATTGTACTTCTGGGTGTGAAGCGTATTCGGAGTATTCAGTTAAGCATTATAAAGATGGTAGTACTGGGTTTGGTCGGGATTTTTATTATACAGGTGAGGAATGCGCTGGCGGTGCTGAACATTATAGTAGTGAATGTCCTATTTACGGCGGGTGTGACGGTTCCTCCAATGATGAGCCGAATTCCGGTAGCAGTTCGGGTACTTCCAGTTCCGGAGGTTCCAATACAGGAACAGGGTCTGGTTCATCCTCTGGTTCCGGCACATCTGGCGGTTCCGGTTCCTCAGGCTCCGGATCATCTTCTGGTTCTGGTTCCACATTAGACCCTAACGACAAAGACCAGCCTACCTCTTCAGACAAAGATAAAACAAGTGGTACCGGCGAACATGACGCCGCTATCCTGCAATCCAACCAGAATCAGGAAAGTCTGCTTAATCAGATTCAGGCTAAACAGGATAAACAGACCTCCCAAACTGCCGCTTTAGTCAGTGAAAATCAGAAACACACTCAGCTTATGAACCGGCTCCAAGCGAATCAAACCAAAACGACAGCAGCCATTATCCAGAGTATGAACAGCAATGACAAAAATCAAAAAGATTTGATACAGGGTCTGTCTGAAAGCAACAGTACTGGTAAGGAAATAAAAGGATCATTAGATGAAATTAAATGCCTACTTGATGAAAACTGTAATCCGGATGGCACTTCGGGTGGTCCCCCGACAGCTTCGGCCTCTTGTGGTGCTCCTTTTAGTTGTTCTGGTGATGCTATTCAGTGTGAGCAGTTAAGGCTCCAGTACGAAGAAAGCTGCATCGGGGATGAACTGACTCAGTTTGAACAATCTCTGAATCAAATTACTCAGGTGGATAACGTAGAGATGTTGGTTGATGAACAAACCATAGACCTGTCAGAAATCGATACCAGCTATCTGGGCTCTAACGGTGTGTCAGTTTCCGGCAGCTGCCCCGCTTCAAGAAGTCTCGGTTTTTCTATGGCTGGTTATTCCTTTTCTCATTCTCTGGATTGGTCACCGTTCTGTGATTTCTTAGAGGGGGTGCGTCCGTTTATTGTGGCTTTTGGATGGATCACCGGATTGTTGTTAATTGGTCGAACACAAGGAGGCGTTTAATATGCCTTTATTTATCGCGTTTCTTGGGGCAGTCATTGTCCCTTTAATCCCTGCTCTTGTTCGTGGCATTGTCTCCTATGCTGCGGTTGCTGTTGGTTTCTCTCTGGTTGCCTATACGGGCATTTCCGCCGGAATAGATATGATAGTCGGCTATGTTCAGGCTAATTTTGACGGTCTGGGGCGTGATGTATCTTATGTGGTGGCGTTGTCAGGGTTTGATAAAGCCATTAATGCGGTTATCACCTGTCTGGTGTTCAGTCTGACTCTGAAAGGGTTAATGTCTGCCACCGGTTATCGTCCTCGCTGGCGTACACCATCATAAGGGGGCTTTATGTTAGCCGGTTTTAGTGGTGGTATGGGTGCGGGAAAGACCCTGAACGCCATCAAATATGTGATTGAAAATGATGACTTTGCGGGTCGTGAAGTCTATTACCACGGCATACGGGTGAATCTGCTCGATTATGATGTGTGTAATAGCTTTCATGGCTTTATGTACGGGCATTATTTTTTAGAAAACAAAAGCAACAAGGCGCTTGAGAAGAAGCTTCTGACACTGGAAACAGAGGGACGGTTAGCTGAACTGGAAGACTTCCCTTATCTGGCCGGACAGTTCGCCAGTCATAATCCTATGCAGCAGTGGTTACACTGGTTTAAAAAGCTGGCTTCCAAGAAACGGATTGCACTCTATCATGAAGCCTTAGACGTACTGGAAATAGACGAAAGCGAGTTAACCGAAAGCCATATCAAAGAACTGAAACTCAGCTGGCGTTCCTTTGATAACCCGAAAAAGATACATGATCTTCCTGCCGGTGCGGTGATACTGGTTGATGAGGTACAGAACATCTGGCCGCCCCGTCCGACTTCTTCTAAACCATCAGAAGATATTAAGTATGTCGCCACACACCGGCACCGTGGCAATGATTTGGTGTATATCTCTCAGGATTTTAAGGATGTGGATCATTTCATTCGTCGCCGGTTACAGAACTACACTCATATAGAGTTTGTTGGTCGCGATTACATTAAAAAGTATAACGATAACAAGCTATTTGACCCTGCATCTAAAAACGATCTCCGGCGTGTGGGTGGTGACACTTCCAAGCGAGACAGCAAATATCACGGTGTTTATCTCAGCAGCGTTAAACATACGCACAACGTGAAATTTAATAAACGGCTGGTTAAGCTTCTGACGTTCTTTGCATTGTTGCTGTGTGTGATGGTGGTTTGTCTGTTCTATGCGTGGGATTTGTTTTTCCCGAAAGAGGCACAATTCAACCCTATAGTTGAACAGGTAGACACTACTGACCAAGACGGGGAAATGGGAACTCTGCCTGATAACCATCTGAGCCGGTTAATTCCCCGACATGACATTCTGCCGTTTTCAGCCCCTGTCTATGACGAACTGACCCAAGATGCTCAGGACTACCCAAAACTCTTTTGTATCGAAACACCGTCCAGCTGCAAGTGCTTCACCCAACAACACACCATTTATCCTATGTCAGATGATTACTGTGCCAGTGTTGCCCGTTATGGCTACTTTGACCCGTTTGATACGTCACTCACCGGTAAACGCCGCGCCAGTACCAGTAAAAAACTAAAATCCGGAGGGGTTTTCTAATGCGCCTTATTACTCTGCTTTTACTCACCATAAGTCTGCACACGTTTGCCCAGGTGAACGCGAACCTATCAGGCAAATCATTAGATCAGTTTTTCATTCTGGCCAGTGAAGCCTTTCAGAAAACCATCATTGTAGACCCGGCCATAGATGGCAAAGTCAAAGTCTTTCAGGTGGGCTATGCGGCTAATTTCCGTGATGTGTTCTTTTCAGTGATGCGCGCACACAATTTAGTTTATGTAGAAAGTGACACTGTAATTAGGGTGCAATCACGGAAAAAGCTACAGCCAAACAATAAGATAGTGACCCGTACCTATAAGCTCAATCACGTTTCGGCTTCTCAGATAGTGGAACCCCTGCAAAAATCCTTAGTGGTTCAGTCGTCCGTTCTCGATGTGCCGGACATTACCCATGTTGAGGGTATTATCGCGGATTCAGTCCTTATGGTAACGGCTCCCCAGTCGATGCAGACTAACATCAGAGAACTGGTGAACGTGATTGATACCCCGCTGAAACAAATCCGGATTAAAGCGGTTATCTATGAGTTTGTCTGGAATGGCAGTGAGGAGCAGACGGTAGACCTGCAAGCGGGATTTGATGCCCTAAGAACGGGTTTTCAGGGTAGTTTAACAGGGGTCACTTCTGCTGTTTCTAACTTCTCCAGTCAATCAGATCATTTTGACGCCTTTATCCGTTTTCTGGAAACCAACGACCAGACCAAAATCCTGAGTAAACCGGCTATCAGTGTGCTTCATGGCAGTACCGGCTTTATCTCTGTTGGTCAGGAGCTGCCCTTTATCACCGGACAATACACCACAGACACAGACGGGGTTGAACGTCCCTTTCAGACGATTGAACGTAAAGACGTTGGCCTGTCGCTTAAAGTGAAACCGTTTATTGGCGTAGATGGTAGTGTCAGACTGGATATAGACCAGATACTGAGCCGGGTTGATAAGAACATACAGGCCAGTGACATAGCGACCAGAAAACGCCGCATCACGACCACGGTTAATACAAAAATTGGTGGTAGTGTCATGCTGGCCGGCATGAGTTCCAATGAAAAACAAACCTTAGAAATGAAAGTCCCGCTGTTGGGTGATGTTCCCGTTCTTGGTTTGCTCTTCACCTCTGAATCAGAAAAGGAAGTGCGTAGAACTTTAAGTGTGGTTTTGCATATTACAGAGGTGTAAGGTAGATTATTCACTGAATAAAAGTCGCTATCCCGAAATTTTCAGGAAAAGCGTCTTTTCTACAAGCTAGATTAATCATACTCTCGCATCAATAGCTAAAGGTCTCCACAACACCTTGTGTATATATACGATTGACGTGTTCATTATTTTTTGTGGCGTTAAGTCCTGAGTTCTGTCATGAATCCACTTAACGCTAGAAGTACCATCAACCTTTATACCAATCACACCAATTTTATACAGCGTAAATAATAGATTTTGAATTAATTGATTTCTATATGTATCTGTCATAGGGTATTTAGAGTTGAGATAGCTAACGGCACTTTTTATAACAGAATCTTCATACTGATATTTAGATTCTGTTATTCTTAAAATCAAATCTTCTATTTCACTATCGACAATACTATTAACTTTAAATCTTGCAGTCTTTTTATTTAGTATATCAATATAATGATCAAGTGCTGGGTGCTCTACAAACCACTCGTATTTTAGAGACTCAATTCTTTTACTTGAGTATGATTTTTCCGCTAATTTCATGATTGTTGGGGTTATTTGTGTTTTTCCTTGAGATTCAATAAGGCATTCATTAACAAACATGATGGCATCTCTTGGTCTTAGCAATGTTCTATCAAGAATATAATCCGCAGATGTCGTTTTATCTATTTTATTAGGGAATATATCACCAAAGCTTACTTCACTTTTGGTATACTTGTGTTTTAATAAATGATTAACTCTTCTATCTAGGAGGGAAACCAACTGATCTTTATTCCAACCTAATTCTAAAAAAAGACTAGAGTACTTTTCGAGCTGAAATCCAGAATCTTTTGTATTTTCTAATACTCGGTGTAATAAATCCGTTCTTAGGGTGAAGATTATCTTTATATTCTCTATAGTTCGAAATTTCTTTACTGTTTCTATTAATGCCCTGATAAGTTTATATCTTAGCTGGTCATCGACCCAATTTTCATCTAGTCTATCAATTAATATATATGTTTTGTTCTGAGGGTCATCAAAGATATCTTCTGCTAATAGGTCAATTATTTTTGATAATTTCTTAATTTGGATGGAACTGACAACTTGTTTTCCATAATAAACTACTTCTGTTTTCTGTTCCTCAGATAAGTTTGATGAACTTCCAAATCCAAATTTGAAGTGTGGTACATTAGAGCCAACAGTGGTCTGTAAATTATCTTCTAATTTTTCTGTTATTTCTTTAACTCTTGATTCTGTATCAAGCCAAAATTTCCCACCCCATTCCTCTATATAATTTATTGCTTTTTGTTTCGAATTATTCCCTGATAGTTTATTTTTTATATTTACAAAAAAGTTTTCTTTGGCAACTTCAGATTCTATGTTGTACCGGTTTTTTATTAACTCGACAGCAAACACATGCTGCCATAATAAGTTATAGAAAACATCCAAATTTACACCGGATTCTTCAAAGAAACGCAAAACATTAGAGTTTGAAACATGACGTATTGCAAGTTCCTCTGGTTCTAACCTGATAACTTTCTGTTCTGTTTTTTCTAGTTGTTCTAAAAGTGCACTTTTACCTATACCTGTGCGACCAACAATAATCGCTTGCGGAGAAAGAGTATTTTGTAAGACATCATAATCGCCTATATCTTCGAAGCATTCCTCAAGATACAACGTGTCATGCTCTGCATCTGCTTCACCAATATTCATGTGTTTTTTAAACACAAAGTTTTTCAGCGGTTCTTTAGCCATTATTTATGAGTCCCAATGTTTCTGTATAAAATTGATAGCATTAAAAAATTACATTTTCTGTGATGGTGGTCGAAAACTGATGGCTCCTAATGTCATTTGTTTCATATTTGCCCAAATGTGCCTTGGCACATATAAGGCCGGAGAGATGATCAGCATTTTAGTGTAGGTCAATCCGGCCGATACCCGCGCCAGCGGCTACAGAATGCAGTAAACCGAAAATCCCCCTTCCTTCCTGCCAAGCTCGCCTCCCAGAGCATGAACGTATCAGAGGCGGGTCGCCCCAACTGGAACCCAGCAGAACTTAACGGAAAAATGTTATTAGATAAGATTCAAAGCCACATAGCGTGAAAACACTTAACCTCTCCTGTGCCGCACCACTGTACGGCGCGGGAGAGTTAAGTGTTGGGCTTTGAGAACCCCCGTCGTGTACTACGGGGGTAAATTCCCCCAAAACTCAACGGGTACAGAGAAAATCAGGGATTTTTATGAGGTTGCTTGAAGTTCCTGAACGCACTTTATTCCAGCTTGTTCTTCTAGAATTTTAGCTATTTCAGATTGTTCATAATATCTACGACTTTGTATGCGGATAAGAGGATGATGATCTTTGAGTGCGTTATTTACATACAGATCGCGTTTTTGACGGCTCTTTCTATTATGTGTGCTGTCATCAAGCTCAATCACAGCTAAGACTCTGGTCATCTTGTCTGTGATAACAAAGTCCATTCGTTTAGCCCAAGTTTTCGAATTATCCTTGAAGTTTTTTGGTGTTACCAATGCCATAAGTGATACCTGGCTGTGAATTATGTAATTTTCGTTAAGGATAGCTTGTAAAGCCTGATGCAGCTTTTGTTCATTCTGCGTAGCAAGGTATTCTTGTTTTACGTGTTTCACTGTTATGGCACTCTCCGAGGAATTACTCGGCTGTTTGGCCTTTTGAGGTTGATTTGTCAGTATTAATTTTAAAATGACATAGCCAGCTATAACGGTTATCAATAAATAAAGCATAAGTCTGGTGACTCCTTAGAATGTAACGTTTACGATTTATCCGCCTGATATGCTAACTTTCAAATACTGTTTGGTTGTACACATTACTTTGGGGTTGCGATTTACATCTATAGCAGTACCTCTTAAATGGGGAGCTGTTAACTTTTCTAAGATTTTCACCTCGCTAAACTATTCGATTTCGCACCATGATTTTTGCTAGATGTGTAGCTATTCGTAAAAACCTTTTTGTTCTGGGGCGCTCATTGGGGCCAGCATTGTTAAGTAATACCCAACCAGTAACAATCTGCTGAGGGCCGATAGTTTCATCATTTGGTAGTTTCAGTTTTTCCCCTACGATTTGAAAACCCTCCCAATCGGGTGAGTGGTGTATTTCTCTCCCTCTGGCCATCCGCATAAGTCGTTTGCATTCCGGTGGGATCTCTCTCCCTGCATCCCATTTTCTGACAGTGGTCGCACTTTTAAAACATAATTCTGCGGTTTGTTCGCGGGTTAATTGACATTCACAGACGCGGAAAATTCGGTTTTTAGTCCATTTAATAGAATTCATAAATTACAGCCTTATATTTACGAATTTCCATTATAATTACAATGGGTTACGGGATAGCGTGTTTTTGACATAACACTACATAATACGCACTAAGGTGTGGGAGCAAAGTTAAAATGTCCTCTTATGCTTAATGAATTACCATTAAATTTGAGGAACCTAACCGATGCTAATTCCTATGAGCGAACAAGAGATTAATCGATTCAAAGAGCTTCAAGATGTGCTCTTACAACCCGTCAAGTTCGGCGTTTACTGGAACAACTGGCTAAACATGACGCTTCGAGTTTGGGACATGGTGCTCGAGGTAAACCCAGTAACAGACGTTATCCTGATGAGTTTCGTCATCTTCAAGTGTCAGTTGAGACTTTGCGTCAATTGCACAAACTAGAAAGTTTTGCTGCCTCAAAGTGTCACCTTGTAGATGGTTAATTAACATTACACATTTTATGTGTTTAGTTTACAACCTGCGTGTTATAATTTTGCTAATAGTATTAGTTATAGTGCGTTAGGATAACGCTGAACAAACCTTTATCAATGTATTTATATGAAGCTACTTCAGGCATTTGATTGCAAAGTGTTCATGTTGAAGTTCTTCTAGTTCAGCGTAAGCCTGCAGGCGGTTTTCAAAAGCCTCATCAAACGCAATCTTATCAACTTCACCGAGTTGAAATTTTTCTCTGACTTGGTTGTATTTGGCATCAGCAAAGTTATATCTCTCCTGAGCTGTTTTTATCTGCTGTAAAGCGTTCTCTGTTAGCTTTTGGTAATCTATATCAGCCATGCCGTTATCCCTCTTTACATCGTTATATTAATGATGGGTGACACTTCGTAACTATGCAAACTTGGGTTAAGCTCTTTTCTTTCCGTTGCTTCTAAAGCCTTGGTGAGGAAATACATTGCGTATTCTTTGCTGTATTTTGTGAGGAATACTTTTCGAAAAAGTCATCTTCGCTCCAGATCGGGTCATATAGACCTTAACAGTACCTGAAAATGGTGTTTTTCGTGCAATTTCTTTACAGTTTTGCCCAAATGCATGAGGTACATTTCCCTTACTTTTATCTAGCAGACCATCTTTGAATACCAGTTTTAGTGCTGGGCGATCGAAGGCAACAAGCCATAATATTAAGACAGCCGCAGCAGCGATAACGTAAAGCATACAAACTCCTTATTTAGTCTGACAACAATTTACTTAAATCTTCCTTCAAACTACTAACCGTCTGACTGGCTTTCTCACTTCTTGATGCTTCGCTAAGCAAATACTCAATGGCATCGGATAAGGTACAATCCAGCTCTCCAGCCCTTTGAGAAAGTTTTTCCCACACGCGGTAATCGAGATCAATGGATTTTTTCTTAGTATGTTGTTGTTCCGCGTTAAAATGTCTTTTTCTTTTTGCTCTGATTGCTTGCTTGAGTTTGTTATCCAACTCAAAAGACATATGTTTTTCTATCCACTCAAGAACCTTGACCGGCTCATATTCAATGTCTCTTAGCTGTTGAATAGCGTGATCAGCTTCACTAGAGTCTATGTAGCGGGTAATAGCTTCACCATCTTTCCATTTTTTAACCAGATACTGCCACTTCCAACCACACTCAAGGTTTTCAAGCTGCTGATACTTCATAATAAATCCTCTGAATACATTTTTAGTGACAGCGTAACTCTAAGTTGATTATTGAGCAATCAATAACTGAAAAAAGTGTTAACTATTTCCAAACCAAGATTTCTTGCTAAACAGGTAAAGTGTATAATCCCCCCTCCTTCTCATACATATTAAATCCCGATGATTCAAGAAGACTGGCGCTCCGTCACACCTCAGACAGATTGTTACCTAAAACATTTCAAAGATTTCAATAATCTTAGCTCATTATCCTTTCTGGACATGCAACCACGGCTGCATTCTGCATTAATGCGCTTTGAACAATTGCAAAACTGGACCAAGGTGTTACTGATCAATTCTCCTGATAATGCCATTTATCGGAATGCGGTTATTGAGGCAATACAAAAGAACTCGTCAGCTGATGTGCCTCCCGTTGTTGTTAAGGCTGAAACTCTTGAGATTGACGCTATTTTAGGCCGCTATAAAGCCCATAATGGCAAGGTAGTTTCTGAGTCTAAAGGATTGCTTGAGCAGGCTGATGGAGGCTATCTGGTAGTTTCAGCCAATCTGATTATGGCCAACCCCTCCTCTTGGATGGTATTGAAGTCTGCACTTTTGGGTGAAGCTTTTTCACCTATTAGTGTTGATAGAAAACATATTGCTGCAGAAACCCCTTCACACTGCGTCAACGTTAAGCTGATTGTGATCGGAGATCGTGAGCAAATGAGTGAGTTAGACTATTTTGACTCCGATATTCAGTCCGGTTTTTGTGTCTTTACTGAAATCGAATTAGATATAAAGCTGAACAGCTCATCCATTAACAACTATCTTGGTTTTGTAAAAGGCTTGTGTGAGTACTTTCATTTGCCATTTTTGGATGAATCAGGCTTGCAAAGGTTAATTGCTGCAGGAGCTCGAGAGTGTGAAGATCAGCAATTCATGCCATTGTGCCTTCAATGGCATAACTGGTTGCTTTCTGAAGCAGCCTTAGAGTCAGGTGGTAATACTTTATCACGCCAACACCTTGATAAAGCGATAGACAGCAAATACTTCAGAGAATCTTATCTTCCGGAAAGAGCTATCGATGATATTCTTGACGGTCAGGTTATTATTGAAACCGAAGGTAAACAAGTTGGTCAGGTGAACGGCCTGACGGTTATTGATGTTCCTGGCCATCCTATTTCTTATGGTGAACCCGCCCGTATTTCCTGCGTCATACACTTCGGTGACGGAGATATTGCTGACGTTGAACGCAAGGCAGAACTTGGGGGTAATTTACACGCCAAAGGCATGATGATTATGCAGGCGTTTGTCAGCAGTGCCTTAGATTTGGATGAACCTTTACCCTACTCTGCTTCTGTTGTTTTTGAACAATCATATTGTGAGGTTGATGGAGATAGCGCTTCTTTGGCTGAATTGTGTTCGCTGGTCAGCGCATTATCTGAAGTCCCAATTAACCAGCAATTTGCCGTAACAGGTGCCGTTGACCAATTTGGACGGGTTCTTTCTGTTGGGGGGTTAAATGAAAAAATTGAAGGTTTCTATCGGGTTTGTCGGCATAAAGGCTTTACCGGTGAACAAGGCGTTATCCTGCCAAAGACTAATCTGAATCATCTTTCATTAAATAATGAAGTCATCGAAAGTATTCAAAAAGGAGAATTCCATATTTGGTCAGTCAAAAATGTTGATGAAGCTATTGCACTGATCACCGGAAAACAATTCCGCGGTGACGCCGAAGACACTATTATTAACAAAATATCTCAACGTATAGAGAATTTTGCCCGAACCGAGATGAATGAAGGACTTATTCAAAGAATTAAGAACCGATTTGCAAACTGATCGGACTTGATTAGCGTACAGGTGTTCACTAACATGCACCTACTAAATTCTGGAGTGATAAAAAAATGCAAAACAGACGTAGTTCTTATAACCGTGACGACCTACTAGCCTCAAGCCAAGGCGAACTATTTGGTGAAGGTTACCCTCAACTTCCTGCACCTAATATGCTAATGATGGACCGAGTAAGCCTGATGACAGAAGACGGTGGTGAATTCGGTAAAGGATACATTGAAGCTGAACTAGATATTACTCCTGACCTGTGGTTTTTTGATTGTCACTTCCCAGGTGACCCGGTAATGCCAGGATGCCTTGGACTAGATGCTATGTGGCAATTAGTGGGCTTTTTCCTTGGTTGGGTTGGCGGCAAAGGTAAAGGCCGTGCTCTTGGTGTAGGTGAAGTTAAATTCACTGGCCAGATTCTGCCAACAGCGAAAAAAGTAACTTATCAAATCAATATGAAACGTGTTATTAACCGTAAACTGGTTATGGGCATGGCTGATGGCCGCGTATTGGTTGATGGTAAAGAAATCTATGTAGCTAAAGATCTTAAAGTAGGCCTGTTCCAGGACACGTCAAGCTTCTAATCTGAATTGCAGATTTAAAGTAGTAGTATTTAAAAAAGGCAACTGTATGGTTGTCTTTTTAAGATACAAACCAATAAGTTATAGTGCATTAGGGGGGGTAATAATAAGACCCCTTTCGGGGCCTGCTCCTTAATTCAACTTGTATGTACATGAGAGTTGTTATTTATAGAGACCTGATTGAACATCACTTCTCGCGTCACGCCATCCACCTAACCAATACGACCTCGCGTCGGCTTGCTGATAAGGACAATTTTCCATAGACCGTCCGTTAACACCCGCTTTATAGCCTTGTGACTGAGCTCGTTCCAGGCGATCACGCTTCTGTCTCTTCATAGTGCAGTTCCTCATACAGTGAATTGTTTTCCTAACGTACTACTATTACTTTTTTATGGAGTATTTGTTACTCCGTTGTTAAGGATGCTCCAATTAGAATTTTTTCTCAAGCACAAAAAAAGCACAGATTCAAAATTGTGAACCTGTGCTTTTTGTATTCAGCTAATTATGCAAATTTGCGTCGAATTCCCATCAATCCAAGCAACATGATGCTTAACCACCCTAGCCCTGCTCCCGAACGTTCTGATGAACTTGAATCGGATTCAGCTCTCTCCACAATCGATTGCTCAGATGAAAGAGGAATAAGCTTAACGGCGACGATCTGCTCATCACCATCACAGGTAGCGAAATGGGCGGTAGAACTATATCCTCCATCACATTTAAACGCTGATGCAGCGATGACACCGGCATCGTTAATATCTGCGGCGTTAAAAATACGATACTGGTTGTTATTGTCGCTATAAGTTCCGCCATTGGTTAGATCATCCAGCCACCATGCCTGATTGCTGAATAACGCCATTCGGGTAGAATCCGAATTAGTCCCGTTGTATGGATAAATGAAACCGCGACGCCGACGTTTTTTGCCGTTGTTTTCCCGGTGAGTTTCAGCGTCGATTTGCCCTACAATTTCATTGTAATTGTTAATAGCATTGGCTTCACCACCAGCACCACTAAAGAAGATACCTCCGCTGAGATAACTCGCACTTGGCGCACCATCACTGGCGTCTGCGATAAACAGACGGTTATTAAAGGCACCATTTTCAGAGGTTTCGCGTTTTGCTTCACCAATGACTAATAAATTATCGTTAATATCTTTGGCGACAGAGTTGCTGTATACGTAGTTACTGCTCTGCCTTAGCTCAGCCCCGCTGATAAAAGTGCTGTCCCAGGCATCAGCAACGACACCGCTGGCATCAAAGGTATCATTAGGATAATAGACCGCCGCCTGCATCATCAGATTGCTATCATAAACCGCTGTATTAAAACCAACCATAACCGGCTTACCGCTATAAGTTCCGGATGCCGGTATCACAACGCCACGAATACCAGCCTCAGCAGACTCTTCCTCAACATTCGCGCTAGAACCACTGTTCCAGTCAGTAGCCGCTATACCGGTTGCGGTGGTCACACCATTAGTGGAGCTGGTATTCGTCACATTCCATACGTAAGCCTTCTGAGCAAACGCAAAGTTCTGGCATTCTGCATAAGTAGCTGGATAATCATATGTGGAACAACTACTTACATCGCCTAAATAATCTTTGCTTGAATCAGATGCATCAAAAGGAGCAACTGCAGCAGAGCCAACTACATAAGTGGAACCACCATAGGTAAATGAATCAAACGCCATCGTCCGACCCATTTTTTCTACGATATTTTCATCGCCCTGCTCCGGAAGAAGCAGAGTAGAACCATAAAATCCGCGATTACGATAAGTCAGAGCATAATTGCCACTTAAATCAAAATAACCACTGGAAGTGTTACCAATAGGCGTTGTTCCACCTAACGCATTGATAACGACATTCTTAGAAGCGCTCTCTGGAGATGAAGTCGTACCCTGTGGATCTTCTGTTGGATCAGGAGAATCAACGCTGATGCTACTGCCTGAAGCATTTGTAAACGCAGTGGCATTAGAAGTATAAGAGACTAAACTCCATGCCTCTCTCTCCCGCTTAAGGCCACCAGCATCATCAATGCCATTCCACTGATAAGAAGCCCAGCTTTCACAGGTGTTATAACCCAGCTCGTTAGAACAATAGGTTTCCAGATCGTCCTGATCCAAGATAGTGAAAAAGTTATCGAAACCAAAAGGCACTTCCTGCTTATAAGAAAAGCCCATTGTACCTTCCAGGGTATCTCCAGCTAACGTATAACCGGAGCCATCACTACAATCTGTCGTAAAGCAGCTTGTAGTACCCTCCTCGATTGCAGAGCCATAGGCTTCTGTGCCTGACGGCTGTGTGACTTCTACAACCCGGTATAGTGCAGCATTAGCGTGTGTAGCGGCCAAAACTAAGGCCGCTAATGTCGATAACTTAAATGTTTTACTACTCATTTAATTTTCAAATTCCTGTTGCATGGCTTCAAGCTCTTCCCAGCGCTCGAATGCTGTTTCCAGTTCCTGCTCAGTGGCAGATAATTTATCCAACACAGGTTGTGTTTCTTCTACTGGCTTAGAGAAAAAGCTGGGATCATTTACCGAAGTCTGTAACGATTCAATTTCCGCTTCAAGCTCTTCCAGCCGCATTGGCAAAGCTTCTAACTCGCGCTGTAGCTTATATGATAACTTCTTCGGTTTATTGCGTGGCTGACTATTTTTGAGAGTTTCCTCAACCACTTTCTGCTTTGATTCAGGCTTTTGCGCAAGACGAGCTTGTCGTGCCTGTTCTCTCTGCTGTTGCGCATCATGATACCCACCAACAAATTCCTCGATATGACCTTCGCCTTCGAAGATCCAGCTGGTTGTCACTGTATTATCAACAAATTGTCGGTCGTGACTCACCAGAAGTAACGTACCCTCATAGTTGGCAAGCAAATCTTCTAAAAGTTCCAAAGTTTCAATATCTAAATCGTTGGTTGGTTCATCGAGTACCAACAAATTATTGGGTTTCAGAAAGATTCTTGCCAGTAGCAGCCGGTTTTTCTCTCCACCAGACAGCGCTTTTACCGGCGTTCTCGCCCTTTTCGGAGAAAAAAGAAAATCTTGCAGGTAACCCAATGCATGTCGCTGACGTCCGCCGACCATCACTTCCTGCTTACCGTCAGCCAGATTATCGATGACGGTTTTCTCCGGATCCAAAATCTCCCGATACTGATCAAAGTACGCCACTTCGAGCTTGGTACCACAACGCAATTTACCGGAATCAGGTGTCAGTTCTTCAAGCAACAGTTTCAAAACCGTACTCTTACCACAGCCATTCGGCCCAATAAGAGCAATTCTGTCACCACGCATAATATTGAAGCTAAAATCAGAAACAATTTGTTTGCCACCAATAGAATAATTGACATTCTGTGCTTCAAACACAATCTTGCCTGAGCGGTTACTGGTATCAATATTGATATTCGCTTTGCCCTGCACTTCTCGGCGCTCTTTGCGTTCTTCACGTAGCTTTTTAAGTGCTCGTACGCGGCCTTCATTACGGGTACGACGAGCCTTAATACCCTGTCGGATCCATACCTCTTCCTGAGCGAGCTTTTTGTCGAATTCCGCGTTCTGCATTTCTTCAACACGCAGAGCTTCTTCTTTATCTATCAGGTATTGATCGTAATTTCCCGGGAAAGAGTTTAGCTTTCCCCGGTCAAGGTCAAGAATACGGGTCGCCATAGATTTGATAAACGCACGGTCATGCGAAATAAAGACAATAGAGCCACGGAAGTCTTTAAGAAACGTTTCCAGCCACTCTATGGTCGTTACATCCAGATGGTTAGTTGGCTCATCTAGCAGCAATACATCCGGATCGCACACCAGCGCCTTAGCCAGTGCCGCCTTTCTCTGCCAGCCACCGGATAGGTCAGTCAGCTTAGTGTGCGGGTCTAACTGCAACGCTGTCAGTACGTTTTTGATTCGGTCTTCAAACCGCCAGGCACCAGAATGTTCAAGCTGTTCCTGAACCTTAGCCAGTCGGTTGATATTCTGTTCTGAAGGGTCAGAGGCCACCAGATCAAGTTGATCCTGATAGATCTTTAGCTGTTCACCTGCTTCAGCCAAACCACCAGCCACATAATCCAGTACCGTACCCTGTTCGTTTCTCGGTGGATCCTGTTCAAGACGAGAGACCACCACATCCTGAGTAATCTGGATTTTACCGTCATCCAGTAAAACCTCTCCGGCAAGCACCTTCATGAGTGTCGATTTACCGGCTCCGTTTCTGCCGACTAAACACACCCTTTCATTTTCCTGCAGGGCGAAATCAGCATGATCAAGTAAGGGATTATCCCCAAACGCCAACTGGGCGTTATGTATGGTTAATAATGCCATGTATTTTAATCGTTCCGTGTCTGTTACTGCTCTTGTTTGTGCGTAATAAGCCAGCAGTTATGAATATGTTTATTTCTGGAAAAATCCAGAGGAAGCGTTTTCGCAGAGATATTCTCAGCCTGAAGACCGAGCTCTTCCAGTGCAGTAAAGTCCATCTTAAACTGACGTTTGTTATTAGAAAATACAATGGTACCGTCTTGTCTTAGCAAACGCTGAAGATGCTTCATCAGGTAGATATGGTCACGCTGAACATCGAAACTCTTTTCCATACGTTTAGAATTTGAGAACGTAGGGGGATCGATAAAGATAAGATCATAATTGCCTTGTGCCGACTCCAGCCACTGAAGACAATCTGCCTGCTCAAACCGGTGTTGACGCCCAACCTGACCATTTAGTTTCAGGTTCTCTTTTGCCCATTCCAGATATGTTTTAGACATATCTACTGTGGTGGTAGATTTGGCACCACCACAAGCGGCGTGAACCGTTGCGGATCCTGTATAAGCAAACAGGTTAAGAAAATCCTTACCTTTGGCCATACGACCAATTTGCCTGCGGGTAAGTTTATGATCCAGGAAAAGTCCCGTATCCAGGTAATCATATAGATTAACCTGCAGTTTTACACCGTACTCATTAACTTCAAGATAACGAGCGTGCTCACCCAACTTCTGATACTGAGAAGCGCCCTTTTTCTTTTCCCGGGTTTTCAGCACCACTTTATTGGCATCCACACCCATCACCTGAATGGTGGCGCGGATAACATCCGTTAGACGACGTTTAGCTTTCTCTTCAGGGATGTTCTTCGGAGCGGCATATTCCTGGATAACCAGATAACCCTGATACACGTCGATTGCGACATTGTAATCCGGCAAATCCGCATCGTAGACACGATAGCAATCCAGCTCTTCGCGCTTGGCCCACTTGCCTATCTTACCTAAGTTCTTTTTCAAACGGTTAGCAAAATCAGGCGCAACGACTGCCTGCTCTTTTTGTATATTTCCATTTTCTGCCGTTCGCTCGGAAATAGAGTAATTTTTCTGGTGACAGCGTAACGCACCGTTATTCAGCTTATATTGTTTATCGGCACGCATACGAAGACAGCTTAGCAACTCTTCAGAACTGGAGAAGATAGAGGCTTCACAGCCACCAAATTCAGCCTTTAACTGGGCACCAAACGCTGTATACAAAGCGATAAGGCCCGGCTCTGTGCCTAAACGCTCGCCATATGGCGGGTTACAAACAATAACACCATGAGTAAAATCTTTAGGGCGAGTTAACGTTGCTGCGTCACTTTGCTCAAACTGGATCAGTTCTTCAACACCAGCTCTTCTTGCATTATCACGGGCGACCGACAATACACGCTTGTCATTATCATAACCGAAAAATTTCCCCTGAACATTTTTCGCTCCCCGGCGAGCCTGCACACTAGCTTCTGATTTAAGCTCTGCCCAAACTTCGGGTTCAAAGTCTTTCAATGCTTCAAACGCCCACTGCTTCCTCTTTACGCCCGGGGCCATGTTAGCCGCCATCAAAGCAGCTTCTATCAGTAAGGTTCCTGAACCACACATAGGGTCCAGCAGGGATTTATCAGCATCCCAGCCACAACGCATAACAATCGCCGCTGCCAGGTTTTCTCTAAGAGGCGCTTTGCCTGATTCCGTCCGGTATCCACGCTGATGCAACCCCGTACCCACCATATCGATACCGAGTATAGCCTTGTCTTTATTCAAGCGAACATGGACACGAAGATCCGGACGATCTTTACTGATCGAAGGTCTTGAAAGGCGCTGTTTCTCAAAACTATCGATAATCGCGTCTTTTACCTTCATGGCACCGTACTGGCTATTACGGATTTCTCTGTTCGTACCGTTAAAGTCAACGACAAAGCGTTTAGAACAATCAAAGTGTGAAGGCCAGTTAATTGCTGACGCAGAAAGATACAGATCCATGTCATCCTGACACTGAAATTCAGCCAGTATTTTTACAAAACGGGACGCGATTCTGCTCCACAGACAACAACGATAAATTAGTCTGTTATCGGCTTTAAATTTTACGCCAGCCTGAACAGGCTTTGGATCGATAACGCCAAGCTCTTTAAGCTCTTCCGCAAGAAGGTTTTCTAACCCGTTGGAGGTTATTGCTAGATATTGATTCATCTTGACCTTTCTATCAGCACACTCCGGCAACACGCCGGTGAAAAATAGTGTCTGATTATACCTGAGAATCAGTCTGGATCAGAGCAAAGTCGGCATTTTCTGTTTTCTGGCGACGTTAACTGATTAAAGAACCCACAGTAACCCTGGTTAATGACGGTAACTTACTGTCCGTTCAGGCCGGTTTGCTGTCTGGCTTTTCATGCTTCATCTCTAACAATCTCGTCCCCTCAACTTAATTTACCATAAAAATTATAGTGACTACTTACTACGCCTTTAAGCGAGATATAACAATGTCTCCTAATTTAAGCAGCATAGTTATTCATGTATAACTTGGTCTATACCAGAATATTCTGATAATGAAATTAAATAACAGATCTACCCTAAAACAGGAATAAATGGGCAAAATTCACCCGAAAGATTTAGTTTTATGGTGTACGAAAAAGAGAAAAATTGAGTGGTTCATGCCGCTTATTGTCTCAGTAATAAGAGACTCTTGCGTTCTGAATGATTAAAAATCAAACAAATACACAGTAAAAGTGCTTACTATGATAAGGTCATAGGGCAAAAAGACAGGAATAAAAAAAATCGGCTACCAGGGAAGAAGCCGATAAATACAACAAAGGAACGAATTTTGATGAACTGTATTGGTGGGTAATGGTTCTGTTCGTGAATAGCTAATGCGTTCTTATTAGCTCACCAGAGCCACTGGATTCTCGATAAAAAGTGCATTCGCGCACAACATACGGTCATGCATTACTTTGATAGGCTCAGCAAATCTCAGCTTCTTGGAGCCATTCAGGTTGAACTCATCCAGCTCGATATAGACACATAAGCTGGCGTTCTCACCACACTCCACCACCATAAAGTAGCCTTCGCCGTACTGGTTCTGAAGGTGGATAAAATCCCCTTCTTCGACTTCGTAGCCGTCCCTTTCAGGTTGGTAATCGAAAAACCAGCTTTTGGGCTGAACGGGAACATGAAATCGTTTAGCTGCAACACAGTTAAGTACCAGCTCGGCCCGACGTGGCTCGGAAAGACTTGTTCTGGATGTTTTCTCGTAGAAAATCTGAAACGATGTAGCATCTTCCACAGAAAATTCATTGCTGGCAAAGGCGCAGTCAACCAAAAGTTTCTTTGGCAGGTTTACCCGAAAGAGCATTTCCTCGCCGAGATCCAGCATCAGAGCGTCATCGCTTTTGTCGTAATACCAGTTCCATGTGTCTTTTGGTTTTAGCATGTTCCGTCACCTATTTTTTTAAATTGATTCAAAATGTTAGGTAAAAGACGTAATTATCTTAGCCAACGTTTCTATTAATTCTACAAACGGAAAAGCAAAAAAAAAGAGGAAAACAATTCCCTCTTTTTCTGCAATAAGACAGGTGTTGACAACGGTGAATTACAAATTTCGGACAATATCCCGGATCAAACCAGGGCCATGGTAGATAAATCCAGAGTAAACTTGCACAAGTTGAGCACCGGCGAGCATTTTTTCTTTGGCCGCAATATAAGAATCGATACCGCCAACCCCGATAATCGGTAATTTGTCTCCAAGCTCCTGATGAACCCGGCGAATGACTTCTGTACTCCGAAGTTGTACCGGACGGCCGCTTAAACCACCCGCTTCTTCCGCATGCTTCATTCCTTTAACCATCGACCGGTCAAGGGTCGTATTCGTGGCTATCACACCATCAACATTGTGACGAACCAAAGAGTCACAAATCTGCACAAGCTCTTCATCACTTAAATCAGGCGCAATTTTCAGCGCTAAAGGAACGTACTTATCATACTTCTTCTGCAGCTCTACCTGCTTGGATTTAAGATCTGACAACAGTTGGTCCAAAGCATCACCGTATTGTAGTGTTCTTAGCCCTGGGGTATTTGGTGACGAAATGTTAACAGCAATGTATCCCGCATGATCGTAGGTCTTTTCCATGCAAATAAGATAATCTTCGCTGCCTTTCTCAATTGGCGTATCTTTATTTTTACCAATATTGATACCGATAACACCATCGTAGGTCGCTTTTTTAACATTTTCGACTAGAGCATCAACACCATCGTTATTAAAGCCCATACGGTTTATCAGCCCTTCCGCTTCCACAAGACGGAAAAGACGCGGCTTATCGTTACCCGGTTGAGGACGTGGCGTTACCGTACCTACTTCAATGTGGCCAAAGCCCATAGAACCAAACGCATCGATACACTCACCATTTTTATCCAGCCCTGCCGCCAGACCAACTGGGTTTTTAAAAGTAATCCCCATACATTCCACCTGACGAACAGGAAGGTTCTGACGATAAAAGAGGTCAAAAGGTGTGCCGTGAAAACGTTTGAAATTTTGAATTGCTAACTCGTGTGCCTTCTCAGGATCGAGTTGAAAAAAGCCAGTCCTGGCCAGACGGTAGAGCATTGTGCCTCCGATATAAAAAGCCCCGTTTAAACGGGGCTGTATTATTTACTTATTTGCAGAACAATTCAAATTTAAAAGCATCAATTCTCGCAATGCGACTGAAAACTTAGCAAACTCATGTCCTGTACCAACTTTAAATTCATTTAAAATATTTTCCCATCGGGATAATGAACGTTTATTCGCTTCCATCCAGTTTTCTAATGCGGACACTGACTCGAATTTACTGCCGGAACAACCACAATTCAGAACCTGAGCCGAAAGCTGCCTTTGCTGCCAGTCCAGATCTTCTCTGAATGCAGCTCTTGCTAATGCCTGCCAGTTATTAGTGGTTTCCTGAATATTGATTTGTTTCAGGAACCAATGCAGAGATAACCGGTCTCCCAACGTAAAATACAATTTAGCTGCATCTTCTATTGACTGACCGCTTTCTCTTGCAATAGATGAAATATCCAACACAGAATTAAGGCTGGACAGTCTGGCAACATAATTAGCCAGATCGGTCTGTACCCCCTGTTCAATCCATTGGTTTGCCAGATCGTTATGCTCCTGTACTTCTTGCGGAACCAGAAAACTGTCTAGTTGAGCTGTAATGATTGCGACATCCTCTTTAAACAGGGAAACGGTGTCGCTAATTGGTGTACGGTTCCGATTACGCAAGACCCAGCGAGACAATCTTCTCATGGTTCTCCGGACATAAAACAGTAATTCATACTGAGCTGACGCCTTGGCCTTGTTATCCAAATCACGAATAGCACTTATTGTATTAGCAAAATCATAGATTTCTCTGATAGTGACATAAGCATTCGCTATTTCTGCAACGTCTGCTCCTGTTTCTTCCTGCAAACGGGTAACAAAATTGCAGCCCATTTCATTCACCATCTGATTAGCCAGTACAGTGGCAATAATCTCAGCGCGTAGTGGATGGTTAACGACATGCGGAGAATAGTGACCACGTAACTCTTTTGGGAAGTAGTTTTGTAAACAGCGACCGTAAAAATCGTCATTAATGATATCATCACAGACTAATTGCTCTTTCAAAACCATTTTACCGTAGGCCAGCAATACCGACAGTTCGGGACGGGTAAAGGCTTTCCCTTGCTTTTCTCTTTCAAGTAACGTCTCATCATCAGGAAGATATTCCAGGTTACGATCCAGGTAACCTCCTTTTTCCAGATCATGAATAAAACGGATTTGCTCTTTTACCAGAGACGCCCCCTGATATTCACTGACTGAAACTGATTCAGACTGACAATAAGCGTCATCCAAAACAATTCGACTCACTTCATTTTCCATTTGCTCTAACAACTGATTCCGTTGTTTAAGTGTCATGTCCCCATTCGCCACCAGCGTATTCAGGAAAATCTTTATATTTACCTCATTATCTGAACAATCGACGCCACCGACATTATCGATGAAGTCGGTATTAACCCTTCCTCCCAAGAGCGCATACTCAATACGCCCTTTTTGGGTCATACCAAGATTTCCACCTTCACCAATAACTTTTGCATTCAGCTCTTTTCCATCAACTCTCAGTGCATCATTGGTCCGGTCTCCGACATCTGAATGACTTTCACCGGATGCTTTTACATAAGTTCCTATCCCACCATTCCAAAGCAAATCCACCTGCATCTTCAAGATCATCTTAATCAGATCATTAGGCGAAACAGCCGCTTTTCTGGTCGACAACATTTTCTGAATTTCGGGGGTTAGCTTGATCGACTTAGCTTTTCTCGAGAAAACCCCGCCTCCCTGAGAAATTAAATCTCGGTTGTAATCTTCCCAACTGGAACGGACTTTATGGAATAAACGCTCTCTTTCCTGCCAGCTAGTTTGTGAATCCGGTGTAGGATCAATAAAAATATGAATATGGTTAAATGCCGCCTGCAGGCGTATATGCTTAGAAAGCAACATCCCATTACCGAAAACATCGCCTGCCATATCCCCGATACCAATACAGGTGAAATCCGTTGTCTGACAATTTGTGCCCATTTCCCTGAAGTGGCGTTTTACAGATTCCCATGCACCTTTCGCAGTGATCCCCATAACCTTATGATCATAGCCATGAGATCCACCAGAAGCGAAAGCATCACCAAGCCAGAAGCCATACTGTTCAGACACCGCATTGGCCAGATCAGAGAAGGTCGCCGTTCCTTTATCGGCCGCAACGACCAGATATGGGTCATCATCATCATGGCGAACCAGTTCTGCCGGGCTGACAACCTTGCCCTCAACAATATTATCGGAGACATCCAGCAAAGCACGAATAAACTGTTGATAACAACGTCGGCCTTCTGCCTGAATCTCGTCTCTTGTGGCAAGGCTTGCAATTCGCTTACAGACAAAGCCACCTTTTGCTCCTACCGGAACGATGACCGTATTTTTTACCTGCTGCGCTTTCACCAGCCCCAGAATTTCTGTCCGGAAGTCTTCGGGACGATCAGACCAACGCAGACCACCCCGTGCAACTTTTCCACCGCGCAGGTGTACCCCTTCAACATCGGGGGCATAAACAAAGATTTCATAAGCCGGTACTGGTGCAGGAATATCAGATATCTCACCCGGCCTTAGTTTAAGTGCTAACCAGGCTTTGGGCTGTTTACTGCTATCCAGTTGAAAATAGTTTGTTCTGACGGTTGCCGAAATCATTTCCATGTATTTACGAATGATCCTGTCATCATCCAGACTTTCGACATGATCCAGCTTGGTCATGAGATCATTGTTCAATGTGCTATAAGTTTTAGCTCTGTTCTTGACCGCAGGATCAAATCGCTTAATAAACAAATTAACTAATGCTGCTGCCAGATCCGGATAGTCAGACAGCGTTTCTGCGATATAGCGTTGACTAAATGGAAACCCAACCTGGCGCATATAACGGGCATACCCTCGCACAATGGTCACTTCACGACCCGTTAAACCCGCCCCAAGAACTAGCCGGTTAAACTTGTCACTTTCTAGTCTTCCCGACCAGATCTGAGCAAATGCCTGCTGGAAACGATCCCTTGCTTTACGAAGATCAATCTTATTTTCTCCGCTGTGGATCATAGAAAAGTCCAGGATCCAGCAAATCGTGCCATCCTTTTTCTCGATCTCATAAGGAGATTCACCGACAACGCGTAAGCCTAAGTTCTCCAGCATAGGCATTACATCAGAAAGATGAATAGGCTCATCACGATGATACAATTTAAGGTGAACCACTCTGGAATCTATACCCTCTTCCTGCGGACGATAAAAAAGCATCCCGAGACGATTATCGTCACTGAGTGCTTCTATTCTTTCAATATCAGCCACTGCCGCTCCCGCTAACACGTCCCCCTTATACGCTTCAGAAAATGCCGATATATACTTTTTGGCTAATGCCAGTCCCTTACTCTCACCGAAGTTTGCGACTATGGCCTGTGTGAGCTGATCATCCCAAGAAGAGGCTGCTTCCATTAAGTTCTGCTCTATAGTTTTAATATTGAAACGAACATTACTGTCGGTCACTCTGACCGTGTACTGAGTTCTTGCCAGTGGGCTTTCAGAGAAAAACGTGGTGAATTCCACGTCTTGGTCTGACTGGAAATGTTCTTTTAAGATACGCTGGGTCTCGCAGCGAAGGCCTGTGTTATAACGCTCTTTGTTGACGTACACCATGCAGGTAAAAAAACGACCAAAAGGATCTTTGCGAACAAATAGACGCAGAAGATCACGATCCTGCATTTGCAACACGCCGGATCCGATATTCAATAAATCTTCTTCACTCGCCTGTAGCAGTTCATCACGAGGATAATTCTCTAATATATTGTGCAGCGCTTTACAGGAATAAGATCCTTCCCGATAGCCACTCGCTTTCAGAATCCGTTGCACTTTCTGACCGACAAGAGGGATATTGAATACACTCTGATTATAAACCGCGGAGGTATACAAGCCGATAAACCGGTGTTCGCCGATAACGATTCCTTTCTCGTCAAATTTCTTGATGCCGATATAGTCGGTATGTGCAGGACGATGAATTCTTGAAGGCGTGTTCCCTTTAGTCAGAAGAAGCAGAGTGGGTTTTTTCGCTTCGACTCTGGCAGAGTCCGGCATATTTGAAAGACGCAGCGACTTTGTTTTTCCCGGCTTGGACAGCAAACCCAGTCCTTTTTCTTCTGTAGGAGTTAACACATGATCGCCGTTATCATCAATCAGACTGAATTCCTTGTACCCCATGAACGTGAAATTGCCTTTGCCCAGCCAGCGCAAAAACTGCAGGTCTTCCTCCATCCTTTCATCACTTTCCGGAATACATCCCCTGTGTCGCTCAATCTCTTCAACTACCTGGTTCAGCTTTTTCAGCATGGGCTGCCAGTCAGAAACCACGGATTCCGTGTCTTGCAGCACATTCGTCAACTCATTCTCCAGATTCAACATTTCAGATTCATTTTCAAGGCGGTCAACCTCGATATGAAATAGAGATTGATAGACCCCTTCACCAGTGTTGATTCCGGTCACTTTCTTTTTTTTACTCCATTCCAGTTGAGTTGGTCCATGAAGCATCAGGTGACAAGTCAGGCCGAGCCGGTTAAGTGCCATTTTTACTGAATCGACCAGAAATGGTCTGTCTGGTACGACAATCTCAACAATAGTATGAGTCGACTGCCAGCCATTCCGGCTTAACGTTGGGTTAAAGGCATGCACAGAAGTCTGATCCGGCTTATTTTTTACCAGGTGATTCCATAAACTCATCACCGCACCATAAAGATCCGAATCCGACCTATGTGTCAGGTCATCTTGCGATATATTGTTAAATAAATGTTGTGCCAATTGAACCACAAGTCCGGACTGTTCAGACTCCAGCTTTTGGTGGATAAGCTGGTATACTTTTTCCAGTAATACTGGGGTAGGAGTTGATCGCACGTTCATAATCATGACCCATTATTGGACTACCATGATTATAGTTTATCTCTGATTTGAAAATGAAATTGACAATTAGTTAACATTTTAACTAATCGTACAGGAGAAAATAGGATTATGTGAACAAGATTACTGATTAAACTTCAGAGAGT
The DNA here is from genome assembly GCF_003144035.1 of Vibrio albus. GTDB lineage: Bacteria > Pseudomonadota > Gammaproteobacteria > Enterobacterales > Vibrionaceae > Vibrio > Vibrio albus. The sequence goes on from NZ_QFWT01000003.1 coordinate 470,976, forward strand.
TACCTATCTATAGTGATTCCAGCTGGACAAATTTGTTATTCTGGTCAGTTGTCAGCCGAAACCTACCTTTAATGCCAATCTGAGATAAAAAAGGCCTTAAGCGCATTGCCGGGATCTGAACCTTCAGCCCCTGCTCTGTCATCACCAGTACAGCACTGGCAGCACCGGAATAATGTTGCTGAAAAGTATGGTAAGAAATGTTGAGGCGAAATGTGTAATGATTCATTGGCAATAACTGTTGTAAATGACTAAATCGTGTTTATCTTTCATCAATTCTTAGGCACCGCCTAAATAACTGATGCCCCCTCCGCGCCATCCATCGCACAGAGGGTTGCAAATATATCGTGTCCCTAGTTTAAGATTTTATTATGATTAAGCTTCAAGTGCCTTGGTCACTTTCTCATACAAATCTTTTGCCAGGTTATCCATAGCTGCCAGATTTTCTAACTCTTTACGCATCATTTTTTGGCGGTGTGCGTCGTAACGACGCAGTTTCAGCATTGGATCAATCAAACGAGATGCCACCTGTGGATTTGACTCATTCAGGGTACGCAGAATTTCACCGGCAAATTCATAGCCAGAGCCGTCTTTTGCATGGAAATGAACCGGGTTTGCGTTAAGGAACGAACCGATAAGGCTGCGGATCCGATTTGGGTTCTTCAGGCTGAATGTCGGGTGATTCATCGTCTCTTTGATGACACTCAAAACATTCTCTGCCGGACTGGTTCCCTGCAAACTGAACCACTTATCCATCACCAGACCATCATGACTCCATTTGCTGCTGAAGTCAGACATCAGTTCTTCACGACACGGCAACTGAGCCAGATTTGCTGCAGCCATTGCCGCCATGGTATCCGTCATATTATTCGCACTTTGATACTGAGCGTGAACCAATGAATTTCCATCATCGAGATGAGCCAGATAACTCAGACAAGTATTACGCAATGTCCGCTTACCAAGTGCGTCATGTTCAATGGTATACTCTTTCTGCTCCAGGACCCGATATGTTGCCATCAATTCATCTTCAAGGTTGACCGCAATTACTTTCTTAATTGATGTCAATACAGAGTCTATTGCATCTACATCAACGGTATCAAACCAACCTGACACCTCATTGTGAGATGGAAGAGACATAAATTCTGCAACAAATGCAGGTTCGAGTTTCTGACTCAGAAGTACACCACGGAAAGCATCCAGTACCTCCTCTGGTAAAGAAAATGCTTTCCCTTGCTGCAGTTTAGCGACATTCTCACGGATATATTTTGCAAGCAACATTTGTCCGGCATCCCAACGGGCAAAATCGTTCTTAGCATAGTTCATCAGGAATATGAGTTCCTGGTCAGAATAATCGTACTCCAGTTTTACTGGTGCAGAAAATTCACGCAGTAGCGACACTACTGGTTTTTCCTGAACATTTTCAAATACAAAGCTTTCTTTCTCCTGCTTCACATCTAAAATATTCGTTACTTTTAAACCATTACACTGTAACGGAATGACATCACCATTCTTAGCATAAAGCTCAATATCCAGAGGAATATGGAGTGCCTGCTTCTCTTTTTGTTCCTGAGTGGCAGGTGTTGACTGAGCAACATTCAAAGTGAATGTTTGTGCCTCGGTGTCATACTGACTGTCAACTTTCAGAGTCGGAGTACCGGACTGGCTATACCATCGTTTAAAGTCGGACAGGTCAACATCAGAAGCATCCTGCATGGCTGCAACGAAATCATCGCATGTCGCGGCGGTACCGTCATGACGTTCAAAGTACAGCTTCATCCCCTTTTGGAAGCCTTCTTCACCTAGCAGAGTATGTATCATGCGAATGACTTCACTGCCCTTTTCATAGACGGTTAACGTATAGAAATTATTCATCTCAATTACTTTATCCGGACGAATGGGGTGTGACATCGGACTGGCATCCTCGGCAAACTGAGGACCACGAATAATACGTACATTATTGATACGGTTGACTGCCCGTGACCCCAGATCCGACGAAAACTCCTGATCACGAAATACCGTCAAGCCTTCTTTCAAACTAAGCTGGAACCAGTCACGACAAGTGACACGGTTTCCGGTCCAGTTATGGAAATATTCATGACCAATGACCGCTTCAATACCCAGGTAGTCGTTATCTGTGGCCGTTTCTTCGTTCGCCAGAACAAATTTGGAGTTAAAGACGTTCAGACCTTTGTTTTCCATTGCTCCCATGTTGAAAAAATCAACAGCAACAATCATATAAATATCAAGGTCATATTCCAGCCCGAACCGTTCTTCATCCCACTTCATCGAGTTAATCAAAGACGTCATCGCATGGCCGGCACGATTAAGATTCCCTTTATCGACAAAGATTTCCAGATCAACATGTCGTCCGGAGCCTGTCACGTATTGATCACGAAGAACATCGAAATCACCGGCTACCAATGCAAACAGATAAGCGGGTTTTGGGTGTGGGTCTTCCCATTTTACCCAGTGTCGACCACTGTCCAGCTCCCCACTGTCTACCTTATTACCATTACTCAGCAGGAATGGATTTTCTGTCTTATCCGCGATGATTTTGGTTGTAAATTTTGCCAGCACATCAGGGCGATCCAGATAATAGGTAATTCGTCGGAAGCCTTCAGCTTCACACTGAGTACAGAATGCGCCACCAGATTTATACAAACCTTCCAATGCCGTATTCTCTAGAGGATTAATTTCCGTCTTAAGTGTCAGGGTAAATTCCGGAGGTAGGTGGTAGATTTCGAGGCGGCCTTCTGTTTCTTGATAATCACTCCAGACCTGTCCGTCAACTTCTACAGCAAGCAGGCTTAGCTGTTCACCATCCAGAACAAGAGTCTCGCTCTTTTTAAGTTGCTTAACCTTGGAAACCGCCGTGACTTGGGTAGCAGTATCATGTAAGTCAAATGTGAGGTCGATATGGGAAATGGTATGTTCTGGAGACTGATAATCTTTGCGGTATTTTGCTTGAGGGCTCTGTGACATTTGTATAATCCTTTGTTGTCCGGTTTTCATTCTGAATGAAAACTCTGATGGACATTTTATTCATTCCTGAATAGATCTATGGGCGACATGAGCGAACCTCAACCCCCAGTCAGACAAAAACAAGGAAAACCAACTGGTTAACCTCATATAATATTGGTAAAAAACGGTTTTTGTGACTCATTCAACCCTTGCGAGTTCTGCATACATATCAAAATGCTCGCTTGTTAAGGTAAGAGTATCTTTACTGAGTGTGTAGCGAGAGTCCTGTTCACCTTCTTCATACATCAGAATCAGATGATCATCTTCCATAAAGTAAATACCTTCATGGGTAACAAACGTGCCATCCTGAGACTGTGCCATAAATAAAAAGACAAAATCGGGCTGGAGAACTAAATCCATCTGACTGACATTACTGGCGAGAATATCTTCTCCCTGAATATCACGGCTGGTCCACGAGCCAGCGATTGCGTTCGGTAATCCCTTGATAAAAGTAATACCGTTTAACATTAATCGATTATGGCTTGAACGGTATTGATATGACTGTGGAATATCAGCATTCACCCCAAGGATCAGGGTACCAACGCCAACGGAATAATGTCCCTGCCAATAATCCACACTATAATCTTTCTTTTCGACCCTGATACTAAACTTATAATCAGAAGCAAGGGACAGCTTTATTGTCAGAAAGTCTTCCTGAGACTGCTGAGGGTTAGGATTAAACAGGTACCAATCACCCAATAAAAACGGGTAATCGAACTGGGTTAAATCCCCTTTTAGATTTATATCTGCCTTCACCGTTATAGCAAAAACAGAGGTCAGAATGAGTAACAACCACTTCATCATCATTCTCCTCACTTTTCTTTAAGCTTAGGCAGAGATGATTGATAAAGCGAAAACTTTGCTCTGAATCACACTGTTCAAAACGAAAAAAGCGAGCACCTGGCTCGCTTTTTATTTATTATCAAAGGAATAGAACTCTCTATGGCTTAAGCATATCAACCATAATGGCGACAGATTCATCAAGATAAGCATCGGGCGCTTCGTAAGATTTAGGAATATCATCAAGCGATTTATAAGGTTCTTCACCTTTGGCTTTTTGCCTCTCATTAATGCGATCAAGACGAATTTTATCATCCTCATCTCTTTCAGCTCTGCGAACTTTTTCGTTCAATGAAAGAGTCGTATCATCTTTTTCCTTCTGATAGCGGACAATATCTTCCTGAATAAAGCCAAACTCCATATCGTTTGCGATACGTGCCTTATGTTTTGCCGTAAGCGTTGACACCAGACTGGTTTCATCTGCCAGTTTTTCATACGACGCAGGAACAATACTATCCCATGGTAGTGCATTATCCTCGACACTCTCGCCCGTTTCTTCCGGGTTCACTGGTGTCGGGTAAGGAATATCGGGCGCTACCCCTTTATTCTGCGTACTTCCACCATTGATCCGATAAAACTTCTGAATGGTATACTGAACATAACCGAGTTCTTTATCAAACATATCATAGATATGATTTAAAGAGCGGTGTTGTTGAACCGTGCCTTTACCATAGGACTGTTCTCCCAGAATGATGGCCCGACCGTAATCCTGCATTGCTGCCGCAAAAATTTCTGATGCTGAAGCACTGTAGCGATTAATCAGAACAGTCATCGGTCCCCGATAACTAATTTCGTCGTCCGTATCACTATTGATGTTTACACGACCATAACTGTCACGAACCTGAACTATCGGACCACTGGTAATAAACAATCCGGAAAGCGCATTGGCTTCTGTCAGAGCGCCGCCACCATTGTTACGCAAATCAACAATAATACCATCCACATTCTGCTGTTTCAGTTCAGTCAGCAGCTTATCAGTATCTTTCGCCAGACCGACATAAAAACTTGGTACTTCTAAGACGCCGATTTTTTTACCGTCTTTTTCAATAAGTTCTGATTTTACCGCCCTGTCTTCTAACCGAACTTTATCTCGCACAATTGTTACGTTGTGACTTTTTGCACTTTTACCTTCTGGTAAAATCTGCAGTGTTACCTCAGTGCCTTTTGGGCCTTTGATCAACTGAACAACATCATCCAGACGCCAGCCGATGATATCAACCATCTCTTCGTCTTTCTGAGCAACACCAATAATACGGTCTCCATCCGTAAGCGCATTGGTCTTTGATGCCGGGCCACCAGGTACCAGTGAACGAATGACGGTATAGTCATCCACCAGTTGAAGTACGGCACCAATACCCTCAAGAGACAAATTCATTTCGGACTGAAACTGTTCAGCATTGCGGGGCGAAAGATAACTCGTGTGAGGATCAACCTGACGAGCAAATGCATTCATATATAACTGGAAAGCATCTTCACTGTGCGACTGAGTCAGGCGCTTAATGGCATTGTTATAACGTTTCTCCAGAGTGTCTTTTATCTCTGTCCACTCTTTTCCAGCCAGCTTAAGGTTAAGCGCATCGTATTTAACTCGCTTACGCCATAATTCATCAAGTTCTGCTTTATCTTTCGGCCATGGCGCTTCAGAGCGATCCAGCTCGATGGATTCATCAGCATCAAATGTGATCTCTTTATCCAGCAGACTCAACGCATAAGCAAAACGTTCGAAACGTCTCAAAGTCGCCTGATTATAGACATCGTAAGCAATTTGGTTATTGCCTTCCTTAAGTTGATCATCTAATTGTAGTGACCAGCCATTAAATGACTCAATATCAGACTGAGTAAAGATATTCCGGTTATAATCCAACATTTCCAGATACCGGGCAAAAATGGCCTGAGAGAACTGGTCATCAAGATTAAAATGCTTGTAATGAGAGCGGGTAAACCGGGAGGTAACCCGTTTACTTGCAGTTTCGTGTTGTTTTTCAGAAGAAAGAACGGGAAGCTGATCCCGATGGATTTTTGCCTCAAGGGCGTTCGCTGAAGCTGCCAGCAATAAGCCGGCAGCGATCAGGGATAATTTTAAACGGCATTTCATGCGTAGGATTATCTCCTTAACATACGTGATACAACCACGTATGAATTATGCACGCAGATGCTCCGCCTTAACAACCATTTGCAGGCCATTCGCCAGGCTAACGCGTACATCATCCTTATTAATTTCTACAATCGTAGCAGCCATATTACCTTTGCCCATATTAACATGCACGTCTTTACCAACATTTAATTCGTCAGTCGTTAACTTGCGTGTCTCCTGAACAGGTTTATTCTCTGCCTTAGTGTGTTTCGGCTTTGCAGGACGTCTCTGCTGAGGCTTCTTCGCTTTAGGCTTATTCGTTTTACCTTCTTCACGAGCCTTCTCTGCCTGTTCTTTACGACGAGTATTAACTCGTGCCTTGCTTTCTGATAACGTTTTCTTGGCGTGGTCGATATGTTCCTGCTCAACTTCACCACAATCGTTACCATCAAGATCAACACGTACTGCACCTGCTTTTACGCCATAAAGGTAACGCCAGGATGAAGTATATTGTCGCAATGCTGCGCGTAGCTGAGTTTTACTGACCTTTTCGTCATCAGCTAGACGCTCGGCAAGATCTTGAAAAAGACCGATTTTAAGTGGCTTTGCTTCACCTTCTAAAGTAAAGCATTTAGGGAAACATTCAGCAATATACGCAATCACTTCTTTGCTATTTTTTAACTTTTCAGTGTTTTCCATGAGGATTCCTGGTTCGGTGCGGCCTTTTTCCGCGCGATCTGTTGTCTGGTAAATAATCTGGCTATTATAGTGAGATAGAGTTGAAAAACCACATTCAATCCTGAATTTGTGCTTTGTTCGCGTGTGAATTGAGCAGCTTTTCCACTTCCTGCACTAAATTCTCTAATCCCAACTGGTCATTTTCATTAAAACGCCCCACTTCAGGGCTATCAATATCCAACACGCCAGCAATGTTTCCATTAATAGAAAAAGGAATCACAATTTCTGAGTTACTTTCCGCATCACAGGCAATATGGCCTTCAAATTGATGGACATCATACACTCTTTGTGTCCGGTTTTCTGCAACAGCAGTACCACACACACCCCGACCAACAGGAATGCGGACACAGGCCGGCTTTCCCTGAAAAGGTCCGAGAACAAGCTCATCATTTTTTAACAGATAAAAGCCCACCCAATTGAGCGCGTCTAACTCCATATTCAAAAGCGCACTAAGATTCGACAGGTTCGCTGTCAAATCGGTTTCTGATTCCAGTAAAGCAATCGCCTGCCTGGTTAACGTCTGATACTGAACCAATGTCATTCCTCAAATCTAAGTCCCAGTGGATGGGATAGGTTATTTCACAAGAATAATACAAGATATAGAAAAAGATTTTAACCATACAAAAACAATGCCTTATACTATTTATAGTCAGGATTCATAAATTCGTGGCTAAGATTCATAATTTGGCGTACATAATTGTCTTCGGATATCAGGGAAAGAGCCGTGTCAACTCAGCAACATCAACAGCCAGTTAGAAAAGTCAGATTATGTCAGGGGTGTGAACTTCCTGTCGATTTGACCCCGGTTCCCAATGGAAAAAGCGCCTACTGTCCCCGGTGTGGTACGCAACTCTACCGGGGTGGTAAACACGCCCTGTCCGGTAATCTTGCTCTGGCGATTACCTGCCTGTTGTTGTTTATCCCTTCCCATTTATTCCCTTTTATCAACATTCGGCTGATTGGAGTCACCTTTACCGCCACAATTCCATCCGGCATTTACAGTCTGATACAAGAAGGGTTCCCCGAACTGGCGATATTAGTATTTTTCTGTAGTTCTCTGGCACCATTTGCTGTTTGTGTATCTGTAGTGGGCGCTCATATAGCTCTCAGAAAACGTTGGTTTAAAGTATTGAAATATTCCTTAACGTTAAGTCAATGTCTAAAACATTGGGTAATGTTGGATGTGTTTCTTGCTGCCATCGCAATTTCCTGCTTTAAGTTGCAAGATTATGCTGATATTCAGGTTGATACCGGACTGTACGGCTTAATACTATTGCAGATATTTATTCTGATGCTTATTACCCGAATCAGCGTACGACGCTACTGGGAGCGCTGGCAACCCGAATCAACCTACTCGTTCGAACATAAACATGTGCATTGTCATCACTGTCACTTATCTCAGCCTGACGGTTCCCATTGCCTACGGTGCCAAAAGCCACTGCATCACAGGAAACCATATTCCGTTCAAAAAACCTGGGCTTATTTAATTGCTGCCACCGTGGCCATTTTTCCAGCGAACCTTATCCCTATATCTATCCTGTTTACTAACGGCCAGAGATTAGAAGACACCATTCTCTCCGGTGTTGCCTCCTTGATCACCGAAGGAATGCAAGGCATCGCTCTGATAATATTTATCGCCAGTATTATTGTGCCTGCCGCTAAGATACTGGGGATTGGCTGTATTCTTATTTATCTTCATTTTGGGAAGAGAAATATCCGTAAACAATTGATGAGTGTTTATTTTGCAGTTAAATGGATTGGTAAATGGTCTGTCATGGATATCTTCGTGATATCTATTATGATGACTCTGGTTGACAGAGGTCGAATTCTTAATTTTACCCCCGGCTATGGCGCAATCGCTTTCGGAGCGGTAGTGGTATTAACTATGCTGGCAACAGAAAGCTTTGATCCCCGATTGATATGGGACGGTAAATCAAGCTCTGATAAAACCAAAGATACCGCGTTAGAGATAATAAAAGATTAAAATTTTCAGAATTTAAATATTCAAAAACGAGTAGCTCAATGGACAATGACGCAAAACAACAAGACTCTTACCCCCCCAAGGTAAAGCGTGATTATGGCATATCTCCCCTTTGGATTGTGCCACTGGTTACACTTGGCCTTGCCGTATGGTTAGTCATACAAGCAATCAATGAGGCAGGACAAAGTGTAAAAATATATTTTTCAGACGCAGAAGGTTTGATAGCTGGCCAGACAACCATCCGCTATCAAGGCCTCGAAGTTGGGATGGTAAGAAACATTACCCTGTCTGAAGAACTGGATAATATCTATGTTGATGTTGATGTTTATCCTGAAGCCACCAAGCTTCTAGGTAAAAATACCCGTTTTTGGCTGGTTAAACCAACCGCAAGCCTGTCAGGAATATCAGGCCTGGATGCTCTGGTATCTGGAAACTATATTGCCATTCAGCCCGGAAAAGAAATCGATGATGATGAACCCAGAGATGTCTATACGGCGCTGGAAGCCGCCCCAGCAGATTTACAGGCATCACAAGGGTTGAACATTACTCTTGAGTCAAATGATCTGGGCTCCGTGTCTATCGGTTCACAAATTCTGTATCGAAAAATCCCGATTGGTGAGGTATACAGCTATCAGTTATCAGATGATGGTGACCAGGTATTAATTAAAGCATTTATTAAACGAGAGTTTAGCCATATCGTGACTAGCGAGAGCCGTTTCTGGAATGTCAGCGGTATTGGTGCAAATATAGGATTCAAAGGTATTGATGTCCATTTCGAAAGTTTGAGCGCGTTGCTTGTCGGAGCCATTGCTGTGGATGCACCGGATACTGGCGAACCCATAGAAGAATATACTCACTTTAAGTTGTACCCAGACCTTAAAACGGCAGGACGCGGTATTCCGGTGACTATCCATTTACCTGAAGAGAATAAAATCGCCCCAAACGGTACTCCAATTATGTACAGAGGGATCGAAGTTGGGCAAATCACCGACCTGTCCTTTAATGGAGATCGCCAGTCAGTCATTGCCTCTGCCGCCATTCAGCCTTCATTTAGTGATCTGTTGACTACAGGCGCTCGTTTTCTGTTGGAAGAGCCTAAATTGTCACTCACCGAGCTGGATAACCTATCCAACCTGATCACCGGAAATTATCTGACATTAGTACCGGGAAACGGAGACAAAACCCGAACTTTCAAAGCCATTCGGAGGGACGACCTCCTGAAAGAACAAAAACAGTCGGTGCCCATTACATTGATTGCTGATGACTCCTTTGGGCTAACCGCAGGGTCATCGGTTCTATATAAAGGACTGACCGTTGGTTCTGTATCGTCACTTTCCCTGCTGGAAGGTCACGTGGAAATTAAAGCACTTATAGACAGACCATATAAAGATCTACTTAAATCCGCTAACCGTTTTTTTGTCACAGGACAAGCCACCGCCAAACTAACTGAATCTGGCTTAACGGTTTCTGTTCCACCCGCCAGACAACTGCTTACCGGCTCGGTTAGCTTTATCAGCCAGGGAAAACCGGAGAAACGCAATCAGTATCACCTCTATGGCAATAAAGCCCAGGCAGAACTGGCCACTTACAATCAACAAGGAACATCCCAGCTACAGCTCTTTGCTAAAGAACTTCCCTCTATCAGTGAAGGCAGCCCACTTCTTTACCGAAATATCCCCGTTGGGAAAATATCCGGTTACTCTCTCACGAGAGAAGGTGTCATTATTCAGGCGAAGATAGAAAACCGCTATCGTCATCTGATACAACCTCAGACTGTATTCTGGAACCGCTCAGGCGTTGAAGTCAACGCCAGCCTGAGTGGCGTTAATATAAAAGCGGCACCATTAAAATCCCTCATACAAGGAGGGATCGCTTTCGATGTTATTCCGGGAGTAGAAAATAAACGAGGTAAGAGTTGGTTACTTTATGCCGACTTTAAACACGCTAAAAACTACGGAAGAGAAATAACCCTCTCCACCAGCGAAAATATCTCGATAGGAAAAGGGACACCCATTCGTTATCAGGGAGTCACTGTAGGTGAAGTAACGCAGCTGCTTCCGGATTTTAAACACAGCGAAACAGATGTCATAGCCAGAGTAATGCCCGAGTACGTTCCTTATATTACAACTCGGGGTAGCTACTTTCAGGTTATTACACCGGAAGTAGGAATCAACGGCATTAAGAATCTCGATACCCTGCTTAGCTCGTATATTGATGTCAAACCTGGCTCAGGTAAAGCCGCATTCCACTTTGACCTGCACCTGAAACCACAAAAGGAGTCAGGTACACATTATACCCTGCAGAGTGAATCCAGAGATTCTCTGGAAGTCGGAACGCCGGTTCTTTACCGGGAAATGGAAGTAGGCAGTATCACGAATGTTGAACTCGGTGCGTTCGCTGACAGAATTATCGTCAGCATTGAAATAGACAAAAATTATGCCTATCTGATACGAGAAAATACGGTATTCTGGAATGTCTCCGGCGTCGATGTGTCTCTGGGGTTATCCGGAGCACATATAAAAGCCGGCACGGTAGACAGCATAATCCGGGGTGGAGTCGCATTTGCTATACCAGAGAGCACCACCCTTCGTCCTGTGGCCAGAGAGAATCAGTCTTTCTATCTATACCCGGAAGCAAAAGACGAATGGCTGGCCTGGAGAACCCCTATACCAAAACCTGAATAATTTTCAGTTGATCTGGCAGCCTTTCTGGCTGCCAGATAACCTTTTAATTCTACGCCGGATACAGGTAGAATAGCCGCCCTGTTTATTAGCCAGCTTATCCGGATAATTACTGTGCACCCTAATATCAAATTACCAGACGCTTTCCTGCAGCAAATTGAATCTATCATGCCAGCTCACCTGGATATGGAAGAATTTATCGCTGCATGCCAACGCCCTCTTCGTCGTAGCATTCGTGTTAACACCCTGAAAATATCGGTACAGGATTTTCTGTCTCGTGCCAGCAAAAAAGGATGGACATTAACACCAGTACCTTGGTGCGAAACCGGATTCTGGATCGAAAGAGACACAGAAGATACCACTCCGTTGGGCAATACCGCAGAGCACATGGCCGGGTTGTTTTATATACAGGAAGCCAGCTCTATGATGCCGGTCTCTGCTCTCCTTTTTGAGCAGGAAGATACGCTGAATACAGTGCTGGACGTTGCAGCGGCTCCGGGGTCAAAAACCACTCAAATAGCCGCAGCGATGCAGAACGAAGGTGCACTGGTTGCTAATGAATTCTCTGCTAGCCGAATTAAAGGGCTGTATTCTAATATTCAACGCTGCGGTGTAAGAAATGTCGCTCTGACCAACTTTGATGGACGAGTGTTTGGCGGCTGGCTCCCCGAGCAGTTTGATGCCATTCTTCTTGATGCGCCTTGCTCTGGTGAGGGTACTATTCGTAAAGACCCTGATGCAATGAATAACTGGAGTCGGGAATCGGTACTGGATATTGCTAGTACACAAAAAGACCTGATCGAGAGCGCGTTCCATGCTCTGAAACCAGGAGGGGTACTGGTGTATTCAACCTGTACTCTGAACCTGGAGGAAAATCAGCAGGTTTGTCACCACCTTAAAAATACTTTTGGTGACAAGGTCACGTTTGAACCTTTGGGTAGCCTTTTCGATGGTGCCGATAACGCCGTTACTGAAGAAGGCTTTCTGCATATTTATCCGCAAATTTTCGACAGCGAAGGCTTCTTTGTAGCAAGATTGCGTAAAAACACATCGGCTACCCCTCCACAAGTAAAGAAACGTTTGGGTAAGTTTCCTTTTGAAAAAGTCTCACACAAAAACAGTGACATTGTCGCTAAAGAGTTAAAGAACACCCTGGATATCATACTTCCAGATTCAGGTGTTCTGTGGCAACGCGATAACGAAGTGTGGCTTTTCCCTGGTACTTTGGAGCCGATGATCGGTCAGATACGTTTTGACCGCATGGGTATCAAGCTGGCGGAAGCCCATAAAAAAGGCTACCGATGGCAACATGAAGCCGTAATGGCTCTGGCCACTGGCGAGGAATCTATCTGTGTTGAACTATCCATAGAAGACGCCAGAGAATGGTTTATGGGCCGGGATATTCGCCCTGATGGTTTATCTGGAAAAGGCGAATTGATCGTAACGCTAAATAAAGATGTGATAGGGATCGGAAAATGGGTAGGAAACCGGATTAAGAATGGATTACCCCGCGAACTGGTTCGAGACGGTAACCTGTTCTAATCTCAAGCTATTCATAACGCATAAGCTAAACGCTGTTTAAAAAGGGCTTATTTAACGCCAGCCCATACTGGCAAAGCCCTGAGCCTGTACTAAACTTGAAGTAATTACAGCCAAGATTGATTAGCGCAGGCTCTATTGAGCCGTTCCCCTAGGCCCGACATCCTAAAGGTTTCGGGCTTTTTTTTACTCACTTAATCGAATACCGTCAGCATCGATGGTAATTTTACCCTGCTTATATAAGCCACCAATCGACTTCTTAAAAGTACCTTTACTGGCTCTGAATACATTAAAAATAGCTTCCGGTGAAGACTTATCATTCAACGGCAGAAAGCCACCTTTCTTTTCCAGGGTATCCATGATCTTACTACTCAGGTCATCCATTTTGGCTACACCCACTTTCTGTAAAGAAAGGTTTATCTTCCCGTCTTCGCGGATATCTTTGATATACCCTTTCAGACGCTTACCGATAAACAATTTACCAAATACATCGGAGCTGAAAATCATACCCCAGTGTGTGCCGTTGACAATGGCTTTATAGCCCAAATCACTACGTTCAGCGATAATCAGATCAACCTGTTCGTTACGCTTGTAGTTGGCAGGGACCTTATCCAGTAGCTTGTTGAATTTTGTGGTACCTACAATCCGGCCAGACGCTTTATCTGTATAGACGTATACCAGCACCTGCTGACCCGCTCTGAAACGTGTTCTTTGCTCACTAAATGGAATAAGCAGATCTTTTTCCTTTATCCCCCAACTGGCGAATGCCCCGGTCTGATTGATCCCTTCAATCTTCATCAGTCCCCATTCACCAACCTGAGCTATAGGTTTCTCTGTTGTCGCTGAAAGTTGGTTATCAGAGTCAAAATAGAGAAAAACATCCAGCTTCTGGCCTAATTCCACATCATCAGGGGCATGACGACCAGGAAGCAGTACCGAGCCATAATCCTCCGCATCCAGGAACAAACCGAAGTTTTCAACTTTCATCACTTCCAGTGAGTTTATCTGGCCAATGTTAATCATCTATTATCTCAACTCTTAATTTTCAGAAACAAAAAGGAGACAGCGTTCTGCTATCTCCTCTCCCTAAGCGCATTATACGCGATCTCAACAGGTAATGCTCGGTGAAATTACCTTTGATAATCCAAGTTCATGTTACGCCGTCACTGCAACCTGAACATTGTCCAGTTCAAGTAACGCTGCCTGCAGTAGTGGATACTGCTCAAGAACCGGACACACGACCAAATAAGGTTTACCCACTTTATTAATGGTTTTCGCCATCATTTTCATTAAGTCGATAACTGCATCATTCTGCATATCAAAGCTGTGAGTCAGAGCTTCATTAGACTTATCAACACCTAAAGTAAACTGAGCCAGATGATCCAGATTAATCACAGCCCCGTCAAAATAATGAAGCAGCTTATCAGCAAGCAATACCGATGAAGGAACATCACAGGAATACAGCAGTTTGAAACCATTCAAACCCCTAGGTAATCCCTGCTCAGCAAGGCGATCGATAATGGTAGCTGCATCTTTCAGAGCCCGGACAAAAGGCACTACTAGCTCTACATTAATACCATCCGCGCGTAACGATTTGATCACTTCACATTCCATAGCAAAAGCTTTGCTATAAGCATCTGAAGCAAATCGCACGACACCTCTTTTCCCCATCAGAGGGTTAATTTCAGCTTCTTCAACTTCTCCACCCAGAAGAGCGCCGAATGCATAACTATCTATATTGCTCAGACATACCCGAACCACTTTATGCTGCTCAGTAACAGCCTCTTTAATGGCGGTATACAGGGTATTGACGAAGTGTTCTTCAACGGAGACACCATTTAAAATAGAATCCAGTTTATTTCTCTCTGCCTCTGAGAGCTGAGAAACGTCTACTGACGGGTGATAACACACATTCTCCTTTATCAGGTCAGCCATTGATACGTACAGCTGATCCGACTGATTACTCTGAGTATAAGCAGGCAGTACGTTTACGATATTAAGTTCAGAGAAACTCTGTCCCTGTGTTGCATTACTCATTACGACTCCGGTTATAAACTTTTTTTGTTTTAACTGAACATACAATTCAAATCAGATTAACTCAAGCTAAATTTGATAATTATTTAAAAAAAATGAATAAATAATCACAAAGTGAGCATATTAACGCGCTACTGAAGATAAAGTAAACGCATCATCTGGTTTATATACTTGTCTATTTTCGCTATCTTACATGTTATCCACATGGTTTTTATACAAATTCTACTATCTGGATGATTTTATACTAACACTACTTCTATAGGCGACGTCATGCCATTAAAAACAGATGAACTTCGAACTCAGCCACTTGGCCCTATGCCAACTCCTGCCGAGCTGAGTACCCAATACCCGGTCACGGATAAAGTAGCAGATAAAATTTCACACTCTCGTAAACAGATTGAATCCATTCTCACAGGTCAAGATAAACGATTATTAGTGATTGTGGGTCCTTGCTCTGTTCACGACACCGAAGCCGCGCTCGATTACGCGCGCCGACTAAACGTGGTTCAGAATAAGTATAAAGAAGAACTTTTTATCGTAATGAGAACTTACTTTGAAAAACCACGAACTGTTGTTGGGTGGAAAGGCCTGATAACCGATCCCAATCTGGACGCTAGTTACGCGTTAGAAGCCGGATTAGCAAAAGCCCGTAGCCTGCTTCTTGAAATTAATAAGCTGGGACTGCCAACGGCAACTGAATTTCTGGATATGATTACCGGCCAGTATATTGCGGATCTTATTAGCTGGGGAGCCATTGGGGCACGTACCACAGAATCACAGATACACCGGGAAATGGCTTCTGCCCTTTCCTGCCCTGTCGGATTTAAAAATGGCACCAACGGAAACATAAAGATTGCTATTGACGCCATACGGGCCGCTAAATCCTCGCACTATTTTTATTCTCCGGATAAAACGGGCCGCATGACGGTTTACCGCACCAGTGGTAATCCATACGGCCATATTATTCTTCGTGGTGGAGATAATGGACCTAACTATGATCAGCAATCAGTACAGAGCGCGTGCGAAGCTCTTTCTGAGGTCAACCTGCCACAACGTCTCATTGTTGACTTTAGTCATGCCAACTGCCAGAAGCAGCATAAGAAGCAGTTAAAAGTTGCCGACAGTATTTGCGAGCAAATTCGTAATGGCAGTCAGCATATTGCTGGTGTAATGGCCGAAAGCTTTATCGTCGAAGGCAACCAGCCAATGACAGATGTGACTAACCTTATCTATGGCAAATCCATCACTGATCCATGCCTTAGTTGGGAAGACACACTTGATATGTTAGATATGCTCTCTTCAGCAGTACATGATGCTAGCGTCAATGCAGATTAATATCCTACAAATGCGCCTGCTATATGCAGGCGCATTTACCATATGTGAAGCCATTTACTGACATAAAACAAAAAGAACTGTCTTTCGGATCACACAAACCAAACAAAAAATAATATGAATAACAATTAGTTATTAATTTAATACTATTTATTTTAGTCTTATTACTTTACTTTGGCACGTATCCCCAAAATTGTGCATCCCACTTCTGTTAAGTTGCCTCTTAAAACTTTTTCTGTGTTTTTTTACCCAAAAACCCAGTCATATATTTCAGACCTGAACGCAAAACCAGAATATTGATTCAAACAGAATTTCATGCTGGCACCACACTCTTAATCCCCATTTCAGTGCAACATTGCACTATTTACTCTTTATATGTAATTCGTCATTCTAAATCATGTAGGGAGTACAAGGGAACGAGCATTACTCCTATAAATCAATGCATTACACAACACATTATATTTTTTGATAAAAGAAAAGAAGTCGGTTCCGGCCTCTGGGGCCGGCAACTAAAATATTACTATAGGAACGGCGAACCAGTCATAACTGGTTCAACTACAACTACAGGAAGGATGCAGATGAAAAACAAACTCACTATTATTGCTTCTGTTATAGCAGCTTCTGCTGCATTAATGTCAGGCAACGCCGCAGCAGCAGACTCTACTTTGGATAAGGTAAAATCACAGGGATACCTATCATGTGGTGTTACTACAGGTCTGGCCGGTTTCTCTAACCCTAACGAAAAAGGTGAATGGGAAGGTCTGGATGTTGCCTATTGTGAAGCCGTAGCAGCTGCAGTATTCGGTGACAAATCTAAAGTAAAATTTGTACCTCTTACGGCAAAAGAACGTTTCACAGCCCTTCAGTCCGGTGAGATTGATGTTCTGGCTCGTAACACAACCTGGACTCTGCAACGAGATACGGCTCTTGGTCTGAACTTCGTAGGTGTTAACTACTACGACGGACAAGGCTTTATGGTATCGAAAGATCTGGGTGTAACAAGCGTGAAAGAGCTGGATGGTGCATCGGTTTGTATCCAGTCAGGTACAACAACAGAACTGAACCTTGCCGATTACTTCCGTAACCACGGCATGTCTTTCAAACCTGTTGTTTTCGACACTTCTGCACAGACAGCTGCTGGTTTTGACTCTGGTCGATGCGATGTACTGACTTCAGATCAGTCTCAACTCTATGCGCTGCGCCTTAACCTGAAAGATCCATCGTCAGCCGCTGTTTTACCTGAAATCATTTCTAAAGAACCTCTGGGACCGGTTGTCCGTCAGGGTGACGATGCGTGGTTCAACGTTGCTAAGTGGACACTGTTCGCAATGGTTAACGCTGAAGAGTACGGTGTCACATCGAAAAATGCGGATGACATGCTGAAGTCAAAAGATCCAAACGTACGACGTATTCTGGGTGTTGACGGTCCAAAAGGTAAAGCACTGGGTCTTGATGACAACTGGGGTTACAACGTTGTTAAGCAGGTGGGTAACTACGGTGAAGTCTTCGAATCTCAGGTTGGCTCCGGCTCACCTCTTAAGATTGCCCGTGGCGTAAACGCTCTGTGGAATGCAGGTGGCTTTATGTATGCTCCACCAATTCGTTAATTTCTGAAATTGTTTGTCTCCTGAAGGGTGGTTCCAATCACCCTTTTTTCAATAAATTTAGAGGTTATCGCTGTATGAAACCAACAAATATAATAACTACTAATCAGCTAGGTATTGCTGACAGCGAATCAATGACAGAAAGTAAAAGTACAAATTTCTTGTACAACCCGACTTTCCGTTCTATTGCTTTCCAGCTTATAGCCATACTAGGACTGGTCTACTTCTTTTATGCCATTATTTCGAACGCACTAAACAATCTGGATGCCCGCGGTATTGCCACTGGTTTTGATTTCCTTTCACAGGAAGCAGGCTTCGGTATATCCATGTCTCTCATTGACTATGATGAGACTTTTTCCTACGGAAGAACGTTCCTGGTAGGCCTGCTGAATACAGCTCTGGTCTCTTTTCTGGGAATTATATTCGCATCGATGCTTGGATTCACAATTGGTATAGCAAGACTTTCATCAAACTGGATTGTCAATCGTTTTGCGGCTGTATACATCGAAATTTTCCGAAGTATCCCACTACTTTTGCAAATCTTCTTTTGGTATTTTGCGGTACTTCAGGTGTTACCTTCACCAAGACAGAGCCTTAGTCTGGGAGAGGCTATATTCGTAAACGTTCGCGGCCTGTATTTTCCAGCTCCGGTTTTTGAGCCGGGTAGTGAGCTGTTTCTTGGAACACTTATCTTAGGTATGGTGTTTGCCGTTATTGTTCACTTTTGGGCTAAAGACAAACAGGAAAGAACCGGTGAACAGACACCGACTTTCCGTATTGCACTGGGCTTAATCGTAGGCCTTCCCGGACTGGTTTTCCTGTTCAGCGGTATGCCTGTTTCTGCCGACCTCCCGGTATTGAAAGGATTCAACTTCCGTGGTGGCGTTACTGTCATACCAGAGCTGATTGCCCTACTGCTGGCGCTAAGCATCTATACAGCTTCGTTTATTGCGGAGATTGTTCGTTCTGGCATTAACTCCGTCAACCATGGTCAGACCGAAGCAGCCATGTCACTGGGTCTGCCAACCGGCAAGACATTAAAGTTAATCATCATTCCTCAGGCTATGCGTGTCATTATTCCGCCTCTGACCAGTCAGTTCCTTAACCTGACAAAGAACTCGTCTCTGGCGATGGCCATCGGTTATCCGGATCTGGTTTCCGTGTTTGCGGGAACAACGCTAAACCAGACAGGTCAGGCTATCGAAATCATCGCGATGACCATGGCGGTTTATCTGGCATTGAGCCTAATCACCTCAGCCTTTATGAACATTTACAACAAAAAAGTTTCTCTGGTGGAACGTTAAGAGGAAAGATAAATGAAAGTACATCAATTTCAGGAAGATCTGCCACCACCAGCAAATACTGTTGGGCTTGTTGGCTGGATAAGAAAAAACTTATTTAACAGCCCGCTAAACACCATTCTAACTTTTGTACTTGGTTACATAGCGGTATCTATCATTCTTGCGGTCGGTGAATGGGGCATCCTAAATGCCGACTGGATTGGCACAACCGCCGATGCCTGTAGTAAAGACGGTGCTTGCTGGGTATTTATCAGCGTACGCTGGGAACAATTCATGTACGGCTTTTACCCAGATGCAGAGCTGTGGCGTCCCCGCTTTTTCTACGCAACACTAGCCATTCTTATCGCCCTGCTAGCGTATGAAAAAACACCTAAGCGTACCTGGATAGCATTATTTACCATCACTATTTACCCGTTAATAATTGCGACTTTGCTATACGGTGGCGTATTTGGCCTGGAAACGGTTGAAACCCACCTTTGGGGTGGCCTGTTGGTCACTCTGGTTATTGCACTGGTTGGTATTGTGGTTTCTCTGCCTATCGGTATTGTTCTGGCACTTGGTCGCCGTTCGGATATGCCGGTTATTCGTTCTATCAGTACGGTGTATATCGAAGTCTGGCGTGGCGTACCACTTATTACCGTTCTGTTTATGGCTTCCGTTATGCTGCCACTGTTCCTTTCTGAAGGGTCAGAAACCGACAAACTCGTTCGCGCTCTTATTGGTGTGGTGATGTTCGCATCGGCTTATATGGCGGAAGTCGTTCGGGGTGGTCTGCAAGCGATTCCGAAAGGTCAGTATGAAGCAGCTGATGCTCTGGGCTTAAGTTACTGGAAAAAAATGGGGTTGGTTATTCTTCCTCAATCACTGAAAATTTCCATTCCTTCGATTGTGAATACTTTTATTGAGTTATTCAAAGATACCAGTCTGGTACTGATCATCGGTATGTTCGATGTGCTTGGTATCGGTCAATCAGCAAACACCGACCCTGAATGGCTTGGGTTTGCAACAGAGAGTTATGTATTTGTCGCGTTAGTGTTCTGGGTGTTCTGCTTTGGCATGTCGAGATATTCGATCTGGCTTGAGAACAAACTTCATACCGGTCACAAACGATAAGTTAAATAAAGAATTCGAGGACGTATTATGACGCAGCAACCACAAGATGATTATGTAATCAAAATCAAACACATGAACAAATGGTACGGCGAGTTTCACGTACTGAAAGACATTAACCTTAAAGTTAAAAAAGGCGAGAAAATTGTAATCTGTGGCCCTTCTGGCTCAGGTAAATCCACAATGATCCGCTGTATTAACCGTCTTGAAGAACACCAACAAGGGAAGATTATTGTCGGTGGTACCGAATTAACAGAAGATCTGAAGAACATCGAAGCGGTTCGTCATGAAGTTGGTATGTGCTTCCAGCACTTTAATCTGTTCCCTCACCTGTCTGTACTGGATAACTGTACGCTGGCACCAATCTGGGTGAAGAAAATGCCTAAAGAGGAAGCAGAAGAAATTGCGATGAAATACCTGGAGCGGGTTAAGATCCCGCATCAGGCCCACAAGTACCCAGGACAACTTTCTGGTGGTCAGCAGCAACGTGTAGCGATTGCCCGTTCACTATGCATGAACCCAAACATTATGTTGTTTGATGAACCAACATCGGCGCTTGACCCAGAAATGGTTCGTGAAGTACTGGACGTAATGGTTGAACTGGCCGAAGAAGGCATGACTATGCTTTGTGTTACTCACGAAATGGGCTTTGCGAAAGAAGTAGCGGATCGAGTTATCTTTATGGATGCCGGTGAAATTATTGAAGAAAACAACCCCGTTGATTTCTTCGAAAACCCGCAATCCGATCGCACCCAGAACTTCCTGAGTCAGATCCTAAGTCACTAAATTGGTGATCTTATTTCACTATACGACCAAAGGGTTAAGCTTCGGCTTAACCCTTTTACTTTTCCAGTCGTCAGAAGATATTCTCGCCCTTCCGTGCTGACACATTCTGTTACACCTTTACTCGCAGTAAACTTATTAATTTTATTAGAATTGATATAGCAAATGGTGAAGTTAGGGGTTGAAATTCTGAACTTTCACGCCAATATATAACCTAAATTAGAAAGTCACTTTTGTGAGGAAGATTATGAATAGTCCAATGGTATCCCGTACCACTACCCAACAAGGTGTGATGCAGACAAACAAAGTCCTGCGTAATACCTATTTCCTGCTGTCAATGACACTACTCTGGTCTGCAGTAGTTGCCGGCTTCTCCATGGCGATGAATCTGCCTCGCCCGGGTTTAATCATTATGCTGGTTGGTTTTTACGGCCTGCTGTTTCTGGTTGAGAAAAACCGTAACAACAGTATGGGTCTGGTATTTACCTTCCTATTCACCGGTTTCTTAGGTTACACCATTGGTCCTATCCTTAGCATGTACATTGGTGCCGGCATGGGTGATGTGGTAATGACTGCGCTCGGCGGTACTGCTCTGGCTTTCCTTGGGGCATCAACCTACGCACTGACAACGAAACGAGACCTTTCCTTCCTAAACGGTATTATGATGGCCGGTTTCGTGGTTATTCTGGTCGCTATGGTTGCAAACATCTTCCTGCAGATGCCTGCTCTGTACCTGGCCATGAGCGGAATGTTCATCCTGTTCTCTACAGGTGCTATCCTGCTGACGACACAACAGATCGTGCGTGGTGGTGAAACCAACTACATTTCAGCCACCATTACGCTGTATGTCTCTATCTACAACCTGTTTATTAGCCTGTTAAGCATCCTTGGCGTGATGAACGACGACTAATTCAGCACTTAATAAATTTCCTAAGCCCGGAATTAACTTCCGGGCTTTTTTATTTGTAGAAGCTGATATACGCTTAATAACAGAGCAAACAACCGATAAGAAAACCCATGTTTAAATACCAAGGAAAACAAATAGAAACTGATTCAGAAGGTTACCTTCTAAATGTCGATGACTGGGAAGAAGGAATGATCGAAATCCTGGCACAGCAGGAAGGCATTGAACTGACTGATGATCACCTGGAGATTATCCATTTCGTGCGTGACTTTTATCAGGAGTTTAACACTTCCCCTGCCGTCAGAATGCTGGTAAAAGCGGTTGAAAAAGAACACGGCCCCGAAAAAGGTAATAGTAAGTACCTGTTTAAGCTATTTAAGAAAGGGCCAGCCAAGCAAGCAACCAAACTGGCCGGACTACCAAAGCCAGCCAAATGTTTGTAAGGTTGCAGGAGCGGAATTTAATCCGCTCCTAATACAGAATCTCAAAACTCCGATAACTCTTCACCTCTGCCGGTTCAGAAATTAGCTGAGTCACCGTCGCACTCCTCGGTCCCTCTTTCAGCCATTCATGCAGTGAATCCACTTTATCAGTGCTTCCGCATGCGATCACTTCGACGTCCCCGTTGTACAGGTTTTTAGCGTACCCTGTTAACCCTCTTTTCAGACCTTCGTGACACGTGTGATAACGAAACCCAACGCCCTGAACCACACCTTTTACAATAAACCTCATACACTTCTGAGTCATAATTCAGGCTCCTGTTTATCTCTGTATTTTATAGGTAGTTATATACAGTTTAGCGTAAAAGCCCGGGATAATTTATTGACTACCCGCCCGTTTTTTCGCGACAATACCGCCCCTTTTAGATCAAAGCAGGCAACACACCATGACAGCGTCCATTTATCTGGCGAAAGGCAGAGATAAGTCACTAAGACGAAAGCACCCTTGGATCTTTTCCAGAGGCGTAGAGCGGATTGAAGGCTCTCCTCAATCTGGCGAAACCGTCGATGTCTTCGCACAGAACGGTCAATGGTTGGCGAAAGCGGCCTATTCCCCTAGTTCTCAGATCCGTGCCCGTGTATGGAGTTTTGAAAAAGAAGAGATCAACAAAGACTTCTTTGTTAAACGTATTCAACAGGCTCAGTTGCTAAGAGAAGAGATTATTGAACGTGACGGCGTCACTGGGTACCGACTGATTGCCGCAGAATCTGACGGGCTTCCCGGCATTACCATTGACCGATACCAGAACTTTTTGGTGTGTCAGCTACTGAGCGCCGGTGCTGAGTGTCAGAAACAAGTTTTGGTCGAGGCCCTGCTTGAATGTTTCCCGAACAGCAATATCTATGAACGTTCGGATGTTTCTGTACGTAAAAAAGAAGGCCTTAAAGAAACAATGGGGGTACTCCACGGTGAAGAGCCGCCAGAGTCTGTCATCATTGAAGAAAACGGCGTAAAAATCAGTGTTGATATCAAAGGCGGGCATAAGACCGGCTTCTATCTTGACCAGCGAGACAGTCGTCAACAGTCTGTTAAATACGTCAAAGATAAAGAAGTGCTGAACTGTTTCTCCTATACCGGAGGCTTTGGCTTATACGCACTTAAGGGCGGAGCAAAACGAGTCATCAATGCCGATGTCTCACAGCCCGCTCTGGATACGGCGAAACATAATGCAGAAATCAACGGCTTTGATATCTCCAAAAAGCGTGCTGTGTTTCTGAATGCCGATGTATTTAAACTGCTGCGTGAATATCGCGATCAGGGTACTAAATTCGATGTGGTTATTATGGATCCACCTAAGTTTGCCGAGTCGAAAGCACAGCTTAATGGCGCATGCCGTGGCTACAAAGATATTAATATGCTGGCCATGCAGATCCTTAAGCCGGGCGGCACACTCTTAACCTACTCCTGCTCAGGTCTGATGGAACAGAGCCTATTCCAGAAAATTCTTTCAGATGCGGCTCTGGATGCTAATCGTTCAGTCAAGTTTATCGAGCGTTTTGAACAGGCAGCAGACCACCCGGTTGATACGGCTTATCCGGAAGGTTTTTACCTGAAAGGGTTTGCGTGTAAGGTGCTGTAGTATTCCTGAACTAAAAATCAGGGCTCCGGTAAAGGAGCCCTTTTTTATACACCGCATATAAAGACTAGTCTGTCACAATGCCATTGTTCTGTAACAAGTAGTCTGTTAATTGCGTAGTCATATCATCAGCATAACCTTCAAAAACAATGGTTACGCTTTCACCACCATGTTCGATAATCAGCTCAGAATCCAGTCCATTAGCTGACTCGGTGACAGAGAGTGAATTCAGGTAACTATCCACTTCGGTGTCAGACATATCAGACAGAATATCGGAAAGATCGATTTTATCACCATCAGCAATACTGAAATCTTTAATGGTATCGGTTGAGCCATCAAGGTCTTCAGCTTTCCAGATAAAGGTGTCGATACCCTCTCCGCCAACAAGAATATCGTTGCCTTCACCACCGATCAGATAATCATTACCCGCTCCGCCGTCAAGGTAATCATCGCCAGGACCTCCTCGAAGTACGTCGGTGGCATCACCACCATACAGGCTATCATTTCCTAATCCACCGTAGATTAAGTCCACCCCTCCTTGTCCATAAACGGTATCCTCTCCGTCTCCGCTGAACGCGACGTCAGTAAAGGCGTTATTGGTGTACTCATCAACAACTTTCGAATCAGAAGTGGTATCCATGTATTGCATTTCAGCATCTGTTGCATCGATAAATTTTTCAATATCATTGATCAATGCTTGCTCATCACCTTCCGTTTTGTTGGCTTTTGATGCATCGCCAAGGAAGATGGTATCGTCACCAGCACCAGTAGAAACGAAATCACCTCCTCCATAGGTATTGATGTTTGCACCATCAGCATCGTAAGGGATGTCCTGTTCAGTATCTGCACTACCAGGAATAGTTTTCCATGCAAGCACAGGATTATCAGGATCAGTAGTATCAATTTGGATAATATCCCTGACATCACCAGTAGCCTGGATATCAAATGGCACCACAGTGATATCTACACTGCCCGATACTGTACCTGTTCCATCGGATACAGAATAAGTGAAATCTCCGACATCACCATCAGCAACAGGATCATAGTCATATGGTGCGTCGTATTCCAAACCAAGAAGCTGTTCCTCAGTCAGGATGTCACCACTTTGAACGGGATCGCCGTTTGCGTAAGTAACCGTACCTAATGTCGGTAGTCCTGTCACTTCAATAGTCAATACACTATCGTCTACATCTGTTGGTGCTGTTAATCCAAGGTTAGTATCATCACTATCTTCAAAGACAGTAATCGTATTACTGGAAACAACTGGAAGATCATTCACACCGGTAATGGTGATAGTGATGTCATGTTCTGTTCCTTCAGCGGTTTCAACAGTAAACACTTCCTGTTTGGTGTCGCCGTCACCCAGATACTGCACATCGCTGTTGGCCACGTTGTAAACCCAGTTACCGGCCGCATCAATGGTTAATGAACCCAGAGCCCCAACACTGGCAACAACACTACCCGGTACAAAGACCGCCTCTCCTTCGTCCGCATCGGTAACCGTCAGAATGCCACTGTCGGTAAGGGTCGGATCACTGGCATCTTCGGTCACTGCACCGCTGTCATCACCAGAGACCACCGCGCCGTCATTCACACCGGTAATGGTGATAGTGATGTCATGTTCTGTTCCTTCAGCGGTTTCAACAGTAAACACTTCCTGTTTGGTGTCGCCGTCACCCAGGTACTGCACATCGCTGTTGGCTACGTTGTAGACCCAGTTACCGGCCGCATCGATGGTTAAGGAGCCTAACGCGCCCGCACTGGCACTTACGCTAGCCGGTACAAAGACCGCCTCACCTTCGTCCGCATCAGTAACCGTCAGAATACCACTGTCAGTCAACGTAGGATCGCTGGCGTCTTCGGTCACCGCACCGCTGTCATCACCAGAGACCACCGCGCCGTCATTCACACCGGTAATGGTGATAGTGATGTCATGTTCTGTTCCTTCAGCGGTTTCAACAGTAAAGACTTCCTGTTTGGTGTCGCCGTCACCCAGGTACTGCACATCGCTGTTGGCTACGTTGTAGACCCAGTTACCGGCCGCATCGATGGTTAAGGAGCCTAACGCGCCCGCACTGGCACTTACGCTGGCCGGTACAAAGACCGCCTCTCCTTCGTCCGCATCGGTAACCGTCAGAATGCCACTGTCGGTCAGGGTCGGATCGCTGGCGTCTTCGGTCACCGCACCGCTGTCATCACCGGAGACCACCGCGCCGTCATTCACGCCGGTAATGGTGATAGTGATGTCGTGTTCGGTGCCGTCTTCCGTTGCCACGGTAAACACTTCCTGTTTGGTGTCGCCGTCACCCAGGTACTGCACATCGCTGTTGGCCACGTTGTAAACCCAGTTACCGGCCGCATCAATGGTTAAGGAGCCTAACGCGCCCGCACTGGCACTTACGCTGGCCGGTACAAAGACCGCCTCTCCTTCGTCCGCATCGGTAACCGTCAGAATGCCACTGTCGGTCAGGGTCGGATCGCTGGCATCTTCGGTGACCGCACCGCTGTCATCACCGGAGACCACCGCGCCGTCATTCACACCGGTAATGGTGATGGTGATGTCGTGTTCGGTGCCGTCTTCCGTTGCCACGGTAAACACTTCCTGTTTGGTGTCGCCGTCACCCAGGTACTGCACATCGCTGTTGGCCACGTTGTAAACCCAGTTACCGGCCGCATCAATGGTTAAGGAGCCTAACGCGCCCGCACTGGCACTTACGCTGGCCGGTACAAAGACCGCCTCACCTTCGTCCGCATCAGTAACCGTCAGAATACCACTGTCAGTCAGCGTAGGATCGCTGGCATCTTCGGTCACTGCACCGCTGTCATCACCAGAGACCACCGCGCCGTCATTCACACCGGTAATGGTGATAGTGATGTCATGTTCTGTTCCTTCAGCGGTTTCAACAGTAAACACTTCCTGTTTGGTGTCGCCGTCACCCAGGTACTGCACATCGCTGTTGGCTACGTTGTAGACCCAGTTACCGGCCGCATCGATGGTTAAGGAGCCTAACGCGCCCGCACTGGCACTTACGCTGGCCGGTACAAAGACCGCCTCTCCTTCGTCCGCATCGGTAACCGTCAGAATGCCACTGTCGGTCAGGGTCGGATCGCTGGCGTCTTCGGTCACCGCACCGCTGTCGTCGCCGGAGACCACCGCGCCGTCATTCACGCCGGTAATGGTGATGGTGATGTCGTGTTCGGTACCGTCTTCCGTTGCCACGGTAAACACTTCCTGTTTGGTGTCGCCGTCACCCAGGTACTGCACATCGCTGTTGGCTACGTTGT
>NZ_QFWT01000004.1 GCF_003144035.1 Vibrio albus
GCGAGAAGTCTCGTGCGCATCCTAGCATCGGATGCTGAACGAATGAGTTTGGGGAAGTCTGGGATTGTCATATCAGCTCCTATTTGAAGCTGATATTAGATCATAAAATTAGTGCGATTGGTATAATCAAAAGCTTACTCCGCTTTCCTTTCTGGTTTCCAGCGATTTTTCACTCTATCAACTCTCAAAGAAACAGGACAAAGACCCGCTAGCCGTTTTCTTGCTGGCAAAACAATCCCGTTCAGGTTCTGTTCAGCTTCGGTTTCTTATTATGAAAGTGAAAGGTAGTTACTCACTTGGAGAAAGAGATGAAAAAGCTAACAGTTACTGCAATTATCATCACGGCTTGCTTAAGTACAAATGTGATGGCCAGAGAACACGCACGCTATGATTATGCAAGAGTCGTTAGTTCTACCCCTGTTTATGATCATATTGCACGTAGAGTACCAATTCAGACCTGTCGAAATAATGATCACAGGTATCACTCACCAAGGCCAAAGGACAGCTCAGTGGTCCCTGTTGTCGTTGGCGGCGTTATCGGTGGCGCTGTTGGACACTCTATCGGTTCCAGCAGAACCGATAAACAAATAGGCATGATTGCCGGTACCGTAATCGGAGCGACTATTGGCGCAAATATAGAGCAAGGTGGCCAACACCATCATCAAGCTCCTGGTCATCAGTGCTCCACAACATACCAGGTTGAATATGAACAGGTACTGATTGGATTTGACGTTATTTATCAATATCATGGTCATAGATACCATACTCATACCAAACATCGTCCGAACAAAAGAATCCAAGTACCTGTAAAGGGTCGTCCTGGCAGAAAACATATAAAGGGACATCCGGGCAATGTCGCTATGAATCCGAGACATCATGATAAGCGGTATTAATAGTTGAAATAGCGTCCGGAGCGATTTGAAATTTAAGCTGCCAACTTAAACCAGTTCGCATAATATTAATGGATATCTAACCTGAGCAGTAAGCAGGAAAAGGATGAAAAAACTATCACTAACGTCACTTATCCAGTGCTCAGGTTACCTACTATGTTGAGGACAGTAATGCGAACAATTATCCAGATTTTGCTCATTTCAATAACACTGTCATATGCTTCGGTGGCTAACGCCAAATCAGCGAACAACAGTGATGGTATAAGTGCATCCAGTCAATCTGAGGCTGCGCAAGTTGCCAGACAACACTTTGGCGGCAAGGTACTTAAAGTTCAGCTAGACAGCCGAAAAAGCCCGGCTAAATACAGAGTGAAGCTGTTAACCGAAGATGGCACTGTCAAAGTCGTCACCATTATGGCCAGCCCGAAAAAGGAAAAGTAGTCATGCGCATCCTCATTGTTGAAGACGAACGGTTGATGCTTGAGCGGCTCAAAGAGTTTTTCTCTGAAGAAAAATACGCGGTGGACACAGCCGAAGATGGTGAAAGCGGCTGGTTTTTGGGGGCTGAGATAGACTATGACCTTGCGATTATCGATGTGGGATTACCCAAAATAGATGGCATTCAACTGACCAGCAGGTTACGAAAACATGGGGTTGATTTCCCGATTCTGATTCTTACCGCTCGCGGACTCTGGCAAGACAAAGTCGAAGGACTTGAAGCTGGTGCCGATGATTACCTCACCAAGCCCTTTCATTTTGAAGAGCTTAAGGCAAGAGCCAATGCCTTGCTTAGACGAGCCAATGGAAGCGCCTCCAAAGAACTACAAGAAGGGCCTATTCGCATTGATCTCTCAGCGAAAACCGTGACGCTGAATGATCAATTAGTGGATCTAACCAGTTACGAATATCGCACTCTGGAATATCTGATGCTGAAACCTCAACAGGTGGTCTCTAAAACAGAATTGACTGAGCATCTTTACGATCAGGATTTCGACCGAGATTCCAATGTTATTGAGGTATTCATCGGCCGGTTAAGGAAAAAACTCGATCCGGAAAATAAGATCAAACCGATTGCGACTGTGCGTGGACAAGGATATAAGTTCGTAATCGATGACTAAGCGAAACCGTTCAAAAAAAAGCCCTTCACTGGCAAATAACTATTTGTTAGTAAACCGCTTGTCATTAGTAAACCGCTTGTTACTAACCTCGCTGGTATTCCTGCCGGTATTTATGAGCCTGGGCTCACTGATACTGTATACCGCTTTCAAAGCAAGCCTCGAAACCTCGCTACAAAACCAGATGCAGAGTCAGGCTTATGCCTTGATGAGTGATGCTGAGCTTGAGAAACAGGGATTGTGGATGCCGGAACGGATGGCCGACCCCAGCTTTCAACAGACGAGCAGTGGTCAATTCGCATGGATAACCGATCAAAACCAACCTCTATGGCGTTCACCCTCCAGCATTCTGCTGGATGAACCGATGTTACAGCCCACCTCCCCGGTGACACCTGGTGAGATTCATTTTGAGGTACCATCGGACCATTTCCCATATTATCAGCTTATCTATGATACCCGTTGGCAATCGGAGAATGGCGAGCAATTTCTGAGATTTGTCGTTGCTCATGACCCTTCAGCCCTATCAGCTGAATTGGACAGCTTTAGCCGGCAAATTATATTCTGGATATCCGGATTAACCCTGCTGCTGCTGATCATTCAGTACCTGATAACCCGTTGGGGACTACAGCCTCTGGACAAAATAGCGGTAGACCTATCTCGTCTGGAGTCTGGAAAAATCCAGTTACTTAAGGGCAATTATCCAAAAGAGCTAAATCCGGTGATCAACAACCTGAATCAGGTGCTGACAGTCCAGCGTACGCAGCGAGAGCGCTTTAAAAATACGCTTGCCGACCTTGCTCATAGCCTGAAAACACCGCTGGCAATTATTAAGTCAAATTACCAGACAACAGATGATCGGATCATTGATGAACAGGTGACCCGTATGAATAACATCATTAGTCATCATCTAAGTCGTGCTCATTTAGGCTATCAACCACTCGCAGGGCACGTTGCCGTGCTTCCGCTTATTTCCCGGCTCACTGGGGCTATAACCAAACTGGATAGGTATTCGAACATGGATATTCAGCTCAGAATCGCTGACGACGTCCACTTTCATGGTGAAGATGGCGATCTAATGGAGATCATGGGAAATCTTATCGAAAATGCCTGCAAGTACGGAAAAAGCAAAATTGAGATTTCAGCAATGAATTCAGACAAAGGATTGAAAATCAGCGTAGAAGATGACGGGCCGGGTATCGATTTGCATCTTCGCACCTCAATACTAAAACGCGGTGCCCGCTCTGATACCGCGAGCCTGGGTCAGGGGCTGGGGCTAGCTGTCGTGACAGACATATTGAGCAGTTACGATGGTGAGTTGAATATCTCCACCTCACATCTTGGTGGGGCGTGTTTTTCATTCATACTTCCAAATAAGGTGGGCAAATAAGCAACAGACCGCCCTTAACGGCTAATCTCCAACCTTTCAAATTATTTGAAGCTACCATTAAAAACCTTTCGATTTTTTCATAACGCTTATCCCTCTACACTTAAACTAAGGCATACAGAGGCATTCTTTGTAGCACAATGATATGGAGGCCAAATGGGGTTACTGATCGATGGTGTATGGCACGATAAATGGTACGACACTAAATCAAGTAAAGGTCAGTTTAAGCGCGAAGACGCACAACTGAGAAACTGGGTTACAGCCGATGGAACTCCCGGAGCAAGTGGAGACGGGGGATTTAAAGCCGAATCCGGACGTTATCACCTGTATGTATCACTGGCCTGCCCCTGGGCCCACCGCACACTGATTTTCCGCCGTATAAAGGAGCTGGAAGCACATATATCCGTCTCTGTGGTCAGCCCCGATATGCTGGGGAACGGCTGGACGTTCGATACCGATAACCACAGCACTGGTGATGCGCTATTTGGTTATAACTACCTTCATCAGGTTTACACCCGTAACCACCCCAAATACACGGGCAGGGTCACGGTACCGGTGTTATGGGATAAAAAACTAGGCCGCATCGTCAGTAATGAATCCTCTGAAATCATCCGCATGTTCAATTCGGCTTTCGATGAATTAACGGGTAATACTCTCGATTTCTATCCGGAGGAGAACAGAGCATTCATTGATGAGATAAACACATTTGTCTACGACAACATCAACAATGGCGTGTATAAAGCCGGATTTGCGACGACACAGGAAGCCTACTCAGAGGCGTATAACGCCCTGTTCAACTCGTTGGATACCGTTGAAAATAAACTCGAGCATAACCGCTACCTGACGGGAGATGACATTACCGAGGCTGACTGGCGTCTGTTTACCACATTGATCCGTTTTGATGCCGTATACTTCGGCCACTTTAAGTGTAATAAACGGCAAATGGAGCAATATAAAAATATCCGCGGTTATCTGAGAGAGTTATATCAGTACCCCGGTGTTGCTGACACCGTCGATTTCTACCACATAAAACGTCATTATTACTTCAGCCATACGATGATCAACCCGACTCAGGTGGTACCGGAAGGGCCGGAGATCAATTATATGTCCGCTCCTGAGCGGGAATAGTGACTGGCTTCCTCTGAAACTGCAGCTTACTGATAGTCAGGCATCTCCCAGGCCTGACTAAAGTGAATAAAGGTTTCCATTAACGGACTGCGGTATTTTTCTTTATGGTAAATCAGCCAGTATTGTCGCTTGATTTCCACCGGCAAGCTTAAAGCCGCCACCCGACCATCCTTAACCGCATGAGCGATGGCATAGTCAGAAATACAGGTCACCCCGATTCCGGCTGCCACACAATTCAAAATAGCCTCCGTTTTATTTAATTCCAAAACCTGGTGCCAGTCTCTCAGGTGAGAAGCCACATGATTCAGAAAAAAGTCCCGGGTACCAGAGCCCTGTTCTCTTAATATCCATTCAGAGTGCTCCAGATCAGCAAAGGTTAAATGCTCAAGTTGGGTCAGTGGGTGTTCCGGAGGACAGGCAATGACCATCTCATCTTGCAGCCATGGCAACATCATCAGGTCGTTCTGCCTTATCTGACCTTCAACCAGGCCGATATCCAGTTCAAACTCACTCAGTTTCCGGCATATTTCCGCGGTATTAGAGATAAACATCGACTGCTCTGTATGACCGGAATGCTCCCGAAAATCCTGCAACAGAAAGGGGGTAACCTGTATACCGACCGTATCACTGGATCCGATTCTGAGCCTGCCGCTCACCGGACCTTCCTGATCAAACATTTTCTCGATAGTATGCGAGCGCGACAGCATCTCATCAGCAACGGGTAGTAAGCGCTTACCTTGCTCATTAATCATCAGTCGATTGTTGCTGCGATCAAATAATTTATGCCCTAGCTGCTTTTCCAGCTCAGACAAAGCCATACTGACAGCTGCTTTAGACAGAAACAGTTTATCTGCGGCACCGGTAATGGTTTTTTCCTGCGCAATAGAGACAAACACTTTTAGCTGCTTTAACGATATGCTCACGACCCTACCCCGGATATCAAAGATACCTGAACATATATGAAAAAAGGCAGACAGTCCAAATCTGCCCCATATTTCTCAATGTCTAACCACACTCTGCCGGGTTATATTTCACAACCAAATGCCTTTGCGTTTTTTGATTTTGCCAATACCGTTTCTCCGTCGAAACAAACACTTTCCGACAACTCTTTCGCCTGATACATCGCCATGTCAGCTTTATGTATCAGTTCATTTCTATTTTCCGCCTGTCCAGGAAAATAGGAGACACCGATGCTCACACCGATATATAGCTCTTCTCCGGCGAAAATGATCGGCTTTTCCAGCTCATCGATCAGTTGTTGAGCCTTATGCGCCACAATGTCAAAACTGTCCAGCAAATCCAGGCAAACCAAAAACTCATCCCCTCCCTGCCGTCCAACCTGATCCGTTTCCCTGACAGACTCTTCTAACCGTCTTGCAATCGATTTTAATACCAGATCTCCGGCGTCATGCCCTTTTTCATCATTGATCGGTTTGAAGTTATCCAGATCAATAAATAAGAGCGCGATTTTCGTGCCGGTACGATCCGCTCTGGATATGGCTCTGTCGATAGCGTTTTCCAGTGCTCTGCGGTTAAGCAGGTTAGTGAGCGAATCATGTTCAGACAAAAACTCCAACTGATTCTTTTGCTTTTCCAGCTCAGCCGTTTGACGGGTAACCTCCGTTTCCAGTTCTTTTTTTGTCACCATCGACATTCTGAGAGAACTGGTCATACGATTGAAAAATTTCGCTAAATCAACAAACTCTGTATCAAGGTTATCGTATATGATTTGTCTGCCAAGCACTCCCTGGCTGAGGTGGTAAATCGCATTCTGAAAGATCTGCGATCCTCGCCTGAAACGACGCAATATCGATAATGCAATGCTGCTCAACATAACCGAGCTCAGGATAAGCACAATAGATGTGTAATAGAGCATCACACGGGTCTCTGCTTCATTGTTATTTACGATCGTTTTATGCACATAAGCAATCTCTTCCGACATACTCTGGATCAACATATTGTAGCGGGCGTGCAACAGGCCGGAAGAACTGATCGCCCCTTGAGGCTTATCAGGGGATGTATCCAGCTTCTTTAAACGCATTTCCTGTTTCAGTAAGTTGGCCAGGCTATCATTCATTTTTATCAGGTTCGCCAACTGAAGGTTATGAGCCTTTCCCGGCTGTAATACATGAGATAATTCCTGCTGAGCGATCTCTACCTGCCTAAAACTTTCCGTATCCCCGCGCTGCGAAAAAAACCACAACTGGCTTCTCAGCAAGTCTATCCCTAACTGGATCTCCGTCAGATGCCTGAGTTCATTTCCTGTTACCTCTTGTTCCCGGTAGATTTTGATCATCGACCCCATGATCAAAATGGTTAACAGAAAACTGATCGCAAAAAGGATGAGCAATTTTTTATACATGGAGTTAATCATTCGATCATTCCACCTTATTTGCTGCATCAAAAGGCTGACGATAAATCACCGACCGCCAGTCAGGCAACTCTCCTTCCACCAGACCTCGCTCAAGTGCCCAGCGAGCCTGAAGCTGCAAATTTGACAGCAGTGAGCTCCCCAGGGATAAACGAAAAACATAGTCATTCCATGACCATTCAAGCTCATTCAGCGGGATATTCAGTTTTTCCGCCACAATTTGCTTTGCCTGCTCGGGATGAGTATGAATCCAATCGATCGCACGTCCTAACACCTGAATAATCTGCCCGGTTTGGTCATTTCGACTCTGTAGGTATGACTTATACGACAACAGGTTAAACGAAAGCTGATAAATACCCGGGATACCCAGATTAACGACATCGCTGCCGGCCTGAAGATGGGCTCTATAGCCGTATGGTTCCCATATCGAAACCGCATCCACCTGAAAAGAAATAAGCTGATGAACCAGTTCTTCGGGAGCCAGATAAACTTTGGTTACCGGCATATCTTTCAGCTTGTTTACTATCAGCATGGTATCAAAATAAAACTCACTGGCACTGGCTTTGACTACACCAACTTTCTTTCCCCTCAGATCATTAACGGAGTACACCCCGCTCGAAGACAAAGTAAGCAACTTCAAATCATTAGCAGATTCAACAAAACTGACCACCAGAGCCAGATCATCATCGGTAAAACTATTAAACATCACGACAGACTCCGATGCCGTGGCATAGTCAACTTTCCCCTTCTTCAGTAAATTGGTGCACTTTACCCCTCCCAGACAGGTAACATAACTCAGGTTGATATTATTCTCCCTGAACAGCTGTAAATGTTCCGCAATAAGAAAAGGAGAGCTCAGTGGCGTCAGAGAAATACCAATACGAACCGGTTCTCTTTCATTCATCAGAGAATCGTCAGTGCTGCTTATAGTAAAATACATGATGAAAACTATGGCAGGCAGCAATACGTATAGTAATCGCTTTAATCGTTTCCTATTTGTTCTCATACTGTCTAACATCCGGATCAATGTACTTTAAACTTTAGTACCTGACTGAGTTTTCGACCACCAATGCGACCAAGACTTCCTGCCCTTCTAAAACATTCTGACCTTAATTGTGTAATAAACCCTTAATTGTGGAATAAACCGAATGAATAACGCGTCAGGATGATTTATCCGCGGCTATGTGCGCCTTATCTCTTTTCTGTCGCCACACATAACGCTATGCTGCACTTAATGAAAACTATGAACTCAGCCATAATGAACAACCGAACTCTATATCCTAAAGCGGGTCTTGGCTCGCGACTGTATGCCCTGATTTATGATGGAATCCTTGTCCTTGCGCTGGAATTCTTCGCAGCAGGCATAGTGGTTGCCATCCTTAAAGCTCTGGTCGCTGCCGGACTGATGACCTATGCCCCTTACTCCGGAGCCAGCGACCTGCTCGGTGGCCATCCGATACTCCGAAACCTGTATACCCTTTACCTTGGCGGAATATGGATCAGCTTTTTTGTTTATTTCTGGACAACAACAGGGCAGACACCCGGAATGCGGGCGCGGAAGCTGAGGCTACAAAATCCAGATGGCAGCCTGGTCAGCATTACTCAGGCATTGATACGCATTGGTACTTCAGCGTTTGGTTTATCGAATCTCTCTTCCCCTTTCGATCGGCAAAAGCGGGGCTTCCATGATGTTTGGGCGAAAACAGATGTGGTGGTTCTGACCGATCAGGTCAGATAATATCGGCTTAGGGCAGCCAGCCCCATAAACAAAACAGGGAGCCAAGGCTCCCTGTTTTTTGTGTTTACAATTTTCGTCTCAACAACAAAACCGCCACCAACATAAAAACGATGCTGGGTGCCAGAGCGCCAAGTACGGGAGGTACCTGATAGACCAGGCTTAACGGACCGAAAAATTCACTGGAGATATAAAACGCAAAACCGGCAATAACCCCCGACAAAATACGAGCCCCCATGGTCACACTACGCAGGGGTCCGAATACAAACGACAGCGCCAGTAACATCATCACTGCAATAGAAACGGGCTGAAAAACCTTACGCCAAAAAGCCAGTTCATAACGGGAAGGGTCCTGTTCTGAATCTTTCAGATAAGAGACATAGTCATACAGCCCACTAAGCGCTAACTCCTCTGGTTTCACCGATACGACAGCTAACTTGTCCGGAGCCAGAGAGGTCTTCCACTCATACGCATCGTAGTGGACACGGCTCAACTGAACACCATTTTCCATGTCAGTGACAATCACATCATTCATCTGCCACAAGTTATCTGACAAATAGTCCGCCTCTTTCGCCGTCACCACAGAAAAAAGCTCTTTCTTATCATTAAATTTCCAGATACTGATGGCCGTAAGATGCTCATCTTCCGCTCTGCCGATATAAATAAAGTCATTGGCATCTTTCGCCCAGACGCCGCGGAGAAGAGAAACAATCCGACCACCGGAAAGAGAAAATGACCGCAGCTCAAGCGCCATTTTCTGCGCCTGAGGGGCACCCCATTGCCCCAGAGCAAGGATAAACAGCATCAGAGGTAGCGCGGTTTTCAATACAGAAAACCCGATATCCAGCTTAGAATAACCAGAAACCTGCATAACCGTCAGTTCCGAACTGGTCGCCAGCATACCCAATCCCATCAGAGCCCCCAACAGGACAGCCATAGGAAAAAACATTTCAATATCCCGAGGGATTGTCAGCAATACATAAAACAGAGCATGGAGAAGATCATACGAACCTTCACCCACCTTACGCAGTTGATCCACATATTTAATAATGCTGGATAGCCCGATCAACGTCGCCAGACATAAAGCACTGGTCGCAATAATGGTTCTGCCAATATAGATATCAATGATCTTAAACACGGATTATGCAGCCCTTCTTATTTTCTTCTGTTTCAAGTTATCTCGGAATCGCCTTACCGTTACGCTGTCCATAAAATTCAGCATAACGCCAGCCATTAAGAGTGCCGCATGTACGGGCCACATTCCAACCTCAGTCGGAACTGAGCCATCTTCGATGGCAGCCCGAGACGCACTGAGAGCCAGAAAGTACACCATATAAAGCACAATAGCGGGCCCCATCTTAGCAAAACGCCCCTGTCGAGGGTTCACCGCAGACAGAGGAATCACCAGCAGGGTCAAGAGCGGAATACACACCACCAGGGCAATACGCCAGTGCAGCTCTGCCTGAGCATAAGTATCCGGGTTACTCAACAGGCTTAGCGTCGATAACGCTTCCCACTCCCGGTCTTTTTTCTGAATTTTCCGTTGCCCGATAAGGGCATCATACTTCTCAAAGTGAGTCACCATATAATCCAGACGGGTCGGGATCCCCTCGTAGCGAGCGCCTTCCTGCAACGACAGGATTTGACGTCCATCCTGCAGCTCTTTTACTACCCCTGATTTCGCCAGCGCCACACTCGGGCGGATAGAGTCTCTCGGAACCAGTTGTGCCACAAAGACGCTGTTCAGCTGTTTATTTTCCACATCATCAATAAACACCACAGCGGAACCGTCCGGCGTACGCTGAAACTGGCCTTTTTGCAGCAGTTCAACGCTGTTTTCTGCCGCGACTTCCTCCATCAGTCCAGCCACTCTGTCCTGAGTCCAGGGAGAAAGAAAAAGCGTATTATACGCAGCCAGAGCGGATGTAATTAAAGCAAGATAAAGTGCAGCTCGAATCAGGAACTTATTCCCTATTCCCGTTGCATTCATCACGGTAATCTCACTTTCCGCGTAAAGACGACCAAAAGTGATAAGAATACCGACATACAGACTCAGAGGCAGCATCAATAGCCCCATCGATGGCATATTCAGGCCAACGATAGAAAAAATCAGGCTAGCGGGGATATCACCATCAGACGCATCAGCCAGCACACTGATAAACTTCTGGCTGACAAACACCAGAAACAGGATGAAAAAAATCGCAAATTGGCTTTTGACTGTCTCGCGGATCAAATATCTAACAATAATCACGCTAAAATTACCTATACAAAACTTGTTTTTTTGGTCGAATCACTATAATTTTCAGTTAAAGCTTATATTTTTTAAAACTTTGACTAATTAACACTTCGACTAATTGTTAGCCCAAAGGTTTCAATCCGATACCAGATCAACTGATTCGAGAATTAAACTCTGATTATCTAACATTTAGTTCTATTTGTCTTTAGGATGTAGGAGTACTCATGGAGTTCAGCGTAAAAAGTGGCAGCCCTGAGAAGCAACGCAGTGCATGTATCGTTGTTGGTGTATTTGAGCCCCGCCGCCTTTCTCCCGTGGCAGAACAACTGGATAAAATCAGTGACGGCTATATCAGCTCGCTGCTTCGCCGTGGTGATTTAGAAGGTAAGCCAGGGCAGATGTTGCTTTTGCATCAGGTTCCCGGGGTACTTTCCGAGCGGGTACTGCTGGTAGGCTGTGGTAAAGAGCGGGAACTGGATGAACGCCAGTACAAAGATATTTTCCAGAAAACCATCAGTACACTTAACGAAACCGGCTCCATGGAAGCCGTCTGCTTCCTGACCGAACTCCATGTAAAAGGCCGAGATACCTACTGGAAAGTACGCCAGGCGGTTGAATCCACCAAAGACGGCCTGTATATCTTTGATCAGTTTAAAAGTAATAAACCGGAAACCCGCCGCCCATTACGCAAGCTGGTGTTTAATGTACCGACCCGCCGTGAACTGAACCTGGGTGAAAAAGCCATTTCTCACGGACTGGCTGTTGCAGCCGGGGTAAGAGCCTCTAAAGATCTGGGCAATATGCCGCCAAATGTTGCCAACCCGGCTTACCTTGCCTCTCAGGCTCGTCGTCTGGCTGATGATTTCGACACTGTCACTGCTAAGGTTATCGGTGAAGAAGAGATGGAAAAACTGGGTATGACATCATACCTTGCGGTTGGCCGGGGCTCTCGAAATGAATCGATGATGTCGGTGATCGAGTATAAAGGCAGCCGGGATTCTGACGCTAAGCCCATTGTTCTGGTCGGCAAAGGACTGACGTTCGACTCGGGCGGTATTTCGCTGAAGCCGGGTGAAGCGATGGATGAAATGAAATACGACATGTGCGGCGCAGCTTCTGTTTTCGGTACCATGAAAGCACTGGCAAAACTGAACCTGCCTATCAATGTCGTCGCTATTCTGGCTGGCTGTGAAAATATGCCAGGCGGTAACTCCTATCGTCCCGGTGATATCCTGACCACTATGTCAGGGCAAACCGTAGAGGTAATGAATACCGATGCTGAGGGTCGCCTGGTGCTGTGTGATGCCCTTACCTATGTTGAACGTTTCGAACCCGATTGTGTGGTTGACGTAGCGACTCTGACTGGTGCCTGCGTTATTGCTCTGGGTCATCATATCAGTGGCCTGCTGTCTAACCACAACCCTCTTGCCCATGAGCTGATCAATGCTTCTGAACAGTCTGGTGACCGCGCATGGCGTCTGCCTATCACGAACGAGTATCAGGAACAACTGAACAGCCCGTTTGCCGATATGCAGAACATCGGTGGCCGTCCGGCAGGTACCATCACAGCGGGTTGCTTCCTGTCACGCTTCGCCAAGAAATATAACTGGGCCCATATCGACATCGCGGGTACAGCATGGAAATCAGGTCAGTCCAAAGGCTCAACAGGACGTCCGGTGTCTATGCTGGTTCAGTTCCTGCTGAACCGCAGCGGCATGAATATTGAAGAATAAGTATTAGAAAGAAGGTGAATACAGCCACTTTCTACATCGTTGCTCCCGACTCTCCTCAAGCCTCTCCAGAAGGGTTTGAGGAGTATATTCTGTTTCTGATCCGACATTTTGTTCAGCAAGGTGCCCGGATCTACCTCAACGCACAAGACAAACAAGAGGCAGAAGCATGGGATGACCTTCTTTGGCAGCAACCACCAGACCAGTTTCTTCCTCATCACCTGATTGGCGAAGGCCCCCGTTCAGGTACCCCGGTAGAAATCGGTTACTCCAAACTGAAACCAAGCTGGAATCGCCAATTGGTAATAAATCTTGCGAAAGATACGACAAATTTTGCGGGAACCTTTACACAAGTGATAGACTTCGTCCCTTGCGATGAAAAAGCGAAGCAAATTGCGCGAGAAAGATATAAAATCTATCGCCAGTCGGGCTATCAGCTGCAGACCATCGACATAAAACATCCATAGCCAATCCTTATAAGTAAAAGAGCTTCAAATTAAGCCATTTACTTATAAGGTTTGGCATTTTCACTACAGAGTTAACGAAAAAGTATCCATTAAGAGCGCTATGGAAAAGACATACAACCCACAATCAATTGAACAATCTCTTTACCAGACATGGGAAGAGAACGGCTACTTCAAGCCACACGGTGACACATCAAAAGACGCATACAGCATCATGATCCCGCCACCAAACGTCACAGGTAGCCTGCATATGGGGCATGCTTTCCAGGACACCATCATGGATACTCTGATCCGCTGTGAGCGAATGAAGGGGAAAAACACCCTGTGGCAAGTGGGTACCGACCACGCAGGTATCGCCACTCAGATGGTTGTTGAGCGCAAGATCGCCGCAGAAGAAGGCAAGACCAAGAACGATTACGGTCGTGATGCTTTCATCGACAAGATCTGGGAATGGAAAGGTGAATCCGGCGGTACGATCACCAAGCAGCTACGCCGCTTAGGTGCATCTGTAGACTGGGATCGTGAACGTTTCACTATGGACGACGGTCTGTCTAATGCCGTGAAAGAAGTGTTTGTTCGTCTGTACGAAGAAGATCTTATCTACCGAGGTAAACGTCTGGTTAACTGGGATCCAAAACTTCATACTGCGATCTCTGACCTGGAAGTGGAAAACAAAGACAAAAAAGGCTACATGTGGCACTTCCGTTACCCACTGGCAGACGGTGCTAAAACAGCAGAAGGCAAAGACTACATCGTCGTTGCAACAACCCGTCCGGAAACCGTGCTGGGTGATACCGGCGTAGCGGTAAACCCTGAAGATCCACGTTACAAGGCTCTGATTGGTAAAGAGGTTATTCTTCCGCTGGTTGACCGCCGAATTCCTATCGTTGGCGATGAACACGCTGATATGGAAAAAGGTACCGGCTGTGTGAAAATCACGCCAGCTCACGACTTTAACGACTACGAAGTTGGTAAGCGTCACCAGCTACCAATGATCAATATTCTGACGTTTGATGCCAACATCCGTGATACTGCAGAAGTGTTCACCAGCAATGGTGAAGCCAGTGATGTTTACAGCTCTGAGCTGCCTGAAAAATATCAGGGCATGGAACGTTTCGCGGCACGTAAAGCAGTTGTCGCTGAGTTTGAAGAACTTGGCCTGCTGGACGAAATCAAAGATCACGAACTGACCGTCCCTTACGGTGACCGTGGCGGCGTGGTTATCGAACCAATGCTAACCGACCAGTGGTACGTACGTACTGCCCCTCTGGCAAAACCGGCGGTGGAAGCGGTTGAAAACGGCGATATTAAGTTTGTACCTAAGCAATACGAAAACATGTATTTCGCGTGGATGCGCGATGTGCAGGACTGGTGTATTTCCCGTCAGCTGTGGTGGGGACACCGTATCCCGGCATGGTACGACAACGATGGCAACGTCTACGTCGGCCGCACCGAAGAAGAAGTACGTGAAAACAACAACCTGGCACCGGTTGTAGTGCTGCGCCAGGACGATGATGTACTGGATACCTGGTTCTCGTCAGCATTATGGACATTCGGTACTCAGGGCTGGCCGGAAGACACCGAAGCACTGAAGGCTTTCCATCCTTCAGAAGTACTGGTTTCAGGCTTTGACATCATCTTCTTCTGGGTAGCGCGGATGATGATGATGACGCTGCACTTTGTGAAGGACGAAAACGGTAAGCCGCAGGTTCCGTTTAAAACCGTATACATGACGGGTCTGATCCGTGATGAAAACGGCGACAAGATGTCAAAATCGAAGGGTAACGTACTGGATCCGATCGACATGATCGACGGTATCGATCTTGAGTCTCTGGTAGAGAAACGCACCGGTAACATGATGCAGCCTAAACTGGCGGCGAAGATCGAGAAAAATACCCGTAAGACGTTTGAAAATGGTATTGAGGCCTATGGTACCGATGCACTGCGCTTTACTCTGGCGGCAATGGCATCAACCGGTCGTGATATCAACTGGGATATGAAGCGTCTGGAAGGTTACCGTAACTTCTGTAACAAGCTATGGAACGCCAGCCGTTACGTGCTGATGAATACAGAAGAGCAAGACTGTGGCTTTGCTGCCGGCGCGGAGCTGGAATACTCACTGGCAGATAAGTGGATCGAATCTCAGTTTGAACTGGCGGCAAAAGCCTTCAACGAGCACATCGAAAGCTACCGTCTGGATATGGCGGCCAACACGCTGTATGAATTCATCTGGAACCAGTTCTGTGACTGGTATCTGGAGCTGACCAAGCCGGTACTGTGGAAAGGCACAGAAGCCCAGCAACGCGGAACCCGCCGTACACTGATTACGGTACTGGAGAAAACACTTCGTCTGGCACACCCGGTGATTCCGTATATCACTGAAACCATCTGGCAGAGCATCAAGCCTCTGGTTGACGGAGTGGAAGGTGACACAATCATGCTTCAGAGCCTGCCTCAGTACGATGCAGACAACTTCCATCAGGAAGCACTGGACGATATCGAATGGGTGAAAACCTTTATCACCAGCATCCGTAACCTGCGTGCTGAATACGATATTAACCCTGGTAAGCCACTGGAAGTGATGCTGAAAGCGACGGACGAAACCGAAGCTAGCCGTCTGGCCGCTAACCAACAGGTACTGGTCTCTCTGGCGAAGCTGGAAAGCGTACGTGTTCTGGCAATCGATGAAGAAACTCCAGCCTGTGCGACTGCACTGGTAGGTAAGTCTGAGCTGATGATCCCGATGGCCGGTCTGATCAATAAAGAAGCCGAGCTGGAACGTCTGGCCAAAGAAATGACTAAGACTCAGGGCGAAATCAAGCGTATCGAAGGCAAACTGAACAACCAAGGTTTCGTGGCTAAAGCCCCAGAAGCAGTTGTTGCCAAAGAGCGTGAAAAACTGGAAGGCTACAAAGA
Organism: Vibrio albus; assembly: GCF_003144035.1. Taxonomy (GTDB): domain Bacteria; phylum Pseudomonadota; class Gammaproteobacteria; order Enterobacterales; family Vibrionaceae; genus Vibrio; species Vibrio albus. The sequence continues at coordinate 15,970 of NZ_QFWT01000004.1, forward strand.
GACGCTGGTTAAGTTGGAAGAACAGAAAACTGCGATTGCCGCTCTGTAATTTGCTCTTTTCTTGAAACCTTTCTCTAAGCAGGTGCCACGGCACCTGCTTTTTTTTGTCTCAAGCCATTTATTATTCTGATAAAGTCTCTGGTCACCTCAATGATGCGGTCTATTCATAGTTATTTCCTATCAAAATAATTACTAAAATCCCCTTTACTAATTGAGAATAATTATCAATACTATCTTCAACAAGACGAAATACTTCGTTAGCGAGGATAGCCATTATGATCAAGACCATCACTTTTGCCGCCATTCATTTTTCTATTGCTACTACGGTTGCATATCTGTTAACCGGTGATATCTTGATCGGCAGCCTAATCGCTATGATCGAGCCTTCAATCAATACTGTCGCTTTCTATTTCCATGAAAAAGCATGGCAAAAAATACCTTTCCTGCGCAGACGTCAGGCAAATACTCAGGTTAAAACCATCAGCTTTGCTGTTATCCATTTCAGCGTCGCTTTCACCGTAGCCTATGTTCTGACGGGTAATGCACTTATTGGTGGTTTGATGGCGCTTATTGAGCCAACCATTAACTCCTTCGCTTACTATTTTCATGAGAAGGCCTGGTTACGCAAAGCCACCTGCTCCCATCATTCAACCGGTTTTATGACCGCTCACTAAATAAAAAAGGGCTGAGTGTGATCACTCAGCCCTTTCCGATTTCTGACAGTTATTCATTAACTATCAGTATTCCTCAAGTTATGTACTCGGTAACTCAACCGCATCCAGATTTTGCGAAGCCGGAATCTGTTTCATAGCTGTCGCGATTAATTCCGCTTCTGTGCCGACAACAACCTGCAGGTTTTTCTCACCAACCTTTATCACACCAGCAGCACCCAGAGCTTTCAGCGCCTTCTCATCAGCCAGCGCAGGATCTTTCAGCGTCAGACGCAGACGAGTAATGCAGGAATCAATGCTTACCAGGTTAGCGTGACCGCCCAGCGCTTTCAGATACAACGGTGCTTTGTCATTTATACCGGTACCTGCAGATACAGCTGAAGACTCTTCATCTTCGGCATCTTCACGACCTGGTGTTTTCAGGTCAAACTTAATGATGGTGAAGCGGAACACAACATAGTACACCACGGCAAAACACAGACCTTGCACTACCAGCATATATGGTTTGTTAGCCAGCGGCAGACTCATTGACAGGAAGAAGTCGATAAGCCCACCACTGAACGTGAAACCTGCAATCCACTGGAAGCTTGCAGCAATCATCATTGAAACCGCTGTCAGTGCTGCGTGAATCACAAACAGTACTGGTGCAACAAACATGAATGCAAACTCCAGAGGCTCTGTCACACCAGTGACAACTGCCGTAGCACCAGCGGCCAGCATCATAGAACCCACTCTGGCTTTATTTTCTGGTTTAGCACAGTGATAGATCGCCAGACCAGCTGCCGGCAGACCATAACCCATAACAGGGAAGAAGCCCGCCATATAACGACCAGTAACACCCAACTCACCAGTGTTGCTCCAGAAGTTGAAGATATCGTTAATGCCGGCAAGATCGGCCCAGAATACCTGGTTCAACGCATGGTGCAGACCCAGCGGGATCAACAAACGGTTAAAGAAGCCGTACAGACCCGCTCCAACCGGACCCAGATCAATAAAGCTCTTACCAAAATTAACCAGCGCAACATAAATCACCGGCCAGACTGCAATCAGGATGTAAGCCACTACAAGCATTACCGCAGAAGTGATGATCGGCACAAAGCGGCGTCCGCCAAAGAAAGAAAAGACCGCCGGCAGTTGGATATTATGGAAACGGTTATAGAGTTCACCGGCAATAATACCGGTCAGAATACCGGTAAAGGCATTGACGACTGCGCCATATGCAATTACCGATTCCTGACTCATGTCTGCCACGGCTGTTCCCGTCAGCATGGAAACAACAGCAGGATCAGAAACCAGAGTCTTAACAATAAACATGCCTATCAGACCAGCCAGAGCCGCCGCACCGTTATTATCTTTCGCCATACCAAAGGCAACACCGACCGCAAATAGCCAAGCCTGGTTGTCCATAATCGCTTTACCGGCAAAGATAAGGAAGCTAGCCAGTATATTACCACCGCCTCCCCACGTAGGATCAAGGGCATAGCCAATACCTAGCATCAAACCACCCGCCGGCAGTACCGCAATTGGCACCATCAGCGCCTTACCAACCCTTTGCATATATCCTAATATATTCACAAGTATTCCTCTCAAACTGTTTTCCGGCCCTTATAAGAGCCGGATTTAAAATGATTTATGTAGGGTGTAAGCGAAAAAGCGTCAAACTTTTTGCTTTCACAGAAACAGAGTAAGGAGGGGCGGATTAATCCACTGTTTTCATAAGATTAACTTTTGTTAATATTGAGGTTTGGACGGTAAAACTGTGATATCGGTAAGGCCGAGGATCCTCTAGCAGGAAAATATTGCGGATATCCGCTTAAAAACAGGCAGTACAAAACAGAAAAGGCAGAGTATCCGTACTCTGCCTTTTCACATTGACATCTATGTTAAAAATACAAAAATCAAATCTTAAACTGCGATACCAGCTCGCTCTGCTCACTGGATAACTGGTTTAAAGATTCACTGTTGCGGGCCAGTTTCTGTGCATCCTGAGCAATATTGGTCGCCATATCGGAAATGCCGACCACATTTTCTGCCACATCTTTGGCGACTACGCTCTGCTCTTCACAGGCTGTAGCAATTGAACGGCTCATGTCATTAATTGCCCCCAGACGCTCAACCATAATTTGCAGTGATTCACTGGTCTCTGTCGTCTGGGTGACCGACTGGTCGGCATAGGACTGGTTATCCTCAACTACAGATACAGCCGCCTGAGCTTTTTCCTGTAGGCTGGCTATCATGTTACCAATCTCATCGGCAGACTCACGGGAACGGTTCGCCAGAGAACGAACTTCGTCAGCCACCACAGCAAAGCCTCGTCCATGCTCGCCGGCACGAGCCGCCTCAATCGCCGCATTCAGAGCCAACAGGTTGGTCTGTTCTGTAATCGCCTGAATGACTGTCAGTACATCACCAATCTGCTGCGTTTCTCCGGACAAATTCTGGATAATACTGGTTGCTTCATCCAGAGAGCTTTTTAACTGACTGACAAACTCCAGGTTACTCTGCATATTAGCCATATTGGCATTCGCCAGCGTGGTTACCTGCTCTACTTCGGTGCTGGTTTCCACGGCGTGACTCGCGACCTCATGCACCGCAGACTCCATCTCAGTCACTGCCGTAGCAATAGAATCCGTCTGTCTTCTCTGCTGTTCAATGTCACGATTAGTTTTTTCACTCATCGCATGGCTGTCATCGGCCACATTGCTGACCGTTTGTGCTGATGTCTGAATCTTACCAATCAGATTGTTGAGCTGACCACCCAGCTCATTGATATTGCGAACTACAATGCCCATTTCTGAACGAAAATCAGCAGTAATACGGTATGACAGGTTCCCGCTTGCCAGTTCGCCTAAAGCCTTAGTAATCGCTGATAATGGCCTTCTGATGGATATAACGACGGTAATAGCAACAACGACAGCCACTGCCATAGAAACAATTGCAAGAATGATATTCAGAGCAACCGAATAAGATGATGCCGCCTGAGCCTGCTTCAGCGCAGTTTCCGACATATCCCGGATTTTCGTGGTGATGATATTGGCATCAGCAATAATCTGATCCATTTTCCGGGCACTTTCCTGCATGCTCTGCATACTGGTCTTTTGTAACTCAAGATAATGCAGATGTTGCTGCAGCAAACCCTCAGGTTCTGAGATAGAGCGGGTTAGCAAATCAAGGTAAACCTTCAGAGACTCCTTACTGGAAGGCATCGCCTTCATCACTCGATTCGATTTTTCAGTAAATGCTTTAAGGTGCTGAGCAACCTCTGAAGTCAGAGATTGAATGTCATCTTCTTTATCCACCGCCAGGACCTTCTGCAGATATCCTCTGGCACCAATTCCCTGAGCCTGGATAACATCCAGATCCCAGACGGCCTGCTGAATGCCATCAAATTCAGCATCCGATTTTAAATCTGCGATATCCTGATCAAAGAAAATCCACTCATCATCATACTTATTCAGCTCTGCCGACGACGCCTCTCTGGCTTCTACTCTTTGATCCTGGATATCCAGATGTTTCGAGGCCATAGAGATAAAAGACTGACTGTCATCGCCGACTGAAGCCAGCTTTTCTGACAGATCCGGATAATCCTGCAAGGCCACCATCAATTGCTGAAATGTCTGGTTAAAAGCAGAAACTGCCGAACCAAACTCAGAGCGTAATTGCTCTCGTTTTTCTTGATCGGGATTGTTGGCATGTACCAGCATCAGACGATTCGCGTCTTGCATGTGCAAAACCATGGTATTAGAGCGGTCAAGGAGCCCGGTCAGCGTGGAAGCCGTTAACTTCAGTTGATCAGCCATCCTAACCTCAGAAAAGTAAGCTGAACCACTGATGGACAAAACCAAAACGATCATAACGGCGAAACCAACGATCACTCGCTGGATGAGAGATAAATACATAATCAACCCCGGATGGTTAGCGGATATCTTCAGGTTACCTTATCCTATCGGCGATAAAGGCAATAACTTGATCGATATCCCATAACTTTTTCAGGAGGCTCACTTTACAGTAATAACTTTACAAATCAACCAACCCAACAGCCGATTAACCTATACGGTACAGCATTCTACCGTTATAACAGCAGATTAATCTTCTTCACTTTCCAGCTCATCCTCATCATAAACAGCATCCTCACCTTCATAGAAAGTGCCCCAGCCATCGTAGATGATGTCGTATTTTTCAGCCAGATTGACCAGCTTCTCTACCTGAGCATCGATCAGTTCTGCATCCAGAGCTGATTCCATGGTTGCGTCACAACACAGCAGGCGGTTCCCGTCTTCGTCTTCTGTTTCTTCCGCTTCAAGCACTTCGAAACCCATTTTAAAGGCGTCTACTGCCGCTTTTTCAAGCGCCTCGAAACTTTCCGCGAAAAGATGGTGTTCAATCTCATATAAGGCGTCCGGCTCACTGCCATCTTCAATAAGAGCAGCAATGATTTCTCGCGTCTCTTCTTTCTGCATCTCGATCAGTTCTTCAACGGACATGTATTCATCTTCATGAGACATAATGGTGCTCCAGATAGTTAAAGTTATTCGGGCCTATCGGTGGTTCGCCCTACAGACAGATAATTTGCCGGAAATATGGCACGGTTTAGTCATAAATGCCAGATATTCTCAGTGAATAATTATCTACCCAAAGTCTTCCTTATTCACCACAGGCTAAAGTGATTACCTCTTGCATCTTATTCTTAAGCTTGTCATAACTAACTTAATACTATGCTGTAAGGAAACAAAATGAGTAAGTTATACGTTGGCTCCGAAGTCGGTCAGCTGCGCCGGGTTCTGGTACACCGTCCGGAAAGGTCCCTCACCCACCTGACCCCGTCAAACTGTCAGGATCTCCTGTTTGACGATGTACTGTCGGTAGAAGATGCGGGAAAGGAGCATGACCGATTCGTCAATACGCTGACCTCTCAGGGCGTGGACGTATTACAGCTCCACGAATTAATGGTAGAAACACTGGCGGTCAGCGAAGCAAAACAGTGGCTGCTGAATAATCAGATCTCTGATTTTCGCTATGGACCAATATTTGCGCGGGATCTTCGGGCTTACCTGTCTGATATGGATAACGAACATCTGGCAGCAATACTGCTTGGCGGTTTGGCCTATGCTGAAGTGCCGATACGTTCCGCCTCAATGCTTCCCAAGATGCACCGCCCTGCCGATTTTGTCATCGAGCCGCTGCCCAACCACCTGTTTACCCGCGATACGTCCTGCTGGATCTATGGAGGCGTCTCTCTTAATCCAATGACGATGCCGGCGCGCCAGCGTGAAACTAATCACCTGCGTGCTATCTACCGCTGGCATCCCGATTTTGCAAACAACGACTTCATCCGTTACTTCGATAACGATAACCGCTTCTATGATAACGCCAACATCGAAGGAGGAGACGTTCTGGTTATCGGTAAAGGTGCAGTGCTGATCGGTATGTCAGAGCGTACCACTGCCCAGGGAGTAGAAAACCTGGCAGCCAGCTTGTTTGAGTCTCAGCAGGCCACTCAGGTTATCGCCATGAACCTGCCCAAACACCGCTCCTGTATGCACCTGGATACGGTGATGACGCATATCGATATTGATACTTTCTCTGTGTATCCAGAGGTGATTAATCATGCACTGGAAACCTGGCGGCTAACGCCTAAAGGAAACGGAGACATGGAAGTAAAAGCCATGCCTAACTATATGCAGGCTATCGAGCTGGCTCTGGGACTGGATCAGCTGAAAATTATCACCACAGGCGGTGATAACTATGAAGCAGAGCGGGAACAGTGGAATGATGCAAATAATGTACTAACCGTCAAACCCGGCACCGTTATCGGCTATGAGCGTAATGTCTATACCAATGAAAAATATGATAAAGCCGGTATTGAAGTGCTGACGATTCCCGGTAATGAACTGGGTCGGGGCCGTGGTGGAGCCCGTTGTATGAGCTGCCCCGTAGAAAGAGATGGTATATGAGTGTGATAAATATCACATTTTAAAACATTAAGTTGTTGCGGGGATTTAATCATAAAGCCGGGTGAATATGCATAATATTCCCGGCTTTTTGCTTTCTCTTCCCCCACCCATGCGGATTTTTCGCAAAAAACAGAATAAATACCAATAATATCCCCGGTTCCCCCCCCTGCTTTCTCCGCAATAGCGGTGTTTTCTGTTTCTGTGCCTGCATATTTTCCTGAATTATTCAAAAAATAATCACCACATATTTTCCTGTTTATGCATGAATAATCCACCAGCCGGTAGCCTTGCTAAATTTTGGGCACTATTTTCACCTCAATAAAAATGTGATTAAACCCAAAGTTCACCATAAATGATAACGCTAAGATCAACACATCAATTAAACCACTCTGAAATATAAATAGAGAAAATTTAATAAGTTTAAATATACCGATTTAATAAACACTGTCTGAATTCACGCTAAATAAATATTTAGTGCAGCTCACTACACCCTGAAAATAATATAAAAATCAGGGAAAGGAGAAATTATGACCACACAAACAGTTAACAATGAAGGAAAGTCTGGCTTATTAGCCAACTTTAAATTTCCTTCTGCCTATACGATTTTATTTATTTTGATCGCTCTGGTCGCTCTGATGACATGGCTAATCCCTGCGGGTCAATATGACAGGGCAATGAATGAAGAGTTAGGTCGGGAAGTGCCTGTCACCGGTACCTACCAGGCAGTAGACAGCAACCCACAAGGCATCGTGGATGTGCTTCTGGCTCCAATAGACGGTTTCTATGACCATAACTCTTACGAAGCAGCAGCCATTGATGTCTCACTGTTTATTCTGGTTATCGGCGGTTTTCTTGGTCTGGTTACCAAAACAGGCGCTATCGATGCCGGTATAGAGCGGGTAACACATAAACTCGAAGGTCGGGAAGAGCTGATGATCCCGATACTCATGGCCCTGTTCGCCGCAGGCGGCACCATTTACGGCATGGCGGAAGAGTCACTGCCTTTCTATACCCTGCTGGTACCAGTCATGATGGCTGCGCGCTTTGATCCCGTTGTCGCGGCTGCCACCGTTCTACTGGGGGCGGGAATTGGTACTCTTGGCTCGACCATTAACCCTTTTGCCACAGTGATTGCAGCTAATGCCGCCAGTATCCCCTTTACCGATGGCATGCTACTGCGGATAGCTGTGCTGGCGATTGGCTGGGTTATCTGTGTCGCTTATGTGATGCGCTACGCGAAAATGGTTCGCCAGGACCAGAGCAAATCCATCGTCTACGATAAATATGAGGAAAATAAACAGCATTTTCTTGGTAACAAAACCGGTGAAAAACTGACATTCACCACCACACACAAAATCATTCTGCTGGTCTTCGGTGCCTCTTTCGGCATCATGATTTACGGTGTGGCCGTAGCCGGATGGTGGATGGCAGAGATCTCCGCCATGTTCCTGGCCTCAACCATTACTATCGGCCTGATCGCCCGTATGAGCGAAGAAGAGTTTACCTCTAGTTTTATTGACGGAGCCCGTGACTTACTTGGTGTTGCCCTGATTATTGGTATTGCCCGCGGTATCGTCGTCGTCATGGATAAAGGCATGATCACCGACACCATTCTGTATTCTGCCGAACAAACGGTCACAGGCCTGTCCTCAGTTATCTTTATTAATGTGATGTACTGGCTGGAAGTACTGCTGTCCTTCCTGGTGCCATCCTCTTCGGGCCTGGCTGTCCTTACTATGCCGATAATGGCACCACTGGCAGATTTTGCCGGAGTAGGTCGTGAACTGGTCGTTACCGCTTATCAGTCAGCTTCCGGACTGGTTAACCTGATGACCCCGACTTCCGCCGTGGTGATGGGTGGACTGGCTATTGCACGGGTACCTTATGTCCGCTGGGTAAAATGGGTCGCTCCTCTGCTGGGTATCCTGACTCTGTTTATTATGGTGATGCTGAGTGTTGGAGCCATGATTTAAACCACAATTATTAGCTTCTATCAGGTTAAATAAACATTCCAAATTAGTAACTAATATTTCTATCACTGAGAGATAAATTAATTACTCTTTGAATTAATAATGAACAAAAAAGAATCAAAAATATTTATTTAGCCTGTAACCTTTATTAAATACATCAACAACTAAAATTGTCGATTAGAAAAGAGAGAGATTACATTATGAGTAATTTTTATGTGGGTTCCGAAATCGGACAACTACGCCGCGTTTTATTACATCGTCCTGAACGTGCATTAAGCCATTTAACGCCTTCAAACTGTCAGGATTTACTGTTCGATGATGTTCTGTCCGTTGAGTCTGCCGGTAAAGAACACGATGCGTTTGCCAACACCCTTCGCAGAGAAGGTGTAGAAGTTCTGCTGCTACACACGTTGCTGGCAGAAACCCTGGCGGTTCCGGAAGCAAAAGAATGGCTGCTTTCCCGACAAGTCTCAGAACATCGATTCGGACCACGCTTTGCCAATGATGTGCGCTGTTACATGGGGGATTTAAGCCATCAGGAACTAGCATCTGTTCTGCTGGGCGGTCTCAGCTATGGTGAGCTGCCAATCCCTTCCAGCTCTATGATGCGGGGCATGCATGACAAAGACGACTTTATCATCAAGCCACTGCCAAACCACCTGTTTACCCGCGACACCTCATGCTGGGTATACGGCGGGGTATCCATCAACCCGATGGCGAAACAGGCTCGTCAGCGTGAGACGAACCATCTGCGCGCCATCTACCGCTGGCATCCGACTTTTGCCGGAGAGAGCTTTATCAAGTACTTCGGTGATGAAGAGAAAAATTACGATCTCTCCACCATAGAAGGCGGTGACGTGTTGGTTATCGGTAAAGGCGCGGTACTGATCGGTATGTCAGAGCGCACCACACCACAAGGCGTAGAGCAACTGGCTTCCGGGTTGTTTAAACATGGGCAGGCGAAACAGGTTATCGCCATGGAACTGCCAAAACATCGCTCCTGTATGCACCTGGATACCGTGATGACCCATATGCGGGAGGATACCTTCTCTATTTATCCGGAAGTCGTTCGTAAAGACGTGAAATGCTGGAGCCTGACCGGAGACGAATCCGGTACCGTGAATGTGAAAGAAGAAGGCTACTTCGTTTCGGCGATAGAAAAAGCACTGGGTGTGGGCCAACTCAATCTTATCACCACCGGCGGCGACAGTTTCGAAGCCGAACGTGAGCAATGGAATGATGCCAACAACGTGCTGACCATCAGACCGGGAGTTGTCGTCGGTTATGAACGCAATATCTACACCAATGAAAAATACGACAAAGCCGGCATTACCGTACTGCCGATTCCGGGCGATGAACTGGGCCGGGGACGTGGTGGTGCCCGCTGCATGAGTTGCCCTATCGAACGGGATGGTATCTGAGCAAACCCGTGAACGCCGTAATAAAAAAACAATAACAGAGAGATACATTATGACTAAACCAACTGTTGTCGTAGCACTGGGCGGCAACGCCCTGCTACGCCGGGGAGAGCCGCTGGAAGCAGAAACCCAGCGCCACAATATCGCTATTGCCGCACAAACCATCGCCGACATTGCCGAAGAATATAATGTTGTTCTGGTGCATGGAAATGGTCCGCAGGTTGGCCTGCTGGCACTTCAAGGGCTGGAGTACAAAAAAGTGAATCCTTACCCGCTTGATGTGCTCGGTTCTGAAACGCAGGGTATGATCGGCTATATGCTTATGCAGGAGCTGAAAAACATCCTGCCGAAAACAGAGGTCACCTGCATGCTTACTCAGATGAGCGTCGACCCAGAGGATCCGGCTTTTGCCAACCCGACCAAGCCTATTGGTCCGGTTTATATAGAAGCAGAAGCCCGTGAACTGGCAGAGAAATACCACTGGACGGTGAAACCGGATGGTCAGCACTTCCGCCGTGTCGTACCCAGCCCGCAACCTACCGGCATTATTGAAAAGGACGCTATAGATGCCCTGATCAAACAGAACCATCTTGTGATCTGTACCGGCGGTGGAGGCATTCCTGTCAAACAGGAACATGGTAAGCTGTTAGGTGTAGAAGCGGTAATAGATAAAGATATGTCAGCGGCTTTTCTGGCCAAACAGCTGCATGCCGATGCACTGTTGATTCTGACTGACGCTGACGCAGTGTATGTCGACTGGGGAACCCCAACACAAGAAGCGCTGCATACCACCACACCAGCTCAGCTGGCAGGGTATGAATTTGACGCAGGCTCGATGGGACCAAAGATCCAGGCCTCCTGTGAATTCATTAAAGCAGGCGGAAACCTGGTCGGTATCGGGGCCCTGAAAGATGGACTGAGCATCCTTAAAGGCAACGCAGGAACAAATATTATTGCAAAATAAAAGAATATTTATTCACTTTTAAGTGCAAATACGATACACATAGTAACAATAAATACAGACTAATGAATTTGGTTACCGCTTCGATTACCCTGATGGCTTATCAGCGGTAACTACAAAAGTTTTAATAAGAGGAAAACAATATGGCTTTCAATCTTCGCAACCGTAACTTTCTGAAGCTGCTGGACTTCACCCCTCGTGAAATTCAACATATGCTGGACCTGTCCGCTGAGCTGAAAAAAGCAAAATATACGGGCACTGAACAGCCTCGTCTGAAAGGTAAAAACATCGCTCTTATCTTTGAAAAGACCTCCACCAGAACCCGTTGTGCATTCGAAGTGGCAGCATTTGATCAGGGCGCTCAGGTTTCTTACTTAGGCCCATCAGGCTCACAAATCGGCCACAAAGAATCTATGAAAGATACCGCCCGCGTGCTGGGTCGTATGTACGACGGTATTGAATATCGTGGTTTTGGTCAGTCTATTGTTGAAGAACTGGGTGAGTACGCTGGCGTTCCGGTATGGAACGGCCTGACAGATGAATTCCACCCAACTCAGATTCTGGCCGATTTTCTGACCATGCAGGAGTTCTCCCGCGGCAAACAGCTGCATGAAATCAAGTTCGCTTACCTTGGCGATGCCCGCAACAACATGGGTAACTCTCTGATGGTTGGTGCTGCAAAAATGGGGATGGATATTCGCCTTGTCGCACCAAAACAGTTCTGGCCGGAAGAAGAACTGCTGGCAACCTGCCAGGAAATTGCAGCCGCTACCGGCGGAAAAATCACCCTGACTGAAGATGTCGCAGAAGGCGTGAAAGACTGTGACTTCCTCTACACCGACGTATGGGTATCCATGGGTGAATCTAAAGAGGCATGGGATGAGCGCGTTAAGCTGATGACACCATATCAGGTCAATATGGATATGATTAAAGCCACCGGTAATCCACATGTGAAATTTATGCACTGTCTGCCGGCTTTCCATAACGATGAAACCACGGTCGGAAAAGAAGTCGCGGAAAAATACGGCATGAAAGGACTGGAAGTCACCGAAGATGTCTTCGAATCGGACTACTCCATTGTCTTTGATGAAGCAGAAAACCGCATGCACACCATTAAAGCAGTGATGGTCGCAACTCTGGGTGACTAATCCACCCCTGAGTTAAAGTACCTACCCTTATATTAACTGCCGGCTCACTGGGCCGGCATTTTTTTTCACACCGACACAACACAACCCACATTAACCAGCTAATATATAAAGATAAAAACGGATACTTATAGAGGCTAGAGAATGCATAACTTTTCAGTTTCTGAATAGGCCACGCAATCGCTTGCCTTCACAAGAAATCGGGGTATAATCCTCCGCAATTTGTCTGGAGAGAGATAGAAAATGAACCTTGTGTATCAACACAATACAGCTGGTTACCGACCAAAATCTTTGGTCGTTCGTTTCTATTTTTCTTTATCAGAAAAATAAGCCTCCTTTTTAAAAGGGGGCTTTTTTTTGCTCTATGCTTTAGCTTGAGCTATAGGAACCAGACAGGACAAACTTCTTTTAACCGATAACAATAGGGAAGAGAACCATGGCGCACTCGCTGTTTCAGAAACATATTATTTCCATCCCGGAATTAGAAAGAAACGAGCTTGAATTAATCGTCAAGACGGCAGGTAAATTAAAAGCAGAACCCAATCCAGAATTGTTAAAAAACAAAGTGGTTGCCAGTTGCTTTTTTGAACCTTCAACCCGCACCCGTCTCTCATTTGAAACCTCGATTCAGCGTCTGGGTGGCACCGTAATCGGCTTTGACAGCGGTGGTAATACCTCTCTGGCTAAAAAAGGCGAAACCCTGGCTGACTCTGTTCAGGTCATCTCTTCTTATGTGGATGCCTTTGTTATGCGTCACCCTCAGGAAGGGGCGGCCCGTCTTGCTTCTGAGTTCTCCAACGGGGTTCCCGTCGTGAACGGCGGAGACGGTGCGAACCAGCACCCAACCCAGACCCTGCTGGACCTCTTCTCTATCTACGAAACTCAGGGGCGTCTGGATAACCTGAACGTTGCCCTGGTGGGTGATTTGAAATACGGCCGTACCGTTCACTCTCTGACTCAGGCTCTGGCCAAGTTTGATAATAACCGCTTCTTCTTTATCGCCCCGGACGCTCTGGCGATGCCTGACTACATCTATGAAGAACTGGATGAAGCGGGTATCCCTTACAGCCTGCATAAGGACATGGAAAGCGTGATCCCAGAGCTGGATATTCTGTATATGACCCGGGTACAGAAAGAGCGCTTTGATGAATCTGAATATGTTCATATCAAGTCAGCCTTTATCCTTGATGCGGATATGCTGGAACAGGCAAAAGAAAACCTGAAAGTACTGCACCCGCTTCCTCGCGTCGATGAGATCACGACTGCGGTAGACAAAACACCACACGCCTACTACTTCCAGCAGGCTCAAAATGGTGTGTATGCCCGCCAGGCTCTTCTGGCACTCGTACTCAATGAAGAACTTTAAGTCGGAGGAATCATCATGGCGAATAAAACAAAACTACAGGTTGAAGCGATTAAAAATGGTTCCGTTATCGACCATATTCCAGCCCATATTGGTATTAAAGTACTGAAGCTATTCGGTATGGATACCAGCAATCAGCGCATCACTATGGGCTTAAACCTGCCTTCTTCTGCTCTTGGAGCAAAAGACCTGATCAAAGTTGAAAATACGTATGTGACTGAAGAGCAGGCTAATCAACTCGCGTTGTATGCGCCTCATGCTACCGTCAACCAGATAGAAAACTATGAAGTAACGAAAAAGCTGGTTCTTTCTCTTCCTGATCAGATTAAAGGGGTGTTCAAATGCCCGAACACCAACTGCATTACGCACGGTGAACCAGTAGAAAGCAGCTTTAGTGTTATTGTAAAACAGGACGATATCCGCCTGAAATGCAAATATTGTGAAAAAGTATTCTCCCGCGAGATCATGACTGAAAATTAATGCCAGTCAGATAGAGCTCTGCCAGGGGCTCTGTCTTCTTTTCCTTCCCCCTTCCGGATAAAACTCACTAGACAGCGCATAACAATTCAGTTTATTCATCCGATAAAAATAAAAAGTACAGCATATTATTTGGTGAGCTATATCAATAAATCCCTGTCACCCCACTGATACAATTAACAAGTTGTTAAAAATGCGCCATCAAACATAACAAAGAATCTTAACAGCGCACTCTATATACCACTGTACTCAAGCTGCCTGAATCGTATTCACAGCGTTTATTTCGGCTACAAGGAATCGACAATGTCTTGCTTAGATATTTCTGATCTGACCCATGCTGCCCATCAGGATACACTCCACGATGATAATATTACCGCAGCCTGCAAACGCCTGTTACAACAACAAAGTTTCACTACTCAGGACGATATTCGTGAGGCCCTGATTAAACAGGGGTTTCATGATGTCAGCCAGTCGACGGTCTCCCGTCTGTTATCCCGTCTGGGCGTCGCGAAAGTGCCTAACGCTTACGGCAAAAAAGTCTACTGCCTTACAGTGGAAAATGAAGGTGTCAGAGTCAACTCTTCCATCTCATCACAGATAGAATTCATCACTCATAACCAGTTGGTTGTTGTGGTCCGGACTCATCCAGGTTGCGCTCAGCTGGTCGCACGACTCATTGACGTAGAGCCGCACCAAGAGATATTAGGCACCGTCGGCGGCAACGACACCGTGATGGTCGCCCCCAAAGATATCAACCGTATTGAGGCTTGTGAAAAAGTCGTCCGGGTAAGGCTTGGCATTCCGAACTGATAATTTTCCTTCTATATAAAAAGCCATTGACCTGTCAGGCCTGTGGTTGCAAACTGTCTGCCGGAGAAGAAATAGCAATTCCGGCACTGACCTAATCATTCTTGCTGGAATTGGTATAAGGACATTGAAAAAGGAAAAATAATGACTAAAGTTTTACATACTGATCAGGCACCAGCTGCAATTGGCCCATATGTTCAGGGCGTGGATCTGGGTAATATGGTGATGACCTCAGGTCAAATCCCGGTGATCCCGACAACCGGTGAAATCGTATCGGAAGATGTGGCTAAACAGGCTCGTCAGTCTCTGGATAATGTGAAAGCGGTGGTTGAGTCTTCAGGCCTGTCTGTCGGTGACATTGTAAAAATGACAGTATTTGTAAAAGATCTGGGTGATTTCGGTACAGTTAACGAAGTATACGGAAACTTCTTTGACGAGCACGGCGTCGCGAACTACCCGGCTCGTTCTTGTGTCGAAGTTGCCCGCCTGCCGAAAGATGTGAAGATCGAGATTGAAGCCATCGCGGTTCGTAAATAAGACTAGAGGCTAGAGGCTAGAGGCTAGAGGCTAGAGGCTAGAGGCTAGAGGCTAGAGGCTAGAGGCTAGAAAGAATACAGAGCGCTTCGCTTTAAGAATACAGAAAACCCAATAATAGAGTCCTCGGATCAATTATTGGGTTTTCTAGTTTCTGTAATCTGAAGTCTTCGTTATTTCCCGCCCGCATTCAGCTTATCAACCTCAGCATCCAGCTCTGCCAGTTTTTCCTTCATCTCATTGCGGCATTGTGTTGCCAGCTTACGTACATCAGCTTTAGTACAGCCTTCAGTGCTGATAGGCGGTAGCATTTCAACAATCACATGACCATTATTCCATTTGTTCAGATGTAGCTTCCCTTGCGTCGTACTACATACGATAGGAATAATAGGTACACCGGCACCAACCGCGGTATGAAAAGCCCCGGTCTTAAACGGCAGTAAACCACGTCCGCGTGAACGGGTGCCTTCAGGGAACATCCAGACAGACAGATCGCTCTCTTTCATTTTCTGGATTACCTGCTCGATAGTGCCAACGGCTTTAGTACGATTAAAGCGATCGATCAGAATATTACCTGTCAGCCAGTAAATTTGCCCAAACAGAGGGATCCATAACAGGCTTTTTTTACCCACCGTCACTACTTTAGGTGTCACAGCCGCGGATACAGTAAACAGATCCCAGGTATTCTGGTGATTCGCAATATACAGGTGCTGTCCACGCTCATAGGCGTCTTCCGGAAGGCGGAGGTGCAGCTTATACCCCAGAACACCAGCTATCCGGCTAAACAGGCGACCGATAACAAAGACGTTTTTCGGATTGCGCGGGCTTAACAGGCAGTATCCACAGCCAAAAATAAACATAAGCACGGCAAAAATTGCGACAACAACAATACGCAACAGAGCAATCATTTTCATTCTCCAGGAGAACTATACCAATGGTCCAAACTAAAAAAGCCGAAACCTTAAGATTTCGGCTTTCACTATGAAAGAATGTTAACCTGCGTCGTGGATGCGCTCAATACTTGCGCCCAGAGCAGATAACTTATCCTCAATTTTATCGTAGCCACGATCAATATGGTAGATACGGTCTACGATCGTTTCCCCTTCAGCAATGCAGCCGGCAATAACCAGACTGGCCGATGCCCGCAAATCCGTGGCCATGACCTGAGCACCACTTAACGTCGCGACATCACCGCAGATCACCGTATTACCTTCAATTTCAGCTTTCGCCCCCATACGTTGCAGTTCAGGAACGTGCATAAAGCGGTTTTCAAAGATGGTCTCGGTAATCACACCGCCACCTTTGGCCATCATATTCAGCAGGGTAAACTGAGCCTGCATATCCGTCGGGAACCCCGGATGCGGAGCCGTACGGATATTCACGGCTTTCAGCTCGCGTCCGGTCATATCCAGGCTAATCCAGTCATCGCCGGTCTCTACCTTCGCACCCGCATCTTCCAGCTTAGACAAAACAGATTCCAGCAGATAAGAGCGGGTATTACGACAGGTGATTTTACCACCGGATACCGCCGCTGCCACCAGAAAGGTTCCGGTTTCAATGCGATCAGGCAGCACTGTGTGCTGACCACCACCAAGACGTTCGACACCTTCGATGGTAATGGTGTCACTGCCGGCACCGGATATTTTGGCTCCCAGTGTGTTCAGGAAGTCAGCGGTATCCACAATCTCTGGTTCACGGGCTGCATTATCCAGCACGGTTTTGCCTTCAGCCAGAACGGCGGCGCACATGATGGTAATGGTGGCACCAACGCTCACTTTATCCATCACGATATGGGCCCCTTTAAGACGCCCGTCTACCTCAGCTTTAACATAGCCTTCATCCAAAGTAATGGTCGCACCAAGCTGTTCCAGCCCGTTAATATGCAAATCCACCGGACGCGCCCCTATAGCGCAGCCGCCCGGCAAAGAAACCTGTCCCTGACCAAAACGGGCGACCAGTGGTCCAAGAGCCCATATGGAGGCTCGCATCGTTTTGACTAAATCGTATGGCGCACAGTATTCATTAATCGTGCTGCCGTCGACATGGACGGAGCCATTACGTTCAACTTTGGCACCTAAACGCTTAAGCAGCTCCATCGTGGTATCGATGTCACGTAACTTAGGTACATTCGCTACCTCTACCGGCCCTTCTGCCAGAATAGAAGCAAACAGAATTGGTAAAGCGGCATTTTTGGCTCCGGAAATGGATACTTCACCTGTAAGTGGAGCATCTGAGCCCGTAATTCGAAACTTATCCATTAAAAAACCTTAAAGAGACATCAGTTTTTTGTCGCGCTCCCACTCTTCCGGAGTGAACGCTTTTATAGAGACTGCATGTATATCATTGTTCTGGATATGTTCCATCAACGGGCCGTAAATTAATTGTTGTTTTTTGACCCGGCTCATTCCTTCAAAGCAGGCATCTACGGCAATCACTTCAAACTGACTGCCATCACCTTTTACATGAATTTCCTGCAACGAGAGTGCAGCATCTAAAACTTGCTTAACTACAGCGGGTTCCATTTACTAACCTTTTATTCTTTGGATATGTTTGTTGTTTTGATATGTTCTGACATCATACCTTCGATGTTACTGAGCTGAAACAGTGTATGCATCTGTTCAGGCACAAAGCTCAGTATTATATGACAACTGTCAGTTTTCGCACGCTCAATCAAATGGAGTAACATCACCATTCCAGCAGAATCTACCCGATTTACCTGCTCCATAGATATTTCTACTTCATAACCCTTCGGCTTCCAGGTATTTAGGTGCGCCCAGAGTGCAGGAATCGTTTCCCGGGTGAGTTCACCGGAAAGCCAATACAAATGAGGGGACTTCTGCTGCCACTGAGTGCAACTCATTGCTGACTGTCCTGTTTACTGTCAAAACTAATGGGTAAAGCGGCAAGACGCGCCAGCTCTTTGCTTACCGCCGGAATCCCGTCTTTACGGATCACACCATTCCATTCAGACTGCTTACTGGACAACATACTGATACCTTCAGCCACCATATCAAACGCTTCCCATTCACTGGATTTTTTATCTTTACGCAGCTTGAACTCAATTTTGATATTGGGTCTTGGAGCATCAATGATATCCAGCTTAATCGTCACAATTCGTCTGTCGTCAGGAATGGACGGTTTAGGTTCAAACTCAACTGACTGATCGGTGTATAGCGTCAGCGCCTGAGCATAAGTCGTGACTAAATACTTCTCAAATGCCGTGATAAATTCTTTTACGTCGGAGCGGTCTGCACCTTTCAGATGAGGTCCAAGCAATTTCAGAGCCGCATACTGATAGTTAACGTACGGCATCAGCTCTTCTTTCACGACGGTTTTCAGAAGATTAGGATCAGCCTGAATTTGTTCCTTCTCAGACTTCAGACGATCAAAGGTCTTTTCTGCCACGATCTTGATCATTTCATAAGGCTGGGTTTTATCCACCACCTGCTGAGCCAACAGCGGTGTGCTGGCCGATAACAACGCAATGCAAGCTAAAAATCTCACCGCCCGCTTATACCATTTCATCATTTTGATGCCTCCCCGGAGCCATTTATACTGTAGAGTACCTGGCCAATCAGATCTTCCAGTACCAGAGCGGATTTAGTGTCCTCGATGAAATCGCCATCACCAAGCATCTCAATATCGTCCATCACAAAACCTGGAATCAGGCTCACGTACTGTTCACCAATCAGACCGGAAGTCAGGATCTCTGCACTGGACGTTTCAGGGAAATGTCCATACTCTTCACTAATATCAAGAGTGACAACAGGGACATAATTTTCTGAATCCAGAGAAATCTGACTGACCCGGCCAACCACAACGCCACCGATTTTAACGGGTGACCGTACTTTCAGGCTGCCGATATTATCAAAATACGCTTTTAACTGATAACTGTCGTTCGAGCCCAGCCCTGTTACGTTAGCGACTTTGAAGATCATAACCAGTACAGCAATGACACCAGCCAGAACAAATCCGCCCACCATCAATTCTAATTTTCTTGTCTGTTGCATGTTTAATTCCCGAACATCAATGCGGTCAGAACAAAGTCTAACCCTAATACAGCTAACGAAGAGTGCACCACGGTTCTCGTGGTTGCTTTACTGATACCTTCAGAAGTCGGCACTGCATCATAACCATTAAAAAGCGCAATCCAAGTCACCGTGATGGCAAATACAATACATTTAACCAAACTATTACCAATATCATACCCTAGCTCAACAGAGGCTTGCATGGATGACCAGAAACTGCCGTGATCAATACCCTTCCAGTCCACACCGACCAGTTGCGCGCCCCAAATACCGACAGCCATGAAAATCATTGCCAACAAAGGCATCGATATCAGCCCGGCCCAGAGACGAGGAGCAATAACTCGTTTCAGAGGGTCAACCGCCATCATTTCCAGGCTGGAAAGTTGCTCTGTTGCTTTCATCAGACCAATTTCGGCAGTCAAAGCCGACCCCGCCCGTCCGGCAAACAGCAATGCCGTCACGACAGGCCCGAGTTCACGCAGCAATGATAAAGCCACCATTTGCCCCAGGCTGCCTTCCGCTCCATAATCGATCAGCACTACAAACCCTTGCAGGCTCAGCACCATGCCGATAAACAAGCCTGATACCATAATAATAGCAACCGACTGTACCCCGACACTGTGTAGCTGCGTCAGCAATAGCGGAAAGTTTTTGACTGGCTGAGGTTTATACACCGTCGCCCCGAACAACATCAGGGATGCCTTTCCCCAGGCCCGACATAAGTGGAGCGTTCTGCTGCCGAGATTTTCCAGATAATCTAACAATCTATTACTCATGACCAAACAGGTCCTTACCTATACTTTCAGACGGGAAGCGGAAAGGCACAGGTCCATCGGCTTCCCCCTGTAGAAACTGCTGCACCATCGGATCCGGGTTTTCTCTTAATTCCTGAGGAGAACCAGACGCAATGATCTTTCCGTTGGCCAGCAGATAAACATGATCCGCAATGCTCATGACCTCTGGCACATCATGGGATACCACAACAGACGTGACACCTAGCGCGTGATTCAAATTGCGGATCAGCTCCACCAGGACCCCCATAGTGATCGGATCCTGGCCGACAAACGGCTCATCGTACATGATCATTTCCGGATCAAGCGCAATAGCCCGGGCCAGTGCAGCCCTTCTTGCCATACCGCCAGACAGCTCACTCGGCATCAGGGTATCCGCCCCACGCAGGCCAACCGCTTCCAGCTTTAACTTAACCAGAGTACGAATCAGTTCTTCAGGCAGTTGCGTATGCTCTCTCAGCGGAAAAGCGACGTTATCAAAGACATTCAGGTCCGTGAATAAAGCCCCCGACTGGAAGAGCATGCTCATCTTTTTCCGGGCCTGATAAAGCTTTCGCCGGCTCAGCGTTGGGATATTTTCGCCATCAAACCAGATCTCCCCGGCTTCCGGGTAAATCTGTCCGCCAATCAAACGCAACAAGGTTGTTTTACCAATCCCGGAAGGCCCCATAATCGCAGTGACTTTTCCTTTGGGAACCTGCAGACTGACGTTGTCAAAGATTGCCCTTTCCCCCCGGGAAAAAGTCAGGTCTTTTATTGTGACTAAGTTCGTTGTTGTCATAGCTTCACTTAATTTGATTCATCCTGCTATATACCGGCACATAGAGCAAATATCATCATATGCACTATGACAAAAGAGTAAAGTAAAGGTTTCGATTCTACCCCTAATTCGGTTAGAATGCGCTCTCTTTATCAGGTTATAATGACTAAGGCGTGTTGGTTTTTCCAAACTTATCTTCCTTTTTATAACGCTAGACGTCAAAATTAGCGGTCACATGTTTAACGATATAAATTTGTAGGAATCACCATGCTTCAAGCCGTTGCGCTTCTTATTGTTGGCTTAATTTTTTTAGTATGGAGTGCGGACAAACTCGTCTATGGTGCAGCAGCACTGGCGCGTAATGTCGGTATTTCGCCCCTGGTTATCGGTATGACTATTCTGGCGATGGGTTCGTCTGCGCCGGAAATGATGGTTTCTGCAACCGCGGCGTTGAGTGATAAATCAGACACTGCTGTCGGTAACGTTCTGGGATCGAATATCGCGAATATCGCCTTAATACTGGGTATTACTGCCATAATAAAGCCGCTTTCGATCAGCTCTGCCGTCATTCGACGGGAGTTGCCATTAATGATTATTGTCACGTTAACGGCAGGGGCTCTGCTGTGGGACAGTTATCTCGGTTTCTATGAAGGGGTTTTACTGTTCGTTCTGTTTGCTACTTTTATTCTTACTATGCTGAATATCAGCCGTAAGGAAAAGACGCAGGGAGACGCCTTTCTGGAAGAACAGGAATCAGAAATCCCTGACGGAGTCAGTAACCCTATGGCCGTCCTTTGGGTGATCGTTGGTCTGATTATTCTTCCGGTTGCCGCCGGCGTCCTTGTCGATAATGCGGTCATCATTGCCAAATATTTCGGTATGAGCGATCTGGTGATCGGTCTGACCATTATCGCCATCGGCACCAGCCTTCCAGAGCTGGCAGCGTCGCTTGCGGGGGTTCTGAAAGGCGAAGACGATATGGCTGTCGGTAACATTATCGGCTCCAACGTATTTAATATACTTGCCGTGATGGGGATTCCGGGCATCGTAAACCCTTCCCTGTTAAGTGAACACGCAATGGGACGCGACTTCTGGGTTATGCTGGCTGTGTCCATGCTTCTGGTTCTCTTTGCTCTGGGCAAATCCCGCAGCATCAACCGTATTGAAGGTGGCCTGCTGTTCCTCTGTTTTGTAGGCTATCAGGCTTATCTATTCTTACATATGACCGCATAATTAGGAGTGTCATTGAATGTCAGGTTGTGATTCAACGTCTTCTTTTGACTATATCAGTGCAGCAAACGAGGTTCTGAATACCGAAATTGATGCACTTCAGCAGCTGTCCCAGTATATCAACGATGATTTCTGTCAGGCATGCGACCTTATTTTGCATAACAAAGGCAAGGTCGTTGTGATGGGTATGGGTAAATCCGGTCATATCGGCAATAAACTGGCGGCCACGCTGGCCAGTACCGGCACTTCAGCGTTTTTTGTCCATCCCGGAGAGGCCGCACACGGTGATCTGGGGATGATCGAGGCGGGAGATATTGTTATCGCCATCTCTAACTCCGGTGAATCTCACGAAATACTGTCGCTGTTCCCTGTGCTGAAAAGACTGAATATCCGTATTATCAGTATGACTGGCAATCCACAATCCAATATGGCTAAGCTGGCGGATGTGCATTTACAAATCACAGTACCAAAAGAAGCTTGTCCTCTGGGATTGGCTCCCACCAGCAGCACGACAGCGACACTGGTGATGGGGGATGCTCTGGCCGTTGCCCTGCTTCAGGCTCGAGGATTTACTGCGGAAGATTTTGCCCTGTCACACCCGGGCGGCGCGCTGGGACGCAAGCTGCTGATGAAGCTGGAAGACATCATGCATACCGGAGACGCTTTGCCAAAAGTGTCGCCAGATGCGCTGATCAAACACGCATTAATGGAAATATCGCAGAAAGGGCTCGGTGTGACGGCTATTGTTGATGATAATGATGCTGTGATTGGTATTTTCACTGACGGTGATTTACGCCGGATGCTGGATAAGCAAATCGATATTCATACCACCAAAATCAGTGAAGTCATGACCTGTAACCCAACCGTTGCCTCCCCCTCATTACTGGCCGTGGAAGGGGTCAACATTATGCAGGACAAAAGCATTACCTCCCTTCTGCTGAGTGAAGACGATAAACTGGTGGGCATCGTTCATATGCATGACCTGCTGAAAGCAGGCGTAATGTGACCGGCAACACCAGAAAATAAGAGAAAGACTATGTCCGAAATAGTTTCGACCCTTTATGGATCTGTTGATAAACAAGTATTCGACATCGCCAGAAACATTAAGCTGCTGATTTGTGATGTTGATGGTGTGTTTTCTGACGGCCTAATCTATATGGGTAATCAGGGAGAAGAGTTAAAAACCTTCCATACCCGGGATGGCTACGGAGTAAAATCTCTGATGAAGGCCGGAATCGACATTGCGATTATCACCGGACGTCGCTCTCAGATTGTAGAAAATCGAATGCAGGCGCTGGGCATATCCCTTATCTATCAAGGTCAGGACAACAAACTTCAGGCGTATCAGGATATCTGTACCAAACTGGGCGTATCCCCTGAACATACGGGCTATATTGGCGATGATCTGATCGACTGGCCTGTTATGGAAAAAGTGGCATTACAAGTTTGCGTGGCAGACGGACACCCTTTACTGGCAAAACGTGCCAACTACGTAACCACCATTAAAGGCGGTCACGGTGCGGTTCGTGAGGTGTGTGATCTTATCCTTCAGGCACGTAATGAACTGGATGTGCACAAAGGCTTAAGCATATGAGTTTCAAACGTATTATTTACTTAATACTGATGATAGTTGCCGGATACTCTGTGTACTACCTGTATAATGGACAGAGTGAAGAGTTAGTTCAGGTTCCGTCCAGCTCTGAACTACCTGCACTAAGCGGCCATGATATAGAGAATATTACTTATAACGAAGATGGCATCCGAAGTTACCGAGTCGTTTCTAAGTTACTCGAACATTATGCAAAAAGCGGAGACACTGTATTTGAGTTTCCGGCTCTTTCCGTCTACCGTGACGGACAAACAGAAGAATGGCGGATTACCGCTGACCATGGCGTACTGGATAAAAACCAGATTCTTACATTATACGGCAATGTATTAGCAGAAAACCTTTTACCTGAAGCCAGCTTCGATACAATGGCGACAGAAAAACTGCTTATTCATCTAACAAACCGAAATTTTTGGGCTGACAGCCAGGTTTTACTCGCAGGTCCTGACTTTGAAACGAAAGGACAGAAGATGAAAGGAAACTTCAGCGATAATACCGCCACCCTTTATGACAGAGTACAAGGCAGATATGAAACTCTCACACCTTAGTCTTATTGCTTGCCTGTTTGCAGCGCCCAGTGCATTGGCACTGACGACTGATACAGAACAACCTATTTATATTGATTCTGACAGTCAGAGCCTTGATATGAAAAGCCACCAGGTCACCTTCAGCGGTGATGTAAAGCTGAAACAAGGCAGTATTAATATTAACGCGGACAGAGTGATTGTCACCCGCAGCACTGAAAATGATGCACTGGAAAAAATTGAAGCATTCGGCAACCCTGCCACTTTCTCTCAGTTAACTGACGAAGGAAAAACCCTAAAGGGGCAGGCAAAAGAGCTTCACTACTTGGTCTCAGGCGATCAATTGACGATGATCACCGATGCTGAACTGGCGCAGGATGAAAGCCTGATCCGGGGAAAAACCATCACTTACAAGATTTCCTCACAGAAGTTAATCGCTGATGGTGGTAAAAACGAACGGGTAACAACAGTACTACAGCCTGCACAACTTAATTCACAGGATCAGTAATTAACTTTATGGCCGTTTTAAAAGCAGAACACCTGGCGAAAAGCTACAAAAACAGAAAAGTGGTTGCCGATGTCAGCCTGAAAGTGAAAGCAGGTCAGATAGTTGGCCTGCTTGGTCCTAACGGTGCCGGAAAAACCACCTCCTTCTATATGATTGTTGGTCTGGTGGCTCGTGACGAAGGGAAAATACTGATTGATGACGAAGACATCAGTATATTGCCGATGCATGACCGCTCCAGAATGGGGATCGGTTATCTGCCTCAGGAAGCGTCCATTTTTCGCAAGCTTTCCGTTGAAGACAATATTATGGCCGTTCTGCAGACCCGCAAAGAGCTGAGCCGGGAAGATAAACAGGACAAAATGGAAGACCTGCTGGACGAGTTCAATATCCAGCACATACGCAAAAGCGCAGGAATGGCCCTGTCAGGTGGTGAACGCCGCCGGGTAGAAATCGCCCGGGCACTGGCAGCAAATCCAAAATTTATTCTGCTTGACGAACCCTTCGCCGGGGTTGATCCTATCTCTGTTATCGACATAAAGAAAATCATTGAACATTTAAGAGACCGGGGGCTGGGCGTACTTATTACAGACCACAATGTCAGGGAGACATTGGATGTGTGTGAACGAGCATACATTGTTAGTCAGGGACATTTAATTGCCGAAGGAACACCAGATCAGGTTTTAAATAACGAACAGGTAAAACAAGTTTATCTCGGTGAACAATTCCGTCTATGATTATATAGAGGAAAGGCAATCAAAAAGGACTTTGTCAGCAAACAACCAAAATAGTCATAAATGCTGATACAACATTATTGAAGACAAGGTAGTAAATACTGAATGAAACCCTCATTACAACTCAAGCTAGGCCAACAATTAGCAATGACACCGCAGTTGCAGCAAGCAATCCGTTTGTTGCAGTTGTCAACTCTGGATCTCCAGCAGGAAATTCAGGAAGCGTTGGAATCTAACCCTCTGTTGGATGTTGATGAAGGGCAAGACGAGAATATCGGTGCTCAAGAGACTGATGCCACACCAGACAATCAACAGACAGAAACCGCTTCAGCCGAAGCCGGTGACAGTCAGAACGCAGACAACGAGTTAAGCGGCGAAGTCGATGCTCCAGACAGCTCGGAAGTCATCGAGAAATCCGATCTCAGTGACGATCTCGAAATTGACGCCTCCTGGGATGATGTCTACAGCGCCAACACCGGCAGTACCGGCCTTGCGCTGGATGACGACATGCCCATCTATCAGGGTGAAACCACTCAAAGCCTGCAGGATTACCTGTTATGGCAGTTGGATCTGACCCCATTCTCTGACACCGACCGCACCATTGCGACTGCCATTATTGACGCTGTCGATAACTACGGTTATCTGACCCTATCGACCGAAGACATTCTGGACAGTATGGATAGCGAAGAAGTCGAACTGGATGAAGTCGAAGCGGTGTTAAAACGTATCCAGCAGTTTGACCCTCTTGGCGTTGCCTCCCGCAACCTTCAGGAGTGTCTGCTATTACAATTAGCCACTTTCCCGGATGAGACCCCATGGCTAAATGAAGCCAAAATGGTGCTGGAAAACTACATCGATCAGCTAGGTAATCGTGATTACAAACTGATCATCAAAGAAAGCCGCCTGAAAGAAGCTGAACTACGTGAAGTTATGCTTCTTATCCAGCAACTGGATCCTCGTCCCGGAAGCACTATCACTCCGGATGAGACCGAGTATGTTATTCCTGATGTTTCCGTGTTTAAAGACAAAGGGAAATGGGTCGTCGCTATTAACCCGGATAGTGTACCCAGACTGAAAGTGAATCAGCACTACGCCTCTTTGGGTAAAGGCAACAGTGCTGACAGCCAGTTTATTCGCTCTAATCTTCAGGAAGCGAAGTGGCTGATCAAAAGTCTGGAGAGCAGAAACGAGACCCTGCTCAAAGTTGCGCGTTGCATTGTTGAACACCAGCAAGATTTCTTCGAGTATGGAGAAGAAGCGATGAAACCTATGGTGTTAAACGATATTGCGCTCGCTGTCGATATGCATGAATCGACCATTTCCCGGGTAACAACGCAAAAGTTCATGCACACACCAAGGGGTATTTTTGAGCTTAAATATTTCTTCTCCAGCCATGTCAGTACTGACAACGGCGGAGAGTGTTCATCTACGGCAATTCGTGCTCTGATCAAAAAACTGGTGGCAGCGGAGAATACCGCAAAACCGTTGAGTGACAGCAAGATTGCCGCATTATTGGCTGACCAGGGGATTCAGGTCGCAAGACGTACGATAGCCAAATATCGGGAATCTCTGGGCATCGCGCCTTCCAGCCAGCGTAAACGCCTGCTCTAGGCCACAACAAGAAGGAAAGTCTATGCAAATCAATATTCAAGGCCATCACGTTGATCTTACCGATTCAATGCAAGACTACGTTAATTCGAAGTTCCAAAAACTAGAGAGATTTTTTGATCATATCACTAATGTTAGTGTGGTATTACGCGTCGAAAAAGTGCACCATATTGCCGAAGCGACGTTACGAGTCAGTCAGGGGGACATCCATGCGACTGCAGAGGACGACAACATGTACGCCTCTATCGACTCTTTAGTCGATAAACTTGTTCGTCAATTAAATAAACATAAAGAAAAGCTCGCCAGCCATTAATCATGCAAATTAGCGAAGTACTCTCACTGGACTGCACAAAAAGTGCAGTCCAGTGCACAAGTAAAAAGCGTGCTCTGGAAATTATCAGCCAAGTCGCTGCAGAGCACACAGGACAAAACTCGACAGAGCTGTTTGAGTCTATGCTCAACAGAGAAAAAATGGGCAGTACCGGAATAGGCAACGGTATTGCCATTCCTCATGCTCGAATGTTCTCCAGTAACAGAGCCGTCGCAGTACTGATTCAGTGTAAAGATCCTATTGAATTCGATGCTATCGACAACCGCCCTGTCGACCTTCTTTTTGCTCTTCTTGTTCCGGAGGCTCAGTGCAAAGAGCACTTAAAGACCCTCTCCAGTATGGCTGAACGCCTGAACAATAAGAAAATCCTGAAACAGCTCCGTCACGCAGAAAGTGATAAGGAACTGTTCGACATCATGATTCATGGTCATGACTCCTGAAACTCCGGCAAACGCACCTGAACACCCCAACAGTTCACGCCTTATCGTGATCAGTGGGCAGTCTGGTGCGGGAAAAAGCGTGGCGCTCCGGGTACTGGAAGACCTTGGCTACTATTGCGTTGATAACCTTCCGGTTAACCTGTTAAGCCAGTTTGTCGATTCCGTCAGAGAAAGCCAGCAAAATGTCGCGGTCAGTATCGATATCCGCAATCTGCCACAGGATCCCGACAGTGTTACTCACACACTGCAGGAACTTAAAACCAGCCTGGACGTTACCGTATTCTTCCTTGATGCCGATAAAGAAACTCTGCTTAAACGTTACAGTGAAACCCGTCGCATCCACCCCCTTTCTATCGGTCAGGATAAGCTTTCTCTTACTCAGGCCATTGATCGGGAGATCGATCAGCTTTCTGCCCTGAAAGAGCAAGCCGATCTGGTTATTGACAGCAGTAACCGTTCACTGCATGAACTGAGCGAAACGGTTCGTATGCGGGTACTGGGACGAGAAAGCCAGGAACTGGTGATGGTATTTGAGTCCTTTGGTTTTAAGTATGGCCTGCCTACCGATGCCGACTATGTTTTTGATGTCCGTTTTCTTCCCAACCCTCATTGGGAGCCCAACCTGCGACCGCTCACCGGGCTGGATACACCCATCCACGAATTTCTGGAAAGCTACCCGGAAGTCACCCGACTGCGTCAGGAGATTCAGGAGTTCATTACGAACTGGCTGCCAATGCTGGAAAAAAACAACCGAAGTTATCTGACCGTAGCCATTGGCTGTACCGGAGGCAAACACCGCTCGGTGTATATCACTCAGAAGCTGGGAGAGCATTTCAAAGGTCAGGGAAAACAAGTCCACATCCGGCATAAATCTCTGGAAGAACATCACTCATAAGGTAATAACAACATGGATTGCAGTAGAAAAGTTTTAATCCAGAATAAACTTGGCTTGCACGCCAGAGCCGCCATCAAACTGGTTGAACTTGCACAGAGCTATGATGCCACCCTGACCGTCAGCAATGAAGAAAACCGGGAAATGACCGCGGATAGTGTCATGGGCTTGCTTATGCTGGAATCGGCACAGGGACAGTACATCACCATCGCAGCAGAAGGGCCGGAAGCCGAACCCGCACTGGATGCCGTGTGCGAGTTGATCGAAGCCAAATTTGAAGAAGACGAGTAATTCCTTCCTGATATGACAAATATTTTACCTTTCGTCATAAGAAGTTATTAAATAAGGTATAGAATTAAGTTAGTATTTCAGCCCAGCAAAAGTAATCTCAGCTCAGGAGGAAAGAGGATGGCAGAGCCACAAGAACTCGAGCAAGCTCAACAGTCTCATGAAACCCTCCAAGAGATAAGTGAAGCCCTTGATAATGGGCGTTTTGTCCATGCCCGCCGTCAGTTGCAGGACATGGAGCCGGAAGATATTGCCCACCTTCTCGAATCCTCTCCACGCAAAGTCCGTAATGTTCTCTGGGAGCTGACCGACCCGGAAGACTACGGTGAAATCCTCGATGAACTGAACGAGGATGTCAAAGACGCCATTGTTACCACCATGGCTCCGGAAAAACTGGCAGAAGCAACAGAAGGCATGGACACCGATGACCTTGCCTACGTACTGCGAAGCCTGCCGGATGATGTGTCCCGTGGCGTACTAGAGCAGATGGATGCCGCTGACCGGGCACGCATCGAAGCCGCTCTGTCTTACCCTGAAGACTCCGCCGGTAGTATTATGAATACCGACGTGATCACCATTCGAGGTGACGTTGAAGTCGACGTGGTACTGCGTTACCTGAGAATGAAAGGCGAGCTGCCGGAAGCCACCGATGCCCTGTATGTGATAGATCAGGACAGCCGTTTGATCGGTCATCTGTCTCTGACCACGCTGATCACTTCCCAACCGGATGCCACTGTCAGTGATATTATGGATGACCCTGATGAGGCCATTCAGGTGGATACCAGTGATACCGACGTTGCCAGCCTGTTTGAACGCCGGGACTGGGTTTCGGCTCCGGTGGTGGATGAGAATCAGCAACTGGTCGGCCGTATCACCATCGATGACGTGGTGGACATTATCCGGGAAGACGCCAGCCACTCAATGATGAGCCTGGCCGGTATGGATGACGATGAAGATACCTTTGCACCAGTATTTAAGTCTGCCCGTCGGCGCAGTATCTGGCTAGGTGCCAACGTGCTTGCCGCTCTGGCTGCCGCTTCTGTATCCAATATGTTTGAAGCGACACTGGATAAAATGGCAGCTATCGCTGTCCTGATGACCATCGTGCCATCCATGGGTGGTGTTGCGGGTAACCAGACCGTCGCGCTGGTGATCCGGGGCCTGGCTTTAGGACAAATCGGTGACAGTAACAAACGGGAGCTACTGCTGAAAGAAGCCGCTATCGGCCTGCTGAACGGTATTCTGTGGGCGCTTCTGATCGGCGGTATTGTCGTTGTCTGGAAAGGCAACTGGATGCTGGGCGGCATTATTTCCGCCGCCATGATGACGAACCTGATTGTGGCGGGTATCGCCGGAGTACTCATTCCGGTATTACTGAAAAAGATGAATATCGACCCGGCTCTCGCCGGAGGGATGGCGTTAACGACAGTCACGGATGTGATCGGGTTGTCGGTGTTCCTCGGATTGGCAACGCTGTTGATTACCTAGAGACCAGAGACCAGAGACTAGAGACTAGAGACTAGAGACTAGAGACTAGAAGATATAATAAAGCCCGCAACTTCAATAAGCTAGCGGGCTTTCTTGTATAGTCTCTAGTAGCGAAGCGATCTAGTTTCTAGTGACTTTGCCTCTTACTCTCCAGCCACCTTCATCGACTCAATCAGAATCGAACCAGTCTGGATTTGCGAACGGGTTTCGATATCCGAGCCTACCGCCACAATGTTCTGATACATATCAGCCAGATTACCCGCAATGGTAATTTCAGACACCGGATACTGAATTTCACCGTTTTCCACCCAGAAACCAGCGGCTCCTCGGGAATAGTCACCATTCACCACATTCACGCCCTGCCCCATCAGCTCTGTCACCAGCAGTCCGGTACCCAGTTCTTTCAGCATCTGCTCAAAATCCTGCCCGGTAGACTGCACATACCAGTTATGGATACCACCAGCATGACCAGTCGGCATCATATTCATTTTGCGAGCGGCATAGCTGGTCAGAAGATAAGTCGACAGAACACCATCGGTAATGATCTGGCGATCCCGAGTCTCAACCCCTTCGCTGTCAAACGGGCTTGAAGCCAGCCCGCGCAGGACATGCGGTTTTTCCGCAATATTAAACCAGTCCGGCAGGATCTTCTCTCCCAGCTTATCCAGCAGGAAAGAAGACTTACGATACAAGTTACCACCACTGATCCCCATAACCAGATGCCCAAGCAATCCCGTCGCTGCATCGGCCAGGAACATCACAGGAAACTGTCCGGTAGGAATCCTGCGTGCATCCAGTCGACTTACTGTTTTTTCCGCGGCTTTAAGGCCAACGGTCTCAGGCGTCCACAAATCGTCACGACAGCGGGCAATGGTATAGTCGTAATCACGCTCCATCACACCGTTATCACCTTCACCAATCAACACACAGCTCAGACTATGTCGGCTAGAGGCGTAGCTGGCGAGCAAGCCATGGCTGTTCCCATACACCTTCAGGCCATAGTGGCTGTCGTAACTTGCGCCGTCACTCTGTTTAATTCGGTCACTGTATTCAAGTGCTGCTTTTTCTGCACGGATCGCCATGGCAGCGGCATGATCCGGTTCCGGTTCGTCCGGATAGAACAGATCAAGATCCGGCACTTCCTTGACCATCAGCTCTTCCGGTGCAGGTCCTGCACAAGGATCTTCTGATGTATATTTAGCAATATCCAGAGCCGCTTCTACCGCTTGCTGAATCGCTTTCTCACTCAGATCCGACGTGGAAGCACTGCCCTTGCACTGCCCCCGGTATACGGTAATTCCCAGTGCACCATCGCTGTTAAATTCAACATTTTCCACTTCACACATACGGGTGGATACACTGATACCGGTTGTTTTTGTAATCGCAACCTCGGCCGCGTCTGCCGTTGATGTCGCTAGCTTCAGCGCTTTTTCTACTGCTGCTTCCAGCTCAATTTTCTGTTGAGCAACCTGCTGTTTTACATTCATAACTGTATTTATTTTCTAAGTTCAATAGCCCTAGGATAACAAGGATTTCGCATTCTCCCCATAAATCTTGCTAAAATAGTGCAATATACCCGAAATAGTTGAAGCACTACTGCCACTATTCAGATACAGACGAGACACAGATAAGACATGGCAAGAAAAAATCAGAAAGCCCCTTGGGAAGAGGAAGAAGAGATCATCTGGGTAAGTAAAACCGAGATGAAAAACGACATGGAAGAGCTGCAAAAGCTTGGAGAGGAACTGGTAGAGCTGAAACCGGCGGTACTGGAAAAGTTCCCGCTTCCGGAAGATCTCTATGACGCAATCAAAGATGCCCAGCGCTTTAAACAGGAAGCGAAGCGCCGCCAGTTGCAATACATCGGCCGTCTGATGCGTAACATTGATTCTGAACCTATTCAGGCTGCGCTCGACAAGCTGCGCAATAAGCATTCTCAGGCGACTGCGGTTTTGCATAAGCTTGAACAACTGCGAGATCGTGTCGTAGAAGAAGGTGATTCCGCGATTAATGAGGTAATGGAAGCCTACCCTCAGGCTGACCGCCAGCGCCTGCGCCAGCTTTACCTTCAGGCTAACCGGGAAAAGAAAGGCAATAAACCGCCAAAAGCGTCCCGGGAGATTTTCCAGCTGCTGAAAGAGATGGAGACAGAAGAGTTCTAGAGGCTTGAGGCTTGAGGCTTGAGGAAGAATACAGAGCGCTACGCTTTGAGAGTACAGAAAACCTCATTATTCCAAAACATATTCGTCATCCCTGCGCAGGCAGGAATGACGATAGATTAAGTTTTTATAAGCAGCTCTTATAGTCTCTAGAAGCGAAGCGATCTAGTTTCTAGCGACCGTTCTGCACTCTTAACTTCCCATCAACAGATAACCGAACAACCCAAAACCCAGGATCAGACGGTAAATCACAAACGGCGTCATTCCCATCCGGGAAATCAGTTTCAGAAAGAAATAGATACAGATATAAGCGCTAATAAAGGACGTGATGATCCCGGTCAGCAGAAAACCAACATGAATCGGCTCAGAGCTGGTCGCCAGCTTCAGCCCCTGATAACCACCAGCCAGTACAATAATCGGAATAGACATCAGAAACGAAAATCGTGCGGCCGCTTCACGGGTAAAACCGAGATACAGTGCTGCGGTAATGGTTGCACCAGAACGGGATGTGCCGGGAATAACAGCCAACGCCTGAGCAATACCGATAAACAGCGATTTTTTCCAGTCTGCACTGTATTCCGAATCGTTCAGGTTTGGATTTTTATCCGCCCACCAGAGCAGAACACCAAAGACCACGGTAGTGGTCGCTATCACCCATGCACTACGCAGGTACAGCTCCACGATATCTTTCATCAGGAAGCCGAACACACAGGCAGGGATCGTCGCCAGAACAATCATCCAGGCCAGCTTTGATTCTTTACTGCGCTCACCTTTAAATATGGAGCCAAACAGCGCCGATAGCAGACTGACCACTTCCTTGCGGAAATAAATCACCACTGCCGCCAACGTCCCGATATGAGCGGCAACATCAAATGCCAGACCCTGATCTTCCCAGCCCAGAATGGCAGAAGGAAGAATAAGGTGTGCCGAACTCGAAATAGGCAGGAATTCCGTAAACCCCTGAATCAAAGCTAGCGCAAACGCTTCAAAGTAATTCATTATTATTTATCCGTTAGTAAAACTTGTCCGTTGTTAAAAAGCTTATCTGTTATAAAAAATCCACCGGCGACAAGGTGTCATACCCATCCATTTGCCACCATATCTGTTGTACCGTCCGCCCGTCACCAGGCACCACTCTCTCAGGGCACAACTCATATAACGGCTGAATCACAAATGGATATTTGAAAATATCATCTCTGGGTATCTGAGGAGAAGCCGTGGAAACTAAGTCTCCAAATAAAAGAATATCCAGATCCAACGTACGGTCCTGATACTTCTGCGCCTGCTTTTCCCGCCCCCATGTTATTTCCGTTTCACGTAAGAAATGGGAAAACTCCACCAGAGACAGATCTGTTTCAACCTCAAATACCAGGTTATAGAAAGGCTGACTATCGAACCCGACAGGATCACACTCATAAACGCGGGAAGATCGCAATTCACTCGCGACCGAAGAAAGCGCCGTAAAAGCGGCTTTTACATGCTTCTCTCTGTCAACGTTACTTCCTACGCCAACATATACCGTTGTCATGAGCGGGTTCTTTCAATTTCCACACCCACACCACGAGCCTGAGGAACGGCACCCGGTTTGGTCAGCCGAATTTTGACCTGAGGAACCGAAAAACGTTCCATCAGCAGCTCTGCAACTTCTTCTGCAACACGCTCGACCAGTAAAAAGCGTCCGTTTTCAATATGCTCCAGTACCGCCTGACTGACCTGAGCATAATCCAGCGCGTCCGCTACATCATCACTTTTACCTGCCGGGCGGTTATCGTGCGCCATTTCAATATCCAGAACCAGCTTCTGTTTTATTTCCTGCTCCCAGTCATAAACACCAATAGTGGTAATTACTTCCAGTTGTTCTATAAATACTTTATCCATAATTTCCCTAAAGCAGAGGTCGGATACCCATACCTCTGAAAAACACGTACTATAAAAATACAATCACTATCGAATGTAGATGGAATCCATCGCTGTTTGAGGCCGTTATCATAACAAAGAAATATTCTTATTCTGTATCACTTTTGCGCATCACGAAGAAAATGAATAACAAATTTGGCCGGCAACATTCAGAACCAGGTAGAACTCCATACCATGTAACACTCAGTATCATGTAAAAACAATAGGATAGATATGACACCACTTGCTCCCATCATGATCATTACGGCCT
This sequence comes from Vibrio albus, assembly GCF_003144035.1. Classification (GTDB taxonomy): domain Bacteria; phylum Pseudomonadota; class Gammaproteobacteria; order Enterobacterales; family Vibrionaceae; genus Vibrio; species Vibrio albus. The sequence goes on from NZ_QFWT01000004.1 coordinate 50,821, forward strand.
ACCTGCTAGGTTCGATCTCAAGTGCTGTCCTGATATGTCGTTTATACAGGCTTCCGGATCCCAGATCAAAAGGCTCTCATAATCCGGGAGCAACGAATGTTCTCAGAATCGGCGGGAAAGGGGCGGCGATTGCCGTTTTGTTATGCGATATGCTGAAAGGCGCGATTCCCGTCTGGTTTAGCTACTTCCTGGGGATTGACGCTTTTATGCTGGGCATTATTGCCATTGCGGCCTGCCTTGGACACATGTTCCCGATATTCTTTCGCTTTAAAGGGGGAAAAGGGGTCGCCACTGCTATCGGCTCTATCGCCCCTATCGGCTGGGATCTGACCGGCATGCTCACCGCTACCTGGCTTCTCACGGCTTTTACCTCTCGTTACTCTTCACTGTCCGCGCTGATTACCGCCCTGCTGGCCCCTTTTTATACCTGGCTGGTCAGGCCGCAGTTTACTCTGCCTGTGGCGATGCTCTGCTGTCTGATTATACTCAGACACCATAAGAACATCCGCCGCTTGTGTGAAGGAAACGAGCCGAAAATAGGGCACAAGAGACTAGAGACTAGAGACTAGAGACTAGAGACTAGAGAAGAATACAGAGCGCTTCGCTTTGAGAGTACAGAAGACCCAATAATTGCATTTTCGGATCAATCATTGGGTTTTATAGTCTCTAGAAGCGAAGCGATCTCGTTTCTAGCCTTAAGATCATTTAATCGGATCCAGTTGATCAATCGGCCACCTTGGTTGTGCCAGTACCGACAAATCCGACGTTTCCCCGTTTTTCAGACGCTGCATTCCGGCATAGGCGATCATCGCACCGTTATCAGTACAGAACTCAGTTCGAGGATAATACACTTCACCGCCGATTTTCTTCGCCAGCCCTTCCAGTTCCGCGCGCAGTTGCTTGTTCGCGCTCACCCCGCCAGCAATCACAATGCGTTTCATGCCCGTCTGTTGCAGTGCACGTTTACATTTAATGGCCAGTGTCGCACACACGGCTTCCTGAAACGCATACGCGATATCCGCGCGCGTCTGTTCATCATTATCGTTGGCCGCAATCGTATTCGCCGCAAAGGTCTTCAGGCCTGAAAAGCTCATATCCAGCCCGGGACGATCCGTCATTGGCCGTGGGAATTTAAACCGGCCCGGCGTGCCTTTCTCTGCCAGACGAGACAACAGAGGCCCGCCCGGATAGTCCAGTCCCATTAATTTGGCCGTCTTATCAAAAGCTTCGCCGGCCGCATCATCAATAGACTCACCCAGAATTTGATACGCACCAATGCCTTTCACTTCCACGATCATCGTATGACCGCCGGACACCAGCAGCGCGATAAACGGGAATGGCGGTGGCGTCTCTTCCAGCATCGGTGCCAGCAAATGGCCTTCCATATGATGAACAGGCACTGCCGGCACATTCCAGGCATACGCAATACTACGACCAATCGTTGCTCCCACCATCAGAGCCCCAACCAGCCCCGGGCCCGCCGTATACGCCACACCGTCGATATCTTTCTGAGTCAGATTGGCCTCTTTCAGTGCCGCTTTAATCAGCGGAATGGTCTTTTTCACATGGTCTCTGGAGGCCAGTTCCGGTACCACACCGCCATAATCCGCATGCAGCTTAACCTGGCTATATAACTGATGTGCAAGCAATCCTTTCTCGTCATCATAGATGGCAACCCCGGTTTCATCACACGAGGTCTCAATACCTAATATGCGCATATCTTATCTGCACGCCTTCTTCGTAAAATAAATTTGCCGCAATATTACCTAATTCAGTAAAATTTGACCACGATAAAGCTTTACAAAGGGTGCCTGATCGGATTAAAATTCGGCACCATTTTTGATCAAGCTGGTTAAAGACCGTTCCATAATGAACAGGTATGAATCACACCAGCATTAACGAATAACCCCTGAGGTGAAAGGCATATGCCAGTAGTTAAAGTACGTGAAAACGAACCGTTCGACGTTGCACTACGTCGTTTCAAACGCTCTTGCGAAAAAGCAGGTATCCTTTCTGAAGTTCGCCGTCGCGAGCACTATGAAAAACCTACTACAGTTCGCAAACGCGCTAAAGCAGCTGCTCAAAAGCGTCACGCTAAGAAGCTAGCTCGCGAAAACGCACGTCGCGTTCGCCTGTACTAATAACTGAATTCAGAAAGGAATTTAGTTATGGCTCTTATTGAACAACTCAAAGAAGAGCAAAAATCTGCGATGAAAGCCAAGGACAAACCGCGCCTTGGCACTATTCGTTTGGCCCTTTCAGCTATCAAGCAACGTGAAGTTGACGAGAAGATCACTCTGACCGACGACGACATCATTGCTGTGCTGACTAAAATGGTTAAACAGCGTCGCGATTCTGTCGCTCAATATGAAACCGCTGGCCGTCAGGATTTAGCTGATGTCGAGCAAGCTGAAATTGCTGTACTTGAGGAATTTATGCCTCAACCGCTTACCGAAGAGGAAGTCGCAGCGCTGATTGAAACAGCGATTGCCGATTCCGGAGCTGCGGGCATGCAAGACATGGGTAAAGTAATGGGCGTGCTTAAGCCACAAATTCAAGGGCGTGCAGATATGGGTAAAGTAAGCGGATTAGTTCGCGCTAAGCTAGCTTAATCACCCACCCAAGTTCCAGCAAGCCGTGCTATCCGATGGAGTGCACGGCTTGTTCGTACCTGCTTATCGTAAATTGACATTCACTTAATCAATTAGAGAACAAGCAACCCTATGGCTGGTCGTATTCCCCGTAGTTTTATTGATGATTTGCTTACGCGAGTCGATATTGTCGACATCGTGGATGCCCGGGTAAAACTAAAAAAGCAGGGGAAAAACTACGGCGCTTGCTGCCCTTTCCACAATGAGAAAACCCCGTCTTTCTCTGTCAGTCAGGAAAAACAGTTCTATCATTGCTTTGGTTGTGGCGCACACGGTAACGCCATTGATTTTCTGATGGAATTTGACCGTCTCGACTTTGTTGAAGCGATTGAAGACCTTGCCTCCGGCGTGGGCCTTCAGGTTCCCAGAGAACAAAGCAGCGGAAAATTCAGCAGCGGCCCTCAGGCCAGCAGCCAGGAAAAGCGCAGCCTGTACGATTTAATGGGCAGTATTGCCCAGTATTATCGCTCTCAGTTGAAAGTGAGTACTAACACCCACGCTATCGACTACCTGAAACAGCGCGGCCTCTCAGGAGAGATCGTCCAGAAATTCAGTATCGGTTACGTGCCGGATGAGTGGGATAGCATTCGCAAAAACTTTGGCCAGCAGAAGCAGACGCAAGACATGCTGGTCAGTGGCGGTATGCTGATCGAAAACGACAAAGGCAACCGTTATGACCGCTTCCGTGGACGCATCATGTTTCCGATACGCGATCGTCGCGGCAGAGTGATCGGCTTTGGTGGCCGGGTACTCGGAGACGGTACACCAAAGTACCTCAACTCGCCGGAAACCCCTATCTTCCACAAAGGTAAGGAACTGTACGGCCTGTATGAAGTACTGCAAGCCTATCGTGAGCCTCCGCAGGTTCTGGTGGTGGAAGGTTATATGGATGTGGTGGCACTGGCGCAGTATGGGGTGGATTACTCTGTCGCTTCGCTGGGTACCTCGACAACCGGCGAACACCTGCAGTTACTGTTCCGACAGACAGACACCGTCGTCTGCTGCTATGACGGCGATAACGCCGGACGGGAAGCCGCGTGGCGGGCGATGGAAAATGCACTTGTGTACCTGAACGGGAACAAGACGCTGAAGTTTATGTTTTTGCCGGACGGAGAAGATCCGGACTCCTACATCCGGAATTTCGGCAAAGAACAGTTTGAAGAGCAAGTGGCTTCCGCGACTCCACTGACCGACTTCCTGTTTAGCGGTCTGATGGCCAGAGTGGTCGACAACAGCAGCCGGGAAGGACGGTTCCGAGTTGTCCACCTCGCAGAACCACTGATTAATTCCGTGCGGGATGAATCATTAAAACTATACTTATGGCAAGAGCTAAGCCTGAAAACAGGGCTGAGTTCTGAACAAGTCCAGAGCGCATTAAGTAAAAGTGCACAAAAAGAAGAGAACACGACGCTAAAACCGCACCGGGAAATCAAACGAACCCCGATGCGTGAAGTGATCGCGCTCTTATTACAGCACCCTTCCTATGTGGAGCAGGTGCCAGATTTAAATAGTGTTAGCGAAATCCCACTACCGGGACTAACTTTATTACTTGACGTGGTTGATAAGTGTCGAATTAATCCCCATATCACCACAGGCCTATTGCTTGAGCATTGGCGAGACAACAGTAACGGAAAATTACTTTCCCGTCTGGCAGCCTGGGAAATCCCGCTGCAGGACGATAATAACGAGCAAGAAATATTTCTGGATGCAATGGACAACATTATTGCTCAATGCATCGAAAAGCAGATCGAAACATTGCAGGCGAAAGAAAGAAGCACCGGTTTATCAACCGATGAAAAGCGGGAGCTGCTAGCTTTGATGCTAGACTTAAAAGCGAACCCCTGATTCGTAGTCAAAAGTTAATCGATTTGTTATAATTGGCGGTTTGCATTTCGCATTCCTACATATCACTCAGACCTGAAGTTGGATATCGTCTATGGATCAAAATCCGCAGTCACAGCTAAAGTCCCTTGTTATCAAAGGCAAGGAACAAGGCTATCTGACCTACGCCGAAGTAAATGACCACCTGCCTGCAGAAATCGTAGATTCTGAGCAGGTAGAAGACATCATTCAAATGATCAACGACATGGGCATTAAAGTCGTTGAAACTGCCCCGGATGCAGATGAGATGTCACTCAATGATGACAATGTCATCACTGACGAAGACGCAGCGGAAGCTGCAGCTGCCGCCCTTTCCAGCGTTGAAAATGAAATTGGCCGGACAACCGACCCGGTTCGCATGTACATGCGTGAAATGGGTACGGTTGAACTGTTGACTCGTGAAGGCGAGATCGACATTGCTAAACGTATTGAAGATGGTATCAACCAGGTTCAATGCTCAGTCGCTGAATATCCGGGAACCATCCCTTACATTCTTGAACAATTTGATAAAGTTCAGGCAGAAGAACTGCGCCTGACTGACCTTATCTCCGGTTTTGTCGACCCGAATGACGAAGAAACCGCAGCACCAACAGCGACTCACATCGGTTCAGAGCTTTCAGAAACCGATCTGGAAGATGAAGACAAAGAAGACATCGACGAAGATGATGACAGCGTAGATGAAGAAGATACCGGTATTGACCCAGAAATGGCTCTGGAGAAATTTACCGAACTACGCAATAACTATCAGGACATGCAACTGGCGATCAACGAACATGGTCGCGATAGCCAGCAGTCCAAGCAAGCGATTGAAACGCTGACAGATGTATTCAAAGAGTTCCGCCTGCTGCCAAAACAGTTCGACTACCTGGTCGGTGAACTGCGCACATCGATGGATCGCGTTCGTACTCAGGAACGTCTGATCATGCGTCAGTGTGTGGAATACGGCAAAATGCCAAAGAAATCTTTCGTTGCCCTGTTTACCGGTAATGAATCTTCTGAAGCATGGCTGGACGAAGTGCTTGCCTCTGACAAGCCATACGCAGAAAAGATCAAACGTAACGAAGAAGACATTCGCCGCAGTATCCAGAAACTGAAAGCCATTGAAGAAGAAACCTCTCTTCAGGTTCAGAGCATCAAAGATATCAGCCGCCGTATGTCTATCGGTGAAGCAAAAGCTCGCCGTGCGAAGAAAGAGATGGTAGAAGCGAACCTGCGTCTGGTTATCTCTATCGCGAAGAAATACACCAACCGTGGCCTGCAGTTCCTTGACCTGATCCAGGAAGGTAACATCGGTCTGATGAAAGCGGTAGACAAGTTCGAATACCGTCGTGGTTATAAGTTCTCGACTTACGCTACCTGGTGGATCCGTCAGGCGATCACTCGCTCTATCGCGGATCAGGCTCGTACTATCCGTATTCCGGTACACATGATCGAAACCATCAACAAACTGAACCGTATCTCCCGTCAGATGCTTCAGGAGATGGGTCGTGAACCACTTCCGGAAGAGCTGGCAGAGCGCATGCAGATGCCGGAAGACAAGATCCGTAAAGTACTGAAAATCGCAAAAGAGCCTATCTCCATGGAAACCCCTATCGGTGACGATGAAGATTCGCATCTGGGTGATTTTATCGAGGATACGACTCTGGAACTGCCTCTGGACTCAGCAACGTCTACCAGCCTGAAAGTGGCCACCAAAGACGTTCTGGCCGGTCTGACACCGCGTGAGGCAAAAGTACTGCGTATGCGCTTTGGTATCGACATGAACACCGACCACACTCTTGAAGAGGTGGGTAAGCAGTTCGACGTAACCCGTGAACGTATCCGTCAGATTGAAGCGAAAGCTCTGCGTAAGCTACGTCACCCAAGCCGCTCAGAAACCCTGCGCAGCTTCCTGGACGAGTAACTCTCAGAGTAATAAGACTTTAATCGTATAAAAGGTGGGCTATGGCTCACCTTTTTTTTATAAAAATGATTTAAGTGGATAAAAACTAAGCGCAATTGGCCTATCAGGCATCTAGACAGTCTGCAAAGCTTCACCTATAATCATCCACCTATCGGCCCCTTAGCTCAGTGGTTAGAGCAGTCGACTCATAATCGATTGGTCCCCAGTTCAAGTCTGGGAGGGGCCACCAGATATACCAAGGCCTGAGAGCATTTTCGCTTCTCAGGCCTTTTTCATTTTCATCCCTTGTGCTACACATGTGCTACATTTAGCCAAATTTATCTGAGTTAAATTATTCAGAGCAGTTGAATCATAGTTAAATATTATGGGCGCTCTATAGGAAGACAAACAGATTTTTGGTAAAGAACACTTCAAAGTATCTAATTCATCGATATTTGGCAAATTCATACGAGAATACTACCAGACCGACTAATACCTGATTCTTCACGCAACTGAGAATTTGTCCTTTAATTCTGAGCCACTGTCTATTCGAAAAGTCGATGGTCGTCAGAGATCCCCCTTTCTAATCACAACACTTGTTGCACAACCAACGCGTTTAGGTAGAATAGGTTCAGAGGATCCAAATGTACCTCGCTAGCCACCCAAGGCGAAGACCGCATCAGGTCAACAATTTTTCTAAAGATATTTATCCCTTATTTGACTTTAAAAGTCGGTGTGTTGGTGGCTGCACGAATTGCCGATAGTTGGAGTTAAATATGCCCAAAAGTACCAAACTCAAGACAGACTCTTTAATCTTTCCATCTGGACGAACAGTAAAAGACTGTCGTCAAGATGCTAAAAAGCTGAAGAAGGATGCTCTATCCCAAAGTGTTAAGCTAAGTACAAGCAAAGCACTTGATAAAGTTGCTGAGCAAAATGGAATGGATTGCGGTTGGAGTAGAGCTGTTCAGGTCCTAAAGACTCGAGCCTCCCTTAATATTTATCCTGTAGTAACAGTGAGCTCTCCCAACGGAGTCGTCATTTCAAGAAATATCGAAAATGTCAAACCACCTAAAAATGAATGTGATGTCATTGCTCTCATTAAAAAACTAGATCCACCGACTTTCGCTAAGGAGCTTCTTGCTAGCCTTGGTACTAAAAGAAAACTTGACGTTGCAATCCTTAATGAGAAGCATGAGCTATACCGAACTGTAGAAATTAATGCTTTTGAGGATTCATACGCCTTTCACCACGGCTTATATGAGAAAGGATTCTACCCTTTAAAAGAGGATTACATTCCAAATGACTTGAGAAGCTTTCATAGCGTTCTTGCTCCAGATGTTGTAGTTCACTCCAATATGCCCGGAATGCGGAATCGACCTGTTGATATTAAGGCTTCTCTGATGATGGCTATGGTGCTATGGCTGGATTATCTTGACAGCGATCCACCGATAGATAATAACGAAGACTTCAACGCCTTAAGAAAAAACCGTCCCAGTTGGACATTCGATATGTGTGCTATGTACTGGAAATTCTCGAAAGACCTAACAGGAAAAACAATGTCAGAAACTCCAGATACCAACATTGAATTGATTGTTCGCTATGCAACTTATTCTGCTTTACAAAAAGTACACAAGCTTTGGGCTCAAAGAGAACAGGCCTCACAATACGAGGGACGAATACTCCCACCAGATACAGCCTTTTAGACTTAACTAATCTCAGAATATGACTCAATAGCATCAAAACCATTTGATGCTATTGAGCAAAGCTTAGAACACAATAAAAACGGTGCGATCCAGCATTAAACTCCTTTGCTAACCCATTGCTATCAATATAAATTAGTGCTCAAGTACCAAAATGCAGTACATCGAGAAGATGTATAGCGGCATTCAAGCAAGCAGTAGGCTATAGCAAAATCAAAAAATGGAGTATTTATGTTCGAAAAGCTTTTAGAGATGGTGTTTTCCGGTATCGTCGGAAACTTCAGCTATAAACGAGTAAAATCACTATTGAGTACACCACAAGATGAAACTGAAGAAAACCTAGAAGACATACCCGAAAGTGGCGTTGTGAAGCCATTACATGATCCACATGACCCCGATATTGAGGATCAATTTGGTCCTAACGTCTATTACAAGAGAAACTTCAGAACCTTCGACATCGTAAATGATCTGTACGATGTAATTGGCTTAGTCAAGTCGCCAATGGTTCATATTGTCATTGAAGACCATCCTTCTACTGCTTGGCATTTGCCACTTGTTGTTGTCGAAGATATGGAATCAAAAGAGTGGTACGTTTTTTCTAAAGGTCGTATGGCCTTTGAAGGTACTGGCGGTGGTCTTGCCGACTCAAAGGATCTTCTTCAGTATCTTATTAATAATAAAATTCGTTTTGCTGGCTGGGTGCTGGACTATGTTAGTTCAGAAAAGCTATCACATGGATGTCGCACTTGGCCTGAGCTAAGAGACAAATGTATACCTCTAATTGCATATAATAAAAACCAGTATTTTTCTAAGTATGTCGTAGATGTAATTGGCGAGTTATCCAAGACTGATAAGTAATCAAGCTAACGATTTCGGGACTGTCCATACACCTATTTTTTGGGAGGGCTGTACCCGAAATCGTAGGACAATGAATCGTTAGTAATCTTGTTAACTACTATGGAAATAGCAAACAATTATATAAATGCAATGAACTGTCACCGCTCTCCTAGACAAATTTCGCCTATTCTTTATCGACAACTCACACATAAATTTGAACTTCATCACACTTTTAACTCAAAGTATTTTTTTACTAAAAAATGGCCCTACAGCGTTCTTTAAGCACCCTCAAAACACATTCAATGGCCCTACACACCATATAGGGCCAAATCTTGCGGTTTAAGCACTGTTGTAACCTAGTACTCACTGATTACCACTCAAGAAGAGAGTACTGATGAATACACTACATACCGAATACCCAAACCCATTGTATACAACAACCGAAGCTGCCCGTTTTTTGAGGCTGAAGACACAAACATTAGCCAAATGGCGGTGTACCGGAAAACATCCAGAACTGCATTGGATCAAAGTTGGCTCAAAGATCCTCTACTCGCAGGAGTCAATCTCTGCATTCCTAGAAAAGAACCAACGGTAGATTGCCTTATGAATAAGAAAATTCAATCCAGAAAACCTAAGTTGCGAACACTTAAAAGAGTAGAAAAAGCAAATCCCCAGAATACGGAACCGAATGGAAATGATATCAACGTAAATCCCCATAAGTCGGGAGCTATACATGCTCATAACGAATTGGCTACTGATAATATGGGAGCTAACGCTACTATCTGTACTGCCAAGCTCAATTCCCATAAAAAGAGAACTGTATCATCAAATCAAGCTACAGAAGCTACCAGCGCAAAAACAAAACCTCACAAAACGAGGGATCATGTAGCTGAACGATACTGCTCGCAGGACAAGATATCTATCTCAGCCGATAGAGTGTGTTTCACTTGCCCATTTCCATCAAAGTATGCAGCGAATTTTGACAACAGAATGTCAAGGATTATGGGAAAGATGGTTCAAGCAGAACCAGCAAACAAATCCGATAACAACTACCGAAAAACCTGCATCTATACAACAAAATCTGGTGCCAGTTTATACATGGCTTGGGAGCCAAAGAAAAAAGGACTGAACTATACTCGGTTTGAAGTTTACATATCAAAACTATCTCCTGATTGCATAAAGGAAATTCAATATTTCTTACGTCAGATCTATGGTTCCTCTTACTTAAAAGTGTTTATGTCAGAAAAAAGTAGAGTAACGAAAATTGAGCTCTCATTTGAAATGACAGGTATTCATGTAGAGGAAGTAATTATAAAAATGAAGAAAGTAAGGACATATCAATACCATAGAAACTCAAATGGATACTCTTCTTATAAACTAATTGGAAGCAAGAAGAGCGACCATATAAAGATCTATGAAGAAAGTGTGAAAACTAATAAGCACTGTCAGTTAATAGAAAGTAATAATCAATCACATGATATTCCCGTTTCAAAGGTAAATATAATTCTAAATCCAAAATTAAACACCACACCAATTAAGGATATTAGTACAACACCATTTAGAATAGATAAGTTTTTTGTTTTAAAAAACTCAATCACATCTTCCATATCAAAATCTTATGTTTACATGATTAACTTGGTTGGTGTCACTGAAGCTCTGGAATCACTACAAGAAGAAGAAAGCAAACAACTTAAACAAGCTCTAGAAGAACACAAACTGGATATTGATGAAAATTATATCAACGAAAGAGTTATAAGTGCATTAATTACTATTGAAGATATTTTCATAAACTAGAAAAATAAAATAAGACCATATCATATAAAATATAGTTAGTAACAATACACCTATCAGTATAATTATCACTGTATAATTATATAAATACCAATATGTATCTATGATACGTATAGAGGATTGTTTTCCATGAATAAACGAAAATATAACCAATATAAGAATTTTAAGAAGCACCATTGGCGTAACAAAATTAATGACAATAGAAGTAATAGCTTTAGTAAGAAGAAAAACGATAAGTTGTTAAAACTATTTGATACTGATAAATATGCATATATAGATAGCTCTAAGAGTTTTATTTCTGCTCTAAAGAGCGAAGAGAATGCTGAATATCAAAGTCAATTGCTCAACCAATATATCGGAAATCCAGAGGAGCATCTTAAGCTCGATCTTGATCGTCTTTTTATAACTATGAGATGTCAGAAGAAGGATATTGAAAGAGTTATGAAAGGAATTTTGACCTTTTCTCCGATGTCCACCGGACAACTTCTAACCATAAGGAAAACAACTGTTGGTTCCGTTAATGGCAGTAGCGATAGAGGAAATAATAGAGGATGGAGCTCTACTCGTCCTCTATATAAACATGCTTTCAAGATAGCTATTAATGGTGATCAGCGTCGTTTTTTTAATGTGTATGTTGCTGATGGCAAAAACCATCCCGAAAACCTGACTTCTCTTAGGATTGACTTCATTCCCAACAGGTTTACAGATTTTGAATTAAGAGCCATATTTGGACACCTAAAATATGTGCTAAAACACCGAAGATACGACCAGATAATCAGAAATGCCAGAGTAACTCGTGTTGATGTCGGTTTTAATATGCCCGGAGTCATGTCTCCATTCGTCTATGCATATACCACAAATTCCAAAGTGAAACATAGCTGCTGCTTTCCAACTGGCACACATAGCCTTAAAGAAACGACATACATTGGTAAACATACCAGATATACTCACACGATTGTCTACGATAAGGGACTCAAAGAATCAAAAAGAGATCTTAAAATCGGTCTGAATAGAGAGTTAGTCAAGAAGAATTTAGATTCAACTCCTCTTACAACACGTATTGAATTAAGATATCGCCCATATAGCTCCACCCCCAAATCTTTAATGCTCAAACAGTTACCAAATATCACTCTTCCGTTACCCAAGCTGAGGTTTATTGATCCGAAAGTTTTGCCATCAGTTTCCAATGACACGCTTGGAGATCTATTAGTAGATAAGACTAATGATGCTGTTAAGAGCTTTAAAACATACCTTAAAGAAACCGGCATAAAATTCAAAGAGCTTAGTCTGGATACACGTTGGTTTAATAGAGCTTGTAAAAGAATGTTAACTCATTATCTTAACCTTATCCAAAAAGCAGACAAACCTAAATCAGAGGAAGTCAAAGAATACTGCGCTACAGGTCGACACCTTCAGGAATTCATACCAGAAAATAAACCTAAGACATCTAATGTGGGGAACCCTCCCCTTCAGATTGCTCAAAAAGCTCAAAATGCAGCAATCAAAGGTAAATCTCAATACATTGCTATTATTGCCGGTGCTGGCTCCGGTAAGACGAGAGTTATTAGTGAAAGAGTAAACTTCTTAGTCAATGAAAAACAGATAGATCCCCGAATCATCACGGTTCTGGCTTTCACTAATACTGCTGTCAATGAAATGAAGTTACGTATGACCTACTCTTCGATGCCCAATATCAGTACATTCAGTGCATGGTGTCTATCTCTATTAAAAATATATCTACCTGAAGAATATGCAGATATCGATGTTCTGAATAAAGAAGGACAAAAAGAACTGCTATTAGAAGTAATTGATGAACTAGAAATAACAGAATCAGCAACAACGATACAGCTAAAAAACATCTTTAGCGCACATGTTAACCTATTAAAATCCTTTGAGAAACTGATGGGCGATCCTGCTTTTAAGCTTAACTGTACATTAGCCGAGGCAAAAAACAGCCATCTACTCTATAAAAAGAAAAAGCAGAATCTTGGAGTCATTGACTACGATGATATGCTGTACTTGGTATATAAAAACTTAAAGAAAAAGGGGCTTGCCAAGAGAGTCGCTGATGCCAATACGTATTTGATCATGGATGAAATGCAAGATTCCAACATCATACAGTGGAGAATAATTGATCAGCTAATAAATAGTGGAATCCGTCTGTTCTGTGTCGGAGATCCCGCTCAGGCTATCTTTTCTTTTCGTGGTGGATCATATCAACACCTCGAAAACTTTGAGGAATATGCCAAAGGTGGAAAAGTTTTTCATCTAGACCATTCTTATCGTCTACCTTCAGAAATCATAAATGTAAGCAATGAAATACGTACACAACTTGGTTACCATCCCTCTTATGCACTTAAAAAGAGTGGACAAAAGCCATTCATTGCAGAATTTAGTAGCTTACACGAGGTTACCGATTGGATAATTCCTTACATCGCCAATCAACTGCGTGATGGAACACGAACTAAAGAGATAAAAATACTCATACGAACCAATAGAGCTGCAAAGCATATAAAGCGTCTGTTAATGGAATACTTCAAACCCAGCAACTTTCTTTCGGCAGAAGACATTGATCAAATAGTCATAACCATGCATAAAGCAAAGGGTATTGAGTGCAAAGTCTGTTATGTCATTGATCCTCGATTTTGGCACTGTATACCAGATACCAAAGATAATGACCTTCGACTAATGTATGTGGCGTTAACACGTGCAAGTGAAGAACTGTATATCTGTAGGTCTTTGACAGGAAAACGTATATACAAAGACACTAAAGAGAAATATATGCTTGATATACTTGCTGAAAAAGAAGAATTGCATGAGTTTATTGATAGATTAAATTAAATATACTGACTTAATACACATTCGAACCACATTGGATAAAAACCTTTAATATCCATAGTAACTACACGCCAATGTGTAGAAAATTGCTAAAATTTTTTGACAACTCATTATGCATTAGATACCTTATCATCTCGGCTATATGGAAGCCTGCCCACTCCAGACGGCAAACTCCACATTGGAACCATGAATATATCTGTCGTTTAACCGATCTTATTTTGATAAGCGGGATGACTGATGACTAGGAGTGAATCTACAGGAATAACCGCATAGGAAATAAGAGCATGACTACAACGATCCGACCATCCCTTTCTAAAGTAAAAGCCCGTGCGAAAGCCCTTAAAAAAGAAAACCAAATTCCGCATATGAAAGCCCTTGAGTTGGCTGCTCAAGAGTTAGGTTACCCCTCTTATCACGCTCTAGACACGTATTTAAAAAGATTAAACAAAAACCAATCTGATATAGCCAGAAAGACGTTAATCCCCAAACTACAGAGCTCATTACTTGTCGTGTTCAATGATGATTTAGAAATCCGGAACTACAAGGACATAAACGGCGAAATTATAACCACTAAGGAAAATTTCCAGACTGAATACTTAAATAAAGGTTTCGCTGAACAGATTGGTGCTCGTTTAGTGAATGCCGAGGAACTCAAACAACTCCGTTTGCTAGCACCAGGCAGTATGGAAACTGGTGATAGAGATTATCTTCATGAATGGGGTTATGTTTGTATTGAGTTTCTCAGAGCTAAAGATAATCCTTGGACTATCGAAGATGCTGATAAGTTGGTGATGGAAAAAGTGGGAAAGGCGATAGGGCGTAACTACCGTGAATTTTTCTATCTAGACGGCAAATTAGTCGAAAATCATATATCCAAAGAGTGGCATGCCAAGTGGGACTCTTACAATGACGTTGATTACCATCCAGCAATTGATGGTTATTGATTGATGCATATTCACCGAAGTTAGTCATTTCCACTCTTGCACTAGTCGGGAAAACAAATCTAGTGCAATTGTGACTATCAGAGTGAATTATCACAAACTGAGGAAGAGCTTCGTTGAACACGTTAGATGATATTGAGTTTATTTGTAGCTTTGATGAAGAGATAGGCCTCAAGTATAAACAGGCAAAAAGTTATTACAACATTGCACCTGGGCAAACTCTAATTCTTATCAGAGCACTATTGGTTGAACTTTGTAGGGATTTACTAAGTGAGTACGGGGAAGTGAATCCCAAGGCAGAACTATATGACCTAGTTGAAAAACTTAAATCAACAGGAGAATTCAATAGTGGAATCGTAGACTCGCTACATCAAATCCGCTTGAATGGAAACAGGGCAGCACACCCAGAGCAATTTCCAAAGAAGAATGAGTTAAACCTAAAAAAGTTAGCGAAAGAGTCGCTGATACTATTATGTAGAGCCATTGAGATGATTCTAACTTCGATCCAAGGTAGGACTTCCTTATCTTACGAGTTTAACCATTCCGCAGATTCAGAGTCAGACTTAAAAGAAAATGCATATAAGGCTCTGTTTAAAAACGAACCTGATGCTAATTATGAGGTTGCTATGGCTCTAATTCAAATGCGTAACCAAAGGCTTCATGACACTCTATTCGGACCTGATGCAGAACCTTATGCAAGGTTTTATGATGGTGAAGAAATGAGGCATGCCCTGCATTTATTGGAATCTCCTGACAATAGCAATCACGCAGATTCACAATTTCAGCTTGGAATTGCATACTTGGGAGGCTTAGGTTGCAAGCCAAACGAAGACAAAGCACTTTGCCATTTCAGCTCTGCTGCGTACGGAGGAAACCTCAATGCTAAAGCGTACTATGGTTGTCAACTACTTAATCTCAAGGACAGGAATGAAGGAGACGAAAAAGAAGCTATCCAATTTTTAGAAGAGGCTTCGGAACACGGTCACCCATTAGCACTTGATATACTTAGTGCAGAATATGCTAAAGGCGAGATCGTTGAGAAAGATATTCACCGTGCAACGAAGCTGCTTACCGAAGCAGCTAATTTAGGTTATCCAGAATCCCAGTATAAGGTGGCTGAATTGTTCTTACAGCAGGACAATTTAGAGAAATATTGGCACTTCATTTACAAAGCCATTGATAATGGCCATGTTAACGCTCTTCTTAGTGCTGGCCGAACATTAAGTCATACTTCTACGAACAGAGCGCAACTGAAAAAGGCTTTTTCTTATTATTATAGCTATATCCAGCTTACTCAAGATGCACAAAGTTTTAAGGGAGATCCAAATGTTAGATATGAGCTCGGTTCACTAATACTAAAAAATGCTGGAAACAATCCGTATGAGATTAAAGAGGGCTTAAATAACTTCGTATTTAGCTATTGGGATCCTAGCTGCCCTTCTGATGTAAAGACTAAAATTGAAAACCTATGCCCCAGTTATCTTGAATCGATTGACAACTTATTGAGTACTATGCAACTCAGCGTAGAAGAGGAAAGTAGCTGGAGTAGATTCTATGCTTCCTTCAAGGCTAGTGGTCACCCTTTTGATACCAGTAAGAGTATGCTTGCCGAATTAAGCAGGATTACTGATGCTCGGCCAAAAATCACCCAACCTAAGTCATACATGCCTAAGAGGAACAATGTTTTGCCCTCACCAAAGTCACTGCCTGTTACCACCCTTCCCAAGAAGAAGATTGGCCGGAATGATATCTGTCCTTACTGTAACTCTGGTAAAAAGTATAAAAGATGCCACGGCAAGTAGCTAAAGGTTCTGAGTTTACAGCTAGTAAAGATTTACATTGCTTCAGTGATATCTAATTTAGAATTTACAAAACAATTCAAATCGACCACAGATTAGATTAGATGTACTATCTCACAATCATCAGTTAAAAGGTCATATGGAATAGCAATGACTCTTAGCTCAGCACTATAATTGAATGGCGGTAATGGGTTTGTAAACTTGTTTTGCTTGGGATAAATCAAGTACATAGTGCCACAACCGCCCAAGTAGCTGTTACCATATGCGAGTAGTTGATACATGTCTGATTGGCTAATACCATATTTATGTTTAGCTGTATCAAGGCGCTCATCAATTCTTTTCCATTTAGTATCGGCAACAAAAACCACCTTATCACTAGCAACGTCTTTTACAACAATATCAGGCCGCAGCTTAAACCATCCTTCAGTTTTATTAATTCTGGCTGAACGATGCTCAACCAATGCATGAGAACTAACCTGAATATTTAACCGTAAGTCAGGTAAAACGGCTTTCTTCAATCGCTCAGCGACATACTTTTCGAATAGAACTTCCATTGGGAAAAGAAAGGATATTCCCCTATATGATCCAGATGTAACTAATGGTGACTGATAGCTCAAAATTAGTTCACACCAAGGTTTTGCTTCTCTGTAATGAACTAAAGATCTGTCTTTTGACCAGCGCTTTAAGTCATTTTCGTAGTTGGCAGACAACGGAACATCACTTAAAGCAAACAATAGTTCCTTAGCTAACTGGAGGTTTTCACTGCTTTTCACCCAAGAAAGTACTTGTTTTAGCGCTGTATGTATTAATCTATTTTCCGGTCTATTTGATGTAAATTTATCGTAGGAAACATAAAATCTGTTTTGGTATCCAGGTCTCTGACGAATTTGCTTGGATGTATTCAGTTGACCTTTTAAATAGGATTTTCTTTCCTCCATGCGGTTGTAGTCGCTACGAACTCCCTTTTTTATGATAGAAGCTATTTCATGTAAAAAGTAACCAATCAAGATTTCGAATAAAGGTTGTTTTAGTGTTTGAAGTGATGAATCTTCGAATTGTTGCAGAGATAGCTTATTTACTGTCGTTAGCATTTTTATCAAAATTTTTTTAATAATATCAGACTCATCTGAATCAGATATCTTTGGTAAAATTTCTATGCGTGTTCCACAAGGTGTCTCTAACACCCCGACATAATTAACTACTTGGAGCGCTATTCCTTTCCCATATTTTTTAATTCTCACCAGTTCTACCGACTTTTCATTGGAGCTTTGTCCATTAGACAGTAACCAATTGAAAGCACTCGGTGTAATTGAATGACAGTCGATATCTGACTTGTCACCACCATTAAGTAACAAGCCAAATTCACGAATTTGGATCATTGAAGGCAATTTTTTGTTGATCATCGAGTGTAAACACTTATGTATGCTTCAGGTACTCTCAGAGCATCTAAATTCCGTTTATATGGCAGTGTTCCAGGTGCTTCCCAGTCTACCCCCATTAACTCAACGATCTTTTCAGAATCGAATTGTTCAACGACAAAACAAAATTCATCTTGCTCTTTCAGATGATCACCTAGAACCTGCCCTACTCGCTCCCAGTCTTCAAAAAAGTATTCTTCCAACAAGGGGAGTATTTGTAACTCAAATATTTCAGCAAGCAAATCTACAGAAGGGTTATCTTTAAGAGGGATAAAAAAGCTATGCCCAATCGTATGCTCTCGGTCATAAAGAAGCTCAATACGCTGATTTATAGTTTTTACCAATAAACACACGTTGATCCCTTCAATCTCCGGTATTTCCGCCAAAAGATTGTAGTCAGTCATCATTTCAACAAATTCGAATCGTCGACGTAGCGCAATATCTAATTGAGCCAATGATTTGTCAGCGGTATTCATAGTACCTATGATGTGTAAGTTTGATGGTACTGAAAACGTATCTTTTGAATATGGTAGTTTCACTGATAGCGCTTCATTGCCACCAGAACGCTTACTTGGCTCAATGAGAGTGATTAGCTCACCAAATATATTTGAAATGTTACCTCTATTGATTTCATCGATAATCAGCACACGTGAATCCGTTGAACTTGAGCCACCACTAGATAAAATGCCTGAAGAAATAACGGCTTGAACCAGCGTCGACAACACATTTTGATAACCATTGACGATATGCTTTTCCATAGTAGTGTTAACAATATCGAATACGCGCTTTTTCTTTATGTCATCGACCGTTATTCGATTGAGCTTCACCAATTCAACTAGTTCATCAACAATAACCTTTGGCATAGGTAATATTGAACCATTGGGTTTACGGAGTGTTATGAGCTCCTCGGTAATAGCTTCAATCTGATAACTGGAAATTTGACTACCTGGACCAATACTCCCACTTTTATTACCGTCAGTAAGAGTTGTTTGCAGCTTTGAAAGATCTATCGTTGTGTCGTATAGCCGATAAAGAGTTTTTTGAATTAGATTCTTTTTAAATAGCTCTTCAACTGGTAGTGAAGGTTCATATACTCTGTGCCAAATAACGTTCCTAACCTGAGAGTATCCGGAGCTATTGACTAGCGAGTCATCAAAGAAGTAGTCACTAGTGATCTCCGCTATTGCTCTAAATTTACGGTTACCGTCGGATACAATAATTAGATCTCCAATGACCATTTCATTTTTAAAACGATTTACAACGTTAACTTTATACTCACTACTTTCATTTTCAATAGATACTCCTTCCGCACGATATATACCAACAACGTCTTTTCGATTTGATGCTGCTGAAAAGTCAATATCATAACCGTACCCAAGAAGAACATAATTATTCTCTATACACTGTTGATAAATAAATGAATCTTCACCAGCCACCTCACCTAACGACATTTTCCAAATAGTACGTCCTGATATATCCAATTGATTCTGTGCGGATTTCAATTTCGGTCTAGCACTTGCAGACTCACACATTCTTTTGAAGATTCCATCCTCGACCTCATAACTGATCTGTTTGTCTTCTGTTGTTGCTTTCAAGCCTTCAACAAAATCTTCATAACTAAAACTCTGGTGAAAAGTAACAAAACCAATACGATTGTTCGATACTAGCTCGTCAAAACGAACCTTGAGCTTACTTCTGTTTGCTCTGTTAGATACATAAAACTCAGGATCGACAATCTGCAATGACTTATCAATTGTCGCATGAGTTTTCCCCGTTCCTGGTGGGCCATATAGAATTTGGTTTAAGCTGCTAGATATTGGATGTTTTTCTTCCACTTGGTATATCTCTTCTTGCTCAGCTATATGGGATTTCTTTAGTAATTTATCCTCTTTCCACAATGTTTTCAGTGGCTCAACGTAGAAATCTAGCTCCTTCGTTCCGTACTCTTCTTCAAGCTTTGTTCTGAGTTCATATAAGTTGGCATCAACTTCCCCGCTTGTCATACGGTTAAATTGACTCCCGCTAATATTGGAACACTTTGCCAAGATTGCTCTACGATCTGTATTCCCAAATATACGTTCATGAAAGTCGGGAAAGAAGAGGAACAAAATCATATGGCGCAACTGACGAGAGTTATTCTCGGGTAATTGCTCCAGCCACTCCGAGAATCGAACATGCTCATTTAATAATTGCTCTCGATCATCTGGCTCTAACTTCAATAAAGATTCGGTAAGACGAATGCAATAGATTAACTCTTTCCAACGAAGGGTATTATATGCTGTGCCAGCACTGCCTACTCCGGTGAGTGCCTTGTCTGAAAGGTATAACTCTTTTCTTCTTGGCTCTACTTGATAACCACTCCATGAAAAAACACGCTCAATGCCGATTCGTTTAGATACTGGACCAATATTGCTTGGACATAAAAACATCAGCCATAGCATCTCCGCAGCAAGTACTTTTGCCTTTGCGGATGCTTTCGCTAATTGTGCTTCTAGTTTTTCGAAGAAGTCCCCATTCCCTTCATCTAGGTTTTCTACGAAGTATTCCATTAACTCCGCACAACACTCTACCGTCCAAACAGTATCGTCTATCAACAGAGAATTACCATTGATAAAGCATAGCTCTTTAAATTGTTCTGCATTTGCCAATAGGTTCTCTGCATTTCCATCGCCGCAATATCTAGCCAATTGAATACCTTTCCTTTTTTGTTATGACGAAGCCGGGAAATGAGTCTAGCTAACATAGTTATACTTTTCCGTATGGCTGCCTAAATAATCATACAGCTTTGCGACAGAAAACGGCAAGGTATTATAACCTAATGATATAAAATGATTTTTGTCAATTAATGAGCGGTCAATGAAATCTACAGCTACACAGTTAACATCGTAAGTGTTTAACACACGTCTTAATATTCAACTTTATAGTTAAGTAGCTGATGAAATTGCAATTAGAGCCATAACCCACCACTTTAGCCGTTCGATTTATCAATAAGTTAAATCAATAAAACTAAACCTTTTGCATATTCTGCCGATACTAGAAACACGTCAAGTTGGTTGCTTGGTCTTCCAAAATACCGATATAAGTTCAGATAAAAAGAAACTAGGTATATCTCGTGGCAGTTAACGTCAATACAAACGTATCAGCAATGCATGGGCAACATCACCTCAGTCGGGTTACCGACAGACAAGCTACGTCTATGGAGCGCCTATCATCGGGTCAAAAAATTAATAGCGCGAAGGATGATGCTGCTGGGCTTCAGATTTCTAATCGACTGCGAGCGCAGAGCCGTGGAATGGATGTAGCTATAAAAAATGCTAACGATGGGATTTCTATGCTACAAACAGCTGAAGGAGCTTTAGCTGAATACACGGAAAATCTAATGCGAATGCGAGATCTGACATTAAGGTATGCCAATGGTTCTCTTGATTCAGAAGACCGGAATGCAATTTCAGTTGAGTTTGAAGCTCTGAAAGAAGAGTTAGGTAGAATTACTCAATCTACAAGTTTTGCTGGAGATAGATTGCTTAACGGAAGCAATAGTTCACGTTCTTTTCAAGTTGGTCCTGCTAGTGGTGAGGCTGTACTAGTTGAGCTTCCTGATTTAGAGAGCGTACGAGAGCAAACAGGGAACAATGCTCAAAAGGTATTCTACGCTCCAATTATGAATCATAAGGTTGATAACTGGAGAGCAGATCCTGGGCAACGTATAGGAGTTAAGGTAGTTTATTCCGAGGATAATAAAAATCGCACAGAGTACTTGATTTCGGACGCTATAGATGGGGCTACAATGGAAGATATTGTAGAGAATTTAAATGATAAATATGGGGATAAGATTAACTTCTATCTAGATGGCTCTATTGACAAGAGCACTTTAGAGGAGCGTGATATTGGAAAGGCCGATCAAGTAAGGCTTTGTTACACTTCAGACGAAGATGTATACATCACTATTCAACTACGAAACGCCTCAGGAGCAACAAGAGTAAACAACCCTTTTTGGTATGGCTCTGGGCGATCATATATCGAAGATAGTTCTATAGAGCATAAGCTTCCGACACTCGAAGGTGGCAGCAATGACTCGATAGCTGCAATAGATGAGCTTCTGGAATTTATTGATTCTGCAAGGGCTTACCTTGGCGCATCACAAAACCGTCTTAACCACGCCATAAATAACCTCTCCCAATCTTCAGAAAACGTAGCAATCAGCAATAGCCAGATTAGAGATACTGACTTTGCCAAAGAAACCAGTGAGTTAACCAAACAATCTATACTCAAACAAGTAAACACTTCTATGCTGGCTCAAGCAAGCAAGGCTCCGCAAGGAGCACTTGGTTTGCTCAGCTAAAACTAAAACGAATCCATCAACATTTTCATTAGCTTTTTCTTTTCTTCCATTTTCAACCCTCCAATAAACATATCTAAGCTATTATCAGAAGGCTGTTTTTCTGGCTTTTCATCCAGTTTAACCAACACTTCCGCAGTTTCGAGAATATAGTCTTCAATTCTTTGAGCGGGTATTCGTAACTCTTCCGGAGTAAGGATTGTATAACCTTCTGTTACGTCATCTCTTCTTGACTTGTGGTTCAATAAGCGTTTTATCGTATATGTACCAAGGCTTAAGCTTTCTGCAACAGTTGTGTAAGTTCGTCTAAGGTCATGAAGCGTAAACCTGAAGCTCAGCTCATCGTTGATAGAATCCAATACCTTTCTTGGGTCAACGATCCGTCCCTGAACATTGTCCACATTAAAAACGAATCCTCTATCATCTTTTTGATCTATTCTATGGTGAAGTAGTCGATGCAAATAGCTACTAATCGGTAGTTCCAACGGTACACCATTTTTCGTTTTACTAACGTAAAAAGTCTTTGCCGTTAGATCCACAAACTTCCACTCTAGTGTAAGCAGTTCGTTCCTTCTTAGGCCAGTAAGGCTAGCCATCTCAACCATATCGCACACTGTTGCAGCAAAGTCATTTTTTTCAATCAGATACCTCTCACGCTTCGAATGCAAGACATCGAAAAATTCTTTTAACTGGCGAGTGCGAATATAGGTTCTTCTGCGCTCTACGTTATGCCATGAACGTTGGTGACTGAGTATTTTCACCGGATTCTCAGCAAAGATCATCTGATTGTTAAACCCTCGATATTCATACTTAGCAAAGTTAAATAGTGCTCTTAGTATTCTCATGCATAGGTCAGCTTGAGCTTGGCTTCCATCCCTCATACCTTCTATACGTCCATCGGAGATATCAGTATGGAGTTTCTTAACTGCTTCTTCAGTCAAGTTAATCAATGGCTTGTTCAGGTAGTTGGTAAAATAGCACTTCAACGCCTGCTGATAGCCTTTTACTGTAGTGTCCCTTAGAGACTTGGAACGGACATAATCGTCAAATACGGTCTGAAGTGAGACATACTCATTCTGCTCAGCTTTTGCTCGTTCATTGGGGTTTATCCCCATAGCTAACTCATTTATAGCTTCACGAGCTTTGGTTCTTGCTTGATCGATAGTTAAACTCGGGAATGTACCAAGTGTAACCTGAGAAGGTGACTTAGCTCCTTTAGCGCGTTTATAAACACGGAATGATTTTGTACCGGAGGGATAAACTTCGAGGATAAGTCCATCTACACCTGTATCGTGATAACGTATTCTTTTTTCTTTTGGCTCCAGAGCAGTTAGCTCCTTAACCGTAAATCGAAGAGAGTTTTTCATAATGCTTTAGGCGCTCTACAGCTACCTTTCCCTATCAAGAAACTGTACTTCAATTATATAGTATCCATCCTTCTCACTGTAGGCCCGTGCTACGAGTGTGCTACATCCAAAATCAATATTGGCTTACATAAATCAATCAACATCAACACCGATAAATAAAATAAACTATTGTTATATAACAAAATATTCTAAAAAATCAATCTAGGGGAATTTTCATCAAAACCATCAACCTAAAACTCATAATCGATTGGTCCCCAGTTCAAGTCTGGGAGGGGCCACCAGACATACCAAGGCCTGAGAGCATTTTCGCTTCTCAGGCCTTTTTGTTAGAAATCTATTTATAGCATATTTATAGCAACTTTCTGCTACACAGTATTTATAGCAATCCTACCATCCCCACCTATAAAATCACTTTCATACTGATAAGCTAAGTGGTTAAATAACCTAAAAACAAAATGGTTAGGTTATAGGTTATGGCTAGAAGAAATCCATACTTGTTAAGAACTATCCTAAGTGCCGGTATGCGATTTCTAAGTAGTTTCTGGACATAACTTTGTCAGCAGCTTTGCTAAGCTAACATCTTAAGGATAATCTCAGGTATTGGGTTGGACCTCCCAAGACTGCCAGAAACATACAACACCTTTACAAGTGCTCGCCCTCTACAGGATGATAATTAATCGTAGATGCTACACAGCAAGTTTAGCAACTGACACAAATGATATGCATCATCAAAAAAGGAAGGATATGAAAACATTATTTATTTTCTCGTTCGCTTTAATTGCAACCTCCTCATTTGCTAGTACAAACGGAAGTTATTTCAAAGTCACTAACTCAGGTGAACACTATAACTGGGCCAATAAGCGCTCTGAACGATTTGTAAAGGCAGAGAAATTTGGGGATACATTAGATGAAGCAGCGACAAAAGCGTTTAAATCCTACGGTGATTCAATAATGTATCCCCAAGATGGCGATGTTGGAAAATACATTGGCACAGTGGAAAAAAGGAACGGTAAGACCGCTTATCTTTTAGATATGTATGGACAATTAACCCTAATAGGGATTAATGGCCTTAAACAATCATCAAGCTTTGAGTACGAATTTTTAGTTAAACAGCAAGAAAACAAACTAACGTCTAAAGAAGTTACACATGGTGTTGTTTTAGGTAAAACAAAAATAGCAGAACTAAACGGTGACATTGTTTTTTCTACAACTAACAAAAGAGCCCAAGTAAAAAAACTCGACTCCACATACAAAGAAGCTCCTTGCTTTCATGCTCATTGTCCTTCTGCATCATATGCGGGATTTTTCGACGGAAAACTTGCAAATCTTACCTTTACCTACAAGACCAAAAGTAGCGACAAATTTCATTACACCCTAGAAAATGCCTTAGAAACTAAGTTCCGGCGTAGAGGTAGTTTAATTGATTGGTCCAAGAACAGAGAATCTACCGGGTTCTGGATTAACCCATTACGATTTGCTTATGTATCCTATATAGATTCAAGTGATGGATACTCAGAAGTGACGTATGAACTGAATGCTACTGATTTATTTAATGACTTTATTCAATTATTAGAAAAGGATAAACAATCGAAGAGAAAAAATTGATATATTTTTTATCTACACTCTAACCGGCTCTATTGAAATAATGTCCTCGAAGTAGCTGATGACCTGACCCCCGGTATCTGGATAAAAGTACGTTAGAATTTCGGTTCAAAGCCGTCTACTTCGGATTAGCTGTAATTGGGCAAAATGAAGTAAACGGCTTTGATGTTTGAAAGTATTGATTGCTGGCGCAACAAAAATAATATCGATGCTTACTTATACCACTCCGACTTGATTGCACTGAAATCCAAGTCTTTCCATTCTTCTTTCCAAAGCTGCCAGTAAGGGATGTCGTTGGAGGAAGGGGCACTTGTACATGGATCTATCTGGACAATTGATGGAAGAATAATGGATTCCCCCACCAACAAGGCTTCACCTTGACGAAATGAAGTCATCTTGTCGATTAACGAACCGAGTGAATCTGGAAGTAACTTCTTCACATATCCTTGGTCAGCAGGATTGGTCAAACGCATTGCAATGAAGTTACTACACTGGGAAAAAATTGTTTCTGATATCTCAGATGGACGCTGGCTCGCTAATAGTAGCGTCACTCCGTATTTTCGACCTTCTTTTGCTATTCGCTCAATAGAGGCCTTAGACGAACGGTATTTAGAAAGGTTGCTGTTCGGGACGTACTTATGCGCTTCCTCATAAACCAGCAAGATGGGAGCGTCATTATTGATTTTTTCATCTGGTTGCTTAGCGCATCGAATGCGTTTATAGATGTATCCATACTCGAACACCAAACGAGATATGAGTGATACTGTAATACTTAACACTTCAAATGGAACGCCACTGAGGTCAATGACAGACACGTTCGACTTGTTGCTCGATGAATATCCCAGTAGAGTCTGAAGGGTTTCCTCAAAAGTAACGTCCTTCGATTTATCACCAAGGAAAAAATCGAGTCTGCTGTCGCAGAGCTTATTTTCCAATCGGTTCACAAAGTTAGTTAGTTTCCCAAAGAGACTTCCTTGTGTGAGCTTTGGTTGGCCTTTTTTCGCACCAGTCGCATAGACCTCGCCCGAGTCTATGACTTCACTGTTTTTCTCGACAACATATTCAAGTACTTTACGGATATCAAACTGAAGCGGGGTGTCCAAGTGAATTTTCTGCTTATCATCCGCTGAACCACCAAATTTTGCTCGACGATCCCTGATGATTGCTTCCTTGAATATATTCCTTTGATTGTGATCGTTGCCTTCAGTGTCGAGGAAAAATTCTTCCAACTCCTCACTGTTCAGCATCCAGTAAGGCAAAACGAGATTAGATATATCTATGTGGTTAGCAGAAGGAAAAGCGGACTTATATTCAGAATGAATATCGAAAATAATCACATGTGAGTTATTAAGTGAAAATTCACCATCCTTTTCTACCACAGCCTTCTGGATGACACTTGCCAAGGTATGAGACTTACCAGAGCCGGTGGAACCAACTACAGCGATATGCTTATTAAAGAACTTGTTGCCATTTACAGGTACGGGGACATCCCGATTTGACGCCAGCGTCGCAAAGCGGAACCGCTCCACTTCAGGAACCGAATCGCCGTAAATTTTCATAATATCCGTTATAGTTGCTGGCTTGACTTCTTTGGGCGGTATCGCGAGTGAATCACCACCGCGCTCGAATTTTCCGTCCCTTAGTATGCCTAGTGGAAAAGCTTCGATAATGTGGTCCCGCTTGCCGTCTGCACTAACAGCGATCTGGAAGTTCTCGATAATAGCAATAAGTATTGCATTCTCGTTATCAGCGATCTTTACATAAGAACCGACCTTCAGTGATTCTTCCGCTATCTTGAAGTCTTCAAGGTCGTCCACGACGATTCGTACCTTATCAGGGAACACTGCGATAACTTGGGCGTTAATTTGTTCCTGTTGTTCATTTCTCATGTTCTGCGCCTACTATTTAGATGATGGATTGGATGTCCGACAAATTTTCAACCTGAATCTTGACGTGTCGAACCGCTGGGTCGTCGTAGTCGAAATAGCTGTTGCTTATGTAAAACTGGTAGATGCGTCGGGTTGTAGAGATTGCACTCACAGTTTGCTCAATGTTTAAAAGTGTGTTCAGTACCTTGATCTTTATTTCATTGCCATGTGTGGCCTTCCGCACGATAGAGCGATAGCTGAAGTCCGCTCCTTGAAAATCGTGGCCATCTATGATCTTAAAATCTTCCAAGATGAGTTCTGTCTTCAACGCAATTAGTTCGTCGCTAGACACCCCGTGTACATAGATGTAAGGACAAAAAGGGGATGGTTCTCGTTCAGACAACTTGGCCCATTTTTTGGCTAGCTGAAAAAAAATATCTTTAAGATCACTACGGACATAACAGCTTGGGTTCACTTCAACTAAAAAAAATCGCTCATATGGAGATATATTAAGCTCGGTGAAATATTCCTTACGGAGAGCTGCAAGATGAGCCTTCTTACCCTTTTTCTCGATGAACCATTCATTGAACAGGACGGTTGAAGTGTTAATCCTTGCTAGAAACTCTTTTTTGGTGATAGTTCTGTCTGCCGGAGCAGATTGGATTGATAGCTCTCGGATAACAGCAAGAGCATTATTGTAGTAGAAGTACTCTGCCGAAAATTGTGTTGCTCCGACATTTTTTTGGATAGCGTCAAGTATCTCGCGGTATTGCTCGTCAAACTCTTTTGCCCTGACGTCGATGGTTAGTCGTTTTAGGAATTCGCCAAGATCAGCATCGGAAAGACCAAGGTCGGTATGGTGGTAGTGTGTAATTTTGGAAGAACTTTTACCTTTTGAGTATGTTAGGAAGTGTTTTTTTAAGAAATTAACATCTACACCGCCGTCCAACTTTTCTTGACCTGAGGCATAATGTCCCTTAATAGAGTACGATACCTCGGGTTTTGTCCCTAGCAAGCTTTCCTTAAAATGAGAAACCATATGCTTAACAGCATCCTTGATTACAGAGTGGTTGTATTCCGTCTTAGCATAATATTTACACTGTGTAGCTGTAACTTCAGTCGCAGTTCGGATATCTATATCCTCTATGCATTCTATCTCAACAGAGTCTTCTAGCGCTCCCAGTTGCAAGATGCTGAGGATAGATAGATCAAATTGGTAAAAATACCCACGTATAGTGTCAACGGCGCTTCTATTTCTCATTATTTGTTCCGTGATTGTTCTTTTTAGATATCAAAACTATGACATATTGAAAAACTACCTAAGTTAGTAGACACAAACCAGCCACACAAATAGTCAACTAAGCACATAGTGATGTATTAGATAAATTAGATCAATAAATAGATATACACTTTTGGTAATAGCAATCACTCTAAACCGTAATGTAATGGGGCATTTCGTTTTAGAACTATCGTCAAAATACACTTATTCACAGAACTCCAAGTTAAAAAGCATGGCGTAGTTGAGAATCGATGCGCCACTCATAGATACGAGTGATAAACTCACGTCCAGCAGTGGCTACGCCTTTCAAAGCTCTCACAAGCTCATTATCACAATAGGGGCTGGTTTTTACACATCCGGTGGTCTTATCAACGGAAAGCTCGTAATGTGGCTTAAAAACCTGTTCCTTACGCTTACAGAAAACACCACCCATCTTCTTGATAAACTCTTTCCAGTTACCGGTATCAGCCGCAGAAACGATTTCTTTTGCTAAGTCCCCCAACCCCATAATATCTTTCAGTCTGCGTAGTTCACGCCACACAGTGACAGAACAACCACCTAATTGCTGAAACTGACGGATACCCCAACATGCCGCCCAAGCATCAACCCTAGCTGCTGCGTCTAATGGGTCTTCTCCATAGATGCCAGAATCCAGATCGCTACCATCAATATTCTTTGAAATGTACTTGGCGATATAGCCGGTAGCAGACCCTTTTTTCGGATCAATTTTTACTTCTGTAAATCGGTGCTCAGAAGCCCCTTGTTCTTCGCTATCTTCGCGCATGGCATAGTCACGCATAATGCTCACCATCTCGTCATAGTGATGCTTCTCGACAAATAAAAGCAGCTTATAATCGATTGATCCCAGTTCAAGTCTGGGAGGGGCCACCAGATATACCAAGGCCTGAGAGCATTTTCGCTTCTCAGGCCTTTTACTTTTCTGGCTTCTGTGTAGCAAATGTGTAGCGGATTTTTTGTGTAGCACTCCTTTCACCACCTTATCCTGACACTAACCCGTGTACCACGACAGCTATTACAACTGCCCCCCCTAATAGACTTTCTTTTTCTATCGCCTTCGATGATACTCTTGCGCATTATTGTTTAGTTGGAAAACTTCATGCCTCAAGCAAACTCCGTTGTCGTACTCGACTTTGAAACCACTGGCCTATCTCCTAATCTTGGTGACCGCGCTATTGAAATTGGTGCAGTTAAATTAGTCGATGGTGAGGTTGTCGATAGTTTTCAGCAATTAATGAATCCTGGCTTCAGAGTAAGCTCATTCATTGAAAGTTATACCGGCATCACCAATAACATGTTACGTACAGCGCCAAGCTGCGATGAGGTGATGGCATCGTTTAGTGAATTCATTGCCGATGATAATCTTATAGCTCACAACGCTTCGTTCGATAAACGATTTTTAGACGCAGAGCTTGAGAGAATCAACTGTGGTTATGCAGGAGAGTTCGCTTGCTCCTTACTGGTGGCAAGACGACTGATTCAAGAGGCACCATCACACAAACTAGGTGAGCTTGTTCGCTACAAAAACATCGATAACGACGGTGTTTTTCACCGAGCATTAGCAGATGCGCAAATGACAGCCAAACTTTGGCTTCAAATGGTAGAGGACTTAGAGCTGTCAGGAATCGTCAATCCAAGCTTTGAGTTTATGCAAACCGTTAGTAAAACAGCAAAAGGGAAAGTAAACCTACTACTGGCTAAAAGCCGTGTTTAACTCACTCGGGTTCTACCCCGTTTTCACGGATGGTTTAGTAAAGGCGTAAACTTGCGGTCTTGAATCGGCTAGCCTCCCGTAGACCAGCGATTAGTTGATCTAACTTGATCGGTTACTTGATCGCTAGCTTGATCGGTACATAGTCGCGATCATGTTCATTTTTACGGTTTATCCGATTAAACTGACGGCGGAGGCTTTATGTTCCGGTGCTAGGTGGGCGTACCTAAGGGTCATTTTCGGCTCTGTGTGACCAAGCCGTTCGCGAACCGTATTTAAATCAACCCCAGCCATCACCAACTTACTGGCAAAGGCTAATCTGAGGTTTGATTTATTGCCGAATATGACTATTGATATATATAATCGCTACCTTGTTAGAGTTAAACCCAAACATCGTAACGAGTTTATATGTTAGTTTTTACCATTACTTCATTGCTTCTTGCATTACTGGCCCTCCTTTCATACTACTTGCGTAAGGAGGCTCAGAGCAAAAAGGCTTCACAGGCCGCCAGAAAAACACTTACCACGCGTATCGAGAAGTTGAAAAACAGCTTTAAAAGTGATTTACAAGAGCTTGTATCTTTAGGGGTTCTGTCCCCAAGCGGGCTGGACACTGTAAACAGGTTGCCTAACTACTATTTCGTTTTTCAACCAGTCACAGCGGAAAATGTGGAACACTATGAGCTGTTATTAGGAAACTTGCGTAACGCTATTAATAGTAAATTGTTATCTGCCCCGGAAGAAGACGATCGTTCTTCTTTCCTACAGAAGTTGCTAAATCAACTCGTTTCCTCTTTGCCTTCCACTGCGAGCGGCTACAATGCAAGCTTTTATCGCAATGATTTGCCCGTACTCATACGGAGAGTTGAGGATGCTCAGGTTCAATTAGGTGAAGACGCTACTGCGACTAGCTAGGAAGCTATGTAAATAACCATTCTATTTTAACGTCAATACCCAGAGGTCAATGACACCACCGTGTTTACGATACCTTCTCTCATGACAAGCAACCGTGAATAGACATGTTTTATTCTGCTGACAGGCGAAACAACCTCATTTTCTGTATTAAAAAATAGCGTTCAGGTTGGGAAAGAGGAAGCCGTAAGGCCTCCTCTTCAACATTTAGACGTTAACTCTTCATGCAATAAACGGCTGCGATATTGCGAGAGGTCAGCTCAACGTTCTCAGCCGCTTCTGCAAGAGCCGTCGTCAGCTCAACCGCCCGATTGACTACCGAGAAGACGGCATCAATGCCGTGAGCATGCACAACCCCACAGTCGGCAGACAGAGAGCCTGCAATACCGATAACGGGCACATCATATTTCTTCGCTGTGCGTGCAACACCAATTGGCGTTTTTCCATGGATTGTCTGGCTGTCGATACGCCCTTCACCCGTAATCACCAAATCGGCACTGGCCACAACTTCACTCAGATTAACCGCATCCATTACGATCTCGATCCCCGGGCGAAGTTCCGCTTCTAACAGACCCAACAGCGCAGCACCCAGTCCGCCTGCTGCGCCTGCGCCGGCCATATCGGCGACATCGCGATTCAGTTGAGACTTCATTACCTGAGCATAGTAAGCCAGATTCTCATCCAACTTCTTCACCATCTCAGGAGTCGCCCCTTTCTGGGGACCAAAGACATGCGACGCGCCCTTCGGACCACATAACGGGTTATCCACGTCACAAGCAACCTCAAGACGAGTAGCCGCCAGACGAGGATCCAGATCCGACATATCAATGGTGACCAGTTTATTCAGCTCACCGCCACCATAACCCAGCTCGTTACCTTCGCCATCCAGCATGCGAATACCCAGAGCCTGAGCCATACCCAGCCCGCCATCGTTAGTGGCGCTGCCACCAATACCGATAATGATATGCTCCACTCCTTTATCCAGTACGGCTTTGATCAGTTCACCGGTACCGTAGGTGGTGGTTTTTAGCGGGTTACGTAATGCGGGGTCAACAAGGTGTAACCCCGATGCGGCTGCCATCTCAATGATTGCCGTTTTACCATCACCAAACAGACCATAAAAGCCGTCAACGAGTTCACCTAAAGGGCCGGTAACTGGATGGCTGATAATGTCACCGCCAGTGGCATCCACCAGTGACTGTACAGTACCTTCACCGCCGTCTGCCATCGGTAACTTAATGTACTCAGCATTGGGTAAAACCTGTCTGAATCCGTTTTCAATCGCTGTCGCAACTTCCATTGCAGTCAGGCTTTCTTTATAAGAATCAGGAGCAATTACAATTTTCATATTTAAACCTCAATAGCGTTATACAAACAGTCCGAACACACCAAACATCATTACCGAAACGAACGCGATCATCAGACCGACAGCCGATTCATAAGGAATAAGTTTCAGTCGTTCATGAATATTCATATGAACAGCACCGCCCGTGGCGTGGAAGAAGCTACCATGTGGCATGTGATCCAGTACCGTAGCACCAGAGTGAATCATTGCAGCCCCGGCCAGTGCAGGAACACCCAATTCCAGAATGGTGTGACCGAAAACGTTAGACGCAACCGCGGTACCGGCAGTGGTAGAGGCAGTAGCCAGTGACATCATCGCACCGGAGATGGGTGCCAGCAGGAAAGAAGGCAGACCAGAAGCGGTCAGCAGGTCGATCAAACCACCTTTTAAGCCAGAGTTAGCAATTATACCAGCCAGAGTACCAGTACCAAGCAACATGACAGCAACCGGAGCCATACGAGTCAGGCCCGATACCGCAAAGTGGTTGGTATCATTGAATCGACCCATCACAACAGCACCAATCAGACCACCCAGTGGCAGTGCGATAAGAGGATCAACTCTGATACCAGCAATAGGACGAAGCGCCAGCAGAGCAATGGCAACCAGTGGTGCAATAATCGCTGCGCCAAATTTTGGCAGTTTGGTATAGTCAACCGCAACGACTTCATGCTCCGTTACCTTGTTGCCTTTGTGTACCAGACGCTTCGCAATGAAGTAAGCCAGTACCAGACCACATAAGCCCGGAATCACACCAGCAGCCATAACAGAAGTGAGAGGAACATTGAATGCGTCCGCTGCAGCAATGGCATTCGGGTTTGGTGACATCACGTTACCCGCTTTACCGCCACCGACCATCGCCAGCAGGATAGCCGTCTTAGAGATATCGGCACGGCGTGCTATCGCCAATGCAATTGGAGAGACGGTAATAACGGCAACGTCAACAAATACGCCAACGGCAGTCAGGATCATGGTTGCCAGCGCGAGCGCTAACAAAGCACGGGTTTCACCGACTTTCTTAACGATCGTTTCTGCAATGGAAGTCGCCGCACCGGACTCAATCAGAACACCAGCCAGAACACCCGCAGCCAGAATACGAAGTACCGATGTCACAATGCCTTGCGCACCACCAATCATCAGGCCCACGGTATCGGTCAGAGACACGCCACCGACCACACCACCAATGAGAGCACCGATGATCATGCCATAGGCTGGCGGAACTTTTTTCAGAATAAGAGCGATAGCAACAACCAACGCCGCGAGAGCACCCAGAGTAGAGACTTCAATCATTTTCTATTTCCACAACATATGTAAGAGTAATTTTGTGTCGAATATAGGGGCTAACGTCAGAAGAGTCTTTAGAGGTTACTACAAATTTTCCGCACCGAAGGCCACCCTTTTTTGTGCACCTGAACAAAAATACTATTTTTCAGCGAAAAGATTCACCGCAAGATAAAGCTGAAATAAATCATTTAAGCGATTGATATTTAAAGAGGTAACCTGTTCAGTTTTGTCTAACCGATATCTGAGCGTATTTCGGTGAATATGCAGCGTTTGGCAAGTTCGACATGCGTCACAATCTTGTTCGAAATATTCTTGCAGAGTCCGGATTAATACTCCTTTAGTATCATATTCCTGAAGGCGCTGATAAGGCTGTCTCAACTGCTCCGCTTTCCAGGGTTCAGCCATAATACTGCTCATCAGCACAGGTAACTTATGGTCCTGATAAAAGAAAACATCCCCGGTTTTGTTGGCTGTGGTCTGCATAGTAAGCTGAGCGGTTTCAAACGATTTTGCCAGCCCGTCAACGCCCTGAAAGTAGTCACCAAGGGCCATTTTGATGGTGAATTTACCTTCTTTACGTATCCGTTTCAGTAGCTGATTAATACGTTTCGTCTCGACATCTCGTGACCAGTTGTCCGGGGTTAAAGTGATGGGCTTTAGCACAACAACTTCTTTTTTCGAAACCGACAGTATCCCGACAAGGTTATCCCGTTCCGGGTATTCAAGGAGGTGAACAAGATGCTGAAGATGCTCTAACGAAAAAGAGATATTTTTGTCCGGAATGACTTTAACAAGGACAGCAATACGGGGCTGTGACAGGTCAAGCCCCAGACGTTCCGCAATAGAGCTCAGTTGCACATCATTAAGTCTGACTCCCTGGATCAACTGCAATACCAGCTCTTCACGATGACGCTTATTCCACTGAACCTCTGACATGAGCGCCGCCTGCTCGACAATCAATTCGGCCGTCATTTTTACCAGTTCGCCGTAATGATGCACTTCTTCCGGCATACCTGAAATGCCAATGACACCGATGATTTTGCCAAGGTGGAAAATCGGCAGGTTGATTCCGGGTTTGACGCCTTTAAGGTTCTCTGCTGTGGCCTGGTCAATCTCGACAACCCGACACTCTGTAATGGCAAGTACCGCGCCTTCATGTTTCTGATGCAAACGCGCTGGATCACCGGAACCAATAATCCGGCCTTTATCATCCATCACGTTAATGGAATAAGAGATGATTTTCATTGTGCGAGCGACGATTTGTCGCGCAATAATTTCGTTTAACTGCATCAGATAAAGTGAGGTAGCGGAATCAATGCGCAGATAATAACACCCTAAAGCGGGCCGCTAAAAGGTGTGATAGTGCAGGCAACACAATCTTTGGGGGTAACCGATAGCACCGTAGACCCGATTCGCCCAGCTCTACACTTAATAACCGTTTTGAACCAAAAAGCGCAGCCGGTTTACCCTGCTGCGCCTTATGCTTAGAGAGCCTTTCTTAGAAAACTATAGTTAGAGAACCATTTCCCCCATAAGAGAACGGACTTAATATTCCACGACCAAATCACCCTTAGGTGCACTACAGCAGGAAAGCACGTATCCCTCTTCCACATCTTCGTCAGTAATCCCGCCATTATGGGTCATCTCGACATCGCCTTTGACAACCTTCACCTTACAGGTACCACAGATGCCCATACCACAAGCTTTAGGGATCGTCAGGCCGGCTTTCGCCGCGGCGGCGTGTACCGTTTCACCTGGTGCAACTTCAACGGTTTTATCGCTTTCGGTAAAGGCGACTTCTATCAACTCACTAGGCAGAATCGCTTCCGCTTCTTCTGCCGCAATCTCGGCATCCTGTGTTGCCTGCTCTTCGATCTCGTCCGGTGTCGGACCAAAGGCTTCTTCATGGTAATGATTCATATCAAAACCAAGGCCTTCCAGCATCCGTTTTACCGCTCGCATATACGGTGTTGGCCCGCAGCAGAACACTTCCCGTTCCATCAGATCCGGTGTGGTCATCAGCAGTTTGGCTTCATCCAGCATTCCCCGGTATCCCGCCCAGTTCTGACCGGACTCCAGCCGCTCACAGATCAGGTGCAGATGGAAATTAGATATCCGGGAAGACATAAACTCTAATTCACGATGGAAGATAAGGTCTTGCGGCGTTCTGGCACTATGAACAAACACGATATCAACATCCGTATTGGTATCGTAGGCCCAGCGCGCCATGGACATAACAGGGGTAATCCCAACGCCACCGGACAGCAATAACATCTTTTCAGCCGGAAAATCGATGCTGTTAAAGTCACCGACCGGTCCGTGGACCGCTAGCTCTGCACCTTCCTCAATATTGTCATGAATCCAGTTGGACACAAACCCGCCCGGAACTCGCTTTACCGTGATCGAAAAACTGTAAGGCACCGAAGGCGAGCTCGAAATCGTGTACGAGCGGAATACCTGCTCACCATCAATTTCAAGCTCCAGCGTGACAAACTGTCCCGGCTTGAAAAAGAACATGATCGGCTGGTCAGCCATAAAGCAATACGTTTTGGTATCGAAGGTTTCCTTAATGGTTTTTACACACCGGACTGCATGGCGTCCATTACTCCAGACTTGCGTGGTAACCGGAGTAAAAGACCCACTAGGGGTAAAAGTATCAATCGAGGTATTCATGGCCGGACTCTCCGTAGCGGTATTAAGTGTTGCACCCCTCCATGGGCTTGTCCGTATTTTTGAGCGATACACTAATAAGCAGTTATCCCTTTACGACATTTGATTATCCAAAAGTGTCACAAACCCGAATCTTTTTTTCCGCTTGTCTTAAATAACATCACTCCGTGTCGCGAATAGACTCTTCTGGTTAATAGTAATGATGGCAGGATAAGCCTGACTCCTGACTAACACGCACATAACGTAAGGTTTAGGCGTCAGGTACTACGCATGGAAGCCCACTCGGGCGTATTTTTCAACATTTCCGAGAAGAAGATAGTAGCAATGACACAGACTGATTTACTCAATGTAAGCTACCCTAGCATGGACGTCGCTCGTGAAGAAATGACCAAACTGCTAAGTGAACGCAAACCCGATTATTCACTGCCACGCCCCTTATATAATGATCCTTTATTGTTTCGCATTGACGTAGAAGAGATCTTTCATAAGGAATGGTTATTTGTCGGGATGACCAGTGAAATTCCAGCAAAAGGAGACTACTTCACCGTTGAAATCGCACAAAGTCCCGTGCTTATTGTGCGTGATGCCGACGGTTCCGTGAATGCTTTTCACAATACCTGTCGCCACCGTGGTTCCCGAATCTGTCTTGAGCACCGAGGTAAAGTGGCCAACCTGGTATGCCCGTATCACCAATGGACCTATGACACGAAAGGTAACCTGCTTTACGCCGGAACCGAAATGGGAGATGACTTTGACACCAAGGCTCACGGTCTGCGTCCGGTTAACTGCAAAACCGCCGGAGGGTTTATCTTTATCTGTTTAGCAGACAATCCTCCTGAGTCTGATTTTGACGAATTTCTGTCGACTCTCGAAGAGTATATGGCCCCATACAACATTGAAGAGACCAAGCTTGCCGTCGAATCCAATATGTACGAAAAAGCCAACTGGAAACTGGTCATTGAGAATAACCGGGAATGTTATCACTGCGCCGGCAGTCATCCAGAACTTCTTAATACCATCCTGGAGTGGGACGATACTACCGA
Organism: Vibrio albus; assembly: GCF_003144035.1. Taxonomy (GTDB): domain Bacteria; phylum Pseudomonadota; class Gammaproteobacteria; order Enterobacterales; family Vibrionaceae; genus Vibrio; species Vibrio albus. Next base: position 87,997 of record NZ_QFWT01000004.1, read on the forward strand.
CCCAAGGGCACCAGCTGACTTTTTAGCCTATTGTGACCGTATGGCTAAAGAGTGGGACGCAGAGAATATTCCTCACCAACATAAAAACTTTGGTGCGAGAAACCGACTGGTCCGGATGCCGCTTAAGGAAGGCACAGATGTAATGACCATTGATGGTTCTGCGGCCTGTGACAAGCTGATGGGAAGCATCAAGAACAACAAACTGGGTTCACTGCGTATTCTGCACCTGCCTAACTCCTGGAACCATATGCAGAGTGACCACTTCATTGTGTTCCGTGTTCTGCCAATCTCCGCACAGGAAACCATGGTCACCACAAAATGGTTTGTGCACAAAGATGCCGTTGAAGGCGTGGATTACGATCCGGAAAAACTGCGTCAGGTATGGGATGCCACCAATGATCAGGACCGTATTCTTGGCGAAGAGAACCAGCGGGGAATCAACTCACTCAGTTATGAACCAGGCCCTTACTCGAAAACCTATGAGTTCGGTGTTATCGATTTTATTAACTGGTATTCAGAAAAAATTCAGCAAAATCTTTCTGGAAAATAAACCTATCTCTAAGGCCTCATTCGGGGCCTTTTTTATTACCGCATTTTCAAACTCAAACGCAGGGAGCCCGTAAACATCACCGGCAACCCAAAAGCCCAGCAAGTAAACCTGCTGGGTGAACGGCTATCAATCAGCGAGAACAGGAATTATCGGTTAGCTGACAAGTTGTGATTCATCCGGAAACACAGATTCCTGTGCACTATCAACATGACGATTGAAATTCTCGATAATGCTGCTGATATCGGTCTCTGAAAGGCGTGGCTGCACATACACCTCCTGCGATACCTTATCATTAACGACAGAAACAAACCGGTGCTTGAGGCCTGACATACCGGACTCATAACTTGCGATACGATCACTCTCACCTGTTAAGTGACTCTTCAGCTGCTGCGCTAACTCATACACGGAAAGCGTCGATTCAATACGGTACAGGTAGCCATGCTCAATCTTCTGCCTTGCCCAGTAATCCAGTTTATCAAAGTCCATAACATGGCGAGATGTAAACAGGGCGGCGCTTTGATACAGGCACGGCTGTAGTGTAACCGGTGTGTGTTTAAACTCAGGCTGACCTGACGCATTGTCAGTATATGGCGCGATCAGATCGCACGGTTTGGCGTCTTTTGCCGTCAGATTATTCCAGTGGATAGGTATAAACAGCTGACCGGGAGAAACTTCACTGGTTACCTCAGCACGCACCTGACATTTCCCCTGCGCACTGCTGACCAGAACGAGTTGACCGTTCTGCACACGATATTCATTTGCGGTGTGCGGATGGATCTGCACATACGGCTCTGATTTGTGTTCACCTAACCGTGCCGACAGGCCCGTTCTGGACATGGTATGCCATTGGTCGCGGGTACGCCCACTGTTGAGCAATAGTGGGTATGCCTCACTGGTTACACTTTTCGGGGCTGAGTGACGAACAGGCACAAAATTGGCTTTTCTATCCGGAGTATAAAACTGCTTGTCACTAAACAAACGCTGGTTCACGACCTCAGATTGCAATTCGGTCACCGGCCACTGCTGAGGCAGCAACTGGCTGTAACCTTTATCGTCCAGCTGTGTCAGGCCGATAAGCGAAAAGTCACGCTCACCGTTCTGGTTACCCTGCGTTGAAAGCGCGGCATATTCGCGGAAGATCTCGCCTTCATGAAGGTAATCAAAAGCCTCACCAAAGCCCATCTTTTGCGCTACCTGGCTGATGATCCACCAGTCCGGTTTTGCCATACCCGGGCTTGGCATAACCCGGCGCTGGCGTGATATACGCCGCTCTGAGTTGGTGACCGTACCCGACTTCTCACTCCAGCCTTGTGCAGGTAATACGATATCGGCCATACGGGTGGTTTCGGTATCAGCAATGCAATCTGACACCGCGACAAACTCACAGGTTTCCAGTGCCTTACGGATCTTTTCGCTATCCGGCAGGCTGACCATCGGGTTGGTTGCCATTATCCAGACCGCTTTGATCTTCCCTTCCGCCATAGCATCAAACATGTCCACAGCTTTCAGCCCCGGCTTCGAGGCAAGATTTTCTGTTCCCCAGAAATTGCTGACAAGCGCCAGATGCTCAGGCTTATCAAACTCCATATGAGAAGCCAGGGTATTAGCGAGGGCACCAACCTCTCGCCCGCCCATGGCGTTTGGCTGACCGGTAACAGAGAAGGGTCCGGTTCCTTCTTTACCTACTTTACCTGTTGCCAGGTGGCAGTTGATGATGCTGTTCACCTTATCTGAGCCTGTCGTGGATTGGTTTACCCCCTGCGAATAGACGGTAATAACCTTATCTGTGGTAACGAAGTCCTGATAGAAGCGCTGCAACTGCTCCTGTGACAGCCCGGTTAATGATTCGATATCTGATTCCTGAGCGGCCTGATCCAATGCCTGTTTAGCGTTATTGGTGTGGTTGCTGACAAACTCGTCATCCAGGCAGCCATGTTCAGCAATATGGGTCAAAAGGCCATTAAACAGGGCCACATCCGACCCCGAATTCAACGCCAGATGTTCATCAGCAATATCGCAACTGTCAGTACGACGCGGGTCGATCACCACAACCCGCAGCGATGGATTATTCTGTTTTGCACTGCGCAGGCGCTGAAACAAGACCGGGTGACACCAGGCCAGGTTAGAGCCTACCAGCACCACCAGCTCGGCCTGCTCCAGATCGTCATAACAAACAGGCACCGTATCTGAGCCAAAAGCACGCTTATGACCAACAACCGACGATGCCATACAGAGACGCGAATTACTGTCTATATTGGCGGTGCCTAAAAAACCCTTAATCAGCTTGTTGGCGACATAGTAGTCCTCTGTTAAAAGCTGGCCGGATACATAAAAGGCCACGGAGTCAGGGCCATGCTCCTTAATCGCTTTGGAGAAGTTGTCTGCGATGATCTGTGTTGCGCTATGCCAGTCCAGCTCTTCGCCCCCGGCTGTTCTCTTATCAATAGGAGCAAGTAAACGACCATCATGAATCACCGTATCACCAAGCGCGATACCTTTGGTACACAGTTTGCCATAGTTGGACGGGTGACTTTTATCCCCTCTAACCTCTAATTCACCAGACATATTTGGACGTGCTTCTACTCCACACCCTACACCACAGTACGCGCATGTTGTCTTGATCCATCCATCATTTGATTGCATCACAATCCACCCTCAAACCAGAAAAACACTACCTAATAAGGGTTACACTGCAATATACACACCAATAAGGAATTATTAATGTTTTCATATTTTTTATTTATTAATATCAATAAGATAAAACATAACCTACCACTAAAGTAGTAGATAAAAATAACACACAAACACTCCACTTAATCTTAAATTTGCACCACAAAAACACCAAATGCACCACAAGAGTTCATTTATCCTTACATTACACTACCAAACCAGTTTTTACTCATCATAAAACCCCCCAAGACATAAAAATAACAAATTGAATAATAAGGATTAATAAATTTTTATTGATACAAATCAACGAACAGGCATCGCTTTTGCTACGTGAGAAGCGTGATGAAAAGTTAAAGTTTAGGAATCAGGACTATGAGTATAAGCCATACCCATCCCGGAACATTTACACGACAAGGCACCGTCACTTTGGTTGGTGCGGGGCCTGGTGACCCAGAGCTGTTAACCGTCAAAGCTGCACGAGCTATCCAGCAGGCGGGATTTATTGTCTTCGATAATCTGGTCAGCGAAGAGATTCGAGCGCTTTTTCCCTCTCACGCCGAGACGCTGTATGTAGGCAAGTCCAAAGGACAACACAGCTCTACTCAGGATGAAATTAATGACATCCTGATCAAATACGCACAGTCCGGTATCGATGTGTGTCGCGTCAAGGGTGGAGACTCGTTTGTGTTTGGTCGCGGTGGCGAAGAGATGCTGCTGCTGGCACAAAAAGGGATCAAGGTGGACGTCATCCCTGGCATCACAGCCGCATCCGGATGTACTACCTATGCTCAGATCCCGCTGACTCACAGAGGGTTGGCACAAGGCTGCACTTTCATCACAGCCCATGCAGACAAAAAGTTAGATCTGAACTGGCCCGCTCTCGCACAGCTCAACCAGACACTGGTGATTTACATGGGCCTGAGCAAGACCGACATGATCACTAATCAGTTAATTGAAGGCGGCATGGATGCAGAGACTCCGGTTGCCTTCATCGAAAACGGCTGCACACCTGAGCAGCGCATCTTTACCGGTCAGCTAAAGCAACTTTCTCAGCTTAAACAGCAACACCAGATTCAGTCGCCAGCTCTGATTGTCATCGGTCAGGTGGTATCGGTCGCTAACCAGATGCAATGGCTAGAGCAGCTTGCTGAGCGTGCCGGTACTCAGGAATTAGCAGAACACAAATTAAAGATGTCGGCATAAATCAGACGGTTGAAATGCGGCGACATTGGAAACAACTTTACTATCAGGAAGATAACCATATGAGCAGACAAAGAATTATCGTTGTGGGAAACGGCATGGTTGGCCACAAATTTATCGACACATTAATTCAGAGCGAACGTGATGACCTGGATATCATCACCTTCTCAGAAGAATCGCGACTGGCGTATGACAGGGTACAGCTAACCTCTTACCTGACCGGCAAAACCGCCGAGGATCTGGCGATGACCGATGAGCCCTATTATCGGGCTAACGGTATCAGCTATGTCGTAAACGAAAAAGTCACCCAACTGGATACCAAGGCGAAAAAAGTGATCACCGCCTCCGGCCGTGAAGAAGCCTACGACAAACTGGTTCTGGCGACAGGCTCTTTCCCGTTTGTTCCACCTATTCCCGGCAACGATCAGGAGCACTGCTTTGTTTACCGTACCATCGAAGATCTGGATGCCATTGAAGCTTCCAGCAAAGCCAGTAAAAGCGGTGTCGTTGTCGGTGGCGGTCTGCTGGGCCTTGAAGCTGCCAACGCGATTAAAAATCTGGGACTGGAAACCCATGTTGTTGAGTTTGCACCACGCCTGATGGCCGTGCAGCTGGAAGAAGGTGGGGGTGCTCTGCTACGCCGCAAGATTGAAAATATGGGCGTATCGGTACATACCGAAAAGGCAACCACGGAGATCGTCGCGGGTGAAAGCGCGCGCTATCGCATGAACTTTGCTGATGGCACGCACCTGGAAACCGATATGATCGTCTTCTCTGCTGGTATCCGTCCTCAGGATGAGCTGGCACGTAGCTCTGATATCAAGATTGGCGAGCGTGGTGGCATCGTGATCAATAACCACTGTCAGACTAACCAGCCGGATGTGTACGCCATTGGTGAGTGTGCTCTGTGGAACAACCAGATTTTTGGCCTGGTCGCGCCTGGCTATCAGATGGCAAAAGTTGCTGCCGGCCACATGCTTGAAGACGAAGCCCCAAGTGAGTTTCTGGGTGCTGACATGAGTACCAAGCTTAAGCTACTGGGTGTCGATGTGGCCAGTATCGGTGAAGTACACGGAAAAACCGAGGGTGCACAATCTTATACCTATAACGACGAAATTGAGCAGGTTTACAAACGTCTGATCGTCTCTTCTGACGGCTCAAAGATCGTGGGGGCTGTGCTGGTCGGTGATGCTGACGCTTACGGTACTCTTCTTCAGTTAAAACAAAATGACATGCCGCTGCCTTCCAACCCGTCGGTACTGATCCTGCCTAACGCAGCAGAGGACGAATCTGCGGGCATGGGTATCGATGCCCTGCCAGACAGCGCCATGATCTGCTCCTGTTTTGATGTCACTAAAGGCGATATCAAACAGGCAGTGGCATCTGGCTGCACCACGATGGCTGCGCTAAAAGAAACCACCAACGCCTCGACTGGCTGTGGCGGCTGTTCAGCCCTGGCAAAACAAGTGCTGGACAATGAACTGCTTAGCCTGGGTGTTGAAGTCAATAACGATCTGTGTGAGCACTTTGCTTATTCGCGTCAGGAGCTGAGCGACATCATCCGCGTCAACAAGATCAAAACCTTTGACGAGCTGCTGGAAAAATACGGTACCGGGCTGGGCTGTGCCACCTGTAAACCGGCGGTAGGCTCTATTCTGGCTTCCTTCTGGAATGACTACATCCTGCAGGATGAGCATACCGAGCTGCAGGACACCAACGACATTTACCTGGGTAATATGCAAAAAGACGGTACCTACTCTGTGGTACCACGTATCGCCGGTGGTGAGATCACGCCTGACAAACTTATCGTACTGGGTGAAGTGGCCAAAGAGTTCGACCTGTACACCAAGATCACCGGTGGTCAGCGCGTCGACCTGTTTGGTGCGCAACTCAACGACCTGCCACTTATCTGGAAGAAACTGGTAGACGCAGGGTTTGAAACCGGCCATGCCTACGGCAAGTCAGTACGTACCGTTAAGTCCTGTGTCGGCAGCACATGGTGCCGTTACGGTGTGGGCGACAGCGTTGGCTTCGCTATCGATATTGAGAACCGCTACAAGGGCCTGCGCTCGCCTCACAAGCTTAAGTTTGCAGTATCCGGTTGTACTCGCGAATGTGCAGAGGCGCAGTCAAAGGACATCGGTGTTATCGCCACCGAGAACGGCTGGAACCTGTACGTGTGTGGTAACGGCGGTATGCGTCCGCGTCATGCTGATCTGTTTGCCTCTGACCTGGATGAAGCAACGCTGATCAAATATATCGACCGCATACTTATGTTCTATATCCGCACCGCAGACCGTCTGCAGCGTACCTCTGTGTGGATGGAGAACCTGGAAGGCGGACTTGATTACCTCAAACAGGTCGTCATCGAAGACAAGCTGGGCCTGTGTGAAGAGCTGGAAGCTGACATGGCCGCCAATATTGCCAAGTACCAGTGTGAGTGGAAAACCACCATCGAGTCACCGGAAAAACTGAAACGCTTCAGCCACTTCATCAACAGTGACCAGCGTGATGAAGGTCTGCGGTTTATTTCCCTGCGGGATCAGCGCTTCCCTGAACCAGAAAAGGCACAAGAGATTGAGATCGTTGAGGTGTCTTAACCGCAACGTTAAGACACCGGATGAACAAGTTTATAGTTAAGGAGATTCAATATGGACAACTGGCACACCATCTGTTCGGAAAAAGACCTCGTACCCAACATAGGCATCTGCGCTTTGGTGGCGGGCAAACAGGTTGCTGTTTTTAACTGCACCCGAACAGGCTCACTGTATGCGGTATCTAACTACGACCCTATCGGCAAAGCGAACATATTGTCCCGCGGCATCATCGGCTCGCTTGAGGATAAGCCATATGTGGCGTCGCCACTTTATAAGCAGCACTTCAATCTGGAAACCGGCGAATGCCTGGAAGAACCGGTTCACAAGATAGAGGTTTATCCGGTACGTGAGCAAGACGGACAGATTCAGGTGCAGGCCGCAGAGGCCGTGGCGGCTTAATTCGGCAGTCTGATAATAAACCCCATAATTACACCACACCAACATGTTAACCGTGGTGTGGCAAACTAAAGAGTTAGTAAAAAGGATTTTAAAATGGAAGAGACCAAATTCTCCCTGTTTTCATTTAAGGGCAAGATGAAGATCTTGCACATGAGCTGGATGGCCTTTTTTATCACCTTTGTGGTGTGGTTTAACTTTGCGCCTCTGCTGCAAATGGTGAAAGAGACACTTGGCCTGAGCACACAGGAAATCAAAACCCTGCTGATACTGAACGTGGCACTCACCATCCCGGCGCGTGTCCTCATCGGTATGCTGACAGACAAATACGGTCCGAGACTGGTCTATTCTGCATTGCTGGCGATCTGCTCTATCCCATGTTTTATGTTTGCCTTTGCAGATTCATTCTTGCAAGCGGCGATCGCCCGATTCCTGCTCGGTTTTATCGGTGCCGGTTTTGTCATCGGTATCCGTCTGGTCTCTGAATGGTTCCCGCACAATGAGCTGGGTACGGCTGAGGGTATTTACGGTGGCTGGGGTAACTTTGGCTCGGCGGCTGCCGCTTTCACCCTGCCGACACTAGCCCTGCTGCTCGGCGGTGAAGATGGCTGGCGCTATGCTATTGCCACAACCGGCCTGATGAGCCTGGTGTTCTCTGTTATTTTTTATCGCAATGTATCGGACACACCAAAAGGCTCAACCTACTTTAAGCCTAAGCATCTGACCGCCATGGAAGTGACCTCGAAAGGCGACTTTTTCTTCCTGTTGCTGATGAAGGTGCCTATGTATGCGGTACTTGCCCTGCTTGCCTGGAAACTCTCTCCAAAGGGGATCAGCATGCTGCCTGACCTTGCTGTAAACGCTATTTACGCGGGACTTGCTGCACTCTACCTACTCGAAGCAAGTCAGGTATGGAAGGTCAATAAAACCGTATTTGAGAAACCGGTTGATGAGATCCATCAGTACAAATTTAAGCAGGTGGCCGTGCTGAATGTGCTCTACTTTGCTACGTTTGGCTCCGAGCTGGCTGTAGTATCCATGCTACCGCTGTTTTTCTCTGAAACCTTTGAGTTGTCCCCGGTACTTGCCGGTATGGTGGCGTCCGCTTACGCCTTCATGAACCTGATGTCGCGTCCGGGTGGTGGCTGGATATCAGACCGCTTTGGTCGTAAGCCTACCTTGCTGATCCTGACAGCAGGCCTTGCCGTTGGGTACTTCCTGATGGGACAGGTGAACAGCGAGTGGCCTGTCTGGCTGGCAGTACTGGCCGCTATGGCGTGCTCTTTCTTCGTACAGGCCGGTGAGGGTGCCGTGTTTGCTACCGTACCACTTATCAAACGTCGAATGACGGGACAAATCGCCGGTATGACCGGTGCCTATGGCAACGTTGGCGCGGTTACTTACTTAACCATTCTGTCGTTTGTTGATTACCAGACCTTCTTCTATGTCATTGCCGGTACCGCCGTTCTTGGCTTTGCCGCACTACTGTATATGGAAGAACCGAGCGGTAAGATTGCCGAGGTCAATGAAGACGGCAGTGTCACTCTGATTGACGTATCACACTAAGATTCCTGTCGATATTGTAGCCTTGATAGTAAGCCTGACTTAAAACGAGAATGTATCACCTGCCTGATCCGGTTAATGCCGGATCAGGCATTTCTCCTTAAAAAACGGAATAAGCGCTAAGGAATCGATGCTCCTATGCCATCACAAAAAGAGAAACAGCCACAACTGAGTGTGACCCATGCCGGCAGCTCTTTGACGGGGGCACGCAAAGAAAATCAGGACGCCATCCTGGTAAAGGTTCCTGAGCAGCAGGATGCGTTGGTCCATAAAGGAATCGTTGCCTGTATCGCTGATGGCGTAAGCTGTAGCGAGCACAGTCAGAAAGCCAGCCATACCGCCGTCGTTCAGTTTATCAACGACTACTACGCCACACCCGATAGCTGGAGCATCAAACACGCCGCCGGAAAGATATTAACCTCGCTTAACAGTTGGTTGTATGTAGAAGGAGCCAAGAAGGGGCTTTCCCATAACGGGCTGGTGACCACCTTTAGCTGCCTCATTTTTAAATCGAATACCGCGCACCTGTTTCATGTCGGTGATACCCGTATATATCGCCTGCGGGACAACAAATTCAGACTGCTGACTCAAGACCATCAACGCATCAATTTTGGCAAAAGTGCCTATCTGACCCGCGCCTTGGGCATGGACAGTAAACTGGAAGTCGACTATCAGATGTTATCTCTACGGGAAGGTGACCGTTTTATCCTGACCTCTGATGGCGTGCACGACTTTATTGATGAACGCTCCTTAGCTGAGTTTACCCGAACCTCACACAATATCGACCTGGATGAGCTGAGCCGGGAGATCTGTAACCAGGCCCTGGTGAACGGCAGCCAGGATAACCTGAGCTGTCTGATCCTGGATGTCACGCATCTTCCGCGCCATTCTGCACTGGAGCACCAGCAGCGCATCTTGTCGCGAACCATCCCTCCGGCGATGAAAACCGGTAACCAGATTGATAACTACCGGGTAGACAAAGTGCTGTATGAAGGTGCCAGAAGCCATGTGTACCAGGTAACGGAGCTATCCAGCGATAAACAGATGGTTCTGAAAGCGCCATCGATGCAGTACAGTGAGGACAGATCGTACCTGAGACACTTTTCCAACGAGGCCTGGGTTGGTTCCCAGATAAATAGTGAGCGGGTAATGAAGATGTACCCGACGCCCAGGGAATCCAAGTTTATCTATCAGTTATGTGAGCTGATCGAAGGTATCACCCTGCGCCAGTGGATGTACGACAACCCCAGACCTGATCTGCACAGCGTGCGTGTGATCATAGATGAGCTAGTAAAAGCGGTCCGCGTTTTTCAGCGAGCCGATATGGTACACAGAGATCTAAAACCGGAAAACGTTATGATAAGCCACTCTGGTTCGGTCAAAATTATCGACCTGGGTGCCGTTAAAGTATCGGGATTAGAGGAGATCCTGCCAGAAAGCCCCGAAACGATTCCGCTTGGTGCCGTTAATTATATTGCACCGGAGTACATACAGACCGGCAATGCCACAACCATCTCCGACCTGTTTTCTGTAGCGGTCATCGGCTATGAGATGTTAACCGGTCAGTTACCCTATAAGGAAGTCAGGGGGCAGAACCTACAATCCGCCAGACATACCAAATGGGAATACCGACCGATCAGTCAATGTCGTGATGACATCCCGCACTGGATAGACCTGGCATTTAAAAAAGCCACTCATCATTTGCCGCAAAGACGCTACCCGGCACTGAGTGAGTTTACGGCCGATCTCTACACACCCAATAAGTTACTGCAAAATGAAGTAAAAGAGAGCCCGCTGATACAGCGGCGTCCAGTACTGTTTTGGAAAGCAACCACGTTAATGGCTATCACTGTTGCATTGCTGGAGCTGGTATACATTTACACAAATATGCAATGACGCCACCTCACAGCTCATCCTCATGAGATCTTGTTACGTTTTTAAGTTCACTCCCCTTTCATACGAGCAAAGGCAGTGCGTCGCTGACGTCACTGCCTTTTTAGAATGATACTTATTAGGGCACGCCCTAATATGAGTTTTTTACTGGCCGGTACTTATCGGTATAAGTGCTTCTCAGTTTTCAGGCCAATATATAAGCTCCAGCACATCGCAATCAGGACAAAGGTAAATGGCAGCCCTGTGGTAATGGCTCCGGCCTGAAGTGCAGACAACGCATCAGCGCCCCCACCAAGCAGCAGAGCAATCGCGATCACACCTTCGGCTATTGCCCAGAATATTCTCTGTACCACAGGTACTTCCAGTTTGCCTCCGGCGGTAATGCTGTCAATAACCAGAGAACCCGAGTCAGAAGAGGTCACAAAGAACACCAGCACCAGCAGAATGGCAACCATAGAAAGCATGCCAGACATCGGCAGGTTATCAAACATCTGGAACATAGCCACAGAAACATCACTGATGCCGTTGGCTAATTCACCCACGCTTGAAGTTGCCTGGTCTAACGCCGTACCACCCATGATGCTCAGCCAGATAAGCGTGACGATAGTCGGAACCAGCAGTACTGCGGTAATAAATTCGCGAACGGTCCGTCCTTTTGATACGCGAGCGATAAACATACCCACAAATGGTGACCAGGATACCCACCATGCCCAGTAAAAGACCGTCCAGCCATGGAACCAGTCCGTATCTTCACGTCCTATCCAGGATGACAAAGATACAAAGTTTTCAGCGTAACCCGCGGTAATATCTCCAACGGTGTCAAAGATGCTGAGTGTCGGCCCAACCGCGACAATAATCGCCACCAGCCCCACGGCAACAAGCATATTAATATTACTGAGCAGTTTTACGCCCCCGTCCAGCCCGCGGACCACGGAAAATGTAGCAATTCCGGTTACGATGACAATGAAGGTGATTTGCGTAGACAGGCCGTTAGAAATACCGAACAGGTAATTTAACCCCCCGGCGGCCTGCTGGGCTCCAAAGCCTAACGATGTTGCCAGCCCGAAAATAGTCGCCAGCACTGCCAGAATATCAATAAAGTGCCCAATGCCTCCCCAGACTCGTTCACCAAAAATAGGGAAAAAAGCGGATCGGATGGTTAATGGTAACCCTTTATTATAGGTGAAAAAGGCCAAAGCCAAACCTACGACGGCATAAATCCCCCAGGGATGAAGCCCCCAGTGGTACATGGTGGCACTCAGCGCCATCTGTCTTGCTTCTTCTGTACGGGCTGACACATTCAGCGGCGTTCCATACCAGTCGGTGTAGTAAGCCACAGGTTCAGCCACACTCCAGAACATCAGGCCAATACCCATCCCGGCGGCAAATAACATACTGAACCACGACAGGAAAGAAAACTCCGGTTTTGCATCAACTCCGCCCAAACGAATTCTGCCGACAGGTGAAACCAGCAAAAATAAGCAAAAAACAATAAAAAGGTTACACCCTGCCATAAACAACCAGTCAAAATTATTAATTGACCAGTTCCGGGAAAGCGTAAAAACGTCTTTTGCACCTTCCGGGAAGCTTAATGTTAAAACAATGAACAATAAGATCAGCCCGGCGCTCACTCCGAATACCGGGTTGTGGATATCCATCCCCCAAAGCTTAACGTTATCCTGACCGGTACAATAATCCGTGTTGTACTTTATTTGGGTGACAGCAACGTCACCTTCTGAATAATCGAGTATGCTTTTCATTCGATCCCTCTTTACATTATCTGTTTAACAAATGTTTGTTTAACTAAGAGTTAGAAATACAAACTCATTCCGGTACTTCCTGTAATCCTGAATGAGCTCACGTCATCGGTGAATAACGCCTTCTTCAAGCAGCAGGTCGAACACTGCCTGAGCCATTTCACTCACCGGTTTATCTTTTAGTACGCGTCCTCCTGATGATTCTGTTTTGGCCGTAGCCGCCTTGAAGCGATCGGCGGCGCTTTTCGCCTTAACCACTTTCAGGCGTTTTAATTTTGGTTTTGCTTCTGTTTCTTCCCAGCTCTGCCGCACCTGATCAGGCACTGCTTCCCCAACCATGCGCGCTTCTATGTCACAGTGGCGTGCCCGGCCGTAAGCACTTTGCCGTGGAGCCTTTGCGGCCATATCGACACTGGCGACAAAGGGTAGCGTCACGCTAACGGCCCGGCGTTGCCCTCTGGGTAGCGCCTGAAGCACTTTGGCCCTGCCGTTTTCAATGGAAAGTATTTCAGCAATGCCCATTACAATCGGGCAATTCAGTCTCTGAGCCAGAAAGAAAGGCAGTAAGCCTGATGACTCACCGCTCTCTGAGCGCCCGCCGGTCAGCAGAATATCGGGCATGTTGTCCTGAAAATACTGCGTCAGGGTCACGACTGCATCGGCCTCCTCCGGCTGGCCTAACACCCGGATAGCGGGTAAGCCCATACCGGCGTAATAAGCCAGAGCCGGGTCTTCGGGGCTTCCGGCATGCACCACTTCCAGTGATCCGTTTTCCATTGCCAGCCCAAGCTCGACAGCACGGGCATCACTCATTGCCCTGCGCGGTCTTCCGGTATCAGGATGGGCCCCAACCGATACCAGAGCACTGATTTTCAATGCTTGTACATCATCGTTATGCGGCATCTTTCACTTCCTCCCGTTGATAGCGTTCCATCAGGCTGATTAACTCAGACAACAACTCATTGCTGTCGGCAATCACGCTAAGATCGGCGCGTTTCACCATGTCACAGCCAGGATCGGTATTCACTGCCACGACTTTTTCACAGGCACCAATCCCCTGCAGGTGCTGGATCGCACCGGAGATACCGACGGCTAAATAGAGACGAGCGCTAACCCAGCTACCGGTTGCCCCGACCTGCCGGTGTCTTGGCATAAACCCATCATCGACCGCCACACGGCTGGCCCCTTCAGTTGCGCCCAGTACGTCCGCGGCACGATGGAATTGTTCCCAGTCATGAATACCATTACCTGCCGAGAGTATGAATTCAGCTTCGGTAAGAGGTATGGACTGAGGATCCACTGCGATCTGTCCCAGATCGTCGATATGGTTCTCAGGTTCAACGGTGATATCAAGCTCAACCGGAGCCGCCTCATGCCGGGTTTCATCGATCGGAAGCGCACACTCCTCAGCCAGCAACAGCATTCTTGGTGTCTCACGCTTAATGTCATGCCGCCCGCCGGAAGCACGGCAAACCGTTTCTTCCGTCGTGACCTGCCAGGCCTGCGTCGCCGGCCGTTCATGCAGTTCCGCCGCAAGACGGGCACCGAGTTCAAACCCGCCGCTGATGCTGTCCGGGAACAGCCAGTGCTTCGGCGCAAAGCGATCATCAACTGCCTTAAGCATCTGCACTTTGTCTTCCGGACAGTAATCAGCAAAACGCTCATCAGGAATAGTCAGCAAACGGTCAACACCGGCCGTATCAAACTGGGTTTCTTTATGCGGACCAAAGATAATCGCCATGACGGCTCCTTCACCCTGCCCCTGATACTCCTTAACCAGTTTATGGGCCTGCCCTAAGATATCCCGGTCATGACTGGTGAGGCGTCCTCCGGACATATCAGGCACCACCGTAATATAGAAATCCGGTTCCGTTACCTGATGCAGCGGCAGGAGCACTTCCTGACGGGCAATCGTACGAGCCGATCCCGACAAGGAAGACACATTGCTGCCATTCAGTCTGTCGATACGTTTAATACCATTGGGACCGATAAACCCTTCCCGGTGAGGGTAGCGGCGGATCACTCCGCCAGGCCCACGCTCTTGTGTCGGTAGCGTCACCAGGCTGGCATGTTCCGGGTGCAGCCGGTTACGGAGGATCCATTCTGCGCGGCGATCGCGACGAATTATGATGTCATTCATTCCTTTCTCCCCCTACACGGTTTCCGGTTGTTTTTCCGGAGACCAGACATCCACACTGTCCGTACTTTCAGAAACGTCTATCAGTGCCTCAGCCACCAGCTCAGCAATATCTTTCACCTCTGGTCTTGGCTCTACGACCCCTTCGAGCATGGCGGTACACTGCTGACAACCAACGGCGACCAGTTCCGCCCCGGTTTCCCGGATGTCTTCCATTCTCATGTCAGCGATACGTTGTTCGCCCGGAATGTCACTGATCGGTGCGCCTCCACCACCGCCACAGCAGCGGGAGCGGAACCCGGAGCGTTCCATTTCAGAGATTTCAATGCCCAGTTGTTTCAGCAGAGAACGAGGCGATTCATACTCTCCGTTATAGCGGCCGAGGTAACAGGGATCATGGTAGGTTGCTTTGATGTCCTGATACGGACGCAGATGAATCAGACCTTTCTCAACCAGTTGATTGATAAATGTCGTGTGATGCCATACCTGATACCCGGGCTTTTCATCCGCTGGATAAAAGTCCGGGTATTCATTTTTAAGGCAGTGGAAGGCGTGTGGATCGGTTGTCACGATACAGTCAAACTCATACTTCGACAGCGTAGCGATATTGCGCTTTGCAAGACGCTGGAATGTCGCGTCATCACCTAACCGGCGTGCGACATCACCACTGTCGAGCTCTTCATCGCCAAGAATAGCCACATCCAGATTAGCCGCCTTCATCACTTTCACAAAGGCTTTCAGGATGCGCTGGCTACGCATGTCAAATGCGCCATCAGAGACCCAGAACAGTACATCAGCCCGTTTCACTTCCGACATCAGTTTCAGGTCCTGATCGACCGCCCAGTGAGAGCGTTTCTTCGGCGCATGTCCGTTAGGGTTGTCCGTAAATATCAGGTTCTCCAGCACCTCGACACCTTTTTCCGGTGTTTCGCCTTTCTCCAGAGTGAGGAAACGACGCATATCCACCACGGCATCCACATGCTCGATCATCATCGGACACTCTTCAACGCAGGCCCGGCAGGTCGTACATGACCACAAGGTGTCAGCATTCACGACACCACCGACGATAGGGTTATGAGCACCGCCGGAACCACACCCGACCTCTTTGCCTGGGTGCGGACTGCCGGCATAGCGTTTGTCCGTGCCGCCGGCAAGCCCGACCACCATGTCCTGAATCAGTTTTTTCGGGTTCAGCGGTTGCCCGGCAGCAAAGGCGGGACACACCGCCTCACACCGGCCACACTGAACACAGGCATCAAAACCGAGCAGCTGGTTCCATTTAAAGTCTTCCGGCTTCTCTACACCCAGTTTTGCTGCGGAAAGGTCCACCGGCTTCAGACCGGTTGAACGGCCTCCGCCAAACCGCTCTGGACGGCGGTGAAATGCCAGGTGTAACGAACCGGCAAAGGCGTGTTTCATCGGGCCACCCCAGCCCATGCCGAGGAACATTTCACCAATGCCCCAGATAATGCCGGCGATTAAGACAGCATTAACCACCCAGTTTAACGATCCCTCAGGAAGCAGACCGGATACCGGCAGGGTCATCAGGAAGAAGCTGACAGAAAAGACCAGCAAGCTCTTACGAAGCCTCATCCATGGTCCTTTGGACAATCTGGACGGAGGATTCATTCTACGGCGATATACGGATAGTGCTCCCACAAACATGAGAGCAAGTGACCCGAGCAGCAGCCAGGAGACGATGTCCGAAGTAACGCCAAACAGGTGTACAGTTAAAATAAGTACCACCGATAAGACAAATCCCCCCGCCGTCGCAACGTGCGTATTAGACATCACTTTATCGCGGGCCACTACATGGTGCAGGTCCACCAGATACCGACGGGGCATTGAAGCCAGACCAGACCAGAACGCTACTCGCTCTTTCTGGCCCCGACGCCACATTCGAATGCGTCGCCACATTCCAATGACCGTCAGCGCAATGGCGGTCATAAGCAGGATGGGAAGTAACTCCAGGTTCATACGCCCTCCTTATAAATCCTTGCACAAACGTAAGGCATCATAGATTGCAGCATGGGTATTACGCTGTGATACGCAGTCCCCCAGACGCCACAGGATCATCCCTTCTTTCTGCTCAGATAAAACAGGCTGTACCGCTGACGCAAACAAGGCTTCAGTATCAATCTGCCCTTTATTGACTGACTCGGCCTTTAGCTCGTAGTAGAGCGCTTCGTTAGGACGGGTGCCGTTTTCAATCACAACCTGATCAACCACCCGCTCCTCTTTCTGACCGGTGTACTCGTTCTCCAGTAACGCAATCAGGTTCTCACCTTCCCGGTACACTTTCTCCAGAGCCAGATCGGAGGTCATGATGACTTCTTTCTCATACAGGCTGCGGTAGTAAGTCGGGAAGGTAGTACCACCAATGCCGACACCCGGTTTGATATCATCCGTCACCAGCTCAACTTTGGCTCCTTTAGAGGTCAGATAATCTGCCGCTGACATGCCTGAGAATTCACAGATGGTATCGAATATCAGTACGTTCTTGCCCGGTTCCACGGTTCCGTTCAGGATGTCCCAGGTAGACACCACCAGCCCTTCTTCCGCGCCCCATTCAGGGTTCTGTTCAATAAACGGCGTTCCACCCGTGGCAAGAATACAGACATCCGGTTTCAGCTCCCGGATCATTCCGGCATCGGCTGCCATGCCTAGCTGAACATCAACCCCTAAACGGTTAATTTCCATTGCCAGCCAGCGGGTAATACCGGCCATTTGATCACGCTGTGGTGCTTTGGCCGCAATATTAATTTGTCCGCCCAGTTCTTCGGATTTCTCGATAAGCGTCACCTTATGGCCTCGCTCTGCGGCAACACGAGCCGCTTCCAGACCACCGGGACCACCGCCGATCACCACAACATTACGTACCGGACCTGTCGTTTTTTCGATGATATGAGGCATGCCCATATGCTCGCGGGAGGTGGCCGCATTCTGAATACACAGTACGTCCAGCCCCATATACTGACGGTCAATACAGTAGTTTGCCCCGACGCACTGACGGATTTGATCCGTCTGATTCAGTTTGATCTTGGTAATCAGGTGCGGGTCAGCAATATGCGCCCTTGTCATACCGACAAAGTCGACATAGCCGCCTTCCAGTATCCTCTTGGCCTGATTAGGATCTTTGATATTCTGCGCATGAATAACCGGAACCGACACCACCTCTTTAATGCCGGCGGCCAGGTGCAGGAAAGGCTCTGGCGGATAGCTCATGTTCGGGATGACGTTAGCCAGTGTATTGTGAGTATCACAGCCGGAGCCCACCACACCAAAGTAGTCGACCATGCCAGTGGCATCGTAGTACGCCGCGATCTCTTTCATATCATCGTGCGACAAGCCATCAGGGTGGAACTCATCACCGGTAATTCGCATACCCACCACAAAATCCGGGCCTACAGCTTCACGCACCGCTTTCAGCACTTCCATACCAAAGCGCATTCGGTTTTCAAAGCTCCCGCCCCACTGGTCGGTACGTTTGTTTACCCGAGGCGACCAGAACTGGTCAATCATATGCTGGTGTACGGCAGACAGTTCTACACCGTCCAGACCACCTTCTTTGGCGCGGACTGCCGCTTTGGCAAAATCCCCGACAATGCGCCAGATCTCTTCTTCCTCAATGGTTTTACAGGTGGCGCGGTGTACCGGCTCGCGAATACCGGATGGTGACATCAGGTTTGGCCAGTGCTCACCGTCCCAGCGTGAGCGACGCCCCATGTGGGTGATCTGGATCATGATCTTGCCGCCATGCTTATGCACCGCATCCGCCAGATTCTGGAAATGAGGAATGATTCTGTCGGTAGACAAATTAACTGAACTCCACCAGCTTTGAGGACTGTCGATAGATACGACACTGGAGCCGCCACAAATACAAAGGCCGCACCCGCCTTTGGCCTTCTCTTCGTAGTACTTAACGTATCGGTCGGTAGTCATACCGCCATCAGTCGCATACACCTCTGCATGCGCTGTACTGACAACCCGGTTACGGATGGTCGTTTTGTTAATCTTTAATGGTTGGAACAGAATATCAAACTGAGACATACTTCACCTCTGTACCAGTCTTACCCTTTTCAGGATAAGGACCGTCTTCCTTGACAATATTTATAATATTTTTAGCTTCGTGATTAAGGCGTCCTAAGACGCCACGGGAGCAACAGTAAACAGGCCATGCGAACAACCTTCCTCGGCAGCGCTTTGCACCTGAACAGCTTTGGTTTTAATGGAATTCCCCATGCTTTCCGCGATTTGATCCAGTGCGCCGGCAAACCATCCGGTAAACATGTATTCGACTTTACGGTTCACTTTCCCGTACTGATAAACGAAACATGAGTTATCTAAACGAACCTCAGCTTCGCCTTTCTCAATATCGAGGTACTCTATCGTGAACAGCCCCCAGCCACGCTGAGACAGACGTTTCATGTAGTGCTCAAAGATCTCCTCTCCTGCCAGACCATGTTCTTCCGCTTCTTTTTCACACCAGTAGTAAGCGGATTTATAGCCGGCTTTATAAAGAATCTCGGCGTAACGTTCCGCTCCGATTTCTTCTTCGATAGCCATATGGTTATTCACAAAAAAATGTCTTGGTACATAAAGCATCGGTAAGGCGTCGGTTGTCCATACGCCCGTTTCATCGTCCACCAAAATTGGCATTTCAGGTGCGTGTACACTCATGTTGAATACTCCCTTTCTATTCCTTTATATTCCGATTTGTTCTGTTTGAACGGGGCTACTCACCCCAGACATCGCCTAACACTCGTAACCAGTTTTCCCCCATGATTTTTCTGACCTGCGGTTCAGTAAAACCACGGCGCAGTAGCGCATCGGTAAGGTTAGGGAATTCACCCAGAGTACGGATGCCTTCCGGGTTAATGATTTCGCCGAAGTTAGTCAGACGACGGGCATAGCCTTTATCATGAGTGAGCCACTCAAAGAACGGCTGGCCGTGGCCTTGCGTAAAGTCGGTACCAATACCAATCTGATCTTCACCAACCAGATTGAAAATGTACTCAATGGCTTCGACATAGTCTTCGATGGTGGAATGAATCCCGTTTTTCAGGAACGGAGCGAACATCGTCACACCTACAAAACCACCGTGGTCGGCAATGAACTTAAGCTCTTCATCCGATTTATTTCGAGGGTGATCTTTCAGTCCGCTCGGCAGACAGTGGGAATAACACACCGGTTTTTCTGACGCGAGGATCACTTCCTTCGAGGTTTTTTCTCCGACATGAGAAAGGTCACACATAACGCCAACCCGGTTCATCTCGGCAACCACTTCATGTCCGAATCCGGATAGTCCGCCATCACGCTCATAACAGCCGGTTCCTACCAAGTTCTGAGTGTTGTAACACATCTGTACAACGCCCACGCCCAGGTCTTTGAATACCTCAACATAGCCAAGTTGATCCTCGAAGGCATTGGCGTTCTGGAACCCCATCATCACTCCGGTTTTGCCTTCTGCTTTGGCTCGTCGAATATCCTGTGTGGTATGAACTTTCGTCACTATATCGCTATTTGCTTCAATCAGGGCGTTCATCTCTACGATGTTGTTTACCGTACTCTGAAAGCCCTCCCATACGGAGACCGTACAGTTTGCGGCAGTCAGCCCACCCTTTCTCATATCCTCAAATAACGCTCTGTCCCATTTTGCGATAACCAATCCATCAATGACGATAGCGTCATCATGCAGTTCCTTTGCGTTCATTTTTACACCTGCTTCACTGATTATGACCTTGTGTCCAGAATAGGTATTACTGCTGCCTAAAAGTGTTCTGAAAACGTCATACCAATGACCTTTTGCGTACCCTTTCTTAATGCGTAAAGATAAAAAAACCGCTGCCTGAACAGCAGCGGTTTTTCTGGGGTATGCTCTAGTACTGCCTGACAGGCTACACCATCACAGAACCGTAGGTCGGTTCGCTCTGGGCTTCAAACAACACCTTGGATGAATGCAGAGAAGTGTCTTCAAATGGTTCCATATTCGCCGGAACTTGCGTCGAATTAACAAGATCGTTCAACTCTGTGGTTCGTTGCCCCAGACGCTCGGCGCGTGGAGAAAGCCCGATATGCACGCGATAACATTTACTGAAATGAGGAGAGGACACAAAGCCACACGCGGTCGCAATATCAATGATCGACATGGACGTTTGACGCAGCAATTGCCTTGCCCGGAATAGTCTCAGTTTCAGGTAATATTTCGATGGCGAGCACTGAAGGTACTTCTGAAATAAGCGCTCCAGCTGACGCCGGGATAACCCGACATACATCGCCAGCTCACCCAGTTCGATGGTTTCTTCGATATTGGCCTCCATCAGACTGATGGCTTCCACCAGCTTAGGCTGCGCGGTTCCAAGCACATGGCGTAACGGAATGCGCTGATAGTCACTCTCGCCCCGAACCCTGTCGCAAATGAACATGTCGGAAATGCTGGAAGCAAGCTCCCGGCCAAAGTCACGCTGAATCATGTTAATCATCATATCCAGTGGAACATAACCGCCACTGCTGGTCATTCGGTCCCGATCCACGACAAACAGGTGATTAGAACAATGTACTCTCGGGTGAGATTCCTGCAGTGAAGCAATACACTCCCAGTGGGCGCTGCACTGGTACCCGTCCATTACCCCGGCTTCGGCCAGCAGGTAAGGGCCGGTACACACGCCGCCTAAACGCACATGCTTACGGGCTAAGGACTGGATCCAGCTGATTTGCCGACCGGTATAACTGCGGGTAATGTTCACCCCTCCCACCACAATCAGGGTATCCAGCTTGGGAGCGGCACTCATCGACGTATCCGGCGCAAGCGTAATACCATCACTCGCCACGACAGATTCCCCGTTTTCGCTGATTGTGTACCAATCGTATAACTCCTTACCACTCAGTTGATTGGCCATCCTTAACGGGTCAACAGCAGAGGCAAGTGCCAGCATGGTAAAATTGTTTAATAACAGAAAACCGATACGGTTAACTTCCTTTTGAGCGTTTTGTGTATTGTTATTATTGAATGCGGTTTTTGAGGCTGACATCGCATACTCCATAATATAATAGTGGCGGAGACTTCCTTTTCAGCTAACCATATCGGGTTAGATATAAACGGCAGAGCAACATCTGTACCCTAAAATATCATGTTTGATCCCAGCTTCTGAATGTGTCGCAAATAGATACAAAAATGTCGTTTTTATTATCACTTTGATGTAGATCATGAAAACCATAGAAAAAATACATAAAAAAAAGAGCAGCAACAATTCTGTGAATAGTCCGCTCTTTTTGCACCAACAGCTGGCAACAGCACCAATAAGGCACGCTATGTCCGCATTCTTATGGCATCAGGCCGTATTAACACTCAATGGTGTTCACCGCCAACCCTCCTCGGGAGGTCTCTTTGTATTTATCCTGCATATCAAGCCCGGTTTCTCTCATGGTTCGGATAACTTTATCCAGAGAAATGAAATGCTGACCATCCCCCCGGAGCGCCATATTGGCAGCATTGATGGCTTTGACCGCAGCAATGGCATTACGCTCTATACAAGGTACCTGAACTAATCCGCCGACCGGATCGCAGGTCAGGCCCAGGTTATGTTCCAGCGCGATTTCCGCCGCATTTTCAACCTGTTCCGGTGTGCCGCCCAGCACTTCCGTCAACCCGGCTGCGGCCATGGCACTGGCAGAACCGACTTCTCCCTGACAACCGACTTCCGCACCTGAAATAGACGCATTTTTCTTACATAAGGTACCAATTGCCGTCGCCGCCAGGAAAAACCGGATAATATCTTTCGGCTTGGATTTGGGGTGAAAGCGCATGTGGTACATCAATACCGCCGGGATAATCCCTGCGGCACCATTGGTTGGCGCGGTAACCATTCGTCCGCCGGCGGCATTTTCTTCATTCACGGCAAGGGCAAACAGGTTAACCCAGTCCATGCCACTCAATGAGGAATAAATCACCGAATCACCTTCAGCATGAACCAGAGAACGGTAAAGCGATGCTGCCCGCCTTTTGACATTTAGCCCGCCGGGTAATATGCCTTCCTTCTCTATACCGCAGGCAATACACTCTTCCATCACCTGCCAAAGCTTATACAAACTGGATTTGATGCTGAGTTTACTACGCAGGGACTGCTCATTTTCCATCACCAGTTCACTGATCCTTAATTCATGTTGATGGCATAACCTCAGCAGCTCGGCCCCACTGTTAAAGTCGTAAGGGTATACTGGCTGATCATCACCAGATTCCTCATTGCCTACCATCGTGTCATCAACGACAAAGCCTCCCCCCACGGAGTAGTAGGTTTTCTCTGCCAGCAGCTTGTTTTCACTGCCATAAGCGGCCAGTGTCATGGCGTTCGGGTGATAAGGCAGAACCCGATCATCAAATGTCAGTTGTTCCACCCAGTCGAACTCAATGTTTTTCTTTTGCGCCAGCATCAGACTTCCGGTTTCACAGATGGCCTTGATAGCCGGCTCCACCACGTCAGGATCGATGGTATCGGGCTGATGTCCCATTAGCCCCATTAATACCGCTTTGTCGGTATTGTGTCCTGAGCCTGTCGCACTCAGAGAACCAAATAGCGTAATGTTGACAGATTCAACATCCATTAGCCGATTACTTTCACCTAGCTCAGTAACAAACTCACAGGCAGCTCTCATGGGGCCAACAGTATGAGAACTGGACGGGCCAATCCCAATTTTAAATAAATCAAAGACACTGATGCTCATAACAGCTCCTAGCAAAATCCATTTCACGTTCGTAGACTTGATTATTGGTAATTTGGCGTTGCCTGAAGTGTTCTAAAACGACATCTCCACCACTAATGTCGACTCGATAGCCAGTAAGAAGAAAAGGAGAGGAAAGAGGAAAAGATGTTATGTGTCGTCTAATGTGTAACAAGTTAATTGTGAGAATAATAACTGGTTCCCAAAACCATTATGAAGCTTGATTCACCTTCTGAGTGTAAAACTTGAAAACCATGTTTTTGATAAAGCTTTATATTGTGGCTTTCACATTGTAAATAGAGCTTTTTAATGCCTAGCTCTACAGCTTTATTTTTAGATTTTTCAATTAGACGATTTGAAATACCTTTACGTCTATGTTCTGGCGCAACAAAAACACCACCCAACCAATGAACATAATCAGGGTAATTTTTATTTTCGTTATACTTCAGCTCAGCTACACCAACAAGCTTATTATCTTCGCGGGCGATAATAGCCAAAGGAATTTGACTGCTGCTAACCGATTTTTTAGCAACATCTTCAAGTACCATTTCTTTTGAAACATTAGGAGCGTGACAAGCCCACTCATCGTAATACCATTGGGCAATCTGCTTTGCTTCATGCGGATAATCCGCGAGTAAAGTTATTTCCATATTTCCTCTTAACCACATAACGCCCAACTAAAGGGCAAAAGGATAGTGTTTGGCATGAGTGATATTAAGAGAAGGAAGAACGTAGTCCGCAATAAGATCTAGTGGATAGTGCTCGTCTTGTTGTTGATAGTTTCCTGATGTGATCAGAAAAATAAGCTGTAACTCAGGTATGATGAACATGTCTTGTCCACCAGCACCCCGCATCGCAGCGATCAATATTTTTTCATCACCTACTTTAATTAATGGAAACCACCAATTATGGCCATACTGAATCGTTCTATCCTTCCAAAACTGTCCTTTGGGTACTAAACACTCTTCCGCCCACTGTTCAGAAAAAACACGCTGACCATTCCAAAGCCCTTTATTCAAATAAAGTTGTCCTAGTTTGGCAAAGTCTCTAGACCTTAAATATAGTCCTGAGGAGCCTAAGAAGTCCCCAGTGACTTCATGAGGAAACCAATGGTAATTGACAATATTTAAAGGAGCGAAAAGCACTTCACTCGTGTAGGTTCTCAATTCCTTTCCTGTTACTCTTTCAACTAATCCTCCTAACAGCACACTCATCGCGCCTTGATAGACATATTTTTCACCCGGAGTATGAAGTACGTCCTTCTCAAAGATATATCTGTATGGATCGTCAGATAGCCACATGTTCATAGCGTCGCTATTTCTTTCATTCCATTCAGACCAATCAAGGCCACTATTGAAATCAAGAGCATGCTTTATAAGGATGTTTCTTTTTGAATCAAGATTTGGGACATCATCTTCCAGATAATAGTCGAATAGCGGTGTATCAATACTAGGGATGGCTTTTTGATAGAGTAGGCTGCCAATCAGGGTCGCTGTGACTGTCTTCGTTACAGACTTCATGTGATGAAATGTATCAGGTGCCGGTGGGTATGGATCGGGCATTGGGGTGCCATCTGATGAACTTCTATTCAAATAATATCGTTCGAAAACCAGCTTTCCATTTCGCGCTATTAACATGGATTGCACTTTTTTAGCTGAGTTTCGTTCTACATTTTTGTGCAACTTGATAAGTTCACTTGGGTTAAAACCTTCTCGCTCCGGAGAACTTACTTTCCAATCGCTTTGTGTCGCTTCTTGGGTCCAACGAAAAGGTTTCTTATTCAATACATTATTCTGATAAATATTTAACAATATAACCAATAAGGCAGTAATAATTACCCAGTTAACCTTATGCATTAATAGTCTATTTATTTTCATACTGCTGTCTAAGTTGGGCTCATTGAAGAGGCGAATACTTAACTATAACCTATTGATCAAACTATTTTCTCGAGGCACAACTCGTAAATATAAATCTGCACGCCCTAGGCAGTCGAGAGTAAGCAGACGCCTTCCAAGTGACGAATGCCCCTGTATGCCGCCCAGGCATCCACTCTGACTGCTACACCTTGTGGGTCTTCGCCATAAATGCCGGAATTTTGATCGCTGCCATCAATATTTTTAGAAATGTACTTGGCAATATTCAGGCTGAATATTGGCGGGGTTCTCTCTTTATAGGCAAAATTTATAACTAAGTTTTGCCCCTTTCCTTTTTACGACTCGTTTGGCTCTCGTTTTATTTGACTATAGTTTGACCAAGTTTAATTAATGAATTAGCTTCATTGAAGGTTTAAAGCAAGTAGAAGGCTGAATAGTGAAATAAACGATTTAAAGATCTCACAGATAATCTTGAATCTGGCAAAGTCTTTAAAAGAAATGGCAAGGTAGTATGTCGTTGTAGAAATTGCGGATATCTGCATGAAGCTGAGGGTGCTCCAAAAGTTTGCCCTGCGTGCCTACATCCACAGGCACATTTTGAGTTATTAGGAGAGAACTGGTAAAAATTAATTAGTAATGAAATTATGAGTTAATGTTACCAGAGAGTACGTAAAGTCCATCTGAAAAAGTAGGTGGATTTTTGTATCTGAGGTTATCTTCGCGTATTTCATGATGATGGTGTGATAAGTTTTCCTGTTTGGACTACAAACAATTGTCCTGATGGAACGGGTTGCCAGTTTTCTTTAGTTAATGGAACACTAGAAAAGAGCACAATCTCTTGAGAATTGTCTTCTACGTCATTGCATTGTCGAGTTAACCAATACATACCTGGAGGTTCAATTTTTCCATTATGCTGAATCCGTTTATTAGCAAAAGCATAAAGATAATTGCCATCGCTGTAGATAAAATTCGCTGGTCCTAACTTTTCAAGCTCAGTAAATACCTGCGCAATGGTGTTAATCCTTTGATCCAGAGTAGGAACGCTGTTATGCCATAATTCTTTTATAAACGACATTAAATAATAAAACGCGTATTCAGAATCTGTTTCTCCAACAGGCTTTTCTCCTGGAAATATAATTTCTTCCCATATATTTTTTAAGTCGCCATTATGAGCGAATACGTGACTGTGTCCTTGTAATTCATAGACAAATGGCTGGGTATTCCGAAGAGCTATTTCACCAACGGTTGCTTTGCGGATATGACAAATAGCACATTGAGTTTTGTTTTCGTAATTTTTAAGATATTTTAATCTCTGGCTGAATGCAGCTGCTTTAGACTCTTTGTGTATTAGGGCTGTAGTTCCTTCATATTCAGCAAGCCCCCATCCATCACTGTGATGTCCAGTTTTTCCTCCATGCTGACTAAATTTATGTAATGAAGTTGTAGGCGAGGTTTTTATTAGGCTGGATATGGCACATAGCTCACACATAACACACCTCTCGAATGTAACTGTTCTTATAAAAAATATGGCTGAATTTGGTGATATTTTCAAAGTTATGGGATGTGAATTGAGATGAAATTTATCTAGATAGTATGATTCTAAACTTAGGATTTCTAATCCGAATGAAACTTCTATTTGATGATTTATAAAACAGAAATGTCCAATTTTGTGTTACAGAAAGGATGAAACTGCGTGTGATAAAACATGACTTTTCTCTATTGTTATTGTAAATCATGGGAGATCGTTACTCTCCCATGGAAAGAACCCTAAAATGAGTTGACGTTTCAGTAGGTTCTCAATCGAGGTGGAGCCACAAATAAAAACTTAGTTGCTGAATACCACGGTACGGTTTCCGCTAAGAAATACACGCTTCTCAATGTGGTACCGGACGGCGTTAAAAAGCGTGATACGTTCAATATCCTGTCCCTTTGAGATCAGGCTTTGCGGATAATCCGTATGATTCACCGGTTGAATGCCCTGAGTAATAATAGGCCCTTCATCCAGATCGTTATTCACATAATGCGCCGTGGCTCCCACCATTTTTACCCCTTTTTCCCAAGCCTGATGGTAAGGTCTGGCTCCCTTAAAGCCCGGTAATAAGGAATGATGGATATTGATGGCTTTGCCATCCAGCGCCGAGCACATCTCTGGCGACAACACCTGCATATACCTCGCTAACACCACTAAATCAATGTGATATTCATCCAGCAATGCCAGGATCTGCGCCTCCTGCTGAGCCTTGGTTTCGGCCGTAATCGGCAGATGGTAATAAGGAATGCCATGCCACTGGGCCAAATGCTCCAGATCAGGATGATTGGAGATAATTACCGGCACTTCGATGTTCAGTTGCCCGGTCCGGTAGCGAAACAGCAGATCATTCAGGCAATGGTCAAACTTAGAGACCAGTATCGCGACTCTCTCTTTTTTCCATGGTGGCGTTAACGCCCAGTTCATCTCAAAAGGGGCAGCTCTGCTACTGAAATCACCATTGAACTGCTCCGGGGAGAAATCGTCCTTTTCCGGGATGAACTCAATGCGAATAAAAAACTGACTCTGTACATGATCATCAAAAGAATGGATTTCATTTATGTAGTTATGGGACTCGGCCATAAAACGGGTGACAACATCAACGGTTCCCAAAAGGCTGGGACAGGTCGCCGTAAAGATCCAAGAGTCTGAAGGGTTACTCATACTTTACTCCATAAAATAGCCGGGGAAATATCCCCGGCTATCGTTGCTATTTTTCAATGACCAAACCGTATTCTTTACCGGCATCCGCCAACCATCGCCATGCATAGTCTGCAAAGCTACGACGAACAATAAGCTGCCAGCGAGAGTCATCCACCCGACGGACTAATGCTGTGGTTTTTGCCAACACCGAAGTCACCACCTTCCCGACCGGAAAAGCACTCGAATGGACATCGACCGGTGTACTCTTTTTCAGCACATTCACCGCATCCGGACCACTCAGTTCCAGAATGGTCTGTCCGCCACTCTGGTTCACAATTGAGTAGTGACCAGACAGGCTCGCTCGCAACGCCACTTCCAGATCAAACGCCTTTTCGGCAGGTAAAATAATCAGCCATTCATCAGGACTCACCCAGGAAACACTCAGTTCGTTTGTCTCAGATGAGGTTAAAGGCTCTGTTGGTAACGGTACGCCAAGCACTTTTGATACCTCATTCACAAACTGCGGATTGTCGCTGTCTCCTCTCAGGATCATATGGCCCATCAACGCGACCTCTTTCAGAGTGACACTAGATATCGCCGCTCGGCTGACCGGAGCCTTATGACGTTCAAGTACCGGAGACTCTGCGGTTACTGTCGAATATTGATCCATAACCGCGACATTATTAGTCAACTCACTACCCATAGTAGAAGTGTGCTTTTCAGGAGTTAATACTTCAGACATTTTGACGGTCTCCTTTTGGATCAAAAAATACCGGACTGCAGATTTCAGCTTCAATTACCTGTCCGTTCGTCAGTGGATAAAACACTTTCTCACCCATTCGCTGCTGGCCGTTCCGGATATACCCCATCGCAATGCTCCGGTTCAGGTTAGCACTCCAGTAGCTGGAGCTGACATGCCCTAACATTGTCATCGGGATAGGTTGATTCGGATCATCTACCGCCTGAGCACCCTCGGGTAATACCACCTTAGGATCGACGGTTTTGAGCCCAACTAACTGTTTACGATCACTTTTCTGGTTGGCTTCGAGGGCCATCCCCCTTTTGCCGATGTAACTAAATGGTTTCGTCTTACCGACACACCAGCCCATACCCAGGTCAAACGGCGTCATCGAGCCATCCGTATCCTGTCCAGCGATGATGAAGCCTTTTTCTGCACGCAGGATATGCATAGTTTCCGTACCATAAGGGGTCAGGTTGTATTTTTTGCCGTGCTCAAAAATCTTATCCCAGACATATTGGCCATAGTTAGCCTGTACATTGATTTCAAACGACAGTTCACCAGTAAATGAAATCCGGAAAATCCGGGCTGGCACGCCTGCGACTTTCGCTTCCTTCCAGTCCATAAACTTAAAGCTGTCATTACTGAGATCGATGTCAGTCAACTCAGCCAGCAGTCGACGGCTATCGGGACCACCCAGAGTCATGGTCGCCCAATGATCCGTCACACTATTGAAGTACACTTCCAGCTCAGGCCACTCGGTCTGATGATAAAGCTCCAGCCACTCCAATACATGAGCCGCACCACCGGTAGTGGTCGTCATTAAGAAGTGATTCTCTCCCAAGCAAGAGGTAACCCCATCGTCAAAGACCATTCCGTCTTCGCCACACATTAGGCCATACCGGCACTTACCGACGGCAAGTTTGGCCCATGGGTTGGTATAGACACGTCCGATAAACTCACGCGCATCTTTACCCTGAATATCAATTTTACCCAGCGTCGATGCATCCAGAATACCGACACTTTCGCGAACCGCTTTACATTCACGGTCAAGAGATTCCTGCATTGTTTCATTGCCTTGCGGGTAATACCACGGGCGTTTCCACTGGCCGACATCCTCAAACTTCGCGCCCTGAGCAACATGCCATTCGTGCATCGCGGTATAACGTTCCGGATCAAACAGCTCGTCACAGTTTCGCCCTGCTATGGCACCAAATGTCACAGGTGTATAGTTTGGCCGGAAGATGGTCGTTCCGGTTTCAGGGATGCTTTTACCCAGCTTTTTCGCCGTAATCGCCATTCCGTTGATATTACCCAGTTTGCCCTGATCGGTACCAAAGCCCATGGCGGTATAACGTTTCACGTGCTCTATCGACTCAAAGCCTTCACGGGTCGCCAGTTCAATGGCAGAAGCCGTCACATCATTCTGATAATCAACAAACTGCTTGGGGGCGCGTGATGTCGGTTTAACATGCGGAATATGGAATAATGCCATTGCCGGACTTGTTTTGCGCTCTGCCGCATCCGGGCACACCACATTACCTGCGCTCAGACCAAGCATCTCCACCGCTTTCAGGCCGACCATATGCGCGTCTTTCAGAACCGATTTCAGTGTCTGCAATCCGTTAATCGAGCCTGCAGTCAGTTGTTTCTGTACCGTTTCACCCGGAATAAATCCGATAGCCTCATCACTCCAGACCGGACGACTGCCGGTGTGGCAGGACAGGTGAACCGCCGGACTCCAGCCACCGGAACTGGCAATGGTGTCACATTTGATCGTGCGTACATGCCCCGTCACGCTGTCGCCCGTGGTATCCAGCTCAGCCACAACAGCACCGGATACCCGTTTGGAACCTTTCACATCAATAACTGCGCTTTTGGTCAGAACCTCAATACCCAGCGCACGAGCCTGTTCCACAAGCTCACCGTCAGGGTTGGCACGCGTGTCGGCAATGGCGGCCACTTTCCGTCCAGAGTTCAGCCAGTCTATGGCCGTCTGATACGCATCGTCATTAGTTGTCATCAGCACCAGATTCTTACCCGGTGCAACACTGTAACGATTAATATAGGTCGACACGGCCGATGCCAGCATACATCCGGGAACATCATTATTCGCGTAAACCAGAGGACGTTCATGCGCCCCTGTTGCCAGAATCACCCACTTAGCCCGGACACGGTGCATCCGCTGACGAATCTGATCTTCTCCGGCTCTGTCCACCAGATGATCGGTTAGCCGCTGATGAATGGTCAGGAAATTATGGTCATGATAGCCATTCACGGTAGAGCGATTCAGCAACATAACATTCTCACAGACAGACAGTTCTGCCACGACGTTATCCACCCATTCTGCCGCAGGTTTGTTATCAATAACTTCATGGGCAGACAGCAGACTGCCACCCAGTTCGTTCTGCTCGTCCGCGATGATCACTCTGGCTCCGGAGCGGGCTGCAATCAGAGCGCTCATCAAACCTGCCGGGCCAGCCCCCACGACTAAAAGATCGCAATGCTGGTTCATGTGATCGTAGATATCAGGATCATTTTCCAACGGTGAACGACCCAGACCCGCCGCTTTACGAATGAATTTTTCATAAGTCGGCCACATTTTTGCCGGTGACATGAAGGTCTTGTAATAAAAACCCGGAGGCATCATCTTTCCACCGACTTTGCCCACGACACTCATGACGTCTTTTTCTACTGTTGGCCAGCCGTTGGTGGAAGAACAAACCAACCCATCATACAGCTCCTGCTGGGTCGCCCGTACATTCGGTACTTGCGTGGCTTCTGTTGCCCCTACCTGTAAGATCGCATTTGGCTCTTCCGCCCCGGCAGCAATAATGCCTCTTGGACGACTGTATTTAAAGCTTCGGCCGACAACATCAATGCCATTAGCAAGCAGGGCTGAAGCAACGGTATCCCCCTGATAACCCTGGTACTGCTTTCCGTTAAAAGTAAATGTCAGGGGTTGGGAACGGTCAACTCGTCCCCCTGATGATAAGCGATTTTTCTGCTTCATAGTTCCGCTCCTTGCACCGAACTTGTTACATCCTGTGGCTTCTCGCCCATTTTGTAGACCCGCTTAATTTCGTAAGTCGCGGTATTGCGGGTCACATTGAAGAATTTCCTGCATCCGGCTGAGTGGTACCACATTTCCTCATGCAGCCCTTTCGGGTTCTTTCTGTAATACAGAAATTCCCCCCATTCCTTATCACTGCAGTTGTCAGGATCAACCGGACGGGCTATATGTGCCTGACCTTGTGCATGAAACTCTTCTTCTTCCCTCATTTCCTGACAATACGGGCAATAAATATGAAACATAATGCTCTCCTTTGCTTAGTGGGCAACGCCTGCGGCACCATGTTCATCAACCAGAGCACCATCATGAAAACGAAACATCGAGAATGGTTTAGCTAACGCACTCGCTTCTCCATGTGCCAGTGTCTCAGCAAACACATGTCCTGACCCCGGGGTTGCTTTAAACCCACCGGTTCCCCATCCACAGTTGAAGAATAAATTCTCCACCGGTGTGGCGGAAATGATCGGGCTGGTATCACGGGTCGTATCGACAATGCCGCCCCACTGACGGTTCATTCTTACCCGACTGAATATCGGGAACAGCTCCACGATAGCCTGAAGCGTATGTTCGATAGTGGCGTAAGAGCCTCGCTGACCGTATCCGTTGTAACCATCAATGCCGGCACCAATGACCAAATCCCCTTTGTCAGACTGACTCACAT
Organism: Vibrio albus; assembly: GCF_003144035.1. Lineage (GTDB taxonomy): Bacteria > Pseudomonadota > Gammaproteobacteria > Enterobacterales > Vibrionaceae > Vibrio > Vibrio albus. The sequence continues at coordinate 120,496 of NZ_QFWT01000004.1, forward strand.
AACCGTGTACGTGATTCGACATGACCACCGTGTCCAGGATCGGTTTAATCGGTTCGGATACCAGAGCCTGAAGCGGATGAGATTCCAGTGGCAGTTCAAAACCGGCCATTTTAGCCATAACACCTGAGTGCCCCGCCGTGACACACCCCACTCGGTCGGCCTTGATGACACCGTATTTATCGGTTTTCACCCCAACAATCGCACCGTCCTCTATCTCCATGCCGACCACTTCCGCCTGCTGGATCAAATCGACACCGTAGCTGTCTGCTCCGCGGGCAAAGCCCCATGCCACCGCATCGTGCCTGGCTACACCAGCCCGAGGCTGCCATGAAGCGCCAAGTACCGGATAACGGCGATTGGCCGAGCAATCCATATGAGGAACAATTTCCTTCACCTGCTGGGCATCCAGCACTTCGCCATCAATCCCGTTCAAACGGTTTGCATTCACCCTCCGTTCGATATCCCGCATATCCTGCAGGGTGTGGCCTAAGTTAAGGCAGCCACGTTGCGAGAACATCACGTTGTAGTTCAGATCCTGCGACAGACCTTCCCACAGTTTCATCGAGTGCTCATACAGATGAGCCGCCTCATCCCATAGATAGTTTGAACGCACGATGGTGGTATTTCGTGCGGTGTTACCACCACCAAGGTACCCTTTTTCAATCACAGCAACATTGGTGATGCCATGTACTTTAGCCAGGTAGTAGGCGGTCGCCAGACCATGACCGCCACCGCCAATAATGATCACATCGTACTTTTTCTTTGGCTTTGGATTGCGCCAAACTTTTTGCCAGTTTTCGTGATATTCGAGGCTATGTTTTAACAGACCGAATCCTGAATAACGCTCCATAATATTTTGCTCCCGGACTTTCCTTATCAAGGTTTAGCTATACACTGGAAACTCAGCACATAGGGCAAGAACCTGCGATTTTACTTCTTCTGTTTTCTCTGCCAGCTTTTCCTGATCGTCGAGAACATCTAAGATATCGGCGATCCACCCGGCAAGAAGGGTACACTCTGCTTCCTTAAAGCCACGGGTCGTGACGACCGGTGATCCGATACGCAGTCCTGAGGTCACAAAAGGTGACTGAGGATCATTCGGTACGGCATTTTTGTTCACGGTAATATTCGCCTTACCCAGTGCTGCATCGGCCGCTTTACCCGTCAGTCCCTGCTTCACCAGGCTCAGCAAAAACAGGTGGTTGTCTGTCCCTTCGGACACAATGTCATAGCCCCGGCTGCTAAGTACTTCTGCCATCACCTGGGCGTTAATCAATACCTGCTCCTGATATTCCTTGAATGAAGGTTGTAGTGCTTCCTGAAAGGCAATCGCTTTTGCGGCAATGGTGTGCATCAGTGGGCCACCCTGTCCGCCGGGGAATACTGCCGAATTCAGTTTCTTCTCTAGCTCTGGATTCTGCTGAGCCAGGATCAGTCCGCCACGAGGTCCGCGCAGCGTTTTATGGGTAGTGGTAGTCACCACGTCCGCCCATGGAACCGGGTTAGGGTAAAGCCCTGCCGCCACTAATCCCGCGACGTGTGCCATATCAACAAACAGGTAAGCATCGACGCGATCCGCAATTTCGCGAAAACGTGACCAGTCCATTTTTCGGGAATAGGCAGAGAAGCCGGCTACGATCACTTTAGGACGATGTTCAAGTGCCAGACGCTCAATCTGTTCGTAGTCGACTTCTTCTGTTTCTGGGTTAAGTCCATACTGGACTGAGTGGTACAACTTGCCGGAAAAGCTGACTTTCGCGCCGTGCGTTAAGTGCCCGCCATGATCCAGGCTCATGCCTAAAATGGTGTCTCCCGGCTCACATAACGCCGCATATACAGCGGCATTGGCCTGCGAACCTGAGTGAGGCTGCACATTCGCGTAATCTGCGTAAAAAAGACGACATGCGCGTTCAATGGCCAGCTTTTCAACCTGATCGACGTACTCACAGCCTCCGTAATAACGCTTCTCCGGATAACCTTCAGCGTACTTATTCGTTAAGACTGAGCCCTGAGCTTCCATTACTCTCGGGCTGGTATAGTTTTCTGATGCAATCAGTTCAATGTGCTCTTCCTGACGCTTCGCTTCGAGTTGCATCGCCGCCCAGATAACATCATCGAAACCTGCAATCGAATCATTTTTTGTAAACATCGCTTCTCTCCTTGCTGACCTTGTCCTACAGGGCCTTTCTTCCTTGATGAAACTAGATGTTATAGATAGCGAAGCTGACCAATATGCTTAGTAGCGTCTAGCGGGAGTCGATTTGCGACATGGCATTAAATGAGGAAATGGTGTGGATAAAGCAGTCAGAACATAAATAAGCTCAATGTACAGGTTTAAGACAACAGGGTAGATTTAGGAAGATCTGAGCCTGATTTCCTCCTCATAAAAATCGAGATCGTTCCCATAAAATAAAATCAATTAAAATAATAAAATTCAGAATAAACTAAAAAACACCGCAAATAATCCATTAAATTCATACAAAACATGATCGATATCTCTTTTTTTTCGCGATCATATTCACAAAACGAATGGAACTTTTGATTGGTTTCAAAGTCCACGTGATGAAATTCGGGACATTCCCAAAAGGTGATCCAACCGAAAGTTTAATTCGCTCCATAAATATATTCTTTTATCCCATCGTTGACATGAACTGCATTCAGTCAATGAATGTAATGTCTGAGAGAAGACAGCGCACAGACGTGTCTCTCAACAGGAAAAAACATATAACTCTTATGGAGCAAAAAATAATGAAAGCAAGTGGTATCTTAAAACTATCTACTCTTACTCTACTAACTTCTATGGCACTAGGCGCACAAGCCGGCACTACTGTCAGCAATGAAATGGGCACTTTCGCCATCAGCGGCGACGTTGAATTTAACAACGATGTTCGCAACACTGAAACAGCAACAACAGACAAAACTAACTACGATCAAAATGGCCGCCTGCTGGTAGGTGTATCCGGTATGCGTGATGTGGGTGCAGATAACTATATCAGCGCGAATGCTCAAATCCTGCTGAACATGAGCGGTGACGTTTCTGCCGATGATGCATGGATCGCAATGGGCGCTAAGCAAGACTGGGAACTGAAACTGGGTCGTTTTGAAGCCTATAACCTGTTCCCTGCAGGTCAGGATACTTACCTGAACCACGCTGCTGGCGTTGATGTATACACCACTAGCTATGCTCGTGGCCGTAGTGCTAACGGTCAGATTAACCTGGCTAAAACCATGGACAAAGTGTACTTCGAAGTAAGTGCTAACTTCATGCCAGCAGGTGCTGCAGATGATAACGCTGTGTTCCTACGTCCTGTAGTGGCTCTGTCACTGACTGATTCACTGAAACTGTCTGCTGGTGCAGAACTGAATGCAACTTCTGATGATAATGATGCTGCGAACGATTTCACTGGCTACGGCGCAACTCTGAACTATGCAGCTGACAGCGTAAGCGTCAATGTGAGCTACGCCGCTCGTGAGTTTGATACTGATGATAAAGACGATATGACGTACGGTGCCAACGCCCAGTTTGGCAATGCGTTTATCGGCTATGTTCACGCAGAAAACGATGGTACAGATTCATCAAATGATGAAGTAAACACTGTTTATGCATCTTACAAATTCGCTAACGTAATGGATGTGGAAGATCTGGCTCTGTACCTAGGTGCATACAGCTCTGAAACCAAAGAAGCTGACAACAAAGACAACGGTGCTCGTCTACGAGTTAAATACATCTTCTAAACCGCTGCTCACTGCCTTTTCATTTTTCGCCCATCCTGTGCATGTTCAGGATGGGTTTTTTCGTTGTCACTATCCCAAGGAGCCCCAAAGCTCTTGGAAAAGAGGCACAAGTCAGAATAAAAAAAGATCTGCGCAGTTGCGCAGATCAAAATCCTATGTGGAGCACAGGACGAGGGTATTACAGCTGTTAACGTATATGGAGGTATCGTTTAATCTTTATATCCTGCTATGCTGCGATAGCATCACAGGGAATGTCGACCAGTTGACAGATATTGCGCTTGCCTGAACCATCAACGGAATCAATCTGGGTCAGCAGAATAGAGGAAATAGCATACTGAGCAGCTCGTTGCGTCAGCAGACCGAGTACCCCATCGGTTTTATCAGAACAACCACCGGCTTCGGCAAAATAGATCGGCTCTACACCTCTTAACAGCGTCAGCTTAGCCAGCAGACGTGGCTTGTTGCTCAGCGCCCAGATAACCGCGCGGGTCTGGCATCGCGACATCAGGCGTGGTGTTTCACCCTGTTCCGTCAGGATAGCCACCCCAAGCGTCTGATGTGAGCGAGAAGCTGACATCACCGAAGAAAGGGCAAAGCTTTTTCCGGGGGTAGTACATAAATGGTGTAGCTGTTCCCAGTTATCCAGTCGCTCATCCAGGCTTTCTTCCGCACCACGGGCAATGCGTACCATGGCCTGCACCGACTCTACCGGGAATTTCCCCGCCGCAGACTCCGCTGACAACATCACCGCATCCGTACCGTCGATCACAGCATTGGCAATATCCAGCACTTCGGCACGGGTTGGTGTCGGGTTATCGATCATCGATTCGAGCATCTGAGTCGCGGTAATGACTGGCTTGCCATAGTATCTGGCGCGGTTGATCAGCTGTTTCTGCACGGCAGGCAGACGAGCATCACCAACTTCAACCCCCAAATCGCCGCGAGCCACCATAATGATATCGGAAGCTTTGATCACCTCGTCCATCACATTTTGGTTTTCCACCACTTCGGCGCGTTCTACTTTGGCAATAATATGGGCATCGCAGCCAGCAGCGACAGCCAGCTCACGTGCATACTCAATATCGTCGGCATTTCTCGGGAAAGACACCGCTAAGAAGTCAGCCTGAAGCTCTGCTGCCGTCTTGATGTCCTGCTTATCTTTATCCGTCAGTGACGGTGCGGATAAACCGCCGCCCAGCAGGTTAATCCCTTTACGGTTGGATAGTTTACCGCCGCTGACCACTCGGGTTTTAGCCCATCCTTCATCAGCACAGACATCCTGCACTTCCAGCTTAATCCGGCCGTCATCCAGCAGTAGCTGGTTACCCGGTACTAGGTCGGCAATTAACTCTGGGTAGTCCAGCCCAACACGCTGCTGGTTTCCCGCAAATTCATCCATCCGACTGTCGAGATAAAACTCATCACCAGCGGTTAAATTGACAAACTGGTTTTCAAAGCATGAAGTACGAATTTTTGGCCCTTGTAAATCAACCAGAACACCGACCTGACGATTAAGGCGCGTGGCGATATCCCGAACCAAATGCGCCCGGGCGATATGCTCATCTGCCGTACCGTGTGAAAAATTCAGGCGAACCACATTCACACCAGACTGAATAAGTTGTGTCAGCGTCTCTTCGCTGGCCGTCGCCGGTCCTAGCGTCGCCACTATTTTGGTTTTACACATAAGAGTTCCTGTTTGACCTGTAAAGGTAAAAAGAAAGGAAGAGAGCTACAGGCCCAAAGCCGGTAGCTCAATCGTAATCAGCGGTTATGCTTATTTAGCTTCCTGAGGTACCTGCTTTGTTGTACCTTCATCAATATCCACCACTTTCTTGGCATTCCATACTGTCAAGGCAAGAAGCAGCGAAACTACGCTCGCACCCAGCCAGAAGTACTGAGCCTGAGTAAAGTCGTATGTTTCCACGCCATCAATGGTAGTGATGGCAATCAGATTACTTGAGATAACTTCCTGTGCCGAAGCCGCCATGTAAGAGAACAGACCGATAAAGCCTTTTACCGCACCTACGGCGTTTTTCGGCATCAGGTCACAAGCCGTCAGACCCGCCAGGAATACCACCAGACCACCGATAGCAAAACCAACCATGCCAAGCGCCACAGCATCAACAACGCGGTTATCAGGGCCGAAGAACATCAGGCACATACCAGCTATGTTGGCCAGACCATACATCAGGGTCGGAATATGACGGTTCGAGCCAAAAATCTTGTCCGAAACGATACCCGACAGAACAGCACCAAACAGACCGGCAATCGGGTAAGCCGACATGGCAAAACCAGCGTCAATCAGCGAGTAACCTTTCACTTCCTGCAGGTACAGTACCGCCCATGAAGACATGGCGTAACGCGAGGTGTACATAGCCGCACAAGACAGAGCGATCAGCCATACCACAGGCTGTTTAATCACAAAGAACTGAGCGCGACGAGTCTCTTTCGGATCAGCCACTTTCTTTACTTCCGGCTCTTCATCAAATGCAGTCGCAGCATCAGGCAGGCCATAAGTTTGCGGACGGTCTTTCAGCACGAAGAACATGGTGATAGCAGCAGCCAGTCCGGCAATACCCGCACCGATAAAGCCTGCACGCCAACCCAGATAGCTAACCAGTGTTGCAGTCAGGATCCAGGTAATACCTTCACCGATACTTCTTGAGGCACCCCAGATAGAGTAACGGCTACCACGCTGTTTTGGCGAAAACCACTGGAAGATAGACACACAAGAAGGTGCAGACCCCACAGACTGGAACCAACCGTTCAGACCCCATAGGATAACGAAGAACAGACCGGCGGTATTCATGCCCATAGCCAGAGCCGTTAAACCTGACAAGAAAAGTGCGAACGACATAAAGCGGCCAATGTTGGCATAGTCGGACAAGAAACCGTTAGAGAACTTACCGATAGCGTAAGTAAAGAAGAACGCCGAGCCCATCAGACCCAGTTCTTCCAGTGATACGATACCAGCGTCAAGCATTGGTTTTTTCACCACACCAAGGCTCATACGTACAACGTAAAATACAGCGTAACCCGTCATCAGGCCGAGGAAAACCTGCCATTGATACAGCTTAAAGCGCGATTGCATCGCTGCCTTATTTGTGTCCGACAGTGGTAAGTCGGGCCGTGTTTTAAAGAAATTAAGCATTCTGCTCTCCATTCGTTTGTCTAAAATAACAAGTGATACATCTTGGTCGGGAGCATCATGCGAATTTAGGTGATTTATAGCAAAACACCTCTTTTGGGGTAGTTTTGACTCAAACCATTTATTTTCATGCGTCAAAACTGACTATTCTGGCCTTTTACGGCCCCAGTAAGTTGATAATATAGAGCTTATCAATAGCAGTTCAGAGTCATAAGTGACTCAACAGCGCCACACAGGTAATAACACCAACATGCTGAATATTTGCGATAGCGCACATTTAGGGAGATTTATATGAACCCGATACGGAAAAAAGCATGGCAGCGGCTGCTACTTGCCTGTTGTGGACTGTATGCTGTGGTGACTCAGGCTCACTCCGACGAGCTGGTTATTCTGACCACCTTCTCCAGCGAACCGATGAGTGAACTGGTCTCAGAGTTTAACCAGCGCTACCCTGACGTAAACGTACGCCTGGTTCACCGCCGGACCCAGTCTATTATTCAGCTACTGAATAAACGTTATATACATGATATTGATGTGGTTCTGAGCTCCTCTCCGGTACTGATGCAGCACTTATCAGATGTAGATCGTCTGTCCGCAAACCCTGTGATATATACGCTGCCTAAAGCCCTGCAGGGGTTCGTGTTACCACCGGCCGATCAGGTGGTGACCGTCGGCTATTCCGGTGCAGGGATCATCTGGAACAGCGACTATTTACACGCTCACAATCTCCCGCTGCCCACGTCGTTCTCCTCACTGACTGACAGCCAGTACTTAGGGCACCTGACAATGAGTACGCCGTCCCGTTCGGGGACCACACGACTGATGCTGGAGAGCCTCTTAGCGCGGTACGGCTGGGAAGACGGCTGGCGGATCATTATGAATGTCGGGGCCAATCTGGCAACGGTGTCTTCACGCAGTTTTGGGGTAAGTGACTACGTTGCCAAAGGGCAACTCGGTATCGGCCCTACTATCGACAGTTACGCGTTCCTGCTGCAGCGAAAAATGGGGCACATCAAATTCCGCTACGACAACGACTTTACCGCCATGCCAACCTATGTGGCCCAGCTCAGCGACGGTCATACCCCCTACGCCCAGGCCTTTATTCGTCTGCTGCTGTCCCCGAGCGTACAGAATAAAATAGATACCATCAGTTTTGCCAAAATGGCGCTCGATGATGACCTGTTACTGAGCAAAGGGCTGCCAAAGTTATCGCTTGCCACTGTGTTACAGCGGGAGAAACTGGTGGATCATATCTTCGATACCGCCATTACCCGGCGTCTGCCGGAGCTCCAAGACAGCTGGCAGTCACTCATTAACCGCAGAGTATCGGCCAGAGGTGATGTTGATACATTACGAAAACTGGATAAGTTAAAACAACAGATGTTTTCCCTGCCGGTAACCGAAGCGCAGATAACCGAACTGGGTAACAAACTGAACCACCTAGATAACAGCTCCGACGTCGACCAGGCGATGATCCGGCTGATGCTGACCGAGTTCGACCACGAATTAAACCGAAAGCTCACTGAACAAGGAGCCAAGGTAGCCGCAGAACTACGGGCAATCAGACAGGCAGGTCAGCGATGAAGTTAAAACATCACCAGACAATCGGTGCCAAACTGGTACTGGCATTCAGTTGCAGCACCCTGTTACTGGCCATCGTGACCATCGTCGCCGGAGGCACATGGCATCAACTGGACAATCAGGTTGCCCGTCTGCTCGATACCAGCGTACCCAAATACAATGCCAGTTATCAGCTTGAAAGCCGCAGCAGTGATATTCGCCGTAAAGTACAGCGGCTGAGAACCATCACCAGCAAAGTCGAACTGGAAGAGCAGAGCAGGAAACTGGACGAACAGCTGGCACAGATAAGTAAAGCAGTGCCAGACAAGACCCCGGATAGCTCATCGTCTGAAGGCGACATCGCCCGCCTGACGGATGCCTATCAGTTGCTATCTCAACAAGTTTCATACTACTCACAGGATGTCTTTAAACGCATCGACCTGAAGCGTCAGCGTGATCTAGTGGTCGAACAGCTGGACTGGCTGCATCAGGATATCCGCTCAGAGCTGATCCCGCTGAGACAGGAGTACCACTGGCAGACAGAGCGGGCTCCGGACTCGCAGCAGGTTGAGGAGGCTCTCTCTCGGCTGAATGATATTCAGGCAATACTGGATCTCGAATCTACCCTTTATGAACTGACACTCAGTGTCATGGCCTCACAGACCATTAGTCAGCTAACCAATGGTATGAAAGTGGTGCAGATCCGGCTGAAAAACCTGTCGACACTGAGCCAGCCCCTGTTCAGCAACCCCACCGCCGTTGCATATAGGCAGTTGCTGGCAGAGCTGACCAGCCTGCTCTCACCAGAGGGGCAGTTTCAGCAACTGACACAGGATGTTCTGCTGCATAATCAACTGATTCAAACCAAACAGGTGTCGATAGAGGAACAACTTCAAACCATTCACCAGCAGATTGCCGTCTTAGTGGATGATGCCGACAACCAGTTCCTGCAGATAAAAAACCAGACCACCCGGCTAACTCAGTACGGTAACCAGGTGTTACTGGCCTGCTTTATTCTGTCTATTCTTATCAGCCTATTTCTGACCTACTATTTTGTCAATAAACGCATTGTCGGCCGGCTGAATAACCTCAGCCGCAGTATCGACGCCATAATCAAGAACGATCTCAGCCAGCCGATCCGTATCGACGGCAACGATGAAATAGGCCGGCTCAGCGGTAAACTGATCGAATATGGCAATAAGGTGCGCGAGGTACAAAGGACCAATGCGCTCAACCTGATCAACAACACCACCGCCAGCCTGATCACCTGTGATCTCTCCGGCGGCGTGGAATCCGCCAACCTCAGTGCCCGGAACCGGCTGGGACTCGACGATATGACTATTGCCCGGCTTATCTGGCACTGCTTCCCCACCAAGAGCCAGGATCATATTAAAGCGCTTTTTGCCGCCGACTCCGAGCTGCTGAGTCTGCGCCGGGCCGAAGCCACCCTGTCGATAGAAACCGGCAGTGAGCCCTGTTACCTGCACTGCGATTTTCGTCTGTTTACTCAGGGCCTGCATAACAAGGTCATTGTTACCATCACTGATATCACTCAGCAGGAGCTGGCTAACCGGCTGCTGGAGTTCAGAGTCCAGCAGAAGACCGCCGATCTGGTGCAGAAAAACCAACACCTTGAGGAAGAGATCAGTGAGCGGGAGCGGGCAGAAGCCCACTTGCAGGCGACCCAGAACGAACTGATCCAGGCGGCTAAAATGGCGGTGGTCGGCCAGACCATGACCAGTCTGGCGCACGAACTGAACCAGCCATTAAATGCTATGTCGAGCTACATATATAGTGCCCGGCTATTGTGCGAACAGGACCCGAGCAAAACCCGGGAATCGCTCGATCACATTGATAATCTAATGATCCGAATGGGTAAGATCATCAACAGCCTGAAAAACTTCGCCAGAAAAACCGATGCCCGGGCACAACCGGAAGCCGTCGAACTCACCGCTGTGATTGAGAACGCCATGACGATCGTCAACACTCGCGCCCGGCGCGAGCAGATCCAGCTGCAGAGCTATATTTACACGCCGATCTGGCTGTCTGCGAATGCCGTTTCTCTGGAGCAGGTACTGATCAACCTGCTGGTGAACAGCTGCGACGCTCTGCAAGAGAAAGACCGGACAGACGATAAACGAGTCACTATTGAGCTGCTAAACTATACCGAGAACAGAGTCACTTTCACCGTGTCTGACTCCGGTGACGGCTTTGATGAACATATTATCCACCAGCTTTTTACCCCCTTTACTACCTCGAAAGAAATCGGACTAGGACTGGGACTGAGTATCTGCCGCTCGCTGATGGAGCGTTATTCAGGAAACATCTACCTCGCCTCGAACCTGAGCGGGGGCGCATTAGTCGTATTGGAACTGCCTTATGAGCCACATTAATTATTCTGTCCTGTTGGTTGATGACGATCAGGATGTACTGGACGCTTATCAGCACCTAATGAACCTGTCCAGGCTGCATGCCAGATCGATCAGCGATCCGACTCAGGCGCTCAGCTATATCACCAGCGACTGGGCTGGTGTGGTGGTGCTGGATATGTATATGCCACAAATGCATGGTATGGAGCTGCTAAAGGCGATCAAAGCCGTCGATGAGCATATTCCAATCATCGTCGTCACCGGGCACGGGGATATCCCGATGGCAGTGGAAGCGGTCAAACAAGGGGCCAGCGAGTTTATCGAAAAACCCATTGATCCGGCCAAACTCCTGCCGATGCTGAACAAGCACATCCGGATACGGAAAACCTTTGTTGAACAGAAACAGAGTGTTGCCAGTGAAATCAGTCACGTACTGATCGGCAAGTCGGCTCAACTGAAACGGATCCGCGAACATATCGCCCAGTATGCCCTGTTGAATACTCATGTGGTGATCCATGGAGAATCAGGCACCGGACGGCATATCGTGGCAGAACTGCTCCACTCAGCCAGCGCACCCGAAACGGAAGATCGCCCGCTGCAGTACTTAACCGGCAACAGTACGGTTTCCGTGGACATGCTGGAAGATCAGTTGAGACAGACTCAGGGCGGAACACTGATTATTGATGATTTACATCACCTGACTGAACCAGTGCAACGCTATCTGACCCAGAGCCTGCTGGAGCAGGAAAGGGACACTCATCACCGCCCCCGTATCATCAGTATTTTTACCGATTTACCGGAGATGCTGCTCAACAGCCAGAATATCATTCCGGAGCTTTACTATCTGCTCAATCAGGGTGTGGTCGAGATGCCACCGTTAAGAGCGCGACCGGATGATATTGCCGCTATTTTCCACCATTTCCTAAAGCAGAGCTGCATCAAGCTGGGGAAACCGCTGCCGAGCGTAGAATCCAACTACCTGTCACTGCTGCGCGCCCACCAGTGGCCGGGTAACGTACGTGAGCTCCGGAATGTGGCCGAACTGTTCGCCATCGGTATCATTAAGCTAACCGGCAAGGAGAGCGTCTACCGGAAAGATGAAATCAGCTCACCACTGGATGAACTGGTGGAAGATTACGAAAAACGGGTGATCGAAGACGCCTTGTTTCTGCACTCCGGTCATGTGTCTGATGCCGCGACCTACCTGCAGGTACCGCGTAAGAAGCTGTATTTAAGGATGAAAAAATACAACATCGATAAAGACCATTACAAAAGCGAGCAAAAGCACAGAATCTGAGCGCATCTCCCCCTGTCGGCCATTCAACCACCGCTGCTCACTGCCTTTTCATTTTTCGCCCATCCTGTGCATGTTCAGGATGGGTTTTTTCGTTGTGATACACCCAACCTTCTGTTTATACCCTATGTTTATCTGATCCCGAATAATGACGGAAGCCCCTGGCGGGAGTAGAATTTAAACTCTTTCCTTATCAGCGGAGCGTCATATGGAATCTGTTCGCCTTACCCAGTACAGCCACGGAGCCGGTTGTGGTTGTAAAATCTCACCTCAGGTACTTGATACCATTTTGCAGACTCAGTTAACCCCTTTTACCGACCCCAACCTGCTGGTCGGGAATGAAAGTAAAGATGATGCAGCGGTGTACGATCTGGGTAATGGCAGTGCCGTGGTCAGTACCACCGACTTCTTTATGCCTATCGTCGATGACCCGTATGACTTTGGCCGTATTGCCGCCACCAATGCCATCAGTGATATCTATGCCATGGGTGGTAAGCCTATTATGGCTATCGCGATTCTTGGCTGGCCAATCAATATATTATCACCAGAAATTGCCCAGCAGGTGATTGAGGGTGGCCGCGCGGTATGCCGTGAAGCAGGCATTTCTCTGGCGGGAGGACATTCGATTGATGCACCGGAACCGATCTTTGGACTGGCGGTAACCGGCATAGTCGATACCGATAAAGTGAAACAGAACAACCGGGCCGAAAGTGGTTGTCAGCTCTATCTGACTAAACCTCTGGGTATCGGTGTTCTTACCACAGCGGAAAAACAATCCAAACTGGCTGAAGCCCATAAAGGACTGGCGCGGGACTGGATGTGTAAAATCAACCGGCCGGGCCAAGACTTTGCTGAACTGGAAGGCGTAAAAGCCATGACGGACGTCACCGGGTTTGGCCTGTTGGGGCATCTGTCGGAAATCTGCGAAGGTAGTCAGTTAAAGGCCAAAGTGTGGTTTGACAACATACCTACCCTGCCGGGAGTAACCAATTATATTGAAATGGGCTGTGTGCCGGGTGGTACCGGACGAAACTTTATGAGTTATGGTGAAAAAATTGGGCCAATGACAGACATGCAAAAATCCATTTTGTGTGATCCACAAACCTCAGGTGGGCTGCTGCTGGCTATCACGCCAGAATCGGCGGAAGAGGTTAAAGCCGTGGCCCGTCAGCATGATATCGAGCTGGAAGCCATTGGTGAACTGATGCCGATGGATGGCAAAACGCTGATCGAGGTCTGCTGATGCTACGCGCCAATAGTAATGATTATCGCCACCTGTTCGCGAATGATGTCCCCATGATCGACACAAGGGCTCCAATCGAATTTACTCAGGGTGCCTTTCCGAATTCGGTCAATCTGCCACTGATGACGGATGATGAACGCGCTGCCGTAGGGACCTGCTATAAACAGCAGGGTCCGGAAGCCGCCGTGAAACTCGGTCATAAACTGGTGAATGGCAATATAAAAGCAGAACGTGTCGCTCTCTGGAAGACTTTTTGTGAAGCGAACCCGGAAGGGTATCTGTATTGCTTTCGGGGCGGTATGCGTTCGCAGATCACTCAGCAATGGCTGAAAGAAGCCGGAATCGATTACCCCTTCGTTATTGGTGGATACAAAGCCCTGCGCCGGTTTCTGATTGATACTATTGATGATGTCGCCACTCAGCCAATGACCATCGTAGGTGGTAACACCGGCAGTGGTAAAACCATCTTGATCAATGAATTAAAAAATGGCATCGACCTGGAAGGTGCCGCTCATCACCGGGGATCCTCCTTCGGCCGGTTTGTCACTCAGCAGCGTACCCAGATCAACTTCGAAAACGAACTGGCGATCCAGATGGTCAAAAAACAGGATCAAAACATTCGCCATTTTGTCTATGAAGATGAAAGCAACCATATCGGCTCCGCCAAACTGCCGCTTTCACTGAGTCGTACCATGCCGGGCGCAGATATTGCCGTCATCGACGATCCGTTTGAGATCCGGCTGGCCCGGCTCATTGATGAATATGTCGTAAATATGCAGCGTGATTTTGTCGCTCACTACGGAGAAGAACTGGGCTGGATAAACTTTGCTGAGTACCTGAAAAAAGGCATGTTCAATATCCGTAAACGACTGGGCATGCAACGGTATCAGTCTCTGGCTGATGCCCAGCAATACGCTGTGAAAGTGATGCAGGATTCCGGTTCACTGGATCATCACCGGGACTGGCTGGTACCGCTTTTAGAGCAATATTACGACCCGATGTACACCTATCAGCTCAGTAAGAAAGCTGAGCGAATCATTTTCCGGGGCAACTACCAGCAAGTAAAAGAGTGGCTGGAAAGCCGGTAAAAGTTACACTTTTGGCCACAGCCAGGCGGCACCGCGGACACCACTGGAATCACCATGCAGTGCCGGCACTACCGGAGTAAAGCACTCTTCCCCAAACACATATTCCACCAGCAACTTAGGCACATTGTCATACAGACGCTGGATATTACACACGCCTCCGGCAAACACGACCACATCCGGATCCAGCACGTTAATATATCCGGCCAATGCTTTTGCCAGCCTTCTTTCATAGGCTTCCAGTGACTGGTTCGCCGTTTCATCCCCCGCCTCGGCCAGCTCTGTGATCTCTTTGCCCGTCAGTGTCTGTCCGCTTCGGCGCTCATAATCAGCACACAATCCGGTACCGGAAACAAACTGCTCGATACAGCCATGTTTTCCACAGTAACAAGGCGTGGCATCAGCAAAGGCCCGCTCTTCCTTGTCCATCCAGGGCAGTGCATTATGTCCCCACTCTCCGCCGATACCGTTTCCGCCAATGTGCGGTTTACCATCAATGACAATACCGGAACCACACCCCGTGCCAAGGATCAGTGCCACCACAACCTTTTTCCCGGCACCGGCACCATCAGTCGCTTCTGACACAGCCATACAGTTCGCATCATTCGCAATTCTGACTTCCCGCGCCAACAACTCAGCCAAATCTTTATCCAGTGGCTGACCGTTCAGCCAGACAGAGTTGGCATTTTTCACGACCTTCGTATACGGAGAAATCGTACCCGGAATACCAATACCGACTGTCCCGCTCAGCCCCGTCGCCTGTTCAGCATCGTCCACCAGACCTTTAATTGCCGCTAACGTCTGCTCATATGAGCCTCTGGGTGTCGATACCCGTTTTCTAAACAGCTCATTTCCGTCATCGGATAATGCAATGACTTCAATTTTGGTCCCACCCAGATCAATTCCTATACGCATTTTTCCGCCTTTCCATCTAGTTATTTCACCATTTTGAGTAAGATTCGGCAGAAAAACTGTGCGATTTATCATAGTGAACAGGTTAAGCAGAAACTTCTTTCTAAAAAGGAGAGAGGCAGACAATCTTTCGTTTATAGCTAAATTAGTGATTATTGATTCACATTTTTCTACTCTGCTATTAACTAAAGAGGGAACTTTCGCTAAGCTGACACTGTTCTGTATCTTTTTCAGCTATCTTAGACGGACCCGAAGCAGTCCCGGAAATATTCTCTGTTGAATGACAACTCCAATTACATAATGACTCGTTTTAATCTTGCTGATAAAGCCAGCTTTCTGTTTTCATCTGGCATTCTATTGGTTGTATTTGTTTGCTTACTGCTGACACGCTATTTCTACATCCAGCAGATAGACACCATAGAACAAACACAGCTTAACGACAGCGCCCGCTTGGCGAAAACGGCAATCAGCAGTCTTGCCACCGAGCAGGAAGAATACTCCTATGACTGGGCTCACTGGGATGAAACGTATCTGCTTCTGAAAGAGTCTGACCCCACTTATGCAGGCCGAAACCTCGGTTATAACGGCCTGACAACACTGAAATTGTCACTCATGATGTTTGTGAATAAAGACAAAGACATTATTGAGAGCGCATTCATTCCGCCAGACTCTGCCGGTGGCGACGCTATCACCGCTGTACCTGATTCATACCTATCGGTGCTGTTCCGTTCTCAAGCCCTGAATCGACTGTTTACTTCCCCAGCCACTGATACCACCAGTACCTCCGGATTGCTGAATATGGCTGGTACTCCCTGGCTCATCAGTGTCACCAATGTCACAGACAGTCTGGAAGAGCAGGATACCAATGGATGGATGATTTGGGGGACGCCTCTTTCCAGTAAATTTCCTTCTAAACTTAAACCACTGCTGTCTGATAAATATGAGATAACCGGGCTGCCGGAGACAACGCAGGAGACCCAGCCCGTTATTGTCAGAACCCCACATGCCATTACCCGAACTGACTGGCTCACTGGTATTGATGGCAATCCGGTTGCTCAGATACACACCACCACAGAAAGGGTACTCTATCAACATGCCAACCATATTATTAATACGATTTCACTGATACTGGGCGTCGCGACTGTCATTACTCTATTTGTTGTCCTCTATCTGTTCCGGACAAAAATAGGGACCAGTTTCACCCGGCTGGAAGAAGAACACCAAACACAAACCGGCATTATCGACTCGCTCTCCAGCCAGGATCAGGTATCAGGGCTACACAACCGCCAGTCTGTACTCATGAAGCTACATAAGCTGCTGTCTGAGCCAGATCTGAGTTTTTCTCTGCTGTACATCAGTGTTGACCGCCTGAAACCATTGTCACAGATTTTTGGCCACCGTACGGTTGAGACTATTATTCGCCATCTCGCTCAGTCTTTTACTCGTTATGCGCCCGGCTCAGCCATTGTTGGCCGGGTTACTGAAAGTGACTTTGTGATTGCCTGTCCTCATACTCAGTCGGGTCAGGCTCTGATGGCCTGCGCAGAAAATATCGCTAACCTGTACCGTCGGCAGACTATTATCGACGATCTGGATATCCAACTGGCGGTGTCGATTGGTTATCTGGAAGACGCTTCTGTACTGAACGGCGCAGAAGAAACGTTAACCTGCGGTAAATATACGGCGCAGATATCGGGGGCCCCCCACCAGCATGGCATCACCCGTTTTTCTGATAGCGTCATTCGACAGTTTACTCAACATCAGCAGTTACAGAAAGATCTGGCCTCCGCGATTAAAACCAAAGCCATTGCCCCTTATTACCAGCCTATTGTTGACGCAAAAGGCGGACAAGCCGTCGGGTTTGAAGCACTTGCCAGGTGGACACATCCAGAGTTAGGTATGATTTCTCCCGGTATCTTCATACCAATGGCGGAAGAACGAAACTTTATTATTACGCTAGGCGAACAGATACTGGAACAGTCATGCCGGTTTATCTCTCAGCTCAACCGAGAGCGGCAACAACATGGGCTGCCTCCAATGACGATTCATGTAAACCTTTCCGCCCCGCATCTCCAGCACCACGGGCTGCTGCCCTATATCGACAGTTTATTGAAACGGTTTGATATTGAGCCGCATCTGCTGACACTTGAACTGACCGAAAGTATTCTGATTGATTCTGTCAGTGACGTAACAGAGCTGCTGACTCAGCTACGTAAAAAACATATTCGCATTGCGATTGATGATTTTGGCACCGGCTTCTCTTCTCTGAGTACACTGAGTTCGTTTCCTGTTGACGTCATAAAACTGGACCGTAACTTTGTCCTGCAATTAGAGCATAATGAAAAAGGCTATGCACTGGTCCGAAACATTGTGCAATTAGCCAAAGATATGCAGTTAAACACCGTCATCGAAGGTGTAGAAACCGAGCGACAAAGAAAAACATTTACCCAATTAAATGTCGACACCATTCAGGGATTTTATTTTTATAAGCCTATGCCGGCAGAATCGGCTCTGTACCAGTTTTCTGAACCGGAATATTGATACAGCGAATCGATTTTTCGTTGACTATACTTGTATAAATAACATTCATAACAATTATCAATAAGTGTGTTGAGGGGCCTCCATGACACAACAACATTTTCATGAAAGACGGCAATTTTTCCGGCTGCGTTATCCTCACACTGAACGCCCGACGGTTGAGTTAGACGGGCAAGAATATCCGGTATGTGAAATATCAGAACAGGGGATGCGCCTGTTATTCAGAAGCACTGACCGCTTTTCTCTTGGCGTTCCTTTTTCCGGTACCGTGCACTTTAGTGACAAAGAGGATGTGCCTATCGAAGGTATCGCTTTGCGCCAGCATGCAAACGAAGTCGCGGTAAAACTGACCAAAGGCATTTCATCCGAACGCATAGATGAAGAACAGCAGCACCTGAAGCATCATTAGATTCCAGAGGCGTGTTTAAAAACGGCTGGTCTCAAAAATGAGTTAACCGCACAAGGTACGGGATGATACTCTTTCAGCTAATCCAGAAAGTGAGCAAACAGCGTAAGAGTATGTCCGATATAGCCAGCCCAGAGCAGCAAAGACGTCAGTTTTACCGATTACGGTATCCCCGAAAAGAAGACCGGCCCAGAGCCGCTTTGCACAACCATGCCTATCCAATCTGTGAGATATCAGAAGGTGGCGCACGTCTGCTGTTTTTGCAAAAACAGACCGTGGTGAAAGGAATGATACTCTCCGGCTCCTGCCGTTTTGCCGATGGCGAAGAAATTATTCTGGAAGGCACAACCCTGCGTCAGGATGGCAATGAACTGGTGGTTAAGCTCTCAAAAGGCCCGAGCCTGAAACGCATGACGATGGAACAGCGTCATCTGCGCAGAAAGTATCCCGGCATCTTTTCGAACAGAAAATTCAGCACTTACGCGGGTTCCTGATCAGCATTAATATGACCTGACGCCCCCTACCGCGTCAGCCTGTTAATCTCCCTATTGCAATCCCATTCTATCCCATTTATATTAACACTTTCTAATAAACCATTTTCTAAACAAAAAGAGTTCTGACATTAAGACGTATACATTCCTTTTATTTCTACACTTTACCTATTCGTTCTTATTCAGTTACAAAACTCTAGTTATAAGGTCTAAGCCATGAGTAAAAAAATCTTAGTCGTTGGTGGCGTTGCTGGTGGTGCTTCTGCTGCTGCCCGTCTGCGCCGACACAGTGAAGATGATCAGATCATCATGTTCGAAAAAGGGCCACACGTCTCTTTTTCTAACTGCTGTCTGCCCTATCACCTGAGCGGCACCATTCCTAATGCGGAAGATCTGGTTCTGATGAGCCCGGAAAAATTCGCCAATATGTACGCCATTGACGCACGTACCAGCAGTGAAGTGGTCTCCATTGACCGCGCAGAGAAAACGGTTGAAGTGAAAAACCATGAAACCGGAGAGACCTATACAGAAAGCTATGACAAACTGATCCTCTCTCCGGGCGCGAAACCGATTGTTCCGCCGATTCCGGGTCTGGATAAAATCCCGAACTTCTCTATCCGTAACGTTGTTGATATCGACCGTCTGAACCAGCACCTGAAAGGGACCAAGCCGAACAACGTCACTGTTGTTGGCGGTGGCTTTATCGGTGTCGAAGCGGCAGAAAACCTGATCGAAGCGGGCTATAACGTAACCCTTATCGAGGCGATGCCTCAGATCATGAAGCCGTTTGATTACAGTATGGTGCAGATCCTGCACAAAGAAATGCACGATCACGGCATCAATCTGATGGTCAACAGCCGTGTCAGTGCGTTTGAAGAAGGGAAAATTCAGCTGGAAGATGGCCGCTCGGTTGACTCCGACGTGGTGGTCTTTGCGATTGGCGTGAAACCGGAAACGGATCTGGCCATCAAAGCCGGTCTGGAACTGGGTAAAACCGGCGCGATGAAAGTTAACCAGAACTACATGACCAATGATCCGGATATCTACGCGGTCGGTGATGTGATTGAAGTCTACAGCTACCTGTACAACGACTACTACCAGCTGCCGCTGGCAGGACCGGCTCAGAAACAGGCTCGCAGCGTGGCTGACCACATTAACGGCATGACCATTGATAACCGTGGCTATATCGGCTCTTCAGTGGTGAAAGTCTTTGACTATAACGCGGCCTCTACCGGCCTGAATGAAGGCATGATCAAAGCACTGGGTCTGAATATCTCTTATGACACGGTGAAGATTATCCCGAACGATAAAGTCGGACTGATGCCTTCCGGTGGTCTGGTGCACTTTAAACTACTGTTTGAAGTGCCGACCGGTCGCATTCTGGGCGCACAAGCCATTGGTAAGGGCAACATTGATAAGCGTGTCGACGTTATTGCTACCGTGATCAAGTTCGGCGGAACCATCTATGATCTGAAAGATCTGGAACTGTGCTACGCGCCGCCATTTGGTACGGCGAAGGACGTCGTGAACTATGCCGGCTATGTGGCAACCAACCTGATGAACGGTGACTTTAAACAGGTTCACGCTTCAGATATCCGCCCGCTGGCAGAAAAAGACGCCTGCATTGTGGATGTCCGTGAAGTGCATGAATATGAACGAAGCCATATCAAAGGCGCTGTGAATATTCCTCTGAGCCAGATACGCCAGCGTACTGACGAGCTGCCAAAAGACAAGCCGGTTTATCTGCACTGCCGCAGTGGTCAGCGCAGCTACAATGCCGCATTGGTTCTGAGCAACCTTGGTTTCAGAGATGTCTATAATGTCTCTGGCGGTTACATGGGACTGAGCTTCTATGAATACTTCAATGACCAGACAACCGGACGTGAGTCTATCCTGACGGATTACAATTTCGACTAATCCGTAATGCGACAAGCGAAGTCGTCATTCCATGGCCTGAAGCATCACTTCAGGCCATTTTTCATTTCCAGACATTAAACCGTCACACACTTGTCACTTCTTCCTCATCTTTCTGACGCCAATTTGCAATGTTAGCTTCATAGGATCGACTCAGTTAAATATGAAACACTGAGGTTACTATGCATTGCGCAAGTCCATTTCGTCTTCCAAGAAAAACACCATTTGGTATAGGTGAAAGCTTTGCCGAGTGGGCAACCGGATTAAGTAAATTAGACAAATTTTATGCCCAGCGCCCTGCGGGACTCGATACCCAGGGCTTTCTCCGTTTTACGCTGGATATTCTGAATATTGATTATCAGGTGGTTCGCGGTTCACTGAATAATGTCCCGGAAACAGGAGCCACCGTCGTGGTTGCCAACCACCCTCTGGGCTGTGTCGAAGGCGTCATCCTGGCGGAAATGCTGCTTACCGTTCGTAGTGATATTCAGATCTTAGCGAACCAGTATTTGAAAACCGTTCCTGAGTTGGATCAGCTGTTTATTGGTGTGGACGTGTTTGAAGGACAACATGCACATAAAGCCAATATGAAAGCCCTGCGCGCGGCCAACAAACACCTTGCCGACGGCGGACTTCTGCTGATGTTCCCGGCCGGAGAGGTCTCTCAGCTGGTCGACAGAAAGCAGAAAAAACTCGAAGACAAAGAGTGGAGCCGTTCTGTCAGCTCGCTGATACGAAAGAACAAGGCCGTGACCGTGCCAATGTTTATCAACGGTCATAATTCCCGCCGTTTCTATATGGCTGGCAAGATCCACCCACTGCTGCGTACCCTGATGCTGGGCCGGGAACTGCTGAATAAAAAACAGGAAAGCATCTCTATCGCTATCGGTGATACCATCAGGTACAAAGAGGTCAACACCCTGTCCGATCAACATCTGGTGAATTATCTGCGGCTGAACACCTACCTGCTGAACCGCCACCGGGAAACCACTCGTGAGACCTATCAGGAAAATATCAACGCCGAACCGGTTGCAGCCGCTCTGCCACAGGAAGAGCTGGAAGCCGAACTGCGCGCGCTTCCGGCAGAACACCATATGCTGACCAGTGGGGAGTTCGAAGTCTACTGCACCGACGCCAGCCACATCCCATCGGTAATGCATGAGATTGGACGGCTGCGGGAAATCAACTTCCGTCAGGTCGGTGAAGGCACAGGCATGGCACTGGATCTGGATGAGTTTGACCGGCACTACCTGCACCTCTTTGTCTGGGACAGAGAACAAAAACTGCTGGTGGGTGCGTATCGTTTAGGCGCTGTCGACATGATTACCGGTCACCAGAATCTGAACGGCCTCTACTCCCGGACGCTGTTCAATTATGATCAGCGTTTTCTGAACCGAATGAACAGCGGCATGGCCATAGAGCTGGGGCGTTCCGTGATTGCCGAGCAGTACCAGCGTAGCATGAGCGCCCTGCTTCTGCTCTGGAAAGGTATTGCTGCTTATATCCAGCGCAACCCTCAGTATACTCATCTGTTTGGCCCGGTCAGCATCAGTAACGACTACAGTCATGAAGCAAGGCAACTGCTTGCAGAGACCATGACACTGCACCACTATGATGTTGAAAGTGCGAAATGTGTGACGGCCTCGAATCCTCTGGAAAATAAAACATCGGCATGGAATACCAGCCTGCTGACCGCTCTGGGGGATCTGCAGCTACTGTCCCGGGTTATCTCGAGACTGGACGATGGTAAAGGCGTTCCCGTTCTGCTCAGACAATACCTCGGACTGAATGGCAAACTGGTCTGCTTTAACGTAGATCCCGCGTTTAATAATGCGCTGGACGGATTGATCGTCGTCGACCTCAGAAATGTTCCGAAAAAAACACTGGGCCGCTATATGGGATTTGAGCAGGCTGAACATTATCTGCACTACCATACCGCCCAGTAAGCCATCAGAACGGTAAACCGTCAGACTGAAACCGGGTCAGGATCTCATTTCTGACCTCCCTTTTTTCTCGGAGGCCACCTGCCTCCGTTTTTTTGTCCTTGTTATTTCAATCACCTAACCACAGATCAACTTTAGCCCCGATATTTTTGCTCCAAAAAGATCCCTCGTTCCAAAAATATTCGACTAACTTTAAATAGAGTGTTACGGCACTAGGCACTAGGCACTAGGCACTAGGCACTAGGCACTAGGCACTAGGCACTAGGCACTAGGCACTAGGCACTAGGCACTATAAACAAAGTGTAAACACAAAAATAACCATGACATAAAAACTAACGTCAGCAGGTAACTTTATGGGTAAGAGCTATTCAGCCTATATTCAGCCAGGTATTGCGCTTGTAATTTTCTTCAACCTTATTGTATTGTCCGGATCCCCATCGATCATGTGGTCGATCAATGCCCTGTTATTCGTCTTCAGCCTGGGGCTGGCATTTCAGCAGTTCAGCGCCACACGGGATTTGAGTCTGCAACAGCAAGAAGACAGTGAACAAAATCAAAAACTTTCCGATTCTGTCCATTCATTAAAGCAACAGTTAAACGATACCTATTCTTTTTTCAGCCAGATAGCCCCTATCTGGCAGCGCCAGTTGCGCAGTTGTTCCAGCCAGATGGAAGACAATATCTCAACCCTGACAGAAAAATTTGCCGTGCTGGCTACGGAAATAGGTCAGGTGACTCAGGCCTCTCACCTGAGTGATGAAGGTCACGTTCTGCACGAAGACGAGCTGGATCGGCATCAACTGGAAAATGTTGAAGGTCAATTTATTGAAATAGAAAACTCCAACCGTCAACTATCGACCCGTATCAGCAATCTGACTCAATACACCACGGAACTGGAATCCATGGCCAGCGACGTGGGTGCTATTGCCGATCAGACCAGTCTGCTGGCACTTAACGCTGCTATAGAAGCTGCGCGCGCGGGTGAATCAGGACGCGGATTTGCCGTGGTGGCTGATGAAGTCCGAAAGCTTTCAGCTCAGTCAGGAGAAACTGGATCTCATATCATTGAAAAAATGGAAGAAGTTGCCGGTATTGTTCAAGAACTGAGCAAGGTGTCCGAACAAACTAACGAGTCTATCACTGATGCAATCGCCTCCAGCCAAACCGTGGTCGATGGAGTGATCGATCACCTGACTACCCGCGGTGATAAGCTCAAAGACGAAGGTAATAAGCTGCTGACCCTTAGCCTTCAGGCGCATGGTGAAATCGAGCAGATGCTGGTGGCTTTCCAGTTTCAGGATAGGATCAGCCAGATCCTCGGTCAGGTGGTGTCTAGTATGAGCCAGATGGAGGCTCTGGCAGAAGAGCGCCACCAGTCCCGTTCAACTGACAGAATACCAGAACCTCTGAATGTGCAGGAGCTCATTGATTCGATGAAAGAAGACTATGTCACCTCAGAGCAGTTCATTAATCATAGTAACGATGGATCCAGACGCAACACGAATGATGCCGCCCCATCGTCTGTTTCATTTTTTTAGTTTCCTATCAGATAAGGGAGTCAGTAAATGTCAAAGAATATTCTTGTCGTTGATGATTCAGCGTCTATACGCCATGTCGTCGGTATCACGCTGAAAGGAGCGGGCTACAACGTACTCGAAGGTATAGATGGAAAAGATGCGTTAGCTAAGCTTGATGGACAAAAAATTCACCTGATCATCAGCGATGTCAACATGCCAAACATGGATGGTATTACTTTTCTGAAAGCAGTCCGGGCCAATCCGCGCTACAAATTCACCCCCGTCATTATGCTCACTACAGAGTCAGGCCAGGCAAAGATGTCTGAAGGTAAAGCCGCCGGAGCTAAAGCATGGGTGGTAAAACCTTTCCAGCCCAAACAGATGCTGGATGCCGTTTCTAAATTGATCATGGCTTGATCAGTCAGACAGACCATGCAGGACACATCAGCCGGGGGAGACAGGCAGAATCCCCCTGAACAATCGCCGGAGAACAACATGGGCAACGTGGTGACACAACAGGAAGCAACAATAAAGGTCTCTCCCGGTAGCGAGATGACGATCTATACCGCTTCAGAGCTAAAAGAGACACTGTATAAAGACTGGAATCATGCCCGGGAGATCGAAGTGGATCTGTCCATAGTTGATGAGTTGGACAGTGCTGGCGTTCAGTTACTTCTGCAAATGAAATCAGACAGCGAGCATGCCCGGAAACCCGTACGTTTTGTCGACCACAGCCCCGTGGTACTGGAGGTTCTTGAAATGCTGAATCTGATTGGCCGTTTTGCGGATCCAATCATTCTGCCGGCAGATAACATGGAGACATCAGCATGAGTGAGGAAGCCAAACAGATATTCGTTCAGGAATCAGAAGAACTGCTTCAGGAAATGGAAGACGCTCTGCTGATGATGGAAGAAGATCCGGATAACGCCGAGCACCTGAACAGCGTTTTCCGGGCCATGCATACCATCAAAGGATCGGGCGGAATCTTCGGTTTTAATTTTATCGTCAGCTTTACTCACCCGCTGGAAAGTGAATTAGACAGAGCCCGCACGGGAGAACGTGCGGTTGATCAGGAGCTGATCGCCCTGTTACTGAAATGTAAGGATCATACTGCCGCTCTGGTCGAATTTGCTGCTCAGTCCGCTGATGCCCCCCTTCCTCTGGAACTACAAAGAGCCGGAGATCACCTTATCGATCAGCTCAATGGAACAGGACACTCCCCCTCTCCGGATGGAACGGCACTCGCCGCTAGCACGGAAAGTCCGGTAGAAACTCTGTTTAAAGAGCGGGAAGATACCGACAGCCTTTGGCTGATCTCTCTTGATTTTAAGCCTGATACGTTCAGAAACGGATTCGATCCGCTCTCTTTCATCCGCTATCTGAGTAACCTTGGCGAGGTGATCAAGGTCATCACCATTTACCAGTTGGACGAAACCGGTGAAGAGATGGATCCGGAAAGCTGCTACCTGTCATTTCGTATCGCATTTAGCAGTACCGCCAGCAAAAGCGAAATCTATGACGTATTCGAATTTGTGCAGGAAGACTGTTCCATTCGGATCCTTTCTCCACAATCGAAACAATCTGAATATCTTAATCTGCTCGATAATATACCGGACAGCAGTTGTCAGTTATTAGGTGAGCTTCTCCTTAGTATCGGAAGCCTGACTCAGGCGGAACTGGATCAGGCACTGAGCACTCAGAGCAGCAGCCAGCCGGAAGCAGCAAAAAAACAGATTGGTAAGATCCTGGTTGAGCAGCAATCCGTAGACAAGAGCACAGTGAAAGAAGCGCTGCATAAGCAAGAGCAAATTAAAGAAAAAGTCACGAAAGAAGCCCGATCCATTCGGGTCGATGCACAAAAGCTTGGTCAGTTGATCAATCTGGTAGGGGAGCTGGTTATTTCCAGTGCGGCCATCCGTACCCAGATACGGGCATTAAGTCTCCCGACCCTTAACGATGCCGCTTCCAGTATGGAAGTGCTGGTTGAGGAAATCCGTGATACCGCCCTTCAGCTGCGCATGGTCCAGATTGGCGATACTTTTTCCCGCTTTAAACGTGTCGTCCGGGATGTCAGTAAAGAACTGGGGAAAGAGATCGAACTGGTGATCAGCGGTGGCGAAAGTGAACTCGATAAATCCGTGGTCGAAAAGATCAATGATCCCCTGACTCATCTGGTGCGGAACTCCCTCGATCACGGTATCGAGCCTCCGGATCAACGTGTGGCTGCCGGAAAACCCGCCAAAGGCACTTTAACCCTGAATGCTTATCATGATTCCGGGCATATTGTGCTCGAAGTGTCCGATGACGGGGCTGGTCTGGACGTAAAGAAAATACGCGAAAAAGCCGAGGTTATCGGGCTGGTCACGCCAGATCAGGTCCTGAGTCATCGGGAGCAACTACAACTGATCTTTGAACCCGGTTTAAGCACGAAGAAAGAAGCCTCTAACCTCTCCGGACGCGGGGTCGGCATGGATGTCGTGAAACGAAATATCGAATCGTTACGCGGAGCCATTGAACTGGAAAGTGAGCGGGGCAAAGGCACTCGAGTGACCATTCGCCTGCCTCTGACCCTGGCGATTATTGACGGTTTTCTGGTCGGTATTGAACGAGAATCCTACATTATTCCACTCAGTATGGTTCAGGAATGCGTTGAGTTCGGCGCAGAACAACTGGAGCACCAGGGCAACTACGTGAACTTTCGCGGAGAAGTGATGCCCTTTATTCACCTGAGGCATTTCTTCGGGCTACCACCAGCGGATCGGCAACAACGGGAGTCACTGGTTATTGTCCGCTTCGGCCGTACCCGTGCAGCTCTGGTGGTTGACGCTCTGCTGGGTGAGCAGCAAACCGTCATCAAGCCGCTGGGAGCGGTATTCCAGAACTTGTCCGGTATCAGCGGAGCCACCGTACTTGGATCCGGAGATATTGCACTGATTCTGAGTGTTCAGGAATTGATAGAACGGGCTGAACAGTACGCTGAACAGATCCATACCTCTGAATCCGGTTCCTGTAAGCCATCTCTGTACCATCATTAACCATAAGGACTCTGTATCGTGACCCAAGAAATAACAGATACCCGTGACCCAACCGCAGTGTCCGCCGCCGCCAGCGTGACACAGTACCTGACTTTTATCTGTTCCGGTGAAAGGCTTGCTGTCGAAATTCTCGATGTCAAAGAGCTGCTGGAAATGACGAACATGACCCGGGTGCCAATGACGCCAGAATTTATCCGTGGGGTAATCAACCTGCGCGGCAGTGTCGTTCCGGTTGTCGATCTTTCTGCCCGTCTGACCGGAAAAGTATGCTCACTCACCAAACGCAGTTCTATTGTGCTGGTAGAAGTCACGCAGGATGAACATACACAGATACTGGGAATGCTGGTCGATGAGGTGAGCGAAATACTGGAAATCGATTCCAACCATATTCAGCCACCACCCAGCTTTGGCGCTCATATCCGTACCGACTTTATCCGTGCGATGGGCAATGTTAACGGGGAATTTATTATCCTGCTGGCGATCGATAAGGTGTTGTCGGTTGAAGAGTTATCCTCACTGGAAGCGCTTGCTCACCAAAGCAGTCAGCCAGAATACCGACCGGACCAGACTCCCTCGGTGAAACAGCAGGAACAGTTATAACACATTGAAGTAAAAAGGTTATATCAACGTAGAATGATAGATAACGCTCTGGAGTAATAACTATGTTAAACAAACTCAGACTTGGCACACAAATCGGCTCAGGATATGGCTTACTGATTATCCTGCTGGTGATTGTCTCCTCTTCCGCCTACCTCGGACTAACCAATGCAGTACAAGGGTTCAGTAACTTTCAGGGGCTGGCTCAGAACACGAACCTCGCCTCTACCATGGAGTCGAGCATGCTGGAAGCCAGGTTGTACGCACTTGACTACCTGCGCACCCATTCAGATAAAAGCAAAAAGGCGTTTGAAAATCATCTCCAGAGCCTGGAAGGTATCATCCATGAAAGTGAAAGAAATATTACTCATCCGGAACGGGCCAAAAAGATTACTCAGGTTGATACATTGTTCAAGACCTATCAACAGGCCTTTGTTGAAGTCAGCCGATTGAATAACCGCCATGATGAGCTTCTATACGACATTCTTACCCCTCTGGGCTGGGAAATGACCGATGCCCTGGCCAGTATTGCCGATTCATCTTATCTGGACGGTGAAACCAATATCACGGTCCAGGCCCTTCAGGCCAACACCTCCCTGCTAAGGGCACGGCTGCAGATTATGAAGTACCTTGATGCCAATAAACAGGCCGATTTGGACAGAGCCTTCGCTGAGTTGAATGGCACGCTGGCCGATAAAGTCAGGATTCTGGATACATTAATCCACGATCGGGACAGACGTGATCAACTGAATATCTTCAGCCGGGCACGTGAAGAGTACGTTACCGGCACAAAAGAGATCAATCAGATTGTGATTGATCGCAATAACCTGGTACAAAGTGAGCTGGAAAGGATTGGTCCTATTGTTGCTGCAGATGCTGAAGCGGTGAAATCCTCGATTCAGGTTGAGCAAATCGACCTGGGAAATCAGGTGAATCAGGTGAACACCCGCACGATTAATACCGTGCTCTGGGTCAGTGGCGTCGCGGTTCTGGCCGGCATCATCCTCGGTTATATACTTACCCGGATCATCCGACGTCCTCTTGGCGGTGAACCAAGAGAAATGCAGGATATTGCCCGTAAAATCGCTGACGGGGATCTGACCATTAAATTCACCAACCCGGATAAAGCGATGGGCGTGTACGGTGCCATGATGGATATGACCAATGGCCTGAACGAAGTGATCCAGCAGGTTCGTTCCGGCTCCAATAACCTCAGCACCGCCTCTCAACAGGTCAACGCGACCGCACAAGGTATCAGCCAGGCCGCGACAGAACAGGCATCCGGCGTAGAGGAAACCACAGCGGCCGTCGAACAGCTTAATGCTTCCGTACAGCAAAATACTGAAAATGCGCGAGTAACCAATAATATGGCCACCACCGCCGCCCAACAGGCAGAAGAAGGTGGGCAGGCCGTGGTGCAAACCGTCGAAGCGATGAAAAAAATCGCAGACAAAATCAGCCTTATTGAAGATATCGCCTACAAAACCAATCTGCTGTCTCTGAACGCCGCCATCGAAGCGGCACGGGCAGGAGAGCACGGTAAAGGCTTCACCGTGGTGGCCTCTGAAGTCCGTAAGCTGGCAGAAAACAGCTCAACGACGGCTCAGGAGATCAACGAACTGGCGACCCGCAGCGTAGGTATCGCGGAAAATGCCGGTAACCTGATAGCCGAAATTGTACCGAGTATTAAGAAAACGGCGGATCTGGTGGAAGAAATTACCGCATCGTCTGAAGAACAGGCATCGGGGATTGCCCAGATTAATGAGTCTATGATGCAGTTGGATAAAGCCACTCAGCAGAATGCTTCCGCATCTGAAGAGCTGGCCGCAACAGCGGAAGAACTCAGTGGTCAGGCAACTCAGCTCATTCAGGCTGTCGCCTTCTTTAAAGTACAAGATCTGATAAAAGGTGTGTCCCCCAATATCATGACGCAGTCGATACCACAGACATCAGCACGCAGGGCAGAAAATGTCGATCTGGATAACGCTGAATTTGTCAGCTTCTAGGATCAGTGTTCTGAAATGTGTTCGTGTTTCTCCGGTTACTCAGCTTTATTAAAGGGTAACCGGAAAAATTGCAGAGTAGTTATCACCATTGAAAAAGCCGGTACGTAATTTGTTCTCAAATCTCAGTCTCTCAGATAACGACGGATGGAGGCTGGAGTCAGCGGGTGGCCGCCTTGCAGAGATCAACCCAATCACACAGTATGAATTTCTACTGTTCAGGGATCTTCTCTACAATCAGGTAGGCATCAATCTGACCCCGGCCAAAAAAAGCCTGTTGGAAACCCGTCTAAGCAGTCGCCTGGTTCGTCTGGGACTGAGTACATTCTTTGACTACTACCAGCTCGTCCTCAGTGGACAGGGAGAAAACGAACTTCAAACCCTGATCGACCTTCTGACGACCAATGAAACCTTTTTCTTCCGGGAGCCCGCCCACTTCGATTATCTCAGGGAAAAAATACTGCCGCAGTACCGCTATATACCATTACGGGTCTGGAGTGCCGCCTGCTCGTCCGGCGAAGAACCTTACAGCCTGGCCATGCTGCTACACGATCAGCATGAAGGAGCCAGTTGGGAGCTGACCGGCTCTGATATCAGTCAGCGAGTTTTGGAAAAAGCGAAAACCGGCCATTATCAAATGATACGCCACGAAGGGATACCTCAGCCCTATCTGAAAAAATACTGCCTGCGCGGAACCGGCTCTCAGGATGGCACCCTATTGATCAATAAAGCACTGAGGGAACGGATACAATTCCGTCAGGTCAACCTGAATGCCCAATTAACCACAATGGGCCAATTTGACATTATTTTTCTGCGTAACGTATTAATTTACTTCAATCAGGAGAAAAAGGCCGACATTGTAAAAAGGATCGCCAATCAACTAAAAGCGGGGGGTTACCTGTTTATCAGCCACACCGAAAACCTTCAGGGCATTGATGCCGGTCTGAGAATTATCCGTCCTTCTATTTTCAGGAAGCTGGGCTAACTCTCAGTATTAAACTGGTAGCAAGGTAATGTATTCAATAACAAAGACACAAACCGGAAATTCGCTATGATCAATGTTCAGTTAGTTGATGATTCAGCGCTGGTCAGAAAACTCCTTCAGGAACAGCTTGAACAAACATCCGGAATCCGCATTTCCGGCTCGGCACGAGATCCTATTTTCGCTATGCGCAACATGGAAAAGCAGTGGCCGGATGTCATCATTCTGGATATTGAAATGCCGAGAATGGACGGTATCACCTTTCTGAAAAAAATCATGGCAGAGCGGCCTACACCGATTATTATCTGCTCAACCCTGACTCAAAAAGGGGCCGACACCACCATGCAGGCCATGTCCGCCGGGGCGGTGGATATTATCACCAAACCTGAAAGCGAGCTGCGTGCGTTTGTTGAAAGCTCCAAAGAAAGGCTTGTCCAGTCAGTAAAAGCCGCGGCTCTGGCCAGAGTCTCTGCCGCCTCCCGCCCAACGCCGAAACCACAGCTCGCCACTCAAAAGCTGTCCGCCGATGCGGTCTTGCCTTCCCGTACTGAAAGTAAAACAATGACGACAACCGATAAAGTGGTCGCGATTGGAACCTCTACCGGTGGCACACAGGCTCTGGAAAAAGTATTAACCCGGCTCCCCCTTACCGCTCCGGGTATCGTTGTGGTGCAGCATATGCCAGAACACTTTACCGCCGCCTTTGCCGCCAGACTCAATCAGCTCAGTCATGTCACCGTCAAAGAAGCTCAGGACGGAGACCGGGTCATTTCCGGCACCGTACTGATTGCGAATGGAGGCAAACATATGCTGCTCAAGCGTAATGGGGCTCAATATACTGTTGTCACCAAAGATGGTCCTCTGGTCAGTCGGCACAGACCCTCTGTCGATGTCCTGTTCCGTTCTGTTGCCAACGCAGCCGGGCAGAACGCGCTGGGTATTATCATGACCGGAATGGGGGATGACGGAGTAAAAGGCATGCAGGAAATGCGCAAAACCGGCGCTTCAACCTATGCTCAGGACGAAGCCTCATGCGTCGTCTACGGCATGCCCAAAGAGGCGATCAGACAGGGAGCCGCCATGTATGAAATTTCTCTGGAACAGATCCCGAATCTGATAGCCAAGTTTTAGTGACAAGCCATATCCCGGTGAAGGCAGACACCAACCGCGATCAGCAATAACACAGAGATGATCACGATGCCCGCAGCCCGACCCCGGAGGACGGCATGTCAACGAACCCATCCAGTGCCTCGACATTGTTCAGCCAGGACAAAATACTCGGGTAACCACTTAAATCCACATCCCCTTCCGGTGCAACTTTGGTGTACGTATAAAAAGCGACATCCGCAATCGTCACCCGCTCATCCACCAGCCAGTCTTTTCCCTGCAGATAATCATTTAACTGGCTGAATAACAGATGGGCGCTCTCAAGTAAGGCGGGTTTATTGACCGTCCTTGAAAAAAGATTCGCCGCCCGGAGCAAGGCCGCTGACCCCGCCAGCCGGTGTGCTGCGGTAGAAAGAAACTGCTCGACCCGGGCATGCTTCATTGGATCTTCCGGCAACCACTGCCCGGTTGGATCATACGTTCTCGCCAGGTACACCAGAATAGCATTGGAATCTGCAATCACATCCTCCCCGTCTACCAGCACCGGAACCTGACCAAACGGGTTCAGAGCCAGAAATGA
This sequence comes from Vibrio albus, assembly GCF_003144035.1. Taxonomy (GTDB): domain Bacteria; phylum Pseudomonadota; class Gammaproteobacteria; order Enterobacterales; family Vibrionaceae; genus Vibrio; species Vibrio albus. The sequence goes on from NZ_QFWT01000004.1 coordinate 152,955, forward strand.
GGCCTGCTTATGCTCTCCGGATAACAAATCTACGTTGACGAATTCAAAGTCCAGTTTTAACAGCGATAAAAACAGCTGAGCTTTGTGTGTGTGACCAGACGTCGGATAACCATACAGCTTCATCTTACTCATAATATCTCCAGTTTTGGGGCGTGTCCTGAGGGATATTTAACCCTACCTTGCAACAGAAAAAAACCGGGCTAACATAGACTCATTGTTTCTTACTCGTTGACAATAATATGGATACTTTAGATGGTTTGAAAACCATTGTGGCGGTCGTAGAAACCGGATCTTTCACTTTGGCAGCGGATCGGTTAGGAACCTCAAAAGCTCTGGTTTCCAAGTACGTCAGCCAGGTAGAGTCTGATCTGTCGGTCCGGCTTTTTAACCGCACGACCCGCAGAATAGCCATTACTCAGGCGGGTAAAGAGTACTATGAGCTGGCTCTGGATTTACTGGACCGTTTCGATGCCCTGCAAGATACACTGCAAGCGGGCCAGCATAACACTTCGGGTAGTCTGAGAGTCACGGCATCACAAACCTTCGCCGAAGAAATATTGTACCCCAGGCTGTCTGACTTTATGCAGTGCTACCCGCACATACAGCTTGACCTGATCGTCACCAATAAAAAGCTCGACCTGATTGAAAATGGTATTGATGTCGCCATCAGAGCGGGTGAACTGGTCGACTCCAGCCTGAATTACCGCCCGATTAAAACCCTGTCTTACTCGCTATACGCCGTCCCTGAACTGCTGACACGTATCGAAAAACCAATAGAAGCGAGTGATCTGAACAGGCTTCCCTGCCTGATAGATACCAATATGCACGCAGACTGCCGCTGGCCCATCAGGCAGGGGAATGGAGATGTGTTTTATCTTCCGGTCACTCCGGTATTCAGGAGCAACAACCCTCGCGTGATCCGAAAGCTGGCTATTGATGGTACCGGCATCGCCTTCCTGCCAGACAGTATCGTTGCAGAACATGTCCTATCCGGCACACTGGTCAGGCTATTACCCCATCACCCGCCCATACAGTTCCAGCTTAGCGCGCTTTTTCCAAACAGGACTTACTTACCTGAAAAAACACGTGTTTTTCTCGATTTTATTAAGCAACATGTATGAGCGTTTCCTGACATTACAGCTCGGCAATAATCTTACCCATATCTGAAGTGTCATACCCGCCGATATGGGTAAACTCATTTTTAAATGCGGTAGACTGGATAACTTTTAGCATGGTCTGAACTTCATGCTTCTGCATATCCTCTTTTTTAAAGACCAAATCGTAATGCTCTTTTTTCAGGGGAATAAACTCAATATTATCAACCTGCCTGGCAATCTTTTCACTGCCGACAGCAACATCGGCTTCTCCGCCACTGACCGCGCTGGCGACAGCCAAATGGGACTGGAGTTCCTTGTTATAGCCTTTGACGGTGCTGCCAAAGATACCAAGCCGTTTCAAATTTTGATCCAGAAGTACTCTTGAACCCGCCCCCGGTTCACGGTTGATCATCGTGATATCTTCGCGCCCGAGGTCTTCCCAGCAGGTGATGTTTTTCGGATTTCCTTTGGCGACATACAGCCCTTGCATACGGCAGATCAGATGAACCACAACAGAAGAAATACCAGGCAGCAGCCTTTTCACATAAGGGGTATTGTAGGTATCGCAGTCAGCATCCCAAAGGTGAACCGATGCGACGTCAATCTTGTTTTTATAGAGCGATACCAGGCTGTCATAGCTGCCGATATACGCTCTCAGTGCCTGTACATCATACAGACGCATATAGTTAGACAGCACATCCAGGATCAAATCCTGCCCACAAATAATAAACCCGTTTCCTTTTTTTTCCGGGGTTGAAAGGCCGGCACTCGCGGGCATTGTCCTCCCCTCTTTGCCGGCAACCAGCCCTCTTTTGGAGCGAGCGATATACTCCTGAACATCTTCTTCACTCAGGCGAACTTTCCGGCCAACAGTGTAAGAGTTGATCTCCCCTTTCTTGATCAGATTGTAAATCATACTTTTGCTGACATTTAAAAGATCAGCAACATCTTGTACCGACAGTGCAGTGTCCTTTTCCATACTATTTTCCTTTCGTTCCTTGTCTGAGTGATTGTCTTACTGTTGACGAAAATGCACAGATATGTATATATATTAACAGTAACGGTTAACTTTTCACCCATTTCGTTCAATTTCGTATCATTCTGTACACAGAAAAAATGAAAAACACGAAATAAAGCGAAATAGGACAAACCGAATCATCACTGCAGGCGTCTCTGATATTTATTCAAGGAAGAATTTATTATGACAAAACTAACCACCCTCTTTTCTATTGCTACTGCTGTATTATCAGCATCGATACACGCGGAAGAAGTCACGGTTGCCGTGGCCAATAACTTTTATCGTCCGATGCAGGCCATTGCTCAGGATTTCAAACAGGTAACCGGTGATGATGTTGTTCTGAGTACGGGCTCTACCGGTCAGCTTTATGCACAAATCGTTAATGGCGCACCCTTTGATGTTTTTCTGGCCGCAGACACCAAGCGTCCGGCAAAACTGGAAGAATCCGGGCTGGCAACAGGACGGTTTACTTACGCTCAGGGGAGATTAGTACTCTGGTCACCCAACAAAGAGTTGCTGAAAGGCAGTGAGAAAGTACTGCTTGAACCACAAGTAAAACATATTGCCATGGCAAATCCCAAGCTGGCACCATATGGCCTTGCAGCTCAACAGGTGATGGAAAAACTGGGCATCTATTCAGAGCTTGGCTCAAAATTTGTGTTAGGTAAGGGCCTGAACCCAACCTATCAGTTTGTCGTAACCGGCAATGCTGATGTAGGCTTCCTGGCGATGTCTCAGGTTTATAAAGACGGTCAGTTTGCAGAAGGCTCACACTGGGAAGTTCCGGCGGACTTATATGAACCGATTAAACAAGATGCTGTCGTTCTCAATAAAGCCAAAGATGCACCAGCAACTCAACGCTTGATTCAATATCTGAATAGCGACCGTGCGAAAACACTGATATCTTCATTCGGTTACTTATAATCGTGAAGGAGTAATCCAAATGGAATTGGATTTTACCGTCATCACCACCACCCTGAAGCTGGCAGTGGTGGTGACTTTCTGGCTATTGCTTATCGCTGTCCCGGTAGCCTGGTGGTTATCGAGCACCCAAAGTCGGTTTAAAGGTATCGTTGTCGCCGTTTGTACCTTGCCGATGGTACTGCCTCCAACCGTACTGGGCTTCTATCTTCTGTTATTGATGGGGCCAAACGGACCGGTAGGGCAACTGGTACACTGGCTGGGGATGGAACAACTGCCGTTTTCATTTTCCGGCATTGCCATTGCCTGTATTATCCATTCGCTTCCTTTTGTCATTCAGCCTTTGCAGAATGCCTTTGATGCCATCGGAAAACGGCCGCAGGAAGTGGCGGCCACTCTCAGAGCGTCTCCCAGAGATACCTTTTTTACCGTAACGCTGCCACTGGCCTGGCCCGGGGTTTTCTCCGCAGCTGTCATGGGCTTTTGTCATACATTAGGTGAATTTGGTGTGGTTCTGATGATCGGTGGCAATGTACCGGGAAAAACCAGAGTCATCTCGGTAGAAATATACAATTACGCAGAGGCGCTGGAATATGGCAAGGCCCATATGCTGGCTGGCGGTATGGTACTCTTCTCTTTTGTTGCTCTGCTTGGAATGTACTGGCTAAATAACAAACACCGTTCCAGAATCAGCTAACATAACACATTCTAAGGAAAGAAAAGTGATGCATAAGGACAGCATTGTCGCCAGGTTTGATATTCGTTATGAGGATTTTTCTCTTAACCTGGACCTCACGCTTCCCGCGAAGGGAGTCACCATTTTGTTCGGGCATTCAGGCTCTGGGAAAACGACATGTCTGCGAGCCATGGCCGGGTTAGAAAAGCTAAGCCACGGCTATTTTTCAGCTGGCGGCGAAGTATGGCAGGACTCGGAACAAGGGCTATTTGTGCCGACTTATCGTCGTAATATTGGCTATGTATTTCAGGAGGCGGGACTGTTTCCTCATTTATCTGTGCGGAAAAACCTGGAGTATGGATTAAAGAGAATCGAGAGCGCTAAGCAGAAAGTCGATATGGAGAGTATCTGCGCTCTGCTGGGGATCAATCATCTGCTCGAGCGTTCCACAGCCCGGCTATCCGGTGGTGAAAAGCAGAGAATTTCCATTGCCAGAGCGTTGCTCACTTCGCCCGATTTATTACTCATGGATGAACCGCTTTCCGCGCTGGATAACAGACGCAAAGCGGAAATTCTGCCGTATCTGGAAAAGCTGCATAAAGAACTGTCGATTCCCGTTATCTATGTCACCCACTCGGTGGAAGAGTTGGCCCGGCTGGCAGACCATATTGTCTTGTTTGACAAAGGTACGATCGTGGCCTCAGATAATGCCATCAGTATTATGTCGGATCCGCAATATCAGGAATTGTTTGGTGACGGGCTTGGCAGCATTATTGATACCACCATTGCGGAACACTGCGACGATCATATGACCCGTCTGGATATTGGCGGGAATACTGATTTTTGGATCCGCTCCCATTACGGCGTGGTCGGAGAGCAGTATCGTTGCCGTATTCTGGCCTCTGATGTCAGTGTCTGTCTGAGCCGGCCAAAAGACAGTTCTATCTCCAATGAAGTTCTGACCAAAATAGTGCAAATTGAACCGGCGGCTAAAACCGGGGAAGTGACCTTAGTATTGGAAACAAAAAGTGGTAATCGGTTCTTATCACTGATCACCGAGCGCTCATTGCGACAGTTAGGCCTTTCTACAGGCATAGAAGTATGGGCTCAGGTAAAGTCAGTGGCAATTTGCTGAATTATCGTATCTTTTCACCCAATAAAATCAGGCGATATAAGACGTTTTTGTTTATAAACTGTGAAGTAAACGGCGGCGAATATGCTATTTCGCCGCTGTAAATTCACAAAAAGCCATCATACTTTCTGTAACACCATGCTTTAAAAAAGCCAATACTTACAAGTCAAACTCGAAGGTGGACTAATGTGAACTGGCCTTTCCGCACGAAATCTACCCTACAGATAACTTTTCGTATTCCACCACTATTTTGAATAGCTTCAATCATAACGTACTGTAAGTGCTTTATCTTCGAAGGTTAGGTACTTTCTTGGCGCTGACGTATAGTAAGTCCATTATCTTCAAGGCCATGAGTGACAAAAACATCCCCTTTATTTGAAATCAGTATGGCTTCAATGCCACTCTGCAGATTCAAATAGGCCAATGCCTCACCAATAGAAGACAAAAAGCCCGCCGTACTCCAAATTTCTCCGTCAACAGAAAGATTAGAAATAATGGTGACACTCGCAATGTCGGTAACGATGGGTTTGCCATTTTTTGGATCAAGCAGATGATGATATCGAACGCCATTATGCTCGAAGTATCGTTCATTGATGCCTGAGGTAACCATAGACTGATCTCGAAGCGGTACGACTCGGCATACTTGTCCTCGAGTGCTGAGCGGATCTTGAATCCCGACATTCCATGCTTTTTCTGGGTTATCAAGAGAGTACCCAAGGGTTAAAACGTTTCCTCCTAAGTTGATGTAGCCAGACTTAACATTCTGACTTACCAAGTATTCTTTTATTCGATCGGCAAAGTAGCCTTTGGCTATGGCACCTAAGTCAATTTGCATACCGGCTTTGGTCAAGAACACGGTTTGGTAAACATCATCAAATACGATCTGTGAAGGATCCACAATATCGAGCTTATCATTAAGCTCAGAATCGGTTGGCAACTTTGCATCTTTAAACCCGATGCACCAAGTTTTTATCAGAGGTCCAATAGCGACATTAAAAGGGTTCGCTCTATCCAGACTAACCGCTTTGGCACTTTTAAGTAACTCATACAAGTCCGCTTTAACACGAACAGGGCGAATACCTGCATTGTGATTAACGCTCATCAGTTCTGAATTTGGCTGATTAACCGTAAAGCGTTGGGCGAAATTCTGCAGTTGAAGATAGCACTCTTTTAACAACTGCTCGCCCTCGTGATGATGAATCACGAGGTCAATAAAAGTACCCATCATTTGAAAGCGAGTTTTATAGCTTGGCATTTTCTGTTCCCGCATTTGAATGAAGAAAGGGAAGCCTAATGCTTCCCTTTTACTCACTAGTTTCTATAAGAAACGCTGTCGCCCGCAATACGGCCGTAAGTGAATATATCAATCAAGGCGTTACCGCCTAGACGGTTCCCTGCGTGAATACCACCGGTCACTTCCCCTGCTGCGTAAAGTCCAGGAATAGGGACACCGTGCTTATCCAGAACACAAGCTTTAGTATCGATCTTTAGACCACCCATTGTATGGTGTACAGATGGCTTTCTAGGCGTTGCATAGAACGGTGCTTGCTCTACTTTTAGACCAAGTGCGCTTTTTTGGAACTCTGGATCGCATCCATCATCAACATATGAGTTGTAGCGACAAATGGTCTCGCAGAGATCTGCTTCTGGAACATTGATCTTGTGTGCTAACTCTTCAAGAGAGTCAGCCTTAATAATAATGCCTTCCTCGATTTCACGCTCGATGGTTTCGTGCGTGGTATTCGCTGCGGTTTTACGAATCTCTTCGTCAGCAATCATATAAATGACGCCACCGTTGTCGAAGAATGAATTAGACAGCTTGTCTCGACTCTCACATTCATTGACAAATCGCTTACCTTGCTGATTAACAAAAACAAAGTTTTCGGGTGGAACAATAAGCCCCGTTAGCAAAGCGCCCGATTTAGGGTCGCCAATTGGCATCAGTTGGATATACTCCATACCTACTAAATCTGCCCCAGCTTTTTCACCAATCGCAATACCATCACCAACTAGAGCAGGTGAGTTAGTTGTCTTGATGTCATCGGCAATCTCGTTCCAGTAGTTGTTGTACTTCTGAAGCATCTTTGTGTTCGCACCAAACCCACCAGATGCTAACACCACACCGTGATTAGTCGTGAGTTTGTATCTGGTACCATTTGAGTGCGTCGCATTGATACCCACCACTTGACCATTTTCAATAATCAGATCATCGGCGCGTGTATCAGTGATAATGCGACCACCTTGAGCAATGATGTGTTTTTGAAGTTTTTCAACAAACTCCACACCTTTTGGACGATTTGGTTTGTGCGCACGGCGCCATAATGCCCCAACTGCAATATCAACCATGCCTCGGTTAAAGTCGATCCCTTTCTCTGTCAGCCAATCAATCGATTCCATAGCACGACTAGTCAGTGTATGAACAAGATCATACTGACCATAGATTGATTCGCCATCTAAGTTAGTTCGTTTACCACCAAGATAAGTTTGGATTAAATGCAGCTCTGTTGAATCAAACAGATAGTTGTTACCGCTGTCCACATCAAGAAAGTAATTTTCTAACTGATCTTTCAAAGCACGGAAGTCTGAAAGGTATTCTTGAGCAATTTCAGATTCTGGTGTCTCGGCAATCGATCTTAAATAGTCAGCCTCACCAGCTAAAGCCGGGAAGTCTTTTTGCCATCTAGGTTCTGCAGCGTTAACCCAACCACCGGTACGAACCGTATTACCGCCGATAGCAGGGAACTTCTCTAGGACAATAACTGATTTATTATTGTCTAGTACGGTCAGCGCTGCACTCAAACCGGCACCACCACCACCGACTACGACAACATCAACCGTTTCTTCAACGGTTTCAGTCGACCACTCAACCGCTTCTCGAGCTTTACACCGTAATGCTTCTGAATTACCACCAGCCAAATCAACAGCATTAGATACGCCATCAAGAACGGCCTGGCTACTCACCGTCGCACCAGAAATAACGTCAATATTAAGCGTTTGACCATCCAGTATTTGTTGAGGAATACGTTCGAATGCAGGGTTAGCAATACCATCAGACTCTTTGGATGAGTCCACTAAAATATCAAGAATTCTATCTTCAGAGAAACTCACCGTGACAGGAAGTTTACCGTTATGACCATAGCCATACGCTGTGTATTCGCCCGGCTCAAACTTAATCTCAATGCTTTGAAGTTCTTTGATACGCTGATGTTTTAACGCTTCAGCGGCACTGTCGATAATCATGTAATCCATTATTTCCCACAGTGGTGTCGGAATCATCAGCGCTTCTTGCTGAGCAATATCGGCAAACTCAGCGCAGACTTCATCGTTCATCGCTTTCGTCGCCCATGTTGGCTCGACGAGAAAACCTTTACCTATGCTGACAATGTCATAACCATGATCAAGGGCAGCATCTGCATCACGACGTTGGGCAATACCACCCACACCGATTACCGGAATCTTCGCAACGTTTTCAGACTTCAACGCATGAAACTTGCGAATCAGTGGCTCTTTGTCCTCAGGATTAACAATGGAGTTTCGTGCGTAGTTACCCATTGAGAAATGCAAATAATCAAGACCACTTTGAGCTAATTTATCAAGAAGATACATCGTTTCTTCAAATCGGATACCCGGCTCTTCTATTTCTTCTGGAGAGAAACGGTAGCCAATAATGAAATCCGTCATTTGATGAGACGCCACCGCTTGCTTCGCCTTTTCTAAAACAGCAAGTGGGAATGCGGTACGCTTTTCAATATCACCGCCCCACTTGTCCGTGCGCCGATTAGAGTGAGGAGAAAAGAATTGTTGGATAAGGTAAGTATTCGCACCATGGATTTCAACACCGTCAAAGCCTGCTAGAACAGCACGATTAACAGCATGACCAAAGTTCTCGATCATGCCCTCAATCTGTTCCTCGGTCATTTCCAGTGGCGTTTCTGCATTATCGCGCAGGGCCGCAACAGGACTGGCCGAGATGGGCTGATGACCACCGTTGAATTCGCCATTTGCCATACGACCGGCATGATAAATTTGCAAAATAGCTTTAGAGCCTTTGGCTTTAATCGCGGTAGCCAGTTTTTTAAGACCTGCAATCTTGCTGTCATTGTTGATGCCGAGTGCTCCGGGGAAAGCTCGTCCATAATTTTCTACAAAAGCACTCTCAACGATAATTGCACCGGCGTCTCCTGAACGAGATGCATAATAGTCCACCATTTCTTGAGTCACACCACCATCAAAAAACGCGGATTGAATGGTCATTGGAGCCATAACAATACGGTTTTTTAGCTTGGCTTCAGATAACCCAAGCTTTATTTCTTCGATTAACTTTGTCATTAGTTAATATTCCTTACACATATTAATTCTTATATGAAATATTCCTCAATGAGCGAGCTTGCTAACAAAGGGATTTTTCATATAAGAAAAATGTCATCAACTGAATTTCACACAAAGATACTATGGATATTTTTTACGGGTAAATGAAACGTTTGCATTTAATTCATGCATGATTTGCATAAAAACATTATTTACGCATGCAATAAATGCATCAGGAAAGTGTCATTCTAGGGGATTTTACAGGCGGAACGATTTATCTTAAGCTTATGTTTTTAAACACAAAACAACGCCACTCATGACTAAGAAATCGTCAATAACAGCATATCACTATAGTCATCTACACACTGCCGAAAGCCTGCTATACGCAAAGAGAAGTGGCCCCCCAATGGTTGGACACATAAGCTAATTCCTTAAGTGGTTGATCCAGCTCATGCAGCGTATCTCTGCCTTCCGAAGTAGGCTTCATCAAGGGTGAGGTCATTGAGTCCTTGATGGTTACGCTCTTCATTATAAAACACCATGTATAGTGGCCGATTTCAAGCTCTGCTTCTCGGGGCGTGGTGTAAGCTTTTAAGTCAACCTCTTCATATTTCAGACTTCGCCATAATCGCTCAATGAAAACGTTGTCGACCCAGCGACCTTTCCCATCCATACTTATCCTTATGTCATGGTCGAGCAGCTTCTGTGTGAACTCAGTGCTGGTAAACCGACTGCCCTGGTCGGAGTTAAGGATATCGGGCGACCCGTAGTGTTGAAGCGCCTTTTCTAGAGCCTCGATAAGGTAGTTGGGTGAATTTATCCAGCGAACTCTTTCGCTGTGCTCGGTCTAGCGACCGAGCACTTTGGGCAAAAATCATGGCAGCGTTTTCTAGTCATAGTCTGTTCCCGTATTTCTGGGTACTATCAAAACAGATCAATCACTTAAAGCCATGTCCAAAAATCGGGAGCCACTTCTGTGCCTTGGACAACGACTTCTCTCACTAAAACATTATGGAAACAGCAGTCAAATAAAATATGAAATGGCGGAAACTCATGAGTTATCCGCCACTATAGTATGAGACTTTTTTACTATCTCACAGCCGCCATTTTTGTATGTGATGTAATTACTCGACTGTCACCGCTTTTGCCAAGTTGCGCGGCTGGTCCACATCAGTGCCTTTGATCAGCGCAACGTGATAAGCCAGTAGCTGCATTGGAACGGTATAAAAGATTGGTGCGGTGATTTCACTGACATGTGGCATGGAGATGATTTTCATGCTTTCGTCTGCTTCAAAGCCGGCTTTTTCGTCCGCGAAGACATACAGCAGGCCACCACGGGCACGTACTTCTTCCACGTTGGATTTCAGTTTTTCCAGCAGGTCATTATTAGGGGCAATAACGACAACCGGCATATCCGCATCAATCAGAGCCAAAGGGCCATGCTTCAGTTCACCCGCCGCATAAGCTTCTGCGTGGATATAAGAAATCTCTTTCAGTTTCAGAGCCGCTTCCATGGCAATCGGGTAGTACTCACCACGACCAAGGAACAGAGTATGGTGCTTGTCTGCGAAATCTTCCGCCAGCGCTTCGATCTCTTTATCAAACGCCAGTGCACTGTCGATCTGTACCGGTAGCGCATGGATCGCTTCCACGATTTCCGCTTCTTTGGCTTTATCGATACGGCCCTGCTCTTTACCAATAGCGGTCACCAGCATCAGCATCGCAGCAAGCTGAGTGGTAAAGGCTTTCGTTGATGCAACACCAATCTCGGTACCGGCACGAGTCATAAAGGCAATATCGGATTCACGTACCAGAGAAGAACCGGATACGTTACAAATAGTCATGGCCGCCATATAGCCGCGCTCTTTCGCGATACGCAGAGCAGCAAGAGTATCTGCGGTTTCGCCTGACTGAGACAGAGTGATCAGCAGGCTGTTCGGACGGGTAACGAAATTACGGTAACGGAACTCGGAAGCAATTTCGACATCGCAGCTAACACCAGCAATGTCCTCAAACCAGTAACGGGCGGCCATACCAGAGTTATAAGAGGTACCACACGCGATGATTTGCACATGTTCCACTTTACTCAGGATCTCGACCGCGTTGACACCAATGCTTTCCGTGATCACAGAATCTTGCGTCACACGGCCTTCCATGGTGCTTTTCAGTGCCGTTGCCTGTTCAAAAATCTCTTTCTGCATAAAGTGACGGTACTGACCTTTATCACCAGCATCATGTTCGATGCTGGATTCGATCACTTCACGCTCAACCTGTTCGCCAGATTCCGCATAAACAGTCACGTCGCGACGGGTAATCTCAGCCACATCTCCTTCTTCCAGGAACATAAAGCGGCGAGTCACACTCAGAAGAGCCAGCTGATCCGATGCCAGGAAGTTTTCACCAATGCCCAGACCGATAACAATCGGGCTGCCTGAACGAGCGACGACAATACGGTCAGGATCATTACGATCCAAAGCAACAGTACCATAAGCCCCTTCCAGTTGTGCTGCGGTCTTTTTCAGAGCTTCAACCAGAGAATCAGAGGTACGCAGTTCCCACTCTACCAGGTGAGCAATAACTTCAGTGTCGGTCTGAGACACAAATTCATAACCACGGCTCTGCAGCAGAGCACGCAGCTCTTCATGGTTCTCGATAATACCATTGTGTACGATGGCAATATCACCAGAAACGTGGGGGTGCGCATTCGCTTCAGACGGTTCACCGTGGGTAGCCCAGCGAGTGTGTGCGATACCAGTACCGCCGGTGACGTTGGCTTGTTCAACCGCATCAGCAAGTTCCTGAACTTTACCCAGACGGCGCACCCGGGTCAGATTTTTATCGGCATCGACGACAGCAACACCCGCTGAGTCATAACCCCGGTATTCCAGACGACGTAATCCTTCCACTAAAATTTCTGCTACATCACGCTGTGCAACCGCGCCAACTATTCCACACATGGTATTCTCCACTGTTATCTGTATTTCAACTTACCGGCTGCAAGCAATGCCCTTTTGGTAAGTATCTGAATGATGTTACTCAGGAGCGCGGATCACCCGCACGCCTTTAGATTCAATTTGCTGTTTTTGCTCGTCAGTCAGGCGGACATCCGTCACAACAACATCAATCTGCTGCCAGGACAGTTCCAGGTTCGGGATACGACGTCCGACTTTATCGGATTCGATCATCAGAATGACTTCCCGCGATACCTCAGCCATCACTTTGCTTAACCCTACCAACTCGTTAAATGTCGTCGTTCCTCTCTCGAGATCAACCCCGTCAGCGCCGATAAATAACTGGTCAAAGTCATAAGAACGCAGTACGGATTCCGCCACCTGCCCCTGAAACGACTCTGAACGTGTATCCCAGGTTCCGCCAGTCATCAGCAGTGTTGGTTCATTTTCTAATGCATTCAGAGCATTAGCGACATGGAGAGAGTTCGTCATGACAACCAGGCCATGTTTATTATTCAGCTCTGGGATCATGGCTCCGGTGGTACTGCCACTGTCTATCACAATACGATTATGATCCCGGATCAGCTCTGCGGCAGACTTCGCAAGCATTTTCTTTCGATTCGAAACATCAGCCATCAATTCGTCATTAACAACCTCTTTTGGCAGCGCAATAGCCCCGCCGTATCGACGTAATAACAAGCCATTCGCCTCTAAAGAGGCAAGATCTTTCCTAATGGTGACTTCTGAGGTATCAAATTTGTGAGACAGCTCGTCAACACTGACCTCTCCTAACTCATCCACCAGTTTGGAAATCATATGGCGTCTTAGCTGTGTATTTCTTTTGGACATAATATGAAAGATATAAATTTCGAAACGAAAGAATTATATTCAATACGAAACTTGTTTGTCTATTTATTTCAGTCCAAAAAATAAAATTTTTAAGAGAAAATCTTGTCCTAAAACAATTCTTGACCGTGATATTGAACACATTCAGTGGTAGAATTCGCGCCGAAAAGAAAAAAAATTACAGAAATCACCGTTATTTTTTTGCAACTTTGTCGAGTTATACTGTACTGAGTTGGTAGATTTGTAGACAGAGAAATAGAGCCCAACAGCAGCTATACTGGGCTTTCTAATAAAATTGACTATAGACAGGCGGAGATAAACGACACTGAAAGAAAAACGTCACAATGAAAAAATGTTGTCATTTTCTTTCTTATGTTCCTCTGCCGAAACAAAACTGATTTAAAATTGTAACCATACTTACCGGAGAGTATTTTCCCATGAAAAAGACCAAAATCGTATGTACGATTGGCCCTAAAACTGAATCTGTAGAGATGCTAGGCAAGCTAGTAGACGCTGGCATGAACGTAATGCGCCTAAACTTCTCTCACGGCGACTTTGCAGAACACGGTACTCGTATTGCAAACTTCCGTCAGGTAATGGAAGAGAAAAGCAAGCAACTTGCTATCCTTCTTGATACTAAGGGCCCTGAAATCCGTACTATCAAACTGGAAAACGGCGATGACGTTGATCTGGTTGCTGGTCAAGAATTCACTTTCACTACAGACGCAACTGTAGTTGGTAACAAAGATATCGTTGCTGTTACATACGCAGGTTTTGCAAAAGACCTTAACGAAGGTAACACTATCCTTGTTGATGACGGCCTGATTGAAATGGAAGTTATCTCTAAAACAGAAACTGAAGTTAAGTGTAAAGTACTTAACAACGGTGCTCTGGGCGAAAACAAAGGTGTTAACCTACCTGGCGTTTCTGTTCAGCTTCCAGCGCTTTCTGAAAAAGACAAAGCTGACCTTAAGTTCGGTTGTGAGCAAGGCGTTGACTTCGTTGCTGCTTCTTTCATCCGTAAAGCAGCTGATGTTAAAGAAATCCGTGAACTGCTAAACGCAAACGGCGGCGAAAGCATCCACATCATCTCAAAAATTGAGAACCAAGAAGGTGTGGACAACTTTGACGAAATCCTTGAGCTTTCTGACGGTATCATGGTTGCTCGTGGTGACCTTGGTGTTGAAATCCCAGCTGAAGAAGTAATCTTCGCTCAGAAAATGATGATCGAGAAATGTAACCGTGCACGTAAGATGGTTATCACTGCGACTCAAATGCTGGATTCTATGATCAAAAACCCTCGTCCAACTCGTGCTGAAGCGGGTGACGTTGCGAACGCCGTAATGGATGGTACTGATGCAGTAATGCTTTCTGGCGAAACAGCAAAAGGTAAATACCCAGTTGAAGCGGTAACTATCATGGCTCAAATCGCTAATCGTACTGATGCGGCTCTGAAAGCAGAACTTGGCTCTCGTCTTGACAGCCCTCGTCTGCGCATCACAGAAGCGGTATGTAAAGGCGCGGTAGATACAGCTGAAAAACTGGCTGCTCCTCTGATTGTTGTTGCTACTGAAGGTGGTAAGTCTGCACGTTCTGTACGTAAGTACTTCCCAACTGCAAACATTCTTGCTCTGACTACCAACAAGAAAACTGCTGCTCAGCTGGTACTGACTAAAGGCGTTCGTCCTATCGTTGTTGATTCTATCGACAGCACTGATGATTTCTACCGTAACGGTAAAGAAATTGCACTAAGCACTGGCCTTGGTAAGAAAGGCGATATCGTAGTAATGGTATCTGGTGCGCTGGTTGCTTCTGGTACAACTAACACAGCATCTGTACACGTACTGTAAGACTCTGTTTAAGTACTAAGATCAAAAAAGAGGGCGTCAGCCCTCTTTTTTATTGCCTGTCATTCAGGCTTATTCGTCATCACATCTCTACCGTGCTCTTCCTTGCTAGGCAATCTCATCGCTACTGTGACAAACCGAGGTTCGGTTTCGGCCTATCGCTTTCGATTCATACAGTGCAATATCCGCACATTTATAAGAACGGGTACCATCAGAAGTCAGATCCGTAACCCCGATACTGATCGTGGTAAAAACCCTTGGGTCTGTCGCGATGCAAGAGCGAATTCGGTTTAACACCCGCTCAGCTTCGCTAAGTCCGGTATGCGGCATAATAATCGCGAACTCTTCTCCTCCGATACGAGCAACAAAGTCCGTGGTTCGCGTATTCTCGGACAAAAGGTGGGAAACAAGGCGGATAACTCTATCCCCTTCATCATGCCCTCTTTCATCATTAATACGTTTAAAGTTATCGATATCCACCAGCGCCAGACAGCTGATATGGTTCTCCGGATAACGTTGTATCAGATCCGTTTCATTCCGTAGCTCTTCTTCGAACTTTCTCCGGTTCCATAAATGAGTCAGTCCATCACGCTCGCTCAGATAACGTAACCTCTCTTCCAGCTCTTTCCGTTCAGTGATGTCGACCAGAGAAATAATATAATTGGTTATTTTTCCATCCTGATCACACAAGGCCTGAATTCGGGTAATCGTCGTAAGCTCCACCCCTGCACGACCATGCACTTTAAGCTCACCTTCCCAGAGATGCTCCCGGGAGACGTGCTCCCAGATATTAAACCACCCACTAGGATCCCGCTTATCAAACAGAAGCTTACGGACATTGCCATAACGGATCTGGTGCTCGGTATAGCCGGTCATACTTTCAAACTCCCGGTTAACCTTCACCATATGATGATTTTTATCGGTAATCAGAACGGCTGACATACCATTCAGTGCCGCCGTTGCCAGCTTGCTTTCCAGACTGCGTCTCTGATAGATAAAAATAAGATAAGCGGTGGGTAATGCACACAGCACGATAAGGATAATCATGACCAGAGCATGTTGTACGGCACTGGACCGGTCGTCTTCGACCTGAGCCACCAACTCTGACTGGGGAAAGCTGATCAGCAGAAACAGGTCTTCGATATAATTAACCTTTACCGTACTGTATATATGTAAGCTCCCGTTTTCAGACAAGAATACACCTGACTCTCTGTCATGCATTTTCTTCCAGAGCGCAGGATGCGTTTTACTCAGGTTATATTTGTGTCTTTCTTTTAACGCAAAGCCATACAATCGTTCACGATACCGCCCCTGAAGAAAATCTCCATCGGCTGTAATAATGCTCACGATGTACTGTTGTTTGAGCGCACTCTCCCTATCAGACTGTATATCTGCATAATTTCTGCGAACCGCCAGATACCCCTGAAGTACGCCGTGCATAGAGTACGGATGTACGGTATATAAGTGGGGAATATATTCTTCCCCCATTTGTTGAAGCTCTAGCTGCCTTGGGCTTTGAGTTTTATCCGGCCACTGACGTGCCCTTATGAAATAGCTGGCTTCACTCACGTCCTGATAGGCTTGATTCTGAGTGACAGAAGCATGGTGCAGAAAGGACGCTTTCGCCATCTCCTGACCATCTGCATCAATATATGTGATTTGTTCTAAAGAGTACTGTCTTGCTGGAAATGTGCTCCACGATGCCTCCACAGTCTGACGATTGGCATCAGTGGGATCTGACACAAAGTCATGCAACAGGTGGCTTTGGCTCAGTAGCTCGAGCATGGCATCGATTTCGTTTTCAGACTGAGTGATTTGGTGTCTGGTATAGGCAATCTGGGTCTTCGCCCGCTCAGTAATGGCCGAGACATTCTTCTGATAAATGTTCTCATATTTTGCCATGTAGAAGAGCACCACAACGGCCCCTAAAAACAGGCATACAGCTAATAGATAGCCAATCCAGTGCTTATTAACCATTATGACCCACTACAAAGAACACACATTACTATAAAGAGCATACACAAGGGTTGGCTATTCTAGCAAAGAATAAGCTATTTTTTAAACAAAAAGGCCACTAAAAAGCCAACTCGCGAACCAACCAATAAATCAATAAAAATCAATTGGATATGAAGAACAAACACACCAATAAGCACTCAGTTTACTATTAAAGACTGTGCCTCCTGCCACAAAAAATCACGCCTTTATTTAAATCCTTTCTCTTTTTTTATCAGGTCATAGGCAGCCTGGATTTCCTGGGCCTTCTCTTTTGCCATATCCATCATTTCAGGAGGCAACCCTTTTGCGACCAGTTTATCCGGGTGGTGCTCGTTCATCAGCTTCCGGTAAGCTCGCTTTACTTCCTTAGCATCGGCATCATCACTGATCCCCAAGACTTTATAAGCATCAGCCAGACTATCTTCAGCTTGCTGATGTTGCCAGCCCCCATAACTCTGCCCCCTTTGAGACCCCTGACGACCACCAAAACTACCCCCGCCCTGGTGGAACCGGAATGCCGCTTCCTGCATCTGTAAACGTTGCTCAAGTTGTTCTGACGAAAAGCCTAATCCACGAGCAATAGTATGCAGTACACTTCTTTCTGTTGGATGCAGGCTGCCATCAGCAAATGCCGCCGAAATTTGCAGCTCCAGAAAGAACTGCAACAAATCGAACCGTCCTGCCGCTGAAATACGTACTTTCTCCAGAGTCTCTTCCAGAGGAAAACCTGCCGACTTCCCGCTACGGAAGGCTTCCTGTGCCGCTTGCTTTTGAGCTCCGTGCAGGTTCATTCTTTCCATCATGGTGCTGGCAAGCTGAATTTCTTCTTTGGTCACCTGCCCTTTGGCTTTGGCCACATGCCCCATCACTGCAAACGCAGTTTTAAAGAACTCAGCCTGTCTCTCCGCCTGGTTTGGCCCTCCAGCAAAGGCACTGGATGCCCGGAACCCGGCCTGACTTAAACGACGAGCCTTATCAAACTGATGCCCAAGAATTAATCCCAGAATGGCACCAAATGGTCCTCCAAACAAAAATCCAAAAAATAACCCCAAGATTTTGCCAAAAATATGCATTATTGTGTTCTCTACTATGAATTTTTATTGTGTCTGATGGTCTGATAGTGTCGGACGCGCTAATTTCCTTTATGATAAGGAATCTTTTGCTAAATTCGGCTTGATATTACACCGAATGAATCAAGTTAACAGGATAGTACAACTCGATGTCACATTTTCCTCGCACTTTTTTAGCCACATCAATCAGTGCAGCGCTCTTTATGTCAGTAGCACAGGCAGAAACCTCAGAAAGCACTACTAGTGTGCAGGAAATGCCCGGTTCAGATCAATGCCTGGTCGATAACTCTGCTGGTAACCGTCAGGATAACTCTCAACTTCCCGTTCAGGTTGAGGCGGATAGTGTGGAAGGTATTAATGGCGAGAAAACCACCTACCAGGGCAATGTGGTGGTGACTCAGGGCAACCGACGTATTACCGCTGATAACCTGACCCTTCATCAAAAAGAGAAGACCATCATTGCTGAAGGCCATGTGGGCTTGTCTGATGGCCAGTTCAAAGCGACATCAGACAAAATCACCGCCAAGATGGATACGGACGAAACAACGTTAGAACAAACGGAATACCGGTTTATTTGCACTCCCGGTCGCGGGGAGGCCGCATACATTCATCGTTCGGGAAAAGCATTTTATGAGATGGAAGACGGCTCACTGACCTCCTGCCCGGAAGGCGATAACTCCTGGCGACTGAAAGCTTCCTCAATCACGCTTGATCAGAACGAAGAACAGGCAACCCTGTACAACTCCAGAATCGAAGTTCTGGATGTCCCGGTTTTTTATATGCCGTACCTGATTGTTCCTGTGGGTGACACCAGAAAAACCGGGATGCTATATCCGACCGTATCGGTAGACACCCGCGATGGCGTCAGTGTTGAGGTGCCGGTTTACTGGAACCTGGCCCCTAATTACGATCTGCTGACGACCATCAATTATATGGAAAAACGAGGAACTCAGATAAACAATAAGTTCCGCTACCTGACTACAACCAGCAGCGGCTCGGTTAATCTTGAGTATCTGCCTGAAGACCGGGATTACGAAGAGCTGAAAGAGCGCTGGGGCGTTAACTGGAGCCATAATGGCATTTATCACCAAACCTGGAAATTTACAACCGATTATTCCAAAGTCAGTGATATCGAGTATTTTAAAAATCTGGATTCTGACATCGGCAGCCGGGAAGATGGCCAGTTGCTGCAGGCCGGCTCAGTGGCTTATCGAAGTAAAACGTGGGATACCTCCTTGCAGGTGAAAGACTTTCAGGTTCTGTCTGAAGACAGCTACCCATACCGCCTGATGCCTCAGCTGGAATTTAACTATTACTCTCCAGAGCTGTACTCTAATTTAGAGTTTAACCTGCACAGTCAGTTCAGCCAGTTTGAAACCGATTCGGATTCACTGCCCAATGCGCTTCGTTCACACATAGAGCCGACTCTGGCTCTGCCTCTGACCAGCACTTGGGGAACCTTTACAGCGGAAAGTAAGCTGTACTATACGCACTATCAGCAGGATACCGACCATATCATCGGGACGAATGAGTATGACAAGACCGTTGATCGCACCATACCTCAGTTCCGCCTGCATTCAGGATTATTTCTGGAAAGAGATACCGCTATTCTGGATAGCCTGAAAGGCTATACGCATACCCTCGAGCCTCAGGTCCAATACCTTTATATCGCCGAAGAAGACCAGTCTGGCATCTACAGCGGTTATGACACGACAAACCTGCAGCTGGATTACTACGGCCTGTTCCGCAGCGACAAATACAGCAGCATCGACTATATCGCCCCCGCGAATCAGGTCAGCTATGGGGCAACAACCCGATTCTATGATGGCAATTACCGTGAGCGGATGAATCTTTCCTTCGGGCAAATTTTTTATATCGACTCTTCATATTCAGAAAGCGCATCAAGCGATTCGCCTTCTTCTTTTTCTGCCTGGGCGATTGAGAGTGAATTTAACTACGACGATACGTTCTTCTACCAAGGAGGCATACAGTTTGATACGGCGTCAGATCAGGTTCAGTTGGCAGACAGCACCTTTGAGTACCGCTATCCGAATGGCTTTAGCCAGCTAAACTACCGCTATGTTTCACTGGACTATATTGAGCAGAACCGCGATTTCGGCGATCAGGACAGCAGCTCATACACTCGCTATGGTATTTCCCAGCTAGGTTTTATTACCAGCTACGATATCAACAGAAACTGGAAAGCCAGCGGTCAGTATTTTTATGATACCCGGGAAAGCCAAAACCTGGAATGGTTTACCCGGCTAACCTATGTCAGTGATTGTTGGTACATTGGCTTTACCTACAGTAACCAGATTTATGACTGGCAGACTATAGGTAACGGTAACCCTGACTATGAAAGAAACTTCAGCCTGAACTTTGGTCTCGTGGGACTGGCCACCAACACGATACCGGCAACAGATATCAACAGTTCTGACAATGCGCTGGGATACAGCCGTCCGTTCTACCTGAATAACTAAGGCTCTACACTCCCCGCCTGAAATGAGCGGGGCTTCAATCATGAAATACGGATTTGGATATATAAATGAACATGTGGAAACACACTCTTCTTAGCTTTTTTCTATTTTTCAATGTGGCATCCGCTATCGCCGCTCCGGTTGAGTTGGATAAAGTGGTCGTTATCGTGAATGATGGTGTTATTCTGCAAAGCGATATCAATACCGCAGTAAAAATGCTAAAACTGAACGCCAACCAAAGACATCAGTCTCTTCCTGATGAATCTGTGTTAAAAGATCAGGTCATCGAAAAGCTGCTTTTGGATACCATCCAGCTACAGGAAGCGGATCGCATTGGAGTAAAGATCGACGATAACCGCCTGGACAGCGCCATTAGTAATATTGCAAAAGAAAGCCAGCAAACACAGGAAGAGATGCAGGCTGAACTGGCAGACAACGACCTTACTTATGCCACATTCCGTGAGCAAATTCGTAAAGAAATGGCCATATCCGAAGTGCGCAATGCCATGGTACGTCGACGTATCAATATCATTCCCGCTGAAGTCGACAACCTGGCAAAAATGCTGGCCAATGAATCCAACGCCACCGTTCAGTATCATATCCAGCATATTCAACTGCGTTTTGACGATGCCGACAGTAAAGAGGCCGTCGCCCGAAAAGCGGATGAACTGGCTGATAAACTGAACAAAGGTGCCGATTTTTCTGAAATGGCCATCACCTATTCAAAAGGCCCGAAAGCACTCAGTGGCGGTGACTGGGGATGGATGCGCAAAGAAGAGATGCCAACCATTTTTGCCGATCAGATCAGCACCCAGAGTAAGGGCGCTATTATCGGTCCTTTCAGAAGCGGCGTCGGCTATCATATTCTGAAAATTACCGATGTAAAAGGCCTGGAAACGGTCGCGGTGACCGAAGTCAATGCCCGGCATATACTGCTCAATACCTCGGTTATTATGAGTGACGAAGGTGCACAGCGCCTTCTGCGCGAAATCACCGCAAAAATTAAGAATGGTGATGCCAGCTTTGCAGAAATGGCTCGTCAGTACAGCCAGGACCCGGGCTCTGCATCACAAAATGGTGAATTGGGCTACCAGACCCCTGATCTGTATGTTCCGGAGTTTAAACATCAGGTAGAAACACTCCCTGTGGGTCAGATCAGTCAGCCTTTTAAAACGGTACATGGCTGGCATATCGTCGAAGTACTGGATCGCCGTCAGATCGACAAAACCGATGCAGCACTTAAGAATAAAGCCTACCGGATTTTGTTTAACCGGAAATTCAACGAAGAAGCTGGAGCATGGATTCAGGAAATGCGAGCCAGTGCGTTTATCGAAGACATGACAAGTGAGACAGGTAATGACTGAGTCAATCAGAAGAATCATCGTCACCGCGGGCGAACCGGCAGGTATCGGACCTGACTTAGTCCTTTCGATTGCTCAGCACGACTGGGCACATCAGATTGTCGTTTGTGCAGACAAACACCTGCTGGCAGAAAGGGCCGTAGAGTTACAAATGGATATTGATATCCAGGAATTCGATGCCAGCCAGCCTCCGGTAAAACAGAAAGCAGGGACTCTGCTGGTAGACCATATCTCTCTTGCTGAGCCAGTGGTTGCAGGCGAGCTTAACCCTGCAAATGGCCATTATGTGCTGAACACACTGGAAAGAGCGGCAACCGGCTGTATGCAGGGCGAGTTCGATGCGGTTGTCACCGGCCCGGTACATAAAGGCATTATCAACCGAGCTGGCGTTGCCTTCAGCGGCCATACTGAGTTCTTTGCCGAAAAATCTGACACCCCACTGGTTGTCATGATGCTGGCGACAGAAGGATTGCGAACCGCACTGGTCACGACCCATATTCCTCTGGCTTACGTATCAAAAGCCGTTACAGAAGAACGTCTGGAGAGTATAATCCGCATCCTGCATCAGGACCTGGTCACAAAATTTGCCATAGACAAGCCTAAAATTTACGTCTGTGGCCTTAACCCTCACGCTGGAGAGGATGGCTGCCTGGGCACAGAAGAGATCGACACCATCATTCCGACCATGGAAAAGCTCCGGAATGACGACGATATGCAGCTTATCGGTCCATTACCGGCAGATACTATCTTTAATGATAAATACCTGCGTGATGCTGATGCTGTTCTGGGTATGTACCATGATCAGGTACTGCCTGTACTAAAATATAAAGGCTTTGGCCGCTCGGTGAATATCACCCTGGGACTGCCTTTTATACGTACGTCTGTCGATCACGGCACAGCATTAGATCTTGCAGGTAAAGGCGTGGCGGATACAGGAAGCCTCCGCACTGCTCTGCAATACGCAATAGACTTAGTAGAGAATATAGAATGAGAAATGATGTCCACTTAGGACACAAAGCGCGTAAACGTTTTGGTCAGAACTTCCTGAATGACCCATATATTATCGATGGAATCGTTTCAGCGATTAATCCCAGACCGGGGCAGAATCTGGTCGAGATTGGACCAGGCCTGGCCGCTCTGACCGAGCCTGTCGGCCGTGAAGTTGATAAGTTCACGGTTATCGAGCTTGACCGGGACCTTGCCGAGCGACTGCGTAACCACCCTGATTTGGGCAGTAAACTGACCATTTATGAAGGTGATGCCATGCAGTTTGACTTCACTCAACTGGTGAAGCCAAACAATAAACTGCGCATTTTCGGTAATCTGCCATACAACATCTCTACGCCATTGATGTTCCACCTGTTCGAGTTTCATAAAGACATTCTGGACATGCACTTTATGCTGCAAAAAGAGGTGGTAAACCGCTTGGCTGCAGGACCTGGCAGCAAAGCATATGGCCGCCTTACCGTAATGGCTCAGTATTTCTGTAAAATCGTTCCTGTACTGGAAGTGCCGCCAACCGCGTTTGTACCACCACCGAAAGTGGATTCGGCCGTCGTACGTCTGGTGCCTTATGAAGATCTGCCGCATCCGGCAACAAGCCTGAAATGGCTGGACCGGGTATGCCGGGAAGGCTTCAACCAGCGCAGGAAAACGGTCAGAAACTGCTATAAAAGCCTGTTAACAGCCGAAGAACTGGAAGAGCTCGGCATCAACCCATCGATGCGCCCGGAAAACCTGGCTCTGGAACAGTTTGTTGCGATGGCAAACTGGCTGGATAAGCATCATAGTTAACGGATAACTCAACCGGAAGGAGATGAACATGGATGTATCTCAACCCTGTGTTAAATGTCAGATCCATACGAAGTATGTCGCTGAACAGTCCCAACCGGAGAACAATCGTTATATTTTTGCCTATGTGATTACTATCAAGAACCTGAGTACCCAAACGGTACAACTGATGGGACGTCGATGGCTGATCACCGACTCTAATGGTAAACAAATGAGTGTCGAAGGTGACGGTGTTGTTGGCAAACAACCCGTCATAAACAGTAACGATGAGTATACCTATACCAGTGGGACAGCACTGGAAACTCCTGTCGGGGTCATGCAGGGCCAATATATAATGCAAGATGAAAAGGGCAATGAATTCATTACAGAAATTGATCCTTTTCGTCTTGCTGTTCCTAACGTTCTGAACTAACCGGGGAGAAAAGTGGCAAACTATATTGTTGGCGATATTCAGGGCTGTTTTGATGAATTACAGCAATTGCTGGACATCGTACAATTTGATCCGGCTAAGGATACCATCTGGTTCGCAGGTGATCTGGTGGCCCGAGGTCCGAAATCCCTTGAAACACTGAGACTGGTAAAGTCTCTTGGAAAGTCGGCCGTAACCGTTCTGGGTAACCATGACCTGCACCTGCTGGCTGTCGGCCTGGGAGTCCATCCACTCAAGAAAAAAGACCGGACCGCCAATATATTCAACGCCCCAGACCGGGACGAACTGTTGAATTGGTTACGCCACCAGCCGCTGATAGCAGAACATGAAGAATTTATTGTCTGCCATGCGGGGATTTCTCCCCAATGGGATCGAAAACAGGCCTTATCCGCTGCCCGCGAAGTCGAAACGATTCTGCAGAGTAATGAATGGCAATGGCTTATCGAAGAAATGTACGCCAACAGCCCGGTGCTTTGGCAGGACAGCCTGAGTGGTATCGAGCGTTACCGCTATACTATCAACGCTTTCACTCGTATGCGGTTCTGTTTTCCTGACGGTAGTCTGGATATGAAATGCAAACTCCCTCCGGAAGAAGTTGATGAAAAAGAACTGCTTCCGTGGTTTAAGCTTTCAAACCGGCAGCATTGTGATAAAACCATTATATTTGGTCACTGGGCGGCATTAAACGGTTACCATGGTAAAAACTTTATCGGACTGGATACCGGGTGCGTCTGGGGCGGAGAACTGACCATGCTGCGCTGGGAAGATAAGCAGTATTTTACTCAGGCATCGCTAGAGACTAGAGACTAGAGACTAGAGACTAGAGAAAGAATACAGAAAGACTCTCGTCATTCCTGCGAAGGCAGGAATCTTGCCTTCTAGTCGATAACGGTTAACCGGATCCCTGCCTTCGCAGGGATGACGCATAAAGCATCATTAACAAATAAGGTTGCAGTAATGAAAATCAGTATGATTGCCGCAATGGCTCATGGTGGGAAGATCGATAAAGATCAGAAATTTTATCCATCAGAAGCAAGTAAACGGATTATTGGTAACGACAATCAGATGCCGTGGCACTTACCTGCTGACTTTATCTGGTTTAAAAAGCAGACTATGGGCAAACCTGTGGTCATGGGACGAAAAACCTATGAATCGATTGGTCGCCCGCTGCCTGGCCGTCTGAATATAGTGATTAGCAGAGATAAAGATCTCGCCATTGAAGGGGTAACCACTGTCACTTCTGTGGACGAAGCGATTTCTGCCGCAGGTGAATGTGAAGAACTGATGATTATCGGTGGTGGCTCTATTTACGAATACTGCTTACCAAAAGCCGATCGTTTATATCTAACCTTTATTGAGGCAGATATTGACGGTGATACTAAGTTCCCGTCATGGGGCTCAGAAGGGTGGCAATGCTCTCATACGGAAGATTATCAGGCTGACGAAAAAAACCCTTACGATATGCACTTTGTGATCCTTGAACGAAACCAGTAACAGCTATTCTGTATTTTAAAGGGCACCCAGAGGTGCCCTTTTCTGTATTCTCAAAGCGAAGCGCTCTGTCTTCTGAAGTCTTAAATCACTGGCTTACGTCGATAGAAAATCATGGCGGGGAATGCCAACCCAAGAGCCAATCCCGCGATAATAAACATCGCTTTCAGAAAGTTCTCGGCCATAGTAGACACCAGTTCAGGTGAATACCCAATATGATTAATCTCTACCAGCGCAATCATTGACTTATAAGCAAACACACCGGGCACCATAGGGATCAAAGCAGCAACAGTAAACACCTTAGGATGCGCCAGGAACTTATGCGACCAGTGAATACCAATCGTACCAACAGTGGTAGCAGCAAAGAAGGTAGCCCATTCGATAGGAATACCGAACTTCATAAACAGAAAACGGCTACCGTGTCCTAACGCGCCCCCGACAGCACAATAGATTAATGCCCTGTGTGGAACATTGAACACCAGCGCGAACCCAACGGCAGGAATGGCCGCAAAAAACATATCATTTAACAGTGCGAATAACAGTTCCATTAGCTTACCCACCCCCAGACATTCATAACCGTCATCGCCCCGACAATACCAAGGCAGGTTGCCAAAGTCAGCATGCTGGCCATAACAAAACGAGCGATCCCCGTATTGATATAGCCTTTAAGTATATCGGCGACGGAGTTAATCAGAGGGAAACCGGGGACCAGCATCAATACTGCTGATGCCATCGGAATAAAGGGCTGGTTTCCCCAGCCATAAATCATGGCCTGAGAGGAAATTAATGTCGTCACAAATGCCGTCACCGCAAAGTTCAGCATTGGATTAAAATGCCGGTGACCAACCTCCTGCCGGACAATCATCCCACAAGCTGAAGCGATAAAGGTTACAGCAAAAATCGTCCAGTCCCCTCCCTGAAGATGGCTGAAAGAGGCGCAAGAGAGGCCGATCATAAAAACAACCAGCCAGCGGTTATAACGTTTAGGAGAGATCTGATTCAGGCGATCCTGCGCCATCTTATAATTAAAGATCCCTTTTTCCATCATGATGCAGGTACGTTGTACTTCTGTGACAACCCACATATTGATCCCACGATCCGCGCACCGTCGGGCGGTAGTAATACAGTGCCCGTCAGCCAGCGTCGTCACCACCAGTGAATTCGAAGAGAGAGACACTTCGACTTCATCCATGCCAGCCGCCAAACCAATTCTATGCATAATGCCGCCAACCAGAGCACTTTCCGCGCCATGCGCCAGCAACATCTGACCCGCCTGAGCAATCAGACGGGATATCATCCTTTGCTTGCTTTCCACTTACTCCCTCACATAAATAACGTGTCCATCGTCATCATCGTCGTCATCATCATCATCCCAATCGTCCCAGTCGTCTTCCGTCACAACATCTTTACCGGACATCGCATCTTTATGGTAATCATCCCACATAAAGTCGACTCTATCCTCTTCAGACTGTTCGATCTGTTCTCTTGGCAGTGATTCCATGAAATCGGCCAACTGATAACAAAGCTCTTTGGTTCCCTGCTTGTTAATCGCAGAGATCTTAAAATAACGATCTTCCCAGCCCAGCGCATCCAGGATTTCCTGGATTTTTTCATCCGCCTCATCTTCCGGCAGAAGATCGGTCTTATTAAAGACTAACCAGCGTGGTTTTTCTGCCAGTTTCTCACTGTACTGCTCCAGCTCATCGATAATAGTTAAAGCATTTTGCACTGGATCACTTTGATCAATCGGTAAAATATCGATCATATGCAGAAGCACCCGACAGCGTTCCAGGTGTTTAAGGAAGCGAATGCCCAGACCAGCACCATCAGCCGCACCTTCGATCAAACCAGGAATATCCGCCACAACAAAGCTCTTTTCCGGTACCACACTGACTACCCCAAGGCTTGGGATCAGAGTCGTAAACGGGTAATCAGCGACTTTAGGTTTCGCCGCAGACACTGAACGAATGAAGGTAGATTTACCAGCATTTGGTAGGCCAAGCATCCCAACGTCAGCAAGCAGCAGTAGCTCAAGACGCAGTTCGCGTACTTCACCTTTCGTACCTAATGTCTTCTGGCGTGGTGCACGGTTAACGGATGATTTGAAACGGGTATTCCCCAAGCCATGCCAGCCACCTTTGGCAACCATGATCCGCTTACCATGTTCAGCCACTTCACCCACAATTTCATTGGTGTGAATGTCGACGGCACGTGTACCAACCGGCACTTTCAGGATTTTATCTTTACCACGCTTACCGGTACAGTTACCCCCACGGCCATTTTCACCACGTTCAGCTGCATAAAAGCGCTGAAAGCGGTAATCAATCAAGGTGTTCAGGTTCTCGTCGGCTTCAATATAGACATCACCACCATCACCACCGTCACCACCGTCCGGACCACCTTTAGCAACGAATTTTTCACGCCAGAAGCTAACAACGCCATTACCGCCATCACCAGCGTCTACTTTCACTACCGCTTCATCAACAAACTTCATTTTTTACTCCGCGTTTAGTGCGAATGTTCATCTACTACTCTCACCAGCCAGCTAGAGACTAGAGACTAGAGACTAGAGACTAGAGGCTAAAACTATCTTGCCATCCCTACCAAGGCAGAGATCGACTTAACATAATCGATATTCTACCCCAATTTCCTGTCAGCACAGAAATACTGAGGCGTATATGAATGTATAGCTTCTAGAAGCGAAGCGTTCTAGTTTCTAGCCTCTTTTTTACCCATAAATAAAAAACCCTGCCGAATCGGCAGGGCTTTTGAATTCAGCGAGAAACTAAAATTACTCAGCTTCGATGCTTACAAATTTACGGTTCTTAGGACCTTTAACTTCGAATTTCACTTTACCGTCAGATAGAGCGAAAAGAGTATGGTCTTTACCGATACCAACGTTGCTACCAGCGTGGAACTTAGTACCACGTTGACGAACGATGATGTTACCCGCCAGAACTGATTCACCACCGAAACGCTTAACACCTAGGCGTTTACTTTCTGAATCACGACCGTTACGAGTAGAACCGCCAGCTTTTTTGTGTGCCATTGTTAAACTCTCCTAACTAACTATTAAGCGTTGATGCCAGTGATTTTCACTTCTGTGAACCACTGACGGTGACCCTGTTGCTTACGAGAGTGCTTACGACGACGGAACTTAACGATTTTAACTTTATCGCCACGACCGTGCTTAACCACCTCAGCAGTTACCTTGCCACCCTCTACCAGAGGAGCACCAACAGTGATTTCTTCACCATTAGCTACAAGAAGAACTTTGTCGAATTCAACAGTTGAACCAGTTTCAACGTCTAATTTTTCTAAACGAAGAGTTTGACCTTCGCTTACACGGTGTTGTTTACCACCAGATTGGAAAACAGCGTACATTTTTTACTCCGCTTTTTCCGCACAGCCTTAGCAATGTCATGCAATTCGGGTGTGCGCTAAACTAATCATCAATAGGGCGCAGATTCTACTCGAATGAGTGTCCTATGACAAGCCATATTTTTAAAAAATTGGCGAAAACCTAATCGCCAAAGAAAAGTGGTTGGATCATGCCTTTTGGTGGTGCATTTGGCAATAATTTTTAGTCTAATATGAGGGCGTAATTATCTTTGCGCTCTATCAATAATTACAAACTTATAGCCTTTACCAGGCCTAACCTTGACTGGATTTATCATGGATTTTAAAGCCATCCAGGCTCTTACCGCTGATGATATGACAAAAGTGAATGAAACGATCCTCGCTCAACTGGATTCGGATGTTAGCTTAATCAATCAGTTAGGTTTTTATATTATAAGCGGAGGCGGAAAGCGTCTGCGCCCTCTTCTGGCGGTATTATCTGCCCGAGCTTTAGGTTATCAGGGAGAAAAGCACACTACCGCCGCTGCGTTTATCGAGTTTCTGCATACCGCCACTCTGCTGCATGATGACGTAGTAGATGAATCTGACATGCGAAGAGGTAAAGCGACTGCGAATGCAATGTTTGGCAATGCGGCCAGCGTACTTGTCGGCGATTTTATCTACACCCGCTCGTTTCAGATGATGACCAGCCTTGGATCGTTAAAGATCCTTGAGGTCATGAGTGACGCAGTGAATGTCATTGCTGAAGGTGAAGTACAGCAGTTGATCAACTGTAACGATCCTGATACCACTGAAGCGATCTACATGCAGGTTATCTACTCGAAAACGGCTCGCCTGTTTGAAGCTGCGACACAAATGGGAGCACTGCTGACAGAGTCACCTGAAAAGATCGAAACGGCAATGCAGAACTATGGTAAATACCTGGGTACCGCATTTCAATTGATCGACGATGTGCTCGATTACACCGCTGACGGCAAAGAGATGGGAAAAAATGTCGGAGATGATCTGGCAGAGGGAAAACCTACCCTTCCCCTTCTTTATGCTATGCAGAACGGTAATGAAGAAGAATCGGCAATAATCCGTGAAGCCATAGAGAAAGCCAATGGTATGGATAAGTTGGATCAGATACTGACTATTTTGAAGAACACTGGTGCGCTGGAATACACCACACAAAAAGCACTTGAAGAAGCAGATAAAGCCATTGCTGAACTGACTATTATTCCGGATTCGGAATATAAAGAGGCGCTGATTGCACTGGCACACCTTGCCGTAAAGCGGAATAAATAACGATAAAAAAAGCAGATGAGCATCATTCATCTGCTTTTTATCTCTGTCTCCACTTTCAGAAACGGCTACTCAATAAAATCGACCCCTTTCTGGATATCTGCTTGTAGAATATCTGCCATCTTGTCCAGTTCAGCGGATTCATAATCGCTAAGCGGACCAAGATCCATAAATTCCTCAATACCATTTTTACCTAACCTGACTGGCTGGGAGAAAAAGCGAGCATATTGAGTATTTCCTTCCACATAGGCACACAGCACATCTTCTTTTCCCATCAGGCCGTTAACCAGAGATAAAGCAAATTCACAACCGGCTTCTGCCATGGAAAGTGTCGCCGAGCCCCCACCCGCTTTAGCTTCAACTACCTCTGTACCCGCATTCTGGACACGCTGAGTCAGAGAAAGAATTTCCTCTTCAGTAAAAGACAGCCCTTCCACCTGAGACAACAGCGGTAAAATTGTGGTAGCAGAATGGCCACAAACAACCGGAACATACACTTTGTCAGCATCGACCTCTTTCAATTCTGCAACAAAGTCTTCTGCACGCAACACGTCCAGCGCGGTAACACCAAATAGTTTACGCTTGTCATAAACACCGGCTTTTTTCATGATTTCCGCAGCAATAGGTACCAGGGTATTAACCGGATTGGTAATAATCGCCACCAAAGCATTCGGGCATACCTCAGTCACCTTTTCGATCACTGATTTTGCAATTGATGCATTAACATTAAACAGATCGGCCCGAGACATCCCCGGTTTGCGGGCGACGCCGGCCGGAATGAGAACTACGTCTGCGCCTTCCAGTGCCGGGCTGGGATCATCCCCCGTATAACCTGTAATTGATACCGTTGTCGGTATATGGCTCAGATCCACGGCAACACCAGGAGTAACAGGAGCGATATCATACAGAGCCAGCTCTGCATGACCCGGTAAGCGGAGTTTCAATAGTAAGGCTAAAGCCTGTCCTATGCCTCCGGCGGCACCAATTACAGCTACTTTCATAGTAGTTCTCCTTTTAAGAGTAAGTTTAAGCTTTTATATAAATTTCACGATTATTTTTGGATATTTTATAAACAACATGTCTCCACGTTAGTTGATGCCTTGTTTGATTACAATTATTTAACGTCAGCTTTGAGACTTAGCGCAACGCACAAGTTAAAAACTCAATTATTCGTCTAATTTTCATAATGTTAGCCTTAAAAAACAGCCTCATATATGTTTCCCCAATATGAGGTTTTCGGCTCGAACCAAGTGATACCTCTTACATTTTTCAGGGGATGACTTGGCGCAGTTATGTCATATATGAGAAAATGCCTGCTCTATATGTTTCTATACGAATATGAAGATCATGCGTAATTCAGAAAAACAGGACAGCCTAGTCCGTGCATTTAAAGCCCTGCTAAAAGAAGAGCGGTTCGGCTCACAAGGTGAAATTGTTGACGCGTTAAAGCTGGAAGGCTTTGAAAATATCAACCAGTCGAAAGTTTCCCGCATGTTGACTAAATTTGGTGCCGTACGCACGCGTAATGCAAAGATGGAAATGGTCTACTGTCTGCCGGCTGAGCTGGGCGTTCCAACGGTATCCAGCCCACTGCGAGAGCTGGTTCTGGATATTGATCATAATAATGCGGTCGTCGTTATCCACACCGGCCCGGGTGCCGCACAATTAATAGCAAGGTTACTGGATTCTCTGGGTAAATCGGAAGGGATTCTGGGGGTTGTCGCGGGTGACGATACCATCTTTATCACGCCAACGTTACACGTCTCTACGGAAGAGCTCTTTAAATCAGTCTGTACTCTGTTTGAATACGCCCAGTAACTAAGATTGCAGAAAAGAATAGAGTAATAATTCTGTGATATATATCACACTTTATTAAAAATTAATGCAAAAATCAGCCAGCCTGATAACTGGCTGATTTTAAAACCATTTTATCCTTACGCCATCCTATTTTCTCTTTATTTCGATAGCCTTTTACCCTGCAAAAAAGGACTTTTATATAATTATGTACCATTTTTTTGGTATTATTCAGCCACTTTTCCAGGTCGCAGAACCGGAAAAGATGCCGTTTCTAACTTAGGAAATTTCGGTTCGTACTATACTGATACCGAACAACAATTAATAAAAGGAAGGGAAATTCATGGCATTTAAAAAACTTGTCCAGATAGGTGCTATTGCCGCAGCTGTAATGGGAGCGGGTTCTGTTCAGGCTCAAGATTTCATTACTATCGGTACTGGCTCAGTTACAGGTGTTTATTACCCTACAGGCGGTGCAATCTGTAAACTAGTGAATAAAGGCCGTAAAGAACATAACATTCGTTGTTCAGTTGAATCTACAGGTGGTTCTATCTACAACGTCAATACCATCCGTGCTGGCGAGCTGGATTTCGGTATTGTTCAGTCTGACTGGCAATTCCACGGCTATAACGGTACAAGTAAATTCGCAGAACAGGGCCCGTATAAAAAACTGCGCGCAATGTTCTCTCTGCATACTGAACCATTTAACATCATCGCTCGTACCGATTCGGGTATCGAAAACGTAGCCGATCTGAAAGGCAAACGCGTGAATATCGGTAACCCGGGTTCTGGTGACCGTGCAACCATGGGCGTAGTCATGGATGCCTTTGGCTGGACGAACGACAGCTTTAAACTGGCATCTGAACTGAAAGGTTCTGAACGCTCACAAGCTCTGTGTGATAACAAGATTGATGCCTTCATTTATATGGTCGGCCATCCAAACGGTTCCATTAAAGAAGCAACCACATCTTGTGATGCTAAACTGGTTTCAGCAACCGGGCCGGAAATCGATAAGATCGTAGCGGCGAACCCTTACTACGCTTACAGCACCGTTCCAGCGGGCATGTATCGCGGTACCGATTATGACGTAAATAGCTTCGGCGTTGCCGCTACCATGGTAACCACAACCGATGTTTCCGATGACGTTGCCTATAATGTAGCAAAAGCTGTGTTTGAAAACTTTGATACCTTCAAACGCCTGCATCCAGCCTTCGCTAACCTGAAGAAAGAAGACATGGTGAAAGCTGGTCTGTCTATCCCTCTTCATCCGGGAGCAGAGAAATACTACCGTGAAGTAGGTCTTCTTAAGTAAGATAAGCATAATGACTCGCTTAATCTTCATAACTAAGGAGGCGAAAGCCTCCTTAGTAGTTTCTGAAATTAAATAAAAATAATAAGCGGGCTATTTTTGTTGTTTAACAATTTGATATACGTTTGCTGTGACTCACCTGGAAAATAAGCGACCAGACAAAGCAGGCTCATACCTGATTTTGCTTGTGGTTTCTCCAGGTTTTTTGTTTAACACGACCATCAATAATAAGGATAACAGTACATGACGCAGACAAATACACCGTCTCAAGATGTGCAGGACATGGTGGCGCAGGCCGATACAGGAGCCCGCAACCCTTCAGGCATCCCAGGGCGCATTTTATGGTTTGTGCCTCTTTGCTGGTCATTATTCCAACTTTGGTACGCATCACCACTTCCGTTCATTTTTGATTTTGCCGTACTTAATGACACAGAAGCCAGATCCATTCACCTGGCATTTGCCATTTTCCTGGCCTTTACCGCCTACCCTGCGTTAACCCATTCACCACGGGATCACGTTCCGGTTATCGACTGGATACTGGCACTCGCGGGGAGCTTCTCAGCCGCCTATATCTACATTTTTTACGCGGATCTGGCGGGGCGGGCCGGTGCACCGACCACATTTGATATCGTGACAGCCTCTATGGGCATGTTACTGCTTCTGGAAGCCACACGACGGGCTCTGGGTCCACCACTCATGATTGTCGCCGCCGTGTTCCTGACTTATACCTTTGCCGGCCCTTATATGCCGGATGTTATTGCCCACAAAGGAGCGAGCCTGAATAAGGCCATGTCTCACCTGTGGTTGACGACAGAAGGGGTATTTGGTGTGGCTCTTGGGGTATCCACCTCTTTTGTATTCCTGTTTGTATTGTTCGGTGCCATGCTGGAACGAGCCGGAGCCGGGGCTTACTTTATTAAAGTCGCCTTCTCTCTGCTCGGTCATATGCGCGGAGGCCCTGCAAAAGCCGCTGTGGTTGCATCAGGCTTGTCTGGTCTGGTCTCTGGCTCATCTATTGCGAACGTAGTGACGACCGGTACTTTTACGATTCCGCTAATGAAACGGGTTGGCTTCCCTGGCACAAAAGCGGGTGCGGTTGAAGTTGCCGCATCGACCAACGGTCAGCTGACTCCGCCAATCATGGGTGCTGCCGCATTTCTGATGGTGGAATACGTAGGTATTTCATATGTTGAAGTGATTAAAGCAGCTCTGCTTCCTGCACTGATCTCTTACGTAGCACTGCTGTACATCGTTCACTTAGAAGCCTGTAAAGCGGGCATGACAGGTCTGCCCCGTCGGGTAAAAC
Organism: Vibrio albus; assembly: GCF_003144035.1. Classification (GTDB taxonomy): domain Bacteria; phylum Pseudomonadota; class Gammaproteobacteria; order Enterobacterales; family Vibrionaceae; genus Vibrio; species Vibrio albus. The sequence goes on from NZ_QFWT01000004.1 coordinate 187,419, forward strand.
CATCACTGGTCAACAGCCTGCTTTCCTTTACCGGTACTATCGTTGGGTTGTGTGTCATCAGCGCCATTGTCTACTACGGTGTGGGCTGGACAAAAGATGTATTTGGCGCTGCCGCAACACCAATCGTTACTGTTCTTCTGCTGCTGGTGTATATCGGTCTGGTAAGTATCTCAGCGAAATATCAGGAACACGCGGGTATGGCGATTGATGAAGAGCTGACAGAGGTACCGGAATCGGGTCCGACGATCAAATCCGGTCTGCACTTTCTGCTGCCGATAGTGGTATTGGTATGGTGTCTGACTGTCGAGCGTTTTTCTCCGGGCCTGTCCGCTTTCTGGGCAACCGTGTTTATGATCTTTATCCTGATCACTCAGCGCCCTCTGCTGGCACTCATGTCGAAACAAGGCACTATCAGTGAAGAGGTCAAAAAAGGCTTCGTTGATCTGGCAGAAAGTCTGGTTTCCGGCGCACGGAACATGATTGGTATTGGTGTCGCGACTGCGGCGGCTGGTACCGTTGTTGGTGTCGTGACACTGACCGGTATCGGTCTGGTTATGACCGACTTCGTTGAATTCATCTCAGGTGGTAGCGTTATTCTGATGCTGCTGTTCACCGCAGTGATCAGTCTGGTGCTGGGGATGGGTCTGCCGACTACAGCAAACTATATTGTAGTATCCACTCTGATGGCTCCGGTTATCGTGACACTGGGAGCCGCTCACGGGCTGATCATTCCGCTGATTGCTGTCCACCTGTTTGTGTTCTACTTCGGAATTCTGGCCGATGATACCCCTCCGGTGGGTCTGGCGGCGTTTGCTGCTGCCGCTATCGCGAAATCCGATCCGATTCGTACCGGTATTCAGGGCTTTACCTACGATATACGTACCGCAATTCTGCCGTTTATGTTTATCTTCAATACCCAATTGCTAATGATCGGTATTGATACCTGGTGGCATTTGGCTCTCACAGTGATTTCCGCGGTTCTGGCGATGCTGATATTTTCAGCTGCAACACAGGGATGGTGGTTTACCCGCAACAAATGGTGGGAAACCGTTCTGTTGCTTCTGCTGACATTCTCATTCTTCCGCCCTGGTTTCTGGTGGGACATGATTTATCCGGCACAAGAACTTCATCCAGGCACTGAAATTACTCAGATGGCTGAGCGACTCCACACCGGAGAGTCACTAAAGCTTCGGGTATCAGGTGAAACCTTGGAAGGTGACTTTGTAGAAAAAACCGTACGTCTGCCTTTCGATGAGCGAGCCAAAACAGGCCAGGATCGCATAGACTCTATGGGGTTGATGTTGAATCAGGTTGATAACAAGATGATCGTCGATATGGTTGAATTTGGCAGCCCGGCAGAAACATCGGGTATCGACTTTGACTGGGAGATCCAATCGATCATCGTTGATGCGGACAGACCGATGAAAGAATGGGTATTTGTCCCTGCCCTGTTACTGCTAATTGGACTAGGCTTTAATCAGAAACGTCGCGCTCGTCAGGAAGGCATCGGCGCATAACAGACCGCTCTCTCTGTCTTTATCTGATCTCGACAGAGAGAGTATTAACCAGAAAGGGATTTCAGGTTCACGCACAATAAGGGGCCGCTCTCTTCCCCGACGTGCACAGTGGAGAATAGAAAAGTATGTATAAGCAGATCCTGGTTCCAGTAGACTTAAACGAAAAAGGCTTTTCAGATAAAGCCGTAGAACAAGCTGTCTGGCACGCCAGACACGCCAACGCTGAAATACATCTGTTGAAAGTACTTCCGGGGATCCATATGTCGATGGTCGCCACTTACTTTCCAAAAGATGCCGCGCATCAAATGAAAGAAGATGTAAAACACCAGTTAGATAAGTTCGCAGAGGCGCATATTCCAGATGACGTGGTCTACAAAACACACGTAGCGGAAGGTAAGCCTTCCAGCATGATTCTTAAGTATGCTTCTCAGCTTGGTGCCGATTTGATTGTTATGCCAAGCCACAAACGCTCAAAGGTTGATAAGGTTCTTCTCGGCTCAGTCGCCAACAAAGTGGTACAAAAATCGCCGGTAAATGTACTGGTGGTGAAGCCGCAGGGCTAAGACTAGACGATAAAGCCCGTTGTACTTGATACGCCAGCGGGTTTTTGTTTCTTAGAATTCAGAGCGCTACGCTTCTAGAATACAGAGGGTAACAAATTCCACCTCTGTAATCTGTCAGGGAGCATGCGACCGTTCTGTATTCTTGTTCTTTATACTTCTATACCACCCTATTCAGCGCTTCCCCGCGCTGAAACGCATCAATATTGTTTGTTAATATCTTCACCAGCTTTTCCAGAGCAGAATCACTTCCCCATGCAATATGAGGCGTCAGGATCAGATTTGGCAAACCGGCATTCGCTATCAGCGGGTTACTCTTGTCCGCCGGTTCCTGAGTAAATACATCCGTTGCAGCCCCGGCTATCTCTCCACGTGTTAATGCTTCAACCAACGCCAGCTCGTTCACCAGACCACCACGACCGGTGTTAATGACGATAGCACTGGATTTCATGGCTTTCAGTTCCGGTTCAGCAATCAGATCGCAGGTGTCATCATTGAGAGGACAGTGCAGAGAAATAACATCCGCTACAGCCAGAACCTCTTCGAACGGCAGATAGCCTTCCCGGCAGTCTTTCGCCCCTTTGCGCTCAGCAAAGATCACATTCATCCCCACCGCTCTGGCCAGCTCAGCCATCGCTTGTCCCAATGCACCAGACCCCACAAGACCAATGGTCGCACCGGCAATATCTTTAACTGGGTGGGTAAAGAAACAGAACAGTCCCTGACGCAGCCACTCACCGGCCTCAATATCCTGCTGATAGCCGCGCAGGTTACGCATCAGGGTAAAGATCATCGCCATGGCATGTTCCGGCACAGACTGCGTGGCATAGCCGCGGATATTCGTCACTGCGATATTATTGGCCCGGCAGTATGCCGTATCTACATTGTTAAACCCCGTTGCCGTCAGGGCAATCAGCTTTAGTTTTTCATGGCCAGCAAGCGTTTCGGCGTTCAGCGGCACCTTATTCGTCACAATGATATCCGCATCTTTTATCCGTTCAGCGACCTGATCCGGGGAAGTGAGATCATAGTTGATCCACTCATGGTCAAAGGAAGGAGAGGGTATATTGACGTGTTCAGGAATGGTGATCCGGTCAAGAAAAACGATCTTTGGTGTAGTCATGCTGTCCGTGCCTTATGAATAATAGAATACAGAGCGGACGCAAGCGTCCTGAAGATTACAGAATACACTTTTGTATTCTGTCATCTCAAGCGAAGCGCTCTGTACTATTTATTTCAGAACCTTGTTTATTTCAGGCTCTTGGCAGTAACTTATAGTCCGGTAAGGCCTCTTCAGGGGAGAAGTGGCTGAGGATCTCCGGCTTGGCCTGCGGGTAAAAATCGCAGGGAACAAAGGCATCGGTCAGTGCCCCATTCTGCGGATGATAGAAACTCAGCTCCGCAGAATGGAGTTGCAAACGGTCAGACTGCTCACGAGCGTCTTCATGAGCATAAAACTCATCCCCCAGAATCGGATGCCCAAGCTCCATCATATGTACCCGGAGCTGGTGAGAACGGCCGGTAATAGGGAATAACTGTACAACGGTGGTATTCGCCTCCCGGCAGACCACCCGAAAGCGGGTCTGGGAAGGCTTGCCATGCTCATAACAGACTTTCTGTCGTGGGCGGTTAGGCCAATCGCAGATCAAAGGCAGATCAATCATCCCCTCGTCCTGCTCAACAAGACCCCATACCCGGGCATAATAGATTTTATGAGTCAGCCGATACTGAAACTGTTTCTTCAGATGCCGCTCAGCGTCCTTATGCAGGGCAAACAGCATCAGCCCGGATGTCGCCATATCCAAACGGTGCACCACCTGGCTTTCCGGGAACTCTTCCACGACCCGGCTCCACAAACTGTCGTAGTGCTCAGGCAAACGCCCGGGCACAGACAGCAGGCCGGCGGGCTTATTGGCTATCAGGATATGGTCATCCTGATAGGTGATATCCAGCCAGGGATCGGTAGGTGGGGTATACTCTAATAGGGCCATAAGATTAATTGTGACTCACCACAATCAGGCGCAGAGAGTCCAGCTGGATCTGAGCCTGAGCGATATAACCGCTCAGTTCTGTTATCTGCTCTTCGATCACTTCCAGTTCTTCATCACGAATATTCGGGTTCACCGCTTTCAGCGACTGTAAGCGTTCCAGTTCGCTGTTCAGGCTGGCTTGCATATCCTGCTGAGCCTGCTGACGTACCGCCTGCAGCTTCTGCTCAACACTGGCGTCTGCAGCCTCAATCAGGGTATGCACCTCTTTTTGTACCGAGGCGATCAGCTTAGTCGCAATATGACGGCCAACCGGACTGAGCTGACGGTTGAAGCTTTCAAACTCTACCTGTTCGGAAAGGTCATTACCACGGGCATCCATCATCATTCGGATCGGTGTCTGTGGCAGGAAGCGACTGATACCGCTTCGTTTCGGAGCCTGAGCGTCCACCAGATACACCATTTCCAACAGGATAGTACCGACCGGCAGGGCCTTGTTTTTCAGCAGAGAAACGGCTGACGTGCCCACCCCTTCACTCAGCAGCAAGTCGATACCGCCCTGAATCATCGGGTGTTCCCAACTGATAAAGTGCATATCCTCACGGGAAAGCGCCGTTTCACGGTCAAAGGTAATGGTGGCCCCTTCATAAGGCAGGCCCGGATAATTCGGCACCATCATATGCTCAGACGGCGTTACCACCAGCGCGTTTTCACCCTTGTCATCCTGATTCAGGCCAATGGTATCAAACAGGCTCAGCGCAAAGGTCACCAGATTGGTATCACCGTCTGTCGCGGCGATGTCGTCTACGATTTTTTCGGCTTCTTTACCGCCATTGGAATGCATTTCCAGCAGACGATCCCGGCCCTGCTCCAGTTGAGATTTCAGCAGCAGGTTCAGCTCAGCGGAGTCATGGATAATCTCATCCAGCCCTTCGTCACTGTTTGCCGCCAGCAGTTCAATTAAGGAATCAGAGAACTTATCGTACACTGAACGGCCTGTCGGACAGGTTTCGGCAAAGGCGTTCAGGCCTTCGTTAAACCAGCGGGCCAGAATACCCTGAGACGTACCATTCAGATACGGAACATGGATATCGATATCACGCAGCTGACCGATACGATCCAGACGACCGATACGCTGCTCAAGCAGATCCGGGTTAAACGGCAGGTCAAACATCACCAGCTGATTGGCAAACTGGAAATTACGCCCTTCCGAGCCAATTTCAGAACAGAGCAGCACCTGTGCACCGCCCTCTTCCTGAGCGAAGTAAGCCGCCGCTTTGTCGCGCTCCAGAATAGACATGCCTTCGTGGAATACCGTTGCCCGGATACCTTCTCGCTCACGAAGTGCCTGCTCCAGCTGCAACGCGGTTGCAGAGCGGGAAGCAATGACCAGAATCTTTTCGCTGCGTTTTTCTTTAACTTTTTCGATCAACCAGTCAACCCGGGAGTCAAACTGCCACCAAGAGCCGGCATCACCTTCAAATTCCTGAAAGATTTCTTCCGGATACAACATCTTCATCGCCCGGGCTTCTGCCGGCATTTTGCCGCCCAGCATGCCCGCAACCCGCATCGCGGTGGTGTACTGCTTAGGAATCTCCATCGGCAGCAGGTGGACATTACGTTTCGGGAATCCTTTTATTGCCGCACGGGTATTACGGAACAGCACCCGGCCGGTACCGTGGCGGTCCATCAGGTCGTCAATCAGCTCATGGCGGGCTTTGGCTTTGTCTTCCTCATCCACATTGCCTTCGATAATGCGGAACAGCGGCTCTACGTCCTGCTCAGACAACAGTTCAGTGATCAGATTCTTCTCATCATTGGTCAGCTTCTCACCGGAAAACAGGGAAGATACGGCATCGGCCACCGGCGCATACTGCTGCTCTTCCTGTACAAAGGCTTCATAATCATAGAAACGGTCGGAATCCAGCAGGCGTAAACGGGCGAAATGGCTCTCGTGGCCCAGCTGTTCCGGCGTTGCTGTCAGCAACAGTACACCCGGGGTCTGTTCAGCCAGTCCTTCAATCACCTGATACTGACGGCTCGGTTTTTCCGGGCTCCACTCCAGGTGATGGGCCTCATCCACGACCAGCAGATCCCACTCCGCTTCCAGCGCCTGTTCATAACGCTTCTTGCTCTTGCGGATAAAGTCCAGCGAGCAGAGCACGTACTGCGCGGTATCAAACGGGTTGTCGGCTTCCGCATACGCCTCAACGCAGCGTTCTTCATCAAAGATAGAGAAGTGCAGATTAAAGCGGCGCATCATTTCCACCAGCCACTGGTGCTGCAGGGTTTCAGGCACGATGATCAGAATACGTTCCGCGCGGCCGGACAATACCTGCTGGTGAATGATCATACCGGCTTCAATGGTCTTACCCAGACCAACCTCATCCGCCAACAACACTCGCGGAGCATAACGACGGCCCACTTCATGGGCGATAAACAACTGGTGCGGAATCAGGCCCGCACGCATACCACACAAACCACGCATCGGGCTTTTGTGCTGTTGATACTGGTTCTGCAGAGCACGGTAGCGCAGCACAAAGTTGTCCATACGGTCTACCTGACCGGCAAACAGCTTGTCCTGAGGCTTATTAAAACGGATCTGGTTACTGAGGAAGATTTCGCGAAGAACCACACCGTCTTCTTCGGTATCCAGCCGGGTGCCGATATAGGTAAATAGAGAATTTTCTTCAAGCACTTCAGCAATTTTCAGTGACCAGCCTTCCTGGCACTCCACCACATCCCCAACATTAAAGACTACCCGAGTCACCGGTGCATCCGTTCTCGAATACAAACGGTTTTCTTCTGATGCGGCAAACATCAGGGTGACGGTTCTTGCATCCATTGCAACAACAGTTCCTAGTCCTAAATCGCTCTCTGTATCGCTGATCCAGCGTTGTCCCAAAGCAAATGTCATAGGGGGGAATACCTCTTGGTTGGAGTGACGAGTATCAATATAAGTATTGTACCAATCTTAGAATATTTCTCGGGTTTTAGGGGGCGCTAATCTTACTTGAAGCAGCCAGAGAGATCACGCTCAAAACCCAGAGTTTTTCCCATTTTTTTCGGCTGACATAAAACGGTAAACAAGGTATGAGACATCTAGATAACGAAAGAACATCTGTCATCTATAATAGATATAGGGTTTAGAGTACAGCAACTGACACTAAATCTGGTATCAGATGGAAATGATGCTGTATCTGCGGACAAAAAAGGAGACGCTTATGGGCGATACTGACCGGAAAATCTTTGTTTTAGACACGAACATTCTTCTGCACGAACCTTTCGCAATTTACTCCTTCCAAGAACACGACGTGGTCATCCCTATGACCGTCCTCGAAGAACTCGACAGAATCAAAGACAGCAAACGGGATGTTGCCCGCGATGCCCGTGTTGCTATCCGTGCTCTGGAAGATATCTTCCGTGATGCCACGCCAGATCAGATTTCGGAAGGCATTGCCTTCAATAAAGAACAGGCCGCAACCGGTAGCCTCGCGATACTCGCTGATTTTGAGCTACAGGAAACCGTCAGAGCCTTCGCGGATAAGGCCGGCGATAACCGGATCCTTAATGCGGTTCTGTACCTGCAAAACAAACGCTCTCCCCGAGAGGTCGTGCTGGTCACTAAAGACATCAATATGCGCCTGCGGGCGAAAGGAGCCGGTGTCCGTTATGTCGAAGACTACCGCACCGACCAGCTAATCGATGATGTGCGCTACCTGACCAAAGGGTTCCATACCTACGAAGGTGATTTCTGGCAGTCTATCGACCGGGTCGATACCCAGAATATTGAAGGTAAAACCTTTCACACGCTGAACAAGTCCATACTGGCACCGACGTACATTAACCAGTATGTGATCGATGAAGAGAGTGACTTTGCCGGACGCGTTGATTATATCAATAGCGACAATGACAGCGTGCAGATCCGCGATCTGAGCCGGGAACGGATCATGAACCGCCAGGCCTGGGATATCCGGCCGAAAAATATCTATCAGGCGATGGCGATTGACGCCCTGCTGGATCCACAGATCGACCTGGTCATCCTGACCGGTTCTGCCGGTAGCGGTAAAACATTACTGGCGATGGCCACAGCCCTTGAACAGTCAATTGAAACGAACCGGTTCGATAAGATCATCGTCACCCGTAATACCCCGGATATCGGTGAGTCGATAGGTTTCCTGCCTGGCAGTGAAGAAGAAAAAATGATGCCCTGGCTGGCAGCCGTGACCGACACGCTGGAGGCCCTGCATAAAAATGATCACTGCACGGAAGGCTCGCTGAAATACATCTGCGAAAAAGCCAATATCCAGTTTAAGTCGATCAACTTTATGCGCGGTCGCTCTATCCAAAACGCGTTCGTCTTACTGGATGAATGCCAGAACCTGACCGCTTCGCAGATCAAGACCATCATCACCCGCTGCGGTGAGGGCACCAAGCTGGTCTGCTCCGGTAACCTGGCCCAGATTGATTCTCCATACCTGACCCCGGTGACCTCCGGCCTGACCTACATGGTGGAACGGTTTAAGAACTTTGAAGGCAGCGCCAATATTCACCTGAATGGCGTAGTAAGAAGCCGTCTGGCAGAGTTTGCGGAAGAGAATTTGTAAAGCACTCACTCCCCCGCCCGGACAAACGCACTCAGTTGTGCGTCCGGGTGGGTGGCGCTCAGTTCATTAATACTTCCTCTAACCAGTACCTCCCCCTGTGCCATAAAAGCAAAATCAGTGGCGATCGCCCTGGCATCACTAAGATGATGAGTCACCATTACGACGGTGATATTGCGCTCACTGGCCAGCGTTTTTACCAGCGCCAGCATCTCTTCGCGCAGAATCGGATCCAGCGCAGAGAAAGGCTCGTCCAGCAGCCATATCGGGTGCGGCTGGACAAAGCAGCGGGCCAGCGCAACCCGCTGTTTCTGACCACCGGAAAGCTGGTCAGGCAGGCGGTCTAAAAAGCCCTCAACACCGACCTGCTTAGCCGCATACTCTATCTGCTCTTTCTGCGCTTTATTGAGTTTGAGGCCCGGGTGCAACCCCAAGCCGATATTTTCCCTGACCGTCAGGTGAGTAAACAGGTTATGCTCCTGAAACAGCATAGAAAGCGGCCTCTGATAGGGTTCCATATTCAGCAGAGACGTTCCTCCCACCAGAATATCCCCGCCATGAGGCTGAATAAACCCGGCGATCAGCGCCAGCAGGGTCGATTTTCCCGCTCCGCTCGGCCCCATCAAAGCGGTAATTGAGCCCTGCTGCACAGACAGGTCAAAACGGAACTCTTCCTGATGATAGCGGTAGCTGACGTCTTGTATATCTAACACTATAGGGCCTTCCTGCTACGGGTAAATAGTTTCTCAATTAAGGCAAAACAGCCTACGTTAAACAGCAGCAGGCATAAAGAGACCACTGCGGCCGCCTCCATCTGATAGCTGCCCAGCAACTGATACAGATACAGAGGTAAGGTGCGAAAATCCTGACTGCCGAACAGGGCGATGGCACTGAGATCGCCCATGGAAAGCATAAAGCTGATAGCAAAAGCGTGAGCGAACGGCTTTCTCAACGCCCGCCACTCGATGAGCCGCAGACGGTACCAACCGCGAACCCCCAGACTGGCACACAACAGATGATACTGCTGCCCCAGTTGCAACATTGGCTGAGACAGTGTCTTTATCACATAAGGCAGAGCCATCAATGCATTTACCGCTACTACGATCACCAGTGCCAGACTAAACACATCCGTGACACTACGCAGCAGCAGAAACAACCCGGTACTGATCACCAGCCCCGGAGTCACCAAGATAATCGTTCCGATAAGCTCCACTTTATCTGCCTGTCCCGGTTGTTCTTTCAGGCGCAGCATACGGCTGGACCATAGAACCGCGACACCAGCAGACAACGCGATACTTGCCGCCAGTGCGGCCACTTTTAAAGAGGCTCCGAGAGCAGCCCAGAAACGGGCATCGGTCACTACGTCTATCGTCTGACGGTTTACGCCACTGAACACCACCATTGCCAACGGCGGCAACACCAGAAAAATGCTCAGACCAATCCAGCTTCCGTCCCATAACCGGGCTTTGCGGTCATCGCGGATCAGCGCGGCAGTATAGTCAGAGCTGTTCACCGCAGTCGTCAGCGGTCTGGCCAGCTTCTGCATACTCATCGCCAGCACACCACACAGCAGCATCTGCCACAACGCCAGAATAGCCCCAGCCTGCAGGTCAAAATCAAACTTAATCGCCTGATAGATTGCCAGTTCAATAGTTGTGGACTTTGGCCCGCCCCCCAGAGCCATCACCGTAGCGAAGCTGGTAAAACAGAGCATAAAAACTAACGCACTTACATGCGGAAGCTGCTGACGCAGTCGTGGCCACTCCACCCAGCGGAACTTGTACCAGTGGCTCATCCCCAGGTGGGCACAGAGCTTATGCTGTTCCAGCGGTATTCCTTCCAGTGACTGCAACAATAAACGACTGGCATAAGGCAGGTTGAAAAAAACATGAGCCAGCAGAATACCGTTCAGCCCATAGATGGAAAAAGGCAGTTCACTTCCAAGCCAGTTGAATACCTGACTCAGTAACCCGCTGTTGCCATATAAAGCCAGCAGGCCAAACACCCCCACCAGCACCGGCAGCACCAGTGTCATGGAGAAGAGCTTCAGCAGCAGGGATTTCCCCTTGAACTCCCGGCGAGACAGAGCATGCGCCACCGGAACCGCCAGTCCGACACTAATAAAGGTAGAAAGGGAAGCCTGATAAAAACTGAATGCCGTCACATGCCGGTAGTACGGATCGGACAGAATATAGCTAATATTGAGACTGGGGGCATGTAACAGTAATGCCCCCAGAGCTGATCCCACAAAGGCCAGAATAAAGACTGCAACGACCAAACCAGCTTTTGGGGTTTTGTTCATAACCTGTCTATTATTCTGCCAGTGCCGCCTGCCACTCACGGATCCAGCTTCTGCGGTTTTGTGCCACTTTTTCCGAACTGAACGACAGCGCTTTAGATGGGACAATCAAAGACTCGAACCCTTCCGGCAGTGCCACGCCCGTCACCGGATACATCCAGTTACCCGTCGGCATCACCGACTGGAACTTATCCGTCAGGATAAAGCGCATAAACTGTTCTGACAATTCAGGGTTCTGACTGCCTTTGACTTTAGCCGCCACTTCAACCTGAGTGTAATGGCCTTCAGAAAAATCTGCCGCCGCATAACTGTCATCGTTTTCCGCAATCAGGTGGTAAGCTGGTGATGTCGTATACGACAGAACCAGATCCGATTCCCCTTTCAGGAACATAGAATACGCTTCAGACCAGCCTTTGGTCACCGTCACCGTTTTCTCCGCCAGCTGTTGCCACGCTTTTGCGGTATCGTCTCCGTATACGGATTTCATCCACAGTAACAGACCTTGTCCCGGAGTCGACGTACGAGGATCCTGATAAATCACTTTTAGATCATCACGCTGTTCCACTAACTCTTTCAGGCTTTTCGGCGGATGAGTCAGCTTCTGTTTGTTATAGACAAAGGCAAAATATCCGTAATCAAACGGAACAAAGGTATCGTCTTTCCAGCCACCGGGAATCGCAACTGCAGAGGTATCAACATGATGCGTTTCCAGCAGCCCCGTTTTTTTCGCCTCTTCAATCAGGCTGTTATCCAGCCCCAGAATGATATCAGCCTTAGTGCTGCCGCCTTCCAGTCGCAGACGGTTCAGGATCGAAACACCATCATCCAGCGTCACAAACTTAAGGTCACAGCCACATTCAGCTTCAAAAGCCTTTTCTACCGCCGGGCCCGGGCCCCAGTCGGAAGCAAAGGAATCATAGGTATACACGGTCAGGGTGTTGTCTGCGGCAAAGGCGGAAGATGAAACGGCTAATGCCAGCGAGGTTAGGGGTAACAGTTTCTTCACTGGTCGCTCTCCTTATTATGAGCGGCACAGGGTTGAGGAGGATAATTCTGAGCAAAAATCCTGACTCAATTCCTACGCCAGTATTATCTGGTTCAGGTCCACGGGTTCCGGACAAATGCCCAGTCTCAGCCGGTGATCACACCAGCACCCCGATGAGTGTTGAGAGCAGAAATTGTAATCTTTTTATTGGTCTCTGTCAGTTATTTCCCCGAGTATCCCCAACGTGGCACTAACCCTTGTTCTATCCCCAGGTGATCCAGAATTCGGGCAACCATAAAGTCGACCAGATCATCGATGCTCTGCGGCTGATGATAGAAGCCCGGAGCCGCTGGCATGATCGTCACCCCCATCTGAGACAGCTTATGCATATTTTCCAGATGAATAGTGGAGAATGGCGTTTCACGAACCACCAGCAGTAACTGCCCGCGTTCTTTGATCACGACATCAGCCGCTCTCTCCGTGAGATTGTCTGACATACCATGCGCAATGGCTGCGACGCTGCCGGCAGAGCAAGGGCAGATCACCATCTGTTTCGGTGCCGCACTGCCAGATGCCACCGGAGAAAACCATTCCTCTTTACCACAAACAGTCAGCTTGTCCGGATCACATCCCAGGCGTTCCACCAGTTTTGCCTTAGCGGCATCGGTTCCCGCCGGCAGTTGGAATTCTTCTTCCGTTGCCAACACGACCCTGGCCGCTGAAGAAATCAGCAGAAAAACCTGATAATCCGCCGCCAGCAGACATTCCAGCAGCCGCAGACCATAAGGAGCCCCAGAGGCTCCGGTAAAAGCAAGAGTGATGGCTTTTGTATGTTTACTCATTTTTCTCATTTCAGCATTTTTGTGTGAAGCATTCTTCTGATTTCTAGTCTCTAGTCTCTAGTCTCTAGTCTCTAGTCTCTAGTCTCTAAGGCATTCAACAATCTCCCGTGGATCCCTTCAAACCCACCGTTACTCATCACCAGAATCGTGTCTCCCGGTTGCGCCTCATCGACGATTTGACTGACCAGCTCATCTATATTGCCGGACGTATACGCCGCCTGAGTACAATGCTCAGCGACTTCACCGACCGACCAGGACAAATTAGCGGGCTGATAAAGATACACAGAATCAGCGGCCTGCAGAGAATTCGCCAGGGTCTCTTTATGTACCCCCATTTTCATCGTAGCGGAACGGGGCTCAAGCACCGCGATAATCTTGGTGTCACCAACTTTATTCCTCAGCCCGCCGAGAGTCAGGTGAATCGCTGTCGGGTGATGGGCAAAATCATCATATACCGCAATATCATTAACGGTTCCTTTCAGTTCCAGACGCCGCTTGGTGTTAATAAAGCGTCCAAGTGCCTCACACGCCAGTTCCGGAACCACCCCAACATGTCTTGCAGCCGCCACCGCCATCAGTGCATTCTGAACATTATGATCACCAACCAGATCCCAGTTAACTTCTCCGACCAGCTTATTTTTAAACAGAATCCGGAAACTGCTGCCATCTTTGGCATTTTTTTCCGCTTTCCAGTCGCCATTCTCACCGGAAAATTCGATTTCGCTCCAGCATCCCCGGCTTAATACGTCCTGCAGAGCACTGTCTTCTGCCGGTAACATGATCCGGCCATTCCCCGGCACAGTACGCACCAAGTGGTGAAATTGTCGCTTGATCGCCTCAAGATCGTCGAAGATATCTGCATGATCAAATTCCAGGTTATTCATGATCAGCGTTCTCGGGTGATAATGAACAAACTTAGAACGCTTATCAAAAAAAGCGCTGTCATATTCATCCGCTTCCACCACAAAGAACATACTTTCACCTAAACGGGCAGAAACACCAAAATTACCCAGAACGCCGCCAACCAGAAAGCCGGGGGCATATCCACAGGCTTCCAGAATCCAGGCCAGCATACTGGAGGTCGTGGTTTTGCCATGGGTTCCGGAAACGGCTAATACCCAACGGTCATGCAGCAAAAATTCCTGCAGCCACTGCGGGCCCGATGTGTATTTCAGATTGTGATTCAGAACATATTCCACACAAGGGTTACCACGGCTCATCGCATTACCGATAACCACCAGATCAGGCTTCGGCTCCAGCTGCTTTGGGTCAAACCCTTCAATAATGTCAATGCCCTGCTCTTCCAGCAAGGTACTCATGGGTGGGTAAACATTCGTATCGCTGCCCGTCACTTTGTGCCCTAGCTGGCGTGCCAGCATGGCTGCGCCCCCCATAAAGGTTCCGCAAATACCTAAAATATGAATATGCATAACTAACTGTATCCTGACCTCAATCCGGTCTTTTCTTCTTACTGTTCCCTTACTTATCACACCTTGTACTGAAACCCAATCATCAGCGATAAAAAAGCGCCCTTACTCAGGAAACAACCTGTTAACTTTTTGGTTACTTTACTTCCAAAAAAAAGATTTAGAGTTTACAGTGGTAAAAGTTTCAGTGAACTTAATAATTAAAACTCCCCATAAGTTAATGAAACACCATTGACAAAAAACCAGGAATTAACGGGTAACCCACTCAATATAATGCTAATTAAGGACAAAACATGAGAGAACCTCGCACTCTCGGTGAATTCATCATTGAAAAACAGAATGATTTCCCCCATGCCAGTGGTGAACTTTCTTCATTACTTGGCTCAATAAAGCTGGCCGCTAAAATTGTTAATCGTGAAATCAATAAAGCGGGACTGGTGGATATCACCGGAGCCATCGGTACAGAAAATGTTCAGGGCGAAGATCAGCAGAAACTGGACGTATACGCCAACGACAAATTTAAGGCAGCGCTGGAAGCCCGGGATCAGGTATGTGGTGTTGCCAGCGAAGAAGATGATGAGGCCGTTGTCTTTAATAAGCAACTGAATAAAAATGCCAAATATGTCGTGTTGATGGATCCGCTGGATGGCTCTTCAAACATTGATGTAAACGTGTCTGTTGGGACCATTTTTTCGATTTATCGCCGCATTTCTCCTATTGGTACGCCTCCGACTGAGGAAGATTTCCTGCAGCCGGGTAACAAACAAGTGGCGGCCGGCTATGTTATTTATGGCTCCTCTACCATGCTGGTTTACACCACAGGTAATGGAGTACACGGTTTTACTTATGACCCGTCACTGGGCTCTTTCTGTCTGTCCCATGAAAGTATGCGTCAGCCAGAAACCGGCACCATTTATTCTGTCAACGAAGGCCACTATATTCGTTTCCCGATGGGCGTAAAAATGTACATTAAATACTGTCAGGAAAATGTACCGAATGAAAAACGCCCTTATACTTCCCGGTATATCGGTTCACTGGTCGCAGACTTCCATCGCAATCTGATAAAAGGTGGAATCTACCTCTACCCGAGCAGCCAGAGCTACCCGGAAGGAAAATTACGCCTGCTGTATGAAGCTAACCCGATAGCATTCCTTGCCGAACAGGCTGGCGGAGTGGCGACTGATGGCAAAAAACGGATACTGGATCTGGAACCAACAGAACTCCACCAGCGAGTCCCTTTCTTTGCTGGTTCGAAGAATATGATGCAGAAATTACATGAGTTTCTGGAAACGTTTTCGGATAACTAACAAAAGTGCTTAGCTTTAAGAGAACAGAGGATTAAGGCAGAGGGATTGAGGCCTTAATCCTTTTTATTTCTATATTCTCAAGCGAAGCGCTCTGTAGTCTCCCTCTCAGTCAAACTCAAACTGATACAGCAGATCCACCGTACTGGTGAGGCCGGATACGGCTTCCAGATACAGATCTTTCATCAGCCGGTAACGGATAGTGACCTCGCCGAGAGAATTAAAGATCCCGACGCCGTATTTCACTTGCAGTCCAGGCAAGATATACCCGCTAACCGTGACCTGAGAATCATCACCGGATCCGGCGGTATCCAGTTGCAGATCCGACACCCCGAACGCCTCGCCAATCTCGCCGACGATCTTACCGCTTTGTGCCAGACTCAGTCCAATCAAGGTCATGGTCATACTGTTGTCTCCGGATTCGGTATCCAGATCCCGCCCTCTGAGCAGATAAGACAACGCATTCGCCTGTGGCATGTCCGGATCCGAAAAAACCTCGATTTCCGGTTGGCTTGCCAGACCGGTGACGGCGATCCCGACCGTCACTTCATCCTGAATGTTTTCCGGATTACGTATCGCCTTAATGCTGACATAAGGCCGGTCCACCGGCCCGTTCATCAGTATCTTGCCCTCATTGATGATCAGATCCTGACCGAAAGAACGGTAGGTACCATCACGGATCTCAACATCTCCTACTACAAAAGGTGCCTGATCTTTCTGACTGATATTCAGCAGCCCGTTCAGATACCCTTCTAAACCAAAAGCGGAGAGCCGGAAATCATCACCGATATGGACCCGGACATCCGTTTCCACTGTCAGAGTCATCGGTTTTTTTTCCTTAACAGGGTTCAGGTTTTTATCCAGCACTACCTCATCAGAAGATACGCTGACAGCACTTTCCGGCAGTTCTTCTACTTCTAACCTCGCCCATGGCAGGTAAATGTCCCCGCTGATTTTTGCCAGCCCGGGAGATGCCTCTATCTGCAAATCCGGCCGGGCTTTTATCTCCGCTGTCGGTGGCAGACTGATCTGCAGTTCATCAGAATGAATACTCACCCGGCTGGCCCAGGCATCCAGATCTTGCCACTGCCCGTCGCCGCTGACCGATAATGTACCGTCGGCCGATTGCAGCTCTGCCGCCAGCTCTGCCTGATAACCGGAAAACTCGAGTGTTACCTGACCAGCATTAATCTCTACCGGAGTAAACTCCCCCTGAGCAAGAATATCGTCGATGAGCAGCCTGCCATGTACCATCGGGTGCAGCAAAGGCCCGCTCAGCGAGAGATCGGAATTAACGATGGCCCCCAGATGGCTATAGTCACCCAACCAGGCATCCAGTATTGCTAAATCAATGTTATTGATTTTCACCTGCCCCGACACCTCCTTACTCTCGGAAAGTAAGTCCGTCACCGCAAGTGCTCCGCTGACATCGCCATTATCCGTCAGTTGTATCTGCCAGTCGGATTCTAATCCTCCAGCATTCATAGAGGCATTCAGCTGAGCCTGCTCCCACCCCTGGGAGATAGCCTTTTTGCCCTTCATCAAAACGCGACCCTGAGGCAGAATCAGTGCCACTTGTGCAGCAGGAAGTTGCCCCGGCAGCCAGGAGAGCCTGCCCGTAAGATCCGCGCCACCCTCCAGTTGAATATCCTCAGGTAGTAAAATGGCTATCTGTTTAAAGTCAAATGACTGCAACGCCACATGCGCGTTACCAGAAGCACCGGCCTGCATATCCTCAGTAAGACACAGACGGGAGCCCGCCTGTTTCCAGCAATGAGCCTGAACTGAAACCTGCTGTGCTGTCCCGGAATAGGCCAGCTTTGCTGGCTGCCCGAGATCCCATTTCCCCTGTCGGCTAGCCACCTGAGCGCTATCCAGCGAACCTTGCCAGGTGACGTTGTCCGGAGAAAAGCCGGCATCGGTTGTTTCAATGCCACCACTGACCTGCATATGGATGTCAGCAATCTCAGACAACACATCCAGATTTAACCGGTGATTATCCTGCTGACCAGACAGAGCGAGAGACAATGAGTCGATCGCCTGGTCGTTATAGCGGGCACCTTCGGCCTGCAAATCAAGCTGACCCTGTATCATCGGTTGTGCAGCGATATCCGCATTGAAACTGGCGGTTCCGACAAGGAACTCACCATAGCGGATCTGAGTTGCCCGCAGGCTGGACACCAGCTCAGGCTTATCCCTTGCCCCCTGTAAAGCGAGGGTACCGGTAATACGTCCGCTGGCATCAGACAGTGAATGCTGCAGATCAGGAATATCAACACGGGCCCGAATATCCAGCTCCTCATTCATGCTGCCGGTCAGGCTAATCCCATTACGTCCATGACGCAGACTCAGCCCGTCGGTTATCAGGTGAATATCCCCCTGACCACTTTTGTCTTCAGCGGTTAGCCTGCCTTTAACCGTAAGCGGGTACTCACGAATAATCCCCTGTATATCCAGCGCTGGCATGTCAACCTGCCAGCCGCCCGAGTCCAGCAGCTTGCCTGAAGTAGCCAGTGAGCCACTGAGCGCTCCTTCCGCCTGCGCCCATTGCCGCCCGGGCTGAATGTGCTGCAGTGTCAGTTGCCCCTGCCAGCTGACAGGGCCGCTCCAGTCCGCATGAACCTGCCCGCGGATCTCTCCCCCCAGCGTATTCACCAGCATATCGGCCAGATTTAGTTGCTGCTGATCCCCTTGCCCGGATAGGCTTATCCGGGCATCCGGCACCGGTTTACCGGACAAATCCGCCAGAGCAGTAAGACGATATCTTTCCGAAGTCCCTTCAACCTGCAGCTCAGACAACTGTACCTGATACTCAGCCTCTCCCTCCAGCGGCCACTGTAACCGGCCTTCCGATACCCGGAGTGCGAATGGCAAGTCAGTATGCAGCGGTTGCAGTTCCCCCTGAGCCGACGCAGAGACCGGACCCGACAGGCGAGACATAAACTGCAGTTTATCCACACTGCCTGTCGCTGTCAGAGAGACTTCCTGCCCAGCCAGTGCCGTTTGCTTCAGCTTAGTCAGTGCTTTTAGTGTTAGTGGGTAATCACTTTCAAGGCTAACCCCTCCGGACAATTCAGCATCCAGCAGAGGCATATCCAGAACAAATTGCCGGAGGGTTATATCATGGCCACTGGCGTGAACAGAGGTATGGAGCTGGTTGATGACCAGCGGAGCTTGTCCCGGCTGCGACAGAAACCTGAAGTCTCGCAGCACAAACCGGGTCAGATCCACTGGTATGGGCAGAGAGATCTCCGGCAAGGGGACGGGGTCAGCTTTCACTTCCTTTTTCTCTTCCTGGCTCTCAGGCTGAGTCAGTACTAACTTCACATCATCAAGCTCCAGGCTGTGGATACAGAGCTCAGGCCTTAACAGACAGGCCAGATCCAGTGTCAGGGCCACCTGCTGCAAATCAATATCCAGCTGCCCGTCGGGAGCATGATAGCGAACACGCTGCAGAGTAAATCCGGACCACACACTGCCCTGCAGGTTTTCTATCTTCAGTTCAGGTACGGCTTTCTCAGCCCCCCACACCATCAGACGCAACCCGCCAGTAGTGCACAGCAGCCCAGCCAGCAGGCTAAGTAACAGGAGCCCGGACAGTATCAGACGCTTACCCATGCTCATAGTTCTGGCCCGAGAGTGAAGTGGATCTTAAGCTGATGGTCAGCAAACTCATCCTGTCCCCAGGCAAAATCCAGGCGTACCGGTCCAACAGGAGACACCCAACGGATACCGGCACCAAGGCCTTTTTTCAATTCAGGTGAACTTTCACTCCAGGCATCGCCGGCATCGACAAAGGTTGCCAACCACCAGTTTCCGGTCAGGCGGTACTGGTACTCCAGAGTTCCGGTAGCCATATATTTGGCACCGATCAGCTCCCCGTCTTCATCAACCGGAGAAACTGACTGGTAGTCATAGCCACGCAGGCTGTTATCACCACCGGCGAAAAAACGTAGTGAAGGGGGGATATCCTCAATATTATCCACCAGGTTTGCACTGATGCCCAGACGGGCAAATCCCCGGTGGTTCTGCCCGATACTGCCGATCCAAGCGGTCTGGCCCTGCATTCGGAGTAACGAGGCTGGAGAGATCAGACTGTCGTCGGCCACTTCAACAGATACCGACTGTTTATTCCCCCGCATAGGCAACATACCGTCTTTCTCATAGATCCGGGTCCGCGAGTAAGCGATGCCCGGTAACACCATCTGAAGCTCATCTTCCTCGGAACCCTGCTTATAATCTTCATACAGGTAGCGGACAGACATAGTCTGGTTCCAGCCCGACTCCAGGAGCCAGTGCCGCTCCAGTTTCAGGTTGCTTTCCAGGCTTTGTGTATCATTGTCATCCAGTTTTTTGATCCCCAACTCAACCCGGTAATACTCGTTCAGAGCATCTTCCAGTGGGATCTGGTAGCCAAAAGTAGCGATCTGCTCAGGCGCGGAGACCGACAGGCTGGAATCAAAGCTGTGTCCGCTCGGATTCACCCACGGTTTCTTCCAGTTTACTGATGCTCGAGGCCCCACATCTGTTGAATAACCTATCCCCGTTTCCAGTTGATTTCTGGCTGCCGGTACCAGAGTCACTCGCATCGGTAGTACACCATCACCGTTGATATCCTGCAGATCCGGTTCCACCGACACGGAAGAGAACCAGCCAGTGTCGGACAAATTATGATTGAGCTGAGCGATACCAGACGCGCGGTAAGGATCTCCCTGCTGATAGGGGATCAGGGAGCGCACCCTGCTTTCTTCTATCTGACCGCCTTTAATGCTGGTTGCACCAAAGTGGTACCTGTCTCCACTATTATAGTGCAGATGAATAAAAGCCTGGTTGAGCTCCGGAGCGACCCTCAATTCAGCCAGACTAAAACTGCCGTCGAAATACCCTTTCGCCAGTGCCAGGTTGCGGATACCGGATTTCAGCGCCTCATAATCCCCATGATTAAGCACGCTCCCCGGCTGCAGGGCAGACTGTTCCAGAAGCGCAGCGACATCGTCATCAGATGTCATCTCCCCGCTCAGAACAATGTCTATCTCCTCAATGATAACGGGCTCTCCTGACGTAATGGTGACGACTAAACCGTCCTCTTCAGTATGAAAACGGATATCAGGGTGATAATACCCCATAGCCCGGAGCGCCTGTTTAATGCGTTTCTCCAGACGGGAGCGGAATCGGAGTGACGTAGAGTATTCTTCAGGATTAATAGCGGACAGGTAAGTATCCACATTACTTCGTAAGCCCCCCTCTAACTCATTAATAGTCAAAGAGGTATCTGCCCGCGCAGCGGGAATACACTGAAGGAAGAGCAGACAGAAAAGTCGTCGTTTTATCATTCTTCTCGGAGCACATTGACGGTATCGGGAATTAAAATACTCACCCCGCCCCGGAAAAATAAACGCCTCAGACGGGCTGAGCGGATAGTGAGTCTATCGCTATATTAACTTCTTTCATTACAGACAACATTTGTTTATTTGTCACGTCTGGAAGCAACACCTTACCTTTATCAAAGTAAAACATCCCTATACCGGCAATCAAAAATTCCCCTTTAAATAAGGTTTTGACAAACTTCGCAACCTGAAGAGGACGGTATGTGGTGAATTCCTTAAGCATAAAAACCTTCTCTGAACCAACGATGCTATGTATTACGTCTCTGTGCATCAGAGACCTGAGCAAACGCGCGCATTGTAACGGAAAAATATTCAACTTTTGTTAAAACCGGTCGGATTTAAGCAAATTTAATTCCATCACCAGGTAAAATAACTGTAACTCTTTCATGAGACACTGTTTTTGTGACATTGAACAATATCAAACGGCTGGTGGTTAAGTGACAGATCAGCCTGCAGTTGATAATTACTATTATTTTTATCTTGCCTATAACATGTTATGTTATTACATTATGTTTTTTATCTGACCGAGGCAAAAGCATGGGTAATTTTTTTAAATATTCACTACTTACCAGTAGCCTGATCCTGTCAACCTACTCTCTGGCTGATGAGCATTTTCGTCAACATTCGACCCATGTTCACGGACATGTTGAACTGAACATCGCTCAGGATGCCGACGAACTGTTGGTTGAATTCACAGCACCGGGAGCCGATATACTCGGCTTCGAGCATGCGCCGGAAAACACGCAACAAAAAGAAAAACTGGCGCAGGCTGTAAAAATCCTGCAACAAGCCGACAATATTCTGACACTGTCTGCTGCCGCAAACTGCCATGTTGAACATCAGGACGTCCGGCATAATCTGAATAGTCACGATGATGAGCATGAGCATGAGCATGAGCATGAGCATGAGCATGAGCATGAGCATGAGCATGAGCATGAGCATGAGCAGCATACTGATCACGGGCACGATGAACACCAGCATTCCGCTGAACATGGTGCATTTACCGTTGAATATCACTTTGAGTGTCAGCGGGTTAATCAACTTGATGCCATTGAAACTCACTGGTTTACACATTTTCCGGCTACCGCAGAGATTGAAGTTAACCTTCTCACGGATTCGGCAATGCTGGCCACGGAACTGGATGCCAGTAATCATACCGTCAGTTGGTAATACAAGACATACAATCGAGTGGCGTCCGGTGACGCCACTGAGCTAATGGATTAAGCAGATGGATTCACTTTCTGACAAATCAGAACACATAGTAACACTCTCGGATATCTCTTTCGCCTGGCGTCAGGCTCAGGCTCCGGTGTTATCCTTCAGTCAGCTCAATATCAAACATAACGAGCACGTATTTATCAAAGGTCCGAGCGGAAGTGGGAAATCAACCTTACTGGGGTTATTGACCGGTATTCTTTCCCCCCAGGAAGGCCAGGTTTCTATTCTGAATACTGAGCTGAACCAACTGAAACAGAACCAGAGAGACAGATTCCGGGCTGACCATATCGGCTATATCTTTCAGCAATTTAACCTGCTGCCCTACCTATCGGTTATTGACAATGTCATCCTGCCCTGCCACTTTTCTGTTCCCCGCAAAAATAAAGCGGGTCATGCGCCTAAATCTACGGCAATCAAGCTACTGAAACGACTGCGTCTGGATGATACCCTGCTGTATAAGCCGGTAGTAGAACTCAGTATCGGTCAGCAACAGCGGGTGGCAGCGGCAAGAGCTCTGATGGGGCATCCAGAGATACTGATTGCCGATGAGCCAACGTCTGCTCTTGACCAGGATAACCGCACCGCTTTTATCGAGTTACTCATGGAAGAAGTTCGTCAGAGCAATTCAACCCTGATTTTCGTCAGCCATGACGCATCATTAGAGAACCTGTTTACCCGAACGATCAACCTAACCGACCTGAATCGGGGCCAGGCCGCAGATAAAGGGGAGCCCTATGAGTCCTAGCGCTATTTCACATCTGGCCTGGAAGAGCCTGTCTAATCGCAAAACCACCGCAATACTGACTATTTTGACCGTGGCGATTTCCGTCGTTCTGCTAATGGGCGTAGAACGCATCCGCACCGAGGCGAAAAGCAGTTTTGCCAACACCATTTCCGGCACCGATCTGATTGTCGGAGCCCGTTCCGGCTCAGTGAACCTCCTGCTGTATTCCGTATTCCGCATCGGGAATGCCACCAACAACATCGACTGGAAAAGTTATCAGGAGTTCAGGCAGAACCGTTCGGTAGAATGGGCGATACCTATCTCTCTGGGGGATTCACACAAGGGTTTTCGGGTCATGGGGACCAACAGCGATTATTTTCGATATTTCCGCTATGGCCATAAACAAACCTTACAAATGGCGCAGGGAAAGCCATTCTCCGGCCTGTTTGATACTGTTGTCGGTTCCGATGTTGCCAAAAAACTGGGATATCATGTTGGATCGCAAATCATTATTGCTCACGGGCTCAGTGATGTAGGTTTCAGCAGGCACGACAACCTGCCCTTTACCGTCACCGGCATCCTGGCACCGACCGGCACACCGGTCGACAAAACCGTTCATGTCTCACTCAACGCGATTGAAGCCATTCATGTCGGGTGGGAGTCCGGTGCACACCTTGGTGGCACACCTGATGTAAACTGGCTGCAAGGACAAAACATCCACCCCGAACAAATTACGGCATTTTTACTGGGGCTGAAATCAAAGATTCATACTTTTGCTTTACAAAGACAGATAAATACCTATAACAAAGAGCCATTAAGTGCCATCTTACCCGGCATTGCCTTACACGAGCTGTGGGGAATGATGTCAGTAGCAGAGCAAGCCTTAATGACGGTATCGGTATTTGTGGTGATAGCCGGATTGCTGGGCATGTTAAGCAGTCTGCTGACCAGCCTGCAGGAAAGGCGGCGAGAGATGGCGATTCTCAGAGCGATGGGCGCACGGCCAAAGCATATTTTTATCCTTCTGGTGAGTGAAGCGAGTGCGTTAACTTTTGCGGGGATTCTCGTTGGGGTGACCGTACTTTATGGCTTACTCGCCATCGCACAACCTGTTATCCAACAAATGTATGGTATCAGTATTGGCCTGTCAGCCATCAGTCGTTATGAATGGCTTCTGCTTTGTCTGATACAACTCGCGGGTACGGTGATCGGCTTTATACCGGCTGTCACAGCCTATCGTCAGTCTCTGTCTGATGGAATGACAATTAAAATCTAGGAAATGGATCGATAATGAGGAAGATACTGGTTTTATTTATTTTTTTTGCTGGTTTTGTTCTGCCGGGCTACGCAGAAGAGCAAGCAACGGATACCGATATTCTGACACTGGAATGGCTTGACCTCATCCCGGAACAGGAGAGAAATGTGTTGGGGGGAATGGGCCAGCCTGTCCCGCTTAACCACAGCGGTGATGCACCCGCCCAGTCGACCATAGGCAGTGTGCGTCCGGAACTGAATGGCAGTACCGTAAAAATTGCAGGATTTGTTATTCCTCTGGAAGGCGATGATAAAACCGTCACTGAGTTTCTTCTGGTCCCTTTTCTCGGAGCCTGCATCCACGTACCACCCCCACCGCCAAACCAGATTATCTATGTCCGGTTTAAAGACGGTGCCCCGATACAGCAGTTATGGGATGTCGTGTATATTATCGGTACCCTGAAAACCGAAGCCGTGAGCCATGACCTGGCTGAAGTCGGTTATGTCATCGAGGGAACGGCTCTGGAAGAGTACGAAGAATATTAATTTTGGTCTGATATCTGGCTTTTTTGTTTCATACCGCATACTGAGACAAATAAGCCAGTATACCGATATATAACATTAACAGAGCAGTCGTCGAAAGTTGTCGTCTCAGCTTGCGTCCGTGCGACCCAGTCATGATGTAAGTGTCTCCAAATTTAATGATTTCATTATCAATACAATCTGTCATTTACTCCCAATTGATCATACCGCTGTCAATTCATCGGGCATTTTACCACCACATTTGTTATGAATATTGACTAATAACAAATGTGCTGGTTAATTTTCGTTACAATTATGCAACACTTAGGTAGGACCAATAGTTGTCCATTTTATTTTTGGAATAAAGATCACGATATGTACTGTGTATAGCCCCCAAACTCAGAGAATATCAACCCGATTTAGTGGCTAATTGCCTGTTTTAAGGGTACATTGCTATTCAAATCGGTAATACAGGATGACACCCGATGGCGGACCAAAAACGCAAACCTGTGACAATAGATCAGACCGACTCCCCGAAACAGTCACAACATAGCAAACGGAAATCCAGCTATATCAAAGACAGTGCCAGTAAGGTAACGTATATAGCAGAAACCTATGGACTGGATGCCCTTCTGAGAAAGACATCTCCGGAAAACTCCCTGTTGGACAGAGCTCTCAGAAGAGAAAAGCAACGCCGGGAACAACGGCAGAAAAACCTCGAGCAGATAATAAAATTATCTTTTTCCAGCTGTAAAGATGAGACCGCCGGCGATCCGGATCAGGATTGGTTGTACCGCTTCTTTGATATGGCTCAGGATATTCACAATGCCTCAATGCAAAGGTTATGGGCACAGGTTTTAAAGCTGGAGGTCACCAACCCGGGATCCACCTCAATGAAGGCTCTACAGGTTCTGAAGGATATGACGCCCAAAGAAGCGCATAACCTGCAACGTGCGGCGGCACTAGCCTGTAGTTTTGGTCATGATCACAGTAAAAAGCTGCTGCTTGGCTTCAGAACGCCAGCAGGAATTTTCAGCCTGAACCGCCGGGATAAAACCAACACGGTAAATTTGGGTAATTATCAGTTACCTTATTCCAGCCTGCTGCTGTTGACCGAACTGGGACTGATTCTTGGCACTGAGTTAGAATCAGGTGAAATCGATTTTGAACCCGCTTTAGCCCTGGATTACCAGGGGAAAACCTTGTCTCTGCAACCTATGAGCAAAGGCACCCGGTTGATTTATTACCGCTTTAGCCCTACCGGCAATGAACTGTGCAGGCTACTCGGAAATAAGCCGAACATGAAATACTACGACCAACTGGTGGCGCTGCTGGGCCAGAAATTCATTCTGCATACAGAAGTGACTCATTCGGTTGATCATATCGTATAAATACCAGGGCGCGCCCTAGCTACTTACTGCGACCAAACCCGCCATCAGACAGACGAAAGAACATGACTGATGCCCCATTTTTTTCCAGTTGCAGGATGTCGAGTTGTCCCTGAGCCGTCAATTTGTAGCGAATCAGTTGCCCGGCCTGAATTTTACTCAATGGCTTATCCAGACCTTCAATTTTGACCAGCTCATTCAAATCCGACATAGAAAGTTCGTTCGCACGAAAGACTTTGGCCAGCGTATCACCCGTTTGAACCGTATACTCTTTCCAAGAGCCGTTTCTGGTGACCACGCGTTTGGCAGGTAGATCACCGCTATCCACCTGAGTGCCTGGAGACTGAGAGGTCTCCAGGGTATTCGGCTGCTCACTCAGACTGGTTGTATTCACACTGACTTCCACTCTGGAAGGTGTGTCTGGCTCATATTCGGGTTCGGGTTCTGGTTCTGGCTCGGGAACAGGAATCACAAACAATATCAGCAAAACAGGGATCAGGACGAGTAAAGCCCGCCGGTGAAATGTCGGTAAATTGTGCCAGAATGTCAACTTATCTGCCGTCAATCGTGTAAAGTCGGCCTGTTTCAGGCGATTAATCAATTCTTCCCAAGGACTGCTCTGCTTTTTTTTACGGTTTCGACGGTTCATCGACACGGATTCCTTTATTCGACTCAGACTGACACGGTTATCAATTTTCCCATAAGGATGGCCGGGATTTCAATTCCGGCAAGCTCACAGTAAACATAGTAAAGTACGGCGGTTTCTTCATTGCCATATAACTGTTATTCTGTCGCCTTTATTCAGCAAAATAAAGAGAGACATCATGTCTGACATCAAATTAGAAACTGTAGAGCAAAAAGCGAGCTATGGTATTGGTCTGCAAATGGGCCAGCAACTTGCAGGTAGCGGTCTGGAAGGACTGAACGTTGATGCGATTGCAAAAGGCATCGCAACTGCACTGTCTGGCGATATGCCTGAGATTGCCGTTGATGATATCAACGCAGCACTGCAAGAAATCCATACCCGTGCTGAAGCAGCACGCGCTGAAGCAGCAAAAGCAGCGGCAGCAGATGGTGAAGCTTTCCTGAAAGATAATGCACTACGTCCAGAAGTGACTGTTCTTGATTCTGGTCTTCAGTACGAAGTACTGACCGAAGGTACTGGTGAGAAACCAACTGCCGACAACCAGGTTCGTGTTCATTACCACGGTGAGCTAACTGACGGTACTGTATTTGACAGCTCTGTTGCTCGTAACCAACCAGCTGAATTCCCGGTAACTGGCGTAATTAAAGGCTGGGTAGAAGCCCTTCAGATGATGCCTGTTGGCTCTAAATGGAAACTATACGTACCACACGATCTGGCTTACGGCGAGCGTGGTGCCGGTGCTGCAATCCCTCCTTTTGCGGCCCTTGTATTCGAAGTTGAGCTTCTGGATATTCTTTAATTCTGACCATTGGCTGACACACCGTCTGCCATTGAGAACTATGCTAAAAGCGGCGCAACAGCGTCGCTTTTTTGTTTTTCCTCTTATAATAAAAACACCATAAGCGAATTAAGATACGCTCAGCAATAAGGAAGACACTCATGAAAACAGGACTCTCAGTTTTTACATTATCCCTTCTTTTAACTACTACGCCCAGCTATGCCCTTTTTGGTTTCGGTGACTCTGATGATTCTGATAACCAGATAAACACGGAATCACTCACCTCTCTGGCAAGCGGACTAACCAGCCAGGTTGTGGCACAAAATGACTCCCCTATTGTCAGCGCACTGACCGGAGCTCTGGATGTCACACCCTCTCAGGCCACAGGTGGCGCAGGTGCACTGCTCTCTCTCGCGTCCGGCTCATTATCCAGTTCAGAGAATTCGGAACTCGCCTCACTGATCCCCGGTATGGATAGCTTACAATCCTCAGTTCCCGGTCTCAGTAGTCTGAGTACCAGTATGGACGCCGTTAATACCATATTCGGTCAGTTAGGCATGGATTCCTCAATGGTCAGTCAGTTTGCCCCTATTATCCTGCAATACCTAACAGGCCAAGGAGCCTCCTCCGGGTTGCTGAGTTCACTAACGTCACTATGGCAATAAAAACACAACCGTGACTGAGCCCCTGATGTGGGCTTAGTCATTATGCAGCCTCTATTCTCTTGTTTCCTCTCTTCCCCTATGCGATTCTTTATCTTTTCCCATGGACGAGTATAAAACGAATGAAAGACGAAACTTTAGCCATCCATTTCGGTTATGAAACAGACCCGACAACCAAATCTGTAGCGACCCCCATTTACCAGACCGTTGCCTATGAGTTTGATAACGCTCAGCACGGAGCCGACCTGTTCAACCTGGAAGTACCGGGTAATATCTACACGCGCATTATGAACCCGACCAACGATGTGCTGGAAAAGCGTATGGCAGCGCTGGAAGGCGGTATCGCTGGCCTTGCTGTTAGTGCGGGAAGCTCTGCAATTCACTACGCCATTCTGACCCTTGCTCAAGCCGGTGACAATATTGTTTCCACCCCTCAGTTATACGGTGGCACCTATACCCTATTCGCGCATATGTTCCCGAATATGGGCATCGAAGTCCGTTTCGCTAAAGATGACAAGCCTGAAAGCCTGGCTGAGCTGATTGATGAGAAGACTAAGGCCGTATATTGCGAATCTATCGGTAACCCGGCGGGTAATATCATTGATTTGGAAAAAGTGGCAGAACTGGCTCACGCTCAGGGCGTTCCAGTTATTGTCGATAATACCGTCGCATCGCCGGCCGTTTGTAAGCCTATCGAATTTGGTGCTGATATCGTGGTTCATTCTCTGACAAAATACGTCGGTGGACATGGAAACAGCTTGGGTGGAATGATTATTGATTCAGGCAAATTCCCATGGGCGGAACACAAAGAGCGTTTCCCGACGATGAATAGTCCGGAACCTTCGTACCATGATGTTATCTATACCGAAGCCTTCGGTCCGGCAGCCTTTATCGGCCGCGCACGAACCGTGCCTCTGCGCAATACCGGCTCAGCCCTGTCGCCAATGAATGCCTTTCTGCTGATGCAGGGACTGGAAACCCTATCCCTACGGATGGAGCGTCATTGTGAAAATGCTATAAAAGTAGCTGAATTCCTGAAAAAACATGACAAGGTAAGCTGGGTAAGCTATGCCGGCCTTGAAGATTCAGAATTCTACCCGTTGGCACAGAAGTACATGAAAGGCAAACCGTCAGCGATTCTTTCTTTCGGTCTTAAAGACGGCTATGACGCGGGTGTGCGCTTCTACGATGCACTGAAAGTGTTTAAACGTCTGGTGAATATTGGTGATGCTAAATCACTGGCTTGTCACCCAGCTTCTACAACCCACCGTCAATTGACGGAAGAAGAGCAAAAGCAGGCTGGTGTAAGCCCTGAAATGATCCGTCTTTCTGTGGGTATCGAACATATCGACGATATTCTGGAAGATCTGGAACAAGCGCTGAACGCATAATCCGGAGACTAGAAACTAGAAACTAGAAACTAGAAAAGATGATAAAGCCCGCTGGTTTTAATAGACCGGCGGGCTTTTTAAGCTTTTGACACTTAGGGAAGGAGGATGAAGGCATAAGGGGTTATAGTCTCTAGTTTCTAGCCGCAAAGCGGTATAGCCTCTAGGCCTCTTGTTTCCTTTCTATAGACACAAAAAAGCCGAGCTTACGCTCGGCTTTTTTATTCTTACGAACTGACGATTACTCAGCAGCAGCTTCTTCAGATGCTTCTGGGCGATCTACAAGCTCAATGTAAGCCATTGGAGCTTTATCACCAGCGCGGAAACCGCACTTAAGGATACGTGTATAACCGCCCTGACGAGCAGCAAAACGTGGACCTAGTTCGTTAAATAGTTTTGCTACAACTTCGTTATCACGAGTGCGAGCAAATGCAAGACGACGGTTAGCAACACTGTCAGTCTTAGCTAGTGTAATCAAAGGCTCAACGACGCGGCGTAGTTCTTTTGCTTTTGGTAAAGTTGTCTTGATAACTTCGTGACGTACCAAAGAGCTAGCCATATTGCTGAACATCGCTTTGCGATGACTGCTGTTGCGGTTGAGTTGACGACCACTCTTACGATGGCGCATGACCTAATCCTTCTAACTAATTCGATTAATCTTCAGCGATAGATGCTGGCGGCCAGTTTTCCAGGCGCATGCCCAGAGACAGACCACGAGATGCAAGTACGTCCTTAATCTCAGTAAGTGATTTCTTACCAAGGTTAGGCGTCTTCAGAAGTTCAACTTCTGTACGCTGTACCAGATCACCGATGTAGTGAATCGCTTCTGCTTTCAGACAGTTAGCAGAGCGAACTGTTAGTTCAAGATCGTCTACAGGACGCAGTAGGATCGGATCGAATTCAGGCTTCTCTTCTTTCTCCTCAGGAACTCGTACATCACGTAGATCTACGAATGCATCCAGTTGTTCAGCAAGGATAGTTGCTGCACGACGGATAGCTTCCTCAGGTTCAAGAGTACCGTTGGTTTCCATATCGATAACCAGCTTGTCCAGGTCGGTACGCTGCTCAACACGAGCTGCTTCAACCGCGTAGGCAATTTTGTCTACTGGGCTGTAAGTAGCGTCGACAAGCAAACGACCAATTGGACGCTCATCTTCATCAGTATGGATACGGGCAGAAGACGGAACATAACCACGACCACGTTCTACTTTGATACGCATAGCGATCTCAGCATTATCATCTGTCAGGTGACAGATTACGTGATCCGGGTTAACGACCTCTACATCACCATCATGGGTGATGTCACCTGCAACAACAGGGCCTGAGCCTGACTTATTCAGTGTAATAAACACTTCATCTTTGCCTTCAGCCACACGTACAGCCAGACCTTTCAGGTTAAGAAGAATCTCAAGGATATCTTCCTGTACACCTTCTTTCGTACTGTACTCGTGTAGAACGCCTTCAATCTCGACTTCTGTTACGGCACAACCCGGCATAGAAGAAAGAAGAATACGACGAAGCGCGTTACCTAGAGTGTGACCGAAACCACGCTCTAACGGCTCTAGAGTTACTTTTGCGTGTGTCGTGTTAATCTGTTCGATATCAACAAGACGTGGCTTAAGAAATTCTGTTACAGAACCCTGCATTGTGTCCTCTCTTTAGTTTAAACCTTACTTAGAGTAAAGCTCGACGATCAGGTGTTCGTTGATGTCAGCAGACAGATCAGAACGTTCAGGCATACGCTTGAATGTACCTTCCATTTTGCCAGCATCTACTTCAATCCAAGTTGGTTTTTCGCGTTGTTCTGCAACTTCTAGAGCTGCTTTAACACGAGCTTGCTTTTTAGCTTTCTCGCGAATAGAAACAACATCGTCAGCCGCAACTTTGAATGAAGGAACGTTTACAACTTTACCGTTAACCAGGATAGCCTTGTGGCTAACTAGCTGACGTGCTTCTGCGCGAGTTGCACCAAAGCCCATGCGGTAAACTACGTTATCAAGACGACCTTCAAGAAGCTGAAGCAGGTTTTCACCTGTGTTGCCTTTCAGGCGTGCAGCATCTTTGTAGTAGTTACGGAATTGTTTTTCCAGTACGCCGTACATACGACGAACTTTTTGCTTCTCACGAAGCTGAACGCCATAGTCAGACAGACGGCCGCGACGAGCACCGTGTACGCCTGGAGCGTTATCGATTTTACACTTGGTATCGATCGCGCGAACACCAGACTTAAGGAATAAGTCAGTACCTTCGCGGCGACTAAGCTTCAGCTTAGGACCCAAATATCTTGCCATGTTTCTTCTCCAATCTTCCTAGAAACGAAACGTTATACGCGACGTTTCTTAGGTGGACGACAACCGTTATGAGGGATAGGAGTCGCATCAACAATGTTAGTGATGCGGTAACCTGCAGCATTCAGAGCGCGAATTGTTGATTCACGGCCTGGACCAGGACCCTTAACCATAACTTCCAGATTCTTCAGGCCATATTCTTTAGCCATTTCACCACAACGCTCAGCAGCAACCTGTGCAGCGAACGGAGTAGATTTACGAGAACCACGGAAACCAGAACCACCTGCAGTAGCCCAAGCTAAAGCGTTACCTTGACGGTCAGTAATGGTCACGATTGTATTGTTGAAAGAAGCATGAATGTGCGCTACGCCATCTGCTACTTGCTTGCGTACGCGCTTACGAGCGCGAGTTGGTTGTTTTGCCATTGTACTCTCTACCTTATCCGATTATTTCTTGATCGGCTTGCGCGGACCCTTACGGGTGCGAGCGTTGGTTTTAGTACGCTGTCCACGTAGTGGTAGACTGCGACGGTGACGAAGGCCACGGTAACAACCAAGGTCCATAAGACGCTTGATGTTCATTGACACTTCACGACGTAGATCGCCTTCCACGGTGTACTTGGCAACACCATCACGCAGTTGATCAATCTGCTCTTCAGTTAGTTCACTGATCTTAACATTCTCAGCAATGCCCACCTCAGCCAGGATAGCTTGAGAGCGAGTTTTACCGATACCGTAGATCGCAGTCAGTGCGATTACAGCATGTTTCTGATCAGGAATGTTAATGCCTGCTATACGGGCCACTATTCACTCCTAGTACTTTAATAAAGAATTATCCGCAGCAAAGCCCGTCGAGGATACGCTGCGGGATACTACTTCTTTTGCACGCAAAAGGTAGGCCGAGCAATATACTCGACCGACCTCTATATTTCAAGTAAAAATTTCTGCTTAATTAGCCTTGGCGCTGTTTGTGCTTTGGCTCACTGCAGATCACGCGAACAACACCGTTGCGCTTGATGATTTTGCAGTTACGGCAGATTTTTTTAACGGAAGCACGAACTTTCATTGCTAAACTCCGTAAATGAGAACCTGTCTATTGCCGCTAATTAGCGACCGTAGCCTTTCAGGTTCGCTTTTTTCAACACAGAATCATACTGTTGAGACATCAGATGAGTCTGTACCTGTGCCATAAAATCCATGATAACAACCACTACAATAAGCAGTGATGTACCACCGAAGTAGAAACGTACGTTCCACGCGGTCATCATGAATTGGGGAATCAGACAGATAAAGGTAATATAAAGCGCACCAGCAAGGGTTAGCCTTGTCATTACTTTATCAATGTACTTCGCCGTCTGTTCACCTGGGCGGATGCCGGGTACGAATGCACCAGACTTCTTCAGATTATCTGCTGTTTCACGAGGGTTAAATACCAACGCTGTATAGAAGAAACAGAAGAAAATAATTGCTGCTGCATAAAGCATTACATACAGAGGCTGACCAGGGCTAAGGGCCAAAGACACGTCAGTTAACCAACTGAACGCGCTGTCCTCACCACCGGAGTTACCAAACCACTGCGCCAGTGTTCCTGGGAACAGGATAATACTTGATGCAAAAATCGCTGGAATAACACCTGCCATATTAATTTTAAGAGGCAAATGCGTGCTTTGTGCTGCGAATACTTTACGACCTTGTTGACGCTTCGCGTAGTTTACAACGATACGACGCTGGCCACGCTCCATGAAAACAACGAAATAAATAACAGCAAAAGATAATACCGCAATTAACAACAGAAGAAGTACATGCAGTTCACCTTGGCGCGCTTGTTCGATGGTATTACCAATCGCTGAAGGCAACCCGGCAATGATACCCGAGAAAATAATCAGGGAAATACCATTACCAATTCCACGCTCAGTAATCTGTTCACCTAACCACATCAAAAACATGGTGCCGGTTACTAGACTGACGGTAGCAATCAGGGTAAACATGGTTTGGTCGATAACGACCAGATTAGAGACCATATTCGGTAAACCTGTTGCAATACCAATAGCTTGGAAAGTTGCTAATACAAGTGTGCCATAACGCGTATATTGGCTAATCTTACGACGCCCTGCTTCACCCTCTTTCTTGAGTTCAGCTAACGCGGGATGAACTACAGTCAACAGCTGGATAACAATAGATGCCGAAATATACGGCATGATACCCAGTGCAAATATAGATGCACGCGAAAGAGCACCACCAGAGAACATGTTAAACATTTCAATGATGGTACCTTTTTGCTGTTCGAACAAATCAGCAAGTACAGCTGCATCAATCCCAGGCAACGGTACAAAAGAACCGGCTCTGAATACTAATAACGCTACTACAACATAGAGTAAACGCGACTTTAATTCAGATAAGCCGCTCTGAGTACTACGAAAATCTTGTCCTGGTTTCTTAGCCATCTGTACCTGTACCTCGTTCCTCGAGATTATTCCTCGATTTTACCGCCTGCAGCTTCGATTGCAGCTTTAGCACCTTTAGTCACGCGTAGACCTTTAACAGTCACAGCTTTGCTAATTTCACCAGAAAGAACGATCTTAGCGAACTCGATGTTCTTAGTGATAACGTTAGCAGCTTTCAGGCTGTTCAGATCAACTACGTCACCTTCTACCTTCGCTAGCTCAGCTAGACGAACTTCAGCAGACACTAGGCTCTTACGAGAAGTGAAGCCGAATTTAGGCAGACGTTGTTTCAGAGGCATTTGACCACCTTCGAAACCTGGACGTACTTTACCGCCTGAACGAGACTTTTGACCCTTATGACCACGGCCACCTGTTTTACCAAGGCCTGAACCGATACCGCGACCTAGACGCTTCTTAGAAGGTTTAGAGCCAGCAGCCGGTGATAGAGTATTCAAACGCATTCTGATTACTCCTCAACTTTAACCATGTATTGAACTTTATTGACCATACCACGTACACATGGTGTGTCTTCAAGCTCAACAGTGTGGTTGATGCGACGAAGGCCTAGACCACGCAAAGTAGCTTTGTGCTTTGGTAGTCGACCGATTGAACTTTTAGTTTGAGTTACTTTAATAGTTGCCATGATCTTACTCCTGGATTTGCTCAACAGTTAGACCACGTTTAGCAGCAACCATCTCTGGAGATTTCATGCCACTCAAACCATCAATTGTCGCACGTACGATATTGATAGGGTTCGTAGAACCATATGCTTTAGAAAGTACGTTGTGAACACCTGCAACTTCAAGTACTGCACGCATCGCACCACCGGCGATGATACCTGTACCTTCTGCAGCTGGCTGCATGTAAACTTTTGAGCCAGTGTGACGACCTTTCACCGCGTGGTGAAGAGTACCGTCGTTAAGCGCAACAGTAACCATGTTACGACGCGCTTTTTCCATTGCTTTTTGAATAGCCGCTGGTACTTCACGAGCTTTGCCGTAACCGAAACCAACGCGACCATTACCATCACCAACTACAGTCAATGCAGTAAAAGTAAAGATTCGACCACCTTTAACCGTCTTAGATACACGGTTTACAGCGATCAACTTTTCTTGCAGATCTGTAGCTTGTGCTTGTGCTTGTTCTTTAGCCATCTTCCAAACCCTACCTTAGAATTTCAGACCAGCTTCGCGAGCAGCATCTGCCAGCGCAGCAACACGGCCGTGGTATTGGAAACCAGAACGATCGAATGCAACATCAGAAATGCCTTTTTCGATAGCGCGCTCAGCAATAGCTTTACCTACTGCTTTAGCTGCGTCAACGTTACCAGTATTTGTTACTTGCTCACGGATCGCTTTTTCTACAGTAGAAGCTGCTGCGATAACCTCAGAGCCATTCGCTGCAATAACCTGCGCGTACACATGACGAGGAGTACGGTGTACAACTAGGCGATTTACGCGAAGTTCTGCAATCTTACGACGTGCACGTGTAGCACGACGGATGCGAGATGCTTTCTTATCCATAGTGTTACCTTACTTCTTCTTAGCTTCTTTAGTACGCACATATTCATCTGCGTAACGAACACCTTTACCTTTATAAGGCTCAGGCTCCCGGTAAGAACGAATGTCAGCCGCAACCTGACCAACTACTTGCTTGTCACAACCAGTGATCACGATTTCAGTTTGGCTTGGACATTCAGCTTTAACACCCTCTGGAAGCGCATGCTCAACAGGGTGAGAGAAGCCCAGTGTCAGAGAAACAGCGTTGCCTTTAACAGCAGCACGGTAACCAACACCTTTCAATGTAAGCTTCTTAGTAAAGCCTTCAGTAACGCCAACAACCATGTTGTTTACTAGTGCACGTGCAGTACCTGCTTGTGCCCAAGCGTTAGCAACACCTTCTTTAGGACCAAAAGTAAGGTTGTTTTCTTCCTGTGCAACGACTACCGCTTCGTTAAGAACGCGAGATAGTTCGCCTTTTGCACCTTTAACGGTAACTTCTTGGCCGTTTAATTTCACCTCAACGCCAGCTGGAATAGCGACAGGTGCTTTAGCAACACGAGACATATTCTACTCCTATTACGCTACGTAGGCGATAATTTCACCACCAAGACCGGCTTTACGTGCAGCACGATCGGTCATAAGACCTTTGGAAGTGGATACCACAGCAATACCAAGACCGCCCATCACTGATGGCAGCTCGTCTTTTTTCTTGTAGACGCGCAGACCAGGACGTGAAACACGTTGGATTTGCTCAATTACTGGTTTAGCCTGGAAGTACTTAAGAGTCACTTCCAGTTCTGGTTTGGTTTCGCCTTCAACAGCGAAATCAGCGATATAACCTTCAGCTTTTAGCAAAGTAGCGATTGCAACTTTAAGCTTTGAAGAAGGCATTTTAACAGCAACTTTGTTTGCTGCCTGACCGTTACGAAGACGGGTCAGCATATCCGAAATCGGATCTTGCATGCTCATAGATTTCTCTCCAAATGATTAAGTGGCAATTATTACCAGCTAGCCTTACGAAGACCCGGGATCTCGCCTTTCATGCAAGATTCACGAACCTTAATACGGCACAGACCGAACTTACGCAGGTAACCGTGTGGACGACCAGTTTGGTTGCAACGGTTGCGCTGACGTGATGCACTTGAATCACGAGGAAGATCTTGCAGCTTAAGCACTGCGTTCCAACGTTCTTCTTCAGATGCGTTAACATCGCTGATGATAGCTTTTAGTGCTGCACGCTTTTCAGCG
Organism: Vibrio albus; assembly: GCF_003144035.1. Taxonomy (GTDB): domain Bacteria; phylum Pseudomonadota; class Gammaproteobacteria; order Enterobacterales; family Vibrionaceae; genus Vibrio; species Vibrio albus. The sequence continues at coordinate 224,393 of NZ_QFWT01000004.1, forward strand.
TATTTAGCAACTAGCTTTGCACGCTTTGCTTCACGTGCCTTCATTGATTCTTTAGCCATAACAGTAACCCTTCACCTTACTTACGGAATGGGAAGTTAAAGGCAGCCAGCAGAGCACGGCCTTCCTCATCGTTTGCAGCAGACGTCGTGATAGTGACATCAAGACCGCGCACACGATCGACTTTATCGTAGTCGATTTCCGGGAAGATGATTTGCTCGCGAACGCCCATGCTGTAGTTACCGCGTCCGTCAAAAGACTTAGCGCTAACACCACGGAAGTCACGTACACGTGGAAGAGCGATTGAAATCAGACGCTCAAGAAAATCCCACATACGTTCGCCACGCAAGGTTACTTTACAACCAATTGGGTAGCCTTCACGAATTTTGAAACCTGCAACAGATTTACGCGCTTTAGTGATAAGTGGCTTTTGACCAGAAATGATCGCCATATCAGCAGCTGCGTTTTCTAGCAGTTTCTTATCGTTGATGGCTTCACCAACGCCCATGTTTAGGGTGATTTTTTCAATCCTAGGGACTTGCATGACGCTTGAGTAACCGAACTGTTTGGTCAGTTCAGCAACTACAGACGACTTGTAGTAATCATGCAGTTTCGCCATAGTAGAACTCCAAATTACTTCTATTAGTTAGAAATGGTTTCGCCGTTAGACTTAAAGAAACGAACTTTCTTACCATCTTCGATACGGAAACCTACACGGTCTGCTTTGCCAGTAGCCGCATTGAAAATTGCAACGTTAGAAGCATCAATAGCTGCTTCTTGTTCAACGATGCCACCTTGTACGCCAAGAGCCGGTACAGGCTTCTGGTGTTTCTTAACAAGGTTGATACCTTCAACGATAACTTTACCGGTTGTCAGAACCTTAGTTACTTTACCTTTCTTGCCTTTGTCTTTACCAGCAAGAACGATTACTTCGTCATTACGACGGATTTTAGCTGCCATTGTTTGCCGCTCCTTACAGAACTTCTGGAGCCAGTGAAACAATCTTCATGAATTTCGCGTTACGAAGTTCACGAGTCACTGGACCAAAGATACGTGTGCCGACTGGTTGCTCAGTAGTGTCGTTCAACAATACGCAAGCATTACGGTCGAAGCGAATGACAGAACCGTCAGGGCGACGTACGCCTTTACGGGTGCGCACTACAACCGCCTTCAGGACATCACCTTTCTTAACTTTACCGCGAGGAATCGCTTCCTTAACAGTAACTTTGATGATATCACCGATGTGTGCATAACGGCGGTGTGAGCCACCCAGAACCTTAATACACATCACTCTGCGAGCGCCGGAGTTATCCGCGGCTTCGAGTGTGCTTTGCATTTGGATCATGTTAGTGCTCCGCTAAATATTATAAAACTAGACCCTCTCGGGTCGGGCTGCCTTTTATAAGGGCTGCGAATTGTACCACCCTTTTTTTAAATTGGGTAGACAAAAAACAAGCGGCTCCAAAAAAAATTTGGAGCCGCTTCGGTTGTTGTATCTAAAGGAAAATTAGCTTTTCGCTTTTTCTACAACGCGTACCAGTGTCCAAGACTTAGTCTTAGACAGTGGACGACATTCACGAACTTCAACAGTGTCGCCAATGCCACACTCGTTGTTTTCGTCATGTACATGTAGTTTAGTCGTACGTTTTACGAATTTCCCGTAGATAGGGTGCTTCACGAAACGTGCGATTGCAACAGTGATAGACTTGTCCATCTTGTCGCTAACTACACGACCTTGCTGAGTACGAATTTTGTCGCTCATTATGCGCCTGCCTTCTCATTCAAAACAGTTTTCACACGTGCGATATCACGGCGTACAGCTTTCAGAGTATGAGTTTGCTGTAGTTGACCAGTTGCACTCTGCATACGCAGATTGAACTGCTCGCGCAGCAAGTTCATTAGCTCTTCGTTAAGCTCTTCAACGCTTTTTTCGCGTAGATCTTGTGCTTTCATCACATCACCTGCTTGGTTACAAATGTTGTTTTGATTGGCAGTTTACGTGCCGCTAGGCGGAACGCTTCACGTGCCAACTCTTCAGGTACACCACCCATTTCGTACATAACCTTACCAGGTTGGATTTGGGCTACCCAGTACTCAACGTTACCTTTACCCTTACCCTGACGAACTTCTAGTGGTTTTTCAGTGATAGGCTTATCTGGGAAAATACGAATCCAGATTTGACCTTGACGCTTAACGTGACGCGTCATCGCACGACGAGCCGCTTCGATCTGACGAGCAGTGATACGACCACGGCCAACAGCTTTAAGGCCGTAAGTACCAAAACTTACGTCTGTACCTTTAGCAAGACCACGGTTGCGACCAGTCTGAACCTTACGGAATTTAGTACGTTTAGGTTGTAGCATCAGTCGACTCCTTATTTACGGCCTTTACGCTGCTTCTTAGGCTTATCGCCTTTTGGCTCTACTGCGTTAGCAGCTGGCATACCGCCCAGAATCTCACCTTTGAAGATCCAAACTTTAATGCCGATCACACCGTACTGGGTGTGAGCCGAAGAAGTTGCGTAATCAATGTCAGCACGTAGTGTGTGTAGAGGCACACGGCCTTCACGGTACCATTCAGTACGCGCGATTTCAGCACCGCCTAGACGGCCGCTTACTTCAACCTTGATACCCTTAGCACCCAGACGCATTGCGTTTTGTACTGCACGCTTCATAGCGCGACGGAACATAACACGACGCTCTAGCTGAGACGCGATGCTATCAGCCACTAATTGACCGTCTAGCTCAGGCTTACGTACTTCAGCGATGTTAATTTGCGCTGGTACACCTGCAAGTTTAGCTACAGCTGTGCGTAGCTTCTCTACGTCTTCACCTTTCTTACCGATAACAACACCTGGACGAGCAGTGTGAATAGTCACACGGATGCTCTTAGCAGGACGTTCGATAACGATGCGTGATAGAGACGCTTTTTGTAGTTCCTTAGTTAGGAACTGACGTACCTTGAAGTCGCCGTCTAGGTTGTCAGCGAATTCTTTGGTGTTAGCAAACCATGTAGCATTCCAAGGCTTAACGATGCCAAGACGAATACCATTTGGATGTACTTTCTGACCCATTGCTTACTCTCCTAGTCTCAAGCGTCTGCTACAACAACAGTGATGTGGCTAGAACGCTTCAAGATACGATCCGCACGGCCTTTAGCACGAGGCATAATACGCTTCATGATTGGGCCTTCATCTACGAAGATCTTAGCAACATTAAGATCGTCGATATCTGCACCTTCGTTGTGTTCTGCGTTAGCGATTGCTGACTCTAGAACTTTCTTAACCAGTGCAGCAGCTTTTTTGTTGCTGAAAGTCAGAATTTCTAGAGCTTGGTCAACAGATTTACCACGAATTTGATCTGCAACTAAGCGAGCTTTCTGTGGAGAAATACGAGCAAAGTTATGTTTAGCGATAGCTTCCATTATCTACTCCTTATTTCTTCTTAGCTTTCTTATCCGCAGCGTGGCCACGGTAAGTGCGAGTTGGTGCAAATTCACCCAGTTTGTGACCGATCATTTCTTCGGTTACGAATACTGGAACGTGCTGACGACCATTATGGACAGCGATGGTCAAACCGATCATCGTAGGAATGATCATTGAGCGACGGGACCAAGTCTTAATAGGCTTCTTGTCTCCGCTTTCCACCGCTTTCTCTACCTTCTTCAGCAAGTGTAGGTCAATAAAAGGACCTTTCTTGAGAGAACGTGGCATGGCTTATCCTCTTAAATAGATTACTTGTTACGACGACGTACGATGTACTTGTCAGTGCGCTTGTTCTTACGGGTCTTGAAGCCTTTAGTTGGCATACCCCAAGGAGATACTGGGTGACGACCACCCGAAGTACGACCTTCACCACCACCGTGTGGGTGATCGATTGGGTTCATCACAACACCACGAACGGTTGGACGAACACCACGCCAGCGGCTAGCACCAGCTTTACCCAGTTCACGTAGCATATGCTCAGAGTTACCAACTTCACCGATTGTTGCACGGCCTTCAGAAAGAACTTTGCGCATTTCACCAGAACGTAGGCGAAGGGTTACATATGCACCGTCGCGAGCGACGATTTGTACGTATGCACCAGCAGAACGAGCAATTTGTGCACCTTTACCAGGCTTCAGTTCAACACAGTGAACAGTAGAACCTACTGGGATGTTGCGCATTGGCAGAGTGTTACCTGCTTTGATTGGCGCATCAACACCAGACTGGATCTGATCACCAGCTTGAATGCCTTTTGGTGCAATGATGTAGCGGCGCTCACCGTCTGCGTACAGAACTAGAGCGATATTTGCGCTACGGTTTGGATCGTATTCTAGACGCTCAACTTTCGCTGGGATACCGTCTTTAGTACGTTTGAAGTCAATTACACGGTAGTGGTGTTTGTGACCACCGCCGATATGACGTACTGTGATACGACCGTTGTTGTTACGACCACCGTTCTTAGAGTTTTTCTCTAGAAGAGGTGCGTATGGCTTACCCTTGTGCAGGTCAGCGTTAACAACTTTAACTACATGACGACGACCAGGGGAAGTCGGCTTACATTTAACAATAGCCATTTCTCAACTACTCCTGTTATTCTGCACCGCCAATGAAGTCAAGATCCTGACCTTCTTTCAGAGTCACGTACGCTTTCTTAACGTCGCTGCGGCGACCTTCGCGTAGACCCTGACGTTTGGTCTTACCCTTGTTGATAAGAGTATTTACAGACTTAACTTCAACTTCAAATAGCTTTTCTACAGCTGCTTTGATCTCTTTTTTAGTTGCATCTTTTGCTACTTTGAAAACGATAGTGTTCGCTTTCTCTGCAGCCATAGTTGCTTTTTCAGAGATATGTGGAGCACGTAGAACCTTTAGTAGACGCTCTTCATTGATCATGCCAGCATCTCCTCAACTTGCTTAACAGCATCCGCTGTCATTAGAACCTTGTCGAACGCGATCAGGCTTACTGGGTCGATACCAGCAACGTCACGTGCGTCAACTTTGTATAGGTTACGAGCAGCTAAGAATAGATTCTCTTCTACTTCGCCAGTCACGATTAGAACATCGTTAAGCTCAAGTTCTTTAAGCTTAGCTACTAGCTCTTTAGTTTTTGGAGCTTCTACTGAGAAGTTGTCAACAACAACTAGACGTTCTTGACGAACAAGCTCAGAAAGAATGCTCTTCATAGCACCGCGGTACATTTTTTTGTTTACTTTTTGGCTGTGATCTTGTGGTTTCGCAGCAAAAGTAATACCACCTGTACGCCAAATCGGGCTACGGATTGTACCAGCACGTGCACGGCCAGTACCTTTTTGACGCCAAGGCTTAGCACCACCGCCAGATACTTCAGAACGAGTTTTTTGAGCACGAGTGCCTTGACGAGCACCTGCTGCGTATGCAACAACTACTTGGTGTACAAGAGCTTCGTTGAACTCACGTCCGAAAGTAGTTTCGGAAACAGTTAGTGCGTCAGCACCTTTAACCATCAATTCCATTACTTACTCCTAGACGTTATGCTTTAACAGCTGGTTTAACGATCACGTCGCCGCCAGTTGAACCTGGTACTGCACCTTTGATAAGAAGCAGATTGCGCTCAGCGTCAACACGTACGATCTCTAGGTTTTGAGTCGTTACACGCTCAGCACCCATGTGACCTGCCATTTTCTTGCCTTTAAATACGCGACCTGGAGTTTGGCACTGACCAATTGAACCAGGAGCACGGTGAGACAATGAGTTACCGTGAGTCATATCTTGAGTACGGAAGTTCCAGCGCTTAACAGCACCTTGGAAACCTTTACCCTTAGATGTACCAGTAACGTCTACTTTTGTAGTTTCGTTGAACAGTTCAACAGTCAGTTCAGCACCAACTTCGAACTCTTCGCCGTTTTCTAAACGGAATTCCCAAAGACCGCGGCCAGCTTCAACACCTGCTTTCGCAAAGTGACCAGCTTCTGGCTTAGATACACGGCTAGCTTTCTTAGCACCAGCAGTTACCTGGATAGCTGCATAACCATCGCTTTCAAGAGTTTTCACTTGAGCAACACGGTTAGCTTCTACTTCAACAACTGTTACTGGGATAGAAACGCCTTCTTCGGTAAATACGCGGGTCATACCCACTTTACGTCCGACTAGACCAATCATTCTTCTAATCTCCCTTAACCTAGGCTAATTTGAACGTCAACGCCTGCAGCAAGGTCTAGACGCATCAGAGCATCAACAGTTTTGTCTGTTGGCTCAACGATGTCGATTAGACGCTTGTGAGTACGGATTTCGTACTGGTCACGAGCTTTCTTGTTAACGTGTGGAGAGATAAGAACAGTGAAACGCTCTCTACGAGTAGGCAGTGGAATTGGACCACGAACCTGTGCGCCGGTACGTTTTGCTGTTTCTACGATTTCCGCTGTAGACTGGTCGATCAGTTTGTAATCGAAAGCCTTAAGGCGGATACGGATACGTTGGTTCTGCATGAGACAGAGCTCCAAATTAAATAAATTACACAAACAATATCGCCACTCAGACTCGTCAAGACGAGAGAATGCCGATTGATTCATGTGAAACCGTAGCTTCCAAGATTAGGAAGCATTGTCAGTTAAATTTGAATTAACTATTACGCTAATATTTTATTAACCGCGAACATAAGCTGAGTATACATTACCAGACTAAAAGCCTGCTCCTCAGTGCTCATTGGTTCACAACTGGCTAGGCCAGTGCGCGGTATTATACAGATTGAAGAGGGGGTTGCAAGTGGTGGGTGAAAAACAGGCAAAAATATTTCTCTTTCCTCGCTCCCATGCTGCGCGTGGGAATGCATACAGAGGGTAAAGCATATGTAGAACACACAACTGATTCCCCATAAAGAAATGGCTAAAAAACAGATTCGTTGTGGTGAAGCCAGATACGCATTCCCACGCTGGAGCATGGGAACGAGGAGCGCCCAAAACCCAGCACCTAATTCCCCTACAAACGCAAAAAGGGAAGCCGAAGCTTCCCTTTTTCAGATGCGCTTTCTTTCGAAAACGGATCGCTACAAAATCATTCGAAATTATTCGAAGATTTTAGCAACAACACCAGCACCTACTGTACGGCCACCTTCACGGATCGCGAAGCGCAGACCTTCGTCCATTGCGATAGGAGCGATTAGCTCAACAACCATTTGGATGTTATCGCCAGGCATTACCATTTCTACGCCTTCTGGTAGAGAGATATCACCAGTTACGTCAGTTGTACGGAAGTAGAACTGTGGACGGTAGCCTTTGAAGAATGGAGTGTGACGACCACCTTCATCTTTTGACAGTACGTATACTTCAGACTCAAACTTAGTGTGTGGAGTGATTGAACCAGGTGCAGCCAGTACTTGACCACGCTCTACTTCGTCACGCTTAGTACCACGTAGTAGGGCACCAACGTTTTCACCCGCACGACCTTCGTCTAGAAGCTTACGGAACATCTCTACACCAGTACAAGTTGTAGTAGTTGTTTCTTTGATACCTACGATTTGTACTTCGTCACCTACAGTCAGGATACCGCGCTCGATACGGCCAGTTACTACTGTACCACGACCCTGGATTGAGAATACGTCTTCGATTGGCATCAGGAACGGCTGGTCTACTGCACGCTCTGGTTCTGGGATGTATGTGTCTAGCGCTTCTGCTAGTTCAACAATCTTGTCTTCCCACTCTTTCTCGCCGTTTAGAGCGCCAAGAGCTGAACCTTGGATTACTGGTAGATCATCACCTGGGAAGTCGTACTCAGATAGAAGTTCACGTACTTCCATTTCTACTAGTTCTAGTAGCTCTTCATCGTCAACCATGTCACATTTGTTCATGAATACGATGATGTATGGGATACCAACCTGGCGGCCAAGTAGGATGTGCTCACGAGTCTGAGGCATTGGGCCGTCAGTCGCTGCTACTACTAGGATACCACCGTCCATTTGCGCAGCACCAGTGATCATGTTTTTAACATAGTCAGCGTGTCCTGGGCAGTCTACGTGTGCGTAGTGACGAGTTGGAGTATCGTACTCAACGTGAGAAGTTGCGATTGTGATACCGCGCTCACGCTCTTCTGGAGCGTTATCGATAGATGCGAAGTCTTTAGCTACACCGCCGTAAACTTTAGCAAGAGTAGTACAGATAGCTGCAGTTAGAGTTGTTTTACCGTGGTCAACGTGGCCGATAGTACCAACGTTTACGTGCGGTTTCGTACGTTCAAATTTTTCTTTAGACACGATCGTGTTCCTTCCTAGTTATGATTCGCCCCGATTATCGTTCGGGGCGCGCCAGAATTTGCTATTTTATGCGTCAACTTTCGTCAACGCAACACATTCATTGTGACAATGATTGTTTAACAACGCTCTGCAATAATAGCATCTGCTACGTTTTTCGGCACTTCAGCGTACTCGGAAAATTCCATAGAGTATGATGCGCGGCCTTGAGTTGCAGAACGCAGATCGGTTGCGTAACCAAACATCTCTGAAAGTGGGACCTGAGCACGAATGATTTTCAGGCCTGCATGACCTTCATCCATACCTTCGATGATGCCGCGGCGACGGTTAAGATCACCAACTACATCACCCATCCAGTCTTCAGGTGTTGTTACTTCAACCTTCATCATTGGTTCAAGAAGAACAGGTTGTGCTTCAAGCGCACCTTTCTTGAACGCCATTGAGCCAGCGATTTTAAACGCCATCTCGTTAGAGTCAACATCATGGTAAGAGCCATCAAACAGCGTAGCTTTGACATCCAGTACAGGATAGCCGGCAAGCACACCGTTATTCATCTGCTCTTCGATACCTTTCGCTACCGAACTGATGTATTCCTTAGGAACCACACCGCCCACGATCTCGTCTACGAACACAAATCCTTCACCCTGCTCTGCCGGTTCCAGTTTCAGCCATACATGACCGTACTGACCACGACCGCCAGACTGGCGAACAAATTTGCCTTCAACTTCAGTTTTACCACGGATTGTTTCACGGTAAGCAACCTGAGGTTTACCCACGTTACAATCCACACTGAATTCTCGTTTCATCCGGTCAACGATGATATCCAGGTGCAGTTCGCCCATACCTGAAATCAGTGTCTGACCAGTTTCATCATCGGTTTCTACACGGAAAGACGGATCCTCTGCGGCCAGTTTACCCAGCGCAACACCCATTTTTTCCTGATCAGCTTTAGAGCGTGGCTCTACCGCAATCTGTATAACCGGATCAGGGAACTCCATACGCTCCAGAATCACTTTGTGGTTCTGATCACATAAGGTATCCCCTGTTGTAACATCTTTAAGTCCAATCGCTGCTGCAATATCACCGGCGTGAATTTCTTTTACTTCTTCACGCTTATTCGAGTGCATCTGTACGATACGACCAAAACGCTCTTTCTTCTGTTTCACTGAGTTGTAAACAGAATCACCAGAGTTTACGACACCGGAGTAAACACGCATAAAGGTCAGTGTACCGACAAACGGGTCCGTCGCGATCTTAAACGCCAGCGCTGAGAATGGTTCTTTGTCATCAGCATGACGCTCAATTTCGTTGTCGTTCTCATCAACACCCTTGATTGCAGGTACATCAACAGGAGCCGGCATAAACTCAATTACCGCATCCAGAACAGCCTGTACACCTTTGTTCTTAAACGCACTACCACAAGTGGCCAGTACAATTTCGTTGTTTAGTGTACGGGTACGCAGACCCAGTTTCAGCTCTTCTTCTGTCAGCTCACCTTCTTCAAGGTATTTTTCCATCAGCTCTTCGTTGGCTTCGGCTGCCGCTTCAACCATGTGGTTGTGCCACTCTTCAGCCAGCTCTTGCATATCAGCCGGAATTTCTTCATAAGTGAAGGTCATGCCCTGATCGGCTTCATTCCAGTTGATTGCTTTCATCTTGATAAGGTCGATGACACCTTTGAATTCGTCTTCCGCACCAATATTTAGCTGGATTGGAACCGGATTCGCACCAAGACGATCTTTAATTTGGTTAACTACGCGCAGGTAATCTGCGCCAGCACGGTCCATCTTGTTGACAAAGACCATACGCGGAACGTGATATTTGTCAGCCTGACGCCATACTGTTTCTGACTGAGGTTCAACACCAGAAGCCCCACAGAACACCACGACGGCACCGTCAAGCACACGCAGAGAACGTTCCACCTCGATGGTGAAGTCTACGTGTCCGGGAGTATCGATGATATTGATTCGGTGTTCGTCAAACTGTGCTTCCATACCACGCCAGAATGTCGTAGTCGCAGCGGAGGTGATAGTAATACCACGCTCTTGCTCCTGCTCCATCCAGTCCATGGTCGCAGCACCATCGTGCACTTCGCCGATTTTATGAGAAAGGCCGGTGTAGAATAGAATACGCTCAGTTGTGGTTGTTTTACCTGCATCTACGTGAGCACAGATACCGATATTACGATAACGCTCAATAGGAGTTTTACGAGCCACGATTGTATCCCTCTGTAGCTAAGGTTTTCCCCAAAATAAGGTTTTCCCTTAGAGAAAAGAATAAGTGCTGCGAGAGGACCTCGCAGCACAAAAGGTCGATTACCAGCGGTAATGAGCGAACGCTTTGTTCGCGTCTGCCATACGGTGAACGTCTTCACGTTTCTTAACAGCAGAACCTTTGTTTTCTGACGCGTCCAGCATTTCAGCAGCCAGACGAGCAGCCATAGATTTTTCACCACGCTTACGCGCAGCTTCAACCAACCAACGCATAGCAAGTGCGTTACGGCGAACCGGACGTACTTCTACAGGAACCTGGTAAGTTGAACCACCCACACGACGAGATTTAACCTCTACCGCTGGGCGAACATTTTCAAGAGCTTCTTCAAATACAGCTAAGTGGTCTTTGCCAGACTTCTCAGCCATAGTATCTAGTGCACCGTATACGATTTTTTCAGCAGTTGATTTCTTACCGTCAACCATAACGATGTTTACAAATTTTGCCAGCAGTTCAGATTTGAACTTAGGATCTGGAAGGATCTTACGCTGACCAATAACGCGACGACGTGGCATGGATTTTCTCCGTTGTCTTCTTCAGGTTATCCAAAACTTTACAGTTTCTTCAAAAATTAAAAATAATTTAGTGTTTGGCCTTACTTAACGGGGATCCATTAAGACTTAGGACGCTTCACACCGTACTTAGAACGACCTTGTTTACGGTCGTTTACGCCAGCACAGTCAAGTGCGCCGCGAACAGTGTGGTAACGCACACCTGGAAGGTCTTTAACACGACCACCACGGATAAGAACAACTGAGTGCTCCTGAAGGTTGTGACCTTCACCGCCGATGTACGAAGTTACTTCGAAGCCGTTTGTCAGACGTACACGACAAACTTTACGAAGTGCTGAGTTAGGTTTTTTAGGTGTAGTAGTGTAAACACGAGTACATACACCACGTTTTTGTGGGCACGCTTCTAGCGCAGGCACGTTGCTTTTAACAACTTGCTTTACGCGAGGCTTGCGTACCAACTGGTTAATAGTTGCCATTAACTAGCTCCTGATATTACTTAAAGTAAGCTTTGTGAAAAATCTATTTCCCTCAATGCATCATGTACATTTAGGGACGCAAAATTCTATGCAGGGATGATAGGTGTGTCAAGGAATAAACGGATCTTTTTTATACAACAGGAAAATCTGGAAATGGTTACCTGCTATGGCAGGCTCACTGTCTACCAGGTCATTGAGGTTTCATTGTCTTCCGTTAACACCACAAAACCAGAAAAATCAATCAGCTCCACATGGTTCAGTGGCAACTTTTCCAGGCCTCTGGCTTTGACGTCCGCATCCAAAACATAAAAAGGGTTTGCATTCTGAGTCAGTGCGATATGTGAGGCATGCTCCGCCAACGCTGCATAAACGCCGTCTTCAACCAGAAGAATAGGGTCTTCGGCATCCACATAAGCCAGTGCCTGAGCCAGTGCCTGATGGTGTTTTACTATATGCAGCATAATATTATGTTTACCTTAATGTAGTCAGTCCGGAAACGTCAGAAAGTGATAACTTTACGGCATTCATTCAGCCTGGAGCCAATTTCAGACCGGGGAAGTACATTTCCTTCAATGGCTAAATCTGTCTGATTTAAACCATATTCTTTCATTGATGACTGACAGATAAAAACATCGTCAATGTCATATAAGTCCATTAACTTAAACGCTGGTAGGTAATCTCTGGAATAAATAGATTTGGTATCCTGCCCGGAGATCAACTGAGTCACACCGTCTCCAATAAAAAATACCTGAAGATCTTCACTGTATGCTGATGTTGCCAGTAAAGCATCCAGCCCTTCTCGCCCCTGTGTCGTGCTGTGCGGGTGAGAACGAAATACAAATGCAATCTTACTCAAAACTGTACCACCCTATCCTGAGTCAGCAATGCTTCTGCCAGACTGCCCAGACCAACCTGTTCAAACCCGTGTGCCAGGTTGTGATGATCCCGGTTATGCTGCTCAGCTTCCTGTTTGCTTAATACCCCTCGACGGAGTGCGGCAGCGACACAGGTTTCCAGATTAATGCCATGTTCCAATGCCAGCTTCTGCCAGGCCTGAGTCAAATCAAATTCATCGTTGGCCGGAACGACCAAATCGGAACCGTTATGCACCCCTTCCTGATAAAAGAACACAGAATTCAGTTTATGGCCTTTTTCCAATAGCGCACAGGCAAAACCATAGGCATTGCGTGCCGACTGGCTGCCATACACGGATCCGGTGACCAAAAGGGTGTAACTCAGGCTCACTTATCGCCTTCCTCTGTTTTACGCTGTCGTATATAAAGATAGACGGTATGTTTGGAAATGTTCAACCTTTCTGCCACCCGGTTAATCGCATCTTTGATATCAAAAATACCTTTATCGTACAGATCCATCACTATCTGGCGATTTTTGGTGTTATTAGATACGGATTTATCGCCGTTAATCTCTTCAATAGTATGCTCTACCGTCTGATCCACCAGCTCGACCACATCACTGGCGAAGTTGACTGAAGAGGCGGCTTCTTTGGCCTCCTCCGTCGGCATAAAGGATTGCAGGATCTGAGAAAAAGGCGCGTCCAGATTGATGTTAATACAGAGCAAGCCAATCACCCGGTTATTACCATTCCGTATGGCAATAGTAATGGACTTCATCAATAGCCCACCTTTTGCCCGGGTAAAATAAGGACGGGAAAAGTTACGCTCTGAGCCCTCGATATCTTTCAACATCTTAAGCGCCATATCCGTAATCGGCGAACCGACCTGGCGTCCGGTGTTTTCCCCATTGGCAATCCTAATCGCCGAGGTATCCAGACTTTCCAGAGAGTGGAGAACTATTTCACAGAAAGGCCCAATCAAACTTGCCAGACCATCTACCACCGCTTCATAAGATTTCAAAATCGTGAGATCTGCTTCGGTAAATGGCTCTACCACTATGGATTCCATTTCAAGTAACGCATCCGCGTGTAATGCTTCGGTAGTAGTCACGTTTCTAGCCTTAGAACAAATTATCAACAAATTGATGTAATTTTATCAGAAAATTTGAATCGCGCACCGGTTTGGGTCAATTATGAGGGGCTTATTAATAAAAAAGACCCGGAAATTCCGGGTCTTCCTTCATTCAGAGGCTTCTTCAGTTCAGACTATGGCGGTCAGAGATTACTCAGCCGCAGCGTCAGAACCCGCCTCTTCAACATCTCCGTTATCGATGCTGATCAGCTCAACTTCGAATACCAGTGTTGAATTAGCCGGGATAGACTGAGTATCCTGCGGGCCGTATGCCAGTTCTGGCGGGATAACGAATTTGTACTTGGAGCCAACCGTCATCAGTTGCACGCCTTCAGTCCAGCCAGGAATCACCCGGTTCAGTGGGAAAGTCGCGGTCTGATTGCGGTCATATGAACTATCAAACTTAGTGCCATCAATCAGAGTACCCACATAGTGTACTTCTACGGTATCTGTTGCAGCTGGCTTTTCGCCTTCAGCCGGAGTCAGTACCTGGTATAGAAGACCGGTGTCTGTTTTTTCTACGCCTTCTTCTTTTTCGAACTCCGCACGGAAATCATCACCAGCCTTTTTATTGGCTTCAGCTTTTTCAGCGGCTTGCTCCTGCATCTTCGCGGCAACTCGCTTATCCAGCTCTTCCAGAACCTGACGGGTTTCTTCTGCTGTCAGAGATTCTTTTTCTGAGAAAACATCGTCAATGCCCTGCAGAACCAGCTCTTTGTTCAGTTCGATACCAAATTCAGCCGGCTTTTCGATACTGGTCGCCAGATAGTTAGCGAAAGACACGCCAATAGCATAAGCCGCTTTGTCATCTTCTGAAGTAAATTGATCCAGTTTACTTGTTTCTGCAGCAGGTGCTGCCTGTTCCGTTTGTGCCTGTGGCGCGGTTTCTGCTTCCGGCGCTTCCTCTTTCTGACAACCAACCGCAAGTAGTACGGTTGCAGCTAATAGGGACACTTTAAAAAAAGGTTTCATCAAGTTCTCCAGTCTCATGGCTAAGCCATTTTTTATTCCTGCACATTCCAGATAACGGTTTTATCATCACTGTGTGCAAATGTTTTGTGGTATCAATATACTAGGTCTATGCCTGTCGACACAAACCGGAATTTCTATTGTGATGCGAACAATCTCTCATTCAGCACTTATTCTTGTTGTCAGCATATTGTTGACCGGCTGTCTTTTTTCTGACAGTGATGATCAACGCTGGCTTATTGAAGAAGATGGCTCAACCAGCTTTGCCCTGAGCAGAGACGGCCATTTTGCGCTTCTTTACTCAAAACAACGTCAATTACTCCTGTGGGACTTACAGGACAATATAGAACTGGCAGAACTGGGAAAACAAGATCCGGCAGGAAATACGGTTTCACATATCCGCATCTCCGATAATGGCCGTTTTGCCATTACCGCCACACAACAGAACTTTGCAGTCTGGGACCTTTCCTGGACACAGGCCAGAGGGTTGTGGTCAATATCAGACGGTATCATCCGCGACGTCGATATCTCCAGTAACGGCGAACAGGTTCTGCTGGGACTATCCAACGGTAAAGCCATCTACGTCAACTTAGTCACCGGAAGACGGATGGAGTTCCTTGCTCACCGGGAAAAAGTCAATTCAGTCTCACTGTCACCTAATGGCCGGTTCGCCCTTTCCGGTGGTAATGACTACAAGGCCTACTTGTGGGATACCCGCTCTGGTCAGGCTATATACCAATTCGAGCACGATGCCCGAATCAACCGCGTTGCGTTGCACCGGGATGGAAAGCTGGCTCTGACCTCCGACGGTGCGAACGATGCCTATATCTGGGATCTGAGCACCGGAGAAAAAGTATCAGAGCTAAAATCATTTTCCAGGCAACTGATTTTCAAAGCAGCCCGTTTTTCTGATGATGGTAAGATGCTGGTTACCGGCACGCCATCGGGAAGAATTTATTTGTGGGATACCCAGAGTGGTGAAAAAATACAGGGCTGGGATTCTTTACCGCTAAAAGATGCCCGCCCACCGACCGCAGTAGTGTATGATGCCGCCTTTGATCACCAGAACAGAGTCATATCGGCGACCTCTGCTGGTGTTGCTCAGGCATGGACAATAGATGAATAAGCGATGAATGACAAACGATTACAGGAACAGGCACAACGTATTGACGCTCTGGAATGCCAGTTAGCCTTTCAGGAACAGACCATCGATGAACTGAATGAGGCACTCAGCCAGCAGCAACTGCTGATCAATAAAATGCAGGAACAGATGCGTTTTGTGGTGGGTAAAATTAAGAGTATGAATACATCGAATCTGGCCGATGAGTCAGAAGAGACCCCGCCGCCGCATTACTAGAGACTAGAAGAGAATACAGAGCGCTTCGCTTTCAGAATACAGAAAAACCACGGTTATTCCTGACAATATCAAGGAATAACCGTGGTTTTATAGTTTCTGGCAGCGCAGCGTTCTAGTTTCTAGAAGGACGCCTGCGTCCGCTCTGAATTCTGTAATCTACACGCTCTTAGTGCGAGCAGCCACAACCTTCGTCGTTACCGCCACAGCAGCCATCTTTGCCTTCGCCTTCACAGTCATCGTCGCCGTGGCTACAGCCGCAACCACCTTCCTGATGAATATGGCCATGCTCGACTTCAGTGTCTGTCGCCGCACGGATACCAACCACTTCAACGTCAAAAGACAGCGACTTACCAGCCAGCATGTGGTTACCGTCAACGACTACGTCTTCGCCATCCACTTCAGTCACTTCAACCTGGATCGGACCCTGATCGGTTTCCGCCATAAAGCGCATGCCCACTTCAACATTCTCCACACCCTGGAAAACGTTTGCCGGTACACGTTGCACCAGTGCATCGTTGTATTCACCGTAAGCATCTTCTGCAGCAATAGTCACAGAGAACTTGTCGCCCACTGCTTTGCCTTCCAGTTCTTTTTCCAGGCCAGGAATCAGATTATTATGACCGTGCAGATAATCAATCGGTGCTTCCGCAGTCGATTGATCAACCACGACGCCATCTTCCAGTTTAACCTGATAGGCAAGGCTGGCTACTGAGTTCTTTTCAATTTTCATACTTTCTCCAGAGAAACGTGGGCTCTAAGATCGTTTGATCTGTATACCCTCATCATTATGGGGATGATTTTGCCAAACACAATCATAGATTCCTTCAAAACAGATAAAAATTTGCCTATAAAACGCTCAAGCTTGCGTATCAGCATGAAGTTACTGAGTTATTGCCAATGATCCGGAGAATGGCGATCACTTTCCATCTCAATACTGAATATCTCTTCCAGCTCCTTACGAGCTTCTTTGGCTGCCAGTACCGGCTCTTTATCAGAACTATGCTGAGGCAGCAGTTCGGCCAGCATACTGGTATCAAGGTGTGCAAAATGATCCGCCGCCCGTTTTGCCTGGTAAGGGTGCATCCCCAGTTCCGTGAGTAGTTGACGCCCCAGATCCAAGGCACCGGAAAAGGTTTCTCTGGAATAGTTACGCACACCGGTACTTAACAACTGATAGGCTTCTATACGGCTCCGGGCCCGGGCCAGTATTTTCAGCTCAGGAAAATGCTGCTGGCACAATTCAACGATATGCATCACTGCCTCCGGGTTGTTGGTGCAAATCACGATAGCTTCGGCCTTATCCGCTCCGGCAGCGCGTAACAAATCCAGCTGGGTGGCATTACCGTAAAAAACCTTATAGCCGTACTTACGTAACAGCTGTATCTGACTGGGATCACTTTCCAGGACGGTAATACGCACTTTATTGGCGTACATCAGCCTGCCGATC
This sequence comes from Vibrio albus, assembly GCF_003144035.1. Lineage (GTDB taxonomy): Bacteria > Pseudomonadota > Gammaproteobacteria > Enterobacterales > Vibrionaceae > Vibrio > Vibrio albus. The sequence continues at coordinate 241,611 of NZ_QFWT01000004.1, forward strand.
ACCTGACCAAAACGCCCGAAACCGGCAATAATCACTTTAGGGTTGTGATTTGCAATTTCCGACACGCCCTCATCCTGTCCGGTCATATTTATCGTATTGGAGAACCAGCGGTTCTGCACCAAAAGAATCAGCGGCGTGGTCACCATAGATAAGCTGACCACCACCAGAAGAAATGAGGTCAGCTCCGGATCCAGCAGGTTTTCGGCCTGTGCGGCCGTAAATAGCACAAAGGCAAACTCGCCCCCCTGACTAAGAATCGCGGCCATTTTGCTACGCGCTTTTGAACGGGTACCGAACAGACGAGCCAACAGATACAGGATCAACCCTTTCACCACCACCAAAGCTGCAACAGCCAACAGGATTTTCACCGGTTCCAGCGCCAATAGCCCCAGATTCACTTCCATACCTACCGCGATGAAGAACAGCCCCAGCAACAATCCTTTGAAAGGTTCAATGGCAATTTCCAGCTCATGGCGGTATTCACTCTCAGCCAATAAGACGCCTGCCAGAAAGGTACCCAGCGCCATGGACAGCCCTATCTTTTGCATAATCAGCGCGATGCCGATCACCAGCAGCAGTGCTGCCACCGTAAACAACTCTCTGACCCGGCTAAGTACCACATAGCGAAACAGAGGACGAAGCAGAAAATGGCCACCGACCAGAAAAGCCGCGACGCTGCCCAGTGTCCACAGTGCACTCAGCCAGTCTCCGCCACCGTTGCCTGCCAACATCGGGAGAATCGCCAGCATGGGAATGACTGCAATATCCTGAAATAACAGCACCGCAAAGCCGGACTGTCCCGCTTCGGTGCCTTCCAGCCGCTGCTCTTCAATGACCCTTAAGGCAATCGCGGTCGATGACAGGGCCAGCCCCATCCCCACAGCAAGACTGCTCTGCCAGCTAATGCCCAGCAGATTACATATTCCGGACAGGACCAGTGTGGTCAACACCACCTGTGCACCGCCCAGGCCCAGAATCGGTCGCCGCATCTGCCACAGCTTGGTTGGGTTCAGTTCCAGACCAATCAAAAACAGCAGCAGTACCACACCGAATTCAGCAAAATGAAGGATGGCCTGCACGTCGCTGATCAATCCAATCCCCCAAGGACCAATCACAACCCCGGCCAACAGATATCCCAACACCGATCCCAACCCGAACTTCTGGGCAATGGGTACGGCTATCACCGCAGCCGACAGAAAAATCACGCTGTTATGTAATACATCACCGGTCATTGCCATTTTCCACCTCCGGGGAGTTTTTTGCCTGCTGTGATCCTTTTGCATCCGTAGTACAGTCTGCCCGTCCGTCATCAAGTGGATTCAGCATCCATTGGCGGTATAACCGGGCATGCTCTTGCAGTTCCGCCGTGGAGGCGTGTCTCGCCCAGTACAGAACCAGCGGCTCAATCCAATGCATCTGGCACAGGGCGGCCGTCAGTTCAAACGGCTGCAGAATTTCTTCCATCGGATAACGGTTATAGCCAGAAGCACCAAACGCCTTCTTCGCGCCTCCGGCGGTAATGACACTGCGCCAGTATTTATCTTTTAATGCGCACCCTTTCCCGAAGGCAAACCCTTTCCCCAATACCCTGTCCAGCCATTCTTTAAGGAGAGCAGGACAGGAATACATATACAGAGGATGTTGAAACACAATAATGTCATGGCTCAGTAAAAGCTCATGTTCATGTTTCACGTTAATAAAGAAGTCCGGATAATGGGCGTACAGATCATGAAACGTCACATTGGGCAGATCTTTCACCTGACTCAGTATCGCCTTATTTGCCACAGAGGCATCCGGATCCGGATGGACATAAATCAGCAGTATTCTGGGAGGGGTACCCTCAACTGAAGAATAGTTATTTTCTGGCATAGCAAACTTCCTGTCTGACTCTTCTGCGATAACATCGCCTGAATCGAAATTGTTATTATTTTGTTGTTCCATCATATCGTAATTTTATAAATAATCGACATTTGCGGCCATTCCCCCTACTATTCCCGCTTCATTGCTCAATTCATCCGGCTCAGACAAAAAATTTCTATGATTACGTTTTCTGATATCCAACTCCTGCGCGGCGGTAAACCTCTTCTGGAACAGGCATCCGCGACCATTCATCCCGGTGACAAAGTCGGTCTGGTGGGAAAAAACGGCTGTGGGAAATCCACCCTGTTTGCTCTGATCAAAGACGAACTGTCGATCGACGCAGGCTCTTTCTCCTGCCCGGCACAGTGGGAGATGGCGTGGGTTGCACAGGAAACACCGGCACTTGAGCGGGCAGCATTGGAATACGTGATCGACGGTGATCGGGAATATCGCCGTTTGGAAGACGAATTAACTGAAGCAGAACAGGCCGATAACGGCACGCTGGCCGCTGAGCTGCACGGAAAAATAGACACCATTGGTGGCTACACCATCCGGGCCCGGGCAGCGGAACTGCTGGATGGTCTGGGTTTTTCTCAGGAACAGATGAGCTGGAGCCTGACGCAGTTTTCCGGTGGCTGGCGTATGCGTCTGAACCTGGCTCAGGCGCTGTTATGCCGATCCGATCTGCTTCTGCTCGATGAACCAACCAACCACCTAGATCTGGATGCTGTGATGTGGCTGGAACGCTGGCTGCAGAATTATCCGGGCACCCTGATCCTGATCTCCCATGACCGGGATTTTCTGGATCCCATCGTGAACCGCATCATTCATGTCGAAAACCAGCAGTTGAACGAATACACGGGTAACTACTCTTCATTTGAAGACCAACGCGCTCAGAAACTGGTTCTGCAACAGGCTATGTATCAGAAGCAACAGAAAAAAATGTCGCACATGCAGAGCTATATCGACCGCTTCCGTTACAAGGCCTCCAAGGCAAGACAAGCCCAGAGCCGGATTAAGGCACTGGAAAGAATGGAAAAGGTGCTGCCAGCCCAGTTCGATAACCCGTTCAGCTTTGAGTTCCGTGAACCTGCCGCCCTGCCTAACCCTATCCTGATGATGGATGAAGTGTCTGCCGGTTATGGTGATAACCTGATCCTTGAGCAGATCCGCCTGAACCTGGTACCGGGCAGCCGCATCGGTCTGCTGGGCCGTAACGGTGCCGGTAAATCGACCCTGATCAAGCTGCTGTCTGGAGAGCTAAAACAGGCGGGTGGCGAACTGACCTACTCTCAGGGGGTTAAGATTGGCTACTTTGCTCAGCACCAGTTGGAAACCCTGCACCCGGAAGAAACGCCTCTGCAGCATATGATGCAGATCGCCCCGGACAAAACCGAGCTCGAACTGAGAAACTATCTGGGCAGTTTCGGCTTTCAGGGCGACAAAGCACTAGAGAAGGTTGCCCCTTTCTCTGGCGGAGAAAAAGCACGACTGGTGCTGGCGCTGATCGTCTGGCAAAAGCCGAACCTGCTGCTGCTCGATGAACCGACCAACCACCTGGATCTGGATATGCGTCAGGCACTGACCCTTGCCCTGCAAACCTTTGAGGGTGCCATGGTTATCGTCAGCCACGACCGTTACCTGCTGCGTGCGACCACCGATGACCTCTACCTTGTCCATGACCGTCAGGTAGCACCATTTAACGGCGACCTGAACGACTACTATAAGTGGCTGACTGAACAAAATAAGGCCGAAAAGCGAGAAGCTCAGCCGGAACGGGAAGCTAAAGATACCGCCAACAGCGCTGCTGGCCGCAAGGAACAGAAACGCCGCGAAGCCGAATTCCGAAAACAAACGGCCCCACTGCGCAAAAATCTGGAAAAACTGGAAAAGCGGATGGATAAGCTGGGTGAAACGCTGGCACAAGCAGAGGAACAGCTGGCCGATACCGACCTGTATCAGGCGGAAAACAAAACCCGGCTGAATGAAGTGATGGCGCTTCAGGCCAGTACAAAATCTGAGTTAGAAGAGGTTGAAATGGAATGGATGGATGCCCAGGAGACGCTGGAGCAGATGACAGCGGAATTTGAACAAACGGCTTAAAAAAATGAGGAGGGGGTTGAAGGAAAACCACCCTCCTCAATGGACTGAGACGTTCGCTAACTCATCACCTTGTTTTTACTCATAACCTTGCTTTAACTCATCACCTTATTCGGTAACCAGGTCACCACATCCGGGAAAATCATGCAGATAATCAGTACCACCAGCTGAACCAGAATAAATGGTGTTACTGACTTGTAGATATCCATCATGGTAATGCCTTTCGGCGCAATCCCTTTCAGATAGAACAAGGCAAAACCGTATGGCGGAGTCTGCACCGCAATCACAATATTCAGGATCATCAGTACCCCGAACCAGATAGGGTCGTAACCCAGAGCCACCGCAACCGGCGTGAAGATCGGTGCGCACATCAGCACAATAATGAATTCATCGATCACAAAACCGAGCAACAACATGATGATCTGGAACATGATGATGATCATGATCGGCGGCAGATCGATATCCTGAGCAAACCCGGCCACCATGCTCTGCACACCCATCAGCAGATGGAAGTTACTGAATACCGAAGCCCCCAGAATGATCCACATCGCCACACTCACCAGTGTTGCGGTCTGCAGACCGGACTTCATAATGATGGCCGGTTTAAAACGCTTAAACAGAATAGACAGGATAATGGCACCCACCACACCAATCGCACCAGACTCGGTTGGAGTGGCAATACCCGCAATAATACTGCCCAGTACCGCCACTATAAGTAGCAGTGAGGATGCACCGTCACGAATGGTCCGGAACAGCTCAAAACCTTTTGGTACTTCAATCTCGTTATCTGCATCTAAAGGAGCCCTTTCCGGACGCATTTTGCACGAAACCACCACATAACTGATCAGCAGGACAATCGTGATCAGAGCCGGAACCATAGCCCCGAGAAACATTTTACCCACGGAGTTCTGTGTCGCCGAAGCAAACATAATCATAGGAATGCTCGGTGGGATAAGGATCCCCAGCGAGCCACCCGCCATAATAACGCCCAAAGCTAATCGCTTATCGTAGCCACGCTCCAGCATTGGTTTCAGCGCAATACTACTGGAGGTCATGATACCGGCACCAATGATCCCGACCATAGCCCCGATCATAGAGCAAACCCCGATCACACTGATCGCCAGGGATCCACGCACGCGACCGATAGCCAACTGGCTGGCATTAAACATGGCATCGCCGATACCGGATCGAGTCAGGATCTGTCCCATATAGATATAAAGCGGAATAGCCAGAAGAATGAAGTTAAAGAACGTGGACTCTACTGTCGTCGGTATAATATTAAACAGAGCCTCGCCCCACACCACATAACCAACTCCCATGGCTATTGCGCCTAATGCCAAACCAACCTGAGCCCCTAACGCAAAAGAAGCAAGAATGCACAGCAACAGAACGACCGTTAACCACTCAATACTCATTGGCTTTCTCCTTGCTTGCCATAACCACTTTGGACGAATCCACCTTAAAAGGCTGCTCCGCCATGGCAGAATCAAATTCTACCTCTTCCTGCACCAGCTCCCTGCCGGTAATCAGATAAAACACATGACCAATAAACTGTGCTAAATATTCAGCAATAAAAATGACCGCTGAAACCGTAATCATCAGCCAGAAGTGATGCACTGCCGGTGCCCATTCACTCTGGGTCCGGTAATTCAGCCTCAGGCTCTCCAGGAAATGTTCACCACAGGTTTTAGCCATCAGTACCAGAAATCCGATAGCCAGTACTGCCGTTACAAGACTGAAGCCTCTTTGTACCTTTTCCGGTACCGTGGCATAAAGGATATCCACGTTAATATGCGTTCCTTTCTGCTGCGCATAAGCGCCACCCAGTGCAGAAATATAGCCAAACAAAAACAGGGACACGTCATAGGCCCAGATAGTCGGGGCATCTAAGATATAGCGGGCAAAGACTTCAAAGGCGACGATCGCCGCCAGAACCGGCATCAGATAAGCGACCGATTCCCCGATGCGTTTCACGATATAACGTACGCTACGGCAGTACAGAAGTAATATTCTTTCCAACATAAGCACCTCAAACCAGACAAGGTGAGCCGGGGCTCACCTTGTGTTATCCGTTATTTATTTTCCAGAATATCGATCAGCTGCTTGGAGTATTTATCCTCAGCGGCATATTCTGCAGCCAGAGATTTACCCGCCTGTTGCCATGCCAGCTTATCCGCCTTAGATGGTGCAGGGCTCCATTTCAGACCTTTCGCTTCCATATCAGCAACCGCCTGTGATTCCCAAAGAATTGATTTGGTCATCTGCTCCTGTGCATGCACGGTCGTTGCTGCTTTTACAATCGCCTGCAGGTCTTTCGGCAGCTTATTCCATGCTTTATTGTTCACAATAATTGGCAGAACCTGAGCACCCGCCAGAGGCAGTGGATACATATATTTCGCCACTTCCACGTGGTTACCGTCGCGGTGATCAATCATGTTAGAACCGATGGAACCGTCGATAATGCCAGTCGCCAGTGAGGTGTAGATTTCACTCCACGCCAGAGAAACCGGGGAAGCTCCAAGGTTACGCAGAAACTTACCGTAAGCGCCCGGCGCACGGATCTTCATGCCTTTGAAGTCATCAATCGACTTAATTTCTTCTTTGGTGATGATATACACCGGTGGCTGAATATAAGGGTCCAGCCAGACCAGTCCCTGATCGCCATAGGCTTTTTTCAGTACGTCAGCCCAGCCTCTTTCTTGGAACAGAGTAGATAGCTCACCCACATCATCCGTGCCGCCCGGCAGACCGATTTCCACAACACCTGCAGGCAATTCACCGGCATGCATAGACTGGAACGGTGCCCCCATCGTGATCAGACCCGATTTCACAGCGTTCAAAATACCAGTGGTACCAACACCTTCACCGGAATACAGAACCTGAACCGAGATCCGGCCATCAGACATTGTCTCGATATTCTTTGCCAGATCTTCATACACCTCACCAAAGGCGGTACCACGACCATACAAGTTAGCAAAGCGCCAGTTATAGTCAGCGGCATAAGTCGCAACAGACGCTGTCAGCGCACTCACTCCCAGAGATGCAGCCAACAACGTTTTCAATAATTTCTTTCCTTTTAAACCAAACATAGAACGTCCTCTCTTCCTGATTTGTCTGTTCACTTCATTCAATATGACCAACAGAAAAACAAGGGAACAGAACCAGTCTTAAGATTCAGATGGTACCAGTTTAAAACCAGCTGGCTCTGGTACCACCCGTTTGATTTAACTGGTACTAAGGGAGCCATTTTTTTCTCGCTAACATCATCTGGAACATAGCGATAACGTGTTGCCAAAAGGAACTTGCAACATGAGTACGCCCCAAATACCTACGTTTTAGAGAGCCCGATATGGATTGTATTGCTAACAAAACATTGCTTAATGCCACCTGTGGTCCTGATGATGACGCGATTGCCGTTATCAACCCGGCGACAGACACCGTGATTGGTTATATACCGTCGCTTCAGACCTCAGATATCCATGACGTTATCGAGAAATCTAAAGTTGCCCAGAAGCTATGGGCAGCAAGGCCTGCGGCTGAACGGGCTAAGTTACTGACCAGGTGGTACGAACTGGTCATTGAAAACAGTGATGACCTGGCACGAATAATGACTCTTGAGCAGGGTAAGCCTCTGACGGAAGCGAAAGGCGAAATCATCTATGGTGCATCCTTTATCCAGTGGTTTTCCGAAGAAGCCAAACGCACTTACGGTGATACTATTCCAGCGCCGACCGACAATAAACGACTGATGACGATTAAGCAGCCAGTGGGTGTTGCCGCAGCTATCACCCCGTGGAACTTTCCGACAGCAATGATCACCCGTAAAGCCGCACCAGCGCTGGCAGCAGGGTGCAGCTTTATCACCAAACCAGCCAATCAAACGCCTCTGTCAGCCTATGCGATCACCGAACTGGCATACCAGGCCGGTATCCCTCAGGATCTGTTGGTGATGGTGAACAACCACTCCTCTGTAGCGGTAGGCGATATCTTCTGTAGTCACCCGGATATCAGAAAGCTGTCTTTTACCGGCTCGACTCAGGTGGGCAGCCAGTTAATCAAACAGTGTGCTGACAGCGTTAAACGCACCTCTATGGAACTGGGTGGCAATGCTCCGTTTATCGTCTTCGACGATGCCGATATCGATGAAGCGGTAAAAGGCGCGATTGCCTCCAAATTCCGTAATGCCGGACAGACCTGCGTCTGTGCCAACCGCTTTTATGTGCAGGATTCGGTCTACGACCAGTTTGTCGACAAGTTCGTCGACGCTGTCGCCGCACTGAAAGTCGGTAACGGCATTGAACCCGGCGTACAGATCGGTCCACTGGTTGACAGCAAAGCCAAAGAAAACGTCCTCGGCTATATCACTCAGGCTAAAGAACAGGGCGCAACGGTCGCTTATGGCGGGGAAGACTTAGGCGGATTATTCGTCCAGCCAACCATTCTGACCGATATCACTCAGGATATGGATATCGTTCAGACCGAAATCTTTGGTCCGGTCGCTCCAATTATCCGCTTCAGCGAAGATGACGAACTGATCACCAAAGCGAACGATACCATCTACGGACTGGCCAGTTATTTCTATACCCGCACCCTGAACCGGGCATTCCATATTGCAGAGCAACTTGAATTCGGCATGGTCGGCATTAACGAAGGCATCATCTCCAATGAAGTGGCACCTTTCGGCGGGGTAAAACAGTCCGGATTCGGCCGGGAAGGTGCCAAACAAGGCATTGATGAGTACATGAGCATTAAATATCTCTGCTTCGGCGGGCTGTAACTGCAACCGAACGGACATTTTCAACTAATTACGTTTAAAGGAATACCGCTATGACAAACACTGAATGGCAGGCTCGCAAGGACAAGGTTGTCGCCAAAGGCATGGCAAACCTGAGCGCGACTTATGCAGCGACCGCAAAGAATGCAATTATCACTGATGTGGAAGGCAAAGAGTACATCGACTTCGCCGCCGGCATTGCAGTAAACAATACCGGACACTCACACCCGCAGATTGTGGCTGCCGTACAGAAACAACTGGAAAACTTCAGCCATACCTGTTCTTCGGTCACACCATACGGCAGCTTTGTTGAGCTGGCAGAAAAAGTGGTCGAGAGAGCCCCGGGCGATTTCGATAAAAAAGCTATCTTCCTGACCACCGGTGCTGAAGCCGTAGAAAATGCCGTTAAGGTGGCCCGAGCTCACACCGGTCGTAGCGGTATTATCGCCTTTAATGGGGGGTTCCACGGCCGAACCAATATGTGTATGGGTCTGACCGGAAAAATGGCACCGTACAAAATCGGATTCGGCCCGTTCCCGAATGAAATCTATCACCTGCCGTTTCCAAATGCCTACCATGATATCTCCGAGCAACAGAGCCTGGATGCATTAAACGATCTGTTTACCTGCGATATCGAACCAAGCCGTGTGGCTGCCATTATTTTTGAACCGGTACAGGGCGAAGGCGGCTTCTATCAGGCTCCGGCGACCTGGGTAGCCGAACTGCGTAAAGTGTGTGACCAGCACGGTATCGTCCTTATTTGTGATGAGATCCAGACCGGCTATGCCCGAACTGGCAAGATGTTTGCTTCGGAGCACTTAGGTATTATCCCGGATATCACGACAATCGCGAAAGGTATCGCTGGCGGTTTCCCTCTTTCTGGTGTTGTTGGCAAGGCAGAGATCATGGATGCAGCAGTACCCGGAGGTTTAGGCGGCACCTATGCCGGCTCACCACTCGCTTGTGTTGCTGGCCTGGAAGTTATCGATATTATCGAGAAGGAATCGCTCTGCGAACGCGCAGAACAGATAGGTACTCTTTTCCGCGAGCAGCTGATTGCTCTGCAGCAAGATGTGCCCCACATCGGTGATATTCGCCAGATTGGTGCAATGATCGCAATGGAATTCAGTGATCCGGAAACCGGTGCGCCACTTGCTGACCTGACCAAGGCATTGGTTCAGAAAGCGAATCAGGCGGGAGTAATACTGCTTTCTTGCGGTATAAAAGGAAACGTTATCCGATTCTTACCACCACTGACCATAGAACCAGAACTGGTTCTGAAAGGCTTAGATATCATTAAGACGGAACTGCTGAAATTAATCCGCTAACCCGTCTGATTTAAGTGGTCGTTCTGGTCTGAATGCGATAACCAGCAGACGAGACCAGAACCCCATGCTTCAGAGCTATATACAGATTGACCCCAGTGATAACCGGACGCTGCAGGATCAGATCCGCGGCAGTATTTCTCAGGCGATTTCTGAAGGTTTTATCCCCAAAGATACCTGCCTGGTTTCTTCCCGAAAGCTGGCCCAGAGCCTGAAAGTCTCCCGCAACACGGTATTAAGAGTTTACGAACAGCTTACCGAAGATGGCCTGCTGGTTCCCGTAGAGCGCAAAGGTTACTTCGTAAATCCCGAGCTGGAACTATCCCCAAAAATGGAAGCAGTACCTGCTGCCACGTCTCAGGATAACCTGAACTGGAACAACTACCTGTTGACGGATCCGGAACAGCTTAATCATGAGCAACACAGCAACCTGAGCAATACCCCTTACCAATTTATTAACGGTCTGGTCGATGAGAAGCTGTTTCCCGCCTCGGAATGGCGAAAATGCAGTATCCAGTCACTGAACCGGGTCAACAACAAATCGTGGACCTCAAATGACTGCAACTACAACGATCTGATCGAACAGATCCGCACCCGGGTACTGCCGAAACGAGGCATCTTTGTCAAACCGGAGCAAATTGCGATTACGTTTGGCTGCCAGAACAGCCTGTATCTGATCTCCAAGTTGCTCGTTTCCCGTTACAGCACCATTGGTATGGAGAACCCCGGCTACCCGGAAGCGCTGCAGCAGTTTCAGACCCGTCGCGCCAGTATCATCCCCATTGATGTCGACCGGCAAGGGATGCAGGTCGATGAGCGTCTGGACCCCTGTCAGCTGGTTTACACCACGCCAAGTAATCAGTTTCCGACGACTGTACGCCTGTCGACAGAGCGGCGTAAAAAGCTGATGGAGAAAGCAGAAGAGCAGGATCTGCTGATCATTGAAGATGATTTCGAGCACGATATCAGTTATATAGAAGATCACAGCCCCGCGCTGAGAGGGGAATATAACAGTGAGCGGATTATCTATATTTCCAGTTTTTCTTCAACCATTGCGCCCGGATTACGGCTGGGCTATATCGTGGCGTCTGAGCCACTGATCAAACAGATAAAGTCCCTGCAGATGCGTACCCACAGCCTGCCCCCCAAAAATAACTGTCAGACAATGGCGCTGTTTCTCAGCCTTGGTTATTACGATGCGCTATTGCAGAAAATGCTGAAGCGGTACCGGGAAAAATGGCTGACGATGGAAAAAGCGCTGAATTACTATTTTCCTCAGTCCGGCGTGATTCCGTCACTAGCCGGTACGTCATTCTGGATTAATTGCAAAGAAGGTTTTGATGCCCCTAAACTACAACAACTGGCGGAAGCTCACGGTATTCTCATCAATTGTGGCAGCCGTTACTACATCGCAGGAGCCAAAACCAACAGTTTTCGCCTGAGCTTTCAGTCCATCCGTACCGAGCACATCCGCGAAGGAATCAAGCAGTTATCAAAACTGGCGAAACGGATCCTGCCGGTTCCCCGGCTGGAAGAAACTGCAGGCATAAGGCTCAATACACAACGGATTCGTGAGTTACTGTCCGGGTGTGCCATCTTCACTCAGGACTGCTTTAATATCCCCTACCGGATAACATTCCAGCCCGACGGTAAAATGACCGGGATCTCTGACCGGCCTAACGATGTGGATGAGGGCTACTGGTGGGTGAAAGACAATAAGCTCTGTTACCAGTGGCGCAACTGGCAGTTCGCCGATACCCGGACACTGACCATTATTCAGGATGGTCACATTCTGAAACGCTTTGGCGAGGATGGATTTTCTGTCGGAGAGGCTTCGCTGGTTGAGCCTTCTCAACCGGCCAGATAAAAAAAGACCCGGAAACACTCCGGGTCCAAAGGCCCTTCAGAAAAATAGAAGGTAAGAGCTACAATAAAAACAGGTATTTACAATTTGTTCAGGTGGTTATGCCACCAGAGCGGCCGCTTCACGGGTCAGGCGAGCCAGCTCTTCCCAGTCACCCGTTTCAATCAGTTTTTTGTCCACCATCCAGGTGCCGCCACAAGCAATCACTCGGGGGATCGCCAGATAATCGTTCACATTTTTCGGATTCACACCGCCGGTTGGCATAATTTGAATATCCCTGTACGGAGCCAGTAAAGACTTCAGCATCGGAATACCGCCGGACGCTTCCGCCGGGAAGAATTTCAGCGTGGTCAGCCCCATTTCCAGTGCCGCTTCAATAGTGCTTGGGTTATTAACACCAGGAACAATATCAATGCCGATTTCCTGACAGGCTTTCACCGTATTAGGATTAAAACCCGGAGAAACCACGAAAAAGCTGCTGCAGAGCATGGCAACTCACCCCAATGCCGGTGGTGTGCTGGTCATCGGTCTTGGTTGTGAAAACAATCAGATAGAACCATTTAAAGCCGGACAGCCAGAGCATGATGAATCCCGCATGCGCTTTATGGTCGCACAAAAACATGACGACGAAATTGAACAAGGCGTGAAGCTGCTTGGTGAGCTACTGGAAACCATGCAGCAGGATAAACGCGTACCCGGCACGCTGTCCGAAGTGAAGTTTGGTCTGGAGTGTGGCGGCAGTGATGGTCTCTCCGGCATTACAGCTAACCCGATGCTGGGCGTATTCTCTGATTTTATGGTTTCCCATGGTGGCACAACGGTACTGACAGAGGTTCCGGAAATGTTCGGTGCAGAAACCATTCTGATGAACCGGGCTGCCGATGAAAAAGTCTTTAACAAGCTGGTGGATATGGTCAACGGCTTTAAAGAGTACTACCTGAAGCACGGACTGCCGGTCTATGAAAACCCATCACCAGGTAATAAGGCTGGCGGGATCACCACGCTGGAAGACAAATCTCTCGGCTGTACCCAGAAAGCAGGCTCCAGTCAGGTGATTGATGTCATCGGCTATACAGAGAAACTGACTAAGCCGGGGCTGTCATATGGTGCTGTTCACCACCGGACGCGGTACCCCTTACGGTGGTTTTGTGCCGACAATGAAGATCGCGACCAACAGTGAACTGGCACAGCGCAAACCCCGCTGGATTGATTTCGATGCCGGACAACTGGTATCAACCGAGATCTCGATGCTGGATCTGCTAAAGCAATTTCTGGACAAGCTGGCGGCCGTCGTCAGCGGAGAAGCCACCCGGAATGAAAGCAATAATATCCGGGAACTGGCTATCTGGAAAAATGGTGTGACGCTATAGCTCCAATATCATAGTACCGACATCTCCACTGGGGCATGCCTTCTTGTCGTAGGGCATGCCCCCTTTTTCTTCCAGTCGATTTTTACCCTTCACTCGACATTTCTCCCACTGCACGCCCCCTCATTCTGGCGTAGTAAAACTTGCTTTAATGGGGCCAATCCACCAGACTCAGGAGCTATACCAACAACAAATACGATAACGTATATTCAGGCTTTTATAATCTTGCGCTATGACAACATTTATTCCGGCGAAGGGATTGGCTAACCCGCACTTACAAACGCTGCTGCCCAGATTCATCCGTAAAGCACCCCGCTTCCAACCTGTCATTCAGACACTGGAAACACCCGACGGTGATTTTCTGGATCTTGCCTGGAGCGAAGAATGGATGAACGGATCTGCAAATGAAAAGCCTCTGTTTATCCTGTTTCACGGTCTGGAAGGCAGCTTTCATAGCCCTTACGCGAATGGATTAATGCACGCTTTCGCGGAACAGGGCTGGTTGGCCGTGATGATGCACTTTCGGGGCTGTAGCGGCAGGGCTAATCGTCTGGCCCGGGCTTATCATTCCGGCGAAACCGACGATGCGCGCTTCTTTCTGAACTATCTGCACCAGCACTTCCCAAAGCAGAACAAAGTCGCATTAGGCGTCTCTCTGGGTGGCAATATGCTGGTGAATTATCTGGCCACCTACCGCCATGATCCTCTGGTCGATGCCGCTACCATCGTCTCGGCACCGCTGGACCTGGCCTCCAGCTCTCAGCGCATTGAGCAGGGATTCTCCCGGGTATACTGCCAATATCTGCTAAACTCACTGAAAAAGAATGCCCTGAAAAAAGAACCGCTGCTGCATGAATCTCTGGGTATTCAGCGCACTGACATTACCGGCCTCAAAAGCCTGTATGCGTTTGATGACGTTATTACCGCCCCACTGCACGGGTTCACCAATGCCGCCGATTATTACCGGCAGTGTTCCGGTATTCACGTGCTGGACAAGGTCGCTGTGCCCCTGCAAGTCATCCACGCACAGGACGACCCTTTTATGACCCAGCGGGTTGTGCCGGACTTTCGCCTGCCGGACAACATTCATTACCGCCTGTTTAAGCATGGCGGGCATGTGGGGTTTGTCTCCGGCTCTGTAATACAGCCGGTGTTCTGGCTCGAGCGGGCAATGCCCGCTTACTATCAGCACCTAAACGCAGATGTGCATTAAAACGCATCGCAACACTTAAAATCGTAATAGAGAGAAGTCATTATGATAATACCCTGGCAACAGATTGACCCGGATACACTGGATAACCTGATCCGCGAGTTTATCCTGAGGGAAGGCACCGATTACGGTATGGAAGAAGTCTCTCTGGATAAAAAAGTCGAACAGGTCAGAAACCAGATTGAATCCGGTGAAGCAGTCGTACTGTTTTCGGAACTTCATGAAACTGTGGATATCAGATTAAGAAAGGACTTACAGGAATAACCTATGTCAGCCAAGCACCCTATCATTGCCGTAACCGGTTCGTCAGGAGCCGGAACTACAACCAGTGCAGAAGCATTCCGTAAAATGTTTAATATGATGGGAGCCAAGGCCGCATGGGTAGAAGGAGACAGCTTCCACCGCTACACCCGCAGAGAAATGGACGTAGAGGTGCAAAAGGCCGAAGAACAGGGTAAGCACATCAGTTATTTCGGCTCTCAGGCCAATGACTTCAAGGCACTGGAACAATTCTTCCGCACCTTTGGTGATGAGGGAAAAGGCCGGTTCCGCCGTTACCTGCATACCTTTGACGAAGCCGTACCCTACAACCAGATGCCGGGCACCTTTACCCCCTGGCAGGATCTGCCGGAAGATTCCGATGTGCTTTTTTACGAAGGATTACACGGGGGGGTCGTCGACGGTGACATCAATGTCGCTCAGCACGTCGATTTTCTTATCGGAATGGTGCCTATCGTTAACCTGGAGTGGATTCAGAAATTTGTACGGGACACACAAGACAGAGGCCACTCAAGAGAAGCGGTTATGAACTCGATTGTCCGTTCTATGGATGACTACCTGAACTACATTACCCCTCAGTTTTCCCGTACCCATGTTAATTTCCAACGCGTTCCAACGGTAGACACCTCAAACCCATTCAGCGCGATGGCAATCCCAAGCCTTGATGAAAGCTTCGTGGTTATCCGCATGCGGGGCATGAAAAATATCGATTTCCCTTATCTTCTGGCCATGATTGACGGTTCTTTTATGTCCCGGCATAACACGCTGGTAGTCCCCGGAGGCAAAATGAGCTTTGCAATGGAGTTGATTATCCGCCCGGCTTTACAACAGCTAATAGAGACCGGCAAGATAGGTTAATTTAGGGTAATAGCTCAAAATGATTTCCTGTAGAGTGATCATGTGCACGTTTTTGCCTACTGCGTCACAAAAATCAGGCGATCAAAATCAAGAAATCGTTTACAAAAAAAGGTAATATTTTTAACTGAAATTAAGTAGCTTGCAGCCTGACCCAATACCTCCTATGCTAGATAGCTTTGAGGTAGTAGCCAAGGGAAGGCTGCTGAGCGTACCCTGCAGATAAAGTGAGATAATTATGGTTCTAGGTAAACCGCAAACTGATCCAACATTAGAATGGTTCCTTTCACACTGTCACATTCATAAATATCCATCTAAAAGTACGCTGATTCACGCCGGTGAAAAAGCAGAAACACTGTACTATATCGTCAAAGGTTCTGTTGCTGTACTGATTAAAGATGAAGAAGGTAAGGAAATGATTCTTTCTTACCTGAACCAAGGTGACTTTATTGGTGAACTGGGTCTGTTCGAAGACGATCAGGAACGTACGGCGTGGGTTCGTGCAAAAACTCCTTGTGAAGTAGCAGAAATTTCTTTCAAAAAATTCCGTCAGTTGATCCAGGTTAACCCTGATATCCTGATGCGTCTTTCTGCACAGATGGCTCGCCGCCTGCAAGTGACCAGCCAGAAAGTCGGTGACCTTGCTTTCCTTGATGTGACTGGCCGTATTGCCCAGACACTACTGAATCTGGCAAAACAACCGGACGCCATGACTCACCCGGATGGTATGCAAATTAAGATTACCCGTCAGGAAATTGGTCAGATCGTAGGCTGTTCCCGTGAAACTGTTGGCCGTATTCTGAAAATGCTGGAAGAGCAAAATCTGATTTCTGCACACGGTAAAACTATCGTGGTTTACGGTACCCGTTAATAACGTACTGTTAACCATTTATTAAAAAACGCAGCTTAATAAGCTGCGTTTTTTTATTCCGAATGACGGCTCAATTAAGATTCCGACTCTGTCTCTTCCGGTTCCTGATAGACAATTTCTTTAAACTCATACGTTGAGCGATTAGAAGATTCGTAATAGGTCCGGCTCATGATCTCCGCCAGAATACCCGTGGTAATAAACTGAATCGCCATCACAATCAGCAGTACACCGATGATCAGCATCGGGCGGCCACCAATCTCTTCACCCAGAAGGAACTTCTGGAAGCCAAGAATCAGCATCATTAGCGCACCGATACCACCGCACGCCATACCAATCGGACCAAAGAAATGGGACGGACGAGTACGGAAGCGCATAAAGAAGATAACGGAAATCAGGTCCAGGATAACCCGGTATACACGCGAAATCGTGTACTTAGACTCACCGAACTGTCTCGCATGGTGATTCACTTCCACTTCTTCGATACGTTCTACCGGTACATGAATCGCAACCCAGGCAGGAATAAAGCGGTGCATCTCACCATACAGTTTCACATTACGAATAACGCTGCCGCGATACACTTTCAGGCTACAACCGTAATCGTTCAGCTTAACGCCGGTTGTTTTACCGATCAGCCAGTTTGCAATACGTGACGGCACTTTACGGATCAACATATTGTCTTTACGGTCTTTACGCCAGCCAACCAGCAGGTCCAGGTCCCGGTCAATCAGGCGCTGTACCATTCTCGGAATATCAGCAGGGTCGTTTTGCAGGTCACCGTCCAGCGTTACAATGTAGTCACCCGCAGACTGTTCTATACCAGCCTGCATCGCCGCCGTCTGGCCGAAGTTTCTCTGCAGGGCAATCAGACGGATATGCTTACCGTACTCCTGCTGCACCTCCATGGCGACATGCAGAGTTCTGTCAGAACTGCCGTCGTTAACCAACAGTAATTCCCACTCGAAGCCAGCATCTTTCAGCGATTCATCAATCGCTTTAACCAATGGCCTGACACTTTCTTCTTCATTGTATACAGGTACAACAACGCTAACTACGTAGCTTTTATCAGCTTCGGAAATACTGTTCCCCGACATATTAGGTACTCTCATTCTGAATTTGTGGTATACTAATCAAGTTTTTAATTATACCGCATTTCTCATGTCCCGAGCAATAAAACACCGTTCGTTACTGCTTTCCGTATTGACGTTTATTACTGTTATCCTTGCGGTTCATTTTATCTGGGGCTGGAATACCCTTCTTTCGTTCTGGAAAGCGATTCCGACGCAACACATACTGGCGTTTACCCTGCTTTACTGGTTTAGCTATCTGGTACGCAGCTACCGGATTTCCACCTATTTCCAAAGCTCGACAATCAGACTTCCGACAAAAATTGTCCTGCCATTAGTGATTAAGCAAACATTCTGGGCCAACCTGTTGCCAGCAAAAGCCGGGGAAATTTCTTTCCCTATTCTGATGAAAAGAGCCTTTGCCACACCTTATTCTCATTCGGTTCCGGCACTGCTGGTACTGCGCCTGTTTGACGCCTATGTTCTGGCTTCCATTGCCGTTGCATTAATCTGTTATACCCAGTTTAGCTACTTAACCTGGATTTGGTTAACTCTGGCCATTTTTATTCCTCTCTCCGGTACGTTCCTGCGTAAACACTTTATCTGGCTGACATACCGCTACCGGAAATACAAAAAAGCCCGTTTCGTCTGGCAGATCCTGACCAATATTCCCAGTACTTATGGGAAGCTACTGAAAATAAGTGCGCTTTCCTGGCTGAACTGGGGAGTGAAAATACTGCTCTTTGCCGCCCTGCTGGCCAGCATGACACCATTCACTCTGGACCAGACCACCTTCGGTGCCCTGTTTGGTGAAGTCTCCGGCATGTTACCCAGCTTACCGGGTGGCTTTGGCAGTTATGAAGCCGCCGTCTCTTTCGGTCTGATGAGTAACGGCGCTGATAGTGATATCATTACTAAAGCAGAATTAGTGGCAGCAGCCGTTAACTCGCACTTTTTTATTCTGTTTAATTCTATATTCGGCGCAATCATCGTATTTATGTTGCCAGCCCGCTCAACGACTCTTGAGAAAAACTATGACAACTAACGATAATCAGGCTTCAATGCTCAAGCCTTTGCTTATCATCTTCCTGGCCATTTCTGTTATACGTGCGTATTTCCTGTCCATAAGCAGCGTTGACCTGTACGTGGATGAAATTCAGTACTGGTGGTGGTCAAAAGATCTGGCCTGGGGGTATTACTCAAAGCCGCCGATGATTGCGGTGTTACTGTCGCTGGTCACCGGGATCTTTGGTGATTCCGTTTATACCATCAAGCTGGGTGGGATTCTGGTTTATCCACTCACCAGTTACGTCATCTATTTACTAGGGCGACGACTGATTTCCGAAAAAGTCGGCTTCTGGGCTTCCGTGCTGTTTATTACCCTGCCCGGTGTTGCATTTTCTTCCACCATCACCTCCACCGATGTTTTGCTGTTCCTGTTCTGGAGCAGTGCCATGCTGTTTTTTATCCGCAGTATTGATTCCAATGCCTGGAGTGACTGGCTGATCTGCGCCGTTATCTGCGGACTGGGTCTGCTGACCAAATACAATATGGCGGTGTTCTCTCTGTCTGCATTGGGTTATATGCTGTTTTTCGGTCATCAGAAACAGCTGACCAATCCGAGGCTCTGGGTGATGGCGGTTATTGCATTAGCCATTCTGACCCCGAACTTCTACTGGAACTATCAGAACGATTTTCCAACCTTTTCGCACACTGCCGGATATGTTGAAAATGGCGGCCTTCGTCCGGATAAGATGATCAGCTTTATCTTTGAACAGGCAGGAATTATCGGCCCGGTCGGCTTCATCGTCATGTGGTGGTGGTTCATTAAGGGGGATAAGCCAAGAAACCTGTTGCTGACATTCAGCCTGCCAATGCTGATCATCATCAGCCTGGTTGCGCTACAAGGTAAATATAACTCCAACTGGGCGGCACCAGCTTATGTCGGCATTATTATTGGTCTTGCGCACTTCCTTCAGCACCGGAGAAAATGGTTAATCGCGATGCTGGCCACAAATCTTCTTCTGAATATGGTGGTTTGGCTTGCCGACCCGATCATACAGGCGAGCGGTGCACAATTGCAGGCAAAGCACGATCCGTTCAAACGGGTTCGGGGCTGGAAAGCCTGGGGCGAACAAGTGAAAACCTACCTTGATCAGTATCCGGATCGTCTGTTGATTGCCGAAGGCAGAGAAGAGATCACGGAAGCGATGTTTTATGCGATGAATGGGGATGACGAGAATATCAAAGCATGGAGCCCGAGCAGCCATATTTCCAGCCACTTCCAGCTGACCCGCCCTTATACTGGTGACGAGCAGGAAGCACTAGTCATTACAGGTGAACTGAACGATGCGTATTGGCGTCAATATTTTAGCCAGGTTGAAGCGCTGACCGTTTTAACCAGACAAGTATCGACAGACCGCAAGTACCAGTACAAAATCTATAAGGTAAGTGGATTCCTGGGGTATGAATAATATGTTACAAGGAAAGTACGCACCTGTGGGTGTGGCTACCATCGTCATTCTTTTATTGTCTGCCGCCATCCGGCTACTGAATCTGGATTTGCTGGTCAGCGGACTTTTCTACGATGCCGCCGGAAATACGTTTCCTTTAAAAGATAACCTTCTGACGGTCTTTTTCTACAATACGATTCCGTGGGCGGTCACCGGTAGCCTGCTGTTTTTCCTCGCCTACCCGTTCGTGGCCTATTTCAAAAGACCGGTACGTAAGTATAACCGGCTCGTGTTAGCTCTGTTTCTTTCTCTGCTGATCGGACCGGGGCTGATTGTGAACTCCATCTTTAAAGATAACTTCGGCCGCCCCCGTCCATCTCAAAGCATTGAATTTGGCGGTACAGAACCACACCGCGCGGTACTGGAAGCCAACTGGGGCAATAAAGGGCCTTCTTTTCCGTCCGGACATGCCGCGACACCACTAGCCTTTTTGGTACTAGCTCTGGCTGCACGTCGCCGTGGATATAAGACGCTGGCAACAAATCTCACCTATGCACTGGTGTTCTGGTATGTTGCCGTGAGCCTGGCCCGTATCGTCGCCGGAGGACACCACCTTTCGGACGTGGTATGGGGAGGCTATTTCTCTTTTGTCTGCGCCTGGCTGAGTTACCAGTGGATATATAACCGCACTAAATAAGCCTCACCCCTAAGTCTTATACCATTCAGACAAAGTATCTGATCATCTGAATGAATATGGTGGAACAAACGTACTTGGGCATGGATGCCCAAGTTTTAGCGTACAGGGATGTCTTGAGCGGTTTGTGGAATCATATTTGTTCAGATCAAAGACTTTTCCCGTTTAGTATTAACAGGTATTCCGAAGATAGATTATTTATCTTTCCTCAAATAAAAAAGGGTGAGCCTTCCGGCTCACCCTTTTATTTTTCAATGAGTTATGGCATCACATCATGCCCGGCATACCACCCATGCCGCCCATGCCACCCATATCAGGAGCACCAGCGCCATCTTTAGCAGGCAGGTCAGAAACCATTGCTTCGGTAGTAATCATCAGGCCAGCAACAGAAGCTGCGAATTGCAGTGCTGAACGGGTTACTTTTGTCGGGTCAAGGATACCCATTTCCAGCATGTCACCGTATTCTCCCGTTGCTGCGTTATAACCGTAGTTAGCTTCACCGCCTTTTACGTTATTCGCTACCACTGAGTCTTCATCACCAGCGTTGGCTACGATCTGACGTAGTGGAGCTTCCATCGCACGTAGTGCAACACGGATACCCACGTTCTGCTCTTCATTGATGCCTTCAAGGTCAACCACTTTAGAAGCTGCACGGATAAGCGCAACACCACCACCGGCAACCACGCCTTCTTCAACAGCCGCACGGGTTGCGTGCAGTGCATCTTCTACGCGATCTTTCTTCTCTTTCATTTCAACTTCAGTTGCTGCGCCAACTTTAATTACCGCAACACCACCAGCCAGTTTCGCTACGCGCTCCTGAAGTTTTTCTTTATCGTAGTCAGACGTTGCTTCTTCGATTTGCTGACGGATCTGAGTAACACGACCGCTGATCATCACTTCTTCACCAACACCGTCGATAATCGTGGTGTTTTCTTTGGTGATAGTGACACGCTTAGCCTGACCAAGATCTTCCAGAGTTACTTTTTCCAGATCCAGACCAACTTCTTCAGAGATAACAGTACCCGCAGTCAGAATAGCAATATCCTGCAGCATAGCTTTACGGCGGTCACCAAAACCAGGTGCTTTAACCGCAGCCGCTTTCACGATACCACGCATGTTGTTCACAACCAGAGTAGCCAGCGCTTCACCTTCAACATCTTCAGCAATGATAAGCAGAGGACGAGAAGCTTTTGCTACTGCTTCCAGTGTTGGAAGAAGTTCACGGATGTTCGATACTTTTTTGTCGATCATCAGGATGAATGGGTTTTCCAGATCAACGCTGCCCGCTTCCTGATTGTTGATGAAGTAAGGAGACAGGTAACCGCGGTCGAACTGCATACCTTCAACAACGTCCAATTCGTCCTGAAGAGCCTGACCTTCTTCAACAGTAATAACACCGTCGCGGCCTACTTTTTCCATCGCTTCTGCAATGATGTTACCAACGGTTTCATCTGAGTTTGCAGAGATAGTACCAACCTGAGCGATCGCTTTGGTATCAGCACATGGTACAGACAATGTTTTCAGCTCTTCTACTGCCGCTTCTACGGCTTTATCGATACCGCGTTTCAGGTCCATTGGGTTCATGCCCGCGGCAACCGCTTTAAGGCCTTCCATCACAATTGCCTGAGCCAGTACAGTCGCTGTTGTGGTACCGTCACCAGCCGCATCATTCGCCTGAGAGGCCACTTCTTTAACCATTTGCGCGCCCATGTTTTCGAACTTGTCTTCCAGCTCGATTTCACGCGCGACAGAAACACCATCTTTAGTGATCGTCGGAGCACCGAAAGATTTATCCAGTACTACGTTACGGCCTTTAGGGCCAAGAGTTACTTTTACTGCGTTTGCCAGAACGTTTACACCTTCCAGCATTTTGATTCGTGCGTCATTACCAAATTTAACGTCTTTAGCAGCCATCTTTTATTTCCTTTAAATTTCGATTCTGTTTCTGTTGAAAAGTGAATTACTCAACGATTGCTTATTATTCAACGATAGCCATGATGTCATTTTCAGACATGATAAGAACTTCTTTACCGTCGATTTTTTCAGTTTTGGTGCCGTAGCCTTCTGAAAAGATAACAGTATCACCAACTTTAACGTCCAATGGCTGTACTGTGCCGTTTTCCAGAACGCGGCCCTTGCCAACAGCCAAAACTGTACCGCGAGTTGATTTTTCAGCAGCAGAACCAGTTAACACGATGCCGCCGGCAGACTTTGATTCAACTTCCTGGCGTTCAACGATAACACGGTCATGTAAAGGACGAATATTCATCGGTCGTCTCTCCTGATTAAATTTCCATTATTAATGTAGGTTAGGTTACAACAGACAATGCATATTTATTGTCTTGTGAAACTTATGTGGGGGCATGAGAAGCAATCACAAGGGGAGCCGTCAGTTTTTTTGTGATCTGCTTTTAGAATTTCTGTATTCTAAAGCACACATAGCCGCAATGCTTAGCTGGTATACTGTTAACAAGGATCCTGTTACTTCGATGACTCATATACACTGATGGCTTGCAAAAATTGCGATACTCACTGGTTCTGGAAAAAGATAGGCCGGTGTACCCGCTGTATGAAACAGCTGACTTTTCTTTCCATACTAGGCTGGCTTGTCTGGTGGTTTGGCTTTCGGCTGCACCCGAAAAGCGTTGAAGCGGTTGCCCTGTTGTTTGCGACCCTGGCCTTCAACGGACTCCTGTTGCTACACCTATGGTTTCGCTTTATTCAGATTCCTTTGCGGCAGAAATACAGAAAGCAGCCAAGGCGTAAAAAATAAAAGCTCCCGATTGAAGCAGGAGCTTTCTTATTGCCATTAAATGGTTATCAACTCGCTATCAGAGCCAGGCGGAATTACTTCGCTAACCCCAGCGCTTCATTCATCACATGATAAATATAGTTCTGCTCTACCGCCCCCTGGAACAGGTAAGCCTGAGGACCACGGGCAAAAATCGCCACGTCTTCACCTGAGTGGGTTTCTGAACCAAATCGAACCAGTGACTGCTGCATGTAATCCAGCTGCATCGCTTCTTCCTGAGTCGGATTAGCTCGAGCCCCGTTCACCGCACTTGCACCGTTACCATAGGCAAGGGTCGTATAACGCTTACCAAAGTCATCCGTATTGTATTTGCCGCCCTTTTTAGACAAACCAAGGATCGGGTTACCACGATCAGAATAACCGTTCATGATGAGGGTGTGTGCGTGGTCAGCAGTAACAATGACCAGCGTATCTTCTACGTTGGTTTTATCCAGTGCCGCTTTAATCGCATCATCAAAGGCAACCGTGTCTGCCAGTGCGCGCGCTGCATTGGTTGCGTGATGTGCGTGGTCGATACGGCCAGCTTCAACCATCAGGATGTAGCCCTTATCGTTCTTAGACAGAATATCGATCGCTTTCGACGTCATCTCTGCCAGAGAAGGCTCACCGTCACGGCGGTCGGCTTCATACTTCATATGGCTGCTTTCAAACAGACCAAAGGCGCGAGTAGTCTTTTCATCCAGCTTATCAAAACCGGCTTTATCATACACATACTGCCCGTCCGGGTGCTTTTGCTGCCATTCAGAAATCAGGTTACGGCCATCTCCACGCTTACCTTTTTTACCTTCAGGATCCACCACAGTGTTCGGCAGGAACTCACGGCGACCGCCACCAAATACCACCTGAAGACCATCACCTTTGTCGAAGTCGATTAATTGCTGAGCAATATCGACACAGCCCTGGTTTTTGGCAATGTTGGTCAGCTTAGTGTCGTTTTCCCAGTTACGATCCGCACTGTGCGCATAAGTCGTTGCCGGTGTTGCGTGAGTAATACGAGCGGTAGAGATAACCCCTGCAGACAAACCCTCTTCGGCAGCCAGTTCCCAGGCTGTCGTTGCTTCATTCCCGATAGCTGTATTACAGAAACCACGGTGCACATTGTCATCTACACTGATCACACCCTGTTTGCTTTTCACACCGGTGACCATCGCTGTTGCCGTACCGGCAGAGTCAGGGATCTGAGAGTTTGTGTTATAAGTTTTAGACAATGCCATGTGTGGAAGGGATTCCATTGTCAGGCTATACTCTTCACCCAACAAACCACGACGCTGACCTTCAAAGATACGCGCTGCCGTCACGGTGCCGATGCTCATACCGTCACCCACAAACAGAATCACATTCTTCGCCGGTTTATCAATCGGCTTCATCGCTTTAGCTTTCGCGATTTTGGCTTCGGCATCGGAGTACCACACGTCATTTTTTTGTGGAACGTCCATTGCAGATTTAGTTACTGTGCTGCTACACCCAGGCAGAGACACTAAAATACCACTGATGGCTAAAGCCAGATAACTTCCTTTCACAACTGCTCTCCTAAATTATTATGTTGTTCTTCTGGGCGTGCGAGTGAATAGAGATAGAACCAGTACACACCCAATCAGGGCTACAGAGTAATAGGAATTAAGTAATATTAATGATCATTTCGATGAAGGTTATTTGAAGAGTTTGTGAAAAACGTAATAACATAACACTTGATAAATACGGAAGCGTGAGGAGATTTTACCGAAAGCAAGCAAGGCTGAGGATTTAAGACAAACGTAGGGTTAAAGAAAGAAAAAAGCCCCTACATCAATTCTGACGAGGGGCCTTCTTAGATTCATCTAAGAAAAAGCAGTGGTACTTATATGACCAGCCTTCCCTTAGTTGGTTCCATGAAAAGATCCTTTTTTTCTGTTTTTTTTCAAAAAAGATCTTTTCTCTGACAATTCCATGACTTAACGCTGTTATGCCACGCTGGTACGTAAAATGACCTGCTCACAAAGGTTAATTTCCAGAGCCACCTCATCACACGCATGAATACGAGGGCACTGATCGCAGTCTTTCAGCACTTTCTCCGGCAGTTGACTCTTAGAAGTCGGCAGGAAGTTATGTTGCATAAAGAATTCCGGTGTACGGGTCAGAACAAACACTTTCTGGATGGCCATTTTTCTCGCGCGGTCAACCAGGTGCTGCACAATCGCACTGCCCTGTCCCTGACGCTGCCAGCCCGGATCAATACCCAGTGAACGGATCTCAGCCAGACCGGAATCATACACATACAGTGACGCACAGCCTGTCACCTCACCCTGATGCTCAACCACAGCGAAAGAGCCAATATCACGGATAATCTCATTGCGTGAGCGTGGCAGATTTTCACCCATGGATGACCAGTAAGCCACCATGCTTTCCAGCGTATCAATGTCGGTCAGGCGAGCCGGACGAACCTTCACGGCAGACAGATCACGCTGATCAATACGCTGCTGCGCCTGATCCACGGCATAAGCCACTTGTTTTGGCGATACCCCACCCAGTGCAGAACGTTTTTCCAGACAGGATTCAATGGTCAGAATATCGTACACATCATCTTCGATGGCTTCCGAGAACTCTTTCAGCTCAGCAATGGACAGTTCTTCCAGTGCACAACCTTTGGCAATAGCGCCAACCACAGCCACACCAACGATATGGTGAGCTTCACGGAACGGAATGCCTTTCGCTACCAGGTAATCAGCCAGCTCAGTGGCGTTTGCATAACCCTGCTTAGCCGCTTCCAGCGTACGCTCACCATTCACCTTGATACCGTCGAAGCAAAGCGCCGCCATCTGCATGCAGTCGTTCCAGGTATCCAGCGCATCAAACAGACCTTCTTTGTCTTCCTGCATATCCTTGTTATACGCAAGGGGCAGCGCTTTGACTGTCATCATCATGCCAGCCAAAGAACCGTAGACACGACCACACTTACCACGGATCAGCTCCAGTGCATCCGGGTTTTTCTTCTGCGGCATCAGGGATGAACCAGAAGTCACCGTATCGGCCAGCTCAATAAAACCGGATTCGCCAGAGTTGTAGAAGATCATATCTTCTGACAGGCGAGAAAGGTGCAGCATAGAGATAGACGCAATAGACATCAGCTCCATCACATGGTCCCGGTCGGAAACAGAATCCAGACTGTTACGGGTCGCTCTGCGGAAACCAAGGTTATGTGCTAGCTCCTCACGATCCATCGGATAAGCGGTACCCGCCAGAGCACCACTGCCCAGAGGACAGGTATCCAGACGGTTGATGGCATCATTCAGGCGAGAGTAGTCACGGTCAAGCATCTCAACGTAAGCCAGACACCAGTGCGCAAACGTCACTGGCTGCGCACGTTGCAGGTGGGTATAGCCAGGCAGCACCGTATCCTGATGCTCTCTTGCTACTTTCACCATTTTTGACTGAAGGTTATCCAGAGCGATCAGCAACTGATGGCCCTGCTGACGACACCATAGCTTCAGGTCTGTCGCGACCTGATCATTACGTGAACGGCCGGTGTGCAGTTTTTTACCCAGATCGCCGACCTTATTGATCAGCTGCTGCTCAACCCAGCTGTGAATATCTTCTGCATGGGATTTCAGGATCTGTTCCGGATCTTCCATTACCTCAAGCTTCAGCTCATTCAGAGCCAGCTCAAGTTTCTGCTGTTCCTGCTCGGTCAGCACATTTACTGAAAGCAGCGCCTTAGACCAGGCGATTGAACCAACAATGTCCTGCTCAGCCAATCGGTAATCAAAGCGCAGTGAATCGTTAAAGTCTTTGAACCGTGTATCTGCTGCCTGGGTAAATCTTCCGCCCCATAGTGCCATTGTGTTATCTCCTGCTTCCAGATATATGCTTATTCTGCTTTTTTGTGCCCTCTTATTATTAAGAGGGCATACTTACTATATGATTATTATTTTTTTTGTGCGTTTAGTGTACGGATTCTGCTTGCCAGAGAGTACAGGCGGATAAAGCCTTCTGCATGACTCTGGTTGTATACTTCATCTTCACCAAAGGTCGCAAACTCTTCGCTGTACAGGCTGTTTTCAGAACGTTTCTGAGTTGCCGTTACCTGACCTTTATACAGTTTCACAACCACTTCACCATTCACATCCTGCGCCAATTCTTCTGTAGCAGCAAGGATTGACTTACATAGAGGAGTGAACCAGCGACCATCATAAACCAGGTGAGACGCCTTCACGCCCAGCTCTTCACGGAATTCGAAAGAGCTCTTGTCCAGAACCAGTTGCTCAACCGCACGCAGAGCTTCCATCATGATGGTGCCCCCCGGAGTTTCGTAACAACCACGAGACTTCATGCCCACCAGACGGTTTTCTACGATATCAATACGGCCAACACCATGCTTAACACCTTTATCGTTCAGGTTCATCAGTACCTGATACGGGCTCAGCTCTTCACCGTCAACCGCAACGATTTCGCCTTTCTGTACTTTAAGGGTCACATATTCAGCTTCGTCTGGGGCTGCTTCAGGGCTGTTCGTCCATGCCCAGCAGTCATCGTTTGGCGCATTCCAGGTATCTTCCAGTACACCACCTTCAGTAGAGATGTGCCATGCGTTTGCATCACGAGAGTAGATCTTAGTCAGAGAAGCAGTACATGGGATGTTACGCTCTGCCAGGTAATCCAGACACTGTTCACGGCTGACCAGATCCCACTCACGCCATGGGGCAATAACGTGCAGATCCGGTGCCAGTGCAGCAAATGCACCTTCAAAACGAACCTGGTCGTTACCTTTACCGGTACAACCGTGAGCCAGTGCATCAGCACCTACTTTACGAGCACACTCTACCTGAGCCTTAGCAATGATAGGACGAGCCATAGACGTACCCAGCAGGTACTTGCCTTCATAAAGCGCGCCTGTTTTCAGGGTTGGGTAGATGTAATCTGCAACCATCTCTTCTTTCAGGTCTGCGATATACACTTCAGAAGCACCTGACGCCATCGCCTTGTCTTCAATGCCGACCAGTTCATCTTCACCCTGACCAACATCGGCCACGAATGCGACCACTTCACAACCATAGTTTTCTTTCAGCCACGGAATGATCACTGATGTATCAAGACCGCCGGAATAGGCTACTACGACTTTATTTACTTTAACCTTGCTCATATTGTTTCTCTCTTCGTCTGTCCCGGACCTGATTTCCAATCTGAGTTGGCGGCGGTCAGTAAACCGGGGGTATTAAATTCTGTATTTAAATAAAGCTTCGTCATTAAGCCGATTGTGGCTGGAACTGAGTTCCAATGCTGCTGCCGGCAAACAGCTCGGTCAGTTTTTCCGGATAACGCCAGGTCGCCACTTCAATCGGGCGGCCCAGATCATTGGCCGCATCCAGTGCAGCCAGCACTTTCACAATCATACCATCTGTAATGACTTTAGCTTCAATCAGCTCATCTGCCAGTGTCTTATCCATGTTCGGAATCAGATGACCTTTGCCATCCAGAACACCACTGACGTCTGACAGCAAGACCAGCTCGGCATCCAGTGCGCCAGCCACAGCAACTGCGGCCTGATCCGCATTGACATTCATCAACTGGCCTTCAGCCGTGATACCGATAGAACTGATGATTGGCAAAGCGCCAGCCTGAAGGATGGCTTTTACCACATCCGCATTGCCCGCAGTGGCTTTACCTACGGCACCAAGTTCCGGGTCCAGCTCTTCTACCTGACACAGGCCACCGTCAGCCAGGCTTAAGCCAACGGCCGTCAGTCCGTTTTTAATCGCTTCGCCCTGCAGCAACTTGTTTGCCGTTCCTGCCAGTGCACCAGTCATATCGTTAATCTGATCGTAAGGGGTAACACGCAGGCCGTTCTTCTTCACCGTTTCCAGTTGCAGACGGGTCATCAGATCGTCTACCAGGTAACCCCCACCGTGTACAATCACCATCTGACGCTGTGCTTGCTGCTGATAAGCTTTAATTGCGTGGAAAAGGTGGGCCAGCGTTTCTGAACAAGACAGTGCTGCACCGCCTAATTTAATGACCAATGGTTTTAATACCTGACTCATTATTCTTCCTTACACTCAGATCAGTGAAGTAAGCGGCGCAAAGCCGTTACGGATATTCAGACACTGCATCGCATGGGTGGATGCACCTTTCAACAGGTTGTCGATAGCAGAAGCGACGATGACATGCTCACCCTGTACCTTCCAGCCGATATCGCAGAAAGGCGTAAACTGTACGTCTTGTACTCTCGGCATCTGCTGATGCTTCAGACGAACAGCCGGCTTATCTTTGTATGCTTTTACAAACGCCTGCTCGACCTGCTCTTCAGTGATGCCCTTCGCCAGTTTCATGGTGATCGTCGCCAGAATACCACGCTTAAAGTTGCCCAGATGCGGAGTGAAAATCACGTCACATCCCAGGTGTGACGCAATTTCCGGCTGGTGGCGGTGAGTAAACACGCCATATGGCTGCAGGCTGACTTCACAGAAGCTGTTTACCATGCTGGCTTTACGTCCTGCTCCGGACACACCGCTCACGGCACTGATCACCGGCCATTGATTCAGATCCAGAAAGTTCAGCTCAACCAGAGGCTTAATGGCCAGCTGTGATGCTGTTGGGTAACAACCCGCTACGGCCACCATGTTGGTGTTTTTAATTTCGGCCTCATTCCACTCAGCCAGTCCGTACACAGCGTTACTGAGCAAGTCTGAATATTTATGCTCGAAACCGTAGAAAGTCGTATAGAAGCTATCACTCTGCACCCGGTACGCGCCAGACAGGTCAAACACCTGACAACCGCCATCAATAAAGTAAGGAGCCAGGTCATGGCTCACTTCATGTGCCGTCGCCAGAAAAACCACATCACACTCAGCAGCAACAGCAGCCGGATCCGTCAAAGGCTGAACCGGCATATCGGTTACGCCAGCCAGCTTGCCGTGTAGCTCACTAATCGCCTTTCCTGCATCCACACTGTTGGCGGAAACATATAAACCTGTTAGCGTAAGCTCAGGGTGTTTCGTTACCAGCAGAGCAAGTTCTGCTCCTGTATAACCGCTGGCACCGATAATTGTGGTTTTTAACATCTCAACGCATCCAGTTTCTTTGATTACTCACTTATGTGAAAAAGTGATTATTCATACCTAAAATTTGTCATTATTTGATTTTCTATTCACAAATAATGATTTAATATGCTTTTTATCCTCTTAGAGGGTATATGTCAATAGTGGAAGTGAAGATATTATGCAATTACCTGATTTTAAAGGGGTCTACAGTGGCCTGATTTCTACCTCATCCATCAGCTCTTCGGATTCGCGTTGGGACGAAGGTAATTCACAAGTTATTGAACTGCTGGCGACCTGGCTCAGAGACCTGAATTTTGATGTAGAAGTGACCGAAGTCGCCCCCGGAAAAATGAATATGCTGGCCAAAAAGGGCAGCGGTAAAGGCGGCCTGCTTCTGGCCGGGCATACTGACACCGTGCCTTACGATGAAGGACGCTGGAGTTTCGACCCGCACACTCTGACTGAAAGCAACGATCGATTCTATGGTTTGGGCACCGCCGATATGAAAGGCTTCTTTGCTTTTATTATTGAAGCGGTCAGAAAAATGGACTGGAGCAAACAAAGCCGTCCTCTGTATATTCTGGCGACGTGCGATGAAGAAACCACCATGGCCGGTGCCCGCCACTTTACAGAAACCCACCAGATTCAGCCGGATTACTGCCTGATTGGTGAACCGACCGAGCTGGTGCCAATTCGTGCTCATAAAGGACACGTAGCAAACGCCATCCGCGTCACCGGCAAATCGGGGCACTCTTCCGACCCATCACTTGGTGTGAATGCCATTGAGATTATGTATGAAGTTCTGTACGCGATGATGCAACTGCGCGACAGGCTGATTAAAGAGTATCACCACCCTGGCTTTGCCATTCCTAACCCAACCCTGAACTTAGGTCATATTCACGGCGGGGACAGCGCCAACAGGATCTGTGGCTGTTGTGAACTGCATTACGATGTCCGTCCTCTGCCGGGGATCAGTCTGGACGGGCTGGAAAATATGCTGCGGGGAGCACTAACAGAAGTTGATGCAAAATGGCCGGGCAGAATCGCTATTACGCCATTACACGATGCCATTCCTGGTTATGAATGTGCACACGGGCATCCGTTTATTTCCGAGATGGAACATATTTGCGGCAAACCGTCAGACACAGTGAACTACTGTACCGAAGCACCATTTCTGAATCAGGTATGTCCGACACTGGTGATGGGACCAGGTTCCATTGCTCAGGCACACCAGCCGGATGAATACCTGTCTTTCGACTT
The DNA here is from genome assembly GCF_003144035.1 of Vibrio albus. Taxonomy (GTDB): domain Bacteria; phylum Pseudomonadota; class Gammaproteobacteria; order Enterobacterales; family Vibrionaceae; genus Vibrio; species Vibrio albus. The sequence goes on from NZ_QFWT01000004.1 coordinate 273,412, forward strand.
TATTCAGCCGACCATCGATATCCTGTCCAACACAATTCGACGCAGTTGCTTTAGTTAAGTTGACCTTAGTTAAAGTGTAAGTTGACGTTATTTGTGCTGAACAGACGATGCAAACTTAGTAATCGTCTATGCGCAGTAATCTTTGACTACGCTTAGTTATCATTGACTATGCTTAATTTCAGGGTCATTTCTTATGCCTCCCGCTAACGGGAGGCTACTGATTTCTAACAAAATGAAAGTTAATTTCATCCATTCATAGAATGGTGAGTTTAATAAATGACCAAAATCAAATAAACTCAATTAAAAACTTTTACACCTAGCAATTATTTGACTCTCAGCACAGAATTTGGCTAGATTACCCATCCTAGCAAGGATTCTTCTATGTAATTTAATTACGAGGCAGGACGACCATGAACGAGAAATACGCAGCGCTCAAAGGAAATGTGCGCATGCTGGGCCATTTACTTGGCAATACAATAAAAAGCGCGCACGGAGATGCGATCTTAGAAAAAGTAGAACTTATCCGTAAGCTTTCCAAGTCCGCCGAGCGCAACAACGATCAACAAGCACGCGAAGAACTGATAAAAGAAATATCCACCCTTCCGGATGATCAACTATTGCCTGTGGCACGTGCGTTTAACCAATTTCTGAATCTGACTAATATTGCTGAGCAGTACCATACTATTTCTCGCCATTGCGAGTCTCACGTATGTGAACCAGATGCGGTCAATACCCTTTTCTCTAAGTTAAACGACAATAGCATCAGTAAACAGGAAACAGCTGAAGCGGTACGTAACCTGGATATTGAGCTGGTACTGACCGCTCACCCGACGGAAATTGCGCGTCGTACCATGATCAACAAACTGGTCAAAATCAACAAATGCCTGTCCCAGCTTGAGCTGACTGACCTGTCTCCAAAAGAGCGCCAGAAAAATGAGCGCCGTCTGGAGCAGCTTATTGCTCAGGCCTGGCACTCAGACGACATGCGAAAAAAACGCCCGACTCCACTGGATGAGGCTCGCTGGGGCTATGCTGTGGTTGAAAACTCACTGTGGAAAGCGGTACCGGATTTTCTTCGCGATCTGGATGAGCGTCTGCAAAACTATCTGGATGAAGGGCTGCCAATTGATGCCCGCCCGGTGCATTTCTCTTCCTGGATGGGCGGTGACCGCGACGGTAACCCGTTCGTAACCCACAAAATTACCCGTGAAGTCCTGCTGCTGTCACGCTGGAAAGCCGCTGATCTGTACCTTGGCGATATTCAGGAACTGGTCAGCGAGCTGTCTATGACCAACTGCAATGCTAAAGTACGCGAGCTGGCTGGTGAAGACGCTCACGAACCATACCGTGCTGTACTGAAAGAAGTACGTGTACTGCTGCGCAATACTCTGGAAGTGTCAGATGCGAAACTTAAAGGTGCAGCCGTACCGGATAAACCAGTACTGGAAACGGTCGACCAACTGTGGGACCCACTGTACGCCTGCTATGAGTCCATGCATGAATGTGGCCTGGGTGTTATCGCCGATGGCGCTCTGCTGGATACCCTACGTCGAATCAAGGCATTTGGTGTGCACCTGGTTCGCCTGGACATCCGCCAGGAAAGTACCCGCCACTCTGACGTACTGTCTGAACTGACCCGCTATCTGGGGCTGGGTGATTACGATCAGTGGAGTGAACAGGATAAAGTCTCCTTCCTGGTGAAAGAGCTAAGCTCCAAACGCCCATTGTTCCCGCGTGACTGGGAACCATCACCAGAGGTTCAGGAAGTACTGGATACCTGTAAGATCATCGCCAGCCAGTCTCGTGATGCGTTTGGTGCCTACGTGATCTCTATGGCGCGTACCGCGTCTGATGTTCTGGCTGTGCACCTGTTACTGCAAGAGTCTGGCTGTCAGTTCCGTATGGATGTCTGCCCGCTGTTTGAAACCCTGGAAGATCTGAACAATGCAGAAGCGGTTATCAAGCAGCTGCTGGATATCGACTGGTACCGCGGCTTCATCCAGAACCACCAGATGGTCATGATCGGTTACTCTGACTCAGCCAAAGATGCCGGTGCAATGGCGGCAGGCTGGGCACAATACGATGCAATGGAAAAACTGGTTAACGTTGCCGAAGAAACCGGCATTGAACTGACACTGTTCCATGGCCGTGGCGGTACGATTGGTCGTGGTGGTGCTCCTGCGCATGCCGCACTGCTGTCTCAGCCACCGAAGAGCCTGAAAGGCGGCCTGCGTGTCACCGAGCAGGGAGAAATGATCCGCTTCAAACTGGGTCTGCCAGAAGTCGCCGTGAACAGCTTTAATATGTACGCCAGTGCTATTCTGGAAGCGAACCTTCTGCCACCACCAGAGCCAAAACAAGAGTGGCGCGACCTGATGGAAGTCTTGTCGGAAGTATCCTGTGAGTCCTACCGTAATGTCGTACGTGGCGAACCGGATTTCGTCCCTTATTTCCGTGCGACTACTCCGGAGCAGGAGCTGGGTAAACTGCCTCTTGGCTCACGTCCGGCAAAACGTAACCCGAACGGTGGCGTAGAAAGCCTGCGGGCAATTCCGTGGATTTTCTCCTGGAGCCAGAACCGTCTGGTACTGCCGGCCTGGCTGGGTGCAGGTGAGTCCATCCAGTACTCTATCGACCATGGCCATCAGGCCCTGCTGGAAGAAATGTGCCGCGAATGGCCATTCTTCTCAACGCGTCTTGGTATGCTGGAGATGGTGTACTCCAAATGTAATCCTGAAATGTCCCGCCATTATGACCAGAGGCTGACCGATAAGTCACTCTGGCGTCTGGGTGATAATCTGCGTGAACAACTGCAAAAAGACATTAAGGCTGTGCTGAACGTTGAAAACAACGAAAACCTGATGCAAAGCGATCCGTGGGGACTGGAATCCATCCGCCTGCGTAACGTCTATATCCTGCCGATGAATATTCTGCAGGCAGAATTGTTGTACCGCACACGCCAGACCGAAAGTCCGGCTCAGGAACTGGAAGAAGCATTAATGGTGACCATAGCCGGTATCGCAACCGGTATGCGAAATACAGGTTAAACCAGATAATATTTCAATTTAAGGACAAAAAGACCACACATAGTGGTCTTTTTTTTTGTCAAATAACAACATCCAGATAATAAATTTTAATTTGGGACAATATGGGCCACTATTCTACTTCATGCTTATATTTTAAGATATGCTACGCTCCGCTGTGCATCAGCTATACTTCTATTACAAGCATAATAAATATATTTTTTGTCAGAACCCTGAGACCAAGTGGCATTATTACCCTTGGAATCAAATAGTATTATTGACACTTTTAACATCAGCTAGGTGGTAAAACGGCTTTTAATGAGGTGACATCACCATCTGAAAATATCCGGATGGATACGCTCAGGCGAATCACACATCGGCAGAGTGGCAACAGAATCGCTCAAACTGCCTGTAGCGTTTTATTCTTACAATTGATTATATTTGGATTGAAGACATGTCATTACCACACGTTATTCTGACAGTACTAAGCACGAAAGATGCTACTGGCTATGATATAACCAAAGAGTTTTCATACAGCATCGGGTATTTCTGGAAAGCCAGCCATCAGCAGGTTTACCGGGAACTGAATAAAATGGCACAGCACGAAATGGTGACCTGTGAGCTACAACCACAGGAAGGAAAGCCGGATCGTAAGGTGTATTCCATTACTGATAAAGGCCGTCAGGCCCTGTCAGAATGGTTTGCCCAGCCAACGGCACAGACCACTATTCGTGACGAGTTCTCAGCAAAACTGATGGCCTGCTCGATTGAAGATCCTGCAGCATTTAAAACTCAGGTAACCAGCCTGATTGAAGAATCGAAAAAGCTGGTTGCTACTTATACTGAGCTGGAAGCAACTCACTACCCTAACCCGGACACTCTGGGTAAACAGGCCAGACTGGAACGTATGACGCTGCGTCGTAACCTGTTTATGCGTGAAGCCTGGATTAGCTGGGCTGAAGAAGTGCTGAGTGAGCTGGACGAAATCGCCTGATTTCACCCTCCAGCCTCGGGAACGGCTGATACTGAAGTAACCTAATGCTGCCAAGGTATCAAATACCGGGAATGAAAAAAGGATAAAGGTTTTCGCCTTTATCCTTTCTTTTTACTTTCTTATCCAGCCTGATTCGCGATGAACCGATTACTTCTGTGGACGCACACCCAGAGTGTGGCAAAGCGCGTAGGTCATCTCGGCACGGTTCAGTGTGTAGAAGTGAAAATCTTTCACACCTTCCCGGCTCAGAACCCGAACCATATCAATCGCCTGGCTTGCCCCCACCAACTGACGAGTCACAGGGTCATCATCCAGTCCTTCGAACTGTCTCGCCATCCAGCCTGGTACTTTTACGTTATTCATCGCAGCAAAGCGAGAAGCCTGCTTGAAGTTAGACACCGGCAGAATGCCCGGTACAATTTCAACATCAATCCCCGCAGACACACAACGATCACGGAAACGCAGGTAACTCTCAACATCAAAGAAAAACTGAGTGATAGCGCGGTTAGCCCCCGCATCCACTTTACGCTTTAGGTTCAGCAAGTCGGCCTGAGCACTTTTCGCTTCCGGATGAACTTCAGGAAACGCGGCTACCGACAGATCAAAATCGTGCAGGGATTTCAGCAGCGCAACCAGATCAGACGCATACATCTCAGGTGTGCCACCGCCAGGAGGAATATCACCACGCAGGGCAACAATGTTGCGGATACCATTCCGCCAGTAGTCTTCAGCAATGGCTTTCAGCTCATCCCTTGTTGCATCAATACATGTCAGGTGTGGAGCGGCAATAAGACCCGTCTGCTCCTTAATCTCCTTGATGATAGAGTGAGTACGGTCGCGCTCTCCCGAGTTCGCCCCATAAGTCACAGAGACAAACTTAGGCTGTAGCGTTTTCAGGCGATGTACTGAATTCCACAGTGTCTCTTCCATCTTTTCGCTGCTCGGCGGAAAGAACTCAAAAGAAACATTAATATCACTCAGTTCAGCAATATTCTGGTTCAGTGCATCTATATGGCCTGCGTGTGTATAACCCATATCTTTCTCCCTGTGAAACGGCTACAAAGTTGCGTCTGCTGTTATTTTGCGTTTGGACGTCTATATGTCCATAGAATGTAATGAATAAAGGTTAATGTCAACAGCACAACCATGAATTTTGTTCATGTTGATAATGAGCAGAGCTCAATCAGATAGAAGTATAGGAGAGAAAAGGATGAAGGGGGGAAGGGCTAAGGAGTTAGCCCGTTGCCATTTTGAATGGTATAGATAAAATTGGAGCAGTCCCTTCCCCTGCTTTCTACCTATATTTAGCAACGGTTTAACCCCTTCCACCTTCAAGCGCAGCGACCTTTGCGCTTTTGGTTTTATAGTCTCTAGAAGCAACGCGATCTAGTATCTGGTTTCTTTAAAGCATCCCGGACAGCCGGTTAATATCCGACTGAATGGCACCAGCGGTCACAGCTTTACCCGCCCCCGGCCCGCGAATAACCAGCGGATTATCTTTATACCAGGCACTCTCAATAGCAAAGATATTGTCACACGGCAGCAGGTTTGCCAGCGCATGGTGCTGAGGTAAAGCCTCAATACCGACTGTCGCCTGACCATTTTTCTCTAAACGGGCAACGTAACGCAGCACCTTATCTTCCCGTTGCGCCTTCGCCAGACGTTCTGCCAGTGCCTCACTCAATTCACTGCCCTGTTCAAAAAAGGCATCCAGTGACAGAGATTTCAGTGACTCAGGTACCAGAGATTCGACCTTCACCTGTTCCGGCTCCAGTTCCAGCCCCGACTCACGCGCCAGAATCACCAGCTTACGCATCACATCAGAGCCGTCCAGATCTGAGCGGGGATCGGGCTCTGTCAGCCCCTGCTGCCAGGCAAGGTCCACCAGCTCCATAAACGGCATACTGCCGTCAAACTGCTGGAACAGCCAGGAAAGCGTGCCAGAGAAAATACCAGACAGTCCGTGAATATCGTCTCCGCTCTGTTTTAAATCCTGTACGGTATGGTTTATCGGAAGGCCGGCTCCAACCGTGGCGTTGTACAGCCAGTAGCGACCCGTTTTCGCAAACGCATCCTGGACTTTGTGATAAAAGTGTCCCGCTGCCGAACCCGCGACTTTATTGGCAGAAATCAGATGCAGGCCGCGCTCTGCGATTTCCGGATACTGCATGGCAATCGACTCGCTGGCGGTGACATCCAATACGATTACTTCGTCAAAATCAGTCTGATGGTGCAATTTTTCCAGCCATTCCTTACCATCATTCGCGACCGCTTCATCTTCAAAACGGTTCAGGGCAGTTTGTGGGTCTAACCCGGCAAAGTCGAGCCAGTAGTGGCTGTGATCCAGAATACCAATAAGATCAAAACTCATGCCCCGCCGTCTTTCCAGCTCGGCTCTTTGTTTGGCAAACAATTCGACCCAGCTGGAACCAATATTGCCTTTACCACACAATACCAGCGCAACTCGCTTCTGAGCCTGGAACAGGTGGGTGTGAAGACTCTGAACTAACTCTGCGGTTTCAGTCTGGCGCAATATCGCAACCATACTCAGCTGGGACTCAGATTCGCAGATAAACTCAACAGCGGCACTTTTCAACTGCTGATAAAAGCCATGACTGTGAATAGGGTTGTTTGCGACCCCGGCTCCGACAACGGCTACCATTGAATAACCGTCTTTCAGCTTAATTTCAGCAGCAACGGTCAGATCCTGCAGATAACTGAGCACTCCGGAAGCCACTTCCCGGGTGTAGGCCAGCTGAACCGAAGCCTGATCCGGATGACGTTCCCATGCCAGTGGCTGTAGCTGAGCCCTGAGCAAAGCCTCAAAGACCTCCTCCGCTGCATGCTCAAAATCATGCTGATGACCAAAGTTAAGCTCAATCAGCATCACATCATCCAGGGAGGTGATAATTTTAGCTCCCCGTCCAGACGCCAGAACCCGCTCAATGCGAGTCGACCCGGCTTCTGGCTGGTAACTGCAACGCAGCTCCAGATCTATGGCACTCTGAGAGACCGGCTGAAGCGTCCGGCTGTGTAACACCGGCGCGGCAAGGCGAGCCAGCTCGTTGGCCTCATCCAGGCGTAGTAAGGGTAACAGACAGGCATCATTCACGTTACGGGGATCCGCACTAAACACCCCGGCCACATCACTCCAAATGGTCACTTTACGCACTTCGGCCAGAGCCCCGATCACGGTTGCCGAATAGTCGGAACCGTTACGCCCCAGCAGGACTGTCTCTCCTTGCTCATTTTTGGCAATAAAGCCGGTGATCACGGTACGATGCCCCGGGTGCTGAGCCAGGGTTTCTTTTATCAGGGCCCAGGAGGCAGCTCGGTCCACTTCCGGCTGGGTGGATCTCTCCGCACGCAAAAACATCCTGGCATCCACCGCTACCGCTGGCAACTCATTTTCAACCAACAGCGCAGTCATCAAGCGGGATGACCACTGCTCACCATGCGCCAGTGCTGCCGATAACTGAGCTTCAGTTATCGGTACGACTAACTCTCCCAGTGCCGCAATTTCGTCCCTAAGCTGCTGCAGATAAGGTTCTGGCTCTGATAGCAGCTCTTCAATCAGGTTTGACTGAAACTCGTGTATCTTCATCAGTAACTCATGCGCCAGTCGCCCGTCTTTCTGTAATGTGTTACCCCATTCAATAAGACGGTTAGTGGTATCACCGGCTGCGGATACCACTACTAAATCATCGTTCCCGGAATACTTGGACAGAATGGTGACCACTCTTTTATAACACTCGGGATTGGCAAGGCTACTGCCACCAAATTTATGCAACTGACGGGAAACGGTCATTAACTTTCCTCCTGAACCGTATTAAATGCTTGTTTCAAATCAGCAATCAGATCACGATAATCTTCAAGGCCGATAGACAGACGTAGTAATGTTGGTTTTATTCCAGCTTCCTGCTGCGCTTTATCGTCCATTGCTCTGTGAGTCATTGATGCCGGGTGGCAAATCAGGCTCTCAACCCCACCCAGAGACTCAGCCAGAGAAAACAGCTGCAACTGACCAACGAAGGTTTCCAGCTGCGCCTGAGAGCCGTTAAATTCAAAACTAAGCATAGAGCCAAAGCCCTTTTGCTGTTTTTTCGCGATCTCGTGCCCTTTATGATCAGGCAGGCTCGGATGATAGATCACACTCACCATTGAAGACTGCTGCAGGTAAGCCAATACCGCATTGGCGTTTTCTTCATGTACCCGCATCCGGGCACCAAGAGTACGAATACCCCGCAAAGTCAGGTAACTGTCAAACGGCGTTCCAGTGGAACCTATACAGTTCCCCCACCACGCCAGCTCTTCGGCTTTTTCCTTCTGTGCCGCGATGATGACACCACCAATCACATCAGAATGGCCGTTGATATACTTGGTTGTTGAGTGGATAACAAAATCCGCGCCCAGCTCCAGAGGCTTTTGGTATATAGGTGTCAAAAAGGTATTATCCACCGCCACCATGGCCCCAACCTGTTTGGCCTGGGTACACACTTTTTCAATATCCGTCACCCTGACCAGTGGATTCGACGGAGTTTCCAGCAGAATAAGCTTCGGCTTCAGTGCCAGAGCGTTCTGCATCGCTTTATCGTCTGAAGGATCGATAAAAAGAACCTTAAAATCCCCTTTCACCGCTCGTGAATTAAATAAGCGGTAGGTGCCCCCATAGCAGTCATTCGGAGCAACAATCAGATCATCCGGTGACAGGTAAGCAGACACCAGCAAATTAAGGGCAGCCGTTCCGCAGTTCGTCACTACGGCACCTTCACCACCTTCGAGCTCACTCAGCGCTTCTTCCAGCAGACTGCGGTTCGGGTTGCCAGAACGGGTATAGTCATACTTAGGAACATCACCAAAAGCCGGAAACGCATAATTTGTTGAAAGATAGATAGGTGGGACCACGGCATGATGCTGAGTGTCAGACTCAATACCGGTACGAACCGCCACCGTATTTTGCTGAAAATTCAGGCTGGCTTTAGCTTTTGAATCAGTCATAGAGGTTTCCTTTCCGGGTGGTTATGTATGTTGAGCAGTGCCAATACTAATACACATTATCTCTTTGAAAGAGCCTCTGATTAGTTCGACTTGGTCACTTTACTTGTAGTTTTTTAAGCCGTCAATAGCTCTAGACGTCTATATGTCTTTGCTTATGGCGGTAAATCCGGATAAAATTCATGCTTATTACTGGTGATTCCCTGTTAATTGAAGTTACAGCAAAGCCGTCAGTGAATCCATGCTGAAATGGCACGAGCTGAAACTAAAGTCTACCGGGTGTAGTTACAATTTTAGAATGAAGGTGCGTAATGGCTGACTGGAATGGCGACTATATTAGTCCCTATGCGGAACATGGAAAAAAAAGCGAACAGGTAAAAAAAATCACGGTTTCTATTCCGTTGAAAGTGTTGAAAATTCTGACGGATGAACGTACAAGACGTCAAATCAATAACCTGCGTCATGCCACCAACAGTGAGTTGCTATGTGAGGCATTTCTGCACGCCTACACCGGCCAGCCACTACCAACGGATGAAGATTTACGAAAAGACCGTCCTGATGATATCCCGGCAGAGACCAAGGCGTTGATGACGGAAATGGGGATTGAGTTCGAGTCGTTTGACGACTAGAGACTAGAGACTAGAGACTAGAGACTAGAGACTAGAGACTAGAGACTAGAGAAAGAGTACAGAGCGCTGCGCTTAAAGAATACAGAAAACCCAATCATTGTCTTTATAAGTCAATTGATTGGGTTTTATAGTATCTAGCTTCTAGCTTCTAGCAGCGAAGCGGTCTAGCCTCAGATATTCCTGTATTCTGCTTTATCTCTCTTACGCCATATAATTCTTCGGCATATCGATTCGTGCGACGCCGGAATCAACCGCTGCCTGTGCAACCGCTTTAGCGACTCGTGGCAGAAGGCGTGGGTCCATCGGTTTTGGAATAATGTATTCCATGCTGAATTCCAAATCGGTTACGCCTGCCGCTTTTTTCACTTCTTCCGGAACCGGCTCTTTCGCCAGTTGACGAATAGCTTCTACAGCCGCCAGTTTCATTTCATCATTGATCTCACTGGCACGTACATCCAATGCGCCACGGAAGATAAACGGGAAACAGATAACGTTGTTCACCTGGTTCGGATAGTCAGAACGGCCTGTACCCATGATCAGGTCATCACGCACGGCATGTGCCAGTTCAGGCTTAATCTCTGGGTCCGGGTTAGAACAGGCAAATACAACCGGCTTGTCCGCCATCAGTTTGAGCGCATCCGCTGGCAACAGATCCGGTCCGGATACACCAAGGAACAGATCCGCACCGTCAATAACATCTTCCAGAGTGCGTTTATCCGTGTTGTTTGCAAACAGCTTCTTATGTTCATTCAAATCTTCACGGCGAGTATGGATAACACCTTTGCGATCCAGCATGTAGATCTTCTCACGCTGAGCACCACACTTAATCAGCAGTTCCATACAAGCAATAGCCGCCGCACCTGCGCCAAGACAAACGATCTTAGACTCAGACAACTCTTTACCCTGCAGCTCTATCGCATTCAACATGCCCGCAGCCGTCACGATAGCGGTACCATGCTGGTCATCATGAAATACCGGAACATCACAACGTTCAATCAGGCGGCGTTCAATCTCAAAACAGTCAGGAGCCTTAATGTCTTCCAGGTTAATGCCACCAAATGTATCGGCAATATTGGCAACCGTATCGACAAACTCGTCGATGGTGCGGTGTTTCACTTCAATATCAATCGAATCCAGACCGGCAAATCGCTTAAACAGCAATGCCTTACCTTCCATTACCGGTTTTGAAGCCAAAGGCCCCAGGTTACCCAGACCCAGAATAGCGGTACCATTAGAAATCACGGCCACCATATTGCCTTTACCGGTGTATTTGTAGACATTATTGATATCCTGCGCGATTTCACGGACAGGCTCGGCCACACCTGGGCTGTATGCCAGCGCCAGATCCTCGACAGAATCCGCTGGCTTGGTCAGTGCCACACCAATCTTACCCGCCGTGGGATAAGCATGATAATGCAAAGCCTGTTGGCGAAGGTCTTCTTTGCGGGAGTCATCGGATGGTGTTGTTGAGGACGATGTATTTGAAGGCATTATTCTTTGTTCCTAAAAGGTTAGAGGAAAACGATTAAGTGGTGTCAATTTTAGGCGATCCGCTTCAAACTTCATAGTTCTGCCCGTTGATATTTTAATAACTTTAACAACCAGATTATGCAACAAGGATAGGTTTATTATTGATATCTGGAGCAGATATTGAGCCAATTCCAGTCATTAAAACATGTTTATCTTTCAGGTATGAAAAAAGGACGCCTGAGCGTCCTTTTTTAAATTCGGTATAACTACGGTTGCAGCTATTACTTCTTGCTGGAAAGAGCACCGAAACGCTTGTTGAAGCGATCAACACGGCCGCCTGTATCAACGATACGTTGCTTACCAGTGTAGAATGGGTGACATTTGTCACATACGTCCAGGTGGATGCTGTCTTTACCAAGAGTTGAGTTGAACTCAAAAGAGTTGCCGCAAGAACAAGTTGCTTTTACAGCTTTGTATTCAGGATGGATACCTGTTTTCATGGGGAAAACCTCATTATAGGCCGTGTCGCCATCCGATTCAGAGCCGGACACCACACGTATAGTCAAAAATAGGTCAGCGCGAATTTACACTGTACCGCTAAGGCGCAGTATAGTAATGAATCCGCTCTCAGGGATCAACAAATTTGATACTTTTTTCATCGTTTTTTTATTCCTCTTTTCCCTTATCCCTTATTCCATTACTATCATTCGGCTACTCACCCTAAGCAAGGTACCTCATGCGCCCGACCATCGCCCAAGTTGTTCTTCCCGTCCCGTTGGATAAAAGGTTTGATTACCGGATTCAGGCGCACCAGTTTCCTGTCATCGGCGGACGGGTTTCAGTCCCTTTCGGGCCAAAGACATTAACCGGCGTCGTCGTTGCGTTAACCCATAAATCAGATTTCCCTGCAGAGCAGCTAAAAGATATCCGTCAGGTACTGGACAGTGCGCCGGTATGGCCGGAAAAACTTTACCAGCTATTAAACTGGAGTAGTCAGTTTTATCTCTACCCTCTGGGTGAAACCCTGCTTAATGCGATGCCATCCGCACTCAGAAAAGGCAAACCCGCTGATTTCACCTCACAGGTCGAATGGCACATCACCGAGAAAGGAAAAGACCAGCTAATGGCTGGATTTGGCCGGGCCGTAAAACAGGCGAAAGTGATGACGATGCTGGAAGACAGACCTCTACCTCATCAACGTATGCTGGATGAAGAGATTTCCTCGACTGTCTTAAAGACCCTACAGGAGAAAGGCTGGATAGAATCAACCGATATCAAGCCGCAACGGGTGTCATGGCCCCAGCAGATTGAATCCGAATCAGACAAACCCAGACTCAATGCTGAACAGGCCGTCGCGATTGCGACCATTAACAGTGCGGCTGGTTTTGGCTGTTATCTGCTGGAGGGCGTCACAGGCTCAGGCAAAACTGAAGTTTATCTGAACCTGATAAAGCCCGTACTGGAACAAGGCCGGCAGGCTCTGGTACTGGTCCCTGAAATCGGCCTCACCCCACAGACCATTAACCGGTTTAAGCGCCGCTTTAACGTGCCCGTCGAAGTAATTCATTCCGGGCTTAATGAGACCGAACGCCTCAATGCCTGGCTGTCTGCCCGTGATAAACACGCCGGCATTGTCATCGGTACCCGTTCTGCCCTGTTCACCCCATTTCATGATCTCGGCATTATTATCGTGGATGAAGAACACGATACGTCTTATAAACAACAGGACAGCCTGCGCTACCATGCCCGCGATGTCGCGATTATGCGGGCCCATAAAGAAAACCTGCCCATTGTTCTGGGTTCAGCAACTCCGGCTCTGGAAACACTGCATAATGCCCAGACAGGAAAATACCACCACCTGACCCTGACCCAGAGAGCCGGATCTGCCGTACCCGCCACTCATAGTGTGCTGGATATAAAGGGCCTGTATCTGGAAAGCGGCCTGTCAGCCCCACTCATCGCCCGGATGAGAAAACACCTGAATGCCGGAAGCCAGGTGATGCTGTTTCTTAACCGGCGCGGGTTTTCTCCCGCCCTCATGTGTCACGAATGTGGATGGATAGCCGACTGCCAGCGCTGTGACGCCTACTACACCTACCACCAGAACAGCAACGAGATGCGCTGCCACCACTGCGGTTCACAACGGCCGGTGGTTCACCAGTGTCAGTCGTGCGGCTCCACCCAACTGGTCACTGTCGGCGTGGGAACTGAGCAATTGGAAAAACATCTGGCCGATCTCTTTCCTGAATACAACACCATTCGTATTGACAGAGACAGTACCCGTCGTAAAGGCAGCCTGGAAAGCGCGTTATCTGCCATTCGGAAAAAAGAGTACCAGATCCTGATCGGCACCCAGATGCTGGCCAAAGGGCACCACTTCCCGGATGTCACTCTGGTCGGCTTGCTTGATGTAGACGGCTCCCTGTACAGCAGTGATTTCCGCGCTTCCGAGCGTCTGGCTCAGCTGTTTATTCAGGTTGCCGGACGAGCAGGTCGAGCCAGTAAACCGGGAGAGGTTCTCCTGCAAAGCCACCATCCGGAACACCCACTGCTACAGGCTCTTTTATATAAGGGTTACGACCACTTTGCGCAGACCGCACTTCAGGAAAGGAAAATGGCCGGATTACCGCCTTATACCTTTCTCACGCTATTCAGAGCCGAGGCGAATAAAGGTGAGATGGTCGAGGAATTTTTGCGTCAGCTAAAACACACCCTGGAGGCCCACCCTACTTTCGGTGACGAATGTATGCTGCTTGGGCCAACCCCGGCCCCAATGGCAAAAAGAGCAGGCAAAGTCCGCTGGCAGCTCTTGTTGCAGACCCAGTCCCGAAAAACAATGCAACAACTTCTGCATAGTGCCCGTCCGGCAATTGCCCTGCTTCCACTGTCGAAAAAGGTCCGCTGGACAATGGATATCGAACCCCAGGATTTTAGTTAGTCATTCACCAGTATTTTGTTTCAATAAGTTTTATGTGATAAGAGTCACACTAGCGGTGTAAGTTCTGTTAATCTCGCCGTAACTTGTGGTGAGCTAAATACATACACTTAGAGCATGACATTAGGTATGATTGATTAAAGTGCTCTACAGCCGCGACACCTCGCTCAATAACCGGAAATATAAGAGGTCAACTATATGGCGACAATGAAGGATGTTGCCCAGCTTGCAGGCGTGTCTACTGCCACGGTTTCCCGTGCACTGATGAACCCTGAGAAAGTTTCAGCCACCACACGCAAGAGAGTGGAAGAAGCCGTACTGGAAGCTGGTTACTCACCCAACTCTCTGGCCAGAAATTTACGCAGAAACGAATCCAAAACGATCGTTACCATTGTTCCTGACATCTGTGACCCTTATTTCACAGCCATCATCCGGGGTATCGAGGATGCTGCGATAGAAAACGGCTATCTGGTGCTGCTGGGCGACAGTGGCCAGCAGCAGAAACGGGAAAGTTCCTTCGTCAATCTGGTGTTCACCAAACAAGCCGATGGAATGTTACTGCTCGGTGCCGCTTTACCGTTTGACATCAGTAAGCCAGAACAGAAAAACTTACCACCACTGGTCATGGCCTGTGAATATGCCCCGGAACTGGAGCTGCCAACGGTTCATATTGATAACCTGACGTCTTCTTTTGAAGCCGTAAACTATCTTAACCAAATCGGCCACAAACGTATTGCTCAGATTTCCGGCCCAAAAGAAGCCACCTTGTGCCACTTCCGGAATCAGGGCTATCAGCAGGCTATTCGACGTGCGGGCGTTCCAATGAATGCTGCCTATACCGTCTTTGGTGACTTTACGTTTGAAGGCGGCGCAAAAGCCATACGTAAACTTCTGTCTCTTCCCGAACCCCCGAGCGCGGTATTCTGTCACTGTGACATGATGGCCATTGGGGCCATTCAGGAAGCTAAAAAACTGGGCCTTCGGGTACCTCAGGACCTGTCCGTGGTGGGTTTTGATGACATTGAATTCTCAGAGTATTGTGATCCTCCACTGACCACTATCTCTCAGCCCCGCTATGAGATTGGCCGGCAGGCCATGTTGATGATGCTCGACCTGTTAAAAGGACGAGAAGTCGGAGCGACGTCCCGTCTTCTGGAAACGAAACTCGTCATCCGGAATAGTGCGGCACCACCCATTAGTTAACCGTTTTATTCCGGAGCGGCGCTTTTTAGCGCCGCTTCCGTTTTTAGGATTATTCGTTGTTTTCCATCTCTAAACTGGATTACCATGTTGCCTGTTTTTATCAACACGCCGATGAAGTATTACTGTGGCTAAAGATTATGTAAGACGTGGCCAGGGGTCAAAAAAGACCAGCCGTAAAAAACCGAACAACCGAACTAAGTTTCCATGGAAGGCAGGGCTGCTCGCTCTGTTGGCGGTGGGAGCGTTTGGTTATGGGCTTTATATACTCAGTAATGACCCGGAACCAAAGGTGAAGGTAACCCAACCAGCACCGAAGAAGAAACCTGTCACCAAAACCAAGCCACTCCCTCCTCCACCAAAAGAGGAATGGGAATACGTAAAAGAACTGCCAAATAAAGAGATTGAAGTTCAGGCTAAAGAACAGGTCGTATCAGAGATCCCTTACATCATGCAGTGTGGTGCATTTAAAACTCTGCAACAGGCCGAAGAGCGTAAAGTTAATATCGCCTTCCAGGGACTGGGCAGTAAGATCCGTAAAAAGGAAAACAGCAGCTGGTACCGGGTAGTGCTAGGACCTTACACCACCAAACGGGAAGCGGTAAAAGACAAGCATCGCCTGCAAAGAGCAAAAATCGAACCCTGTGCAATCTGGAAAGAGGCACAATAAATAACCACCCACATCAAAACAACAGAGGTTCTCCAGTCTCTTTACAGAAAGTACCGGAAGACCTCTGTCAGCAAAGACTGTTTTCCGCTCCCCTTGAATTCCTGAATTCACATCCTTATATACTTCTTATATTCAAAAAACATCTCACTAGTGAAATTAAATAAGAGGTCAAGCTCGTGACTACTATCGTATCTGTACGTCGTAACAATAACGTTGTCATCGCTGGTGATGGGCAAGTTTCTCTGGGCAATACTGTAATGAAAGGTAATGCCCGCAAAGTGCGCCGTTTATATAACAATAAAGTACTGGCTGGTTTTGCCGGCGGAACAGCGGACGCTTTTACTCTATTCGAACGCTTTGAAGATAAGCTGCAGATGCATCAGGGACACCTGACCAAAGCAGCCGTTGAGCTGGCAAAAGACTGGCGAAGCGATCGTGCGCTACGTCGTCTTGAGGCCATTTTGGCGGTGGCCGATGAAACGGCGTCCTTCATCATCACCGGTAATGGAGATGTTGTGCAGCCAGAAAACGACCTGATTGCCATTGGCTCTGGTGGTAACTTTGCTCAGGCAGCGGCTATCGCTTTGCTGGAAAATACCGATCTGAACGCTCGTGAAATCGCACAGAAAGCCTTGAAAATTGCCGGTGATATCTGTGTCTTCACCAACCACAATCAGACCATTGAAGAACTAGAGATCGCGGCTGAATAAACGCGGCGAGAACCGAATAAAGGGATAATGACGTATGTCTGAAATGACTCCACGTGAAATCGTACACGAACTGAACCGCCACATTATCGGTCAGGAAAAAGCCAAACGCTCTGTTGCTATCGCTCTTCGCAACCGCTGGCGTCGCATGCAGCTGGAAGAAAGCCTGAGAGCAGAAGTCACGCCAAAAAATATTCTGATGATGGGCCCGACAGGCGTGGGTAAAACCGAGATAGCCCGCCGTCTGGCTAAGTTGGCTAATGCGCCGTTTATCAAAGTAGAAGCCACTAAATTCACAGAAGTCGGTTATGTGGGTAAAGAAGTGGAATCCATCATCCGCGACCTGACTGACGTGGCAGAGAAGATGACCCGTCAGCAGGCGATGGAGAAAGTAAAGTTCCGCGCTGAAGAACACGCAGAAGACCGGATTCTGGACATTCTTCTTCCCCCGGCACGAGACTCCTGGGGCCAGTCTGAGCAACCCGCAGAGGACAACTCGAATACCCGACAGATTTTCCGTAAAAAATTACGTGAAGGCTCACTGGATGACAAAGACATTGACGTTGATGTTGCTGCACCGCAAATGGGGGTTGAGATCATGGCTCCTCCTGGCATGGAAGAGATGACCAACCAGCTGCAGAGCATGTTCCAGAACCTGGGCGGCAATACCACCAAAAGCCGTAAGATGAAGATCAAAGACGCCTTCAAAGCCCTTACCGAGGAAGAAGCGGCCAAGCTGATCAACCAGGAAGACCTGAAAGCCCAGGCTATCGATTATGTAGAAAACAACGGTATCGTGTTTATTGATGAGATCGACAAGATCTGTAAACGCGGTGAAGTGTCCGGCCCGGATGTTTCCCGGGAAGGTGTACAGCGTGACTTACTGCCACTTATCGAAGGCAGTGCCGTCACAACCAAACATGGTACCGTGCGCACCGACCATATCCTGTTCATTGCATCGGGCGCGTTCCAGGTGGCTAAACCTTCCGATCTGATCCCTGAGCTTCAGGGTCGCCTGCCTATCCGGGTAGAACTGGAAGCCCTGTCCAGTGATGACTTTAAACGCATTCTTACCGAGCCTCGTGCATCACTAACGGAACAGTACTCTGCTCTGATGCAGACGGAAAATGTCTCCGTTTCCTTCACAGAAGACGGTATCGAAAAGATTGCTGAAGCAGCATGGCAGGTCAATGAGACCACTGAAAATATCGGTGCCCGCCGTCTGCACACGGTCATGGAACGCTTGATGGATGAGATATCCTTCGATGCAACAGAAAAGTCAGGTTCCACCCTGACCATTAACGGCGATTATGTTAAGCAACATCTGGGTGAACTGGTTGAAGATGAAGATCTGAGCCGCTTTATTCTGTAAGCGAACCCAGCCCCCCAACAAACAAGGCCCCTACCACTTTAGGGGCTTTTTATTCTCTGCACGCTTGATGGTATACTGTCTGCATCTGGTATCGTGGTATATGTGTAATGAATAAGTCCGTGTCTATCTGGCTGGAGGCATTCCGGCCTAAAACTCTTCCCCTCGCTCTGGTTTCAATTATTACCGGTAGTACGCTGGCACATGCAAACGGACATTTCTCATGGGTGATCATGCTGCTGTCTCTGATCACCGCGACACTGCTGCAAATCCTTTCAAACCTGGCCAATGATTATGGTGATGCGCAAAAAGGGACCGATAATGAGCACCGTCTGGGACCTATTCGTGCGATGCAACAAGGTGTCTCCTCTCTGGATATGAAAAGAGCCATTACGATTAATGTGGTGCTTACTCTGCTATCCGGCCTGGCACTTGTCCTGTATTCCCTCGACAGCTTAGCCAACATTCTTGCCTTTCTGGGACTGGGCGCACTCGCCGTGCTTGCTGCGATTGCCTATACCGTAGGGCAAAAACCCTATGGCTATATTGGGTTGGGTGACCTTTCTGTCTTTATCTTTTTTGGCCTGCTCGGGGTGGCCGGCACCTTTTTCCTGCATACCGGCTTTCTGGATATTGGTATTTTTATTCCGGCAACTGCCAGTGGCCTGCTTGCTGCCGGTGTACTCAATATCAATAACATGCGGGACATTGAAAATGATCGAGCCTGTGGCAAGCACACGTTTGCTGTCCGCTTAGGCGAAATCAAGGCGAAACGCTACCACTTGTTCCTTATCTGGGCCGCATTCATTATTTTTGCCGCTTATCTGCTGCACACCTCCAGTATCTGGCTGGTACTGCCTTTCTTTCTGTCGGCCACCGTTATCGGCAAACATGGGAAGGCCGTTCTGCATACCACGGCTCCCGTACAGATCGCGCCAATGCTACCCGTGATAGTAAAATGTGCAGTTATCACTAACATTTTGTTTTCTCTGCTTGTTATTGCTCAAACTCTCACAAGATAATTTGTGCTTATCGTTGCATTGGGTACCTGACCGGATATACTCAATATACTCATGCCCCTTTTATGGGTACCACCAGCTAATGGGATGATGCGTATGGAATACAATACCTCTGCACTTTGCGATATTTACTTAGACCAGGTTGACGTTGTCGAGCCTATGTTCAGTAACTTTGGCGGTAGTGCATCGTTCGCCGGTCAGATCACCACAATCAAATGCTTTGAAGATAACGGGTTGATCCGCTCGGTTCTGGAAGAAGACGGAAATGGCCGGGTTCTGTTAGTCGACGGTGGTGGCTCACTCAGAAAAGCGTTGATTGATTCTGAACTGGCAGCTCTGGCTGAAGAGAACGAATGGGAAGGGATCGTTGTCTATGGCTGTGTGCGTGAAGTGGATGAACTCGAGGACATGAGTGTCGGCATTCAGGCCCTGGCCTCCATTCCGGTTGGGGCGGCTAAGCAGGATATCGGAGAAATTGATGTTCCGGTCAACTTCGGCGGCGTCACTTTCCTTCCGGAAGACTATCTGTATGCCGACAATACCGGCATTATCCTGTCTCAGGAACAGCTGAATACGGAGCTTGAGCTGGATGAAGATGAAGAAGATGACGGTTATGAAGTCATCAGTGAGGCTGAAGAAGAGTAGTCGGTTTTAACAATGAATAATAAAAGAGGCGCAGATACCCGGTACCTGCGCCTCTTTTACTGTCAGTATCGCAGAAACACGTTATTCAACGTCTTCCATCTTACCCAGCAGGTTACGGATACGCTCCTGCCACGCATTGTGTTCGGCTTCCATCTGACGTGATTTCTCTTCCAGACCAGAGCGCTCAGCTTTCAGCGTCTCAGCTTCAGACGTCAGTTGCTGGTTTTTCTCTTTCATTTCTTCCAGCTCCATCTGTAACAGAGTGATGGTATCAACCGCAGTTTGCACCTTTGCTTCAAGCTGCTCCAGAATTTCTAATGACATGTTCTTACCCTATATAAAATTTGTCCGTTATCGCTCTATTCTACTCAGACTGCAACAGATGACCAACAACAATACGAGCCTTCGGGTCTGTATGACTAAAAATAGAACATGATTCAGCCAGCCCGGGCTCGTGATCATGCTTATCCGACACCTGCCCTATTCGCCATAAAAAAGCAAACGTTTTCTATTGGGGTATGATAAGATCGCGCCGGAATTTTTCACACCCCCTTTAATTTGGAGTCAAAATGAAACGCGATTTGGCAATGGCATTTTCACGCGTAACGGAAGGTGCCGCATTAGCAGGTTATAAATGGCTTGGACGTGGCGATAAAAACGCAGCGGATGGTGCAGCCGTAGAAGTGATGCGTAGCCTGTTAAACAAAACTGAGATCAGCGGTGAGATTGTCATTGGTGAAGGTGAAATTGATGACGCCCCTATGCTCTATATTGGTGAGCAGGTCGGTGTTGGCGGTGATGCAGTAGATATCGCAGTCGACCCAATTGAAGGGACTCGTATGACGGCCATGGGACAGGCTAACGCATTGGCTGTTCTGGCGGCTGGTGAAAAAGGCAGCTTCCTGAAAGCGCCGGATATGTACATGGAAAAACTGGTTGTCGGCCCGGGCGCGAAAGGTTGCATTGACCTGAACAAACCACTGACAGAAAACCTGGAAAATGTCGCCAAAGCACTGAATAAAACGCTGGATACTCTGGTCGTGATCACTCTGGCCAAACCTCGTCATGATCAGGTTATTAAAGATATGCAGGACATGGGTGTTCGTGTCTTTGCCGTGCCTGATGGCGATGTTGCAGCCTCTATCCTGACCTGTATGCCGGATAGTGAAGTTGACGTGATGTACTGTATTGGCGGTGCTCCGGAAGGTGTGGTTTCTGCTGCCGTGATCCGTGCTCTGGACGGTGACATGCAGGGTCGCCTGCTGCCGCGCCACGAAGTAAAAGGCGATACGGAAGAAAACCGTGCTTTTGGTGAACAAGAGCTGGCCCGCTGTGAAGAAATGGGTGTAAAAGCTGGTGTGGTATTGCCAATGGGCGATATGGCCCGTAGCGATAACGTTGTGTTCTCTGCGACTGGTATCACTAAAGGTGATTTGCTGGAAGGCATCAGCCGTCAGGGTAATATTGCAACAACCGAAACTCTGTTGATCCGCGGTCGCTGCCGTACAATCCGCCGAATCAAATCCACTCACTATCTGGAACGTAAAGATCCGGAAGTGAGAGATATCATCCTGTAATCCTGCCGACTATTCCCCTGTCAGGGCCTGTTTTTCAGGCCCTGACTTAATCAATCAATTGCTTTATTAAATACATCATTCATAATAGTCATTATCAGCAACGCGACACTGTGATTGATTTCTATGAAGACCCCGGAAAAAATACTCCACAAACTGAAACGTGAAGGCTCAATGACGGCTAAAAAGCTGGCGGAAGATCTGAGCATGACCACCATGGGCGCACGTCAACACCTTCAGACACTGGAAGAGGATGGCATGATTGAATCTTTTGACGTCAGAGTCAAAGTAGGCCGTCCTAACCGGCACTGGTCACTGACAGAAAAAGGCCACAGTTATTTTTCTGACCGGCATGGAGATTTAAGTGTTCAGGTGATCGAAGCGGTGGAAGAACTGTTCGGAACAGAGGGTCTTCAAAAAGTCGCCCAGGACAGGGAAAACAAAACCTTCACCCGTTACCAGGCGCATCTGGCCGATAAACACAGCCTGAAAGAAAAGCTGGAAACACTGACTCAGCTACGCGAACAAGAAGGCTATATGGCAGAACTGATAGCTACTGACAGCGGCTACACATTAGTTGAAAATCACTGCCCTATCTGCAAAGCCGCAGAACGGTGCCCCACGTTCTGCCAATCTGAGATCAATATCTTTCAGCGCCTGCTCGGCGATAACTATCAGATTGAACGCTCGGAACACATCATCAATGATGAGCGCCGCTGTGTATACCTGATTAAAGAAAAATAACGCCTTCGCCCATATGTCTTAAAAAAGGCAATACGATGTCTTAAAAAGGCAACACTCCCACCTAATACCTTTGTAGCATAATGAACGCAATATCTGGGTTTTGCGCCTGGATTGGCTACACTAATATTAATAGCTGCTCTCTTTCTGTTATTCACCAATAGCCCTACTGATAACCAATGAAAGAAGAGTGAGGAGGTATTATGGATTTTCCTCAATATGAGCAAACTCTGCCGTCATTCGACGAATTGATGGAGCTGGCCGAGCATAACCCTGAAGCCTTTGATGAGCTGAAAAGAGAGATATGTGAAGAAGCAATCACCTACGCAACAAAAGAGATGCAGCCCAGGCTCAGAGCCCAGCAGACGCATATTGACCGGGTTATAAAAAGGTGCAAAAACCCTTACCAAACCAATGTTATTCTGATGCGGGAACTGAGTATGCAGGTAGAAAAGTTTCAGTCCGTGCTGGAAGGGGAGTTTGATGAAGAACAAGTGGCAGAGGTGATACCGTTCCCCCACCGCCACCACTAAATTGACAACAGGTTATGCCTGCGGTTGACCATACTGGTTTTCCGCAGCATTTCCTTTCAGAAATCCACACTCAATAAGAATCCACAGCCCACAGATCAAAGCCGCCATTGAAAGCGCTGTCTCCATTGTCGTTGGCTGGCTCTGAGCCGCTAGTCCCCCGACAGGTACCGTAAAACGTCCCATAATGACCGGAATATTCAGTAAGAGGAATTTATTGGACTTATTCCGGTCATGCCAACGCTTCGCCGTCACCGCCAAATCAGGCACAACGAGCACCACAAGGCACACAGGAAGAATAGTACCTAACCCCGCCGGGTAGAATTCTTTCAGCACTGTAGCCACCACCATAATGACCACATAATAACAAGCGTTCCAGATCCAGAATGTACGACGGTTAATCCGCCCCTGAAATGAGAATAATAGTTCTTTAACCGACATTATATAACCTTAATCAAATCGAACAGCGCAACAAAAATACCTTAATAGCAGTAAAATCTGAAAGATAAGCTACTATCTTTGCATCATAGATCACTTTAGACCGTTGTGATGCAAAAAAGATCAGAGAAAGACATGATTACTATCATGATCTGAGGTTATTAATCTGTTATATTCTTTCGCCATAACGTTTATTTTTTACATTAATTAATTTTGGAGATATCCCTATGCGCAAACCTGTTGTTATGGGTAACTGGAAACTAAACGGCAGCAAAGCAATGGTAACTGAGCTGCTAAATGGACTTAACACTGAGCTGGAAGGTGTTTCTGGCGTTGACGTGGCAGTTGCTCCACCAGCACTTTACATCGACCTTGCTGAGCGTCTGATCAAAGAAGGCGGCAATAAGATCATCCTTGGTGCTCAAAACACGGACGTGAACAACTCAGGCGCTTTCACAGGTGACATGTCTCCTGAAATGCTGAAAGACTTCGGTGCTACTCACATCATCATCGGTCACTCAGAGCGTCGTGATTACCACAACGAATCTGATGAGTTCGTTGCTAAGAAATTCGCTTTCCTGAAAGAGAACGGCCTGAAGCCTGTTTTCTGTATCGGTGAAACTGATGCTCAAAACGAAGCGGGTGAAACTGAAGCAGTATGTGCTCGTCAAATCAACGCAGTTATCGACGCTTACGGTGTTGAAGCGCTTAACGGTGCAATCATCGCATACGAACCAATCTGGGCTATCGGTACTGGTAAAGCAGCAACTGCAGAAGACGCTCAGCGTATCCACGCTTCTATCCGTGCAATGATCGCACAGAAAGATGCAGCAGTAGCAGAGCAAGTAATCATCCAGTACGGTGGTTCTGTTAAGCCTGAAAACGCAGAAGCTTACTTTGCACAGCCAGACATCGACGGTGCTCTAGTTGGTGGTGCTGCTCTGGACGCGAAAAGCTTCGCAGCTATCGCTAAAGCAGCAGCGAAAGCAAAAGCTTAATTACTTATTTGAACTGAACAGTTCGGATAGTCTAAGAGGTCAGCGCAAGCTGGCCTTTTTTATTGCTCTGTATTCTCCCTCTCTAAAAAACAAAAACCGCCGGGATATCCCAGCGGCTCTTAATCATCACTAAGTTTGCATTAAAACTTAGAACAGCTCTTCAGCTACCTTGTACAGGTCTTCACGTACCGGGCGCTTCATGTTTTCGATAGCGTCGATAATATCGTGGTGAACAAGCTGCTCTTTCTGGATACCGACACAACGTCCGCCCTGACCTTCCATCAGCAGGTGTACCGCGTAGTTACCCATACGGGAAGCCAGAACACGGTCAAATGCCGTTGGACGACCACCACGCTGGATATGACCCAGAACCGTTGCACGAGTTTCACGGCCTGTTGCCGCTTCAATCTCTTTAGCCAGTTCGTTGCCATCCATCATCAGCTCAGTCAGAGCGATAATGGCGTGCTTCTTACCTTTCTCCATGCCTTCCTGAAGGCTCTTGATCAGGTCTTCTTTACTCCACTCTTTTTCCGGAGTAATGATGTATTCACAACCACCAGCGATAGAAGCCATCAGAGTCAGGTCACCACAGTGACGGCCCATGATTTCAACGATAGAAATACGCTGGTGAGAAGAAGAGGTATCACGTAGACGGTCGATAGCATCAATAACGGTGTTAAGTGCCGTCAGATAACCGATAGTGTAGTCAGTACCAGCAATATCGTTATCGATTGTGCCAGGAAGACCGATACATGGGTAACCCATTTCAGTCAGTTTCTTAGCACCCATGTAAGAACCGTCACCACCAATAACAACCAGAGCTTCGATGCCATGCTTGTTCAGGTTTTCAATGGCCTTCTGACGAACTTCCACTTCTTTAAACTCAGGGAAACGTGCTGAACCCAGGAAAGTACCACCACGGTTGATCACATCAGAAACACTTGAACGATCCAGTTTCACGATACGATCTTCATACAGACCCTGATAACCGTCGTACACACCAAACACTTCCAGGCCTTCTGAAAGTGCAGTACGAACTACGCCACGAATAGCTGCGTTCATGCCAGGGGCGTCACCACCACTGGTCAAGATACCGATCTTTTTAATCATGCTCACCCTCGATTTTTGGGAATCTCAATTACAAATTCTACATGCCAAATTTGGCGAAACCATTAACGTATCATCGCTGGTCCGGGACAGAGAACTGACTCTTGATACCCTAGGTCAATAGACCATATTGACGCATTTATCCAACGCAATACTGAAATTTTTATACTTTTGAAAGAGTATTACAATTTTACGGCCAAGCTGAGTTGATTCATATCAGGATCAGATACTTTAACGCTTGTGCCGACAAAATAGTCACTAATTTTTATCTGTGGTTTTATAGCACAAGAAAGCTTACCAACCCATCTCTTTTTGCTCTTTCTCTGCATAGAGCGCTACCGTATAGGGATCCTGATGGATCAAAACATCGGCCCCCGGAAAGCTATCCATCAGCAGGTCTTCAACCCGATCCGATATTCTGTGGGCTTCAATCAGAGGAATATGATCCTCCATTTCCAGGTGTAACTGAATAAAGCGGGTTGGCCCGGACATGCGGGTACGTAGCTGGTGTATGCCCAACACACCATCCATTGACTCGCAGATGTTGCGGATTTGTTCCAGCTCCTCATCCGGCAACTGCCGGTCCAGCAAAGACTGTATTGCTTCACGGATCATCTTAAAGGCGTTATACAGAATAAACACCCCAATACCGATAGCGAATACGGCGTCAGCCTGCTTAACTCCGGCGGTTGAAAGCCCCAGGGCAATCATTATCGCCACATTCATATACAGGTCAGTCTGATAGTGCAGAGAATCCGCTGCAATAGCCTGGCTCCCGGTTTTACGCACCACATAGCGTTGAAACAGTACCAGACCAAAGGTCACCACAAAGGCAAATAAGCTGACATACACACCATATTCTGGTGAGGTCAGATCATGAGGGCGGAAAAAACGGTCGACCCCGTTCAGGATAAGAAAACACGCGGAGCCGGAAATAAACATGGTCTGAGCCAGAGCTGCCAGCGATTCAGCTTTACCGTGCCCGAATGTGTGCTCTTTATCTGCCGGCTGCAGGGCGTACCTGACCACCAGAAGATTCACTACCGAAGCGGCAATATCCAGCATAGAGTCGATCAGAGAAGCCAGTAAGCTCACGGAGCCGGTTATCCACCAGACACCAATTTTCACCACTAACAATAAGGTCGCGAGTCCTGTCGCAAGCCACGCCGCCAAAGAAACTAAACGTGCGTAATCCTTCATAATTCTGTCTGAGTTGTAAAAAATTTCCGTCGATTATACAGAAAAAGCAGCCCGAAAGCTGCTTTTGATTCAATACCTTTTTCTTTACCGGGCAAGTCATTACCAGCGTTTACCGCCTTTACCACCGTGCCCGCGCTGTCCCATACCCGCAGCACACTGCTCCAGACGCTGTGACTGCAACTCTTTGAGCTTGGCTTTCTGATCAGCAGTCAGGATACTCAGCATTTCATGTTGTGCCTGCATCCGGATCACTTGCTGTTCAGCGCGCTGCTCTGCCATTTGCTGGCTCATTTCTTTGGCCAACTGCATCGCTTTCGCTTCATCGAATTCATCAGATAACATAAGTTCCTGCATGGCTTTCTGGTGTTCTTCACGATATTCCTGACGCTCAGTTCTGCGGGTATCACGCTGCGCAAGACGGTCAGCACGTCTTGCCGTACGCAGATCCCGCAACTGTCCTAATTGCTCGTTAGTCAGATTCAGATCGTCCAGCATGCGTGGACCAAAACCACCGCTGCAGTAATCACCAGGACCACCCATAGCGCCACCGCCATTCGGGCCACCGAAAGCATACGCACTTGCAGTGCCAAGAGCGATAGGAAGAACAGCAACCGCTAATACGAGTTTTTTCATTGATTTCATAACAAGTTCCCTACTTTCACCTTGATTGGAGTAAGCTGTCTTCACAGCACTTGAGTATAGAATAGGCACTGGCAGGTAAAGCAACGTAAGCCCAGCGTAAAGATGTGTAAAGAGAAGAGATAACGTTAAATTTATTAGTAAGATCGACAATACTCATTGTGAGACTTCCTTATCGACCTTACCCGGCATGAAGGCAAAATCTTATGGCAAACATACTGTTAGTTGATGATGACACCGAGCTGACCAGTCTGTTAACAGACATTTTAAGCTTCGAGGGCTTTAACGTCACCGAAGCGAACACCGGAGAAGAAGGGCTGGCAGCCCTGACCGAAGAAACGGATCTTATCCTGCTGGATGTGATGATGCCGAAAATGAATGGTATGGAGATGCTGAAAAAGCTGCGGGAAAACTGGGAAACCCCAGTGCTGATGCTCACCGCCAAAGGGGAAGAGATTGATCGTGTGGTAGGCCTTGAGCTTGGGGCGGATGACTACCTGCCAAAGCCGTTCAGTGACAGAGAGTTGCTTGCCCGTATCCGGGCGATTCTTCGCCGGACCGGCAACCATAGTAACGGCAGCAAACACAGCGATCATCTCACCTTTATGGACATGACCGTCTATCCGGGCAAACAAGAAGCGTACTGCGGAGACACTCTGCTGGAACTCACCACAACAGAACTGGCGCTGCTGAGCCACTTTGTTCAGCACCCGGGAGAAAGCCTGACCAAAGAGACCCTGAGCCTGGATGTGCTCGGTAAACGACTGGCTCCGTTTGATCGCGCTATTGACATGCATGTGTCTAATCTGAGAAAGAAATTACCGGAACGTGCAGACGGGAAACCACGTATAAAAACACTCAGAGGACGAGGTTACCTGCTGATTGAGGAGCACTAAATGCGCCTGCCTAAAATCTCAAATCTTTATGGTCGTATTTTTGCGATTTTCTGGTTAACCATGCTGCTGGTTCTTCTGGCCGCACTGTCTGTGTCCAACTTTGACCCCAGAGAAACTCACACGATTGAACCACCGAGGCTGAAGGATCTCTACCGCCTGGCGGAGTTTACCGAAAAACGGTTTGCTCATTATCTGTCTGTAGACAGCGCCATACGGGATCTGAATCAGTGGCGACAACGTCGGGGTAGCGGCCGTGACCGAGATGATGACCAGCCTGAACTTTATTTTACCGATCTGAATGGGAACTTGCTGGGAACGATGCCCCGGCATATGAAAAGCAAGGCCATCCAGAATTTCATCACTCTGGTGGAAGACACCAGCGAACCGAAACAGAAGCTTTATGGTCAACTTATGGTGGCCGGCCCGATACCACTCAATCTCGCCGGTCAGCCCGTTCATATGTATATTTCTCACAAATGGCACCGACCCCCACCACTCTTGTTACTGGTACTGGATCGCCCGTTTCTGTTATTACTCATTGTCATGGTCATCAGTACGCCACTGCTGCTCTGGTTAGCCTGGGCACTGAGTCAACCGGCACGGCGTCTGGAGCGGGCAGCCCGACGAGTTGCAAAAGGAGAATTCGTGGAAGATCCGGATCTGGAACGGGGCAGCACCGAGTTTCGGGAAGCGGGAGCCGCGTTTAACCAGATGGTCACTGCCGTCAATAAAATGATCTCCGGTCAGCAACGGCTACTGTCCGATATCTCCCATGAGCTGCGTTCACCGCTTACCCGTCTGCGAATGGCGAATGCGCTGGCCACCCGTAAGCAGGGAGAAAGTGCCGAACTCACCCGGATAGACACCGAAGCAGAGAGGCTGGAAAAAATGATCAGTGAGCTGCTGGAACTGTCCAGAATGCAGGTCAACAGCCATCATGAAAGAGAAATAATGACGGCAGAAGAACTATGGGGTGATATAGCAGAAGACGCGAAATTTGAAGCGGAACAGGTGAATAAACAGCTGATCTATTCCGCGATTCCAGACTGCACTCTGCAGGGTAATCCAAACCTGCTGATGAGCGCGGTGGAGAATATTATCCGTAATGCGATCCACTACAGTCAGGATCGCATTCAGGTCACCTTTACCCGGCAGGACTGTGAACTGTTGATCAGCGTCGAGGACAATGGCGAAGGAGTACCGGAAGATGAATTGGAAGATATCTTCCGCCCGTTTTACCGGGTTTCAACCGCCAGAGACCGCCATTCCGGAGGGGCCGGACTGGGGCTGGCGATAACGGAAAGTGCGGTTCGCCAGCACAGCGGAACCATCAAAGCGTCCCGCTGTGACTTAGGCGGTCTGAAATTGCTGATTAAACTGCCCCTGCAAAACCAAGCTGACGCCAGGCCTCAAAAGCAATAATCGCAACGGCATTAGACAGATTCAGACTGCGGCTGTCAGGCATCATAGGAATGCGGATACGCTGCTCCATCGGCAGACTTTCAATCAGATCAGCGGGAAGCCCACGGGTTTCCGGCCCGAACATTAACACATCACCCTCACGGAAAGCGGCATCCACATGATGCCCTGTCGTCTTGGTGGTACAGGCAAAAATGCGGAATTCCCCTTCCCGCTCGTTTTTCAGGTACTGCATAAACGCATCCAGATTCTTATGCCGGCGCACACGAGCCATATCATGGTAATCCAGCCCCGCTCGTCTGACCTTCTTCTCTTCCAGATCAAACCCCAATGGTTCAATCAGATGCAGATTGGCACCACAGTTGGCACACAAGCGGATAATATTGCCGGTATTCGGGGCAATTTCAGGTTCAAACAGAGCGATATCAAGCATAAAACGGAAGCCAGGAAATAAATGTTGGCAAGAGTATACCGGATACTCCTGCCAGAGGTGAAAGATGTTTTTTGCGGATTAGGCGAACAGGTTAATTGAGTTTGTTATTGTCTTTATCGTCATCTTTACGCTCAAACTCCCCCTCGAAGGTATTGCCCTCTTCGGAAGAAAACGGATTGTCCCGTCCGGGTCGAGAGTGAAAATGCTCTGAGGTGAAACCGCCCTGCGCATGAAAACCGTTCCCCATACTTTTGACGACCACTTTCGTCATCAGGTACTTCGCTAGCATGGCTCTGGGTACCGGTAATAAGACCACCATCCCCATTGCATCAGTCATAAAGCCCGGCGTGAGTAACAGCACACCGGATACCGCCAGCATCACCCCTTCAAGAATTTGCTGTGCCGGCATCTCGCCATGACGTAAACGGTTCTGTACCGACATCAGCGTTTGCAGGCCCTGGCTCCGGACCAGAGAGGCACCGACAAATGCAGTCAGCAGAACCAGACCTATGGTTGGCCACAGGCCCAAAATATCGCCTACCTGAATAAACAGACCAATTTCAATAATCGGCACACAGATAAACAGAATCAGTAAAATCGGAAACACATGTCCTCCTCGTGGTTGTTCATCCAGTGTAAGGGGAATCGGATTTTTATTAAATCTGATTATGGTAAATTTGTGTCAACTCATCGAATTTACCGATATGCTAGAATTCATTTAATTATCGACATATTCGTTAGCGAGTTTCATTATGCGCCGTTTTTTCTTCGTTCTTCTGCTTGGGCTCGTCACTGCATCTATTCCCGCTTATGCCGTGTTCGAAAATAACAGCCAGGCATTCGGCAATAGCGACTCAGAATTTGTCACTGTGGATCAGGCGTTCCCCCTGATTGTCGATCAAAATGACCATCAGCTATTTATTAGCTGGGATGTACAGCCAGGCTACTACCTGTATCAGGATAAGATATCGATTTCGGCCGATAAAGCGCAGTTAGGTGACATACAGCTGCGCGATGGAACGCCTTATCACGATGAATTTTTCGGTGACGTCAATATCTATACCGAGCCTCTGTATCTTGAGGTCACCCTGCTATCCGCCAGTGACGGCGCACAACTGTTTATCCAGTATCAGGGCTGCGCTAAAGCCGGGTTCTGTTACCCACCGGAAACCCGTACCTTTCCCTTAACCCCGGTCACACCGGTCGCACTGCCAGACTCGACGTCACCAACTGACAAAGCACAAGAAGCCAACAGCAACCAAGCACGCATAGTGACAGAGCAGGCTTCTCTGGCTGAACAACTACAGAAGAGTGCGTGGACCCCGCTGCTGTTTTTACTGCTGGGTGTAGGACTCGCGTTTACCCCCTGTGTTTTCCCTATGTACCCTATCCTGACCAGCATTGTTCTGGGGGCTGGTAAACTCAGTCATAGCCGTGCCTTAGGCTTATCCTTTGTCTACGTACAAGGCATGGCACTGACCTATACATTGCTTGGATTAATCGTGGCCTCCGCGGGACTGCAGTTCCAGGCGGCACTACAACACCCTTATGTCCTGATCGGACTGAGTCTGCTGTTTATACTGCTCGCCCTGTCTATGTTTGGTCTGTACACCATCCAGCTACCCGCGGCGCTTCAGACACGGCTCAATAACCTGAGCAACCGTCAGCATGGCGGCCATCTGTCTGGCGTATTTCTGATGGGGGCGATATCCGGGCTGGTCTGCTCTCCATGCACCACGGCTCCACTCTCGGGGGCGCTGCTGTATGTCGCGCAAAGCGGGGATCTGCTTACCGGGGGCATTGCTCTTTATGCTTTAGGGCTGGGCATGGGCATTCCTCTAATTCTCGTGGCGGTCTTCGGTAATCAATTGCTTCCCAAAGCCGGTGACTGGATGGAACGAGTCAAAATTCTGTTTGGCTTTATCCTGCTCGCTGCTCCCGTTTACCTGCTGGAACGTCTTCTTTCTGAAAACTGGTCTGTCACACTCTGGTCGCTGCTGGGCATTTCCGCATTCGGCTGGCTTTATCACGCCAAAAACAGTCTGGAATTCGGTGGCTGGAAACAGAGCCTGCTCGGTATTATTGCGGTATTGGGGCTGTTAGGCTCCGCCATGCCGTTGTATCAGACCTGGTTCAGCTCACCGGTGGCCACAGCGGAAAACTCCATTCAATTCCAGAGAGTCCATAATGTCGCAGAGCTGGAACAGCAACTGCAACTGGCCAAAAAGGCCGGAAAACCCGTCATGCTGGACTTCTACGCCGACTGGTGTGTGGCCTGTATCGAGTTTGAAAAATACACCTTTCCCGCACCGGAAGTCCGCTCCAGCCTGAGTGGATATGTCCTTCTGCAGGCGGATGTCACTGACAATACACCTGAAGATATTGAACTGTTTAAGCGCCTTAACATCATTGGGTTACCGACCATCGACTTCTGGGGCCGCAACGGGGAATATCACCCGGATGCCAGGGTAACCGGCTATATGGACGCAGCAGAGTTCAGCACCCATTTACAACGCCTTGACGCTCAGTAGAATGATTCCCGTCAAATATGTGACTTTATTCACATCAACCTCATAAATAGCCTTTATCATGCATAAGTCCTCAAGCGAAGAAAGTAAGAAGCCTTATGCATTCATTGATAAAAGAGATACGAGCCATCGCCCAAACCGGTCTGCACTATGTGCAGGACCCTTTTGACAAAGAGCGCTATGAACGACTGGCCGCCATCAGCCATGAGCTGTACGCCATGTACAGTCAAGCCGACCTTAAGACGATCGAACACTTCTTCTTTCCGGACAAAGGCTACGCCACACCAAAGGTCGATCTGCGTTGCTGCATTATCAAAGAGGGTAAGGTACTGCTGGTCAAAGAAAAGTCGGACGGAAAATGGACCATGCCCGGAGGCTGGGCCGATCAGAACGAAGCCCCGCTGGAAGGTATCACGCGTGAAGTGCAGGAAGAAGCCGGTTATACCATCAAAAACTGTCGCCTGTATGCCGTCAAGGATCGGGACAGTCACCCTTATACACCGAAGTTTCCTACTACCATCTATAAGCTGTTTTTTGTGGCGGAGGCCGGTAACGGGCACTTTACGGAAAACACGGAAATATCCGAGTTAGGTTTTTTCTCACCCGAGCAGCTGCCAGAGCTGTCGGAAGATCGGATCCTTGCGGAGGATATCACCGCGGGTTTTAACGCCATTAACCAGCCGGTGATAAGCGTTTCTGTCGATTAGCGTCTCTGTCGATTAAAAGCGATTAGAAATAACGGCCCGTTTAACGGGCCTCCTTAATGGCCTGAGTCTTCACAGAGGTCTTGGCCGGTTCCAGCCGGATAAACAGAGCCAGAGCCCCCATTATCGCCATCCCCCAGAACATCGAGCCCCCCCAGCGCTCAAACCCCCAGCCGCTTATCGTGGTGATCAGAGCCATAACCGCCCCGAGAGGTATTGCGTTATACAGTGCCTGAAGAGGAACCATCCGATTTTCCGGTACACTCTGGATATAACGAATAGCGGCAATATGTGCGATAGCAAACGTCACAGCATGCAGCATCTGAACCAGAGCCAGTGCCCATAAATCCGTTGTTGTCGCAGTGAGTGTCCAGCGTACTATCACGCCTAACGACGCCGCCAAAAACATCATCCGCATGCTCCAGCCGGCTAATAATTTTTTACTGGTCGCAAACAGGAGGATTTCTGCAATCACACCCAGGCTCCATAAATACCCGATGATATCTTCAGAGTATCCCGCGCCTTTCCAATAGATTGAGCTGAAACTGTAGTAAGTGGCATGACTGCCCTGGATCAGAGAAACCAGAACCAAAAAACGCAGTACTTCTTTATCCATCAGCAAGGCCAGTAGTTTGGGCCTTTCCGTCGTCTCATCACCGTCAGAAACCGGGGCTGGATGAGGAAGACGCATCGACAACAACAGAGAGACCGCTGTACCGGCCAGCGCCGTCCAGACAATCGCCTCAGAACCAAACTGAGCGACCAGATAGCCAACGGCACTGGAGCCTGCGATAAAAGCAATCGACCCCCACAATCTGGTACGTCCGTAGTCCAGCACATTCAGCTTAGAGTAATAGTTCGCCATCGCATCAGACAGCGGAATGGCCGGACCACAGCAGAGGTTATACAACACGGTCGCCAGAAGCATCAGCCAGAAGTTTCCACCAAGCACAAAGTGAAAAGCGATAAACAGCACAGACCCCAGGCTCAGCCAACGCAGGGCCGGGATCAAATATTCAACCTTATGTAACCTGGGCGTGATAACCAGGTTAGAAACACAGCGCGTAGCAAAGCTCACACCGATCAGAATACCGATATTCGCTGCCGATACGCCCTGCCCTTCATACCAGAGTCCCCAGAATGGAATATAAACACCATAAGAGAAGAAGAAACCGAGAAAATACTGAGAAATCCATGCGTAAGGAGAGGGAGACAGCATAAACACATCCTGATGACAAAACAGACAGAAAACGGCGCTATTATGCGCCTGTTTGTCGGGTGAAAAAAGGGAATAACACGGAAAAATGGTTTCCTCGTTCCCCATAAGCATACTCTGCCAGAGAAACAGGCTGGCTTGTTACCTGCATTTGCTTAGGAGGGATAAACAAAATGTTAACCGTGCTGCAAATCAGAAACATTCCCCATGGTGATTAGACCAGTAAATTGCTGCTATTTGCTGTGATTTATCTATAATCGTCAGTTAATTTGATTATTGATGAAATTTTGACTAGAATTTTGTCACAGTTCTTCAAGCAATAACTGTTATACATTGTTATAACCACGTTTAACGGAGATAGCTTCAAATGCCTGCAAAATCACGCATTCTGCTTCTGAATGGTCCCAATTTAAATTTGTTAGGTGTTCGAGAGCCGGGGCACTACGGCTCCCAGACTCTGGATCAGATCGTAAGTGATCTTGAAACACTGGCGGCAAAATCCGGAGCAGAACTGACGCATTTACAGTCAAACCGGGAATATGAATTAATAGAAGCGATTCATCAGGCCCATAATAATATCGATTTCATCATAATCAACCCAGCCGCCTTTACCCATACCAGTGTTGCCATTCGTGATGCATTGCTGGGTGTCGCGATTCCGTTTATCGAAGTACACCTGTCAAATGTTCACGCTCGGGAGCCTTTCCGCCATCACTCTTATCTGTCCGATAAAGCAGTGGGCGTTATCTGTGGGTTAGGAGCCAAAGGGTACCAATTTGCCTTAACGGCGGCTATTGAGCAACTAGCCGTTTTAAAGTAAGTC
The DNA here is from genome assembly GCF_003144035.1 of Vibrio albus. Lineage (GTDB taxonomy): Bacteria > Pseudomonadota > Gammaproteobacteria > Enterobacterales > Vibrionaceae > Vibrio > Vibrio albus. The sequence continues at coordinate 308,314 of NZ_QFWT01000004.1, forward strand.
TCGGTGATAAAGCACGCTACAGCCCTGCGACCAGCCGATACAAAAAAAAGTAAGAACGAACTAATCTCATTCTCCTCTGTCAGAGTGGGAATGACTCACGAAATAAAGAGAAAGACACTATGGATATCCGTAAAATTAAAAAGCTTATCGAATTAGTAGAAGAATCTGGTATCGCCGAGCTTGAAATCTCTGAAGGTGAAGAGTCGGTACGTATCAGCCGCTCCGGAACTCCAGCTCCAGTAGCCCCGATGCAATATGCAGCACCGGCTCCAGTTGCACCAGCGGTAGCACCGGCTCCGGTTGAAGCACCAGCGGCAGCGGCACCTGAAGCACCAGCAGAACCTGCTGGTCATAAGGTTCTTTCTCCAATGGTCGGTACTTTCTACCGTTCACCAAGCCCGGATGCAAAATCATTCGTTGAAATTGGTCAGACAGTGAATGTTGGCGATACTCTGTGTATCGTAGAAGCCATGAAAATGATGAACCAAATCGAAGCAGATAAGGCTGGCGTAGTGACTGCCATTCTGGTTGAAGATGGTCACCCTGTTGAGTTCGATCAGCCTCTTGTTGTTATCGAATAATAGGGGTTCATCATATGTTAGATAAATTAGTCATCGCAAACCGTGGCGAGATCGCGCTGCGGATTCTGCGTGCATGTAAAGAGCTGGGTATTAAGACGGTTGCGGTTCACTCAACTGCCGACCGCGACCTGAAACACGTCCTGCTGGCGGATGAATCTATCTGTATCGGCCCGGCACGTGGTATCGACAGCTACCTGAACATTCCCCGCATCATTTCAGCAGCAGAAGTCACCGGTGCGGTTGCCATCCACCCGGGTTACGGTTTCCTGTCTGAAAACGCAGACTTTGCCGAACAGGTTGAGCGCAGCGGCTTTATTTTTGTTGGCCCTAAAGCGGAAACAATCCGCATGATGGGTGACAAAGTTTCGGCTATCACTGCGATGAAAAAAGCGGGTGTACCTTGTGTACCGGGCTCTGACGGACCACTGAACGACGACCCTGATGCCAACCGCGCTCACGCAAAACGTATCGGCTATCCGGTTATCATCAAAGCGTCCGGTGGTGGCGGCGGCCGTGGTATGCGTGTCGTACGCAGTGAAGCGGATCTTGTCGAAGCGATCGCAATGACGCGTGCGGAAGCAAAAGCGGCTTTCAACAACGACATGGTTTACATGGAAAAATTCCTGGAAAACCCTCGTCACGTCGAAGTTCAGGTGATTGCTGACGGTCAGGGCGGCGCTATCCACCTGGGCGAACGTGACTGCTCTATGCAGCGCCGTCACCAGAAAGTGGTGGAAGAAGCTCCGGCTCCGGGCATTACCGAAGAGATGCGTAAATACATCGGTGAGCGCTGTACCCGTGCCTGTATCGAAATCGGCTACCGTGGTGCCGGTACGTTCGAATTCCTGTACGAAAACGGTGAGTTCTACTTTATTGAAATGAACACCCGTATTCAGGTTGAACACCCAGTAACAGAAATGGTTACCGGCGTGGATCTGATCAAAGAGCAGCTGCGTGTTGCGGCAGGTCAGCCGTTATCCTTCACTCAGAACGATATCAAGATCCACGGTCATGCTATTGAATGCCGTATCAACGCAGAAGACCCTGAGCGCTTCCTGCCTTGTCCGGGTAAAATCGAGCGCTTCCACTCACCAGGTGGTATGGGCGTTCGCTGGGAATCTCACATCTACACAGGCTACACAGTACCGCCGCATTATGATTCCATGATCGGTAAACTGATCACCTACGGTGAAAACCGCGATGTGGCGATTGCCCGCATGAAAAACGCACTGGGAGAGATGATCGTAGAAGGTATCAAAACCAACGTACCTCTGCAGCAGGACATCATGAACGACGAAAGCTTCCAGCACGGTGGAGCCAATATCCACTACCTGGAAAAGAAACTGGGCTTACAATAAGTAACCCGTTTCGGCGTTGAATATAAGGATGGAGATACCCTTATCTCCATCCTTTTTTATTCCTTCTTGCCCGACTTCTGCTACACTCCCCCACAAATTTTAACCATTCAAACCGAGAGTTTTCCCATGCCCTGGATTCAAATCAAACTCAATGCCACTGATGCTAATGCAGAATCAATCGGCGATATGCTGATGGAAGAGACCGGCGCACTGTCCGTCACCTTTCTGGATGCCAAAGATACCCCAGTATTTGAGCCCATGCCGGGAGAGACGCGTCTTTGGGGGGAAACGGATATCGTAGCCCTCTATGATGCTGAAATCGATACAGCGCTGGTTTTAGAGCAAATTAAAGCCTCCAATATGCTGGACAACAATTTTGCTTACAAAGTTGAACAGCTGGAAGACAAAGACTGGGAACGCGAATGGATGGAAAACTTCCACCCGATGAAATTTGGCGAGCGTCTGTGGATCTGCCCTAGCTGGCGAGATGTGCCTGATCCGGATGCGGTTAACGTGATGCTAGACCCTGGCCTGGCCTTTGGTACCGGCACCCACCCGACCACCTCCCTGTGCCTGGAGTGGCTGGAAGGGCTGGACCTGAACGGCAAAACCGTGATCGACTTCGGCTGTGGCTCAGGCATCCTGGCTATTGCCGCCATCAAACTCGGCGCGGCAAAGGTCATCGGTATTGATATTGACCCGCAGGCAATCATCGCGTCCAAAGACAATGCCGGCCGCAACGGGGTTGCTGATCAGCTGGAACTGTACCTGCCTCAGGATCAGCCTGCGGATTTACAGGCAGATGTCGTGGTCGCCAACATTCTTGCCGGTCCATTACGTGAACTGTCCGGGGTGATCAAAGGCCTCATAAAGCCTGAAGGCCTGTTGGCCATGTCCGGCGTACTGGACACACAGGCAGAAGATGTGGCGAATTACTATCGTGACGACCTGCAGGTTGACCCGATTGTTGAAATGAAAGAATGGTGCCGAATCTCAGGACAGAAGAAGGCCTGATTCTCTTCCGCAATAGGATTCCACGGCTAATTGACTGAAAAACATACAATTTAAAAAACAAATTGTAAAATGCTCAAAAATTAGTCTTTTCACGCACCAAAAAAATGCGTAAAATGCGCGCCCTTGCTGGTATAGAAGTATATTGCTGTTTTGAAGATCGGAAACTATCAACTTAAGAACAACCTGATTGTTGCACCCATGGCTGGTGTCACCGATCGACCATTTCGAGAGTTGTGTCTCCGGTATGGTGCGGGTATGGCGGTCAGCGAAATGATGTCCTCCAATCCGCGTCTGTGGAAAACATCAAAATCAAAGCAACGCATGGTACATGAAGGCGAATCGGGCATTCGTTCGGTACAGATTGCGGGCGCAGATCCTCAGCTGATGGCTGAGGCAGCACAACACAGCGTTGAGAACGGTGCGCAAATCATCGATATCAACATGGGTTGTCCGGCTAAAAAGGTGAATAAGAAGCTGGCTGGCTCAGCACTGCTTCAATACCCGGAAATCATCAAACAGATTCTGACCGCGGTAGTGGAAGCGGTGGAGGTTCCGGTTACTCTGAAAACCCGTACCGGCTGGAACACAGACAATAAAAACTGTGTTGAAATAGCAAAAATGGCCGAAGACTGCGGCATACAGGCACTGGCTTTGCACGGGCGAACCAGAACCTGCATGTACAAAGGCGAGGCAGAATACGACAGCATTAAAGCCGTCAAAGCTGCGATATCTATCCCTGTCATCGCCAATGGCGATATCGACAGCCCGGAGAAAGCGCAGCACGTACTGGATTACACTGGTGCCGATGCTTTAATGATAGGCCGCCCGGCCCAGGGGCGACCATGGATTTTCCAGGAAATCCGTCACTATTTGGAAAACGGCACCAAAATGCCTGAACTTCCTCCCGAGGAAGTGAAAGGTATTTTGCTTGGTCATGTTCAGGAGCTTCACCAGTTTTATGGTGAATATCTGGGCCCCCGCATTGCTCGTAAGCATGTGGGCTGGTATCTGCAAGAACATGAGCAGGCAAAAGAATTTCGCCGTACCTTCAACGCGATTGACGCTGCTAATCAGCAACTCGACGCGCTGCAGGGTTATTTTGAAAATGTTTCATAATTACGAGAAGAGCTAGACAGAATATGTTCGAACAAAACCTGACTTCCGAACCACTAACAGTAACTACTGTAACGTCTCAAGATCAAATCACTCAGAAGCCACTACGTGACTCCGTAAAAGCGTCTCTGAAAAACTATCTTGCTCAGTTAAATGGTCAGGACGTCAATGACCTGTACGAACTAGTATTGGCTGAAGTTGAACAACCACTACTAGACACCATCATGCAATACACCCGTGGTAACCAGACACGTGCAGCAACTATGATGGGTATCAACCGTGGTACTCTGCGTAAGAAGCTAAAAAAATACGGCATGAACTAAAATAAATTTTTATTTATTGATTTTAAAGGGCTTAATGGGAAACCATTGAGCCCTTTTATTTTATGGTTACACACAAAGAAAAATCATCTGGATAACAACAGGGCTGTTTCCAGGCGGGGAAAATGGTGAGTTTGAGTGGAAACTCAAACAATCTTTGCTATTTTTTAATATCTCTTTTAGCCTGTTTTATTCGCTAGCCACTCCAAGCGTACCCCCTGAACGCACTAATTGAGGAGTTACATCATGCTGTCAGTTTTCATCAAGGTAATAATCTTATTACGGAAATTCTATTGTGATAAACGAGGTGTAACTTCAATTGAATATGCAATTCTCGGTATAGGAATTGCCACTATAGTTTCTATAGTCTTCAATAATGATGTTCTACAAGATGCCTTGACTAATGCTTTAAATAACATAGGCAACTCTATTCAATCGGCAGGTTAATTAGCAAACACAGGGTTCCACTTAGCCAGTAACAGGGTTTGCCATAGCCTGCCCATCTTGCAATTTAGATTTAAAAACCAGAATTGGGCTGCGTTAAGAACTCGGCTTCTTCTGCGGTGGATTTCCGCCCCAGGATAGCGTTTCGGTGCGGGTAGCGGCCAAACCTGTCGATGATAGCCTTATGCCTTAGTTCGAAATCCAGATAAGTTTCGTTACCCAGAGATTCGTACAGACGGACCGCCTGCCCATGAATGACAGCCGACTCACTGTGCATGAAAGGTAAGTACAAGAAGCTACGCTGGGTCGGAGGCAGCTCTGCATCAAACCTTCTTGCGATAGCAAATTGAGCCAGCGTTAACGCTTGTGGGTCACTGGCAAACGCTTCCGGTCTGTCACGATAAATATTGCGGGAGAACTGATCCAGAATGATGACTTCCGCAAGGCTGCCTGCTGCCGTATCCCGCCACTCATAGAGCTCCCCGGCTCTGGCTTGCTTATGTAATGCTCCGAATCGCTGTAAAATTTCGGAATCAAATGCCTTATCTTTTTGCCACCACAGACTGGCATCGATTTCAGTAAACCAAAACTTTATAACCCCCTGATACATCATTCCTCCTTACCATCACCCGTCACGCGATAACAATGTCTGCTCGTCATAAGGTCACGGCTGAGTATGCTGATATTCATAAGTATATACGGATATCAGGCGATGGCTGCTTCAATTTTCATATGCCAACTGCGAATAATAAATAGTCCTCATACTCAAAATTTGAGATAGTTAGTCGTATTGATAAGAAACCCAACATGAGGCACGACTTTCTGTATATATCGTGTTGTGTGCCCCCCGTTAGCTCAGCACTGAAGAGTAGTATTTCATCAACCAGAGCAGAGCAGCTTTTTGATTTCTTGCATGAATGCTGTTTATGGAATTGACAATAATATGAATAAATTTAAATTACAGATCATCTCTGCTTTAAGTACCGTCATTATTCTGATTGTACTGACCATAGTGTCTTTAAGTTACCACTCATTCAAAAGTGAAAGTGTGGCTCTCACAAAAGAGATTCTGCGCGAGAAGAATCAAACCGTAAAAGCCGATCTTTACGGCAGGCTTCACCATTATCAAAACATTCTCTCATCCATAAAGGCGTCTGATGCGGATATTCACGGAGATACGTTATCTGCCGGTCTGATCTCCAGGCTACAGGCCCTTGTTGATATTCAGAGTAATGCCAGTGACGGGGTTTACCTGTTAAACAAAAACGGGACGCTCTATAACGCTCAAGGTGAGCGACTTGATACCAATGCCAAAAGCCAGAACCTTTCCTACTACGATGCGCTGTTCAATCAGGGGAAAACCTTTTTTGTCTCAGAAATTCACCGTTCACTGGCATCCGGCTCCAGCGTCGTAAGCGTTGCCTACCGGATTAATCCAGACCTCGCCGTACTGTCTGATATCCATGCAGAAGCGATCTTCAGTGACATCCTCAAACGTAAAGATATTCTGCTGTATTCCGCAGACGGTACATTACTTATAGGACAATACCCCGAATTAATCGGCAAAAATATTTATAACTACCGACCTATGTATAGGCAGTTTAACCAGAATAATCCTGAACTGTCGTACAGTGCGGAAGTGGATGGTGAGCAGACGGACTTTACAGCATTCTGGGGGGAATTAGAGATCAGCGGCTGGCAATACATTAGCTATGTGAAAGACAGCATCATCGAGAAGGATGCAAACGAACAACTGTTCGATTCTTTTATCATCGGCGTGGTCAGTTTAATTGCCAGCATCATTTTCCTGCTATTTATACTGAAAAAACTGGTGCTAACGCCTGTTGGCGGCGCTCCGGATGACATTGCCTCATTGATGGAGACCATGGCAAAAGGTGACTTGCGTAAGGACCTGGAACGAACAGGAGAAGAAACCGGCATATACCTTTCGTTACTCAACTTATCGAGTCAGCTAAGAACGCTGATTCAAAACTCTCACAACATCTCGCAAAACGTGTCATCCGCGGCTCAGGAACTCAATGTCGTGATGAGTGATACCTTGCAGAATGTTCAGTATGAGCAATCTCAGGTTGAGCAAATTGCCACGGCAATCAATGAGCTGTCAGTCACCTCACAGGAAGTGAGTGATAAAGCGGCGCTGGCGGAAGAAGAAACCCGAAAAAGCCAGCACAATGTGGACAATGGCAAGGTCACTCTGGATAACAACATTGCTCTGACCAATGAAATCAGAGACTCTTTTGCCGATACCGCCAAACTGATTGAAGACCTCCGGCAATTTGCCGTGGAAATCGGCTCGGTAACAGAAGTCATTAATACGATTTCTGAACAGACGAATCTGCTGGCCTTAAACGCGGCAATCGAGGCCGCCCGGGCCGGTGAAGCCGGCCGGGGTTTTGCTGTGGTCGCCGATGAGGTCAGAGGCCTGGCGTCTAAAACTCAACAGTCGACCGTCAGCATTCAGGACATCATCAGTAAACTGCAGGAACAGTCAGAAAAAGTGAACAGTAACATGGCTCAGAATGTTGAATTAATCCAAGAGTCCGTGATTCAGGCTGGCAATATTCAGTCGTCGTTTGAAGAAATTTCGGCGGCAGTCGTCGCGATATCCGAAATTAATACTCTGGTTGCCACCGCTTCGCAGCAACAGTTCAGTGTTACGGAAGAGATTTCTAAAAATACCACTCAGGCTTCCGATCTTGTGCAGCAAAATGCTTCTGCGGTGAATCAGACATTGCAGGCTTCTTCTGAACTGGCTCAACTTGCGGAAACACAGGAAGAAGAGTTGTCGTTCTTTAAAGTCTGATCCTTCATTCTTCGAGTCATTAAAGCCAGGATTTCAAGCGCTGAGACCTGGCTTCATTTATTGATGAAAGTCACCACTCGGTGCTTACCGGTAAAATCGGTGCTAATTTTTACCATAAACTTTGCGTCTCAGCCAGGCAAGGCCACACAGAAGACCCAGGCTTATCCCTCCGACAGGGCCGCCACCAGAAGAAGAGCTGCTTGATGTCGTTACAGGAGGCTCGGCAAAAATATCATAAGAGAAAGAAGGCGCTGGCTCTGTATAATCGGTGATGATGCCTGTTATCCAGCTAAGCTGACTGCTCACCTGAGTGTAAACATCCGGATATTGAGTCATGGCACATTGCTCCGTTGGACCAAAGCTTACCAGCCCGGCCAGCCGGTAGCCTTTATCCGCATCGGACGCATTGTTTTTATTTTGCCAGACCAGAGGGCCTCCTGAATCACCATTACAGGCACCTTCAGAGTCTGCGCTGTTGGCACAAAGAAAATAAGCCGATATGCCACTGCTGGACACACCCCATGCATCAGCGCAAGCATCGTCGCTGACCCCATCCAACAGTACTTTCATTAAATCTGTTGAAGAGGCTGTTCTGTCAGCGTTTGTGTAACCCCATCCGGATAAAAACAGATTATCACTGGTTGCAAGGTCGAACTCTAAATCCGCCTCCGCTTGCTCACTAACCGACATGAGCTTGATCGGCTGAGCCGGGGAAGCGATGGAATGGGCCAGCTCCAGAATCGCAATATCGTTAATCGATGTGCTGCTACTGTAACCGGGGTTTACCGTCATAGTACTGACGGCAATAGTCTGCATCGATAAACTGGTTAGATCACTTGAACCGACATATACGGTTATCTGGCTGGCCGAATATCCCTCGACACAATGTGCTGCCGTTAATACCCATTTATCGGCAATAATCGTCCCACCACAGGCATACTCTGCAATCGTAATATAAGCCTGCCAGGGCACCTCTGACTCACTGGCCTGAGTGCCATTCACCACATAGGTCGTAAATGACGTCGCGATGGCCTGAGCACAGACCAAAAGCCCCCCGAGAAAAAACGCTAACTGTTTCTTTTTCATATGCCAATATTCTTTACTTATTTTTAGGATGTCCGGACTTGAACCTTTGAAGTAGCTAAGAACAATTATGCATCAGATTCTTACAATTGCTAACGTCTAATGCCAGCGAATGCAAAATCAGAATCAAAAACGAGAAACCATGCAGAAAGATGAGTGATAACTTATAAAAAGAAAAAACCAGCGGGAGAAAAAAGAGCGCCACTAAGGACGCTCCGGTTCTTGCTGGATTGGTCCGCTTACGGATTAATGAAGTTCCGGCCAGAACGCTTTGTTGGCTTCAACCAGATCATCCAGAATGGATTTAGCAACAGATGCACTTGGTACGGTCTTAGACAAAGTGATGGCCTGCCATAGTTTCTGATACGATTTTTCCGTCCAGGCTTCCGCGACCAGTTTCTCAACCGACACCTGCTGGCTCATCATGCCATGCTGAAACTGCGGAATACTACCGACTCTCAGAGGCTCTGGCCCGTTACTGCCAACCAGACACGGAATTTCCACCATAGCAGTGGAATCAAAGTTCTCAATTGCCCCTTGGTTTTCCACAATCAGTAACATACGCTCTTTGGTATTGAAAGCGATAGCTCTGGCCAGGTCCACAATGTAGGAAGCGTGCTCATCTACCTCCAGTTCACAGCCTTCGCTATTCCCCAGCTCAATGATCTTGCGGCACTCAGTGAAGACCTGTTTTTCCCGGTTATCCATCACTTCATTTGCTCGCGTATATTCCGGGTTCGAATGCTCAACCACATAGTCAGGGAATAGGTAATATTTCAGATACGTATTTGGCAGTGTTTCCGGATCCAGAGCGTACACATCTTTTGCCTTAGCAAAGGTGTCATTCCAGCTGGCTTCAACATGCTGACCACCTTCCGGGTTTGGCGGCACATAGCCGTTCTTGCTGACATACTCTTTCAGAGCCGGCATCATATCTGCGCCGTTTTTATCCGTAATGCTCTTCCACCAGCCAAAGTGGTTCAGCCCGTAGTACATCACTTCCAGCTCTTTACGCGATTCCATGCCCAGAATATTCGCCATGCGGTTTTCGATGCCGATCGGCATATCACAGATGTTCAGGATTTTGCTGTCCGGACACAGTACCCGGGTCGCCTCAGCCACAATTGCAGCCGGGTTGGAGTAGTTAAGCATCCAGGCGTTCGGTGAGTATTTCTCCATATACTTCACCAGCTCCAGAACACCACCAATGGAACGCATACCGTAAGCAATACCACCGGGGCCACAGGTTTCCTGACCAACCACACCATACTTAAGCGGGATTTTTTCATCCAGCTCACGCATCGGATATTTGCCTACACGAATATGTGCCATCACAAAGTCCACATCGGTAAAGGCCACTTCCGGATCCGTGGTATAAGTAAATTCAATTTGTGGTGCCTTTTCTTTTAACAGTACTTTACATGCCTCAGCGACAATTTCCTGTCTGGCTCCGTCGTTATCGTAAAACTTAAGGCTGCGGATCGGGAAACGGTCCAGGTTGTCCAGCAACATTAACACAATGCCAGGGGTGAATGTGCTGCCGCCACCGGCAACCAATACAGAATGCTTTTTCATTTCTATCTCCATTGAAATATTAGTAACTAAGTTTTTAAAATTTTTACTTTACTCATTGATCTTAATTAAGCTGTAACTGCTACAGGGTTATCCATCAGGTTTTCCATGCGGTCCCGCACTTGAGAAACCGACAATCCGATAATGATCTGGATGGCGTCCTTATTACGGACCACGCCGTGAGCACCGGACTGGTGAAATACTGAATCCGTCAGCAGTAGGCTTGGATCTTTTACACTGATACGCAAACGGGTAGCGCAGTTATTGATTTCCGTAATATTGTCCATACCGCCTAGAGCCTCCAGTAACTGTAGAGCCTGGATATCACGCGGATCTTCAGCAGTTTCACTTCCATTCGGCTGGTCATTTTTGCGGTTGCGGTATTCGGCCTTGGAAACCAGCTTGATCTCCTCCTCATCAGCGACCCGACCCGGTGTTTTTACGTCGAAGCGCACAATCAGGTACTTAAAGGTGACGAAATAGATGGCGGTGAAACCAAAACCAACCAACAATTGCGTTACCATCATCATCGAGTGGTTCTCAAACATCGGTAGCCAGTTCATCGCAGTAATTTCCAGCAAGCCGCCGCCCATATTGCCAACAACACCGCACATAAACATCACTGCGGCCATCGTTGCAGCGAGCAGAGCGTGAATGCCGAAAAGGTAAGGAGCAACAAACAAGAAGGTGAATTCCAGTGGTTCAGTGATCCCCACCAAAACAGCGGTGAGCGCCGCAGGGATCAATAGGCCTTGAACTTTATGTTTGTTCTCCGGTGCAGCGGTAGCAATCATCGCAGCGGCAATACCGATGGCACCAAACATCTTTGAATTACCATGCAGCGCAAAGCCACCTTGTGGAAACTGTTCGATCAGAGGCTGGGTGGATTGATCGAACTCGCTAATATGTTGCAGCCAGTAGGCCTGAATGCCCCCTTCTACCGCCGCAGGCCCGAAAATGAAAGGGCCATAAATAAAGTGATGCAGTCCAGTTGGGATCAGAATGCGTTCCAAAAAGGTATAAAGCCAAACGCCAAATGCACCGGCATCACTCAGGAATACTTGAAGGGCTCCAATTCCGCTCTGCACTTGCGGCCAGATCATGGCAGTCAGAAACGCCAACGGCAGCATAGCAACAAAGCCGATCATAGTGACAAACGCCGCGCCCTGAAAGATGCCCAGATAATCAGGAAGTCGCTTGTCAAAGTAACGGTTGTGGATATAGGTCACGACTGCTGCGATGAAGATAGCACCGACAATACTGGTATCCAGAGTTTTCACCCCGGCAATCATAGTCAAACCACTAATCCCACCAATCGGCTGGCTGAAGTCCACACCAAAGTTTGCTCCCCAGGTTGTCAAAATGGCAGCGATGTAATAGTTAAATGTCATATATGACACTATTACAGCCATACAGGCTCGGGCCTGTGCTGTTTTTGCCAGACCAATCGGTAAACCAATGGCAAACAGAATTGGCATATTGCGAAATACCGTCCAGGCACCTTCCTGAACAACCATCCACAGCTTGAACCAGAGTGTGTCTGGATCCGCTAACGAGCCCATCAGGCTTGGGTTGGTAAACAGGATTGAAATACCCGCCACAATCCCGGCAAATGGGAACAAGAGCACGGGAGTAAACATCGCCCCCCCGAATCGTTGTAGTGCTTTTATCATATCTATAATCTCTATCTTAGTTTTTGTTTCACTCAATTTTTATATTCAAATTGATTCGATGTGCCGGCATGGACACAGTAGGCAATTTAGTTTTCCCAAAACATCGAAAGGTACATGCTTCGTGACCGGCATCACTTTTGCGTTTTTCTCTCTTTTGTATATATAACCCTTAAAAATTAGACAACATTAGAGTTACCAGACAAAAATTTAATTTTAAAAATTTGAAAATAAACAGAAACAAACTAAAATAGAGATGTATAATTAATGATCAAACAAGCAATAAATAGGTATAAAAGTGATCTACCTTTCTATCGCAAATCAACTTCGATCCAGAATCAATTCTGATGAATTTCAACTTAATCAGGCGCTACCCAGCGAAAATCAACTGGCGAAAGAATATGGCGTGGCCAGAATGACCATCAGAAAAGCGATGGATACCCTCATACAAGAAGGCATGTTAGACAGAAGACATGGCAGTGGCTGCTATATCATCGATAAAGAAATGACCTTCGAAAATACCGGGCTGAATAGCCTGACGGAACAGATCGGCAAGACAACCAAGACACTCACCAGTAAAGTGATTTCTTTCTCGGTCATACCCTGCCCGTCCAGCGTGGCACAACGGCTGAAAATAAGCCCGGGAGAATCCATCTACTACATCATCAGAATTCGCAGTGTCGACACCCATCCGGTGCATTATGAAGAGTCTTTTTTACCGGTCAGCCTGTACCCGACTTTGTCGGTGGCGCATATGGAACACTCTAAGTTTCAGTATATTGAAGATGAAATGGGGCTGGTCATTGAAGGAAACTATTTCACCTTCAAGCCATATCTGATGCCTGAATCCATTGCCCTACACATGGAGATGACTCCCGGTGAGCTGGCAATGCAGGTTTCCTCCATCAGCCACGCTCCGGATGGAAGAGTACTGGATTATTCCATTACCGTTGAGAACACCCACTTCCATCAGTCTACCTACTACTACAGAAGACCCAGCAAAAAATAATCATATTCCAGAAAGTAGAATGACAAAGCTATAAGATGAACGCGGCCAGTTAACGAAAAAGCCAGCCTGACCGGCTGGCTTGACAATGACACATCTATGCAGAAAATGTGAGGTGGAAAATCAATTAGTCCAGCAGAGAGCGAACGTACTCTGCAATTTCAGGAACCTGACAGTTCGTGAAGAAACTCTCCTGAAAGCGGGCACCACCCACCGCGGTTTTCACCAGTTCCGGATCCAGTGCTTTCAGCGTATCAAGGTAATCATCTTTCGCTACTGCCGCTTTAACTGTGTTGAGGATCGCCGCATTACGCTGCTGTGGCTCAGCACGTTCAATCGGATAACCCTGACCACGTTCGCCAGTGAACGCTTTCTCAAACATATAGCGTACGTTCAGTTCACCTGCCCAGCCGAAGCCCTTGGCAAAGGCCAGTGCCAGCGCATTACCATTATTGATCTGGTTAAACAGGAAGGCATCGGATGGCTCAAGGCAGTAGCCACATACCACGCCCGGATGTGCATTCAGCGACATCATCGCTCCCTGACCGGTACCACAACCCGCCACCACAAAATCGACTGCTTTTGAGTTCAGCAGAATGCTCGCCATAATACCCAGGTGGATATAAGTCAGATGATGATCATTGTCGTCACTCATCCCAACGTTAAACACTTCATGACCCAAAGGCTCAGCCACAACGTTCAGTTCATTCAGCACCATCGCGTTTTTACCCGCCTGGCTGTTTTCCATCATCAGTGCAATTTTCATTGTGTAATACTCCAGCGGTGTTTTACCGCACTATCTAACTTATCTACGACTTAAATTTGGGAATAAAAAGGACTAGCGAGCAAGCCAGCCACCATCAACGGCAATGGTATAGCCATTGATATAATCGGAAGCACTCGACGACAGGAACACACACGGACCTGCCAGATCAGACGGATCGCCCCAGCGACCTGCCGGAATACGGTCCAGAATTTCTTTGTTACGCGACTCATCTGCACGCAGTGCCTGAGTGTTATTGGTTGCCATATAGCCAGGTGCAATCGCATTTACATTTATATTATGCTTCGCCCATTCATTGGCCATCAGACGGGTAATCCCCATGACACCACTCTTAGAAGCTGTATAAGAAGGAACACGGATACCGCCCTGATAGGACAGCATAGAGGCGACGTTGATGATCTTGCCACCCTCACCTTGTGAGATAAACTGTTTAGCCACAGCCTGAGACAAAAAGAACAGCGACTTAATATTGATGTTCATAACATCATCCCAGTCCTGCTCAGAAAACTCGATCGCATCAGCACGGCGGATAATACCAGCGTTGTTCACCAGAATATCAATACGGCCCAGCTCAGACACGGCACGCTCGATGATAGAAGGGATATCATCCAGCTTCATCAGATTTGCTCGGATATCAATAAACTTGCGTCCGGTCTCAGCAATCTTTTCTATCGTTTCCGTTGGCTCAACAATGTTAACACCCACAATGTCACAGCCGGCTTTAGCCAGACCCAGAGCCATACCCTGACCCAAGCCAGTATCACAGCCAGTCACAAGCGCAACTTTGCCATCCAGTTTAAATGAATCAAGAATCATACTATTTCCTCTAAAGAATCGGGTCAATAAGCAAAATGAACCCGCGTTTCATTTTGCTTTCCGAATAATTGAGTAAAACAAAATACGTTTCAAATATTTTTGAAAAGATGATTCATAAATGTCGACAACTGTCTTATTTTTAGAACAAATATAACTGTCTACCATAAAATATTTGAAATGATGTTTTATTTTGTTTTGATATTCAGTTATAGGACAATAGTCAGGTAAAGTATGTTTTGTTCACCCAGAGTCATTCCCGACCTATTGCACCGAAAAACAGCTTCTTACAGGTATTTTTGTGATGCCAATCGATTGCGCGAGCATTTTGCGGATAAATTCGTTAGAATACGCGCCATCAAATCTTCTGCCACCGGCAGGCGAAAAGGTATTCTGCCAGTCGGTGTAACTACTAACTCTCTGTGAATTTGAGGAAAATGGAAGCATGACTAACGCTCGCCCAATTCGCCGCGCTCTAATCAGCGTATCAGACAAAACCGGAATCGTTGAGTTTGCCCAAGCTCTGTCTGCCCATGGGGTTGATATTCTGTCCACTGGCGGTACCGCTCGCCTGCTGGCCGAAAACGGCATTTCAGTAACAGAAGTCTCCGACTACACCGGATTCCCTGAAATGATGGATGGTCGCGTTAAAACTCTGCATCCTAAGGTTCACGGTGGTGTTCTGGGCCGTCGCGGTCAGGATGATGACGTAATGGACAAACACGGCATCAACCCAATCGACATGGTTGTGGTTAACCTGTACCCATTCGCAGCAACCGTTGCAAAAGCAGACTGCTCTCTGGAAGACGCGGTTGAAAACATCGATATCGGTGGCCCGACAATGGTTCGTTCTGCAGCGAAAAACCACAAAGACGTGACTATCGTGGTTAATGCATCTGATTACGACCGTGTTATCGCTGAAATGGACGCTAACGACAAGTCTCTGACGCTGGAAACTCGTTTTGACCTGGCTATTGCAGCATTCGAACACACTGCAGCTTATGACGGCATGATCGCAAACTACTTCGGTAAGATGGTCCCATCGTACGGTGAAAATAAAGAAGGTGATGAAGAGTCGAAGTTCCCTCGCACGTTCAACCAGCAGTTCGAGAAGAAGCAGGACATGCGCTACGGTGAAAACAGTCACCAGGCAGCGGCTTTCTATGTTGAAAGCAACCCGGAAGAAGCTTCTGTATCCACAGCGCGTCAAATCCAGGGTAAAGCCCTTTCTTACAACAACATTGCTGATACCGATGCTGCACTTGAGTGTGTAAAAGAGTTCGACGAACCAGCCTGCGTTATCGTTAAGCATGCCAACCCATGTGGTGTTGCACTGGGTAGCGATATCCTTGAGGCGTATAACCGCGCTTACCAGACTGACCCAACGTCTGCATTCGGCGGCATTATCGCTTTCAACCGTGAACTGGATGCAGCAACTGCACAAGCAATTGTTGACCGTCAGTTTGTTGAAGTGATTATTGCACCAGCGGTTTCTGCTGAAGCTGTTGAAGTAGTTGCCGCGAAGAAGAACGTTCGCCTGCTGGAGTGTGGCGAATGGGCAACGAAAACCACTGGCTTTGACATGAAACGTGTCAACGGTGGTCTGCTGGTTCAGGATCGCGACCAAGGTATGGTAACTCTGGATGACCTGAAAGTGGTCACCAAGCGTCAGCCAACAGAAGAAGAGCTGAAAGATGCCCTGTTCTGCTGGAAAGTCGCTAAGTTCGTGAAGTCTAACGCTATCGTATACGCCAAAGGTGATATGACTATCGGTGTGGGCGCAGGCCAGATGAGCCGCGTTTACTCAGCGAAAATCGCTGGTATTAAAGCCGCTGACGAAAACCTGGAAGTAGCAGGCAGCGTTATGGCATCTGACGCCTTCTTCCCATTCCGCGATGGTATCGACGCGGCTGCTGAAGCTGGCATCAAGTGTGTTATCCAGCCAGGCGGCTCAATGCGTGACCAGGAAGTTATCGATGCAGCCGATGAACACGGCATGGCGATGATCTTCACGGGTATGCGTCACTTCCGTCATTAATTAAAGAATACTTAAGAAACTAGACCGCTTCGCTCCTAGAAACTATAAAACCAGCTCATTGAGCATCAATAGTTTCTAGTCTCTAGTTAGCGAAGCGTATAGTCTCTGAAAAGAAATAAGGATTTAAAAATGAATGTTCTTATTATCGGTGCTGGCGGTCGTGAACACGCGCTGGGCTGGAAAGTCGCACAAAACCCGAGTGTAGAAACCGTTTATGTCGCGCCGGGCAATGCGGGTACCGCTCTGGAACCTAAGCTGGAAAACGTGGCTATCGGTGTTGAAGATATCGACGCACTGGTCGCTTTTGCCAAAGAAAAGCAAATCGAGCTGACTATTGTCGGCCCTGAAGCTCCGCTGGTTATCGGCGTAGTTGATGCGTTCCGTGAAGCTGGCCTGCCGATTTTCGGCCCAAGCAAAGCCGCAGCACAACTGGAAGGTTCAAAAGCGTTTACCAAAGATTTTCTGGCTCGCCACAATATCCCGACAGCGGCTTATGCCAACTTTACTGAGATTGAACCTGCGCTGGAATACGTTCGCCAGCAGGGTGCACCAATCGTCGTTAAAGCTGACGGCCTTGCCGCAGGTAAAGGGGTTATCGTAGCGATGACTCTGGAAGAAGCGGAAGACGCTATCAAAGACATGCTGGCAGGCAATGCCTTTGGTGAAGCAGGCAGCCGAGTGGTTATCGAAGAATTCCTTCAGGGCGAAGAAGCCAGCTTTATCGTCATGGTTGACGGTGAAAACGTTCTGCCTATGGCCACCAGCCAGGACCACAAACGTGTCGGTGACAAAGATACCGGCCCGAATACCGGCGGTATGGGTGCGTACTCTCCGGCTCCAGTCGTGACTGCAGACATCCATAAGCGCATTATGGACGAAGTGATCTATCCAACGGTTCGTGGTATGGAATCTGAAGGTCACCCATATACAGGCTTCCTGTATGCTGGCCTGATGATCGATGCTGACGGCACACCAAAGGTTATCGAATATAACTGCCGTTTCGGAGATCCGGAAACTCAGCCAATTATGATGCGTATGGAATCGGATCTGGTTGAGCTATGTTTAGCCGCTATCGATGAGAAGCTGGACCAGTGCGAATCGAAGTGGGATCCACGCGCTTCTATCGGTATCGTTCTGGCTGCAGGTGGCTACCCGGCTGATTATGCAAAAGGTGATGTAATTTCTGGCCTGCCAACAGAAGAAACGGAAGGTGAAAAAGTCTTCCATGCCGGTACTGCTGAAAAAGACGGCAATGTCGTGACCAGCGGTGGTCGCGTTCTGTGCGCAACTGCACTAGGGAATACCGTATCAGAAGCGCAGGAGCGTGCTTATAAGCTGGCTAAACAAATTAGCTGGAATGGTATGTTCCATCGTAACGATATCGGCTACCGTGCGATTGCTCGTGAGCAAGCCAAGTAATCACCGAGAGTGACAACATCGTTGAATAGTAATGTGCCGGCTCCTGCCGGCACTTTTTTATGTGTACAAAAAGGGGGTTATTCCTCAATCAATACCGGTCGTTCGATACAGTCAAAACTGTCATCTTCTAACAGCAGCAGATCGGCCACCGATAATTTACCGCCTCGTATACCGCCAATCATCGCCATATAGCTGTCTACAGAGGCTAGACGTTTAAGTACAAAGTCAGGCAGAATCTGGTTAAACTCGAGTTGGGTATATTCCTGACCGGAACAGGTATCAAAGGTTTCGCCATCCCATTCCCCCTGAAACAGATGTTGGCCTCTTCTGCTCTGCGCTTCAGCAATTCCAATCACCGCTCTGGCTTCGGCCTGATAAGACTGAATTTCTTCCGGTGTCAGAGGGATAATACGGTCATCCAGCAGATACTGCTGATAAACCGCCTCGCCGGACTGACTAAAACGCAGGTGTACCTTAAACTCTACCAGCTTTTGTTCCCGGTTCCGCTTCTCCCCTTCCCGCACCATTTCATGCAGTTGCTCATCCTGCCAGTGATAGTCTGACTGATACCAGCCATAAGGGCCCGACATCACATAATCGGCGGATGAATAAGGTTGATCGAGCTTTGCGGTATACCAGTAAAAACTGGTTGTGCCTCCGACAGACTGGCCACCAGTCATAGTCTGAAACTGTTCTGGATTATCTAGCTGACCGCTGGAAGAGCATCCCAGCAATAGGAAAGTAAGGAAGAAAGGGGGGAATAATTTCATAAAATACGCCGGGCGAAGAGTAATAAGTACACCCGGCATAGTTTATATTACTTGACTGAATCTTTCAGTGCTTTACCCGCGACAAATGCAGGAACATTTGCTGCAGCAATTTGAATCTCTTCACCGGTTTTAGGATTGCGGCCAGTACGTGCAGCACGGTGATTTACTTTGAATGTACCAAAACCAATTAGTTGAACCTGGTCACCCTCTTTCAATGTATCAGTCACACTATCCAGAGTTGCTTCAAGAGCGGCTTTAGCCTGAGCTTTAGAAAGATCCGCCTTCTCAGCGATAAAGTCGATTAATTGGGTCTTGTTCATTAGGTTTCCCTTCTCATCTGTTATCTAAACCTAAGCCACTGTAATGCATAAACACCCCGTATGGCAAAGGTTTGTCTATGAAGTTTTCCTTTAACCGCGAAGAATTAGATAGATTATGAGCAATAACTCACAATTTGCTTCTTATTTATCCACCAAAATCATGATAAAAGGTGGTTAAAGGCTGATAAATCAGTACAAAAAAGGAAGATCTAACCGTCCATAGAATGTAATTTTTGTATAAAAACCAGCAAGGTGTAGGCGTATTTATGGGACTTCTCATTCTATATATTTTATTGGCTATCGGGGTATCCTTTCTCTGTTCGGTATTAGAAGCCGTTCTTCTCAGTATTACTCCCAGCTACCTGGCGCGGATCCGTCAGGAAAATCATCCGGCAGCAGCCAGCCTGTCCCGGTTGAAAGCGAATATAGACCGCCCACTGGCCTCCATTCTGACATTAAATACTATTGCTCATACGATAGGTGCTGCCGGTGCCGGTGCCCAGGCCGCCAACATTTTTGGCAGTCAATGGCTGGGGCTATTTTCTGCTCTGCTGACACTGGGTATTCTGTTTTTGTCTGAAATTGTCCCCAAAACCATTGGGGCCACTTACTGGAGTCAGTTAGCGCCGACAACGGCCCGAATTTTGGCGATCATGGTATGGGCACTGACCCCTTTTGTCTGGATGTCAGAACAACTCACCAAGCGACTGGCCCGGAATATTAAGCCGGAAAATATCCGCGATGAACTGTCCGCGATGGCCATTCTGGCCTGGGAAAAGGGAGAAATTGCAGAAGGTGAGTCTAAGATACTGAACAATCTGCTGAGTATCGAAAACGTCCCGGTGACGCACGTGATGACTCCGCGCACGGTGCTCTTCCGGGTCGAAGCAGAAATCAGTATCAACGAGTTCCTTACCGCCTATAAAGACACCCCTTTTTCCCGCCCCCTGGTATACAGCCAGCAGAAAGACAATATCATCGGCTTTGTGCACCGGCTGGAGCTGTTCAGGCTACAACAAAATGAAATGGGAGAGGAACAACTCGGTGCAGTCATGCGCCCGATACGGGTCGTCCTGAATACCATCAGCTTACCCAAAGCCTTTGACTATATGATGAAAAACCGCCAGCAACTGATCATGGTGGTCAATGAATACGGCACAGTTCAGGGTATCGTCACTCTGGAAGATATCTTCGAACACCTGCTGGGTGAAGAGATTGTCGATGAAGCGGATAACACCACCGATATGCAGCAACTGGCTTTCGAACGCTGGGAGCAGTGGAAACAGACCCACGGGGTTATTGAGAGTACGGATGAAGATTAAGTTCCCCAGAGACCAGAGACCAGAGACCAGAAAGAATACAGAGTGCTTCGCTTTCAGAAGACCAAAAGGCTGACGGACACAGAATACTCATCATCCCTGCAAAGGCTGGGATCTAAGAAGCCAAAGCGGAACAGTGAACCAGATTCTTGCGTCCGCTCTGAACTCTGTAATCGAATCTCTACAGACTGATGCCGATATTGCTGACCGCCTCTTCCCGCAATTCATTACGCAGATCTTTAATCAACTCAATATCGCGTTCCGGAGCTTCCCGAAGCGGGCGGAATATCGCCCACTGCACATCCCATTCAGCACAGACTGCTTCATTGGCTTTCTGGTTTTCATTGGTAATCGGCTCTGCACCCTGTTCTTCTTCCAGCTGTGCCACCGTATCAACCGACTGCTGACTCAGCTTCAGCATATTGTCAAACAGGTCATCTCTGTCCAACAGGCCGTGCAGCAACGTCGACAAACCGACACAGGCATCAATGGCCGGGTAAACGGCATAGAAGTCAAACTCATCGGCCACTGGGATCAGCTCTTCCAGCTTTTCCAGTTGGCGCTCAAAGTTCACCTTCGCATTTTTTACCGTCAGTAGCTCCCAGACACTGTCTAAGATATCCCGGTAAATTCTCGGCTCGGCAAATTCGGTATTCTGACAGAACAGAGCATAATTGGGATACATGCGCTCACACAGGCATGCCATAAAAGTGATTTGTTGCCAGGGCTCAAATTTCTCCAGGCGAACTTGCAGCGGATTCTGTAACATAGGTACTCAAAGATTGCGGAATAAAATAGACAGCGGAAGTTTACTTGATCCTCCGGAGGGAAAAAAGAAAGCATATGAATAATTCTACGAATAAATTGAAAATACTGACTCAGACTGATGAACGTTATTATCAACTGTTTGAAGAAGCCTCCTTACCCGATCTGCAACTGACGGATAACAGTGCCGAAGCCGACATCGTACTGGCCGCTCCGCCAGTATTAGCACAATGTCTGGACGAATTCCCGCGCCTGGACTGGGTTCAGTCAGCCTATGCGGGGGTTGACCCGCTAATGGCTCCGGGCCTGCGACAGGACTATCAGCTCACCAATGTGAAAGGCATTTTCGGCCAGCAGATCGCTGAGTATGTGCTCGGCTATCTTATCCAGCACTTCCGTCACTTTAATACCTACCGGGAGCAGCAACAGAATAAGCATTGGAAGCCCCACTTCTACCAGACACTGGCAGATAAGAAACTGTTAATTCTGGGTACCGGTGCATTAGGAAACTACCTGGCACGAACGGCCTCCGCCTTCAACCTGCATACTATTGGCGTCAACAGAACAGGGATCCCCCCTAAAGACAGCGCCTTTAACGAAGTGGTCCATACCGAACAGATGCAAAGCCACCTTTCTGAAACCGATATTGTGGTGTCGGCACTGCCAGCGACACCACAGACCAAAGGTATGTTTAATGCGGCGTTCTTTGCTGCCTGTCAGAATACCCTGTTCTTTAATGTTGGCAGAGGCAACTCGGTCGACACGCCGGCTCTGCTCGACGCACTGGAACAGGGCAAGGTCGAACATGCTTTTCTGGATGTGTTCATCAACGAACCCATCTCGCAACAATGCCCGTACTGGCATAACCCAAAAGTCACGGTTACCCCGCATATTGCTGCGTATAGTTTCCCGGAACAGGTGTTTGAGATATTTAAGGACAATTACCTGCGCTGGCATGATGGCTTCCAGCTGCAATATGTCGTGGACTTCGATAAGGGCTACTGATGCTGGATACATTGCTGCAAGAGATCCGGGCCTGTACGCTCTGCGAACCAGAGCTGCCTTTGGGGGCCAACCCGGTCATTCAGGCCAGCCCGACGGCCCGGTTGATGATCATCGGTCAGGCTCCGGGAACCCGGGTGCATAAAACCTCACTGCCATGGAATGATCCCAGTGGTGACCGGCTGCGAAACTGGCTAGAATTGGATAGGGATACCTTTTACGACCCGGCTCAGATAGCGATTATGCCGATGGGGCTCTGTTACCCCGGTAAAGGTAAAAGCGGTGACCTGCCACCAAGAAAAGAGTGTGCGCCACAGTGGCATCAGAAAGTGTGGGATGAACTGCCCAATATCGGCATGACGCTGCTTATCGGTCAGTATGCCCAGAACTATTACCTGAAAGACAAACCTAAAACTCTGACGGAAACGGTACACCAGTGGGAAAAGTGGGCTCCGGAGTTTATCCCTCTCCCCCATCCTTCCCCTCGGAACACCTTATGGCTGAAGAAAAACCCCTGGTTTGAGGAAGGGGTTGTGGCGTATATCCGAGAGTATGTGCATGGATGTCTGGGGATTCATAGAGGATAACGCCCGATAAAGCTATAGAATATAGATAGTTTTAAGCCAGGTATGCATTCCCACGCATGAGCGAGGGAACGAGAGGATAAGCCAGCCACTCAAATAAATGGGGCTCTCTCAGTGCGAAGGCAGGGATCGGCTAAACCATTACCGGTTACGTTCATTAGATTCCCGCCTGCGGGGAATGACGACAGCGTCAGTTTTATAGCCTCTAGCAGCGGAGCGGTCTAGTCTCTCATGTCTATATTCTCTCAGGGAGCCTGCGACCGCTCTGTACTCTTTTTACTGATGATACGGCTTCGACAGCTCATGCACCGCATCGATAAATACACCCGCGTTCTCCGGTGGTACATCTAAGTGAATACCGTGACCCAGATTAAATACATGGCCGCTACCTTCACCGAATCCTTCCAGAATGGTGGCCACTTCCTGCCGAATTCGCTCTGGCTGCGCATACAGCATGGATGGATCCATATTGCCCTGTAGTGCAACCTTATCACCGATACGACGCTTAGCGTCGGCAATATCGATGGTCCAGTCCAGACCCACACCATCACAGCCTGTCGAGGCAATCTGCTCCAGCCACATTCCGCCGTTTTTAGTGAACAGGGTTACCGGTACCCGGCGGCCTTCGTTCTCACGGATCAGTCCATCCACGATTTTGTGCATATACTGCAAAGAGAAGTCGTTATAGTCCCGTGGTGTCAGAACCCCACCCCAGGTATCAAACAGCATCACCGACTGGGCTCCGGCTTTTATCTGACCATTCAGGTAGGCAATCACGCTATCCGCCAGTTTATCCAGCAGCAGATGTAAGGTTTGCGGCTCCGCGTACATCATTTTTTTGATCTTGGTAAAGGCTTTTGAGCTGCCGCCTTCCACCATATAGGTCGCCAATGTCCATGGACTGCCGGAAAAACCGATCAAAGGCACTTCGCCCTGAAGATCTTTACGGATCTGACGGACAGCATTCATCACATACTGCAGTTCACCTTCCGGATCCGGCACACCGATTTTGTCGACATCCGCTTTACAGGTGACAGGACGCTCAAACTTAGGACCTTCGCCAGCGACAAAATACAGCCCCAGTCCCATCGCATCCGGAATGGTTAAGATATCTGAAAACAGAATTGCAGCGTCCAGAGGGAAGCGGCGCAAAGGCTGAAGTGTCACTTCAGAGGCCAAATCAGCATTCCGGCACAGCGTCATAAAGTCACCAGCTTGGTTGCGGGTTTCCCGGTACTCAGGAAGGTAACGCCCGGCCTGGCGCATCATCCATACTGGAGTGTAATCAACCGATTGCTTGAGCAAAGCACGCAGATAGTTGTCATTTTTTAATTCTGCCATTTATAGTTTCCTGATTTTACTTTCTTTAATTTTAATGCTGGCAGTATAACATCCTTTCTACTGGTTAATCTGTACGCTTTGCAAGCCAGATCATGTTCTAACTCTTTAAATTAAGGGATAGATTGCGTCTTAATATTGAGCATGTTACAAACACTTTCGCTAGCGAAAACAATAACAATGGGTAGCCATTACCCAACATCTCATAACGACATCTTACTTACCCCCTCCGTAGCCGGAGGGTTTTTTTTGTCTACCGTTTGCTCTCATTACGGATATCGTCCAGCGTTTGCTCAATCAGGGCTCTGGCAATCGTCCCTTCCGGTGCCACCAGCGGTATCTCGTCAGGACCATACCACCCGGCATCCGTGAGCTCTGTGTAATCAGGTTTCACCTCGCCTGACTTATAATCTGCCAGAAATGCCATCATCATACTGGAAGGAAAGGCCCACGGCTGACTGCCGAAATAACGAATGTTATCAGTATCAATTCCGGTCTCTTCTTTCACTTCCCGGGCAACACACTGTTCCAGTGTTTCACCCGCTTCGACAAAACCGGCAATCACTGTATACATACCACCACGATGTCTCGGGTGTTGTGCGAGCAGTATTTTATCGCCCTTACGGACAGCGACGATAACACAAGGAAAGATTCGCGGATAATGCATGGTTCGGCACTCCGTACACTGCATCGCCAGCTGGCTGTGATTAAAGTGATTGCGCCCTCCACACTGACCGCAGAAACGCTGAGTCTGAGTCATATGACCAAACTGCACCGCGCGACTGCAGAGCAAAAACAGCGCTTCCGGGTAACCCAACAGGTCACGTAGTGACAACATGGATAACTCACGATCAACATGGCTGTCATTCAGCCACATAACCGGCCTGTCGTCATAACGCCCTATGCATACCGCCTTTTCCTCCGGTAACCCCAGTTCCTGTGCAGTTCCCAGAGGGAGCTCCCCATTGTCACACCATAGATCACTGCCGTTAACGACACACCAGTAAGCGATAGAGTTCTCATTATTGTAACTATTGTTTAACATCCTTTGATCCCGTCACTTGAAGTTACCTCATTTTACTGGCAATCTGTTTTCAATCCAGTAGCAATAGATGCTTTAAATAATAAAGCCTTAGAACTGGAACACTATGAGAAACTTTTCTGTTATGGATCTCTGATTTCAGAGGAACGAGAAACGATTGCTAATTTGTTAGTGATCTGATCATGAGGACATGGTCATGTTGAATAGACTAAAAAAAACGCAAGAGCAATGGGGCGGTTCGAGTGAAGTGATTGATCACTGGCTGGAGGACAGACAGGTTTTGATCGTAGAGTACTGTAAACTTGCCTCTCTGCAGCCGCATAAAAAATCGGTAAATAAACTCCCTACCCCAATGGACCTGCAGGCATTCTGCGAGCATCTGGTCGATTATATCTCCGAAGGCCACTTTAAGATCTATGAAATGGTCATGGACCGCTGGAAATCAACCGGATTTTCACCAACAGATGAAATCAATGCCACCTACGGGCATATTGTGCTGACCACAGATCCATTACTGAATTTCACCGACAAATATGCTGATGTTGATGCCGAAGATACATTGGATGCCTTTGACAGCGAGCTGTCGCTTATCGGGGAGATTCTGGAGACCCGCTTTGCAGTAGAAGATCAATTGATCCAGCTTATCGCTGATAGTTTGGCTGTACCGCCAGGCGCGTGATTCCTTAGTCAACAAACGGGGTTAACCCGTTGGCTAAGCTATTATGTATGCAGATGCAAAAAAGGCACCTTTCGGTGCCTTTTTTTCTTAATGGTCAGCGATTACTCTTCAGTAGAAGAGAAACCAGCATTCAGCAGAGCTGCAAGGTTATCCGTTGCTTGTTCAGCAGATGGACCCGTTTGCTCTTCACGCTGCTTCTGACGCTCCTGATGGTACGCAAAACCAGTACCTGCAGGGATCAGACGGCCAACGATTACGTTCTCTTTCAGACCACGCAGGTCATCTTTCTTACCGGAAACTGCCGCTTCCGTCAGAACGCGAGTTGTTTCCTGGAACGATGCCGCAGAGATGAAGGACTCAGTCGCCAGAGACGCTTTGGTGATACCCAGAAGCTCACGTTCGAAACGTGCAGGCTCTTTGCCTTCAGCTTCCAGAGCACGGTTAGCAATCTTAACCTGAGAGTACTCAACCTGTTCACCCGGCAGGAATTCAGAATCACCAGCGAATGTAATAGTACACTTACGCAGCATCTGACGAACGATAGTTTCAATGTGCTTATCGTTAATCTTAACGCCTTGCAGACGGTATACTTCCTGAACTTCGTTAGCGATGTACTGAGTTACCGCATGGATACCACGCAGACGCAGGATATCATGTGGAGTCTCTGGACCATCAGCAATTACGTCACCACGCTCAACACGTTCACCTTCGAACACGTTCAGCTGACGATGCTTAGGAATCATCTCTTCGTAGTTGTCACCGCTGTCACGAGTGATGATCAGACGACGCTTACCTTTGGTTTCTTTACCGAAGGATACTGTACCTGTGTGTTCAGCAAGGATCGCAGGCTCTTTAGGCTTACGTGCTTCGAACAGGTCAGCTACGCGAGGCAGACCACCGGTGATATCTTTGTTACCGCCAGATTTCTGCGGAATACGTGCAAGCGTATCACCCACATCCATCTCAGCACCGTCTTCGATATTCACGATAGCTTTACCTGGCAGGAAGTAAAGCGCTGGCATATCTGTACCAGGGATCATTACATCATTGCCTTGCTCATCCACCAGCTTAACAGCAGGACGCATGTCCTTACCTGCAGCAGGGCGAGCAGCTGGTTCAGTTACTTCGCTTGAAGACAGACCGGTCAGTTCATCAGTCTGACGAGAAACCGTTACGCCGTCGATCATATCAACCAGTTGGATGCGACCTGCCACTTCAGTGATGATTGGCATGGTGTGCGCTTCCCAGTTCGCGATGGTTTCGCCAGCTTCAACGGTATCGTCGTGGCCTTTGCTCAGCATCGAACCGTAAGGCAGTTTGTGTTTCTCTTTCGTACGACCAAACTCATCAATGATGGTCAGTTCAGAGGCACGAGAAGTGATGATTAGCTTGCCTTCTTTATTGGTTACGAACTTAGCATTGTGCAGTTTAACAGAACCCGTGTTCTTCGCCTGGATGCTGTTTTCTGCTGCTGCTGTCGATGCCGCACCACCGATGTGGAACGTACGCATGGTCAGCTGTGTACCAGGTTCACCGATTGACTGTGCCGCGATAACACCCACAGATTCACCCTGGTTAACCAGGTGACCACGAGCCAGGTCACGACCGTAACACTGAGCACAACAACCGAAGTCAGAATCACAGGTAACCACAGAACGTACTTTCATGCTGTCCACGGAATTTTCTTCCATGATCTGACACCACTTCTCATCAATCAGAGTATTACGTGGGATCAGTACATCTTCAGTACCAGGTTTCAGTACGTCTTCAGCAACCACACGACCCAGAGCAAGCTCGGTCAGTGCGACTTTAACGTCACCACCTTCGATATGAGGCATCATATCGACACCTTCATGCGTACCACAGTCGTGTTCAGTTACAACCACGTCCTGAGCAACGTCTACCAGACGACGAGTCAGGTAACCGGAGTTCGCTGTCTTAAGTGCGGTATCCGCCAGACCCTTACGAGCACCGTGGGTTGAGATAAAGTACTGAAGTACGTTCAGACCTTCTTTAAAGTTCGCGGTGATCGGCGTCTCGATGATTGAACCATCCGGACGAGCCATCAGACCACGCATACCGGCAAGCTGACGAATCTGCGCTGCAGAACCACGAGCACCGGAGTCGGCCATCATGTAGATGCTGTTGAACGATTCTTGCTCTTCTTCTTCACCGTCACGGTTAATAACGGTTTCAGAAGACAGGTTATCCATCATCGCTTTCGCAACACGATCGTTAGTAGACGCCCAGATATCGATAACTTTGTTGTAACGCTCACCAGCCGTTACCAGACCAGACTGGAACTGTTCCTGGATTTCGCGTACTTCTTCTTCCGCCTCTGCAATCTCAGTGTATTTCGCCGCAGGTACAACCATATCGTTGATACCAACAGACACACCAGACAGTGCCGCATACGCAAAACCGGTATACATGATCTGGTCAGCGAAGATAACGGTGTCTTTCAGACCCAGCTTACGGTAAGCCTCGTTCAGCAGGTTAGAAATCTGCTTCTTACCCAGCTTCTGGTTTACCAGGCTGAATGGCAGACCTGAAGGAACGATTTGCCACAGCATTGCACGACCAACCGTCGTATCAACCATCTTGGTTTCTGTAGTGCTGTTACCGTCTTCGTCAACAACCGTTTCAGTGATACGTACTTTAACGCGAGCATGCAGCTCAGCCATCTTAGTACGGTACGCCTTCTCAGCCTCTTCAGG
This sequence comes from Vibrio albus, assembly GCF_003144035.1. Taxonomy (GTDB): domain Bacteria; phylum Pseudomonadota; class Gammaproteobacteria; order Enterobacterales; family Vibrionaceae; genus Vibrio; species Vibrio albus. The sequence continues at coordinate 336,889 of NZ_QFWT01000004.1, forward strand.
GCCGGCCAGGTACATACCTTCACCTTTCACGTTGATCTTGTCACGAGTCATGTAGTACAGACCCAATACCACGTCCTGAGAAGGTACGATGATAGGGTCACCTGATGCTGGCGACAGAATGTTGTTTGTCGACATCATCAGAGTACGAGCTTCCAGCTGAGCTTCCAGAGTCAGTGGTACGTGTACCGCCATCTGGTCACCATCGAAGTCGGCGTTGTACGCCGCACACACAAGTGGGTGTAGCTGAATCGCTTTACCTTCGATCAGTACTGGTTCGAACGCCTGGATACCCAGACGGTGCAGTGTTGGTGCACGGTTCAACAGTACTGGGTGTTCGCGGATAACTTCGTCCAGGATATCCCAAACAACCGCTTCTTCGCGTTCTACCATTTTCTTAGCAGCTTTGATTGTAGTCGCCAGACCACGAGTCTCTAGCTTGCTGTAGATGAATGGTTTGAATAGCTCAAGTGCCATCTTCTTAGGAAGACCACACTGGTGCAGACGAAGGTATGGACCTACTGTGATTACAGAACGGCCAGAGTAGTCTACACGTTTACCCAGCAGGTTCTGACGGAAACGACCTTGTTTACCCTTGATCATATCAGCAAGAGATTTCAGAGGACGCTTGTTCGAACCTGTGATCGCACGACCACGACGACCGTTATCCAGCAGCGCATCAACAGACTCTTGCAGCATACGTTTTTCGTTACGTACGATGATGTCCGGAGCAGCAAGCTCTAGCAGACGCTTCAAACGGTTGTTACGGTTGATCACACGACGGTATAGATCGTTCAGATCTGAAGTCGCAAAGCGACCGCCATCCAGAGGTACCAGAGGACGCAGATCCGGCGGCAGTACCGGAAGAACGGTCAGAATCATCCACTCTGGGTTGTTACCAGACTGAATGAAAGCTTCAACCAGCTTCAGACGCTTAGTGATTTTCTTACGCTTAGTTTCTGAGTTGGTAGACTCAAGCTCTTCGCGCATCAGTTCAGCTTCGGCGTGCATATCCATAGTGGACAGCAGATCTTTGATCGCTTCTGCACCCATCTTCGCAGTGAACTCATCACCCCACTCTTCCAGGCGATCCAGATACTCTTCTTCGGTCAGCATCTGACCTTTTTCCAGATCGGTCATGCCTGGTTCGGTTACGACGTACATTTCAAAATACAGTACGCGTTCGATATCACGCAGTGGGATATCCATCAACAGACCGATACGAGACGGCAGTGATTTTAGGAACCAGATGTGAGCTACCGGAGAAGCCAGCTCGATGTGACCCATACGATCACGGCGAACTTTAGTCTGGGTTACTTCAACGCCACACTTCTCACAAATAACACCACGGTGTTTCAGACGCTTATATTTGCCACAAAGACATTCGTAGTCTTTTACCGGGCCAAAGATACGCGCACAGAACAGACCGTCACGTTCAGGCTTGAACGTACGGTAGTTAATAGTTTCAGGTTTTTTAACTTCACCAAAAGACCATGAACGGATCATGTCCGGTGAAGACAGACCGATTTTGATTGAATCAAATTCTTCGGTCTTATGCTGTGCTTTTAGAAAGTTTAATAAGTCTTTCACAATCAGCTCCTGTAAGGAGTTAAAAGGGGCTCACTGATTACAGTGAGCTCCTTCTACCAAATAATCGCCTTTAATTTCTTTAATTAAGAAAGAAAGGGATTACTCTTCGTCTTCTAGCTCGATGTTGATACCCAGCGAGCGGATTTCTTTCAACAGTACGTTGAAGGATTCCGGCATACCTGGATCCATCGAGTGGTTACCATCTACGATGTTCTTATACATCTTAGTACGGCCGTTAACGTCATCCGACTTAACAGTGAGCATCTCTTGCAGAGTATAAGCTGCACCGTATGCTTCCAGTGCCCATACTTCCATCTCACCGAAGCGCTGACCACCGAACTGAGCTTTACCACCAAGTGGTTGCTGAGTAACCAGGCTGTATGAACCCGTTGAACGAGCGTGCATCTTGTCATCAACCAGGTGGTTCAGTTTCAGCATGTACATGTAACCAACGGTTACAGGACGCTCAAATGCATCACCGGTACGACCATCAAACAGAGTCAGCTGACCGGATTCTGGCAGATCAGCCAGTTTCAGCAGCTCTTTGATTGCTGGCTCTGGAGCACCATCAAATACCGGAGTCGCGATAGGCAGACCACCACGCAGGTTCTTGATCAAGGTACGAACTTCATCATCAGACAGAGAAGCGATATCCACTTTCTGACGAGTATCACCAAGATCGTAAACTTTCTGCAGGAATTCACGGAACTTATGCAGTTCCTGCTGCTCTTTAACCATCTTGTTGATCTTGTCGCCGATACCTTTCGCTGCAAGACCCATATGAACTTCCAGGATCTGACCGATGTTCATACGAGACGGTACACCCAGTGGGTTCAGTACGATATCAACCGGAGTGCCCGTTTCATCGTATGGCATGTCTTCTACAGGGTTGATCTTAGAGATTACACCCTTGTTACCGTGACGACCGGCCATCTTATCACCAGGCTGGATACGACGTTTAACCGCCAGGTAAACTTTAACGATTTTCAGTACGCCAGGAGCTAGGTCATCGCCCTGAGTTATCTTGCGACGCTTGTTCTCGAACTTCTTATCGAAGTCAGCTTTCAGCTCGTCCCACTGCTCGGCAAGCTGCTCAAGCTGTGATTGAAGCGCATCGTCAGACAGAGTCTGTTCCAGCCATTTCTTACGTTCGATGCCGTCAAGTTGTGCTTCAGAGTAACCGCCAGAAAGCAGTACCGCTTTAACACGGTTAAGAAGACCGCCTTCCAGAATCTGGAATTCTTCAGTCAGGTCTTTCTTCGCTTCTTTCAGCTGCATCTGTTCGATTTCAAGCGCACGCTTGTCTTTTTCAACGCCGTCACGGGTAAATACCTGAACGTCGATAATAGTACCTGACACAGAGTTAGGTACACGCAGAGACGTGTCTTTAACGTCAGACGCTTTTTCACCGAAGATAGCACGCAGAAGTTTCTCTTCCGGAGTCAGCTGCGTTTCGCCTTTTGGCGTTACTTTACCAACCAGGATGTCGCCACCCTTAACTTCCGCACCGATGTAAACAATACCTGACTCGTCCAGTTTAGACAGAGCAGATTCACCTACGTTCGGGATATCCGCAGTGATCTCTTCAGAACCCAGCTTCGTATCACGCGCCACACAAGACAGCTCTTGAATGTGGATAGTAGTGAAACGGTCTTCCTGAACAACACGCTCAGAAACAAGGATGGAATCCTCAAAGTTGTAACCGTTCCAAGGCATGAATGCCAGACGGATGTTCTGACCAAGCGCCAGCTCACCAAGGTCTGTTGAAGGACCGTCAGCCAGTACGTCACCTTTTGCTACTGGTTCACCAGGCAGCACAGTTGGACGCTGGTTGATACAGGTGTTCTGGTTAGAACGGGTGTACTTAGTCAGGTTATAGATGTCGATACCAGCTTCGCCAGGGATCAGCTCATCTTCGTTAACCTTAATTACGATACGAGAAGCATCAACTGACTGCACCATACCACCACGTTTAGCGACAGCTGTTACACCAGAGTCAACCGCTACGTTACGCTCGATACCAGTACCAACCAGTGGTTTGTCTGCTTTCAGAGTAGGAACCGCCTGACGTTGCATGTTCGCACCCATCAATGCACGGTTCGCATCATCGTGTTCCAGGAACGGGATAAGCGATGCCGCCACGGATACAACCTGGTTAGTTGCAACGTCCATATAGTTAACGTGTTCGCGTGGGTGCAGACCAGATTCACCTTTCTGACGAGCAGTGATCAGGTCATCAGCAAATGTACTGTCTTCAGTCAGTGCAGCATTCGCCTGAGCGATAACAAACTGACCTTCTTCGATAGCCGACAGGTAATCTACTTCATCAGTTACTACACCATCGATAACACGACGGTATGGCGTTTCCAGGAAGCCGTACTCGTTGCAGCGTGCAAACGCAGACAATGAGTTGATCAGACCGATGTTCGGACCTTCAGGCGTTTCGATAGGACACAGACGACCGTAGTGGGTCACGTGTACGTCTCGAACCTCAAAGCCAGCACGTTCACGAGTCAGACCACCCGGGCCAAGTGCAGAAATACGACGTTTGTGCGTAACTTCTGACAGCGGGTTGTTCTGGTCCATAAACTGAGACAGCTGTGAAGAACCAAAGAATTCTTTTACGGCAGCAGAGATCGGTTTAGCGTTGATCAGATCCTGAGGCATGATGTTATCAAGATCACCAAGGCTCAGGCGCTCTTTAACTGCACGCTCAACACGTACCAGACCTACACGGAACTGGTTCTCAGCCATTTCACCAACGCTACGGATACGACGGTTACCCAGGTGGTCGATATCATCTACTTCACCTTTACCGTTACGAATCGCGATCAGCTTCTTCATTACCTCAACGATATCTATTTCGTCCAGGATGCCTTGATCACCAGCGTCTTCACGACCGATAGAGCTGTTGAACTTCATACGACCAACAGTCGACAGGTCATAACGCTCTTCAGAGAAGAACAGGCTTTCAAACAGCGCTTCTGCCGCTTCTTTCGTTGGTGGCTCGCCAGGACGCATCATGCGGTAGATTTCTACCAATGCAGAGATGCGATCAACGGTGCTGTCGATACGCAGGGTATCTGACATGAACGGACCGTGGTCCAGATCATTGGTGAACAGCACTTCCAGCTTCTTGTGACCCGCCTGAGACAGGTTCGCCAACGCTTCCAGGCTAAGTTCCTGGTTAGCAGCGACGATAATTTCGCCAGTGTCTTCGTTAACATAGTCTTTAGAAGCGACTTTACCTACGATATAGTCAACCGGTACTTCAATAAACTCAACGCCATCTTTATCAAGTTGGCGGATATGACGCGCCGTAACGCGACGACCAGCTTCAACGTAAACAGTACCATTTGCTTCAATATCAAAAGTAGCCGTCTCACCACGTAGACGCTCTGGGACCAGCTCCATCATCAGAGTCTGATCTTTCACTTCGAAGTTCACTTTCTCAAAGAACATATCCAGAATTTCTTCTGTTGTCTTGTTCAGTGCCCGAAGAATAATAGAAGCCGGCAGCTTACGACGACGGTCAATACGTACGTACAGGTTGTCTTTAGGATCGAACTCAAAGTCCAGCCATGAACCACGGTAAGGAATAACACGTGCGTTATACAGTACTTTACCTGAAGAGTGAGTCTTACCCTTATCGCTGTCGAAGAACACGCCTGGGCTTCGGTGCAGCTGGGATACGATAACCCTCTCAGTACCATTGATAACAAAGGTACCATTGTCTGTCATGAGCGGAATTTCACCCATGTAGACTTCTTGTTCTTTAATATCTTTTACAGTACCTGCCGGTGCGTCTTTATCAAAAACAACCAGGCGTAATTTTACACGCAGTGGTTTTGAATAAGTAACACCGCGGATTTGACATTCTTTAACGTCAAAAACTGGCTCACCAAGACGATAGCTAACGTATTGCAGCTCGGAATTGCCGTTATAGCTCTGAATAGGGAATACAGAACGGAAAGCAGCCTCTAGACCGTATTGTCCCTCAGGATCCTGTTCGATAAATTTGTCGAACGAATCGAGCTGGATCGATAGCAGGTATGGAATATCCAAAACCTGTGGACGAGTACCAAAATCCTTACGGATGCGCTTTTTCTCGGTATAGGAGTAAACCATGGGGTTCCTCAGCTCGCTGATAAGTGACCCAAACTACCCGCATTCATCACAGGGTAGTGACTAACAGCTGTTTACTATCGGCATCATACTTATGAACTAAGGTGGTTATATTCACACAATATGATGTTTTTTTGCTTGAACACCGGTGCTTAAACAGCGGGAAAATTCACCGGAGCCCTACAGCGCAAAAAGGCCGGTGGTCAATAAACCACCAGCCATTAGCCTTTCGGCTAAGAAGTTAAGTAATAATTACTTAACTTCAACAGAAGCACCAGCTTCTTCTAGTTGTGCTTTAAGAGCTTCAGCTTCAGCTTTGTCAACACCTTCTTTCAGAGGTGCTGGAGCGCTGTCAACTAGACCTTTAGCTTCTTTAAGACCTAGGCCAGTAGCACCACGTACTGCTTTGATTACAGCAACTTTGTTACCGCCAGCAGCAGTCAGGATTACGTCAAATTCAGTTTGCTCAGCAGCAGCTTCGCCACCAGCAGCACCGCCAGCTACAACAGCTGCAGCAGCAGTAACGCCGAATTTTTCTTCCATAGCTTCGATAAGCTCAACAACTTGCATTACAGACATTTCTGCAACTGCATCTAGGATTTGTTCGTTAGTAATAGACATAACAATTCTCTTTTAAGTCAACAATTAGTTTATTAAGCAACCAGTAAAAAGCAAGCCTTAAGCAGCTGCTTCTTCTTTTTGATCGCGGATAGCAGCGATAGTACGTACCAGCTTGCCAGCAGAAGCTTCTTTCATGCACATCATCAGTTTTGCAATCGCTTCGTCGTAAGTTGGTAGTGTTGCTAGTACTTCAGCGTCAGTAACTGCGCCTTCAAATGCAGCAGCTTTGATCTCGAATTTATCATTCTCTTTTGCAAAGTCTTTGAAAAGACGTGCAGCGGCACCTGGGTGCTCGTTAGAGAAAGCGATCAAAGTTGGACCTACGAATTGGTCTTGTAGACATTCGTAGTCTGTGCCTTCTACTGCGCGGCGTGCTAGAGTATTACGCACAACTCTCATGTAAACACCAGCTTCACGAGCTTGTTTACGTAGAGAAGTCATTGCGCCTACTTCAACGCCACGAGAGTCAGCAACAACTGCAGAAAGTGCACCACTGGCAGCTTCGTTGACTTCAGCAACAATTGCTTTTTTGTCTTGAAGGTTTAAAGCCATCTTGGATTTACTCCTGGTTGTCGTTACACCACCCACTGCCTTACATGAGATAAAACAGTGAGAGTTAATACGGTGCATTCCCAGAAGAAAGACAATCTAAAATAGTTCGGCTTTCTGTCAGTTCGGGCACCGTCTACGTAGGTTTGATTAAGTTTCCATCCCAAAGGAAGAAACGCCTACGGTCTTGGACGGAGACTGCTCTCAAATACTTACAAAGTAGTTTTACTCCGAAAGTGTGATTGCAGTCCCAACCACATATCAAATAGGCGCAAAATTATACACTAAATTTACGCCTATGCAAATTAGTTTGCTTGAGTGTTCAGAGTAGCCTGATCAACAGCAACACCAGCACCCATAGTAGTAGAGATGCTTACTTTCTTCAGGAAAGTACCTTTCGCTGAAGATGGTTTAGCTTTCTTGATTGCAACAAGAAGTGCTTCCAGGTTTTCCTGAAGCTGTGCAGGTTCAAAGCTAGCTTTACCAATAGTAGTGTGAACGATACCGTTCTTGTCGTTACGGTAACGAACCTGACCAGCTTTAGCATTTTTAACTGCTTCAGCAACGTTAGGAGTTACAGTACCAACTTTAGGGTTTGGCATCAGACCGCGTGGACCAAGGATAGTACCCAGTTGACCAACAACACGCATTGCATCCGGAGAAGCAACGACTACGTCGAAGTTCATTTCGCCTTTCTTAACTTGATCTGCAAGATCTTCCATACCTACGATGTCAGCGCCAGCTTCTTTCGCTGCTTCAGCGTTAGCACCTTGAGTGAACACTGCAACACGGATGTCACGGCCAGTACCGTGAGGAAGAACAGTCGCACCACGTACGTTCTGATCAGATTTACGAGCGTCAATACCAAGATTAACAGCTACGTCTACGCTTTCTACGAACTTAGCAGTAGCCAGTTCTTTCAGAAGAGCGATAGCTTCGTTGATTTCGTACTCTTTAGTTACGTCAACTTTTTCGCGGATTACGCGCATACGCTTAGTAAGTTTTGCCATGATCTTAACCCTCTACCACTAGGCCCATTGAACGAGCAGTACCAGCGATAGAACGCTTCATCGCTTCTACGTCTGCACCAGTCATGTCTGCCGCTTTAGTTTCTGCGATTTCTTGCAGTTGAGCGTCAGTTACTGTACCCACTTTTTCAGTGTTTGGACGACCAGAACCAGACTTGATGCCAGCAGCTTTCTTCAAAAGAACAGCAGCAGGTGGAGTCTTAGTTTCAAAAGTGAAAGAACGGTCGTTGTATACAGTGATAACAACTGGAGTTGGAAGACCTTTTTCCACAGATTCTGTTTTTGCGTTGAACGCTTTACAGAATTCCATGATGTTAACACCGTGCTGACCTAGAGCAGGACCAACTGGTGGACTTGGGTTTGCCATACCTGCTGCAACTTGCAGCTTGATATAAGCTTCAACTTTCTTAGCCATGATATTTCCTAAATTTTGGGTAGTAGCGCTAATCGTTTGATCAGCTCCCCTTGGTTCAATTAAGATCTTTTTACAGTAAGACCTGTAAAAAGGCGCGAAATTATAATCATAATTCGCGCCCTAAACAAGTCTAAAAAGATGTTTTTTTAATCAAGTTTTTCAACCTGACCAAATTCAAGCTCTACTGGTGTTGCACGACCAAAGATCGACACAGACACTTTCAGACGGCTCTTCTCGTAATCCACTTCTTCAACCGTACCATTGAAGTCAGCGAACGGTCCTTCATTAACACGAACCACTTCACCCGCTTCAAACATTGTTTTCGGCCGGGGTGCCTCACTCGCTTTTTCAAGACGGTTAAGAATCGCGTCTGCTTCTTTATCCGTGATAGGTGCTGGTCGGTCAGAGGTACCACCAATGAAGCCCATTACACGAGGAACACTACGTACCAGGTGCCATGATTCATCATTCATGATCATCTGGACCAGTACGTAACCAGGGAAAAACTTGCGTTCGCTCTTGCGGCGCTGACCGGCGCGCATTTCAACTACTTCTTCAGTAGGAACCAGAACTTCACCAAACAGCTCTTCCATGCCGTGCATTTTAATATGTTCACGAAGGGACTGTGCGACACGACCTTCAAAACCAGAAAAGGCCTGAACCACATACCAGCGTTTTTTTGGAGCTTCACTCATGAATTAAAACCCTCAAAGCTCGGTCACAAATGCAACAAGACGAACCATAATGCCGTCGATGCCCCACAGTGCCAGAGCCATTACAATACTTACAGCCAAAACAATAAACGTTGTTTGCATCGTTTCCTGACGAGTCGGCCAGACAACTTTACGAATCTCCATACGGGATTCACGCGCAAAACTAATTGCACTTTGACCTTTCACCGTCGTTGCGGCCACACCTAAAGCGGCTGCAATTAACACAACTACGCCTGCTGCTCTAATCACAACAGACATTTCACCATACAGGTAATTCCCCACAACAGCGGCCGCAGCCAGAGCAAAAGCGACAATCCACTTAATGGTATCTGCTGCACTTGAGCTATTCGGAGTTTCAGCGTTTGCTTTCATAAAACCAACCTGTCACATGTCCTAAATATAGACGACAACTACCCCGCTGTTGCAGGGCTCAATCTCAATACGCTAAAAAAGCATATCCATAATCAAGAGCTTCTCTCTTAACCACATAATTCTTCGCGGAAAAAACCCTCTGGTTAGGATGAAAAACACCATGAATTTTTTCTTGCGCAGAAAAAGGGCATCAAATGATGCCCTTTTTACTAGTGTCTCGTCAAATCTTATTCGAAGATTTTAGCAACAACACCAGCACCTACTGTACGGCCACCTTCACGGATCGCGAAGCGCAGACCTTCGTCCATTGCGATAGGAGCGATTAGCTCAACAACCATTTGGATGTTATCGCCAGGCATTACCATTTCTACGCCTTCTGGTAGAGAGATATCACCAGTTACGTCAGTTGTACGGAAGTAGAACTGTGGACGGTAGCCTTTGAAGAATGGAGTGTGACGACCACCTTCATCTTTTGACAGTACGTATACTTCAGACTCAAACTTAGTGTGTGGAGTGATTGAACCAGGTGCAGCCAGTACTTGACCACGCTCTACTTCGTCACGCTTAGTACCACGTAGTAGGGCACCAACGTTTTCACCCGCACGACCTTCGTCTAGAAGCTTACGGAACATCTCTACACCAGTACAAGTTGTAGTAGTTGTTTCTTTGATACCTACGATTTGTACTTCGTCACCTACAGTCAGGATACCGCGCTCGATACGGCCAGTTACTACTGTACCACGACCCTGGATTGAGAATACGTCTTCGATTGGCATCAGGAACGGCTGGTCTACTGCACGCTCTGGTTCTGGGATGTATGTGTCTAGCGCTTCTGCTAGTTCAACAATCTTGTCTTCCCACTCTTTCTCGCCGTTTAGAGCGCCAAGAGCTGAACCTTGGATTACTGGTAGATCATCACCTGGGAAGTCGTACTCAGATAGAAGTTCACGTACTTCCATTTCTACTAGTTCTAGTAGCTCTTCATCGTCAACCATGTCACATTTGTTCATGAATACGATGATGTATGGGATACCAACCTGGCGGCCAAGTAGGATGTGCTCACGAGTCTGAGGCATTGGGCCGTCAGTCGCTGCTACTACTAGGATACCACCGTCCATTTGCGCAGCACCAGTGATCATGTTTTTAACATAGTCAGCGTGTCCTGGGCAGTCTACGTGTGCGTAGTGACGAGTTGGAGTATCGTACTCAACGTGAGAAGTTGCGATTGTGATACCGCGCTCACGCTCTTCTGGAGCGTTATCGATAGATGCGAAGTCTTTAGCTACACCGCCGTAAACTTTAGCAAGAGTAGTACAGATAGCTGCAGTTAGAGTTGTTTTACCGTGGTCAACGTGGCCGATAGTACCAACGTTTACGTGCGGTTTCGTACGTTCAAATTTTTCTTTAGACATGAGTTGTCCCTCTAGGTACGGATTTAAGGTGGCTTTGATGACCACGCAACCAAAAAAAACTTCTGGTGATTAAGTATATATTAAAAGGAAATAGTTGCTTAAAGAGCTGGTGCTGATAGGCAGACTCGAACTGCCGACCTCATCCTTACCAAGGATGCGCTCTACCACCTGAGCTATATCAGCACTCTTAAGAGAGTTGGAGCGGGCAGCGGGAATCGAACCCGCATCATCAGCTTGGAAGGCTGAGGTAATAGCCATTATACGATGCCCGCAACACGTAGTAACTCTGTGAGCTATTTCCTAAGAATATGGTGGAGGGGGACGGATTCGAACCATCGAAGGCGGAGCCGGCAGATTTACAGTCTGCTCCCTTTGGCCACTCGGGAACCCCTCCAAAATTTAATTTCTTCTCCCTAGGAGAAGAATGGTGCCGACTACCGGAATCGAACTGGTGACCTACTGATTACAAGTCAGTTGCTCTACCTACTGAGCTAAGTCGGCACGTAAGTGGAGCGCATTCTATGGGATGAATTGTATGCTTGCAATAGGAAAACAGAAAAAAATTGAATTTTCCTTAAAATCATTCTTTTTTGTTCATATTTCAGCCACCATTTGCGTCATTTTCAACTTTCTGTAATCTTAGTCGTTTGCTTTCCCTCTTAATTGATGTATTTTCCTTCGACTACTTAGTAATGGATATGAATCATTATGAGCCCTTATATGTCTTTTAATCGCAGCCAGTGGGCCGAATTAAGAAATTCGGTACCAATGATGCTGTCTGAAGATGACCTACACGAATTACAGGGTATTAATGAAAGCCTTACTATGCAGGAAGCGGTAGAAATCTATCTGCCGTTAAGCCGGTTGCTTAACCTTTATGTTTCAGCGCGCCAGAGCCGCAACTCCGTACTGCACCAGTTTTTAAACAATACTGAACAGTCTCCGCCGTTTGTTATTGGTATTGCCGGCAGTGTTGCTGTTGGTAAAAGTACCACGGCCCGTTTACTTAAGGCGCTGTTATCTCGTTGGGAAAAACACCCAAAGGTGTCACTTGTGACTACAGATGGTTTCTTGTTTCCGAATAAAGTGTTGCAGGAACGCGATCTGATGCAGAAAAAAGGCTTCCCGGAATCTTACGATATCCGTAGTCTGGTTCAGTTTATTTCTGACATCAAAGCCTGTAAGAGGAATGTCACCGCACCGGTATATTCACATTTCTCTTACGACATAACCGACGAAAGAAAGATTGTTGATCTACCAGATATTCTTATCATTGAAGGGTTAAATGTTCTGCAGAGTGGGATGGATTATCCGCATGATCCACACCGGGTGTTTATCTCAGATTTTCTCGATTTTTCTATCTATGTCGACGCAAAATCAGAACTGATAGAAAAATGGTATCTCGACAGGTTCAGAAAGTTCCGTAAAGGCGCGTTTACTCAGCCAGGCTCTTACTTTTCTCATTACACTAAGATCAGTGAAATCGAAGCAGTCAGTCAGGCAAGTAATATCTGGCATTCCATTAATGGGAAAAACCTGCGGGAAAATATATTACCCACCCGGGAAAGAGCACAGTTGATCCTGAAAAAAGGAGACAATCATACCGTCGAAGAAGTGTTACTACGTAAGTAATCCCTCACTTCTGACTGTCTTTTTTATTCATCTGGCCGTAAAGAAATTTCCCCGCCGATAAAGGTCTCGATACCTTTATCGGTTTCCAGCAACACGCCGCCCTGCTCATTTATGCCTCTGGCAATCCCACACACCTCTCTTGGACCAATAATCAGTTTAACCGGTCGTCCAAGGAAATTATCCAACTTATTCCAGCGCTCAACAAAGCCCGGCATACCTGAAGTTTCATAGTCGGAAAGCGCTTTCTCCCAGGAGTTAATAAAGTTCACTGCAAGCTGGTTACGATCAGGCACATTCCCGTCAGTAATGTCACTTACAGAAACCCAGGGCTGGGTGATCCCGGAAATATCTTGTGGCATATTGATATTGATCCCCATGCCAATCACAAGATTCGCTGCTCCGCCAGCTTGTCCGGACATCTCAACCAGTATTCCAGCCAGCTTTCTGTCCTTATAGTATAAATCATTTGGCCACTTTAATTTAACACCGCTAATACCAAGCTGTTCCAGCGCTTCAACAGCAGCAATTCCAATCACCAGGCTGAGCCCCATTGCTGCTGCCATGCCCGCTTCTAACTGCCAATACATAGAAAAATACAGGTTTGAGCCAAAAGGAGAAACCCACTGACGCCCTCGCCTACCGCGCCCCTTCGCCTGATATTCCGCCAGACAAACTGCACCTTGTGCCAGACTATTGGCGTTATCCAGCAGATACTGGTTGGTAGAATCGATAATAGAGATCAGTTCAACAGGCACAGAAGTCTGACTTTGAATTATCTGCTCATCCAGGAGCTGGACTGGGTTAGCCAGCTTATACCCTTTACCTTGGACGCTATAAATATCCAGTCCCCATTCCTGCAGGCCTTTAATGTGTTTACTAACCGCAGCTCGGGAGATACCAAGATGCTCACCAACCTTTTCACCGGAGACAAACTCTTTCGCCGTCAGCAGACTGATAATTTTATATTTCACCCGATAATCTTTCATGATTAGCTCTTACCCTACAAGTTCTGATAAATAGGTCTCAGTCGTTGAGCCCATAAACCGCACTTCATGCTCTAGTTCAACCTGATACTGTACACGGACTTTTTCTCTTACCGTTGCGGCTAACTGCACAATGTCCTTCGCACTGGCATGATTAACGTTTACCAATACCAATGCCTGATTAGGGTGCACCATTGCACCGCCAACCTGAAATCCTTTAAGATCACAGTGATCAATAAGCCATCCTGCGGCGACTTTAACCTGCTCACCCGAGTCATAACCAACGATATCCGGGAAGTCCGTTTTCAACTTATCAAAGTGTGCTTTTGAAATCAGTGGGTTTTTAAAGAAACTACCCGCATTTCCCTGCTCTTCAGGATCAGGCAGTTTCGCCATACGTACACGGCATATCTCTTGATAAATACGCTTTGGTGATAATTCATCAGAGGGGATGGTTTGCAAAGAACCGTAATTAATACAGGGAACCCAATCCTTATCCAGACTTAATCCAACACCTGTAATCACGACCTTTTTATATAGCTCATGCTTAAATACAGAATCTCGGTAACCAAACCGGCACTGTTCAGGGGTCAGTCGTTTCGATTCAAATGTATCAAGAGTCAGCACATCAACATACTGACAAAAGTCTTTAAATTCTTTCCCGTAAGCCCCGATATTCTGAATAGGTGCGGACCCGGCACAGCCAGGAATCAAAGCAAGATTTTCCAGTCCGGCATAGCCTTGCTCTATACTCCACTCAACAATGGAGGGCCAGTCCTCTCCCGCATTGACATGGATATTCCATGCATCAGCTTCCTCACTAACTCGTTTCCCCATGATCCGGTTGACAATTACCACTCCGGAGTAATGCTCAGTAAACAGGAGATTGCTGCCTTTACCGATCATTAACTTAGGCAAATCTTCCCAGGCAGCATCTTGATAAACCTGTATCAAGTCTTCGACAGACTCAATAATCACCAGCACATCACAGCTGATATCGATGGAAAATGTATGGTAAGGCTTTAGGCTCGCATTAGTGAATACTTGCATGTGGGTGACGACCAGTATTAATTTTAAAGCTAGAATGATAAAGCATTCTAACCCATACAATAGATGAGCGCAGTGTTTGCATGAGACAAATCCACATTAAGCCTTTAGAGCCGATAAAATTACCTCTGATACAAAAACTGTATAAAGCCTTTTACCCATCAGCAAAACCTAAGAAAGACGAACTCATTCTGACCGCCTACGTAGGTTCTGAACTTGCTGCCGTCGTTCGGTTCCGGCAGATTCATGGTTATCGCCTTATGACGGGTATGCTGGTGATACCCAAGTTCAGAGGACAATTCGTAGGTAATGAGCTTCTCTCATATTGCAAAAGATACATACTTAATGATCATGACTTCTGTTTTGCGTATCCATATCTGGAACGCTACTATTCAAACTATGGATTTCTTACACAAAAGGCTGAGGAATTACCTGAGGAGATAGGCGAACTATACAATCGCTATGTAGGCAATGGAAAAGCACTGACTGCAATGCAATTTATCGGGTAACAGTGCATTACGTTTCACATAATCACTAATAATTCGTCATAAGCATGGTATTTTTGCTAAAATTACTGATTCGCAATTTGCATGAATAAAGGTATATCACTCTCAATGATGGCGTTAAGACAATCACTAGAGAAACTGCCAGCTATCGCAATTCATCCGGAACAGTTCGGAATACTGTTTTCAGCTGATGAATTTCGGAAAGAGCTGATTAAGCACATACGTGGTGCAACTCAGCGCATTTATATAGCAGCACTCTACCTTGAGAACGATGACGCAGGTCGAGAGATTCTTACTGAACTCTATCAGGCTAAACAGACCCGTCCTGAGCTAGACATAAAGATTTGTGTCGACTGGCACAGAGCACAGCGAGGACGGATTGGTGAGGGAAAGGCAGAGTGTAATGCTGAGTTCTATATGCGGTACTCTAACCAGTACGAGCATAAAATCCCTGTATATGGGATCCCTGTACGCGGTAAAGAGGTATTCGGTGTTCTCCACCTGAAAGGCTTCGTTATCGATGACTCTGTTATTTATAGCGGCGCAAGCCTGAATAATATCTATCTAAGCTATAACGGGCGCTACCGGTTTGACCGGTACCATACTTTCCACAATAAAGCGCTGGCTGACAGTATGGTTCGCTACATTCAGGAAGAGATGATCGACCACCCTGCAGTACACCGTCTCTGTGATAAAGACAAGCCCGTAACTAAAGAGCTTAAACCCGTTATCCGACAGTTCAGAGCTTCTCTGGCTAATTCTTGTTACCGGTTTGAACCACAAACAATTAGTGAGGAAGACATTGCAGTAACCCCTCTGGTTGGTATCGGAAAAAGGCGTAACAGGCTTAACCAGCGTATCAATCAACTCATTTCATCCGCAAAAGATGAGATTTTTATCTGTACTCCATACTTTAACTTCCCTAAAAGCGTAGCAAAGGAAGTGAAGAAAGCTCTCAGGCGCGGAGTTAAAGTATCTATAGTGGTTGGAGACAAGACCGCTAACGATTTCTATATTCCGCCTGAAGAACCATTTAAGACAATTGGTGGGCTGCCTTATCTGTATGAGATGAACTTGCGTCGGTTTGCCAAAATAAATGAATCGAATATTGCCCAGCGCAAGCTTTCCATTCATTTGTGGAAACACGATACCAACAGCTTCCATCTTAAAGGTATCTGGGTTGATAAACGTTATATGCTGTTAACAGGCAACAACCTTAACCCTCGTGCATGGAAGCTGGATTTGGAGAATGCCTTACTGATTAGGGATAGTTACCATCACCTCACAGAGCTATTTGAGAAAGAGGCAACAAATATCCTTGAACATACAACGCAAGTCTGTAGCTATAAGCAAATAGACAAGATTCATAGTTACCCACCCGAAGTTCAGAGACTGCTCAAACGTATCACCCGAGTTCGTGCAGACCGTATCCTCAAGCAGATCCTTTAAAGCAAGCTACGCCAGCGGAGTATCCACTCCGCTGATTACCTTTATAACAAACGTAATACCAATCACACTAATTAACTGGTCAATATAGTCCAATCTCTAAAGCAGAGCGAAATGACTCTGCTTTTGTCTGCACAAAAACGATTCCAAGCACTACACAGCTTGTCGACAATATTGTCGTAACA
>NZ_QFWT01000005.1 GCF_003144035.1 Vibrio albus
CACCTTAGCTTTAAACTCAGGAGAGTGGTTTCTACGTTTTCTAGTCATAATCTGCTCCAGTATTTCTGGGTACTATCAAAACAGATCAATCACTTAAAGTCATGTCCGAAAATCGGGGGCCACTTCTTATCGATGGCGAGCCTTACGAAGGATATTGGGCTAAAGCCGATGATGGTGCTCCGCTTGTGTTACTGGTTCACGACTGGGACGGATTAACCGGTTATGAAGAAAAAAGAGCAGAGATGCTGAACAATATGGGGTACAACGTATTTGCTGTTGATCTGTTTGGGCAGGGCGTAAGGCCTACCAGGGTAGAAGATAAAAGACAGCACACCGGTGAGCTCTATAAAGATCGGGACAAATTAAGGCGCTTAATGAGCGCTGGCCTGGATAAGGCCGGAAAACTCGGTGGGAATTTAGATAACACGGTTGTTATGGGTTATTGCTTCGGTGGGGCGGCGGTATTAGAAGCAGCGAGAGCCGGTATGAATGCCCGTGGCTTTGTCACTTTCCACGGTGGCCTTAAAACCCCTGACGGGCAGAATTACTCCCAAACAAAATCACCAGTATTGATTCTTCATGGTACTGCTGATTCAGCAATATCAATGAATGATTTTGCTAAACTGGCTGAAGAGCTGGAGGCGTATAACGTGCCACACGAAATGATTACCTATAGTGGTGCACCTCACGCGTTTACTGTTTGGGACACAAATCGTTACCGCAAAGATGCGGATGATAAATCTTGGCAGGCATTTTCAAACTTTTTAGCAGTCAATACGCAAAAGTAGCCAATACCGAAATTAAGTCAGAGGACTTCCGTTGCTGAGTTTATGGTGCCTTTTGTTATTGAGAAAGATTAGAAGATAAGATGGTTCTTCAGGTAATCGACAAGCTTGGAGGCTCTCTGAAATACACGCTAGCTCACAGGTTAGCCTGATAGGTATTCAGGCACTTTTTCAGAACAAGCTGATTGAGAGTGCTTACTCAAGTAGTCCATTAAGTCAGAATTTGACAGCGGTTTACTATAGAGGTAACCCTGCAGATACTGGCAGCCTGAAGACTGTAGAAACTCTGCCTGCACTTCGGTTTCCACGCCTTCGGCAACAACATCCAAGCTCAAGCTTTTGGTCATTAACAGTATGGTTTTTACTAATGTTACATCTTCTGAATCGGTCGGCAGATTCATAACGAAAGAACGATCTATTTTCAGGGTACTCACTGGTAACTTCTTAAGATAACTTAGTGACGAGTAACCTGTGCCAAAATCATCAATAGATAGTTTTACCCCTAGGCTGCGAATAGCTTTTAATTGCTCTAGTATTGCTTGGATGTCAGCGAGTAGCAGGCTTTCGGTAATTTCAAGCGTAAGCTTTTCTGCCGGAAGCTTCGTCTCCAACAGAACCAATTGTACTAAATCTAAGATATTTTGATCTTGAAACTGACGACTAGATACGTTGACGGAAATTCCCGGTGGTTCCTTTACTATCGTTGACCAAGCCATAGCGGCCTTACAGGATTCACGTAAGACCCACTCGCCAATGGGTGCAATAAGACCAATTTCTTCTGCAAGCGGTATAAACTTGAAAGGGGATATTGCCCCCTTGTCCGGATGGTTCCAGCGAATCAAGGCTTCAACGCAATCAACACTGCCAGTCACAGCGTTAACGATAGGCTGATAATGAATATTAAACTCTTTATTCTTCACCGCTAAGTGCAAAGCTTCTTCTAATTCTCTTCTATGGGTCGCTTCGATATCAATTTTCGGAGTAAAGATCTCAAAGTTATTTCGTCCTTTTGCTTTAGCTTTGTATAAAGCGCTGTCGGCTTTACGCATAAGAGTGACTGAGTCATGACCATCATTGGGTGCAACTGCAACCCCTATGCTAGCAGATACAAAAGAATCCCGGCCTTCCAAATGATATGGCTGAGCGAGTGTTCTTAAAATTTCATGTACGCTGGCTTCAATTTCATGGGAAGAAATGTCATGCAACAAAATGGCAAACTCATCCCCTCCCAGTCGGGCAATCGTGTCGGATTTTCTCACAAGACTAACGAGCCGTTGCGACGTTTCTTGAAGCAATTTGTCACCCACTTGGTGACCCATAGTATCGTTAACGTATTTAAAGCCATCAAGGTCAATGCACAGCAAAGCCACGCTAGTTTGATTTTCTTTTGTGTGTTTTAGTGCATTGGATAAACGGTCAGAAAATAGATTTCGATTTGCTAATCCAGTCAAGTTATCAAAATTAGCCTGATGCCAAATACGAGCCTCATTCCGTTTCTGACGAGTAATGTCAACAATAGTTACAGGGATGCTATGAAAGCCGTCCACGGTTTCAGGTATCTGAAAAGAAATGATGCAGGTAATTATCTCTCCATCTAAAGTGCGATAGTTCGCTTCTGACCGAAAAGTCTTTCTCTTTTCCCAAATGGCATTCAGCGCTTTTTTGAAAGTATCAATAGCGTTATCTGCAAAAGTTTCGTTAATTCGACAGTGAAACTCTTCAGTACTCTTCGCACCAAATAATTTCAGAGTTGCCTCATTGACGCTATTCACTCTGACCATAGCAGCCAGTTCCCAAGCCATCTGTTCATTCTTTTTCAAGTATTGGGAAAGGTCAGTCACACCTTTTCGACGGAGCTTTTGCAGTGTAAATATAGCTTCCGAGAAGTCCTCATTCCATATAGACACTTCAGAGTTTTCAAAAAGCCGCTTGAAACATTCTTCGCTATTTCGTAATGCTATAAAGGGTTTTTTTAAATTCGAAATGACAATGGTATTAAAGAGAAGCCAGAAAGAGCATAACTTAAAAACATGCCCAATTATATTAGCAAACCCATAAATTTCGACGTAATTAGTAAAGGATGTTTCTGCACATATCGTTAAGATAATAGCGGCAGACGTAAAGCGTTTTTCACTTATCGAGATACCAGTCCGGTTACGCTTTATATTGAATAGCGCAAGAATTAATATAAATATAATTAAATATTCACTGTATGATTTAAAGCTTGTAGTGCCATATCCTTCGATAAATCCTACCGGGAAATAACCAAATAAAATCAAGGTTGACAGTCCGACAGCTAAGACCCCGAACATACTGACAAGAAAATACCCATTTTGCTTTCTTGTTGCTGCAAAAGGAGCGGCAAACAGTAATATGGCTTCTAGATAGCGGGCACTAAGCCAAAACTGTACGCTCAGATTACCACTTCCTTCTACAAAAACATTCATCCCTTTGTAAACAAGGCTATGCATCAAATCTAATAATCCGATCCATAAATAGCCACAAGCCAGAAATATAAGAAAATCGTTTCTGGTAAATCTTTTCGTAGACCATGCCAGTGAAAACATGAGAAACGAAATTAAAATAGTAGATAGTTCTATTAGTGTGTGAAATGCTAGATGATTAAACTGAGATGTAATGAGTAAGATGGGGGTAATTACTGCAGGAGTAACCCATGACTTCCATCTTATAAGTGAATTAAAAACGATTGTTTGAGCTGTCAAATTAACCACCATCCATTCCTTAGTCATATATTACTCTAGCTTGAGTGACAGTTCTTGCCATTTCTTCTGCAACGTTCTCAACGTTAACTATAGCTTTTATTAATGCTCTCTAACACCGCTTTATTTCCCAGCTGTTGTACACCGGTTGTAAGCGAGCCATTCTACCATTGCATATATGCTTATTTCAATGACCATTTAATTTAGGTTTATTGCTCTATTGAATGTAATTTAAACTATTGTCATTTATTCACAACAAAGCTTATATACCATCTGGTTAGTTAATTAGAACAGCAAATTTCCCGGTTTAAGTTATAACTAAACTTAAGCAAAGCCAGCATAGATGAGCTATGCTGGCCTTTTGCTATTCTATGAACTCATTTTTCATTCGAGGTATGCTTTTGTTAGGTCGAGTAATAGCCTTAATATTATTTTCTACGGTCGTTCAAGCTGAAGATTGCTTCAACCTGGTTGTTGCAGGGCATGAGCACCGTACTTTTTGGACAGATATCATCAACGGAGCAAAAAAGGCATCTAAAGAACTCAACATAGACATTCATTATAGAGGTATCACGCGCGATAGTGATGAACGTCATCAACAATATGCAATAAATTATTTGTTTCACCACTATCAATGTCGTGGTTTGATTGTCGCTCCTGCAGGGGTATCCATCAATGAGGAAGTAAAAGCCTTAAGTAAAAAAGGGATACCAACTATCTATATTGATAAAGATATAGGGGGAGATAGATTGTCCGGTATAGAATCTGATAATTATAATGCAGGCGTTATGGCTGCAAAGGAATTAGCAACGGCCCTACATGGTAAAGGTAATAATGTTGCTTTATTTCGTGTGAAAAAAGGTATTTCATCTACAGATGAGAGAGAACAGGGGTTTATTCAAGAAGCCAAAAAACTAGGGCTTAATATTGTTACTGATGAATATCTTGGTGTAACAACTGGAGATGCAAGAGATCAGGCATTATCTATTTTTAGAGCTGATCCTAACATTCAAGGGATATTTACCCCAAATGATACAACGACAATTGCTGTAATAAAGACCTTAGACCAACTAGATTTATCCGTTCGACCAATCCATATTGGTTTTGATGGCTCTTATTATATGAAGCGTATGATAGGATCAAAACAATTATACGGGTTTATAAAACAAGAATCTTATGAGATGGGCTACAATGCAGTATATTTACTCCAAAAGGCTGTTGTAGGAGAAATACCAGAATCTCATATGAGTGTTCCAGTCTCATTTATATCTGAAGAAAACTTTTGAGGGGTTATTAAGACCGCTGATAAGGCTCGTTATCAAGCAAAAACCGCTTATTAATACTTACAAGGGCATCATGTTTGCCTATCGCTTCATGTCACGGTTAGGTCGTCACCATTTAGTTGTATGGATGTAGTTGTATGGATGCGCACGGTTTTCTTCATTCCTTGTGCATTTGTTGCCTCTCCCTCGCCAGTTTTGCTTCAAAGTCCAACATGTGGAAAGCAATTTGCGTTTCCGCTCGGTGGATCTTTTCGTTCAACCGACTATTAAAAATGGCATCTCTTACCTGACGTTCTGCATATTCATCCATCATCACCATGCAGTTTTCACCGTCAGACAGAGACTCGATGTGTTTAGAAAAGAAGTCTTTTGGCAATCCATTCTTTTCCAGTGCGTCTTCCATCGCCTGAGCCGTCTCACATCCGTTTTTCACACCATCGTCGTGGTGATGCATTTCTACCGGGTAGCCGTTAAACACAACATACAGGATCTTGTATGCTCCATCGTGACCGACCTTTGAACCTAAATGCTCGATTATCATTATTGGTTTCCTTACTGCTCAACCGATGAATTCAATAGCGATAGCCATTGGTATAGGTACCACATTAATCAAAGTCTGATGTTTACCAATTTTCCAGCAAGCTCTTGTGTGGAGTTAGCCCTGTATCAAAGTTGTGGTACTTGAATATTGGTTTTAGGGCTTCTTTTGCTGCTGCCTCTACTTCTAGTTTAGCTTGAAAAGCTTCAAGGCAAAGGCAAATACGTGACCTACACGAGACCAGGAACCTAAATCTCAGTCGTCATGGTCAGGATTTCATTGATAAGGAACTGAGCTTTGTCGTTATCCAACTGGCGTTTGTGATAGATGCCGACGTTGCCGATTTTACTGGTATCCGTGTGTAAACACATCATGCCGTTTTTCTCCATCCAACCATTCATTTTATTGCTGTAAGGCATGATCGCGTTGGTTGTCTCTAATAAATCGAGACTGGCGAGCAATGAACCTACTTCGTACACCACGGGTGCGGTAGCGTTGGATTGATTAAAGGTTTGATCGTATTCAAACGCGTTATTCAGAACTGAGCTGTATCGGGAGTGCCCGGGAGTTACGCGAATCAAAGGAAAACCGGACATGGCATCTGATGGCGATTCCAAAAAGGTTTTATCGTTCAATAATGGGTGGTTGCGATGGACGAAGTAAGACTCTTGATCCTGGAACAGTGGTCGAAACATCACAGCCATTAGATCCTTCAATCCGCCAATTTCGTGTCCAATAAATAAATCTATATCACCTTGAATCAGGTGCTGCATCAAAGACAGGTGGTTACCAAATTCAATGTAGAGTGAGCTGTGCGGATGTGCTTCTTGATATTTGGTGATCCCATGTCGCACGAAAAGCTCCCACCATACTTCACCAACACCAATCTTCAATTTACCGTGTTCCCTTTGGTGCATGTCTTGAATTTTGTGCATCAAATCGAGGTGTTTTTCTTGCTGTTCCTCGACATAACGAAGAAAAACTTGCCCATATTCGGTCAGTTCAACGCCTTTAGAGCGACGTATTAGCAGAGATACACCCATATCACTTTCTAGCTTTTTTATAGCCGTTGTCAGTGTCGGTTGGGTAATGTGTAGCAGTTCAGACGCCTTCTTGATGTTTCCGGTTCTGGCTACAGTCAGAAAATATCGATTCACTCGGTTCATCATCGCCTACTTATTTAGGTATCAATTTTTCCTATATCATAAGCAAAAAGTTCAATTTCTACTAGCTGGAAAAAACCACTATATTTTGTCTTATATTTTTGATTAAAAAGGCTCAGATAAAATGGAAAAAACTTGGTGGCATAATGCAGTCGTTTATCAGATTTACCCACGCAGTTTTTACGACTCCAACAACGATGGTATCGGTGATCTAAGAGGTGTCATTAGCAAGCTGGACTACTTGAAGAATCTCGGTATCAATGTGATTTGGCTTTCCCCGGTTTACCAATCGCCAATGGACGACAACGGCTACGACATTTCTGGCTATCAGACCATCGCCCGTGAGTTCGGTACCATGGAGGACATGGAGCGCCTGTTTAAAGAAGCCAACGAGCGTGACATCAAAATCGTGATGGATTTGGTGGTGAACCACACGTCAGATGAACACCCTTGGTTTGTTTCTGCGCGTGAGTCCAGAGACAGCCCATACCGCGATTACTACATATGGCGTGATGCAACTCCTGAAGGTAATCCTCCAAACGGCATCGATTCGATTTTTGGCGGTAACGCCTGGGAGTGGGACGAGAAAACCGGGCAGTACTACTTCCACCTATTCTCTAAACGCCAGCCAGATTTGAACTGGGAGAACCCGAAAGTTCATCAAGAAGTGTTCAAGATGATGAACTGGTGGATTGAGAAAGGCATTGGCGGTTTCCGGCTTGATGTGATTGACCTGATCGGCAAAGAAGTCGACAAAGGCATTACAGGCAATGGTGAGCGTCTGCATCCTTTGCTTCAACAAATGAACAGAGAGACCTTTGGTAGCAAGAACATTCTGACCGTGGGAGAGACTTGGGGCGCAACGCCTGAAATCGCAAAGCTGTACAGTGCGCCAGAGCGAAATGAACTGTCGATGGTGTTTCAGTTTGAGCACATCACGTTAACGTGGGAAGGCGGCGATAAATGGCAACCTATTCCACTCGATCTCAAAGAGTTTAAAGACGTACTGACAAAATGGCAGGTGGAGCTTCAGGACAAAGGCTGGAATTCGCTGTTTTGGAACAACCACGATTTGCCTCGTGCGGTATCTAAATTCGGTAACGACAAAGAATACCGGGTTGAGTCTGCCAAGATGCTGGCGACCACTCTGCACTTCCTGAAAGGCACGCCTTACATCTACCAAGGTGAAGAGATCGGCATGACCAACGTGGCGTTCGAACAATTGAGCGATTACCGCGATATCGAAACCCGACGCTTCTACGATGTGAAAACAGCGACGGGCGTGAGCCACGAGCACATGATGGATGCGATACATAAGAACAGTCGTGACAACGCGCGTACGCCAATGCAGTGGAATTCAAGTGAGCACGCTGGCTTTACCGGCGGAACACCATGGATCACTGTCAACCCGAACTTCCCACAGATTAACGTGGAAGCGGCGTTAAGCGACTCGAATTCTGTCTTCCACCACTACAAGACACTGATTGAGCTGCGCAAGAGCCATGAAGCGATCGTCTACGGGACGTTTACGCCGGTATGGCAAGATCACCAATACGTGTTTGCTTACGTGCGTGAATACCAAGGTGAGCAGTTGTTTATCGTGAGTAACTTCTCAGAGCAGGAACAAACATTACAGGTTCCGACCCGATACCAGGGCGATCAGGTAGAGTGCTTAATCAGTAACTATGCTGCGCCTTCCGCGATTGATGCGACGATGACGCTCGCACCTTACGAGTCTTTCGCAGTAAAACTTAAATAAATTTAGGAGGATATGGGAGCCTCGAGCTCCCTTATACATCTATGAATTCCGCAGCGAACGTTTATCAGGTTTTTACCCGATTATTTGGCAATACAAACACCACCAATCAACCTTGGGGCACCATCGAGCAAAACGGCATCGGCAAATTCAGTGACTTTAACGACAAAGCCCTTACCGCCATTCAAGAGTTGGGTATCACGCACATTTGGTACACTGGCGTTCCACATCATGCCGTGATTCGTGATTACAGCGCTATCAGCATTGAGAGCGATCACCCAGCAGTCGTAAAAGGTCGTGCAGGCTCACCTTATGCGGTCAAAGATTACTATTCGGTTAATCCTGATTTGGCAGATGACCCAACACGCCGACTGGAAGAGTTCGAAGCCCTCATCGAGCGCACTCATGCTCACAACATGAAGGTCATTATCGATATCGTTCCAAACCACGTAGCAAGGCGTTATCAAGGTCTGAACAACCCGACAGGTATACGAGACTTCGGTGCCGATGATGACACCAGCGTTGAGTACCACCGCGACAACAACTTCTACTATGTTCCGAATCAAGCTTTTGAGTTGCCAAATATTCCCGAGCAACTTTCCCCTCTGGGCGACCCGGAGCTGATTTCGAACTTACCCGCATTTGAAGAGTCTCCTGCCAAATGGACAGGCAACGGTTCGAGACTTGCCAAACCACAATTCGACGATTGGTATGAAACCGTCAAGATCAATTACGGCGTACGTCCAGACGGCAGCAAAGACTTTCCCGAGCTACCTGCCGACTACGCAAACAAAAGTCATGCAGAGCATTTACAATTCTGGCAAGACAAAGTACTACCAAGTTCCTGGTATAAATTTAGAGATATTGCGCTGTACTGGATTGAGAAAGGCGTGGATGGCTTACGCTATGACATGGCGGAGATGGTGCCCGTAGAGTTTTGGAGCTTTATGAACTCGAGCATCAAGGCCGTCAATCCAGATGCGTTCTTGGTGGCGGAAGTGTACCAACCTCATTTGTATCGGGATTACATCCACCTAGGCAAGATGGATTATCTGTACGACAAAGTCGATTTGTACGATTGCCTTAAAGACGTGATTCACGGCAAAGAGAGCGTCAGCAAAATCAGTGATGCTCAAAACAGCCTGATGGACATTGAACACCACATGCTGCACTTCCTTGATAACCACGATGAACAGCGCCTTGCCTCGCCAGAATTTGCAGGCAGCGCAGAAAATGGCTTGCCAGCGATGCTGGTTGCAACCCTTATAAGCACATCACCAACCATGGTGTATTTCGGGCAAGAAGTCGGTGAAGCAGGAAACGAAAACGCTGGTTTTGGTCAGCCAAGCCGCACGTCGATTTTTGACTATATCGGCGTTCCAGAGCACCAAAAGTGGATGAACCACGGCGAGTTCGATGGCGGATTGCTGTCGCAAGAGCAAAAAGAAGTGAGAGCTTACTACCAACGCTTGCTCAACTTCGCGATGACGTCTCCTGCAAAAATGGGGGGCTATTTCGATTTGTATCCGAGTAACCAAGAAGCACTGGGCAATGAGTCATTCTTCTTCGCGCGCCATTCGGCTAAGCAACTGATTTTGGTGATCGCCCGCTTTAGAGGAAATCAGCGCCAAAACGTGGAGTTAGTACTGCCTGACGAGCTGATCAAAAAGATCGAACTTAAAGATGGCGAATATACCCTAAACGATGCGGTGAACCACCTTTCTCCGCTCACCTTGAGCATCGTGAATGGCATCGGTAAATGCCAGTTTACCATCGAGCCAAAATGTGCAAGTGCTTTCACTTTAGATATAGACGCTTTCATCACTCTTTAAATTTGGCTGTTGTTCACAAAAACAGCCACAAACTTCCAAACTCCTTTTTCAAATCAACCTCCGTCAAGCATTGGCTACTAGGTAAAACCGGAGCCAATGCGCTTCCTTGAGCCCACCTAAACGCATTGATATAAAAAAATATAATATCAACGACAAAGAAAACTATTTTAACCCCGGAGCGCATCCTCGTAATATCAACCCCGTGAAACAACAAGTTATAGCGACATCGGTCGCTAGGTTTGAAACAAGGAATCTTTAGCCATGAAATCTATTCTAAAAACGCTTTCGCTTTGCACTTTGTCTGCACTTTTAGCG
The DNA here is from genome assembly GCF_003144035.1 of Vibrio albus. Classification (GTDB taxonomy): domain Bacteria; phylum Pseudomonadota; class Gammaproteobacteria; order Enterobacterales; family Vibrionaceae; genus Vibrio; species Vibrio albus. The sequence continues at coordinate 10,393 of NZ_QFWT01000005.1, forward strand.
CCTTCCGTTTCTGCGATGCAGGAAGGAGAAATCACAATTTGGATCAACGGCGATAAGTCTTACGAAGGGCTGAGCCAAATTGGTGAGCAATTCGAAGAGGACACCGGCATCAAAGTTAATGTTCAGTTTCCTGAGTCGCTAGAAGAAAAATTTCAGCAACACGCAGCAACAGGTGGTGGTCCAGACGTCATCTTCTGGGCACACGACCGTTTTGGCGGCTACGCGCAAGCCGGCTTACTGCAAGAGCTGAAACCAAGCCAGGAATTCAAAGACAAGCTTGTCGACTTCAGCTGGGATGCAGTGACTGTGGATGGCAAAATTTACGGCTACCCTCTGGCTATTGAAGTGCCTTCTCTGATTTACAACAAAGATCTACTGCCTAACCCACCTAAGACTTGGGAAGAGCTGGAGTCGATCGACCAGAAAATGCAAAAGCAAGGCAAGAAAGCGATCATGTGGGACGTGAAGAACGCTTACTTTACCTGGCCTATGATTTCGGCGGGCGGCGCTTACTCTTTTGCTAAAACTGCTGACGGCTACAATGCAAAAGACACGGGCATAAACAATGAAGCGGGCGTGGCAGGTCTGCAATTCCTTGTCGATATGGTCAACAAAGGCATCGTTGATCCGAGCATGGATTACTCGGTATCAGAAGCCGCTTTCACTAAAGGTGAAGTGGCAATGACGATCAATGGTCCTTGGTCTTGGGGCAACCTGGACAAGTTGAACGTTAACTACGGCGTTGCGGTGTTGCCAACGTTGAATGGCAGTAAAAGTAACCCGTTCGTCGGAGTTTTGAGTGCGGGTATTAACGCATCAAGTCCAAACAAAGATCTGGCGGTCGAGTTCCTGGAAAACTACCTATACCAAGACAGCGCACTGAAGATCATGGACGACGACAAACCACTGGGTGCGGTAACCCTGAAATCATTCCAGAAGCGCCTAGAGAGTGATGAGCGCATTAAATCGACCATGATCAATGCGAAAAACGGCGAGATCATGCCAAATATTCCTGAAATGACTTCTTATTTCTTTGTTGAAGGTGCAGCCATCGACAACGCGATGCAAGGTAAACAAACCGTTAAAGACGCGCTGGACACCGCTGCAAAACAAATTGTCCATTAATTCTTCATGTTTATGTTTGGCACAGTTCACTGTGCCCTTTTTAGTTTGTGAGACTCTGGAATATGCCCCGATACCCAATGCTATATCTGAAAGGCACACTGAATGGTTGGGGGCTAGACACGCCTTTCCAGCCGATAGACGACCACCTATTGCAGGCGAGCGTGGTTTTTCCTGCCGATAAACACCAATTTAAAATCGCTGATTTAAATGGCAGCGAAAACTGGACCTTCGCCGCGGATGATATTAAAGCAGTTGAGATCAGTTTGAATCAAACACTCTCGCTCATTCCGACTCAAGGTATCGGTAATGACTTAGTCTTCGAGCCAGAACAATCCGGACGTTATTTATTAACGCTTGATCTCAGTGAGGCATCACCTAACCTGCACATCAAACCTGCTACGGTGCACGCTGAATTGCAGCGCACTCAACCCGAATTTGACCAAATTATCACGCCGCAATGTGGTTCCGTCCCTGCAGAGTCCACCACGACTAAGTCAAAGCCAGTAACGACGCTAACTCAAAACGAGCTATTTCAGGCGTTAGCGATTGAGAGCGATACGCCTTTCTCATTTGTTTTTGGTGACAACCTGGACGGTTACTATGAAGGTCAAACGCACAGCGTATCTGGCTCAGCGCGCTATCGCCATCATCAGGGTTGGTATTTGGGCGGCTTTGCATCCTGTGTTGGAAGCACACTCAACAATAGAGAACAGGCGCAACTTGCAGCCTTGATGCCTTACGGGATTGAGCATCACTACACCAATGCGTCCAAAGATTGCTTATCACTGATGGCAGGGCAACGCCTTGTTGCGCTGAGTGTGGAGTCCGCCTGCAGCGATGAGTTGTCGTTGATTCCGGAGCTCAATGTCACTCCGTTAAGCTGCCAAATTGAAGCGGTTGAAAACTGCCTGCTTATCTCTGTCGATCCTGAAATCTGCCCTGAAGGCGCGCTCTCTTTTATCGCAATCAGCGCCAACCAGCCAGTTCGGGTGCAAACCCTCAGCAATGCCAATACTGACATCCATAATGCGGTGTTCGGCACTAGTCAGAATGTTCAGCTTAAACTCAGTTCCGAGTCTCAAACGAAACGCTTCACCACGTATTTCGCTTTTTCAAACGACAGAGCAGAAGCAATCAAACAAGCTCAAACCGCCGCTTTCGAACATGCAGCACTGAAACATCAACACTCGGTATTTGAGTTCCTGACCAATAACTACTTTTGGTGTGATGATCTTGAGTACAACCGAGCTGTCATGTGGGCACGATTAGCGAGTCGGACCTTTGTAAACAAAGAGCTGGGAACAGGCATCTGGGCAGGTCTGCCATGGTTTAAAGACTGCTGGGGAAGAGACACCTTTATCGCGCTACCAGGCACGAGCCTCGTCAATGGTGAGTTCGGCGAAGCCCGCGAGATCATCTCCAATTTCGCCTCTATGCAGTTGGATGATATTCACAATAAAAACCACGGTCGCATTCCTAATCGGGTGACCAGTGAAACCAATATCATCTATAACACCACTGATGGCACGCCGTGGATGGTTCGCGAAATCTTCGAGTACATTAATTACACTGGGGACACTCAGTTCGCTCACCAAATGCTGCCTATCGTAAAATGCTTTATAGAAGGGGTTGAAAAACATTATCTCGATGACGATGGTTTGATGCTGCATCGCGATCCTGACACTTGGATGGATGCGAAAATCAACGGTCAGATCCCGTGGTCACCGCGCGGACCAAAAGCCAACGATATCGAAGCGCTCTGGTATGAGAGCCTGCTCGTGGCGTATCAGCTTGCTGAGTGGAACAATGACCAGGCGCTGTCTCAGCATTGTTTAATCCTGGCTGACAAAGTTAAAGCCAGCTTTATCGACAAGTTCTGGGATGGTGAGTCCATGCAGTTGGCGGATCACCTTAAACAAGGCGATGCTAAAGACACCAGCGTTCGACCAAACCAACTGATGACGCTGACTATCCCGACAAGTCACGCTCTTGTTCCTGAGCATATCGGGCAGCACATCGTGAAGAACAGCGTGGAGCATCTGCTTTTCCCGTGGGGAATTTGTTCTCTGCAGCAAGAACATCCTGAGTTCCATCCTTACCACGATAATCGGTCCGAGTATCACAAAGATGCGGCGTATCACAACGGTACCATTTGGGGCTGGAACGCTGGTTTTACCGTAGGTGCGTTGTCCCGTTACCAACAGCAGGACTTGGCATACGAACTGAGCAAAAATTTAGCTCACCAGATCTTGTACCAAGGTCATCGCGGCACCATGAGCGAGAACTTAGATGCGTACCAAGAGTCGCAAACCTCCTTAATTCAAAGTGGTACTTACGCACAGGCATGGTCGGTGTCTGAATTTGCACGCAATACCCAACAAGACTACTTGGGCTTTACGCCAAAGCTCTCGACCAACACCATCGAGCTTTGCCCAAACCTGCCTTCAGCATGGACGAACATAACGGCTCGACTGCCTTTTAGTGATGGAAATGCGCTTTATGTCCGGATGGAAAAAAGCGACACAACCACGTTCTTATTCGACTTTGAACAAGTAAAACCTGAAATTAAGTTCATCCTGAGACTGCGCAGTCAGCGACATGAGGTAAAAATTGAAGCCTCAATGAGTGAAGCCATGACCATTGAGTGGCAGCCAGAATCAGGGCAAGTCCATTGCAGTCGTGGAGATGTGAAAACAACGCTTAAGCCGCTGTCACCGTTCACTTTGTTGGAAGGATTAACTTTCACTCAACCGAATCGTGCATTGTCGCATCCGGCTCTTGAGGAAGATAATTACTTGCTCAGCAAGCGTTCATCAAAAAATCTTTGTGCTGCTAAAGACTAAAAAAACTCAGAGAGCGCGAAAGCGCTCTCTGGGCCGGAACCAACAGTTTACCTTTGGTGCCGCTTTGAGTTTGAGGATTCCACCGCTAAAACTACCTTTGTTAACCATGTGGATACCAATCCGAAATTCGATTTAGACAGCGTGTTCAAGATAAGTTTGCCTTAACCCCGAAAGTTTATATCAAAACGATTAATGCTCAGCGGCCTTATTCTGAGGGTTAGGAAACAAGCTATCAGGCTACTTACCTTTTGGGAAATCTGCCAGGCAGCACTTTCCTGAAGGGTTTCGAGTCCTGCATGCACAGTTTCCGGCCTTTTTTTCCTCAACCACAAACTGGCGTGTAAGAGGATTTCCAATATACAAACAGCCTTAAAAGTTTGGTGCTGATAATGAGATAAATTCTTCAATAGGGATTGGTTTGCTAAAGAAATACCCTTGATAATTCAAACAACCGAATTTCTCCAGGTGTTCTCGTTGACTCTGGTTTTCTACCCCCTCGGCAATGACACTCATACCAAGTTCTTTTGCCATAAGAATAATCATGTTGACGATTGACTGATCATTCATATTTGTGTCTAACGCTGAAACAAATGCGCGATCTATTTTAAGCTGACTTAATGGTAAGCGTTTTATGTATTGCAATGAGGAGTAACCTGTACCGAAATCATCAATAGAAAACTCGATACCGAGATTATTTAGCGTTGTCATGCGCGAGATGACCAGTTCAATATCATCAACAAATAGACTTTCCGTCAGCTCAAGCTTGAGTTTTCCATGTTCTAACTGATATTTTTGCATCAATTCACAGACTTTATCTACGAATGAAGGTTGACGAAATTGTACATAACTGACATTAACTGACAGCGTAAGGTCACGTCTGTTTTCATCTTGTTGCCAGAGGTTAAGTTGTTGACATGCGGTGTCTAGAACCCAATCCCCCATCGGTATGATAAGTCCTGTTTCTTCGGCGATAGGAATAAAGCGATCAGGGCAAACAAGGCCATCAAGAGGATGATTCCAACGAATTAATGCTTCGGCACCGAAAATTCGGCCTGATTGGTCTACCTGAGGTTGATAGAAAAGTGTGAATTGCTGCTCTTCAATCGCGATCCTTAGCTCATTTTCCAGCTTCATTCGGACTTTGATTTCCTGCTGCATCAGTGGGTCATAAAAGCGAACGGTATTCTTTCCCCCTTCCTTAGCCTGGTACATGGCAATATCCGCTTGTTTCATCAACTCATGCGCTGAGGTGCGGTTGTCATTAAATAAAACCATACCGATACTTGCGCTGATATTACATTGACACTCGCGGATAAAATAGGGTTCAGATATAGACAATGCTACCCTATTGGCTACCGATTCAGCCTTTGCGGCAACTTCGATCGAATTACCACTAAAATTAGAAAGAATAATGACAAATTCATCTCCGCCAACACGAGAAACCGTGTCTCCCTGATACAGACAGGACTGAATACGTGTCGAAATCTCCTGGAGAAGAATATCACCATATTCATGGCCATGACTGTCATTCCAAGTTTTAAAGTCGTCAATGTCCATGCACAGTAAAACATTGTAGGTTTGGCTACGTTGTGTCATTGCGATGGTTTGATTTAATCGATCCAGCAATAAACGCCGATTAGGCAATTGAGTTAGAGGATCATAATAAGCTAGTTGTGTGATTTGCTCTTCATCTTGCTTGCGGTCTGTTACATCCTGTAAAAACCCCGATATTTTTTCAGGTATACCATCTTCGCCGTAGACCACTTTACCCCGGCATTCTATCCAACGTTTAGCCCCATCATTCACCCGTTCGATTTGATACACCATTCGGTGTTCTTCTCCGGTTTCAAAGCTATGTTGAACCGAATCCAGAAAATTCTTCTGGGAGTCCTGACTCATTATGCAGAAAAATGATTCCAGCTCCGGAGTCGTATTTTCAGCTATGCCGAATAAACGGTATATTTGTGGAGACCATTCAGCCGATTGATCTGCGTATCGTAGTGACCAGTGTCCGATTTGCGCATAATCCATAACGGCCTGCAACTGACGTTCACTCTCTAAGTGCATATCGAGTGCTTGATTTTTTGCTTTAATTTCCCGCATCAGACGAATCGCGTTAGAAGATAAGCTCTTATATGCCGCCAGAATAATATTGATGGCATTTCTGCCATTTTCGCGCATCTGTTTTTCTGCGCTGTGCTTAGCTTCATCTAATGACATTCCTGACTGCACAGCTTTAGCTAGCAATGCCATATATTTATCACTTTCTAAAATATGAGAGGCGAGCCAGCCAGCTAAAAACGACAGCAGTTCATCAAGCCACTCTTCTTCTGTAAGGATCGACGTTTTTTGCTCAAAATCGTGGACACGTTGGATAAAGTCGAGGTGGCTGTTGTGATGTTTATCGGTTGGTTCTGACTCGGAGATAGTTGAAAGCCAGTAGTTATCTTCCGTATTAAAGTGGTAAACCGCATAATCAACCAATTCGAGAATTAAATCGTCTAAATTGAGTGTAGAGTTTTGGAAGGAGATGAAGCTGGCAACCCGATTGAGTATAGAAACCAGTTGCTTATGTTGCTCATCAATTTCGGGAATACCGATATTAAAACTATCATACCAAGGGAAAATATCGATATGTTCATCTAAAGCCATACAATCACCAAAATCTGTCACATACCAATATGGATAATGCACACGTTATATATAAGAATAGCATTCTATTCTTGGCTTTGATAATCAAGGCATTGAAAAGAGAAAGCTTGTAATGACTGATGACTTTATTTTTGTATACGGAACCCTTCGTAAAGAAACCGCAACACCTATGCACTGTGTTCTTGCCCGATATTGTGACTACTTTTCTAATGGGACAATGCAGGGAAAATTGTATGAGGTTGATGGCTATCCGGGGGCGATAGAATCAAATCAATCGGGTGATAGAGTTCATGGAGAAGTCTACCGGATTATTAACCGGGAAATGGTATTTATTCAGCTTGATGAGTATGAGGAATGCTCAGATACGTTTCCTCAACCACATGAATATATAAGAAAAAAAGGACTAATATCTCTACCTGATGGGGGAAATATCTTAGCCTGGGTGTATATCTTCAATCATGATTTATCAACGCTCACCGAAATTAAGAGCGGTGACTATCTGGGGTACATAAAATGTCGAGGCGCTCTCTGAGCGAATAAGAACGGAACTGCTTCGGCTTCGTTATAGCCTTTAGAGGTTCCGTTTGATCTCATCCAGTTCTTCTTTGGTGATCTCTCCTGCGGCATAGCGTTTTTTGGCGATATCTAACGCAGTTTCAGTGGGGCTGTTGTTTCTGTTTTTTGATGAAAACACCAGCCAGATGATCGCAATTATTAACAAAATCCAGAACAGGAACATAAACCCTCCTCCTGAAAATAATCCCCAGTCATAGAAGCCATGCATCTTTATTTCCTCTGTTGGTTACCTATACCCTAATTACAGCAGAAAAAGTGTCTGGATGTGTGTCATTAGTTTATTTGTTTTTGACAAGGGCAGGAAATAACAAAGTTTGCCACACTCAGGGTGGGGAACAGGCTTAAAAGGCTGGTTGGATTAGGGAGGAAAAATATACCCAGGCATCCAGAGGCTGCCTGGGTATCCGTGCTTATTCGCTTGCTAAAGCCACTTCAGGTGTTGCTTCTTCTCGTTGCGCCTTAGTTGCGCGGAAATACGCATAACCCAACAGCATCATCACAGTGAATACAGCCGCAATAACCGGGTTAAACCAGACCATAGCAATCAGGCAGACGATAGACAAAGCCAGTGCGATAGCCGGAACAACAGGGTAGCCCGGAGCCATGTAGCTGCGTTCCATTTCAGGTTCGCTCTGACGAAGTTTAAACAGGCTCAGCATGCTCATGATGTACATCACGATAGCGCCAAATACTGCCATTGTGATCATCGCTGCAGTCAGGCTCATACCTTGCAGGTTAATCACGCCGTCACTGAAGATAGCGATGATACCGATAATACCGCCGGTAAAAATCGCTCTTTGCGGTGTTTTAAAGCCCGACAGTTTAGACAGGCCTGCAGGCAGGTAGCCAGCGCGGGAAAGTGCAAAGAACTGTCGAGAGTAGCCAAGGATAATACCGTGGAAGCTTGCAATCAGACCAAAAAGACCAATCCATACCAGCATGTGCAGCCAGGTTGAGTTGTTACCAACCACCATTTTCATTGCTTGCGGAAGCGGATCATTGATACCTGACAGCTCCTGCCAGTTACCAGCACCACCGGCAAATACCATGACACCGATAGCCAGAGCGACCAGAGTCAGGATACCTGTGATGTAAGCGACAGGAATAGTACGCTTTGGATTCTTCGCTTCTTCGGCGGCCATTGCTGCGCCTTCGATAGCCAGGAAGAACCAGATAGCGAACGGGATAGCGGCAAAGATACCAGTCATAGCATCAAGACCGAAGGTTTCGCTGCCAGCCCAGCCGTTGGCGCTGAAGTTGGCAATGCTGAAGTCTGGTGCCACAACACCCATGAACACAAGTAACTCGATAACGGCCAGAATAGTCACAAAAAGTTCAAAGGTCGCAGCAAGTTTTACGCCCAGGCAGTTCAGCCCCATAAAGACGATATACGCACCAACGGCTGCGATCTTAGGATCCAGACCCGGGTACTGAACATTCAGGTACGAACCGATGGCCATGGCAATCGCTGGTGGAGCAAAAACAAATTCGATCAGAGTGGCAAAACCGGCGATCAGGCCACCCGTGTCACCAAATGCGCGGCGGCTGTAGGCGAAAGGTCCGCCAGCCTGAGGGATCGCGGCTGTCAGCTCGGTAAAGCTAAAGATAAAGCAGGTATACATCAGTGCGACGAGAGCGGTTGTGATCAGAAAGCCCAGTGTGCCGGCAACACCCCAGCCATAACTCCAGCCAAAGTACTCGCCGGAAATAACCAGCCCCACAGCGATACCCCATAAGTGCAGGGTACCTAATGTTGGTTTTAATTTTTCAGTCATAGTCGTGATTCCATTCATTAAGTAAAAAGTATATCGGTTAATTGGTTAAGCAAAACTGTTGTTTTGCCGTAGGTTCTAACTGGCCGTCGTCAGAGCGGTCTTTCAGACCAACGCCAGTCAACTGAATTCGGTGTGATTCACTGAGCAGGTAGAAGCATTTATGCGTGGCTTTTTCATAACTCAGCCCTTCTGTACGGATGTTGGAAATGCAGTTACGCAGCGATTCTTCCATCCCCCTTTTCGGGTTCCAGGTCAGGTAAAGCCCGAGGCTATCCGGTGAGCTGAGCCCCGGACGCTCACCAACCAGGAGCAATACCTCTTTGGCGTTGAGCGCTTCACCGGCATCGTCCCCGACGGCAACCCGGCCTTGTTCCACCAGGCAGATGGGAGCGATGTTCCATTCTTTTTGTGGATCATCATTAAGCGTCTTAATCAGGCGGTTTAAAAAAGGAATCGCATGATTGGCGATGGCATAAGAAGAAAGCCCGTCAGCGATGACAATCGCCAGGTCATAAGATTCGCCATCCGGCTTACGTAACTGCTGCAACTGGTACAGTGATGCTTCATTCAGTTTGCGTCCAAGATCCGGGCGTTGCAGGTATTCCATCCGGTCGCGTGCTTCACTATGCAGGCATTGTGCTGGCAGGTAAGGCACCAGGCTCGGCGTTGATTCCAACTGGCCGACAAAAGCCTGTATATCCAGAGGGAAATGAACCGCGTCGATCGCCTGCGCATGAGACAGCTGAAACTTAAGCATTTCGCTGGTCGGAATACTGGTACCTACCCGGCCAATACCAATGCGGGCATCGGTAAACTCACGCAGTCTTTTCCACGGGTCGTCATGTACAAGTTGTCTGATTGGGGTGACGTTCTTCATGATGCCTCCTGAAGTTGTTTAAGAGGCTGAGCAAACGGTTCTGCTAATTGATCGGATAGCTGGGATTGCCCATCAGAAGGCGAAATACCGATCTCTTTCAACCATGTATCGAATTCAGGCGCGGGGCGCAGTCCGAACAGCTGACGGGCATACAGTGCATCATGGAAAGAGGTGGTCTGATAGTTCAGCATAATGTCATCAGAGCCGGGAATACCCATGATAAAAGAGCACTCAGCCGCGCTGAGCAGGGTCAGCAGGTTGTCCATATCATTTTGGTCGGCATACGCGTGGTTGGTGTAGCAGATATCGCAGCCCATCGGCAGACCAAGCAGCTTGCCGCAGAAGTGATCTTCCAGTCCGGCACGAATGATCTGTTTGCCATCGAACAGATATTCCGGACCAATAAACCCAACCACCGTATTGACCAGCAGCGGATTAAATTTGCGTGCAACCGCATACGCTCTGGCTTCACAGGTTTGCTGGTCGACACCATGATGGCCGTTGGCGGACAGCGCACTGCCCTGACCGGTTTCAAAATACATCACATTATTGCCGACGGTGCCGCGGTTCAGGCTGAGTGCCGCGTCATAGGCTTCCGACAGCACATTCAGATTGACGCCAAAACCACTGTTGGTCGCCTCTGTGCCACCGATGGACTGGAAGACCAGATCTACCGGCGCACCAAGCGCTATAGCCTCAATAGTGTTGGTGACATGGGTCAGCACACAAGATTGTGTCGGTATTTCATAGTGCTGGATGACTTCATCCATCAGCTTCATTAGTTTTACGGCCTGACTGACACTGTCGGTCGCAGGGTTAATGCCCAGAACCGCATCGCCATTGCCGTACATCAACCCGTCAAACAGTGAGGCAGCGATGCCATTCACATCATCGGTCGGGTGATTCGGCTGCAGGCGGGTAGACAGATGTCCCGACAGTCCGATGGTATTGCGAAATTGGGTGATGACGCGGCATTTCTTCGCGACCAGAATCAGATCCTGATTTTTCATGATCTTGCTGACTGCCGCGGCCATTTCGGGGGTAATGCCTGCCCGTACCTTTTCCAGCTCGATACAGGTAGTCGTTTCCTGCAGTAACCAGTTGCGAAAATCACCCACGGTCAGATGAGCAATGTCGACAAAGGCCTTTGCATCATGTTCGTCAACAATCAGTCGGGTGATCTCATCGTTCTCGTAGGGAATAAGCGGCTCTTCCAGAAACACTTTAAGTGGCAGATCAGCCAGAACCATCTGTGCAACAACACGCTCTTCCGCTGAGTGAGCACTCACCCCCGCCAGTTGATCTCCTGAACGGAGAGGAGAAGCTTTTGCCATCACTTCTGCTAATGTCCGGAACTGATAAACCCGAGTACCGAGTTGGTAGCGATATTTCGACACTGTGTACCTCATAAAAACGATATTTCCGACCGAAAAGACGCTTTTTCCATTGGGAAGCTATCGGCCTGAACCTTGCTATGTTCTTATCGTGATCTGATGCCAGTAGCGATCCAGCGGAATAGCGTATTTGCGCATTTCTGAAATAATTTTATTTATCAGGTAGTTATTTATGTATTGCTATAAGGTGGTGCACCAAATATGGAAGAGTGTTGACGATGAAATTTCTTAATCTGCCTCATGAAGATAATTCATCTGCACCGATAAGGTGCAGATCGTACGCCTATGATGCAAGCCAGCAGGCGGAAAGTCTGGTGCGTTGGGAGCAGAGCTATGAACAACACAGTAACGGGGGCTTCTCTGGTTATCTGGATGAATTAAACCTGGGTGGAGTGCACCTGTTTGAAGAATTCACCAGTCAGGCGTTACTGCAGCACTGCTGTGTCAATGAGGACAGCATATGGATTGGCTTTTCCCAGCAGTGTCAGAGTCCACGAATTAACGCGAATCAACTGCAGCAAGGGCAGCTCATGGTTCGACCGTCCCACGTGGAATTTGAACTGGCCACCCCTTCTGATTTTCACATTTTTGGCCTGGTTCTGAACAAAAAGACAATCGCGGATGAGTTTACCGGTCTGGACTCAGACTTATGGCTGGGACATCCGGAAAACATACTGATCACCGATCCCCGTCCGCAGCTTAGCTATGAGCTGGCCAAGCTTATTCGTATGCTTCTGACCGACGACTCTCCATTAAACAACCATATTTCGGAAGTGGGCAGTCAGGCTCGTCTTCAACGCCTTAGACCACTTGTCACTTCAGCGATTACGGATCTACTGGCACAGATAACACCGCAGAATTTACAAAACCCGAAGGACATTCGTTCTGCCCGAATGGTGGTGATTGAGCGGATCCAGAAACATATTGAGCAAACGGGTGAGTACCCGCTAACGGTGAGTGAACTATGTCAGATAGCCTGCGTGAGCCGGAGAACATTACAATACGCTTTTGAACTAGGGCTCGGAACCACGCCGATACACTATATAAGAAACTGTCGGTTAAACTTAATCCGGTCGGCGCTTTTAGAAGAAGGAAACGAGAAGAGTATTTCCGATCTCGCCATTGAACATGGTTTTTACCACATCAGCTTGTTTAATCAGCATTATAAGCAGCTATTTGGCGAAACCCCCACACAAACCATTAACCGCTCCAATTCATATAGCAGGCGTATTATTTGTCGGGATATGACCCATCGTTAAGCATCTCCTAATCTATGGCGAATAAAATCGACTGCAGCCTGAATCTTGGGGTTATTGTAGGCCTGCTGGCGATAAAGCAGATAAACAGCATTGGTTTTGTCAGGAGATACACTGGTTGGCTGGTTAAGTGATAGCTCAACCAGCTGTCCTTCTTTAATTGCCTGTTTAACAGACCATCTTGGCAACATGGCAATGCCTTCTCCGGCTATCGCTTTTTGAATCAGCCAGGGGCCGGAGTTGGTTGCCAGTCGCTCTCTGGCACTCACTTCCTGCCAGTTATTATCAATATAACTCCACCACCTTATTGGTCCGTTCGCGGAGAGATAAAAGAGCCCGTGATGGCTCTTGATCTCTTCACTATTTTCCGGCTTACCATATTGAGAGAGGTAGCCTGGTGAGGCAACTGGGATAAACTCGTTACTCATTAGCTTAACGGCTACGATTCGCTCATCTGGTGCAAACCCGGCACGTATTGCGATATCTACGTTTCCATCGGGCACTTTCGTCAGAGTATCATTCAGATCCAGCCGAATGCGGACATTAGGATATTTCTCCTGAAACTCATCTATAACTGGAATCAGATAGGTTTGGCCAAAGCCTGTCACGCTGCTAATAAATAACGTACCAGAAGGCTCTTTCTGATAAGTCCGGATCAGTTCTTCTGAATCTTTCTCAAGTTGAGAAAGGCGTTTGACCTGCTGATAATATAGCTCACCTATTTCGGTCAGATTAATGTGCCGTGTGGTGCGATTAATCAGTTGAGCACCGAGTAACTTTTCCAGATCAGAGATCCGTCTTGATACGGAAGAAGCGGGTACTGAAAACTTTTTGGCGGCAGCGGAAAACCCGCCATATTCGACGGTCGCTATGAAATAGTGAATGGCTTTAAGCTTATCCATAATTGTTGTCTTTTTGACAAAAGTGATTCGCTATTTTACCTGTATATGGCAATAAAAATCTATGTGATACTCACCTTACATTGAAAAAGGGACGTTACTACAACGTTTTCTCTGTCGGTATCGTCGATACCATAACTGACTGTAAAATATAAAAAGGAGAGGAATATATGTCCGGATATAAAGAAGTGTTATTAGCTCAGCGACCAGAAACAAGCCGGGATATAGGCTCTCATCTATTCGAGATTCGTAAAAATGAAGAGATTTCTGCACAGCAGGGACAAATTGCTGTACAGGTCACTCACCTTTCGCTTGATCCTGCAATGTTAGGCTGGATGATGCCTGATGAAACCAGTTATATTCCGCCGGTAGCTCTGAACTCACGAATGCGTGGTCTGGGAATTGGAACGGTCATCGATTCAAAGAATGAGGCTTTCCAAGAGGGCGATACGGTGATGGGGATGTTTGGCTGGACAGAGTTAGCTATTTCGGACGGTCAGGGCGTGACAAAACTCAGTTCCGATATTAATCGGGAAATGGCACTTTCCATATTTGCATTGCCGGGATTAACGGCTACCCAAGGCTTTTTTAATGTTGGAAAACCAAAGCAGGGTGAAACGATTGTCGTCACAGGTGCGGCAGGTTCAGTCGGCTCTATTGTGGGTCAGTTGGCTAAAGCGGAAGGACTGCGCGTGATTGGCGTTGTAGGGTCTGAAGAGAAAGCGAACTGGATTGTTGACCAATTAGGTTTTGATGGTGCCGTAAACTATAAAAGTGATACAGCGGCGAAGCGACTTGAAGAGCTGACTCCCGATGGTGTTGATATTTTCTTTGAAAATACGGGCGGAGCTCTTCAGCAGCATGTTATTGACCAGATGAATGCTCATGGACGTGTTGTTGTGTGCGGTATGATTGCCGATTATCAGAGTGAAACCCCACGGCCAGGTCCAAACTGGATACCGGTGATAAAAAAACGCCTCACTATTCAGGGATTCACAATGCCCGATCACTTTGACCAAACTGAGCAGCTATTGGAAAAGCTCACACCATATGTGCTCGGGGGTAAAATTCAGTACCGGGCGCATGTTCTGAAAGGCTTGGAGAATGCGGTATCCGGGCTATCGCTTTTGTTTACCGGCGAAAACCGCGGGAAGTTAATGGTTGAGCTGTAACAGGTCTGACTTTTCGTTAACCTACGCTTTCTGTTGTGAAGTTGGACTGATCGACTGTGATTACTGTCATAATAATGAAAACTTTCTCTATATTGAATGCTGTTCATAATAATGCGGTAATATTTGTTCGGTATAACCTCTCATGGACGTTTCTATGAGAGGAGCCCTCCGGTGCTTCGGAGCGGTTAAAGGCTTTTGTACTACACGGGTATCAGGAAAAACGATTCTAAAACTGCAGGTCATGAGCTGAAATCACTACTGGTTATCTTTGCCGTTATTTTTTTAGTTAACACTCCTACGACTTATCTGGAAAATGCGCTTTACCCCTATATCTTCGACAAGATTAATGTTTGGGCATCGGTGTTTAAGCAAGAAAGTGAGCTGATAGGTGATTATGCGAGTTTAGTTAATAATGACATAGTGAAGCAGGAGTTTGTTGACAGTGATCAGGTTGGACATACCAACGATCTGATCGCTGTGATTCTGAGCTCCCGACGCGAAGGTTTTGTGGAGTCACTACAGTTACTGACCCTGGATGAATTTCATCAGGTATCCAGCCGTCTGGCGGCTAAAGTGGATCTTTTTTTCTACAATAATACGAACCTCGATCACCCGTTTGTTAGTCGGTTGAGTCAAGATCAGTTCAGCTTGTATTATCCTGTACTTCTGCACCAAGACATTGCGGGTTATCTGGCCGTTGGCATTGATAAAAGTAAGTTCAGTTATTCAACGTTTAAACGGGTTTTTTACCTTTCTGATGGTGGGGTTGTGACGGAAGGGCGCACTGCCTACCCACTGAAAGAGAATAACTGGGATGAACAGCTCTGGATTGAGCTGGATAAGGCCACTATCTATAAAGATTCCGGAATTATCGATTATCAGAACAAGCTGATCCTGTTTCATAAAGTCCCGGCAGTGGATGGGGACGGAGATGCCTACCTTATCTATTTCATCAGTCCGACAGAGAAATTTCTCTATTATCTGCCGAAAATTCTGACATTCTTTGTCTGCATACTGATGGTATCCACTTATATATATTACGAATTTTACAAGCGTTCCAGGCGGTTGGAAGATAAGGCTCATATAGACGAACTCTCCCGGCTGTATAACCGGGCTTATTACAATAAAATAAAACACAAATTTGTGAATACCGATTATTACCTGGGTATTTTAGATATCGACCATTTTAAGATGGTGAATGATCATTACGGGCATGCTGTCGGCGATGAAGTCATTCGTAAGGTGGGATCGTCTCTGAAGGAAGGGATCCGCCACCGTGATTATGCCTTTCGGGTGGGTGGAGAAGAGTTTGTCATTATTCTCAAGTGTGACTCTTATGAGCATGCTAAAGCCTGCTTTGAGCGGCTCAGAGAGAATATCGCATTCATTAATACTAAGCCGGCGATCACGGCTTCACTCGGTTTTACCCGCATGTCATATTCTGCGGATAAGGCATTTAAGATAGCCGATCAGCAGTTGTATAAGGCGAAAGACGGGGGCAGGGACCAGAGCAAGGGAATCCTGATCTGATCCTGCATCACCGGCTTTGAATTATTGCTGCTGAGGAAACGGAGCTTGTTCTACTTTCAGAGTCTGAGTCGGGAAAGCCACATCGGCGTTATGGTCGTGAATGATGTCCATCACTTTCAGAAGGACATCTTGTTTTACTTCGTGAAAATAAACCCAGTTCACCGTCTTGGTAAAGGTATAGATAAAGAAATCCAGTGAGGACGGACCAAAAGCATTGAAGTTGACGATCAGCGTTTGTCTGGCATCAATGTCCGGGTGCTGTTCAAGCATGCTTTTGACGTCACGGATAATGCCTTCCACTTTATGGGCATCGTCATAGCGTAAACCGATGGTTTCATAAATGCGACGGTTCAGCATTCTCGATGGGTTTTCTACTACAATGCTACTGAATACGGCGTTCGGTACATACAGAGGACGCTTATCAAAGGTGCGGATAATCGTCATTCGCCAGCCGATTCGCTCCACGGTTCCTTCTATTTCCCTGTCAGGTGAACGAACCCAGTCGCCCACCTTAAATGGTCGGTCAAAGTAGATCATCATTCCGCCAAAAAAGTTGGACAGCAGATCTTTTGCGGCAAGACCGACAATCAAACCACCCACCCCACCAAAGGTGAGCAGACCGGAAAGGCTAAGTCCCAGTGTCTGCATCGCAGACAGCAGACCCATGATCATAAACAGCAGACGGATTATCTTGGCGATAGCCTGGACTGTCGTTTCATCCCGGCGCTGTTCTTTCAGAACCTGCTCTTCCACGCTGGTGATCAGCCGAAGAATGATCCAGATAAAGATAAAAATAACCAGAAGGGTTTTGGTTGTGCTTAACCAGTCCAGAGAATGCTCTACGACATTCTCCAGCATCAGTCCGATAGATATCATGGCGGGCCAACACCAGATAAATGTGCTGACTGGGGTTTTTAGTGCACTGATCACGGCATTATCCCAGTGGAAGCTGGTTTTATCGGCAATACCTTCCAGTCTTGCACTCAGCATTTTCCAGCCTATCCATACCACAAAACTCAGGCCGGTGATGATCAGTACATCAACGCCCCAGGCCTGACTTTGTTGAGAGAGAAATGAATAAAACCGGGTAATGGGTGTGTCCATAGGTACCAGAACTCTGTGGTGATTAGTGATATAAAAGCTATCAGAAATGAGCGGGTTAGGCCAGATACAGAAAAAAGAATTCAGGTGCAAACAGATATGCAACAGGGACGGTGAAATATTGCACCATGGCACACTTTAATCTTCTTTATCAATAACGACAGGAATATTGAAAAATAACCGTCTATTCTCTTAGGGCACCATTATTAGGTAATTTTCTTTAAATAACCAAACATAACAAATAGGAAAATGAGCTAAATAGATAAATAACTGTAGAGGCAGAAAATGGACGGTTATCTTAAGTTAACTATAGTAGGTGGAGGTTCAAGTTATACGCCAGAGTTGATAGAAGGACTTCTCAAGCGAAAAAATGAGCTGCCAATAAAAGAAATATGGTTGGTGGATATAGAACAAGGCTGGAAAAAAGTCAGTATCATTTCTGCCTTAGCCAAGCGTATGATAAAAAGAGCCGGGGCTGATATTGACGTGTTTGTTTCTCTTGACCGGCGTAAAGCATTCGAAGGGGCGGATTTTATCTGTTCTCAGTTTCGTCCGGGAGGTCTGGAAGGGCGGCTCCGGGATATGCAGATTTCCAGCAAGTATGGCATGAGCGGGCAGGAGACCAATGGACTGGGTGGTTTCTCTAATACGGGCCGAACCTTACCCGTAATGCTTGAAATTTGCAGAGATATAGAGCAGTACTGTCCTAAGGCCTGGTTTATCAACCTGACCAATCCCACAGGTATTATGACCGAAGCTATTCTTCGTTATACCAGTGTCAAGGTGATTGGACTGTGCAATATTCCTATTATTATGGAGCGGGGCATCAATCGGTTGCTGAAGGCAGAGCCCGGAGAAGCTTTGATTCTGCTCGCCGGGCTGAATCACTTTATCTTCACGCGCAAGGTATTGCTGAACGGTGAAGATAAGCATGATCAGATACTGGACGAAATTCTGAAAGGAAATGAGAAATTAGTACCGGATAACACACCCTATCTTGAATGTTCTGAATCACTACAAGAGTCTTTAGGGAGCATCCCAACCGCTTATATGCGCCATTACTATATGATGGACGATATCATTACGAGGGAAAAAATAATCCGTAATAAGGCCGTTGCCGATGAGGCCGGGACATGCGGGGAGTCTATCCAGCAATTGGAAAAATATCTGTTTGATATCTATCGTGATCCCAATTTGGATGCTAAGCCTGATAATCTGGAAGCCTTGCAAGGGAACTACTATTCAGATGCGGCTTGCGAACTGATGGCATCTATCTATAACGACAAGCGAACGATCATGCATGTGACGACGCGCAACTGTGGTGCCATCAGTGGCTTGCCGGATAATAGTGCCGTAGAAGTCAGCTCTGTTATTACTAAGTCAGGCCCTTTACCATTAAATGTGCCGCCATTTCCGGAAGATATTATGCATCAGGTACTGCTGATGAAAGAGTATGAAAGCCTGATGATTGAGGCGGCCATGACCGGAAACATTAATGTAGCTCACAGGGCTCTGATCCTCAATCCGGTGGTTACGGCTGATGAGTTGCTGCAGGAAGCCCTGTTTGAAACCATAGAAGAAAACATCGAACTGATGCCGCAGTTTTCTCATTTGCTATAGGTTTTGTTGAGCATAGAGCCTGATCTGATTAGCCTTTATTTTCCAGATAAAGCACGGTCGCCGCGACTCTGGACTTGACTCTCAGCTTTTTCAGCA
Organism: Vibrio albus; assembly: GCF_003144035.1. GTDB lineage: Bacteria > Pseudomonadota > Gammaproteobacteria > Enterobacterales > Vibrionaceae > Vibrio > Vibrio albus. Next base: position 29,309 of record NZ_QFWT01000005.1, read on the forward strand.
GGCTCTTGATATGCACTTTTACGGTTGATTCGGAAATAAACAGCCGATCCGCTATCTGCCGGTTACTTAAACCCAGTGCGACTTCTGCCAGTATTTCTTTTTCCCGCTCGGTCAGGCTGCTGAACAGATCGTCACCTTCATCTTCCCGGTTCAGGGTGTCGAGTACGGCTCTGCTGTAGGCGCTACCAGTGGTCATGGCCTGTTTGAGCAGCCAGACGAGCTCATCTGGTTCCGTATCTTTAAGAAGATACCCGTCGGCACCAGCTTCCACCAGAGCCCGTATGTCCTGACTGCTGTCAGAAACGGTCAGCACAATCACCGTCGCGGTAATTCCTTCCTCGCGGAGTGCTTTCAGGGTATCCAGTCCCGACATTCCCTTCATGTTGAGATCCAGCAGAATCATATCGGGTTCATTTTTACAGGCATAGGTAACGGCGTCAGCCCCATTGCCTGCCTCTGACACGACATTGAATTCATCTTCAAATGAAAGAAGCTGATTAATTCCCCGGCGTAACAGAGGGTGATCATCAACAATTAATACGTTCCAGCGGGTCATGAGTCTTCCTGTATTATTTTTGTAACGGGAAGAGTAACTGCACCTGGCAGCCTCCTCCTTCGATGCTGTTTACTTTTAACTGGCCTTCCAGCCTGTCCGCCCTTTCGGTCATAATGCCCAGGCCATAGTGATCTGTCTTTTCTACGTCGGTGCAGAAACCGACACCATTATCGGTAATAGTAACACTCGCTAAGCTATTTTGTTGCAAACAGTTGATAGTAATTCGGTTTGCTTTGGCATGTTTGATGGCATTCAGCACAGCTTCGCGGATAATTTGCAGGACATGAACCTGATGGTTGGCCCTGAGTGACACGGAGGCAAGCTGGTTATCCAGAATTAATTCTGCGTTTGTCTGTTCTGTGAGTGGATCCAGGAGTTCTTTCAGGGCTTCTCCAAAACTGGCATTGCCGACGGTTAACCGGAAGGTGCTGAGCAGCTCTCTCAACTGAGTATAGGTGTCACTAAGCTGCTGTTCGATGTCTTTAGCTGTGATGCTTGCCTGTTCCAGGTTCTCTTTAGCCAGACTACGATTGAGCAGGGTAGTCTGAATTTTCAGATAAGAGAGAGACTGGGCAATAGAATCGTGAAGTTCACGGGCAATGGTTGCGCGCTCTTCCATCAGAAGTAATTGCTGAGTCTGTTTTTGTGACCGGTTGTAATAGACTCCCCGGGCAAGGATTTGGGCGACATTTCTAATCAGCTGGATATCCGGACAAGGCAGAGAGTTCTGCCACTCCAGACGGCCCAGACTATCGTCATCCAGGCTCAGGCGCTCTTCATGCCACTCTTTTGTTAATGAAGGTGAACCGACTTCAATATCCCAATGTACGCCCGGTTCTTCTTCTACGACCATTCTGATGGCGGTCAGTCCTTCTGTGGCCAGAAGGCGCTGGAGGATATTACGGAAGTTATCTTCACCCAAGTAGCTGATGGAAAGTTCCTGAGAGCACCCATACAGCGTCTCCAGGGAACTCTTGGCATGTTCCAGCCGACGAGTTTTTTCCTGAACTTTAGATTCGAGTCCGGAATAGAGTTTTTCCAGTTCCGACGCCATGTTATTAAAAGCATTAGCGAGAATACCCAGTTCATTTTGCATTCCGTCTGTCAGTTTTACCCGAAAATTACCGGCCTGAACTTGTTTGCTGGCCATCACTAGCTGAGTCAATGGGTAAACCACTTTCCTCTGGGTATAAAAAATGGTGTAGAAGGCGATCATTAAGATAAGCGTAAATCCGAGCCCATAAGACAGGGTAAGCATCTCCAGTTTAAATTCAGAAAACGTTTGCAGCTCCAATACAAACTTATCTATCTGATTGACGAACTCGGCGATGTTGTCCAGGTAGAGCTGCTTGTCGTCTGATCTCAGGATCGGTTGCAGATCAAGCCAACGGGCCGTCAGACCATTGTAGTTGTCAATCAGGGACTGGGGAGTGATCCAACTGTTTATAGATTCGAGCGCTGGTGCATGAATAGATTGCTCATACTGAAGAAGGTGTGCATCAAACTGGTCTGATTCCGTCTCAATATCAAAGGCCAGCCGGTAGCTTTGCATCCTTAATGAACCCGCAATATTGATGGCCCCGGCATCATCCAGACTGGAGAATAAGGCGAATATAGTGACACCGGTCGTTGTCACCGATAACAGCAGAATAAAAGTCATCGCTCTTGCGATAGTTGTTGTGACTGATGTCTGAGGTTTTCGCACAGAATTCCCTATCTCTTTGCCATTAAATGAACATCCATTTAGTTAATGTTTAGATGTGTGAAGTCGACCAAGGTGAATAATTGATCTCGCTCAATATTGATGCCTGATTACCTATTAATAGGTATTTATACCTTTTTCTTGTTTCCTAGACTGACAATAAACCGAATCGGGTGCAGAAGCGAGTTTAGTTGCTGCAAAGCTTGGTCTGACCTTAACAACGTACCATTTTTAACTCAGATTGACTCGCTTTTTCAATGGCTACAACGTCATGTGGAATGACAGAGGAAAGACAGATAGATACTTCGCGACGCAGATTTTTTCGCCGTATGCCGGGAGCAAAGGTCCGGACTGAAGCACCGCACCGTATGCCCTGGACAGTCAGTGAGCAAGACTTTACCGAGGGATGTACCCGGTGTGGTAAGTGTGTTGAGGCGTGTGAAACGGCCATCATTATCACTGGAGACGGTGGGTTTCCCGAAGTGGATTTTCAGCGTGGGGAATGCACCTTTTGTGGTGTGTGTGCTGATGCTTGCCCTGTGCCGGTATTTGTCTCCCGCGAACAGTCTCCGTGGCAAAAGGTGGCGGAAATCGGAGAGAGTTGTCTGTCTTTTCAGAGTACGGAATGTCGCAGTTGCAGGGATATGTGTGAGTATTCTGCCATTCGCTTTCGTTTACAGGCCGGTAACGTTGCGCAGCCGGTGCTTGATGTTGATGAATGTTCCGGATGTGGTGCCTGTATTAAACCCTGCCCGGTAAATGCCATCACAATGAGTGACAACAATAACTAACAGAACTGGGGCAAATAGATGACTTATCACGTGAGCAGCCTTGCGGTACATGCCGTCGCTGACCAGTTAGAACAGGTTAAAGCGGCCATCGAGTCGATGGAAGGTACCGAGGTACCGGGTATGAGTGAGGCGGGAAAAATGGTTGTCGTTATAGAGGGTGACAGCAGAAACAGCCTGGCTGATACCTACGATTCAATAAAGCAGCTGCCGGGGGTATTAGCCGCGACCCTGGTATTCCACCAAATGGATGAGCAATGTGAGTTTGAGGAAGCGAAAAATGAATGTCAGTAGACGAACTTTCTTAAAAGCAAATGCAGCAGTCGCCGCCGCTTCGGTAACCGGAGTCACACTCCCGACATCGATAGCCCGGGCTGCCGGTAAAGATAGTGAAGTTCACTGGGATAAGGCACCGTGCCGCTTTTGCGGCACCGGGTGCAGTGTTCTGGTTGGTACACAAAATGGTCGTGTGGTGGCTTCACAAGGCGACCCGGACGCACCGGTAAACCGGGGCCTCAACTGTATCAAGGGGTATTTCCTGCCGAAGATCATGTATGGACAGGATCGCCTTACTCAGCCTCTTCTGCGTAAAACCGATGGTGTTTACGACAAAGAAGGGGAATTTACCCCGGTTAGCTGGGATGAAGCCTTCGATGTGATGGCGGATAAATTTAAACAGGCCCTGAAAGACAAGGGGCCGACCTCAGTGGGTATGTTTGGCTCCGGTCAGTGGACGGTATGGGAAGGCTATGCTGCCGCAAAACTGTATAAAGCCGGTTTCCGCTCCAATAATATCGACCCGAATGCGCGCCACTGCATGGCATCCGCTGTGGTTGGATTTGGCCGTACCTTTGGTATGGATGAACCGATGGGTTGCTACGATGATCTGGAATATGCCGACGCATTTGTGCTCTGGGGCTCCAATATGGCCGAAATGCACCCTATTTTATGGTCTCGCCTGACGGATCGGCGTTTGTCGGCAGAGCATGTCCGGGTCGCCGTTCTGTCTACCTTCGGTCACCGTTCCTATGAGCTGGCCGACAACCCTATTATCTTTAAGCCGCAAACCGATCTGGCGATTTTGAACTTCATTGCTCACTACATTATTTCCAACAATAAGGTGAACAAAGACTTTATGGCGAAACACGTCAATATCCGTGAAGGTGAAACCGATATTGGCTATGGCCTGCGTCCGACGCATCCGCTGGAAAAGGCAGCGAAAAATCCGGGCAGCAAAAAGTCTACACCAATGAGCTTTGACGATTATGCGAAGTTCGTTGCTAAATATGATCTGGAATACACCTCTAAGCTGTCTGGTGTGCCAGAGGACCAACTGGTTGAACTGGCCGAAATGTATGCGGATCCGAAAGTTAAAGTCTGTTCCTACTGGACGATGGGCTTTAACCAGCATACCCGTGGTGTCTGGGCGAATAATCTGGTGTATAACATTCACCTGCTGACGGGTAAGATCTCCAAGCCGGGCTGTGGTCCATTCTCTCTGACGGGGCAGCCCTCTGCCTGTGGTACCGCTCGTGAAGTCGGCACCTTTGCCCACCGTCTGCCTGCCGATATGGTGGTGATGAACCCTAAGCACCGCGAAATATGTGAAACCAAGTGGAATATCCCTGCGGGCACTATTCCGCCTAAGCCGGGTTATCACGCCGTGCTGCAGGACCGCATGCTGAAAGACCGCAAACTGAATGCTTACTGGGTGCAGTGTAATAACAATATGCAGGCCGGGCCGAATATCAACGAGGAACGTCTGCCGGGCTTCCGCGATCCGGCTAACTTTATTGTGGTATCTGACCCTTATCCTACCGTAACCGCCATTGAAGCCGATTTGATCCTGCCGACCGCTATGTGGGTGGAAAAAGAAGGGGCTTATGGTAATGCTGAACGCCGTACTCAGTTCTGGCGTCAGCAGGTGCAGGCTCCGGGAGAGGCGAAATCCGATTTGTGGCAACTGATGGAGTTCTCCAAACGCTTTACGGTTGAAGATGTCTGGCCACAGGATCTGATCGACAAGAAACCTGAGCTGGCAGGTAAGACGCTGTTTGAAGTGTTGTTCACCAATGGCGAAGTGAATAAATACAGTGTGGACGAACTGGCGGAAGGGCAGCTTAATGACGAGTCTAAGCACTTCGGCTTCTATGTACAGAAGGGCTTATTTGAGGAGTATGCCTATTTTGGCCGTGGACATGCGCATGACTTAGCGCCGTTCGATATGTACCACCAGGCTCGGGGTCTCCGCTGGCCGGTTGTGGATGGAAAAGAAACCCTGTGGCGTTACTCTGAAGGTTATGACCCTTATGTCAAAGAAGGGGAAGAGTTTGCCTTCTATGGTAAGCCGGATAAAAAAGCGGTGATCTTCGCTCTGCCTTACGAGCCACCGGCGGAATCTCCGGACGAGGAATATGACCTGTGGTTCTGTACCGGCCGTATTCTTGAGCACTGGCATACCGGCTCGATGACTCGCCGGGTCCCTGAGCTGTATCGCGCTTTCCCGGATGCGGTGATCTTTATGCACCCGAAAGATGCGAAAAAGCGGGGACTGCGCCGTGGTGACGCGATTAAAGTGCAATCCCGCCGCGGTGAACTGCTCAGCCGGGTGGAAACCCGTGGTCGTAACCGGGTGCCGGAAGGGCTGGTCTTCATGCCATTCTTTGATGCCGGCCAGTTGACCAACAAGCTGACGCTGGATGCCACGGACCCATTGTCGAAAGAGACCGACTTTAAGAAGTGTGCCGTTAAGGTCTCTAAAGTGTAGGGCGTAGTGGGGAGCGTGAAGAATGAAAATCAAACATTCTTTACCATCAGCAAGTCGGCGACGTTTCCTGCGGGACGCGGTAAGAACGACGGTCGGAGTGGGTGCAGCGACCTCCATTTTTGCCCTGCAGTCAGAGCAGAGTAAAGCGAGCGGCGGTTCCGGGGTGCCAATACGGCCACCGGGTGCATTGGGTGAAAATGAGTTTCTGAGTGCCTGTCTTCGCTGTGGTTTGTGTGTTCAGGCATGCCCATACGATACTCTGAAGCTGGCGACGATGCTGTCTCCTGTTGCAACGGGAACCCCATACTTTACGGCAAGGCAGATCCCTTGCGAGATGTGTGAGGATATTCCTTGTGTGGTGGCGTGTCCGAGTGGGGCACTGGATCCAAAACTGACCGATATTAACAACGCCAGAATGGGGACAGCAGTACTGATTGACCATGAAACCTGCCTGAACTGGCAAGGGCTGCGCTGTGATGTCTGTTACCGTATCTGTCCGCTGATCGATGAGGCGATTACTCTGGAGCCGGTGCATAACCAGCGTACCGGAGTCCATGCCAAATTTATCCCGACAGTCCATTCGGATGTCTGTACCGGATGCGGTAAGTGTGAGGAAGCCTGTGTGCTGGAAGAATCCGCAATCAAGGTGGTTCCGACCATTCTGGCAAAAGGCGAGCTAGGCCATCATTACCGTCTGGGCTGGGAAGAGAAACAGAAGCATGGGGGTGAAAGCCTGCTTCCGGACCAGCTTACCCTGCCGACACGGGCACCGATAGGTAATCCTGACGGTGTTAAGGGAGGTAAGTGATGACGCTGAAAGCGAAAAAAACCGTCAGGCACGCTCCTAAAGATGCCGGTAAAGAAGCCGCGAAAAAGTTTGGCTGGTGGCGGGCGAATCGGTTTCTGTTCCTTCGCCGGATAAGTCAGCTGTCGGTGGTAGGTTTGTTTATGGCCGGGCCAAGCTGGGGGATTTTGCAGGGAAACCTGTCATCCAGTGAGTTTCTGGGGGTGGTTCCGATGTCTGATCCTTTGCTGTTGATGCAGACGATCATGACCGGATTTTGGCCGGAAACAACGGCAATACTGGGTGGCGTTCTGGTGGCGGTGTTATACGCCGTAACCGGGCCAAGAGCATTTTGCGGCTGGGTATGCCCGCTGGGGATGGTGACGGATCTGGCCGCATGGCTGCGCAGAAAAACCGGTATCAGGTTCAGTTATCAGTGGTCACCGGTTATTCGCTATTGGCTTTTGCTTGCCATTCTGGTCGGCAGCGCGATATCCGGGTCGGTACTGTGGACATGGCTGGACCCTGTCGCAGCCCTGCACCGGGGACTTATTTTCGGTATGGGAGCCGGTTGGATACTGATTGTGTCGGTTTTCCTTATCGATCTTTTGCTGGTTGAACATGGCTGGTGCGGACATTTGTGTCCGTTAGGGGCAACTTACGGCGTTATCGGGCGTTATAGCATGATGCGTGTGGTGGCTGTCAGGCGTGAAGACTGTCATGACTGTATGGACTGTTTCAATGTTTGCCCGGAGCCAAAGATCTTAAGACAGCCGTTAAAACAGGGTGACCGACGGGTGATGAGTCAGGATTGCACAAGTTGTGGTCGCTGTATTGATGTGTGTTCGGAGAAGGTATTCGAATTTAGAACAAGAACTGGAGCTAAACATGAAGAATAAGTTTGTCGTGTCTGCACTGCTGGCCGCACTGGTAAGTACCGCGGCAATCGCTGAGGTTAACTCACTTCGTGGAGATATAGGTACCGGAGAGGGTAATGAAGTGGAAGCGGTGAAAAAAATCCCTCATAGCCAGGAAAGATTAGGGCTGGATTATGTGAATCAGCCACCGCTGATCCCGCATTCTACCGATCAGGTTCAGCTTAACCCCAGCAATAATGGCTGTCTGGAATGCCATGATGTGAATACTTACCGAAAAGCCAATGCGCCTCGTGTGAGTCCTACGCATTATATGGACAGGGATAATAAAATACTGGCTGAAGTCGCACCACGCCGCTATTTCTGCTTACAGTGTCACGTTACCCAGGTGGATGCTAAGCCTTTGGTTGAAAATGAATTTATACCAGCAGGTAAGTTTGGTGAATAGGGGGTGTTATGGAGTGGATTAAACGCCTCTGGGCGTGGCTGAAAAAGCCGAGCCATATGGCTCTCGGGGTATTGCTGGCGATCGGTTTTGGTGTCGGTGCTTTTTTTGTGATCGGTTTTAACACCACAATGGCATTGTCCAATACGGAAGAGTTCTGTATTAGCTGTCATGAAATGGAACAGAACGTATATCAGGAATACATGGAAACCGTGCATTACACAAACCGTACCGGTGTGCGGGCAACCTGCCCGGACTGTCATGTACCCCATGAATTTGTCCCTAAGATGATCCGTAAAATTCAGGCCAGCAAAGAATTATACGGCAAAATTTTTGGAATCATTGATACGCCGAAAAAGTTTGAAGAGCACAGGTTTGAGATGGCGTCTAACGAATGGGCCAGGATGAAGGCCAATGATTCACAGGAATGCCGGAACTGTCATAACTTTGAATATATGGACTTTGTGAAACAGAAACCGGTCGCCGCCGAGATACATGATAAGGCCGAGGAACTGGGGCAGACCTGTATTGACTGTCACAAGGGTATTGCACATAGATTGCCTAAGGATCATGCGATAAGTAAGGAACTGTAAGCAAACTCTGATAAACCGCAATGTACCGATACCCGGCTGATAGTCGGGTATTTTTTTACATAAAACGACCCTCTTGGTGCCTATGTTTGAGACATGCTGGTACACGTATTAGAGCTATAATAAGGGTAAGAGCGTGGCGTTCACGCGCAAAGGGAAACCGTTGAGGGTGTTATGGCTGTTGTTCGTAAGCATTTTGAGCTGGGTCATAAATATGAACCGGAAAAAGAACTGACGACTGAGCAGCGTCAGCGCTTTTCTGATGTTGCCAATAAAGCAGAGGCTCGCCGGGAACAACGTGAAATTTATGAATCTATCCTGCACCCGGAGAAAGCCAGAGCGGCTAAAGCCAGCAAGCTGAATTCACTGAAGCAGCGTGTGAAGTCCAGAGTAACCGGTCCTCGTAAGAGACGTATCGTGACATTCAGAATGGTGATCTGGCTGTTTGTCCTCTGGGCTTTCTGGCTCTGGGTTATGCTGATGTTCCCTGTCTGATTACGGTATCTGTTGTAAGGCTTAATGCTCAAAAATACCGAGCTTATCCATGAGAGTTTGCAGCTCTTGCTGAGCGCCCTCAAAGTCGTAACCCTCTACACATTTGCGGATTTTCTCTGCCTCTGCCTGCAGTCTCGTTCCTGTGAGTTTGGGTGTGATTTCTTCGATGATAATAACCGCCTCGGTGTCATAATCATGAATCAACGTATCCAGCTTGTAGAGCAAAGGCCTGAGTTGTTCTTTGTCCGGCACGTCACCGGTTCCTGATACGCCGGATAGGGCAGCATCCGGCTCCTGCCTGCGTAAACAGGTTTCCAGTTCATTCATTACCGGATGCAATGCTTTTTCGACCAGTTCGAGAGGCTTCTGCACATCGTTATTTTCTGAGCAAGCCACTTCCAGAGCCCGGGCCGCTGTCTGAACGGCATCAATACCCAATGTACCGGCGGTGCCTTTCAATGTATGCGCTAAGCGCTCTGCTTTTCCTTTCTCGGTGTTGAGCAATGAGGAGAAGTGCCGGTTAAAATCCCGGTTTTGAGTATAAAAATGGCCGAGTAATTTCAGGTACAGTTTGACATTGCCTTGAGTGCGTTTCAGACCGGTTTCGGTATCAATCGTCGTAAGTGATGTCAGTGTGTCATCAACCTCTGTGACGGTTTCTGTTAATGGCTCCGTGCTGGCTTGCTCTGGTTGTTCTGACGGGGTTATCCACTGCGCCATGGTGATGAACATCTCTTCTATGTCCACTGGTTTGGCTATATGGTCGTTCATCCCTGCATCCAGAACTTTTTCCCGGTCTCCCGTCATGGCATTGGCGGTCATGGCAATAATCGGCAAGTCAGAAAAGCGGGAATCCTGCCTGATCAGCCGGGTTGCCGTGTAACCGTCCATCACCGGCATCTGACAATCCATCAGCACACCGTCAAAGTGGGTTTTGTTGAGTTTATCTATCGCCTCTTGACCATTTTCAGCCAGGGTTACCCGGATATCGGCTTCATTAAGGATTTCCATCGACAAATCCTGGTTGATTTCATTATCTTCAACCAGAAGAACAGAGGCTCCGCGAAGCTTGTCCCTTGCCTGACTGGTACTCTCGCTTTTCTCTTTTCTGCGGCTTGGTGAGATGGCCTCTTTGCCCAGAGCGGTCAGAACAGAATCGAGAAGGCCGGATGGCGTGGCCGGTTTCGTTAATGTGCCTGCGATCCCCATGTCTGCGGCCAGCTCAATCAGGCCATCTTTGCTGTAGGCAGTGGTCAGGATAATGGCTGGAGGATTCTGAATGGATGGGTTTTCTTTGATTTTCTGGATGGTTTCAATACCATCCATGACTGGCATATCCCAGTCGATAACGACTATATCGAAATCATTATCACGGTGATTCGCCCTGTTTTCGAGAGTTTCAATGGCTTCCCGTCCACTGTTTTTCTCTGTGACAGAAAAACCAAAGTGCCTGAGCATATTGCTGATAATACCCCTTGTCGTCTCATTATCGTCAGTGACTAAGACGTTAAGATGGCCAACTTGCTCAGAGATGACTTGTGGTAGCCGGGATTGCTGTGGCTGCTTTTGTACCCGGACGGTAAAGAAAAATGTGCTCCCTTTTCCTGGCTGGCTTTTACACCATATTTTGCCTCTCATCATTTCAGTCAGCCTTCTGCTGATGGTCAGCCCCAGCCCGGTACCTCCATATTTTCGGGTAGTCGATGAGTCTGCCTGGGTGAAGGGCTGAAACAGAGCATCCTGCTGATCCTGTGACATTCCTATCCCTGTATCTTTTACTGAGAAAAGAAGGATGACATCATCTTGGGATAATGCTTGTTCCGGAGCCTCTATTTTGATGGTGATCTCCCCCTCCTGAGGGGTGAATTTAACGGCATTGTTGGCAAGGTTGATGAGTATTTGCCCCAATCGAAGAGGATCGCCAATCAGAAATGTCGGCAGATCCGGGGGAATATCAAAGTTAAATTCTATCGATTTCTCCTCTGCTCTCAGAACGATCATCCGGGCAAGGCTATCCAGAACTTCTTCCAGCCGGAATTCGACGGATTCGAGCTCCAGACGACCGGCCTCGATTTTTGAAAAATCAAGCAGGTCATTGATGATATTTAACAGGGACTCGGCACTCTGATTGAGTTTTTCTATCTGGCTACGTTGTCTGGGAGCCAGTTTTGTCTGCAAAGCCAGGTAGCTCATTCCTATTATGGCGTTCATTGGCGTTCGGATTTCATGGCTCATATTGGCGATAAAATCCGATTTGGCCTGGTTGGCACAGTCGGCCTGTTCACGCGCCTCTTCCAGGCTCACGGCCAGCCTTTTCATACCGGCCTGGGCTTTGCGGATATTGCTGATTAACAGCAGCATAATGACGCAGAAAAAAACGGCGGCAAAGAACAGGTAACTGGCTGCCGTATTGTAGGTGGTCATTTCGCTGTAACATTCATCTCCGTATTCACGCAACAGTTCGCCAATGAGTTGCCCTGAATTTTGTATTTTTCCAGTGAGCGATGACAGCTTGAGATCGACCGTATCCAGTTCTGATGAGATGGTTCCGCCGTTCCCTTTTGTATAAGCCAGGGCATGTTCTAATGCCTTTCGCTGTTTTTTCAACTGGATCAGTGCGTCAAAGTCATTTTCGTACTGTTCAAAGCTATGTGTGAATTTCATCAGGTTATGCTGAGGCGTCAGAATTAAGTCATGCTTCAGCCCTTCAAGAAGTGACTGAATATCACTGATTGCCTGCTGAGCTTTCTGAGCGTCTTCATCATTACTGTCACGAATATAGACACTGCGAAACATTTTGGCAGAATCAAGCAGGTAGACGAGTTTATTGACAGTAATGTATCTGTCTACCGTTTTGAAATATTTTCCGGACCAGTAGGTGGTACCAAGGAAAAAAATCAGTACAAACAGTGTGATCAGCCCGGTCAGGTACTGCCCCCGTTTGAAAATGTCTTCCGTTATTCTCATCGTTATTCTGACCCGGTTTATTATTCGTTAGGGTATGTGCTCATGTCATCCTGATATTTCTGTCTTATCGCTTCAATGTTTGGCATGCATTCGAGAAATAAAGGAACCAGAGCCGGGTCAAAATGTTTCCCGGACTGACGCTGAATATACTCAATAGATTTCTCTATAGACCATGCGTCTTTGTACGGACGCTGACTGGTCAATGCATCAAAGACATCAGCAATTGCAACAATACGGGCTGACAGAGGGATCGCATCACCGGCGATGCCATTTGGATAACCGGAACCGTCCCATTTTTCGTGATGATACAAGGCAACTTCTTTTGCCAGTTGGAGTAAAGGAGATGCATGATCACCGATGATTTCTGCACCGAATACAGGATGTTTCTGCATGATGATCCATTCATTATTATTCAGTTTTTCCGGTTTCAAGAGGATTTGATCCGGAACACCGATTTTCCCCACATCATGCATGGGGGCAACGGTAGTCAGAAGTTCACACCAGTCTTCGTCACTGCTGGTCTTCCGGGCAAGGAGCCCGGCGTACAGGCTCATGCGGATGACATGCATACCTGTCTCGTTGTCTTTATATTCGGCAGCGCGCCCCAATCGATGGATGATTTCCAGACGGGTATTGTTTAATTCGGCGGTTCTCAGTTGCACCAGTTTTTCCAAATGGCGGGACTGATCGTACAGATTCAGATGGGTTCTGACCCGGGCAGAGACAATAGGCGGGCTGACCGGCTTGGTAATATAGTCGCAGGCTCCGAGAGAAAATCCTAGCTCTTCGTCTTTTATTTCTGATTTGGCCGTTATAAAAATAACCGGGATTTTGCTGGTCTCGGGGTTACGTTTTAACTGACGGCAGACCTCGTAACCGTCGATTTCCGGCATCATCACATCTAGTAAAATCAGATCAGGTTTGGGAGTTTCTTTAGCAATTTTCAGTGCAATTTTCCCGTTTAAGGCTGCTTTTATCCGGTAAAGTGGCTTTAAGATCCCACTGAGCACATCGATATTTTCGGGGGTGTCATCGACAACCAGAATAGTGGCTTTTTGACTGCTCATTCATTTCTCCTGATGTATGCCGACAAAATAATATGCTGCTTCAAGCATAGCGCAGTAAAGATATAAAACGTAGTAGCAAATCTGAACCCTGACTGTTGTTGCCTGAATTATAACCATTCACTCTTAAACAGAGTGCTAAGTCACTAACTAGTAACACAATTACGTCTACACTGAACAATAACAAATGGATTTTATTGATCATTCGGGAGGTGATATGTCTATAACTCCGCTAAAACCATCTGAGCTGTATCATGTAGCAGAGCTTGATCAGCTTCCGTGCAAGTCGACAAAGGAACTGCCACCTATTGATGAGATAGTCGGTCAGGAGCGAGCACAAAAAGCCGTTGAGTTTGCCATGTCTATTCGTGAAAAGGGATATAACATTTATGCAATAGGACATAACGGACTGGGCAAACGGACTATGATTCTGCGTTACCTTAACCGGCATCAACATGAAGCTGACTTGTTATATGACTGGTGTTATGTCGCTAATTTCGAAGATATTCGTACCCCTAAAGTGCTTAAGTTACCGGCGGGCATTGCAAATCCGTTCCGGCAGGATATCGAAAAACTCATGGTCAAGCTGGTTAAGGCCATTCCACTCGCGTTTGACAACGAAATGTATTTTAGCCGGGCGGAAAAACTGAAAGGGCAACTGACTCAGAAACAACAGTCAGAGCTGGCGGAGATTACCCAGGAAGCAAAAGAAAAAGGCATTAGCCTGACGGTAACCAATCAGGGTGAATATCAGTTTGTCGCGATGAACGGGAAAGAGCTGCATACGGAAGAGACCTTTGATGCGCTGCCTCAGGAGGAACAGGACCGGTTCGGACAAACCATTGATGAGCTGGAGGTAACTCTGCGTACTATGGTTCGTCAGTTAACAAGCTGGGAAGAAGAATACACAGAGAAGATCCAGAAGCTAAATGAGGAAGTGACTCTGGATGTCATTTCGCATTTTATTAGAGAGTTAAAGAAAGCTTATTCCGACCATAATGAGATTAAAAAGTACCTGACTGAACTGCAAAAAGACATTGTCGAGAATGTCGAAATTTTTCTCGAAGAGGGAAGTGAGCAGGGCGAAATTGCCGCGGCCTCTTTGGATAAAAAGCTTCCCCGTCGGTACAAAATTAACGTCCTGGTCAGTCAGGCCTCTGATAACTATCCGATTATTGTAGAGGAGAGCCCCAACTACCATTCTCTGTTTGGGTACACCGAAACCGCGACGTTCAAAGGCACGGTGTTTACCGATTTCTCGCTGATCCGCTCTGGCGCTTTGCACAAAGCCAATGGCGGGGTGCTGTTGATGGATGCGATCAAGGTACTTGAGCAGCCTTATGTGTGGGATGGGCTGAAACGGGCGCTTCGCTCACGGCAGTTGAGCCTGACGTCGCTGGAAAGAGAAGTGACGTTAACCGGTACTGTTTCTCTTGAGCCGGAACCTATTCCTCTGGACGTGAAAATTATCCTGTTTGGCGATTACCGTACTTATCAGCTGTTGCAGCATTATGACCCTGAATTTAAAGAACTCTTCCGGGTAACGGCCGACTTTGAAGACGAGATGGAACGCACCGAAGAATCTGAGCTGCAGTACGCTCAGTTTATCTCCAGTATTGTGCATGATAACGGTATGCTACATTGTGACAAAAAAGCGATAGCCCGGATAATAGAACACAGTTCCCGGTGCGCGGGTGATCAGAAAAAGTTGTCGTTGCACTCGGCTCATATCGCGAATCTGTTGCGTGAATCCAACTATGTAGCGAAAAGTGCCCGCTCAAATTTGATTCGGTACAGCCATGTTGATCAGGCGCTGAAAAATCAGGAGTCACGGGTGAGTCGTTTGCAGGATACTGTCATGGAAAGCTTCCTGACGGGGACAACACTCATCAGAACCGATGGGGAAGCCGTTGGACAGGTGAATGCTCTGTCAGTTCTGAGTACCAGTGACCATATGTTTGGTGCGCCAAACCGCATTACAGCCGTTACGTCTTATGGTGAAGGTGAGGTGATTGATATTGAACGTAATGTTGATCTTGGCGGTAATATTCACTCCAAAGGTGTGCTGATTCTTTCTTCTTATATTGCATCAGTCTTTGGCAAAACGGCCAAAATTCCTCTGACAACGAATATTACGTTTGAGCAGTCTTATGGTGGTGTGGAAGGAGACAGTGCCAGTATGGCTGAGCTTTGTGCGGTTGTTTCAGCATTCTCAAAACAACCAAACCGACAGTATATTGCGATTACCGGGTCAATGAATCAGTTTGGTGAGGCACAGCCGATAGGCGGTGTGAATGAAAAAATTGAGGGCTTTTTTGATGTTTGTGCGATTAAAGGTCGTCATCCTGAACAAGGTGTGATCATTCCCCGGGCAAATGTGCGTAATCTGATGCTGCGTAAAGACATATGTCAGGCGATAGAAAAAGAAGAATTCCATATCTGGGCGATTGAGCATGTAACGGAGGCGATTGAACTGTTTATGGGTAAACCTGCCGGTGAGGTGAGTGAAGAGGGAAGCTATCCTATCGACACTATTTTTGGTATTGCCCAAGCGAAGCTGAATGCATTACGTAAGTAATGTTATGCAGAAATTTACAATGTAAATGTAAAAAGGCGCATCAGCGCCTTTTATTTTCTATTTGGCTCAAAGTTTCAAGCTTAGCTTAGTTCCGTTAAACTTCAGATGGCCTAATAAGGTTTTTACGTTTGCTGTGCCAATGTCATCAAACTGCATTCCATACTTGGCGTAATGCATGGAGCTTTGCAGATTACATACATGGCCCTTTAGCGGAGGTAGCTGAATATTGGAATTTCTTCCGGTAATCACTTCAATGGCAATTTTGTCACCGACATCAAAGTTCCTGGCCAGAGGGTTAGTGATAAAACGGCACCCACCCCGGGATAAATCGCGGATCTCACATTCTAATTTTTTACCATCAACATAGGCCCGGGCCTGAAGATTCACGTCGTATCTTGGTTCTTTCCGTAACTGGTGGACGTTCATTACCCCGGGTATGGAGACCATCACCATAGGTAAGGGATGCTCTATGATGTGTAAAATCTGACTCCGGAACTGAATAATTGCGCCTTCGCCTCGCTGGGAGATTGCTCGTATATTGATCCAGAACCCTTCCTGAAAAAAGAACTGTTGATCTTCTTCGGAGATTTCTGGGATTTCCAGTAAGAGCAGTTGGTCTGAATGGGAGCCAATAAATTTGGTTTTTCCCATATATTTGATACCAACCGGTGTTGTGATGTTGATAGTGAGTTCACTACCATGAGAAATCATATCAATAGCGTCTGTGCTGTTGACAACAGTATCAGTACCTTTGGCTGGGGCTACTGATGCTGCGCGATTATTTACGGCTTCCACTGCGTTTTTGCTCATCTATATCAAAGAGGGGTAATCGTTTTATCTGAATGCCTGACAATATTACCTGTTCGGTTTAACGATTTAAATCACTGTCGGTGATAGGGGATTGAAAAAAAGTGATGCGAATCTCACTTTCATTTGCAACTCAAGAAAATGGTGTACAGCTCAAAATTTTCAAAATTGGCTCAAATTAGTAATAAATAATATAGAGTATTTACTGGAAAGATTTTGTACAGCCTGCTATTTTTCGTACTAAAGATCATAAGTGATGGTAGATTGTTCTATTGCGGGGGCAGTAGAACGTTTTTATCTTTGCAAGACACACTATTTTTAAAATAGACAATATCAAGATAACTCAGACGTCATAAAGAACGTTATTTAGCTTGATTCGCATGTTGGCTAGGGACATAACATTGATGGATGCAACTGCTGAAAAGTTCGATTCAGGAATAGTCAGTCCGTTTGAGTTTCCGGAGGCGTATGAACGCTTACTGGATACCATGCCGGAACCTTCTTTTTTATTCGACAGAGACGGAACGTATATTCAGGTTTTTGGTGGCCGGGATACTAAGCGCTATCATAACCCGCAATTGTTGGTCGGGAAGAATGTGTTTGATGTTTTTGCCCCTGAGCTGGCCAATGATTTCCTGGCAAAAATTCAGTGGGTACTTCAGGCCCAGCAAACCTTTCATTATGAATATACTATTCCGGTGCAGGACGTCGAATTGTTCAGAGGCCATCCAGGTCCGGCAGGAGAGAGAACATACGAAGGCTTTCTGACCCCCGTCAGCTTCGCTTCAGACGAAGACTTTGTGATTTGGAATGCACGGTGTATTACTCAGCACCACAAAACCCTTGGTGAATTGAATAAACAGAAAAAAGAGCTGAAGCGGATTTCTCAGCATGATCACCTTACCTGTATCTATAATCGTTTTGCACTGGAAGAATTGTTGCCGCCTGTTCTGAGACGAGCACAAGAGACCGGACAAAGTATTGCAACGGTTATGGTCGATCTGGACTATTTTAAATTACTGAATGACTATTTCGGGCATCTTGAAGGTGACAGAGCTCTGATCAAACTTGGAGCATTAATTCGCCACTATTTCCAGCCGGAAGGGTATTGCTTCCGTTATGGAGGCGATGAGTTTTTTATCGTTATGTTCGGTGAAGAGCTTTTAAAAGTCGAAGAACGTTTATTGGGGTTCCGTCGCGCTGTTCACGAAGCGAGGATACCCAATCCAAACTCCCCAATTTCAGAGCATCTGACGGTAACGATAGGTGTGCACTATAATCAGCAGATCTCAGAAGAGGTTGATATCGAACAGCTGGTTTCACTGGCGGACAAGGCTTTGTATAACGGTAAAGCTGAAACAAAAAATACGATTTCGTTTGTATAAGGCTATTGTCTGAGTGTTGATATAGACCATATTGGCAGGCGACCTCTATCAAAGAGGCCGCTTGTTTTGTTTTGAGCTTAATGTTACTTCCGTTTATTCCACTTCAAAAATGGTTGCCTGGTAGGGTCTGAGTGATAAAGCAGACAAGCTGCTTACTTCATCGTCGTAGTTATTCAGTACCACTTTTTTCAGAGAAAAGTCGTAATCTCTCGTCTGCGACTTTTTGCTGAAATTAGCGACAATTAGCAGCATTTTACCATTATATGATCGCAAATAAGCATAGACATCTGCATCTTCCGGATCCAGCAACTGGTGTTTACCATACACAATAACATCACCATATTCGTCTCCCTGACGCAATTCGATCAACTGCCGGTAGTGGTGGAATACGGAGTCTGAGTCGTTAGTGGCCTGTTCTGCATTAATCTGCATGTAGTTGTTATTGACGGCCAGCCATGGTGTTCCGCTGGTAAAACCGGCATTGGCTTCGTTACTCCATTGTACCGGTACTCTGGCGTGATCCCTGGAAAAGTAGTTCAGAAACTCTATTGCTTTTTGTGGCGTTAAACCGCGTTCCAGCATCTTTTTGTAGTGAAATTTCGCCATCAGGTCGTTAAATTCACTGATATCGGTAAAATGCTTATTGGTCATGCCGAGTTCTTCACCCTGATAGATATAGGGAGTACCACTCATCATGTGCAGCGCGGTTCCTAGCATTTTGGCGCTGATAATCCGGTATTCCTTGTCATCGCCATAGCGGGATACCGCTCTTGGCTGATCATGATTATTCCAGTACAGACTGTTCCAGCCCTTCTGGTACAGATCATCCTGCCATTTAGACATGATGGCTTTGAATTCCACCAGATCAAATGGCTTACGAACCGCATTATGCTCTTCACGGTCAATGCTCATGTGTTCGAAATGGAAAATCATACTGACTTCATTGCGAGCCGGGTTGGAGTAGTAACGGCCATCCAGCGTGGTGGTAAACGGAGTTTCCCCGACTGTCAGCACATCGTAGTGAGAGAGTACCTTTTCATGCATTTCTCTCAGATACTGGTGACAGAGCAAATTATTGGCCCAGTGTTCCCATCCGGCCACACCTGAGTCAAAAATGGTGGCATCGGGAAAATCGGATGGCTTGCCAATCATGTTGATCACATCCATCCGGAAACCACCCAGTCCCTTTTTCAACCAGAAATGCATCATATCGTAAACAGCTTCCCGGACTTCAGGGTTCGCCCAGTTGAGATCCGGTTGTTTGGAACTGAACAGGTGGAGGTAGTACTGACCGGTATTTTCATCCCATTCCCAGGCTTTCGGGGTAAAAAATGATTCCCAGTTATTGGGTTCACTGCCGTCTTCTTTGGGATCTTTCCAGATATACCAGTCACGTTTAGGGTTATCTTTGCTGCTTTTCGACTCTATAAACCAGGGGTGCTCATCTGAAGTATGATTCACGACCAAATCCATGACGATTTTTATGCCACGCTTGTCGGCTTCGGTAATGAGTCTCTCCATATCAGCCATAGTGCCAAATTCAGGCGCAATTTCGCAGTAGTCAGAAATGTCGTAGCCATTGTCATCCATAGGGGATTTATAGACCGGGCTCAACCAGATAACATTGGCTCCTAACTTATTGATATAATCCAACTTTTCGATGATTCCCGGTATATCTCCAATACCGTCACCATTGGAATCATTAAAGCTACGAGGGTAAATCTGATAAACCACAGCATTATGCCACCAGTGTGGCGCTAATTTTTCGGTACTCATTGACTGACTCCTGACGTTAAAACGTAACCTGATTACACACTATAGGATCAGATTTCACAAAAAATAGAATATTTAGCCCAATTTGTTGATCCACTGCATAAATTGAGAACGTTTCCTTAAACAAATCACGTCTGGGGAACTAGGTTATATAGAGCACGCTGACGATGCGGGCTAAATATATAATTAATTGAAATAATAACCCTACTTAAAGTAACTGAATACATGGAGTTCCAGACAATGAAGACTTCCCTACTTACTAGCGCAGTTGCTCTTGCTATCCTATCTTCCTCTGCTGCCGCCGCTGAGCTGAAATTTAAGCCCGGCGAAGATAATCGTTTTAATTGGCCTAGTTATGAATATCTGAAAAAGGTTGATTTAAAAGGAGAAGTTATAAAAATCAGCGGCCCTTGGCTTGGTCCTGACAAAGCGTTAATAGAGAGTGTTATTGCTTATTTTGAAGAGGCTACCGGAGCGGATGTTCAGTACGCTGGCTCGGATTCATTTGAGCAACAGATAGTCATCGATGTACAAGCAGGCAGTGCGCCAAATATTGCCATTTTCCCACAGCCTGGTTTGGCTGCAGACCTTGCCTCTAAAGGCTTCTTGAGCCCTCTGAGTGATGACACAAAAGAGTGGGTGAAGAATAGCTATGCAGCCGGTTCTTCGTGGGTTGACTTGGGAACGTTTGCGAACAAAAAAGGTAATAAAGAACTGTATGGTTTCTTCTACAAAGTGGATTTGAAATCTCTGGTTTGGTATTCGCCTGAAAACTTCGAAGATTTCGGTTATGAAGTGCCAAAAACGATGGAAGAGTTGAAAGCATTGACACAACAAATGGTCGATGATGGTCAGACTCCATGGTGTATTGGTCTGGGCAGTGGCGCGGCGACAGGCTGGCCTGCAACGGACTGGGTGGAAGACATGATGCTGAGAACTCAGTCTCCACAAGACTACGACAAGTGGGTAACGAACGAACTGAAGTTTAATGATCCTAAGGTTGTCAATGCGATTAAAGAATTCGGCTGGTTTATCGGTAATGATGATTATGTCGATGGTGGATCCAGCGCGGTAGCAGCAACCGATTTCCGTGACAGTCCTAAAGGTTTGTTCAGCTCTCCGGCTAAATGCTTTATGCACCGCCAGGCTTCGTTTATCCCAAGCTTCTTCCCTGAAGGAACAAAACTGGGACAGGATGCTGACTTCTTCTACTTCCCTGCTTATGAATCGAAAGATTTGGGTAAACCGGTTCTGGGCGCGGGAACCATGTGGAGCATTACGAACGATTCCAAAGGTGCTCGTGAGTTCATGAAGTTCCTGCAATTGCCAATTGCACATGAAGTGTGGATGGCTCAGTCAGGCTTCCTGACTCCATACAAAGAAGCTAACTTGGATGCATATGCGAATGATTCTCTGAAGAAGCAAGGTCAGATCCTTCTGGGCGCAACTACATTCCGCTTTGATGGTTCAGACCTGATGCCGGGTAAAATCGGTGCCGGTGCTTTCTGGACAGGCATGGTGGACTACAGTGGCGGTAAATCAGCTCAGGAAGTTGGTGATAATATCCAAAAAACTTGGGATGCACTGAAATAATAGTGTGTTGTTGATAAAGGGGCTTATGCGCCCCTTTAATCCTATTCAGAGAACAATAAAGGTAGTGAGGTTAATTTGTTATGGGACAATTATACTCCTCGATTTTTGTTGTAGTTGTTGGTGTTCTCGGGTGCGTTGCCTACTTTTTTGGGACCAACTGGCTATTAAAGCTGGTTTTTCCTATCAGAGGTGTTTCCAACGAACAGATGGCCCGAAATATTCGCCGTGCAGCTGCAATCCGGCCCTGGCTATTTTTAGGCCCGGCCTTGAGCTTTTTGGGCTTATATCTTGTTTATCCGGTATTTGAATCTGTCGCATTATCGTTGCACGACAGAAGCGGAGAGAACTTTGTTGGGCTGAGCAACTATATCTGGCTTGTCCAAGATACAGAGTTCAGGGAGTCACTGTTTAATAACCTGCTATGGCTGTTAGTGGTACCTGCTGCCTCGACATTCTTTGGTCTGGTTATTGCGGCTATGACCGATAAAGTGAGCTGGGGCAACATTGCGAAAAGCCTTGTATTTATGCCGATGGCGATTTCTTTCATTGGTGCGTCCATTATCTGGAAATTCATCTATGACTACCGGGCTGAAGGGGTCGAACAGATAGGGCTGCTAAACGCGATAGTAGAGTTTTTCGGTGGATCTCCGCATGCCTGGATCACGATTCCTTTCTGGAACAATTTCTTTCTGATGATCATTCTGATCTGGATTCAGACGGGCTTTGCGATGGTGATTCTTTCTGCAGCACTCAGGGGTATACCCGAGGAAACCGTTGAAGCAGCCGTACTGGATGGCGCTAACGGTATTCAGATCTTCTTTAAGATCTTAATTCCACAGATCTGGGGGACCATTGCCGTGGTATGGACCACAATCACAATTACTGTGCTAAAAGTCTTCGATATTGTATTGGCAATGACAAACGGTCAGTGGAACTCTCAGGTACTGGCGAACATGATGTTTGACTGGATGTTCCGCGGGGGCGGTGACTTTGGCCGAGGGGCTGCGATTGCTGTGGTTATTATGGTGGCTGTTATTCCTGTGATGGTTTGGAACATTCGTCAGGCAAATGCTCAGATGGAGGGACGCTAAATGTCAGATGCAAAATTCTCCATGAGTAAATTACGTCGTTCACCGCTGACCATTCTGGTGCATATATCAGTACTGCTGATAGTGATTCTCTGGACGATGCCGACCGCTGGTTTGCTTATTTCCTCATTCCGGGATAAGTCTCAACTGGCTATTACGGGTTGGTGGACATCGCTTTCGGCTTCCGAACAAAATCTGATCGGGCGTACTGAAGATCCGGACACTCAGATTGAGAAAGATGGTGTGTACATATTGCAGGGCAATCTTTCAGAGGATGGTGAACCGTTGCATGTCGCTCAGTTTGGCTGGTCATCAAGAGATCCTGCGGCGTATACGGCGGGTGAGGTTGCTCCGATGAGAAAAGGGGGAACCCTGACGGTCACTACTGACGGGCAGTATACAATGACCTCTCCGGAGCCATTTACGGGTTCGCGAGGTAAGCGTATTTTCTATACCGCAGAAGTGCCGCCTAAGTTTGGCCTGGACAACTATGTCGAGGTGTTAACTGCCGAAGGTATCGGACAGTCCTTTATTAACTCGCTAACAGTGACCATTCCTGCGACGATCATTCCTATATTGATCGCAGCCTTTGCCGCCTATGCACTTTCCTGGATGCGTATGCCCGGTCGCTCGCTGCTGATTGCTGTGGTGGTTGGGCTGTTAGTGGTTCCTTTGCAGATGTCACTGATTCCGTTGCTGCGTTTGTATAACGACATCGGGGCTTTCTTTGGGGTGGGAGCGAAAACCTACCTTGGCATCTGGCTGGCGCACACGGGGTTCGGTTTGCCATTGGCTATCTATCTGTTGCGCAACTATATATCGGGATTGCCGAAAGAAATTATTGAATCGGCTAAAGTGGACGGAGCAAACGATTTTGAAATCTTTGTTCGTATCGTATTACCGCTGTCGTTCCCGGCACTGGCATCCTTTGCCATCTTCCAGTTCTTATGGGTATGGAATGACCTGCTGGTCGCGACTGTATTCCTGGGGAATGGCGAAAATGAACTGGTACTGACCGGGCGATTGAGAGAGCTGCTGGGCTCACGTGGTGGTAACTGGGAAATTCTGACCGCATCAGCATTCGTTTCAATTGCGGTTCCGTTAACAGTGTTCTTTAGTCTGCAGCGCTACCTGGTTCGTGGTCTGTTGGCTGGCTCGGTGAAATAATAGGTTGAGAGATGAATTCGATGAATGGTTTAAAACTGACAAATATTAAAAAAGCCTACGGTGAAACCAAGGTAATTCACGGTATCGATCTGGATATTGATATCGGCGAGTTTATTGTCTTTGTAGGGCCGTCAGGGTGCGGTAAATCGACTTTGCTGAGGATGATCGCCGGGCTGGAAGATATTACCGGTGGTGACTTATATATAGAGAGTGCCAGAGTTAATGATACACCGGCTGCCATGCGCGGTATTGCTATGGTGTTCCAGACTTATGCGTTATACCCGCATATGACAGTGTATGACAACATGGCTTTTGCTATGCGTATTGCTAAAGCGTCAAAGGATGAGATCCACGAGCGGGTAACAAAGGCGGCTGAAATGTTGCAATTGACACCGTATCTCGGACGTTTACCAAAAGCACTGTCTGGTGGTCAGCGTCAGCGTGTGGCGATTGGCCGTGCGATTGTACGCAACCCTAAAGTCTTTCTGTTTGATGAGCCTTTGTCTAACCTTGACGCCGCTCTTCGGGTACAGACTCGTATTGAAATTGCTAATTTAAAAGAGAAAATGAAAGAAACCACCATGATCTATGTGACTCATGATCAGGTGGAAGCTATGACGCTGGCGGACCGGATCGTCGTGCTATCCGCAGGGAAAATAGAGCAGGTAGGTACACCTCTTGAGCTGTATACCAATCCGGCCAATGTGTTTGTTGCCCGCTTTATAGGCTCACCGGCAATGAATATTCTGGATACTGAGCTTGTTGAGAGTGGTAGTTCAGGCCAACTGAAATTCGAGTCAGGAGTGACAACGGAATTTCCATTTGCTTGTCCGGATGCCCTTAAAGGGCAGAACATGCAGTTAGGTGTCCGGCCGGAAGATTTCCAACTGGCGGAGAAGGATGAGGCGTTCGTGAGCGGTGAAGTGATGTTTGTCGAATCTCTGGGCGAAGTCACCTTATTACACATTGATGCTCCTCACCATAAAGAACCGATTATTGCCAAGATTCCAGGAATTATTGATTTACATAAAGGAGAAGAGGTTAGCCTGAAAGCGGCACCGGAAAAACTGCACCTATTTGATAGTGAAGGTATTTCGGTTAAGCACCTGGAACAGAATTAAGACTATCTATCTTATTTAGCAGGCAGTAGAATAGAAGAATATTTGACCACCTGCTGAGGGGTTTATGGCTCAGGAGCTGTTACGTAAGAGCAGAGCAGAGAAGTTACGTGAAGCCGCAAAGCGACGTAAACAGGAAGCTTTGCGTAATCAGACGAAGCAGAATCAGACTGTAGCCCGCTCAAATAGTGATGAGCAGGAAAAACGGCCTATTGCCTGGGGAATGTATATCTGGCTGATGCTGGTGCTATTGTTTTCTTTGGGCGTGGGCCGCGTTGCTTATATGAGTTATCAGGAATATATCGATCCACAGCGCGTATATGGGGAGTGGATTGAAACATCGGCTCCTGAATACGATGTTGATATGTTTATTATCAGCGAACAAGGGGTGATGATTAATAGTCGCTATGTCGCGACGAGCATCAGGTTCGATGGTGATGTTGTGGCGTTCTGGTTTGGGGACACTCAGTATGAATATCAGTTATTCGGTGAATTTGACGAAAAATTAAGACGTGTTGCTGGCGAAGGCCACTCCGCTCTTTTTGTTAAAAAAGGATACGAGCACACGATACCACAGGATGACAGTGCTGGTCCGGCCCGGCGTAGGCGGGTATCATTAGCAGAACACTTTAAAGCGAAAGAATAAATTCGGTCTAAATGGGTTAAGTAACAACCAACTAAACAGAAAAGTCGTGAACTTTATTAGAAAAGCGAATGAAATTAAGGTGAAGCTTGAGCTGATTTGGTTTAATCTGACGTTAATGTGGTCGATATCTTATTGTAAGGTTTCACAATTATTATGGTTCGGCAAGCGTGTATGAGGATTTTACGGAGGCCAGATGGTACGCGATTGGGATAAATGTGCAACAGAGTGGGAAAAGGATACGGGTGTCGCACTCTATACCGAGTTGGCATTTGCTGAATTGCAGCAGTTGATTGATATTAAGCGTAAGCGCTTTTTTGACTTCGGATGCGGTACAGGGCTGTTAAGTCAAAAGCTCTCTCCACTGGCAAAAGATATAGTCGCTCTGGATAAGTCGGAAGCGATGATTGAAGAACTGGATAAAAAATATCTCGAGAATGTCGAGCCGGTCGTTGATCATCTGTCTCGCGGTCTGGTTGCTCAGCATCCGGCATTTCGTGGTCAGTTCGATTGCGTTGTTGCATGTGCGGTGTGCGGTTATCTGGATAATTTTCAGGAAGCGGCTGTTATTGTCCACTCTTTACTGGAAGAAGAGGGGTTATTCGTACACTGGGATTATCTTGCTGAAGATGGAAAGGAAGGCGGCCTGAGTCAACAACTGGTTGACAAAGTTCTGCGAGGTGCCGGGTTTGAGAATGTGGCAGTATCGGTTCCGTTTGAAATCGAAACAGAAGAAGGCCCTCGCTCTGTTTTGATGGGCATTGGCGAGAAGTGATTTGATCTAAAATCAGTGCGAGAATCATAAAAGGACAGTCAGTGGGCTGTCCTTTTTGGATCGTGACATTTTTGTCATCGAAGCAAAAAGGCATTACCTGTGCCTAAGCCGTAACCGGGGGATTATACCCAGGTCAGTGCAAGCAGAAACGTTGGTAGTGCTGCGCATGCGAACAAAGCCAGAACACCAGCCACGTCTTTTACTGTTGTTACAACAGAGCTGCTTAGTGTTGAACGAGGTGCTGAAATTTCTGATGAAAGAATAGAAGCCATAGTTTGATCTCCTTGTTTTGTTTTATGGTGTCATTATGTGCTAACAGTCACAGTATTGTTCAAACTGTGACCTGTGTCAATGTTTCTGTTGTAATAAAAATACAAATCTGATCTAAATCCTACTTTTTTATAGGGTTCAGAGGAATTGTTCTGAAAAGTCATAGGATTAGCTGAGGGTAGAATAATGGGAAAATAAGGGTTTTTAGGTTTTTAGATCGATTTAGAACTCTGTAAATAACCCTTTAAATCAAACAATTACCTGTTATTTCTGCGGTATCTCTCAACCACTCTCAATGGTGGAAAGTTTTTATCAATTCGCTGAGTCTCGCGGTAATATCCAGTATCGCGCTACTGTGAATCTGGATTACCATTACCAGTCACATGAAAGCAACAGCTAATCACGGTTGTATGACAGACAGCCTTCTTCGCCCCGCTCTGGCCAAAGAGCGGGGCGTTTTTATCTGTAGGATGTATTTATGACAACGCTGTGTTATGTTGCCGTGGATTCTTTGAAAACATAATTTAAGTGATATGACGTCATCCGTAGAAAAAGTCTTACTGCAAATTGCTTTGGACCTGAGTACCGACCTCTCCAAAGGGCATCATTACCAAAAGCTGATTGATTCGGTAAAACAGGTTCTCCCCTGTGATGCCGGGGCTCTGTTTGTTCTGAACGATAAAGGCCTGCTAAAGCCCGTCGCCGTCAGTGGTCTGTCCGGAACGGTATTAGGATTAACATTTGTTCCTGAACTGCACCCCAGGTTACAAGCCATTCTTACCAGCCGTAAGCCCGTTCGTTTTGATGCTGACTCCGAGCTTCCGGATCCTTTTGACGGCTTGCTGGAATCGGCTCCGGATAAAGTGATTGATGTACACGACTGTATGGGATGTAGCCTGTATGTGGAAGATAAGCTGGTCGGTATCCTGACGCTGGATGCACTAGACGTCGGTGCGTTTGATAACGTTGATCCGATTACCGTGGAAACCTTTGCAGCCCTCGCCGCAGCAACGTTAAGAAATACGGTGCTGTTTGAAGCACTGCAAGAGTCAAACCGTCAGCAAAAGTCAGTGAATCAGTTGCTGATCGAGCAGGCTCGTTCCAAAGAAGGAAAACTGGTCGGTATCAGCCCCCAGATGCAGCGCTTGCGAGACAGTATCTGCGTGGTAGCGAATACCGATTATGCTGTACTGATCAGCGGAGAAACCGGTACGGGTAAAGAACTGGTCGCTCATGCACTGCATGAGCAATCTGCCCGCGCAGATAAGCCTATGGTATACATTAACTGCGCCGCACTGCCGGAAAGCCTGGCGGAGAGTGAACTGTTTGGTCATGTGAAAGGTGCCTTTACCGGAGCCAATGCTAACCGGGCCGGTAAATTTGAAATGGCAGATGGAGGAACCTTGTTTCTGGATGAAATCGGTGAACTGCCTCTCCACCTTCAGGCAAAACTGCTGAGGGTTATTCAGCAGGGGGAGGTTCAGCGTGTCGGGGCGGACAGAAATCTGCTGGTTGATGTGCGTATTATCGTTGCCACGAACAGAAATCTGGAACAGGAAGTCGCTGAGGGGCGTTTCAGAGCCGATCTATATCATCGTCTGAATGTATTCCCGATTTTCATTCCGCCGTTGCGAGAGAGGGATGGTGATATTCCGGTTCTGGCCGGGCATATTCTGGACCGGGTGCGTCGTCAGTTTAATCTCCATAATCTGCACATTCATCCCAGCTGTCTCAGTAGGCTGGAGAGCTTTCCCTGGCCGGGTAATGTCCGCGAGCTGGAACACACCCTGATGCGGGCCGGTTTGCGTGTTATTCAGCAGGGTAATGACGTTATCAGGCTGATGCATTTAGGCATCGATGAGGTGGTACCGGAAGCGAAAGTCGTAACTGGAAGTCCCCTGCCGGGTGAGACTGTACCAATGCGTGAACAGGTAGAGTTGTTTCAGAAACGGCTGATCGAACATGCATTAGAGCAGTGTGATGGTGTCTGGGCACAGGCAGCAAAGTTTCTGCAGATGGACAGGGGTAATCTGTATCGCATGGGGAAAAAGCTGGGAGTAAAATAAGAAAACGGCGTTGTTATAATAACATCGATATGATGTTATTATAACAACGAGAAATGATATGGTATCTTATTATTTTCAATAAAAACAATAAGATATATTTTGGCATGTTTGCTGCTATATGGCTCCGGGAAAATAACTGTCGACTTTGATACCGACAGATAAAATAACTGATTGGGAGCGCAAACATGTTCTGTATTCAATGTGAACAAACAATTCAAACCCCTGTAGCAAAAGGTTGCTCATATACTCAGGGTATGTGTGGTAAAACGGCGGAAGTCTCTGATCTTCAGGACGTTCTGGTTTATTCTCTGCAGGGACTTTCCTTCTGGGCCAGCCTTGGCCGGACATGTGGCATCATTGACACTGACATTGATCAGTGGGCACCAAAAGCCTTCTTTGCCACTTTAACCAACGTTAATTTTGACCCTGAACGCGTGATTGAGTTTGCTCAACAATCTCATGCGTTTAAGCAACGTCTGGAACAGAACGTCAGAGCCGCAGCACTGGCATCCGGTGTTGACATTCCGGAATTGTCGCCAGCCGCGAAATTTGATCTGCCAACCGATCCCGCGGAACTGTTAGCACTGGCCCCGGAGGCCGCGGTTAACCGTGGACACGACAGCGAGCATGAAGATGTGATCGGTCTGCGTCTGCTGTGCTTGTATGGCCTGAAAGGTGCCGCTGCTTACATGGAACATGCGCGTGTATTGGAACAGACTGACGAAGAAGTGTATGCGGAATACCACCAGATCATGAGCTGGCTGGGTACGGATCCTACGGAACTGCAGGCGCTGCTGGATACCGCTATGCAGATTGGTCGTATGAACTACCGTATCATGGAAATGCTGGATAAAGGTGAAACCGATACCTTTGGTCATCCTCAGCCGACTCAGGTGAATGTAAAACCGGTAAAAGGCAAATGTATTCTGGTTTCCGGTCATGATCTGCATGATCTGGAAAAAATCCTGCAGCAAACGGAAGGTAAGGACATCAATGTCTACACTAATGGTGAGATGCTGCCTGCCCATGCGTATCCGGAGCTGAAAAAGTACTCACACCTGGCAGGAAACTACGGCAGTGCCTGGCAGAACCAGCAGAAAGAGTTTGCGAACTTCCCGGGTGCGATTGTGATGACCTCTAACTGTCTGCTGAATCCGAATGTTGGTCAGTACGCTGACCGCCTGTTTACACGAAGTATTGTCGGCTGGCCGGGTGTTGCACATGTGGAAGGTGATGATTTCAGTGCAGTGATCGAGTGTGCGCTGGCACAGGAAGGGTTCAAATACGATGAAGTCGAGCAGATGATCACGGTTGGCTTTGGTCGTAATGCACTGATGGAAGCCGCTCCGGCGGTGGTGGATCAGGTGAAGCAGGGAAATATTAAGCATTTCTTCCTGGTGGGTGGTTGTGATGGTGATAAATCTGAGCGTAGCTACTACACAGACTTTACGGATCAGGCTCCGGATGACAGCGTAATCCTGACTCTGGCTTGTGGTAAATTCCGTTTCAATAAAAATCAGTTTGGTGATATCAACGGTATTCCACGTCTGCTGGATGTCGGTCAGTGTAACGATGCCTATTCCGCTATCCAGCTGGCACTGGCTCTGTCTAAAGAGTTCGACTGTGATATCAACGAACTGCCACTGACACTGGTCCTGTCCTGGTTTGAGCAGAAAGCAATTGTGATTCTGCTGACTCTGTTTGCACTGGGTGTGAAAGGTATTTATACCGGACCGACAGCACCGGCATTCCTGACCGATAATCTGTTGAAAATCATTCAGGACTCATTCGATATGCGCAGTATTTCTACTCCGGAAGCCGATCTGCAAGCTATTCTTGCCGCTTAATTCTGTATTGAGTTTCTGACGCAGTCAGTATGCTGTCTCTGATCTATTTCAGGGGCAGCGTGCTGCTGCTTCAGGTTTATGTCGTTTATAAGGAATACATACCATGTTTGACTGGAAACATTCCGATTCCCTATCACTTACCTGCAGCAGAAAGTGGCAGGAAACGCCGGATACCGTTAGTTTCGAGCTGGAATCTCCGGATACCCCCCTGGAGTTTAACTTTAAACCCGGTCAGTTTGCCTCTCTGGGATTTATGATCAACGGAAAGGAAGAGTTCCGGGCTTACTCCATCAATTCGCTGCCGGGAGAAACCGCCCTCCAGTTTACGGTGAAGAGAGTAGAAGGCGGACTGGTTTCAAATTTCATCATGGATGAGTTAGAAGCCGGAGCTCCGGTTACTTTATTTAAGCCTGCCGGTGCTTTTAATTGTATTGATTGTACAACCAGGCTGAAGGTGACTCTGGTTAGCGCAGGCTGTGGTATTACGCCGGTGATGTCGATGGTGAAATACTGGCTGGCGAACGATTCTGCGGTAGACATTAACTTTATTCATATGGCCCGCAGCAAAGAGAGTACGATCTATTTTGATCAGCTTGAACGGCTGGATAAGCAGTACAGCAATTTTAATCTGCGTCTGCTGCTGAAAGACAACCGCGGTACCCGGTATCCACAAGGACGTCTGAATAAAGAATGGTTGTTTACACTCTGTCCTGATCTGCAGGAACGAACCGTTCTTCTATGCGGACCTGAGGGTTTTATGCATGACATAAAAGGGTACCTTCAGGAATCTGGGTTCGATATGAATCATTTTTATCAGGAAAGCTATACACCCGAGGCAGCAGTCAGTCAGGAACCGGCTGATGAAGAGGCTGGTGGGAATGTGCAGATCTCGGTGCCCGGTTTTGGTGTGGAACTGGAGGCTGAGCACGGCAGTCTGCTGGTAGAAGCACTTGAACAGGGAGGATTGCCTATTATTGCAGCCTGTCGCAGCGGTATCTGTGGTTCCTGCAAATGCAAAGTGGAAAAGGGCAGCGTAGAGTCCACCAGTAAAGAAACTCTGACTGAAGCGGAAATTGATCAGGGTTATGTATTGGCGTGCTCAAGCCACATTAAGTCTGATGTGGAAGTCGGATTCTGATTAAACGCTTAAATATATCTGACATTATCCACACATAGATGGCCTATATTGCGGGTTTTGAGGTGTGTTGGGAATGTCAGATATGAAAACATGTTTAGTATTACTCATTTCTGCAATTATGGTCAGCGGCTGTCAGTTAACCCGGGTTGAGGGTGAAGTCGAAGGAGTGGGTATCAAACTGGATACCAACAAAACTTATAAAACCTATGATTATGGACATAAATTTTGTCCACCGGGGCAGGCTAAAAAAGGTCGTTGCTGATACAGCGGGAGCATGACACACAACAGGGGGCCATATTATATGGCCCCCTGTCGTTATACCAAGTGCGAATTAACCGATAAGCCCCTGTTTGGCCAGGTACTCATCGTAAGTGCCGTGGAAATCGTTCACACCATCTTTGGTGATTTCGATAATACGGGTAGCGATAGAAGACACAAACTGACGGTCATGGGAGACAAACAGCAGTGTGCCTTTGTAGTTTTCCAGTGCCAGGTTCAGTGCTTCGATGGATTCCATATCCATGTGGTTGGTTGGTTCGTCCATCAGCAGAATGTTCGGCTTTTGCATGATTAATTTACCAAACAGCATGCGGCCCTGTTCACCACCAGAAATCACTTTGACTGATTTTTTTATGTCGTTCTGTGAGAACAGCATGCGGCCCAGAATGCCACGGACGACCTGCTCATCTTCGCCTTCATTCTTCCACTGAGCCATCCAGTCCATCAGATTCATCTCTTCGCTGAACTCATGCGCGTGGTCCTGAGCATAGAAACCGATATTGTTGTTTTCGGACCATTTGATTTCACCCGCCATTGGATCCATTACACCCGCTAAGGTGTTCAGCATGGTCGATTTACCGATACCGTTTTCACCGATAATTGCAATACGTTCACCGACTTCAACCATTAAATCAACATCGTTAAACAGGATATTGTCGTCATAACCTTGTTTCATGCCAGTGACTTCCAGCGCATTCCGAAACAATGGTTTTTCCTGTTCAAAACGGATAAATGGTGACTGGCGGCTTGACGGCTTCACGTCTTCCAGCTGAATTTTATCCAGTTGCTTCTGGCGCGAAGTGGCCTGTTTTGCTTTAGATGCATTCGCAGAGAACCGGCTTACAAAGGTTTGCAGTTCGGCAATCTGGGCTTTCTTCTTGGCGTTGTCGGCATGCAGACGTTCACGTGCCTGCTCTGCCGCAATCATGTATTCATCGTAGTTACCGTGGAACAGGCGCAGCTCACCGTAGTCCAGATCGGCCATATGCGTACAGACGGTATTCAGGAAATGACGGTCGTGCGAGATGATGATCATGGTGCAGTTACGCGCCAGCAGCGTTTGTTCCAGCCACGCGATGGTGTGCATATCAAGGTTGTTGGTCGGTTCGTCCAGCAGCATGATTTCAGGCTCGGCAAACAGTACCTGCGCCAGCAATACCCGCAGTTTCAGACCCGGGGCAATTTCGCTCATCAGGCCGAAATGCTGTTCTTCTGGGATACCCAGACCAAGCAGCAGTTCGCCGGCGCGGGCTTCAGCCGAGTAACCATCCATCTCAGCGAATTCTGTTTCCAGATCACCGACACGCATACCGTCTTCATCCGACATTTCCGGTAACGAGTAGATACGGTCACGCTCTTCTTTCACCAACCACAGCTCTTTATGACCCATGATCACGGTATCAATAACAGTATATTCTTCAAAAGCAAACTGATCTTGTCCCAGTTTTGCCATACGTTCATTTGGATCGGTTGAAACTGTGCCGGCGGAAGGCTCCAGCTCACCACCCAGAATTTTCATAAAGGTGGACTTTCCGCAGCCATTCGCGCCGATAAGACCGTAGCGATTGCCATTACCAAATTTAATCGAGATGTTTTCAAACAATGGCTTATCGCCAAATTGCATGGTGATGTTTGCAGTTGATAGCACAGGACATTCCAGGTTGGGTGGTAAACAAGAAAAAGTTGGCATAAAGGCCAACTTTTCAAACTCGGGCTATATTAACAGCTTTTGTGATTGATATCACTCTTTGTCAGAGCCATCTATTCGATAGCGGCAGGATAACATTAAGCGATGAAAGAGGAGATCACACCGATAAGGCCGCCAAAGACGCCACCCCATACGACAAGCCAGCCCAGGTGCTGCTTAATCATCTTCTGCACCATTTCTTTGACCAGTTTAGGCGTAAGCTCCTGCAGTCGCTGATCGATGATGTTTTCGATATTATCGCGGATTTCGTCCATCATTTGCGGCTGTTCAAACTGATTTTTTAATGCGTTTTTGACGGCATCGCTTCGACTGATTTCAACCACGGACTCCTGCATTTTTTCCACAAAGGGTTGTTTCAACGGCTGAAGTGCCTCTGTGCCTCCAAACATGGCCAGCATTCCGCCAAAAGAAGAGTTAGCAATCACGTCGACCAAAGAATCGAAGGTGGGATTAAAGTCTATACTTTGTATTATTGGTTGCAGGTCGATTTTAGCGTTCCCGGCGATCTCTTTATTCAGAAAACGGTCAATGTTATTGCTGGTAAAA
This sequence comes from Vibrio albus, assembly GCF_003144035.1. Lineage (GTDB taxonomy): Bacteria > Pseudomonadota > Gammaproteobacteria > Enterobacterales > Vibrionaceae > Vibrio > Vibrio albus. The sequence goes on from NZ_QFWT01000005.1 coordinate 63,123, forward strand.
AACTGTTCCATCATCAGCCTTTTTATTGCCGCTTTAAATTCTTCAAAGCGAGCCGGAATAACACCGGATCCGTAAAGACCGGGTACCTTTTCAAACAGCATATGAACGGCCAGCCAGTTGGTTATTGCCCCGGAAAAAGCAAAAAGGCCGGCATAAAGGGCAAGCTGATTGCCGGTCTGGTAGCCTGCGGCAAGCAGTAAAAGTGCGAGAATGTTGGTAATGAAGCTTTTATTCATAGTAAATCCGTTATCTGTTCAGATAAAAACTGGCGAGATTTTAAAAAAGATAGTGAGATAAAGAAAGCTTTTAGTTAATGGGATCTCTTCGTGTTTTTAGCTAAGAAAGTCAGGAAATTACTATTAACTTAAAAGCAGAAATTATAGTTTGATATATACTAACTGCATGATTTGGCATGAACTATGGTGAGCATATGTCGAAAACAGCAAAGATTAATAATGAAGATAAGCTGTTTAAAAAAGCGCTGGAAGTCGGTTGCAAGATGGCAGAGATGCAGGGATTCCCGTTAACAAATAAAAATACGTCTCCGGCAATTAAGGCGAAAGCTGTGTATTTATTTCTGGTGGAAGTTAACCAGATTACCCCACTTCCGGCTGACAAATTAGATGGAAAGAACATTAAAAAGCGCCTGGCGCTCTGGATTCATCACGCGTTGCCAGACGATGATCCTTTGAAGTAGGTCATGCTGCTTTAGTCGCCAACGGGAGCGACATGTCAGATTCTGTGTAGATTGCCACTCTCGTTTAGTACGTACATGTCCTATGGATCGGGGATGTACAAAGGAGTAACGAGAATGGTATCCGTACAGGTGAATGCAGATAAAAACAATCTGGATCCTTTGTCTGGATTGACGCAAAAAGAAGCCGAGAAGAGGCTAAAAAAATTTGGGCCTAACTGCTTACCTTCTCCTCCTTTGGCGGGGCCTTTGATCATCTTTTTGCGTCAATTTCTGAGTCCGTTTATTTATATTCTGTTTATTGCCGCAGTGGCGTCCTTTCTTCTTGGTCAGAACCCAAGTGGTATTTTTATTCTCGCTGTACTGTTTCTTAATGCCATTATCGGCACCATACAGGAGTACTCCGCACAACGTTCCGCCGCTGCCCTTCGCAATATGGTGAAAGGGGAGACTCACGTGATTCGTGATGGGATAGGGCAGACTATCAATGTTGAGGATGTGGTTCCGGGTGATCTGGTTATATTGTCCTCGGGTGACAAAGTGCCGGCCGATGTGCGGTTATTGTCGAGTCAGAACCTGGCCATTGACGAATCCCTGCTTACCGGGGAATCGCTGGCTGTCAGTAAAAATGCGCAGGCAGACGTGGCGGATGACGCACCATTATCAGAAAGGGTCAACCAGTGTTTTGCCAGTAGTATTATCACTCATGGGCGGGCACAGGCTATTGTGACTGCCACAGCGACGAATACTGAAATTGGTAAGATTGCCAGCCATGTTACTCAGGAGCGAGTCTCTGAGCCACCTTTGATGATCAGAATTCGTCGTTTTACCTATCAGGTTGCCGGGGGCATATTTGTCGCAATCTTAGGCCTGACTCTTATGATGCTATTAAAAGGGGGCTATGACAGAGAAGCGATTATTCTGATGACAATAGGCTTAGCGGTTTCTGTTATTCCTGAAGGCTTGCCTGCTGCTCTGACGGTTGCATTGGCCATAGGTATGCGTCGTATGGCGAGAGCTAATGTCATCATACGTAAGCTTGTTGCTGTGGAAGGGCTTGGTTCTTGTACCTTTATCTGTTCTGACAAAACCGGCACATTAACGGTAAATGAACTGACAGTCCATCAGGTCGTACTGCCGGATAACAACATTTACCGCGTTACCGGAGAAGGAGTTTCACCCGGGGGTAAGATTTGCGGTGATACAGAAAAAAAGCATTTACGTCAGTTGTGTATTGCCGGTGTATTAGCCAATGAAAGCCACCTGGATTATGCCGGAGGAGAGTGGGTTTCAGACGGTGATATCGTTGATATTGCCTTTCTTGTGCTGGCGAAGAAGTTAGGCATATCGATAAAAGACCTCAGACGTCGCCAAACCCAGATTGAACTCATCCCATATGAACCAGAAAAAGCCTACTGCGGCAGTGTTAACGTTGACGGTGATACCGCATGGCTTTATGCCAAAGGCAGCCCGGAAAAAATGCTGTCCATGTGCAATAGAATGCAAACCGAACAGGGGCCGGTGGATATTGACAGGCAGTTGCTAGAGACACAGTTCGAGTCTCTGGCAACTCAGGGTTACCGGCTAATTGCGTTAGCGAAAAGGGAAATTACCGTAAATGGGCAGCGCAAACTGGAACAGATGTGTTTTCTCGGTATGGTCGCCATGATAGACCCGGTCCGTAAAGAAGCGTGCTCGGCTCTTGATCGTTGTCGTTCTGCAGGGGTTGAAGTTGCCATGGTGACCGGAGATCACCCCGCTACTGCTAAGTCTATTGCGATGGAGCTTGGGCTTTGTCAGGAAGAGGATCAGGTTGTTACCGGGAGCATTATTCAACAGACTATTATCAAAGGGCAAACTGCTTTTGATGAGCTGATTCGTCCGGCACGTGTATTTGCACGAATAGAGCCGCAGCAAAAGGAGCTGATTGTTGATAGCTTTATGCGGCAGAACCACTTTGTTGCTGTGACTGGTGACGGCGTTAATGATGCCCCGGCTATGCGACGGGCTAACACCGGTGTAGCCATGGGTAAGCGGGGAACCGATGTGGCAAAAGAGACCGCGGATCTTATTATTACCGATGATAATTTCGCTTCTATCGTATCTGGTATAGAGCAGGGGCGGGTTGTCTATAACAATATCCGAAAGGTTATCGCTCTGCTGATAGCCACTGGGTTTTCTGCCATTTTGTTGTTCTTTCTGACGGTAGTTGCTGGTTTACCAATGCCGATGATTGCGGTGCAGCTGCTCTGGCTTAACCTAGTGGCAAATGGTCTGCAGGATGTCGCTCTGGCCTTCGAGCCAAAAGAAGGCAATGAACTGACCCACAGTCCCAGAAACCCGAGTGAACCGGTATTCGACAAAAAGCTGATAGAACATGTTCTTATATCTGGCACTGTCATGGGTGGATTGGCCTTTCTTAATTACTTTCTGGCTCTACGGTCTGGTGAAAGCGTTGAACAGGTGAGAAACCTGACACTTATGCTGATGGTTATTTTTGGTAATATTCACGCACTGAACAGCCGTTCGGAAACCCGCTCGCTTTTTGCTCTGCCCATCAAAACAAATCTGTTTTTAATGTGCGCCGTTCCTCTCGCGCAACTGGTGCATATTGCGGCCATGTATACGCCGGGCCTCAGCGACATTCTGGAAATTCAGCCTATATCCCTGCGGCAGTGGGGGCAGCTTCTATTCATTGCTTTAAGCCTGTTAGTGGTTGAGGAAATCCACAAGTGGTGGCGTCGTAAAGAAATATGAGGAGAGCCAGATGTATTCTTTACTGAGCATCAACCAGAATCTGACAAATTTCTATATTGCCTGAATATACTGAATAAACGGTATAAGTGACCGTGTTTCTTTAAGATGAATCGATACGAATACTGTTTGTATTTGCCCAAAGATGAGACTGGCTGTCAGTCTCATTAATTGATGAATATATCAATCTATACTTACCAGTAAGCTCGATAAAAGAAGAGGAAAACCAATGAAAAAATTATTACTTCTTACGACGTTGATAGCCTCTTGTAGTGTGATGGCTGAAAAACCTTCATGGGCGGGAAAAGGAAAACCAGACTCTGATAACCTGCGAGAAAATTCAGGACTAATGGTCGGTCTGGACTGTGAAGCGGGCGATGATGCCTGTAAAGAAAGGCTCAAACAGCGGCAGGAATTTGAGAAAGAGCAACAGAAGCGATCTGCTGAACAGCGTAAAGAGAGAATAAAGCAGAAAGAGGAACACCTGAAAGAGCTTGATAAGCGCCGCGAAGAGCAACAGAAAAAGATGCTGGAGCTGGAAGAAGAACGCTTGAAACTGCAAGAAGAACTGGAAAGAGAAAGAGCTCTGTAAGTGCATGAAAACGGCCCCGGATAGGGGCCTGTTATGCAGTTACTTATTTAGGGGAAGAATACTGATCTCAACCCGACGGTTACAGCGGCGTCCGGTCGATGTGTTGTTTTCGCAAATCGGATAACGCTCACCCATGCCCTGAATCATCATTCGTGTGGCGGCTACATTCTGTCCGCTTAAATAAGCCCGAACTGAATTCGCACGTTTCTCCGATAAAGTCTGGTTATAGCTGTCGCTGCCAGTACTGTCTGTATGGCCTGTAATCAGTAGTTGGGTATCAGGGTATTCCACCAGAATACGGGCAACACCATTTAGCGTGTTATAGATACTGGTATCCAGATAGTAGGAATCAGACTGGAAGCCGATACCGTTTTCCATCACCAGAACCAGCTGGTTTTCACTCACACGTCGTACCTGAACACCAGAGTTCAGCAGTTCTTGGCGCAAGGCGGCTTCCTGCTGATCAAAGTAATAACCGACCCCGGCTCCTACAGCGGCACCACCGGCGGCACCAACAATCGCACGTCTACGGCGCTCTTTGGCACTATCTCCCGTAGCCAGCCCGGCAATCGCTCCGGCAACGGCACCAATAATCGCACCTTGTGTAGCAGAGTTGGTTTCCATTTCACCAGTGGTGGCATTTTGTCGTTGTGTCGATGTGGATTCACAGGCGGTCAGAGAAAAAATAATGGCTAAGAAAAGTGCTAGCTTTTTCATTTTAGTTCCTTACAGATTTAAGCTTAATCAGCATTATAAGTCATTGTCGATACCGCTAAGTATAGCGGAATAAGATAAAAATAAGGTCATAGAAGTGTAATTTAGACAAGGAAGAATGAACCAACCTCTTAAAAGGTAAACAGTTATCTTTGTCATCTATATCTACACCTTTGTTCTCATCCCTTATGTGCTTTCTTTTAGGGTGTTTTTATTTTCAGCCGAGTAGGTCTTAATGGCTTCAGGCGAGAGTGTGTCCTAATGAGAGAAGGAAGAGAAAACCATGAATAAACGCCAGCGTGAACAGGTAGAGTTCGATGAGAGTGGTAAGAATATGGTTGTCGGAGAGGCAGAACGCTGTCCGGTGCCTCCTGACACTTTAGCGCAGATGACCGCCGGATCAGATTATGTTGTTCAGGTGATTGAATCCGGACTTACGGCTGAAATTTTCCGTATCCGGGTGAGTGGGCAGGATTACACGTTAAAGAAAAAGCGTCCGATTGCGAAAGTGAATAATATTGACGGCAAATACTCATTTCTTAATGAAGTACAACGGCGTCATGATTTTGAGCAGTTGAAATCCCAGCCGGTCTGGAAGCAGGCATTCTCTAGTATTGTTAATACCGTTTATGCCGACTACCGCCTTGGTATTATTCTTTCTCCATGGATTGAAGGGGAGCCGGTTAAGAAGGTAGACAACGCTTTCCTGACACAGTTGCTGCAAGTGTTGACGGCCTGTGAGAAAAACGGCTTGATGGAATGGGATTTATGCAGCGGAAATATGCTGGTCGATCACAATGGAAAGCTTTGGCTGTTCGACTTTGGTTATATGTACCCGTTTGATCCGTTGAAAGAATTTAACAGTAATGGTCTTTCTGATCCTATATTCCATGCGGTGGAGCGGTTTGAAACGCGTTTCTTCTTCGGTTGGTTGTTACGGCAATCATTCCCGGAAGAAGAACAGTTATCTCTATTCAAAGAGTTGAAGCAGGCTGCTGTGACGGCTTATCGAGATAAAATTGACTGGTTGGTGGATAATGGGGCTGAGAGTCGGGTGATCCGTCATGTCGAAAGTATGGTCCTGTTATGGCAAGAAGCTCTGGAGAATCATGAGGCGCTGGAGAATACTTTTCGTCTTGAAGCCTTCCGTTCCCATGTTCTCGATATTGAAGATGATCTCCATGGTGAATCTTGTACGTCACTGACACTGAAGCGGATTGATTATGTGATGACCGCTTTAGAAAGTCGCTATACCTATCTGCGGGAGAATGGTGCTCTATTTTATGCCAATGAAGATAAGTCTCAGGATGAGTTGCTACTTTTGTACCGAGACAAACAGAAACTCGCTCACTCTTTTCAGTTAAGTTAGATTTTGAAAAAGAAACACGCTTTAGCAAAAAAAGATAGGGTAGCCTGACCCGTGAATGGAACAGTTGACCTTATGTGATAATAACAATTATTCTGGTTATATCGTCAATCAGGGATGAGTTGTATGGAAACGAATTTGCCGAAAAACTTCACCAGAATGTTTTTAAAGATATACCATATTGTTGAAGCGATACTTCTGGTCGCTATCACATTAGCGACCTTATTCGCTATAAGTAATGAATTTCTCCATGTCTTTACTGAACAGAGTGTTTTACTCACCGATATTCTGCTGATGTTTATCTATCTGGAAGTACTTTCCATGGTGCAGCAGTTTGTGACTCACGGCAAAATCCCGGTTAGATACCCGATTTACATTGCGATTATGGCCATTGCCCGTTACATCACGCTGGGAATGAAAGAGCTGGATGGGGTCTTTGTCGTTTGGTTATCTCTTGCCGCATTGATTCTTGCTATAGCAACGTTGGTGATTCGTTTAGGGCACTATTACTGGCCATATGAAAGAATAGTGAAACGCTACCACCCTCTGGACCGGAAATTGGCCCAGCGGGGAGAGAGCAGAGTCGATATAAAGGAGGAGGTTGATTAGATTATTCTAATTCTACTGGCGGGCGGAATGTCATGTCATGCATGACCACGTCGTCCGGTAGTTCAAGAATACAGTTAATCGTCTTCGCGACGCTTTCTGCACTCATATATTGTGGACGTTCGGCCTCACGGAAGTTGGTATCAGTGCCTCCCGGAAACAGGGTAGTGACTTTAATGCCGTGAGGCTGGGCTTCTTTCATCAGTACGGCACTGAAACCCGCAAAGCCTTGCTTCATTGCCGTATAAATACTCATTGTTTCGTTAGAGCGCTTCGCCACGGTGCTGGCGACATTGATGATATAACCTTGATTCACCGGCTTCATCACCTTGAGCGCTTCCCGGCTCAACAGGGCCGGTGCCCGCAAATTGATGGCATACTGCTCTTCAAATTCATCCAGAGTAAATTCATCAATCGGACATTTTCTGGAAATCATACCGGCATTGTTGACCAGTACATCCAGAGTTCCCAGCTTTTGACACGCCTCTTTAAACATGTTGATTGTCTGGGCGGGATCACTCAAATCAGCGGCAATGGTATGACAATGAGTTAAAGACTGCAGTTCAGCCAGTTTCTCTTGATTGCGCCCCGTAGCGACAAGAGTATGTCCTTTTTCAGATAGAAGTTTTGTCAGCGCATAGCCGATACCGCTGGTGGCTCCTGTGATCAATATATTCATATGCAGTCCCTGTAGAAATAAAGTCATATATCAGTGAATGCTACTGTAACATACCGTATCCGATATTGGAGGTGACGGAATGGTTCAAGCCTTGTGAGTTGCCGGTTTTCTATTCTGTGTGGCAGAGTGAGAAGAATCTTTAGATAATGGCCTGAATTCATAGTAGTATTCAGAGCCACATAGTCGGGGTGCCGAAAGGCTGAGATCGCAAGTTGCGAGACCCGTTGAACCTGATTCAGTTAATACTGGCGTAGGGAACTATAACTCTTGTAAGAGATAGTGTATCCATATCTCTTTGATGGAATAGGTTCCTGCATGCCAGTGTGAGGAGCTTATATGCCAGATGTGATTCAACCCTCTCACTCTTTATCTTCTGCTGTTCCTATTGTGCTGACTATTGCTGGTTCTGACAGTAGTGGTGGTGCGGGTATTCAGGCTGATATCAAAGCGATTTCCGCTACAGGCAGTTACGCCTGCTCGGTAATCACTGCGATCACTTCCCAAAATACTCTGGGTGTCTCGGGGGTATTTCCCATCCCTCCGGAGCATGTGGAAAAGCAGTTGGAGGCCGTCTTTTCTGATTTGAATGTTGCCGCGGTGAAAGTCGGTATGCTAGCCGATAGCGATATTATTCAAACTGTTGCAAAAAAGATCAGGCAATATCAGCCGCAGTTTGTGGTCGTCGATCCCGTAATGGTGGCGACCAGCGGCGATCCGCTGCTGGCGGAATCGGCGGTTCACGCATTGAAGTCAGATTTGCTTCCTCTGGCCGATCTGATTACTCCGAATTTACCCGAGGGGGCAGCGTTAACCGGGCTACCTGTACCGGAAAACTCGGCTGATATGTCGTCGATGGTCTCAGAACTTCGTCAGACAGGTGCCAAAGCGGTGCTGTTAAAAGGCGGGCATCTGGAGCAGGACGAGAACAGTAATGATTTGCTGATCTTTCCGGGCCATACTGAATTACTGACCGCAAAAAGAATTCACTCAGATAACACTCACGGTACCGGATGTACTCTTTCTTCTGCTATCGCTTCCTATCTGGCTCAGGGACATAACCTGCTTGAAGCGGTTACCTTAAGTAAAGCTTATATTTCTCAGGCTATTGCCCATGCGGATCAGTTAGATATCGGTAAAGGACATGGTCCGGTTCACCATTTTTTCCACAGTGACGGGGTACATCACCCATCTAATTAAACAGAACGATAGCAGGGAATGCTCAACAATTTTATTTCATCGACAGGATAAAATTAATTTGTTTTTCATTGATCCGAATAGGGTATATGGTCACGCCAAATTACCTACCCAGCTATTCGGAATCACGTTATGCGTATTGCTATCTTATCTGTTGAGCCATCAACTTATTCAACCCAAAGACTGAAAGAAGAAGGGGAAGCCCGGGGTCATCAGGTTGATATTATTGATACCTTGCACTGCTACATGGATATTACCAGCAGTAATCCTAAGGTTCGTTATAAGGGTGAAGAGCTTCCCCGTTATGATGCGGTGATCCCGAGAATTGGCTCGTCTATCACTTTCTACGGCACAGCGGTTGTTCGCCAGTTTGAGATGATGGGAACCTTCTGCGTTAACGAATCTCTGGCCATCAGCCGTTCCCGGGATAAATTACGATCGTTGCAACTGTTGTCACGTAAAGGCATTGGCCTGCCCCGGACCGGGTTTGCCAGCAAACCAGATAATGTAAAAGATCTGATTGCCAATGTGGGTGGGGCTCCTCTGGTGATTAAATTACTGGAAGGTACTCAAGGGATCGGCGTTGTACTTGCGGAAACCACCAAAGCGGCTGAAAGTGTGATCGAAGCGTTTATGGGGCTGAAAGCGAATATCTTAGTGCAGGAATTTATCAAAGAAGCGGAGGGTGCCGATATCCGCTGTTTTGTGGTGGGTAATAAGGTTATTGCCGCGATGAAGCGTCAGGCGGAAGCCGGTGAGTTTCGTTCAAACCTGCACCGGGGCGGGGAAGCCAAAGTGGTCAGACTGAGTAAAGAAGAGCGCATGACAGCCGTCAACGCGGCAAAAGCCATGGGCCTGAACTTGTGTGGTGTGGATATTCTGCAGTCACACCGGGGGCCAGTGGTGATGGAGGTGAATTCATCACCCGGTCTGGAAGGTATTGAAAAAGCGACAGGAAAAGATGTTGCTGGAACGATATACGAATTTATTGAAAAAAATGCCAAGCCATACACAGGCCGGGGCCGGGGTCAGGGATAATGCAAAACATTCTGACCATTGCGGAACATGATATTGCCCCGGGAGAAAAGTGTCAGCTCGATATTCCGGTTGCCAGCCTGTATACGAACACTGATGTGTCTATCCCTGTTTATGTGCAGAGGGCAAAACGTAAAGGGCCGGTTGTTTTTGTCAGTGCGGCCATACATGGCGATGAACTGAATGGTATTGAGGTCATTCAGCGGTTAATTAAAGCTAACCTCAATATCATCAGGGGAACGATCATCCTGGTTCCAATGGTGAATGTGTACGGGGTTTTGAACCAGAGCCGTTATCTTCCGGACCGGCGGGATCTCAACCGCAGTTTTCCCGGTTCGGCGAAAGGTTCACTGGCTGCCAGACTGGCACACACCTTTATGAAGAATATTGTGAACCAATGTGATGTGGGTATCGATATGCATACCGGAGCCATCCATCGCTCTAACCTTCCTCAAATAAGAGCCAATCTGGAGGATGAGCAGACACTGGATCTGGCAAGAGCATTCGGGGTGCCAGTTCTGCTAAATGCCTCTCTGCGTGATGGTTCTCTCAGAGGGGAAGCGATTGAATATAAAATCCCGGTTCTGATATATGAGGCGGGAGAGGCTCTCAGACATGATGAGCTTTCTATTCAGGCTGGATATCAGGGCGTCGTTAATGTTCTGATGTATTTGGGACTTATGAGAAAGAACAGAAGAAAAAGACGTATTGATCCTTTTGTCGCGAACAAAAGCGAATGGATCCGGGCTCCGGGCAGTGGGTTTGTTAATGAGTTTGTTAAACTGGGAGAACAGGTCGAAAAAGGACAGATTCTGGCTGAAATAAACTCCCCTTTAGGTGAGCTGATACAGCATGTGGTATCCACCCGATCCGGAATTATCATCGGCAAACAGAACATCCCTCTCGTTCAGGAAGGCGATGCTATGTTTCATATCGGATATTTTGGTAAAGACGCTGACGAAGTCGCAGGGCATATCGAGATGATGCGGGATACTTTGTTACTGTAACGGATATGAATTAGTCATTGATATTAATTGCAATTACCGCTGTTGGTATGACGTAAGCCCAGGCACTCATTACAGGTGCCTGGGCTTTTTTATGTTTCAATCAATGGCCTACATACCTTTATTACCCAGTGGAACCATAATGTGTGCGAAAGGGGTGTCTTTCCACATGACATAAGGGCCACCGTTATAAGGGTCGTCACTGATGCCTTTCAGTAATTCTTTGGGAACCACTATCATCACATGAGGGCCTTCCTGAACCCATACGTCCCCATTGTTTGGATCTGAGGCCATAGGGTTAGCGTTACTGACATTGGCATCGCCCTGCATCATATAAGAGATACCGATGCGGTCTGTAGAGAAAGGCTTACCTTCTGCTGCTGCTTTAAGAAATTCTGTCCATACCGGATCATTACACATTGGATGCATATCTCCAGGCATGATTGGGATACCAGGGTAGCATTTCCAGTTTGAGTTTCCTTCCTTCAGTACCGTACCATCGGCATCCAGTATGGTTGCTTTTTCGCTCAGTTCAGAATGAGCCGCACTTTGTGCTCGCTCAATCTTGGTGGTATTGGCGGAAGCTGAGCAACCGACTAGGCCTATGGCTAAAGTCATCAGGAAAGCCTTAAAGAATGTCATGGAACCTCCTGTTTCTTTCAATTCTCATCCGTAAATATAGCCAAAATTGATAGTATTAATAATGAGAATTTGATGAGTTTTTCATGTGAGAATGATTGCGTCTACTATTCTCGATAGTAGGGAAAAGCAATCAAAGGAATATCATCGTGGATTCAGTCATAGAGATAACACGAGCGGCAGAATTAAAGCTTCTCGAGCAGATTCTTGACACGAAGGGACCTGATATTATCGGTCTTTATGGTATCGCCGGGATAGGGAAAAGTATGTTGGTGAACAGTTTGGTGAAACGACATCCAGATTGCTGCATCAAGATCAACTGTCAGTTGATCGAGCCGACTCCTCATGCATTTATTAAGCAGTTACAGACATTGGTGAACAGTCAGGCGGATCTGAGTTTACTCCGCGATGATATTTCTCCTGGGACCATTTTGGTATTGGATCAGTTTGAGTCTTTCACACTTATGGAGTCATGGCTGAGGCGCGACTTTATACCAGCGATGAACGGGCAACTGAAACTCGTTTTTTCGGGTCGTTTGCACCCGGATATGCAGTGGGTGATCAACCCTCCGGATAATACCGAGTTTCGAGCTTTGAAGCTTAGCAGCCTGTCTTTCAATTCTGCGCTTCATTACCTCGAACATCAGGGACACTCTCATTCAAAGGCGGTAAGCATTAACCATTTTGCAAATGGCCACCCGTTAGCCATGCAACTAGCCAGTTCCGCAGTACGGGCACAGCCAGAAAGGTGTCTGAGTGATGCGCCCCCTAATGAAGTCATTCAGATCCTGGTCCACTATTTTGCTGAGGATATAAAAGAGCCTGTTTTGCGTCAGGCGCTGGAAGCGACCTCTGTTGTCAGAAGAATTAATGAATCTATCCTTTCTGAGATGTTAAAGCTTGATAGTTGTACAAGTGAGGAACTTTTTGAGCGGTTAAGGAAAATTGATTTTATTGAACATAGGGAAGACGGTCTTAGTCTGCATGAGGTATTAAAAAATGTCTTGTCTGCGAATCTGAAGGCACGCTATCCCGATGGGTATGGTATATATCGTGACCGCGCATGTCGCATATTGTTAAGAGAAATGCAGACAGCACCCGCCAGTCAGTTGTGGCGATATACGGCTGATATCCTTTATCTGGTAGAAAATCCCGTTATTCGTTCAGCGTTTTTCCCGCCGGATGATGTTAGGGAATACAGCGTGGAGCCTGCGAGAGAAGCTGATAAGGCCTCTGTAATGGGTATTGTTGCTCTACATGAGCCGGTGAATAGCCTTGATATCTATGAGTGCTGGTGGCAGCAACAGATCAATGTTTTTCACTGTGTTAAAAATAGTGAAAACAGAGTGGTGGGCTTCTATTGCCTGATAAAGCCGGATGAAGTGCCACCTACATTGCTGCGCTCAGATCCTGTTACGGATGCCTGGTGTAAGCATGTGAAGGTCAATAATAATGATAAGCCGGGACAAAATTTGTTTATCCGACGCTGGCTTTCCCATGAGGAAGGGGAGTCGGCCGGGGGTGTACAGGCTGCCTGCTGGCTGGATATTAAGCGAACATATCTGGAGATGAGGCCGAAGCTAAGGAATGTATATTTAACACTATGTGACCTGAAACCTTATGCTCCGGTGGCTGTTGAGTTGGGTTTTCAGGTACTAGGTACGGAAATAGATATTAATGGACAACGTTATTATACAGCCATGTTAGATATGGGGGCTGGCTCTGTTGATGGCTGGATCTCTAAGAGGCTCCTTAATGAGATTCGTCAGGATGCGGAAACCATGGATTATCCATCCTGGTTTGATTTGAAGGCAAGGCAAGTTAACCTGCATGGAAACAGAGTTGATCTTACCCCGTTAGAGTTTGGCACTCTGGAGCTGCTTATGAATAATCAGGGGATCGCTGTTTCGCGTAAGGAATTACTCAGGAAAGTCTGGGATATTGACTATGAAGGTTCCAGTAATGTGGTGGATACCATAGTCCGTTCTCTCAGAAAGAAGCTATATGAGCAATCTTCTGCGATTCAGTCAGTGCGTGGTGTGGGCTATAGGTATATGAAAAGTAGTTAAAATTTACTTTTTATAGGCTTTGATTTAGTTACTGCAGCTCTAACGATCATTTATTTCTGGAAATATCGACAATTGGCTCATGATCATGAACAGGAAATAACTCATTAGCTGGTAATGGTTTACAAAATAAATAGCCCTGGGCAGTATCGCATCCAAGTGATAATAAGTAATTTAGCTGTTCTTCATTTTCTACACCTTCAGCGATGACAGTCAATCCCAAATTATGTCCTAATCCAATTATAGACTTTACGATAGCTTGTTCGTGCTTATCAATAGTTATTTCTTTAATAAATGACTTATCAATTTTTAAGGTGTTTACTCTTAATGTGTTTAAGTAAGATAGAGATGAATAACCAGTACCAAAATCATCTATAGATATGCTAAAGCCAACATCTATTAGTTTAGAACAAAGAGACATAATATTATCTGGGTCACTAACTAATATTGACTCAGTAACCTCCAGTTCTATTTTATAAGGAGATATTGATTCACTGTTCAATATTGAAAGTATATTCTCATAAAAATGTATATTCTCGATTTGTTGAACAGAGAGGTTAATTGCTACTCTGCCATTAAATGATTTTTTTTCTTTTTCCCATTGATTTAGCTGTTTACATACTTCTACAATCACCCAATTGCCAATAGATGTCATCATCTTATATTTCTCTGCAATCGGTATGAATTCCACTGGACTTATCATACCTAGATCAGCATCGTTCCAGCGAAGCAATGCCTCCATCCCATCGACTCGTCCTGTTTTTATATCTATTTTAGGTTGATATGCCAGCGATAGCTGATGGTTTTGTATCGCTAAATCCAGTTTTCTACTTAATTCTAGCTCTCTGGCATATCTGGAGCCAATATCTGCAGAGTAAGGCCTGTAACGGCAGTTTGATGTTTTGGCGCCATACATTGCCAAATCAGCTCTGGAAAGTACTTGTGTGAGTGTAATTCCATCTTTGGGCCATATAGCTGAACCTAAACTGGCGTCTAAATAATATTCTTGATTATCTATTGTAACTGGGGTTTGGAAGGAATTTACGATCCTTCGAGCTAGTTGAGATACACTCTCTTTCGACGCATTTTTGTGCACAACTACGAACTCGTCACCACCAACTCTTGCGATAAAATCATCTGAAGTAATAATGTTATCCAGACGACTTGCGATTGCTGTTAACGTTTTATCACCTAATAGGTGTCCAAATGTATCATTAAGTTTTTTAAATTGATTTAAATCAACAAATATAATTGCAAAATAATTTTCTTCTATCGGAGGTAAGGTGATGATTTTACCAACTTCTTCTATAAAATAAGCACGATTGTATACCTCAGTGAGGCTGTCAAAATGTGTTAATTTCTTTACGATTTTTTCAGAATTTTTCTTCTCGGTTATATCTTTTTTCTCTCCAAGATAACAAACCACATCTCCTATAGTGTTAGTAATAGGAGAAATGATAGCCTCTTCAATATATTCATGTCCATCCCGATGAATATTAATAAATTCTCCTTTCCACTGCTCTATTTTTTGTAATGTATGGAACATTTCTTTATAATTTTCTTTAGGTGTCTTTTTTGCACTTAGAATTCTTGGGTTTTTACCTAAAACTTCATGTGACATATAGCCACTTATTTCTTCAAATTTATTATTAACATAAATAATATTCATATTATTGTCTGTAATTACTACCGAATTTGAACTTTGATTGACAATAGAACGGTACAATAAGTACTTATCTTCGATAGCCATATCTGAAATACTACAATTGCATATGAATGATGACTGTAAAAATGGAGTAAGTTCTCGGTTCGCTTTTACAACATCCTGAAGTTTAAACTTAAATGGAATATTTATATTATTAGAACTATTCATATGAAGTTAGGTATATCTATATATCTATATAAATAGATATATTGTCATGAAAAGAAATATACTCATTAATACCTTTGTTTAATGAGTATATGAGATTCTCTCTGCATAAATCCAGATTCAGTTTAGATCTTAAACTGTGTTACAAGTTGGCTAAGTTGTTCTGCCAGTCGGGCAATTTCAGTACTGGAACTGCGAGTCTGGTTTGCTGCTACAGAATTTTCTTCGGCGATTCGTTTCACATTCACAACATTTTCATTAATGCTTTCTGCCACTGAGCTTTGCTGTTCGGATGCGCTGGCAATTTGCATATTCATATCGTTGATAACACTGATAGCACAAGTAATAGCATTTAGTGCGGATCCAGTGTCATTGGCTTGTTGAACACAACGGTCTGCCTGAATTTTACCTTGTTGCATAACTTCGACGGTGCTTTGAGTCCCCGACTGTAACTGCTCAATGATAGTTTGAATTTGAGACGTTGACCCCTGGGTTCTTGCTGCTAAAGTCCGAACTTCATCCGCGACAACAGCGAATCCGCGTCCTTGCTCCCCCGCTCTGGCAGCTTCAATAGCAGCGTTAAGTGCAAGTAAGTTTGTCTGGTCGGCAATTTCTTTTATCACTTCCAGGATAGTGCTGATATTAAGAACTTCTTGTTGTACCGCATTTAATTTTTCAGAGGAATGATTTACGCTTTCTGATAATGAATTGATAGAGTTAATTGTCTCTTCAACAACTTTTGAGCCAGATATGGCTTCCTGATCAGCCTGGTTAGCTGCATCTGCCGCTTTTGCGGCATTATCTGCTACATCATGAACGGTTGTTGCCATCTCATTCATGGCTGTTGCCACCATTTCCGTTTCTGATTCTTGTTGAATGATACCTTCCGTAGTTTGTTCGGTAACAACCGCTAATTCTTCTGAGGCTGACGCCAATTCATTACTGGCACCTGAAATGGTCGATATCATTGATTTTAGGTTTGTCGCTGTATTTTGCATAGCCTCTAGTAATCGGCCTGTCTCATCTTTGCTGGTATTTCCCACATTAACGGTTAAATCACCTTGTGCCAACTGATTGGCTGCATCCACCGCTTTATGAATAGGTCTGGTAATATTCATTGTTAATAAATAAGCTGCAATCATTCCCAAGACAAGAGCAAAAACAGATAATATAAGCGTAACCTGAGTACTTCTGTCGGTACTTGTTGTAAGCTCAGAACCAACGGTACTCAATTCTTGCATAATTGAGAGTTTTATTTCTTCAGCATCTTTGGCAACCTTTGGACCAGCTGTTCTTAGTGTCCCATTTTGTATGTTATTTTTTTCATTAACTAAGTCACGAATATAATACATAGCCTCGATGTACTTTTTGCGTGCATTGTTCAGATCCGTAAGTTCTCTGCCTTGAAAGTCTTCAGATAAGTTTTTAATTTCTTCGGCTAAAGCGTTATCCATATATTTAATCGAAAGATTAAAATCATCATTAGTATTAGACTGCAAGAATTTTGAGACATAAAGACGTCCGATTAACATGTTTTTCTGTGCTTTATTTGCATGATGAATAATTTCACTATTATTATGCATATAAGCGGATTCGATGATATTTTCCAATGACACTATCATCTCTTCTCCACTGGAAACCAGTTGGTTTTCTGTAATTTATGATATTTTTCGTGTTAATTCAATAAGTTGTGAAAATGCGTTTTGGTAAGCACTGACAGTCGAATCAATGTCAGATATAAGTAAGGCTTGCTTAGGATTTTGTATATCCTGCTTTGCATCCTGTAAATGGTTTTGCATGTCGGACAAATAATGCTTGTATTTCTGTACACTTTCATCACTTTCTGTGGAAAAATAATTTATCACATTCATACGCATCATCAGTATATTCGTTTGGATATTACTTACCAAATTAGTATTACGTACGAATTCTCTATATTTTATTATTCCATCTTCCGCTTTTTTAAGTGACACTATACTAGTGCCTGAAACAGTCACTAATAGTGCGAGAACAATACAAAAGCCTAATCCTATTTTTAACCCCAGCCTAAGGTTCTTAAGCATACTATACCCTTATATTAATATTGTTATTAATAACTATTCTGACTACTTAAAATGAGCTAATATTTTCTATTCACTCTTGTACGCTAATTCCAGATTACCGAGCAACTCTCATCACTTATAATACCCTGAGTGGCTTTGCGTTTTTCTCTGTAGTGTATAAACCCAATATGACAACTTAATTAATTTCGGTGTTTGAGTCACATAAAAACTTAATAGGTGTTGACATCGGGTTCGTAATTTGCACACTCTAGCATTGCATGTCTATGCATTGCAATTGAACGAATTATAATTATTTGGAATAAAAACGACTAGGTTTATTGCTCTATTGGCTTGTTTGTTATTATCTTTTGATAAATTAATAAGTTAGTATTTATTCTACAAATGGTTTTTGATTTCTTCGTGTAAAAATTATGGAGCAGTAATCTGCCTATATGGTTTAAGCGAGAAAGTAGGAGCGTCTGTCCAAGCTCTTTCTAACGCCTAATTGTTCAAACTTATTCAGACAGTACAAACCTAACCAGCCTATACCAGTACCAGGTAAACCAACCAGAAGGGCACCCCATGTGAATTTATCAATTAGGTGTGGTTCTGAAATTAAATCAACGAATACTAAAAGTAGAAAAAGATCTCCCAGATACGCCAGAAAACCAAAGACCCCGGTTGCGATAACGCGGACTATTTCCGGAAGATTAAATAAGTCAAATTGATAGAAATTTTTCATCTAAACACACTCGAAGTATCGGCTTTTATTCACTAGTGGTGACAAAAGGCTAGTCAATTAAACACATATTCAGATGTTCGGTAAATTGGGTCAATCAAGAATAGAATTAAGATGTAGAAAGTGTCGGATACGACACACTGCAGGGGATGTCAAATAAATCGGTCAGAGTTCGTCTGGCTTATATTGATAATGGACGAGGTGTATTTGTTATTATTGGTTGTCTTTCACCTGCTCCTCTGCCAAAGAAGTAGCGAGCTTCACAAGCTCCCGACAGCCTTCTCGGCTTTCACGAATATCAGTACAGTAGATAGAACCTGTCTTTTGATGAAATTTATGCAGAAGTTTTTCTGCTGCCTGATTATCACCTGAAACCATTAATGCGGAGTAGATAGCGCCGCAGATCCCTCCTTCAGCCCGACCCCCACCTAATGCACTGGCCTGGTAGATTGTGATTTCGGAGATATTACGCTCCTGCTGAAAAGTTTTCAGTACAGATTGAGCGCAGTTATACCCTTCTTTACCATGGAAGTATTTGGCTGCCTGCTTAGATTTCATCTGACTATTCCTGTATATCGTGTTCGGCAACCTTAGCAAAATCCGCCGACCTTTACACCCGGAAAAATAGGGGTTTATTGCTGGGTCTGCTTGGTCGGTACCGTTTTTAACAGGATCGAGGCAACAATAAATGAGACGGCCATGGACGCAAAGATAGAACAGAGAACCCCAAACATAGACGACCTTGGTGCCATCAACATGACGGCAAAAATAGAGCCCGGAGAGGCTGGTGAGACCAATCCCGCATCAAACAGAGTCAGAGTAAACACACCAACCATGCCGCCGGCAATAGCGGCTAAAATCAGGCGGGGATTCATCAGAACATAGGGGAAATAGATTTCATGGATACCACCAAAGAAATGGATCACACTGGCACCTAAGCCCGTTCTTTTTGTGGCTCCGGGGCCAACAAATACATAGGCCAGAAGAATGCCCATACCCGGCCCTGGATTGGCTTCGATCAGGAAGAAAATCGACTGGCCAGCCTCATTAACCTGCTGGACACCCAGTGGAGAGAAAAGGCCGTGGTTAACCGCGTTATTCAGGAACATAATTTTCGCCGGCTCAACAAAAATAGATGTCAGAGGGAGAAGTCCGGCATTAATAAGAAAACTGACCGCACCGGTCAGGAATGTATTGATGACTGTCAGTGCCGGGCCTATCAGGTAATAGGCAATAACGGCTAGCATCATCCCTATGATGCCGGCGGACAGATTATTCACCAGCATCTCAAAGCCACGTTTTACTTTTCCTTCAATCTGCTTATCAAAGGTTTTAATGAAGTAGCCACCCAACGGGCCCAGTATCATTGCCCCCAGAAACATGGGAATATCAGTACCGACTATCGCCCCCATTGTTGCTGTGGTGCCGACAATCGCTCCGCGTTCACCGCCAACTAGTTTCCCGCCGGTATGCCCTATCAGCATTGGCAGCATATAGATGATCATAGGGTGAGTTAAGCTGGCTAATGCTTCGTTGGGTAACCATCCGGAAGGCATGAACAGGGCAGCGATAATTCCCCACGCAATAAAAGCGCCAATATTAGGAAGCACCATATTCGACAGAAAGCGACCAAAACTGTGTAACTTAATTTTTGTACTTGGCTGTAGCATAAAAAGTTGCCTATAGGTGATAAGAACGATTGTCACTCCTGATTTTAGGATGAATGGCGTACTTTTTAAATAAGTTATTGTATATTGGTGTGATCCTGCACATACGAATAGTACCTGTAACGATTTGAGAAAAAGAGTCTTTAGGGGAGATCGGTGGCATTTTTGCATTTATAAAGAGAGACCATGATGGCTAAAAAGCCGGATAGAATAACGGCTATGCAGCAGATCATTGATGCTGTTAAGGCTGAATTTCCGTTGTATCAGGAAGACACCTTTGTATGTGGGCCGGATAATACCTGTATTGGCTGTCCTAAGAAGCTAATGGAAATGGTGGATTCGGAGTTGCAATACTGGCAGTACCAGGTTGACAGAAGAATTCCACCGACATTCGATGAGCTTTACCGGTTCGGTAAAATGTGTAAAAACATCCGTCGGTCTTTAGTGCGCAATAACAGGATTCCTGCCTGATAGCACACTAATACAATTGCAATATTTACCATACAGTCTAAACTGAGAGCTGATCAAAAAGAGAAGAGTAATGATTATGACTTTCAAACAGGCTTATTTATATTTCTTTGCGTGGGCTGCCGGTCTGGGACTGGTTTTACCATTTATTGTCCTTTATTTGGCGGCCTCTCGCTGAGAATTAATACAATAATGTTATAGTCTGGAGGAAGCAGGCTACGCTCAACTGGTCTGCTTCTTCTTTTAATCACAATGTTCCTGTCCATTATCTGCTCCCTGCCTGCTCTTGTCTGACTAAACCCTTATAGAACGTGTTGTATTTTCATTATGCATTAATCGGTATACTGTCCTGACTTCATATTTCAGATTAGTCGAGACCTCATAGTGAAAAGTTCCTCTTCTCCCCGTTCATGGCAGACCCCCAAGAATTTTCTGATTCTTATTTCTATTGTTGTTCCGATTGCATTTTCGACCTGGATGGCTTTGCTGAATAATTTTGCTGTGGAAAAGGCGAACTTTTCTGGGGCGGATATCGGGTTGCTACAAAGCGTGCGGGAAATTCCCGGATTTCTGGCTTTCACTGCGGTATTTATTCTGCTGTTTATCCGTGAGCAGCGGTTTATGATTCTGTCGCTGATTATACTGGTGACGGGAACCATGATAACCGGTCTGTTCCCGTCTCTGGGTGGACTATTGTGTACGACTTTGCTGATGTCTACAGGGTTTCACTACTTTGAAACATTAAAACAGTCGCTGTCACTACAATGGTTGACCAAAGAAGAAGCCCCGGAAGTACTAGGCAAACTGATTTCTGTCGGAGCGCTTGCGTCTTTGTGTTCCTATGCGGGGTTATGGCTATTATTGGAATACTTCAAGCTGGATTATGTCTGGGCTTACGGTATCACGGGCGGAGTGGCTCTGACTGTCGTGATTATTATTGCTTTGTCTTTCCCTGTATTTGAAGCACAGACCGTGCAGACGAAAAAACTGGTTTTGAGAAAGCGCTACTGGCTTTATTACGCGTTAACTTTTATGAGTGGTGCTCGAAGACAGATCTTTACCGTATTCGCTGGTTTTTTGATGGTTGAGAAATTCCATTACTCGGCAGCTGATATTTCTCTGCTTTTTTTAATCAACTACTCATTTAACTGGCTGTTTGCTAAAAAGATCGGTCAGTTGATCGGTAAAGTCGGAGAGCGGAAGGCGCTTATCTTCGAATATATCGGGCTGGGTGTGGTTTTCACCGGATATGCTTTTGTCTGCTCGCCAGAGTGGGCCGCTGCCTTGTACGTCGTGGATCATCTGTTTTTTGCATTGGCTCTGGCAATAAAAACCTATTTCCAGAAAATTGCCGATCCGGCGGATATGGCCTCAACCGCAGGGGTGTCCTTTACGATTAATCACATTGCGGCAGTAGTGATCCCCGTTACCTTTGGTATGGTCTGGTTAATTTCACCTTCTGCCGTTTTTCTGATGGGAACCGGCATGGCCGTGGTATCACTGCTTCTTTCATTAAATATTCCAGAACATCCGCAGGAAGGTAATGAAGTCAGAATGTTTAAATGGACCGGTAAAAATCTGGCATCTGACACGGGAGGACAACAATGAGCTATTGTTGCCCAACGTGCGGACATCCGACACTGGAGGCGGTATCTGATAAGCAGTTTGTGTGTACAGAGTGTCAGTTTACGTTTTTCCAGAATGTTGCTGCTGCGGTTATGGTCGCGATTTGTTATCAGAGTGAGTTGCTGGTCGCGACCAGAGCACACGATCCCGGTAAGGGGATGTGGGATCTTCCGGGTGGGTTTGTGGATCCTGATGAGTCTCTTGAAGAGGCGGTTGTCAGAGAGCTGCGTGAAGAGTTGGGGATTGTGATTTCTGGAGCTCGGTATGTGTTTTCAAACAGCAATACCTATTTATATAAAGGTATAGAGTATAAAACCTGTGACGCTTTTTTCATCGTAGACCTGGATGAAAAACCCCTGATGCAGGCTCAGGATGATGTTGCCGCGATTGAGTGGGTCAAACTGGACGAGGTGGATCCAGATAAATTTGCTTTTGGCTCTGCCAAAAAAGCATTGCTTGAGTTAAAAAGAAAAGGGAGGTGAGTTAAATGAATATTGCGTTACTAAGTGTTTTTATCCCGACATTCTTTTTTGTATCTATTACTCCGGGTATGTGCATGACACTGGCGCTGAGCCTGGGAATGAGCGTTGGTTATAAGCGAACACTCTGGATGATGGCCGGAGAAGTGGTCGGAGTCGCATTAGTTTCTGTTGCCGCTGTGGTCGGCATTGCAACGGTGATGTTGAATTATCCCTGGCTTTTTATGGCCTTTAAAGCTGTGGGAGCGAGTTATCTGTTTTATCTTGGCGTTCAGATGTGGCGCTCTAAGGGGAAATTGGCATTAAGTGGAAATGAGGAACCTGTTGAAGTCGGCAAGGACTGGGATCTGGTTGTGCAGGGCTTTGTTACTGCAATAGCGAACCCTAAAGGCTGGGCATTTATGATCTCGTTGCTGCCACCGTTTATTGACCAGAGTAAGTCAGTTTCCCACCAACTGGTGCTGCTGGTTTCTATTATCATGATTTCCGAGTTTATCTGTATGACGCTGTACGCGACGGGTGGTAAAGGGCTGAAAAAGGCGCTTGGACAGGCAGAAAATGTTCGGTTGATGAACCGTATTTCCGGTTCGTTGATGATGGGCGTGGGTGTCTGGCTTTTCCTGAGTTAAGACAGCTTACAGATTAATGTATAAGGGACGTTCATCTTCACAAATAACTAAATAATTTTTCATATGGCTAGATTTGTATTTTGTTTTGATATACCATGTATATACATTGTAAATAAAGGAGATAGCTTATGAAACCAGAAATGATTGAATTTTCGGCTTTTGGTCTTGTTGAACGAATCTGTCTGTTCTCATTGACCGTTGTGTTTTCTGTTCTGGCTTTAGTGTAAATAACGATTATAGATTCACTGTGTCATTTGGCGGTAGCCGCATTAGTGCGGCTTGCCACAGACACTAGTGCTTTCCCGATTTTCCCGTCCCTCTCAATCCCGATGTATTCTATTCTGCCTAAGCTGTTTTTTGCTCTAGCTAGGAAGATAGTTGATTAAGAAAAATTCTGAACACGCCCTAAAACGGACTCTCTTTGTTCAGCGCATTACACATTTCGATAATGGACAGTGATAAGCTGGATTTGATGATTCGTTGTTGTCTTAGCAGCTGCAGCTGATAAAACTCTGAATCCATATTCTCATCAGGGGTGGTCACATCCAGCTGTGCCATGCTCATGCTTTTCAGCAGCCGGAGTTCTTTTATTGAAGATAAGATGAGGGGATCGGTGAACTGATATTCCTGAACGTCATTATTCAGTTCATTTCTCAGTTTTATAATGTCTTCCATATCATGATAAACGTCATCAGGAATAACGCCTAAGCCATAAAGGAGTTTCAGGCGGACGGGAAGGTTTCCAAGTGGGCCGGAATCGTGCAGCAGAGGGCCGACAACAGACTGTACCGCAAAGTTATCTTTGCGGAAAATTCTCTGCATAAGAGCATCAATAGCTTCCTCCAGTATTTCTACTGCAGTAATAAAAAATCCCCGGACGGATGGGGTGCTATTCAGCCTTTCAATAATGTCGGTTTCGTTAAATGCTGCGGTCATAACTGGGCGTTTGGTCTATCATTTTTGTATTCTAGCTCAATTACACTGATTTTTAGCAGTGTTTTTTTCTCTATTAGTGCAGAGTGGATAGATTTTCGCCGCTCAGGTTACATGAATCCTCCTTAAGAGGATAGTGATATTCGCACGGGGGGCAGTTTAGTGCATATTTAATCGGCGGAGGTATCGAATTCGGAGAAGTACAATACTTAGGCACGCCCTGGTCAATACGACCTAAGTATTGCACTGTAGCCGATCAGTCTAGTTCGCCATTTTGTTCTATCGTTTGTATCTGTTGTACTCTCTTTAAGTGTCGTTCCCCTTCAAAAGAAGCAGACAGCCAGCCCATATGCAGGGTAGTCAGTTCTTTCTTCTGAGTCTGCTCCCATATCAATGATTTCTATTCCCTGATTTTCAAGGTATTCCATGATCAATTCTTTCATTTTGTAACCTACATGGTCACTACCAATAGCGATTTTCATAACTCCTTCATTTTTTAACCAAATTAATATTAAAAGTTAAAAAATAAAAAAGCAAAAATAAAAAAAACCCATTGAAACCGATTTTAATCAATGATTTACGGTATTTTTGGGTTTTATGTTTTATATTGATATTTATTTTTGTGATATTAAGTGTGTTTTTTGAACAGGGTAATGGCTAGATTATGAACGAGCTGGGAATGAGTATCGATCTCGATGAAAAAGTGGAAAACCTGGCTATCTCTTACAAGTAAATGGTTGAAATCGCCAAAGCACTAGCGACCCATGCAAGAGTGCTTATCATGGACGAACCGACATCATCTCTGACGGATAAAGAGGTTGATAAATTATTTGAAGTCACAAACCGACTTCGCTCAAACGGAACGGCCGTTGTTTATATTTCTCACAAGCTAAAAGAAATCAGACAAATCTGCGACAGATATTCGGTACTCCGTGATGGTCGTTCAATGGGGTCTGGTTTAGTTGAAGATACGACAGACAAAGACATTATTCGTCTGATGGTCGGGCGGGATATTGCAGAAGATCGATATCACTCAGCGACAAGTCATACCATTGAGCGATCCGAAATTCTCTTTTCAGTGAAAGGGATTACATCAAGTAATAGAAAAGCGGTTGTTGACGTCTCTTTTGATATTCGTCGTGGTGAAATTATGGGATTTGCCGGATTAGTTGGCGCAGGCAGGACGGAGATCATGAACTGTCTGTTTGGCATTGATCCCTTAGCATCAGGCAGCCTGTTCTATAAAGGTAAAAATATCACCCCAAAAGATCCTCTTGATGCCATTAATAACGGGATAGCTTATGTGACAGAGTCCCGGCGTGAAAATGGATTTTTTGATAATTTCAATATCAGCCAGAATATTGCTATCGCTCGCTCATTAAAATCGGGTGGAAAGAGTGGAATGATGGGGCTATTTTCCAAATCGGAGGAAGATGAACTCTCTCATAAATACAAAAAAATTCTGGGTATTAAATGTGATTCTATCCATCAGAAAATAACAGATTTATCTGGAGGAAATCAGCAAAAGGTCATTATTTCAAAATGGATGGCTTCTAATCCGGATATCATTATTTTTGATGAACCGACAAGGGGTATTGATGTCGGGGCTAAATCAGAAATTTATAAAATCATGCGTAAACTTTGTGATGATGGAAAAGTAGTAATTATGGTGTCTTCTGAACTACCAGAGATCTTGGCAGTAAGCGATCGGGTTGCTGTAGTTAAAGAAGGGAAAATTTCTAATATTCTAGACAATGACGGAATTTCCGAAGAGGAGATAATGAAATGGGCACTGCCACAATAGAACAATCTCAAAAAAAAGTTAAAGTAAATTTCCCTGAAATATGGGGAAAATATGGAACACTCGGAATTCTGACATTAATAGTAATGATTTTTGGTGTTAGCTCTCCGGAGTACTTCCTGACCGGAAATAATATCACTCAAATATTTACTCAATCTGCAGTAACCGTTCTGATTGGTATGGGCGTATTCTTTGCCATATTAATTTCAGGTATTGACTTATCCGTTGGTGCCGTGCTGGCGTTGTCCGGGATGATTACTGCTAAATTAATGATTGCGGGAATGAATCCGGTATTAGCCGCCCTGATTGGTGGTGTATTTGTCGGGGGTGGTTTAGGTGCCATAAATGGTGCGTTAGTTAACTATACTGGTCTGCATCCATTTATTATTACATTGGGAACCAACTCAATTTTCAGAGGGATATTATTAATAATTTCGGATGCTAACTCAGTCTACGGATTTCCTTATGAGTTTTCCGATATTTTTGCCGGAACATTATTAGGTATTCCAACCCCTGTTATTTTAGCTCTTGCAGTGGCCGGTTTACTATGGTTTATGACCACAAAAACGCGTATCGGAAGGAATATTTATGCGATAGGCGGAAATAAAGAGTCGGCTCACTTCTCGGGAATAAATGTAAAAAATCATACTTTAATTGTATTATGACGGTTTTTATACGAATACAATTAACTTCAGCACCAGAAACAATCCCATACTCACCACTGTGGTCAACAGGACATTCTTTGTCTTCCAGGCAATCAGAGCCGCTAACAGGGCGGCCAGAAGATAAGGATTATCCGGAGTCATACTGAGCTCACCTTCCGGAAGAAATACGATAGGCCCCCAAATAGCCGTCAGAACCGCCGGGCTGGAAAAGCTCAGCAGGTGTTGCGCTCTTGCATTGAGCCTTAGTGGCAGTCGGGGTTCCAGAAACAAGTAGCGGCTTAAAAAGACAACGGCAGTCATCGCCAGAATATAAAACATGATCATAATTGGTCTCTTTTACCTTCCTTGTTTTGCACAGACTGTATCGCACAGATAGCCGATGATCATGCCGGATACAGAAGCAATAATCAGCCCGCTTTCGATTTCCCAGTACGCAAACAAAACCGAAAGGAAAAGGGAGCTGATGACCGTAGCCAGTGTGGCGACACTTTTTATGGTCGGCACGACAATAGCGATAAAAGTGGCCGCTACCGCAAAATCCAGTCCCATTTCATTCAGCGAAGGTAGGTAACTGCCTGCGACAATACCGAGCACAGTCGTGGCATTCCAGACCAGGTAAAAGACGGTGCCGACACCCAGCGCATACCATGAATTAAACTCTTCCTTAGACTGGCTACCGCAAATAGCAAACAGTTCATCGGTCAGCCAGAAACCTAGCCCAAGCCGCCAGCGGAGAGGTAAGGGGCTGATTTTACTGCGCATAGAGACACTATAGAGAAAATGGCGTGACGTAATAAAAAAGGTGGTCAGCAACATAGTTGCCAGGCCAACGCCGGTTTTAAACATACCCACTGCAACAAGCTGAGCCGAACCGGCAAAAAGAATGGCAGACATCGCCTGAGCTTCAACGGGAGTCAGACCCGCTTCAATCGCAAAAGAGCCCGCCAGAATACCCCATGGGATCACGGCGATACATAAAGGGAGGCAGGCAACGGCTCCCCGCCAGAAATAGTGCTGGTTAGAATATTGCCCAGAAGAAATGGCGGCATTGGTCTGCATGATCTAAGAGATACCTCGGCTAAAGAAATTCAGTACAGCATATTGCTTGGGTATAGGAGATATGGGGATATGAGATCAGGAACACAATAGCTTCTATCAAAATAGGAACCTATTCGTCTGAAAAAATAATTGGGAAAATGTGTGAGCAGACGAGTAGAATGGCCGGCAGATGTCAGTAGTAGTGTAAGCAGTAAGTAGGTTGTACGTGGACAGAAAGCAATTTGAGTTATTAGCTCCCGGTGGAGATGTTGAATCAATCAAAGCGGCAATCGCGGCAGGAGCCGACGCCATATACTGCGGACTTGATCGGTTTAACGCCAGAAATCGTGCGACCAACCTTTCTATGGACAATCTGAAAGAGATTTTGTCTCTGGCACATCAGAACCACTGCAAAATATTTGTCACCCTTAATATCATTATTCTGGAAAATGAAATCCGCTCCGTGGTTAAGGTACTAAATCAGCTGGCCAATACCGATATTGACGGCGTGATCATTCAGGATCTGGGGTTGGGTTATATTCTTAAACACCACTTCCCAACCCTTGACGTGCATGCCTCTACACAGATGAATACCCATAACGAAGGACAGGTTCTGTTGACCCGTCAGTTGGGAGCCAGCCGGGTAAATCTGTCGCGTGAGCTGAATATCCGGGAGATTAAGCATCTGGCTCAGTTTGGCCGTGAGCGGGATGTACTAATGGAAGTGTTTATTCATGGCTCTTACTGTATTGGTTTCTCCGGACATTGCTATATCAGTTCGGTAAGAAATGGCGCATCAGGGAACCGTGGACGATGCAGCCAGCCGTGTCGTGACACCTACCAGGCTACAGACATGGGGGTTGATCACCCGCTGAATATGAAAGATAACTGTGCGTTCACTGATCTCGATGCGTTGGTGGACGCTGGCGTTTACTCTCTGAAAGTCGAGGGGCGAATTAAAAAGCCACATTACGTGTATACCGTGGTAGATAACTGGCGAAAACAAATCGATCACTATTGCGACACGGGAGAGCTGCTGACCGATACCACGGAACTGCATACGGTGTTTAACCGTGATTTTTCTACCGGCTATCTGAATGACTCGATCGGACAGGAAATGATGATCGACAATCCACGGGATTATTCGGCGGCCCACTTTGTGAAGCTAGAAGGTGCCGATTCTCAGCTGGATATTCAGAGGATCAAGCAGCAGGTTTACGATAAGAAAACCGATATTATCCAGGTCGTCAATGAGAAGATCAGCGAGTTGACGGCATCGGCGGAACCTGAGACTGAAGAGAGCAAACGTGTCCCACATAAAGATCTGCCGAAGCTGGTGGCTTCCGAGCCGGTAACGGAAAGCCCGACCTTATCGGTATTAATCTCATCGCCGGAAGATATTGCGTTAACCCAGAACAGTCAGGCGGATATTTATTACCAGCTACCTTCTGCTCTTGCCAGAAACCTGAGTGCGCTGGTGGAACTATTTAATGCCAATCCGGCGTTGTTACCCTGGTTCCCGACGATTTTGATTGGTGATGATTACGCGGCCGCAGAGCAGCTCTTACAACAGATCACTCCTCGCCAGATCGTGACCAACAATACCGGTGTGGCTTATTTTGCCGGTCAGAAGAACATTCCGTGGGTTGCTGGTCCGGAGCTGAATATTACTAACTCCTACGCATTGAAATGTATTAAAGAAGAGTTTGGTGCTGTCGGAGCCTTTATTTCCAATGAGATTACCGCGCTGCAGATGCGGCGGATCGTTCGTCCGGATAACTTCCGCCTGTACCACAGCATCTATCACCCGATCACTCTGCTAACCAGCCGTCAGTGTTTGTTCCAGCAGACCACGGGCTGTCGTAAGACACGGGTAAACAAAGGTTGCCTGCCAAACTGTGAGAAAGCGACCTCGATCATCAACCTGAATGGCTCAGAGTATGTGATTCATAAACAGCGAGGCAGCTATAACCGGATGTACAGCAGCCAGAACTTCCTGAATACCGAAGTACTGAGTGATATCCCCGGCCTGTATACCGATATATTTATCGACTTACGGGATATAAAAACGGAGACCCGTCTGGGTGTGAATAAGAAACAGGTCATGGAAATCTTCTCTGATTTTCTACAAGGCCGGGACAATGCCGCGGCAAAAGTCAAAAGCGTTATTAGCCCAACGTCCAATGCCCAGTATATTAAGGGGCTGTGATATTCAATTCTGCAGCACCTTTTTATCCCGCGCAGCGAGGTTGGCAAATGTGGTGCAGAACAGAGCGATAACAGCAATAAGCAGAAGCGGCATCGTCCAGGCTTTTGTCGCGGTATAAAAATAGCCAACAAGAGTTGGGCCAACAGCTGCCAGCGCATAGCCGATACTTTGTGACAGTCCTGAAAGTGCCGCGGCTTGATTTGGGTTACTTGTTCTCAGCCCGACAAAAGAGAGAGCAATGATAAACGTGGAACAGTTTGCCAGCCCGAATAAACCTACCCAGAAAATCGCATATTGTGGAAGTGCGATCAGTCCGGTCACTGCGATAAACACAGAAAAAGCGCACAGTGAAATCAGCGCTCTCTGGTTATTGCTTCTGGACAGGATAGGCAGCAGCAACAGCCCGGGGATCATGGTTGAAAACTGAAGAAAACCATAAATATAGCCAGCATCTATTTCACTAAACTGCAGATCGCTCAACATCTTGGGTAACCACCCAGCAAAAGAGTAAAAGGTAAAAGAGTTCAGCCCTATTCCCAGCGTTACCTGCCAGGCTACCGGACATTTCAGCAGGTGGCGCATGGTCCTATCACGGCTGGTTTGCGGTTCTTTTGGTGTGTTCTTTGTGCCTTTTATCGTCTTTGGCAGCCATATCGTCAGAGCCAGCACCGGAAAGATAAGGTTAAACAAAAGCGCAATCTGCCAGCCTGAAATATCATCCAATTCTAAATTTGATATAGGGACCATCAGGCTGGAACTGAGAGTCGAGCCTATGCCCATGGTGAAGATATACAAGGACGTTACCGCCGAGATCCGGGAAGGAAAATTCACCTTAACCACTACCGGAAGCAATACATTACCGGTCGCGATTCCTATTCCAATCAGTACGGTTCCCAAATACAGCAAGAACTCATAACCCCATGAACGGAGAATGATACCGCAGGCAATAGATACCAGAGCGAAGACAAGGCTTGGATATAAGCCGAGTTTACGGGGAATGCCAGCGGCGATTGGAGAGAAAAAGGCAAATGACAACAGTGGCAGGGCAGTCAGAAATCCGGCAGTCGATGCCGAGAGCGATAAATCCTGCATGATCTGTCCCAATACCGGAGCCAGGCTGGTGAAAGGGCCCCGCAGGTTCAGCGCAAGAAATAGGATCCCCAGAAACACAAGGATTGTTGCCCGTTTGGTGTAAGCCATTCAATTTTCCTGAATATATTTGGGCAACCAGTATACCCAAAATGTGATATATATCGAGTTAAGAGAAGACACGAGAGATCTGATAAAACCTTGACCCTGTACCCAACTACAAGGTTTATACTGTGGGTATCACTTATAGAGGTAAGGGCAAAGAATGGTATCTCTCACACGGGGGCAGTTAGCTAAGCAGCTTGGCATGACGACTGAAGCCATCCGTTTTTATGAACAGCAGGGATTGCTGGAACCGCCACGGGCTCCCAATGGCTACCGTCAATATGATCAGGATTGTATTGAGAAAATGAAGTTTATTCTTCATGCCAAAGAAGTAGGGTTGTCTCTCAGTGATATTCAAGAGCTGCTTTCGATTCAAATTGAACCGGAGCAGCATACCTGCCAGGAGGTCAAAGACATCACTCAGGCAAAGTTACATGATATTGAGCAACGAATAAGTCAGTTACAACATATGTACAACGCTCTGAAGGTAATCAATGAACGTTGTTGTGGTGGTGCTCATTCAGCGGAGCACTGCACAATATTGACCGCATTAGCAGAGACACAAGCGGAGGATGCTTAGTATGGAGACTATTTCTACGTTTTTTACCACATTACTCGACCTCTGGCTGGATGCCGCCTTCTGGTTAATCATTGGTTTGATTATTGCCGGATTGCTAAAAACGACGCTGAGCAGCGATAAGTTAGGCAGTCAGTTAGCAGGTAAGGGCCCCTGGCCTGCGGTAAAAGCGGCGGTTTTAGGCATGCCTTTACCACTGTGTTCATGTGGGGTTATCCCCGCTGCTGTGGGGCTGCGTCGGGCCGGTGCGTCGAAAAGTGCCACCACGGCTTTCCTTATTTCCACTCCTGAAACGGGTGTTGACTCCATCTCTATCTCATACGCATTGCTGGGACCGTTTATGGCCATTATCCGACCGGTGGCCGCCACGACTTCTGCTATTGTTGCCGCTATGCTAGTACTGATTTCTGATAAGGAAACAACCGTTGAAAAAGCGGATTCTGAGGAACAAAAAGCCAGCTCGTGTTATTCAAGCAGTTGTGGATGTAGCAGCAAAAAAGCGGCTGATCCGGAGGCAAAAACGTCCTGGCTAAGCAAATTATGGCAGGGGCAGCGTTACGCTTTCAGTGAGCTCATCGAAGATCTGTCGCTTTGGTTAATCGCCGGACTGGTTATGTCAGCGTTAGTGGTTACCTTTGTCCCATCCGAAGCGCTGGCGGAAATCAGCCGGGGCTCCTGGGCAATGTTGCTGATGGCCGTTGTCGGTGTGCCCATGTATATTTGTGCGTCTGCTTCGACTCCTCTTGCGGCAGGTTTAATGCTGGCGGGCGTTTCCCCCGGTGCGGTACTGGTCTTTTTACTGGCCGGCCCAGCAACTAACATGGCAACCTTGGGCATTGTTCAGAAAGAGCTCGGAATGCGCTCGCTCATCAGTTACCTGGTTGGTGTTGTCGGTGTCGCAATCTTATTTGGCTACTTGACTAATTTTCTGGTGGATAGCTATTCAATTAATATTCAGGCCCAACTGGCCAGCAGTAATGAGTTAATACCACCGAGTATCGCCTGGGTTAGCGGGATAGTGCTGGCTGTTATTATTATTAACGATCTTTGGAAAAGATACCGGCCAAAAACAACCCAGACAGGGTGTTGCCACTAAGTGGTAATAGCTTTCCCCCTGAGTTTGTCCTATCGTAGTTAAGATGACCGATAACCACCGTCAGAGACGGTGGTTATTGTTTATTTAGCATCATAAGCTTTGATCAATACGGATGTATCCATGCGGCCTAGGCCTCGCTGTTGAAGCTCCTGATACTGGCGATCCACTTCTGCTGTCAGTGGCAGTTCTAACCCATGTTTTTGTGCTTCTTCAAGGCAGATACCCAGATCTTTTCTCATCCAGTCGATAGCAAAACCAAAATCGAATGATCCCTGAGACATGGTGACGGCGCGGTTTTCCATTTGCCATGAACCGGCCGCCCCGTGTTTCAGTACATCGACAACCTGTCCGACATCCAGGCCGGATTTTTGTGCTAACAGCAATGCTTCACTCAGGCCTTTTAATACACCGGCAATACAGATCTGATTGACCATTTTGCATCTTTGTCCCTGGCCATGGCCTCCAAGTAGTGTTGCTTGCTTGGAATAGCTATTGAGTACAGAAGAAATAGCATCGAAAACAGGTTGTTCACCACCACACATAATGGTTAACGCCCCGTTCTCCGCTCCGGCCTGACCGCCAGAAACAGGGGCATCAACAAAGTGAATGCCGTGCTCAGCACATGCGGATGCCAGTTCTTCCGCCAGCTCAGCAGAGGTTGTTGTATGATCGACCAGTACCGATCCTTTTTTCATGCCTGCTAGTACGCCATCGCTACCATAAACAACGGCTCTGACGTCGTTATCGTTGCCGACACAAACAGCGACTACATCGGCACCTTCTGCTGCTTGTTTCGGTGTGTCGGCGAACTCTCCCGAGAAATGTTTTGCCCACGCTCTGGCTTTTTCTGTTGTACGGTTATATACCTTGGTGCTGAATCCCGCGCTTGAAAGGTGTCCTGCCATAGGGAAGCCCATTACACCTAAACCAATAAATGCGACATTGTTTACTTTCATGATCTCTCCTGATTTATGTTATCTGAATTGATATTCCTTATTTTTAGTTTGATCTAACTTAATCTCATAATTGACATATGTCAATGTGATGAATTGAACTATTTTCCAATGATTATCTCACATTGAACTAAGTCATAGTTTATACTTCCTCCCGAAATCGGTTCAGGAGATGACAGGTGAGTAGTACCAAGTTTAGTAAAATAGCGCAGATTATTGAGAAACGGATTGATGAAGGTGAGTATCCGTTAAATTCCAAACTACCCACACACCGGGTGTTAGCTGATGAATTGGATACTACTCCGGCAACCGTTGCCAAAGCCTATAAATTGCTTGCAGACAAGGGGAGACTGGAGTCGTTCATTGGCCGGGGTACATTTGTATGCGAACCGTCAGAATTGAGCATGGCCATTCAGGCACCGGAAGACGAGGCAGACTTCAATTTCTCCATTTTACAGCCTTGCCTGCACAAAAATGTACTCTCACTGCAAAAGGCCTATCAGGTTGCGGGCCAGCAACTGACGGCGGATTTGATCGGCTATACCGAACATTCCGGTCATAAGGCACACCGTCAGGCTGGGGTTAATTGGGCGAAGCGCTATGGCCTTGAAGGCGGTGATGTCAGTAATACCTTGTTGACTAATGGCGCACAGCACGCCCTTTTCCTGTTGATTAATGCCCTTACTAAGCCGGGAGATACCATTGCCGTTGAATCCCTGACCTATCCGGGCATCATGGCGGTCGCCAGTCTGTCCGGACGTAATGTTGTGGGTATACCGATGGACGGACATGGTGTGATACCGGAAGAACTGGAAAAGGTGATTGCTGAGTCTAAACCAACTCTTGTGGTGGTGGTGCCTTCACACCAGAATCCGACGGGAATTACCATGCCTGAATGTCGTCGTCGGGAAGTCGCCGGTATCATTGAAAAACACGATATCTGGCTGGTTGAAGATGATATTTACTGTTTTCTTAACGAAGAACCCATCCCTGCGATCAGTAACTTTATACCATCTAAGTCATTTCATATCTCAGCGCTATCTAAGGCCATTAGTCCGGCAATGCGCTGTGGTTTTGTCAAGGCACCACAAGGGCAGGTTACTTCTCTTAATGCCCATATCAGGACAAACACCTGGCTTTCATCACCAATAAATTACATTGCAGCGACTCATTTGATCGACACCGGTGAAGCTTTCGAGATGGCTGCTATTCAGCGTGAAACCGCCTGTCAGAGGCAGCACATTGCACGAGAGATTTTGCCTCAGTTACAGTGTCACTCAAGCGGTTACCACATCTGGCTTCCCCTTCCAGAAAGCTGGAAAGCGGAGCGTTTAATGGTAGAGGCGAAGAATAAGAATGTGATCGTCAGTAGCGGAAGTTATTTTGATGTCACCGGCAATGAGCCTGATCATATCCGTTTATCCCTGATGTCGGTCAGTACTGAACAACGGCTGAGGGAAGGCCTTAGTATCTTAAAGGCCTTAATGGATTCCGATGTGAATACACTGTTTCCTTTTTAGCCTTCATCCGCCATCAGCGTTCTTCTGAAGGCTATGTCTAATAAAACAGGTTCTTATTTGTAAGAACCTGTCGGGTTAAGTGGTGGTGAATTACGCCAGTTTAAATTTAGAGACGATATTACTCAGCTCATGATTCACCTGAGCAATATTGTTTGACAAGGCAACGGAGGCTTCACCGCTGCTATTCAGTTCTCTGACCATATCACTAATAGCAGTCATATTCCGGCTGATATCGTTGCTGACACTGCTTTGTTCTTCAGCTGCAGTGGCTATCTGGGCGCTGAGATCATTAATACCGTTAATATGATTAACTAACTGCTGAATGATGCTGCCGACCTGATCAGTATGTTCGAAGGTATCCTGACAGCGGCCCTGTGTCCCGTTCATCGAACTTACTACCGCATCAGTACCGCTTAACAGGCGGTTTAGCGATGTTTCTATCTCTTGGGTACTAGCCTGAGTGCGGCTGGCAAGGGCCCTTACCTCATCGGCAACGACGGCAAATCCACGTCCCTGTTCTCCGGCACGGGCTGCTTCAATCGCTGCGTTAAGTGCCAGCAGGTTGGTCTGCTCTGCGATATCGCCGATAACCTGCAGGATAGACGTGATAGATTTCGCTTCTTCACTCATTGATGTTAACTGTTGCGAGGTTTCTTCAACGTCTGTCACCAGGCTGGTGACTTGTGTCTGAGCTCTTGAAACCACCTGTATAGACTCTGCGCCATCATCAGTAGCCTGAGTCGTCAGGCTGGCGGCTTCACTGGCGTGATGAGCCACGGATTCTGCGGTTGCGTTCATCTCTTCAATTGCGGTAACGACTTGCTCGGTTTCAATCACATGCCTTTCCAGAATGGAGGCGTTATTACCGGATTGAGACAATAGCTCCGCCGCGTCCTGTTGCAAATGTTTGGAAGCTTCATTGATTTCCAGAAGCATTTTCTGAAGACTTTCAATAAACAGGTTAACGCCATGGGCTATCTGGCCCAGATCATCCTGAGAGGTTACTTCCAGACGCTGTGTCAGGTCGCCGTTGCCTGTTGATAATCCGGCAATGGTCTTTTTCAGGTTCAGGATCGGTTTGTACAGGATGCGTAAAATAAGCAGAGTGATAATGATACTACCGATAACCAGAATCGCGGTTAAGATACTCGCATACGTTTTTGTTTCTTCGAGAGAAGCAAATGCGGTGGCTTTATTGAGTCCGACAACCAGATACCAGTTTTTATCACCGAATGAGATGCGGTGAGTAAACATAACCTTATCCACGCCTTTTAGCACATAGTTAATAATGGCTGAATCGGTACTTGTTGCCTGCCTTACCGGGTCGACCAGAGTGCTGATATCAGTCAGTTTGCTGCCACTTGGTACCGCTGGCGAAGTACTTGCTAATACCGATGAATCTTCAGTCATAATGACAGCCAGTGCCCCCGGCATATCAATGGACTGTACCGTTTTATCCAAGACCGAAAGAGAAATATCAGCTAATATCACACCCCCCTGAAACCTTTTTGCGATGCTAACCAGAAGTTCTCCATTATTGGCATCAATATAAGGTTCCGTGTAGACAAGTTGATTCGTCTGCATGGCATCTTTGTACCACGGCCTTTTACGGGCGTCGTATGAGGGAGGGTTTTTGTGATTATTCCAGTCGGGAAAGTCTGCGGATGCATAAGAGTCACCGTTTTCAAATGCCACCATAAGGTTAGATACGGAAGTCAGCTTCGCCCCGATACGCATTCTTTCGGCATGTCCATCACGGTACTGATAGGTTTGGTAGTCATTGGCTAACTCATCAACAGCCTGGGATTTCATCCGTATAAAAGTGTCGATGATGTTGGACTCAGTAGATACAAGCCCGGTTGCACCACCATAGATATTTTGTTCTAACGTCTGTTTTTCATGTTGATATGACAGATAGTTTGATAGTCCGAGTGACAGCGCAATAAGCAAACAAACTGATACCAACAGCGTCGATTTAAATCCTAGCGTTTTCATTATTTATTCTCGCTTTATAGGGGAAACGTCTATTATTTAAAATAGAGTAAAAGTACTAATTGTTAGATTAGCCAATAAATTCAATTATGTCATGGGGAACGTTCTCTGAGAAAAAAGTAAAATCGCCTCATCACCTGGTAATATCCTCATTCCCTCTGCTTTTTGACCTTCTAGGTCGGGGATTATGAACTACACTCTAACTATATGTCTTAGTGGAAACTCAGATGTCTCGTTGGGTAATTGGGATACTTTTAGGTTGTCTCATTGGATTAACGGATCTGTCCTCTGCTGACACAATTAAGTCAGACAATGTGCTCTCCAGGACAATTCCGGTACTGACTATCAGCGGTGCTATCGGGCCTGCTGTAGGTGACTATGTCATCAATGAAATACAGCGAGCCAACCGCCGGTCAAACGTTCCTGCCATTATTATCACCATTGATACTCCCGGTGGACTGGTATCCAGCCTGCGGGATATTAATCAGCAGATCCTCGCGTCAAATATTCCTGTTCTGTGCCTTGTCTATCCTCAGGGTGCTCGTGCTGCCAGTGCCGGTACTTATATTCTTTATGCCTGTCATATTGCTGCGATGGCTCCGGCTACCACGCTTGGCGCAGCCACTCCGGTACAAATAGGTGGTATGCCGGGCGGTGGCTCCCCGGAAGGGGAAGAAGAAAACCATGGTCCGAGTGCAATGGAGAAAAAGATACTCAATGACTCCATTGCCTATATCCGTTCGCTGGCACAACTGAGAGGCCGGAATGCTGAATGGGCGGAAAAGGCGGTTCGGGAGGCGGCGACACTGTCTGCCAGCGAAGCGCTGGATAATAATGTGATAAACCTGATTGCGGACACACCGGATGTTCTCGCTGAACGTTTGCATAGCCAGACCGTGGTGGTGAATAAACAGCCACAAGAGATGGATCTGCAGGGAGCGGCTCTGGAACCCAGAACACCAGACTGGCGGAATAAATTTCTGGCAACAATTACGGATCCGAATATCGCCTATATCCTGATGATGATTGGTGTGTACGGCTTGCTGTTAGAGTTTTACAGCCCGGGCTTTGGTATTGCGGGCACGATAGGGGCGATTTCGTTGCTGGTGGCCTTATATGCGTTTCAGCTACTGCCGGTTAACTATGTCGGGCTTGGGCTGATATTGGTCGGCATTGCTCTGCTTATTGCCGAAGCTATGGTACCAAGCTTTGGCCTGCTCGGTGTCGGCGGCATTATTGCGTTTACATTGGGCTCGGTATTTCTGATTGATACTGACCTGCCGGAACTGAAGATTTCCATGAGCCTGATTTATGCCATCGCAATAGTGTCAGGTGGATTTATCGTTTTGGTGCTCAAGACCCTCTGGAACTTCCGACATAAACAGGTCGTCAGCGGCGCTGATGCCCTGATTGGTTGCGAAGCTGAAGCGGATAATAATTTTACTGAGCATGGGTTTGTGCTAATCCGTGGGGAACGCTGGGCTGCCCGATGTGATGAACCATTGCGTAAAGGTGACGTAGTTGTCGTTGATACGGTCGATGGTCTGACTTTACAAGTTCGCAAGCGAACTGGGAGTGAAGAAAAATGATGGAATTAGTAATAACCAGCGGAATGCTTACTCCGGTATTGGTTGTATTTCTGATCGTGATTATTGCGTTCAGCATGTTTCATATTTTGCGCGAGTATCAGAGAGGGGTCATCTTCTTTCTGGGACGTTTTCAGGCGGTGAAAGGTCCGGGATTGATCATTGTTGTTCCTTTTATTCAGCAGATTGTGAAAGTGGATTTACGTACCGTGGTTATGGACGTACCGAGTCAGGATGTGATCAGCCGGGACAACGTGTCAGTCAGAGTGAATGCGGTGATCTACTTCCGGGTTCTGGATTCGCAAAAAGCCATTATTAATGTTGAGGACTATTTCCAGGCCACCTCCCAACTGGCACAGACAACATTAAGATCGGTACTGGGTCAGCATGATCTGGACGAAATGCTGGCGAACCGGGATATGCTGAATGCTGATATTCAGTCCATTCTGGATGCAAGGACCGATGGCTGGGGGATTAAGGTATCGAATGTCGAGATCAAACACGTGGATCTGAATGAGACAATGATCCGAGCGATTGCAAAACAGGCGGAAGCTGAACGGGTTCGGCGTGCAAAAGTCATTCATGCCTCTGGTGAGATGGAAGCGTCAGAAAAACTGGTAGAAGCGGCTGGCCGGCTTGCGCAGCAACCCAACGCTATTCTGTTGCGTTATCTGCAAACCCTGACAGAAATCGCCGGAGAAAAAAGCTCCACCATTCTGTTCCCGATGCCGACAGAGTTGATGAGTACGCTGTTTAAAACGAACAAGGACGGTGATAAATAGGCGCTGTGAATATTTCCCGAATTCCAAATCCGCATGTTGGGAGTTGGAATCTCTCCCCGCTGCTACCTTCACATCAGAGCCTTAGTGTTTACTAAGGCTTTGTTGTTTCAGGGTTTTATGAAAAGTCCCTACCACTTATATCTTAGATATACTTAGATTTAGGCTACTTTAGTTTCTGCCTTCAGATAGGTTTCCCTTTCCATATCTGGTCGTCTGTGTGAGCAACAGGATCTAACCAGAGTAAAGAACTCCGGTTTTTCTTAGCTAATGATTTGAGCATAGACAAGAATTCTCACCGGAGCATTTCTGGTGCTTACTCGGTCATATATCCCACTATTAACTGTTTATCGAACGCCCTCTGAAATCATTAGTACGCTCAGAATGGATTGGCCGGATGCATCTTTGAAGATCACCGCTAACTTGAAAATGCCCCAAAATCATTTAGCTTAAGATTCCTGGCCTCTTTGTCATGTCAGTTCTTGACCAACTTTCCCTAATAGCAGACTATGAGCCTAGTAGAGCATTTGCATTGATGCAGACATGTTCTGCAATTTGTGAGTGCAAAGAATATAAAGACAGCTTAAACAGTATGTTGCTGCTATGGTGTCCGCATTTTATGGAAATATAATATAGACAATGTCTGCTGAAAAGACACTGTTATGAGTTTTCAGGAGTATAAAATATGCCCCAAAAAGGCCTGATATATCGAGTGTTGATTGCTTCTCCATCGGATTGCGTAAAGGAGAGGTCATCTATCCCGGAGATAATTTACTCATGGAATTCATCGCATTCTTTTCATACAGGGGTCATTTTAGAGCCCGTAATGTGGGAAAGTCATGTTATTCCTGATTTGGGAGGGAGGCCACAAGAAGTTATAAATAAACAAATCGTTGATTCATGCGATTTTCTAATAGGCGCATTTTGGACTCGAATAGGAACGGTTACTGGCGATCACATATCCGGAACAGCTGAAGAGATTGACCGCATTAGGACACAAGGAAAGAAAACGCTTTTATATTTTTCTTCAGCACCTGTAGTTCCTGACAGCATAGATCCTGACCAATATAAGGAACTTCAAAATTATAAGAAGGCTATACGAGATCAAGGTATCACCTTTGATTATGCGGATATAGGTCAATTTAGAGAAATGTTGCAAAAACACATTTCTTCATTAATGGCTTCTCTTACCAAAGAGATCGGTGATATTTCTAATCAGGGAGATCGTGAGTCCAAATCAGAAATACAGATGTTTAAATCTCAATTTGATTCATTTATTAGAAAGTTAAACGCAGAGTGGGCATCTGAACGTAACAGTGAGCCGCATAATATTGAAGATGCGAAATATATTCTAAGCTCAGCTGTCGATGAGTTATTGCATTTTCAATCGCAGATTGTGTCTGATCCTAATAATGAAATAATTCCTTTTTTTCAAGAATGTGTCAAGGATCTAAAAGTGTTACAACGGCACAGGTTGTATATGGATGGCGGCAAGTCTTTTACCGAGTTCTGGGTAAAAGGTGATGCAGCAATAATGAAATTACAAAAGATTTCTGATGTGCTTGCAAGCTAACAAGGCGCTCACTGGGACCTTCGCAGCTACGGCCCCTTAGCACGGCGTTGAAGCTTCAGATAGCAAAAACCCTCGGCTCATAAAGCGTTATAAAGCTAATTATGGTTAGTTTAAAATTCTGGATTATGAAAAAGCAACCAATCATTATTGGCACTTTTTGAGGCTAGTTTCAAAGCTATCGGCTTTGCCACTAAACCAATGTATGTTTGGCGCTCTGAGCCAACGTACGAGATGGTTTTGTTGGAAGTCAGTTGACCGCCTATTATGATCATTAAGCTTCTGTTGTTTGTATGATTCGCTCTCTTCGCGTTTCTTAAAATCGTAACTCGATCAAGCCAACTTGTCCTAGGAGAAGCATTAGGATGTGTATGCCAATCTCCTAAGTAGTATTCCTTTCCCAAAGTGTCGTTAAAGTGTCTTTCAGCTTCTTCAACGTGATACTCGTAATCCGGGGTAAATATGAACTTTCCATGCTTTGCTGAGTGACCTGGTCCCACAGCATCTGTTACAACCCAGTGCTCCATTCCTTCAGAAGTATTCCTATATCCAAGAAGGATTCCTCCCGTTTCGTAATCGAATTTATCGGCTCTCTCTAAAAGCATTTTGGTGTATGTATCATTTCGAATCCATACTTTAATCGCCTTTATCGGGAGTGACATGAGCAGTCCGGATGCTTATCAAATGAAAAAGTAAGAGAAAGAGACTCAGAATGCGTGTTTTTGTCATTTCTAAGGTTTATGTTCATTGCATGCCAGTCAACCGCCGGAAAACCGGTCTCACTTGTTAACGATCCAACAATAGTTCTAACCGCATGCAATGAAATTAAGTCAGACTCAAACCCATATCCCTCTGTTGTTAAGGCGTTACAACCTCCAGGTTGAATGCTGCTTCCTGAATCATCGCCATTAGGCATTGGAAGGGTTTTCTCGTGTTGATACCTCTGTAAGCAAGACCAACAGGGGCCTTCAGGGTTTGTTAGATTCCATACCTCCCCTCCCCATGTGCCGGGTCTGGTGGTGACTACCACCGAAGGCGCATTCAAAGCATTAAGCCGGTGACTTAAAAAGTAACTAACACCTTGTTCAGCTGCCGCATCAACGATGATGTCAGCCTCATCCAGAGCCTGCATTGCCAGTTGGCCATGTTCGTTAATAATCGGGTTACCAAAGGCATGACAGATAGGCTCTACAGCCGTGAATGGGTAATTTTCCTGAATGTACGAATGTAAGGCATGAACTTTTGACAATCCACTGTATTGTAAGCCAAGTGCATACCTGACTGATGTGGTTGCATCGATGGTATCGCCATCAATCAGATAAAGTTTATTAATTCCCGCCTGAGCCAACTTAATTGCTATAGTGCTTCCTAGCATCCCGCAGCCAACAATACAGACGGATTTGGTACCCAGTTCCGAAACTTCCGGAATTCGGACCAGTCTGTTGCTGGCACGAAAATCTTCAAATTTAAGAGGTGTTGCTTCATATAGCTTCGATCGGGCTGGCGTTTTTTTTCTACCTTGACCAACTCTTTTCCCTTTACCCGTAGATGGGTTTAAGTGTACCGTTCGCCAGGCTGTATCGTAGACGCCTTGTTGTACTTCTTGTTCAAACACTGCTGCGAACAAGAATTCATCTGTACCTTGACATTTTGAGTTGAATAAACTTTCGTTAACCAGCCGACACAATTCTTGGGGATTATCTAGCTGGCGAACATCATCAATGCTTGTGATATCAATTTTTTTCCAGTATCCCTTTACGGACACATTGCTACCAAAACTTCTCAATAGCTCCGGTGAAGTATCAATAGCATGATTTGCTATATCAAGTACTTTTGTTAGAGCAAAACGAAATTTATCTGATGAAGAAAGACGGTTAGCGAAAAAATTGCCACAACTTATTTCGCTGGGCATAGAGATATCTGGCACCAAAAAAACAGAGTCAGGGTGACTGCTAAGGTAGCCTGAATACGGTTCGCCTTGGGGCTCTTCGTTCTCAACTGCGTACGTACTGCTAGGTGCATTAGCAATAACAAATATTTTTTTGAGGTGGTCAAACAACAAGTCTGCCATATACGTTTGGGCTTCCCATCCAGTTTGGCCAGCTAAAAGACATAACTCGCCGGAAATGGGGTTGTGATGTCGCGGTAATGTGATGTTATCTGGCGAAAGATATGCGTAGCCTTTAAAGAAAGGATATTCTGGTGGAAAACAGACCTTTATTGGGTATTGAACATCATCATGCGTGTAAGTTATTTGAACTACACGCATTCCGTATTCTTCTTGCTCTTTAGTTGTAACCTCCTTAGGATTCCAGTCATTTTCAGCAAGTTTTTCAATTTCTGTTTTATACCGTTCAGGCCATATTTCCCACCAGTTCATACTTAGCCCACCTTACGTCCATTACCAGGAGTTGGCGCGTTACCCGGACCCTGACCATTACTGTGATCAGGTGGTGTATTATCAGGTTTGCCATGGCCCTTATTCTGACCTGGCGCATTATCTCTATTGCTCATATTGAGTACCTCTACGAAATTTACGTTTGAGTATCCGTTATACGGATACAATATACTCTATGGGACTCAAGATGCCAGAAATCAATGGTACATT
Source organism: Vibrio albus (assembly GCF_003144035.1). Classification (GTDB taxonomy): domain Bacteria; phylum Pseudomonadota; class Gammaproteobacteria; order Enterobacterales; family Vibrionaceae; genus Vibrio; species Vibrio albus. The sequence continues at coordinate 106,507 of NZ_QFWT01000005.1, forward strand.
TTGATATTAACTTACTAATTATATTGACAATTGTAATAATAACTAATGAGAATTTACTCAGTTGTCTGTGACAGAGAAGATAGGTAAAACTAAACCCTGTGTAGTCTGATAAAACGATCTTAATATCCTCTGAGTGTCTGCATGCCGCTCAAGGTCGGTCACTTGAAATTGCACATAGGCTGGCAATATCAAGAAGACAATAAATATTGGAGTTGCCGACAGATGAAACATAAGCACCCATCTGGGTATTGTACGAAATGAGGTATCTGTTGCTTTAGTCAGGATTAAATTCGGTAGTTCCCAAAACTCGATGTGAAAAATTGTGACAGGTTACTCTGAAACACTATTTGTCCGTACGACTTCACGTCTCACGTCCAATTCCGTGCAAAATTACCATCGTTAGAAATGATGGTAATTTGCGATTTGGAATACTTAAAGTTATCCGAAAGGAAAATACTGCTCGAAGAACGTAACTCAGAAATGTCCATTTCCGCTTTAGAAGTGAGCTACATAGACCTCTAGCTATGTGGGCGTTGTGTGAGTTAGCGGCGTTAAGGGGATCTAAACAAATTCAAATAAATCAAACTCATAAGAAAAAAATAGTAGTTAATCTATCTAGGCGATAGTCACGGAGACGAATTCCAAATCCCCGTATTGGGCATCCGAACCTCTCACCCTCACCATATACAGAAGCCTCAGCCGAAAAGTCGAGGCTTTTTTTGATACCCATACCCCAACATAAAGTATGTAATTCTGTTTGACCTGCCAACTCTTTCTTGTTAACGTAATTATAAATGAAAACCATTATCATTATCGTTATATTTTGTGTTGGGGTTGAGCATGCGTTATCTACAAGGACTGTGTTTAACAGTATTACTTTCTTTTTTCAGTGTTTCCGCTTCCGCTGCGGTTGTGGACTATCAGGCTGCCGTTGACGACATCAACACCAGGCTGGATAAAACATTTGAGCTTTATCAGGCTGGCAATATCCCGGAAGCAAAGTCTGCGGTGCAGATGGCTTACTTCGATGTGTATGAAGATATTGAAGGCCCTATTCGTATTAACTATTCACAGCAATACAGCTATCAGCTTGAAGCCAAATTTGGTGAAATCCGCAAGATGATTTCTGAACAGAAACCTTTGGCAGAAGTGGGGCAGGAAATTGAATGGCTGAAATCTGAAGTTGCTACCATTCCCGATATCCTGGAATCCGGCCACAAACTGATCGCTGAAACACAGGATTTGACGAAAGAAAGTATTCTGCCGTTTTGGCGTACGCAGGTTCAGGACATCGAGACCACACTGAATCAGGCTCTTACTGAATATCGTGAGTCATCACAACAACCAGAAAGCGCAGCAGAAAAACAACAAAAAGCCTATCAGTTAGTACAACAGGCTCAGTTTACCTCCTATAAAAATTCAGAGCTGGAGATCGCGATTCGCCTGAACCGCTCTACCGCAAAATCGGCAGAATATAATGATCGCTTTAAAAGCATGATCAATATCACCAGAGAGTCGTACAGTCAGCAGAAGCTGATCCAGTTCAGTTATGAACTGTCTACGCTGGTCCAGGATCTGAAGGATGATTTACCCGGTCTTCCTGCTACACGTGATGAGCAGAAAACTCAGCAAGAATCCCAGAGTGACCAGATTGCAGACAAAGACTGGGGTCTGGTGGTGAAAGATATTGACGCAGCTGTTTCATCCGCGATCAGTCAGTATCAGAATGGACAGACTAACAGCGCCATCATGAGTGTTCAGGATACGTATTTCGATATCTTTGAAGCGTCAGGAATGGAAAATGCGCTCGGCGCGAGAGATTCCGGTTTTAAAGCCGAGCTGGAAGGCTATTTCACTCGCATGGTCAGTATGATGAAGGCGGGTTCACCAGTCAGTGAACTTCAGGATATGCACGGTCAGATGAAAGTAGCACTACAGCAGGGTGCGGATACCCTGTCTCAAAGTGGTGATGGCTGGTGGGCCATGCTGATCGCAAGCCTGACGATTATTCTGCGTGAAGGTCTGGAAGCCCTGCTGATTGTGGCGGCAATCACCGCATACCTGATTAAAAATCAGGCTCAGGACAAAGTCTATATTGTTAAAAATTCAGTGATTGTCGGCCTGGTTGCTAGCCTGATCACCGCGGTTATTTTCCAGTGGCTGTTTACTAACTCCGGCGCAAGCCGAGAGCTGCTGGAGGGGATCACGATGCTGATTGCGGTGGTAGTGCTGTTCTTTATGAGTTACTGGCTGCTGTCCAAAGTCGAGGCATCGCAGTGGAAACGCTACCTTGAAAATAAACTGTCCGCGTCCATTACTACCGGCTCTCTGTTCGGACTCTGGTTTGCCAGCTTCCTGGCGGTCTACCGTGAAGGGGCGGAAACGGTTCTCTTTTACTACGCCCTGGCGAGCGGCGCTTCTTCTGTTGCTCTGGCTGGTATGTTTAGTGGTCTGGCTGTTGGCTCTGCGGTATTGATCGCTATCTTCTTTGTGATGCGTTACAGCGTCGTCAAGTTACCACTGAAACCTTTCTTTATCTTTACCGGCAGCTTTATGTATCTGATGGCCTTTGTATTTTCAGGTAAAGGCGTATTAGAGCTGATAGAAGGCAAGCTGTTTGAGCCGACCCTGATGCCAGGTTTACCAGAAGTCAGTCTGCTGGGTATCTACCCGTATATGGAAACCCTTATCCCTCAGGGAGTCCTGATTCTTGCGGCGCTGTTTGCTCTGTTCATCATTAAGAGCAGAAGCTTCCGATTACAGCAAACCGTATCTGAATATTAATTATTTTTGTGAAAAATGCTTATACAACAAATGGTTGTGTAGGGGTTGCTTATATAAAAAGGAAACGAAATATGTCTAAAAAACTATTAGCGTCAGCTATCGCGGCAAACATGCTGGCAGCGGCAGCCGCTTATGCTGGTGAAGTTCCGGCTGGTGAAACCGTAGAGATGAACGGAATGGAGATTGCTGCTGTTTACCTGGAGCCGGTAACCATGGAACCTCAGGGCATGATGAAAGCGGCTTCTCAGACTGATGTCCATCTGGAAGCGGATATTCATGCACTGAAAGGCAATAAAAACGGCTTTGGTGCTGGCGAATGGATCCCTTACCTGACGATTCAGTACAAACTGAAAAACGTCGATACCGGTAAAACGCAGGAAGGTACATTTATGCCAATGGTGGCGGCAGACGGTCCTCACTACGGTTCTAACATCAATATGATGGGCGTGGGCAACTACGAGCTGACTTTCACTATCGAGCCGCCTTCAAAAGCGGGTCTACTACGTCACACTGACGAAGGCACAGGTGTTGGCCGCTGGTTTAAACCTTTCGATGTGGACTACACGTTCAAATACGTTGGTCTGAACTAATTCTGCTTCTTACGCATTTTTAAACTGGCCCTAACATGATACGGCTTTCATCGGGCCGTATCTTTTTTGTTTCTGTACCGGTATCTGTCTGAATCGCTCAGACCCTTCCCGGGACTGTTTGTATTTATAGGGAAAAGAATGAGTTTTTATCTTTCACAGGTACTCTCCGTTTTTTTGCTCCCGGCGGTGCTATTTGGCCTGTTGTGGGAGAGAGCGGATGCCCGGCTGTATAAACAGCAGTTCTGGTCATTTATGGGTGCCGTTCTGGCTGGGGCTTTTATGCTCAGGATGCTGCCTTTTAGTCAGGTGAACATATTGGTTATTGCCGGTGTATATGCGGGCGTATTACTTCTGCTGCTTGTTTACGTACTTCTGTTTCGCATTCACTCCTATGTGCTTCTATCTGGACAAACATTGGCGTTGGTACTGGCCAGTTTCCTTTGGGCAAAGGTCGCCAAGCTGGATATGCTCAGTGCCACCAATGTCATCAACACCGAATTTATTCTGAATATTTCTGCGCTGGTGATTGGCTTTCTGCTGATCATGCTGCTCCAGGTGATGACTACCAGACTATCGGCAGGTTTGGGTAAGGTTGTTAGCAAACTGTTGGTCTCTGCGCTGGTGTTGATCGCGTTATTGCCCTTGTCCGGTGAGATCATTCTGGCGGCGATGAAACTTCAGATTCTGGGACTGACTCAGGGGTTGCTGAGTTATGTTTCACGGGTAACGAATTTCTACTGGGTCTACCCATACTGTGTTATGGCGCTAACGCTGGTCTCTCTTGTCATTCGTTTTTGGGGGCAGGTGGTTCCGCTGAAACAGCAGATTGCTCAGGCTCAAACAGCGATAGAACGACGGAAACGACAGGCCCGTTTTCATCACCATTTTTCTGTCGTCCGCACTTACGCGCTCAGTGTTCTGCTTGTTTTTTTCAGTCTGTTGTACTGGGACATGGTGGCTTCTCAGCCGCTGCAACGTGATCCGGGTACTCGTATCGAGCTGGCGGCTGATCACTCTGTACATATTCCGGTCACGGAAGAACTGCTGGATGGCCGTATTCACCGTTATGAGTGGGTGGCGAGCGATGGCAAAGTGGTGCGCTTTTTTGTTATCGACCGTTACCCGGGTGAACAGAAGTTTGGCGTAGTATTTGACGCCTGCATGCTGTGTGGGGATGCAGGATACGTTCAGTCGGGCGAGCAGGTGATCTGTCTGGCTTGTGGAGTACACATCTTTATTCCGTCCATCGGTAAGCCGGGCGGCTGTAATCCAATCCCGATTCCGGAATGGAGACAGCAGGGCGGTGAGATCCTGATTTCACAGAAGATGCTGGAAAGTGGCCTGAAATATTTCAGTGATGTGGTTGAGATAACGGCCACAGACCCGGTTAACGGCGAGCAGCTGAGTAATATCGGGGCGGAATATACCTACCTGTTTGGCGGTAAAACCTATTTCTTCACTACCGAAGCATCCTACGAAGCGTTCCGGGCTGACCCGTGGACGTATACGGATCATGAGCCACTTTAGCTTTCAGGAGAATTACTATGTTATGGACTATGCTTCGCCAGTCCTGGGCGCATGATACCGGGCGAAAATTACTGGCAACGACGACGGTGTTTCTGGCGGCAGGGTTGATTTCGGCTCTGCTGGCTATCTCCGTCAATATCGGTGACAAGATGTCGCAGGAGATGAAAAGCTACGGGGCAAATATCGAGATCTCTCCCGAGGGACAGATCGCACTGCCGGAGATGCTGGCTTCGCACACCGCCGAGCTGGCAAAAGATGACCTGCTTAAGGAAAGGGAACTGCCGAATATTAAGGATATATTCTGGCGCAACAATATTATCGGCTTTGCCCCGTTTGTGCGCGGAGAAGTGAACGCTCAGGCCTCTGGATCGTCAGCGCAGATCAATCTTATCGGTACCTTTTTTGACAAACAGATTGCGGTGCCTGATGAGCCGGATTATCACACCGGCAACCGGATCATTGCGACCTACTGGAAGGTCGATGGCCAATGGCCGGACGATGAAAAATCGCAGGCTCTGGCGGGCAAAACACTGGCCGAGCAACAAGGCTGGTCGGTTGGTGACGAGGTACACCTGAGTGGAAAACAACATTCGACAGCAAGGGTAACCATTACCGGTATTCTGACCAACGGCTCTGAAGATGAAACGGCACTGCTGGTCCCGCTGCATATTGGACAGCAGCTTCTGGATCTGGAAGAACGGGTTCAGACAGTAAACGTCTCCGCCCTGACGGTGCCGGAAAATGCACTGTCGAAGAAAGCCCGTGAAGATCTGGAATCACTGGATTCTGACGAGTATGACCTCTGGTTCTGTACCGCTTTTGTTTCCTCTATCTCTTTCCAGCTGGAAGGGGCGATGAACAATGCGCTGGTGAAACCTATCTGGCAGGTGGCCGCATCGGAAGGCATTGTTATCGGTAAGATCCAGAGCCTGCTGTTTGTGGTGACCTGTGCCGCTTTAGTCGCTGCGGCAATGGGCATTGCCTCTCTGATGACCAACGCGATTCTGCAACGAGCCAAAGAGATCGGCCTGATGAAATCGTTGGGGGCACATAACTGGCAGGTGTATCTGCTGTTCTATTCAGAATCCATTATCTGCGGCTTACTGGGTGGTCTGCTTGGCTGTCTGGCAGGCTGGGGGCTGGCAAAGGTCATGGGATATGCCCTGTTTGGTTCCATGGTCAGTTTCAACTGGATTATTGTGCCTATGGTACTGGTGATCTCCGTCATTATCACGGTAATCGGCACCTATTTCCCTTCCCGGCGTATTGCGTCGCTCTATCCTATCGAGGTGTTGTATGGCCGCAAATAAAGGTTCGTCTGTTAATGGGGCGTCTATGAACCGTCTGCTGGTATGGCGTTCGCTCAGGCTGCGTGTCCGCCGGGTGTTGATAGTATTTACTGCACTGACGGTTGGGGCGGCAATCATTACTGCGATGGCCGGCGTCTATTTTGATATCAATGAAAAAATGAGCCATGAACTCAGAAACTACGGAGCCAACTTTTTTGTTGGTCCGGGTGAGAAGCTGGCGCACTTATCTGCTTTGGATTACCGGCAGATACGTAAGCTGGCTCCGGAGAGCAGTCTGGTCGCTTCCAGTCCATATCTGTATGGGATGGCTCAGTCTGATCTGGAAAAAGTGGTGCTGATGGGCATCGACTTTTCCCAGTTACAGAAACTGACCCCTTACTGGCAGATAAAAGGTAAGTGGATCAACGTGGCTTTCGATCAGCGCAATGCCATGATCGGCAGCAAGCTGGCGCAAAAGCTGGAGCTGGGGCTTGGTTCGCAAATCAACATCATCAAAGACAATGCGAAGCACAGTTTTACCATTAAAGGAATTATTGAGTCCGGTGAAGCGGAAGATAATTATCTGATTGTTAACCTACCGGTGGTGCAGGACTGGCTGGAAAAAGAAGGACAAGTTAACTACGCCATGTTCAGTCTGGCGAACAATAACGGGCAGGTTGAACAGTTTGCGGCAACGCTGCATGAGAAGTATCCACAGCTAAATATCCGCCCTATCCGTAAGGTATCAGCATCCGAAGGTAAGGTGCTGAATAAGATTAAGCTGTTGATGGGCGTAGTGGCATTTGTGATCCTGGTTTTGTCTACGTTGTGTGTGAACACCACGCTGACCGCCATGATCTCGGAACGGCGGTACGAGTTTGCGCTGCAAAAATCATTAGGCGCGTCTCACAGCTCGATCACCAAACAGATCCTGGCCGAAACTGCTTTGATGACACTGGCCGCGATTGTCGTGGGGCTGGCGCTGGGCTATCTGCTGGCGCAAATACTGGGACAGACCGTATTCAGCGCCAGTATTGATCTGCGCGGCCCCGTTTTTCTGATCACATCCGTACTTTCATTTCTTGCGGCCCTGGTGGCTGCGACCATCCCGACGTTAAGGGCAATCAGCGTCGATCCCGCCAGAGTGCTTAAAGGAGAATAGAATGTCAACTTATGCAATTGAAACCAATGGGCTTTCCAAATATTTTGATCAGGTAAAAGCGCTGGATAACATTAATATTTCCATTCAGCATGGCGAGTTCGTCGCCATTATGGGGGCGTCTGGTTCCGGCAAGACAACCCTGATGAATATTCTCAGTTGTCTGGATACCGCAACCGAAGGTCAGATTTACCTGGACGGTCAGGATGCAGCACATCTTGATGAAGACGGACGACGCTCGTTCCGGGCAGAAAAAATCGGCCTGCTGTTTCAGCAGTTCCACCTGATCCCTTATCTCACTGCACTGGAAAACGTCATGCTGGCTCAGCATTACCACAGCGTGACCGACAAAGAAGCAGCCGTTCGCGTACTGGAACAAGTCGGTCTTGGGCACCGGATCGATCACCTGCCAAATCAGCTTTCCGGTGGTGAGCAGCAGCGGGTGTGTATTGCCCGTGCACTGGTAAATGAGTGTCCGATCATTTTCGCTGATGAACCGACCGGCAATCTGGACGAAGAGAATGAACAGATTGTCCTGGATATCTTTAAGCGTCTGCATGCACAGAACCGCACCATCATTATGGTGACGCATAACCCGGATTTGGGGCGTTACACCGATCGGATCATCCGCTTGCAGCACGGCAAGTATATGGGTGAGGAAAGACCGAATGAACAGTAATCAGCTAAAGGGTAAAAAACACTTTGCTTGTCTGGTTTTTCTGCTGACTGCTGTGCTCAGCGGGTGTAAAGACGAAATTGCCAGGGTGGGAGAAAGTGCTCCCTCTGTTGCGGCATTCGATGCCCGTCAGCAGGAGATTAAGCTGGCAGATTATCAGGGCAAACCGGTTGTTCTGGAGTTCTGGTCGGAAACCTGTGGTGCCTGCCTGCTGATGATGAAGAAATGGCAGCAAGTGGTACAAGAGCGTCCGGATGATCTGACGGTTATCTCCATCAATATCGATGATAAAGAGGTTGATCTAGATGCGATAGCCGATGATCTGGGCATCAGTTTCCTGCTGGGTAAGGATCAGTTAGGCATTACTCAGGAGCGCTATTTAGTCTCGGTGACACCAACCACCTTTTTTATCAATAAGGCGGGCGTGATAGAAAAAACGCATATCGGCTATTCGTCGGGCATGGACCTGAACGGCTACATCAATAAATTACAAACAAAATAACAGGGATTCATTCATGATTAACAAACCGTTATCGGTTTTTTTTATGGCGGCTGCATTCTACCTTTCTTCTTTTTTCTCACAGGCAAATGAGGGAACGCTTCAGCAGTTGGTTGACGTTGAAAATCCGATGATTTTTCAGCTCGCTCAGGGGGCGAACGGAACTGGAAGCAAAATGACTATTCATAACAATACCGGTAAAAAGTTGGTGATCACTGGCCTGAGCAGTGATGTTTTCGGTATGACTATGCTGCACAGCACCAAATTTGAAAGCGGAAAGCGGGTAATGTTCCATATTGATGAAATCGCTATTCCGGCTGATAAAAAACTGGCTCTGACACCGAATACGCATCACCTGATGCTGTTTAACCCTAAACGTACTCTGGAGCTGGGAGAGTTCCTGACTCTGCATATTCAGACTAACCAGGGTGAATTTAACATTATCGCTCAGGTTGTCCCTCGCCGTCTGAAATAGGAGCTGTATATGAATATGTTGAACCTTAAAAAAACCGGTGTAATTACAGCAGGTATACTGGCCTTGTCCGGCTGTTTCGGTTCTGATCAGCCTGGAAACAATGGACAGGTCGAAAAACTGAAGTCTAGTTTAAGTCAGAGCAACGCGCACCAGCCAGAAATAACCAGACTGGATAAACGGCTGGTGCTGATGGAAACAGCAGGCCTGATGAAGAAAAAAACCAGTATGGTAAAACTGATGGAACAGTACGTTGAACCACGATTAGTGGATCTGAACTCCGGTCAGTTTATTGATGATACAGAGCGTCTGGAAAACTACGATGCAGAAGTTGCCCGTACCGACCCGTCACTTTCGGTGTCTTTGGCTGAAAAGGACGACTATGCCGGTTTAAAACGGCGCGAAAATATCGCTAAAGTTTTTCTGATCAAAGATGAGCAGGGTCGCTATGATAGGGTAGCTCTGCCAGTTCGGGCGTTTGGTAAATTTTCTCTGCTGCAAGGGTATCTGGCTCTGGAACTGGATAATTTAAGTATCAGTGGGCTGGGTTTTTATCAACATGCGGAAACCCCGGGGCTGGGTGGTAAGATCATCGACGAACCGGAGTGGGTACAGCAGTTTATCGGTAAGCAAATTTTTAGTGAGGGTAAACCGGATTTTCAGGTGGTGGTGAATCACAGACAGGTTATTGGCGATCATTCCGTCGACGGGATTTCCGGGGCAACCCTGACCAGTCACGGTGTGCAAAACGCGCTGAATTTCTGGTGTGGAGAGCAGGGATTCGGGCCTTTTCTGCGTAATCTGAAAATATCTGTTGGTTAACTATAAATAAGATAGAAAATAATGTCTCATCATCACAGATGGAATAGTTATCATTCAAAAGTAATAGTGATTTAAAATTAAGTAGCACATTTTATGTATAATGAAAATTATATTTAAGTACATCTTGATCTATATCAACCAAGTGCTACTTTTAACATGGGAGTGCAATTAAATTAAGAGCACTTGGATACAAGCCCTGAATTTAACTATCTGATATCTCTTTAATTTATATAAATTAAGATTTATTAAATATTAATTTCAAGGTGTTAAATGGGATAGAGTTAAAGCAAGGTATTGAAATCTTGTTAATTCGATACAGCGGTTAACTCTGTATAAGGACCTACCATGAAGACATTTATTACTATTGCTGCTGGCTTACTCACTACCTTTGCTGTATCAGCTGCTCAACTTGAGACTGTTCATCGGGACACCATGTTAACCAGCGATTCTTTTGGTACTAAATCAGAAGCATTAAATGCCGGGTTTAATATGTATGAATCTCTTAATACAGCCAGTAACCGACAGTTACGTAGCAAATTAACTACATTTGCTGATAATGTTGTAGGTGGTATCTCTGTTGAGAGTGCTCAGGTTCGAATTGAAGAAGTGCCTGTATCACGTAATAAAATAGAGTACCGCGCTGTAGTTGATGTTGATTACAACTACAAAGCAAGGAGAAGTAATGACTAGATTGCAGTTAGATAAGGCTTTCTGGTTATTTATCCAAGGTGATTAGAAAAATAATATTAGTACATTAATATTAATTTTCTACCACCTTGGTTGTTCATATATAATAAATTATATTTAATTTACCTTTACAAAATCATCAACTCTGCCAGATTGTTGAGCTTTTTTATATTCATTGAATATACGGCCAAGTTCTAAGAAAGAATACCCATGCTCTACGTAATCGTAAACATTGAAAGAAATAGCAAGTTTGTACAGAGACAATGCGTCCGAGTAATCACCATGAGCTTTACGGTATTTTCCTAAATAAAAATAGGCTTCGGTTAAACGTTGAGCCATGAGGACATTGTCACGAGTTTGACTTGATACAATTGAATAAGCCTGTTCTTCACTTATCTCCCCTAACATAATACCAACTAATACCCAGTTCCAATTGTCAGTAGTACGCTTATGGTATTTTGTTGCCAGACGTTTAAGCGCTGCCTTTTCATCGACTTCTCGTTCAACGATGAATAGCCACAGAGAGCGGAACGGATCATTTGGATCTTTTTGATAGTAGGTTTGCATGTCTTCCAGAGCAAGATTGATGCGATCACCATAATAGAGTGCGATGGCCCGGTTACGTATAGCATCCTGATTATTAGGGTCTAACTCTAAAGTTGAATCAAAGGCTTCATAAGCGGCATCATATTCTCCAACTTGTGTAAAATACATTCCCAGTCGGTTGAAAATCGCAGGCTGTGCCGGGTTGATCTTAAGAGATTGTCCGAAATCCAGGCGGGCCAGATCTTTCAGGCCCAAGTTATCGTAATAATAACCCCTTTCATAGAAAACTTTCGCTCGGTCATCTTCGGTAAGGTTTTGATTTAGCAGTAATTGGCTAAGCTTTGCTATCTGGGCTTCGTTTTCAAAACTTGATTGCAGAGGAACCGCCATAGTCGGATATACCAATGAATTTTTATCAACTTGGTTGTCATTGCCGGCTGCAGTACTGACGGATGCCCAACTTGTAACAGCAAACAGTACGCCTAATCTGTATAGCTTAGATAATTTCAACATTTCATCTCCTGGTGTGTCCCGAAGGCTTAACGGGACGGACGAAGAGTTTATATCATGAACGCTATCGATTGGCTACTTTTTAACCAGTTTTCATTAGCGGCATCCCGGAATTTAATCCATTGGTATTAATCTGAACCTGAGGCACCGACAATGGCCACCATTTCCCCCCGGTGGATAGACAGGTTTACCTTGTTAAGAACCGTCAGCTCTTCATCACCGGCAGGGAACGTCCGGCTGATCCCGGAGATTTCAAGTAATGCTTCACTCATGGCTTACATCCCCATCATTGGTGGGCCCGCCCGGTGAGAGCTGGAACTGTTTCCTTCGGAAGGCATCCCGATAACGATTTGATCACCGTCGTTCAGACCCGACACAATCTGTGCATTGACCTTGTTGTTGATGCCGACTTCTACGTCACGGTATTCAACCTGACCGTTTATCAGGACGGGTACCTGATAGTGGCTTCCCGGCCCCGGTTGTTTTATCAGAATTTGTGCGGGTACAAGCAGGGTGTCGTCGGCACCATTCAAAATAATTGATACTTCAGCCGTCATTCCTATTCGTAGTCGATGATCCGGGTTTTCTACCTCAAACAGACCGTTATAGTAGATAGCGTCACTGTCATCGGCGCTTAGGTCGCTGTCATCACCATCCATCAACGTTGGCCCCGGTTCTATTGCCCGCAATACACCTTCATAGCGCTGGTTTGATGAACCCAGAATCGTGAAATAGGCTTTCTGACCGGCGTGAACATTAATGACACCGGCTTCAGATATCTGGGCTTTTACTGTCATGGTATCCAGTTTAGCCAGCTCGATAATAGTTGGCGCACTTTGATTAGCGTTTACCGTCTGACCCTCTGAAACAGAGGCATAAACGACGGTACCGTCCATCGGTGCATTAATGGTGGTGTAACCTAAATCCAGTTTGGCATTATCCACGCTGATCATGGCTTGCTGTTTTTCTGCTTTCAGTTGATCCAGTTCTGCTTTATATACTGCGAGATCAGCTTCTGCTGCGTCAGGTCATCTATCTGAGCGATAAGATCGCCTTGTTTGACTTCATCACCAAGTTGAACGGCCAATGTTTTGATTTGTCCCGATATCTGGGCTCCTACACTGACTAACCTGGAGGGATGCAACATACCATTTGCGAGAACGGTATGTTCTATCCTGCCGCGTTGAACCGTTTCAGTGGCATAGCTTGGCTCCGGTTCTGCCGAAGGATAAAAGTAGAACAGGCCACCGGCCATCATTATCAGGAGTGCTAAGGCCAGAAACAGGCTACGTTTTGATTTTTTTTTTCATAATTGGCTACTGAATTAAACGCCGGATGTACACACCGGAAATTGATAAGAGTTCTCATTATATTATTTTGGTTTGTAAAGGAGGGAACAGTGAATGTAAAGGTACGTAAAGGGTGTTCTTACCTGTGGATGGTCATTCAAAATTTTTGAAATGACTGCTCTAATTATTCTAATATTTTTACCGGATCGTTTTAGGTAAAGTAAGTACACAAGTTAAATGAAACTCGTCATGAATTGAAAGGGGAATAACTATGTCAAGCGTATTAGTTCTAAAATCAAGCATTCTTGGTGAACACTCACAATCTAACCAGCTTCTGAATATTGCTCTGGAAGGCAGTGCCAACATTATTGAACGTGATCTGGCAGCGAATCCTTTACCTGTTATGGATCTGAATGTCATCGGTTCTCTGGGTGGTAATGAAGATGAACTTAACGATGAACAAAAAGCGATCCTTCAGCAGTCTAACCAGCTTATCGATGAACTGAAAGCCGCCGATTCTGTGGTTATCGCTGCACCAATGTATAACTTTATGGTACCGACTCAGCTGAAAAACTGGTTTGATATGATAGCTCGTGCCGGTGTGACTTTCACGTACACAGAGACTGGTCCGGTTGGTCTGATCGACAACAAACCAGTGACTATCGTAACGACTCGTGGTGGTCAGCATAAGGGTACTGAACATGATATCGTGCACGGTTATCTGAAAACCATCCTTGGCTTTATCGGCCTGACGGACGTGAACTTTGTATTTGCTGAAGCTCTGAACATGGGTGATGACGTTGCAGCAGAAAACCGCAAAGGTGCTCTGGAACAACTTGCGGGTGCACTAAGCTAATTTATTAGCTGGTATGTTTGGCGTTTAGAGTGGCCAGTTGATTTTGCATAGCTTGTTAACGAACCACTCAAACGCTCTGCCTTCCTGCTCTTTATGCCAGGCGATATAGACTTCCTGGTTCGGTCTTGGAAAATCACACTCTTTTTCTATCAACTGGCCCGATTCCAGATAGGGTTTCGCCAGATGTGCGGGTAGAAAACCGGTTCCCAACCCACGTATTTGTGCGGAAATTTTAGATTCGATATCACTGACCAGGATCACTTGTTTACTGGTAAAGCGCCCGGAATTGAGTCCCGGGAGTATCTGTGATGTATCTGCAACGACAATCGAAGGGTAATCAGATAGCTGTTCCTGTTCTATTTTGCCCTTAACATTCGCCAATGGGTGCTGTGGAGAAATGGCGAAGGTAAAGGCCACTTCCCCCATTTTATGGGTGTTAAATAATCCTCTCGGCAGTTCACCCGTCGCCCCGATAACGATATCGGCACGCCCACTGTGCAGGGCATCCCAGCCTCCCCCCAGTACTTCAACACTCAGAGAAATATTGACGTTCTGGTCTAATTGGTTGAAATCCACGATCAGATCGAATAGATAATCCTGGGGAATAACGGTATCCCGGGCGATACGGATTTCACTTTCCCAGCCGGATTCCAGTTGCTTTACTGAGTCGACTAAGCGATTTGTGGCGCAGAGTATCTCTCGTCCCTGCTCCAGAACCAGTTTTCCTGCGGGGGTCAGCTGTGCCCGTTGTTTTGAGCGGTCGAACAGTGGTACACCGATATCATCTTCCAGCTTTTTAATGGTGTAGGTTAACGCAGACGGGACTTTATACAAGGATTTGGCGGCAGCAGAGAAGCTGCCTTTTTTATCTATGGCATCTAAAGCCCGAAATGCTTCTATGGTGACTGCGTTATACATCTGACTTCCTTTTCTGGTTATTCAACAGGTGTTACTTCATACAGCTCTAATGGCAAGCCATCCGGATCCTGAAAAAAGGTGAACCGGCAGCCAGTATAAGGATCAATCCGGACTGGCTCGACGTCAATATCAAATGACAGCAGGTGTTTTATGCTTTCATCGATAGACTGAACGGTAAAAGCCAGGTGCCGGAGCCCCTGAGCTTCGGGAAAACTCGGTCTTTTTGGCGCGCCGGGGAAGGAGAATAGCTCTATCTGATTACCATTAGGTAATGCTAAGTCGAGTTTATAGGAGTCTCGTTCACTGCGATAATTTTCAGCCAGAATGTTGAGCCCTAATATTTCATTATAGAACCGTTTCGATACCGGATAATCTGAGCAGATAATCGCAGTGTGATGGATTCCTGAAAGCTTCATAGACGTTCTTTTTCATTGTGAAGAAAATACCCTTAGTATTCACACTGTTGGATGAGATGACAAGTGGGTTCATGATATAAGTCTTTAGGGCGTGTCCTGGCAGTGTGTCATATTTGGCAAATCAACCTGATTTATTGAAAAGTCGGATTTGTATTCGGTTTCAGCACCTGAGTTATGAGCTATGCTTGACGGAAAGCATACCGGTGAGGACAGAGTGATGCGTATACCAAAATTTTTCATGGTACTAAGTTTGTTGGTGACTTTGTTTACCCCTTGGGCGGCACAAGCAGAAAAGAACCTGGCTGTTATTGTATCAGGCAGCGAGTTAAGACCGTTTTGGGCTGATGTCATTTTGGGCGCTCAGAAGGCAGGTGAGGAACTTGGATATCAGCTCTACATTCGGGGTACGATTAATGATAAGGACTCTGAGGGACAAAGAGTCATTTTGAATCGGTTTGTTGATGAGCATAATAGTGTTGGTGTCGTTATTGCCCCTTCCGATCCCTCCCGGAATAAAGATGTTGCTCTGCTGAAGGCTCGGGGTATCCCTACCGTGTATATTGACCGGGATACAGGAGGGGTACGGGTAGCTTCCGTGACCACGGACAATTATGCAGCGGGTCAATTAGCCGCGGAAAAAATGTCGGAAGCTCTGGGTGGCAAAGGGAATGTGGCATTGTTTCGTTTACAGGAAGGGGTCGCCTCAACAGATGCAAGAGAATCGGGCTTTATTTATGGTGCCAAAGAAAGAGGGCTGAAGATTGTTGCGGAGCCTTATCTGGGAACCCGGGTGGGTGACGCAAGAGCGATATCGCGCAGAGTGCTTTATAGTATCGACAATCTTGATGGTATCTTCACACCGAACGATACGACGACCATAGGGACCATTATTGCCCGCGAGGTGATCAAAAAACATAAGAATGTGGTTCACATAGGCTTTGATGAAGATCCGTTTATCATGGAAAGTCTGCACAGAGGAAAGCTGGAAGGGTATATTACTCAGTCACCATATGAAATGGGATATCAGGGCGTTTACGCTGTGCATCAGGCGCTGCTGGGTAATGAATCAATTAATAATGTGAATACCCCAGTGGTGTATATTGATGAATAGCTTTCTGTTAAGCAAATTAACTGATCTATCAATCATATGAAGGAAGACCAATCGTCACAGTTATGAAATGAGTCACACCAGAGATAAAAATTAACAGCCAAGCTATATACATTATTTCTGCTATCGGACTTACCGTGCATATATCCATTCGCAAAATGACCTGGAAGACGAGCTGGCGGTTTAACCGCCAACTCGTATGTTGATGTTGTTTTTACATTTGTATCTACATTTTCTTCAGGAGTGATATATGCCAGTTAATAAAATCAGGAATGTGGCCTTTTCCGGCCAAGCAGGTACGGGCAAAACCAGTTTGATTGAGCGTCTGTTGTTTACAGCGCAAGCGACAGAACAACTGGGGAGCGTAGCCAGAGGAAATACCGTTACCGATTTCGATCCACAATCTATTCAGTATCAGCATAGCATTGAGGCCACCCCCGTTACTCTGAGCTGGAAAAAACACCGGATGAATATCATTGACACTCCGGGGCAGGCTGAGCTCTTAGGGAGGAGTCTCAGTGTCTATCCGGCAGTCGAATCGGCGGCTTTGGTGATAGATGCTGATACGCCTCTGAACCAAATTTCTGATCGTCTGTTCAGTTTTGCGCAGGAGCAAAAAAAATGTCAGATGATTATTGTGAATAAAATCGATCAAGATCCGCAAAAAGTGTTCGAGATTATGGTGGAGATTGAGGATCACTTTGGCAGCCACTGTCTGCCGATCAATCTGCCAAATGAAGATGGTTCAGGTGTTGTCGATTGTTATTTCGAGCCAGAATATGATAAGCCAACACTGTTTTCTGATGTATCCACGGCGCATGAAAGTCTGATCGATCAGATTA
The DNA here is from genome assembly GCF_003144035.1 of Vibrio albus. Classification (GTDB taxonomy): domain Bacteria; phylum Pseudomonadota; class Gammaproteobacteria; order Enterobacterales; family Vibrionaceae; genus Vibrio; species Vibrio albus. The sequence continues at coordinate 123,497 of NZ_QFWT01000005.1, forward strand.
TTGAAGTGGATGAAGAGCTGATGGAGCTCTACCTTGAGCAAGGTTCAGAACTGACGCCGCCTCAGTTACATGACCCTTTTGAAGAAGCACTAAGAACCGGGCATGTTATCCCTGTTTGCTTTACTTCCGCTGAAACCGGAGCCGGGTGTGAGCTGTTACTGAAGACGATAACCGAAATTATGCCGATTCCTCCGGAAGGCAACCCGCCTTTACTGGAGAAAGAAGGAAAACAGATCCCTGTCGATTGTGAAACGCTGGAACATACGGTAGCGCATGTGTACAAGGTGAGCGTTGATCCTTATATGGGGAAACTGGCCTATATTCGGGTATTTCAGGGAGAAATCAGTGTCGGCAGTCAGCTGTATGTCGGAGAGAGCAACAAAGCTTTTAAAGTCGGGCATTTGTATCAGTTACAGGGCAAAGAGCGTATTGAAATTCAGCACGCCATTGCCGGAGATTTCTGTGTACTGGCCAAAGTGGATGAACTGGAATTTGACTCCGTGATCCACGATTCTCATGACGAAGACGGTGTCGTAATGCGTACCCTGAACTTCCCTGAATCTATGTACAGCCAGGTTGTTCGTCCGAAGAAACGGGGCGATGAACAGAAACTGTCTGAGGTGCTTAACCGTATCGCAGCGGAGGATCCTTCTCTACGCATTGAGCACCGGACCCGCACGAATGAAACACTGTTGAGTGGTCAGGGGGAATTCCACCTTAAAGTGGCTCTGGAAAAAATGCAGAGCGTATACAAACTGGATGTGGAAACCAGTCAGCCGAGCGTTGAATATTTTGAAACCATCACTAAGCCTGCTGAAGGGCATTACCGGCATAAAAAGCAGAGTGGGGGGGCCGGTCAGTTTGGCGAAGTACAGCTTAAAGTTCGCCCACTGGAACGTGGGGCCGGATTTAAGTTTGTAAATAAGGTTGTCGGAGGTGCTATCCCGACGGCATTAATTCCAGCTGTAGAGAAGGGCATTCGTCAGGCTCTGGATGAAGGCGCGATTTCTGGCAATCCGCTGAAAGATCTGGAAGTGACGGTCTATGATGGCAAGTTCCACTCTGTCGATTCAAAAGAGATTGCGTTTGTTATTGCGGGTAAAAAGGCATTTCTGGATGCGGTTAATAATGCCGATCCGATCGTTCTGGAACCGATCGTTCAATTGGATCTGTTTATTCCGACTTCTGCCGTTGGTGATGTGTCTGGGGATTTGTCCGGTAACCGGGGCCTTATTGAAGGTACTCATCCACAGGCCAATAACTTTACGCTGATAAAGGCCAAATCACCGATAAACGAGCTGCAGGATTATTCACGTCGGCTGCGCTCCCTGACTGGTGGGGAAGGCAGCTTTAGTATGGCACTAAGCCATTACGAGCCAGCGCCGCCAGCCGTGCAGCAAAGGGTATGTGCGGAAGCCGGGGAGGAATAATTCGTACCAGCTTATGTTGTTGTTAACCATACATGGCAGGCATGGCATTCGCCGTCCTGCCATTCATTGTTTTTGCCTTCCATACTTGATTCTCTGAGATAGCTGCTAAACTGAGTAATGGTTCTACTCTAAAAACCATGAAGTCTTAGGCTAGTATATTGACCCGTTAAAGGAGAGTTATATGGATAAGACAAGTTTGCAAACTCAGACTAATCAGAAGATCGCGGTTTTGCTACACATGTTAACGCAAGAGCTACATAGTACGGATAACATGCCTCAAGCCGAAGGGTGGAAGTATTTATCGACACTGGTAATGAATCACCTTAATGAGGATATATCACGTTTCGAGCAGGAGCTTGCCTGCAATTATTCCGATATGCGAATGATGTTCTATCAACTCGTTATTGCGAAATTACGTGAAACCGTGGAGGAGAAGAGAAGCCAGTCGGGGCTGCCTCATTATGGCCGTGGTCAGCTATCCATAGCCTAACCTTTCTTAAAAGCGACATCGCCGTGCCAAAGCTGGTTAGCACGGCGATGGATTATCTTTGTAACGGCATAAAATTAACGACGTTTTGATTCGCGTTTTCTTAATTCACTGTCGAATTCGTCAGGGTAAAGTACAATCCCTTCACCTTGCTGATCAGGAAATACGATGACGGAGAGTTCGTCTTCTTCTAACCCCGGTGTCCAGCGACTTTTCCATTTAGCAACAGAGATAGCCTCAGGTTTGAACCCTTCCCACTCTTCCGTCGCCCATTGCTCGGCGTGTGCCTGAGTTGGCCAGACAGGTACACAGTCTTCATCGTCAGCGGTCAGCAGAACGCTGCCGTGTTCATCAACCAGTAGCCAGATTTTGAGGTCATTGGCGACCGTGTTGAAAAACTGATTCATACGCTCGGTCGGATCTTTCGGGAGGCTAGCTAAAGGAGTCGTTGCAGTCATTAGGAACCTTACTTTTGTTCGCTTGTGAATTATGCACAGTATAACGGATATCAGCTGTCGGTACTATTTGGCTAGAGCGTCATCCAGAGATTTAGTCAGAATCGGGGAGAGAACATGAAAAAACTCTGTGAGAATTTGCCACACAGAGTTTACAGGTTACGACATCTTTACTTAATTTAGGCCAGGTTAGCGAGTGTATATTGAACAATTTGTTGTGGAGACTGCCTGATATCAACATACAGTGCCTCTTGTTCATTCGGTTCAACCAGGATGTCAAACTGACTTTCCAACATGGCTGAACCATTGAAGTAGTGGCCTTCACGCTTCTGGTGTCTTGACCAGATAGTATCAAAATCTCCTTTCAGGTAAATAAAGTGGATATCCTGACCGCCTTTTCTCAGCAAATCCCGGTATTCCGGTTTTAGAGCAGAGCAGGCGACGACTAAGGCTTCTGGTCCACTAAGCAGTTCGTTCAGCATTTTCAGCCAGGATTGCCGGTCCGTATCAGTCAGAGGCTGACCGCTTTGCATTTTCTGTACATTTTCTTCTGGATGGAAATCGTCACCATCATAAAAAGGGATATTGAGTGCTTTACCCAGCGCGGCTCCGATAGAGGATTTACCACACCCCGACACTCCCATAACGACGTATTTTTTACTCATAATTCATCATCTCTTACTTTTTTATGCTTTATTAGGTAAAGGTTACTGCCACCAGAGCGCCAGCTCAGGGAAGATAATAACCAGTGCCAGTACGCTGACTTGCAGTGCGATAAAAGGGATCATGGAGGAGAATATTTCTCCCAGAGAGATATCTTTCGGCGCGACCGACTTCAGGTAAAACGCCGCCGGACCAAATGGTGGGGACAGGAATGCTACCTGCATGTTCAGACAGAACACCACACCAAACCAGACAGGATCCATACCCAGGCCAGTAATGATTGGAACGAAGATCGGCATGGTCAGCAGAGCAACGCCTACCCAGTCCAGGAACATGCCCAGCACAAACAGAATTGCCATCATAATCAGCAGGGTTGTTGTGGCATTACCGCCACTCAGAGCCAGAATGGTTTGCTCAACGAAGTCGATACCACCCATCAGGTTATATACACCGACCAGAGCAGAGGCACCGATACCGATCCACATGATCATGCCACAGGTGCGCATTGTTGCGATTGCAGACTCTTTCACCATCGTGGCGTTTAGCTCTCCACGAATCCAGGCACTCAGTGCGATACCAACAACACCCAGAGCAGAGGCTTCGGTTACTGAGGCAACACCGGTATAGATACTGCCCAGAACAATCGCAACCGACAGCAACGGGAAGAACAGTGCTTTAAAGTAGCTTGGACGGTTTTTGGCATCTTCCGCCAGTTCTTCTTCTGATGGTAATGGAGCCAGAGACGGGTTCAGTTTGCATCGAATCAGAACATAACCCACATAGAACATAGCCAGAATGAACGCAGGCAGAAAAGCGGCTTTAAATAGCTGACCAATGGACACCGATGCAGACAGACCATAAATAATCAGTACGATACTCGGAGGCAGCATGGTACCCAGTGCACCACCGGCACAGGTTGTCCCGATAGCCAGTTTACGGTTATACCCAAGACGCAGCATTTGTGGCAGAGCCAGAATACCCAGAAGTACAGTTTCCCCACCGATAACTCCGGACATAGAGGCCAGTACAACCGCTACCAACAGGGTTTGTACCGCAACACCACCACGTACCTTACGACCAACGCTTTTCATTGCATCAAACAAATCTCGTGCGATACCCGAGCGGTCGAGCAGGGCGGCCATTAATACGAACATCGGTACAGCAAGGAAAACATAGCCATTTACAAAACTGAAAATACGGCTGGTTACCAAAGGTAACGCGTCAACACCAAACCAGCCATAAGTGAAGATCAGGGCAACCAGGCCGGTAACAAAAGCCAGTTGCATTCCGGTCAGCAGCAGAGCAATCATAAGCACCAGCATCAGCAGACTGCCATAGCCGATACCAATAGAAGATAAGTCAAATGAGATAGCCTCTGCGCCCAACCAGCCCAGGGCTAATAACAGAACGAATACTCCCGGTACAAACGCCAGTGGCATGCGACTACGGGAGACCGGTTTAGTTGAAGTTAAATCAGTCATTGTTCTCTTCCTTTAGTGTTTGGATTTCATTAATCAGGTGCAGCACAAACTGAATAAAAATCAAAATGACAGTAAACAGAATGAGTCCCTTAAGCAGTGCCGGAAAAGGTGGGTTCCAGGCGGTACCCGATGTTTCCAGATGGACATCCCCCCATGGCGTGAACCATGAGTTAGCCACCATCTGATAAGCGCCGTAAACCAGCATTCCGGAGAAGAACAGGCCTGCGATGTGGTGGAAAAGGTTAAGATAATGCCGGGTTCTTTGTGAAACGATGTCGTACAACAGTACCACTCTTACGTGTTTGTCGGTGGCCAGGGCATAGGCACCACCAATAACAAACAGTGAACCGCCGATAAACGAGGCTGTTTCATGTACCCATATGGTTGGTGAGTCAAACAGATAACGACTGAGTACTTCATAAAAGGAAATAATAACGGTAAAAACAAAAAGGTAGCTAAGTATTTCACTGACTCGGGCTAAAAGCTTATCGAGACCATTGTGAGGCATTTCAGCCACCTTGATGTCGATGGTTTCTGAATTTTTCATAACGTTTTATCCAAAAAAAGGGGAAGAAATGCCCTCCCCAAACAGAGCTGGTTACAGAAAACCTGTGGAGTTACAAGATCTGAGACTTATAGAAGACCGGAGTCTTTCAGGTAAGTTGTAATAGAGTCATATACCTTCTTCGCATTAGGCGATTGTTCGGCATACTTTTCCCATTCACCCATGGCAATCTGACGGAACTTCTTACGCTCTGCCGCTGGCCAGTCGTGGATAGTGATTTCAGGGTTTGCTTGCGCTTCTTTCACGGCTTTCGCATCCGCGATGCGTAGCTGGGTAGTTATATCCTGAGCAAAATCACGTACAGATACGGTCATAATGTCCTGTAGATCTTCCGGCATCTTGTCCCATTTCTTCTGACTCATGGAAATATCGATCATTGGCAGAGAGTGGAAGCCTGGCTGAACCGGATGGGTGGCGATATCGTTCATACCGGCTTTCTGGTTAGTCGAGAATACGGTGTAGTCAGCCGCATCAATGACGCCTTTGCTCAGACCGGTAAATACTTCAGAACCGGGCAGGTTAACCGGTGCAGCGCCTGCGGCAGCAAATACCTGTTGAACCAGACCTTCCGGAGCGCGCAGTTTCAGACCTTTCAGGTCAGCGACGCCATCCAGTGGCACTTTAGATACAAAGGATTCCACGCCCGTTGTCGAGCCACCCACGTATTTTACGCCGTATGGAGCGTATAGCTCGGTCATCAGATCATAACCACCGCCATAGTTGATGTATTCAAGAAGTTGACGGGTATCAGACCAGGCACCAACCAGGTTACCAATCAGACCAAAGGCCGGATCCTTACCGGAAAAATAACCGGTAGCAGTAACATGGCCGTCGATGACACCCATTTTGATTGCACCCAGTGTTTCCGTGTGCTTAACCACAGCGCCAACAGGCAGCAGATCAATATGGATACGACCACCGGACATTTTTTCTACTCGTTCTGTCCACTCCTGCTGTACCTGGAAGTTTTTATCACCAGACGGGTCACTTGACTGGAATTTGAAGTTGAAATCAGCAGCCAGTGCAGAGGTGGACAGCAGAGCAACGGCGACTGTAGAAGCAAGGGTTTTTATAGTGAATTTCATAGGGTATTTATCCTTTCGTTATCATCTTTCCCTAAATGTTACCGGGAACATTGATAATGTTATCGGTAACATCGAGTAACATTTGGTAGTTCTGTCACACTTTTTATGGTTATTGTTAGTTTTGTGATCTTTGACTCAAAAAAGATTTAGGGCCTGAGAAAGGAGAATGAACAGAAAAGTAAGGAAGATAGAACCGTAAATTTTGGGGCTTTATTGGGCTCATTTTCGCTGAACTAATACTCTATACTTTTTCTAGTAGGTACGTCATTTTTGTTTCGGTATGGAGGTGTTTGTATGAGTCTACAATTGGCGTTTTTACTGACTTTCATTGCCGGAGGACTGTCGGTATGGGTATTGATGAGAATGTCTAAACAGGCTGAAAATGAGCGAATGAATATCATTGAAAAACACATTAATGCTTTAGGTGGCACTATTATTAGTATTGAGTTAATCAATAGAAAAAACTGTCCTTTTAGTAGCGAGTATCACGATCCTGATTTGGTCTACAAATTTTACAAAGTCAGTTACGATCTCGAACATGAATTAAAAGAGTGCTGGACTGTTCTGGAGATGAAGCAACGTAGCTATGGCCCCGGAGGTGCTATTGATGCCAAGTGGGTATGGCGCGATTTGTAAGGGGAGTCTCTTCTCCGATGTTGGTGAACAAAAAAGAACTGCATAGAAATGCTAAATTAGTAATGGGCCTAACCCTTTTAGGTTAAGCCCCATTTATTATTTTTAAATACAGGAAGGAATCAGATTCTCGACAGAGAAAATATGAGCCAGTTCCTGCTCGGACAGGTAGCCTTGTTCCAGAGCCACCTGCGCAACGCTTTTACCGGTTTCTGCGCATATTTTGCCGATAATGTCTCCGGCATGGTGCCCGATAATCGGATTCAGGAAAGTAACGATGCCGATTGAGTTCAGAACGTTTTGTTTGCAAACATCCGGGTTCACGGTAATACCATCAATGCATTTTTCTTTCAGGTTGATACTGGCGTTACTCAGCAGATTAATGGATTCGAACAGACACTGAGCGATGACCGGTTCCATCACATTAAGTTGCAACTGACCGGCTTCTGCAGCAAATGAAACCGTGGTGTCGTTACCTGCGACTTTAAAGCAAACCTGATTGACGACTTCCGGAACTACAGGATTCACTTTGGCCGGCATGATTGAGGAGCCGGCCTGAAGCTGAGGCAGGTTCAACTCATTCAGTCCGGCACGCGGGCCAGATGAAAGCAGGCGCAGATCATTGCTGATTTTAGATAGCTTCAGTGCCAGCCGCTTAAAAGCGCTGTGTACCATCACATACGCACCGCAATCTGACGTCGCTTCTATAAGGTCTTCTGCCGGAGTGCATTCCAGCCCGGTGACTTCGGACAGGTATTGCACCGCTTGTTTCTGATAACCTTCAACGGTGTTAATGCCTGTGCCGATGGCGGTGGCACCAAGGTTCACTTCCAGCAGTAACTTCGCTGTATAACGAATGTTACGGATCTCTTCACCCAGAGTAACCGCCCACGCTTTAAATTCCTGTCCAGAAGTCATCGGCACGGCATCCTGAAGCTGAGTCCGTCCCATTTTCAGTACCCCCGCAAACTCTTCCCCTTTTCGCTGAAAAGATTGTTGCAGAAGTTCAATCGACTGAATGAGATCCTCAATGCTGTTATAGACCGCGATGCGGAAACCTGTCGGATAGGTGCAGTTCGTTGACTGGCACTTATTGACGTGATCGTTCGGATTAATGTAATCGTAGTCACCTTTGTTTTTCCCCATCAGCTCAAGCGCGATATTGGCGATGACTTCGTTGGTATTCATGTTAACGGAAGTCCCTGCGCCTCCCTGAAAAACATCAACAGGAAACTGATCGTAATAGTGGTTAGAGTTCAGAAGGTTGTCACAGGCCTGAATGATATAGTCAGCAATTTGAGTAGGGATGGTCTGGAGCTCCCGGTTTGCCAGTGCTGCCGCTTTTTTAGTCATAACCATTCCACGGATAAACTGGGGAATGCCTGAAATAGTTGCGCGGGAAATGTTGAAGTTTTCAGTGGCTCTGAGGGTGTGGATTCCCCAGTACACATCTGCAGGAACTTGACGTTTTCCAAGTAGATCTTCTTCAATCCTATAATCAGCTGTAATTGGAGGATCCAGGTTAGTGATATTGTTGGTCATTTTGTTTTTCCTTGTGGTTACATTTGTTTATTTTGTCTTTTTAACAGTTATTTGTTCTGTATAAAAGTATCAAAAGCAGGCAAAGATCATAGTACCAGGAAGGGAGGGCTGATAGAGCCAGTGAAGGTGCAGGAAATATCCTATAGTTAAAGTAGTCAAAGTGATTGATCTTAAGGAATAACCATGCGCCCGGCTCCATTTCTTCTGTTTTTTATCTGCCTGTTTTATCTGCCTCATGGCTGGGCTGAAAGTGCCACGGATATTGTGAATAAATCGGATCAGCAGATGCGGGGAGAATCCAGTTACTCGGTCGCCACCATGCGTATTATCCGGCCTGACTGGATCCGAAGTATGAGCATGAAAAGCTGGACGAAAAACAGGGACTTTTCTCTGGTGCTGGTGACGTCACCAGCAAAAGATAAAGGCACGGTTTCCCTGAAACGATATCGGGAGATGTGGAACTGGATTCCGGCGATTGAAAGGGTCATTAAAATTGCCCCATCCATGCTGAGTCAGTCGTGGATGGGATCAGATTTTACCAATGACGATTTAATTAATCAGTCTTCGATTGTGGTGGATTATGAACATAAGCTGGTTAAAGAAGAGCTGTTTGACGGTGAAATGACCTATGTGATTGATGCCGTTGCCAAACCTGATGCTCCGGTGGTGTGGAGCCGTATTCGCTTGTGGGTATCAAAACAGACTTATCTCCAGCGCAAAGCGGAATTTTATGACGAGTTTGAAGACCTGGTGAATACGATGCAGACCTTCGATATTCAGGAGATGGGGGGACGGATGCTGGCCACTCATCTGGAGATGATTCCGGCTGATAAGCCCGGGTATAAAACCGAATTTATTACCCATGAAGCGCAATTTGATTTTGCTATCGGGGAAGGTTTCTTCTCATTGGATCAAATGAAACAGTTAAGGGACTAGGCGATGTTAGTTAAACTGGCATGGCGAAATATCTGGAGACAAAAACGGCGGACCTTTCTGACGGCCGGGGCGCTGGCGCTGGCGCTGTTTCTCTCTTTACTGATGCGTTCTATGCAGGAGGGCAGTTACTCTATTAGCATCGACCATGCGGCCCGCTTTTATACCGGGCTGATACAACTGCAGCATCCTAAATACGCCGAAAGCCTGAGTATTAATGATCTGTTGCCGATGACTGACGATTTTATCCAGCCAGTGCTGCAGAATCCCGACATTTCTGATCATCTGCCTCGTCTGGAGTCCTTTGCTCTGGCCGCTGCCGGTGAGCGGTCCAAAGGCGTGATGGTCATCGGCGCTGTGCCGGAAATGGAAAAGGGGTATTCGAATCTGGACCAGAAGCTGATCGCGGGGGAATTTCTGACCGAAGATGACCGGCAGGTGTTAATCGGTGAACGTCTGGCAAATTACTTCAGGTTGAAAATCGGTGATGAGATTGTGTTGTACGGGCAGGGATATCGGGGTCAGACCGCCGCTGGCCTGTATCCGGTGAAAGGCATTCTGCATTTCCCCATGCCTCAGCTCGACAGCCAGCTCGTGTATATGCCTCTGAGCCTTGCTCAGAACTTGTATTCCACCGGTAAACAGGTCACTGCCTGGGTGTTGCACACCAGAGATTTGGCTCTGGTAACGGGAACTGAAGCGACACTGGAAAAACATTATGGTGACACGGTGAATGTCAGAGACTGGGAAGAACTCGCCCCGGAAATGTCCCAACAGATCACGATGGATAAGGTCAGTGGTATCTTTATGCTTTATATCCTATACGGTGTGGTTGGCTTTGGGTTATTTGCTACGATTACCATGATGACGCTGGAAAGGCAGAGGGAGTTTGCCGTGATGTTAGCAACAGGCATGTTGCGTATCAGGTTGTTACAACTGGTGGCTGTGGAATCTTTGTTTATTGCTACTCTCGGGATAGTGCTTGGTCTTATGGTCGCGGCACCGGTATTGACTTACCTCCATTTCAATCCGATTCAAATGACGGGGGATGCAGCCCGGATGATGGAAGAAACCGGGTTTGAGCCGATTCTTCCGGTATTGATTGCCCCTTCTCTGATTGCGAACCAGATTATCGCTGTGCTGGTACTTCTGCTTATCAGTTTAATCTATCCCATGGTGCGTATCTTTCGTCTGAGTCTTGCATCGGCATTAAAAGGAGGCGCGCATGCTCATTAAGCTGGCGTGGCGTAACCTTTGGCGCAATAAACTCAGAACCGGCATTATGCTGGGTGCGATGGTCTTTGGGTTGATGGGCATCGTCGTTATGTTGGGTTTTATGTCTGGTATGGTGGACAACATGGTACACAATGCCATTGCCTGGCAGATCAGTCATGTGCAGGTACAAAATAAACGTTATCTGGAAAACCCGGACATCAACGCCACTATTGTGGATTCTGAACCATTGCTGCAACGATTATCGTCAGACCCTCAGGTGCTTTCTTTCTCTGCCCGTTTTCTGGTTGATGGAATAGTTGGCTCGGCCCACAGCAGTAAAGGTGTGCGGATCAATGGGATTGATATAGCGTCTGAAGCGAAACTTACCCCATTGTCTGAACATATTGAGCAAGGTGAGTGGCTTTCTGAAAAAGACAGAAGACCAATACTGGTTTCGCAAAAAACAGCCAACCGGCTCAAGCTGAGAGTCGGTTCTAAAGCGGTTTTAACCTTTACCGACAGCAAAGGTGAGGTTACCGGGGCAGCGTTTCGGGTGAAAGGAATTTTCAAATCTCCCTCCACAAACTTCGATGATATGAATGTGTACGTTCGCATTCATGATCTGAGAAAGATTGCCGGTATGCAGGGCGTGCATGAAATCGCTGTGTTGATGCGTGGCAACCAGAGCGCGGATGACAGACAGCCGGTAGTGCGTTTTCGTAAGCTTATCGCAGCGTATACCACAGACGCTAATGAGGTCAGAGACTGGGCGCAGGTTCAGCCTTTATTAGCGTCTATGCTAGCTACCACAGGGGTTAGCAGTGCGATCATGCTGGGTATTTTTATGCTGGCAATGGGCTTCGGGATTATCAATATCATGCTGATGTCGGTCTTTGAACGCACACAGGAATTTGGCGTATTGATGGCTGTCGGCATGCAAAAGCATAAGATACTAGGGCTGATTCTTCTTGAAAGTCTGTGGCTGGGAGTGAGTGGTGCCGCCATGGGGCTAGCCGGCTGCATTGGTCTGATTCAACTATTACAGGTAACAGGTTTGCCATTAGGCGCAATGGCCGAAGGGTTGGGGGCGTATGGTGTGGATACTATCCTCTATCCGCGGGTGTCGGTATCTGAGTATGTCACTATCTTTATGACCGTTGCGGTTACCGCGTTGATTGCGGCTCTGTATCCGGCCAGACAAATCCTGAAGCAGCATCCGGCTGCAGCGATGGCGGAGAAACACTAATGACTATTGAAACTCATAAGCTGTGTAAAATCTATAATCAGGATTCCGATTTTCCGGTTCACGCCGTGCAGGCGTTGGATCTGACTATCAAACAGGGCGAATTTGTTGCGGTCATGGGGCCATCCGGGTCCGGTAAAACCACGCTTCTTAATATGCTGGGAGGGATCGATCATCCGACATCGGGAGAGGTGTTCATTGATGGCTGTAATATTTGCACCCTGCCAGAGAAAGAACGGATAGCGTTTCGCCGCGATAATATCGGCTTTATTTTTCAGGATTACAGTTTGCTACCGGTACTGACTGCGTTGGAAAACGTAGAGTTTGTTATGCAACTTCAGGGCGTAAGTGAAAAAGAATGTCGAAACCGGGCAGAAGCGCTACTGAAGAGAGTAGGGTTGGCCGCACAGCAGAATAAACGGCCGACCAAACTGTCCGGAGGACAGCAACAGAGAGTGGCGGTTGCCCGGGCTCTGGCCTCTCGTCCGCGCTTTGTGATGGCGGACGAGCCAACGGCTAACTTAGATGCCGACAGTACGGCGGATCTGTTGAATATTATGCAGCAGCTGAATGAGACGGAAGGAACGACTTTCATTTTTTCTACTCACGATCCGCGGGTCATTAAACGAGCCAGACGAGTCATCGTATTTGAAGATGGCAGACTCACGGCCGATCGTGATATGAGTGAAGAGCAGGACGATGAGTGCTAAGTACAGGATCTGGTCCGGACTTCTTATTCTGAGTATCAGTATCAGTATCAGTATCAGTATCAGTTTCAGTGCCATTGCTCAGATTCCAGGCCTGGTTCCGGAGCAAGAATGGGAACTGAACGGGTATATTCAGTACAGAGTGAATGGCTACTTTGTACAGGGTGAACACGATGTTTTCGACCAGTCGTTACAGCAGCGTTTCAACTATGAATATCGTCTCAACCCGGACTGGCGTTATAATGTCGGGATGCGTAACCGGGTCACTCATGGCGGTTCTGTTAAAGCGAATGACTACGCAGACTGGTTTGGGCGGGACACCGGGTATATGGATCTTTCCGTTAACTGGATGGAAGAGCGGGAGGTTGTGGGGAATAGTCAATTTGACCGCCTGTACATCACCAGTCAGCAGGGAGACTGGCTGATGCGTACAGGACGGTTCCGCGTCAACTGGGGAATGACGACGATCTGGAATCCTAATGATATCTTCAATGTGTATTCGATCTATGACACCGACTATGCAGAACGTCCCGGTACAGATGGCATTTTACTCGGGAAAAAGTTAGGTTTTGCCAGTGGCGTTGAACTGGTCTTCAGTCCCGCAGAAGAAGCCGCTTTTAACCGGTATGCTGCCCGTTATTATTTAAATCGTAAAGGTTGGGATGTTCAGTTTATTGCCGGAAAATCGGAACAAGATAATGTTATCGGGCTGGGCTTTGCCGGTTCGGTCAGTGGTGCTGGTATCCGGGGGGAATCAAGTTACTTTAACCCTACGGAGCAGGAGCGAGAAGGTAACCTAAACCATACGATAATTTCCAGCTTTGAAACGGACTACAGCTTCAGTAGTCAGAGGAACTGGAGTATCCGGGCCGGCGTATTACACACAGCCGATCCTTCTACGCCGGACAATTTTACTGACTATTTAACTCAGCCTTTGAGTGCCAGAACCTTAAGTTTTAGTGAGTTTACCGGTTATGCGGAGGTGAGTTTTGATTTAACACCACTTAACCGCAGCTCTTTTTCCTCGATTTATTATCAGGACGGATCACTTTATTTTAGCTATACAAATCAGTACTCTCTGGCCGATAACTGGCAGCTGACCGCCAGTATTCAGCGCTTTGACGGTGTAGATTCGAGTGTATTTGGTATGACGCCGACGACAATGGTCTATACTATGATCCGTTGGGATTGGTGATATAGATCACATTTTCCTGCTACGCCCCTTATCTAAGCCTGATTAAAGCAGGGTAAGGGGGATTTCGCTCTTATCGTGCAATTTATAATGCCGTCAGTATTCCAACAGTGCTGAACCCGATTTGCATTCATACCTTTTCATCAATAACGGGTTTATGCCGACGGTTAAGGAGAGTAACAATGAATACCTTCTCTACGATGAACAAAAGCGATGTGATTCTTCATGCCTTTGACTGGCCGTATTTAGACATCGCAACACATGCCAAAACAATCAGTTCTCTGGGTTATAAAACGGTTCTGGTTTCACCGCCAATGAAATCTTTGAAACACAAAGATGGCACCCAATGGTGGCAACGATATCAACCACAGGATTATCGGGTGATCGATAATCAGCTGGGTAATACCACTGAATTTTTTAACATGGTTAAGGCGCTGGGTGAATATGACGTCTGGGTATATGTCGACGTTGTTTTCAACCATATGGCAAATGAATCATGGTACCGTCCTGATCTGCAGTATCCGGGACAGAAAGATATGCTGAACTATCTGCAAAACTGGGAAGAGTACCAGGAGCAGCTATTGTTTGGTGATTTAAGAGAACCGCTGTTTACTGACGATGATTTTGTGGAAGCGTTCGGTATCGAAGACTGGAAAGATCGCTGGCAGGTCCAGAATGGACGGATTACTGGCGGAGAAGACGATCCGGGCTTACCGACATTAAAAGACAGTGACCATGTTATAGAGCAGCAGCAGCGTTATATCAAAGCCCTGAAGGGAATGGGTGTCAGAGGCTTCCGGATTGATGCGGCGAAGCATATGACACTTGAGCATCTGAAAAAGGTCTGGACGCCGGACATTGTCGATGATGTGCATATTTTTGGTGAGATCATTACCGATGGCGGGGCAACCAAAGAGGAATATGAACTCTTTTTGCAGCCGTATCTGGAACAGACGCGTTTATCCGCTTATGATTTTCCGCTGTTTAATACGGTATATGAGGCGTTTCAGCCGGACGGCAGCCTTGAATCGTTAGTTAACCCGTACAGTTTAGGGCAGGCGTTATCCAAGCCCCGAGCCATTACTTTTGCCATTACTCATGATATTCCGAATAACGACGTGTTTCAGGAACTGATTCTTTCTGAAGAAGATGAATGGCTGGCGTATGCCTATATTCTGGGACGTGATGGCGGTGTGCCGCTCATTTATACCGATCTGAACCCTAGCGATATCCGTAATAAACAAGGTCAGCCACGCTGGAAAAACAGCTGGAAAGACCCGCGCATGACACAAATGATCGCTTTTCATAATTTGGTTCATGGTGAGGTTATGACACCGATTCTTTCGGATAAAGACTGTTTGGTGTTTTCTCGGGGAAGCAAAGGACTGGTTGCTATTAATAAAGGCAGGAAAAAGCTGCAGGTGAATATCGACTGGGAGAGTGATGTCGTTAACCTGATCGACAACGAGCCTTACGGTGTTCAGCAGGGAGAGCTGACCTTCACGTTGCAGCCTAAGTCGTGTGTGATGATGGTAGATAAAGGGTTGTTGTCTGTGGATGACACGTTATCTCTTAAAAATAACGCGGTAGAGAAAGTTCCCGGACAGTCAACATCCTGCATGGTCAGGCAGATTTAGATTAACTGGTATTAAAAAATAACGGAGCCTTATGGCTCCGTTATTTTATGTCATGTAACCACGGTGGAACTACACGATAAATTTATCCAGAACGGAATTCTGGTCACGAACGTTTTCAGTCTGAACTTGCATGGCCGTATTGGTTTGCTGGGATTCATCAGACACCTGCACGGAGAGATCTTTGATCTTCAGCGTATTGGCATTAATTTCTTCCGCAACCAGGCTTTGTTGCTCGGCAGCAGATGCAATTTGCAGGTTCATATCCGTAATACGTCTGATGGCTTCAAAGATACGTTGTAGAGATTCATCGGCCTGCTGGGCTTTTTCTACGGTTCCCGCTGCCGCATTTTTACTTTCATTCATGGTTGTCGCCACGGCTGTGGCACCTGCCTGTAACTGTTCTATCATGCTTCGTATTTCGGTGGTGGATTCCTGAGTACGCTGGGCAAGCGTCCGGACCTCATCAGCGACCACAGCGAATCCACGTCCCTGCTCTCCGGCCCGGGCGGCCTCAATTGCCGCATTCAGAGCCAGCAAGTTGGTCTGGTCAGCAATATCATTAATGACCTGAAGTACGGTTTCTATGCTGTTTGTTGCGTCTTCCAGTTTCTGTACTTCAGAGACTGCATGTTCAATCTGGGCAGAAAGTGTATCAATGGACGTTGTGGTCTCACTAACAATTTCAGCACCAATTTGGGTGGCATCATCTGCTTCCTGTGCAGCTGCTGCCGCTCCCTGAGCATTGTGCGCCACATCGGAAGCCGTGGTGGCCATTTCATTCATCGCTGTGGCCAGTTGTTCCAGTTCCTGTAACTGGGTACTCATCGCGTCTGCCGAGCTGGCTGCCCCTTTCGCTGTTGTCTCAGTTCCTCGCAGAATTTCCTGACTGATGGCTTTCAACTGCGTAATCTGACCTTGCAGGTTTTCACTAAAGGTATTGAACCCACTGGCTAGCTCTGCAAATTCCTGATCAGTATCTGTCCCCAGACGTTTGGTTAAATCTGCATGCCCGGAGGCTACGTCCTTGATAGCGGTATTCAGATCGCCCAGAGGTGCCATCAGTTTACGGATAACAAACAGAAGGATGACGATACTGACAATCAGGCCAAGGAGACTGTATATAATGGAGTTATTTCGGATATCGTAAACGGACTGAAAGGCTTCTTTCTCGTTAAGTAACACACCGACATACCAGTCTTGTCCTTCAATTTTTGCATAATTGAGTGTGTAATCCATGCCATCTTTTAGGGTGACATTTTGATACTGGTTTTCTCTAATCTGGATACTCGGAAGGAAGCTGTCCATTTTTTTCCCGTTTAGCTCACTATCCGGGTGAGCAATAACGGTTCCGTCTTTCGCGACAATAAACAGATAACCGGCGTTAAAGAGCTTAACGTTATTAACCAGCTCAGACAGACTAGACAGACTCATGTCGTAAAAGATAGAACCAATAAAACGGCCCTCTCTTGTCAGTGGTGTCGCAATAGAAACCAGAATATCTTTGGTTACAGAATCGGGGTAGGGATCGGTGATGATAAGACTTCCCTGACTTTTTGCATCTTTGTACCAGGGCCGTTTCCGAGGGTCCCAGTCTGAACTAGGGATCCAGCTAGGGTCACCGGTAAAGTATGCTCCATCCTCTTCAAAGCCACCGCCAACAAGCAGGAAGGTATCACTCAGCTCAGGCTGGCTGATGACTTCCGTAATATGTTCCCGAGATGGGTTTTGCTCTGCGAGGGTGGTTGAGTAACGCGCTAGTGCCTTTTTATTATTCAGCTCAGCAGTGACTGTATTGCGGACACCATTAACGATATCGCTAATACTTTCATTGATGGTGTGGTTCATTTCTGACTGAACAGTAAAGAATTGCTTGGCGCTTAACAAGCTAATAGTAATGAGCAGTAACACGGAAGATGCTGCAACAATTTTATGGCTAAATTTCATAGTGAATCCCTTTATGAAAGTTATGCTGGGAAATAAAGTTAATGATAATTATTATTATTTTTGTGATAATCTAATTACATATATGGGCGATATATAACATATCGCATCTACTATTGATAATAGTATCTAGATGGGAAATATGACAATTGTTCTTTGCCCAACCAGAATTGACCGTGGTCATGCCATCCTCTCACGACGTAATGAAAGAAATATCACATAGAATATAGATAATAGGTTACGGGTTAATGGTTTAGGTTTTTACCCAGAGCCGTGTGTCTTTTGGGAACAAGGCGTAGTAGCAAGAATACCGCAACGGAGTACAAAGCGGCCCATTGCAGACAGATAAACACAATCGCTGTGATAGTCAGTGCTACTGCTGCCAGACATTTGTTAATGCCAGTGAGTAACCGGTATGCGGCCAACATGGCGAACAGGTAAATCAGGATAAATACGCCGTTAGCCAGCTTGACCAAATGTTCTAGGTCAAGATGCAGTAGTTCTCCTGCAACAGAGCTGAGGACCAGAACAATCGCGAGTGTCAGAGTCGCGTTGGCTGGAACGCCCCGAGAGGAAATTTTTGTGAGTTTACTGTCTTCCCGGTTCTGTTTTGCCAGAGACCATGTCATGCGTGACAGGCTCTGCATATACAGGTTCATACTGGCAAAGCAGGCCAGATAGCCAAGCAGGCTGATAAGAAGAGAAGCTTTGTTACCAATTAATTTTTCAGACAGCCAGGGAATGGAGGCGGTATCCATCTCTGCTGTACCATAGGCATGAAATTTCAAAATGACGACTGTACAGGCCCAGTAAATAAACCCGGCGAACAGACAGCCCAGAACAATCGATATCGGAAAATCTCGTTGCGGATTTTTAAATTCTTCTCCCATATGGGCGAAGGCTTCTATGCCAACGAAGCACCAGAACATAACGGCCAGAGCAGAAGCTATAGAGGGTAAAGCATCTACAGAAAGCGGAGGCATAACCGTATCTTCGGTCCCGACTTCACCAAATACCCACAGAAATGAAACCAGCGTGCAAATGCCTAAAGCAATCATCACCTGTATCCGTGATGACGATTTGCTGCCAATCAGGTTCACCGCCGTCAGCAGGAATATGGTCAGTGTCTGCGCCAGCAAAGGTGAGCTGAAAGGTTCCGGAAGTAGCTGTTGACCAAAGCTGCCAGTAAGGGCGACCCCCGCAGGAATCCCAACAGGAATAATGCTGAGAAACAGCCATGCCACACTGCGTTCCATTTTTTCATTAAACGCTTTACGCACAAAATAGGAAGTACCACCAGCATTCGGGTAGCGTTTTCCAAGAGCGGCAAAGGTAAGAGCAATAGGTACAACGGCAATAAACAGAATCAGCCATGCCCATAAGGTCGCGTTACCTGCAATTCCGGCTGCGATAGCCGGGATCATAAATAAGCCTGTACCAAGTAAAGTTGTGGATAGTTGACCGATACCGCCGATTAATGTGATTTCTTTTTTTAATTGATTCACCTTATCATCCCCGAACCCTAATAATGACAATACCCCGCTTACGCAGGGTATTGATTTGCAATCTGTTGAATAATGTTGCTATTTATACGCTTTGTTTTTTTAAAGATCAAAAAATCAAATGAGCTACACCTGCAATAACCGGAAGCGTAATCAGAGTTCGCAGAATAAAGATAAGGAACAACTCAAAGATATTCACCGGGATTTTACTGCCAAGAAGAAGCGCACCCACTTCGGACATATAGATCAACTGAGTCACAGACATAGCCGCGATAACAAAGCGGGTTAGCTCACTATCAATCGATGCAGCCAGAATAGCCGGAATAAACATATCCGCAAAGCCTACCACCATGGTTTCTGAGGCGGCAGCTGCATCCGGAATAGACAGCAGTTCTAAAAACGGAATAAACGGCTTACCCATAATCGCGAACAGTGAAGTGTATTCAGCTACAACCAGAGCGATAGTACCCAGCCCCATAACCACCGGAAGCACACCAAATACCATATCAGCGGCATTTTTCAGGCCATCAATAAATACGCTGCGGAAGTCTTTGACCTGATCCGCTTTATTCAGCGCCAGCTTCATACCCCAGGAAAACGATGTGTGACCTTCCGGAATATGGTGACTGTCTTTTTCCGGAGCGGAGCCATCAACAAAAATGTCTTTCTTTCTGCTCAGTGGTGGAATACGCGGAATAATAATCGCCGCGGTAATACCAGCCAGACAGATGGCTCCATAGAAAGGAAGGAAATATTGTTCCAGTTTCACCTGTGCCAGTACAACCAGACTGAACGTGATGGAAACAGCAGAGAAAGTTGTACCTACCACCGCGGCTTCACGCTGGGTATAGAACTTTTCCTCATACTGCTTGCTGGTCAGCAAAATACCCACACTGCCGTCACCTAGCCAGGAAGCGATACAGTCGATGGCTGAACGCCCCGGTAGGTTGAATACCGGACGCATGACTTTACTCAGTAGGGTGCCAAACAGTTCAAGCAGGCCAAAATTGAGTAACAGAGGAAGAAGTAATCCTGCAAAAATAAAGACAGCAAATAGTGTCGGTAACAGACCATCCAGTACCAGACCGCCGGTGTTTGGTTCCCACACGGCTTTCGGGCCAAGCTGGAAGTAAGTCATCACTACTGCAAGACCGCCAATAGAACGGACAGCCAGCCATAGGGGTGACGGACTCAATAAGTTGTGCAGAAATGGTTTGTCAGCAATAAATGCTGGTTTTGCTGCGGCATATAATAGGGAAGAACCAGCCATCAGAGCGATGATGGCGGTAACAATGGCAGTGATATTGTCACCAATCAATGCCAGCAGAGATTTTGCCAGTATGGCAACAGGTATGGTCAGGTCACCCTGATAGCTGATCGGTGCCATAAACAGAAAAACGCCCAACAGGGAAGGAATAAGGAACACCCAAAAGGTACTTTTCTTCTTCGGGAGTTCAGCGGTTTGAGTTGTATTTTGCATGTCTATTCTCAACGTACTCGTTTGCTGTATTCCGATCCTGATTGGAATAAATATGCACTAGACTACCCTGTCCGGCTGTTGGTGCGCAGAGTAACTGTTGTGACTGTGAAATGCAATACTATTCACTATAAAATGAATATTATTCAGTGTTAGTGATTAAATGTGTGCTGTGCGTGCAAGTAAATACATCGAATTTCATATCAGAAAGACTCAGGATCTGATTAGACATGCAAAATAGTATGAATAAACCGTTATTCTATTTTCAGGCACCCCCATTCAGGAAAGTGTTCTCTTATATAGGCGTTGAGCTCTTTTTCTTCTTCTGAATAGATACGTTGGTCCGGACTTGAACCGTCGATAGCATGCTTTAGCATACCTGCGGCGACAGTACTGTTAGTGTAACGATCAATAATAATAAATGCCCCGGTTTGCGGAAGCTGGTTATATTCATCAACGATTATTTTTTCATTCAACGTTATTGCAACTGAGGCGATATCGTTGAGTTCAAGTACGCCTGCGTCAGAAGAGCGTTGCTCCAGTGTATCGATATCCACTTTGTACTTGATATTGTCAATATTCCCTATGCAGGTTTTAGTGACAAACTTAAACAGGTATTCGTGAGGTGTCTGAGCCGGATGTTCTCCCATCCATACAATATGGGCAGCAATGGTGTTCGATAGCAAAGGTTCATGCCCTCGGTGGACCAGCATATCTCCACGGGATACATCGATATTTCTATTCAGAGTCAGTGTGACGGCCTGTCCGGGAACGGCAGAACTTAATTCTCCGTTATGAGTATAAATGGATTGTATTTGTGCGAACTGATAGGAAGGCAGAACGGTTACCTCGTCACCCACTTGTAGTATTCCGGAGGCAAGTGTTCCGCAATAGCCCCGAAAGTCAGCATTAGGGCGGTTAACATACTGAATAGGAAAGCGCATCTGATCGAGGTTTTTGTCCTGTTCAATTTTTACCGTTTCCAGCAGTCTCATTAGCGGGGAGCCGGGGTACCAGTCCATATGCTGGCTTAATGTCACGACGTTATCGCCTTTTAAGGCCGAAATGGGAACGAAACGTAAGTCCTTAAAACGAAAGCTTTGTGCCATCTTGCGATAATCTGCCTTAATGTCCCGGTAAACCTCCTGGCTGTAATTCACCAGATCCATTTTGTTGACGGCCACAATCACATGCTTGATACCCAGCAGGTGACAGATATAGCTGTGACGGCGTGTTTGTAGCTGAACACCGTGCCGGGCATCAACGATAACCACCGCGAGATCGCAGTGGGAGGCCCCTGTCGCCATGTTACGGGTGTACTGCTCATGACCTGGTGTATCAGCAATAATAAATTTACGTTTATCGGTTGAAAAGTAACGGTAGGCAACGTCGATAGTGATCCCTTGCTCACGTTCAGCCTGGAGCCCGTCAACCAACAAGGATAAATCAAATTCGTCGCTTGTCGTGTTGAACTTCTTTGAGTCCCGCCTGATGGCTGCCATCTGGTCGTCGTAAATATGCTGGCTGTCGAAAAGCAGGCGTCCAATCAGGGTGGATTTGCCGTCATCTACACTGCCACAGGTCAGAAAGCGCAGAAGATCTTTGTGTTGATGTTCTGTTAAATAAGTTTCAATGTCTCTAGTTATTAGATTTGATGAATATGACATGGTAAATATGGGTTCCGAATTTGATAAATGATTTCAGAAGTAGCCTTCACGTTTCTTTTTTTCCATGGAACCAGAGCTGTCATAGTCAATGGTTCTGCCTTGCCTTTCTGATGTTGTGGTCAGCAGCATTTCCTGAATGATTTCCGGTAAGGTCGTTGCCTGAGATGGAATGGCACCGGTAAGTGGGTAGCAGCCTAAGGTGCGAAAGCGCACCATTTTCTCTTCCACGGTTTCGCCGGGTTTTAGCTGCATTCGGTCGTCATCGACCATGATCAACATACCATCACGATTGACGACCGGGCGTTTCCGGGCAAAGTAAAGGGTCGGGATTTCAATTTGCTCAAGATAGATATATTGCCATATATCCAGTTCGGTCCAGTTTGACAGTGGATATACCCGGATACTTTCGCCTTTGTTGATTCTGCTGTTATAAATATTCCACAATTCAGGACGCTGATTCTTTGGATCCCAATAATGATTGTTGTCCCGGAAAGAATAGACGCGCTCTTTGGCACGGGATTTTTCCTCATCACGACGTGCGCCACCAAAAGCAGCATCAAACCCATATTTCTCCAGAGCCTGCTTTAGCCCCTGAGTTTTCATGATATCCGTATGCATGGCGCTGCCATGAAGGAATGGGTTAATGTCCATTTCGATACCCTGAGGGTTCTGGTGCACAATTAGCGACATTCCGGCTTGTTCGGCGATTTTGTCCCGGAACTCAATCATTTCTTTGAACTTCCAGAGTGTATCAACATGCATTAAAGGAAAAGGGGGCGTTCCCGGTGAGAAGGCTTTTTTGGCCAGATGCAGCATTACAGACGAGTCTTTACCCACGGAATAGAGCATTACCGGGTTATCAAATTCAGCGGCGACTTCACGCATGATGTGGATAGATTCAGCTTCAAGTTGTTGCAGGTGGGGTATTCTTAGTTGAGGGGTGTTCATTTTCTATTTATTACCATAAAAGACAGATCATAGTGTAGGTGCAGTCAGCTCAATCTATCAAAGAAAAGAGTCTCAAGTGTAAGAATATGTTTTTTCGATAGTATGGTTAATAAAGAGATTATATGCTTGGCCGTTTTCTGGTATTAATGGTGGGTCAAAGTCGCTCCGGAACCTCTCAAAGACATGAACGATTAGGTATGATGAACCCTTTTTTCTACAGGTGTGTTTTGCATTTATTTTTGGGCCGGAAAGCACTGTTGCCGTGCTTACTCTTACTTATTCCGGTAAAGGTATCGGCCTATGAGCTTTTAAGTTTTAGCAATTTTGCCCAAACGGTAACAATTACTCCTCATGGTGAACGTTATAAGATTATCGAATCCGGTGAAGAGGTCGTTCTTTCAGATCGTTTAATCGTAAAGACAGAGCCACAATTGGATAAATCAGATCTGCTTGCACTGTCGCCGAAGATCTTGTCTGTAAGAGAGATTTTTATTGCCGACACCTTTACGTATTTTAGTGTACGGGTCACGCATCAGGCTGATCTTTCCCGGGTATCAGAACAGCTAAAATCTCACCGAAGGGTTTTGTTCGTTCAGCCCGATTTACTGCAACTGCGTCATCCTCTGTCCGGTGAAAAGGCATCAACAAAACACATATCATTGTTAGAGAGGCGGAAAATTTACTCCGGGTACCTGAAAAAGATAGGGGTTCCGACATTACAGACGCAAACCCATGGGAAAGGGGTGACGATAGCCGTTATTGATGATGGATTCTTATTCCGTCATCCGGCGTTAAAACATAAATCGCCACGCTTTGCTTATGATCTGGATAGTTTAACCATGTCTGCTCAAGCAGCCAGCCTGGGGGGAAGGCACGGCACTATGGTTGCCAGTATTCTCTTTGCCCGTCCTGATGAAGAGATCGCTGGTGGAATCGCACCGGAAGCTGATTTTATTGCACTGCGTCACACCAATACCTGGACCTCTAAAATCGTACTAAGCTTTCAACTCGCCAATCTGGCCGGTGCGGATATTATCAACTGTAGCTGGCGTTCCCGATGGCTGACGGAACCGGTAGCCGATGTGGTTAACTATCTGGCGAAAAAGGGAAGAAAAGGTAAGGGCACTATTGTTGTGTTTGCAGCTGGTAACGATGGTAAGAAGATTATTGCAAACAGCACAGAGGCTGCACTTTCAAGTGCTCTCGTCGTGAGTTCAAATAATTCTCAATTTCAGCGAATTCTAAGTAGTAGCTTCGGCCCGAGTGTGGATATAATGGCCTTTGGTGGTATGGCCAGAGCTGCTTCGGCAGATGGCGGTTATCGCTGGTTTAACGGGACTTCGCTTTCAGCCGCGATTGCTTCCGGGGTGGCGGCATTATTGCTTTCTCAGGAGCCAGAATTAACGGCAGATCAGGTAACCGAAAAATTATCGCGGCGGCTAAAACCGCATGGCAGTAAATATATTCAAGATAATAAAATCAATGAACGATAATTTTAATAATGCGCCTCAGGAAGAGGGACGCAGTAACAATGCTCAACATGAAAAAATGGATTTAGGTTGTCAGTATTCAGAGAATCTCCCGGCCATTTTAAAACAGCTCAATGTTTCTCTTGCGCTGACCTCTTATCAGGTCGGTAAGTTGATTCTGGTACGTAGTGATGGTCAGCAATTAGACGTTAACTACAAAAGTTTTCCCCGTCCGATGGGACTGGCTGTACACGATGGCGGATTAACTCTGGGTATCTTTACCCAGATAATCAATTTTCAGCGTGAAGACGGCTTGTTAGAAAAAATCAAACAGCCTCTGGACAGAATCGAGCAGGATATCACCGCACCTAAAGTGAAGCCTACCGATGACCAACTGGACGAAGAACAGCGAAAACAGCAGGATGCACTGTATGAACCGGTTGATGACCGTACGGACGCCTGCTTTATCGCCCGATCTGCTCACCATTCCGGCATGATTAATATTCATGACATCGAGTGGGGGAATGCTGGTTTATGGGCGGTAAACTCGAGCTTCTCCTGCCTTTGTACTTTAGAACCTGATTACAGCTTTGTACCGCGCTGGAAACCGCATTTTATTTCTGAACTCGTTCCGGAAGATCGCTGCCACCTCAACGGTATGACACTTAAAGATGGTAAGCCCGCGTATGTGACGACTTTCTCTCAGGAAGATACTGCAGCCCAGTGGCGGGAAAAAACCGGTAAATTTAACGGCACCCTGATGGATGTTCAGAGTAATACTATTCTGGTTGATGGCCTGAGCATGCCGCATTCTCCGCGCTGGTATCGTGATCGGGTTTACTTTTGCAATTCTGGCCAGGGGGAACTATGTTCTTACGAACCTCAAAGCAACAAAACCGAAGTGCTTGCTGAGCTACCGGGCTTTACTCGGGGAATGGATTTTTATGGTCCAATTGTCTTTGTCGGGTTGTCCAAAGTGCGCGAATCCAATGTGAAACGTCCGGCACCGTTAACGGAAAAATATCCAGAGACCATGGCAGGAGTCAGGGTTATCAATCTGGAAGATAACAGCGAAATCGGCTTTATCCAGTTTACCGGCGATGTTGCACAAATTTACGATGTCGCTCTGATACCCAATACCTCGTTTCCGGAGTTAATCGAACCGGATCATCCGCGCATGCGGAACCATTTTAGTCATCCTACTCTACAACCATTAAATGAGTCGTAAGCAATGAAAAAAAAGAATAAGAGAAATAATAAATTAGCCAAAGGGGCATTACCATTGCTTGCTGCCCTGGGCGGAAATGCTGTCGCCAGCCAGTTACCGGGCAGCATCAGCAGTGGAAGCCGCCGTTTTTCACGAACTGCCGCCGTGGCGGTGAAGGATAAAGCGACCAGTGAAACAAATATTTTAGTTGAACAAGTCAGTGATACTGAACCAGCTAAGCGTTCTGCTTTTTCGGCTTTTGGATCCCCAAAGCTTGGTAAACCTCAGGAAAGTAAACCACAGTCAAACCGCCGTTTATTAAACTATTTAGCTACCAATAGTCTTTTGAAACCACAACAGGCTGTTTCAGCAGAGATAAGTGGAAGTACCGATGGGCGAAAAGTATTTTTAAGCGGTTATTGTACATATTCAGACATTAGGTATAGCAGTATAACACAAGGATCATGCGTAGGTTCTTATCATTGGCATGATACCAGCACGCCGTCAAATAGTGTCCCCACCAATATTACCCTTGACAGTACCACTATTAATGATTCTGCAACCGGAAGTGGTGCTGTAGTGGGTGTATTGGGAACCACTGACGCTGATGATGGTGACACTCATACCTACGCACTGGTGAGCAATGGGGCTTCCGGTAGTGGCTCTTGTGGCTCATCTGGTGATGATGACAATGCCAGTTTTCAGGTTGATAATACAAACGATGATTTAGAAACTTCCGGTAGCTTAACTGCTGGATCTTATAATGTTTGTGTTCAAACTCATGATGGCACGGATTCTTACCAGAAAACCTTTACCATTACTGTTAATGATGCCACTGCACCATCTTATGAAAACAGCACTCCCTCCCTTTCTTCTATAAATTTATCGGGTGCGACTCTTTCTGCCGATTTAAATGAAGAAGGTACGGTTTATTATGTGGTTATCGCTGATGGAGCAACAGCACCAAGTGTCTCTCAGGTGAAAAACGGACAAGACAGCACGGGATCATCGGCACTGGTTTCCGGCAATTTTACTACTTCCGGCACCACGGGAAGTGACAGTTTTTCCGGGCTAACTGCTTCTACAGCTTATGACATTTATGTTGTTGCACAAGATGACGAAGGCACACCTAATGTACAAACCTCAGTGACATTGGTAAATCTTACTACCGCATCTCCTGATAGCGACGGCGATTTAACGGCTTCAGCTGGTGTCACCGAACCCGTAGCATTAAACACCACGGTAGATACTGTTGGCGAAGCCGTCGATCTGTTCGACTTCACGCTTTCAGATAGCGGCACCAGCGATGGTCTGGCGATGGCTATCTCTCAGATCGTTGTGAATGTATCAGGCACGGCTACTGATACAGTACGAGATCAGATTACCTATCGCCTGAATGGTAATGATGCTTCAAATGTTGCCGGTGTTTATAACGCGGCTGCCGATACAATCACGTTCTCAGGGCTGAGTATTTCAATTGCTGATGGTGCCAGCGAGACTTACACCATAAACGGCTATTTTAATGACAACTCTGGGTTAACTGAAGATCAGACGATCATTCTGAGTGTGGATGGCGATACGGATGTCACCACATCCGGCTCTGGTACTCAAATGGGAGCGACCTCTGCGGTAACGAACTCGACGGGTACAACGATAGAAATTGATGCGACTCAACTGGTATTTACTACTCAGCCTTCCGGTTCGGTATCCGGTTCTGCGCTAACGACTCAGCCAGTCGTTACAGCGCAGGATGCTTTTGGTAATACCGACGTTGATTTCACAGAAACGGTCACTCTGACCGAGGCCAGTGCTGGTAGCTTGAGCAGCAATACTGCGACAGCGAGCAGTGGCGTAGCCACCTTTAGCGGACTGACCTATACAGCGACAGCGGATCAGCAGAGCTTTACATTAACGGCTAACGATGAGGATGGAACCGGCACCGATCTGAGCACGGTTGATGCAAATGCGGTTACAGCTGATGTCATTGCAACTAAACTGGTATTTGATACTCAGCTAAGTCCTCTGTCTGTTAATGATGGTGAAGCTACAAGTTTGACCACCGTACCCGTTGTGTCTGCTAAAGATGCAGATGATCTGGTGGATACGGGGTATTCAACGGGTATTACTCTTGCTGAGGTCAATGGTGCAGGCTCTGCAACCATGACCGGTACGGGTGATACTGATGGTAATGGTGCAACTGTCACTATTACTCCATCTTCTGGGGCTGCGACGTTTACAGGAATGGCCCTTACCTATACCGCGTCTGGTTCTTCCGATGAAACGTTCAATCTGCAGGCCAGTTCTGGTGCTTTGACGACAGCGAACAGCAGTCAGATGACGGCATTGGTGGACAGCACTGCCCCAACCTTTGACGCGACACCATCCCTTTCTTCCGTCTCTGCCAGTGGTGCAACTCTTTCGGTTGATCTGGACGAAGAAGGTATTGCTTACTATGTGGTGGTGGCCGACGGTGCAACCGCTCCGACTGCCGCGCAAGTTAAAGCCGGCCAGGACAGCACTGGCTCTGCGGCGACCGCTTCAGGCAGTATCACCACCTCTGGTACCACGGGAAGTACCACTATTTCCGGACTGGAGGATGGCACCAGTTATGACGTCTATGTCGTGGCACAAGACAGTGTCGCTAACCTTCAGACATCGCCAACTCAGCTTAATTTAACCACGACCGATACCTCACCGGATGTAACGTCGATTACCGTATCCGGCTCTCCGGCAGCCAATGCATCCAGCGTTGGTTTTGTCGTTACCTTTGGCGATGACGTCAGCGGTATTTCTGCCGATGACTTTACCGCTAAGCTGGATGGCAATACGGACAGTGGTCTTTCTGTCACCGGAGTGTCAGCCACCTCTGGAAGCAGCGTCACTGTAACGGTATCTGTGACCAATGTGGAAGGCGCTGTTCGTCTGGATCTGAACAGCAGCAATGACATTGTCGATGAAAGCAGCACTAACCCTGTGGCCTTTACCTCGGGGTCTACCCATACAGCGGACACCGTTGCGCCAACAGTGACCTCCATTGTGCGTAAAACGCCGGTGGATGAAAGTACTAACGCTGACTCGCTGATCTGGACGGTATCCTTCTCTGAGTCAGTCAGCAATATTGGTACTGCGGATTTTTCAGTATCAGGCACGACGGCAACGGTTAGCAGCGTTTCGGCTGCATCCGGCAGCAGCGTTGATGTGACCGTCTCTGGTGGCGATCTGGCTGATTACAATGGCGCAGTTGCGTTAAGTATTGCGGCCGGAAATGATCTGAAAGACGGCGGCGATAATGCGCTGTCCAGCACCACACCAACGGGCACAACAGAAAGCTATACCCTGGATAATACGGATCCGACATTTGTGTCGGTAGCCGACAGCGGAGACAGTTATTACAAAGCAGGTGAAACCATCACCTTCGATGTCAATCTAGGTGAAACGGGTCTGACCGTTACTGCCAACCTCTCGGTTCTGGATAGTGACCTGGGAACTGCCGTTGCGCTCACTGATGACGGTGATGGTACCTACAGCCTGACAACGTCAGCGCTGAACGCGGGCGGTAATATGCAGGAAGGCGCGATTACGGTGACCTTTACGGCAACAGACAGCGTAACTAATTCAGCGACAGATAGTTCTTTATCATTGAATCTGGATAAGACCGCGCCAACATTCGATAGCAGCAACTCAACCCCGAATGACAACGCCACTAAAGTGACGGTGGGCGATAACATCGTTCTGGACTTCAGTGAAAGCATTAATCTGGTCAGCGGTCAGACAATCACTCTGGTTGATGTAACGAACAGCACCACCCGAGAAACCTTTACCGCGACCAGTGCGACAGCGGCAACCGGAGATCAGGGCGGAAGCGCAAGTCTGTCATCGGACAAAGTGACACTGAATCCGGGCTCTGATCTGTTGGCCGGTACTCAGTATGCGGTGCAGATTGCTTCAACGGCTGTTGAAGATCTGGCAGGAAACAACTTTGCCGGTATCAGCGACAATACCACCTTTAATTTCACCACAGCTCCGACACTCGCCATTAGCGTAGATTCCTCAGAAATATCTGAAATGTCGGGTAGTGCCACCTATACCGTGACACTTCAGGATGGTAATGGCAATGCGTTCACCGCAACAGAAACTATTTCAGTTGAGATCGCTCTGGCCGGAACAGCAACGCTCGATACCGATTATTCGGTGACCGGACTGGGCTCTTCCGATGAAGTGACGATTGCATCCGGCAGTTCTTCTGCGACCTTTACAGTAACGGCCACTGATGACGCAACCGACGATGATGCAGAAACGATCACGGCAACACTGAATTCGGTTCTGTCTGGTACCGCAAGTATCAGCAGCAGTAATTCCGAATCCGTTACCATTAATGAAAATAATCCGCCGGTCTTTAGCAATCTGGATGCAACACCATCCTATACGGAAGACGGTTCAGCCGTGGTTATCGACAATGATGTTACGGTCAGCGATACCGAGCTGGATGCCCTTAATAGCGGTAGTGGTAACTACGATGGCGCAAGCCTGACGATTGCACGCAGTGGCGGGGCCAATAGTAATGATGTGTTTGCCAACAATGGCCTGCTCAGTGCATTAACTGAAGGTGGTGACCTTATTTATAACGGCACCACCGTGGGTACGGTCACGACAAACTCAAACGGTACCCTGACGCTGACCTTTAACAGCAATGCGACCACTGCGCTGGTGAATAGCGTGATGCAGAATATTACTTATGCGAACAGTGCGAATGAGCCTGCCAGCTCGGTAGTTCTGAACTTCACCTTTAATGATGGTACAGAAGACAGTTCCGGTACCAATCAGGTAACGGCTTCCGTTTCTGCCAGTAACGATGCGCCAACCTTAACGGCCATTGCGGCTAACCCGACCTTCACCGAAGGTGGCAGCACGGCGACAGTGTTTACAGGAAGCGCAGTGAGCACGGTTGAAGCCGGTCAGACACTCAGTGGGCTGGTACTGACAGTGAGTAATGTGACAGACACTGGCAGTGAAATTCTGACGGTGGATGGCTCGGCCATCACGCTGGACAATGGCCAGAGTGGCAGCACAAACAGTCTGACTTATGTGGTATCGGTGAGCGCCAATACGGCAACGGTAACCTTAACGGGAGGGAGCTTCAGTGAAGCCGACTTCCAGACACTGATTGACAGTATCAGCTACCAGAACAACAGCGATGACCCGACAACGGACAGCAGCCGTGTGGTGACCATCACCAGCCTGACCGACAGCGGTAGTGAGAATGCAACGGCCACCGTGAGTATTGCTTCAACGGTCACCCTGACTCCGGTGAATGATGAGCCAACGCTATCAGCAACCGCAGCAAACCCTACCTTTACGGAAGACGGGGATGCGGTGGCGCTGTTTAGCAACTCATCGGCTGATACGATAGAAAGTGGCCAGACGTTTGCGAGCTTGACACTAACGGTAACGAACGTTGCCGATAGCGGAAATGAAGTGCTGAATATTGACGGAACAGCTGTCGTTCTGGATGACAGTGAAAGCGGTACGACAACCACCAATAGCCTTACGTATACCGTATCGGTTTCATCAACAACGGCAACATTGACGTTGACCGCTGGCAGCCTGACAACGTCTGAGTTGCAGACATTGATCGACAGCATCAGTTACCAGAATAACAGCGACAATCCGACGACGGATAGTGAGCGTGTCGTTACCATTACCAGTCTGACAGACAGCGGTTCGAATACGGGTGACAACGACAACGTAAACGACGCGCTGAGCGTGACGTCGACCGTTAGTCTCACAGCAGAAAATGATACACCGGTTGTGAGCAATTTACCTTCGGGCTTCTCTGTAACAGAAGATATCTCCTCTAATCTGGATCTCACAGCTATTAGTTTATCCGATGCGGAGGACGACAGTGTTTCTGTGGTTCTGAGTGTGGGCAGTGGGGTACTGACTGTCTCTGGCGGTGATGGCTCCGCAAATGGTGTCACTGTGAGTGGTTCTGGCACAAGTAGTGTGACAGCCAGTGGTAGTGTCGCCGATCTGAATAGCTGGTTTGCAACCGCGAATATATTAGGCTTTACCACGGACAGCAACCAGGTCGCTAATGTGACGCTTACGGTTACGCCATCCGACACTGAGACTGGTAGCGCTGTGTCTTCAGTGTTGACCGTGACAGCAGTCAATGATACGCCGGTGATCAGCGGTACGCCATCGACGACGGTAGCGGAAGATTCAACTTACAGCTTTACCCCATCGGCCAGTGATGTGGATGCGGGCGACAGCCTGACGTTCAGCATTACCAATAAGCCAAGCTGGGCAAGCTTTAACACCAGCACGGGTGCGCTGACCGGTACGCCGACCAATGACGATGTCGGCACCACCAGCAATATCGTGATCAGCGTCAGCGATGGGACGGCGTCTGATTCCCTGTCGGCTTTTAGCCTGACGGTGACCAATGTCAATGATGCGCCGGTTATTAGCGGCACGCCATCGACGACGGTTGCGGAAGATTCCGCTTACAGCTTTACCCCAACGGCCAGTGATGTAGATGCGGGCGACAGCCTGACGTTCAGCATTACCAATAAGCCAAGCTGGGCAAGCTTTAACACCAGCACGGGTGCGCTGACCGGTACGCCGACCAACGACGATGTCGGCACCACCAGCAATATCGTGATCAGCGTCAGCGATGGGACGGCGTCTGATTCCCTGTCGGCTTTTAGCCTGACGGTGACCAATGTCAATGATGCGCCGGTTATTAGCGGCACGCCATCGACGACGGTTGCGGAAGATTCCGCTTACAGCTTTACCCCAACGGTAAGCGATGTGGATACGGGCGACAGCCTGACGTTCAGCATCACCAATAAACCGAGCTGGGCAAGCTTTAACACCAGCACGGGTGCGCTGACCGGTACGCCGACTAACGACGATGTCGGCACCACCAGCAATATTGTGATCAGCGTGAGTGATGGTACGGCGTCTGATTCCCTGTCCGCCTTTAGCCTGACGGTCACCAATGTCAACGATGCACCGGTGATCAGCGGTACGCCATCGACGACGGTAGCGGAAGATTCAACTTACAGCTTTACCCCATCGGCCAGTGATGTGGATACCGGCGACAGCCTGACATTCAGTATTACCAATAAACCAAGCTGGGCAAGCTTTAACACCAGCACCGGTGCGCTGACCGGTACGCCGACCAACGATGATGTCGGCATCACCAGCAATATTGTGATCAGCGTCAGTGATGGCACGGCGTCCGATTCCCTGTCGGCCTTTAGCCTGACGGTGACCAATGTGAACGATGCGCCGATAGTCGTTGACGATAGTTTTGAGTTTACCGTCACTGAGGATGGTATCTATACCCTGGATGTATTAAGCAATGATACTGATGTGGATGACGATACCTTACAGCTGGAATGGGTCACAACCGATGCCGGTAGTGCGACGATTCAGGATGGGCAGATTGCTCTGGTGACGGACACCCTTGGTACGGTCAACCTGAAGTATGGGGTTAGCGATGGCAACGAGGGCTCTGATACAGGACAAGTCACCGTTGTGATCTCGCCGGATGCGGCGGTAGCGCCGGAAATTACTGCTCCAAATGATGTTGAAGTGGATGCGACCGGACTGTTTACGAAAGTAAACCTGGGAGTAGCAACCGCCGTAGACAGCAGTGGAAATGCGCTGCCGGTTTCTCTGGTTGACCAGCAAACCTTCTTCCAGCCGGGCGAGCATACCGTGTACTGGAGTACGGAAGACACGAATGGCAACAAGGCAACCGCCAGTCAGCAGGTGGTGGTGCATCCACTGATTTCTATCGGTAAAGACGCTACCACGACAGAAGGGTCAAACCACAGTGTGAACGTGTTCCTGAATGGTGAAGCGCCGGCCTATCCGGTCACCATTCCATACACAGTGGGTGGTACCAGCGACGGCTCGGATCACGATCTTGTCGGTGGGCAGGTCACAATTAGCAGCGGTACGCAAGGCACCATCGCGTTCTCTGTGCTGGAAGACAGTGTGTCTGAGGGGGATGAAACGCTGGTAATTACCCTTGATGACAGCCTGAACCTGGGCAGCAAATCCAGTTATACGCTGACGATAAGTGAAGAGAATGTTGCACCGGAAGTAAGTGTCGCGATCACTCAGGGTGGTGACGCTCGCTCTGTCGTAGAAAGTAGTGGCGGGACAGTAACAGTAACGGCCACCGTTACGGATGCCAATGTCGGTGATACCCATACCTACCAGTGGATTAATGATAATTCGGAACTGGCGAATATTAGCCTGAATGAAAACGAGTTTGCATTTGATCCGAGTACATTGACATCAGGGGTATATAAACTTCAGTTAGTCGTCACCGACAGCGGCTCTGCCTCTGTAACGTCCAATATTTACCTGAGTGTGGTGGGGCAACTGGCTACGCTGGACGGTACTGACAGTGATGGTGACCTGATCCCGGATGATCAGGAAGGCTTTGGTGACAGTGATGACGATGGGATCCCAGACTATCAGGATGCAATTGATGACTGTAACGTTATTCAGGAGCAGGCTCTGGAGTCAGGCAGTTACCTGGTAGAAGGTGACCCTGGTGTTTGTCTGCGCAAAGGCGTCACTCTGGCAGATAACCAGACAGGCGGTACACAGCTATTAGCGACTGAAATCACAGAAGATGATTCGGCAGACAACATTGGCGGTATTTTTGATTTTGTTGCCTACGGATTACCAACTGTAGGGCAGAGTTATCAGGTGGTATTTCCTCAGCGTCTGCCTGTCCCGGCAAATGCGATTTATCGTAAATATACTCAGGACAGCGGGTGGGTTGATTTCATCACAGACAGTAGTAACTCTGTTTCTTCTGCTCCCGGCGAATCCGGATACTGCCCTCCTCCGGGTGACAGTGGATGGACACAAGGACTGACTGAAGGCGACTGGTGTGTGCAGTTAACCATTCAGGATGGTGGTCCGAACGATGATGATGGTATTGCTAACGGCAGTATTGTTGACCCGGGTGGTGTAGCTACACTGGCAGCGAATACGTTACCGGTGGCGGCTGACGATACGGTGTATGTGGCCATTAATGGTAGTGTCGATATTCGTGTGCTGGACAATGATACGGATGCCGATGGTGATTTACTTTCCATCAGCTCAGCCAGCGCAAATCATGGTTCTGTGACTATCAGCTCCGATGTCCTTATTTATGAGGCTCCAGTGGATTATTTCGGAACAGATACCGTTACCTATAGCATTACCGACAGCAACGGTGGTACGGCAACAGGTACGGTGACCGTCAACGTAACAGAAACAGCCGGAGGCGTTGTTAATAACAGCGCAGGAGGCGGCAGCATGGGAGGTATTGCGATGTTTATGCTTGGTGGTTTGGCGATGATTCGCCGTCATAGCCGCAAGTGGTTTGCTGCAGCACTGGCTCTGTTGAGTTTTAACAGCCAGGCTAACTGGTATGTAGACGCGGATTTTGGTGTCAGCAAAGCTGGTGAGCGTACGTCGGTTTATGATGATTCCGTGCTGGATACGGATAAGCGGGATACTGCGTGGGCTGTTGGGGTTGGTTATCAAATTAATCCTGACTGGTCAGTCACGGGTCGATACCTTGATTTAGGTGAGGGGAGTGCAAGCCTCTCTCCCGATAGCAGTATGGATCCGACTGAGTATCATGAGGCGGTAGCAGAAGTTACACCGGTACTTGCCGAGGGCTTTGCGCTGGATGTGAGTTATGCCCTGATCAATGAGGAAAAAGCCAGTCTGAATGCGATTGTCGGCGGTTTTGCCTGGAACGCGGATTTTGACAGTGAGTATCAGGGAACACACATTAAGACAACAGAGCGAGGCGTTGACCCATATATCGGTATTGGTGTTGACTACCATTTGACTGAAACATGGGATATGGGGTGGCACTTTAACCGTTACTTTATGGACTTAAATGATGTGACGACTCTGAGCCTTACGCTTTCTTATCAATTTGAAAAATAGCCATTAGCTTTTTTTCATAATACTAAATAAAACCGTTGTTTCTCTGATATGAGGGCAACGGTTTTATTTCACAAACTGATCGATTTCTGAATCAAACTTAATCCAGCCTTTGGATTTTTCTTCGTAGGTAGAGACTCCCCGTATTGGAAAATCCTGTTCATTAAACAACCCGACTGGGACAATAACATAGTCAGGAGCAAACTCTGTTTTTAGCAACATCGTGTCTCCGCACCGGGGGCAGAAATGGAAAATAATTTCACTCCCGTCTTCATAAATCCGGGTATAAGTGATGACATCGCCATCAATATGAGTCTGCTCGGTAAGAAACCCCACCTGAACGCCAAAAATGCTTCCCGTGCGCAGTTGGCTCTGCAGACACTGAAAAGGGATTGTACTTGCTGGATCACCACTGCACCTAAGTGTGACAAGATTACAGGAGCAAGTCGCTATACGTATTTTGCTCATAAACACTGACCCATAAACGTTACTACCTGTTTTTACTTTAGAACTGACGTGAGTTTTCTCAAGTTTTTGTCAGCGAAATAGTCAGAATTAGAACATCTTTGTGAATAAGATCATCTACTTGAGTGATTGGTGATTAATCAATGAATGATGTTGTGAAGTGTTGGGCTTTATTGTTTGGTTCCTGATTAATCTATAGAAACCGCCTTAAATATGAAGGCGGTTTTTATGGGAGTGATACGAAGAATGAGTGGCTAAATCAGACTCGGAACTTATCAATCAACTGACGTTGCTGTTCTGACTGTTCACGTAGCTGAAGGCTCGATTCATTATTGGCTTCGGCACCTCGGGCGGTTTCTTCTGCCGAATCGCTGATATGTACCACACTGGCACTGATTTCTCTGGCTGTTGAACTCTGTTCTTCCGTCGCAGTTGCAATCTGCATATTCATTTCAACGATTTGTTTGATGACCTCATCCATTTGCCGTAATCCATGGTCAGCCTGTTCTGCTACGGAAATATTGTGGTCATTTTTACTCACATTGACAGCAATGGTATCCACAACAGCCTGAATGAGCTTCTGCATAATTTCAATCATACTCTGGATCTCTTCGGTGGAGCTTTTGGTTCTGCTCGCAAGATTGCGAACCTCATCAGCGACCACCGCAAATCCCCGGCCTTGTTCGCCAGCCCGTGCGGCTTCAATTGCTGCATTCAAAGCAAGCAGGTTGGTCTGCTCTGCAATATCCTGAATGGTTTCGATAATACTGTCGATTTTCTTACCGTATTCATTCAGTTCCTGAGCAGTAAGCGATGTTTTTTCTATTTGTTCGGCCTGTTCTTTAATATTGGTGATGGCTTGTTTAATGCTCTGGCTGACGCCTTCCATTTCTTCATTGGCTTGTTCTGCTGCCATCATGGTGTCCTGAGCCCGTTGGGCGACTTCGGCTACGGAGCTTTCCATTTCCGTCATTGCTGATGCCGTCGTCTCCAGAAGCGTTCGTTGTTGTGAGACTGCCCCGGTGGTTTTCGCGCTTATATTCGCATTTTTATTGGCAACACTTGCCAGTTGTTCTGCCGATGTATTCAGTGAAGAGAAAGTGGCGCGTAAGTTGTCGGCCAGCCCATTCAGGTATCCCCCCAGTTCACCAAACTCATCTTTTGTGGAGTGTATGAACTGGACCCGAAGATCGCCAGCCGTCATTTCTTTCAGCGCCCCACGGAAATTACGCAATGCCTTATGAATCCAGGTGGCGATCCAAAGTGGTACAACAACGGCGATGATAATGGCGACTGAACTGATGGCAAACATACTTTGTTTAATTAGAGAAATGCTTTTGTTTGCGGATCCTTTCGCTTGTTCAACCATCTGTTCAGCCTGAGAAATAAATTCATCAACGGAGTCTAACAGTAACTGTCTGGTGCTATTTGTCAGCCCCAGTAGTTGAGTTGTGGTCTGATTATTCTCATATTGTGAACGGTAAAGATGGTATAAACCCTGATCGGAACGGAGCTCCTTAAGTAATGGATCAAACATGAGAGTAAATAGCTTTCCAATATCCTGATCAGAACGTTTGACCTCATTAAAGTGCTGCTCAATAACTATATCTGTTCCTTCAATACTGGTTGTCAGGCTTTCCATATTGCTATCGGTAAGATACTTATCAAATGCTGACAAGACCTTATTTACCTCTCTTTCCAGTCCGGAAAGAGCGAACCTGAGTTGGCTATCACTGGTAGAGGCGTATTTATTCAGATAATAAGATAGGCGGCGTTTAAGGTTATTGAGTAGTTGTAGTTGCTGGTTAATCTCATGCTCCATTTTTATGGCCGTTTTACGTAATTCAAACAGCTCTAAGACGACAGATTTATGTTCCCGACCAATTGACCGCACCTGTTCGAGAGTTTGTCTCAGCGCCTGATTGTCATTCATAACTTCTGCGGGCAGGTTGGAAATTTCATCCAGAATAGTTTGATCAAGGCTTTGAAACTGAGATTCATACTCTTCGACGGCTTCAACAGTATGGATACTGTAAATGGACATGGTACTTTCATTCTGCATGGCAATGTTAAGCTTTATTTTATTGGCATGCTCAGAGAGCGGTAGTGTCTGGTCTGTGATGGTCGTTAAGCCCTGGTTTATGCTGGCGACTGAAAAATAGTTAACAGCGACCAGTGCGGACAGAGCAAGAAGTAATATGACAAAACCACCAATGATTCTTTGCACTAAGGACATATGGATCTCCTCGGTTAGTTAGGTAGAACGCTTCAGTTACACTGAAGCCGCCTCCCTACGGTTCTTTCTGAATTCGTTAGTCTTTTAGAAATTGCTCGTAGTTATCTGATGTCACCAGCCGAAACGGTACCCAGTGTGGTGAGGGTACGTGCTGGTTAGCCATCATCTGATAACTGGCCTCTACGGCACTTTTTGCCTGTCCTAATGCATCCTGAAGAACCGTGACATTCAGTTCACCAGACGCTACTGATCGTAATGCATCTGGTGTTGCATCAATGCCTCCGGTTAAAACACTGTTGGGATCCCGTCCTGCATCTTTAAGTGCCATGATGGCACCCAGAATCATTTCATCATTATTGGCAACCAGTATGTCGAACTCAATATTTTGCTTCAGCCAGTCAGTAACGACCTTGTAGGCCTGATTGCGCTGCCAGTTTGCCGCTTTGCTGACGACCAGTTCCATGTCAGGGTACTTGCTCATCACATCCTTAACATCCTGTGTTCTCGTCACCGCAGCAGGGTGTGTTGCTTCTCCAATAAGCAGAGCAACCTTGCCCCGGTAATTGGCTTGCCGGGCCAGTTCTTCCATCTGCATCGTTCCTGAGTCGACTTCGTTCGAGCCGACATACAGAGTATTGGGTGGCATAGAACTGAGGTCACTGACGGGCTCTGCGTTGATAAAGATAAGGGGAACCTTTTTGGCAAACTCGAAGAATTTTTTATTTTGCTCTTCATTACCGTCACTCAGGATGATGATGGCATCAGCCCCAACATCCACGTAGCTTTTGACCTGCTCATACTGCGTTTGAAAGTTACCCCCGGCGGAATCGATATAGACCTCATCTCCCGGTATCTGGTCGACGGTCGTTTCAATACCTGAACTGATCAGGTTCCGAAAATTATCTTCCTGACTTACCGTAACCGTAATGAGTTTTCCGTAAGCGGGCGAAAGTACGGTGGCAGTCAGTACACTCAAATATAAAATCAGATTAGCGAAAGTAAGGGAAAAGCAGGGTCTGATCATCTTGTTCTCCTTGGAATCAACAGTCCTAGCCGGTTTATTGTTCTAATTTTAGGGTTATAGGAAGATTAGGTAGTTAGTACTTTTTCTTGAGTATGCTTTAGTAAGCATAGTTAACTTATTTCGGAATGATGCAGTTTCGACCACTTTATGTGAAGTCTGATTATCAATATTTTGTAGATAATAACTCCATGTTTTCGTCATTGTTAATGAAATTAAAAACAAACATACTACGGGGTAAGCGGTTCAGGCGATGGTGCATGAATAAAAGCAATAGGAGAAATTTCTTATGTTAGTAGATGGTAAGTGGACAAAAGACTGGCAGCCGGTACAAGCAAAAGATAGAGAGGGTCGGTTTGTACGACAAACCTCGAGTTTCAGGAACTGGATTACGAAAGATGGTGAAGCCGGTCCTACTGGTGCTGGCGGTTTTAAGGCGGAAAAGGATCGTTATCATCTCTATGTTGCTTATATCTGCCCATGGGCAAGCCGCACATTAATGGTAAGAGAACTGAAACAGCTGCAGGATTACATCACGATCAGCGTTGTTAACCCGGAAATGACGGATCAGGGATGGAAATTCGGCGGCTTTGGTGGCGCGGATATTGTCCCGGTTGGACCTAAGGAGATCCTTTAATGAACCGACAGCCCTCTCTGTTTATTTCTCATGGTTCGCCAATGATGGCGGTAGAAAAGAGCAAGACCTCGGTATTTCTTAGCCGGCTAGGTAAACAACTGACAAAACCGGATGCTGTTGTCGTGTTTTCTGCCCATTTTGATCTGGCGGACAATATTGTTATCACTGCGGGGAAAAATCCGGAAACAATCCATGACTTCTATGGTTTTCCTGAAGAGCTATACAGTATCCGCTATCCTGCTCCGGGAAGCCCTGAGCTTGCAACAGATATTGCCGAGCGGTTTATTCAGGCCGGACTCAATCCGGTACTGGATGAACAGCGGGGCTGGGATCACGGGCTATGGATTCCATTGAGGCTGATGTTTCCTGAAGCGACGATACCGGTCGTGCAAATATCGATCAACAGTCGCTTAGGGGCTCAGCGAAATTTCGATTATGGCCAGCTTCTTGCTCCGTTGCGGGATAATAATGTTCTAATTATCGGTTCAGGAGGCATTAGCCATAATCTGCGTGAACTGTTTAATCCACAGCCAACACCGAACCGAAAAGAGATGGTTCAGGCCTTTACTGACTGGGTCAGTCAGAAGCTGGGATCCGGAGATACACAGGCGTTACTGAACTATATGGATGATGCCCCTTATGTTCTGTTTAACCATCCGACTCAGGAGCATTTTCTTCCGTTAATTGCGGCAATGGGTAGCGGGAAAAACGGATCGGCAAAGAAAATACATCAGGATACGGAATACGACATACTGGCGATGGATGCATACTTGTTCGCCTGACAGCGGGTCAAAGCACTATGGCAGAGCCCAAAAGTAATCGACCTGAACTTAAAACTGATCCCAGTAGGGCTCAGGGCCATAGTAATCACTGGCAAAGTCGATAAAGCTTCGTATTTTGCTTGGAAGATATTTCCGGTTTGCATACACCATGTACAGGCCCATAGGGTGAGGCTCATAATCATGAAGAATGCGTACCAACCGTCCTTCTGACAGCGCTTCACCGGCGATAAAGGTGGGCTGAATGGCAATACCACCACCACTGATGGCAGCATCAACTAAAATGTCGCCGTTGTTTGCCGTGAGTCTGGGTTTGAAATGGAGTTCCTGTGCTCTTTTCCCAAACCGGGAAAAAACCACGGCACTGTCTGAATAACTGTATTTCAGATAGTGGTGGGAAGGCAAATCCTGTGGCGTCTCTGGCGTACCATGTTCCTGCAGGTAGTCAGGAGATGCCATAATAACAATATTGATAGGCGCTATTTTTTTAGCTATCAGTGTGGAATTGTTTAACTTTCCGATTCTTAGTGCAATGTCGACCCCTTCTTCGACAATATCTACTTTAACATCCGTCAGTTTCAGATCGACTTCTACATCGGGGAATTTTTTCTGGAAGTCGACTAATAGCCGGGAAAGGTGCCTGATACCGAAAGAGACAGGCGCGCTGATAGTCAATACACCGGATACCTTTTTATGCAGGTTGGTCAGTGCGTCTTCCATTTCTTCAATGTCGAGCAAGACCTGTTCACAACGCTGACAATACAAATGCCCGGCTTCGGTCGGGCTGACTTTTCTGGTTGTTCTGTTGAGCAAACGTGTATGCAGGGAGTCTTCGAGTGCAGAGACATACTTACTGGCCAGTTGAGGAGAAATCGCCAACTTCTCTGCTGCTCTGGAAAAAGATCCTTCCCGGACAACAGCCAAAAAGGTCCTCATTGTATCTAATTTATCCATATTAAGGTTGTTCTATTCTCAGGTTGTAATTGGGCATCGATATATTAGGGCGTGTTACTAGTTACTATCTTAATCTTTTCCGTTAGCTCTGGCATAGGCTTCTCGCAATAATCTTGTCTTAGATACTTTATTCTTCTAATGTTACAATAAGTAACAATTTATTAGTGACGGTGTCACTTTTCTGTGTAGGTCAAGAAGGCCGGGATATGAATAAAAAGATTGCTCTGTTTTTGTTGTGCTTTCTGGGTGGGATTTCTTCCTCTTTTGCTGATGAAATCAGAATTTATACGTGGGAAGACTATTTTTCCGAAGAGGTACTCCGCCAGTTTGAAAAAGAGACGGGCCATGTGATTAAGCAGGTCTATTTTGAGAGTGAAAAGCTCAGGGACGAAGTGATATCGAGCAGCAGAGGCGAATCGTACGATTTATTCATCATGGACGGGTACACACTTAGCGTATTTGCCTCTAACGGTGTTCTCAACAAGATCGATTTTAGCACTCTGAAGAATACGGATAATATTGATCCCAAAGCGATACAGGCGTGCGGCTCCTATGGTGTGCCATACACATGGGGTACGATGGGAATAGGATATCGCGAAAATAAGGTGCCTGGTCCGGTTCGTTCCTGGAATGATCTGTTTAACTATGCCAAAGAGCATAAAAACACAGTAATGATACCACTTGATGATATCGATACCATTGCGGTAGCACTACTGGCTCTTGGTTATAACCCAATGGAAGAGGACGAATCCGCCCTAAAGGAAGCGTATCAGTTATTGAGTGAAGCTAAAGGTAACTTGCTGGATTTTCGCACCGCCAATTCCTATGTTATGGAAAAAGGGGAAGCTTCTGAGCTGGATATGGCAGTCGTTTATTCAGGGGAAGTGTACTCTATCGCTAAAGACTCATCTCAGGATGACTGGAAATATACGGTGCCGGAAGAAGGGTCGTTAATCTGGTACGAGTGCTTTGCGTCTGTGGCACAAAGACCTCTGAATGAGGCCTCGTTGATGTTCCTGGATTTTATTAGCCGACCCGATATTGCGGCTAAAAATGCGGAGGAGATCTGGTTTTCGACAGCCAACCAAGCAGCATTAGAATTGGTCAGCGACGATTATTTACAGGATGAAGAATTATTCCCGGATGCAGAGACATTGAGCCGCAGTACGGTATATAAACCAATCGGTACTTCAGGTTTGAGGTTGAGAAACCGTATAATCAGTGTATTGGACAAGGACTAGGAAGCATCGTGAGACTATCAGTAAAAGTAAACTACATACTCTTCCCTGTCATCTTCTTCATTTTCTCTCTGGCCGGGCTCTACTCTTATTATACGCAGAAGTCTATAATGCTTGAGTCTGTAACAGATAAATTAAAATATGAATCTGAATATATAATAAAAGATCTGGAAAAAAATGTTCTGGAATTAGGAGGTATGACAGATCTTTTCCTAAACAGCGTAGAAGTCACTCAGCTGTTAAATGAGTCTGAGACAGATCTCTCTGTGATGGTTATTGAGTCTCAGTTGTCTAAATATATAGAAGGTTTTCGTATTTCTTTTGGTGAAGTTCGATCTTTTAATATTTTGGATGACAAGAAAGAGAGTATATATCATTTTAATCTTAATGATCCGTTTGCGACTCCTGTTTTGTCAGACAATCTCAATGTTTATATTGATGATGTGGCAAAGAAAATAGGAAAAAAAGGTTCAGTTGAACTGGCAACAACATCATATGAGTTAATCTATAATGATGATGGTAAATCATTGTTAAACATTTTCAGAACATTTTCTCCTGACATACCAATTACTAGTAATCGTTTTCCCGGTAATGTTAATGCTTATACGGCTGTCATTGAATCTTATCTGGATGTTGAACAACGTTATACAGAATTATTAAAAGGGAATTTTGATGATAATGTTAAAATAAATTTTTATCCAAGAGGGGTCGTGAGTAATTTTGATAGGGATATTCATCATGAAATCAAGGTGGACAAAAAGCATATAGGAACGGTTTCTAGTGATAGCTTTTTATCTGTTACGATCGAAATTCCAGATGAATACTTTTTGTCAAAAATGGAACCCTATAGAAATACCATTATAAGTGTAGTTATAAATATAAGTATTATTACTTTTATACTTCTTAAATTGCTAATACAGAGACAGATTATACGGCCGATAGTGTCTCTAACCGAGCAAGTGGAAGAAGCCATTAATGGCGGATACAATTTACTGACTAAAATAGAAAGAAAAGATGAAGTCGCCTCATTAAACAACAATTATTTAGAGTTGTTTGATGAACTTAATAAAATGGCCAAATATGACCATCTAACTGGCTTAACCAATCGTAAATTCTTCAATAGTTCTATAGAAACGGCAATAAACCATGCAGAAAGGTATAGAACAAAGAGTGCATTGTTGTATATCGATATCGACAACTTCAAGTATGTTAACGATACATTTGGTCATCATATTGGTGATCTACTGTTAAAGTCTTTTGCCAAAAAGCTGAATCAAAGTCTGAGATCGTCTGAATTGTTGATTCTGAGAAATACCGATTATGAAATTTCCAGGTTGGCTGGTGATGAGTTTGCGGTTCTTCTCATGGGCATGCCTAATACCGATGCTATAGCACATATAGCCAAAAGAGTTGCTGGCTTATGCCAGAATGGATTTGATCTTGATGGTGCGAATTATGACGTGAGATTGAGCATTGGTATTTCTGTTTGTCCTGACGATGCAGACGAAGCTGAACTATTGCTAGTCAGGGCTGACTCGGCGATGTATCAGGTGAAG
Organism: Vibrio albus; assembly: GCF_003144035.1. Lineage (GTDB taxonomy): Bacteria > Pseudomonadota > Gammaproteobacteria > Enterobacterales > Vibrionaceae > Vibrio > Vibrio albus. The sequence goes on from NZ_QFWT01000005.1 coordinate 167,837, forward strand.
AAAAAGGGCAAGAACGGATTTCAGTTTTATTCGAAAGCATTAGATGAAGAGCTAAAAAGACACGCTCTGATCGAGGAAGAAATAAAGTTATCGTTAGAACAGGAGACGTTCTATTTGGTTTATATGCCGGTATTTGACTGCCGGAATGGCAGGTTAGTAGGAGCAGAATCGTTGTTACGCTCTTCTTCTGAGTTGTTATCCACATGTGGTCCGGCCGAATTTATTCCAATTGCTGAAAGTAGTGAATTAATTAGAGACATTGACTATTGGGTTATTGAGTCATCAATTAAAAAATTGAAAGAGTTAATAGATAAATTTCGGTTTGACGGAACGATATCTGTTAATTTTTCAGCATGGGAGTTGAAAAATGAGAACTTTGCTCACGATCTTTCTTTATTAATAAAAAAATACTCAGTTCCTGCGTGTCAATTAGAACTTGAAATTACAGAAACGCATTTGATTATTGATAATGTGCAGCATATTTCTGTATTGAACGACATTAAATCATTAGGGGTACACCTTGCATTAGATGACTTTGGCACCGGTTATACGGCGTTCAGACAGTTGATGAACTACCCTGTTGATACGTTAAAAATTGATCGCTCTTTTATCGACGTTATTGATATTGATAGCTGTGAAGAGAGACTGCTTGTTGATATTATCGTGGAATTAGGTGAACTATATCATTTAAATGTAGTGGCGGAGGGCGTTGAAACACAGCATCACTTTGATTATGTCAGAAAGCTTGGCTGCGACCGGGCCCAGGGCTACTTTTTATCCAAGCCTATAGAGTGGGAAGAGTTAGTTGAGTTATATCAAAAGCATACTCCTAAGTTAGATTATGTTTCGCAAAGAAGTGAACATGAATTAATCTTTAAAACGACAACCGGCAGTGTTTCCGTTCACACTGACAGAAATCTAATGGTCATTGACTATAGAGGCCTGATTACTTATGACTTGGTTGAATACGTAATCAATAGCATCGATATGTGTGTACCACATCTTACAGAGGAGAAATGGGGTGCATTGGTTATCAATGATTATGTTTATGATATTTCGGATGAGGTCAAAAAGGGAATTAATACGTTAGTGACGGTTTGTCTTGAACATGGTTGTATTGAAAGTGCCTATGTTATAAAAAGTGATGAGGCGGTAAAACAGATTAAAGGCTTTAGAGACAGGGCTAACCTCGCGAATAATTTGTCAGAAAAAACATTTAGCTCTGTCAGGTTGGCTAAAGAGTATCTTACTGAAAAACTCAAAGAATCGTAAAAAAAGAATAAGATGAGCTGTCAATAAAAAAGGCGAATATTACTTGTTAAATAAAAACACAGTTAATATTCACCTTTTTTTATTTACCGGTCAGTTATATCAGACATCTGCCCCATTTGATTGGATAACCTGTTTATACCAGTCAAAGCTTTTCTTCTTCGAACGGGCAAAATCACCCGTTCCATCGTCATGGCGATCAACATAGATAAAGCCATAGCGCTTTTTGTATTCTCCAGTGGTGAAAGAGACACAGTCAATGCAGCCCCATGGTGTGTAACCAAGCACGGCACCCCCCAAAGGAAATTATCCGGGAATCCAGATTTACTCATATTTTTCACCTTATTCTATCCGTTAAAATTCAGGCCGGTTCCAGCCTTAAGAGTAGTATATGGAATTATTGTTACCGGTTCCATGACGATTGTTGCGCGCCTATATTAGGGTTGAGATTTCATTATTAAACTGTTTTTATAGAGGAAACGATAAAGGAGAGAATGTATGAACTTTAAAGGCTTACTGTTTGATTTAGATGGAACCCTGGTCGATTCCGGTGCGGTTGTCGATCGAGCCTGGCTGCGATGGTGTAAAAAGAATGGGTTGGATTTTGCAGAGGTAGAGAAAGTGCTTCATGGCCGACCGGCTCGCGAGACCGTTAAGATGTTTTTACCCGAAGCCGATGAAAAGGTGATAGAGCGGGAGTTTCAGTGGTTGGTGGAAGTAGAAAGTACTGATATTGAAGGGGTCGTCGCGCTACCCGGAAGTATTGAATTTATCCAGCGGGCCGCTGAGCTGAATGTACCCTGGGCGATAGTGACTTCCGGAACGCTACCTGTTGCAACCGCACGGATTAAAGCCAGCGGAATACCTGAGCCGGAATTTCTGATCACTCCGGAATTAGTGAAACGAGGAAAGCCGCATCCGGATCCATTCCTGCTCGGCGCGGATAAGCTGGGGCTCGATGCTAAAGGCTGTATTGTCTTTGAAGATGCTCCCGCGGGGCTCAATGCTGGTAAGGCGGCACAATCTATGACGGTTGCCATTATGAGCCGCTACTCTGAAGAAGAACTGCCGCCGTCTGATGATTATGTCAATTCGCTGGCCGAGTTGGACATTGTGGAAGCCGAAGAGGGGTTTATTCTTCAGCGTAAGGGGTAAAGTCAGTTGTGCTCAGCCCTTGTGACCTATAATTACCATTGATAGATAAGAGAGGGCTGGGTATGAATCGTCTGGATAATATAAGCGGTATTCTGTTTGACCTCGAGGGGGTGCTGTTTGTTGGTGAGCAGTTGATCGATGGTGCTGTTGAGACGGTTCAATACCTTAAACAGAAACATATCCCGTATCGTTTTGTTACCAATACCACCACTAAATCCCGTGGTGAGCTTGCGTATAAAATGCAGCGGCTTGGTTTTGCTGTCGAAGCCGATGAGATATTAACCGCTCCGTGTGCAGCCAGTGCTTATCTGCAAAAGACCAATCCTGCATCCTGTTATCTGTTGGTTGCCGATGCAGTGAAGGAAGAGTTTTCTGCTTTTTCTGTATCAGAGGAGAACCCTGATGTTGTCGTGGTTGGCGATATCGGGCCTGTGTGGAACTACGATATTGTTAACAGGGTATTTCAGATGCTGATGTCCGGCGCTGAGTTAGTTGCCCTCCACAAGAGTAAATACTGGCAGACAGTGCAAGGGCTACAGGTCGATATTGGTGCCTTTATTGCGGGCCTTGAGTATGCCTCAGGTAAGCCGTCTGTGGTGATAGGTAAACCCTCAGAGGCTTTTTTCAGTGCCGGCATTCAGGCGCTGGGATATCCGAAGGAAAAAATACTGATGGTTGGGGACGATATTGAGTCAGATATCGGTGGAGCACAAAAGAGTGGTATTTGTGGCGCGTTGGTACGTACCGGTAAATATCGTGAAGATATCGCGGTGACTTCCTCTGTCACGCCGGACATCATTCTTGATTCCGTCGCGGATCTGAAAAAATATTTCTGATCAGTCATACATTCAATACGATTAAGAGTAAAGAACCCTGTTCAAAATCAACGTTTAAGCTGCTTTTGAATAGGGCTCTTTGCCTCTATGTTTCGCTTTCCTCTGGAAGCTGCCTTTACCTTTTTTAGCTTTTTCTACTTTGGCTTTAAACAGTGGACTGGTTACCAGTGCTTTCAGCGCATTGTCATTAATCTGACCTCTTCCTGTTTCCACATCTTTATGCTGAGTCTGATGGGATTCAACAGGAGTTAAATGGCGTTGTTTCTTACCCATTATGATTTCTCCTCTGATTAGGTGGCTGATTATTAATTAATCAGAGGCAGAAATCAAACCTGTTCTAGTAAGCGAATTGAGATACTGGCGGCGGCAGTGCGGTTATCAACGTCCAGTTTTTTATATATCTGCTCCAAATGTTTGTTCACCGTTCTTGGTTTCATGTTCAGTATGGTCGCAATTTCCCAGTTGGTTTTGCCAAAAGAAAGCCAGTACAGTACCTGTGATTCCCTTTTGGTGATATTCAGTTCCCTCTGCAGGTCTTCTTCCGTTCCAACCTTCTTTGGGGTAACCAGTCGGATCAGAGAATGTAGCTGATCATATTCTCCGGCGTATTCAGCCTGTAAAGGGGGATCAAAGTGATTAAGAGACAGAGGTTCCTTCTGCTCTCCGGATAGCAACCACAGGGCGATATCCGGCTGGATACTTGCCCAGGTTTCCAGAAGCTCTCCGTTTATTGTTTCGATCAGTTCCTGGGCATGTGGTGTTGCCCATTCCAGACGACCTTGTTTTGATACGCAGAATATATACTGTCCGGCATAATCCAGCGCGACTTGTGCGGACTTTGCCAGTTTGGCGTTGTGGCTGTGTACCTTAATGCGCGCCAATACTTCGCCCGGAACCACAGGCTTAGTAATATAATCGACTCCGCCGACTTCAAACCCATGTATGACGTGCTCTGAGTCATTCAGGCCGGTCATAAAAATAATCGGTGTAGAGGGCAATTTTTCTTTTAGTTTCTGGCAGGTATCAAACCCGTCCATTTCCGGCATGATTGCGTCCAGAAGTACGACATCGGGCTGAACTTTTTCCACAATCGATAATGCCTGTGCGCCGCTGAGTGCGACTAACACGGTAAGCCCGGCCTGATTCAGGGTGGCATTCAGCATACCGAGAGACTCTGGTGAGTCATCAACAACTAAGACAATAATGTTACTGGATTCAATAATGCTCATTTATTAACTCATTCAAATTATGTACGATTTTTTCAAAGTTGCATTGTGATGCATCGTTGCGTATTGAGCCGAAAAAAGCTTCGTTTGTGACACCGGAATTTATCATTGCGTCAAGCTTCTCCGAGAATGCGGACATAAACCCAATTTCTGCATAATCCAGTAACTGGGTTAGTTCTTCACGTGGCGGGATGACTTTTTGTTCTTTTTGTTCGGTTATGGCGGGAGACATAATTTCTTCTTCAAAACACCAGTCAATAGGAAGCAACTTGCTCAGTTTTGCCAGCAGTTGTTCGCGTGACAGGGGCTTGCTCAGATAATCATTATGATACTGAGCCAGCATATTGCTTTTTTCCAGTTCGTGGATATTGGCCGACAGCATCATAATCGGGCTGCGGATACCCTTTTGCCTGAACTGAATCGCCAGTTGCCAGCCGCTGGTTTCTGGCATGGTAATGTCCAGAATATAAAGATCGATAGGGTGATCTTCCACCATTTTCATCGCCTCAGTCGCACTGCCGGCCTGAAGCACGATAAAGCCAAGAGGTGTCAGAATATTGCTGACCAGGTTGCGCTGATCTTCAATATCATCAACCACCATAATGGTCTGTTGAGCGCCTTCATAACCAGTAACTGTCTGATTGACCAGTTCTGGAAGTAAAACCGGACTCTCGATGGCAGAAATCATCATTTTCAATGTAAAAGTACTGCCGGAATTAAGCGCACTCTGACAGGAAATTTCCCCTCCCATCAGTTCGGCAAGCGCATTTGAGATAGTCAGGCCAAGGCCGGTTCCGTGAATGGTTCGGGTATGGTTTGTCTGTACCCGCTCAAAGGGATTAAAAATGTGCTGGATATCCTGCTCTGATAGCCCTATTCCTGTGTCCTGAATGGAGAAACAGACCACCTGATTCCTGTATGTAACCGTAAAACAGACCTTACCCTGTTTCGTATATTTAATAGCGTTATTAAGCAGGTTGATCAGTATTTGTCTTAGCCGTTGTTTATCGGTAGCAATATGTACCGGCAGGTTAGTACATGGGTGATACTCAAACGTAAGCCCTTTTTTGGATGCCTCCATACTGAACATGTCAGCAAGCTGATCCAGCATGGTTGGAAGGTTAAACTCGTCCCGTTGCAATTCCAGACGTCCCGCTTCAATTTTCGATATCTCAAGCAGGCCTTCCAGTAAGTCTGATAAGTGGTTACCGTTACGCTGCAGAATATTGGCGTAATCTCTGGTTTGCTGATCAAGCTTTCTGTCATCACAAAGTAATTGTGCATAGCCAAGAAGAACATTAAGCGGGGTACGTAACTCGTGGCTGAGCCCGGCTAAATAACGACTTTTCGCGTTATTGGCAGTTTCCGCAGACTTTCTGGCTTTTTCCAGCTTTTTGGAGGTTCTTTCATGGGCACTGATTTCCTGAGTGAGCAGCTGGGCGTGGGCTTTCAATTCAGTGATGGCGGTTCGGCTGCTATTGCGGGCCAGAACAAACAGGCCGCTGATAATGCCGATAGGGATAAGCAGTATCACAAAGGACTTAAGCATTCCTCCGGTGATGGTATGCATATTATCCGGGGCCAGAGAAGGGATCTGGCTGTAGGCAATCATAAAAATAGCCGCCATAAGGCTGCTGACCATTGCCATTACAATAATAAACTGGCTAACCGGGGCTGATAGTTTGTTCAGCCATGGCTCGGGGATAGCCGGGGTAAGCAGCGTTTTTATCTGCTGAAGAATGGTCGCCTTTGGCCGGCATTTGTCATGACACCGCACATCCAGAGAGCAGCACAGGGAACAGATGTGTCCTCCGTAAGCCGGGCAATAGGCCATATCTTCAGGTTCGAAAGTGTGTTCACAAACAGAGCAGATTAGCTCTGAATGTTGGTTGACCGGAATATCAGTCCCTGAGGTGACCAGATAAAACTGCCCCTTAGTTAACCATGCAATAGCCGGAGCGGTAATAAAGGGCAGAGCGAATGCGATATATGAGGCAAAGGCTTTCGCCTCTTCATTAAACATATCCAGATGAGCGGCGATTCCGACAGAAGAGGCAATTAACATGGAGCCTAGCCCGACGGGGTTGATGTCATACAATTTCGAACGTTTAAATTCGATACCCGGAGGGCTTAACCCCAGCGGCTTGTTGATAATGAGGTCTGCAACCAGACTGCCTATCCATGCCAGTACCAGTACAGAATAGACCTGCAGTGTTTTTTCCAGCAGTTGATAGACGCCCAATTCCATCAATAACAGCGCAATAACGACATTAAATATCATCCAGACAACGCGTCCCGGATGGTTGTGGGTAAGCCGGGAAAAGAAGTTTGACCAGGCCAGTGAGCCGGCATAAGCGTTGGCGACGTTGATCTTCAGCTGAGACATAATCACAAATACACCAGCAGCCAGCAGAGCCAGCTTGGTGTTTTCAGTCATATAGCTGAAGACCGTGAGATACATGTGGGCAGGGTCGCCGGCTACAGAGACCCCAAAGCCATGACTGATAGCCAGCCAGGCCAGATAGCTTCCAAGTACCAGTTTTGCTGCACCAAACAGCATCCAGCCCGGCCCGCCAAATAACATGGACAGCCACCACTTCACACGGCCGCACTGTTTTTGTTCCGGCAGAAAACGAAGAAAGTCTACCTGTTCACCTAACTGGGCCACAACGGCCAGCAACACAGCAGATGCACCACCAAACATTAACCAGTTAAAGCTGTCCCCGGCTTCATTTATTCCGCCATAGGCCAGCCAGCCGTCAATCTGTGATTCCGGGTGGGTAAAGACATAGAACAGGGGCAATAGCTGCATGATCAGCCATAATGGCTGTGACCACATCTGAAAACGGCTGATATGGGTGATGCCAAGGATCACCAGAGGGATCACCGCAACGGCACTGATGATATATCCCCAGACCAGCGGGACACCAAACAGCAATTCAAGTGCCATGGACATAATGGCCGCTTCCAGGGCGAAAAAGATAAAGGTGAAAGAAGCGTAAATCAGAGAAACAATCGTGGAGCCGATATAGCCAAACCCTGCTCCCCGGCTGAGGAGGTCAACGTCTACACCATATCTGGCCGCGTAATAACAGATAGGGATACCGCTGAAAATAACCACAGCAGAAACGGCGGCGATTGCCCATAACGCATTGACTGAACCGTAGGAAAGGGTGATCGACCCCCCAAGCGCCTCCAGAACCAGAAAAGAAACAATACCGAGAGCGGTATTGGCTATCCATGTCGCTGACCATTTTCGGGCGCGTTTCGCTGTAAAACGCAGCGCGAAATCCTCCAGCATCTCGTTGGCGACGAGCTTATTGTATTTGCGTCGGTTTACCGGAACCTTTGGCATAGTGGGGTGTTCTTTCATCCATAATAAATAATTCCGGGCTGCACTCCTTGCAACCGGGTAAGGCTCAACTGTCCTCGCGCGCTAGTATATATTATTGTCAATAATTCTGCCTATGCGTTATTTGACGTAGTTCTTTGACCTGATCTGCGCATATTCATCCTGCGTGTTTTTTTCAATACTAAAACGGCTCATTAACGGGTTGTTAACCTGAACCTCAGGTGAACGGATACCCGGAAAAGTTTGTTTGGAACTGAAAAATTAATTTAAGGATGAATACGAATGAAAAGGAAACTACTTTCAAGTGCGATTCTGGCAGCATCGTTATTCGGTGGTCAGGCGGTGGCCGCAGAAGACACGATTAAAGTCGGTGTGTTGCACTCTCTGTCCGGGACAATGGCAATCAGTGAAACCACTCTGAAAGACACTATGCTGATGCTGATTGATGAACAGAATAAAAAAGGCGGTTTGCTGGGTAAAAAGCTGGAGCCAGTAGTGGTTGACCCGGCTTCTAACTGGCCTCTGTTTGCAGAAAAAGCGCGTGAGCTTATCTCTAAAGACAAAGTGGATGCAGTATTTGGCTGCTGGACGTCTGTATCACGTAAATCTGTTCTGCCAGTCTTTGAAGAACTGGACAGCCTGCTGTTCTATCCGGTTCAGTATGAAGGTGAAGAGTCTTCCAAAAACGTATTCTATACCGGTGCCGCGCCAAACCAGCAGGCTATTCCTGCCGTTGATTACCTGATGGATCAGGGTGTTAAGCGCTGGGTTCTGGCGGGAACTGACTATGTGTATCCTCGTACTACTAACAAGATCCTGGAAGCTTATCTGAAAGCGAAAGGTGTGGCTGATTCAGACATCATGATCAACTACACGCCTTTCGGTCACTCTGACTGGCAGTCAATTGTGGCTGACATTAAGAAATTCGGTTCTGCCGGTAAGAAAACTGCAGTGGTTTCTACCGTAAACGGTGACGCTAACGTTCCTTTCTATAAAGAGCTGGGTAACCAGGGTATTACTGCAGATGAAATCCCGGTAGTTGCCTTCTCTGTCGGTGAAGAAGAACTTTCCGGTATGGATACTTCGCCACTGGTAGGGCATCTGGCAGCCTGGAACTACTTCATGAGCGACGAGTCTGATGCGAATGATGATTTCATCGAAGAGTGGCATAAGTTCATCAAAGATGAAGATCGCGTGACCAACGATCCGATGGAAGCACATTACATCGGTTTCAACATGTGGGTTGAAGCGGTGAAGAAAGCCGGTACTACAGACCCTGAAGCCGTTGGTGATGCGCTTATCGGTATTTCAGTACCAAACCTGACAGGTGGCTATTCTTCTATGATGCCTAACCACCACATTACCAAGCCGGTACTTATCGGCGAAATTCAGGACGATGGTCAGTTCCAGACAGTATGGAAAACATCCGGCCTGGTGGCTGGTGACGCATGGTCTGACTTCCTGCCGGGTTCTAAAGACCTTATCTCTGACTGGAGACAACCTCTTTCATGCGGTAACTACAACGTGAAAACAGGTAAGTGTTCAGGTCAGAACTACTAACCTGATCACTTTATGGATAACAGAGCTATTACTATGGGTAGCTCTGTTATCCGGTGTGTTTAGGTAAAGGATTTACGCTGAAACCAGAGGTATTTTCATGGTATTCGCAACCAATATTCCATTAGCCGGGGCTCGTCATCTTTTACAGACAGCTGTCAAACTGCTGGTCCTGTTTCTTTTATTTAGCAGAGCCATTAGCGTACATGCAGAAACAACTGTTAGCGCACAATCGGCAACGGAACAAGACACTCAATTTAATCAGGCGCTTCAGTATCTTGTGACATCAAAGTTTTCTGATGTCGAAAAAGGCGTCTCTCTTCTCGGACAAAGTAACGACCCTCGTTCAACTGAAGTACTGACACTCCTGTTGAGCGGTGATTTGTACCGGCATAAGAAAGAACAGAAGCTGGTGACCATTCAGGGCAAACAGGACAATAAGTACGTAATTCAGGATCTATTTACTAAAGATGCCACATCATCAGTTATCGTTAGTAAACGTAAAGTAAAAAGGGTTCCGCTGAATAACCAGCTGCGTGGACAGATAAAATCTGAACTTGCGCGGCTGAACCTGTCATCACCGGAAGCCGATATCCGGCGCAATGCTGTGACTCAATTAATGGGGACACAGGAAGCCACACTGTATCAACGCCTGACATCGAGGTTAGACGTTGAATCTGATGCGTCAGTGAAAGAACTGATCTCGGTCGCGGTCGCCATTTATGAGTTAAATGCCAAAGCATCTTCCTCTTCGGTAAAACAACATGCACTTCAGGTGCTGGGGGAAAGTTACCAGCCAGAGGCGCGTAACGCGATCAATCGTTTTGTTTCTGCCGGAGCCGAAGGCGTATTACTAAAAGAGGCTAATAAAGCGCTGGGGCTAATTGAGCAGCGCGCTAAAGTGGCGGAGTTTTCCCAGACTCTGTTTTTCGGCCTGAGCCTTGGCTCCGTACTGGTACTGTCAGCCATTGGTCTTGCCATTACATTTGGTGTGATGGGCGTTATCAATATGGCACATGGCGAGCTGATGATGCTGGGTGCGTATACCACTTATGTGATTCAGACACTGATGCCCGACAGCATTGGCGCTTCTATCTTTGTCTCCATACCTGCGGCATTTTTGGTGTCCGCGGCGGTGGGTATTCTGATTGAACGTGGTGTTATCCGCTTCCTGTATGGCCGGCCACTGGAAACCCTGCTGGCGACGTTTGGTATCAGTCTGGTTCTGCAACAGGCAGTACGGACTATTTTCTCTCCGCTGAACCGTTCAGTGGCAACACCGGATTTTATGACCGGGGTGATTGAGATCAACCCATTATTAAGTCTTACCCTTAACCGGTTATACATCATTGGCTTCTGTCTGGTGGTGTTTGCGGCGCTGTTTTTCATTCTGCGTTACACCCGTCTGGGGATTGAGGTTCGCGCAGTATCGCAGAACCGGAGTATGGCAAGAGCCATGGGGGTTCGTTCGGAATGGGTGGACGCTATGACATTCGGTCTGGGTTCCGGTATTGCCGGTATTGCCGGTGTGGCCCTGAGCCAGTTGACCAACGTTGGTCCGAACCTTGGGCAGGCCTACATTATTGATTCATTTATGGTGGTGGTATTTGGCGGTGTCGGCAACCTGTGGGGAACACTGGTTGCGGGTATGTCTCTGGGTATCGCGAACAAAGTCATGGAGCCATGGGCCGGTGCTGTGCTGGCGAAAATCCTGGTACTTGTCTTCATCATTCTATTTATTCAGAAAAAGCCTAGAGGGTTGTTCCCTCAGAAAGGCCGCTCTGCGGAGGGGTAACATGAGTCAGCAAATTAACTTGTCTGAAAATGTACTGTTTGACCGTCCGACACAAGCGTTTCTTGTGGTTCTGGTTGGTGTCATAAGCCTGGTTCTGGGGCTGAACCTGATGTTCGAACCGGGGCACGCACTTCATGTGTCAACCTATACCGTTACACTGATGGGTAAATACCTGACTTATGCGCTGCTGGCTGTGGCGGTGGATCTGGTCTGGGGTTATCTGGGCATTCTGAGCCTTGGGCATGCGGCATTCTTTGCGCTTGGTGGTTATGCCATGGGCATGTACCTGATGCGTCAGATTGGTGACCGTGGTGTGTATGGTAACCCTGAACTGCCGGACTTTATGGTGTTTCTGAACTGGCAGGAGCTGCCGTGGTTCTGGCAGGGCTTTGATAACTTCTGGTTTGCCGCGCTGATGATTGTACTGGTTCCGGGTGCTCTTGCCTTTGTTTTTGGCTGGCTGGCGTTCCGCTCAAGGGTGACCGGGGTGTATCTGTCGATCATTACTCAGGCACTGACCTATGCCCTGATGCTGGCGTTCTTTCGTAATGAAATGGGCTTTGGCGGCAACAACGGCCTGACCGATTTTAAAGATATTCTGGGCTTTGATCTGCAGGCCGATTCGACGCGGTTAACGCTGTTTTTATTGTCCGGTCTGGCTCTGGGACTGGGTTATCTGGCCTGTCGTTTTATCGTGGTTAGCCGGTTAGGCCGGGTGGCACTGGCGATTCGTGATGCGGAAAACCGTACCCGTTTTACCGGCTACAAAGTGGAATATTTCAAGCTGTGGATCTTCTGTTTCTCCGCGGTATTAGCAGGCATTGCCGGGGCTCTGTATGTGCCGCAGGTCGGTATTATCAACCCGTCTGAGTTTTCACCGCTGAACTCTATTGAACTGGTAGTTTGGGTGGCCCTTGGCGGACGCGCAACCCTTTACGGTGCTGTACTTGGTGCATTTTCGGTGAACTACGCCAAAACCTATTTAACGGCAGCACTGCCGGAAGTATGGCTGTTCAGCTTAGGTGCTATGTTTGTGCTGGTCACCCTGTTCCTGCCGAAAGGTGTGGTCGGATTGATAAAAACCCGGGAGGCTGAAGCATGAATATTACGAATTTTATGAGACAGGCAGTAGACCGCGATCGCGTTTACGATTTTATGATTCCTCCAGAGAATCCGATGCTGAACGTTGGTCATGGTTGTCTGCTTTACCTGGAAGGGATCAGTGTTAGTTTTGACGGGTTTAAGGCGATTAATGACCTGAACCTGTATATCAAAGAAGGCGAGCTGCGTTGCATTATTGGTCCGAATGGCGCGGGTAAAACCACCATGATGGACATCATCACCGGTAAAACGCGTCCGGACTGTGGCTCTGCCTGGTTTGGTCAGAATATCAATTTACTGGAAATGACAGAGCCGGAAATTGCTCAGGCAGGGATCGGCCGTAAATTCCAGAAACCAACCGTATTTGAACATCAGACTGTATTCTGCAATCTGGAACTGGCCATGGCGGGAAATAAAAACGTGTTGCCGACCTTGTTTGCACGCCTGAGCCCGAGCCAGATTGATCATATTGATTACGTGCTTAAGCAGATTGGTTTGTCTGAGCAGCGTGGCTTACTGGCAGGGGCTTTATCTCACGGTCAGAAACAATGGCTGGAGATAGGTATGCTGCTGATGCAAAACCCCAAATTGCTGCTGGTGGACGAACCGGTTGCCGGTATGACCCATCAGGAGATGGACAGAACCGGTGAGCTGCTGACCAGTCTGGCAGGCGAACACACCATTATTCTGGTGGAGCACGACATGGACTTTGTCCGTTCTCTGGCAAGAGAAGTCACGGTTCTCCATCAGGGCTCGGTACTGGCGGAAGGGTCAATGCAGAAAGTGCAGAGTAATCCGCAGGTTGTGGAAGTGTATCTGGGGGAAGAAGCATGTTAAGCATTGAATCACTCAATCAATTTTATGGTCAGAGCCATACGCTCTGGGACCTGAATATGCAGGTACCGGAAGGAAAATGTACCTGTCTTATGGGCCGAAATGGCGTAGGTAAAACCACGCTGCTGCAATGCATTATGGGCTTGCTACCGGTGGAAAGCGGAGCCATTCATTATCAGGGGGAGAATATTCTCTCTCTTTCGGCAGAAAAACGGGCACCGGTGGGTATTGGCTATGTACCACAGGGGCGGCAGATCTTTCCGTTGCTGACAGTGGAGGAAAACCTGCGTATTGGCCTGCCTGCTCGTGGGGATGGTTTGCGCCAGATCCCGGACTTTATCTATGAACTGTTCCCGGTGCTGAAAGAGATGCTGCACCGCCGTGGCGGCGACCTGTCTGGTGGTCAGCAACAACAGCTAGCGATTGGTCGCGCTCTGGTAGTGAACCCGAAGCTGTTAATTCTGGATGAACCCACAGAAGGGATCCAGCCTAATGTGGTGGCGGAAATCGGCGATATTATCCGCCAGCTGAATGAAGAAATTGGCCTGACGGTGCTGTTGGTAGAACAGAAACTGCCGTTTGCCCGTAAGGTCGCAGATAACTTCTGCATTCTGGATCGTGGCCGTCAGGTTGCGACCGGTGACATGGATGAGCTCAATGACGAGTTGGTTAAGAAGTATCTGACGGTTTAATGCTTATGAACGGATTCAGTACGGATTTATTGTCCACTCAACAGCAGCGTCACTGGCCAGCGTTTCTTTCTCTGGGATTTGATCACGGTGAGAAGAAAACCCGAATGCATCAGATGCAGTTTCAGGGGCCTTTGCGAGTGCAGCGGCCATTCTATCCTGAAGGCAAAGTCTGCCATGTTTATCTGCTGCATCCACCGGGTGGTCTGGTGTCTGGTGACGATCTGAATATTCAGCTGGATTGTGCTCCAGACAGCCAGGTGCTGGTGACAACGCCTTCAGCGGGAAAGATCTATCGCTCCGACAGTAATGATATCGCGCAGAAGCAGCGGGTGGATATTCAGGTGACGGACAGCCAGTGTGAATGGCTGCCGATGGAAACCATTGTGTTTGACGGTGCTCACGGGATCCTGAATACCCATATCTGCTTATATGGTGAGGCGAAATTTGTCGGGCTGGACGTGTTTTGCCTTGGCAGACCAAAGAGTGATCTCCCTTTTGAATCAGGAAGTGTGGAGCAACGTCTTTCGGTCTATCACGACGATAAACCTCTGCTGCTGGAACGACAGTATCTGGCATCCAACGACCCGCTGATAGCCGCGAGCAGTGGTTTTAACGGCTGGTTGGTTTCAGGAATGCTGGTGGCGTTTGGGCTGGCAGAACCTGAAGAAGCGGTGACACTGCTCAGAAACTATCTGGAAAATGAAGCGATAACCACGGTTAGCGTGACATACCGGTTAAAAGTACTGGTGGTTCGTTACCTTGGCGACTGCAGTGAAGAGGCTCAGGCTCAGTTACGGATGTGCTGGCAGTTGATTCGCCCGATGCTGATGGGGCGACAAGCTTGCGTACCCAGAATTTGGAATACCTAACAAGGATTAAGGATAAGGTTATGGAATTATCACCAAGAGATAAGGACAAGTTGCTGCTGTTTACCGCAGCTCTGGTGGCTGAGCGCAGGCTGGCACGCGGCGTGAAGCTGAACTATCCGGAAGCTTCTGCTTATATATCCGCTGCCATTATGGAAGGGGCAAGGGATGGAAAAACCGTGGCGGAGCTGATGAGTGAGGGCAGAACACTTCTGTCGCGAAATGATGTGATGGATGGCATCGCTGAACTGTTGAATGAAGTGCAGGTAGAAGCCACGTTTCCTGACGGCACCAAACTGGTGACCGTTCATGACCCGATTCAGTAGGAGGCCTTATGATTCCCGGAGAATACATTCTGAATGATAGCCCAATAGCGTTAAACACCGGGCGTAAAACCGTATCTATTTCGGTGGTGAACCACGGTGATCGTCCTATTCAGGTGGGCAGCCATTATCACTTTTATGAAACCAATCCGGCGCTGGATTTCGATCGTGAGCAGGCAAAGGGCATGCGCCTGAATATCGCCGCCGGAACTGCGGTACGTTTTGAACCCGGACAAAACCGGAAAGTAGAACTGGTTGAACTGGCTGGCTCGAAGGAAGTGTACGGCTTCCGTGGTCAGGTTATGGGCAAACTTTAAAGGCAGCAGGAGCAGAAAATGACGCAAATATCTCGTGAGGCCTATACGGATATGTATGGTCCGACTGTCGGCGATAAAGTACGGCTGGCAGATACTGAACTGTTTATCCGGGTGGAAAAGGACTACACCACCTACGGTGACGAAGTAAAGTTTGGTGGTGGTAAGGTTATTCGTGATGGCATGGGGCAGAGCCAGAAATGCCGTGATGAAGTGGTTGATTGTGTGATCACAAATGCGCTGATCCTGGATCACTGGGGGGTGGTTAAAGCCGATATCGGAATTAAAGACGGCTTTATTCATGCGATAGGTAAAGCAGGAAACCCGGATATTCAACCGGATGTGACGATTAATATCGGTGCCAGTACAGAGGTGATTGCCGGAGAAGGGCATATTGTTACTGCCGGAGCGATTGATGCGCATATTCACTTTATCTGCCCGCAACAGATAGAAGAAGCGCTGATGTCGGGGACGACAACCATGTTGGGTGGTGGCACAGGTCCGGCTACGGGCACCAATGCGACCACCTGTACGCCGGGAGCATGGAATATCGCTAAGATGCTGCAAAGTACCGATGCGATGCCGATGAACTTTGGTTTTCTTGGCAAAGGTAACGCAAGCCTGCCAGAGGCACTGGCTGAACAGGTGGAGGCCGGAGCCTGTGGCCTTAAGCTGCACGAAGACTGGGGCACCACGCCCGCTTCTATTGATAATTGTTTAAGTGTTGCGGAAAAGTACGACGTTCAGGTGGCCATTCATACCGATACCCTGAATGAGTCCGGTTTTGTTGAGGATACGCTTGGGGCGTTTAAAGGCCGTACTATCCATACGTACCATACAGAAGGGGCCGGTGGCGGCCATGCACCCGATATCATCGTGGCGTGTAAAGAGCCGAATGTTCTGCCTTCTTCAACCAATCCGACACGTCCGTATACCGTGAATACCATTGACGAGCATTTGGATATGCTGATGGTATGCCACCATCTGGATTCGAATATTCCGGAAGATGTGGCATTTGCTGACTCCCGTATCCGTAAGGAAACCATTGCCGCAGAAGATATTCTGCACGATCTGGGTGCATTTTCCATGATTGCATCGGATTCGCAGGCAATGGGACGGGTTGGAGAAGTGATCTGCCGGACCTGGCAGACCGCCCATAAAATGAAGGTTCAGCGTGGTCTGTTACCGGAAGATGCTGACATTGATGCGGATAACTTCCGTGCCAGACGCTATATCGCAAAATACACCATTAACCCGGCGATTGCCCACGGTATTGACCATATGGTTGGGTCACTTGAAGTGGGTAAGCTGGCGGATATCGTACTCTGGAAACCGGCATTCTTCGGTATTAAACCGGCACTGATTGTTAAAGGTGGTTTTATTGCCGCAGCACCAATGGGGGATGCGAATGCCTCTATTCCGACTCCACAGCCGGTGCACTACCGTTATATGTTTGGCGGGTTTGGCCGCGCAGCTTCGGCAACGTCTGTCACATTTACCAGTCAGGTGGCGATTGATAATGGCCTGGCAGACAAGCTAGAGCTGAAACGAGAGCTGAAAGCCTGTAGCGGGTGTCGAACCGTCACAAAACACGACATGATTCTAAATAACTATATGCCGGATATTACTGTAGACCCTCAGACCTATGAGGTTCGTGCCGATGGTCAGCTATTAACGTGTGAACCGGCCAAAGAACTTCCTCTGGCTCAACGATACACATTGTTTTAGATACACACGTTTTTAACCGAACAAGGAGTAGTTATGTTGAAGATTACCCATCGCTCTGATCATCATCACGGCGAGATCAACGATTCAGTTATTCTTCCTTATGCATTAAGACAAAAGGGACGATTCAAAGCGAAAACTAAAACCGGACAGGATATTGGCGTCTTTCTGGTGAGAGGTGAAGTGATTCAGGACGGAGATTGTTTGTTTAGCGAATGCGGCAAGGTATTGAAAGTGGAGGCGGAACCAGAAGCGGTTGTGACGGCGCTGGCAACCGACTGGATGACCTTTGCCAAAGCCTGCTATCACCTTGGAAACCGCCATGTGCCTATGGAAATCGGTGAAATGTGGGTGCGCTTTCAGCCGGATCATGTGCTGGAAGAAATGGTCGAATTGTTTGGTCTGAAATGTAGCCATCATAACGCGAGTTTTACACCGGAAAACGGGGCTTACCATGGCGGGCATCACCATCATCATTCTCATGGTGAACAGGAGCATACCCACTAATGAATATTCAGGCACTGCTTTCACTGCTGCATTTGAGTAGTCAGGGGCTGCCTATTGGCGCATTCGCTTATAGTCAGGGACTGGAGACGGCAGTAGAGATGGGGTGGATAAAAGATGAAGAAACTCTGCAGGAGTGGCTTTCTCCTATTCTCAGTTATGGTCAGGCAAACCTTGATATTCCCATTTTGAAACGGGTTTATCAGGCCTGGCAGGACGAAGATATCAGGCAGGTTGAGTACTGGCAGCAGGTGTTACTGGCCAACCGGGAAACGGCAGAGCTGGTGCAGGAAGAGCTGAAACTGGGGCAGACTTTTAACCGCCTGCTCAAAAACCTTGATGTGGCTTTACCGGAGCAGGCTGGTGAATTCAGTTATCTGGTGCTGTTTGCCAAAGCGGTTCAGCATTTTGGTATCGATATACAGGGGGCATCTGTCGCCTGGCTATGGAGCTGGCTGGAAAATCAGGTTACGGCGGCCTGTAAAACCGTACCACTAGGTCAGACCCCGGCACAGACCATTCTGTTGTCGATGATGCCAGACATTGAAAAGGCCATTGCTCATGGTCTGGCTCTGGAGGATACAGATATCGGTCTGACGTTACCGAGCTTCGCCATGGTGAGCGCCTGGCATGAAACCCAATATTCAAGATTATTCAGGAGTTAACAATGAGTACACAATGTTTACGAGTTGGTGTCGGCGGGCCGGTTGGCTCCGGAAAAACCGCGTTATTACGTCAGCTTTGTTTAGCCATGAGAAAACACTACGATTTAGCGGTAGTCACTAACGATATATATACCAGAGAAGATGCGGAGTTTCTGCTGAAGCATGAAGCACTGGAATCTGACCGGATTATGGGTGTGGAAACGGGCGGATGTCCTCATACCGCGATCCGTGAAGATGCATCAATGAATCTTGCTGCGATTGACGAGTTGCAGGAGCGTCATCCTACGTTGGAGCTGGTGTTGGTAGAAAGTGGTGGCGATAACCTGAGTGCGACTTTCAGTCCGGAGCTTTCTGACCTAACTTTATATGTAATAGATGTATGCGCCGGGGACAAAATTCCACGTAAAGGCGGGCCGGGTATTACTAAATCTGATTTGCTGATTATTAATAAAACGGATTTGGCACCGATGGTGAATGCGTCATTAGACGTTATGGACCGGGATGCAAAGAAAATGCGTGGTGATAAGCCATTCGTGTTTACTAATTTAATGCGAGGCGATGGTGTGGCCGACATTATCCAGTTTATCGTTGACCAGGGCATGCTGGCCGAACGAAAAATCGAAGTAGCAGTAACAGAATAAAAGGAATTTAAGATGAAAAAATTAACTATTACAACGTTAGGTTTGCTGTCTGGTTTAGCGGTCAGTTCTTCTGCCTTCGCTCATCCGGGGCATTCAACAACAGCCAGTTTTGCAGAGGGCTTTCTGCATCCTCTGACCGGGCTGGATCATCTGGCCGCATTGATTTTAATGGGGGTATTTGCGGCGACCTGTACAAAGCAGGTAGCGACTAAGCTGGTGGCATTTGTTTGCGGAGCGCTACTGGCTGGTTTTATGATTGGTGTCGAGTGGGTGCACGCCAGTGATGCAGAAACTCTGGTGATGGCATCACTGTTTGTATTGCCGGTTTCTTTGCTGGCATATCGGTTTACCGGTGCGGTTAAAATGCTGGCGATGATCGCAATGGGGGGCTTCAGTGTCTGTCATGGGCTGGTTCAGGGGGCGGAAGCCCAAGGTGCGTTGTTCCAGTATGGTTTTGGTACCATGGTCGCTAGCCTGTCCGTTATCGTTTTGTCGCTTTTGATAACCAAGTTGGTAGAGGCGACAGCCCGCTCGATGAGAGTCGCGTAAATGATCGATGGAGAAGGTTTACTTATGAGTAAGCCTTCTCTTGTTTATTTGAGCCTTATGACTTAAGCGTCTGATATCCGGCCCAGATTCGGGTGGCTGTGGTTATCCAGCACAGGCTTCCGTATACCCAGGCGATAATATCGAAGTGATAGGGGAACAGGCAGAACAGAACCAGACAAACAATGGTTTCGGTTCCTTCTGTCAGCCCGCCAATGTAGTACAGCGATTTTTGCCGGTACACAGGGTTTTCGATGTCCCTCTTACTTGCCATGACCGCAAAACTCAAAAAGCTTGAGCCTGTTCCTATAAACGAAAATATCAGGAATGCCCCTGCAACCGCATTGGCCTCCGGGTTCGCCAGAACAAAACCAAAAGGCACCAGAGAATAGAACAGGAAATCGAGGGTGATATCAAGAAATCCGCCACAGTCGGTTATTCCCTGACGACGGGCCAGTGCACCGTCCAGGCCATCAAAGATGCGGTTGATTAAGATAAACCCGAGCGCCCACAGATATTGTTCCAATATCAGTGCTGGTAAAGACAACAGACCGATCGCAAAGCCTGCAACGGTGATCTGATTGGCAGTAAGACCAGTACTATCCAGAATGGAGGATAGGGCTGCCAGTGGCATACGGACAATTTTAATGGCATAACGATCTAGCATTTATCAGCTCCTTCGGATACCCATGGCCATTGCAGGACGGCTCCCTTTTCAGGTACATCATCACTATCATGGGTGACCATGATCGCTGGTATCTGCCTTTTTCTGATTTGTTCAAAGACGAAATGACGAAACTCAGTACGCAGAGACTTATCCAGTTTATTAAAAGGTTCATCCAGCAGCACGGCGGCCGGTTCTGATAGCAACATACGCATTAAGCTGACTCTGGCTCGCTGGCCTCCGGAGATTTGAACCGGCATCTGATGGGCGAGAGACTGCAATTCAATAGCTGTCAGGGTTTGCATAGCCCGTTTGGCTCGCTCCTTGCCCTGATAGTCTCCGGGTAAGCCGAACATCAGGTTTTCCAGTATATTCAGGTGCGGAAATAATAGGTCATCCTGAAACAGCAGACCAATCCTGCGCTCATTGGGCTTCAGGGCCATCACACTCTCTTCATGTAGAAAGACGTTACCAGAGACGCTGAATTCCGGAGCAAGGTGGCCGGCAACGGCATTTAGTAGCGTAGATTTGCCACAACCACTGGGACCCATCAGCGTAACGATCTCACCCGGAGCTACCGTGAAAGAAACAGGCTGAAATAGGGGGATGCCATCATGGCGGATGCAGAGGTTAGTGACAGACAGTGTCATGAGCTCTCCCTGAATGAGTGATACGTTTATTATGCCGGTAGCGAAAGGCAAATTGGTTGAAAACAAGCGCTATGCTGAAAAACAGCAGAGGCAGAACACCCTGAAGCAGGCCATAGATAGCCATGATCCGGCGATCCTGGCCGCTGGCTAATGCAACGGCTTCTGTTGTAATGGTGTTGATGCGTCCGGCTCCGAGTATTTGTGTGGGAAGGTATTGGGCAAGGCTGACGCTGATACCGACAGCCAGACCAAATACGATGGCAGGCTGAACCTGAGGCCGTTTCACCTGCCACCATGTCTGCCACGCTGTTTTTCCAAGACTCTGGCTGCACATGTCTAAGCGGATATCATAACTACGCCATGCACCATCCAGCGTCAGATAGAGATAGGGAAAGACAAAGATAAGGTGACTCCATATAACCCATAGTCGGTAATACTGCCCCGGCACCAGAAAGATCGAGACCTGAATACCAAAGAGCAGGGAGAGTTGTGGTGTGATAAGCGGTATCGTGATGAGCCAAACCGGCAGACCTTTATGGTATTTATGTCGGTATTCAAGGCAGGCGATAACCAGTACAAGTGCGACAGTAGAGCTGCAAATAGCATAAAAAAGGCTGTTGCCAGTAATGCTAACAATGTTTGGCAGCTCCTGCTGCCAGAACCGGAGGCTATACTGTGACGGCTGGAGTTCCGGAAACCGCCATCGGTGTGCAAATGACCATATCAACAGCACCGGAATGGTCAGCATTGGGATCAGCAGGAACAGGTTAAACGGATGCGCTTTTTTTTCGCGACCCCTAGCGGGGAGAGACGCAGATCCATTCACCTGCCACTGCCTGAATTTTCTTAATATCAGCCATTCCAGACTACGTAGTATGAACAGCGCGGAAGCGGTCATTCCCAGTAACAGCAGCGCACCTGCCGCTGCGCGCGGAAGCAGTAAAAGATCCGGGTCATTAAACCATTGCCATATAACGACCGCCAGAGTAGCCGGTCGCGTCGGCCCCAGAATCAGTGCCACATCAACAACCGACAATCCGTAGGCCGCTACCGCAAATAAAGGTAACCGAATCCTGGGAAGCCATAATGGGAAAATTACTTTTCGCCAGCTTTCTGCCCGGCTGTACCCCAGGCTTTCTGATACCGCACAAAGTCGGTCAACATTGATTTGGCGAAGTACAGGTATGCTCATAATCAGCAGAAAAGGGGTCTCTTTGATGGCGAGTACCAGTATCAGGCCGATGCCGAGTGGATCTTTTATGACACTAAAGCTTCCTGATGTATCGATGCCCATAGCCTCTGCGCCCCGGTACAACCACCCGGTTGGCGACAAAAGCAAAGCGAAGCTGATAGCAAGCGCGACATGGGGCATAGCCAGCATCGGAGATAAACTCCGTTCCAGTTTTTTCCAGAAAGGAGTTCCCCAGTGGTGGCTCAGGATTAAGTAGGATAAAGAGAGTGCAATAAAGGTACTGCCGAGTCCGGTGAAAAGGGTTAACGCAACAGAAATGGACAGATTCGGCCAGTCAATAACCTGCTCAAAAGCACTGAAATCGGGCGTAGTATACCCAAGAGCCGGTAGCCAGGATGCTGCCGGTAGCAGCACACCGAGAATGCCGGGTAATAACGGACAAAAGCAGATCAACAGGGTGACTAAATAAACCAGCTGAATCATAACGCTCCGGAGCAAAAAGAGTCGTTATGCTCTTTTTTAAGCTTATTAGTGACCATAACGTTTTTGCCACTCTGTTTCGATAGCCAGCAGCCAGCTTGGATGAGGCTCAGGAATCGATTTAAACAGCTCCTCTCTTTTCTGACCGTTCTGACTTAATGCTTCCTGAGCTAAAACGGAAGGATCTCCCCAGATTCGGGTATCGGCTTTTCTTGCCTGAGCGGCAGGGCTCAGCAGAAAATTGATCGTCACCAGTGCGCCTGCTTTTGCTTTTGCGTTCCATGGAATGGCAAGAAAGTGAATATTAGACAGCGCCCCCTGATCAAAGGCATAGGTGCTGGCTGTCTTAGCCAGTTTCCCGTTTTCGATAGCGGCTCCCGCTGCATTTGGATTAAACGTGATGGCCAGCAACAGCTGCCGGTCATCCAGGAGCTGAAGCATTTCGCTGCTGCCGGACGGGAAACGTTTACCTTTTTGCCACGCGACAGGATGGAGTTGATCCAGATAGTCCCAGAGTGGGGCTGTGACTGTGTCAAAGCGAGGTTTCTCGTTCTGGGTATCAATCCGCGTATACAATTCGGCGGGTTCTGCGGTTAACTCAAGCAATGCCGCTTTCAGGAAACTGCTGCCATGGAACTGTGGTGGCTGAGGGTAGCTGACTTTTCCGGGAAACGCTTTTGCCAGGCTGAGCAGTTCACCAAAGCTTCGAGGAGGGTTGCTGAGTGTCTGAGTATCGTGAATAAACACCAGCTGTCCTACGCCCCAAGGGGCTTCCAGGCCATTTGTGGGCTCGGTAAAATCTTCGGTCACCGGCAGGCTTTTGTCGACCAGTTGCCAGTTTGGCAGAGTGTCGGTAAAAGGGCCGTACAACAGCTGGCCTTTTTTCATCGACTGGAAGTTTTCACCGTTAATCCAGACCAGATCTACGCTGCCGTTCTGTTCTTTTCCGGCGGTCTTTTCCGCTAGTAAGCGCTGGGTCGTTTCCGCAATATCAGCGACTTTGACATGCTTCAGATGCACACCATATTGACTCTGTAGCTGCCTGTCAGCCCAGCGCAGATAGTCATTGATCTCCTGGCTGCCACCCCAGGCATTAAAATAAACCGTCTGGCCTCTGGCTTCCTGTTGCACCTTGTTCCAGTCGGTCAGATCCTGAGCACAGACTAACGCTGAGGCGAATATCCCAATCAGTCCCGTGACGAGTTTATTCATTCTTTTTTCTCCCTGATGGTTGTTTTATCTATCAGTTATGGCGCATAGCAGCCTCTGCTATTTTTCATGCCGCATCCAGCGATGGTACTTTTCGACCAGATAAAGCAGGCCTTGCGGTGCATTGGCTCTCTTCCATTCCCCCGCCGTATATTTTGCGGCTTCACTCATGGTCGGGTAGGGGTGGACGGTTCCTAATATCTTGCTCAGACCAAGCCCGTGTCGCATCGCCAGAGTAAATTCCGCCAGCAGATCACCGGCACGCTGGCCGACGATGGTCACCCCCAGGATCCGGTCTTTGCCTTTAGGAGTGATCACCTTAATAAAACCATAGTTCTCTCCGTCGGTTATCGCACGATCCAGTTCGTCCAGTTTGTAGGTTGTGATCTCAAATTTAGTATCGAAATCAGAATGTTGTTGTTTTGCTTCTTTTTCATTGATGCCGACCCGGGCCAGTTCAGGTGAGGTATAGGTGACGGCGGGCAGAACCGAATAATCCGCTTTAAACTTCTTAAACTGCCCGAACAGTCCGTTCACGGCAGCATACCAGGCTTGATGTCCGGCAGCATGGGTGAGCTGGAACGGGCCCGCCACATCGCCAACGGCAAAGATATTGGGATACTTTGTCTGTAGATACTGGTTAACTTCGACGGTTCCACGATCGGTTGTACTGATACCAAGCTCTTCCAGTCCAAAGCCCCGGACGTTGGCGACCCGGCCTAATGCCAGCAGAACCGCATCAAATTCAACGGTTGTTGTTTTCTTTGCTGTGTCTTCCAGATAAACCCGCTGACTGTCTGGCTCTGTACCGTTGTGCAGACATTCAAAGCGAATCGCTTTATGCCCGGTTTTTATCTCTATGTTCTCTTTTTCCAGACTTTCTCTGATCAGTTCGGCGGCTTCTTCATCTTCCCGGATCAAGAGTTGGCCGGCCATTTCCGCCAGAGTGACCTGACTGCCTAACCGGCTGAAGCTCTGCGCCAGTTCACAGCCGATCGGCCCACCTCCCAACACCAACAGCCGTGCGGGCAATGTTGTCAGTGACCAGATAGTATCGGACGTATAGTAGTTCACGTCGTTCAGGCCCGGTATTTTCGGAACCAGAGGGTGGGCTCCGGTGGCGATAACGATATTCCGGGTGGTGATACGCTGACCCTGAACCTCCACTTCCCAGGGGGAGATAATATTTGCTTCTCCATGAATACAGTGCACCCCGAGCCGGGTATAGCGTTCTGTACTGTCGTGCGGTTCAACGCGATTAATGACGTTATGGACTCTCTGCATCACCTTGGTGAAATCGACACTTACCGCTTCAGCATGAATACCAAACTCGGCCGCACCGGTTATCTCTTTCACGGTGTGTGCTGCACGAATGAGCGCCTTGGAAGGCACGCAGCCAGTATTCAGGCAGTCGCCGCCCATCTTTTCCTTTTCTATCAGGGTGACTTTTGCTTTCACTGCTGCGGCAATATAGGCACTGACCAGTCCTCCTGAACCGGCTCCTATGACGACCATATTCTGATCAAAGTGGGCAGGCTTGTTCCAGGAGGCATAAACCCGGCGCTTTTGTATCCAGGCCATGACTCGTTTTGCCAATATAGGAAACACGCCCAGTAACCCCAGAGAGAGCAGGATTGGTGGCGAGAGAATACCACTAAGCGATTCAAGCTGACCAAGTTGGGTGCCAGCGTTTACATAGACCATGGTTCCAGCCAGCATACCTAATTGACTAATGATGTAAAATGTACGGGTTTTCATCGGAGTAATAGCCATCAGAATATTGATGACAAAGAACGGGAACACCGGGATCAGACGTAATGTGAACAGATAAAACGCCCCGTCTTTCTTTATGCCGGTATTGATAGCCTGCAGGCGGTGCTGAAATGTTGTCTGCACCCAGTCGTGAAGTAAAAACCGACTGACCAGAAAGGCCAGAGTCGCCCCCAGTGAACTGGCAAAAGAAACAAGCAGAAGACTCCACCAGAAACCAAACAGCGCACCACCAAGCAGGGTCATAACTGCCGCTCCGGGTAGGGAAAGTGCAGTGACGAGAACGTAAATGACAAAATAGATGGCACTGGATTGCAGCGGCTGAGCAGCGATAACGTCTTGCAAAGCGGCCTGCTGTGCTTTGGCATTCTCAAGGGTCAGGTACTGGCCCAAATCGAATGCATACCAGACACTGATAAGAGAAAGCACTAGCCCCAATACAAGAAGTTTCCTGTGGCTCATATCCGGATCCTTTTAATTATCATCATGCGGAGGTGGTGTGGTGCGGGTTGTCTGTTGTTCCGGCTGAATGGGCAGCGAGCAGAAACCTTGCTCTGGCACATCCAGTGCGGTGTTAAATTTGGCCGACAGGTTCTGGAAGGCAATGAGTGCGGTGAGTTCTATCAGAGCATCGTCGTCAAACCATTGATGAAGAGTGGTAAGCATTTCTTCGCTTACTCGCTGTCCTGTGATCGTCATTGCTTCTGTATAGCTGAGTACCGCGCATTCCCGGTCAGTGAAAAGCTGGCTATTTTGCCAGTCAGAGAGCTGTTTAATCTTTTCTACTGAATCACAGCGTTCAGCTAGCTTCATTCCGTTGGCATCAACGCAGAAGGCACAGTGATTTAACTGGGAGGTCCGGACACACACCAGTGAACGAATAACGTCCGGAATAGGGGAGCTCTTTCGATCCAGATACCCGAAGAATCCGGCGACCAGCCAGAATAAGGCGGGTTTTCGACCCCATAGTTTCGCTGGGTTGAGTACTTCTCCATAGTGGCGTTTCTGTAACCAGAGTAGTGGCCTGACAAGCCATGAATAATCATGTTTGCTGTGTATTCTCACGATAGCCTTCCTTATTCCATATGCTCTGCATGCCCGTTAAGTGTATACCCAAATTTCCCTTTCAAAACTATTTGACACAGAAATGGTCTCGAATAAATTCTCGTTTAACAAGTGTCTTGAAATTGCGTAAGTATAATTATTATTACTATTATTCTTGCCGACTTGTAAGACCAGACCTGCCTACAGGCTGATTTATTTCACGGTTATAAAAAAAAGTGCCCCTAAGCAGAGATGGAAGCAAAACAATGAGGCCCAGATCGCAGAATTGAGTGAAAATAATCGGTATTAATAAGGGCATCTTAAGTAGGAGTATTTACTATGTATCAAAAGAAAGTAACCATCACTGCGCCTAACGGCCTGCACACTCGTCCAGCTGCTCAATTCGTAAAAGAAGCAAAACAGTTTGACGCAGAAGTTGAAGTAGTTTCTGCTGGCAAAGCAGCTTCAGCAAAAAGCCTGTTCAAACTACAGACTCTTGGCCTGACTCAAGGTACAGAAGTGACTGTTCAATCTGCATCTCAACAAGCAGTTGATCACCTGGTTAACTTCCTGGCTAACATCAAAGACTAATTGAGGCCCGCAAGGTAAGACTAGAGAAGGGTCTTACCCTACGCACCTTATATACGTAAAAAAGCAAACCTAAATGGTTTGCTTTTTTTATGTCTCCCACATTATAAAAACGGTCTTATATCTATTTTTAACAATGGTGCGGGAAGCTTCTCCGAGACAATAAAAAGATGCTCACCGCTATTATCAAATCCAATACCTTCAGCCTGTTCAAGTAGAGGCAGTGAGATCACAGATGGTGTCAGAGAAAAGACGTCGACCCAGTTTTGATCTTCTGCAACAGGGTAATAATAGGCATCCCCGTAAGTCAGTACTGCAACACCTGAACCGTCTGGCGCAATATCCATTCCTGTTGGCTGACTGGTGTAGCCAAGTAAATCGATTAGTCTGAAGTATGTCTGACCTGGAGCCGGGAAGGGCTTTATTGGGCCTAGCTCCCGGGCTATGGACTGTTTCTGGTTTTTTGGAGTTAGTGGTAACTGATACAGTATTGGCACCTCCTCCCGTTTGCTGAGCAGCAGTACTTGCTGGCGTTTTGCATCAACCGCGACAGACTCACAGTCATGTTCACCATCAGGATAGGTAAAGGTAATATTCCATTTTGGTTGTAAGGTTAAATGTACAGGCATATCTGTCTGGCTAAGGTCTGGTTCCTGCACAATATGGATTGTATAGTGCTTCCGTGATGTGCCGTTGTCTCCCACATCGGCGATCAAAATGTAAGACCGGCCTTCAAACTGAAACGTTGCCAAATCTTCCCAGTCAGTATTTTCTGTGCCGGTAATATCCAGCTGAACTTCCTGTTTTCCTGTTGAGTCCACGCCAAAAACAGAGGCACGGTTACCACTGTCGTTATTTATCCAGATGATATCCCGGTTCTGTTTTGATACGGCGATGCCACTGGCTTCGCTGATGTTTTCTGAGTGGATGACGCCGGAGAGCAGGTTCTCAGGCAGATTGGCCACAGACCTGGAAGTGTGACTGGTACAGGATAGGACAAATAAGGACAGTATGATTGAAATAAGGGTGCCCAGGATAAATCTGGGACGTGTTCTGATGATATTTTTCATTGGGCTGCTTAAGCTTCTATGCCAGGTTGATGCTGCCTCTAATGTACCAAAGTTTTCTGGTTTTGTAGGTACTGAGTAAAACTGTCTAATGGCAATGGCTTACTGAAATAGTATCCCTGCAGATAGTGACATCCCATGGAACATAACCTGTCTGCAGTCTGCCGATCTTCAATACCTTCAGCGACAACGGAATATTCCAGCGATTTTGCCAGATATATAACAGAATTAACAATGGAGGTATTTGATGAGCTGGCTTCCATGTCTGTGACAAAAGACTGATCAATTTTGATCTGACTCAGGGGGAGAACTTTTAACAGGGAAAGTGAAGAAAAGCCGGTGCCAAAATCATCGATGCTGAAACTAAAGCCGGTGCGAGCCAGCAAGGTCATCATTTTCCGGGCCTGATTGATGTCTGTCATCATGGTACTTTCAGTAATTTCGAAAATGAGCTGTTGCGGCTGTATCTCTCCTTTTGATACCGCCCCTTTTAGCTGGGTAACTAAGGAAGGATTATGCATATCTTTTGCTGACAGGTTGATATGCAGGTTGCCTTTAAACCCCGCCTTTTTCAGAGCCGGTAACTCGAGAAGACATTGCTGTATCACCCAGCATGTGATCTCATTAATCATTGAGCTTTGTTCAGCAATAGGAATAAACAAGTTCGGAGGAATAAAACTCCCGTCTTCCTGTGGCCAACGAATGAGTATTTCTGCTCCGTGGACAGAGCTGTCTGCGCTTTCGATGACGGGTTGGTAGTAAAGCTGAAACTCTTTGCTTTTAAGGGCCTCTTTTAATCGTGCAGCAATAGCCAGTTTTTCTTTTGCACCCTGATTGAGTTCTTCAGAAAACACAAGGTACTCTGAGCCCCGGCGCTTGCAGGCATACATGGCGAGTTCAGCTTGCTGCAATAACTTTTCTATATTTCCACTGTGCCTGGGGTAGCAACTGACGCCAATACTGGCACTAATATGTAATGAATACCCATGTATATCCAGTGGGCTACTTAACAGTTCGTGTATCTGATTCGCGAGCAATTCCAGCTCAATATCCGTTGTCTTTTCCCATAGCAGCGTAAATTCATCCCCACTCATACGATAAATACTGCATTGTTCCGGTAGATGCTGCCGGAGCTTTATAGAAAGCGCCCGGATTAGCTCGTCACCCAGATAGTGCCCAATCGCATTATTGATTTGTCTGAAGTTATTCAAGTCAATAACCAGCAGGGTAAATGACGTTCTTTCTCTGATAAGGCTGGTGGCTGCCCGGTGCAGGTAGTGCCGGTTACCCAGAGAGGTCAGGCTGTCGTGTAGCGCGTTGTATTCTTCTCGCGAGGTGGATTCTTCCACTTGCAGTATGCTTCTGTGGCTAAGCTGAGTCACCATCAGAACAAATAGACCTCCACTGACCAGGATAAGTGAATGGACTAGGTATTCCACCGTGAAAACCGGAGCAGAGACAAAACGTATCAGTGAAATGAGATAACCGAGGACAAAGAAAAGAATGAGATAATACAGCAGACACCATCCTTTTTGCTGACTTTTTTTACATATCGCAGCGGTAGGCCTCAGGCTGTACATGAGCATTAGAAGCCCAACAAAAGTCAGTAAAATAGGGATAAGGTTGAGACCCTGATTAGTCATTCATATGTGCATTGACGGTAATGGATTAAATCAGTTAATCACAGGAACCGGGAATTGTAAATAATGCCAGAAAGAGGGCGTTACATGACGCATATGTTTTTGATTTCATACCCTAAACATATATTGATAAGGCTTATATTAACTGAGACACGGCGACCAGTGCCGCCTTAACAATGAGATCGGAAGGAATGGCTTCGAACCTGTCGCTTCCAAGCTCAATTGTCCGGCATTTGGCGTCTCCGCAAACCGAACAACAAGGGGTCTTCGTAATTGTTGCGCCAAGCCACTCCTCGATAGGTTTACCGGCAATCCAAATGCGATTCGACTGAGAGGGATCGGTTTTGAACGATTCCCTGTCTATTTTTATGGTTTCGAGGGTGACTTCAATATTTAAAGGAGAGAGGACCTCTTCCAGCTTGGAAACCGCTTCTTTCAGGCTTTCATATGTGCTGTTGCACCGGTCACAAGTTTGTCCCTGAGAATCGACTAACCGTTGCCATGTGATTTGTAACGACTTCATAGTGGCGCTCCTCATACTTTATTTCTGATATTAAGAGACTGGCTTTTGCCTGCTATTTATCAGCAGCAAACCATCCGGATGTGCGTTTACAGATACTCACCAGCATTAGCATGACCGGAACTTCTATCAGCACACCAACGACGGTTGCCAGAGCAGCCCCCGATGAAAGACCAAATATCATCACTGAGGTCGCGATAGCCACTTCAAAATGGTTGGATGCGCCGATCATGGCGGCTGGTGCCGCATCCTGGTAACGTAAATTAAGGAATTTGGCCGCCAGATAACCCAGAGTAAATATAAATACGGTTTGTATAAAAAGCGGAATCGAAATCCACAGGATGGTCAGAGGATTATCCAGAATAATTTCACCTTTGAAGCTGAACAGCAACACAAGGGTCAATAGCAGTGAACAAATGGTAATCGGGGTAAGAACATGTAAAAACTTGTCGTTGAACCATTGTTCGCCTTTATGACTGATGATCCATTTACGGGAAAAATAACCGATGACTAACGGAAGAGCGACATAAATGGTGACAGAAAGCAGTAGCGCCTGCCATGGGACAGGCAGTTGACCAATGCCCAGTAAGAAACCACCCAGAACCCCATACAAAACCAGCATAGTCAGGGAGTTAATGGCGACCATGACCAATGTAAGACCGTCATTGCCTCTGGCCAGATAGCCCCAAACCAGAACCATTGCCGTACACGGCGCGATGCCAAGTAAAATACACCCGGCAAAATAGCTTCGCCAAAGGGGGATCTGCAGCATTTTGATTCCGTCCTGTAAAACGACGATTCCGTCACCGTATGTTGCACCAACCGGTAAGTTGAGACCAAAAGGCATTTTAATCAGATCGATCGCTTCCTCCCCGATAAACCCCTTCAACAAGCCTCCTAAAAACAGCATCGCGATGGCGTACATCGTGAAAGGTTTAATGCACCAGTTGATAAACAGGGTCAGAAAGACAGGCTTACCGTTTTTTCCGGCTTTGATAACGCTGGTAAAATCAATTTTTACCATGATCGGATACATCATAAAAAAAAGACAAATAGCAATGGGTATAGAAATGACAGGGGCACCATTAACATGAATAGCCATACTGTCCAGTGTCCTGGCTAAATCAGGGGCAACCTTACCAAGTGCTATACCAATAACAATGCACAACCCAACCCACACTGTCAGATACCGTTCAAACAGGCTGCTCATTTTTCGGTCGTTCACTGAGTTTCCTATGTTATCCATTACTTCATCCTGTATAAATGTCTAATCCATGCACATTTTTTTGAGTATAGTAAGGTAAACAGAAAGGCGCTTATGCTTTCTGTCTTGCTTATGAAAGAGTCGTCATCACCTGAGAGACATGCCTGCTCCAGCGCTGGGCTTCACTAAAAGCGTTGCTGACGTCCTCAATTTGTAAGCCAAGTTTTTGGCATTGAAACGAGAAATTCTGCCAGTCCGCCTGTTCAAAGCTTTCCTGCAGCGTTAATAATTCTCCCAAAGGCCCATCTCTTTTCACCAGTGCCGATTTGATGATTTCACTTAACGGTAATGACTCAAGTAATACGTCCAGCTTGTTGTCTAACATGGCATCCAAAAGAGAAAACATACCCATAATAAAGGCCTGATCCTGATGAGGACGGAAAATGTCATAACCGGACATTAACTGACAAAACTGGGCCCGCTGCATTGAGAGTGTATTCAGCTCCCTTGTTTTTTTATTTGTCATATACGATGCAGCGATCAAAGAGACAAATGTTTTAAGCCGATCCTCGCCGAGATAAACTAAGGCCTGTTTAAATGAGGAGATGGGCTTTTCCAGCCGGGTGGACATTGTGTTAACAAATCGCAGTAACTTGTAAGATAGAGCCACGTCCTTCTCGAGGATTCGTTCAACCCTATTAAAGTTGACTTCCGGTCGGCAAACTTCAGTGAAGAGCTGAAGGGCAATCACCTGGTCCGGGCTGACGTACCTCTGTTTGACAATATGGGGCTTACTGAAAAAGTACCCTTGGAAGAAACGGAATCCCGCCTGTAAAGCCGCCTCAAATTCTTCCGGTGTTTCTACCCGCTCTGCGAGAAACGCTGACTTCAGACCATTGGCTTTCTGCTGACGTACATAGTCACAGGCTTTTTCTATTCCCATCTGCATAACATCGAGTTTGATAATATGGATATAGGGAAGAAAGCGATTCCACGATTCCGTACATTCGAAATCGTCCAAAGCGATGATATACCCGTTACTGTGCAGGTGCCGGATAGCCGCAAGCAATTCATCCGTTGGTTCGCAGGTTTCCAGTATTTCAATCACGATTTTGTCTTTTGGTAAGCTTAGAGGTAAAAGGCGGACAATACTCAAATAAGGAAAGTTAATAAAGCAACGTGACGAGTGATAATTCGGATTGGTCCCTAAGGCAATAAAGTTTTCAACAATCAAACGATAAGTCGCACGGTTTTCTTCGATTCCTTTCGGAAAAGCATTGTTTTCTCCATCACGGAACAGAAGTTCATACCCAACGGTATGTTGCTTTCGGTTAAAGACAGGCTGACGTGCGACATAGCTATACATAAAATCGGCTATAGTATTTTTAACGATCTGTGCATTGTATCAAATTATGAGTAATTTCCATTCACTAATTTTTATTTTGGCTAAGTGCTCTAGCCCTCCAGCCCAAGAATCATTGGAAATCCATGACTAATCGTTGTAGATAGTGATAGATACCCTTTACGGGGAAAAAGTAACGGGGTGAAGTGAATTCCTTTAATGTAAACAAAAAAAGCGAACCTTTCGGCTCGCTTTGTCGATAAAGTTGGAAACTCGGAGCGAAAAGTGCACTTTACATCTTTGTCTTTTCGATAACTAAGATGGAAACTTTTCAACATCGTGAAACTGGCAATTTAGTGGACATTCTTGAGTTAAAGATATGGGCCATACAACGTCCTACGCTAAGAACCTTTAAGAGTTATGCTGTTGCCATTCTCAAACGTGGTACTGGCTTATCATTGATTGGAAGATGAATCAATGCAGCAATAAACGCTAGTATGGCCGCTGACCACCAAATTGGATCATAGGACCCGTAATAATCGTAGATACGACCGCCGACCCATGCCCCCAAAAAGCTGCCTACTTGGTGAGTGAAAAACACCAAACCATATAGTGTCGACAGGTAACGGGCTCCAAAGATTTGACGAACTAAACCAGATGTAAGTGGCACCGTTCCTAACCAACAAAAACCGATAGCACCACCGAAGATAATAGCAGTGAGCTCGGTGATAGGCAGTGCCAAAAAAGCACCGATCACAACCGTACGCATCACATACAGCGCAAACATCACATAACACTTGCTAAAGCGATCTGCCATTACACCCCAGAAATACGAGCCAAGGATGTTAAATATACCAACGTAAGCCAACGCCATTGCCGCAGTTGATGCAGGTAGGTTTTTATCCGCCAAATAACTAGGAAGGTGAGTCGCGATGAACATCACGTGGAAACCACACACAAAAAAGCCAGCATGAATCAACCAGTACCCTTTGTGTGCAAACGCTTCTTTCAAAGCGTCTTTTAGCGTTTGCTTGTCTTCGTGCACATGGTTAGCGGTATTTGCATTCCGCTCTGCCGTATTCATGAATAGTGCAAACAACACCATAAAGCTACACAGTACTGCGAACGTTTGCATTGCACTTTGCCAACCAGAAGCGCTCAATAATGCTTGTGCGCCAGGAATCATCGCAAACATGCCAAATGACCCTGCTGCCGTGGTCAAGCCAAAGGCTTTAGCCGCATGTTGCGCTGGTACCACTTTCGCTACTGCACCGAGTACGATCACGTAGCTGGTTGCACTTAAGCCAAGACCAACAAGCACACCTAGCGATAAGTACATCATGGTTGGCTCGGCGGTGATAGAAGTTAAGTACAGACCCACAGCGTAAGAGAGCGAGCCTAAAATGATGATACGTTTCGCCCCCCAACGGTCTGCGGCCATACCCACAAATGGCTGGAATGCTCCAAACAGTAAGTTTTGCAATGCAATAGCAAAGCTGAAGAACTCACGTCCTGTTTGGAAGTAGTCGGAAATCGGTGCCATGAAAATACCAAAGGATTGTCTGATCCCTAGACTGGTAATCAAAATACCTATACCTAGCCAAACAATGAGTGGAAAACGGAAAATAATCATAAATTGCTCTTATTAATGACTGTGGTGCTGAGAGTGCCCTTCATTGCTACCTATGGATTCGTGATCGCCATTGTTAATGGCTTGCGCTGCCACTATTTCCGATAACCTCGGTCAGTTTTAGACAAAGATTAATGACAGGCGCAACATGGTAAGCTCAAGTGAAAAATTAGAGTATAGAGTATTAGATAATGACACAAATGATAAAAAATGAAGTAATTTATGCAATTTATGCATATATCAATTTAGTCTCGAGAATCGAACATCCCCAGTATAGAGTTGCCTTGCAGTCAAACTTTCCGTAACACATTTTATTTATCAGGAACTATACCTTTAAGCTATTACGTGCATATCATTGCAATATAAAATCGTCAAAAGATCCCGAGGCTGTAAAGAGGAAGAGTTTAGAGTCTGGCTGGTTTACTGAAGATGAAATTGAAATGATGTAGCGTGGTTCTACATGTTAGTAATCAGGTGACAGCTATTTCTAGGTTACAGTGACGTGAAAAAAGGCGAACCAAATGGTTCGCCTTTTTTATTCAAGTTAGTTTCCAATTTAGTTATCGGTTTCCAACTCGGTTATCACAGTTTCCAACTTAGTTATCTGTGATCATCTGCCATTCTTAACTTTCATAACTGTCTATCGGCGGACAGCTGCAGACTAGGTGGCGGTCTCCGTAGACATTATCGACCCGGTTAACGGTCGGCCAGTACTTGGAGGCTTTGGTTTGTGCAGACGGAAAGCAGGCCAGCTCGCGCGAGTATGGGTGATCCCATTCTGTTGAGCCTAAATCTACCTGCGTATGCGGTGCATTGACTAGCGGGTTATCTTCCAGAGGCCATTCTCCCTTCTGAACCTTGTCAATTTCAGCTTTGATGGCAATCATTGCGTCACAGAAACGATCCAGTTCGGCGAGATCTTCCGATTCCGTCGGCTCAACCATTAAAGTACCGGCAACCGGGAACGACATGGTCGGAGCGTGGAAACCATAGTCCATCAGACGCTTGGCAATATCCTCTTCACTAATACCGGATGCTTCCTTAATCGGACGAATATCAACAATACATTCATGGGCAACCCGGCCGTTATTTCCCCGGTAGAGAATAGGGTAGTGTGGCAGCAGTCTCTCCATAATGTAGTTAGCATTCAGAATCGCAAGTCTGGTGGCGTGTGTCAGACCAGATGCGCCCAGCATTGTAATATAGGCCCAGGATATCGGCAGAATAGAAGCACTGCCCAGATCCGCTGCCGCAACGGCATAATCGTTGCCTTCCACACCGTTTTCAACATGTCCCGGCAGGAAAGGAGCCAGATGAGATTTAACCCCTATAGGGCCCATACCCGGACCACCGCCACCGTGAGGAATACTGAACGTTTTATGCAGGTTGAGGTGAGAGACATCGGAACCGATGGTTCCCGGCGAGGTTAATCCGACCTGTGCATTCATATTCGCACCATCAAGATACACCTGGCCACCGGCCGCATGCACCATTTCACACACGGTTTTTACCTGCTCTTCATATACACCATGAGTGGAAGGGTAGGTGATCATAATGCAGGAAAGCGCGTCTTTGTGTTTCTCGATCTTTTCACCGAGATCGGTCATATCGATATTGCCGGCCTCATCGCATTTCACAACCACGATTTTCATCGAAACCATAGAGGCAGACGCCGGGTTGGTGCCATGGGCTGACGCTGGGATCAGGCATACGTTACGATGCCCTTCACCATTACTTTGATGGTAACGCTGAATGGCAATCAGACCGGCGTATTCACCGGATGCCCCTGAGTTAGGCTGTAGTGAAAAAGCATCATAACCGGTAATAGCACAAAGCTTTACCTTAAGGTCATTCGCCAATGCGGCATAACCCTGTGTCTGTTCGGCCGGGACAAACGGATGGATGGAAGCAAATTCCGGCCAGCTGATAGGGATCATTTCTGCCGCCGCATTGAGTTTCATGGTGCAGCTGCCCAGCGGGATCATGCCGTGTGTCAGTGAAAAATCTTTATTCTCCAAACGCTTCAGATAACGCATCATCTGCGTTTCACTATGGTGGGAGTTAAATACCGGGTGGGTAAGGAACGCCGATTCGCGTTGGCAGGCTTCCGGAATGGCCTTCAGCTCGTCCTGAGCAATCTCCGCAGACAGACTCTGAATATCGTCAGTGATATTAAAGATGCCAAACAAGGCCTCAAGATCTGCGGTTGTGGCCGTTTCATCCAGACTAATACCGAGTTTGCCTTCTAGTTTTCTGAGGTTTATCTCAGCTTCGGATGCTCTGGTATAGAGCGCTTCAGTCTTGTCATCGGTAATAATCGTGATCGTGTCAAAAAAGCTCTGATGTTGCAGTTGGTATCCCGCTTTTATCAGACCTCGGGCAAATATGGCTGTCAGGTGATGAGTGCGACGAGCGATCTTACGCAGTCCTTCCGGACCGTGATACACAGCATAAAAAGCCGCCATATTGGCCAGCAGTGCCTGGGCAGTACAGATATTCGAGGTCGCTTTCTCCCGGCGAATATGTTGTTCACGGGTCTGCATGGCCATGCGCAGCGCCTGATTACCTTTGCTATCGACGGAAACACCAATAACACGACCCGGCATAGTGCGCTTATATTTATCTCGGGTTGCCATAAAGGCGGCATGAGGCCCGCCAAATCCGACCGGAACACCAAAACGCTGGCTGCTGCCAATCACGACATCGGCACCCATTTCTCCTGCTGGTTTCAGCATGATTGAGGCCAGCAGATCGGTGGCTACCGTAACGAGTGTTTTGTTTTCATGAGCCTGAAGAATAAGGCTGGACAGATCGCGAACTTCGCCGGTTGTCCCCGGGTACTGAAGCAGTGCGCCAAAGACATCGTGCTGAGGCAGCGCATCTGCCGGACCCGTCACTATGTCAAATCCGATAAATTCGGCACGAGTTTTAAGTACGGCCAGTGTTTGAGGGTGTACGTCGTCAGCAACAAAAAACGCCTTGCTTTTGTTTTTTCCCGCCCGCTTGCATAAAGTCATTGCCTCAGCAGCTGCCGTTGCTTCGTCCAGTAACGAGGCATTGGCTATATCCATTCCTGTCAGAACAGTCACCATCTGCTGGAAATTCAGCAGTGCCTCAAGACGTCCCTGAGATATTTCCGGCTGATAAGGTGTATAAGCAGTATACCAGCCTGGGTTTTCCAGTACATTACGCTGAATAACGTTAGGCGTATGGGTGTTGTAGTAACCCTGGCCAATAAAGGTCCGGTAAACGTTGTTTTGCCTGGCAAGCCGCTGTATCTCGCGGAGCATATCAACTTCACTGACCGGTCCCGGCAGGTTCAGGGGCTGGTTGAGACGGATAGCCGCCGGTATGGTCTGATCGATCAGATCGTTCAGACTTTCCGCTTTCACCGTGTTCAGCATCGTCCGCTGAGCCGTAGAGTCTATTCCGTTATGCCGGGTGATAAACTCGTTCTCAGTACTCAGGAGCGTTATAAGAGAGTGGTTTTGATCTGTCATAGCACTTTAGTCCGAATCGTCCGTTATTCGTCTTCTTCGATGGTATTGATATAGTCTTCTGCACCCTTCAGGTTATCCAGTTCAGAAGCATTACTCAATTTCACCTTGGCAATCCATCCGCCATCGTAAGGTTCTTCGTTAACCAGTTCCGGGCTGTCTTCCAGTTCTTCATTGACTTCGATAATTTGCCCTGAGACCGGAGCGTAAACATCGGAAGCTGCTTTTACTGACTCTACCAGAGAAAACTCTTCGCCCGCTTCGATTTCTGCATCTACTTCCGGCAGGTCTACAAACACCACATCGCCAAGCATCTTCTGTGCATGATCCGATATACCAATCGTGGCCGTTCCATCACCGTTATCTTTGACCCACTCGTGGCTGTCTGTGAACTTTAGTGTCATATCCATGTGTATGTTCTCCGAAAATAAAATAAATTGTTTTATAAAAACTGGTTAAAAGAGGTTCTCGTTGTGTTCTTTATTGATATGCAGGATTACCATCCACCATTCACTGAGAATAGCCGCTGTCGCATAAGTTTCTAATCCATTTTCTTAGCAACATACCGATTGTTTGATTGTTGATCAATAAAAAAGTTTCCTATTGGAAACTATGGCGCGATTTTTAGTTGAAAAATCTCGTAAGGTCAGTATAAGTTTGTAATTAGTACAAGCTATGTAAGACTTACTTTATTAACGAGATTTGAGCGATATAACGCTATGACAGATAAGATTACGGATCAGTACCCCTCACTGATGCTGGATAAAGAAAACAGAGATGAACGTATTGAACCTCTGAAGCTTGGCCAGCGAATCAAAGAAATACGGATGGGGCTTTCTTTGACACTGGAAGAAGCCAGTCAACGTACCGGACTGGCACGTTCTACG
Organism: Vibrio albus; assembly: GCF_003144035.1. Classification (GTDB taxonomy): domain Bacteria; phylum Pseudomonadota; class Gammaproteobacteria; order Enterobacterales; family Vibrionaceae; genus Vibrio; species Vibrio albus. The sequence continues at coordinate 206,622 of NZ_QFWT01000005.1, forward strand.
TTGTCAAAAATTGAAAATGAGCAGATATCGCCAACCTTCCAGGCGATGCAGAAGCTTGCCTCTGGGTTACAGATTGATATGCCCCAACTCTTTGAACCACCAAAGAAAAAAATCGCAATGGGACGACGGGATATTACGCTGAACGGGCAGGGTAAGCCACACCCAACGCCAACTTATGAGCACGAGCTGCTGGCGATACACCTTTCCAATAAGAAAATGATGCCTTTCAAAACCCGTATTCGTGCCAGAAATTTCGAGGATTATCATGGTTGGGTGAAGCACGATGGGGAAGAGTTTCTTCTGGTACTGGAAGGGGCGGTCATGTTTTATACGGAATTTTATGAGCCCATCAGTTTAACTGAAGGTGACAGTGCATATTATGATGCCAGCATGGGCCATATGCTGACTTCGGTTAGTGAGAAGGATGCGTTGATTTTATGGGTTACGGCACAATGAATGATGCTTTCCTGAATAGTTTCAGCTCGAAAAACAGGAAAATGCGTGATTCTTGAGCGTTGATCTGTTATTTCTTTTGTTTATAGTAGACTAAGTTTCTTATTGGAAATATTTTAAAGCTTGGGGTGTCAAACCCAAGTTATTGAACAAGGCTTTACGGAGAAAGCGATGACGCAGCAATTACAGAAAACACCTCTTTATGATCTTCATATTCAGGCCGGGGCAAAAATGGTGCCTTTCGCTGGTTTTGATATGCCAGTTCAGTACCCTCTGGGAGTCAAAAAAGAGCACCTTCATACCCGGGAAGCTGCAGGGCTTTTCGACGTTTCTCATATGGGGCAGCTGATTCTGCGAGGAGAGGGCGCTGCAAAGATGATGGAATCGCTGGTCCCGGTCGATGTTATTGATCTTCCTGCCGGTAAACAGCGGTATGCATTTTTTACCAATGAGCAAGGGGGGATTCTGGATGACCTGATGATCACTAATTTTGGGGATTATCTGTATGTCGTTGTGAATGCTGCCTGTAAAGCACAGGACATTGCTCATCTCAGAGCCCATTTATCGGAAGGTGTTAAGCTGGAGTTGCTGGATAACCGGGCGCTTCTTGCTCTGCAGGGGCCTGAAGCGGCAGCGGCATTGGCCCGAATTCAGCCAGAAGTGGCCGATATGGTCTTTATGGATGTGAAAATCATTGAGCTTGCCGGTGTCGAATGTTTTGTCAGCCGTAGCGGGTATACCGGTGAAGATGGCTTTGAAATATCTGTTCCCGCTGAATATGCCGCCGATCTGGCTGGCAAGCTAACCAGCTACCCGGAAGTTGAGTGGATTGGTCTGGGTGCCCGGGATTCGCTACGTCTTGAATGTGGGCTGTGTCTGTACGGGCATGATCTGGATACGACGACAACCCCGGTTGAAGCCAGTCTTCTTTGGGGAATAAGCAAAGTTCGCCGGATGGGCGGTGAGCGGCAAGGAGGCTTCCCTGGTGCCGATATCATTCTGGAGCAAATAGAGCAGAAAAATGCCACCAGAAAACGGGTAGGGCTGGTGGGGGAAACCAAGGCACCAGTACGTGAAGGCTGCAAACTATTTGACAGCCAGGATAACGAAATTGGAGTGGTAACGAGTGGTACCGCAGGACCGACCGCTGGGAAACCTGTTTCAATGGCTTATGTGAATACAGCGTTGTCTTCTGTCGGGACTCAGGTTTTTGCCGAAGTTCGGGGCAAGAAACTGCCAATGGCGGTGAGTAAAATGCCGTTTGTCCCTCAGCGGTATTACCGGGGCTAAGAGCAATAATATTGGCTCGCAACCGTTGGGCTATACTCTAGGAAAGCGTTTTTATCGGGATGTATCCGTTTCTGTCATTGATAGTCCGAGTTCATTCTCCTCCGGTGGAGGTGGAAGTGTTTCTCTTTTATCTTCCTTACTGCTGCTAATTATAAGGTTGGTAAGAAGGGAGTATTGATGGATCAAGACGAAAAAAGGGACACTTAAATAAGTGTCCCAAAAATGCCTACGGGGGCTGAGGCAAAATTGTTAAAGCGTGCTATTAAGCTTCAGCCGCAACTTCAGCTTTGTTGTGGTTCTTCAGGAATGCATATCCGAAACCAGTTACAGCAGTACCTGCTGCAATCGCTACCAGATACATCAGTACCGGAGAGATAGCGTTAGGGATGAACAGTACAAACAGACCGCCGTGTGGAGCAAGTAGCTTAGCACCGAACAGCATAGACAGAGCACCTGTTAGTGCACCACCAGCCATTGTACATGGGATAACGCGCATTGGATCGCGTGCTGCGAATGGGATAGCACCTTCTGAGATGAAGCACAGACCCAGGATGAAAGAAGCAACACCACCTTCACGCTCGTCTTCAGTAAATTTCTTCTTAGCAAGGAATGTTGCCAGACCCATACCCAGAGCAGGAACCATACCTGCAGCCATGATTGCAGCCATTGGAGCATAAGTTTCAGAAGCCAGCAGACCAACACCGAATGTATAAGCGGCTTTGTTTACCGGACCACCCAGGTCGAAACACATCATTGCGCCAAGGATAATACCCAGAAGAACGGCGTTTGCACTACCCATGTTGTTCAGGAACTCAGTCATTGCAGACATGATGCTTGCTACTGGGTCACCAACAACGTAAATCATTACCAGACCAGTGAACAGAGTCGCAACCAGAGGAATGATCAGGATTGGTTTAAGTGCTTCCATTGCTTGTGGAAGGTGTACTTTGTCAGCAACAAACTTCGCAGAGTAACCAGCGATGAAACCAGCTGCGATACCACCCAGGAAGCCAGAACCGATAGAAGCGGCCAACATACCACCAACAAGACCTGGTGCAAGCCCCGGACGGTCAGCAATTGAGAATGCGATGTAACCAGCAAGAACCGGAATCATCAGAGCGAAGGCAGAACCACCACCGATTTGCATCAGGGCAGCAGCCAGTGTGCCTTCTTCTTTAAACGCTTCGATACCGAATACGAAAGAAAGAGCGATAATCAGACCACCAGCAACGACAACAGGAAGCATGTGAGATACACCCGTCATCAGGTGCTTGTACACGCCTTTTTTCTCATCAGATGCAGATTCGCTTGAGGATGAACCAGAGTGTGAATAAACAGATGCTTGAGCGAATGCTTTATCCATTTCTTCAGCGGTTTTCTTCAGAGCTGGACCTGTGTTGGTTTTGTAAAGTTTTTTGCCGTTGAAACGATCCAGAGGAACGTCGATATCTGCAGCGATGATAACCAGATCAGCTTCTGCGATTTCTTGTTCAGTCAGTTGGTTTTTCGCACCAACAGAACCACGGGTTTCAACTTTGATTTGGTGACCGCGACGTTTACCTTCGTCTTCCAGTGCTTCAGCTGCCATAAAGGTGTGTGCAACACCAGTAGGACACGCTGTAATTGCAACGATTTTCTTCGCGCCGCCAGCTGCAGCAGGAGCTTCCTGAAGCGTTGTCGCCTGAGCTGAAGTCAGCTCTGTCGCACTTGCAGTTGCTTTTTCCAGCCACGCTTTTGGATCTGCAGTTACTTCTGAGATCTCTGCCTGGTAAACTTTTTTACCTACAAAACGAGTTGTATCGATAGGTGTGTTAGTCGCAATCACAACTGTATCTGCTTTTGCGATGTCGTCGGCTGAAAGGGTGTTACCTTCCACCACACTAGAATGACACTCAACCATGGCATTCCAGTTTAATGCCTTAGCGGCTTGTTCAAGTAATCCGGCTGCGATAATGCTGTTTGCAACACCGCTCGGACAAGCTGTGATAATGGCAATATTCATAATAATCGACCTTCTTATCTGTTAATTTCGAAGCGTTGATAACTTCAGAAAATAGTTAGTTAAGTTCTTTAAAGAGAATTTCTTTTTGTAGGGTTTCAAGCTCATCAAAGCTCGGTACGCCAACACCCACCTGCGAAACGGCTAAAGCAGACAGAGCGGTAGCGAAGCTTAATAGCTGAGGCTTATCCATTTCCTGCATATGGCCCCAGCAAAGACCGGCAACTAAGGTATCGCCTGCGCCAACTGTACTTACCACCTGCATTTTAGGTGGTTGAGAGCGCAGCCATTTACCTTGGTTTAACCACATAACACCGTCTGATCCCATTGAAACAACAATGTTTTCAATACCTTTGTCTGCAAGCTGCATTGCTGCTTCCTGACAGGCTTCTGGTGTTGTCAGTTCTTTACCGACAAAGTCGGAAAGTTCTTCATCATTTGGCTTAATAAGCCAAGGGTTTGCATCCAGGCCCGCAACTAAGGCATCACGGCTGCTGTCAAACAGCACCTTTTTGCCTTTTTCGTGCAGACGTTGAATCCATGAAGCACAAAGTTCCGGAGAGACGCCTTTCGGCAGGCTTCCCGCCATCACAAAATAATCGTGAGTTTCAGCCAGTCGGAACAGGTTTTCTTCAAACTGCTCGATAGCCACTTGATCCACAGGGACTCCAGGGAAGTTGATGTCGCTGACTTCACCTGATTTCTCTACCAGCTTCACGTTAATGCGGGTACCGCCATTAACACGAACAAACTCGTCTTTTGCACCAATCTGTTCAAACAGCTGGCAGAACAGTTCCTGGTTGTCACGGCCAAGAAAACCGGTCACGGTAACCTCTGCGCCTAAGTCAGACAGTACACGTGCTACGTTTACCCCTTTACCTGCCGCATGCAGTGAGCCTTGTTTTACCAGGCTTACTGTGCCGACATTCAGCGAATCCAGGCTGCCGGTAAGGTCCAGTGCCGGGTTCAGGGTGATAGTGACAACTTTCTTAGTAGTCATCATATGCTCCTTACGCTTCGCCCAGACCAGCTTCGATAGCAGCACCGATAGATTTCAGTGCATCTTGTGCATCATCACCGTCGGCAGTGAATTGCAGCTCATGGCCTTTTTTCACGCCCATCGCGATAACTTTCATCAGGCTCTTAGCGTTAACGGCTTTACCGTCGCCATTCAGGTTGGCCACTTTAATGTTGGATGCAAATTTCTTCGCTTCAGCAACCAGCATGGCACCAGGACGAGCATGCAGACCGTGTGCGTTCTTAATGATAAACACAGCACTGTTTCCGTCTGCACCGTTAACGGCATCGGCTTCGTCTTCGCCGCTGAAGAACGTCAGTAGTTCTTCGTTACGAGCTTCAATGATGGCGGTTTGTTTTTTCTGGAACACTAACTGGCTTAAGGTTTCCAGCATGTTGTGGTGAGCGTTGTTACATACAGAGAAAGCAATCAGGGCTTTTACCGGCTGCTCTTTGAACTTGAATTCAGTAGAAATAGAAACAAATGACATTGCCGTGCGGCTAACAGCATTGTTGCTGCCTACCAGCCAAAGGCCCTGGCCCAGGTGAGTAGGTTCTTTGGTTGCCAGCTCAGCAACAAAATCTGCGCTAACGGCTTCTTTGTTCTTCAGCAGGCCGCCGGCAACCGCACTTAGCTGAACCATGTCGCCAGCAGGGAAGTCGTGTAGAATCAGAGAAAGATCAAAGTCAGCGTTGAACTGAACTTCACCGTTCAGAAGCGCCATGATTTGTTCTTTAGAAGTGGCTTGTTGCAGCTTCTCTTCCACGCCGTCAGCAGAAAGTACTTTAGTCAGTTGCTTCAGGATACCAAGGTGTTCATCAGATTTAGCGGCAATACCGATAGCCACATAAACCGTGTTTCCGTCACCCCAGTTAACACCTGCTGGGAAGTGGTGTACAGCAACACCAGTGTTTTTTACAAGATCACGAGTGTCAGTAGTACCGTGAGGAATGGCAATGCCATTACCTAAGAACGTAGAGTTCTGTGCTTCACGGTTAAGCATGCCTTCCACGTAGTTCGCTTCAACCAGACCTTTCTCTGCAAGGTCTACGGCTAGCTCACGAATTGCATTTTTCTTATCGTCTGCTGCTTGTTGAAGTTTAATGTCTTGTGTTGTCAGTTTTAGCATGTTCGCCTCTCTGGCTCCCTAATGTTAGAGCTTGGTTATTCTCAATCGCTGAACCCGTTGCTGAATCGGTTCAGCAAAGCTTTAAAAAAATTCAGCAAAGCTATCTCAATATGTTGCTGACCAGTTTCACCTTAAAGGTAGGTGATGCGCTTCAAATTTCAAGTTTTGCTGAATCCTTTCAGCTTTTATACTGAATCGTTTCAGCGTATAATTCAATGCAGATTAGCAACTGACCTTTAGATTTATGATCTGACGCACACTACGGGATGAGAATCTACAGGAAAACGGTGATAAATATGACACTAGATGAAGTGGCAAAGCTGGCAGGAGTCTCAAAAACGACGGCCAGTTATGTGATTAACGGTAAGGCACAGAAGTACCGGATTAGTGAAAAAACGCAGAAAAAAGTGATGGCGGTCGTCGATGAGTACAACTACCGGCCGGACCTGACAGCCTCGTCACTACGTGCCGGGACCAGCCGGTCATTTGGCCTGATCATTCCTGATCTGGAAAACACCAGTTACGCGAGACTGGCAAAACTGCTGGAACAGAATTCCCGTAAAGCAGGTTATCAGATATTGATCGGCTGTTCCGATGATGATCCTGAAACCGAAAAGAAACTGTCTGAGGCATTAGTCAGCCGAAGAATTGAAGTGCTGTTTGTGGCCAGCTGTTTGCAGGATGGAAGCGACTATTATCTGAATGTTCAGAACTCAGGGACACCGGTTATTGCGATTGACCGTCCGTTAGACGATGAGCATTTTTCCTGTGTCGTTAGTGAAGATTTTTCATCAGCTTACGAGCTTACGCATTCCGTATTATCCGGTAATGTGAAAACAGTGGGTCTTATCGGAGCATTGCCTGAGCTGTATATTTCCAAAGAGCGCCAGCTTGGGTTTGAATCTGCTCTGAAGGCACAGTCTAAGCAATCGCTGATAGCTTACGGTAAGCATTATTCGCAAGAAAGTGGCCGTAAGATTTTCGAAAAATGGATCCATGATGGTGTATTGCCGGATGCTGTTATCACGACATCCTACACATTGTTGGAAGGGGTGTTAGATGTGCTTCTCGAACACCCGGCACTGATGAACCAGATTAAGTTGGGTACGTTTGGTGATAACCGTTTGCTGGACTTTTTGCCGGTTAAAATTAATTCCATGGCGCAGCAGTTTGAGCTTATTGCTGACAGTGCGCTGGAAATGGCGCTGAATGCCTCGGCGAAACGTTATCACTCCGGAATAGAGCTGATACAGCGTAAGATTATTCGCCGTTAACCTTCACCTAGAACATATCTTGACGCCTCTTTTTATTGTAAACGTTCCCGATAAAAGAGGCATTTTCCCCTCCTTTACTCACATTTTTTATATTAATACTGTATTTCATTGCAATTTAGTGAGCTTGGTACCTATTGTTTCTTCATGAATTCGCTAAATTGATTTAGCACATAACAGATAAGAGACAGACAGGAGGTGCGTATGGAGTCAGAGCAGATGGGTAGGGATGCACTGGAACTGGTGTTGGAATCCGTTGAACTGCCAAAGTTGACTAAAAAAGATGAAAAAGAGTTCCGTAAGCGGCTGGATCAGCACTTTCCTGATTTAATTGCAAAGCTACATCATCTCTATGGGGAACGTTACGATTTCTTTTACTATGTTCAAAAATTAGTGGTTGGCTTGGCGGCATCATTTGTTGCCCGAAAGCGCAAGCTGAAGAACAGAGATGAGCAAAGGCTAAAAGAGCCCACCTGGTACCGCAGTGAAAAAATGTTAGGTATGGCACTTTATGTTGACCTGTTTGCCGGTGATCTTAAGAACCTGAAAACCAAGATCCCTTATCTGCAGGAATTGGGGGTGAATTACGTGCATTTAATGCCACTGTACAAATCACCGGAAGGAAACAGTGATGGTGGCTATGCCGTATCAGATTACCGCAGTGTTGACCCTAAGCTGGGAACGGAAAAAGATTTAATCGCGGTGGCGGACGCTTTTAATGATGCCGGTATCAGTCTAGTACTGGATTTTGTTTTTAATCACACCTCTGATGAGCATGAATGGGCAAAGAAAGCACGGGAAGGGGACCCTAAATACGCAGATTTCTACTATTTCTTCGAGGATGAAAAAGAAGTTGAGGAGTACAACCAGACCTGCCGCGAAATTTTCCCTACCGTACGTCGGGGGAGCTTTACCTATCAGGATGATATGCAGAAGTGGGTGTGGACGACATTTAACAGTTTCCAGTGGGATCTGAATTTTTCCAATCCGGCCGTATTTAATGCGATCACGGATGAAATGCTGTTTCTGGCGAATATTGGCTGTGAAGGCCTGAGACTGGATGCACTGGCGTTTATCTGGAAAGAAAAATGGACTCAGTGTGAAAGCCTGCCAAAAGCGCATACGTTGATCCAGTGCTTTAATCTCTGCCTGCAGATTGTGGCACCTGCCGTTCAGTTTAAATCTGAGGCGATTGTCCACCCTGATGAAGTCGCTCAGTATATTGATAAAAAAGAGTGTCAGCTTTCTTATAATCCTTTGATGATGGCTTTAATGTGGGAAAGTCTGGCAACCCGCGAAACCAGGTTGCTGACGGCTTCTCTGAAAAAGAGTTTTGAAATTTCGCCAGAGTGTAGCTGGGTTAACTATATTCGCTGTCATGATGATATCGGCTGGACGTTCGATGATGCAATCGCGGAGCAGCAAGGTATTAACGGGTTTGACCACCGTAAATTCCTCAACCAGTTCTATACCGGGCGTTTTGAAGGTTCTTTTGCGGAAGGGGTGCCTTTTCAGGAAAACCCAACAACGGGGGATTGCCGGGTATGTGGCTCACTGGCATCACTGGCCGGGCTGGAAAAGGCACTGGAATCTGGTGATGCAACTGAGCTGGAATATGCATTGAAACGGGTTCGTCTGATGAACAGCATTAGTCTGAGCATCGGTGGCATACCTCTGATCTATCAGGGGGATGAACTGGGTATGCTGAATGACCATAGTTATCTGCAGGATGAACATAAGCGAGATGACTCCCGCTGGGTAAACCGCCCTTATATTACGGATGAGGCAGTAAAACTGGCAACGGATGGCGTATCACCACAAGCCAGAATTCACGATGAACTGAAACAGATGATCCGGATACGCCAGAATAGTCCGGTGTTTGGTATAGCAAACACCGAGATTCTGGAAACCTATCAGCCGCACTTGTTTGCTTATATCCGTGCGCATGACAATGGCGATAAGATGCTGGCCATCTGCAACTTTAGTGAGCAGGGGCAACGGGTACCTTTGTCTATCTGTGATGCTTTGGGAACCCGGGAGGTTGAAGATATCCTTCAGGGCAAAATTGCCGATTACGGGGATGAAATCGTTCTGGATGCGTATGATGTGTTATGGCTGAAAGCCGTAAGTTAACAGAGTGATGCTTTGCCCCTCACCTATTAAGGTGAGGGGCAAATCTGATGTTATACTTTGAAATACCCCAGCTCGCTTTGCTGTGCTTCTGCCAGTTGCGCAAGCTCTGTCGACGCCTGCAAAGTCTGGTTAATCGCAGCCACATTCTTATGAACCAAATCAAATGTCTGAGTCGTTGACTGAGAAATTTCTTCTGTTACCGCAAACTGCTGTTGTGAGGCTGTGGCAACCAGTGTGTTGATGTCTGATATTGATTGAGAGGCTGCAGTAATTTCCTCAAAGGCCGCTTTAATCTGATCGGCCAGAGTCACTGACTCTTCAATTAATTCAACGTTGGTTGCCATATTCTTATTCGCTTTCTGCGACTGAGACTGCAGCTTTTCAATGATTTCCTGAATGCTAACCGTTGATTCCTGTGTTTTGGTTGCTAGCACTCTGACTTCATCGGCAACAACAGCAAATCCGCGCCCCTGTTCGCCCGCTCTGGCTGCTTCAATAGCGGCATTGAGTGCCAACAGATTAGTCTGTTCGGAAATATTGTTGATGACCTCAGTAACTGAGCCAATTTCCTGTACGAACTGGCTTAGCTCATCCACAATACCTGCTGTAGTGGTGACCGAGTCATTAATTTGATCCGTGAGAAGGATATTTTTTTCCAGAGTTTGTTTACCACTGTCAACGCTGGTCTGGGTTTTCCGGGCTTCATCTTCTGCCATAACGGCTTTGTCACTCACCTCTTGTGAGGTGGATGAAAGCTCATTGATCGCTGTCGAAACCTGTTCTATTTGCTGTAATTCGTTCTGTGCGTTGTTCTGAGTATCACTCATCACCACATTCAGTTCCTGAGCGGCAGATGATACATTCTCGGAGATATTGTGAGAGTTTCTAATCAGGGTTGCCAGTTGGGCCGATAAATTGACCAAAGAACGGTAAATTCCCGTTTCCTTACCGGTCGGTATAAAGTTCTGGGTCAGGTCACCACCCGCCATTTTTTCCATTAGAGCGGCAATATCATCAGGGGCACCGCCAACTGGTTTGAGAACGAGTTTGTTGACGGTCAGCAGTAATATAATACCTGCAATAATCAGGCTAATGAGTCCGGTTATTGCGGTAGACAGTAACTGGTCATTCGCCGCCTCCTCAATAACAGTGTCTTGGATAAAAGTCACGTAGCTCCATCCGGTGATATCCAAATGAGACCAGAATGCAGTGAAATCGATATCTTTACCATCTACACTGGCGGTATAACTGAGTTCAGGCTTATCAGTACTGAACCCCTTATACAGAGGGCGGGCTTCGAATATACTCTTTCCGACCATTTCCGAATAAGGTGCAAGTAGTATGCTTCCGTTCTGAGCGTAAAGGAAAATATTACTTTTTTTAGCTAGCTCATCCAGTACCGCGTCAATGCGTACATTAGAAAATACAGCAGCATTACTATTTATTTTATAAATCACAGCCAGTACGGTGTTTCCGGTAACGGATGATTGGTATGGGGGAGAAATATAAAACTGTTTTCCCTGATTAAATACTGCATTGTAGTAGGGGCGGTTGCGTTCTTTTGCATTGAAGGGCAGTTTGTCTCCGGCTTCGTTATAGATGCTCCCGTCTTTAGTTACTATCGCAACTTCATCGCTTATGCTGCTTTGTGCCCGGTGGAGAGCACTTAGTTGTATCACTGCGCTTTCTGACAGCCGATCACCTTGTATGTCGGCCTTAGTTACACGCACTGAAGAGAGCATATGACGGTAGCTGGTTATCTTTTCTTCTAATTCAGCCTCGATGGTGGCGTTTTGCTCTCGCAGCAACTCTTTATTCTGATAAACACTTTCATTTTTAAAAGAATAGTAATTTAATGCAGCAAGTATAACGACGATGATAGTAATAAGGGCACTGAGTGTACCTATAATTTGGAGTTTAAATCTGTTCATGATTCACTCATTTATTGGTATAGATGTATTTTCAGTATCCATATTTCATAGCCATATATACAGGAAATTATGGCAATGAATATAACTACTGACGTTGGTATTAGTACAGTATCAGATGCTATTTATGTCAAATGCAACCCATAACCACCTGTAATTTAGATCTGTAATAATAAAAAAGAATTTTTATCTGGAAACTGATCTTTAATTAGATGATTTTTGGTATATGGTATGGTTTTCTTTTATGATCATCTGGTTGTTTTTGCTCAACAAACATATTCAACTTATTGATGTGTGTGTGATTTCTATGGGGTGGGTGCGGTATATTTACAGGCAGTCTGGCAGGTAATTAAGGTTAGGGAATGTTTATAAATCGCATAGAAATATCCCTCCCCCGAAGGGGAGAGAGTAATAAAGGTTATACTTTGAAATATCCCAGTTCGTTTTTCTGAGTTTCTGCTAATTGAGCCAGTTCTGAAGAGGCTTGCAGAGTTTGGTTAACCGCCGCAACATTTCTGTTCACTAAATCAAAGGTCTGAGTGGTTGACTGTGAGATCTCTTCTGTCACTGAGAATTGTTGCTGAGAAGCGGTGGCAACCAGAGCATTAATGTCTGATATTGACTGACTTGCAGCGGCAATCTCTTCAAATGCGGCTTTGATCTGATCGGCCAGAGCAACAGATTCTTCGATTAATTCAACGTTTTCTACCATGTTTTTATTGGCTATTTTAGACTGAGACTGCAGTTTTTCTATTATCTCCTGAATGCTAACGGTTGACTCCTGGGTTCTGGTTGCCAACACTCTCACTTCATCTGCGACAACGGCGAAGCCTCGCCCTTGCTCTCCGGCTCTGGCGGCTTCGATAGCGGCATTCAGCGCCAGCAGGTTGGTCTGCTCGGAGATATTATTAATGACTTCGGTGACGGATCCGATTTCCAGAACGAACTGACTGAGCTCATCGACGATACCGGCCGTTGTTGTGACGGACTCGTTAATTCGATCGGTCAGGCTGATATTTTTCTCCAGAGTTTGTTTGCCACTATTTACGCTGTGTTGTGTTTTTCTGGCTTCTTCTTCTGCCATAACGGCTTTATCACTGACTTCTTGTGACGTGGATGAAAGCTCATTAATCGCTGTTGAAACCTGCTCCATTTGTTGTAATTCACTCTGGGCATTGTTTTGTGTATCGGTCATGACAACGTTCAGTTCCTGAGCGGCAGAGGATACGTTTTCCGAAATGCTGTGCGAGGTTTTAATCAGAGTGGCTAACTGCGTGGATAAGTTAACCAGAGAAAGGTAGATCCCGGTCTCTTTCCCCGTTGAGCTCAGGTTCTGAGTCAGATCACCGGTAGCCATTTTTTCCATCAGTAAAGCAATATCATCAGGGGCACCACCAACGGGTTTTAGCACCAGTTTATTCATAATAAACATTAATATGACTCCCGCGATCAGTATGCTGAAAAAACCAATAACAGCAGTCGTTATAAGTTGTGAATTTGCCCCTTTCTCGATGGTGCTGTTTTTAATAAAAGTGACGTAATTCCATCCGGTTATATCTAGCTGCCCCCAGAAAGCCGTAAAATCTGTATTTTCGCCATTCACGGTAGCGGTATAACTAAGCTCTGGGGTTTCCCGGCTAAAATTTTTGTATAGCGGCCGTTCTGTAAATATATTTTTATTTATAAGTTCAGGGTAAGGGGCGGCGAGTATCACCCCTTCTTGTGTATAAACAAACATATTGTCTAACTCTAAAACCACATCAAGCATGGTATCGGTATTGACATTAGACAATACGGCTACTGAGTTATTGATTTTATAAGTAACAGCCATCACCATGTTGCCTGTTACCGAAGATTGATACGGAGGTGAAGTGTAGAAAGTTTTGCCTTGGTTGAATACGGCATTGTAGTACGCCCGGTTTGCTTGTTTTGCGTTAGTCGCTAGCTTTTCTCCTGTCGCATCGTACAAGCTACCGTCTTGTGTCAGCAAAAAGATACCATCACTGACTTTGTTGAGTATTTTGGCTAATGCCGCAAGTTGGTTTGTGGCATTCGTGGATAAGTGATCCCCCTGGATATCATCAGCTGATGCCTCAATAGATGCCAGGGTGTTGTGGAAGCTAAGGAGTTTTCCTGTCATTTGTGCATCAAGAGATTGATTATTTTCTCTTAATAGCTCTTTGTTCAGATGAATACTCTCATTTCTGAAAGCGTTGTAATTAAGCGTGGCCAAAATGATAACAATAACTGAAATAATGACACAGAGAGTGCCAACTATTTGAATTTTAAATTTATTCATGGGAGTACTCTAACGTTGTTACTTATATTTTTAAGTATCACTCAGCGAAGCATAAGAGATATGTTTATCAGGGGTGATAATATTATGGAACCGGATCCATAATATATTACTGAATATTATAAGCAACAAATATAGCATTGGATTTTGGAGTAAAAGCCCAAATTGTTGTAATTAAATTGAATGAGACCCTTTTAATATATGCAATAGATATCTTAATTAGGTATTAATAAAATTATTGCCACTCATCGGGGGCTTTCCAATGATTCAGCCAGTCAATAACGTTATATGCAGGCATCGGCTTAGCGATACCGTAGCCCTGAGCGTAACAATAGCCCATTTCTTTCAACTGCCTGCCGTGCTCATCGGTTTCCATTCCTTCGGCAATGACCTTTAAGTTAAATGCCTGACTAAGCGCCAGAATACCTTCCAGTATCATTCTGTCTTCACTGTCATCCAGCATATCAATCACAAAGCTGCTATCGACTTTCAGAACATTAACCGGGAGTTGTTTCAGATAGGTCAGTGAAGAGTAGCCGGTTCCAAAGTCATCCAGCGCAAAACTAATACCAAGCTCCTGACACTTGCTAATTTTTGCGGCAACTTTAGGTAAATTCTCCAGCGCTTGTGATTCAACGATTTCTAATTCCAGTAGTGACGCATCGAGATCAGGGTAACGGTTCAATTGCTCGCTGACTTTTGTTGCCAGTTTCTGCTGTTTAAAGTACAGATGACTGACATTAATGCTGACCGGGAGCTCAATGTTTTGTGCTCTCCATTCATCAAGCTGACGTAATGACTCCTGTACAACCCACTGGTCGATATCAATCATTACATTATGCTGCTCTATATCGGCCAGGAAAGCTCCTGGAGGTAGCAGACCTTTCTCTGGGTGCTGCCAGCGGATAAGCGCTTCCATGCCGATAACCTTTCCGGTTAACAAATTGACTTTTGGCTGGTAGAAGAGGCGGAACTCATTTCGTTCCAGAGCAAGTGAGACTTCATTCAGTGTCTGTTCCAGTTTAAGGGCGTTATTTTCTATCTGGGCGTCAAAAAAGTGGAAACGATTTCGACCACTGTTTTTAGCAATGTACATGGCTTGATCAGCTTGTCGTAACAGAATATCGGCTTCGATCGGGTTAGTTTGTGGGTAATTCGTTATACCAAAGCTGGCAGTGACAGATAAGGTACTGCCTTTATAGAAAACAGGTTCTGAAATAGCATTTAGCAGCTTGTGAGTCATTTCCAGGTCGTCTTCCGCATGTCGGGCGTTCAGCAGTAAAATAATAAATTCATCACCACCCAGACGGGCAACCGTATCGTTGTTGCGTATGGCATTTTTGACACGTAAGGAAATATGTCTGAGCAGGTAGTCTCCCTGATGGTGGCCATACAGGTCGTTAATGCTCTTAAATCCATCCAGGTCAAAATACATTATTGTAATTCGGGAACCGTTTCTGTCGGCATATTTCATCGCCTGATTCAGACGATCAGAAAAGAGAATACGGTTTGGAAGGCCTGTGAGCTGGTCGTGATGAGCGATGTGCTGAAGCTGCTTTTCATGATTCTTCTGGTCAGTGATATCCATGGAGATACCACAAAGCCCATACACTTCGTCATTTTGATTAATTAACGGAATTTTTGTTGTCTGAATATCACGGCTTTTTCTGTGTTTTGAGGTCCAGAACCCTTCTTCTTTCTTATAAAGTCGTTTTGTCTGAAATACTTTCTTATCTGCCTGGATGATTTTTGCTGCTGCTTCGGGCTCATACAGTTGTTCGGCTGTTTTGGAAATAACGTCTTGCGGAGGTAAACCCAAATATGAACAGAGCGCCCGGTTAGCAAATAGATAATGCCCTTGTTCATCTTTCATATAGATATATGCATCTATGTTGTCGAGAATAGTTCGCAGGCGAAGTTCATTTTCTTCGAGAGTCAGACTATGCAGGCGACGTAACCTGTTCTGATGGGCAAGTACAATGATTAACAGGCATAGCAGGACAATTATCGTGGTGACCACGCTGATTTCTCGCCAGTAGGCCTGCAAAAATGAATCGGTTTTATCCTGGTAACGAATGTCAGCATTTGCCGGTAACAATGAAAGCGGGATATTAAATTTCTCCAGTTGCCGGCTATCAAAAATCGGTAGATTAGGACTCTTAGTCAGGATTGGAACGGCATCTACAGGGGTACCTTCAAGTATTTTACGAGCTTTTATTCCCGCCTGACGGCCTTGTTCCTCCAGGCTGACCAGTATACCGCCGGTGATTCCCTCTCCCATACCATGTTCGTAAATATGAAAAACGGGGGCTTTCAGCCAATTCATTATAAGCTGAAGGGATTGTTCAAAGGACAGACTGTCGTTGACTGCATCACGGTATGCGGCAAGTAGGAGGACGGAATCATTTGGCGAGATTTTTCTCAGAGTGTCAGAAAACTGAGACCAGCGTAGCTGAGATAAATCGATAACCGTAAATGACAAATCTGGGTATGTTTTCTGGAAAGATTGGGCCTGGTGTAAATCAGACTGACCAGTCGGTGTATTATCTGCAATAAGGTAAAGTTGCTGTGTGTCTGGCCGTAACTGATGTATCAGCTTTATGGTCTCTCCAATAGAGACGGCTTCAACGACGCCGGTAATCAGTGGTTGCCGATGATTCGCCAGCTCAGCTGCTAATGTCTGATTGTTCAGGCCAAGAAAGACGACTGGAGTTCCGGGGAAAAGTTCGTTGCCATAACGACGTATAAAATCCAACGCGTTGTCATCCGCTACGACGACAAGGTCATACGTGGGCCGGTGTTTTAATTTATAAGCCAGAGAGTCATGAAATAATGCAACGCTGGTTTCATCATACAATCGCTTGCTGTCCATATATTCGACATCAATGACGGGTGGTTTTTTGCCAAAGCCAGCCAGGAGCCCGTGATATATCTGTGGAATGGTGGGGAAAGTGGTGTGGTAAGAATTAATGAGAAGAACACGGGATTCAGAGAGATCAACCGACTGTGCTGCCAGCAGTAGAGGTGCCTGTAAAAAAGTTGCCACCAGTATGGTCAGAATGATTGTTATTCTACGCACTCAAATTCCCATTCAACTTTATATCCTTATCTGATAAGGAAAAGTCTAGCTGGTATTGGCTTGTTTTTAAACAAAGAATATCTTAGGTCGTGCTCTGGAATAGCTTACGTAATTTTTTGTATCGCAGAGCCAACAACAGTGCGGTGATACCAAGGTATATACCCGGTTCGAGCAGTCCTGACTTTACTGACCAATAATAGTGTATGGCTCCGGCCCCAACGGCAACATAGACCCAGTTGTGCAGACGTTGCCAGTGTTTTCCCATTTTTGCCTGTATTTTCTTCGTTGACGTTATCGCCAGAAGAAGCAGAATTGTCCACGCCAGCATGCCCACAATCAGGTAGGGACGGCTAATGATTTCCTCGGCAATAAGAGAAAATTCCCAGGCCAGATCCAGCCACATAAAAGTGAACAAATGCAGTACCGCCCAGAAGAAGCTGTATAAACCCAGAAGGCGGCGAAACTTATACAGAAACCCCCATTTAAAAGATTTAGCAATTGGCGTGATCAGTAAAGTAAGAAACAGCAGGTGGAGGATGCCCTTACCGGTAAACTGCTGCATTGTTTTCACCGGATCACTGCCTAAATAACCATTAACGACCGCAAAATAAAGCCATACCAGAGCGAAGAGGTTAGCCGTATGGATAAACACCTTGCTGATAATAAGCTGATTACGAGTCATCCGCATTAGTAGTTCCTTCTCAGATCAATGTCCTTGTACAGTGAAGCCACCTCATCGGCATACCCGTTAAACATCAGTGTCTTCTGTCGGCGTGAGGAGAAGAGGGTACCTTCACCGATAAACCTTTCTGAGGCCTGACTCCAGCGGGGGTGATCCACATTGGGGTTCACATTGGCATAGAATCCGTATTCGTGGGGAGCCAGCAGGTTCCAGGTATTTGGCGGCCGGTTTTCTGTCAGGCGAATTTTCACAATGGACTTGATGCTCTTAAATCCGTATTTCCAGGGGACAACGAGACGTAAAGGCGCGCCATTCTGCGGAGCCAGAGTTTTACCATACAATCCGACAGCTATCAGTGTAAGCGGATGCATCGCCTCTTCTATGGTAAGTGCTTCTACATAAGGATAGTCGATACCGCCGCCAAGGTATCGGTCTTTCTGGCCTGGCATTTGTTCAGGATCATACAAAGTCTGAAAGGCTATATAACGGGCATTTCCCATTGGTTTGGCCAACTGAATAAGTTTACTTAAAGGAAAACCCAGCCAGGGAATGTTCATTGACCAGGCTTCTACGCATCGAAGCCGGTAGATTCGCTCTTCAATATCTATCTGTTTCAGCAAATCATAAAAATCGATTGTCATTGGTTTATGAACGTTACCCTCAACCTTAACCTGCCACGGATCGGTCACCAGACTCTGAGCGTTTTCTGCCGGCTGGTGTTTGGCGGTACCAAACTCGTAATAATTATTGTAGGTCAGCACCTTCTTCTCCGGTGTTAGCTCCAGAGATGGGTCAGAGAAAGGGGAAGCGACGGAATCTAACGCTGTTCGCTTGTCGGGAGCTTCTTTTTTTTTGCTGCTGAATACATCAAACAGACCGGCGGAGGCCGGAGCGGCCAAAGGCGCGGTGGCTGCCAGCACCCCAAGCTTCTGAATGATCTGACGTCTTTGTAGATAGACGCTTTCTGAGGTGGTCTGGTTTTCGGTAAGATGCCAGTTTTTTCGAATTTTGAATAACATGTTTATTCCTTTCCGGGCGGTACCAGGGTTAGTCACTGTAATGAGAGCATGGCTGATATTAGTATGAGACCGGAGAGTGAGATAATTTCTTTCAGTGTAATATAAAAAGGCGCTGTCAGAGCAGTAGTCAGTAGCCCGTCCTAAAGCCTTTTTATGTTCTCTGAAAAAACATTTTTTTTGTGACTAATATCGCGTTTACGTAGAAAATTCCCCGATGAGATGTAAATGATTACATTTATATGCAGTTAGTTTCTATATCAGCGTGGCTGATATTAAAGAAATACGATTTGATTATTTATCTTATTGTAGATAAAGACTTTATTTTCTTATTCCGAAATAAAAATATAGTCTTTTTCTGAGCTGGCTGATATATAGACATACTTAACATCTTTCTAAGCCAAATAAAAAATCAATAGGTTATGGAAATTCTCAAAAATGGAACGAAGTTCAAATATTGAATGGTATGATTTCTTGAACTAAATTCAAATACAGTGAGTTTATTGAGTTAAATTTCAATTAAGACGGCCATCGTTAATAAGAATAGATCAGACAGATGTCTGCCGTATTTATTATTAATAAGCAACAAAGCAATGAGTTTCATCTGGAGATAGGAATATGTCAGTAAAACGGGCTGGAAAATACCAAAGAACTTTTGATGAACAAGCAATGCAACAGATAGATAAAGTTAAAGACAAACTTAATGTTGCGGTGACTCAATATGAACAGCTGGCGGAAAGTTACTTACTGGGAGAGGTTAGCCAGAAAGCACGTAAAGATGCGTTTAAAAATAGTCAGCGTACCTATGCTAAGCTGGAAAAACTTCATCGGGAGTATTTACAAAAACAGGCATATAGCTCAAGCCAGCTGTAATAGCTGGCTTGCGTCTGTACCGACTTGATATGGAATTATCTTTCAGGGAATTCTTTTTTTCCTCTGCGTTGTTGATCGTCTTCATCAGTCATCCAGTGTTCAGTTGGATCAAAAGCTGCGTCACACAAATCAATAGTGAATCCCATTTCGGCGACTTCTTTTAAAGTCAGATTATCGGCTAATTTAGTAACATCTCCGGCTTTGTTGTGAAGTTCCATAATTTGCCCCCTGCAGTGGTTGCTTGGTTACCAGCCTCATCACTAGTATAGTTCCATGGTATTTTTTTCGCGTTGAAAACTAAAAAAAAGATTTCAGAAAGGATTATTTAGGTACATATATGACTAATCTCCTATGTTTTGGTGATTCGAACACCTGGGGTTTTGTTCCTAACAAAAACAGACGTTATACGCCATCAGAGCGTTGGCCTGGATTGCTTAGCCAATATCTGCCGGAGGAGTGGTGCATTGTTGAAGAAGGGCAACCGGGCAGAACTTCTCTCTATGAGGATGCTTCATGTGGATTTAGTTGCGGCTTGCCTGCATTAAAATCGGCTCTGAAACAACATGTTCCGCAACGAGTGATTATTATGCTGGGAACGAATGATCTGAAAACCAGCTTTGGTTTATCTGCCGAGGATATTTCGCACAGTACCGCGAAACTGGTGGAAGAGATTCAGAGTTCAGGGGTAGATGGCTCAGATATACTATTGGTTGCTCCACCACCTATTAATGAGAAAGGATCTTTCGCCAGGCTATTTTTCGCGGGCAGCGAGGAGAAATCCAGGCAGTTAGCTTATTACTATCAGCAAAGGGCTAAGGAACTGGGATGCCACTTTTTTGATGCCGGTAAAGTGGCTTCTGCCTGCCCGGACGAGGGTATCCACTGGCAGACAGAAGCGCACGCTGAAATGGCGAAAGCTATTGCCCCGATACTTTTAAATATGCCGGGCGAGCAAAGACACTAGGTTGAGTGGCTTACGACCGGTTAGGGCATAGATCTGATGGCTGCATGAAAAGCCATTACACACAACAGTGGCTTCGGGTTTATTTTCCAGTGCGGGTAATAGCGCCTGTTTTGCCATCTGTTGTGATTCCAGAGTATGCTCAGCCTCAAGCCCCCAACTACCCGCCATGCCGCAGCAGGATGCTTCAATAAAGGTAAACGGCAGATCCGGAATAAGACGCAGTGCTTTTCGCATGGATTTCATGGCTCCGACGGCTTTCTGGTGGCAGTGGCCATGAACTAAAATATCGTTGTTTTCGGTGTATGGTTTAAAAGGAGCTTTAAACCGGCCCGCGACAAGCTCTCGGCTAACAAACTCTTCAAACAGAAGGGTTTGTTTGGCCAGTTGTTCCGCTTTCTCCCCTAAGCCCAGCATCAGGAACTCATCACGCAGCATCAGTAGTGCTGAGGGTTCTAGCCCAACTATCCGGACGTTCTCTTTCAGGTAAGGGGAGAGTTGTGTCAGTAAGTCTTCAGCCTGTTGTTTTGCCCGCTCGATATAACCTTGTGAAAATAGGCTTCTTCCGCTGTCTAACAATGCCTTTTCTGACTTAGTTTTTCCGGGTATCTCGGATCCCGGATGAACAATGGTGACAGGATAGTTTGCTGCTTTTAATATGGCTTGTGCATCATCAGCCAGTTGAGGATGAAACAAAGCAGTAAAACTATCAACCAGCAACACGACAGATATAGGATTGGATTCATCGTTTACAACGCTGTCACTTGTATCATTCACAGGCTGATAAGGTGTGTCTGCCGGTTCTGGCATTGGAATTGACCCGTTTATGCCTAACAGGTGATGCCCCAATTTTGCTAACAAAGAGGACCGGTTACGCAGCTTTATCAGAGAGCCGATAACAGGGTATTTGTATAAAAGAAAAGGAAATTCAGCAAATAACCAGGAACGGAAAGACTTGTGCCTTGCCTGACGTTTCTGGGCAAGGTACTCGGCTTTTATTGCTGCCATATCGACATTGTTTTCACACTCTCTTTTACAGCCTTTACACGAAACACATTGATCCATAGAAGCCGCAAGGGATTTATCAGAGATAAAACGGGTTTCATCAGCATTAAGTAACGATTTAAACAGCTGAACCCGACCACCAGGAGACAATTGTGGGTCATCATTGAGGCGAAAACTGGGGCACATCACGCCACGATTGTCGGGTTTCTGACAAACACCACTGCGAATACAAACGGATATGGCCTTGGCAAAATCCTCCCCGTGTTTGGGAATATCAGCATATGCGTCCCCCATGCCCTGATCTTCGTAGTTAGACCAATCTAATGCTTTTTTCATTTAAGCTCCGTGAATTATGTCCGTATACATTGCTTAATCAAGTTCAGTGCCAGGTTTTTAATGGCGATGTTTTATACTTTAATTTGTTTTTATTGATGGTTATTTGTGCTGAATGTCGTGTGATATGTAAGCTGATATTAGAAATATATTTACCTTGATGGGTGTTTGTGCTTTTATCTTGTGGCCTGTGGATATATGGTCTCAGGAAAGAAAAATAATCAACACAACTTAAGTTCTCAGGAGCACAATAATTTATGGAATTATGGAAGAAAATATTACTTGGGATGGTATTCGGGGTCGTTGTCGGTAGCATACTAGGGCCGGACGCAGAGGTACTTAAACCAATAGGGACCCTGTTTGTTAATTCAATCAAAATGTTGATTGTTCCGTTGGTCTTCTGTTCATTGATAGTTGGTATTACGTCAATGAAAGATACAAAAAAAATGGGGCGTATTGGCCTAAAAGCGGTTGCTTTGTACCTTGGTACGACAGCAGTGGCTATTTCAATCGGTATTGTACTTTCTATTGTCTTTGCACCAGGTGAAGGCCTGAACATGGTGGCATCAAATCCGGATGCTGTGGCTAAAGACGCGCCTTCTCTGATCCAAACATTACTCAATATCATCCCTAAAAACCCTGTAGGGGCACTGGCAGCTGGTAACATTCTTCAAATCATCGTTTTTGCTGTTGGCCTTGGTATTTCTCTGGTATTGATTGGAGAAAAAGGGGAGCCTGCCGTAAAGGTATTCGAAGCACTGGCAGAAGCCATGTATAAGCTGACAGAGCTTGTGATGAAACTGGCTCCGTTTGGTGTATTTGGTTTGATGGCATGGGTTGCAGGAAAATATGGCCTGGATGTGTTGCTGCCTCTGGTGAAAGTGATCGCTGTGGTTTATTTGTGTGCAACAGTGCATATTGTCGTGTTCTACAGTGGGCTGGTCAGTACACTTGGACGCTTGAATCCCGTTCGCTATCTGCGTAGCCTGACTAACCCTGCAGCGGTTGCATTTACTACAACAAGTAGTTCGGGGACGTTACCTGCGACTATTAAAACGGCCCGCGAAGAGCTGGGCGTGTCTAAAGGCGTTTCAAGTTTTGTTCTGCCGTTGGGCGCAACTATTAACATGGATGGTACCGCCCTCTATCAGGGTGTGTGTGCGCTGTTTGTTGCTCAGGCGTTTGGCATTGATCTGGAAACCAGCGACTATATCACGATTGTGTTGACGGCAACGCTGGCTTCTGTTGGTACAGCGGGTGTACCGGGCGCAGGCCTGATTATGTTGTCTCTGGTATTAACCACGGTTGGCCTGCCATTAGAAGGCCTGGCTATCGTTGCAGGTATCGACCGTATTCTTGATATGGCGCGTACTGTCGTTAATATTTGTGGCGATATGATGGTGTCTGTGCTGGTAGCGAAAAGCGAAGGCGAGCTGGATGAGACAATCTTCAATGACACTGAAGTTAAGCGGGATATCGAGACAGCTTAAGCTAACTATATGATAATAAAGCCGCCTCTCTACAGGCGGCTTTATTGTTTAATTGACAAGTTAAACTATTTCTCGGGTTAACCGACCCCTTATATGCGCTGACTTATCAAAGTGATCAGTCGTGTCGGCCAACCATTTTCTCCTCTACTTCCTGTTGTCCTTTTAGTAACAGAATGGCTTCATCTGCTGGTTTCGGCGGGCTAAACAGATATCCCTGGATCAGTACACTGTTCTCCTGGGGCAGGTAGTTGAGTTGTTCGTGTTCTTCTATGCCTTCTACAACAACTTTTAGGTGCAGAGCGTGCGCCATTGTTACGACTGCCGAAAGAATGATGCTGTTATTACCTTCGTGTAGATCTTTAATAAATGCGCGGTCAATTTTCAAAATATCGATTGGCAATGTTCGCAAATAACCCAGTGAGGAATATCCGGTGCCAAAATCATCCAGTGCAACCTGTACTCCTATCTCTCGAAGTTTTCTCAGGTTGGTCAGTACTTTTTCATCGCCTTTGATGACAGACGATTCTGTCAGTTCGACATAAATGCTGTCGAACGGAATGTCATAGTGTTTTACGCTGGCTTCTATTTCTTTGACGATATCCGCGTCGTTGACCTGCAAAGCTGAAAGGTTAATGCCGACCCGAAAATCTTTATAGCCAGCTTTTCTCCACTGGTATATCTGAAAACAAACGTTAGTGATGATCCATGAGCCAATACGCATGATCAGACCATTTTCTTCGGCGATCTGAATAAATTTATCCGGCGGTATATTACCAAGCTCTTCATCTCTCCAGCGTATTAATGCCTCGTAGGACTGAATTTTCAGGTTCATACTGTCAACAATGGGTTGGTAGTGGATGCTGAAATTGCCGCGTTCGGTCGCCTGGTACAGGCGCTGTTCTATCCGGGCTCTTTCTTTTGTTTGTTGACTGATGGCTGGCGAATAGTAGCAATACTTATTTTTGCCGCTTTTTTTCGCCTCAGACATGGCCTGGTCGGCAAATATGATCAGCTCTTCGGCATCTTTTGTGTCGTTTTACCATAGAGCAATACCAATACTGGCTGTTACATAAACCGTATGCTCATTAATAGGAATCGGCCGGTTAATGGCTTCCATGATTCGCTCAGCTACCAGTGCCGCCTGATATGGAGCCCGAAGGTGGGGGAGAAGAATGGTAAACTCATCACCGCCAAGCCTTGAACAATTGCTTCTTTCATTATTCTGCTGATCGTTTTCTGCTTCATCATACTCGATACGTGTCGCCATATCTTCTGTTCTTAATAATTCTCTCAGGATATTGGCTATGGTCTGCAGAAGAAGGTCACCAGTGGCATGATTCATGTTGTCATTGACGGATTTAAAATTATCTAAGTCGACATACAGCAGAGCCAGTATTTCATGTTCATGATCGGCGTATTGGATTGCGCGCATCAGGTTGCGCTGGAATAGGGTACGGTTTGGCAAACCTGTAAGAGAATCGATATAGGCAAGGTTGTGAATTCTCTGATTAGAGCGATAGAGTTCATGGCTGAAGTAAGTATAAGCACTGGCCAGTTCATTCAGCTCGTCACTGGTTGTTTTGGGAATCTCAACGATCTCTTCTCCAGTGCGTAATTGATACACAGCCTGATTAATGGTTTCTATAGGGGTTAATATGTAGTTGCGAAACAGCTTCAGCATGAGAGGAATAGAGATCAGCAGCATCAGAGCGGCAAGAGCTAAAATGAAACTGTTGATACTCAATGACGAGGCCAGAAGAACATTTTCCGGAATGTATGCATGGAAAATCAGATCCTGGGCCAGTTTCGTTGAAAAATGCTGGACTCTCTGATCATCTATGGTGGTACTGGTCCACTGATTAACGGGTAAAGTCTTCAGTTGTTTTATCAGATTATCACTATTTAAAATTTGCTTTTCACCGGGATAAGGCTGATAAATTTGGTTGCTTCGGGTAAGCAATGTGGTTCCCTGGTCCCATGGTGAGGGGATGTTGTGGAACAGTAGGTCTGTCGGGTCAATAGAGGCTGCCAGATAGCCTCTGGTTTTGGGGGCGGTGGTAAAGGTATCTTGGGTACGATCCCGGAAAATAATGGGTACAGAGACATAAAAAGTGTTCTTTTCTGTATCCGGGTTAATACCTAAATAAGTATGGAAGGCCGTTTTTTGCTGTTGTATTTCCCTGAAGAAAAGTGAGCCAGATTCATCTTCAGTGTAATTAACAGCGTTACGATTAGATACCCACAGATCCTCATAGCCGTTTGGAAGCAGTAAACTGATTTCCCTCAATTTAGGGTTTGTGTTTTGTACCGCGTGTAATTTTGCCAACATAGGTTTATGCATCAGCATATATCTGTCGGATTCGTCTTTAGTGAGAAGATACTGCCTCAGTAAGCTATCTTCAGACAGTGTTTTAAGTGCAATGGCGGTTTCTGTTATTCCATCGCGATAATGCATCTCCAGATGCTCGATGTAGTATTCAAGCTGAGCATGGCTGGTGTCCATATTTCGGTGCCAAAGCAGGTAGTAAGAGTACACTCCAACTAAAAGTAACGGAATAGTGACCAGAGGAATGATAGTCAGGCTTACTTTTGAGTTCAGGCGCATACTTACCTCCCATTACCTATAAGCTTGGCGCTGATGGCATTTCGTTGTTTGAGTTGTTTTGGGGGAATTAGGCGAAATTGTTCTGATTTCATTAAAACATCTTCGCTTGGAAAGATTATCGGATTGCTCAGGTAGTCTTCCGAAACCCATTTCTTAGCGCTGTTATTTGGAGTGGCATAGTTAGTGTAAACCGCTAACTGAGCCGCATTTTCTGGTTGGTTGATAAAATTAATAAATGCATGAGCGAGGTCAGGTCTGTGGGATTTGGCTCCTACAGTCAGATAGTCTGCCCACAGGTTGGTTCCTTCTTCTGGTATGGTAAACGCCAGCTGATCGAGAGGATCTTTTTCCATGACAGCTAATGCATCACCGCTGTAGGCAACGGTTATCCAGAGGTCACCAGATAAAATTTCTGAATCATTCCCAACAGAAATATATTGGTAGGAACGAACATAATGTTTTTGCTTACGAAGTAGATCGGCCGCCTGTTTTAATGCTTTAGCACTTCCTTCATTGATGGAGTAGCCCAGGGCTTTGAGCGCGATACTGATCATCTCATTGCTGTCTGAAAACATCCCGACCTTTCCTTTCAGGGCTGGCGCGGGCTTAAATAGGTCCATCCAGCTGGTTATCTTGTACGGAATATGATCTCTCCGGTAGAGAATACCGGTTGTACCCCAGAAGTAGGGGACACCATAAGTATTCACGTATGGATAGGCATTTAACCATTTCTTACTGATGTGCCGCCGGTTAGGAACCCGTGTCAGGTCGAGGGGGGCTAGCCAGCCGTGGTGAATATAAGGTTCGATATCAATACCTGACGTTAAAATAATATCGAAGCCTTCTGCATCGTTATCAAGAAGAATTTGAGTGCGGTGTTCATCCGATTCAAAATAGATCTCTGAAACCCGGGTGTGAAATGCTTGTTCAAACTGCTTAACCAGATTTGGATCCAGGTATTCCGCCCAGTTAAGAATAATGAGTCTATCATTCGGGGCATTATCTTCAGCCAGAGCGATATGGGTATTTTGAGTAATCAGTAAAAGGAGCAGTAATCCGTACTGACGCCATTGCTTAACCATATCCCTAGCCTTTAATTTGTAGTTATAACAAAAGGCTAGTCCATGCTCATATTCAAGCAAGTGTTTAGATTTGAGACATTTGTTACTTTTTTGTTAAGTAACGAAATTTACCATGATAATAATAGATTTATTAATAGCGAATACATTCTTTCTGTTTATATAAAAGGGAGGATGTAATGTTTTTGGTTATATCAATTAGTGTCATGATGCTAGGGGGTACCCTAGTCTGAAGTAACAACCAGCCCCACCACTGAGGTGGGGTGGTGTTGGAGGGAAAAGACGATAGCAAATAATCAATCGGCGGTTGATTTCGCTACATCAATATAAATATCACGCAGTTTCTTTGCTATTTCTCCGGGTTTTCCATCGCCAATGGAATGTCCGTCAATATTAATGACCGGCCAGACAAAAGTAGTGGCAGAGCTAACGAAGGCTTCTTTCGCCTGATAGGCTTCTTCAATGGTAAAATTACGTTCTTCTACTTCGATACTGGCATCGTTCGCCAGTTGCAGAAGGCTTTTACGGGTAATACCGTGCAGGATATCGTTACTTAACGGGCGGGTGATAAGTTTGCCTTCCTGAGTCACAATATAAGCATTGTTTGAGCTGCCCTCTGTAACATGACCGTCTTCGATAAGCCAAGCGTCAGAAGCACCAGCTGCCAGAGCGGCTTGTTTAGCCAGACAAGGAGCCAGTAGCCCTACAGTTTTAATATCACGGCGTCTCCAGCGAATATCCGGCACAGAAATCACTTTGATGCCTTTTTCAGCTTTAGCACAGTGGATCAGCTCACGGCTTTGGGTAAACAGTACCAAAGTTGGTTCAATATCTTCTGAAGGAAAGGCAAAATCACGATCACCGGTGCTGCCGCGAGTAAGTTGGAGGTAAATACCGCCTTCTACCAGTGCGTTTTTCTTAATCAGCTCTTTCTGGATGGATGTCAGAACTTCAGCTGAGACTGGTAATTTCAGTTCGAGCTCTTTACAAGAACGCTCAAGTCGGGCGATATGACCATCATTGTCGATCAATTTGCCATCGAGTACCGCAGTCACTTCATATACCGCATCAGAAAACAGGAAGCCTCGGTCGAATACAGAAACTGTCGCTTCTGACTCTGGCATATAGCCGCCATTTACGTAAACAATTCGTTCCATAGTATGTATATCCTTTAGGTAACGGGCTGTATTGAGCCCGCTACTCATTTATTTTACTCAGGAGAGCATTGACTCTCCCCCGGGATCAGCCCCATAGACCTGCAGAAAATGGCTGCATCTCATTCATACTGAACTCGAAGCCGTTGTCTATATCCGTTTCGAGCAGTAGTGGGCCGTCTAAATCGACGATCTCTGCACCCTGAGCGACAACAAAAGCTGGTGCCATACTCAGCGAAGAAGCCAGCATGCAGCCTACCATCACCTGTAATCCCAGCTTTTCCGCTTCCTGTTTCACGGCGAGTGCTTCTGTTAAGCCACCGGTTTTATCGATCTTTATGTTGATCATTTCATAGCGTTCAGCCAGCTTCGCCAGGTTTTTTCTGTCGTGGCAAGATTCATCAGCACAGATTGGAATCGGATGTTCCAGCTCTGCAAGTACAGCGTCGTTGTCCGAAGGGAAAGGCTGTTCGATCATTGCTACGTCGAGCTTTACCAGTTCCGGGATCAACTGTTGATAAAGCTCCGGTGTCCAGGCTTCATTCGCATCTAATATAATTTTAGACGCTGGAGCACCTCTGCGGACAGCTTGTACTCTGGCTAAATCTTCCTCTCCGCCCAGTTTGAGTTTCAGCAGAGGGCGACTGGCATTATCGATGGCCGCTTTTTCCATATTGTCTGGTGTATCCAGAGAAAGGGTATAAGCCGTCACCAACGGTTTCGGGCTGATACCTACTTTATCCCATATGGAGGTCTTTGAAGCTTTACATTCCCAGTCCCAGAAGGCACAGTCGAGTGCGTTACGGGCGGCTCCGGAAGGTAACCATTTCTGGATATCGTCCCTTGTCGGAATATTTTCTTTCAGCTTTGGAATCACCGCTTCCAACTGAGTCAACACACTGGCAACCGATTCGTTGTATCTGGCGTAGGGAACGCACTCTCCCCGCCCGACAACACCGTTTTCTTCGATCTCAACGACAACCACTTCAGCTTCGGTTTTACTGCCTCTTGAGATAGTAAAACTGCCTCGTATCGGCCAGCTGTTAGCGTAAATACGAACTTTCATTACGCGTCCTCTCTGACCGCGCATTCAACGATTCGGCTAACACCCTGACGGAAAGGATCGACAGTTGGCAAGCCAGTTTCAGTCTCGATTTTGTCCATAAGAGCGAGTGCTTCTGCTTCTTCCAGTTGAGAGGTATTGACGGAAATGCCGACAAAATGAGCTGCTGGGTTAGTCAGCCGCGCTGTTGCCAGGTTGGCTGCCATACATTCCTGGATACTTGGTAAGGAATATTCAGGTACACCACGCATATGAGTTCGGGTTGGCTCATGGCACAGAACCAGAGCATCTGCCTGGCTACCGTGGATCAGACCCGTAGTCACGCCAGCAAAAGATGGGTGGAACAGAGAACCCTGACCTTCCAGAATGTCCCAGTGATCATCTGTGTTGTCCGGAGAAATAGCTTCGATAGCACCCGCAATAAAGTCTGCGACTACACAGTCAACACTGACGCCGTTACCGCTGATTAGGATTCCGGTTTGTCCGGTTGCACGGAAATCAACGTTAATGCCTTGTGCATTCATTTCTTTTTCAATTGCCAGAGAGGTATACATTTTACCTACCGAGCAGTCGGTACCAACGGTAAGCAGGCGTTTACCCGAACGTTTTTTACCATTCGCGACAGGGTAGCTTTGTGTCGGATAGCGAACATCGAACAATTTTCTGCCTGCTCGGTTGGCAACCTCAACAAGTTCAGGAATGTCATTCAGACGATTGTGCAGACCGGATGCGAGATCCATACCGGCTTCCAGTGCTTCTTTAAGAACACTGATCCATTCTTCAGAGATTATACCACCGCGGTTTGCAACACCGATGACCAGTGTTTTTGCGCCCGCTTTAGCCGCAGCTTCAATAGTCATATCTTCAAGGCCACAATCAGCCTGACAAGATTCCAGACGGAACTGGCCTACACAATACTCTGGGTGCCATTGTTTAATACCCTGAGCAACTTTAGCTGCTAGTGGATCGGCTGCATCACCAAGGAAAAGAAGGTAAGGCTTTTGTAATTCCATTTTGATCTCCATACATCATAGCTCCCTGCCGGAGCCTTCTGATAATCTTAATGTGGTCATATATTTTGTTTGATTCGTAAATTGCAGAGCAAAATTCATGACAACTTTTCGGATATTACATAAAAAAATTAAAAAGTAACCAGCTTTAACTCAGCTGTGTGAATGGATTGGGGGATTTTTCGAGGTTTGTTTTATGATGAAATCTGTTTTTGATAATTCGTCTTTTTGTTGTTTTTATGAAATTAAATACTGTATGAGTTGTGGGGGTGAAATGATTGTCTGCCTCTTTGTCGATTGACCATTTTATATAATTTTTAGAATTTGCGTTGATGGCAGAATATTATGTTGGTATTGGAGGGGGGGAATTTTTTGCACTTTTATGAAGCGACGCAGGTTTAAAGATTTATCCTGTCTTATGTGGTAGGTGATTATCCTTGTTTTTAAGTTTATTGTGCACTAAAAATAAGCACGATGCATTTTATTGGTGCATTTTATGGCTGTTTTTGTGGGAAATAATGAAATTTATATCTTCTTTGTTTTAGGGGGATTTTTGGTAGGAATGTATCTGAGTAGTAGATAAACCCAAAATCATTGATTTTCATTAAGTTTAAAAATATCGTATTTTCTAGTGTTTTATTCCGTATGTGTGCGCTCTGTTAGAGCATATGGCCGCTATTTTTTGATAAATAGCACAACAAAAATATGGCGTTGTCCTCTTTCAAGTTTTAGTATTTGCTCTATCTCTATTTCTGGTCTGCTAATTGCTATCAGACAAATGTCCTGATAATGGCATAAGGAAATAGTGTTATACCCAAGTGAACTCAAGGTTCAGCAATTAGAACATTCAGTGTTTAGAGCATGGGTATATCTGTTTTAGCTCCGGTCCCGGTAACTCTTTGATTGTACTTTCTTAAGGGACCTCCAGAGCATAAATTTATAATTCGGAGATAGATAATGGACCTGGTAACAGATTTTATTAGTCAGATTAATGGCTTAGTATGGGGTTGGCCGATGCTGATCCTGATTTTAGGCATTGGTATTTATTTAAGCCTAGGACTGAAATTATTTCCTATTCTTCAACTGGGCAGTGCATTCAAGTTACTTTGGGATGGCCGATCTTCGAATGATGATGGAGAGATCCCTCCTTATCAGGCGCTGATGACGGCAATGTCTGCAACTGTGGGTACAGGTAACATTGCAGGGGTCGCGACAGCGGTATTTATTGGTGGCCCCGGCGCGCTGTTCTGGATGTGGATAACGGCGCTGTTTGGTATGGCAACGAAGTTTGCTGAAGCGGTCCTGGCGGTAAAGTATCGTGAAAAAGATAAGAACGGTGCGTATGTTGGCGGGCCTATGTACTATATTAAAAATGGTATGGGCCAGAAGTGGGCTTGGCTGGGTACATTATTCGCTGTCTTTGGTGCTATTGCCGGTTTTGGGATTGGCAACACAGTACAGTCCAACTCCATTGCTCAGGTTCTTGAGTCCAACTTTGGTTTTTCTCCTTTAGTTGTTGGCCTGGTAGTTATGGTTGCAGTCGGTTTGGTGATTATTGGTGGTATTAAACGTATCGGTAAATTCGCAGGGGCCATGGTACCGTTTATGGCGGTTGCTTATGTGGCAAGTGGTTTACTGATTCTTGGTATGAATGCAGATAAAGTTGGTGATGCGTTCGCGATTATCTTTACTCATGCGTTCAGTCCGGCTTCTGCGACGGGCGGTTTTGCAGGCGCAAGTATCATGATGGCCATTCGTTTCGGTGTTGCTCGAGGTATCTTCTCTAACGAAGCGGGTCTGGGTTCCGCTCCTATTGCACACGCCAGTGCTCAGACTAGTGATCCGGTTCGTCAAGGTCTGGTCGCTATGTTAGGTACTTTTATGGACACGCTTCTGATCTGTACGATCACGGGTCTGGTCATCATCATTTCCGGTGCCTGGACTGAAGGTGAGTCTGGTGCCGCACTGACGTCTCTGGCTTTTGATACTGTGCTTCCGGGTTGGGGTAGCAACATGGTTGCTATTGGTCTGGCTGTGTTTGCCTTCACAACTATTATCGGCTGGTCTATCTATGGTGAACGTTGCGTTGAGTACCTCTTTGGTGAAAAAGCCGTTCTGCCTTATCGTGTGCTTTGGGTCATTGCGGTGCCGGTTGGTGCAGCTCTGAATCTTGATTTTGTCTGGCTGGTGGCGGATACGCTGAATGCCATGATGGCGATTCCTAACCTGATTGCACTAGCGGTACTGAGTCCTGTAGTATTTGCTCTTACAAAGAGCTATTTCTCTTCAGATAAAGAACAGTCGGCTTCTTCAGTGCGAGCAACGAAATAATCCTCTTTTTAGCTGCCTGGGGTCTGTACATTGCTCACAGCGTTGTGAACAGGCCCTAATCTCTCTGAGCAGCTTCTCATCATTTCAGGGTAAACTTATAGACACGGAGCCTATAGGTTTGCCTTGTGTATCTTGTTATTGGAAGGAATCATTATGGTTACAGCAGAAGCTGTTGTCGATCTTGAGGCATTGCGGCATAACTATCAGTTTTTCAAAAACCGCTGTAAGGCGTCTAAAGTGGTTGCAGTCATCAAAGGTGATGCGTACGGGCATGGCGCTGTTGAGGTCGCTAAGGCGCTTGACTGTGCTGATATGTTTGCGGTGTCTCGTATAGAAGAGGGCATCTGGCTTCGTGAGGCCGGGATCACTCAACCCGTGTTGCTGTTGGAAGGTTGTTTTTGTGCTGACGACCTGACAATCGCAGCCAAAGAAGGGTTTGAAACTCTGATTCATCACCCGGAACAATTGCGGGATATCGAAACAGCAGAACTGGAAAAACCGATAAAAGTCTGGCTCAAGCTAGATACGGGAATGCACCGGCTGGGCGTTCATGCGGAAGAAGTGGCAGATTATGTTGATCGTCTTCGGGCGAGTAAGAATGTGGATGGCGAACCTGGCTTTGCCAGCCACTTTAGCTGTGCCGATGATCTGAATTCCCCGACAACGCAGAGTCAACTGGAGCGTTTCCTGGCGATGACAGCACCATATCCGGGTGAGAAAACGCTGGCGAATTCCGCTGGCGCTCTCTATTGGCCAGAAGCTCATTTTGATTATGCCCGGGTGGGTATCGCGTTGTATGGAATCTCTCCGGATGAAAACCAGACAGGGAAAGAGCAGGGATTAAAACCCGTGATGACACTAAAATCAAAGCTGATTGCTGTCAGGGAACATAAAGCTGGCGACCCTGTTGGGTATGGTGAGATCTGGCATTCAGGTAATGATACTCGTCTTGGTGTTATTGCTATGGGGTATGGTGATGGTTACCCGAGGCTGGCTCCAGAAGGCACGCCTGTGTGGGTAAACGGGCGCATTGTTCATATTGTCGGACGGGTATCGATGGACATGCTTACGGTTGATCTGGGCGCGGATGCGACCGATAAAGCGGGTGATGAGGTTGAGCTTTGGGGAAACCATCTCCCGGTGGAACAGGTGGCCAGACATATCGGCACCATTCCTTATGAATTAGTCATCAAGCTCACAAAAAGAGTATGTAAAAATTATTTTTAACGCTATATTATCGCCTCTGGCCTGAGGCAACTGAGTACATCGGGCCTGAAGCGATATTAAATAATAAAGGAAATTTAAAATGATTAAGGAAAATACTTACTTTGACGGGAATGTAAAATCACTGGCTTTCACACAACAGGGTGACGATTGCAGTGTCGGTGTGATGGCTGCGGGAGAATATACCTTTGGTACTGCTGCTCCGGAAAAAATGACGGTGGTTAAAGGCGCTCTGACCATCAAACGTGTTGATGATGAAGAATGGACGACTTACCGCGACGGTGAATCTTTTAACGTTCCTGGTAACTCAACGTTTGATGTTAAAGTGGTCGCTAACACCGCTTACTTGTGTGAATATCTGTAAATTTTTCAGATAACAATGCCTGCGTTAGATAAAAACACCGTGTTAGATAAAGAAAATATTGTCAAATTAGCCCGAATGAAAATGCCATTCGGGAAATACGCAGGCAGGGTACTCATCGATCTTCCCGAAGAGTACCTGCTCTGGTTCGCCCGAAAAGAATCCTTCCCGGAGGGCGAACTGGGGAAACTGATGCAATTGTGTCTGGCCCTGAAAGTAGAAGGACTGGATTCCGTTGTTAAGCCGCTTAAATATCCCGATCAGCAATAATCCTTCCAATCGTATGAATGTGTATCCCGACGAAGAAATGTTGAACATGAAAACTGAGGGTAGGCGGAAGCTTTAGAAATTAATCGTAAGGAGCAGACGACGCTGACGCTATTGCACAGTAGTAGACGAGTCTACGCACACAAGAACTGTGTGGGAGCTGCTCCCTACATATTAAGTATATATCCAGTTGAGCAGGAGAGCCAACTTGCTGTGTATTAAACCCCCACTTTTTTACTTTTCTGGAACTTTACTGCGCACGATTTACAAATACATGCCTTTCCTCGCTTTTCTGCCGGAATTTGTGAAAGCAATTCTTTGGGAAAAGTGATTGCCGGATCATTGCACCAACACGACTTAGTGACGTCTTTCCCACCTAAATTCACGCATGAATTCGCTTGTCCGCATAAAGGACAAGAAAGAGGATCGGGAATGACGGATTTTATTTCAAGGCTGTAACGATCAATTTTCATATTTCCTTTATATCTCTCTGACACTAACGCTAAATTGAATTGTGAGTAACACTGATACGATATCTAAGCTATGTATGTCTTAAAAACAAAATCTAACGTGAAGACAAAAATGTCAAACGTTGAGAGTCCCTCACATACTACGAAAACAATTGAGATAAGTACAAGCCCCGTCCCTGAAGCTTGTATATAGTTAAGGCTTATTCAGTACTAAAGTGTCCGAATACGAGCGATTTCCTCAGCGTTAATTCCCAGAGATTCGAGAAATTTCTGATGTTCTTGTGGCTCCATTTCTTCAAATTTCTGATGCCATTTGGTCATATCATTTTCAGAAAATCCGGCTGCACGCATAATTTCTACCCAACGTTCTTTGGTCACGATTTGTTCCTCTAGTAAGTCTGGTTCTTGAAGTAGCACAACGATGGCTTTTTGTTGTGCACGTAAGTTTTGTATTTCACACTCAAGTTCATTGAAGTGATTTTTCAATATTTGAGTTTGAGAAATACCCTGGTGATCTAACAGGGCCCGGATGCTTGTCACCGGCAATCCGTAGGAGCGGTAAGACGCAATGGTTTTCAGGCGTTTTATCTCGTCAGCACCGTACCAGCGATAACCGTTGTCAGAACGACAAGCCGGCGCTATAAGTCCTTCACGTTCGTAATACAAAATAGTGGTACGAGAAACACCACATTTTCTAGCGAGTTGCGTTACAGTAAGCATATATAAGCAGCACCATTGTTTGATCGTATGAGTATCTTGAACCATACACTTATAGACGGGTCAATAGCTTAATTATAAAACGTTTCGAACCGATAATTTATCCATGGGGGAAAGATGTCTGAGCAAGTCGATAAAAAAGTATTTCTGAGCATTTTTTCGACGGTTTTGGTAGCTGTTGATCAGACCTTCTCCGTGAAATGTGACTACAATTAATGGAAATCTAACTTACATGTGTTCTTAGGGAGGGGGGATGTACGGTTTTTCAATAACATTTCATGGTAGTTATCAGGAAGCGATTGAACGTGTGACGGAGGAGTTATCTAAAGAGGGCTTTGGGATCCTGACGCAAATTGATGTTAAGGCCACTCTGAAAAAGAAACTCGATGTGGATAAAAGACCTTATATTATTTTAGGTGCCTGTAACCCCTCATTTGCCAATGAGGCATTAACGGCAGAACCTGACATTGGATTACTCTTGCCGTGTAATGTGGTGGTCCGGGAAGAAGAGGACAGTTCTGTTACTGTCGCTTTTATGGATCCAGAAGCTGTTCTCAATCTGGTCAGTGATGAGAGCGTTCATTCCCTGGCCCGAGAGGTAAAGAAAAAGCTCACAAAGGTCCGGGATGGCTTAGCCTCTTAACTGTGCTCTAAAAATACATTTAATGTGTACGTTATCGAAAAGCCGTGACAACAAGTTGCGGCTTAATTTTACTCTGCTTATGCTGAACAGACGAAACGAGCTCAGGGTATTTAATCTATAATTGTGCGGACATTAAAACCAAATCAAGGAATAAGTATGTTAAAAACAACGACACCGTCAGTCGATGGAAAAGAAATTCAGGAATACCTCGATGTAGTCGTGGGTGAAGCCATTCTTGGTGCCAACATCTTTAAGGATATTTTTGGTGCGATCCGGGATGTAGTGGGAGGACGATCCGGAGCCTATGAAGAGGAAATGGGAAAAGCCCGAAGAATCGCTTTTTCAGAGTTGGAGGAGCAAGCCCGCAGATTGGGTGCAGATGGTATTGTCGGTATTGACATCGACTATGAAGTTGTCGGTCAAAAAGGTGGCATGATGATGGTGAGTGTCAGTGGTACAGCGGTGAAATTCAAAAAATAAGTACCGGTTAAGCGAAAAAGAATAAATGCAGCCGTGGTTTGTCATAAAGCAGACACAAGTCATCCAAATTGTATTGTTTGTTATGTTATAGCGTAGCTAGTGATAATGTTAGCATTATAATCAATTGAAATTTGTAGATTTTATTTTATTTTGGACTTTTTATTCTTAGGTCTTATATATGCATTCTATTAATGAAGAACAGAGTGCAAGGACACGTCATAATATGGAACAAAGCCTATTTTTTACCAATCTATTAAATAAATTCAGAAACATAGTAAAAGAGCATGATATTGCCGGAGAGGAAGTATCAATATCGGGAAAAGTACTGACCAATGAAGAAGCCATAGGCAACCCAGACAGAAAAGACTTTCCTCTTTTAACAGGAAAAGAGCGCCTGATGCAGGCGGAGTTCAGAGGCTTTAAGGGACAGGCTTTTTCTGATATGCCCGGTCCGTTTACAGGTACCATAGCGTCGATTCTTGAAAAGGAGCCTCAGAATAATTGGGAAAGGGCGGTTTTCATCGCCACGATGAATGCGGTATGTGCTTACCTCGGTATCGCAGACAAAACGGTGCATTGCAAAAATAACGAGCCGGAAGAATGCGCCAGTCAGTTAGTTGCGTATGTAAAGCAACATTACGGTAATGCCAAAATTGCTTTGGTGGGCCTGCAACCTAGCATGCTTGAGGCACTTTCCGGAGAGTTTATGGTGCGTAATCTCGATCTGGACAAGGACAAAATAGGGAGCATTAAGTTTGGCGTCGAAATTGAGGACGGCTTTACGAAAAAGGATGAAGTACTCGACTGGTGCGATATCATCATAGCGACAGGCAGCACCTGTGCGAATGGCTCGATTGTAAACTACCTCGATCAAAAACCGGTTCTTTTTTACGGTACCACCGTCAGTGGAGCAGCGGCGCTGATGAATCTACCCCGCTTTTGCGCTTGTGCGGGGTAGAGGAGGAGCTGATATCTGTTCAGAGTCTTATTCCGGGTAATGTTTTAATACCAGTGCCAACACGGCCGGCCTAGAATTGTCGCTCCAGCATATCAGGGAGCTGTGTTATCATCCGCGCTTTTAGACATTGACTGTATCCGACATGAGACACCTGAAAACCACAACACACCCGGACATTGAGGGCCTGGATAGTACTACAATTTTTAACCGGAATGCTGCCCGGGCTATCGTTCTGGACGGTGAAGATATTCTTTTACTTTATACCGAGCGCTATCATGATTATACCATTCCGGGTGGTGGCCTGGATGAAGGGGAAGAGGTTATTGCTGGTATGGTGCGTGAGCTTAAAGAAGAAACCGGTGCTCGGAATATTCGGGATATCGAACCGTTTGGGATCTATGAAGAATTTCGTCCATGGCACAAGAACGACGCTGATGTGGTACATATGATTTCTTACTGTTATACCTGCAAGGTAGACAGAAAGCTGGGGGAGACAGCCCATGAACACCATGAAGTCCAGAATGGGATGGAGCCGGTCTGGATGAACATTCACCAAGCCATTGCCCATAATGAAAGAACAATGGCGGAAAGCCCGAAGAAAGGAATGAGTATCGAGCGGGAAACGTTTTTGCTGAATTTGATTGCGGATGAGTTGCTAAAATGAGTAAGTACAGATAGTTAATCATGTTGGCTGGGATGATTACGTTATAAGACAGGACTGAAATGCAGAGATTATGAAAGATTCAAAGAAGTTCTGGGACAAAAGCGCCGAAAAGTACATTAGAAGCCCCATTAAAGATGAAGCTACGTATAAGAAGAAGCTGACAATCTCTCAAGAGTATCTAAAATCAGATTGGACAATATTCGAATTTGGTTGTGGCAGTGGTGCTACTGCAATTTACCATGCGCCCTATGTGAAGCATGTTGTTGCGACGGATATTTCTGACAAGATGATAGAAGCCGCTCAGAGAAAATCGCTTGAAGCTAATGTTGATAATATTATTTTTCAACAAGGTACCCTAGACAGTCTCACATTTCAGGATGGAAGCTTCGACGCTGTCTTGGGGCTAAACGTGTTGCATCTTTTGGAAGATGTTGATGATGCAATTGTTAAGGTTCATCGGCTTTTAAAAAATGATGGGGTATTTATTTCCAGTACGTCTCTAATAGCGGAACTTAATGTCGCTTTTCGATGGTTGATCTCTGGTATGCAACTTCTTGGCTTCGCTCCCTATGTCAGTAGTTTTACAAAAAAACAACTTATTGCAAAACTATTGAAGTTAGGGTTCAGTATAGAAAGAGAGTGGCAGGCGAACAATGAATCTATATTTATAGTCGCCAGAAAAAGAAGGTAAAGTAGCCATTATGAATAGCTGGTGAGTGGTGTGACTAGTTCCCTATCGCAAAGGCATCTAATAGGCCGGCAGCCACAAAAAGTGACTATGCCAGCCTGATGTCAGGTGTTAAAACTGATAGGACTCCGGTACTACAACCACGCCTTGTTCAGAAATCGTAAATCGCTTCCGGTCTTCTTCCTTGTTCACACCTATGGTGGTGTAAGGTGGGATTTTCACGTGTTTATCAATAATGCAATTCACCAGTTGGCAGCCTTCGCCGACTTCAACTTCATCAAACAAAATACTGTCTGCAACGGTTGCTCCATCGTCAACGAGAACATTAGATGACAGGATGGAGTTTTGTACCGAGCCTCCGGAAATGACTACACCACTGGAAATAATAGAGTTAATAAAAATACCTTCGTTTCCGGTGATAGAAGAGACAGTCCGTGCAGGAGGAAGCTGAGGTTCATAGGTACGGATCGCCCAGTTTTTCTGGTACAGATTCATCGGCGGAATAGGCTTAAGCAAGTCCATGTTGGCCTGATAGAAAGAATCTAATGTGCCGACATCCCGCCAGTAAGCGTCCTGAGTGACTCTTCCTTCATCACCACCAAAGCGGTGCGCATAAACTTTTTCTTGGTCGATCAGTTTCGGAATAATATCTTTACCAAAATCATGGCTGGAGGCGGGATCTTCAGCATCATTTTCCAGGGCATTCTTAAGTGCGTCGGTGGTAAAAATATACACGCCCATAGAAGCCAGGCTGCAATCCGGATTTTCCGGCGTTGGAAATGGCTTTTCAGGTTTTTCTGTAAAGGCGATGATTTTTTGCGAAGGATCCGTTGCCATTACTCCGAATGAAGAAGCTTCACTGACAGGTACTTCCATACAGGCAATAGTCAGGTCCGCATTGGTTTTTTTATGTCGCTGCAGCATCGCCTCATAATCCATGCGATAGATATGGTCGCCAGACAAAACCACCACATATTCTGCTTCGCTGCGTGAAAGTAGCCATAAATTTTGATAAATCGCATCAGCAGTACCAGTGTACCATTGATCGCCTTTGCGCATTTGAGGTGGAACAACAGTGATATATTCGCCCAGTTCTGGGTTGAAAATAGACCAGCCATCACGCAGGTGTTTCTGTAAAGAGTGAGATTTGTACTGGGTCAGTACCAGAATTCGTCTTAACCCGGAATGCAGGCAGTTGGTCAGGGTAAAGTCTATAATCCGGTATTTCCCACCAAATGGTACTGATGGCTTTGCCCTATTATCGGTCAAAGGGGATAACCGGGACCCTATCCCTCCAGCTAGTACAATCGTTAGCGTGTCCTGCATTCTCATTCTCCTTCATTCACTTTGTTACATATAATTTATGTTGCAATCCTTTCAAGTAACGAGCCAACCGCTAATTCATTGATAAACAAAGGCTGTTTAGTTCTTGGAATCTCATTTCGCACTGTTGTGGTGCGCGTGTAGTTTGTGGGTGCACCAAGATGGATGCGGATGCCTTACTTTAGAATTCTCTGTAATTCACAAAAACAGGCATTGCCACTAGCTCTTATAAATAAGGCTGGTCTATGGTTAGGACTAGTCTTGTATAATATTTTTTTACAAAATAAAAATAGACAGTGTTGTAACCCAAAACAAGAACAAAACAGGTAATGGTCATGCCAGAAAATAAGGAAGCCGTAGCGTTATCAAAGCTACTCGATAAATTCTCGATTAAGAAAAAACTGCAGGCGTTAACCTTGCTGTTTATTTTGGTTATCGCAGGAATAGTGGGGTATACCTATTTCTCTCTGAGTCATCAGCAGAACGAGGGGCTGATAGTCAATATTGCCGGTCGGCAGCGTATGCTGACCCAGAAACTCACCAAAGAGTTTTTGTTGGCGATACAGTTAGCCGATCGGCAGCGGGATCAGTATCAACTTGAGCGTATTGATAAAACAAAGGAGCTATTTGAATTATCGTTAGCCGCTTTGATGAGTGGAGGGAAAACTTACCTGGATATCGGTATGACCCAGCCGGTTGATTTACCTAAAGCGAATGCGGTGGCTTATCCTCAACTTCAGGAAGCTCTCCGGTTGTGGAATCAGCAGCAGGCAGCGATCCGTACTGTTGATCCGGAACGTTATACCTCTGAACAGTTGGTTGAAATTAGCGATTTAAGTGTGAAAGTGCTGGCGAGTATGAATAAGGCTGTGATCATGCTAGCGAATACTTCCGACGCTCGGATCAAAAATATGGAAAGGAATGAATTAGTCGGGAGTGTAGCAGCGTTAGTCTTTGGCATCGGTCTATCGATACTCATATTTAACAGTATTACGAAACCACTTGATGATGTGGTCGCAACTACACAGAAAATCGCTGGCGGGGATTTACGTAGTTATAGCTCTGGCTTTGAGCATATGGATAATGAGCTCGGGGCATTGAACCGACATGTCGAGAGGATGCGTTCATCTTTGCATGATGTGATTAATGTGGTGCAACAGAACAGTCGCCAGATGGCCCATTCCGCGCATCAGGTATCTACCGTTTCTGCGGAAATATCGTCAACCAGCCAGATGGAGCAATCCAGTTCTCATCAGGTTCTGGATGCGGTCAATTCATTGCTGGAAACCGCTGCCACTGTCAGTGAACACATCGAAACAGCATCACGAATCAGCGATGAAGCCCGAACGCAAGCCGAGGAAGGGATTGCAGTGGTGAATATGGGGATCGCTGAGCTGAATACAGCAGTAGAAAGCGTCAATGATACGGCTGGACAGATGCGAGAGCTGAAAGAATTTACGGTACAGATCCATGAAATTACGGAATCTATCCATAATATTGCAGAGCAAACCAATCTGCTTGCGTTAAATGCGGCTATCGAGGCGGCAAGAGCTGGCGAGCAAGGACGGGGGTTTGCCGTTGTTGCTGACGAAGTCAGAAACCTTGCGGCGCGTACTTCCAGCTCCAGTACTGAAATTTCTGATCTGATTGAACAGTTGACAGAAAAAGTCGAAACATCCGTAGGTTCAATGGAAACCGTGGTTGAGAAGGTACATCAGTCACAGGAAAAATCTCAGCAGACAGTGCAGTCGTTTAGCTCGATGACCGACGGCATTACCCGCAGTACAGAGAAAGTCTCTTCCATTGCAGAATACAATCATCAGCAGTCTGACAAGCTTAATTATCTGGATAATAAGCTTAAAGAGCTGTTTGACGTGCTGCTGGAGAGCAGTACGAAAGCCAGTACCACCTCTATGGTCGCGGGGGACTTATATCATATTTCTGAAGAGCTGGATAAACAGCTTCAGGGCTTTGAAACGGAGTTCAGCGACAGTGTTGAGACAGCACCAAATGATAAACGTAAGTACCCGAGAATGGAAAACAGCATCAGGGTGAAGCTGGCGCAAGGCAATGTTGTTGCAGATGGACTAACCCGTGATATCAGTATGCGTGGCCTGAAAATCCGTTGTGTTGAAGGATTTGATAATAAGAGAGATGTGGATGTTGAGCTTTATATTCCGAATGAGAATAATCCGCATCAGGACGATTCCATCAGTCTGACTGCCCACGTAGTACATAAAGAAGCAGAGAATGGTTATTTCCATTACGGTATTGAGTTTAACAATATTACCCTTAGCATTGAGCAGAGGTTGAAGCAGGTATTTACGTTCTTTAAGAAACCTTATCGGTATTCGTAATCAGAATCGTCGCCAAAAGTTGTGGCACAACAATAACAGGCGGGCTCAAAAGCCCGCCTGTTATTGTTTAGGGAAGTGATGGTTGACGATGCTAATTGGCTAAGTAAATCAGCCTACTAACAAAAACTATTTACCAACAAACGCGACCACGACTTTGTCGTTATCCAGTTCCCGGGAGAACACATAGGCGTTGTCTTGCGGAATCACTTCGTGCTTGCCTGCTCCGATAGCCGGGTGAGCTTTACGGAACTGACCGACGGTTTGCCAGTGTTTCAGAAGCTGTTCACGCGGCTTATCGAGTTTCCAGAGCATATCGGAGCGGGTTCCCTGATGGAAATCATCCGCATAAGGACCGATCTTTCTGGCAACTTCATCGCCATAATACACCTGAACTGCACCGGGGCTCAGCAGAAGGGCATTTGCCGCCGCCTTTTGCATGTCCATTGACTTAAATCGGCTAAAGAACAGCTCGGTGTCATGGGATGACATGTAGCTAACAGGGTTAAAGTCTTTCTCTGTTTGTATGGTATTGGCATAGTTTTGGTAGGTATCTGCCATCTGGCTGAAGCACGCGGCCCCTTTGTCCATTTTTTTCTGCATATCAAAGTTGATTAACGCATCAAAACCGTCATCAAAGTACGGACTGCGATAAGCAGAATGTCCCCACACTTCACCCATCATAAAGAAAGGCTGGCCCGTCTGGTTGTTGGCTTTGCGCCACTGCTCCAGGCTGCTGGTGGCTTCGGCTTTTAAACGCTTCCAGACCTCGCCTTCAACATGTTTCACCGTATCGACACGATAGCCATCAATACCAAAACGTTTTACCCAGCCTGTCTGCCATTCGATAAGGTAATCGGAAACCCGGTAGTTATCTCGGGCCTGAACGTGGGTGCCTGGGTTATTCAGCAACCATTTAGGCGGGGTAACGGCTTTGTCTGATTCGGTCAGGAAATCAGGCAGGCCAGCCAGCGACATGGTGATATCACTGGAGCCTGGCTGCGGGTAACCAGGTAAACCAGAACGGACCCAGTCACCTCCCCACCAGTTCTTCCATTCTTTGCTCTGGTAGTTAATTTTTGAATGGAAACTATGCCAGTTCTGACCGGCTTTAGGTGTCCAGTCTGCCCATTTTTCCGGCCAGTCAGAGCCGGGGGTGACGACATCAATACCATCAAACTGCAGATCGGCAAGAGATGAGTAGCCAGAGTGGTTAATCACGGCATCCATCAGGATTTTGATCCCTCGCTTATGTGCTTCTTTAACCAGCTTTTTCAGATCGGTTTCTGTACCAAAGTTTTCATCTATCTTAGTGAAATCGCGGGTCCAGTAGCCGTGGTAGCCATAGAAAGGAAATGAGCCGCTTTCTCCTCCGCCGACAAACCCATGCATCTGTTCAACGATTGGGGAAAGCCAGATAGCATCGGTACCCAGGCTTTTAATGTAGTCCAGTTTTTCTATCACACCTTTCAGGTCACCACCGTGGAACGTGCCGACATCGTCTTTGCCGTCTTTGTGACGACCATAGCGGTTATCATTGGAGTGATCGGCATTGTTAAACCGGTCAACCATCACAAAATAGATATTGGCATTTTTCCAGTTCAGGTCAGCTTTTTTCTGTGCTTTGTCTGCGGGTTCCAGCAGGACTAGCCCACCGCTATCTTTTGAAGGACTCACTGAAACCTGACCAGACTTAACCACAACCGTTTTGCCGGTGAACGCGTCTCTTAGTTTGGTGTTGTCCGGGTACGTATCGCCTAACGATATTGTTACGCTGTCACTATTTTGAGTTTCACACTGTACGCGTGGAACCGGGCGTTTAAATTCGGTTTTCGCCGCCTT
The DNA here is from genome assembly GCF_003144035.1 of Vibrio albus. Classification (GTDB taxonomy): domain Bacteria; phylum Pseudomonadota; class Gammaproteobacteria; order Enterobacterales; family Vibrionaceae; genus Vibrio; species Vibrio albus. Next base: position 250,811 of record NZ_QFWT01000005.1, read on the forward strand.
TTTTGGCGCTCGTTTAATCGAAAGGGTATGCGCGGTAGCATCGTAGTCAAAGGCGTAATCGCCAGAAAAACGGATCTTCAGCGGCAGCTCTGTTGGAGAGCCACAATTTAGTGAAAGTGGTTTGCTAAAGCGTACTTTCTGATTGTCTGGTGCCTGACAATCTCCGTCAATATCGGAAACTTTCAGGATATAAGTATCCTTAGTGAGCGGAACAACAAGCGGCTCATTTTCAGGTAGTGGAAAATTCCGGCTGTTCGTTGTCGTGGAAATTGACAGGTTTGCCGCCATCAGTCCGGGTGAGGCCAGCAGCATCGCCAGGCAGAGCGTCTTCAGTTTCATCGTTAGTCCTTTACATTATAATGAGTTATATGCCTGAGCGACCTCAGTTTATGCGAATGAAGCTCTGAATTCCGCGTTCTGCACTCTGAAGCCACAAAGGTTATTCCGGAGCATAAATCAGGCGGGGAGGGTGGACATCATTCTCACTTTCTACGCCCTAAAAGCGTTATCCGGATCATATCGGGGGCGTAGGACAAGAGTTGGGCAAGCCGGTAAAGTAGCTTCTGACGAAAGGATACTGACTAACTTATGATGATATTTAAAACGTTTATTACCGGGTTATGTTTACTGATTTCCACGTCGGCAATGGCTTTTCCCCCACAATGGCTATTGCCGATGCTGGATACCTCACAGCCTTTATGGACTCTCGATCAGGCGCAGGAATCGACAGAGTTATACGATTGTGGACTCGAGGAAGAGGATCGAGAATTCTGCTCTGGGCAAGTGAAGTACTATGATGTCGATATCGAAGGACGGTTATGGATAATAGATGGTCAGGTCAAAGAGATTGATATAACAACCATCGATTTCTCTCCCTATCTCTACTCTGAACTGCAGTTAAACTTGCGTAAGGATGCATTTAACCTGTATTCCGCAACCATTAACGGAGAGGAGTTCAATATTCCAGAGCGGTTAAATAAGCAGACAGTGGATGAGGTCAACCGGGATTTTATCCGGTTTACCGGGAAAAGTGCCCTGGGAACGAACCGGTATTTTGAATGGCGTCCCGGAAGCGATTTTCATACTACAACGCCAGAACGGCGGGTGATATTCACCAGTAATGGAAAGCAGGTAACTCTCCGGTTTTACCGGGAGCCGGTTATATCCGGGAAATAACACAAACAGAGGCTCAGCAGACCAGCGAAGAACGTATCTGGTTACTATACTTAAAAGGGTACATGGAGTACGGAGGCTTGTATGACCATTGCAACCCGATTAGACCATTATCTGACCGATCATCATATCCCTTATGAAGCGATCAGGCACAACCCTAGTGTCAGTTCTTTGCATAGCGCTGTTGAAGCACATGTTCCTCCAATGCATCTTGCGAAAGGTATTATTTTAGAGGATCACGAAGGGCGGCATTTGATGGCTGTGTTACCAGCCAACGCTAAAGTCAGTTTATCCATTCTGAATGACGAATTTAATGCCAGCTATCATTTAGTGAAAGAGCATGACGTGTACAGAATGTTTGAAGACTGTCAGCATGGCGCAGTACCACCTATGGGGAATGTTTACCATATGGCTATGGTATGTGACAGTGCATTGGCTGATCTGGATTATGTGTATATGGAAGCTGGTGACCACGAAACTCTGATTAAGCTGGATAGAAAAGCCTTTAAAGAATTTATGGGGCACAGCAAATATTTGAGCTTTGCAAGTCAGGTTTTTCATTAATCACAAGGGCGGGTTTTAAACCGCTCAACACAAGGAAAGGCTTTTACCTGGACATGCCGGATAAAAGCCTTTTATTTACCGGCATATGAAAAAACTGTACTTTATTGGAATCGTCTTTGAAAAAAAGATCAGTAGCCGTATTCAGGCTCTCAAGGAGATGGCAAAAACGCAATTTTCCAGCCGCAAGGCATTGCGTTCTCCTGCCCATATTACTCTGGCTGCCCCTTTTCACTATGACACCCAAGAGATTCTGTCGGTTAAAACGGCCATAGCCGAAATGGGCAATGCGTCTTTCCCTATCCATCTGAGCGGCGTCGGAAAGTTTGGTAAAAGAGTTATCTTTGTCCGAACCGATAGCGATAAAGAATTGTCAGGGTACCGGAACCGCCTGGAACAAAAGTTACGCCCGTTTTCGATTGATACCAGAACAAAGAAATTTCACCCTCATGTCACTATTGCCTTTAAGGACCTGAAAGAAGAGGTCTTTCAGGCTGCCTATGATTATTTTCAAGACAAATGCGATGTCGGAGTCAGTCGTCACTGGAGACTGGTTATCCTTGAGCTATTCCCTTACGGCTGGAAAGTATTACAGTGACGGTGATTCATGTATTGGCAGGGCAGCATTGAGGTGGGGCTCAAATCCGTCTAGGATAAATGCGTTATAAACCTATGTATATATAAAAAAAGAGAAAGGAGACGACCGCATGGTTGCAAAAGTGCAAATAGCGCAAAAAGGGCCTGAATTTTCAGAGCTGGTACAAGGGTACTGGCGTCTGACTGAGTGGGGGATGAGTCCACAAGAACGTCTTAGCTTTCTGAAACAGCATATTGAGTTGGGCATTACTACGGTCGATCATGCTGATATCTACGGTAACTATGAATGTGAGCACCTGTTTGGTGAGGCTCTTGCGCTGGACAAGAGTGTTCGTGATGAGATTCAGATCGTCACTAAGTGTGACATTAAACTGGCGACGGATAAGTTTCCTGAGCGCAAGGTGAATCACTATGATACCAGCAAGGCACACATTCTGGAGTCGGTTAATAACTCTCTTCAGCGCCTGAATGTTGAAAACATTGACGTACTACTGATCCATCGTCTGGATGTATTGATGGATGCGGATGAAGTCGCAGAAGCGTTTGCGGAGCTTAAACAGTCAGGCAAAGTGAACCACTTTGGTGTATCGAATTTTACCCCTCGTCATTTTGAGCTGCTTCAGTCCCGGTTGGATGCGCCTCTGGTTACGAATCAGGTAGAGATTAACCCGCTGAATTTTGAAGTAGCACACGACGGCACGCTGGATCAACTACAGATGCTTCGTACTCGCCCTATGGCCTGGTCATGTCTGGCTGGTGGCGGTATTTTCTCCGGAGAGTCTGAGCAAGGTGTCCGGGTGCGTCAGGAGTTGGAAGCGATTCGTGAAGAAGTGGGTGCCGCGAGCATCGATCAGGTGATTTATGCCTGGGTACGCCGTATGCCATCCAAACCTCTGCCTATTATTGGTTCCGGTAAAATCGAGCGGGTGAAAAGTGCGGTTGAAGCACTGAATATCGAACTAACCCGTGAGCAGTGGTTCCGCGTCTGGATTGCATCAAAAGGTCATGGGGTACCGTAAGATACAGTGAGGTGTCTGGCCAAATAAAAAAAAAGCCTGCAGGAATACCCTGCAGGCTTTTTGCTAAGGCACTTGTGGTCAATATGACTAACCCAGTGCCAGGGGGAAGATATTATTGTTGTTATGCAGCTGCTGCTTTCGCCGAATTTGCTTTGGCTTTGCTGCGAGCACCAAGAACCAGAGTCAGACCAAATGAAACCGCGAAAGAGATAATCATACCAATCACAAACACGCTGATAGCATCAGGACGGATAGAGATGATACCCGGCAGACCAGCCGCACCCAGAGCCTGAGCTTTCACGTTGAACATAGTCAGGAACGCACTTGAGATAGCCGCCGCACAGATAGCTGCGATGAACGGGTAGCGTAGTTTCAGGTTCACACCGAACATAGCTGGTTCAGTAATACCCAGTAGCGCAGTGATACCAGATGGCAGTGCAACACCTTTAGTTTTCACATCTTTCGTTGTCATACCAACAGCCAGAGCAGCCGCACCCTGAGCGATGTTAGACATAGCCGCGATAGGGAAGATGAAGGTACCGCCAGTGACTGCGATATCTGCCAGCAGTTGAGTTTCGATAGCGATGAAGCTGTGGTGCATACCCGTGATAACGAATGGCGCGTAGATGAAGCCAAACAGAGCACCGCCTACAAAGCCAGCAGAGTCGTACAGCCAGTTCAGACCATCACCCAGCAGGAAGCCAAGGTCACGAGTTGCAGGACCAACCAGAGTAAAGGTTAGGAAACCGGTGATAAAGATAGCCAGCATTGGTGTCAGCAGGTTGTCCAGTACAGACGGGATAATGCTGCGCAGACCATTTTCCACTTTCGCCAGAATAAAGGCACACACCAGTACCGGCAGAACCGAACCCTGATAACCCACTTTCTGGATTTCAAAGCCGAACACGTTCCAGGTAGGGATAGTACCGGCAACACTGGCACCACCGAAGCCCCAGCCGTTTAGCAGGTCAGGGTGAACCATCAGCATACCCAGAGCCGCACCCAGGAATGGGTTACCACCAAACTTCTTCGATGCAGAGAAAGCAAGCAGAACAGGCAGGTAAACAAAAGGAGCGTTAGCGAAAGTGTTAATCATACTTGCCAGGTCGGCCATGCCAGGGTTGGCATCAATCAGAGACATGCCGTCGATGAACAGGCCTTTTGCTGTCAGAACGTTGAACAGACCCATCAACAGACCGCCCGCAACGATAGCCGGAATAATTGGTACGAAGATATCGGACAGCCCTTTAACTGCGCGCTGAACCACGTTCTGCTTCTGAGCACCGGCAGCTGCCACATCACGGGTAGACATTTCAGCCATTCCGGTCAGTTTTGCCATTTCAGCGTAGACTTTGTTGACGATACCAGAGCCAAAGATAATCTGATACTGACCAGCAACCTTAAACTGGCCTTTTACGCCTTCAAGGTTATCAATTTTATCTTCCTGAATCAGAGACTCATCTTTTACAGAAAGACGAAGGCGAGTGGCACAGTGTGCCAGAGCTTCCAGGTTGGCTTTGCCACCAAGTAGCTCTAAAAGTTCTTTTGCTACGGCAGGGTAGTTCATAACTTACTCCAGGTTCATGATGTTATATCTTTGCAGACTTCTGATATATCCATCTGAAATCTGCTTTAGTTGGGAACGTTTGCAAGATGGATTTTTCGATAATTTTACCCATTCGTCAAAGAGAACAGATTTGAAACGTGATTACGATCGGTTTTTTTGACGGATGTAGATTCTTTTTGTGATCAAAAAGCGCTCTATTCTTATTTATTTTATGCAAACGTTTGTGGTTGAGTGTAAATGCATGCTGCTGTCTCTAAGTAGTATAAGGCTAACACTATTGATGTTGGTTAAAATGGATCTAAGAGGGGCGTGATGAAAGATTTAGAGCCACTTAAGATAAGATATATCTGTTCTACTTCACAGTTCTCTTTATTCTCCGGCTTACTGGCTTGTATTTTGTGATGGGCTAACATAAAGTTGCAAACGTTCCCGATTTGTATTGAGAGTAATAATAAAATGTCGTTAACCCCATTTATTGAAGATTGTGGTGGCGTGGAAAATATCGCCCGTGTCCTTGTTCCCGATGAACGCTTGATTTTTGAAGTAAGAAATCCCACGCTGATACAGGGAAATATTGAAGGCAGCCAGTTTAACGACACTCTTTCACAAATCACCTATCGTTCTTTTCCTACTCCCGCTTCTGAAGAGTTGTTAAATCTTGGAAAGGGGATTGCAAAGTATCAACTGGCAATGGCTGAAGACTTTATCCTTCCTGTTGATTGCGACTATCGACCGTTATGGCATGTTTCTCCGCCAAAAGGTTTGCTAAACGATCCAAACGGGTTCATCTATCACAATGGTGAATACCACCTTTTCTATCAGTGGTATCCGTTCTCTTGTGCTCACAAAGATAAACACTGGGCTCATTTAACCAGTAAAGATCTGGTTAACTGGCAATGGCAACCTATCCCCATGACGCCTTCGGACTGGTTCGACAGCCATGGTGTCTTTTCCGGTCATGCCGTCAGTAACGGGGAAGAGCTTATGTTGTTCTATACCGGAAATGTTCGTATTGATGAGCAGCGAGACCGACATACAACACAATGTGTTGCAGTTTCGAAAGACGGCATTCAGTTTGAGAAAAAAGGCCCGGTTATTTTTGATCTTCCGCCTAAGGTTACCCCTCACTGCCGAGACCCGAAAATTGTCAAACATAACGATGAATGGTTAATGTTATTAGGAGCCCAGCGCGAGGACCTGAAAGGTCGGTTGGCCATTTATAAGTCTGATGATCTGGTGAGCTGGACATTCCACAAACTTTGCGGCGATGAAATGGGCGATTTCGGTTACATGTGGGAATGCCCGGATATGTTTGAGCTGAATGAACAACTGCTGGTTGTGGTTGGTCCGCAGGGTATTGAATCAGACAGTCAGCATCACACCATACCGCACCATAACGGGATTGCAAAAGCTGTATTGAGTGATGATGGTGATATTACCCTGTCTGAATTCCGCAATTTAGATCACGGTTTCGATTTCTACGCACCACAAACAATGCTGACAGCGGATGGACGTAGAGTGATCAGTGGTTGGATGGGGCTTCCTGACGAGGACGATCACCCGTCCGTTGACAGTGGATGGATACACCAACTGACCATGCTACGTGAAATGAAATTTGTTGACGGAAAACTGATACAAATGCCGATTGAAGAAATGACCTCTCTTCGTGGTGAGCAGCATAAGCTGAGTCTTAATAACAGTGGCGCAGATTTACAGACAAAATCGTTTGATCTGACTACAACTCTGGAGTGGGGCAGCACACTGTCTCTGTTTAAAGGTGAAGCTCACCAGCTGGACATTCGTCTGGACAGTGAATCGCGGACTCTGTTCCTTGACCGCAGTAAGACCGAGGTTAGACAAGGTGATAAAGTCCGTGAACTGGCATTGACAGACAGCGAACAGGTTGAGTTGCGAATTCTGGCTGACACGTCATCCGTAGAAATTTTTATCAACCAGGGTGAGTTTGTGATGTCCAGTCGGGTATTTACACCGAAACAGGCAACAGGCATCGTCTTAGAAGGACAAGCACAACTCGATATCTGGACACTTAATGCTGCAGATAAACCATTTGCAGACAAGATGGCTTAACCGGCATTAAAGAACCGATAATATCATTTAAAACCCCATTAAGCTTTTATGGCTTAGTGGGGTTTTATTATATAAGCGAACTCTATCTTTTATCCCCCTTCATTTTAGAAGAGGGAGATATATGAGTTTACTTAATATATTCCAGCAGAGCGGCTTCATTTGGTAATGCTGTCATCGCACCTTTTTGGGTGGTTGCCAGAGCACCACAGCCATTTGCCCAGCGAACCGCATCAGTGATGGTTTCTTTGTTATTCCAGTCATCACTTTGCGCAAGACGGGTGATCAGTCCGCCTACAAAAGCGTCACCAGCACCGGTTGTGTCGGTTGGTTTTACGGCTTTACCGGCAATAAGCTCCTGAGTACCGGCATTAATAACCAGTGCACCTTTTGCTCCCTGAGTAATAAGAACCAGAGGGTTATCGTATTGTTCGATAGCTTTAAGGCCATTTTCTAATGTATCAGTATCGGTCAGGAACAATAGTTCGTCGTCAGAGAACTTCACTACATCAGCCAGTCCAACCGCTTTTAATACAACTGATTTGATTTCAGAAGGGTCAGCCCACACTTCATCACGCAGGTTTGGGTCAAAGCTGACGCAGCCTCCGGCCGCTTTAATTTGTTCCATTGCTGCGAAAGTACTGCTACGGCTTGGCTCATTTGCCAGTGCAATAGAGCAGACATGCAGCCACTGGTTCGCCGCAAATTCAGGGATATCGGAAGTCTGAGTGAATTGATCAGCACTAGGCTTCACCATAAACGTAAAGCTACGTTCACCGGAATCATCCAGATCGACAATCACAGTAGAGGTACGTTGCTCTTCATCAAGCAGCATGTACTCCGTGTTTACATTTTCATCCGTTAGTGTCTTTTTCATAAAGCGGCCAAGAGGATCCTGACCAACACGGCCGAAAAATGCGCTGTCTCCACCTAAACGGGAAACGGCTACAGCTACGTTAGCCGGAGCGCCACCCGGACACTTCAGGTAAGTATCTTCACCTTCCGGAATTAAATCGACAACGGCATCGCCGGTAACCCAAACTCTGTTCATATATTTAAACCTTATTTTGCCTGTTTTGCTAATAACCTTTTTTACTGCCAGGTAGTGTACTAAATCGATTTAGCAATGCAATAAAGAGTCCGTGAGTTTGCGGTATAGGATGCGGGTTTTTGTGATAAATGTGGTGTAAATCAGAAAATACTGAAGCCAGGTGTATGAACTCTCTGACTTGATTGGGAGGTGTAAAATATAACTTTGGAACAGGCGTAAAGAAGGGCGGCTCAACCGGATTTTTTCTTGTTTTTAAGAACGTCAAGATGCAGCAATTTAACGTTATGCAACAGGAAACAGTCATCAAGGATGTTTGCTGACACGAAACTGCCCCAAAGTTTGCTAGATAAGAAAAAACAACTGTTATGCATTTAGCAATTTTGTTCTATCTTCACTATCAGTTGCTATCTATACTTTCATTATGTTTCCACCACGTAGATTGAGTCGGAATGCACGAACAATTTAGCTATCAAAAAAGTGCGCACACTCTAGGATTGTGTTCATTTTCGGCAAAAATGAGAGACTTTAGTTACAGTAAACATGCCCATGAAGAGTTCAGTATCGGTGTTACTTGCCGTGGTCGTCAGGACTTTTTTAGCGATGGAGCTTTTCATAAAAGTCAGGCTGGAAACGTGATCTTTTTCAATCCAGAGCAGGTTCATGATGGGCATGCTGGAGGTGGAAAAGATATGGAATATGAAATGCTCTACATACCTGAATCGATAATGATGAGTTTGATGCAAAGCATCGGGAGTGTATCTAAGGATCAGTCTCGGTTGAGAGAGTCATCCTTTTATGATGCGATTTTGCAACGACAGGTCATTTCATTTGCCCGCTCTATGAACTTAGAACAGCCACTTTCTGCATTAGAAGAAGAGAACCTCTTACTGGGCATTGCTCATTCAATAGTTCGTCTTGGCGGTGGCTCTATTATTGAGAAGGTGACTTATGGGCGAACAGATAAACTATTAGATCAAGCAAGGGAGTTTATTCACTTCAACTTGAATCGAAAGCTAGGCATTGAGGAGATTTCAAACGCTGCCAATATGTCTAAATATCATTTCATTCGATTGTTTAACAAACAGTTTGGTATGACGCCACACCAGTATGTACTTAGCTATAAAATCAATCGTGCAAAACGCGAGTTAGAACTCGGTGAAAATGCAGCGAATATTGCTTTTAAGTACGGCTTTTCCGATTTGAGCCATCTTAATCGTAACTTTAAGAATGCGTTTGGCATCACGCCGACTCAATACCAAAAACAACTCTCGCTTTAGCCTCAACTAAAGCATCTACCAATAGATAAACACTATGCTGGACATAATTATTTATGCTCTAGGGGTCATGTACACCCCTGGACCAGTCAATGCTATCTGCTTAAACAGTGGCATGCAGAAACAAAATTCAATTTTAGGTTTTAGTCTCGGAGTCTCAATCGCCATGTTTGCATTATTCAGCGCTGTTTCGCTTATTGGTGAGACATTAATGAATGACGCTTTCTTGCAATGGACAGCAACACTGGGAGCTATCTACATTCTTTGGTTGGCATACAAAATATTCGTAAGCCAAGTGGGTCAGGTTGAATTGAAGCCAAGCCAAAGTATGAATCTCAGAGACGGTTTGATGATTCAGCTTGTTAATCCGAAAGGCATTACGGTCGCATTGCCTATTGCAACGGTTCACTTTCCATCAGCAGGTATCACGGGCGAGTACATATTTGTATGGTGCGCTATTTTGGCTCTACTTGCGTTTGGAGCTCCTACTGCTTACTACATCGCCGGGTGTCTAATCGGCAAAAAGATAAACGAAACTAGCTGTTTGGTCGTAATGAATAAGCTAATGGCAGTATTGTTACTGTTTGTTGGCTTAAAGATGGGTGTACCACCTGTCGTTGATTTAGTGTTCTGATTAATAAGAGGTTATATGCAATTCGATTCTAAGTTTGTCATTGTTATAGCAGAGGATTTACCAGTATGGCAGAAATTGAATGTTGTAAGTTTTTTGTCTGGTGGCATTACTTCAACATCAGCGGTTAAGACTGGTGAACGATATGTAGATGGGAGTGACAACACCTATCTACCGCTTTGTATTCAACCAACAATTGTACTTAAAGTAAAGAGAAGTAAACTGCCTACTTTTATCCAACGTGCTAATCGTGCAAATATTGAAACCGCAATATTCATCGAAGATATGTTTGCAACAGGTCATGATGAAGCTAATCGAAGCACCGTTCGATACTATGATACGGAAAGCTTACCCTTAGTCGGGATTGCTATGTGTGCAGAGAAAAAATTTGTGGATAAAGTTGTCAAAGGTGCGAAGCTTCACGATTAGGGTTGAAGTAGGTTATACCTGTACGAGCCAGAGAAAAGTTTAGCTCATTTATGTTCAGCTTCGTTCTACGAAGCCACCCACCAAAATAGAAATGTCACGGATGCTGAATATGAAATAAGTTTAGTGCGATGAGTAGCAGCTCAATTGAGATCGTGATAATGACTACCGGTGTAATCGCCTGCCTCAGATGAGCAATGAATAAGAACTAAACCTTATTGGTTAACGAAAAATGCCGACCTATTCAGTGTCGGCATTTTTTATATATCAAAAGTTGTATGGATCAAAATTTGTACGTTACGCCAATCGCAGCGCCTAAATCCAGCTCTACATCATCAATCAATACCAGCTCCGGATGTAACTGACCATAGAATTTCACGCGATTATGGTAAGTCCAGTCAAGACCAACCGGAACCCGCACACCAAAATCATCATGCTTGTTATCCCAGTTTTTCCAAATCCCACCACCGATATACCAATTGGCAGGAAAATCCGTATTATCAAAACGGCCTCGTTTAGCAAAGTAGTCAAACGCTACGCCGTCGTTACCTAAAACTAAGCGGTAATCTTGATTTAGTTCCAGTATCGCACTTAGTCCCTGATCAAACCCAAGTCCGACTGCCACCTGATCCTGAGAGTAACTAGTGGATTCATTTTGTGCAGCCTGTCCGGTTGTCGCCACGAGTAAACCCGTTAATAACCATATTGTTTTGTTCATAAGTTCTCCTGGAAGTTTATACACCTACAATATCGCCTACCTGATGATTCGGTGTCAGGTATCGGTAAAAATATGTTAAGAACAGCATAATTTTAAACCGAATATTCCCTAAAATGAGGATCAGGGGAGGCGTCAGGTTGGACTAAAAGGTGATGAAACAGAGGAAGGGGGAACAGAGAATAGGTACTTAGGTGAAATTTGGAAATAGAAGCCTGACGATATCAGGCTTCAAAGTTCAATCAAACGCCTATAAATATCGAATAATGAGTTAACTTCCTGGTCCGTAGGCAACAGAGATTGTGTCGTCCTCAAGCTTCATACCTGATACAGAAATTCGTGAAATATACCAATCTGTTTCGTCAGAACGACAGAAAAACCTCAACTGTATATCATCGCTACCATCACTGGCAGCATTTGAATCGCATAAGCCACCATTGATAGTTGTTCGAAATGGCACCATAGAGGGTCCATTTATCTCAAGACTATCAATCGTTGACTGTAAGTTGTCGATTGAGCTTTGAAGCGTGTCTACTGAATCTTGAAGTGATTCTACTTTATCTAATAATGCGGGGGCAGCCGAAAGCTGAAATGAAGCAATGAGCCCAACACCAAAAAGATAGGATGCAAAAGGAAACCTTATCATGACTTTTTCTCCAGTTGTAATCTTTACTAGAGGATAATTTGTGACTATCCATCACCCATTAACTCTAGAGCGAGAATATTAATACGAATGAATATCAATATTCCTATTGTCTTGAAGGTAGACCAGCTTAAAGGGTCAGTACAGCACCTCACACTCTTAAAAGTAAGACAATTATCAATTAGGAAAAGAGAAATGAATGGAAAACCGTTGAGGAGATTTGTCAAAGCAGGCTCTTACCAAACAAGGAGCCACCCAATCCATAGGAAAAGGTAGCTCGACAGGGATTACCACATTAAATCATCAGGAACAACGAAATCTGCGTAAGGATCATCTTCATCGACAGTGTCTAACTCAGGTTCTTTCTGAGCGATAATGATGCTCTCGTCTCTCTGAGAAATTTTGTTTGCAACGCTGCTTGGAATAACGGCATAGCCATCTTCATAACGAGCAACGGCCAGAATCCCCTTTAGAAGTTGTTCCCGAACAGGGGTTTCTACATAAAGGGATTTAATAATTGTGCCGTCAGTAAAGTTGTACTTAATGTCACTATCACCTAAATCAATCTTGTTCATCTCAATGAGTTGTTTGATTTGGGACTGAATTTCTTTACTCAGACGCTGTTCATTATTTAGTTCACTTAGCTCTTTGTCCCGCTCTTGCTGCAGACGCTTTTTCTCCTCAACCGCGGCCTTAACTTCACGGGCCTGAACTCGCGATTTTTTGGAGCCTTTTTTGGCTTTTTTCAGTTTTTTCTCATTGACTATGCCAGCTTTTAGCATTTGTTCTTGTAATGTCAGTTTTGCCATAATGCTCTCTGTTTACCTAATGTTTTGGGCATTCTACTGAGTCGTACCGATCAAATAAAGCCGGTTGTGACCGGGTAGTTCGGAAAAACCTATCACAGCGATAGGTAAACCCATCTTTTAAAAACGCAACAAGTCTCCTATCTTTGGCTATCCAGTTGTTTGTTCTTTATAAGAAATAAAAAGAATAAAGAATAGGTTGAGGAATGTTACCGGTAAACCTATAGTAAATGAAGTCGTTAACTTAAGGGCTCTATTTTTATGATAGAGATTGGCAAACAAAAGCAGTATTAACTGCGATGAGAACGCTATGGTTAATGTGAAAAAAAGGGACAATGAGGAACCATCGCCATTGATCCCGGAAAATAATACAATCGTCATATTTGGCGCTTCCGGTGATTTAACGCACAGAAAATTAATTCCTGCGTTTTATCACCTTTACGTGAATGATCTCCTACCTCAGGATTTTGCTATCCTGGGGGCCAGCCGTACCGAATTTACCGATCAGGCATTTCGTGACAAGATGAAACAGGCGCTATTGGCAAATTCAGAAACCGATGAGGCCAGGCTAAGCGGTTTTTGTGATCACCTTTATTACCAACCCCTGAACACATCCGATAAAACGGAATACGGAGTGCTTAAAGAGCGGCTTGCTGAGGTGCATGAAAAGCATGCCACAGACGGAAATACCGTGTATTACCTGTCAACGCCGCCCAGCCTCTACGGTGTGATACCTGAATGTCTTGCAGCTCATGGTCTGAATGAAGAGCATGACGGATGGAAAAACCTGATTGTAGAAAAACCATTTGGTTATGACCTTGAATCCGCCGTTGAACTGGATGATAAAATTCATACCTGCTTTAAAGAGCACCAGATTTACCGTATTGATCATTATCTGGGTAAGGAAACCGTTCAGAATCTCTTGGTATTCCGCTTCTCTAATGCTTTGTTTGAACCATTGTGGAACCGTAATTTCATCGACCATGTAGAGATCACTTCTGCGGAGTTCTTAGGGGTCGAGGAGCGTGGAGGGTATTACGATACCGCCGGAGCCATGCGGGACATGTTCCAGAATCACCTGCTACAGGTGTTATCAATGGTGGCGATGGAGCCGCCTTCTACGATTAATGCGGATTCCATGCGTGATGAAACTGTCAAAGTGATGCAGAGTTTCCGCCCGCTCTCAGAAGATGATCTTAAAAAGAACCTGATCCTTGGGCAGTACACGGCGTCAGACGTCCGTGGACAGCACCTTCCCGGCTACCGTGAAGAACATGGTGTTGCTGAAGATTCCAGAACCGAGACTTATGTCGGGTTGAAAATGTTTATCGATAACTGGCGCTGGAATGGGGTGCCTTTTTATGTGCGTACCGGTAAACGTCTGCCGACCCGGGTAACGGAAGTGGTTATTCATTTTAAAGAAACCCCTCACCCTATCTTTAGTGCTAATTCGCCTGAAAATAAGCTAATTATCCGTATTCAGCCGGACGAAGGCATTCTGATGAGTTTCGGCCTGAAGAAGCCGGGGGCTGGATTTGAGACGAAGCAAGTGTCAATGGACTTCCACTATGATGACCTTGGAGAGGCCAATATGCTGACAGCCTATGAACGCTTGTTGCTGGATTGTATGAAAGGGGACGCTACGCTGTTTACCCGTAGTGATGCCGTACAGACCTGCTGGAAATTTGTCCAGCCAATACTGGATTTTAAAGATAACAGTGAACACCTGTTTGGATACGCGTCGGGTACATGGGGGCCAAAAGAAGCGGATGAGCTTTTGCAAAATGATGGCCGTGACTGGCGTTTTCCATGTAAGAACCTGACTGATACTGATTATTGTGAGTTGTAATGACGATGGATTATAAATTATTTGAAACCCCTGAAGCGGTTGTAACTTCTCTGGCAGAGACCATGTTGGCGATGAGTAAAGAAGGCCGTCCGGTCCATATTTCTTTATCGGGTGGCAGCACACCTAAACTGCTGTTCAAGACCCTTGCTCAGGCTCCGTACGCTGACACGATCCAGTGGCAGAATCTGCATTTCTGGTGGGGGGATGAACGTTGCGTTGCACCAACGGATCCTGAAAGTAACTACGGAGAGGCGAATACTCTGCTTTTCAGTAAAGTAAACCTGCCTGAGGATAATATTCATCGCATTCGCGGTGAGGAAGATCCGGAAAAAGAAGTGATTCGTTTCGGTAATGAAATGGATGCCGTGATTCCACATAAAGGTATGTTACCGGCATTTGACTGGATCCTGCTGGGTATGGGTGGTGACGGCCATACGGCGTCACTGTTCCCGCATAAAACCGATTTTAAAGATGAAAATCTGACAGTGATTGCGTCACATCCGGAAAGCGGCCAACTGCGCATTTCTAAAACCGCGCGACTTCTGGCCAATGCTGACCGTATCACCTATTTGGTGTTGGGCGAGGGCAAAGCAGAAGTATTGAAAGAAATTCATGACACTCCAGAAGAAGAACTACCGTATCCGGCAGCAAAAGTAAAATCTGTACGAGGCACAACAGAGTGGTATCTGGACTCAGCAGCCGCAAAATTGCTGGCATAAGGGGAACGAGAAATGAAAGGTGATATTGGCGTAATTGGCCTGGCGGTGATGGGACAAAACCTGATCCTGAATATGAACGACAACGGTTTTAAAGTAGTCGCATTTAACCGTACTGTATCAAAAGTGGACGAATTTTTAGAAGGCGCGGCAAAAGGCTCCAATATTATTGGGGCTTCCTCGCTGGAAGATCTGGTGGCGAAGCTGGAAACGCCAAGAAAAGTCATGCTGATGGTACGTGCCGGCGATGTGGTGGATCACTTTATTGATGCACTGGTGCCTCTGCTGGATGAAGGAGACATCATCATTGATGGCGGTAACTCAAACTATCCGGATACCAACCGCCGAGTAGCAGCGCTTAAAGAAAAAGGTCTGCACTACATTGGTACTGGTGTTTCCGGTGGTGAAGAAGGTGCTCGTTTCGGTCCGTCCATTATGCCGGGTGGCTCGCCGGAAGCCTGGCCGCATGTGAAGCCTATCTTCCAGGCGATTGCTGCGAAAACCGATGCCGGCGAAGCGTGCTGTGACTGGGTTGGTAAAGATGGTGCCGGCCACTTTGTGAAAATGGTGCACAACGGGATTGAATATGGTGACATGCAGCTTATCAGCGAAGCGTATCACTTTATGAAAGAAGGTCTGGGCCTTTCTTATGATGAAATGCAGGCCATTTTTGAAGAGTGGAAATCGACAGAGCTGGATAGCTATCTGATTGACATTACCACCGACATTCTTGGCTATAAAGATGAAGACGGTGAGCCGCTGGTTGAGAAGATTCTGGACACGGCTGGTCAGAAAGGTACCGGTAAATGGACGGGTATTAACGCTCTGGATTTGGGTATTCCGCTAACGCTGATTACCGAGTCTGTCTTCGCCCGTTGTCTTTCTGCTCTGAAAGACCAGCGTATTGAAGCTGAAACACTGTTTGGCAAAACCATTGCCAAAGTGGAAGGAAATAAAAAAGAGTGGGTGGATGCTCTGCGTCAGGCTCTGCTGGCTTCTAAAATCATTTCTTATGCACAAGGCTTTATGCTGATCCGCGAAGCATCAGAAGAAAACGACTGGTCACTGAATTACGGTAATGTTGCTCTGATGTGGCGCGGTGGCTGTATTATCCGCAGCGCATTCCTTGGCAATATCCGTGATGCGTACGAAACCAATCCGGACCTGAAGTTCCTGGGTTTAGACCCTTACTTTAAGACCATCCTGACTGAAGGTATGGCTGGCTGGCGTAAAGTGGCCGCTAAGTCGCTGGAAATTGGTCTGCCTATGCCAACCATGACATCGGCACTGGCCTTCCTGGATGGTTACACCACATCTCGTCTTCCTGCCAATATGCTGCAGGCTCAGCGCGATTACTTCGGTGCGCACACTTATGAGCGTGTTGATCAGCCTCGTGGTCAGTTCTTCCATACCAACTGGACGGGAACCGGGGGCGATACCTCTTCTACCACGTACGACGTTTAATTTAAGTTAAGTATAAAAATACCGCGTTTCGGCGCGGTATTTTTTGTTTTTCTTTTTAGCTTCACCAAAGTGGCTAACGTGGGCGGTGTTTGCCCCTGTTTTGGTGTATTTTCAGCTTCGCTTTCATTTTTCGTTTTTCGGCTGAGCGCGAAGGGCGTCTGGAGCGCGGTTGATCTTCTGTAATCACTTCTGTTCCCGGTTCAAAACCGGCCAGCCACTCCTGTGGTACTCGTTTGTCGATAAGGGTCTCTATGGCCGCAAGCATAGGTTCTTCATCTCTGCTCATCAAGGATACGGCCAGTCCGCTGTTACCGGCACGACCTGTTCTGCCAATACGGTGGATATAGTCTTCAGCTTTAAACGGCATATCAAAGTTCACCACACATTCCAGCTCGCTGATATCCAGCCCTCGGGCTGCGACATCGGTGGCTATCAACGCACGCACCTGACCGGCTTTAAAGTCGTCCAGTGCTTTTTGCCGTGCTCCCTGACTTTTATCGCCATTAATAGAAGCCGCTTTAATGCCATCCAGTTTTAGCTCTTTTACCAGACGATCCGTGCCTTCTTTGGTTTTAGTAAATACCAGTACCTGTTGCCAGTTTCGTGAGCCAATCAAATAGGACAGCAGTTCTCGTTTACGTTTTTTATCCACCGGATACAAAATCTGTGAGACGGATTCTGCGGCGCTGTTCTGTGCATGAATCTGGATCTCTTTCGGTGTAGTCAGTAAGCGGTATGCCAGCGTCTTCACTTTTTTGTCAAAGGTTGCTGAAAACAGCAATGTCTGACGCTTTTCCGGGAGTCTTTTCAGAATGCGCTGGATATCCGGCAGGAAGCCCATATCCAGCATGCGGTCTGCTTCATCAAATACCACAGTTTCCGAAAAGCGCAGATCCATCGTTTTGTTATAAGCGTGATCAAGCAGTCGTCCGGGGGTCGCGACAAGAATATCTGCGCCACTCCTGAGCTTTTCTTTCTGCGGATTCAGGCTAACACCGCCGTAGGCCACGACTATTTTAAGTTCCAGCCCTTCAGCGTAACTCAGCAGGTTATCAAAAACTTGCTGAGCCAGTTCTCTGGTTGGTGTCACTATCAGTGCCCGGACGCCATTGACAGGCATATTGTCTGCAGGGTCGCTGTTTAACAGAGAATGGATAAGGGGAAGACCAAATGCCGCTGTTTTACCCGTGCCTGTTTGAGCTCCCGCCAGCAGGTCTTCTCCTTCAAGAACAATAGGAATGGCTTGCGCCTGAATGTCGGTCGGGGACTGGAATCCCAGCTCTGCGACTTTGTCCGTTATTCGTGAATCAAGTCCGAGCTGAGAAAAACGGATAGTGCTGGATGACATGGTAATACCTGCGACATGGGAAAGGAGGCGCGATATTAGCAGAGAATCATCCGGGTAACTAGGGCGTGGCCTGGAGAGTGTTTAATCTATTACTGTACGAACCCCACTGGTTGTGGAATGCCATTAACAGTATCAATCAGGTGAAGAGTTCTGGTTTCTGCATCAATCTGGATTAACTGCAGGCAGTGTGCATCCTGAGCGGCAATGATGGCCTGATATCCCATCAGCGTCAGATCCCGGGGCGTTTGCGCACAATAGAGCCGATCACATAATGTGAGTATTCCGCTATCCGGATCGATACTAAACAGAACGATACTGTCTTCTCCCCGGTTAGACACCAGCAGAAATTGCCCGTCTTCAGTGATGACACATCCTGCGGCACTGCTTTCTGCGTTTTCCAGAGTGGCTGGCACACATTGGGTGGCGGTAAATAGTGGTCGCTTTGTGTCCGGCTCCCGGCTAATACTGTAAACAGTCACAGTGTTGCTGATTTCGCTTAGCAGGTAGGCAAAGCGGCTATGGTTTCCGAGGCGCATAATGCGTGAGCCCGACCCTAAAGGAGCGTCAATGGCTCTTTCATCAATCATAGTTAAGTGTCCACCCTGTAAAGAATACAGACACACGCTGTCTGTGCCCATATCAACAGAACAGGCCCATGCTTCGTCGCTGAACTGGCTAATATGATGCGGATGACAGGCAGCCTGACGAATGTCGTCACTGCGTGGACGGTAGGTATGTGGGGTAACATCTGTCATCCGGATAACATCGTCAATAAGCAGTAGCGTATCGACTCCGTCATGGAAAGAAGAGCCCAGCATCTGCTTACCGTGATCCTGCTCAGTGACGGGACAGAGGTGGGAAAATGAGCTGATAAAATAGGGAACGGAATAGTCGTTGTCTACGACCAAGTCACCATCATCAGAAGTCAGGACACGCAGGCCCGAACTGGACGTCTTCTCATCCCGGAAAGAAAGCAGCCACTTGTTATCCTTGCCGTTGTTACTACTATCGTAGCGAATAATCGCTCCCGGCTTTTCCGTGCATGAATAGACGTATTGGGCATCAAGTTGCCCATCGTCAACGGATACCCGGTAAAGTCCACGGCCTTGTGCTTTATTATCCCCGTAAGTGATAACAAGTGTTTCTTTAACCATTGTGTGTCCTTGTGTGTGGGGGGCGCTCTTATCCCGCTTTCGTTATACAGGCATTAGTTACTGAAAAACGATACCGGCTTGTTTTCTGCCCTGAGTCAGGATCTGCATAACGGCTACAGAGTGCTCCAGATAGCGGTAGCATTCGTCGTAGCGGCCTTCAGAATACATCTGATAGAAGTGACGGAATTCGTATTCCATATGGTTGTCCGCATGATTCGCGTTGAAGAACTGTTTTTCACCTTTAACCTCTAGCTCTACTGATGCCGCCACATTCGGGGGGCTGGTGAGCGTCAGGCAGCCGTCCAGTCCCTGAATCACAACCTGACCGGGGCTGGCAGAATCTTTCGCACCTGTACAGACAGAAATAAAGTCAGGATATTGCATGACCATCACACCGGAGGTATCAATACCGTTAAAGCCTTTATTGCAGGTATAAGTGACCTGTTCCGGCGCACCAAACAGATAACATGACAGGTGAATATTGTAGATATTGATATCATACAGAGCCCCGCCCGACATTGCCGGATCAAAGGCGGGGTGGACATGACCTTCCAGATATTGATGATAGCGACTGGATAGCTGGGAATAGTTACTCTGAACAAATTTGATAGGGCCGATTTTTGCCAGGCACTCTTTCATAATCTGAACGTTAGGGGCGTAGATGTTGGTAATCGCCTCAAACAAGAAACATTGATTTTCTTTCGCCAGCCCGGTGAGTTCAATCAACTCCTGATCATCTGACGTAAACGGCTTTTCACAGATAACATGCTTGTTCGCCTTTAAAGCAGACAAGGTGTACTCATAATGCAGTTTGTTGGGGATACCCAAATAGATAAAATCTATCTCTGGGTCATTAAGCATGTGTGCATAATCGGTGTAAAGTTTATTGATGGTGTATTCATCACACAGTGCCTGGCCTTTTTCGGCACTGCTTTCTCTGACACAAATGGCTTCACATGTGATTTCCTGGATGTTGTTCAGTGCATCCAGACACCACTTAACGATATTTCCTGCTCCGACAATTCCAACTCGCATTTCAAATTCCATTACATTAACTTAAAAACACGTAAGTGAATTTGCCTTTGTACCACACAAATGTCAAGTGAATTTATTCTTCTACAAGACTTCACGCATAGTTAAGGGATATTTTACCGATTTAGGGTTTGAGAGCCTATTTGGTAAGTGATTGTGCGTGAAAGGAAGTGTCGCAGTAAAATGTTTAAGGTATACTGCAGCGTAGAGTGGAAGATGCAGGGGGAATAGATGACTCAGGATGAACGTTTGATTGAGCTGGAGGCGCGGATCCACAGCCAGGGAAAAGTGACGCTGGAAGATATTTGTCAGCAGTATCAGATCTCTTATGATTCAGCGCGCCGCGATCTGGTCAAGCTGGCCAAACGGCCAGGGATTTTGCGCATCCGGGGCGGGGCTATTCTTGATGAGAAAAAAGCGAGTCTTCCATACAGTGAGCGGGCTGAGTCTGACCCGGTTAAACAGAAACTCGCTGCTTATGGCGCATCGCTGGTGGAAGAGCATGACATTGTGTTCATTGATGCCGGTACCACGGGCGCTTTATTGGCTGGCTGCCTGAATGTGCCTGTAAGTGTCATTACTAATTCGCTTGAAAGCCTGAGTCAGTTAAGCAGTAAAACCGAGATAAGAAAATGTGTGTTAGGGGGAATGTTTGATGACTTTTCTCACGCAGTGTTAGGTGATGTGACTATTGAACAGATAAAAAAATATCAGGCTAACAGAGCCTTTATTGGTGTCAGTGCACTGTCTGAATCTGGTATTACGACGGATACCGAGATGGACGCCAATCTTAAAGTTGCCATGGCTCAGCAGTCGAAACAGGTTATCTGTATTACCACCGAGAAAAAATTCAACACTCAGCTTATGTTTCAGTCTTGCAGCTGGTCTGATATCGACTGCGTTATCACCAACCAGCGTCCGCCGGAAAATATTGTCAGTCAACTGGAAAGGTACGACGTTGAATTGATGATAGTGGAAGGCTGATTAGCTCTCTGGATACCATAACGCGGTTGGACTGACTGTTCAGGTTGGCTGAATCAGTCCAGAATCCATAAAAAGCCGATATGTTTCAGAGTATTACAATGGTTACAAAATATAAATTGTTTAATTCTTTTCATTGAGGCTTTTGTTAATGTGCATCTGGTTTATATGCGCATTTTGAGAGGGAGTGATGAAAAATAAATGGTTCCGCTTGTTTGTCAGGGGTGTTTTGCCTCTTCTGTTGTTGGCGGGCGCAGGTGTGTTTGTACAACAAATGATGCAAAGTAAACCAGAGGTAGCGAAAGAAGCAGAAGAAAAAAGCTACAAGGTGAATGTATTCGAAGTCGCTCATGGTAACTATCATCCTGAAGTTGAGTTATTTGGCAAAGTAGCGGCACCGCGTCGCCATCTGATTTCCAGTGAGATCTCGGGGCGTCTGCTTAGTGTGGATGTGAAAGAAGGTCAGCGGGTGTTAGAGAAACAAGCGTTGCTGAACATAGATCCTTATCAAGCGCGACAAAATCTGGACTGCAAACAGTTGGAAATAGATGCTGTCCATGCCGATATTCGCCAGGCGCAACAGGAAGACAAACAAGATCGTAAAGAAATGGAAGTACTCAAACGTATTCTGGCCAGCAAACAAAAGCAACTTGATGCCTTCAGGCATATGAACAAGCTGAAGTTATTATCTGACGAAGCGCTGGAGCAAAAGTTTCAAGACAGCGCGAATCAAGAACTGACATTGCAGCGTTTGGCAGCAAAAATTGAAAACCATGAGGCGCGCCTGGATAGACTGCAAGTTAAGTTAAAATTAGGGCAGACGGAAGTGGTCCGGCTGAAGCGCAACTTGGCGAGCACCCTGGTTACGGCTCCATTTACCGGTCAGTTGGTGGGTACCTTACCTCAGCCGGGGCAAAACGTCAGCGTGGGTATGCGTCTGCTTGAATTGTTGGATACGGGGCATAAAGAAGTACAGACTCAGCTGCCGGCACGCATCTACAGTAAATTGCTCTCACCTAATGGTGAAGTTCTGCCGGCCCAAGGCTACATACAGGTCGGCGAGCAGCATCTACGGCTGGAGCTGGTGCGCCTTGCCGGCGAATTGACCGCTGGCTCCGCTGGCCGCACCGCCTATTTCCGCGTATTGGATCAGCCTGAACTTGTCCTGGCAGGCCAGGCGGTGCGACTCAAGTTGCAATTGCCGTCATTGGCTCAAGTTGTGGCTTTGCCGCGCAGCGCCTTGTTTGATGAAACACGTGTTTATTTGATCAACGAAGACTCCCGTGAATTGAAAAAGCTGACGGTGGAGGTATTGGGTGCCCACCAGGCGGATGTTGAAACGCCAACAGTATTGGTGCGCGGCCAAGGCCTAAATGACGGCCAGCGTTTGCTCAATACCAGAATCGCGAATGTTACTTCCGGTATGAAAGTGGCGATTGAAGGTGAGGAGCCCGAAGCTACTGAGCCAGAAATCAAGTCTGAGTCGGCAGAGCAAGGTGCCACGCCTCAACAGGAGACTCAGGCATGATGCAGATGCAACAGGGCTTGTTTGCCTACTTCGTTAAACACAGGGTGGCCGCTAATATCCTTATGCTGATCATGATCGGCTTTGGCTTGGTGGGTGCGCTGGGCATGAAGCAGAACTTTATGCCGGAAATTCAGCCCAAGCAGATCAATATGAGTATCGCCTGGCCAGGTGCCAGCGCCGAGGATGTGGCGCGCTGGCTGGCCAAACCGTTAAGCAATCGGCTGGAGCCGCTGGAAGGCATGGATCAGGTTTCCTCGTCCAGTAACTCGGGCTGGGTGAACTTCTGGCTGAAGTTTGAGCATGATGTTGACCTGACCGATGCGTTAACCCAGGTCAAGGAAGTGGTGGATGGCTATCCAGATATGCCGGCGGAGGCCAAGCGACCCGATATTCGCAAGAGCGAGTTTAAAGAAACGGTGTTCAATCTGGCGCTGACGACGGATGGCGATTTGGATGAGATAAGGCCGTTGGCGATCAAGCTGAAAGCCGAGCTGTTGGCCTTGGGCGTTCCCCAGGTTCGGTTGTCCGGTCTGAAGCGAGAAGAAATGCGCCTGTCCGTGCCGGTTGAACAACTTAAGGCTATGGATATGGGCCTGAGCCAATTGGCGGATCAGGTGGCGACCAAGAACCGGGATTACTCCGCCAGCAGCGTGGGCGAAGGCTTTGAACGCCGCGCCTTGCGCAGTCAGGGGTTCAGTGACCAACTGGCTGAGATCGCCCGGCTTCCGATCCGCACGAAGGCGGGTGAAACCAGTTTGGGGGAAGTGGCAGAGTTGCAGCGCAGAACCGTCCCTGGAGAAACCAGTTTACAGGTTAATGGCAAGACCGCAGTTGAGTTGATCCTGTATCGTTCAAAAGATATTGACTCGGTTACTATAGCCAACTGGGTCAAACCATGGCTGGCCGAGACCCAAGCTGAGCTGCCTGTTGGCATAGAGCTGACAGAGATCTTCAGCATGGCCGAATATGTGGCGGAAAGTCAGGAAATGTTACTCAGTAACGCCTTGATAGGGCTGTTGTTGGTATTGGTGCTGCTGTTCTTTATGCTGAACCGCCGCGTCGCCTTCTGGACGGCGGTAGGCGTGCCTGTCTCCATCCTGGCCAGTCTGGCGCTCCTTTACGGCCAGGATCAGACGCTGAACTTCTTTACCATATTCGCCATGTTGATGGCGTTGGGCATTATCGTGGATGACGCCATTGTGGTGGGCGAGGAGTCGCTGACCCTCTATCAAAAAGGACATTCCCCGCAAGAGGCCGCCTGGCTTGGTGCTAAGCGCATGTTTGGACCTGTAATGGCGTCTTCTTTGACCACAATCGCCGCCTTCTCTCCCTTGCTGTTTTTGCCTGGGGCAGAAGGACAGATACTTAAGCCTATTCCCCTGGTGGTCATCTGTGTGGTGGTCGCTTCCCTGATCGAGTGTTTTGTGATCATGCCAGCCCACTTGCGGCATAGTTTTGAAAAGATGGAAAACGCCGAGCCCAGTCGTTTTCGTCAGGCGCTGGAGGGAGGAATAGAGCGCCTGCGGCAGGGACCCTATCGCAAGCTGGCTGGCTTTGCCCTCGAATTTCGTTTCCTCAGCGTTTCGCTTGCCCTGACATCTCTGATCGTGATGATCGGAATGGTAAGCAGTGGTCAGATCGGATTTAAGCAGAATATTAATGCTGAAAACGATCAGATCTGGACCGGGATGCGGTTTGTCGCCGGTACGCCGGAAGCGGAAATAGACGCCTTTGCCGAACAAGCCATGGTTGCGCTCACCGCCACAGACGCCGGGATTGCCCCTGATGAAACGCTGGTGAAGAACGTGGTCGATAGCCGCGATTACCATGGCAACGTATTGAATATGCTGGTTACCTTAACGCCCAGGGATAAGCGTGAGATCACCAATAATGGTTTCCTTAAAGCCTGGAAAAGTCGGTTGGACGCCAACTCCTGGATCTCTCGTATCTATATGGGCAGTGAAAGCGGCGGCGGCAGTAAGGATGCTAATCAGCTGAGATTATTTCTGGCCGGCGATGTGCCGCTGGAGACGCTGGAGCAGGCATCGCGGGATCTGCAGGATAAACTGGCGCGCTATCCAGAGTTGCAGGAGATCGAGGATAATCTGGGGGAAGGAGAAGAGCAGTTAAACTTCTCGTTAACACCAGCGGCGCGCGCGTTAAATATCAGTGCGGCGGATATCAGCCGCCAGATCCGCACAGCTCTGGACGGTAAGGTGATCCAAAAGTTTGTCCGCTACGGTGAGGAAATGGAATTTATCATTTCCCTGCCCGAAGCGGATCGAGAACGCCTGAATATGTTGGCCCAGGTGCCGGTGATGACGCCACAAGGAAAACTGGTTCCGCTCGGAACCCTGGTCGAATTTTCATCGGATCAGGGCAGTGCCAGTCTGTATCACAGAAATGGCGAGATGGGTGTGCAGGTCAGTGCCAAGCTGGTGTCGGATGACACCAAAATGAATGAACTGAGGAAGGAAATTTACGATCAGGTGCTGCCTCAGATCCTGGACAGGTACAACCTAAAAGCCAGATTTACCGGTAACAATCATCAAATGGCCGAGATGCAACGCAATTTGACTACCGCCGCAATCGCCGCTTTGGTGTTGATTTACCTTATCCTGGCCTGGAGCTTTGCTTCCTGGAGCTGGCCTATTGCCGTGATCCTGGCTATTCCTTTAGGTATTACGGGAGCTTTAGCTGGTCATTGGGTCTTAGGGCTGGATCTCAATATGCTGTCCATATTTGGTCTGTTTGCCGTGGGCGGTATTATCGTCAACGACTCTATTATTCTGGTAAGTCGTTACCGTGAGCTTAAAGAAGAGGGTATGGAACGTAAAGCGGCCATCGTCGAAGCCTCAGTGCAGCGTTTTCGCGCCGTGATCCTGACAACGCTGACCACTGTTTGCGGTTTGTTGCCTATACTATTTGAACAATCTGTCAACGCTCAGTTGGTGCGTTCCATGGCCACTTCCCTGGCCTTTGGCCTCAGCTTTGGTACAGTACTGGTGCTATTGATAGTGCCTTGTTTTCTCAGCTATATAGAAAGCATAAAGGCCTTATTTGACCGGATGATTCACCGTATATTTGACAAAAAGGCAAAGGTTCAGCCTGAGCAGGCTGTCTTACACGTCGCCGAAGAATCGCACGTCGGCTAAGTCTTGTCTACCAAGGGCGTCGCCACCAAGCGACGTCTTTTTCTCCCGGGTTCAGGTTAAGCAGTAAAAAAGATGGAAACCGGCAGTCAAAGCAGGTTATTTGTATTACTCCTGAAAAAAATTCAACACTCAACTCATGTTCCAGTCTTGCAGCTGGTCTGATATCGACTGTGTCATTACCAACCAGCGGCCACCGGAAAACATTGTCAGGCAGATGGAAAAGTACGGTGTGGAGTTAGTGGTAGTGGATGCCACCCACTTATTGTAAATGGTTTTGTTATGAAATGACCTATTCATCACTTCTTCTCTAACCTACTGTTATCCCGTTACTTTTAAAAAAAGATCGAATCAATGAATTTAATATTGTTTACATATAGTAAGTAAAGCTTATTATATGTGGCGAAAGCTAAGTTATCTCTCTTATCCTCAGGAAAGTCATCACTATGAGTCAACAGTCAATCGGATATCTCTTATGGGACGTATCACGCCTGGTACGTAAACGTTATCAGGAAGAAGAAGGATTAATCGGTATTACGCTATGTCAGGGTAAGGCACTGGCACAGATAGACCGTAACCAGGGGATCAGACAAGTTGAGCTGGCTGAATTGCTGGAAATCAAACCGATGACATTAGTCAGGACCATTGATTCACTGGTTGAAGAAGGTTTGGTGGAGCGACGTCGGGACCCGAATGACAGACGAGCACACCAGATTTTTCTGACGCCTGAGGCCAGGCCACAGCTTGAGCAGTTGAGAGCAGTAAGCGACGAGGTGTGGTCGGGGATATTAGAAGGGATACCAGATAAAGATATCGAACAGTTTATGAGCACACTTAAACGTATCCATAAAAACTTAGCGTAATTACTTTATTTTGAATTGTATTGCCGGAAAAGTCGTATGTCAGATGTAAAAGAAGAAATAGCCAAAGAGCCAACATTAAGAAAGTCTAACCGTAAAGCAAAGCGTATGGTTTTGTTATTTGTTGTGCCGTTATTAATTGTGTTAGGCAGTGTCGTTGTATACTTGAAGGGCGGGCGGTATGTTGAAACCGATAATGCTTATGTCAAAGCGGATAAAACCTCTGTGACTTCCGTGGTATCAGGCCGTATTGCGGATGTGCTGGTGGAAGAAAATCAGAATGTACAGGAAGGGCAATTGCTGTTTGTAATTGATCCGAAAGATTTTGAAATAGCGGTCGAGCTGGCAAAAGCGAATCTGAATGATGTTAAAACCAGCCTGACGACCCTAAAAGCGGAATATCAGAGTAAGCTGGCAAATATAAAAGTGGCACAAAGCCAGTATGAATACCTGAAGAAAGAGCAGACCCGAAAATATAATCTGTTAAAAAAGGATTATATTTCTCAGTCTGAATTTGATGCGGCTAAACAAGAAACTCAAACGCAGAAGCTACAGATTGCGGCGTTAAATCAGGAGCTGAAACAGATAGCAGAAAGTCTGGGGGGCAATGTTTCTGCACCAATTGACATTCATCCGAAGTATCAGAGCGCACTAGCATCGCTGAATAAAGCAGAAAACGATTTAAAACATACAAGGGTTTATGCACCAGATAATGGCGTAGTTACTAAAGTGGTCGAAAATGGTCAGTATATTGCTCCCGGAAGTCTGGCAATGATGCTGATATCTGATGCAAATGTATGGATTGAGGCTAACTTTACCGAAACCGAGATCAGTCATATGCAGGTAGGTCAGCAGGTAGAAGTCAAAGTCGATTATGCTGATGACTATATCTGGCAGGGTAAGGTCGAGAGTATGAGCCCGGCAACAGGCTCTGAGTTTTCGGTGATCCCGGCACAAAATGCGACCGGTAACTGGGTGAAAATTGCTCAGCGTCTACCTGTCCGTATTCGTATTAATGGCGAAGCTGATGCTCCGAAACTCAGGGCTGGTTTGAGCGCGGTTGTCACCGTTGATACGCAATATAAACGCCATCTGTCTCTTTAATTAAGGGGGGAAAGATGAGTGCTGAAATAATTAATCCAGACACGGAGGAGTCCGGAAAGCGCGGGTTTATCACTTTGTCTGTCATGCTTGCAACGATTATGCAGGCATTGGATACCACCATTGCAAATGTGGCGTTACCACATATGCGCGGAGCAATGAATGCCACTCAGGATCAAATATCCTGGGTGTTGACCTCCTATATTGTCGCCTCGGCAATTGCGATGCCTCTGACGGCTTTGCTCGCCGCCAGAATGGGACGTAAGAAACTGTTCATCTATTCGGTGATCGGCTTTACACTGACTTCAGTGTTGTGTGGCGCGGCCCAGTCTTTAGACCAGATAGTGATATTCCGTCTGCTGCAGGGGATCTTTGGTGCCAGTCTGGTACCACTTTCTCAGTCCGTGCTTCTGGATACCTATCCGCCGAAACAACATGGCTCAGCGATGGCGATGTGGGGGGTAGGTGTTATGGTCGGGCCGATTTTGGGCCCCTCTCTGGGCGGGTGGTTGACGGAGTATTATAACTGGCGCTGGGTGTTTTATATCAACGTACCTTTTGGCATGCTGGCCTGTTTTGGTATTGCTACTTTTGTGAAAGAAACCAAACTGGATCCGACTCGTTATTTTGATTTGTTCGGGTTTACCTTGCTGGCTATCGCAATTGGTAGTTTGCAGATGTTTCTTGATCGGGGTGAGTCACAAAACTGGTTTTCCAGCACTGAAATCGTGATTGAAGCAGCTATGGCGGCAATTGCGCTGTATATGTTTGTGGTACATATGTTTACCTCAAAATCGGCTCCGTTTCTCGATCCTAAAATGTTTACTGACAAGAACTTTGTGATTGGGTTGCTGTTTGCATTTATGATGGGAGTGATTTTGCTGGCAACCATGGCCTTGCTTCCACCGTTTTTACAAAATCTGATGGGGTATCCTGTACTGGATGTTGGGCTGTTGCTGAGCCCGAGAGGGTTTGGAACCATGGTGGGAATGATGATAGTCGGTCGCCTGGTCAATAAAGTTGACCTGCGTTTTCTTATTACCATCGGGCTGGCTCTGATGATTATTTCCTTATGGGAAATGACACAGTTTGCTGTTGATATCAGTGATTGGGATATCATCAGCACCGGCATTGTTCAGGGGTTAGGTTTAGGGCTGATTTTTGTACCACTATCTACTCTGACGTTTTCGACGTTAGCTCCGCACTACCGGAATGAAGGAACCGCACTGTATAGTTTGATCCGTAATATTGGTAGTAGTATCGGAATTTCTGTTGTCGTTACCTATCTGGCACATCGTACACAAATAAACCATGCTGCTTATTCGGAATATATCACGCCATTTAACACGGCACTGAATGATGCAGTAACAAAAGGCGTATACGATACCGGTTCTACAGCAGGACTCGTCAGTCTGAATAGTGAAGTAACGATTCAAGCGTCGATTCTTGGGTATCTGCAGGATTTTTACCTGATGATGTTTGTCTGTATGGCAATGATACCGCTGTTATTGCTTCTGCGCAGACCAGACTACCGTTAACATTCATCAGATAAATTTTCTAAACGTTTAATTCCCCGTGCTCTGTAGCACGGGGTGTTTACCTTCTTTCTGCTTCTCTGCCTTCATCTGCCTTATATTTTATTTTTACAGGATAAAACACTGTTTTTGTTAGTGTTGATGTTAATATTGCAGGTGTTTACGCTGATAAAGACTAAAAGTCATTAACGCCATTTTCAGCATTAAAGAACTAACTTTAAGAGTTTTAAATCACATAACCTATTTTAACAATCATCAATAATACCATCATCAACTTGGTACTGGTTCTGAAGGACGGAACACTTTTCAAATTTGAATCTGTTTATCTGAGTTCATTTTTGAAAGGTCAACAAGACTGAAGTTCCTATATCAGTTGAAAACATATCAATAACCATAATAGGTATTTCAATGAACATGAAACTAAAAAGCGTTATGATCGGTGCTGCAATTGCCTCTGTTGCAGCTATGCCTCTGAGCAGTGCGGTAGCAAAGGATTATCCGCCTAGAACTCTTTCATTCGTTGCACCATCTGGTGCTGGCGGCGGCTGGGATTTAACCATCCGTACTGTAGCGAAAACTCTGAAAGATACAGGTTTGGTTGAATCTAATATGCCTGTCACTAACCGTCCTGGTGGTGGTGGTGCAGTAAACCTTGCTTACATGCAAACTCAGAAAGGTAAGGCGAACATGATTTCGGTCTATTCTCCACCGATTCTGCTGACAAACCTGACTGGCGCAAGTAAATACAGCTATGAGGATACGACTCCACTGGCTCGTCTGATTACTGACTACGCTGCTTTTGTTGTTTCAAAAGACTCTAAATACACTTCTATTAAGCAAATCATGGATGCACTGAAAAACGATCCTAAGAGCGTGAAAATTGGTGGTACTTCCTCTGCTGGTAGTATGGACCACATTCAGTTCCTGATGGTTGCTAAAGCGGCAGGCGTGCCAAAACTGAACCAAATTGACTACATCTCTTTCCAGGATGGTGGTGCTGTTGCTCAGGTGCTTGGCGGTCACGTTGATCTGATTTCTACTGGTCTGGGTGATGTCGTTTCTCTGGTTAAAAGCGGCAACCTGCGTGCACTGGCTCAAACTGCTGACAAGCGTATCGGTGAAGGTGTTATTGCTGAAATCCCAACAGTAAAAGAGCAAGGCATTGACGCAACGTTTGAAAACTGGCGTGGCCTGTTTGGTCCTAAAGACATGCCTGCTTACGCAGTGACATACTGGAACAAGACACTGAAAGACATGGTGGAAACTCCAGAGTGGGCTGAAGCTCGTCATCGTAATGGTTGGGATGATGCTTATCAGAGTGGCGAAGAATTCACTAAATTCCTGGCAAAAACCAACGAGCAATATAAAGAAATTCTATCTGAAATCTTCTCTAAATAATTTATTTATTATTTGTTAATTAATAAGAGGGAGTTTTTCCCTCTTATTTCACTATCTGATTGTGTTTTTAAATTAAATCTAGCATAAGGAATAAATCCTATGGAAAACAAAAATGTTCGTCCTAATTGGGATGCATTTACGGGATTATTCGGAATTGCATTTGGCCTTATATATGGTTATATGACCTATTCAATGCCGCGTGCAGCGTTCGGTAACCCGATGGATCCGCTTTATTTTCCACTTGGCGTGTCTGCCGTCTCTGTTTTAATTGGCATTCTTTTGCTAGTTAAAAGTGATTTTAAATCTTCGGTTTTAGCTTATAAAAATCTGATAAACGAAGATGCTTCAAAGAAAAATGACCGTCGTCGTATTCTTTATACTTGCCTTATTTCAATAGGTTATGCTCTTGTTTTTGAGCATCTTGGATATGTAATTAGTACATTTTTATTTATGTTCTCTATGTTAACTATTACTAGTGGCAAAGAGTCCTGGAAAAAAAGCATTATTATTGCGATTCTTTTCTCCGTCGGTATTTATTTTGTATTTAGCACTCTGCTAAGTATTAGCCTTCCACCGCTACCGTTCGGTGAATAAAGGAAGATTATTATGACTGATATTCTAGCTAACTTAATGAATGGATTTGGTGTTGCCCTGCAACCCTACCATCTACTTCTTGTCACCATTGGTGGTGTGCTTGGTACTATCGTTGGTATGTTACCTGGCTTGGGCCCCGCGACCGGTGTGGCCGTTCTTCTGCCAATGACATTCGCTATGGGACCAACCGCAGCACTGATTACCATGACTGGCGTATACATTGGTGCAATGTTTGGTGGTTCTCGTAGCTCCATCTTAATCAACACTCCGGGAGACGGCGCAGCATTGGCGGCGACTTTTGATGGTTACCCAATGGCGATGCAAGGGCGTGCAGAATCCGCTTTGGCAATGTCAGCGATAGCGTCATTGATCGGTGGTACGATTGCCGCGGTACTGATGACTCTGCTTGCAGAACCAGTTGCGGGATTTGCTCTGAAATTTGGTCCGGCAGAGTACTTCCTTCTGATGGTTGCAGCATTGTCTATGACGGCTTCCATGTCTAAAGGCAACATGCTGAAAGGCTTCTTGTCGATGGTGGTAGGTTTGGCCATTGCCACGATCGGTATTGATGCTCAGTCCGGTGTTGAACGTTTCACTTTCGGCAGTCTTGAACTGCAAACCGGGGTAGACTTCCTGGTTGTTATTATCGGTATCTATGCACTGGGTGAAGTATTCAAGAGCTTCCGTTCTCTGAGTGAAGGTTCTAAGAAAGCGCAAACTAAATTCAAACGCATCTGGATCAGTGGTGATGACTGGCCTCGTGCTAAATGGCCGATTCTACGCAGTGCTCCAGTAGGTTTCATTATTGGTTCCCTGCCTGGTGCCGGCGGTACAATGGCCTCTCTGATGTGTTACAACAACGAGAAGCAACTGTCTAAGAATAGTGAAGAGTTTGGTAAAGGTGCGATCGAAGGTCTTGCGGCTCCTGAATCAGCAAACAATGCGGCTTCTATCGGTGCGATGATTCCAATGCTGGCTCTGGGTGTACCTGGCTCGGGCACGACAGCGGTAATGATGGGTGCACTACTGATGCTGGGTATTCAGCCTGGTCCTATGCTGTTCACTCAGTATCCGGAAACGGCTTGGGGTCTTATTGCAAGTATGTTCGTGGCTAACTTTATTCTTGCGATTGTAAACATCCCGCTGGCTGGCCTGCTGGTTCGAGTACTGGCCATTCCACCTAAGATTCTGTATCCAGTTGTTCTTGGTCTGGCATTCATCGGTTGTTTCGCTATCAGTAACTCAGTAATCGATTTCTATATTCTGGTTATTCTGGGTGTAGCGGGTGTCATCATGAAGCGTGCGAATATTCCAACAGCACCAATGATTCTGGCTTGTATTGTTGGTGGTACGATGGAACAGTCATTCCGCCAGGCATATCGTATTTCGAACCAGGATTTGTCTATCTTCATGCATTCAACAGTCGCTCAGGTACTGATTGCTATTACCGTACTGTCAATTGGATTGCCTGTGATAAATATGATTCGTGCTCGTAAGCAACAAGCTCAAACTGCATAATATAAGGCAGATATCAAAGTAAAGAGTATAAGTCAGCCTGAGATAAAAATTTTCAGGCTGACTTATTTGGTTTTTATGAATTTATTTTAAATGATTACTGCAGACTCTTATTCAGAGCGATATACTATATAAAGAATAAATTCATAAACGCCATTAACGATTTTATTTCTACCGAAGGGCATGATGTCAATCAAGCTTCTTAGTCAGAATAAAGGCAATAATTTATTTGTGAACCCATTACCGAGAAAAGTCAGTGCTTATTTCATACAATTTTGAAAAGATTAAAAATGGAAATAGCCGGAAAATGGAGAGAGTGCGTACATTCCTGACCAGAATGGGGTTAGGGGTTGACGCCGATGTTGAGTTATTTGTTATCGCATTCAATGGGCTGGATATTGTTGGTTGTGCAGGACTGGCCGGTAATACTCTGAAATCGATAGCAGTCGATGATGCGCACCAGGGACATGGTCTGTCAACCAAGCTATTAACCGAGATAGTGACTTATGCTTATGATTTAGGCAGATATAACCTGTTTATCTATACTAAGCCTGAAAACTATCAAATGTTCCGTGACGCCGGTTTTTACCTCCTTACTTCCGTGAAGGGAAGGGTGATTTTACTGGAGAACAGTAAAAGCAGGCTAAAACAGTACTGTGCCAAACTGGCTGCTCTGAAACAGCCGGGAGCCAAAGTTGGCAGTATCGTGATGAACGCGAATCCATTTACCTATGGACACCGCTACCTGGTTGAGCATGCATCTAAAGAGTGTGATTGGGTACACTTGTTTGTTGTGAAAGAAGATCGTTCTTTTTTCTCTTATCAGGATCGTCTTAATATGATCCGTGCCGGAGTCGAAGAGTTTGGTAATGTCATTATTCACCCAGGCTCTGATTACATTATCTCCCGCGCTACCTTCCCAAGCTATTTCCTGAAAGATGAGGGGGTAGTGAACTACTGCCATACCGCGGTAGACCTGCAATTGTTCCGTGATTATATCGCCCCCGCTCTTGGTGTGACGCACCGTTTTGTGGGCACTGAGCCTATTTGTAAAGTTACTCGTTTTTATAACCAGCAGATGCACCAGTGGTTAACGACACCTTCTTTGGAAAGTTCTCCTATTACCTTAGTGGAAATACCTCGCTGTGAAGAAGGGGAGTTGCCAATTTCAGCTTCTCT
This sequence comes from Vibrio albus, assembly GCF_003144035.1. GTDB lineage: Bacteria > Pseudomonadota > Gammaproteobacteria > Enterobacterales > Vibrionaceae > Vibrio > Vibrio albus. The sequence continues at coordinate 284,765 of NZ_QFWT01000005.1, forward strand.
GGTCCGTAAACTACTATTCCAGAATGAATGGGATGACATTCGGAAAATTGTTCCGCCTACCACTTATGACTACCTGCGAGATTTGTTCAGTGAAGAAAGCTCCGCCTATCACGCCAAACGTAAACAAGCTGCATTAAGAGCAGCTGCAACAGCTGAATTGAGTGTAGGAGTGTAGTTTAAAAGCGTATTTTGAACTTAATTTTGTTATAACGAAGTATGCTCTAGCTGGATTGGGATTCACTCACCAGCCCTAATTGAACATAGCCTGAGTGATCAGGAAGATAAGCGTTATTTTGGGGATCCAATATCTGCCATTGGTTCTCCAGATAAACTTCAACCCAGTTATGTCAGTCTTCCGAGTTAACAGCAAAAAGTCAGGTACTGTCAAGTTAACTTCCTGTGTGGCAGTATTGACCAATGAATATTTATAAACGGCATCGGTATCCTCCGGATATCATTCAATATGCTGTCTGGGTTTATTTCCGCTTTAGTTTGAGCTTTAGGGATGTTGAAGATCTTCTTGCGGAACGAGGCATTACCGTAAGTTATGAAACTATCCGGTATTGGTGCAATAAATTTGGGCGTATCTATAGCAAGCGTTTGAAGAAAAGTGCCAGTCGGTTCGGTGATACCTGGTTCATGGATGAGGTGTTCATTAATATTCGTGGTGAGCGTCACTACCTTTGGCGAGCGGTAGACCAAGATGGTGATGTTATTGATATTCTTGTACAAAAAAGAAGAGATGGGAAAGCTGCAAAGCGTTTCTTCAAACGCTTACTAACCAGTAATCAAGGAGTTAAACCTTGGAAAGTCGTTACAGATAAACTCCGAAGCTATGATGTCGCTCATAGGGAACTGGTACCCGAATCAATCCACGACAACATCAAGTATCATAACAATCGAGCCGAGAGCTCCCATGAATCGACTAGAGTTAGGGAAAGGCAAATGCGTAAATTTAAGAGCAGGGCTCATGCACAGCGTTTCCTCAGTATGTTTTCGTTGGTTTATAACGTCTTCAATTCACAAAGGCATTTATGCAGTGCCGCACTCTACAAAAGTCGAAGATCTAAGGCCTTTACCACATGGAGAAATATCACGGCTAGTTAAGAGGTATTTAACTGAAAAATTGTGACGCAATGTAGTTAAGTTGACAGTACCTTCATAATAGCGAATTAACAATGAGAGTATTACGGCTTGCAGTACAGAAAAGACGAATTCAGGACAAAGTGGTATTTCATTCTGATCAGGGATGCCAATATACCAGTGATTCTTTTCAACGGACGCTGAAAGAATACGGCATTGAATCCAGTATGAGCCGTGCAGGAAATTGCCTGGACAATGTGGTAACAGAACGTTTTTTCAGGAGCCTAAAATCAGAACGAGTCAATTATCGACGGTACGAAACACGTCACCAAGCGATTGCTGATATCATTGACTACATAGAACCATTCTACAATCAAAAACGAAAACATTATCGGTTGGGGAATATATCGCCTGTGCAATACGAGATAAATTTACAAAAAACTGCCTAAAACAGTCTCCAATTTTAGTTGACCGTTACACTATTCCGGAATACTTCCATCGAGGGCTGACCCTTTTAACTCCTTCTGATTGGATAAAAGCAGCTGATGGGGACTGTGTGGATGAATACTACCAATCGGATGCTGAAGTTCTTAAGACCTATTTAGCCATGTTGTGGAAGCCGATCGAAGAAAGAGCGTTAGAAAGAGGATGCTATCTGGAATTTTTTATGAAGCATCATTTTAACTATGCCTAATATGAACTCGGTCGAGATTTAGTGATTAGCTAAACGCGGTTCTGATACTTATATGAGTGCGAATTATCTGGTAATTTGAAGGGTTGGTTTTGTACTATATGTATGAATATAAAGTGTTTTTTCTGTCTTAAATGAAGTAGGTAGCCTTTTTTACGACATCTAGCTCTTCTGCTTGTTCTGCCAACTGCCTTTTGAGCTTGGCTACTTCAGCGGCTAGCTCTTGCTCTCGCTGACTGGTCGTGGTGTCTTTCTTTACAGCCTTACGCCAACCGTAGATCTGAGATTCATGTAAGGAGAGCTGTCTTGCTGCCGCAGCTACTCCCACCTTCTATGCTAGCTTCAGGGCTTCTACTTTAAATTCAGGAGAATGGATAATACGTTTCTTCTTGTTTGTCATGGTTCACCTTGTTAGTGATTGTACTCACTTAACTCGGTGTCTAAAACTGGTGGTGCGGATCAGGGTTAGCTAATCCCTTCATGATGACAGCTCGCGGATAAGCTGTGCCAGGTAACCTGCGGGGATGTTTAGCTGAATACTAAGTTCAACGTCATTAAACGTGAGCGTCATGTCCGCACCAACAGGAGCAGTCACTTGATAACGAGTCGTCTGCTCAACCACCTCTGCTCGGAACAAAACCGCTCTTTGGATGACTTCGGGTAAGCTCCAGTGAGCGTCGTTTTGAAAAGAAGGTTGAAGGGCTGAGTTGGTTCTGACGGCAGAACTCTCTCTGATTCAGGGAACTACTCTCATACTGCTGGAATATCTCCAGCCATTCTTGGTCGCTGGGTCGGCGGTGAGCCATGATCTTATCTCCTTGCTGATGGAGATAAGATCATAAAACTGGGGTCAGCTTAATTGAATGTGTGGTTTATGACGCGGTTACTATTCTTTTTCTTAACTCATGAAATTCTTTCATGAGTTAAGAAAAAGTGTTGTTGTACGCATTATTCCAGTAAGTGGCAAATAAACTGGAAGATTTTATGTGACAAATGTCACAATCGAAAGTGCGAGGAACCTAGAAAATCAGTTCATGAAAGCGATTTCGGATATCGCAGAGAATTTAGAAGTAGGGTTTTAAAGTTTTTGTGGTCACGATTAAAGATGTCTCTGAATTAGCGGGTGTTTCTCAAGCAACTGTATCGAGAGTGATTAATGGAAAGTGTCGTGTTGGTACAGATAAAAAGCTTAGAGTTGAAAGAGCAATAAAAATTTTGGGTTATAGACCTAATGCGATAGCTCAGGCATTAGCATCCTGCAGAACAGGAAGTATTGGTATTATTGTCCCTGAGTTAGGCGGTTTTTTTTCAGGTATATTAAATAGTATGGAAAGATTGCTCCGTAATTTGGGATATCACGTAATTGTAACTACAGGTTCAAATACCGAACAGAGTGAACAAGAGTCTGTTGAATTTATGCTCAATAGGCGAGTGGATGCAATTATTTTACATACGCAACAGCTTTCTGATGAATATTTAATTGATTTGGAAAAAAAAGGAATATATATAGTATTAATTAATAGAATTATACCTGAAATAGCGGAAAGCTGCATTAACATAGATAATGTGTTAGGAGGTTTAATAGCGACTAAGCATTTAATAAATATGGGGCATAAAACAATTGCTTGTATTACGGGTCCACTTGAGAAGGCTGATGCTAGAGAACGGTTAGAAGGTTATAGACAAGCACTGAATAGTTCAGATATCGAGTACAGAGATGATTTAGTAGTAGAAGCTAGCTTCACTGAAGAGTCTGGAGCCAGAGCTACTGAAAAATTGCTTGGAAGGAACTATGAATTCTCAGCTATTTTTGCATCTAATGATCATATGGCCTTTGGTGCTTCTGAAGTATTGAAAACAAAAGGATATGCTATTCCAGAGCAAATATCTTTGATTGGCTTTGATGATGTTATTTTTGCTCGTTATTTAACCCCTAGTTTAACAACAATAAACTTTCCAGTAGAAAGTATGAGTGAAGAAGCTGTACAGCTTGTTATTCAGAAAATAAAGAAACATGATAAAAATGTAAATTTTAAATTGTCACCATCTCTTGTTATTAGAGCATCAGTGAGAAATTTAAAAGAAACATGATTTTTTATATTCCTAATAAGACATTGAGGATGACATATGAAATTTAAGACATTGGCACTTTCAGGAGCGATTGCATTAACTCTCGCTTCCACTGTTTCTGCTTCGGAATCTAGTATCCGTTTCGATGGATTTCCTGATTTTGATAGTAGTTTGAAAGTAATTGCCCCGGAATTTGAAAAAGAGACAGGGATCAAAGTAGATGTTCTTATGAACAACCATGGGGATCACCATACTAAGCTAACTACTAACCTTGCGACTGGCTCTGGTGCTGGAGACGTTATTGTAGTTGATGTAGAGAAAGTTGGACCCTTTGTGGCTTCTGGGGGACTTGTGGACTTATCTAAACAGTATGGGGCAGATAAATATGAGGAACTATTTGCTCCATATGCTTGGGCTCAAGGTAAAGGTGCTGATGGCGATGTATATGGTATACCCGTCGATTTAGGCCCGGGTGTTATGTATTACCGTACGGATATTTTTGAAAAAGCTGGGATAGATCTTAAGGATGCAATTAAAGACTGGGATTCATATATCAAAGCTGGGGAAGCGTTGAAAAAACAAAATATCCAGTTAATAGCCTCAGCATCAGATGTTGCTCAAGCCATTATTTTTACGACTGTTCCTGAAGGTGAAGGTCTGTATTTTGACAAGAATGGAAAGTCAGTTGTTACCTCAGAGCGATTTGTACACGCCTTTGAAGTTGCAAAAGAAATTAGAGACAAAGGCTTAGACGGCCATATTCGAGCATGGTCGAATGAGTGGTATGAAGGATTCAGAAAAGGCACATTTGCCACGCAACTTTCTGGCGCTTGGTTACTCGGACATTTAAAAAACTGGATTGCTCCTGAAACGAAAGGGAAGTGGGCTGTATCCCATTTACCTGATGGTATCTACGGGAGTTGGGGATGATCTTTCTTATCTATACCTAAACAGTCTTCAAAGCAAGATAAAGCTTGGAAGTTTATTGAATTCATGACAACTAATAGATCTGTTCAATTGGAGCATTTTAAAACAATTGCAGCATTTCCTGCAAACGTGACAACGTATGATGACGCTCTCTTTAAAGAGAGTATGGACTTCTTAGGAGGCCAGAAAGCACGTTTACTATTTGCAGAAGTAGCGAAGAACATAAAGCCTGTTTCTCCAGCTAAAGGTGATCATATTGCTCGTTCTATCGTCTTAGAAAATGCACTGATGGAAGTTTTAGATGAAGGGAAGGATATCAAAGTAGCTTTAAAAGAAGCAGAGCGCCTAATTAAACGTCGCACAAGAAATATGTAGTTATATTAGTAGTTTTTATAATCTAGGGAGGGGAAACCTCCCTATCGTAAGAGGTTTTTACTATGAGTCAAGCAGCAAATGCAGCTATAGATTCGCTATCATCAGAAAAGGTTTTTAATCGCTTGAAATTGAAAGCGCTTACTCCTTATGGGTTTCTATTACCTTTTCTAGTTATTTTTTCGATTTTTGGTATTTTTCCATTAGTTTTTTCTGTTTTCTTGTCCTTTCATGAGTGGAACCCTGTAGAAGGGCTTAGTGCAATGAAATATGTAGGATTCGAAAATTATAGCGTTGCTTTAACCGATCCGTGGCTTTGGAGATCTTTGAAAAATACAGTTTGGCTGGCTATTACATCTGGGGTCGCTCAACACTTAATAGCAATACCAACAGCGTATATTTTGGTTTCTATGGGTAATAACATCCGGCATTGGTTAACATCAGCGTACTTCTTGCCTTATATTACTTCTACAGTTGCAGCATCTCTTATTTTTTTCAATATGTACTCTCCTCATTCAGGAATTATAAATCAGTCTTTGATTGCTTTGGCTGATAATCCTATTCTTGGCTGGGCATTTTCCTGGGTTAATGATTTTCAGCCTATTCGATGGCTAGAAGATTCTATTATGATAAAGCCATCAATTGCTATTATGGTGTTCTGGAAATATACAGGATTTAATATTGTGTTATATACAACCGGATTGATGACTATTCCTAAAGATATATTAGAAGCTGCTCGTATGGATGGAGCGAATTTCTTACGTCGTTTTTGGCATATCTCCTTACCGATGATTAGACCATTCATTTTCTTTGCTATAACCATGACTATTATTGGTAACTTACAATTGTTTGAAGAGCCATTTGTTTTAACTAGTGGTAATGGTGGTACTGGTCAGGCTGGTTTAACTATTTCTATGTATCTTTATAAAGTAGGTTGGGAGTGGCTAGAAATGGGTACAGCATCCGCAATCTCATGGCTACTATTCGCACTTATAGCAACATGTACCACAGTTCAGTTTTTGTTCTTTGGCAAGAAAGGGTTAGAGGAGTATTAAAATGGCTAGTTATATAACAACAAAGAATTCTTTATCTGGTCTGAAGCCTAGCGATAAGAATATTGAACTATTAACAAAGTTATTAATGATTTTTCTTGCTACTATTTTAATCGTATCTGCAGTAATAACCGTATTTCCTTTTATTTGGTCCGCTATTCTTTCAACTCGTGACCGCAGTGAAATATTTGGTTCTGGGATTAGTTTTGCTATTGGTGAAAGTTTAAAAATCAACTATGCGAAGTTACAAGAAATAATGCCGTTCTGGCAGGCTATGTTTAATTCAATTTATATTGCGTTTTTAGGTACAACTATTTCTTTACTATTTTGTAGCATGGGTGGGTACGCTTTTGCTGTGTATAAGTTTAAAGGTAAAAACGTACTATTTGGAATGTTGGTTGGATCAATGATGATTCCACCAGTTCTTAGCTTAATACCATATTTTATGATAGTAAAATTTTTAGGATTGATGGATAACAGTATCGCTGTTTGGTTACCGTTTACTACAACACCATTTGGAATATTCTTGATGAGGCAACATGTAGTAGCTTCTATTCCAAAGGAACTTTTGGAAGCTGCAAAATTAGATGGAGCAGGAGAATTTAGAACATATTGGAGTGTTGTATTACCATTGATGAAACCTGCTTTGGCTACTTTATCAATAGTTCAGTTTGTTTTCTTCTGGAATATGTTTATGCAGCCACTTGTGGTTCTAACTACACCTGAAAATTATGTTATCACTCAGGCATTACGGAGTGTTCAAGGTATTCCAAATACTCCTTGGGGGGCTGTAATGTTGGGTACCACCATTTCAATTTTACCATTAATTATTACTTATCTATTTGCATCTAAACAGATGATTAGTGGACTAACGTCCGGTGCAGTAAAAGGTTAGATTTAAAAAGGTTATGACAATGAATAAATATCAGCTTCCGAGTGATTCTAAGTTACGTAGTAAGGAATTTGTATTCGGAGTAGCAACTTCCTCATACCAAATTGAGGGGGCTGTAAGAGAAGGTGGAAGGGTACCTTCTATATGGGATACGTTCTGTAAAGAGCCTGGTAAAGTGGACAATGGAGATAATGGCGATATCGCTTGTGATCATTATCATTTATGGAAACAAGATATAGACATGATCCATGCGTTAGGTGTAGATGCCTATCGTTTTTCTATTGCCTGGCCTCGTATTATTCCGGAAGATGGTGTGGTGAATAAGCAAGGGCTGGAGTTTTATGAAAAGATTATTGACGAATGCCATGCTTTAGGAATGAAAGTTTATGTCACTCTGTACCATTGGGATCTTCCTCAATATCTTGAAGACAAAGGCGGGTGGCTAAATCGTGAAACTGCTTATAAATTTGCTGACTATGCTCAAGTTGTTAGTAATTATTTTGGCGACAAGATTGATGTATATACGACTCTGAATGAGCCTTTTGTAGCTGCATTTTTAGGTTATCGTTGGGGGGAACATGCGCCTGGAATTTTTGGTGAGCGAGAGGGATTTTCAGCATCGCATCATCTTATGCTAGGACATGGCTTGGCAATGCCTATTCTACGAGAAAATGCTCCTAATTCGAGTCATGGAATAGTAGTTAACGCTTCACCCGCATATCCTTATAGTGAAAAAGATCAAGGCGCAGCAGACTACAGTGAAGCAGAAAACTACCATTGGTTCCTAGACCCTGTACTGAGAGGAAAATATCCGGAATTAGTTGTTGAACGTCAGTCAATGAATATGCCAATGATTCTGGAGAACGATCTAAACATAATTAATGCTCCAGTGGATTATATTGGGATTAATTACTATACGCGTAGTGTTAATCGTTACAACGAGAATGGAGATATAGAATCAGTACCACAAGTTGATGCTGAACAGACGTACATTGGCTGGGAAATATACCCTCAAGGCCTGACAGATTTATTGGTACGTCTGAGTGAACGTTACGATAATTTGCCACCGATCTATATTTCGGAAAATGGAGCCGCTGGAGATGATAAGTGTGTGAGTGGGGAAATTCATGATACCCAGAGAGTAACTTACTATCAGGACCATCTTCAAGCAGTTGACGAGGCCATAAAAGCAGGGGTACCAGTAGTTGGTTATTTTGCATGGAGTCTTATGGATAATTTTGAATGGGCATTTGGTTATACCCAGCGTTTTGGAATGGTTCATGTCGATTATAAGACCCAGAAAAGAACACTTAAACAAAGTGCAATTGCTTATAAAAATATGCTACTAGAGCGAGCAGAGGAGAATAAATAATGGCTAAGGTTGAATTTAGAAATATTAAGAAATCATTTGGTGATGTTGATGTTGTTAAACATTTCGATTTTACTGTAAATGATGGGGAGTTTGTTGTTTTCCTTGGTCCATCTGGATGCGGTAAATCAACAACTCTTCGTATGTTAGCTGGTTTGGAGAGCATTTCTTCAGGGGATATCTTTGTTGGCGACAAGATCATGAATGATATTGATGCGAAAGATAGAGACCTAGCAATGGTATTTCAGAGCTATGCTTTATACCCACATATGACAGTATATGAAAACATTGCTTTTGCCTTAAAGCTAAAAGGTATGCCTAAATCAAAGATCGATTTAGAAGTAAGAAAAGCAGCTAAGATGTTGGAGCTTGAGCCTTTGCTAAACCGCAAGCCCAAAGAGCTTTCTGGCGGCCAGCGACAACGTGTAGCAATGGGACGGGCGATGGTTAGGACACCGAAAGTATTTTTATTTGATGAGCCATTGTCTAATCTTGATGCAAAACTGCGTGGAGTTATGCGGGAAGAAATTAAACGTCTTCACCGGGCTATTAAGACGACAACTATTTATGTAACCCATGATCAAATTGAAGCAATGACATTGGCAGATAGAATCGTTATTTTGAAAGATGGTTATGTAGCCCAGGTTGGTACTCCAACAGAAGTATTCAAAAAACCTGCTAATAAATTTGTAGCGCAGTTTATTGGTAACCCCTCAATGAATATGTTGGATGTAAAACTTAAAGAGAATAGTGGTGAATATTTTGTCGAGCTAGGAGATGTATTGATTCCTCTTCCTGAACGGTTCAAAGCTCACGCGTCTCACAATTTAGCCCTGCATCTAGGCATAAGACCGACAGATATCCACCTGAGAGCGGAGCAAGTTGGTCATGAACGGACACTTCCTATTTCAGTTAAAATTAAAGATAAAGAATTGATGGGCGCAAGTATACTTCTTCAAACAGAAATTCAGGGACAGCCACTGATTGTGGAAACTCAAGCCGCAGAAGTCGATGTAGATGAATTAACACTTTATCTTGATCTGGATTCGATACATTTATTTGATGCGTTTAGTGAAAACTCACTAGCAGAATAATAAATAAATCCATCAATTTAAAATAATTTATTTAGTTTCTCCTCGGGTGAGGAGAGGCTAGGGACACTTATAATGAAATTCGGATATTTTGACGATATAAATAAAGAGTATATAGCAACTACACCATGCACTCCAATAAAATGGTGTAACTATATAGGTACGCTAGGTTTTGGTGGAATAGTTGATAGTAACGGTGGTGTCCTTTTGTGTAAGGGCGATCCAGCGCTCAACCGAATAACAAAGTATATAACACAGTTACCTAATTCTGACTTTAAAGGTTCAACATTATATCTCAAGGTTCGAGACAAAAAAGGGAATGTGGAAATATTTTCTCCCTTTTATACTCCGACATTAAAGCCTTTGGATAAATTTGAAAATCACACGGGTCTTTCTTATACAAAGATTGTCTCTGAGGCCTTTGGTGTGCGTTGTGAAGTAACTTTTTTTATCCCCAAGAATGATCAAATACTACTGCAAGATATCAAAATCACGAATATCTCAGATAGAGAGCTACATGTCGATGTAGTACCTGTCTATGAATTTTCTCATTTTGATGCTCTTAAGCAATTAGTTAATGCTGATTGGGTACCACAAACAATGACCCTGAAAGCTCATCAACAGAAGTCGGGTCATATAGTGTTAGAGCAGTACGCCTTTATGAAGCGCGATAATGCTGTGAATCTAATGACTGCGGACCGAGCATCAACATCTTTTGATGGTGATCGGCAGAAATTTCTAGGAAATATGGGTTACGGAAGCTGGTCAGAGCCAGAAGCATTAAAAAAAGATGAGCTATGCAATAGCGAGTGTCTACGTGGGGATAATATTGGTGCTTTAAATCTTCGCATAGGTTGGCTCGCTGAAGGACAGACAGAGCGTACAGTTGTTCAGTTATCGCAGATGGCTAGTCTGGAAGAGGCTGAGCCTCAGTTGGAAAAGTACCGTGATCACAACAATGTTGATGTCGCATTCTCTGAACTAGCTGAATTCTGGGACGATTATTTGTCAACCATTACTGTTGCAACACCAGATGCAGCAATGAACACGATGCTGAACATTCATAACCCTAGGCAGTGTCATACAACCAAAAATTGGTCTAGATATCTATCTTTATATCAGCTTGGTTTTGGTGCGAGAGGTATTGGTTTCCGAGATTCCGCACAGGATATTCTAGGTGTTATTGCTCATATGCCTGAAGATGCTCGTGAATTTATAGAACGTCTACTTTCGGTACAGAATACAAACGGTTCTGCGATGCACCAATTTTTTCCATCAACAATGGAAGCGAATGCAGGTGATTCTAGAGAAGAAGAAGACCGACCAGACTATTATGGTGATGACCATCTATGGATTATTTACGCTGTTACCCAATATGTAAAAGAAACAGGAAATAAGTCTTTTCTGGATAAAAAAATTCCTTTTTATCAAAAAGATAAGAACGGAGAGCCTATTGAAAAGGCAAGTGTTTGGGAACACTTATGTCGCGGTATTGAATTTACCAGAACGAATATCGGTAAACATGGCTTACCTCTATTAGGTTTTGCTGATTGGAACGATACGGTGAACTTGCCTACTGGGTCTGAGTCTATGATGGTTGCTAACATGTATGGTAAAGCATTATTAGACATGTTGGATTTGTGTAAACTGAGAGGGGATGAGCAACTATCAGAGTACTTTAAATCACATTACGATGACATGAAAAGTAATGTGCAAGCACATGGGTGGGATGGAGAATGGTTTATTCGTTATTTTGATGAGTCGGGACAACCAATTGGCTCTCATAGTAACGAACGAGGTCAGATCTATACTAATGGACAGAGCTGGCCAGTTTTATCTGGGTTCGCCTCAGAGGAACAGTCAAAGAAAGCTTTAAATTCAGTCTATAGCAAATTAAATACTGATAATGGTATTAAGTTATCAACCCCGGGCTACGATGGTTTTAATCCGAGCCTTGGTGGAGTGTCCACTTATCCACCTGGAGCAAAAGAAAATGGCGGTATTTTCCTTCATTCTAATCCTTGGGTTATGATTGCTGAGACAAAAGTAGGTAATGGTGATCGTGCATATGAGTATTATCTTCAGATTAATCCAGCGTCAAAGAATCACAATATAGATACTTTCGAATCAGAACCATATTGTTATCCACAAAATATACTTGGAGATGAGCACAAACAGTTCGGGCTTGGTCGAAATGCATGGCTTTCCGGAACTTCTTCATGGACATATATTGCAGGGACTCAATGGATTCTTGGTATTCGTCCAGAGATAGATGGTTTGCTTATAGATCCATGTATCCCACACAACTGGCCTGGTTTCAAAGTATGTCGTCAATTCCGTGGGGCCACTTACCATATTAATGTTCGTAATCCAAATAATGTATGTAAAGGTGTAGTAGATATGCGTATTAATGGCGAATTTATTGAAGGCAATAAAGTTCCGGTGTTTAATTCAGGAGAGTATAATATTGAAGTAACACTTGGTTAACTGAAGGTAGGGCGCCTACAGCGCCCTACAATATTCGTCATAGGGGTTATTTTTTAGTGTTTTAGCCTCGGAATATAGCATGGCAACTCCAGGTGAAGGTTTGATTTTCATTTGGAGCGAGCTCTAGTAAACCAATGTGGTTGTTAAAAGCATTTGCTGGACAAGTCATTGGTTCAATCGCAATAGTTTGCTCACCCTCAGGAATATAGAGTTGAGTGAATGGATAGTTTGAATCTTGCTGATAATATAATGTAGCTAAATTATCCGACCGGTTTAGTGTAAGTTTTATTTCCGTATTAGATTCGAATTTGAAGCAATGATTTAAATTGACTCCATTTAGAGTGTTCTGCTCTCTAAAATGATCAAATGGAAATGTATTTCCACTTGGAAGATCATTGATATGCTCCATTTCATCGCAATTTGGCATGGATAATAATTGATTATGCAGTTCGGTACCAAGTGAAAAGTATGGATGCCATGCATCACCAAAAGGAAACGATTTGGAACCATTATTTTTTACTGAGGTTAAGCAGTCGAGTTTACCGGTTTTATCAATATGGAATGTTACATCCATTTGAAATGAAAAAGGATAGCCTATATGCAATGAGTCTGTTTCGTAACGCAGTGTCACTTCTGCATGTGAGTGTGAAGTATGGCTGTTAACAAGTTTGAACGCTTGATTATATAATCATCAGCTTGGAAGGATTATGACCACCCTAATATAATTACCCCCGTCTTAGCTCTTTGGTAAGTAATTACAAGCCTTTCAGGGGTTTTTTCTATTTGACTTGTTTGTCATTCAATGCCATTTTAAACCGTAACTAGAATTTATGGTTGCCACAAAAAGTTTACTAAGTATACCTAAATTTGTGGTTTGAGGTGTTGCATTTGGCGAGATTTTTATCTGTCCGGAATAAGAAAAACTTATCTGTTGATGTCCACCCTCGTGCTTATGAGGCATATCGGTTTTTTCATGCTCAGATGTTTTTGTTCCATAAAACTGAACTTGGCACTCAGGTGTTGGACGGACTTCAGAAAGGGCAAATCTTTTCTGCGGTGCAAGCCTCGAGTTCTAAATGTTATCTCTTTAGCGGATTTGAAATACACGGTTTTTCCATTAATGAGTTTGATATGAGCGATCATCAAGTCGTGATTTATGATGACCTGGCTGAAGAGGATATAGAGTTACTGGCCTGGACTGGCGTATTTAGGGTCTTACTTTCTTCAGTTCAGGGAGGAAGAGTGGAGGCGTTACGCAAAGCTATTAATGAGCAGGTACCGAAATCGGTTCTTAATTCTGTTTTCTCTGTTAAAACACTTACCCAGGACTTCGTCGCGAAATGCACACCGTATTCTTTGGCTGGTTTAAAAAAGCAGAGCAAAAAGAGCGCAATTATCCCTACTGCATCAGAGCCTGAAACCAAAACTGTTTCGATTTTCGAGCAATTAACCAATGAAGTTCGAAGCAATGAATCATGATGAGGTAAAGCAGCGGTTTGCTGACAAGAATCAGCAGTACTTCTTTCAGAACTTGTTTTGTGGCTCTGAGCGCGAAAATGGCGCTCTTGCAAATGAAGTTATACGACTGTGTGAAGAGCTGGATGCTCGCTATGCTGCTCACTTTACTGAAATAAAGCTCCTGCTGGAAGTAGCTACAACATATCAGTGTGATTCTCCCTTACCTTTGGCAGAAGTGTATTCCAATTTTAAAGACAAAAATTTTTTAACCCTTTATGTTGTTGCTTGTTTTGTTGCTGTTGATATGAGTCGAATTTCTTATGATATTAAGCAGTATGATCAATACAAAGCGTTAACTTTACTAGTGGTGGCTCACCTGAGCTTTCAGGGGGATCATGAATCAAAAATTGAACGCCTGTGTAACGAATTACGGCAGTATGCATTAGGTAAACGTGAACGGCTTGCGGCTTACCTTCCTAATATTCTCCAGACTACTTTTCCACTCTTAATCGACGAGCTCGAGGTGTTGCTGCAATCCGATGAGCTTCAGCAACTTAATGTCGGCCGTCAGATTGCCAATATTAAAGTGCCTTATCAGGCCTCCTATGAAAATAAGCGCGGCTTTCATCGAAGCGTAGGCTCTCGTGAATTTAAACGAGAAGGCCGATTACACACTACCGAGAAAAAGTATATTGATGACGACAGTAGTGTTTCAGTCGTAGAAATCAAAGAGCTAAAATTTGGTGAGCAGGGTGATAAAAGTGCTTCGTGGGTAGATGAAGAGGAACGATCTGCGAACTCTCGTTCCATTTCAATGGTGACCTCTCCGGGGTTTGTTACCAAGGACTATGGCGCACAGGCGCTACAGGCCAGAGCGGTAAATGAACGTATACGTAAAAAGAGCATGATGCTTACCTGTGATATCTCTGCAATGACTCCGTTGGAGTTACATCATCTGGTGGTTGATTGCATTGCCTCCCTAAAAAATCAGGACGAACATCAGGAATGTGCACGTCTTCTTCTTTTAATGCTTCTGACCGGAAATGGATTTGAAGAGATAAAAGCCTGGCAGGCCAGACGAAACAGCAGGCGGAGAATCATTGGCGTAAAAAGAAAGTTTAAACTCCCGAGTCAAAAGCTTCGAAAGGAACTGCTTCCTTTTGTTAAGAATGTCGCTCAGGAGTACACACTTCCTCTACCTTTGAATCTGGTGAGTGATCTGAGCAGCTTCAAATTTAGCAGCACTGAAGAGAAAGACGTTAAGGCCTTTCTATCAACTATAAAAAAACGCCATGATGTTGGGCTAACATTATCCAGGATAACCTCTTATTTGCCACAGACGTTAAAAGGAAATGGCATTGATTGTACTCTGATTGATTTGATAACCGGCTTTGATGCTAAAAATCAGCCAGCCCGCTTTTATACTCACGTTCCCTACGATGAACTACTCACAGTAGTAAGAAGATACTTTAACCATATAAATAAGGCCGCTGAGACGGATTATTTACTTGATTTAGATGTTAGGGAAACTGGGCAGTCTTTAGGGTCTCCATTGTATATTGATACCGGGATCCTGAAGTTCATATTCACCAAAATACAAACAAAGCTCAATGATGCTCCACCCGAGTGTGAGGATTATTATTCTGAGGAAACCCACAACCTCCGGGTGGTTTATTTGCAATTGGTACTGGGGCTGGTGAGTGGTTACAGGCCTGTTGAGGGTTGGTTTGGAAATGTCGATGATATCCATTTTTCTACCGGCGAATACCGGATAGCCGAAAAAGAACGCGGCACGGGATACAGTGGGAGAACGGTGCTCTTGCCTGATATCGCGTTGGTGCACCTTAGGGAGTATATGAGTTACTGTGAAGAGGCAGCGATTCATTTCTCAGTAACAGACAGTGAATTGTCTCAGCGATATCGTCAATCACTCAATGGCAGTATGCCTTTTTGTTTCTACCGTTATCAGGAGCGGGTACAGGAGGTGACACCTTCAACCTACATGCAACACATTGATTCGATAATTCCTCTTCCTGCTAACTGGACGCGTCACTACTTACGTTCACTGCTGTTCAGCTATGATATCTCCGATGAGTTAATTGGGGCCTGGATGGGGCATATTCATTCCAATCAACTCCCTTTTGCTCAGTTTAGCCAATTGAGTCGTCAGGATTTGCAAAAGATCCGTGATTTGCTGCAAGAGCACATCATCAGTCTGTTGTCTGGAGAGTGACAGTGAAAACGGAAAATATCGGTGAAGAAAAACGGCATAACAAACGTCTCGCGCATAGAGAGGCAGTAAAAAGTAAATCGCGGCAACTGCTTGAAAAGGTATTCCCTAACCCCGTACAAATACCATCTGAAACCGCCTTTATTAGCTCCTGGGAAAAATACAGTGACAGCCTGCTGGATACTTATGGTCAGCAGCGGGATTTCCGGCTTGCTTTTAATCATGGCGTAAGCCTTGTCAAAAAATATCAAAAGGTGCATGGATGGACGCTCTCGCCACCTTCTCACCTGATCACAAATAAAACGCCGACTCAGTTACGAAGTCCCGAATGGTTAAAAGGGGCATGGGCGCTGTATGATGCCTACGATATATGGTTGAAAGAGAAATCAGATAGGGACAAGCGTGATGTCCGCTTTCGCTACCAGTCATTAATCTTGTCGCTCCTCATGGACTCGGGACAGTGCAACATAGATGTTGTAAGAAGCTTTAATCACCAGTTGCAGCAGGACAAAAAGTTAAACCTGAAAAGTTTTGCCAACCGAACATTTGTGACATTAAAACTGGAAAATGAAAATTTAAACAGTAATGCCTATGAGGCAGGTGAGCCTGTCACTACCTTTCAATGTTACTTGTCAGTTAGAACTCTGGGGCAACTTAGGCTCTGGCAAAAGCTGAATAAAAAGGAGTGGCAATTTCCGCAAGATAGTAAGCAGATACTACAGGCCCTGTTAGCCGGCTTTCCAGAGCAAAAACATTTACCGACAAGCTTAAAGCAGTTTTGCTCCTGCGGGGCATTCTGGTATGAAAGGAACGCCAATCTCCGCCTGAGTCAGGCGTTGTTAGAGTACAGGGTAGGGCGAACCCGGTCCTATTCTTTGCCAATTTCCAACCTGGTTAGACTGATTTCTCCTGTTATACACCCTGTACAAGCAACATCATTTTCGGATTTTTCTACCGATGTAAAAGTAAAACACTCCCGAAAACTGGAAACCCAAAGCAAACCGATTTCACTGAAACAAAGCCAGTTTACCAGTGAGTTAAAAAGAGCCTGTAAACCCACTGAAAACGGAGAGAAAGTTACAGAAGATACAGTCAGAGGCAGGCTGGAAGGGCTTTTAGAGCAGTATCAGATGGAGCCATGGCAACAGGTTTTTATCCAGTGGCTGATATACAAGACTCATGGTTGCGTAGCCAAGACAGTTCACCAGTATATGCTTAATCAGGTTAAATACTGGTACCTGATGAACACCGAGAGCCATTTGTCTGAATTGACTGCCAGTGCGGATATTGAAGGTATTTATCAGGAGCAAATTGATAAGCACCTGACCAAGAAATCGCAAAGCTATTTCGCTAAAAGGCTGAAGGAGCTACACGGATTTGCTGCGCCTGTATTGGGGCTTCCTTCACTGAGTGACAGCTTCTTTCACATTGATGCCGGAAAGAAACATACACGGGCAGGGCTTATCGATGAGCCGCTATTTAAGAAGTTACTTCAGCATATCGAAAAATTAATGGATCTTAATGATATCGATAAACTTGCGCTTCAATCGATATGTATCCTGGCTTATCGTTGTGGACTCCGTCTTAACGAACTCTATAAGTTACAGCTTAAAAACCTTGAAAGCTCGAAAACTGGCTGGCTTGAAATTCGTCCGAACCGGTTTGGTGACAACAAAACCGCAAGTGGTCTTCGAAAAGTCCCTGTTTTTTCGATGCTGTTTGAGCATGAGTGCGATATTGTTGCAGACTACCTTCGTTTAAAACGAGGACAAAATTTATCGAAAACTTCGCCGCTGTTGACGATGGGCGAAAATACTCACCGGCCATTTAATACTTTTGCGGTTTCAAACTACGTTGGAAAGGTGCTTAGAGCACTTTCCGGTGAAGATCACCTAGTGTTTTATCATCTGAGACACAGCTGTTTCAGCAGGCTGCAGCTAATGCTTGAAAGCTATAATCCTAAGGAATTGCTGCCTGAATTTTATCCATACTCAGAGAAACAGACTGCAGATCTGCGACAAAAGCTATTTAAAAAAACCTATAGCAATGGATATTGGGAGATAGCGGCTTTGGGGGGGCATGAGAGTCCCCAAGTCACTTTTATGCATTATTTCCATTTGAGCGATTTGCTGGCAACACCGTCGGGTGAGCAAGACACCCCGGTTTCACTTAAAGGTGCGCAGGAGAGCGGGCTGTGCAGCCGACGGTATTATCAATCGCTGAAAAAAGACAAAGAAGACATAACGTATGGAGACTTTTTTGAGTTATTAGCTGATGAACTGAATATCGAGAATCTAGAGACAGAGTCTGAGAAAATTACCGCCGAGGAAATTATTTTGCAGCGCCCTGATAAAGAAAAAGTCAGTATCAGTATTTGTTACCAGGTTCTTGAAGCGATTTCTCGAGGTGAACGTATTGATTTATTAGCGTATCAATATCGCCTGAAACAAGAAACGATAGATAAGTGGCTTCATAATGCTCTTTACCTAAAGTCATTAATGGCCTCAAATTCTGGTTCAAAAGTCAAATACGACAAATCCGGCAATAAGTTGGATATTGCCCCTTTGTCCCGCCAATTTTCGGCTCGCAGAGAGCATGCGCTTGTCCCCGGTAAACTGAAGACGATTAGGGAAATAGAGTATACGGAAAAATTTGTTCAGCAACTAAGAGTTCACTACAAAGAGAGGTCTGAAGTTATCAGCGACATGATGCAGTATTGTTTGAAGCATACCGTTGTCAGTAAGTCTGGTGTTAACTTCAACTCTCCTTCGACGCTAAAGCAATTTATTGACACCTTTCAGTTTGCGATCCCTAAGTCACATTGGCGGGCAGTAAAGCTATATATCAACACCAGTAGCATAAAAGAAGAGTGGCAAGCTTTATTGAAAGGTATGGCAACAATTGAAGGCAAACGAGGAAAGAAAACCGGACGAAGCGGCACTGGTTCGGTTCGGCTTGAGCTCATCAGTCCTTCCGAGGAAAAATATACAGAAGGGGATAGGGTTAATAAATACTCTTCCCACTTGGTGGTGTATCTGATGTTTATGTCGTTTGTGTTGCTGCAGAACCAAGATTTGTTACCGACCTCTAGTTAACGTTGAAAAGCAAAAAAGTCGCTTAATGAATTGTCCAGTCTGACTGGAGCAGAGCAAACACAGCAGTGGGGAAAACCAATTCAGGTTATCCATAAAGGTGATGTGGTTTGGTGTCCGCCAGGAATTAAACATTGGCACGGTGCGGGTGAATCTAGCGCAATGGCACACATTGCTATCAGCCCGGTTGCTACGGATGGAAAAAAAGTCACTTGGCTAGAAAAAGTGGAACTTCCTATAGTTGAAAAAGCCAAACCTCAACAACCAGGCAAACTCGCTACCGTTAATTTATCGAATGAGCAGCTCAGTTTAATCCCAATCGCTGCGTTTACTGCGACTGGCCAATTGGATAAGTTGAAATCGGCTTTGATCAACGGGTTAGAAAAGGGGCTTACGGTTAATCAAATCAAAGAAGTATTTGCTCATCAATATGCCTACGTAGGTTTCCCGAGGGCTTTAAACGGCATGCTTACCTTCAGAGCGCTGCTTGAAGAGCGTTTGGCGGCTGGCATTTCCGACACTTTGGGGGCGGTACCAAGTGTGTTACCGGAACGTACCGATTACTACCGACGTGGTAATCAAACTCTGGCTTATATAAATCAGGTGCCTGTTGAACAGGTATCGGCACCTCTTTTCAATAATTTCTCACCAACCATGGACCATGCATTAAAAGAACATCTATTCGGTTACCTCTTTAGCCGAGACAACTTACCACCGCTGTATCGTGAATTGGTCGTGGTTAGCTCCTTATCAGCATTAGGGGATGTTAATGCACAGCTACGTTCGCATCTAAGAATTGCAACGACTCTGGGAGTTGATGCCAGCCAAATGGAACGAGTGTTTGCTGAATTTGAACAAGCGATGGGTTCTGATTTAGCCGCTAATGCGAAAAGCGTATTACAGCAGCTGCAATAAATTCTCTATAAGAACAATAAATTCAGGAAAAAACTTAATGAAAAATAGTATGCCGGCACTTATGCGTTTGGTGTTATTTACCTGCATCACGACCTCAAGTATTAAGGTGGCTGCAGATGATAGTACAACGCCAAAAGAACCACATAAAAATTTGGTGGTTTACTTTTCTCAACCGGAAGATGTGTCATTAGATGGTGTTGATGCCGTTTCCGGAGCCAGTTTGCTTCGAAAGAATCAGCAGAATTTAGGGGCAACTCAGTACATTGCTAAGTTGATAGAGCAAAAAGTTGGAGCGGATATCTATCCTATAGAACCCGCTCAACCGTATCCCCGCGATCACAAGCCGTTAGTTGATTTCGCTCAACAGGAGAAGAGAAACCGAGTTCGCCCGGCTATCAAACATCCTCTTCCCGATTTAGAACAATACGATACGGTATTTATTGGTTATCCAATCTGGTGGTATCAAATGCCGATGATCCTCTATACATTTTTGGAGGAGAACGATTTTAGTGGAAAAAAGGTTATTCCGTTTTCAACCCATGGTGGTAGCCGCCTTTCTGGGACCGTGCGTGAAATTATCGCTCTCCAGCCAAATGCTCATGTTGAGACCGATGCATTTAGCATTTCAAGAGATGATGTAGCAGATAGTTCCACACCCGAGGAGGTCTATGAGTGGTTAGATGACATCGAGGTTAAGTGACCATTATTCATGATCATCAAGCTTAAATATATTTATCAGGTCGCTCAGGATAGCGTAATGGTTATCCTGTTCGGTGCTTTAATGGGATTCCATTTATGGCAGGAAAGTACCCATGAGTGGTTGGGGCTGGCTTTTTTACTTATAGTATTTAAGCACCTTGTTTTAAATAACCACTGGTTTCAGCGTTTATGGCTAGGTGATTACGACCTGTTCCGGGCTTTGAAGCTAGCCATAAATATCGTGCTGGCTGGTCTACTCATTACTGCTATTGTAAGTGGGGTAGTGCTTTCCCAGCATATATTCGCTGATTTCTTCTTTCATAATGCATCTGATATGGTGCGCAAAACTCATATGACTAGCGTACACTGGCTGCAAATTATCATGGCAGTGCATCTGGGCATGCACTGGAAAATGCTCGCCCGATTTTTTTCGCAATTGTGGCATATTTCTGAGAATTCACGAATTGCAAAGTTCGGTTCATTTTTGTCTTTAATGCTGTCAGTTTATGGGGTAAGTATATTTATTCAGCGGGATATGAGTGCTTACCTGCTATTGCAGGTGGATTATGCTTTCTTCGACTTTGAACAATCAGTGGCTGGTTTCTACTTTGACTATATTGCAGTAACAATCCTGTTTGCCTATACCACGCGGTTTTTCCTCTGGCTGTTTCTGTTCAGAAATGAACAACCAGTTAAAGAATGATTCCTTGCCACTGGCTCCCATAGCGGCTACGAAGATTTGTGCCATGTATAACGCAAATATCATGGAGATTCATCTAGCAAAAGATATTCTGAATGAAGAAAGGGCAAGATAAAATATCTTAGCCCTTAGTGTTGTAGTCAAATACTAAATAATTCGGTTTGGAGAATTATAGCAAACCAGATTATATTATTGGGGTTGTGTTACTCAAAAAAGTCCACGAAGGAAGATGGTGTTGAGAGCGTTAGACTTAATACGCTGTTCGAGACCAGAGAGCGTCATTAACATCAAGGTTGGGGATATAATCCCGCCTTGAGGCGTGCCTTCATCGGTATCGTAAAACAGCCCCTTGTCTACAAAGGCAGACTTTAACCATTGCTCCAACATACGCTTATCAACGGCGACATTATCCATAAACAGCGCTTCATACGACTTCACGTCGCACGCCCCATTGTGAGCTACGTGAACCATCTGCTTGACCTAGTTTTTGTAATGAGTGAAAGTGGCTGGAAATGCCTGTTATTGTCTTTTGTTAACTTGTTGTTAATATGAAAACTAGTTTAAGTATTCGCACTTACACAAAGCGCTTTAGTCGCCATGTTCACGATAGCTATCATCAACTGGTACTGCCTATTCAAGGTAATATTCATATTGATATGGATGGTTTCTTGGGTAAAGTGAGTGTCGGTGAATGCGTGGTAATCCCAAAAGGTGTAGCTCATGGATTTAATGCTGATGAAGCAGCACGATTCATTGTAGCTGATCTTGATGAACTGCCTTCCCATTTGATCAGTGAGGAACTAGCTGTTTTTTCGACCTCTCCCCCTTTGTTGAGCTTTATTCACTTTGTTGAAAAGCAACTTGAATATCAGGTGGATAGTGCAATTGAAGCATCTATGGTAAGTATCTTCACCTTATTGCTGGGACAGCAAGAGTTGTCTCGAACTAACGATCCACGGATTCGAGTAGTGAAGGTGATGATCAGTGAACGGTTAGCCGAGCCTCTTACTATTCAGTCGCTTGCTAAGGTTGCGTATCTTAGTCCAACTCAGTTTAAGAAGCTCTTTAAAGAAAACATAGGGATGAGTGTGCTCAAATACATCACTGAGCAACGTATGGAGAAGGCTAAGGCATTGCTAACCCATACTGACTTACCTGTGCAGTGGGTAGCTGAGCGGGTAGGATACAGCGACCTTTCAGCTTTTAGCCGACGCTTTTCCGCCCACTATGGAATGTCTCCAAGGGAGTTCGCGCGCTCTTGAGTTCGTCTATTTAAGCAACTATTGCGTCCTTTTAGCAAAAACATGATGTGATTAATCACCTAAGATATCTGTCCTGTTATAAGTTTCTCGGTAGATATATCTATGCTGCATAATCGCTATACTTCCTATCAGCTTGGCATTTTCTCGATACTGTTTGCTTCGGTCTTGTGGGGTACTACAGGCACCGTCGCTAGTTTAGCTCCAGATGTCAGCTCTCTAGCTATAGGCGCTTTTTCAATGGGAGTTGGTGGGCTTTTTCAAGCCTTATTATCTCGTAAGCAATTGCGAGATGATTTCAAAAAAATTCTGATTCATAAGAGGAAGTTAGCCGTTAGCGCAATCGCTTTGGCTGTCTACCCATTGGCATTTTATTCCTCGATGAGACTGGCTGGTGTCGCAATTGGCACCGTGATTTCTATTGCAACAGCACCGTTTTTTGCGGTCATGCTTGAGTGTCTATTTAGCAAAGGTAAAAGTATCACGAAAAAATGGTTACTTAGCTTTTCTGTCGGTATTACAGGCATCATGTTGTTGGTTTTTTCGGAGTCATCAGCAATCCATACAGTTAATAACTTGAGACTGATTGGCATCTTGTTGGGTCTTATGGCAGGTTTGTTTTATGCTGTCTATTCTTGGGTTGCTAAGGCACTGATTGAGCAGGGTATCCAATCCCAATCGGCTTTAGGCTGTATTTTTGGTTTTGGTTCATTAATTTTGCTTCCAACGCTTTTGGTCACTGGAGATAATCTTTTTGCATCAGCAACCAATATTCTGGTAGTTGGCTATATGGCCTTGATACCAATGGGGTTGGGTTATATTGCTTATGGGTTTGGCCTGAGGTTTGTGACCGCAAGCAGTGCAAGTTTGATTACACTTTTTGAGCCTGTTGTAGCCGCTGCTTTGGCAGTGGTGATAGTTGGCGAGTCGATACCAATGCTTGGATGGAGTGGTATTGGTTTAATCCTAATTTGTCTGTTGATTCAAGTGAAGGCAGGTAGCCATCTATGAACCACCAGGTATGGATATTATCGTGTCTAATTATTTTCTATGTTAAGCATTAGGCTGACTGCTAACAAAGCTGTTCGATTGCGATATACAGAGCCACACTACGAAAATGGGACACTCCACTAAGCGATTTTCCAATACCTAGAGCTATTCGTATATTACTAAATTAGTAAACACGCAAACAAACTTCTGCCCAACAATGAGCTAGCACATAGGATGAGTATTGTGTGATGAGTATTGGCTGAGGGAATAGCCCTCGGCAGGTAAGGAGCTCTAGGTTTCACAATTTTCTGAGATCGTTAACGCATCCTCTATTTCAACACCCAAATACTCGATGTTGCTTTCTAGCTTTGCATGTCCAAGAAGCAACTGAATGTGTCTTCATTAAAAATGCATCAGTAGTGTGGATACCAGTAATCGGCACAAAGGGCTTTACCGGCAGGCTTGGAGGTGGTTATTGAAAACTTAGCCGGAATCGTGACTGACTTGATAAATATTTTCTGGTATCGATAATCTCGTTCTGTCGGTAGTCAGGTCCTGCTACCTTATGTTATAGCCCTATTGGAGAATTTTCACTTTTCAGATTATATGCGAACCGTCATTTTCTGAACAATCACCATGGGTCAGGTAAGACTTGGCAATGATCAACTACACTATAGATATTCATAGTTGACAGTAGAAACTAGATGCAGGGTATGTATGTTGAAACTAATTTGTTGTGCATTAATTGCCATTATATTTAATGTAGAGGTGATGGCTAAGGAGCTAAGATATCCCAATATACATGGTATAGGTGAGTCTACTCTAGGTTTCTCTATCCTTAAGTTGGCCTTAAGTGAGGTTGAAAATGATTATCATTTGACGGTGAGTCCTCTAAAGGTTACGCCTAATCGGGCCAAGTTTATGCTTGAGTCCGGTCAGTTGGATGTGTTTGACTCGGGTTTTATTCCTGAACTTGAAGAGAGTCTGGAGCCGATTTATTTACCGCTGGAAATGGGGCTACTTGGCTGGAGAATATTTATTGTTCATAAGGATATGCTGGAGAAGTTACGCTTAATAAATACATTGGATGAGCTTAAGGATTTCGTTGTTGGTCAGGGTATTGGATGGGGTGATATTACCATTCTGGAGCATGCAGGTTTCAAGGTATTAACGGCAACAAAAATGGAGAATTTAATTAAGATGGTTGAGCATAAGCGGTTTGACCTGCTACCGCTTGGTGCGAATGAAGCATATAGATTTTTAGAGCTGTTTGGCGAGCAGAGTGATCAACTTACCGTTGATAATACTATCGCTTTAGTTTACCCCTATGGCCGGTTTTTTTATGTGCAGAAGAACAATACTGAATTAAAGCAGGTGATTGAAACCGGGATGATGCGGGCACTGGAAGATGGAAGCCTACTCGCTTTACTGAAGTCTCATCCTTTCTCCCGTGATGCGTTTGAGCGAGCTAATTTGGGAGGACGGGTACAGATAAGAATAGACACACCTAACCTTACGCAAGGGTTTAAGGCGATTGATCAAAAATGGTGGTACGCACCTTAATCTATATCCATTGCAGATAAGTTCTAATTTAAACAACTAGTTAATAGACCACATTAATATCTGAAGCGTGAAATAAAATATCCCTCAAGCATAGTAATCACTTATTTTCATATAAAGTTATGTCTCTGCTGTAACAGTTTACGGTGAGAATCCAAATTATCCGACGATGATAACTTTTATTATCGGTCCGAGCGATACCATAAATCCAGAAGAACGATTTTACACTCATGTGCAATATAAAATATTATCTGTGTGTATGTTTAATAGATGCTTAGTTTGATTAAATTGTCAGGAAGTTTCCAAAGTAAAAAATTATGGATAATTTCATGGCAAGCTATGAAAGTGATTAATTAATACAACATATATCACATTTTGAGTCATGTAATATAAACATTTTAATTTATTATGTTTTGTTTTTATCTGATTCTTTTGTTTTGTATAAAATAGCATCTTGACTAACTTATAAGATAAAAAATAAATATTTTATACCAATAGCTTACAAAGAAACAATCGGAGGGTAGTATGCCAGAAGATATGGCTGGTAATGTAATTAAATTTCATTTATCAGATTCCGGATATCGATCACAAATCATTCTTACACTAACCAAGAGCTCTTAACTCTGCTGCGAGACATTATATGAAAAATGATATTATCAAATTTATAGATTCAAGAAAATTTAGTAGCTTTGATATGAGCTTAGTTATCTTGGGTGTGTTTTTAATTACGTTTACTGGATATGCTGCTCCTGCATATGGTTCAGTTATCCCTATGCTTTTTAAAGAGTGGACCGATCTGAACTGGGATCAACTGGGATATGTCGGTAGTTTATCTGAGTTTGGTTCGCTGTTTGGCGCTTTAGTTTGTAGTATTGTTGCAAGAAAATATGGCATTAAAAAAGTACTGATTGCTTCAGTGCTGATTTTCTGTGCAGGTACCTTTAGCCTGGCGTTATCACCAACGATAGAGATTTTTGCTATTTGCAGATTCATTGCTGGGTTTGGATTCGGTGGCGTTATCCCTCTTGTTATATCCCTGTTAGCTGAATACGCCCCGAAGAACAACAAAAGCCGCTCGGTTGCAACTGCTTTGTGTGGTAACCAGTTTGGTGCAATTATTGCCTCTTTCATTGCTATCTATGTCACGACTCAATTCGATCAATGGCGTCCGGTATTTTGGATGGCATTGATACCGGTTGTGTTACTGCCGTATATTTTAAAAACGCTGCCAGAAAGTGCTCTTTACATGATGAAGAACAATGATGTAGAAGGGCTAAAAAAGGTACTGCGCAAGATTGATCCAGATTACAGTTCTAGTGTGAATGTAGAGGAAGCACTGAAGAGCTTTACAATTAAAGAGCAGGCTAATACCGTTTCTTATAAGGACTTGTTTGGTAAAAAGTATGCTTTGATTTCTGTATTAGCATCGGTTATCGCAATCATGGGGCTTCTGTTTATCAACGGTGTTATCGTATGGCTGCCTGGTGTGATGACAAATGCGGGATATGCGCTGGGCTCTAGTATTGCTTTCACAATATTCTTGTGTGCCGGTACCGTTATCGGCGCCATTTACTGGGCGTCGGTGGCAGATAAAAAGGGATTTGTTGTATTGATGCCAAGTATCTATATTATTGGTTCAGTTTCTTTGCTTCTGATGGGGGTTAAGTCCAATATTATTATCCTGTATATCTTGATTACGCTTGTTGGTTTCTTCCTTTTTGCTGCACACTCGCTGGTTAATGCATTTATTGCTCAACACTACCCGGATGATTTACGCACGATTGCCATTGGTTTACCAAACGCAATGGGAAGAATTGGCGGTCTGCTTGGTCCTACTGTTGGTGGCCTTTTGCTGGCAAATCAGGTTTCAGTCATGGGGTGGTTTATGGTGTTTGCTGGCACCGGACTGATTGCAGCACTCTCATTTATCCTGATTAATATTCAGTCCAAGAAAGCATATAGCATCGATTATCAAGGCTAAGGTCAATCTGTTGCCGTATCGCTTCTAATAATATGGTAATGATTAAAGTTCATCTTTATGTTTTACCTAGATGTTTGATTAATAAAAGCCACCTGATTTTCTGGTGGTTTTGATAGCCCCCGATAAGGGGGCTTACGCGTAACTGCCTAATTGTCAAATGACCTGGCTCTCTTCCTGCTCCTTTCCCTCTCGACTTGATATTTAATACCAATTCCACTAATTATCTAATCATGTTTGCTGGTTAAAATCGCCAGTAATTGCATAAGAATTTTTGTAATTAGTACTGTAACCCTCTCCAAAAAACGTGTCACTGCAAATTCTGCCTTGTTCTTGATGATTTTTCTGCACAAATTTTTGAACAGCTAATTGGTGGTATTGGTATAAGTCATCGCTGTTTGTGCGCTTTATATTCTTCATCTTTTTATGACTAATAAGTACATGGCATATATCTGTATTTCGAAGCATGCTTAAAATGATGATAATCCCTTGGTTGAATTTGGTCTGAGTAGATAAATTAACAACACTGATTCAATTGCCGATTATATATAGCCACTGTTCAACCATTTTGGTCAATAGTTGGTTATGATTGATTTTGGCTTTACCTGTCGTTCCGACATATACCCAAACTACTTAGAGTTGCAGGTAGGCGGCAAGCAAGCGAATTCCTATGAGCATAGATAAACCATGTGATTAGGGGGAGTGAACGCAGTCGACACCGCTGCAGCTTCAAGTAGGAAGAGTATATCTAAGTTTTGGCTTTCCAAGTGGATGAGGGATGCGCAAGGTGAAATAGTCGCAACGTTATAGGACCATTTTCCTTATTTAACAAAGAATAAACGTTGGGGGATCACTTGGGATAAATAGGATCTTTTTTCGATAGTGTCGGCGTTAATAAAGAAATAATACGCTGATAGATAAGGATTCTGAAGAAGCAGGAGCGAGTAGAGCTGCAATAGTTGATACTGGATTAAATCAAGGCCCCCCAATAAGGGGGCCTTGGTTTAGAAGGTGTGTGGTTTACTTGGGGAATCGATCTTAATTGTCGTTTACATTGTGTAGGAATATGGAGCCTGGATTCCCAAAGGAATGCCCAAAGCCCAAAAAGTTAACAAGAAGAGCGCCCAACCAATCAGCATTGCAAGGGAGAAGGGCATCATCAGTGATACCAGAGTCCCTATCCCGGCAGATTTATGGTAACGCTGGCAATAGCGAACAACGAGAGGGAAGAAGACCAACATAGGAGAAATAATATTTGAAACTGAGTCGCCTACGCGATAGGCAGCCTGAGTCAGTTCGGGGGAGATGCCGACGGCCATCAGCATTGGGACTAAGACGGGAGCAAGCAAGGCCCATTTTGCCGATGAGGTACCGATAACCAGGTTTACGCCAGAGGTCAGTATAATCACACTCACAACCGTAAATTGAGATGGCAGATTCAAGGCTTTCAGAAACTCGGCACCATATAGCGCTAACATGGTACCGATATTTGAGTGGATAAATGCAGCCAAAAACAGAGAGCAGAAGAATGACATCACGATATACAGGCTCATTGTAGCCATGGTATCGGACATGGCACCAACAATGTCGTTGCTGCTTTTGAATTTGCCCGTTATTTTACCGTAAACATACCCGGGAATGATAAAGAGTATAAAGGTGAGGGGCACGATAGAGCGCATTAATGGGGCGGAACTACCGGTAATCTCACCCGCTGCAGAGCGCAGGGCTGAAGAGTCTGGGATCACGGCGGCGATGAGTAAAGCAATACCCGCCATCAATGCCCAACAGGCATATCTGAATGCTTTGGATTCAAGCTCTGAAATAGTCCCCAGGTCGGGTTTTTCATCCTGGTGACCGATGGGTGTTTGCGATAAACGGGGCTCAATAATCTTCTCTGTCACATACCAACCGATAGCCACCAGGAGTAGCGGTGAGACGCTGGTAAAGATAATGTTCGCCAGCGGGTTTACGATATAGTCCGGTGCGAGTAATCGTGCTGCAGTCTGAGTGAAGCCGGCCAGCAGCGGATCAATGCTGGAAGGGAAGAAGTTAGCCGAAAACCCGCCGGAGACCCCGGCGAATGCCGCAGCGATGCCGGCTAAAGGATGACGACCCGCAGCATGGAAAAGAACCCCACCCAGTGGAATGATCAGCAGATAACCCGCATCGCCTGCTATGCTGGATAAAATGGCAACCAGCAGAAGCATCGGCGTCAGTAATCTGGATGGCATAATGCTGAGAATCTTTTTCAGGGCTGTTGTAATAAAGCCGGAAGCTTCGGCAACCCCCACGCCTAACATAGAAACCAACACCAGGCCAAGAGGCGCGAAACCGGTAAAAGTTGTTACCATATTCGCCAGAAAATAGGCCAGTGCTTTGCCGGTAAGCAGATTAGTGACAATAACGGCTTCACCGGTTCGCGGGTTGATCAGATCAAAAGAGATGTTGGACAGGATAGCCGAAAGACACCAGGTGATAATAAGTGCCCAGAAAAATAGGATAGCTGGATCCGGGATTTTATTTCCTGCTCGTTCAATAAAAGCTAAATATCGGTCTATTCTATTCGTATTTGGTAACAGGCAATCATCTATATCTTTGTTAATCATGCTTACCAAGCTCCATTGTAAATCATACCTGTAAAAAGGTTATCGTCGTGAGGTTTAAAAAGAATGTTGTATTTGATGTTATTTGATGAAAAGTAAATTTTTAATACTGGAATATTGTTAACGTTTTTATGTTAATACTGCTATTTAGCCTGTCTCTTAAACAGTAACCACCGCATAAAGCGATGGTTACTGATCAATCCATTAGCTTTCTGTAGCTAAATCTAATGATTTTTCTTTCTTTTCAACGTATGACTTGTGAATATTGATAATGGTGATGGAGATAGCGGCCACAACACCAGGTACAGCAAAAGTAACAAACCACACGGTCATCGATACATTGGCAGTAAGCAGTACCCCACCCAGGATTGGGCCAAGCATTCCTCCAACCCGGCCAACTGAGTTAGCAAGGCCAACACCAGATGTTCTCACATCACCCGGGTAGTATTGAGAGGTAAATGTATTCACCAGTGAGTGGGCTGAGAATGCAAACAGACCAATCAGACCAACAAACAGATACAGTACAAACAGATCAGCCTTAATACCCATGCCAAACAGACTTGCGGCACCGGCCAGATAGATTGCAGGCATCAGCGCTTTGAAGCCGACTTTATCCGCTGTGGTCGCCCAAAGCACGGTACCAATCAAAGTGCCCACATTGAGCATGATTGCAAAGGTCAGACTTGAGCCCAGCGCATAACCGTTTTGATTCATGACCTGTGGCAGCCAAGTGTTAACGCCATTAATTGTCAGTAGACCACAAGTATAGATGACACCAATCAATACCGTGCCCAGCAGGTATTTTTTGTTAAAAAGCTGAAAGTAAGATGAGTTCGGCTGTACTTTTTCAAATGCTACTGGATGTTCCTTATCTAGTGTTTCGATGCGGGACTTGTAGTTTGTATCAATCTTCTTCAGTACGGTATTCAGCTCAGCAGGAGAATTTTTGGCCAGATAGCGCGCTGATTCAGGCGTCAGTTTTGCAAAAACAGGCAGCAGGATCAGTGGTAGTGCAGATAGCCATAAAACAGGTTCCCAGCCATATTGCGGCATCACATGCATTGCAATAAACGGTGCTAACATCCCGCCAACCTGGTTACCACAGATGGCAATAGCCACCATCTTCGCTTTGCTACCTTTAGGCGAAAATTCAGTTAGAAGTGAGATAACGATTGGTGTCGCACCACCACTGCCGAATCCGGCCATAAAACGACATACGCCGAACATCAGACCACTATCAGTAAATGTTGCAAGCACAATGAAGAAATTAAAAATGAAAATTGAAATTAATAATAATTTTTTCACCCCAAAGCGGTCAGCAAGCAAACCGAGTGATACGGCACCAAGCATCATGCCAAACATTGCCGAACTACCTATAAATCCAACCTGGGTTGGGCTTATATCCCACTCTTTAATTACCACTGGTACGATTGAACCAAAAACTGAAAGTTCATAACCAGAAAAACTTATAACGAGAAAACAGATAAACAGCAGTGTTTTATGAAATTTATTTAATTCACTGCCGTCTAAAAACTTAGTTAATGTTACTTGATTCATGTGTAAACCTTTGTTTCATTTTATTAATTATATTGCCATGTGTTTGAACTAACGCTATTTGTTATTATTTATGTACACCTCCTTTTTTCTATCAGGCGGAATTCCCCCCGCCTGATAGAACCTGATGATATTTCCGGGTAGATATCTGAATTGATATCAGAGTTGCCCGGATTCGAATTGTTTACCGATATAGTCACAGGCACGGGCGGTGATCGCCATCATGGTCAGGGTAGGGCCTACTGAACCACTGGTGACGAAGCAACTTCCGTCGGTGACAAAGATATTGGGTGCGTCCCATACCTGGTTATATTCATTCAAGACAGACATGCTTGGGTCATGTCCCATTCTAGCGCCGCCACTTTCATGGATAGCAGCACCGATCCCCATGCTTTTGGCGAAAGACATTTTGAATATTTTCCGGGTTAACCAGGACTCGTTAGGAAATACCGGGGAGTCTGGGTCCAACCCTAATGCATTACCGCAAAAATCAATCTGATAGCCTTTATCCAAAACCATCTGTTTTATCCAGTCGGTTTGCGCTTTAATCAGGGCCAGTTCGTTGGGCCCGAATGAACAGTCAATATGCGCAACGGGGATCCCCCAGGCATCTTTTTTCTTGGGGTTAATAGAGATGTTATTGCGTTTGTATGGCAGCATCTCGCCAAAGCCCATAAAACCAAATTGAGCTGGTTGATCATCCGGAACAAATCCTCGGCCAACCACACCCTGATAACCAAATCCACGCTTAAAGTGTCCATTGTCACTGGTTACATTTTCAAACCGCGGGATATATACGCCACCGGTTGGTCGGCAGAATGGATCCTGAATCACGGTGTTATCCGTCTCATAGCCTTTATGAGTTGGGACCCGGCCGGCAATTAAACTTGGGGTTTGTTCTAAGAAATACTTTCCGAGTAACCCGTTGGCGTTGCCTACACCATTTGGATGGGCACTGCATGCGGAGTTAAACAAAATCCGCACCGACTCGATAGCTGAAGCACAAAGCATTACGACTTTGGCATGGACTTGTTCTGCTTTTTTCGTAGTTCGGTTTATGTATTCAATACCGGTTGCCTTACCTGTATTTGGGTCAATCAGGATTCGGCTAACCACGGCGTCTGTCTGTAGCGTCAACAGGCCGGTGTCTTGCGCAGCGATAACCCCTTTGGGAATGCGCTCCAGGTTCGGGGTGGAGAAACGCCAGCTGATAACTTTGGCGTTGCTTTCGGACTCAACGGACTGTTTAAATTCTGCTTCCGGCTTGGTTAGTATTGGCGCTTTAATATATTTGCCGTCCGGCAGGTTGCTAATGCCATCCTGGCTGCCATAAACCCCCAGGAATTCTTCAACTTTGTCATAATAAGGCGCAAGATCATCGTAACTGATCGGCCAGTTTTCTCCGTAACCGTCTCTGTCTGCCGCTTTGAAGTCGATGTCAGACATTCTTAACAGCACCCGACCATAGGTATGCAGTCGTCCCCCCAGTTGTCTGCCTCGGATCCAGAGGTAATACTGGTCTTTAGGGGTGGTATACGGATTTTGCAGGTCGTTAACGAAGAGATGATTGTATTCCTTACTAATGTAAGTAGCCCTTGCCTGAATGGGCTGTCCTGACAGTGTGATTCTCGCGCGGTCAAAGAAATCGATGCCTTTGATTTTTTGGGAAGCTTTCTGGTTATCCGGGAAGTCTTTTTTATCCATGTGCGGGCCGGCTTCGAGTAACAGCACGTTCAGCCCTTTTTCAGTTAGTTCCTTTACTGCAATACTTCCTGATGCGCCAGAGCCAACCACAACTGCATCAAATACATTTTTTTTCATAATAAATACCTTCTATATGCACAAAGCTGAGCATTTGTAATACAGGTTGATTTGGACGATTAGAAAATACTAAAAGATAAAGGTGCTCATTACTTAATGAGCACCTTCTTTACGTACTACACTAAATCGATAGTTTTACCGGTTTCTGCCGACTGGTAGATAGCTTCCAGGATCTGAGTCACTATGTAAGCTTGTTCTGGAGTCACGACAGGATCTTTGTCGTTTTCGATTGCATCCAGCCATGCAGCAAGTTCAGCATCAGCTACACGCCATGGCTCATCACCCATATCCATTGGACCAGGTCCCGAAATAACAATAGGATCGATGTCTACTAGTTGACCTAGTTTAGCTGTGTTGAATGTTACAGCACCTGTACCATTTACAGCAGAAGTGGGAGCTGCCGCACCTTCACCAACCAGTTCTGCACCGGATTTGGTACCGCAAAGAGTAATCTGGCCTTCGCGAGGTTTTTGGATGTTCAGAGCCCAAGACGCTTCAAGGAAAATCGTTGCGCCATTTTCCATTTTAATGAAACCAAATGCTGAATCTTCTACATCAATTGTTTCCGGATCCCATGGGCCAAAAAGATTTCCTTCGTAGTTGTCTTTCATTTTGTGGAATACAGAACCATTGACTTGTACTGGCTTGTAGTTATCCATTGTCCACAATGTAAGGTCCAGTGCATGCGTACCGATATCAATAAGTGGGCCGCCACCTTGCTTTTCTTTATCCAGGAATACGCCCCAGGTTGGTACTGCTTTACGACGAACTGCGTGAGCTTTAGCAAAATAAACTTCACCTAACTCGTCTGCAGTGCAAGCCGTTTTGAGCGTTTGAACGTCTTTACGGAAACGGTTTTGGTAACCAATAGTTAACTTCATTCCCGTTTCTTTTGCGGTATCAAGCATCAGCTTGGCTTCCTCTGAGGTCGCCGCCATTGGCTTTTCACACAGCACGTGCTTCTGTGCCTGCAGTGAAGCCACGGTGATTTCGCAGTGGGCGTTGTTAGGTGTCAGTACATAAACGATCTCTGCGTCAGTTTCTGCCAGCATCTTGTTGTAATCGGTATAGATAACGGAGTTATCAGTACCGTATTTTTGTGCTGCTTCTTCTGCTCGCTCTGCCACGATGTCGCAGAAAGCAACAAGTTCTACTTTGGCTGATGCTTTTTTAAATGCTGGGAAATGTTTAGCTGCAGCAATACGGCCACAACCGACAACGGCAATTTTAGTTTTACTTTGAGACATTGTTCTCTCCGACATAATAGCTAAGTAACTATTACTGTTTAATAAGGTGAATAATATACCCGCTATTCTTTTTAAATAAGAAATAAGGCAGATTTATTTACTCACATTACAACTTTGGGAAGAAGTCTGTTATATGGATTGTTGGTATTGCTCTTATCAATTCCACCTTTTAAATAAACAGTTCATAGTGATGGCGATCACGATAATTTACTAGGAGTGGGTAATTTCTGTGACGCGTAACACACTATTGTCTTGGTTTAGTTTGGTATTTCATTATTTAAATTAGTGAGGTAAGTCAAAAAAATGTGCATTTATTAGAGTTATAAATGCATAAGTTATTGATTTGTAAGGGATGGTTGATTTGTAAAAAGTATTTTATTATTAATTATGGTTGATCGATCACATTAATAATCATTGTTGGTTGAGCGAGTAACTTACTGGAAATATATTTTATTCGAAATTTATTTAAGCAGGAATGTATTATGGCTAATTTGACAGAATGTAAACATGTGTCGAAAAATGACCATGAGTCTTATAATAGTGCATCTAATCAACTTTCAAATCCGGTTGGCGGGCCTGCTAAATTTATCTTTTCAAGACTGAGTGTTTTGATGTTGTTGGAGTTTATAGTCTTCGGATCCTGGTTTGCAACGCTGGGCCTTGTTCTTTTTACTTATAATCAAGCGGGTATTATAGGTATGGCATATACACTATGTGCCATTGCGGCTATCGTTTCACCTCTGGTTATGGGGGCAATTGGTGACAGGCTGCTTTCATCAGAAAAGTTGTTAGGCTTACTTCATCTACTCGGCGCTATTGTTCAGTGTTATCTGCCGACTTTAGTTTCTGACGGAAATTCATATTACATTTTATGCGCAATTTTCATTTACATGTTTCTGTTTCAGCCGACACTGGGTTTAGTGAATTCGATTTCATTGGTTCAGTTACACGAGAAAAGTAGCCAGTTTCCTTATCTGAGAACGTTTGCCACTCTCGGCTGGGTTGTTGCCGGTATGGGGGTAGGGGCATTGGGCCTGTCAGCATCACATCAGATATTTTATGTTACGGCGGCTTCTAGTTTGTTATTGGCACTTTACGCATTTACTTTGCCAGTAACAAAACCAAAAGCACAGGCAGAGTCCAAGATGACGATCTCGGATATGCTTGGTGGACAGTCATTCCAGCTGTTTAAAGAAAAAAGCTTCAGCGTTCTGATGATATGTGCCCTATTAACCTCGATCTCGCTGGGTTTTTATAACACGTTTTCATCAACCTTTATTGGTGCGTTAGGGATAAAAAATGTCGCCGGTATGCTGTCGATAGGTCAGATATCGGAGATTATTTTTATCATATCTGTCCCATTCGTTATTTCTAAAATCGGAATGAAAAATTCCCTGCTGATTGGGATCATGATGTGGGGCATCCGTTTTGTATTGTTTATTATGGCATCTAACGGATATGGTTATTGGACAGCTTTATTGGGAGTGGCGCTACACGGTATTTGTAATGACTATTTTATTATCATTAGTGCTATGTATATCTATAAAATAGCGCCGGTAGAATTGAATGCACAAGCACAGAGCTGGCTTATTATAATGATTTCTGGTTTTGGGGCTGCATTCGGTTCGTCTATTTCTGGTTATTTATACTCTAAATATGTCGTCGGTAATTCACTAGAGAGTTGGGCTTATCTGTGGGTATTACCGATAGTCATTGCTGTTATTACATCCGTGGTCTGGATAATTAACTTCAGAGAGTCTGAATAAATTTTTAGATAAATATATTTATTAGATGTAATTCTATTTCTTCTCATCAGAGGAAACGCACTACTGTTATCTGAAATATGGAAGCCTAATAGTATCATGATGTTATGGTCTATTAAGTGTGCCAAATGATTAGTCTTTTTGTATTCATTTCGAATTGACGACTTGGATGCATATAGCCTGAGAAATAGTAAAAATATAATAATTATTTTTAAAGAAGAACCATGTATATATGCAGGGTGGTTAGCTGCTGCTTTGTATATTTACGCAATAAAAATGCTGTCATGGCATAAAACAATACAGGTATATGAAATGAAAGAGGTAAATAAAATGAAGCGGCAATTTAAACTTAATCCTTTGTCTCTACTTTTGCCACTGGTTTGCGCTCAGAGTGTCCTGGCCGAAGAGGCTGCGCCAGTATTCACTGATTTTGCTACTCAGAATGGTTTCTCCCTTAGCGGATATTTCCGCGCCGGTTATGCCACCGGGGATGAGGGTGCACCTGAGGCTTATGCTGTTGGTGGATTAGGACGTTTTGGTAATGAATATGACGGTTGGTTTGATATCATGCTCAACCAGCGAATCTATGAAGCGAATGAAAAAAAGGTCACCGCACATGTTCAGCTCGATGGCGATATGGAGCTGAGTAAGTCATCTGAGTCGTTTGATAACGATAATGATGGCAATTTTATGCAGTTTTCAGATATGTATGTGAATGCTTCTGGCTTCCTCCCTGCATTACCTGAGGCAAACCTCTGGGTAGGTCGTCACCGCATGCGAGATTATGAAATGCAGATGCTGGACTGGAATGGTTATAAGGCTTCATCCGCTGCGGGTATTGGTCTTGAAAATATTGCATTATCTAATGGTGCGATGGACATTGCGTTGATCAGAGAAGACTTTGATTATTGTGATAAGTCAGATACTTATTACGGGTGTAGTAATTCGGTTGCTCTGAATACTAATAAAATAGATCTACGACTTAAGAATATTTCGCTGGCCGATAAACTTTCTCTGTCTTTTTATGCAACGTACCAGGCGGCGAATAAATCTGATGCAGTGAAGAGTGCGGAAGGTTCAGGAAACTATTATGAAGTAAAAGACGCCTATAACGTGCTCGCTGCCTTGCATCAGGATTTTGATACCATGGGTTTCAACGAGTATGTGATTAACGTTGCCAATAATTCGATGGCAGGTCATATGGCGGATATCAGTAATGCTAATGCTCAGTTTGGTGGTTTGATTGCTACCGGGGAAAATAACAATTATTCCGGCGAGCATACTGATGGTACAGCCTGGCGATTGATGTCCCAGGGTGAACAGTATTTTCTGGATAATAAACTGATTGTGGCGAACTCTTTTGTTATTGGTGGCGGTAAGGATGTGTACAGCTATGAAATGCTGACCTCGCATACCGATTTTGAAACCTTGCGCCTAGCCGTGCGTCCTGCCTGGATCTGGGATCAATATAACCAGACCGGTGTAGAGCTGGGCTATTTTACTCAGACCAACACAGTTAATAACCAGGATTACGATGAATCCGGCTATAAGATGACACTGTTCCATAGCTTTAAGGTCGCTACCAGTATGCTGCGCTCTCGACCTGAGATTCGTTTCTATGCAACTTATCTGGAATCGACCGACAATGAGATCCTGGGTGATTCAGGCTATGCATTTGGTAACGGTCAGTTTGACGACCAGTTGAGTGCTGGTGTGCAGGTTGAACTGTTCTGGTTCTAATCTTTTACTCTCTTTGTTTCCCGCAGGATGCGGGAAACAAGAGGCACTAATCGCCGTCTATTTTGTCTTCAATTATTTTTTCTATATCTCATCAGATCCTCAGTTTGTCTAACAAGGAAATTCCAGGATGACCGGGCTAAACTCACTTAAATTTAAACTTACCTTTGTCGCCAGTCTGTTTATTCTGGCAGGAAGCCTGACGGTTGCGATTATGGCTTTTCGGTCAGAGCTAACTATCTTAAAGGAGAATCTTACCAGCCGGGTGGTAAGCTCCGTTGATCTCTACAACGCGGATGTGGCTAACTGGTTTAGCTATAAAAGACAGTCGCTGCGAGCATTGCCAGCGCAGGCAAAACCAGATTCACTTATCGCGCATTTGCAGCAAATCCGGGATTCGGCAGGGTACAATGTGGTATTCCTGGCTTATCCGGATGGCTCCCAGCTTAATTCGAATAACATCGTACTGAAAAAAGACCCGAATAATCCGCTGAGCAGTGATCCGCGTGCGTGGCCCTGGTATGTGAATGCGAAGGCAAGTCCGGGAGACGTTTATGTGAGTACCCCCAATCCTTCGGCCATGGGAAACACAGTTATCTCGCTTGGTGTTGAAGTGCAGTTGAATGGCGAGTCACGGGTACTGGGTGCGGATATCGGCCTGGATACGATTTTGGCAAGTATGGAGAAAATTGCCCTTCCCGGTGAGAGTGAGGTGATGATCGTGGATAGTCAGGGGATTATTTTTTCCCACCTCTCTGCTGATTTGCTGAATCAGGACGTATCCGTTGTGGGTGTCATACAAAATGATATCCAGCAGGCGATGAACGCAGGGCAAAAAGGGGCGATGATCATGCGCCAGGGAGAAGAGTTCCTGTTGTTTGCTCAGCCTATCTCTGGTACTGAATTAATGACGGTGACGCTGATTAACTGGGGATCGCTGATCACACCTATCTACCATACGTTGATCTGGAAGCTGACTTATATTTTGCTGTTTTTGTTTGTCTGTATAGCCATCTTTTATCTGATCAGTATCCGCCTGGTTGCGCCTTTGACCACCGTGGCATTGGCACTGGATAAGATAGCGACGGGAAATGGGGATCTGACGCAAAAGTTACCGGTTAAAAGTGCGGATGAAGTCGGGCGCCTTTCCGCTAGTTTTAATGCTTTTGTGAATCAACAGTGCAATTTGATTAAAAATATTCGGCATGAGGCGCTCGCGTTATCGGACAAGTCCGGCATCATCCTGACAGTGGCGCAGCGTAAGAGTAGCGAGCTTGATCGTCAGAGTGCCGAGATAACCCAGGTGGCCACCGCGGTGACACAGATGGCCGCCGCAGCGCAGCAGATTGCGCAAGGTGCTGAGCAGACAGCACAAGCGGCGGTAGATTCAGCACAAGAGTCGGCACAGAGTGTGCAGTTGGTGGAGTGCAGTAAAGCGTCTATTAGTGCTTTGGCTGCTGAGTTGCAGGAGGCTGGTGGTACGACGCAGGAGCTGAATACTTACGCGGGTGCGATAACGCAGGTGCTGGAATCGATTCAGGATGTGGCTGAACAGACTAACCTGCTGGCTTTGAATGCGGCGATCGAAGCGGCCCGCGCCGGAGAGCATGGCCGTGGTTTTGCGGTGGTTGCTGACGAGGTCAGGTTGCTTTCTCTGCGGACGCAAAGCTCAACGGAGGAGATAAAAGTAACCATAGACAAGTTGCAGGGGATGGTGCAGCGCATGGTTTCAGTGATGCAGCATAGCCTGTCGTTAGTGGACCAATCGGTAGAGAGTGTTGAGCTGGTTAACACCAGCCTGGAAAATATTAGCCATTCAACGGCGTTGATCAATGATATGACAAATCAGATTGCCACGGCTGCTCAGGAGCAGACTTCGGTTACAGAGGAGATCTCAAGAAATATGACGAGTATCAGTGATGTAACGCATGAGATGGTCCGGGGAGCCAGAGAGCAGGCCAAAGGTGCGCAAGAGCAGAAACAGGTGGCAGAGCGACTACAAGGGGAGGTGTTGCTGTTTAAACTGGATTGAAAAAAATAATCTACATGGCCTGATGTCCCTGATACGCCGTCCTTGGCGTGTCTGAGAATATCAGGCTTATCCTAATACTGATTGAGGAGCGTTATAGCGCTTCCAGTTGCTGGCAGTGTTTCAGGATAATATTTCTCAGCCATAAAATGCCGAAATCATTTGAGCTGTGGGTATGCCACTGTTGTCGTATCTCAATCTTGGGCAGCTTTACCGGGCAATCAAAGATATTGATCGGGTAGTACTGCTGGCACGACATGGCAAATCGTTTCTGTACCGTACCGATAAAATTTGTGCCTATGATTTGATTGACCAGCACACTGAATGTAGGAACGATGAGACCAACATTCCGCATCACGCCGGCTCTGGCGATATAGGTGTCATCCAGCGCGCGGCCTATGGTACGGCTGAAGTTAGCAATAATATGCTTATGCTCCGTATACTGCTCTAGTGTAATCTCAGTATCAAAGTCCTGGTTACTGTTACAGCAGACGCAAACCAGCGTGTCCAAATAAAGGTGTTCGGACGGATGTTGGTTCGATGTCAGTTCACTCGGTGTAATAATCAGGTCAAGATAGCCCTTCTCAAGGTATTCATTAATCGGTTCATCAACGATAGACGATATTTCCAGTGTGATATTGGGGGCGGTTTGCGCTATTTCCTTAATCACAGAGTTCAAAACGATCGCCGCGGTTGAGTCTGAAGCATTGATACGAAATACGCGCTCAGAAGTTTCCGGGTCAAAGGATTTGTTACTCTCAATAACCGACTCACATCTGCGCACAATATCGTGGATATTCTCGGCTAAATGTTGGGCAAAGGGGGTGAGTTCCATACTTCGCCCGACCTGGATCAGTAACGGGTCATCGAAGTATTCTCTTAGCCGGGACAAAGCACCGGAAGTCGCGGATTGACTGAGATTGATTAGCTCACCGGTGCGGGTGACATTTTTTTCAACTAATAGCTTATCGAGAACAACGAGTAGGTTTAGATCTAAACCTTTAAGATGCATAGTATGCTCCTGAATAACAGAACGATTATTTAATAAAAATGTAAAAGGGAATTGGGGATAGTGCCAGCTATCAGCACTTATTTTGGGAGAATGGCCGCCAATTATGCGGCGGCCAGGGTTAAGCGAGAATTACTGATGTTTGGTATTGTTGGTATAGTAGGTGCCGGCACCAAGCAGTCCAGGAAAATCATGGGTGACCAGATAGACCGGGATATCTTTTACAAATGCGGATAGTCTGCCTTTATCCTCGAAACAGCGTCTGAAGTTTGAGTTAATCAGGAAGTCGATAATTCTTGGTGGAATACCACCAGCCAGATAAACCCCGGCCCGTGAGCCACAGATTAAGGCCAGTTCACCGCCGAAGCGGCCCAGCATTTCACAGAACAGGTTAAGTGTTTTGACGCAGTGAGCATTACTGCCTGACAGCGCATTCGCCGTGATCTGCTCCGGCAGCAGGTTATCCGGCTCTTCGCCGCTTTCGTGCATGATCGCGTTATACAGGTTAACCAGTCCCGGGCCGGAGAGTACCCGCTCTACGGATACCCGGCCAAACTGATCCCTCAAATAGCTCAGCAGTGCATCTTCCCATTTTGAGCGGGTTGCCAGGTCAATGTGTCCGCCTTCGCCCGGCAAACTCAGCCACTTATCTTCAGCTTTTAAAACCTGCGCCACACCCAGGCCGGTTCCCGGTCCGTATACAGCGATAGGGGACCAGATCTCGTTCTTAGTACCGCCAACCTGAATCACGTCCTTTGCGGACAGCTGAGGAACAGACAGTGATATGGCAGTAAAGTCATTG
Organism: Vibrio albus; assembly: GCF_003144035.1. Lineage (GTDB taxonomy): Bacteria > Pseudomonadota > Gammaproteobacteria > Enterobacterales > Vibrionaceae > Vibrio > Vibrio albus. Next base: position 326,245 of record NZ_QFWT01000005.1, read on the forward strand.
ATCACAAAAAATTCTTCCAGCCCGAGCTCTTCTTTTGTTTCTGAGATAGAAAAGCTCCACGGAGTGTTTGTCATCTCGATCTTATCGCCGGTGATCGGGCAGGCAATCGCCAGACACGCAGAGTTGATACCCGCGCCAAATACTTCCAGGTACGATTTGAGAATCAAACTCAGCGAGCTATATTCAGAGACGCTGTAAGTGCGTACATCCGAGAGTTCGCTATTTGCCGTGTTGAACAGCGCCAGACGAACATTTGTTCCTCCAATATCACCAACTAAAATACGTGTATTCATATTATGCTAATCCTAATAGTTTTTTGTTTATCTGTTGGGAGTCCTCGCCGGCGGCAAAGTCATCAAATGCTTTTTGTGTTGGAGTAAACAGCTGCTCCTCAATGAATTTAGCACCCTCTTCCGCACCCTGTTCGGAGTCTTTCAGGCAGCATTCCCATTCAAGTACCGCCCAACCGGCATAGTTATACTGAACCATCTTGCTGAAGATCGCTTTAAAGTCTATCTGGCCATCGCCCAGTGAACGGAATCGCGCTGCACGGTTAACCCAGTCAGCATAGCCACTGAATACCCCTTGACTTGCACTTGGATTGAATTCAGCATCCTTAACATGAAATGCCTTTATACGGGCGTGGTATTTGTCGATAAAACCAAGATAATCAATGCACTGCAAGTGCAGGTGGCTAGGGTCGAACAGGATATTTGCCCTTGGATGTCCGTCGACTTCAGCCAGGAAACGGTCGAATGTCGCGCCATCAAACAGATCTTCACCCGGATGCAGTTCAAAGCAGAGGTCTACACCATAACGGTCAAATTCGTTCAGTGTAGGTAACCAGCGTTTTGCCAGCTCTTTGAATCCTTCTTCGACCAGTCCTTTAGGGCGTTGTGGCCACGGGTAGACATAAGCCCAGAGTAGCGAGCCTGAGAAGGTAGCAATGGCGGTTAATCCAAGGTTGTGTGACGCTTTGGCAGCAAAACTCATCTGTTCTTTAGCCCAGGCGAAACGTTTTTCCGGATCACCTTTGACCTCATCCGGGACTAACTGATCCATCAGATCGCTGTAGGCGCTGTGTACGGCAAACATCTGCCCCTGAATGTGAGTTGATAGTTCGCTGATCTCCAGGTCGTATTTACTCAGTGTTGCCTGAACAGATTGACAATAAGTTAGATCATTGGCGGCTTTTTCCAGATCAAATATTTCGGGATTAAGGGTTGGCATCTGCACCGCTTTAAAGCCCTTATCAGCGGCCCAGGAGGCAAGACCTTCTAAGGTATTAAATGGTGCTTCGTCAGAAATAAATTGTGCTAAAAAAATAGCAGGACCTTTAATTTTATTCATCTTTCGTACTCTTTTAATAAGATTGATATTAACGGTAGTATTGTTTTTGTAATTTAATTTACTAATAGCACGAGTAAAAGAATTTATAAAATCTATAATATAGATTTCTAGTATTTGGTCTATGGATAGTAGTGATGATGTGCTTGTAAATATCTGTTTTTTGTCGTTTTTTGTTGTTGGTCTGTATTGGTTGGTTATTGTTTGTATAAATGGGGATATTCGTTTTTATGTTATTTGTCACAAAAGAATTAATTTAAGATTGAACGGATAAAAAATTAATGTAGCGTAATATGGGACATGAGTCGTTAATATTATTGTTAAACTTATTTAAATGCGGAGTCGTTATGTTTGATAACTATCTAATTAACAGGGATAGCTTAGAAAACGAAGTGGTAGATGGCAAAGTTGTAGGATTCAAACTTAAAGTTAGAAACGCCAATTATCGTGGTGTTTTCCTATCCTTACACAATGGCTACTACATCGTTGTAGATGGAGTTAAGTACCCAAATTCAGTGCAAACCTTTGAGATCAACGGTAAGAAACCAAGAACTTATGCAGAGCTGTCTAAAGCAGTCTATGAGCATTGGGATTATGTAGATGAAGGCATCTTACATATTGCGGCTCCAGGCGGTTTAGAGCCGGGCATGCATACTATCGAGTTTCAGCAATCCGTGCTTGCAGCATACGGTTACATGCCAACCGATGAAGAGTGGGTGAAATGTGCACCTGAGCCAGGTACTGGCGCGGGTTCGGATAAAACGCCTCGTATAGTCTCATATGAATTGGCTCTGAAGTAAGGGGGAGAGAAAGGTTATGAAACGTGGTGTATCACTTTATAGTTATCAACAGTCTCAATTTTTTAAAGAGTCTACTTTAGAGTCACAGCTTGAGGAAGTCGCAAACAACCTTGATGGTGCGACCGGCATTGAGTTGATTGACGAGATGTCACTTCAATATCCGGTTCCAGATCCTCAATTTATGAAGAAATGGTATGGATTGATTGAACAACATAACTTAACTCCAGTAGCGATGGATGTAAGCATGGATGTTCTTCAATTCCGTGATCATGTGATGAGCTATGACGAATGTGCAGAACGCTTAAGACACGATATTACATTGGCAAAAATGCTTGGTTTCAGCAATGTGCGTGTATTGTCTATCGTTCCACTTGAAGTCCTGATTAAAGCTCTTCCACTTGCTGAAGCACTGGATATCAGACTGGGTAAAGAAGTTCACCAGCCAATGTCATTAGAAGGTCGTTATGTTTCTGAAATTGTTGAGTTTGCAGAAAAACACAACACTGAGCATTTAGGCATTGTTCCAGACTTCGGTATTTTTGGGACCCGACCTTCAGAAGCTATTCTGGATGGATTTATTCGTCGTGGCGCAGCCCCTGAATCTGCAGAAGCATCAGTAGCTCTGTCTGGCATGATTAAAAGTGGTAACGCGCCATTCAAGATGGTTGATGTTGAAAATCATACAGCAGGTAACGTGCGTTCTTCATTTACTCGTTACATCAATACGGGTGAGTGTATTGACGACTTCAAATCAGCTTTTGCTGTAATTAAAGAACTTGCTGAGAAGTATGTTAAAAACCCAACAGATTTGGATTACAGCGTTGTTGCTGAGGGTATTATGCTTTCGAACACCAGTGCCAAAACTTTGGGCGAGCTGGCAAAACATGTGACTCACATCCATGCTAAGTTCAATAACATGACAGAAATTCCTGGAAAACCGGGTCAGTATCAGGATATTGCGATTGATTATGAGAATCCGATTCGTGAGCTGAAAAAAGCTGGTTATACCGGTTATTTGAACACGGAATATGAAGGTCAACGGTATTTCCAGGATCGCTTTAAAGATTCTATGATGGACGAATTTGAACAGGTTCGCCGTCATCAGGAAATGATGAAGCGCCTAATCGGTTAATAGCCTGACCGATAACGTGAATGTGTTAGAAACATAATTAATTAACATTAAATTTCATGATAGCTGTGCTGTAAGCAATGTTTTATAAATAATACGTTGCAAACGATGCGTTATAAACACTGCTTAGCAGCCAGTTATGTCAAATGAATACAGTTTTAAAGGTAAGAAGAAGTGAAGACATCAGCTGATAATCAAAATTTTGAGCATGCCTTCGCATATGTCGGCACATATGGCGATGAAACTCATCCCGGAGGGATTTATACTTTTTCCGTGAAGGAGGGAGTGGAGAATATCAAAGCAATTAGCCATGTAGCACAACCAGCGCAGGCTGGTTATTTGGTATTTGATAAGCAGACCCATACTCTCTATTCTGTTGATGAGCGGAAAAACGACGGTAGAGGCCCGGTTTCTCCCCCGGCAAGTGTATTTGCACTTTCAGTTGATCAGGCCAGTGGTGAGTTAACGCCAATCAATTCCTGTCTGGCTCCCACGCCGTTTCCGACTTTTCTGAACCTGGATAGTGAAGGCCGCAGGCTGGTCAGTGCTAATCACGGGGGCTTTGATCATATTGAGAAGGCGGTATTCAAGGATGGTCGCTGGACTTCGGATTACCTTTATGATGATTCTTCCGTGATTGTGTATAACCTTGGCGATGACGGTTCAGTGGAACAAATATCTGATCTCGTGGTACTTGAGGGGCACGGGAAAGATCCGAATGGTTCTTTACAGGCAGGAGGTCATGCTCAGTCGGGGCCACACGCGCATAGCTGCGTGCTCTCACCGGACAGAAAGCATCTGCTCGTCTGCGATAAAGGAACCGATCGTATTTATGTTTATCAGTTTGGTGACAAGCTGAAGTTGATTAATTTCTATCAGTTCCCTGAAGAAAGCGCCCCGAGACATCTGGAATTTTTCGGTGACGATAGGGTTTATCTTACTCTCGAGCTTTCCTCGCAAGTTGCATCAATGAACTTTAATCCTGCGAGTGGTGAATTGGTGCTGATTGACCAAGTGTCAACATTGCCTGATAACTACTTATATCCCAATGAACCTGCGGAAATTCGTGTGCATCCTAAGGGCAAGTTCGTCTACTTGAATAACCGTGGCGAAGATACGTTAGTTTGCTTTAAGGTGTCATCAGACGGCATGTTAAGTCGAAAAGGATATACAAAACTGGCAAAATCGATCCATCCGGGATTAGCGGCCAGAAGCTTTACCTTTACTAGTGATGGTAAGTACATTTTCCTTGCTGACCGCCCGGATAATTTGCTGAAAGTGTATGCCGTAGATGAAGAGACGGGGGGCGTTTCTCTGATTAATTCTGTAGAAGTACCTCAGCCGGTATATGTTGAATTAGTCAGTTTCTAAATGGTTTGATGATTTAATTCATATAGTAGACGACCACGGTTAAAACGGTGGTCGTTTTTCATTTGGAATAAAAAACAATCAAACTAAAAGGTGTTTCGATTACGCCTTTCTAAGGTGGGAATATCTATAGGTTAGTCAGGATAACTTCATGATAAATCGAGAAGCCAACAAGTATTGTACTATTAAAGCTTGTGGAAAACTGGCTTCATTTTGTCAAAGGTATTGAACGAATCAAATCCGAGGGTTCTTAATTCATTTTTTACTTCTTCAATTTGATAGCCAAGATGCTCCTCTTGGTGCGAATCAGAACCAATGGTTATGATTTTTCCGCCAAGCTCTTTATATAACCGAAGAATATCTCTTGATGGCATTAAATCCGTTAGTCCGTATCGAAAGCTAGAGGTGTTTATCTCTATGCCTTTACCATCTTCAATAACCGTTTTAAGAATTTCAGTTACTAGATCTTTCGTCTTATCAAATGGATAATTGCCATATTCGTCGTAGCGTTTAATCATATCCAGGTGTCCTAATACACTGTAATCTTTATAGATACGAATGACATTGAGAATTTCTTCATAGTAACGGGTTTGAAATTCTTCCTGAGTTCTTCCATTCTGAAACTCCTGCGTCCAGAATTCCTGGTTTTCTACCTGATGGCAAGAGAGGATGACGAAATCAAAAGGATATTGGTTAAAGTCTTGTTGAAATTCCGAGATAGTGTGTGATTGAATACCGAACTCGATACCAAATTTTAGGGAAATATCGCGAGAATATTTTTCTTTTATACGCAAATATTCAGCCTGATAACTCTCATAATGGCAACTGGAGCCCGTATCCATTTTGTTTTTTTGATAGGTCAGGGCAGGAGATTTCACACCATGATCAACGTGTTCAGTAAAACAGAGTTCTTGAATTCCTAAAGCGATAGCTTTTTTGACGACATCTTCCATCGGGTACGTTGAATCATCACTAAAATCAGTATGAACATGGTAATCGATATACATTTAACTCTGCCTTTAATTGGATAAGTGGATAGATTGGTATGGTCAATTCAGCCAATAATAAACCCATCAATAATAGCATAATTGATTATAGCGAGCAGCAGTGATCATCAGCTGTTTGACAGATTAAAGCTAATCCAAAAAAGTAAAATGGTTGGTATTCGTTTAATTAAATCTGTTTTGTTTTCATTACCACTACCGCTTATATCTTTGTTTTCGAGATTAAAAAACGGATGAACGAGTTAAATTACCATTAATAACCCACTCAGCGTAAAGAAAGATAACATGGTCGTAAATAGCATGATGGCGGATGCGGTACGCTCCTGGCCGTAAGCCTGGGCTAAAATAGTGTAGGTCCCCATCATCGGGATAGCGGCCATTATGATGATCGCTCGATGTAAATCTGTTTCCAAAGGTGGAAAGCCAAATTTCAGAAGAACCCAGATCGTGGCCAGAATGGTAATTGGGTGTAACAATAACTTACCCAGTGCGACTGGAAAAATTTGATGGTTCATGCCTCTTACTGAGAGCCCGACTAGGGTCCCGCCGATAATGAATAGAGATAAAGCCCCACTTGCCCTTGAAAACAGCTCAACGGTCCGTGTTATCGCCTGAGGTAGCGGAATTTCCATAACAGAGACGCATGTGCCTGTTATTAATGCGATCATAAGTGGGTTTTTAGTCAAGCCAATTAGAGTCTTACCCAGCATCGCGTGCCCCGCCGAGCAGCTGCGTTCTGCCATGATGAGCAATAATGGAATCATTACCAGATTTTCAACGATAACATTTAAGGCAAGCGCCACACCGGCTACATCAGGTACGATCAAAAGAAGGATTGGGAAGCCAATAAATCCGCTATTTGAACATGACACACCCATGGCATTGAAGGTAGCGGCCAGTCGATTTTCTTTGAGTACATAACGAGATGAATAATAACCAATTATAAGGCTTATCAGTGAGGCTATGAGATAAGCAGCCAAATAAGTAGTATTAAATATTTCTGTAATAGGGCGCCCAGCCAGCGAACTAAAAACGAGTGCCGGCAGCGCAACTTTAAGGACAAATTTACCCAATACCTGTAGTTCGTTTTTAGTGAAAATGCCATTACGGGTGGCTAGTAGCCCCAGGAGTATTGAAAGGTATATTGGACCTGTGATTGACAGAATATCAAGCATGAGTTCTTTTTAGCGCCTATCTAATGTTATTCAAACTGTAAATGATGGGTAAGTGGCTTCTTTTCTAGAGCAGGTACTTATTGAGCATTTTGAGGACTTTTACATCATTTTGATTAGTGATGCAACTTTCAATGATAGCTATTAGCTCACATATCTCCTTATATCAGAAGGTTACTGTATCAATAGCTGGTATCTTCGATATGGATTAGCTGCGGGTCAGTAATGACTGATGTGATCCTAATACAGTATATTCTTATTATCGTTCTTATCGATACAGAGAATCCATATATACGATTTCACAGTATTAGAGTATCTAAGATACTATAAGGGTACGATATTGAATTTATATAATCAAAACTTAATTAATATATTTAATCTAAGGTGAAATAATGGGTAATTTATTTTCCTTTTTTCAAAGGATAGGTAAGTCTCAAGTACTTCCTTTGTGCATTATCCCTATTACGGCATTGATAACATTTTTCGTAAACTTTTCAACTACCGATGCCGGAATAATGGATGCTGAAATTGGGCGTTATCTTATCGAGTCTTCGTCGATATTACTTAGCATGCTTCCGTTAATCATGACGGTTGGCATCGTGGTTGAGTTTACGGAGAAGGATCCGATAGCGTTGGTCTGTGCTGTAGTTAATTATTTTATTATATGCCAGGTTTTAACGGTCAGTCTGGATGGAGTTACAGAATTTCACAGTGGGATCACTGTGGGAATTGTGAGCGGAGCTATCACATCGGTTATTTATCACTATGTTAAAGCGACCCGTTTACCTGAGTTTTTAGGCTTCTTTGCCGGCAAACGTATGGTACCTGTTGCCGCTATTCCTGCGGCGATCATATGCGCATTGCTGTTATCTAAAATCTGGGTTGGTTACCAAGCTTTTGTTTCAGAGTTTACCTCTGGGATTGTTTATGCAAATAGCCCGGTTACTTTCGCCTTGTATGGTGCCATCGAAAGATTGCTAATTCCTCTAGGCATACACCACATTTGGAATACGCCATTTATGCTCGGATTTGGTGAATATACGAATGCTGCTGGGGTTACGGTACATGGCGAACTGGCTCGTTTTATCGCAGGGGATCCCAATGCAGGACATCTGGCGGGTGGCTATTTGTTTAAAATGTTTGGACTACCCGGAGCGGCATTCGCTATATGGAGCACCTCATTAAAACAGAATAAAGCCCGCAATGGGAAGTTGATGTTGATTGGGGCCGCGACATGCTTTGTTTCTGGCATTACAGAACCAGTGGAAGCTGCTTTCATGTATTGTTCGCCGATACTTCTTGGTCTTCATGCGCTTTTGGCTGGTTCAGGATATCTGGTAGCGGAACTTCTTGGGATTAAGTATTCAACCTCGTTTTCACAAGGATTGTATGATTTTATCATCCTGAATCCATTATCAGTCAATGGTAAATATATATTTATTATCGGTCCAATATACACACTGATATATTACGTTAGCTTTAGATTTTCAATAAACTATTTTGATATAAAATCGCAGGGAAGGGAAAACAATCAGTCAGAAAGCAGAGACAATATTAATATTGCTCCTGACGTACTGTTAGCGCTTGGCGGAAAAGACAATATTACACATTTAAATGCATGTATTACTCGATTAAGAGTTACGGTAACTGACGCATTGCAAGTTGATGTGGATTTACTGAAAAAATCTGGTGCGTCGGCAGTGTTAATTTCAGGTAACGGTGTTCAGGCAATATTTGGTACTAAATCTGAAGAAATCAGGCAACAGATACTTAATATGATTTAAGTGACCGGGGATGGAAATGGTACCATCCCTGGTAATTTAAAATCTATTTTAACAAGGAAAACCTAAATGATTAGGCATATCTTACTTATTAAATTTAAGGCATCATCTGATCAAACTGAAATTGATAAGCTCAGGTCGTTATTTGAAGCAATGCCTGCAAAAGTTGATGGTGTCGTTTCAGTCGAGTGGGGCATCAATGATAGCCCTGAGGTAAAGAATCAAGGTTACACACATTCGGTATTGATGACATTTGCGGATGAAACTGGCCGGCAAAACTATCTGCCACATGCCGAGCATGAAGCGTTGAAGCAGGTGTTTAGGCCGTTGCTAGAGGATATCATTGTATTTGATTATCAGTTCTAATTTGAATTCGGGCTTTCCTAAAGTGCAATTCTTCGGCAATGGTAATGAAGTAACAAAGTCGTTTCATCTCTAACATTGATAATATTTTCCTATTAATCAATTGGTTGTTTTCTATCGGCAGTCCTATCTATTGTCGTGCCGTTTTCTACCTATTTATGATAAATGATATGAGCAAACAGAAATTTGTTATTTTAATGGCCATGATTATGGCTGCCGGACCTTTTGCAGTTGACGCATATCTGCCTGGTATTCCTGGCATGGCATTAGCCCTAAATGTGTCAGGATCCACGATCGCTTCCACTATCAGTTTTTACATTTTTGGTATGGCGCTAGGTCAACTAATTGGTGGTCCATTAGCTGACCGAATTGAAAAGCGTTCTTTAATTATGGTTGGTTTAGGGATCTTCGCTCTATCTTGTCTCACTATCGCATGGGCAGAACAAATGTTCATTATTAAATTAATGCGTGTTGTTCAGGCTATTGGAGCTGGCTTTGCGATTGTTTGTGTGGCTCCTTTAGTCCGGCAGAAAGAAAAAGGGATGGCTGCTGCAAAACTATTTGGCTCAATAGGTTTAATATTTATTATCGCGCCGGCAATAGCCCCAAGTGTTGGTGCTTTTATTTTGTCATTTGGTAGCTGGAAACATATTTTTTATTTTATGGCAGCCTATGCATTTCTTATTATTATAATTGCCGCAACTAGCCTACCCAAGCAATCCAGACGTTTGCCATTTAAATCCCTTTCACTTTTTGAAGGTTACCGATATGCATTCAAAAACAAAACTGCGATGCGATATTTAGTCGTTCAGGCATGTGGCTACAGCGTTATAATGGTATTTGTTACCAACTCTTCGTTTATATATCAAGATCATTTTGGTCTTACACAACAAGTATTTGCTGTGGTGTTTGCTTTGAATACAGTATTTAACATTCTCGTGAACAGAGTAAACGCTTATATGTTAAACAGGGTATCCGCACATATTCTCCTACGCGGGGCTCTTATTATTCAGGCACTATGTGTAGCGTTACTGATTGTTATGACAATGATGGAAGTTAGTGCTGCTGTATTTGCTATGGGGATTATTGGGGCAGTAGGAATTCTTGGGGCAATCTACCCAAACACCAACGCTTTATTCATCAGTCAGTACTATAAACATACAGGATCAGCTTCAGCTCTTTTAGGTACATCTCAGTTCATTGTGGCTTCAGTCATGGGTGGTATTACAACCTGGCTGCACAACGATACGCTATGGCCTCCTGTATTAGTTATGGCTGGATTAGTACTGGTTACGAATTTGGCACTTCCAAAAGAAGTGAAACAGTAAGTTTAATTAGTCAGTATTGATTAAAAACTGCCCGGATTATCCGGTGTAAATCTAGTACGAAGGGTTGCGCCAGGGTTGTGCCAGGGTTTCTAGCTCGATTCGGGACATTAGCGACTTAGAGTATACCCTCTAATGTTTACGTAATAGTATGCAATTCTATAGGCTATGCCATTCTTGACTTAACTCAGTTCAATTCCTAATAACAGAGTACGATATTGATCAGATGGTTATGAAACATGAATCACAAACATAAAAAGTAAACATATGTACATTAGGGATGTATTTGGCTGGGCTAAAGGGAAAACAATATGAAAAATATGGGCTTATTACTTTGTATGACGATTCTAGTAGGTTGCTCAACAACGCCAGTAATGATGGAGATAAAGGACGAAACCATTCTGCGTGGTGATGTTACATATTCGCTCGGAGGTTCCTTCAAGCTAAAAGACCAAAAAGGGTTGGAGTGTGACGGCTCTTACGCACCGCATTTTGGTAGTTACTTGGATGTTTCATTTACATGTAATGATGGGCGTACAGGAGAGGTTCAAATGACCTTGGTAGGGTTCAACAAAGATAGTGGCTCTGGGGTAGGTACACTTTCAGATGGCTCAAAAGTTAGAGTTTTACTAGGATTGGCAACTTTGGCATCAGCACAGCACAACGCATTCTAATCACCGGCGATGTACAGGGGAGGATAAGAGTGGGAACTAAATGCCACGCCGTCGTTGATGGAATCCGCAATTTCTTTGCTAAGAAATTACCATGCCGCAATTGTGGAAAACCTACTCTTCCCGCGACAAAGAAAAAGACGGGGGGACTATGCTTCGTTTGCTGGGACTTACAGCATATTCCATCGATTGTTCATCCAGCAATCTCCACCATTGCGAGCGAAGAGATAAAGCGTGGTAATAGAATTGTATCTGTAAAAAGATCAGCTACAAAGCAGGGTGGCATACGGATAGAAATGAAAGACAAGTTCAAAGATAAATACGATATCGATTCGAAGGATCTTGAATACACAACCGTCCGTCACTCAGATGATTGTTATTATTATTACAACCACAAGATAACGCATGATGCGGTTTATAGCGCTAAGTATTATGATGATCCATGGTCTCGAGGAGGCACAAAGGCAGAGCAAGCGGGAAATATCATTTGGCAAATTTTCTTACGCTACTGTCTTCCACCAATCGTCATTGTTATTGCATTGATTTTGCTATTTGTTTACCTAGAGTTATATGCCGTTGCAGTCATGCTAGGAGTGCTGCTTGCCTTGCCAATTCTTGCAGCCACTCTATGGGTATTAAAAACCATCATTATGTAGATATTCAACATAGAGCATAATGATTGATTTGGGCTAGAAGGTTAAGTCTCAAATATTCCCCCAACTACGATTCCGGGTCTTCTGATTCGGTCTGGGACAAAGCGTGTTAGCGTTGAATAACCAATATCTGTCTAGGTAAGCCCGGACAGTCACACTCGGAAATAAACTACTTAGCGGTTAACTGTATACCTTTTCCCAATACTCGAACTGTTCTCGGGAAACGCCAGGCACATCTAGATTGATCATTACCTTTTCAGTTGATGGGGTGCTTCGGAACTCTTGAGGGAAGTGCCAGATATTGAACTCGGGATTTGGCATCGTATCGTGAACTAGTTTGGTCCACCCAAGTGTCATAGCGATTCGCTTGCACGCGATCTTCTTGGCTAGGTCTATCTGTGCATTTTCATCAATTTGGAGCCAATGTCCGGTATTTACAGCTCCAGTCAGAATATCAACAGCCTGCAGGCCAAAGTGCTGCTTTGAATCCTCCATACTTAGCTCTTCGATTGCGGCACTACCAGTTTTCTTTCTTATCAGGTGGTTACTAATGATTTTAACTACTTCATCTTGCTTGCTATATGAAGTACTTTTTTGATCCATTCTTACCGTAGCTTTACCTTTTTTGTGTTTTAAGGTGTTGGCGAGCAAGATGTCATATGTTGTAAAAAAGGCTTCCTCTTCATCTAACCGCCACTTTCGATATAGATCCTTTCGAACGACAATACAGTGAAAAGAGCACGGGCCTTCCAAAACAAGTTTGGCGATATCAGTACATAGATTTAGTTTTCCTGCGCTTTTCCGAATTTTCTGCCACTTCAGTTCGCCCCTGATACCACTTTTTGATATTAAGCTTTTTATCTGATTATCAAACTCACTCAAGTAGTCTTTAGGGATGGTAAGAATACCAATCGTGTAACAAGGACAGCCTGTTGTAATACCACTTTCGTCTGCAAAGGCAATGACTTCATCCATTAAAGGCCAAACTCCTTCTCTGTTTGATAGTTAACGTGAAAGCTAAGGAAATCTGATGATTATTATCTGGAGAGCTACAGCTATATTTGGTTAATATTTGCACATATTGCCACTTTTTGGGGTTAAATGCAATCAGTTGCACTTTGTTGGGCTGCCCTAGCTTATTTTGTTAATAGATCAGTTATCAGTTTTGACTCTGATCCTCCTAAAATTCACTTCCCGGCGAAACCAATTTAGGAAAGCTGAGAAATATCTGGCCTCCTGCCAGGCAGGTTAGTCTTGATTAACAAACTGCCGGATTAGCAGTCTGGTCCATCGCTTACCATCTGGGCTTAGCTTTCCCATTTGATTTAATCTATCGGCAATCTGCTGGTGGAACATACCTTGCTCGTGCCATTCTATTGCCAACTCTACCGCAGACCTTTCGATCTCCGGTGTTTGAGTGCGCACACACGTATGGTTCGATGTATACACATCGGAATCCTGAGTATTTGGAAATTGTGCGCACGATTCCGAAACCCCATGAACCCGATTAAGTTTCTCTTTACACGCATCTTTCACCCACTGAGAGAAGCTAGTTTCCTCAGGCCTAATTTCTTCAATTGCAGCCAATAACTCATGCTCGAAGCGAATGTTTTTCTTCGCGGATTGACGGTTAGTATTGCTGTTAAGTACTACGACTATTTTCTTCATGGGCGCACATCAAACTGGGAATAAAAGAAAGTGTGCGCACGATTCGGACTTGAACTGTGCGCACAGGCGGGATTGTTCACCTTTAGTGAAGGATGGTTTTAATCGAGATATCAATTCGTGACTCAAGTGCTGCTAAAATCCACACGGAGTCCCGTGCTGAAGGATTGTTTAAACACTGATGTAGTACACGAATTACACCATCGGTTACGTAACACAAAAACTGGTGCTCGCGTTTGTGTTTAATCGGTAAAAGGGATGCTCTTTCACGTATCAACAGATAGATGTCATCACGAAACCCATCAATATCGTCGTGATTCATTGTTTTGAATGATGCCTGCTGGATCACATCAAAGCAGAGGCTGGTACAGTGGATAGCTAGTGGCGAATATTTCATGCTTCACCTCCCATCTCAAGAAATCGTGCAAAAGCACTTCCATCACGTCTTGTCAGGTTAGGCACATAACGTGAGTAAACCCGGAACAGCATGGTCGTTGTGGTGTGCCCCATCTGGTTGGCAATCCATTCCGGAGCTTCTCCTGATGCCAACAGCAATGTCGCATAGGTATGGCGAGTCTGGTACGGATTTCGTGGTCGCAGTTTGGCTCTACGAAGGGTAGGGTACCAAATGGACTTAGACACCGTCTGATAGTTCAACGGAAGTCGCTTATCGTTAGTAAAGACGTATTTATCTTTGAGATAAGCGGTCTTCTTATGCTCTCGAAGTGCTTCGGCGACTTTGTCAGTCAGCATAACCACACGGTATGAGCCTTCTGTTTTTACGTCTGAAAGCTCACCGCGCACAAGGCTTTGATTAACGGTAATCGTTTTATTTTCCAGGTTAACGTCTTTCCACATCAGTCCATCGATCTCACCGGTTCTAAGACCGGTAAAGAATCGAGTGATGTAGTAAGGCTTGTACTTCTCCGGTGCATGTGCAATTACCAGTTCAACTTCTTGCAGGTTAAACGGGTCAACTTCTGTACGACCTACTTTTAATGCTTTGATATTCTTCCATGGCGAAGTAAAATCATATCGATCAGCGGCTTCATTCAACATGACTCTTAGTGGTGTCATGATATGATTGATGCGTGAAGGGCTTAACTCTTTACCTTTTCGACCTGGGACTTTGGCGAGTGTAGATCGAAAGCTTAAGATTTGTTGTTTAGTGATGGCGCTGATCTTCTTATTACCAAACATCGGAATGATGTATTTGTTCAGGATGCCTTCCACATCTTGGTAATGGCCTTTACGCCATTCGATTTTCTTTTCAGATAGCCAGATTTCAGAAAACTCATGAAGTTTTGGAGAATCTGTTGCTTCGAAGTACGCTTTAGCCTGACGTTTTCTAGCATCAATTTCAGAAAACTGTGCAACTTTGTTACTACTCGGGAAGTACTTTGTATAGTCAAAGCTTCCTATCATTATCTCGGCTTCGATGGTTTTTAATAATCGGCTTAGACGATTGCGATTGGCCTTATTATCAGGCAGTTGTGTGTATTCACGACACCGTACGCCCTTATATCTGAAGTCCAGATATAGTTTGTTATTTTTGGTATTAATGCTACCCATAATTGCTCCTTAAATACCGGTAACTAATGAATTAGTTGTTACGCCATTCAACATTTCTTCCTCAACTCTTTCCCAGATGAAGAGAATTTTTCTTCCACCAAAAGGTCGGATGTAATGAATTCCTTCAAATAGGACTGAATCTTTGAGTTGTTCTCGAATAACTCTTTTGTCGTATTTGATTACAGACGAGAGCTCTTCTGTTGTTAGGTAGGTGTAATTCATAAAACCTCCAAAGGTTCTTATTGTGCCTCTTAGGGGTTATTATTTGCCTTGCGAGGGTGCCTGTCAAGCTCTTTTTAACCCTCTAAAGGTACATTTTTAGACTTTCAGTGGTTAATAAGACCCTATAAAGCTCCTAGATCCTGAGTCTGATCCTACGGTATAATTTGGGATATCAATTATTTATGGATGCCTAATATGATCAAATGCCACCTTTCGGCCATCATGGGAGCTAAGCGGTTAAAAATTTCAGATGTGGTAAGAGAATCAGGAATTAACAGAAATACTGTTACGCGTCTTTACCATGAAACGAACAATCGAATTGAATTTGAAACTTTAGAAAAGCTATGTCGCTATCTTGATTGTCAGGTTGGTGATTTGCTTGAAGTTGTAAATGACGATGAAATCGAAAAATAAATCTGGTTTGCAGATCTGCTTTGTTTTTGACATTAGATTTCCTAATGTTGGGCTTATGAACTCAGAGGGACCGGAAAAAATGAGGGGAACACAGTCCTTTTTTTAGTTGGTCCCCAGATGGTCCCTATTTGGTCCCCAGACTAGATTGGAGGCATGGAATAGCATTGAGATATAAACGGCAGATACACAAAAACACGCCTTAAAGCGCTTACTTTTCAAATGGTTGGGATTGTTAGAGTAGGGGAGGGAACTTGGAGCGTGCAGCGGGAATCGAACCCGCATCATCAGCTTGGAAGGCTGAGGTAATAGCCATTATACGATGCACGCTCTGCGTCGATGGAGTTATAATGCCACACTCATTTTTAAATGGAACCCCTGAGAGGAGAAAAATCGTCATTAACTCAACTGTTTGGGTGAAAAATGATCAAGTTGGTGTGATAGTGTCCGTTTGAGGTTGGTGTCGTTTTTCTTTCCGCCGGATTAGGAATATCGGGATCACGAATTTTAACGATTCACTAAAAAATAATATAAATACTGTTGACACTTAGCCGCTTTACTATAGCCTATTCATGGCTAGAAAAAAGCTTTGTTTACAGATTTACCGTACCACTGGTCAGAATTTCCTTTCCATTGTGGCGTATATAAGTAGCAATTGTTTTTTCCACGCTATCAACAACGCCCATAAAGGGTTAACACAATTTAGGAATGAAGACTATGTCTAACACAGTGACTGGTACAGTAAAATGGTTTAACGAAACTAAAGGTTTTGGTTTCATTCAGCAAGAAAACGGCCCAGACGTTTTCGCTCATTTCAGTGCAATTCAGGCGGACGGTTTCCGTACTCTGACTGAAGGTCAGAAAGTTGAGTTCACAGTGACACAAGGCCAAAAAGGTCCTCAAGCTGAAAACATTAAAGTACTGTAATTAATTAACAATTACTGTTGATGTAGGTAGCCAGTCTTCAGACTGGCTATTTTTTTGTCCGGTATTAAGTTTGTTGCGGCAAAAATCACACCTTCTATGTCAAATTAGTCGTCTTGTGGCAATGAGATCAGGGTACACTAAACTTATATGTGGTAAGCGACGAACTTAAGTATGAAGTAAGGCCAGAAGACGATGAGTGAAGCGATAGTAAGTAACCTGAAGCAGCAACTGGAAGTTGTTGGTATTGACACGCTTCCGCTGTCAGACAAAGAAGCAAAGATGTTTCAGGAAACGGTGGAAACAAAAGCCCGTTTTTTTGATACCGTGTGCGAGCAGAAGCAGGATAGTAGCCCCTTGCTACTGTTACTTGGTTTACTGACGAAGTCACACATTGAAGCCATAGGAAGAATAGAGCCACAAATCGAAACGATTTCCGCGATGAGTGACGTTTTTGAAAAAACACTTGGTGAAGACTGTGCACATAAGCTTGAGGCCGATTCAGTTGTCGAGCTTTCTCTTGTTACTAAGCTTTGGTTGATGGTGCAAGGTTATCTGAATATGGATTTTAGTCTGGCAAACGATCATGCGAAGCAGACTTCAGATGTATTGGCTAAGGTACTGCATGCCGAATCGGATCAAATCAGAAGTGAGTTATTAGCCAGTTACTACCATGGTAAAGATAAACGGAAAGTAGATACACCATCATGGAAATGGCCCAAAAGGCTGCTTGACTGGCTGGGAACTAAATAGTGATGAAATATTACCCTGAAACTAGGTTGTAATATACTGCTTACAAATAATTACAATTTACTTTGGCGGTAAAAAGAGATGGCTCTCTTTTTTTGATATTAATTTAATCGTTAATATATCTAAGATCATATAATCCTGTGTTGTCTGATAGTTTTATTTAAAGAAATATAAATTAATGTCACTTCATAGAGAATTAAAATACAGTGTGAAAAACTATGATAAAGGGGAAAAAATTTACTCGGCAAACCAAAAAGCCGAAGGCTTCTTCTTTCTGGAATCAGGGCTAGTCGCTCTTTACCGTAATACGGAATCGGGAAAAGAACACCTAATGCGAGTGTACGGTCCCGGGGACTATTTTGGTTTTCGTTCATTATTCAGTGACGAGCAATACCACCTTACAACCCGCAGTTTACTAAGTAGTTCTGTTCATCATATCAAAGCAGCAGGAATAGACTCACTTGATGTGATGTCACCAACTATGCTGAAAGCGCTGTTATCTAACGTATGTCATGAACTTGGAGAAGCTGAGGCTCGGCTGTCGAATGTGGCTGCGTATAGTGCAAAAGTCAGAATTATTGATGCTATTGTTTGTCTTTTTACTCGCTTTAGTCATTACCCTTGGACCAGCAGAGAAGTTGCAGAGTATTCAGGTACAGATACTCAAACAGTAATCAGATACTCAAAATACCTAAAAGAGCAGAATTTTCTAGATCCGAAAGAAAGAAAAATTAAGCCTGTTGATATTAACTCCCTTATAAGTTTAAGGGAAGATATGATATTGAAGTAGCTGCTTGTTTAATCGGACACAACAAATTAAACGTATGGTGTTCTAATTTTCATTATGTTCACCATCATATTGGTAAATATTATTCACGAGTAACCTAAGTCCATCTTTTATTTTATTGGGATAAAAATGGACTATTTAATACAAGAAATATTTGTATCTTTCTCATTTTATGAGATCTGTATCAGACTTATCTTTGGCTGCTTAATTGGTTTATGCCTGGGTATGACGGGTGTCGGAGGCGGGGTATTTATTATTCCGGTCTTACAGGTTGCTTTTGGTATGAATCCGGTTTTAGCTGTAGGGACGGCAAGTGTGATTTCCGCTCTTGTGAAGGTGAATGCAGCTGTCTCACATATTATGGCCAGAAATGTTTCCTGGAAAGAGGTCGCCTATATTCTGGTTGGTGCGGTGCCAATCAGTATAATCGTCGCGAATTTCATCGTGCATCTTGCCAGGCACCCGGAGTATTCTGGAATGATAACCGAAACAGTTCAGAGGCTAATTCTGACTATCATGCTTTTTTCGTTGGTCACTATGCTCGTTAAGTTAAAAAGAGAATGGGCAGGAATACCTCATAAGACGGGCAATGATTCAAAGAAAATGGTGGGTATTGGATCGGGTGCCGCGTGTGGGGCAATCATGGCCTCTACGGGCGTAGGTGGTGGGGTGTTGATACTACCAACCTTAAATTCGATACTGGGACTGGACATCAAACGCTCTGTTGGTTCTTCCATTGTCATCGCACTTGTATTGTCCGGGATCTCTGCGATTCAGTACAGTAGTGGCGGACAAAGTGATTTAGCAACAGCTCTTATACTAACGGCCGGAGCCTTTACCGGTGTTCCTGTCGCGGTCAGAGCAGTGAATAAGCTCAGTTCCGTTAGCATGTATATTATTACGATTGCCGTTATTTTTATTAGCTTAATGCTAACGTTATTTGGTCTATAGAAATTATTTCCATATCTGGTCATATAGAAAAGCCTCCGCAGGCACGCTGTGGAGGCTTTTGATTTTGTATCAGCAGAAATGATTATTTCTTAGGTAACCAAGCTGTACGGTCAATGTCCAGATCTGAGAATTCATCGGGATTGAATTCCGGATGTTCGACACCAGTTTTCAGTTTCTGTCGGTAATCCTGGAGAATACGCATTGCTGTAGGGAACAGCATGATTAGCGCGAGAAGGTTCACAATAGCCAGAACACCCATCATTGGATCCGAGAAGAAGAATACTGACGTTGCTGCCGGAGCGACAGCACCGACAAATACGATACCCACAACAGCAATACGTAGCAGGTGAACAGATAGTTTACGCTGAGACATAAAGGTCAGGGCGTTTTCACCCAGGTAGTAGTTGTAGATAACTGAACTGAATGAGAACAGCAGAATCGCACCAGTCAGATAATATTGAGCCCACTCACCAAGATGTGAAACCAGAGACTGCTGCGTTAACACGACACCGTCAACACCCGTTGCACCAGGAACGTAGACGTCCCCCAAAAGAATAACAAATGCGGTACAGCTACAGACAATGATAGTATCGATAAATACAGACAGAGACTGTGTGATGCCTTGGCTGACAGGGTGAGTGACGTCTGCTGTTGCAGCAACGTTTGGTGCAGAACCCAGACCCGCTTCGTTTGAGAACAGTCCTCGGCGCAAACCCTGAGCCAAAGCTGCACCCATACCACCACTAACGGCTTCTTCTATACCAAATGCGTTTTTCACGATAGTCGCGATAACGTCTGGCAGATCAGTAATATTCATTAGAATGATCAGAAGTGCGATAGCGATGTAAGCGACAGCCATAATAGGAACGACGACATCGGCAACTTTAGCGATACGGTGAATACCACCGTAGATAATAAAGCCAACGACACCCGCCAGGAATACGCCGGTGTAGATACGATCAATTCCCAGGCTGTCCTGAACAGCACCCGCTACAGTATTACCCTGAAATGCATTAAATCCGAAAGCAAAAGAAGCTATCAGGGACACGGCATACAAGTAGGCCAGCCAGCGGTAGTTTTCACCCAAACCGTGAATAATGGTACGTGCTGCACCCCCGCGAAATTCACCTTCTTCTTTACGTTTGTATAGCTGAGCCAGTGAACATTCGATCAGGCTGGTTGCCATTCCGACAAGGGCTATCGCCCACATCCAGAACACAGCACCTGGCCCGCCGAGTGTAATTGCTACTGCAACACCAGCAATGTTACCGCCACCAACTCGGCCACCAATGGATAGTAAAAGTGCTTCACGGCCTGAGATGGCTTTTTCGTCTGCTGTCTGGTTTTTGGTCAGTAACACGCGGAACATGCGTTTAAAGAACCGGAACTGAACAAAGTCAGTCACAATAGTAAAAAACAGGCCAAATATAACGAGGAATGGCACCAGTGCCCAACCCCACGTTAAATCTCCAATTATTCCAAAAAAGGATTCTAATAGTTGCATCAATACTCCTTGAATTTACAACGCCTTCTGTCTGTTAAGTCATTTTATTGTTATAAGACTATATGTATATTTCGTGCCTTATTATATTGTTATCTTGTATCGTTCATTGATTATAGATTAGTCAATTAATCCAGACTGATACTCAAAAGCCGCAGATTCTACAATAGTACGGGCAATTATCAAACAGTTGTTTTATGGTAGTGTTAAGGGTGCTGGATATTTGAACAATTATTGTTTGCCAGGCATGAATAAAGAGGTGGGGAATTGAACGAGAACCCCGACCGGAGCCGGGGATATTTTTCAAAGGAATATCAGGCCAGTCCTACCGACTGCCTGAAGACATTATCGACGGGAATGAGTAATGCTACCGATTTTGTATCGCCCAGCTTGTAAACCTCACTGCTGCCGAATCTTTGGTGGGGAAGTCCTATGCGCTTAAGAAGTTTTTCAACTCCGGTAGAGGTAACGGTGACATAGTAACTGATAGAGTGTTGAACACCATAGAGATAAATGGCTTTAAACATTTCCATCGTCACGGTACTGGGGGTGTAGTGCGCGCCAACTGACTGGCTCCTCTCAACAGCAAAACGACTGAGTTCGTAGATGACATCTGATTCAGGCGCTTTTTCTCCGCCCAGACACTGTGGGAAAGTATCTTTTAACATATAGTGCCCGCTGGTCGGAAGGATTCTCCAGCATCCGATCATCTGTTGTTCACTTTTGGCAATCAAGTACGTTGGATCCAAGTGATCATAGTTGTCCGATTCTTGATGGTTTACCGATTTTACATCCCATTTGAGCCGTTGTTTAAAGACCCGATAGCGTAAATTAAGCAATTCATCATATTCTTTGTCAGACATTTCTTTTCTGGATTTGCATTCGATATTAATCATGGTTATCTCTCCACTTCAGATAATCAATATATTTGACTGAGAAAATAACTCTTCCAACTGTAATACTTTACAGGTTCTATATTCTTGACGAATGTTATTATGTTCTATACTGTGGGGAAATATGCGCCTAAATAGAAGGCGCATAATGGTTATATATAATTAGTTTATTATTCCGGTGATAATTGCTTTGCTTATAGCTTGATATTTATTTGAGGCATTTAATTTTTCGCATACGTTGGTTAAATGAAAAACAACAGTTCTCTCTGAACAATTTGATATTTTTGCTATTTCCCATGCAGTTTTCCCTTCTGCAGACCATTTAAGGCATTCAACTTCTCTATTCGTTAGTGCAGGGGGTTCAGGAACTGTATTCTTAAAGGATGGGTCATTATGAAAACAACTGATAATCACTGGAGAAAGCGTTTGGGAGGCGATGATAGCCATATCGAAATAACCTAATGTATTGTCACGGTTAGCAAAACTACACATGCCAAATGTACCTCCCGTGGCATGAATTGGAATGGTGACGCCATTGCTTAAGTGATATTTTTTAGCTTCTTCCATAACATTGATGTCAGAATTCATATTATGAGTTATGTTTTTTATATTTGGATCTTCCCATAATATTGGTTTGCTATTTTTAGTACTGTATAAAAAGATGGGATCTATCTCTTTTAGATCATTATTATCATAAGTCTTTCTCCACTCATATGGATAATTGTCAATTATTCCTGAATGAGATTTTGTTATTGATATTGGAGTAGATATGCCAACTAAATAATATTCATAACCAATAATATCAAGAGAGTTATTTATTATATTATTTAGATCTTTTAGACTGGTGCAGGTATCTGTGTCAGTTATTAATTCATATAGTTTGGTTATTCTAATAGGGTCCATAATTAATGTCCTGATATTTATATTATTAATATATAGATATCAAAGTTGATCATTATTTTTGTTATAGGCAACACATTAAAAATAATTAATTAGAAATTACAGGTTGATATGAAGCATAATGCATAAAGGCAAGTGACATGCTCAGGTCGAGTGGAGGGGTGTTATTCAAAAGATGTGCACATATCAGGCAAACAAACGTAATGTGAGGCCAACTTCTTCCATTGGTTTAGCTGATTCTGATACAGTGTGAAGACCAATGAAATCAGCACTTAGGGTGTAATAAAATGGAAAAAATAATAAAGTGTATTGAAACTATCTCTGAAGCTGATTCGACGGTTCTTATTGAACAGGAATTACTCTCCCTGACTCAATTTTTTGATTATGATTTCTACTTGCTTGGGTTGTCTGTCCCGGAGTCTGTCGCCAGGAGTAAGGTGCTTATTTATAACAATTACCCGACAGACTGGAGGGAGTATTACGATAATAATAATCTGGCGAATGTGGATCCTATCGTAAAGCATTGTTTTGAAAATACAGAGCCAATTCACTGGCATCAGAAGTGGACCCCAATGGTTGGACACATAAGCTCATTCCTTAAGTGGTTGATCCAGCTCATGCCGCGTATCTCTGCCTGCCGAAGTAGGCTTCATCAGGGGTGAGGTCATTGAGTCCTTGATGGTTA
>NZ_QFWT01000006.1 GCF_003144035.1 Vibrio albus
GAATTTGCTTGGCGACCATAGCGTTGTGGACCCACCTGATTCCATGCCGAACTCAGAAGTGAAACGCAATAGCGCCGATGGTAGTGTGGGGTTTCCCCATGTGAGAGTAGGACATCGCCAGGCTTTAGTTTTATTTTCACTTTTTCAAAAAGTGAAGACAAAAGCGGACATTCGCACATGCGGATGATACCACTGCGGAGTGGTAGTTCAGTTGGTTAGAATACCGGCCTGTCACGCCGGGGGTCGCGGGTTCGAGTCCCGTCCACTCCGCCACTTATATTAAAGCCCTGTCAGAAATGACAGGGCTTTTTTACGTTTTTAGCACAGTAAACCACTGCGGAGTGGTAGTTCAGTTGGTTAGGCTGTTTGTTTAAAAGAACGCGGCCTGTCACGCCGGGGGCGCGCCAAACAAGGTATCAGGGAGTCGTCCCATCCACTCTGCTTGTAGTAAGGAACAGGCTCATCAGTATGAGCCTGTGGCGTGCCTTATTGCTCTTTCTTTTCTTCTGTATCAGCAGCCAGCTTCTCTTCAAGAGCAGTCAATTTTTGTTCCATCTCTGAAAGCTTCTGGCGAGTTCTGAGTAGAACTTGAGTCTGTACTTCAAACTCTTCCCGGCTAACCACATCCAGCTTATTTAACTGACCCTGAATAACCTGACGTACTTTTTGTTCAACATCGGCACCGAGTTCTTTTACTGGTTCCGGCATGGAATCATGGATCTGCTTGGCAATCTGTTCTAGTTTCTTTGGATCAAACATCTGACTATACTCCTGAAAATTTGTACTTATTTTAGGTAATTTAGGTGGAAAAGTCGTCATAGTGCTGAGAAAAAGTATAAATTTATAGTCTGGTATTGCTCAATTATCTTGGTAGAAATTTATGCTGTCTGGTAGATAATCCGAATAGCAATCAGTGCAAGGGACGATTATTATATAGCCCCTTTGATGTTTGCTTTAAGGTATCGGGTCATGAAGTTAAATCCGCAGCAGAATGAAGCCGTAAAATTTGTCTCAGGTCCGTGCCTGGTTTTGGCTGGGGCTGGTTCAGGCAAGACCCGTGTAATCACGAACAAGATAGCCTATCTTGTGCAGCAGTGCGGATATAAGGCCCGAAACATTGCAGCCGTTACCTTTACCAACAAAGCGGCCCGGGAGATGAAAGAACGGGTTGGACAGACGCTTGGCCGAAAAGAATCTCGGGGGCTGATGATCTCAACTTTTCATACCTTGGGTTTAAATATTATCCGTCGGGAATATAAATCACTGGGGCTCAAAGCGGGGTTTTCTCTGTTTGATGATCAGGACCAGATGGCTTTGTTAAAAGAGCTGACGGAAAAACAGCTGGACGGAGATAAAGACTTACTAAGATCTTTGCTGAGCACCATCTCCAACTGGAAGAACGATATGCTTACGCCGGATCAGGCAAAAGCTCGGGCTCAATCGGAACAGGATCAGCTGTTTGCTTTCTGTTTTGAAATGTATCAGAACCAGATGAAAGCTTATAACGCACTCGACTTCGATGACCTAATTCTGATGCCGGTGGTGTTGTTAAAGACTAATGCAGAAGTACGTCAGCACTGGCAGAATAAAATACGTTATTTATTGGTTGATGAGTATCAGGATACAAACACCAGTCAGTATGAGCTGGTTAAACTTTTGGTCGGTGAGCGTGGTCGCCTGACTGTTGTTGGTGATGACGATCAATCTATTTACTCCTGGCGCGGGGCAAAGCCACAAAATCTGGTACTGCTTAGTCAGGATTACCCAAGCCTGAAAGTCATCAAGCTTGAGCAGAATTACCGTTCTACCAGCCGTATTTTGCGAGCAGCAAATATTCTGATTGCGAATAACCCACACGTGTTCGAAAAAAGACTTTTTTCTGAGCTTCCAGAGGGCGAAAAACTGAAAGTTTTGCACGCCAAAAATGAAGATCATGAAGCGGAACGCGTAACTGGCGAGCTGATTGCTCACCGTTTTCTTAACCGTACTCATTACAAAGACTATGCAATACTCTATCGGGGTAACCATCAGTCGCGGTTAATAGAAAAGGCGTTGATGCAGAACCGGATTCCGTACCGGATTTCCGGGGGAACGTCTTTTTTCGCCCGAGCAGAAATCAAAGACATCATGGCTTATCTGCGTGTGCTGGTTAACCCAGATGACGACAATGCTTTTCTACGTATCGTTAATACCCCGAGGCGTGAAATAGGCCCAGTTACGCTGGAAAAGTTGGGAACCTACGCCAATATGCGGGGGAAAAGTCTGTTTGAAGCCAGTTTTGAGCTGGGTCTGGAACAGCACCTCAGTGGGAGAGGCCTCGAGAATCTACGTAAGTTTACCCAATGGGTAGTGACGATAGCCGATAATGCTGAGCGTGGTAATACTGTGGATGCTGTACGAGCTTTAGTACGTGATATCCACTATGAGGACTGGTTATACGAAACCTCGACCAGTGCTAAGGCTGCGGAAATGAGGATGAAAAATGTCTCTGATCTGTACAGTTGGATTGTGGCCGATCTGGAAGGGGATAACACGGATCAGGAAGAAAAGACTCTTAAGGAAGTGGTTCAGCGTCTGACCCTGCGAGATATGATGGAGCGGGGAGAGGATGATGAAACGGCTGACCAGGTACAGTTAATGACACTGCACGCTTCTAAGGGGCTTGAGTTCCCGTATGTCTACCTGATGGGAGCTGAAGAAGGCATTCTTCCGCACCAAACCAGTATCGATGAGGAAAATGTCGATGAAGAGCGGCGTTTGGCTTATGTGGGGATCACCCGGGCTCAGAAAGAACTGACTTTTACGTTATGTCGGGAGCGTCGCCAATTTGGAGAGCTGCTTAAGCCGCAACAGAGTCGTTTTCTGGATGAGTTACCTTATGATGATGTCGAGTGGGAAATGGTGAAGAAACCGCAGTCTCAGGAAGAAAGAATGGCGAAAGGTCAGGCACATATTGCTAACTTACGTTCGATGTTTAATAAATAAGGCTGAAACTGCTGAAAAAGCCAACAATCGAGAAAAAAAGTGCAAAAAAGGGTGGACTCATACCAGTGATATACGTATTATTCCACTCCGCCGATAGGGCATGCGCCCGTAGCTCAGCTGGATAGAGCGTTGGCCTCCGGAGCCAAAGGTCGAAGGTTCGAATCCTTTCGGGCGCGCCATTTCGGAGGGCCCTGGACATATATCGGTAAAAATAGTGGTGGCTATAGCTCAGTTGGTAGAGCCCCGGATTGTGATTCCGGTTGTCGCGAGTTCAAGTCTCGTTAGCCACCCCATTATTCAGGTAGCATTGCTTCCTTTTTCGGTGTAACCGGGAAGAAATAAAGTCGGTGAATAGCGCAGCTTGGTAGCGCATCTGGTTTGGGACCAGAGGGTCGGGGGTTCGAATCCCTCTTCACCGACCACTTTTCAAATCCATCATTGTTTGATGGTTTTTATCTCAGCGGTGGCTATAGCTCAGTTGGTAGAGCCCCGGATTGTGATTCCGGTTGTCGCGAGTTCAAGTCTCGTTAGCCACCCCATCATTCAGGTAGCATTGCTTCCTTTTTCGGTGTAACCGGGAAGAAATAAAGTCGGTGAATAGCGCAGCTTGGTAGCGCATCTGGTTTGGGACCAGAGGGTCGGGGGTTCGAATCCCTCTTCACCGACCACCTTTAAAGCCTCAGTCGAAAGACTGGGGCTTTTTTTCGATCTGCGCATCAGTTTAGTTTAGAAAGCATATAGAGGGTCGGGGGTTCGGCTATTCCTTGAATCCGGCTCTTCACTGACCACCTTAAAGCCTCGTCATCTGACGGGGCTTTTTGTTTTAACTCTATCTGAGTACGGCTTATAGGGTGCTTGATACGGTATCTTTATGCAAGATTCATCTGATATTATTCCATTTAATATATGCATTATCCGTTTTTGTGCCTTTTTTATGGTTTTTCTGTTCTGAATTAACGCAAATTATTGAAATAATATACTGATGATTTCGATTGCATCTGGGCTTTGTTTCTCTGATTTGGGGTAATGGCTGGCATAATGATTCATTTTTGTTGGTTTTTTGGAAATTCTGTTTATGCGATCAATATCTCCTTTTTATAGGTTAATATCCTTATTTTGGTGCGTTTTGATCGCAGATAGGTCATTTTTGTTGGATTACAATAGTGTGCAAAATGAATAAATATTGATTTCAAATGCTTTAAAATTGCTTTCATGCCGTTTTTTATTCTCCATTTCTTGCATTTGTCTGTGTTTTTTGCCAAATTTAGCTGCTGCTTAATTATCAGAGTCTTCTTCTGATAACGAATGGACTTCACTTATGCCAAGATGGATATTAGCTCAGTTGAGTAATGGTCAGGGCATAAAGACAAGACAGAGGACTTCAAATGTCACTTCTTGAGGTTAAAAACCTTCGAATTGAATACCCATCCCGCCATGGTGTACACGCTGCTGTAAAGTCACTTTCTTTTTCTATTGAGCGTGGTGAAATTGTTGGTGTTGTGGGTGAGTCTGGTGCCGGTAAATCTACGGTTGGTAATGCGGTAATAGATTTGCTTAGTCCACCGGGACAAATCGCCAGTGGTGATGTATACCTTGATGGTGAAAAGATATCTGGTCTTAAACCAGAAGAGATGCGCAAAGTGCGCGGTTCCAAAATTGGATTTATTTTCCAGGATCCGATGACTTCCCTGAACCCGCTGTTCACTGTAGAACAGCAATTGAAAGAAACTATCCACGCAAATATGAATGTGTCCGACCAGGAAGCGTATGGTCGTGCGTTAGCTTTGATGAATCAGGTGGGCATTCCGCAGCCGGAAAACCGTCTGAAGCAGTACCCTCATCAGTTTTCTGGTGGTATGCGTCAGCGGGTGGTGATTGCTATTGCTCTGGCTGGCGAGCCAGACCTGATTATTGCCGATGAACCGACAACGGCACTGGACGTATCTATTCAGGACCAAATTCTGAGCCTGATTCGTGAGCTATGCGTAAAGAATAACGTTGGCTGTATGCTGGTTACCCACGATATGGGTGTGGTTTCGAACGTAACCGATAAGGTGGCGGTGATGTACCGTGGCGACCTGGTTGAGTTTGGTAAGACAGATAAGGTTCTGGGTAATCCAGATCACCCTTATACCCGCAGTCTTATTTCTGCTGTTCCTCGTTCAGACGTGAAGCTGGATAGGTTCCCTCTGGTCAGCTATATCGAAGAAGCGACGGAGATGAAATCGCTGGATATTAAGAATCACTGGCTGGGTCAGAGTCAGGATCAGCGTTCATATACAGGGCCGCTTCTTAACGTAGAGAATGTTAACCTACGCTTTATCACCAAAGATTCCTTGTTTGAAAGCCGTCGTGAATATGTGCAGGCCTCGAACAATGTCAGCTTTGAAGTATTTGAAGGGGAAACCTTTGGTCTGGTTGGTGAGTCAGGTTCCGGTAAGTCGACCATCGCCCGTGTGATCGCCGGTCTGTATACGCCGAACTCTGGTAAGGTGACCTTTGAAGGTATTGACCTGACCGCACTGACGTCAGAAAAAGCCCGCCGCCCTATGCGTCGTCAGATGCAGATGGTATTCCAGAATCCATATACCTCCATGAACTCACGCATGAAGGTCTTTGACATTATTGCTGAGCCGATCCGGTTCCATAAACTGACCCGTAATGAAAGTGAGACTCGTCAGATAGTGTATGACCTGCTGGATCACGTGGGATTGGGAAGAATGGCCGGTTTGAAATACCCTCATGAGTTTTCTGGTGGTCAGCGTCAGCGTATTTCTATTGCCCGTGCGTTGGCTACGCGTCCACGCCTGCTGATTTGTGATGAGCCAACTTCTGCGCTGGATGTTTCCGTTCAGGCTCAGATTCTGAACCTGCTGAAAGATCTACAGAGTGAACTTAACCTGACCATGCTGTTTATCAGTCATGATCTCCCGGTTATCCGTCAGATGTGTGACCGTATCGGGGTGATGAAAATGGGAACTTTGCTGGAAGTGGCCCCGACTGAGCAGTTATTTAATAATCCACACCATGAATACAGTAAGCAATTGATTTCTCTTATGCCGGAATTTACCGGATTAAGAGAGGATGTTGCTTAAATTAAAATATAAATACACAGAAGCACACACAACAAACAAAAGGGATAAGGATTCCCGCATAAGGAGTTATGCTATGAAAACCATTAAGACCAAACTTACCGTTGCTCTGATGGCTGCTGGCCTGAGCCTGAGTGCAATGGCTGCAGATATTACCGTTGCTTATGATGCTGATCCGGTATCAATGGACCCGCATGAGCAGCTTTCAGGTGGTACCCTGCAGATGTCTCATATGGTGTTTGACCCACTGGTACGTTATACCCAGGCTCTGGATTTTGAACCTCGTCTGGCGGAAAGCTGGAAGCGTGTTGATGAGACAACCTTCCGTTTTAACCTGCGTAAAGGTGTGAAATTCCATTCCGGTAATGCAATGACCGCTGATGATGTCGTGTGGACCTTTGAGCGTCTGCAACATTCACCGGACTTTAAGGCTATCTTTGCACCGTTTGAGAAGATGGTGAAAGTGGATGACTACACCGTTGATATCGTATCAAAAGAAGCGTTCCCTCTGGTTCTTCAGACGGCGACTTATATCTTCCCAATGGATAAAGCGTTCTACTCAGGCACAACTGAAGAAGGCAAAGACAAATCTGAAATTGTGAAGCACGGTAACTCCTTTGCGTCTACTCATGTTTCCGGTACAGGTCCGTTTATCGTGACTTCTCGTGAGCAGGGTGTAAAAGTGGAATTTGAACGTTTTGAGGATTACTGGGACACAGAATCCAAAGGCAACGTTGATCACCTGACACTGGTACCAATCAAAGAAGACGCAACCCGTGTTGCAGCATTGCTTTCTGGTGATGTGGATATGATTGCACCGGTAGCACCGAATGATCAGCGCCGTGTTGATAGTGCCAGTGGCGTGGATCTTGTGACGCTGCCAGGTACCCGCATTATCACTTTCCAGATGAACCAGAACAGTAATGAAGCGCTGAAAGATGCCCGGGTTCGTCAGGCGATAGTCTATGCGATCAACAACGAAGGTATCGCGAAGAAGATCATGAAAGGTTTTGCAACAGCTGCGGGTCAGCAGAGCCCAGAAGGTTATGCGGGCTATAACCCGGATTTGAAACCGCGTTATGACCTGAAGAAAGCGAAACAACTGATGAAAGAAGCGGGTTATGAAGATGGCTTTACGCTGAGCATGATCGCACCGAATAACCGTTATGTGAACGATGCTAAGGTGGCTCAGGCTGCGGCAGCAATGCTGTCTAAGATCGGTATCAAAGTGGATCTGAAAACCATGCCTAAGGCGCAGTACTGGCCTGAATTTGATAAGTGTGCAGCAGACATGCTGATGATTGGGTGGCATTCGGATACTGAAGATTCTGCGAACTTCTCAGAGTTCCTGACAATGACCCGTAATGAAGAAACGGGTCGTGGTCAGTACAACTGTGGCCACTACTCAAACCCTGAGGTGGATCGTCTGGTGGAAGATGCAAACGTTGAAACCGATCCGGCTAAGCGTGCGAAAATGCTGCAACAGGTGGAAGCAACTCTGTATAACGATGCTGCGTTTGTTCCCCTGCACTGGCAGAACCTGGCGTGGGGTGCTAAATCTAATGTGGATATCGCACCTATCGTGAACGCTATGAACTTCCCTTACTTCGGTGATTTGGAAGTGAAATAACCAAGCAAAGTGATTTATTTTGCTGAAGAGATCCCCGCAAATGCGGGGATCTGTCTGCTGGGCTCCTATATTTTACTAGCCAGACAGCGGCAGAGAGTATTACCCGGGATATTTCCGGTTAGGGCACACAGTCTTATTTCAGTCGGGCTGAGTGTTGTATTGCGATTTATTAATGAAGACTGAATTTTTGATGATTGTAAGGGGCAAGAAATGTTTTCGTTTCTGGTCAAACGCCTGTTTCAGGCTCTGATTGTAATGTTTGTCATCAGCGTAGTTGCGTTTTCTATCCAGGACAACCTTGGGGACCCGTTACGTGAGCTGGTAGGGCAGTCTGTATCTGAAGCTGAACGCCAGGCACTGCGAGATGAACTGGGGCTGAATGACCCGTTTATGACGAAGTACACACGCTTTGTAACTAACGCCGTGCAAGGTGACTTAGGGACTTCCTATTTCTTTAAAAAACCAGCCACAGAAGTGATTCTGGAAAAACTGGTTGCGACGCTGGAGCTGGTATTCGGTGCCTCGTTGATCATTATTGGTTTATCCATTCCGCTTGGCGTGTATTCGGCCATTCACCCGAAAAGCTTTTTTACTAAAGTCGTTATGGCATTCAGTAGTATCGGGATTTCTGTTCCGGTATTCCTGACCGCTATTATGCTGATGTACATATTCTCTATTGAACTGGGCTGGCTTCCCTCTTACGGGCGTGGTGAGACGTTTAATCTGTTAGGTTGGGAGTCCGGTTTCTTTACGCTGGATGGCCTGGCTCATCTGGTGCTACCGTGTATTTCTCTGGCCTCTATCATGCTGCCTCTGTTTATCCGTCTGGTGCGTTCTGAAATGCTGGAGGTACTGAGCTCGGAGTATATTAAATTTGCCAAGGCTAAGGGCCTGCCGATGAAGAAAGTGTATTATCAGCACGCTCTGAAAAATACCATGCTACCGGTTCTGACGGTGGGTGGTGTACAGCTTGGTCTGATGGTGGCCTATACCATACTGACAGAAACGGTATTCCAGTGGCCGGGAACCGGCTTCCTGTTCCTGGAGGCGATTAACCGTGTGGATACACCGCTTATTACTGCCTATGTGATTTTTGTGGGTCTGATTTTTGTGGTGACGAACACCATTATCGATTTGTTATACGGGCTGATTAACCCGACAGTGAACCTGACAGGTAAAGGAGCCTGATATGAGTAATACAGTAACTGCTCCTGGCCGTTGGGAGCGTTTTAAAAATTCTGACTTTCTGCATTATTTCCTGAATGACAAAGTGGCCATGTTCAGTTTTGCCATTTTTGTGTTGTATTTGGTTATTGCGTTCGCGTCACCGTTAATATCTCCAACGGATCCGTATGACCTGACTTCCATTGATATTATGGATTCTGAACTTCCACCTTCCTGGATGGACGGGGGAGATACCCGCTTCCTGCTTGGAACCGATGAGCAGGGGCGTGATATCCTGTCTACGATGCTGTATGGTTCGCGCCTGTCTCTGACCATTGGCTTTTTAGCGGTGGGTGTACAGCTGATCTTAGGCATCATTATTGGCCTTTCATCGGGTTACTTTGGTGGGCGTATCGATAGTTTCCTAATGCGTTTTGCGGATATCCAGTTGTCTTTCTCGACGATGATGGTGGCAATTATTGTTTCTGCTATCTTTAAAGCCAGCTTCGGTAACGAGTTTTATGGTGAGTATGCCGTGATCATGCTGGTGGTCATCATCGGGGTGGCCGAGTGGCCGCAGTACGCACGTACGATACGTGCATCGGTACTGTCGGAGAAGAAGAAAGAATATGTGGAAGCGGCACGGGTGATGGGGCTTAAGACGCCACGCATCATGTTCCGCCATATTCTGCCTAACTGCCTGTCTCCTATTTTGGTGATTTCTACGGTACAGATTGCCAACGCGATTATGTCAGAAGCCGCACTGTCATTTTTGGGGCTGGGTTTGCCTGTCGAGCAGCCTTCTCTCGGTTCACTCATCAGTATTGGATTTAACTATATTTTCTCTGGTGCATGGTGGATAACCGCTTTCCCAGGGGTGGTACTGGTCTCGTTAGTTCTGGTTATTAATCTGCTTGGTGACTGGTTGCGGGATGTATTTAACCCAAAAATTTATAAAGGGTGATCGAAAGCGATTGATCTTTAACCATAAACGTTCCTAAACTAAAGAGCTGCTCTGATAAAGCGGCTCTTTTGTCATCCAGACTTTATCTGTCTTACTGCTATAAAAGCAGTAACATTTTGGGTCTACACTAAATAGAGATAGAGCGGCAAACTGTTTAGAGAATAACGTATGAATAATTACTTCACAGGGAAAAGGGTTAGGGGGCTTTTATCCATCCTCTTTGTTGGCTTCTGTTTATCCTCAGTGGTGTACGCAGCAGACGATTATGTATGTGAGGCGAAGCAGAACGCCAAAAATGAGCTGGCCGTTTTGACGGAGTCTTGCCCTATCGGCCAGGGGCTATGGGGACGCGAGCCTAAACAAGACAAAGGCTTCTTCTGGATTCAGTGTGGTATTTTCCCCCAGCCCCTCTCTTTGGAACAAGCAAAGCTTATCTATGGAAAAATTTCGACTAACGTATGGATAAAGCAAGATGGAAAAGGTTTTCGTTGTCTGATTGGCCCATATAGCCACTTTGATAAAGCCAACAGTGAACTGAAAGGGGTGAGAGGCCTGCCAGCCTATAAAGAGTCGTTTGTCCGTTGGGTGACTGAGGATGGACAGACCAGGAAAAGTGATACCAAGCCTGAAGCTAAACAACCGATTCCGGCAAAGCCTGCAAAACCGGTCCGGACAATGAAAGAAAAACCGGCGAAGCCTGTACGTAAATTGTCTCCTGCCGTGGCACCAGAAGCGCCAGCTCAGCCGGCATCTTTACCTGAGGAAAAAACACCGGCTTTCGACGGAATTACTTTGCGCAGGCAGACCCGTGTGGCAGAACAGCAGTTTGTCGTTCCGTTCTTAATGCAGGGAAATGAGCAGTTTTATATGGAATATGGCATAGCCTGGAACCGGCTTGATTACACGAAAGCGGAAAGTGTGTGTTCATCAATGGGAATGTCGATGGTGGATGAACAGCAGTGGAAATCCCTGCTGAGCTCCAATGTAATGACGCGTGAAAAGTGGCCGTTACACCTGCCGTATTGGGGGATGGGGAAACGCGGGCTATTTACCAGTGGCAAAGTGACCCACCTTACCGGAACTTCTCTGTTAAATGTTGTGTGCGTGAAATAGCTCCGACATTGTCGGAGCAGTCGCTGTCCGGTTATGACTGAATCTGTTGACGAAGAGCTTGTTTCTCTGCCGGTGACAGAAAGGCCATGTCCAGCCCATTCTCTTGTGCTTGCCGGATTTGTTCCTGAGAGAGCCCGGCTTGTGGTGCGGCTACCTCATATTCATAAGGCAATTCGATACCTTCTACTGCAGGATCATCGGTATTAAGACAGGCCAGAATACCGTGTTCAAGGAACTGTTTGAGTGGATGGTTAGCCAGTGACTCAACGGTACTGGTCTGGATATTAGAGGTCAGGCAGGACTCTATACCGATGCGGTTCTCTGCCAGATAATCCATTAGCTGAGGGTCATGCACAGCTTTTACTCCATGACCGATACGCTCAGCCCCCAATGTCTGAATGGCTTGCCACATGCTTTCAGGGCCAGCGGCTTCTCCGGCGTGGACGGTAACGTGCAAACCAGCATCCCTGACTTGCTTGAAGTGAGAGACGAAACGGTCACCCGGTTGCCCGAGTTCATCACCAGCAAGATCGACGGCAACCAGGTGGTCTTTTTGAGATAATAAGCTGTCCAGCTCCTTCTGACAGGCATCGGTGCCAAAAGAGCGACTCATAATGCCGATAAGGTTGGTTTTGACCCCAAAGTCACGGCTGCCAGCCTGTACACCATCAATCACTGCTTCTACTACGCCTTCCAGCGGCAGCTTATGCTTCATTGCCATGTAGTAGGGGGAAAAGCGTAATTCTGCATAATTGATACGGGCATTCAGGGCATCTTCTACATTTTCGTAGGCGACACGACGCACGGCATCGAGATTTCCCAGAACCGCCACGCCCCAGTCCAATTTCGTCAGAAAGGCGACTAGGTCCGGTTCGGTTTCAATGACCTGAACATGAGGGCGCAGGGACTCCAGATCATAAGCCGGCAGACTGACACCAAATTGTTTTCCGAGATCCAGTATGGTCTGAATACGGATGTTGCCGTCGAGATGGCGGTGTATATCAACAAGTGGGAGATGGGATGTAATCATGTCGGAAGTCCTGAACAGCTGTCTGTGCTTAAGTATAAGAGCGAGACTAATGATTTGTCGCAGGAAAATAAAGAAAAACAGCCATAATGACTGTTTTTCTTTGATTGATAAGCGAACCTATTGTTAGTTTCGTTAGCTCATATCCAGCTCTTTCAGCTTTCTGGTCAGCGTGTTACGCCCCCAACCCAGCACTTTGGCGGCTTCCTGTTTATGCCCGTTGGTGTGATTCAGGGCTGTTTTCAGGAGAATACGTTCAAATTCCGGCAGAGCATAAGCAAGCAATTCTGTTTCTCCTGAGGCAAGAGCGGCCTGAGCCCAGGATTCCAGTTCTGCCTGCCAGCTTCCGCTGCCGCTGGAGGTGGTAATGGATTTTTCTTCCATCAGCTCTGCCGGCAGATCCGATGGCAGAATTTCGCTGCCACTGGCCATAACAGTCAGGCCGCGACAGATGTTCTCCAACTGGCGCACGTTGCCGGGCCATGAAAGACGCTTTAGCACATCCAGTGTTGCCGGATGCAGTGCTTTCATTTCGACACCTAACTCATCGGAAGCGCGGGCCAGAAAATGCATGGTGAGCTTTTCGATGTCCTGCTTTCTTTCCCGTAGTGATGGTATCTGGATTCGAATAACATTCAGGCGGTGGAACAAATCTTCCCGGAAGTCACCCTGCTGGGCCAGTTTTTCCAAATTCTGGTGAGTAGCCGCGATAATACGTACATCGACCTTGATGGCGGAATGGCCGCCCACCCGGTAGAACTGCCCGTCTGCGAGAACCCGTAACAGCCGGGTCTGAATGTCCAGTGGCATATCACCGATTTCATCCAGAAACAGGGTACCGCCATTGGCTTGTTCAAAACGGCCCTGACGAACATTATTGGCACCGGTAAACGCCCCTTTTTCATGCCCAAACAGCTCTGACTCAATCAGATCCTTCGGTATTGCTGCCATATTCAGAGCAATAAATGGATTTTTGGCCCGAGGGCTGTGACGGTGCAGTGCATGGGCTACCAGTTCTTTACCCGTACCTGACTCACCATTGATCAGGACTGATATTGAAGAGCGGGATAAGCGTCCTATCGCACGAAAGACTTCCTGCATGGATGGTGCTTCACCAATGATTTCTGGCGCGCTGGCGGCTAAGCCATCATCGGACACCTGCTCTCTTTTCTGTTCATGGCTGTGGGCGATGGCTTTTTCTACCAGCGTTAGCGTTTCGTCGATATCAAAAGGTTTTGGCAGGTATTCAAATGCCCCTTTCTGATAGGCATTCACCGCAGCATCCAAATCGGAGTGGGCTGTCATAATAATGACAGGCAGATCCGGATATTTGTTATGAACCTGATTGAGCAGATCCAGACCATCAATACCCGGCATCCGGATATCTGACACCAGAACATCGGGTGCTTCCCGTTCCAACGACATCAAAACACTTTCCGCATCCGCGAATGTTTCACAGTGGATATTCGCGGATGACAAGGTTTTCTCCATCACCCAGCGGATGGAGCTATCATCATCGACAACCCAAACATATCCTCTACTCATATCGATAATTCCTTAGCAACAATATCCGCTTAAATCGGCAGATAGATAGTAAATGTGGTTCTTCCCGGCCAGCTTTGTACATCAACTTTTCCGCTGTGCTGGTCGATTAGGTTTTGTGCAATAGACAACCCCAGCCCGGTACCACCTTCCCGGCCACTCACCATGGGGTAGA
Source organism: Vibrio albus (assembly GCF_003144035.1). Lineage (GTDB taxonomy): Bacteria > Pseudomonadota > Gammaproteobacteria > Enterobacterales > Vibrionaceae > Vibrio > Vibrio albus. The sequence continues at coordinate 13,693 of NZ_QFWT01000006.1, forward strand.
ACAGCGTATCCTGTAAATCAACAGGAATTCCTGGGCCGTTATCAATGACTTCAATTCGTGCAGCCAGCTTGTATCTCTGGCCGTGAATATTCGCCTGATGAATGGTTCTGGTTTTTATAGTAATTCTTGCATCGTCTTGCTTGGCTAAAATTTGTGCGGCATTGCTGACGATGTTTAGCAGTGCCTGCTCTATTTGATCGGGGTCCATCATCAGTTCAGGGAGGCTGGGATCGTAGTCTCGTTCGATGATGACATCTGAGCCGGTTTCCAGCTCCACTAACTGGCGGACTTTTTCCAGCACCACATGCAGATTTTCTAGTTTTTTCCTGCCTGGTTTCTGTGGTCCCAGCAGCCGGTCAACCAGATTTCTCAATCTGTCTGCCTGCTCAATAATAATTTGGGTATATTCCCCCAGAGAGGGATCCGGAAGCATTTTTTGCAGCAGTTGTGCCGCCCCTCTTAACCCACCCAGCGGGTTCTTTATTTCGTGGGCCAGGCTGCGGATCAGAAGTTTGGCTGCCTGTTGCTGAGCGTGCTGGTTAAGTTCCTGGCTTAAACGACGTTGCTGATCAATTTTTCTCATTTCAATCAGCAGCATCAATTCTTTACCCCAGGTTAACGGACTGACAGTCACCTCCAGCATCAGGGGTTTTCCATCGACAACAAAGGTAACATCGCTGTCAGTGATACTCTGTCCACTCTGCAGTGGCTGAGTCAGTAGTGCCAGATCCATTGAGGCATGCTGAATCAATTGAGATAACGGACTGGAAATAAGGCGTTTGGTACTTTGTGAAAAGAGTTGTTCAGCGGCAGGGTTTGCATACTGAATGATCAGATGCTCATCCAGCATTAACGTCGCTGTCACTACATTATCTAAGATTGCCGTAGAAAGTTCGTTGTTAACCATACCCTCATTACCTTTCCCTATCATTGCCCAGATGACGCTCCACAAAAGCGCTTTGCACCAAAATTGTGCGCTCATAAAATTAAGTATGAGCCAGGATACAGGAAATAAGAAGAGGCTATTTTTTTGTGGGGAATGAAATCTGACATAAATGTCAGATTTCATAAGAAAATGCTAAAAAAATGCTTTAATACCCGCTATTAACCTGATCATGCTCTACTTCTTTACACTGCTCCGGTGTAAGTGCACTTTTATAGTACTGGTAGATGCAATAATCTTGCCGCTTTGTAGGGCATTGACGGTAAAGCTGTGGGTACCCCGATCAATATCTTTCAGGTTCCAGACGGTATTGGTCTGGGGGGCACCAAATCGGTTGTCGTCCATGATTAACTGGTAATGTTCACGTGGTTTTAAGGCTCTGTTTGCCTCCAGTACAATAGTAATCACGCCCCGATTGCTACGTACAGTCTGTTTATCAGCAGGGGTGACAATTTGAATATCCAGCAGCTTGTCTGGTTCATCTTGCTTGGGAGACGGTTTAGTGGCCATCTGCTGCTTAGTGGCTTGGGGTAACCGATCTTGTTGCGTTTGTTCTGGTGGTAACGGTGTTTGTGTTTTTTTGTTATCGAGAGGCAGAGCAGAAAGCACTTTTGGTGCTGGTGCCGGTGCTTTGATATCGGGCAGGCTGACTTGTTCCTGTTTGCTGGCGGATGCTGGTGGCGTGTATTCACTAAAATGGATGACACCATTTTCATCTTCCCAGCTGTAAATTTCCTGAGCTGTACTAACTGCTGGACACATCAGGATAAATATTATTGTGTAGGTCCAAATTTTCATTAGTCACCATCCGTTTTGGGGAGGTTTGAGTGGTATGGGTTCAAGCCACAATACGGACTAGTTTGTGGATTACCAGGACGGTTCCCTGGGTCAGGAGGCTTATGGTAGGGGTGTAGAAAGGCGGGATAAATAGAAAAAAGGCCCGCCTGCGAGGCGAGCCTGATAAATTATTGTAACACTGTATGCATATTACACAGAGTAGTACAGTTCGAACTCAACAGGGTGAGTTGTCATGTTTACTTTCTCTACGTCTGCAGACTTAAGATCGATGTAAGAATCGATGAAGTCGTCAGAGAATACGCCGCCAGCAGTCAGGAACTCACGGTCTGCATCCAGTTCAGCCAGAGCATCTTTCAGAGAGTAAGCAACTGTTGGGATAGCCAGTGCTTCTTCTGCAGGCAGGTCATACAGGTCTTTATCCATTGCTTCGCCTGGGTTGATCTTGTTCTTGATACCGTCAAGACCAGCCATCAGCATTGAAGCAAATGCCAGGTATGGGTTAGCCGCTGGGTCACCGAAGCGAACTTCGATACGACGTGCTTTAGGGCTTGATACTACTGGGATACGGATAGAAGCTGAACGGTTACGTGCAGAGTAAGCAAGCATAACAGGAGCTTCGAAACCAGGAACCAGACGCTTGTATGAGTTAGTTGCTGGGTTAGCAAATGCGTTGATTGCACGAGCGTGCTTGATGATACCACCGATGTAGTACAGAGCAGTTTCAGAAAGGCCGCCGTACTTGTCACCAGCAAACAGGTTAACACCGTCTTTAGCCAGAGATTGGTGAACGTGCATACCAGAACCGTTATCACCAACTAGTGGTTTAGGCATGAAGGTTGCTGTTTTACCAAATGCGTGTGCAACGTTGTGTACAACGTACTTGTAGATTTGAGTTTCATCTGCTTTAGCAGTCAGAGTGTTGAAACGAGTAGCGATTTCGTTCTGACCCGCTGTTGCCACTTCGTGGTGGTGAGCTTCAACAACCAGACCCATTTCTTCCATGATCAGACACATAGCAGAACGGATGTCCTGAGATGAATCAACAGGAGCAACTGGGAAGTAACCGCCTTTAACACCTGGACGGTGGCCTTTGTTACCTTCTTCGAAATCAGCGCCTGTGTTCCATACAGCTTCGATGTCGTCAATTTTGTAGAAAGAGCCAGACATGTCTGTTGAGAATTTTACGTCGTCAAACAGGAAGAATTCTGGTTCTGGACCAATCAGAACAGTGTCTGCGATGCCAGCAGAACGCATGTAGTCTTCAGCGCGTTTTGCAATAGAGCGAGGGTCACGGTCGTAACCTTGCATAGTCGCAGGTTCTAGGATGTCACAACGGATGTTTAGAGTTGCATCCTCTGTGAATGGGTCAAGAACAGCTGATGATGCATCAGGCATCATTACCATGTCTGATTCGTTGATACCTTTCCAGCCAGCAACAGAAGAACCATCGAACATTTTTCCTTCTTCGAAGAAGTCTGCATCGACTTGGTGAGCAGGAATAGAGATGTGTTGCTCTTTACCCTTAGTATCTGTGAAGCGTAGGTCAACAAACTTGACTTCGTTTTCTTGGATCAGCGATAGAACATTTTCTACTGACATCTTGGATAACCTCCAGTGTTAATAAAGTGGCATAGCACGATTAAATTAATCGGCATTGATTAGTCCATGCAACGGTAAATTAATCAATACAGACTTTGCGAGAAGCTAATGCTAAAACCGTGCCATCATGTTAGATCCTTGCAATTCAAGATCTTATTTCAGTAATGTTTATTTTTGGTGCATGCGCTGCACCAAAATGATCCGATTAAGCACAAAAATGGTGCATCAGAATGGTGCAGAAAGTCATTACTGACTACAGGTGATTATTCAGCATGCTAAATGAATAATTGTCAATCGGATTTTTACCTAAAAGTAACATCTTTTGTTTAGAATTAAAAAATCATCTTCGTTACAGATCACATTTCTTAGGTATTCCGGGAAAAATCTGGTACATTAACGCCGATTTTTAAACCAATTTGTAACCTAGGAGCTGTTTTTTCGCTCCTAATGCGTCTTTTTACTTGAGTGAATCAAAATCCATGACGACTCCACAGATCGATAAACTGAGAAATATCGCGATCATCGCACACGTTGACCACGGTAAAACCACACTGGTAGATAAACTGCTTCAGCAGTCGGGAACGCTTGAGTCCCGTGGTGAAGTAGAAGAGCGAGTCATGGACTCGAACGATATCGAGAAAGAGCGTGGCATTACCATTCTGGCTAAGAACACGGCCATTAACTGGAATGACTACCGAATCAATATCGTTGATACTCCGGGACACGCCGACTTCGGTGGTGAAGTGGAACGTATTATGTCGATGGTCGATTCTGTACTGTTGATTGTTGATGCTGTAGACGGCCCGATGCCACAGACGCGTTTCGTAACTCAGAAAGCATTTGCTCATGGTCTGAAGCCGATTTTGGTTATCAACAAAATTGACCGTCCGGGCGCTCGTCCTGACTGGGTAATGGATCAGGTATTTGACCTGTTCGATAACCTGGGTGCGACAGATGACCAGCTGGACTTCCAGGTAGTATACGCTTCCGCACTGAATGGCTGGGCGACTCTGGAAGAAGGCGAAGAAGGCGAAAACATGGAGCCTTTGTTTGAGGCGATTGTCGAGAACGTAAGTGCGCCAGAAGTTGACCTTGAAGGTTCACTGCAGATACAGGTTTCTCAGCTGGACTACAGCTCCTATGTAGGCGTTATCGGTGTTGGTCGCGTCACTCGTGGTACTGTTAAACCGAACCAGATGGTGACGGTAGTCGGTGCTGACGGTAAAACCCGTAACGGTAAAGTAGGTACGGTTCTGGGTTACCTTGGTCTTGAGCGTCATGAGGTAGAACAAGCTACCGCTGGTGACATTATTGCGTTTACCGGACTGGGTGAACTGAAGATCTCTGACACTATCTGTGACCAGGGTCAGGTAGAAGCACTGCCAGCACTGTCTGTTGATGAGCCGACGGTAACCATGACGTTCCAGGTAAACACCTCTCCGTTTGCGGGTAAAGAAGGTAAGTTTGTTACTTCACGTAACATTCTTGAGCGTCTGGAAAAAGAACTGGTTCACAACGTGGCACTACGTGTTGAACAGACTGATGACCCGGATAAATTCCGTGTTTCTGGTCGTGGTGAGCTGCACCTGTCTATTCTGATCGAAAACATGCGTCGTGAAGGCTTTGAGCTGGCGGTATCCCGTCCGGAAGTGATCATCAAAGAAGAAGATGGCCAACTGATGGAACCGTATGAGACGGTAACCATCGACGTTCTGGAAGAGCATCAGGGCGGTATCATGGAGAATATCGGTCTGCGTAAAGGCGAACTGACTGATATGTCTCCGGATGGTAAGGGCCGTGTACGTATGGACTTTATGATGCCTTCTCGTGGTCTTATCGGCTTCCAGACTGAGTTTATGACCCTGACCTCTGGTTCTGGTCTGATGTACCACACATTTGACCACTATGGTCCGCATAAAGGCGGTGAAATCGGTCAGCGTATTAATGGCGTGCTGATCTCTAACGCGACTGGTAAAGCTCTGACCTATGCCCTGTTTAACTTGCAGGAACGTGGTCGTCTGTTTACTGAGCACGCTGACGAAGTATATGAAGGCCAGGTTATCGGTATTCATAACCGCTCCAACGACCTGACAGTAAACTGTCTGAAAGGTAAACAGCTGACTAACGTACGTGCTTCTGGTACGGATGAAGCTCAGGTGCTGACTCCTGCTATCAAATATACTCTGGAGCAGGCGCTGGAATTCATTGATGATGATGAACTGGTGGAAGTGACTCCGGAAAGCATCCGTATCCGTAAGAAGCTTCTTACGGAAGCGGATCGTAAGCGCGCGAGCCGCCCTGCGAAATAATCTTACTTTATCCGGCCCGGAATTCCGGGCTGGATACTTCTCCTCTCCTCCCTTATGCTTTAGCTATATACCTAAAACTCCTTTGCTATCAGGCAGAAATTAGCGGGCTGCTCATGGAAAAGCTAAAACGTTTTCTTAATACCACTATACACTATCTTTTTTACCTGAAAGAAAGAGCCTCTCACGACCGTCTTAAAGTGAATGCCGGCTATATGGCTTACATTACGCTGCTTTCCCTTGTGCCTCTGTCAGCCGTGATATTATCTGCTATGACGCGTTTTCCGGCCTTTGAAGGGGTTGGAGAGCAGGTACAGCAGTTTATCTTCAGTAATTTTGTTCCGGCTGCCGGAGACGCTATCAGTGAGGCGCTGAATGCGTTTATTGCGAATACGGCCAAGATGACGACGGTTGGTGCACTGGCTCTGTTTGTCACGGCCCTGTTGCTGATTTCGGCCATCGATAACAACCTGAATTTTATCTGGAGGGTGAGACAAAAGCGCCGTCGGGTGTACTCGTTCTCTATGTACTGGATGGTATTGACGCTTGGCCCTCTGCTGATCGGGTCGAGTATTGCGCTCAGTTCGCATATTACTTCCCTGAGCGTACTCAGTGCAGGAGCGGTGAACTTTTTCTACCGGGTGATGCCGTCGTTATTGTCTTATTTTGCTTTCTTCGGTCTGTACCTTTTGGTGCCCAATATTAAGGTTCGGGTGAGCCATGCTCTGTTTGGCGCATTTGTTGCCGCATTGCTGTTCGAACTTATCAAGTCGGGCTTTGCCTTTTATATGACGCAGTTCCCCAGCTATCATTTGATTTACGGAGCACTGGCCGCCATTCCGATCCTGTTTGTTTGGGTATACCTGTGCTGGTTTATTGTGCTGATAGGGGCGGAAATTACAGCGAGTCTGGGTGAAAAAGAAAAATGGCATTGCGAGGTGCCGCTGGATTTCCATGTGGTCAGATTAATTCAACATAAATTAAAGGGAGCAGAGAGTGATAGCGCTGATTCAGAGGGTGAGTGAAGCATCGGTAAAGGTGGACGGTGAGATCATCGGAGAAATCGGCAGAGGTTTGTTGGTGTTGCTTGGGGTGGAAAGAGATGACGATGAAGCTAAGGCAAAGCGTCTGATGGAGCGGGTGACCACTTATCGTGTGTTCGGTGATGAAGACGACAAGATGAATCTGAACGTAAAACAGGTGGATGGCAGTGTGCTGGTGGTGTCTCAGTTTACTCTGCCGGCAGACACCAAAAAAGGCACCAGAGCCGGATTTTCCCGTGGAGCTCACCCAAGTGAGGCTGAGCGTTTATATGAGCACTTTTCTGACCTCTGTTCTGAGGTTCTGCCGACTGAACGGGGCGCTTTCGCTGCGGATATGAAGGTATCGCTGGTCAATGACGGGCCGGTGACTTTCTGGCTGCAGGTGTGATCATGCTTTCTGTAGCTTAGGGAGCAGGCAGATAGCGATAAACAAACCCTCTGCGCCATGGATGGCGCAGCGGAGCCCCAGGGATGGATTTATGCGTGTTTGTATTCGGTGTCTGTCTGCTGGTTGAGGCCTTTGAAAGTGGCAGAGGAGTAGAAAGTTAATCACACAACTGGGTATGCTGTTCAGTATTCTTAAGCAGATCAAAAACCGACTGCAGACATGGCTCGTTCAACTGCAGTTGTAGTGTGCCTTCTTCCGGCTTCACCAGATCCAGATGCCCATTCAGTTTCCCTGTTAGCTGGTGGTTGTCTCCGTTTACCGTATCGGCCAGTGTTACCGGATTCAGTGTTAATCTTCCACGGTTGGCCGCAATATGGACAGCCGATATGGTGACAGGCTGAGTGATCAGGCTGTCTTCTGAAGGTGTCGTTATCAGGACAGAATCACGCAAAGACCCTTGAAGGTTGCCACTGAGGCTATGATTCAGCATCAGCTTATCTCCGGCCAGCCCACTGGCTGTCAACTCAAACTCCGTAATGGCCTGCAATTCCCCATAGGATTTAGGTAGCCGGTCTGCGAACAGGCTGAACGGCAAGCCATCGGCAGAGATTTCCAGTTGCCACGGCTGGCTTAGCTGGTGGAAGTCGTATTGACCCCACGCCTCAATCAGACCGTTTTCCAGAGGCAAAATTGCCTGAGTCAGTTGCCACTTTCCTTCCGTACTTTGCATACGGATCAGAGGTTGTTCGGTGAGTACCGTATCAAAACTGGCGTTATTTGCCCGCAGGGAGAGCTGTCCATTCCATAGCCCCGGTTGTTTATCTCTTATCAGCTCCAGTTGATTCCCTTCGGCACTAAAACCGGACAGCTGCCAGCTCGGCTGTTGTGCCAACTGGATAAACTGACTGTATTTTATCTCCAGTTGGTCGATGGTAAGTTGTTGTATAGGTCGAAGAAGTGGATGTATAAAACGAGTGTCGCTCTCCGTTTCTGCGAACCACTTTACTCCATTGATATTCAGTTCCGCCAGGTGAGCGCTGTGAGGCGTAAATATGCCCCGGGCCTGCACCTGCCCTTCTCTGTAATCTGCTGTAAAATGGTCTAACAGCCAGCCATCGTCGGTGAAATGCAGCTGAAGTGCCGGGTCCAGAAGTTGTTGATCCATTACCCGGATACTTTCTGCATTCATAGAAAGAGTGCCTCCGGTTTGAGACTGAAATTCAAAAGGCCAGTTCAGTTGTTCTGCCGACAGGTCTAAGTTGGTCAGGGTGACACCGTCTATGCTGAAAGAGCTGTTGAGTATATCCAGGCTATTTATTCGGGACAGGCTTTCAAACGGGTGATGTTCCTGTGTGGTGAGAGTCAGGGATTTTTGTGATTGCTCAGCATCCAGATGCAGAGAGCTAATAGTGGCGTTAACTAAAGACCAGCCTTCATCTGACTGTTCGGCTTGCCCGGATAGTTTTCCTCCCCGCCAGTCGAATGACAGGCCGTATATGACACTTTTGTGGTCAGGCAGGTAATCACCGTCAATGAGCAGGTTGTTTAAAGCCTCGCCTTGCCAGTAGAGCTGGCTGGCCGAAAACTGAATGGTTCCATACGGAAGCTGGAAGGTTTCAGGGGGGAGCCGGGGCGCTTTGATCTGAATGTCACCATCACGTATCAGGAAGGTTTCATCGGCGTAATCGAAGCCAGAAATGGCGATCTGATGGATCTCACTCTGTTGCCGGATTGAGGAAATCAGTGGAGGCAGAAAACCCGGAAAACCGGACTGCAGGCTCAGACCACTCAGGATGACACTGTCTACTATTGGTGTTATCTGGGTAAAAGAGGCCCGGTTTATCCAGATATCAGCGCTCTCGATTGCTAATGGCTGGTCTGAACCTGATGCGGTCACTTGTATTCCGTGGAGAGAAATATGGTCAGGGAAGGTAATGCTGGCTTCTTGAACGGTGATGGAGGCATCTGAATATTGCGCCAGGGTAAGATTCATCAGCCGGCTGGCGTATGGCCCCTGTAAAGCCCAATACAACCCCGCTACCGCTAATAGTATTAGCAGTAGAAAGGTCATCGCGATAGCTAAAAGTCGTTTCTTCATTATCTGTTTTTTACTCTCAGGCGTAGCGTTCAGGCAGGTCGTTTTGTCCCTGTTTTAACTCCATTGTAACTCTATGATTAAATAAAAAAAGCCCCTCATAACAAGGGGCTTAAATAAAGATAATAAGGGGTAGTTAGTCTAGCTGCGGACCAGCTGCAACCAAGGCTTTACCTTCTTCATTATCGGTATACTGCTCAAAGTTCTTAATAAAGCGCTGAGCCAGATCTTCTGCTTTGCTTTCCCATTGTAGCGGGTCGACATAAGTGTCACGTGGATCAAGGATTTCCTTATGGACGCCTGGCAGCTCTGTTGGTACTTCCAGATTAAATATCGGAATATGTTTGGTTTCCGCCTGTTCAATCGAGCCATTAAGAATATCATCGATAATACCGCGGGTATCCTGGATAGATATACGTTTGCCAGAACCGTTCCAGCCGGTATTCACCAGATAAGCTTCCGCGCCGACCGCTTCCATACGTTTAACCAGCACTTCTGCATACTTGGTTGGGTGCAGAGTCAGGAAGGCTGCACCAAAACAGGCTGAGAAAGTTGGCTGAGGCTCGGTAATACCGCGCTCTGTACCCGCCAGTTTGGCGGTAAAGCCAGACAGGAAGTGGTATTTGGTCTGTTCCGGGGTCAGTTTAGATACCGGAGGAAGCACGCCAAATGCATCAGCTGTCAGGAAAATAACCTTTTCAGCATGACCGGCTTTTGAGACAGGCTTAACGATGTTATCGATATGATAAATAGGGTAAGAGACCCGGGAGTTCTCCGTTTTTGATGCATCGTCAAAGTCGATAGAACCATCGTTGCGCAGCACGACATTTTCCAGCAGAGCATCACGGCGGATCGCATTATAGATATCCGGTTCTGCTTCTTTCGACAGGCGGATAGTTTTCGCGTAGCAGCCCCCTTCGAAGTTGAAGACGCCATTATCATCCCAGCCATGCTCATCATCACCAATCAGGCGACGCTTGGGATCGGTGGATAGGGTGGTTTTACCTGTACCGGACAGGCCGAAGAAAACGGCAACGTCATCCTGCTCACCCACATTGGCAGAACAGTGCATGGATGCAATGCCTTTCAGTGGCAGGAAGTAGTTCATCATGGCGAAGATGCCTTTCTTCATTTCACCGCCGTACCAGGTGCCGCCGATAAGCTGCATTCTTTCCGTGAGGTTGAATACGGTATAGTTTTCCGAATTAAGGCCGTGTTCCTGCCATTTCGGGTTAACGGTTTTCGCCGCATTCATAATAACGAAGTCTGGTTCGAAAGTAGCCAGCTCTTCATCGGTCGGACGAATAAACATATTTTTGATAAAGTGTGCCTGCCATGCGACTTCGGTAATGAAGCGGACACACATGCGAGTATCGGGGTTGGTACCACAATAACCATCGGTAACAAACAGACGTTTGCCGGATAGCTGTTTTGTGGTGGTTTGTTTCAGGTCATTCCAGACCTCTGTGCTGATCGGCTTGTTATCATTTTTGACCTGATCAGACGTCCACCACATAGTGTCACGGGTGGTATCATCCTTAACAATATATTTATCTTTAGGTGAGCGACCGGTAAAGACTCCAGTATCAACAGCAACCGCGCCTAACTCAGTCACAACGCCTCTTTCAAATCCTTCTAAATCGTTGCGGGTTTCTTCCTCAAACAACTGCTCATAACTGGCGTTATGAACAATGTCTGTTACCCCCTCGATTCCATAGACGGAAAGATCAAGTTGTGCAGCCTTAGTGTGTTCTATAACAGTCATAGGTGCTCCTTATTAGATTTTTGTAGGGATTTTGTAAGAATTCTGAGATTCATGCTAGCAATCAGCATGGGAGAAAACAGGGAGGCAAGTCAAAAAATATTGACGATGGTTGGGTGTTTTTTAATCGCTCATCACATTTTGGATCTATGTTCATTTTATTAGACTAAATCGTTCAGTCTGAGCGTTAATTGACGGTTTTTAGAGTGCTGTGTACGGATTATTTTCTTTGTAACTTATTGATTATTTTGTTTTTATAAAGCAAAAGAGCCAGTTTTAGCTGGCTCTTGAGGAAAATATAATAAAACTTATTAAATTAATTGTTAATGTATGGTTTTATTTTGAAGGTCACCTTGTGCATAAAGCTCTGTGATATCACCTTCGTTAAACGTATAACTCGTGCCACAGTAATCACAATGTAAAGAAATTGTTCCTTTTTCCGCTAAAATGTCATAAATTTCATCTTTGTCTACGGTCAAAATAGCACCAGCACTTCTCTCTCTGGAACATCCGCAATGAAACTCTACAGGTTGCGGGGTAAACAGTTGTACTTTTTCCTGATTATATAACCGGTAAAGCAGTTCATTGGCAGGCAGTGAGAATAACTCTTCATCTTTAACCGTATTGGTAAGCTGCTCCAGATGTTCAAAGTCTTCAGGGGTACCGGTACCGTCTGGCATAATCTGCAGTAGCATACCAGCGGCGTGTGGTTTTCCTTCATATTCACCGAGGCGGAACCACAGGCGGGTTTTTAACTGTTCAGAGCGGATGAAATAACCTTCCAGGCAATCAGCCAGAGTCTCGCCTTCCAGACCGACGACACCCTGATAGCGTTCACCTTGTTTTGGCGTGATTGTAATGACGAGATGGCCTTTTCCCATCAACTCATGCAGGCCTGCATCGTCGGCAATATCTCCTTCCCAGCGAGCCACGCCACGCACTTTCTGATCGTGGTCGCCGTTAATGACCGCCAGTGATACCGGGCCGTCTCCCTGAAGCTGCAGGGTAATAGAACCTTCAAATTTCAGGGTGGCTGTCAGCAGAGTCGTTGCGACCAGTAGCTCACCCAGCAGCTGTTGTACCGGCTGTGGATAGTCTTTGCTGGAAATAACATGTTGGTAGGTGTCGTCCAGTTGTACTAACTCACCACGAACGGAAAGATCGTCAAACAGGTAGCGGTTTAATACATTGTTTGCGTTTGCCATTAGGAAAAGCTCCAGCTTATTGATGTTTAAATTTAATGAGATCGCGACGCTGTTTTTTATCCGGCCGGCGATCAGGACTTGGGCTGTAGAGAGTGTTCAGTTTACGTTTCTGGGCATTCTCTTCTCGTTTGTTAACGCTTTCGGCTGTCTCTGTGTACAGTAGCTGAGCTTCCGGAGCACCACGGCGTCGGTCAGAGATTTGCTCGATGATGACGGTTTTCTCTTCATTACCCTGGCGAAGAGTAATGACGGCTCCTGTTTCGACAATTTTACTTGGCTTTGTGCGTTGACCATTATAGTGAACCTTGCCGCCATCAACCATATTGCGGGCAATGGAGCGAGTCTTATAAAAGCGGGCGGCCCACAGCCATTTATCTAAGCGAACCGCTTCGGAACTGTTTGTTGTCATAGCTTCGTCATCTTCTATCAGTAAGTTTCGCTGCGTTATGGAACTAAGAAATAGTGACAGAAATCTACTTTTTCAAGGTTAACAGAATAAATATACTGTCTCTAACCGTCCTATACTGATAAGGGTATGATAACCTTTGCGGTTATTTCACCAATATGCATCTTGCTAAACAACATAAGGTTTTCTAATGTCTCTTACTTTGAGTCAGAGTCCTAAAATAGCTGGCTTTCTGAACGGCATACTTCAGTTTCTGACGGCTTATCAAGCCAGGCTCAGTACCGTTGTGGTGCTGATCTTTCTGTCGGTTTCCGCATGGATTGCCGGAGAGTTGATCTGGGGGGTAACAGAGAATGGGCCTATGGTATCGCAGTGGAGCCCGGTTCCGGTTTCTGGCAAGCGAGCAGGTGCGCAAAGCGGGCAGGACATCTCGCAACTGGTGAATGCGAATCTGTTTGGTGAGTATTCAGAAAAAGCCGTCAGCAAACCCGTTGCGCCAGTTGTGACTGATGCGCCGAAAACCCGATTAAACTTAGTATTGGTGGGTGTGGTCTCAAGCAGTGCCCCTGAAACCAGCCTCGCGGTTATTGCCAACCGTGGTAGCCAGGCGACTTATGGAATAGGCGAAGAGATAGAAGGAACGCGGGCGACACTGAAGAGTGTGCTGGTGGATAGGGTAATTATTGATAATGCTGGTCGTTTCGAAACACTGATGCTGGAAGGGATTGAGTATAAGCGTTTATCTGGACAGCCTGTTCCAAAGGTGAACCGGGCTGCTTTACGCGGAGGTAATAACCCCGGGACACTGGAAAGCAATGAATTGGATCAAATTCGTCAGGAGATCACCGAGGACCCGCAGAAAATAATGCAATATATCCGTCTGTCTCAGGTGAAAGAAGAAGATGAGATTATTGGGTACCGGGTGAGTCCGGGCTCTAAGCGGGCGTTGTTTGATTCTGTCGGGCTGCAGGAGGGGGATGTTGCGACGACCCTGAATGGAGAAGATTTGACCGATCCTAAAGCCATGGGGCGGATCTGGCAGAATGTGTCTGATTTGACAGAGCTAAACCTGACGGTGATTCGTGATGGTCAGCCGTATGACATTTATATCGTATTTTAAATCTGGCAGCGGAATGCCGGAGTATTTGGAGAGTACCAAGTGAAAATGTGGTTAAGCAAAAGCACCTGGCTTCTGGCCGGTAGTCTGTTACTGACTCCGGCAATGGCAACGGCCAATGAATTCAGCGCTAGCTTTAAAGGAACCGATATCCAGGAATTTATTAATATTGTTGGCCGAAATCTGGAAAAGACCATCATTGTTGATCCTTCCGTAAGAGGGAAAATTGATGTCCGTAGCTACGACGTATTAACCGAAGAGCAGTACTACCAGTTTTTTCTGAACGTATTAGAAGTGTACGGTTTTGCTGTCGTCGAGATGGACAACAATATTCTGAAAGTGGTGAGAGCCAAAGATGCGAAAACGTCGGCTATTCCGGTCGTGGGTGATGATCAGAGCATCAAAGGGGATGCCGTGATTACCCGGGTGGTGGCGGTACGCAACGTGTCGGTGCGCGAACTTTCCCCGCTACTGCGACAACTGAATAATAATGCCGGAGCCGGTAATGTGGTGCATTACGATCCGGCGAATATTATTTTGATCACCGGTCATGCCGCCGTGGTGAATCGTCTGGCAGAAATTATTGAACGGGTAGACCGTGCCGGAGATAAAGACGTCGAAGTGGTGGAGCTGAAAAACGCTTCTGCGGCTGAGATGGTTCGTATTGTTGAAGCCCTGAATAAAGCTGCGGATAGCAAAAGTACCCCGGCCTTTTTGCAGCCAAAACTGGTCGCGGATGAGCGAACGAACTCGGTGCTGATTTCAGGAGACCCGCAGGTACGTACACGCCTGCGTAAGCTGATTAACCAGCTGGATGTGGAAATGGCGACCAAAGGCAACAACCGGGTGGTCTATCTGAAATACGCCAAAGCAGAAGAGCTGGTCGATGTTCTTCGGGGTGTGTCGGATAACATTCAGGCAGAGAAAGAGAGCCGGACCGGAGCCAAAAGTGCGCAGAAAGACTCTGTGATGATCAGTGCCCACAAAGACACTAATGCCTTAGTGATTACTGCACCGCCAGATATTATGAATGAACTGGAAGATGTGATTGCCCAGCTAGATATCCGCCGGGCTCAGGTGTTGATTGAAGCACTGATTGTCGAAATGTCAGAAAACGATGCGGCGAATCTCGGGGTGCAGTGGGGCTCTCTGGAATCAGGCTCGATCGTTCAGTATGGCAATACCGGAGCGTCTATAGGCAGCGTGATGGTTGGGTTGGAAGAAGCGAAGGATACGACGAGCACGGAAACATATTGGAATGAGAGTGCTGGTGATTACAAGGAAAGGCAAACAACGGAACTTGGGGACTACTCCACTCTTTCTTCTGCATTAGGTGGGATCAATGGTGCTGCCGTCAGTATTATGATGGGTGACTGGACATCCCTTATCACCGCAGTCTCTTCCGACTCCAACTCCAATATCCTTTCCTCTCCGAGCATTACGGTGATGGATAATGGCGAAGCTTCGTTTGTGGTGGGTGAAGAAGTACCGGTGATTACCGGTTCTACCGCCAGTTCTTCCAATAGTAATCCGTTCCAGACCGTTGAACGTAAAGAAGTCGGGATTAAGCTTAAGGTGGTTCCGCAGATCAACGAAGGTGATTCGGTACAACTGAGCATTGAGCAGGAAGTGTCGAATGTACTGGGAGCCAGCGGAGCGGTGGATGTGCGTTTTGGTAAGCGCCAGTTGAACACCTCTGTCATGGTTGAAGATGGCCAGATGCTGGTATTAGGCGGGCTGATTGATGAGCAGGCTGTGGAAAGTGAGTCTAAAGTGCCTCTGCTGGGTGACATTCCCGGTCTGGGCTACCTGTTCCGTTCGACCAGTAGTCAGAAAGAAAAACGCAACCTGATGGTGTTTATCAAACCCACCATTATCCGTGATGGCATGACGGCTGACGGTATTACCCAGCGCAAATACAACTATATCCGCGCTGAGCAGCTGTATAAGGCCGAACAAGGCTTTAATCTGCTGTCGGATGATGCGATGCCGGTGCTGCCTGAGTATGGCAGTGGTGTGATGCATCCTGCTGAGATCCAGGCATTCATCATACAGATGGAGGCGGAATAATGGCACTGACAACCGGGCTTCCTGTGCGGCTGCCATTTAGTTTTGCTAAAAGGCATCGGGTAGTGCTGGATTACGATGAAGAGCGGGGAGTGGTTGATCCGACCCTGACTCTTTTGTATGTGGAGCCTCTTGCAATCAGTACTCTGGTTGAAGTGCGCCGGGTACTGAATACTGCATTTACCCCGGTAGCGACAGATATTGATACGTTTGAAAATAAGCTGACAGAAGCGTATCAGCGGGGCTCGTCAGAAGCGCGGCAACTGATGGAAGACATCGGTGCGGACGATGACTTCTTTTCACTGGCAGAAGAGTTGCCACAGAATGAAGATCTGCTGGACTCAGACGATGATGCGCCAATCATCAAACTGATTAACGCCATGCTGGGGGAGGCCATCAAAGAAGGGGCCTCCGATATCCATATTGAAACCTTTGAACAGACTCTGTCTATCCGCTTTCGTATTGATGGTGTGCTGCGTGAAGTGTTAACGCCAAGCCGGAAACTGGCTCCTCTGCTGGTTTCCCGGGTGAAGGTCATGGCGAAGCTGGATATCGCGGAAAAACGTATTCCTCAGGATGGTCGTATCTCCTTGCGTATCGGTGGTCGGGCGGTGGATGTTCGTGTGTCGACCATGCCTTCTTCTCATGGAGAAAGGGTTGTAATGCGTCTGCTGGATAAAAACGCGACCCGGCTGGATCTTTACAGTCTGGGTATGACGGAAACCAATCACGAAAGCTTCCGTAAACTGATTGCCCGTCCGCACGGTATTATTCTGGTGACCGGCCCGACAGGTTCCGGTAAGTCGACCACTCTGTATGCGGGATTACAGGAGCTGAACAGTGATGAACGCAATATCCTGACGGTTGAAGATCCGATTGAATTTGATATCGATGGTATTGGTCAGACGCAGGTAAACCCGAAAGTGGATATGACCTTTGCCCGGGGGCTACGTGCGATTTTGCGTCAGGACCCGGATGTCGTCATGGTCGGTGAAATTCGGGATCTCGAAACCGCAGAAATCGCCGTTCAGGCCTCACTGACCGGCCACCTGGTGATGTCGACTCTGCATACCAATACCGCTATTGGTGCCATTACCCGGCTACGGGATATGGGTATAGAGCCCTTTTTAATTTCTTCGTCTCTGCTTGGGGTACTGGCGCAGCGTCTGGTTCGTACCCTGTGTCCGGATTGTAAGCAACCTTACGAAGCGGACAGGCAACAGAAAAAACTGCTGGGGCAAGACAAAAAAGACTCGCTGACGCTCTATAAGCCCTGTGGTTGTGAGGCATGTAACTTTAAAGGTTATCGGGGACGGACAGGCATTCATGAGTTACTGCTGGTGACGGATGAAGTGCAGGAACTGATCCATGCTGAAAAAGGTGAACTGGCCATAGAAAAAGCCATCCGGGCGTCGACGCCGAGTATCCGTGACGATGGGCTGGAGAAGGTAATGCAGGGCATAACCACTCTGGAAGAGGTCATGCGGGTGACCAAGGAAGTATGAGGGACATCTGATGGCTGCATTTGAATATAAGGCATTGGATGCCCGTGGAAAGCAGAAAAAAGGCGTTCTGGAGGGGGACAATGCCCGTCAGGTTCGTCAAAAGCTGAAAGAGCAGGGGCTCATGCCTGTTGAGGTCGAAGAGACCAGCACGGGGTCTGGTGAAGGACGTCGGGGGCGTGAGGTTTTCCGGCGTGGTATCAGTACCAAAGATCTGTCTCTTATTACACGCCAGTTAGCGACCCTGGTTCAGGCCGGTATGCCTTTGGAAGAATGTCTTCGCGCGGTGGCTGAACAATCGGAAAAACCTCGTATCCGCACCATGATGGTGGCGGTGCGGTCACGTGTGGTTGAAGGCTACACCTTGTCGGACGGCCTCGAAGAATATCCGCATGTGTTTGATGAGCTGTTCTGTTCCATGGTGTCTGCAGGGGAAAAATCCGGTCATCTGGATACCGTCCTAAACCGGCTGGCTGACTATATTGAAAACCGGCAGGAGATGCGTTCCAAACTGCAGCAGGCGATGATTTATCCGACTGTACTGACGGTGTTTGCTATCGGAATCGTCGCGTTTCTGCTGGCCAGTGTGGTGCCCAAAATAGTGGACCAGTTTGTTCAGATGGGGCAGGAGTTGCCGGCATCCACCCGAATCTTGCTGGCTTCCAGTGACTTTGTTCAAAACTGGGGGCTGATTATTCTGTTTGTCTTGTTGGTCGTTATCTGGCTGACGAATCTGGCACTGAAAAAGCCCTCTAACCGTCTTGCCTGGGATCGCCGAATCCTCCGGTTGCCTTTGATTGGTAAAATTGCCCGGGGACTGAACACAGCCCGCTTTGCCCGCACTCTTGCTATCTGTACCTCCAGCGCGATCCCTCTTCTGGAAGGCATGAAAGTGGCCGTGGACGTCATGGCAAACCGGTATGTCAAAGAGCAGGTGATTCTGGCCGCAGACAAGGTGCGGGAAGGGGGCAGCCTGAGAAAATCTCTGGAACAGACTCAATTGTTTCCGCCGATGATGCTGCATATGATCGCCAGTGGCGAGCAGAGTGGTGAGCTGGAACAGATGCTGACCCGGGCTGCCGATAATCAGGATAAAGAGTTTGAAGCAACGGTAAACATTGCCATGGGGCTGTTTACGCCTGCCTTGATCGCGGTGATGGCCGGGGTGGTGCTGTTTATTGTCACCGCAACCATGATGCCGATTCTGGAAATGAATAATCTGATTGCCGGATAGAGGGTGAAGCTCTTACAGTGGTCACTATAACGAATCTATTTTTCAGTGTGTACATTGGTAACATGCTGGTTTGTTGGAGAAAAAAATGAAACAAAGCTATAAAAAACAATCAGGTTTCACCTTGCTCGAGGTGATGGTTGTGATCGTGATTCTGGGTATTCTGGCGAGTCTGGTGGTACCTAACTTACTGGGGAACAAAGAAAAAGCCGATCAGCAAAAAGCGATTTCTGATATTTCAGCACTGGAACAGGCGCTGGATATGTACAAACTGGATAATAGCGTGTATCCGACAACCGATCAGGGACTGGAAGCGTTGGTGAGCAAACCAGCGGGTAACCCAGAGCCGAGAAACTATCGTGATGGTGGTTATATTAAGCGCCTGCCTCAGGATGCGTGGGGGAATGAGTATCAGTATATGAGCCCTGGAGATAACGGTACGGTGGATATTTTTACACTGGGTGCTGACGGCCAGGAAGGTGGTGAAGATATTAATGCCGATATCGGTAACTGGAATATGCAGGATTTTCGTTAATAACGGCGAATTAACTGACTGATGAGAAAGCAGGCCGGGTTTACCTTAATTGAAATTATGCTGGTGGTGGTACTGCTGTCTCTGACTGCGGTAACAGTCGTGCTTAACCTGCCGGATAACCGGCAGGATCTGGCGAAGGAAGAGGCCCGGCGTTTTTATCATCGACTACAGTTGCTGAACGAAGATGCCATTCTGAATGGTCAGGATTACGGTATCCGACTGGAAGAAAGCCGACTCACCTACCGGTTCCTCACCTTAAAGGCCGAAGGCTGGCAGGAGTACGATTCGCGGTTCTATGGTGAAACCCAGTTGGAAGATACTCTGGTATGGGAGTTTGTGCCAGGTGGTGGTGCCTGGGAGCACAGCGAAGGGTTGTTTGAGCCGGGTAGTCTGTTCGATGAGGATATGTTTGCGGATCTGGAGCAGGACACCGTGCTTAAGCCTCCGCAGCTTTTGGTGATGTCCAGCGGGGAGATCACGCCGTTTCGTCTGACGATTTATCCCAAAGGAGAGCCGGAAGAACAGGGCTGGCAGATTGTAGGAAAAGAATCAGGGCAGGTGTTGTTGCTCGCTCCGGGAGAAGCGGATGAGTCGGACAGGTAAGGCCGGGATGCGGCGTGTCAGCCGGGGTATGACCCTGCTGGAGGTGATGATCGCGCTGGCGATTTTTGCTACAGCGGCAATCAGTGTTGTCCGCTCGGTATCTCAGCATATTAACACCATCGCTTATCTGGAGGAAAAAACCTTTGCTGCCATGGTGGTGGATAATCAGGTCGCGCTGACGTTATTAGCTGGTACGGCAAAAAACGCTCAGTCAGGTAAAACAGAACTGGCTGGCCGGGAGTGGTTCTGGAAAGTCACTCCTGTTGCGACTTCGGCAGGTATGATCCAGGCATTTGATGTCAGCGTGTTTGCAGAAAAAACACAGGAAAACCCGACCGTGACGGTGCGCAGTTATGCCTCAAAATAAGTATTCCCGCCGTACCCGGTGTAATCAGGGGTTTACGCTGATAGAAGTGCTGGTGGCTATCGCAATTTTTGCCGCATTGAGTGTGTCTGCCTATCAGATCCTCAATCAGGTGCAGAGAAGTAATGAGCAGTCGATTGAACATACAGAACGGCTGAAGTCGATTCAGCGTGCCGTTGTGCTGCTGGATAACGATTTTCGCCAGATAGCCTTAAGGCAGTTCCGGACGAACGGCGAGGCATTGTCTTCCCGGCTATTGATGGTTCAGGACGGACTGCTGGATTCAGAGAGTAAGGGAATTCTGTTTACCCGGCTTGGCTGGCAGAACCCGCAGCAGATGTTCCCGCGTGGTGAGATAAGCAAAGTGGGCTACCGCATCCGGGAAGAGACACTGGAAAGAGTCTGGTGGCGTTATCCGGATACGCCTGTGGGGCTACAGGGAGAAGTCACGCCCCTGTTGGACGATGTGGAAGCACTGGATGTTCGCTTCTATTCTCAGGGACAGTGGAGTAACGAATGGAATGTCGATCTGGCTTTGCCGGAGGCGGTGGGAGTGACTTTCACGCTGAAGGATTATGGCAGGATAGAGAAGATTTATCTGACGGCAGGGACCACTCTACAGAGTGAGTCTGCGGAGGTGAGTTCGGATGACGAGTAATGTCTTCCGGTCCCAGAAAGGGGCGGCATTGATTGTTGTGCTCATGCTGCTGGCGGTGCTGGTGTCGATAGCCGCTACCATGTCGGAACGGTTGTTTGTGAATTTCAGGCGGGCGGAACATCAACTGAGCCATCAGCAGGCGTACTGGTACAGTATCGGTGTTGAAGCATTGGCCCGGTACGGTATTGAAGAAAGTTATAAAGATAACGACACGATTAATATGAGCCAGCCCTGGGCGCTCAAAGAGCAGGTGTTTCCTCTGGATTACGGAACGGCTACCGGGCATATCCGGGATATGCAGTCCTGTTTTAATATTAATGTGCTCGCCAGGGTCAATGCGGGGAGTGGCAGTAACCGGCCGTATCTGGTGACAGTATGGATGAACCTGCTGCAGGAACTGGGGGCTGACAACTATCAGGCGGAAGTGATTGCGGATTCTACCTGGGAGTTTCTGGATGCAGACAGCCAGGTGGATTCCATGGCCGGAGTGGAAGACAGCACGTACGAATCGCTGCAACCTGCGTATCTGGCTCCGAACGGGCTGGTGGCGGATGCATCGGAGCTGCGGGCCGTATATCAGGTAGACAACAAGGTTATGGATCAGATTAACCATGTCGTCTGTGCGTTACCTTATGATGACTGGCGTCTGAATGTGAATACGCTGGATGAGAACGGAGCGGCTATTCTGGTGGCACTGTTTTCTCCGCATTTAAGTCTCGGTGATGCGCGGGCACTGGTGGATAACCGGCCTTTCGATGGCTGGGCCAGTGTCGATGACTTTCTCGCCGAAGGCGCTGTGGCGGCTATCGATAGCTCAGTAAGAAACCGGGCTAAGGGATATCTGGCAGTAGACAGCCGCTATTTTGAACTGGATGCGGAAGTCGAAGTCAATGAATCGAGAGTGAGAACACGCAGCTTACTCTATAGCAAAAACAGAGAGGACGTAATTGTGATTCGTCGTCGTTTTGGAGGTATCAGTGAGCGAATTTCTGACCGTTCGACTGAGTAGAAAGGCTGACAGCCAGGTTCAGTGGCTGGTCTGGTCTGCAAGTCAGCAGGAAATCATTGCCAGTGGAGAACTGGCAAGCCGGAAGTTGCTACAGGAACTGACACCGTATGCAAATCAGCGTTCAGTCGTTGTATTGCTGGATAGTTGCGATGTGTTATTGACAGAGGCCAGCATCCCGGCCGGGGCATCGCGTCAGCTTGATACGATGCTGCCTTATCTTCTGGAAGAGGATATTGCGCAGGATGTGGATGATCTGCATTTTTCTGTACTGAAAAAATCTGGCGGTGTTGCGCAGGTTGCTGCGGTAGAAAAGCGGTACCTGGAACAGCTTCTGGATGACTTTGCTCAGGCCGGCATGGAAGTCAAACGGGTAATGCCGGATGTCTATGCTTTACCTTTACAGGAAGCCGGGATTACCGCACTGCAGATAGGTTCTCAGTGGCTAATGCGAAAATCGGCGTTTGCCGGTATTGTGGTGGAACAGGAATGGTTATCTTTATTGCTGGATTCCGACTGGTGCCGGCAAGAAGACAGCCCCGCTATGGTTTACAGTTATACTCCGGTTCCTGATCTCGATGAGCCCTATCTCGGACGCTGGCAGGCGCTAGAACCGGAAGTCGTTATGGTCTTGTTGGCCAAAGGCGCTATGGCGTCTCCGGTGAATTTGTTAACCGGTGGTTTTAAACCTCAGTCATCATTGTTGAAACATATCCGGGTGTGGCGTAAAGCGGCTCTGGCGGCATGTCTGTTCTTTATCATCCTGTTGGCACAACAAATGATTGAGGTGCATCAGGCCGAGAGTCTGTCCAATGCTTACCGTGAAGAGAGTGAACGCATTTTCCGAACCGTCTTCCCTGACCGGCGCAAAATCCCAACCGTCAGTTACCTGAAACGTCAGATGAACAGTGAAGCTACCCGGCTGGGAGGTGGCGCTTCTCAGGATTCGGCATTGTCATGGCTTTCAGAATTGGCGGCTTCCCTGGCTAACACGAAGGATGTGCAGTTCAGCACCCTGCGATACGATGCGCAAAGGGGAGAAATCCGTGTGGACGTCAATATGAAAGATTTCCAGTCGTTTGAGGTGCTGCGTAGTCAGTTGGCTGAACGGTTTAGTGTCAGTCAGGGACCACTGGACCGGGATGGGGACAGAGTGACGGGCAGTTATACACTCAGGAGTAAGCCATGAACGGAATAATGAACCTGGTGACAGGCTGGTGGTCAGGCATTTCTGTTCGCGAACAGCGCCTGGTGGTGGTATGTGGCGCATTGCTGCTGTTCGGTAGCATATACTGGGGCGTCATACAGCCTCTGTCAGAGCGTGCTGAGAATGCTCAGTTGAACGCTCAGAGGGAAAAGCAGCTGCTGAGCTGGGTGACGGACAAGGCTGATCAGATTGTAGAACTGCGGGGTGGCAGCAGCAATGGCCCCTCAGGCGGGCCGTTAAATCAGGTGGTGTCATCCTCCACCCAAAACTATGGTATTGAACTGATCCGTATGCAGCCGAGAGACGAGATGTTGCAGGTATGGATAAAGCCGGTGGCCTTTACCCGTTTTGTGCAGTGGCTGGCGTACTTGAAAGAAAAACAGGGAGTGGATGTTGAATTTATGGATATATCCGGTACAGACCAGAAAGGGGTTGTAGAGATCAAGCGTCTGCAACTGAAGCGAGGCGTATAAGGTGAAACGGATTATCGCCATTGTGGTGTTTATGGTGCTGGTATTCGGTATTAGTGTTGTGGTACACGCCCCGGCAGCTTTTGTGATTAATCAGATGCCCAAGATACGGGGCCTGATACTGGAAGGTGTTCAGGGCTCGATTTGGCAGGGTTCCGCGCAGAATGTTGTCTGGAAGAGAGACAATATCGGTCAGGTAAGCTGGAACTTTCAGCCGGTAAAACTCTTCAGCGGGAAAGCCGAATTTATGGTGCGTTTTGGTCGTGGCAGTGATCTGGATTTGCAGGGAAAAGGCATGGTTGGCGCAGATTTACAAGGTGTGTATGCCGAGAAGATACTGGCTTCGATGCCTGCTGCCAGCGTACTGAAGAAGGTGACAGTGCCGGTTCCGGTTGATGTGGCCGGGCAGCTTGAATTGACCATCCAGGACTATCGTTATGCTCAGCCGTGGTGTGAGTCTGCCACCGGTAGTCTGGTCTGGAATGGCAGCGAAGTCCGGTCTCCAATCGGTACATTGGTTCCCGGGATGGTGATTGCGGATTTGAGCTGTAATAACAGTAAACTCGCCGCTTCGGGAACGCAGAATAATAAACAGGTCTCGGCGGAATTCAGTGCCGAACTGCAGCCGAACAGACGGTATTCTCTGGACGCCTGGTTTAAGCCCGGGGCCGAATTCCCTTCTTCCATGCAGGCGCAGCTGAAATGGCTGGGTAATCCGGATGCTCAGGGTCGTTACCCTCTGACTTACTTAGGCCGGCTGTAACCGGCGCTAGTTTACTCTGGTATTATCCATTACACTTAATTTGTCAGAGATAAGAAAGGAACGACGCATGGGACAGAATAAAAAACCGGAGATACTGGCAGTGAAGGCTGTTGCTCAATCCAGGCTGTTTACGATTGAATCTCTGGATCTTAAATTCTCCAATGGCGTTGAGCGTACTTATGAGCGCATGAAGCCGAGTGGCCGTAATGCTGTCTTGATGGTTCCGGTGACCGAACAGGGGGATCTGTTGCTGGTGCGGGAATACAGTGCCGGAACGGACCGTTATGAGTTGGGCTTTCCTAAGGGGCTGATTGACCCGGGAGAGTCGCCTGAAGAAGCGGCAAACCGGGAGCTGAAAGAAGAAATCGGCTTTGGTGCTGAAGTTATAACCCGGCTAAAGGAGGTCGTATTAGCCCCCACTTACTTTTCCAGCCGAATGACATTGTTTGTGGCTGAGGGACTGTATCCTGAAGTGCTGGAAGGCGATGAACCTGAACCGCTGGAAGTGGTGCGCTGGCCTCTGATGCAGGCGGATGAACTGCTGACCCATCTTGATTTTTCTGAAGCAAGAAGTATTGCTGCTCTGATGCTGGCGCAGCGTTATCTGGCACAGTCTCAACAGTAAACCATCGCAGGAGCCTGTTTATGTCATCCAGTCAGAATTATTTTTCCCGACTACTACCCGATGTTATTGATATTGCCCGGGATGCCGGTCAGCTCATTCTGGGTATCTATCAGGGCCGGCAGTATGAAGCGTTTACCAAAAGTGATGACACGCCAGTGACCACGGCTGATTATGCGGCCCACCGACTGCTGACA
Organism: Vibrio albus; assembly: GCF_003144035.1. Classification (GTDB taxonomy): domain Bacteria; phylum Pseudomonadota; class Gammaproteobacteria; order Enterobacterales; family Vibrionaceae; genus Vibrio; species Vibrio albus. Next base: position 38,580 of record NZ_QFWT01000006.1, read on the forward strand.
GAGCGATTGACTCAACTGACTCCGGATATTCCGGTACTTTCAGAAGAAGCGGCAGATATTGCTCTGGAAACCCGTTCTGGCTGGGAGCGTTACTGGCTGGTGGATCCTCTGGACGGCACTCAGGAATTTATTGCCCGCAGCGGCGACTTTGCCACCGTGATTGCTTTGGTAGAGAATAATCTGCCAGTGATGGGGGTGGTGTATGCACCTGTATCCGGGGTTGTGTATTACGCCATTAAAGGTCAGGGAGCGTGGAAAATGCTTCCGGAAGGTGGTCCGGTACGCCTTCATGCTCACCAACATGGCGAGAGTACTCCTCGTCTGACCATTGCTGTCAGCCGCAGACAAAAGGTTCAGCAGATCACTCAAAAATTGTCTTCAGCATGGCAATATGATCTGGTACCACTGGGATCTGCGGCATTAAAAGCCTGCCTGGTTGCCGAAGGCTCTGCCGATTGTTATCTGCGTTTAGGGCCGACCGGAGAGTGGGATACCGCTGCCACACAATGTATTGTTCAGGAAGCGGGCGGTGATATCATCAGCACCCAGCTTGAGCTTCTCTCCTATAATCAGAGAGAGACTCTGGAAAATCCGAATTTTATTGTTATCGGGGACAGGACTCTGCCCTGGCGTGAGATTCTGATTCAGCGCTAAATCACTGGGTAGCCGTCTTCTTCACTTTTTGTCGGGGCGGTTTCCTGAGCCAACAAGCGACTATCGGTGAGTTTGGCATTTTTCTTTATCACGTAGTGGGTCAGGTCACTTTCTGTCACCATACCCCGATAGACCTTTTTATCTTCAACCAGCACAACGGGTAACCGGAATCCCTGTTCTTTGATCAGGTAAATCAGATCGCTGATTTTGGTCTGGGCTTCCATCTGAGGAAAAGTCACATTCATCAGGCTGTTAACCGGTTTTTGCCAGATAGCCGCTTCACGGGTACTTTCATGTTCTGTACCCATACCCGGAGTGAAGTGCAGGTTCAGCAGCTCACGGTTCACGATACCCACGCATTGTTTATCATCAAGCACAGGCAGGACAGAAATGGCCTCTGAGCTAAAATATTCACTGGCGAGTAGCAGAGAATCTCCGGGATCCAGTCGTGGTAAGTTTTTACTGGCAATACTGATAACGACAGAAGCATCCTCTTCAATATCAGGGCTGCTGCCCGCACTTAATCCTTTTACATGCAACTGTTTTAGCAGGCTTTGAATTTCTTTTTCCACCTCATGTAACTTAGGTTGTGGCACTGGCGGAGAAAACAGATAACCTTGCATAAAGTCGACGCCCAGATACGCCAGTAACTGGGCTTCTTCCAGAGTTTCAATGCCTTCGGCAATCACTTTGACCCTGAACTTATGACTTAAGGTAACCAGAAATTTAACAATCTGATAGTACTCACTCTGTTCGTTAAAGTTGCGGATGAATTTGTGACTGACTCTCAGGTAGTTGTAGTTCCCTGAGCTGAGGTGAGGAGCGAGGGAAAAGCCCATACTCAGGTCGTCAAGAGCAACACGTATTCCCTTCTGGCGTACCTTCGGCAGCAGGTTCTCATAGGTCAGCCCTAAAGAGGGGCGACGAACTTCGTTGACATCAATAACCAGCTGTTCCAGGCTGATGGATTCCTGATCAGCTAACACTTCAATGTAGCGGAACAGGTTATCCACATTGGTTCTGGTGTTCGGAGACAGGTTGATATTGATAAACTGTCCTTTCTTGTTTAATCGGGTAGACAGTTCTTTAAAGGCTCTCTGGTAGACAAGCAGATCCAGTTCCGACACCATATCCAGATCTTCAGCAATGCCAATCATCTCTTTCGTATCTGCGTTCAGAACTTCACTGACGTTAAACCGGCATAAAGCTTCGTAACCATCTACCTGCCAGGTGCTGCAGTTGATAATAGGCTGATAGACGATATCCAGTTCATCATTATTGATTTTTATCGATACTAAATCTTCCAGCAGGCGGTATCGTTTCAGGTCTGAACTGAGTTTCGAATCGTAAATACTGACTCGCTGTTTACTGTTTGTGTCCTGTTCCATCGTCGCTTGTGAAGCATGAGTGACCGCTCCTTTAATGGATGAAGAATCGTAATTCAGGGCGGAGACGCCTATTTTTCCGGAAATAGCAAACTGGTGGCTACTTTGGCTCAGACTTTTCAGCTCGGAAAAGAAATTGTAGATGCTGTAGTGAATGGCCCGGACCCGGTTTGGCGTGTCACAGGTCGCCTGGGAAATAAACACGAGAAATAAGTGATCATTCACTTTGCCGAAGGTCTTGACCGACTTGCTCCGGCTCATGGTGTCGATGAAGCTGATTATTCTTTGTGAGTCGTTGATTGCCGGGCGAATAGCCAGCACCAGTCCGATATTGTTATAACGGATTGAGTCGTAAAAAAGCTGACTTTGGGCAATAAACCCCTGCTGGCTCAGCGGCTCAATGTTTCTGGAATGAATCACATTCTGCATAGCATCCCCCTGAATAGGGCGAAATTATCAACATGTCGTGATTATTCCCGCCACTATCACCTCAAAAGTTGCAGCGAAAAGACGAGGTTAGTATCGGACTTTTGCAGCAAACAGTATTTCCAAACACAACAAGCAAACTGACTGGCTTATTTTATTGATAGTTTTAACGCCTATAACACTATATTAACCTTGTAGCCACGGCTCTGCACTTGGAATGTTATCGAGTTTGATTATGCTCACAATTATATTGTTTATGTTGCATAAGGTGATGACTAAGGAATGAAGTGAGATGATGTTTGGTTTCTAACTGATTGAGTAGAGTTTTTATTCAGGTCAGGTGTGATGACTACCCTCTGGTAGCAGACTATGAGGAGGCAGACTTAGATGGTAATGATGTCAGTAAAATAATTAGAATATTATCTACCCCACCAGAAAACTGGTTGGGTAGATAGTATCGTTAAAGCTAATGTTTACTCGGTACTGCCGGTACCAGTCCATTGGATATTAAACTTAATAGCATCCGTGTATGAGCCTGCACCATCGCTTACCTGACCAATAATGCTATATACTTCGCCCTGAACCAGGTTACTGGCATCAAAGTCGAAATCAATGGATGCATAGGGGTCACTTTCATCGGTGTGGTCAAAACATTCGTTACTCCGAATACCGTAGCCATTTTCCCAGCTAAGTTGCAGGTCATCTGATGTGGTGTTCATAGTATTCATACCAGCACTCATTATGATAAAGCGATCGTAGAACTCATAGATATCACTACAGGAAATAGAGCCACCTTCTTCCGGGTTAAAGAAAATATCGGCATCAGCCTTGTCTTCTTCTACACTATCTCCTGAATTATTAAGGGCAATATCAACGGAACCTAACTGATAGGTGTAGTTTGCTGCATCTGGTAGCCACATTTTGAAGTTACGAGCTTCATATCCATCGTCGGAAGCGATTTGAATTCGGGCTTCGGCATCGGTCTTAGAGGCGAAGTAAGTATAGCGTGCTGAGTCGGAACCTTCAGTGTATAAGACAGTTAGAGCACCGGAAGAAACTGAATCACCTGGGACAGCCTCTTCCTGAAGAGAGTAGGTTATGCTCATTTCTTCGCCACCATCACTATAGGTTGCCACAATAGTGTCATCAACGATGGCATAAGTACCGTTATACCATTGGGAGTCTGCACTGGCGTTACAGGTGGTTAGATTATCGCTGCTTCTCTGATTGCCGTAAACAACACCGTCTTCAAAGCGTAAGGTATCACACCAAACTCGGGTGAAGTTGTTACTTTCGTCACCATCATCTTCACCATATTCCAGCACAAACCAAGTCGAGCCAACCAGTTCCTGAATGTCAGCAGAGTCTGATGAGCTGCTGTTGCTGGTACCTTCAGCAATTTCAGGAAGAGTCAACGTTGCGGTTTTTGAGTCTTTGCCATCGGAAGCGGTGATGGTCAGTGTATAGTCAGTGCCGGATACGGTTGGAGTGCCTGAAAGCACCACGGTATCATTACTGATCTCTTCCACATTTAGGCCGGTTGCTGTTGTTGAGCCGGTATAAGTCAGCACGTCACCATCAGCATCTTCGAACAAGGTTGTAATGGTAAAGCTATTGTTAAATACATCGCCCTGAGTTAATTGCCAGCCGTCAATGGTCGTCTGAATACTAGCCTGAATATCGCTATCGTAAGTCGGGGCATTATTCAGTGCTTCTACAGGCAGAGTTAAGCTGGCTGATGCCGAGCCGATCACTGTTGTCGTATCTGAGGCATAATCGATAACCGACAGACTAAAGCTGATATCGTCACTGGTCAGGATTTGATTTGAGCTAATGGTTAATGTAGTGCCATCCAGCACCATTACGACACCCGTTGTGTCTGCGTCAGAGTAGCTAAGCGACATAGTGGGTGTCGCATCGCCCAGATCTGCATCCTTAAACAGCTCAGAAATGTCATAACTATATGAAACTGTGCTACCTTCTGTTGCAGCAAGTGCTGTTAGATCATCCTGAATGGTGGTTTTTATTGTGTCATTTACAGTGGCTTTGGAGTTTGTTACAGCAGTCGCTGTGGTTTCTCCGGTCGTTTCATCGACAGAGACAGTCACAACTGGAACCGTATTGACATCACTGAGCTCTTCTTCAGTCATGTTGTTAACAGCAGAGATGGTTGCTGCTGTGACATCGCTAGCTGCCGTTGCATAATTATCAGCATCCTGAGTTTTAGATGCTGTCAGAATTTGGGCAATTTTATGGATAGTGGTGTTACTGTCGTTGATATAATCGGCATGAATGTCTAAGGCATCAATATTCAGTGCTTCGGCTACCGTAGTTGCTGCATCCGTATCACCGCTTTCTTCTAGCGTTGTGACCAGATCCGTGATTGGGCTTATCACAGTGCTGGCTTCAGCAGAGGCTGTTGTACGGAAAACAACCTCTTTCAGAGCCGTTCCCGGATAATCGGTGTCGATGGTATAGACACCTGCATAGGTTGTTGAATCATATGAGATTAGGTTGCTTTGAGCCGTGCCTCCCGGAGCAATGACTTGTAGTGCCAGTCGTCCGCTGATTTCTGTACCGGAAGGAAGAGATAGTTGGCCATTGTCATTGGTGAGTCCGTAGATAGTATCCCCGTTTGTATCCAGAACACCATCTTTATCAACATCATCAAATACTACCGCGTTTTGGTAATAGCCATCCATACCTGTAATGATGACACCTCCCACCGCGGGGGTTGTACTACCACTATCAGAGCCACCGCCACAGCCAGTAAGAATTGCAGCGACGGATGCTGCCAGTAAACTCACCTTTTTCATAATATTCCTTCGACGTTATTAGAGATTGTTAACCTTATAAGTGAAAATACCGACCAAGTATTAAGTATGCAATGCACGTAATTCAGAGTAAAAACCATAAATTATTTTTCAATTTATATAAATTATTTTTCTTCCAATGACTTTATTATTAAGTAACAATTTTTATCTAATTTTCAACTTTAACTAAAGTGTTTCTTTTTATGAGTAAAATATCAAAGGTTATAGTTTTAGTGCTTTTCTTTTCGTCTGTAGCTCAATCTTATGAGATAGAAGAGGATTATGGCTATTCGTACTTTACGGTTGGTATGGAGAATGTGACGTATGAGGAAAGTTATAGCGGTATAACGTCTTCTGTAACAACGACTAGCCCTATACTCAATACCGGTGGTTTATTTCACGTAAATGACAAGTTTGATTTTTCTATGGATGCGATGGCGACATTTTCTCCCAGTGAGTCTACGGAAGCGTGGAAAGATTCGTCTGGTGCCCTGATGCAGGAAAACAGTTATGATTACTCAAATGCTGAAACTAGAGTATTACTTCACTATAAGTATACACCAGAGTGGCGTATTTTAGTGGGCTCTTCGTTCCGGTATCAGAGTTATACCCGTTCTGACCTCAGAGGAATTAATGGTTATAACAACCCTGTTTTTCTGGAAGGCTCTACATGGAAAGAGTCTTCAACCGATGTCACCTTGGATGCTGGAGTGAGTTATGATAATGGCTCATTATCAGGAGATAATAAACTTCGAACCAGTTTTAAATTTGTTGCCGGGATTCCTGTCTGGAGTTGTACTGAAAATACTCGGTTGTCTGGTGGAGATTTTAGCTATTTTGGTTATCATACGATGCTGGAAGGTAATATTAGTTATGAAATGATAAAAGGGCTGTATTTGGGGTGGTATATTAATATGAAATATGAAAAACGGTTTGAGTCAGACTCTGAGTCCGTTACTTATAGAGATAGCAGTAATAACCTCGTATCAGCTTTGGCTGTATTACCAGAGTCTGACACCTATGGGTTCAGTACTGGTCTACAGGCTTTATGGAGCTTTTAACCCAATATATCAACTGTCTTTTTAGGCAGTTGATATGATCTATTCTCTGAACTTAATCAAGAGAAAATATATTGTTGTCCTCATTCCAGTAAGCATTAAATTTTATATCTTCCCATTTGTTTCTGTATTGAGGCTTAATTTTTCCTACAATAGAGTATATTTCACCATCGATTAACTCGGTCATTTCTTCGAAATTAAAATCAATAAATACACTTTGAGGGTGGCTGAGTGTTTGATATTCAAAGCAGGCCGAATTTCCTGGCTTACCGGCTGTGGTTATCAGATCGCCATAGATATCTATACCAGCGATAGTAAAGCTTTCGAAGTAGGGTTCGATCATTCCGCAGCTGATGTTTGTGCCGGGTAGATAAAAATTAATATCGGCATCGTAATATTCTCCATTTGGGCTCTGTATGTAAGTATAGTGGTCCAAATGCAGACCTATATTGTACTGAGCGTATTGATTTGTAGCGATGGGATAGTAATAAGGCAGTAATTGCTGTTTTCTCGTTGGGAACAACCTCTGTTCTGCATCATTTTTTCTACTTTGTAACAGGTAGGTGTCAGACGAAGACGATTGTGTTACGGTTGCCAGTATGTCTGTATGTTGTTCATCATATATTTTTTTGTGTTTGATGGTCCATGTTTGGCTGTTTTGCTCCTGAGTATTGGTGGCAATCAACGTATCTTCATTGATGCTATATGTACCTATATTTTTCAACTGGCTTTTATCCGGGCAGTTGATTTTATTCTTGGAAGCAGCGAAGAACATCGAGCCATTGATAAACAATAGGGCTTGGCAGTAGGCCACTTGGTAGCTGTATTGCTTATTTCCAAGTTGATTGGAAGTGTTTATATAGTACAAGGTTTGGCCAACCAGAGGGTGGCTGTTTTCATCTTCTGCTCTTTCAATAAAAGGGAGGTTGAATTGAGCTATGGTCCAGGGTGTTTCTTCGTCATCATGGAAATGATCTTTCGCTCCAATCTGCAAGATGACGGCACTACCACCCTCTTCTGGATCCGGAACAGAGCCACTCAGTTGAATGCTGTCTAGCAGGGTATTTACCTTAATGGTATCGGTAGTGATATAAGCAGAATAGGAGAGAAGGTCATTTTCATCATCGCTGAACAGTCCACTGAAATCTAGCGATTGATTTGCAGGATTTCCTTCCGTCAGCTCCCACCCATAGATTATATTCTGCAGGCTTTGTTGAACACTGACGTTAATGATAGGTTTGCTGTTTGTGCTGTATTCGTCCTCTTGTTCGGAGACTATTTGTGTCTTAACAGAAACAGGTGCTGTTGTGTTTTCTGTTTTTTGTTGTGTATTAGGCTTTACTGAGTGGTTCGGCTGGTGCTCAATTAGCGGTGCGCTTTCTTTTTTGTCAGCAGATAAAACAAATACTTGCCGATTAACTTTTGGAGCGTGCTGTTCCTTCTTGGCTAACGTGGAAGCACCTGCTTGTGCGATCGTAGAGGTAGCTGAGTTAATATCTTCTGTACTATTTGCATTCACATTCCCCTCCATGGTGAATGTAAATATAGCGCCAATAATCACTAATATCGGGAGTGCAAAGGTAAGCTTTTTCATCCTTGAACCCTTACATTACTCTTGTTCTTAGCCAAGACCTGGAAAATTTCAGATCTTTTTCTATCAGGCTGTTGCTACAATCCATCAGAGAGCTTATTTCTTTATTCGATAACCCCATAAAGTACTTTAGTTTTATCACGTCAGACTGTCTGGGATAGCGAACACTGAAATTATCCAGTGCTTTCTCTATGCTCAGAAGCTGGTCGATATAGATCATTTCTTCGTTCTGGATTTCATTGACGGGCTGACGCTTTTGAGCCTGCATTGCACGGGCATTATCGATCAGTATCTGGCGCATCACTTTCGCTGCCATCAAATAAAATTGACGGCGGTTCTTAACCAGGTCCAGCCCAGAGCTGGAGAGTTTAATATAGGCTTCATGGATCAGCGCTGTGGTGTTGTTGGCACTATTTAGCAGCACGTCATTGTTGGTGCCAAATTTCTCTGCACTGCGTTTTCGCTCTCTCTGGGCGATATCACGTAATTTCTGATAAGCGAAAAGGTACAATTGTTGCTCTGCCTGTTTATCGCCTTGTTGCCAACCATGGATGATTTGTGTAAGTTCACTACTGTTTCCTTGTATAGCCATAACTTACCTCTCTATTTTTTTTAGTTCGGAAATTCGGATGGTTTCAGCTTTTTGCACACCGCTACGATTCATTTTGAGTCTTTGTTGTAAGCGATACAGCAATCCTTTATCCCACATATCGCCGGCAGGAAGGTATTCCCAACTGGTGTATTTGGTTTTTCCGTCACTGGTATGCCATTTGACTGGAGTGTTCAGTTGAGCCAGTGATGCTGTGTTTTTCCCTGAATGCAACCACCACATATCTGCAAATGACTGGCTAACATCTTCCGTGTATAAGGATAGGGTTTTAGGGCAGTGATGGCTATCTGAAGAGGTACGGAAAACCGAGCCATGCATTATCAGCAGACAGGCGTACTGGATATCCCCTTCTGGGTGGTAATCCTTCAGTTGCCATATGCCGGCTAAGTTTATATTGTCCATCCGAGCGTCAGAGCTGGTAAACCACATTTTTTCACTGCGGTTTAAATGGTGAACATTTTTATTTGGGCCCAACCCCTGAGTCTTTTGCATAAAGATGCCGGTTTTTTGATCATAGTTCATCGCGATGGTGCGGTATTTCCACTCTTCTATATCGTCATGTTCATCAACCGAAAAGCCATTTAGATCGTTGCGAGTACAACCTCGCTTAGCGCAGGCCAGTATTCCTCCCCACTTTTCGTAATCAGGAACAGCTTCAAACTCCTGTGTGCTGAAACTTTCTTTTGTGTTGAGTTCGCATGAAGACACTGAACCATCGTCGCTGCCAAAATAATCACCTATACTGGGATAGGTAAAAATCCCGGTTGGAGTCAGCTTGTATTTCAGTCGGCCAATTGGCCCGTAATAATCTGGTTCATCAATACGGGAGACGTCGAAAAAGCACAGGTTGCCTCGCCAGTCCCTTCTGGCAATGCTATCTTCTACCAGGACCGTATTTAACGGGCGTAGAATGATCTTATCTGAAGTGAAGTTTTCCTCAATAAACCTCTGACTCTGACTCAAGTGTCGGGCTGCTTCTGCCGCTGATACTAAATTGAGCCCAAGTGTTGTCTTGTAGTTATCTAAAGCACTCAGATCTATTTTTTTAAGTTTTTTCTGGAACTCGGGCTTAGAAAGGACTTTGCTGGTTAGCAGTATTTCATCCGGGTTTTCCGGGCTACTATCCAGAGAGAGCAGTAGCCGGGTCATATTGATACTCCTGCTTGGCGTTGTTGTTGCCAGAGTCGGTGTTATCAGTTCCTGGCTGGAAATAGAGGCCAGTACCATTGAAGAATCATCATTACCAAGGTAGAAGGTAACGATATCACCATCGTTATATTGGTAGGCTCCTTTATGAGTCGTCCCTTGTAAATCTGAACTGGTTTTATAATGGAGACCGGTTACTGGAGCATCAATAAAGTACCCGGTTTTGGGGGCTGATAAACAGGGAAGCGACAGACTAAGCATGCAGAGAATTATGGCTGTTTTTATGTCGATATCCATATCAGTTTTAACCTATTTGTCGTTTTTTATTGGTTTCTATCTGGGATGGGAGTCATCATCGCCAGTAATATCTTTTGTTTCATGTCACCAGGCAGGTCGGGAGAGGAGAGTATGCGTCTCCGGGTAAGTTCCAGCATGGCCTGAACGGACATCTCTTTATCAACATCACCTTTGCTGTGATAGAGCAGTTGGGTCATCTCGAACATCATATTTTCAGCGATAGCTTTTTCTTTACTGAGTTGATGATTCTTTTGAACCAGTAATCCGGAAAAAAGAGAAATGGCCAGAACCAGTGAGAAGATAGCGATAGTATGGAAAGGCTTTCGCTGAGCGAAGCGTTTAAGCACATAAAATGATTCATTCTTACGCATACTGATTGGACGGAACGTAAGAATATTGTGCACATCATCTATCATCATTTGCACGGATGAGTACCTATGCTCTGGGTTGATAGAGCAGGCCTTATTGATTACTCGAAATATATCTTTATCTGCACGGAAGTCCGGCAGCAGATAATTAAGTAATTTCCCTAATGAATACACATCACTACTGTTATCCAAATATTGTCCGGCAACTTGTTCCGGGCTGGCGAATTCTTTGCTGAATGCCAGTAACCCAGTGTCGAGGTTCATCGGTATTGATTTTATGCGCTGGGTAATATTGAAATCCAGAACCTTGGGGTTACCTTTTTCGTCAATAATGATGTTTTCTGGCTTGATGTCAGCATGAAGAACCCCATTTCTATGGGCATGTTCAATGGCCTCACATATTTTAATAAATAGCTCAATTTTTTCTTTTAAGGTTAAGTTAGAAGTTTTTTCTTGATCTGCTAATGTGTGCCCTTCGATTTTCTCCATAGTAATGAAAATCAGCTCATGATGTCTGCCACCATCAAATACTTTTGCTATAAACGGATGGTTAAGTTTTGCCAGAAGCTGGGCTTCTAAATAGAGGAAATCCGTACCTACTATTTCAGTCAGAGAGGGTCTTATAAACTTTATAGCCAGTTTTTGCTGAAACGTTTTATCAGCCCGTTCAGCTTCATAGACTACGCCCACTCCTCCTCGGCCAAGCTCGGTTGTTATTTGATACTTGTCTATTATTTTTCCTGATAAATCAGTGACATCAGAATATTTCATTAGTTGTTCAGCATGAAAACCGATTAGGTTGGAAAAATTAAAACTATCATCACTTTTCAAGTGGTCGGAGAGGGAAAAATAAAGGTCTGGGTTATCTGATTTAATTTTTGTCAAAAGGGCTTGTTGTTTATCGGCCGATAGATCGAGTAATTCATAGTAAATTTGAGTAAAACTATCACTGGCGGACGAAGAAGAAGCCATTATAACCATTTATAAGTTGTATGTATTTACGTGAGTTTATTAACCATAACTAATGTATGTTTTTTTATTTTTGGGGTCAAGATCATAAATGTTAATTATGTGAATAGACTTTTCAGGCAGGTAAATGATGGGGGAGTTGACGTTGTTCAATATCAATCTTAACCCCTAGGGTACGGGCAACTAAGTAGCTTGTCTTCAGATACTTTTCTTCGATTGTTTTATGCAGGGATGGTTGTAGTTTTAGCAGGTTATCCACAATGGATACAATGGAATAGATTTCCGGTTCTTTTAGTGGCAGATAGACCGAGTGTGATTTTTGTACACAACGAATATGGCTCATTTCCAGTTCAGATATCAGATCAATATTTGTCCCGTCAATGATATCCAGCAGCAGAATGGTTCTCACCGTTCCATTGATATTTGTGGAACGGCGGACACCATTAATAACCCCTGCGATGCAGATCAGCATATTAGGGCAGTGTGCAGCGATCCTGTGGATACGCTTTTTATCCCGTTCCATATAACGGTCTAGAGCATTTATATATTTCTCTGTCCACTGCTGGCGATCGAAATTTTCTTGTTTGGAGGCATGCCTATACGTAGTCCATAAGTGCAGATACATCATATCGCAGCGATAGGCTTCGATGATGCTGATAGCACAGCGTAAGCTCTGTCGCTTGTTGGGATTAACGAGTTTACAAATTTCCAGCCACCAACGATAGTATTTCGTTTCTACCGTATCCTTATCGATAGGCATTGGTGCCGTATTATCAGCCATGACAAAACTCCTTCATGTTTTGAAATAACGTATTTATATAAGGTCTTATTTTGCACTGATGCTTATATGGTTATTTTTTGTCTGGAGATTTAGTCATAGCCAAAGAGCGTAATATTTTGACCTTATTACAGATTTTCATTGCGAGAACTCTTTTTGTTTAACAGAGAGTTATAGTTTCCTTGACTTTAACTGCGGGGCAGGCTTAGGAAAAGACACGTGTTTTTGTGGAAAAACCGTAAAATTTTCGATGAGTTTGTGAAGAAAATTATCTGATGGAGATAAGAGAGACTTCCCTCATTCAAGCTGATGTCCTAATGAGGGAAGGAGAGTTGTGGTATTGTTGCTCTATGCTATAGCAACCTACATGGTAACCCACTCTTCCGAGCCTGTCGGGTGGATCGCGACGACCGAGTCGAAGTCGGCTTTGGTAGCGCCCATTTTCATGGCAACGGCAAAGCCTTGGATCATTTCGTCTACCGCGAAGCCGATGCCGTGCAGGCCGATGACTTTTTCGTCTTCACCCAGACAGACCAGTTTCATTTTGCATGGCTGGCGGTGCTTGGTAACCGCGGTATACATGGCGGTGAAACCTGAAGTGTACACTTTGATGTTTTCTTCGCCGTATTTCTCTTTCGCGGCCGGTTCGGTCAGACCGATAGTGCCGATTGGCGGGTGGCTGAAGACTACGGTCGGCACCAGATCGTAATCCATTTTCGCATCGGTCATGTTGTTAAACAGACGCTCGGACAGCAGGCGTCCGGCTTTAACGGCTACCGGAGTCAGCTCAATACCACCCTGCATAATATCACCTACACAGTACACACCTTCTGCGGTCGTTTGCTGGTATTCGTCCACTTTCACGTAGCCGCGTTCATCGGTTTCCACACCTGCTGCTTTCAGGTTCAGGGCATCGGTTGCCGGGTTACGGCCGATGGCCCAGATAATGGTATCGACATTGTGAGCGGTGCCGTTTTCATGGTACAGCGTCAGAGAGCCGTCCGCCTCTTTTTCCACTTTCTGCGGTACGGAGTGGGTGTGTACTTTTGGCCCTTCTGCATCCATCACTTCATGCAACGTCTGGATGATCATCGGATCGAACGTACGCAGTTTGGAGCCTTTACGCACGAACAGGTGTGTTTCGCAGCCAAGGGCATTCAGCACGCCTGCGATCTCTACGGCGATATAACCGGCTCCCACGACAGCGACCCGGCCCGGCTGTTCGTTGAGCTCGAAGAAGCCGTTGGAGTCGATACCGTATTCCGCGCCCGGAATGTTCGGGATGGTTGGACGACCACCAGTGGCAATCAGGATATGATCGGCGGTGTATTGCTCGCCGTTTACTTCCACTGTTTTGTTGTCGACAAACTTAGCAAACCCTTTGATAACACGGATCTTATTGTTGCCTAATACCCGGTTGTATGATTCGTGGATACGTTTAATATAGGCTTCGCGGCTTTCCACAAGTTTCCGCCAGTTGAACGATTTCAGGTCGACGTCGAAGCCGTAATCTCCAGAGTATAATTTAATGGCTTCGGCAATTTGAGCACCGTGCCACATGACTTTTTTCGGTACACAACCGACGTTAACGCAGGTGCCGCCCAGTTCGTTGGCTTCGATCAGTGCAACTTGAGCACCACGCATTGCAGCACGGTTGGCAGAAGCAATACCGCCACTGCCGCCCCCGATACAGATATAATCAAAATGTGTTGTCATTACTTTCTCCATTATTCTTATGTGTCTTTATTCAGGCACTATCCACTCTACTTTATAGTGTCCGGTGGCCGGTGCAATGGTTTCCTTAAGAAAAGGCAGCACTGTTTTCATCTGACTTTCCAGTTTCCACGGTGGATTTATCACAATCATGCCAGACGCTGTCATCCCTCGTTCGTTGGTATCCGGAGTGACACCCAACTCGATTTGCAGGATTTTACGAATGCCGAGTGACGCTAGTCCATCAATCATATCGTCAATATCGCAGCGGTTAACCACTGGATACCAGATAGCATAAATCCCGGTTGCCCAGCGTTTGTGGCTGTGGGCAATGGCGGTGACGACATCGCGGTGCTCGCGGGCCAGCTCATAAGGCGGATCAATCAGGACCAGCCCCCGGCGCTCTTTCGGTGGCAGGCTGGCTTTCAGCCGCTGGAAGCCGTCTTCTTTGTAAATTCTTACCTGACGGTCACGGTGGAATTCCTGTTCCAACAAAGGGTAATCACTTGGGTGCAGTTCGGTCAGCACCATGCGATCCTGCTGACGGAGTTGTGCCCGGGCCACACGTGGTGAGCCGGGATAATAACGCAGCGTGTTATCCTGATTCAGGCAACGGACAGCATCCAGATAGCTGTTCAGCTCTTCAGGCAGCGCAGCCTCTGTTGCGGCCGTTTTTTCCCATAGTTTGCCGATTCCCAGCTTGTATTCGCTGGTCTTTTCCGACCATTCATGGGTCAGGTCGTAGCGGCCTACGCCTGAATGGGTATCGTGATACACAAATGGTTTGTCTTTTTGTTTCAGGGCATCCAGGATCAGGCTCTGGACGATATGCTTAACCACGTCTGCGTGGTTACCAGCGTGAAAGCTGTGTCGGTAACTTAACAAGGCGATTCTCTCGGGGTGTGTGAAAGATGAATTTGAGTTAAGGTTATTATATACCCATAGACAGGTATAAGTCAGACGAACGGACTATTGAAATTCTGATATTCAGCCTACATTTATAGTCGTATATGGGGATAGAGAGTATTGCAATAACGAACTCGGCATATCAGCACGCCCTGACTATAACGAATCAATAAAGGAATCATGCTATGACCAACCCACTTCTGACATTTACCGATTTGCCTCCTTTTTCTCGTATCAGGCCGGAACATGTAAAACCGGCCGTAGAGCAGGCTATCGCGGACTGCCGGGTCGAAGTTGAAAAAGTGCTGCATGGCAATGATGCTCCAAGCTGGGAAAGTATCTGCGCGCCGCTGGCAGAAGTGGATGACCGGCTGGGTCAGATCTGGTCTCCGGTCAGCCATATGAACTCCGTGATGAACTCTCAGGAGTTGCGGGAAGCCTATGAAAGCTGCCTGCCCCTGTTGTCGGAATATGGCACCTGGGTTGGTCAGCATAAGGGGCTGTATGAAGCCTATAAAGCGATCAAAGCGAGTGATGAGTTTGCCACGCTGACGCAAGCCCAGAAAAAGAGCATTACCGATGCGCTGCGTGATTTTGAATTGTCGGGTATCGGCCTGCCAGCGGATGAGCAGCATCGTTATGGTGAGATCAGCAAACGCATGTCGGAGCTTAGCTCCCAGTTTTCCAACAATGTGCTGGATGCGACAATGGGCTGGACCAAGCAGATTACCGATGAAGCCGATTTGGCCGGTATGCCGGACAGTGCCATTGCAGCTGCGAAAGCAGCGGCCGAAGCCAAAGAGCTGGATGGCTGGTTACTGACGCTGGATATTCCTTCTTACCTTCCGGTGCTGACCTACTGTGATAATCAGGAGCTACGCCGTGAAATGTACGAGGCGTATGTAACCCGAGCTTCGGATCGTGGTCCGAATGCCGGTAAATGGGATAACAGCGAGATCATGGTCGAGCAGCTGAAGCTGCGTCACGAGCTGTCTCGTATGCTGGGTTTCAATACCTACAGTGAGAAATCGCTGGCCACCAAGATGGCGGAAGAGCCCACCCAGGTACTGAGCTTCCTGAATGATCTGGCTGCGAAAGCCAAGCCTCAGGGTGAACGTGAAGTTCAGGAACTGCGTGAGTTTGTACAGGAAGAGTATGGTGTAACCGAACTGAATCTGTGGGATATCTCTTATTACAGCGAAAAACAGAAGCAGCATCTGTTCAAGATTTCCGCTGAAGAGCTGCGCCCGTATTTCCCGGAAGAAAAAGTGATCAACGGTTTGTTTGAAGTGCTGAAGCGTGTATTTAACATGCGGGTGGAAGAGCGCAAAGAAGGTGTGGATGTCTGGCACGAGTCGGTACGATTTTTCGATATCTTTGATGCAGACGATGAGCTGCGTGGTAGTTTCTACCTTGACCTGTATGCCCGAGAGCATAAGCGCGGCGGTGCCTGGATGGACGAATGTCGCGTGCGTCGCGTCACTCAGTCCGGTGATTTGCAAACGCCGGTGGCGTATCTGACCTGTAACTTCAACAAACCGGTCGGCGATAAGCCTGCGCTGTTTACTCATGATGAAGTCACGACGCTGTTCCACGAGTTTGGCCATGGTATTCACCATATGCTGACTCAGGTGGATGTCTCTGCTGTTTCCGGCATTAATGGTGTACCGTGGGATGCGGTAGAGCTGCCGAGCCAGTTCCTGGAAAACTGGTGCTGGGAAGAGGATGCATTGCAGTTTATCTCTGGTCACTATGAAACAGGCGAGCCTTTGCCATCTGAAATGCTGGATAAAATGCTGGCGGCGAAGAACTTCCAGTCAGCGATGTTTATTTTGCGTCAGCTGGAATTCGGCCTGTTCGATTTCACTCTGCATACGGAATATGATCCGGATGTGGGTGCCCGCATTCTGGAAACGCTGGCAGAAGTGAAGAAAAAAGTGGCGGTCTTGCCAAGTGTGGAATGGAACCGTTTCTCGCATTCGTTCAGTCATATCTTTGCCGGTGGCTACAGCGCGGGTTACTACAGTTACCTGTGGGCGGAAGTGCTGTCATCAGATGCGTTCTCCCGCTTTGAGGAAGAAGGTATCTTTAATGCGGAAACCGGCCAGAGCTTCCTGACCCATATTCTGGAAATGGGGGGCAGTGAAGAGCCGATGGAGCTGTTTAAACGTTTCCGCGGTCGTGAACCGGAAATCGATGCGCTGCTGAGACATTCGGGGATTGAGATTCAGTAAGATTATTGATGCGCGGTAGACCTTTCAGAAACTAGATCGCTGCGCTTTTAGAGACTATAAAAGCCTACATTGCGAGCTTCTTTTATAGTCTCTAGTTTCTAGGAACGAAGTGGTCTAGCTTCTTAGGTATTTTTATGGTTCCACATTCCGGTTTATCGGGTTCTGTAGCGATATCAGAGTCTCGGTAGATTGCACCTCATCAATCGCCTGTAGCTTGTCTATCAGCACATACTGCAGTTCTTCAATGTTTTTGCACATCAGTTTGACGAAGATATTATAGGCACCGGTTGTGTAGTACGCCTCGACGACTTCATCTAAGGCATTCAGTTTCTCCAGTGCGGAGTGGTAATCCCGGGCGGCATTCAGGTTGATACCAATAAAACAACAGACATCGTAGCCGAGTTTTTTCGGATTCACGATCACTTCCGTGCCTTCGATAATCTCAGCGGCTTTCATTTTTTCTATCCGGACGTGAATGGTCGCCGGGCTGACGTCGAACTGCTTGGCCATTTCAGCGTATGGGCGACGGGCATCTTCCATCAGGGTCTTTAAAATGGCGCGGTCGAGATCATCCAGACGAGCAGAGGTATGCATAAAAAACATCCGATTTTAAACAGTAATATATAAATAGTATATTTAATCAGCATGAATGATACTATTAAATCCCCATATTCCCATGAGACTTCTGTTTTGCGACAACTGATTGTTATTTTTCTTCTTTTATGGAGCGTGGCCGCACCAGCTAAAAGCAGTAAAGATGTGTTGGTTGTGCACTCTTACCATCAGGGGTTTTCCTGGACAGATGAGTTTCAGGCTGGTCTGTCTCACGACCTGAATGGACAAGGCATTACCTATCGTGCTCTCTATCTGGATACCAAACGGGATCAAACTCCGGAATATCTCCGGCAACTCTATCGGCTTTACCACGCCAAGTTGGAAGAAGAGCAGTTTGAGGCTGTTGTGGTCAGCGATAATAATGCACTGA
Organism: Vibrio albus; assembly: GCF_003144035.1. Classification (GTDB taxonomy): domain Bacteria; phylum Pseudomonadota; class Gammaproteobacteria; order Enterobacterales; family Vibrionaceae; genus Vibrio; species Vibrio albus. Next base: position 56,513 of record NZ_QFWT01000006.1, read on the forward strand.
ACTTGATGAACCGTCTGGGTGATTTACTTGGCGATACACCGGTCATTTTTAGTGGCATCAATGGCTATCAGCCAGATATGCACAAGGCGTTAAGGGCAACCGGAGTCAGTTCCAATATCGATCTTGAAGAGAACCTGGCTTTAATTCAGCGTGTTCAGCCGCAGGCAAAGCGTGTCACTATTATCAGCGATTATTCCGTGACGGGGTATGCGGTGCGTGATCAGATAGATCGGTTTATCCAAAACCACACGAATCTGAGCGTTCAGATTGAACATATGGTTCCTGAATCCTATGACGAACTGCTGGAGCGCGTATCGGAGTCGGACGGAATAAACACGGCGATTTTGTTCTGGGGCTATTATCGTGACAGGGAAGGGAAGCCAGCCCGTCTCAATATTTGGAAGCGTGTCGCTGAGTCTGCCGCCTCTCCGGTATATCTGACGCATGATTCAGGGATGGGCTATGGTGCCGTAGGGGGAGTAATACAGAGCGCGCGTGGGCAGGGCGAAACCGCTGCACATATGTTGCGGGAAATCCTCGGAAATCCTTCTGCACCGTTACCACCGGTTCGAAATGGCACCCCGAAAACCGTGCTTGATTATACGGCTATCAGCCAGTGGAATCTGACTGTCCCACTGGAAGAGTCGGTCACCCTGTTGAATAAACCACAGTCACTGACAGAAAGGTACGGGAGCACTCTGCGCCTGGCATTGAGTTTAATACTGATGATGGCGGTCATTATTCTGGTGTTAGGGTATTATTTGAGGCGGTTGTATGCGAGTGAAAATAAGGCCAAGCACAACCAGATTTTGTTGGAATCCATGCTTGATAGGAGCCACCAGTTTGTCGGGATTCTGGACTCGTTCGGACGGGTTAAACTGAGTAACCCCCGCCTTCAGGAATTGATATCCGGAAAGGAATTTGAGCCGGAGCTGCCTTTCTGGCGACACCATGCACTGGAAAAAGAAGCGGCTCGGCGTTTGCGCCATTATTTTGAATCGACAGACATGCAGTTAGTCGAGCGCTTCGAACTGGAAATTCTGTCTTCAACTCATGGCTGTATGCTGCTGGATGTGGTATTGAGTCCGCTGCCTTCGGAAGCCGGTAAACTGTCTCAGTATATGTTTGAAGCCAGCGATATTACGACCAGAGTATTAACGCAGCAAAAGCTGGTAGAGAGAGAAGCGACGCTGCGAACGTATTATGATCAGCAACCGGTGATGATGCTGACGCTGGATGATAACAACCGGATTCAGGCGGTTAACCAGTTCGCAGAAGAGCTGCTGGGGTATAATAACATGGCGTTACTCGGGCATCGGCTGCGGGATTTTTATGTCGATGAGACGTCGCTTCCGGCCAGACAACTGCTGATTCAGCCTCAGCAAAATGCAAAGAGTGTGTGGCGAAGAGAAATTCGTTACCGGCATAAAGACGGGCAGTCTCTCTGGATTCGGGAGAATGTACGGCCTATTGGTGAAGATGGCCAGTTACTGGTGGTGGGAGAAGATATTACTGAGATACGTTCACTGACCGAACAACTGGAGTATCAGGCCCGTTACGATCAGTTGACGGAAGCCTTTAACCGTAACCATTTTGAGCTAGAGCTGGAGAAATCTCTGCGGGAAGTTGAAGGGCATATGCGAACCCACGCGATGCTGTATCTGGACCTCGACCAGTTGAAAGTCCTGAATGATACTGCCGGTCATGAAGCGGGGGATGCCGCGATAAAATTCGCAGCAGCCCTGGTAGAGCAAGAGTTACCTTACAGTGCGACCCTGGCCCGTATGGGCGGGGATGAGTTTGCGGTACTGCTGAGAGACTGTAATGAGATAGGGGCTCAGAAGATTGCCACAGCGATCATTCAGGTGTTGAGTACCAGTGCGTTTACCTGGGGAAATATTACACTGAATATTACCTGTTCAATCGGTATCCGCCTGATTGATCATACGGCAGATTCTCCTCAGATGGTGCATGCTCAAGCCGACACCGCCTGCCATGCGGCGAAAGATGAAGGACGTAATCGCTATCATGTGTATCACGTTGATGATGCCGACCTGCGTCAGCGGCAGCAGGAAATGGAAAGTGTCAGCCTGGTCCATGAGGCTCTGGCGAATGACCGGCTGGAGCTGTTTGCCCAGCAGATCCTTGATTTAAATGATGAAGATGGTCAGCCAAAACTCCATTTTGAAATTCTGGTGCGGATCCGTAACCCGGAAGGCGAGTATATTTCACCGGGGATCTTTATGCCGGCCTCTGAGAAATACAATATCGCTCACCTGATTGACCGGGCCGTGGTGACAAAAACGCTGGCCTGGCTCGAAGCACACCCACAGGCTGTCGAACAGTTATCTTTCTGTTCGATTAACCTGTCCGGTCAGACGATAGGGAACCGGGATTTCGTCCGTTTTCTGCTCAATGCCATTGATGAAAGTTCGGTTCCCAGTGAGAAACTGTGTATTGAAGTGACAGAAACGGCGGCGATGGGGAATATCAATCAGGCGGTTGAACTGTTTACCCGGATTAAAAAGAAAGGTTGCCTGATCGCTCTGGATGATTTTGGGTCCGGGTTGTCTTCGTTCGGCTACCTGAAAAAACTGCCTATCGATGTTGTGAAGATTGATGGCATGTTTGTCCGGGATATGGATACCAATCAGACCGACTATGTCATGGTGCGCTCCATTAATGACCTGGTCAAACAGATGGGTAAACGTACGGTTGCAGAGTTTGTGGAAAATACGCGCATTATCAGCCGGTTGACCGAGCTTGGGATCGATTATGCTCAGGGGTATGTGATTAACCGGCCTAAGCCTCTGGCAGAGCTGGTGGATGAGATCTTAGGCACGCAATATCATCTGGAATGATAGGATACCCGGCTCCATTCCGTTAGAATACCCACCCTGCTTTTTGGCATTATTTATGTCGACGATTATTCATTTATGGAGTTCAGTGTGCAGCTACAGTTACTGTGCGAAGAGAGTTATTTACAGCCCCGCTTAGACGACATAGCGGCATTGTGGCATTTAAGCCATGATGACCAGAGCCCGTTTGCTCTGGTACTGACAACAGAACGTCTGGAACTGCGTAAACTGGATGAGCCCAAACTGGGGGCCATTTATGTGGATTTGGTTGGGGGAGCCGTCGGGCACCGGCGTAAATTCGGGGGTGGAAAAGGACAGGCGATTGCGAAAGCGGCTGGTCTGAACAAAGGCGCGACACCAACGGTGCTGGATGCGACTGCTGGCTTAGGTCGGGATGCCTTCGTACTGGCCTCTCTTGGCTGTAACGTACAAATGATAGAGCGCAACCCTGTGGTGGCCGCCTTGCTGGATGACGGTCTGAAGCGCGCGAAGCTGGATCCCGACATAGGTGGATGGGTGTCTGAGCGAATGTCTCTGTTGCACGCCTCAAGCCATGATGCTCTTGAACAACTGACTCAGCAGGCATCATTTGTTCGGCCGGATGTGGTCTACCTCGACCCTATGTACCCGCACCCGGAAAACAAGAAGAAAAGTGCCCTGGTGAAGAAAGAAATGCGGGTGTTTCAGTCTCTGGTTGGCGCGGATGAGGATGCCGATGCGTTGCTGGAGCCGGCCTTTGCGCTGGCCGTAAAAAGGGTGGTTGTGAAGCGGCCTGACTATGCAGACTGGCTGGCCGGGCGCAAACCGACCATGGCGATTGAAACGAAAAAAAACCGGTTCGATGTATATGTAAAAGCATCAATGGGTTAGCTGTTCTCCCTCATCAGGTGGTGTTTTTCTGCTTGAAAAATTGTTCAGCTATCGTATTATCCAATTAGTAATGATTCTTAATTGCATTGACTTCTATTTATCTCATAAGCTCATTGTGACGTAGCTGGAGCTGTACATGGCTAAACGATTATGTAAATTTAACCGCCACGATATTGCGGCCAATCTGGGCACCATACATTCTCTGGTCAAAGAACCCCGATACCTGTGTCGTTCCTGTGCCAGAACGTCTGCTGAGTCATCAGTGCTGTGCAAGCCGGAAGCCATTCCTTTTATTTCTGAGGCCGCTAATGTCGGTGCCACTGCTGACGTCGTCATGGCTAAGCCAAATCAAACGAAAAAGTCTCTGAAGAAACTGAAAAAAGCCGGGAAAAAACAGAAGAAGCTGGAGAAGCAGTTAAGAAAAGCCACCAGCCGTCAGGCTAAGATAGAGCAGAAGCTGGTGAAAATGCAGCATTTGACTGGTACGGCCGAGCTTCTTTCTGATTCTGACGTACCTGCTGCCTTGCATTAATGGCTGAGGATAGTCAGGTAGCGCCGTGACAGGCACTACCTGAGAGTGTGTTTATCGTGTCTGATACTGGCTGCGAACTTTCTGTTTAACCAGGGTTTCGTTCACGATCAGTGACAGAAGGATAATGCTACCGCCGATCAGAAGACGCACCAAATCGACATCGCGGTTCCAAATCAAGATATTGACGATCAAACCGGCAGGCACCAGTGCATTATTCATGACCGCTAAAGCACCGGTATTCACTACACATGCCCCTTTATTCCACAGGAAGTAGCCCACCCCGGAAGCAATCAGACCCAGATATACCAGAATTCCCCACTGCAGGGCCGTTGTCGGCAGCTTATCCGGGTTACCCAGCAGAGCAAAAGCAATGACAGCAACACATAATGCACCGAGGTAGAAGTAACCGAATACGGTGTGCTGAGGCAGGGAAATGTCCTCTTTCTCCATAATGTACTTGTAGCCTACCTGACCAATGGCAAAGCAGAGGTTGGCACCCTGTACCACCAGAAATCCGGTCAGGAAGTTGTCATTAATACCGGAAAATTTGATGACTACCGCTCCGGCGACGGCAATGGCCGCGGTGAGCAGATACCAGGGTGAAAAACGGCCTTTCAGCAGATCGTAGACCAGAGTGACGTAAATAGGAGTAAAGACGGTAAATAGCAGCACTTCTGGTACGGAGAGCAATAAGAATGACTGATAATAGAAACAGTACATCAGACCAAGCTGAATGCCTCCAACCGTCATTAGTTTGATGATCAGTGATTTGGGAACCTGATGGAATTTCAGGAAAGGGACAAAGACTACGCCAGCAAGCGCAACGCGCATCAGAACGGAGAACCATGAGTCAACCTGACCGGCAAGGTAGACGCCGATCAGGCTAAAAGAAAACGCCCATAACAGGGTGACGGCAGAAAGGTAGAACATGATTGGTAACCAAATTAAAAAAAGTTAATTGACGAATGAATAAAAAACGTCCGCATTCTACCTGTTTATGTACAATTAGTCTTTATCTAATGGCACGACCAGCAAATCAATCGGTACGCTGTTCAGCAGTTGTTTAGTGGAAGAGAGCAGCTTACTCCAGAAATCCTGATGATGGCCACAAATGACGAGATCCACCTCTTTTTGCTTAATGGCATCTTTCAGTTCGTATCCCAGATCTCCGGCACCGACCATAGTATGCTTGACCGGATAATCGGCAAAGTCAGCCAGTTCCCGTAGCTGTTGTTTTGAAGCTTCTATTGCCCGGTTTTGGGTATCGGCCAAGTTAATATCGATCAGCCCGGTATATACCTCTGCGTAGTTCACATCGATATGGATAAAAGAAAGATCAGCATGAATCGGTTTGGCCAGCGCCACTGCTTTTTGAATAAGCACTTTACTTTCTTCAGTCAGATCGACAGCAACCAGAATATGTTTGTAACACATAGAATTAGCTCCTTTTCGAGGTATCTTTACTAAGATTAGCAGGTAATCGGAAAGTTTTTTGAATACATGATCTCATAACTGGAGCGGTCTTTTTCTACGTCTCACATAATAGAAAGGTGCTATATTTTACTGATAAAAGTCTTATAAAACCTTATGCTAAACAGAAGTTGGTAAGCTTTTACAAGGAGAAAAAATGTTATCTCAAGCAATGATTGATCAACTAAATGATCAAATTAACCTCGAATTTTATTCATCCAATCTATACTTACAAATGAGTGCATGGTGTGAAGATAAAGGTTTCGAAGGTGCAGCTGCTTTTCTGCGGGCTCATGCCACAGAAGAAATGGAACATATGCAGCGCCTGTTTACGTATGTGAGTGAAACTGGATCGTTACCGATTCTTGGTTCAATCGCTGCCCCAAGGCATGACTTTGAAAGCTTGGGTGAAGTGTTTAAGGAAACTTATGACCACGAAGTAATGATCACGGAAAAGATCAACAAACTGGCTCATGTTGCTTTCACCGCGCAGGATTACTCAACCTTCAACTTCTTACAGTGGTATGTTGCAGAGCAGCATGAAGAAGAGAAGTTGTTTAAAGGGATTTTAGATAAGCTGGAGCTTGTGGGTGAGGATGGTAAATCTCTGTTCTTACTGGATAAAGATCTGGCAGCAATGGCAAAAGAAGGTTCATCTTCAGTAATGGATGCTGGCGGCGCGTAAGCAGATAAGACGAAGATCATGCCTAACAGGCGTACTGTTCATCTTTTTCTGCACGCATTCCTGAAGATGTAAGGAGGAGAGGATGATCAGTAGCGATCTTGTTTTATTCACTTTGATGGTAGTGGTAAGTGTTAACTTGGCGCGTGCGCTGACAGCATTGCGTTCGTTGCTTTATATTATGCGTGAAGCTCACCCTTTGTTATATCAGCAAGTCGATGGCAGGGACTTTTTCACCACGCATGGCAATGTTGTGAAGCAGTTTCGCCTTTATCACTACATCAGAAGCCGTGAGTACATGCATCATCATGATCCTCTGTTTATCAAAAAATGCGATAAAGTCAGAGGTCTGTTTATTCTGTTTATGAATCTTCTGGGCGTCACATTGCTCGCTGCTATTTTGATTTAAAGCGAGTAATTTAGGGATAAGTGCTAATGATTTGTGAGTAGGGTATGCCTGTATTGGCAATGGTAGAATGAATGGTTAAAATGCTGTTCAATTAGCGGGGATGTGCGTGGTTAGCACATCCTTTTTATTTTCCAGGCCTTGATATATTAAGGGCTAATTGTCGCTCAGAACGCCGTAAATACATCCCTGTAGGCTTGGACGCAGCATCCCTGCTGCGTACATCTGCTCGACAAACACCCCTTAATCTCATACCTGATAGTAATCCCGGCTATGCCGGAGTGAGAGTGGATTTAACTGTGACGACAAAGGTTGATGTAGTAGTGATTGGTGCCGGAGCGGCGGGGCTGATGTGTGCGGCGCAGGCGGGCAAACGGGGCCGGAAAGTTCTGGTGCTGGACCATGCCAAAAGACCCGGGCGTAAGATCCTGATTTCCGGTGGCGGTAAGTGTAACTTCACCAACTATGATATTTCTGCCGGTAATTACCTGTGTCAGAACCCTCACTTCGTCAAATCGGCTTTATCGCAGTACAGCAACTGGGATTTTATCGGCCTGGTGTCTGAATACGGTATTGAGTATGAAGAACGGGACCATGGCCAGTTGTTCTGTCTGGATTCCGCCAAAGAGATTGTGCAGATGCTGCAGCAGGAATGCGATCCACAGCAGGTCGAATTCCGCTATCAGGTTGAGGTCCACTCCATCGGACAGACTGAAGCCGGTTTTCGTCTCTCAGCCAATACCCAGCAGATTGAGTGTGACTCACTGGTTATCGCAACTGGTGGTTTGTCTATGCCTAAATTGGGCGCGACTCCATTTGGCTATAAAGTGGCTGAGCAGTTTGGTTTATCTGTAGTGCCGACCACCGCGGGGCTGGTACCGTTCACTCTGCATAAAGAAGACAAAGATCATCTGGCAGAACTGTCCGGGATTGCGATTCCGGCGGAGATTACTGCAGAAGACGGAACAGTATTTAAAGAAGCCTTATTGTTTACCCACCGTGGCATTTCCGGTCCTTCGGTATTACAGATTTCGTCGTACTGGAAGGCGGGGCAGAAGGTAAGCATTAATCTGGTGCCGGAAACCGACATTGAAGAGCTGCTTACCCACTCCAGAGAAAAGCATCCGAATCAGAGCCTGAAAAACACCTTGTCCAGAGTGCTGCCTAAGCGGCTGGTAGAAGTGTTGATAGAGCGTAAAGAGCTGACAGACAAGCCGCTGAAGCAGCTGAACCCGAAAGACATTCAGGCGATTGACCACCAACTGCAACACTGGCAGATCATACCGAACGGCACCGAAGGTTACCGGACAGCCGAAGTGACCCTCGGGGGGGTGGATACCGACTACATTTCCTCAAAGACAATGGAAGTAAAAACCATCCCCGGCCTTTATTTTATCGGCGAAGTGCTGGACGTCACCGGCTGGCTGGGAGGTTACAACTTCCAGTGGTGCTGGAGCAGCGGCTACGTCGCCGGGCAGAGGGTGTGATGGTATAGAACCCTTTACCCCCCGCCAGAATATTCTTTCAGCCAGGCGGAAAATTCATCGGCCGGAGCGGGTTTAGCGATAAAGTAGCCCTGTACCCGGTCGCAGCCGGTGGAGGCGACCCGATCCCAGTCGGCCTGGTTTTCGACCCCTTCTGCGACCGTGACCATGTTCAGTTTTTTTGCCAGATCTACGCTGGACTCCAGAATGGCACAGGTTGCCGAATCATCGGCGGCGTTGTGGACAAACTCCCGGTCTACCTTCAGTTCAGTGAAAGGAATATTGTTTAGCTGGGCCATGTTGGAATAGTGGGTGCCAAAATCATCAATAGACAGGCCAAACCCCTTCAAGCGCAAGCGGGTAATCACATCTAACGCCTTAGCCTGGCTCTGAATCAGTTTGCCTTCCGTAATCTCCAGTATGATAGCGCTGCATGGCACACCATACTCTTCTGCCATGGCTGAAAATTTTTCCGGAAGGTCGACTATTTCCAGGCTGTCTGCGGAAAGGTTTATCCCGATGGTGAACTCATATCCGGCATTCATCCATTCATGGTATAGCGAGAGTGACTGCTTTAATATCTGTTCGGTTAACAGGTCAATGACGCCATGCTCTTCGGCCAGGGGAATAAATACGGTAGGAGGAATAAGGCCGTGTTCCGGATGTACCCAGCGGGCTAGGACTTCAACCGACGTGACCGCTTTATCAGAGACGTTTACCTGAGGTTGAAAGTAGGGAACAATTTCCTGCTCTTTAAAGGCGATACTGAGTTCATCATAGCTTTCTGTCAGGCCACAATTACTGAGGGGAGAAACTTGTTCAGGCTGATACAGCTTTAGTTTGGCCTGTAATGCTTCCAGACTGATCGGTTTGTGCAGAGCACCCAGCACATTGAGGTGATGGGCATTCGCCAGATTCTGTGCGGTTTTCAGAATACGCATATCCTCACCGCTCAGCAGGATGATTGCGCCGGCGAACTCATTCTTAGCCAGATTACGGAGTACTTCAATGCCGTCCATCACCGGCATATTGAGGTCGATAATCGCCAGGTCATAGCGTTCTCCGGCTTCAAGTTGCTGAAAGGCCTGAGCTCCGTCGGGGTAGCCGGCTATGTTGGTAATTCCAAGCTGTTCCAGAATAATCCGGGTCTGCTGTAGGATAAACTCATCATCATCGAGCACAATGACGCGTAGTGTTGTCAGGTCCACGTTTTCAGGCATGTGATATCTCCGGCGCTATGAATCCTTTCCCTTTTTATTCGGATTTTGTTTTGTACATGATCAAGTGTAGCAGGTGGTTACATAACAACTCATTTTTCTTCTTCCCCGTCTTTTTCAAACAGTGCCTGTAACCGCAGTTGATCATACTGCTCCGCAAGCGCTTGCAGAGTAAGTGCTAGCGCGTCATGTTCTTTATCTATCTGCTCAATCAGCTTTCTGAGCTGAGAAAAATCACCGATGAGAACGGCATTGTGCATTTGTGTACGCAGGGAAACGGGCAGTACCGTCAAGTCTTCAGGGGTAATGGTCTGAGGCTTGGGTGGTTCTGGTTCTACGTTGGTTTTTTTATGCGGGCTGACCCGCTGTTCTATCAGGGACAGTAGTTTTTCACCCGCCTGATGAATGGCTTCTAACTGCTGTCGCTTTGTTGTGTCCGATTCCTTTAACATCAACATCTGAGAAAAGCCGATCACGGTATTCAATGGCGTACGTAAATCGTGCGACAGGCGGGAAAGCTGCTCGTTTCTGCTCTCTGAGCCGGAAGTGTTTTCTGAAGCGGTGTTTTCCGGTGAATTCATGACGTTCTCCCTGTTGCTGCGTACCAGCGAATAAAGCCTGTCTGCGTTAATTATAGTCAGCAGGAAAGACTATACTTAGCAAAAGCTGTACATTTTTTAGTATGCCTGACTGGCCGAATGAATAAGGATGGGGAGTGAATAATGTGGATGGAGCATGATCTGAGTGGATCATCGATTGTTGCAGCTGATGATGACCCTGCCAATTTACTCGTACTGGAATCCATGTTGGGAGAGCTTGGCTGTGAAGCTCGTCTGGTCAGAGACGGGGGCATGCTGTTACAGAGCGTGGCGATGAAAGTACCGGATCTTGTTCTGCTGGATGTCCATATGCCGGGCGTCGACGGTTATCAGACCTGCGCCAGATTAAAAGAAGATGAACGTTTTAAAGATATTCCGGTTATCTTCATTTCTGCGGCGAATGAGGAGTTCAGTAAGGTTAAAGGGTTTGAGCTGGGGGCGGTGGATTACATTACCAAACCCTTTCAACTGGAAGAGCTGAAAGCACGGATAGGCGTTCATCTTAAACTGGCCCGGCAGGCCCGGGAACTGCGTAATCTGCAGGCGGCGGTAGAGCAGAGCCGAACCTCCATCATTATTACCGACCTGAACGGAACCATAGAATACGCCAATCATTCCGCTTCCGAAGTGACTGGCTATGAACTGTCAGAAATTATCGGCAGTAACCCGCGTATCTTTAAAAGCGGTGTACATTCTGATGAGATGTATCAGGAACTCTGGGAGACCATCAGCCGGGGTAACGTCTGGAGTGGTGAGTTGTGTAACCGTAAAAAGGACGGCAGCTTTTACTGGGAGCTGGTGGTGATTTCTCCGGTACGGGGTGTAGACGGCTCGTTTACCCGGTATGTGGCGGTAAAAGAGGATATTACCGAGCAGCGTGAATTACGGGAGCAGTTGATCAGCGCGAAGGAACAGGCAGAAGCGGCGAATCAGGCCAAATCTTCTTTTCTGGCGATGATGAGCCATGAAATCCGTACCCCGATGAACGGCGTGATTGGCATGATTGACCTGTTGAATCAGACGCCTCTGGATGACGAACAGCAACGTCTGGCGCGTATTGCTAAAGTCTCTTCAATGTCTCTTCTCAATATCATCAATGATATTCTGGATTTTTCCAAAATAGAAGCCGGAAAGATGAAGCTGGAATCTATTCCCGTGACTTGGCGGGGGCTCATTGATAGTGTGGCGGAGATGGTTTCTGGCTCCCTGCTGGATAAACATCTGAACCTGTTCTGCCTGGTGGATCCGGCGGTGCCTAACCGGGTGCGGGGGGATCATGCCCGCCTTAGGCAACTGCTGCTTAACCTGCTGAGTAATGCCATCAAATTTACCAGTACCACCGGTAACGTTCAGGGGGATATTCTGGTGCGCCTGTTCCTACACCCGGAGCATCAAGATACATTGGTTCTGGAGGTAGAAGATAATGGGGTTGGGATCAGTCCGGAGCAGCTTGAGAATTTGTTTCACCCTTTTGTACAGGCTGATACCAGTACCCATCGCCGCTATGGAGGCTCAGGGCTGGGGCTGTCTATTTGCAGCAGGCTGGTCAGTTTAATGCAGGGGGAAATCCACTGTGTCAGTCAGGAGGGAGAAGGCAGTAAGTTTGTCGTCACTTTACCTTGTGTGCCGGTCAATCATGATAAGCCGGAGTTATCTCTGGATGACTATAATATTCTGTTGCTGAGCAATGATATTCGCATTAGCGAATATCTCGAGCGGGATTTGACTGCCCGGGGAGCAAACGTACTGTCTGCAGAAGACGTGCGGAAAAAGGGAGTTGGGGTATTGCTTTTTGCCGGAACCTGGAAGACAGCGGAAAAGGAACGCTTAGTTCACGCCTACCAGCATCGGTACCCCCAAACGCCAAGCGTCGTTTTAATATCAGAGTCAGAGCGGGAAGAGAAAAGGGCATTTAAGGAGGGTGTTCTGGCTGAGATAAATCCGTTCCGCCCGGAAGCGATTCATAAGGCCCTGAAGAGGGCGATGGGGTGTGGTGAACATCAGGAAGAAGCATTACCGGAAAAACTGGTCGGTAATACCCATCCGCTGCCTTCACTGGCTCAGGCCGAAGCTGAGGGCCGGTTAATACTGGTTGCAGAAGATAATGTGGTTAACCAGGAAGTCATAAAACGTCAACTGAACCTGTTGGGCTATGTGGCAGAAATAGCAGAAAACGGAGAGGTTGCACTGAATAAAATGCAACAACGAAGCTATGGTCTGTTGCTGACCGATTGCCATATGCCCCGAATGGACGGCTTTGAGCTGACCTCCCGCATCCGGGATCAGGAACTGCATGAAGAGACACACCTGCCAGTGATTGCCATTACCGCCAATGCCATGCAGGGTGAATCCCAGCGCTGTATGCTGGCCGGGATGGATGGTTATTTGGCCAAACCGGTTGAGCTGACCAAGCTGAAAGAAACCTTAGCCCGGTGGCTGCCTTTAATGGACGAGCCGGTAAAAGGGGAGCGTTCTGAACTCCCAAGCGACTCTGAAACCCTAAATATCTCTGAACAGTCATCATCCGTGATTGATCATCAGTTGATGAGTCGGTACTTAGGGGATGATAAGAAAATTCAACACTATTTCTTACATAAATTTACGGAAGACAATCAGCAGGTTATGGCCTCGGTTGCGGCACATATTGAGCAAAAGAACTGGCGACAGGTTGCTGAAATGATGCATAAGCTGAAATCGTCCAGTAAAGCCATTGGTGCTATGGCTCTGTCGGAGCTTTGTATTCAGCTTGAACAGGCCGCCAAAAATCAGGATGCGGCACAGGCCGGGAAACTATGTACCGGTGTCGCTAATGAATTTGAACGTGTATCCGAGTATGTGGAGCAGATGCCAGAGTAATCAAGACGGGTGTTCGGCTTCCGGATAAGGGAGTGGGTCCCCGGATAGTGCATTTACCTGCCGTTTTAGCTGAAGAATCTGGGCGTAGCTCTGTTCGAGCTGTTTTTTGCAGAAGACTTTCTCTATCTGTATCCCTATCCGGGCACGCAGTTCTTCTAACTGCAGAGGTTTGGTGATGTAATCTTCCCCTCCCAGCTCAAAGCAGGTCAGTTTGTTAAACCCTTCGGAGACGGCGGTAGCGAAGATAACCGGAATATCGGCTGTTTTGCTGTCGGCTTTGAGTGTCCGGCAGACATCATAACCATTTAACTTGGGCATATGAATATCCAGCAGAACCAGATCCGGAGCCTGCATTGCAATGCTCTTCAGTGCGGCTTCACCGTCCACGGCTACCCTGACTTGCCAGCCACATTCGGTGAGCATAGAAGAAACCACCTGTAGATTATTCGGGTTATCATCGGCGACCAGTATCACGGGCTTGGGGGGAGGTTCATGAGTCATCCTGTTCTCCTTGAGTGTTAGGGGTATCCTGATCGAAAAGGGCCTGGATATGGTTCAGTTCAAAATGCTCCACCATGGTTCGTAACGCGGAGCCGACACCGGCATTATGGGCTTCGGCTTCCGTGACCAGTTCGTTCAGACGGCCTATATCACCGACCAGAACCGCTTCTGCGAATGCCCGGCGCAGTGTTTCAGGTAAACCGGCGATGTCTTCTGGCTGCAGTTTATGACCTTCAGTTTTGTCCACCGGGATCTGATAAGTATAGTGGATATTGAGTTGTTGCTTTATCTCGGAGAACAACTGTTCTTCGCGCACGGGCTTACGGATATAAGCATTTGCGCCCAGATCCAACAGTTGCTGCTTTTGTTCTTCAAATACGCTGGCAGAGATGATGATGATACCGGTGTCTTTGTCCGTTGCTCTGATACGTTTGGTGACTTCAGTGCCGTCCATTACCGGCATTTTGATATCCAGAAGTAAAAGGTGCGGGTGCCATTGCTCAAAGAGCGTCATGGCTTCCTGACCATTGGCGGCTTCTTTGACGATGAAGCCAACCTCCGATAGCATTTTATCCAGTAGCAGGCGGTTACTGTAGTTATCATCGACGACCAGAATACGTATCTCCTCCTGCCCCGGAGCGAGAGAGGCTACTTTTGGCAGAAGAGGTGTTGCTTCTTCCTCTTCTTGGTCGCCAGTCTGTGCGTTTATTTCCACACAAAAAGTGCTGCCGACACCCAGTTGACTGGTAAAGGTTATCTGTCCTCCCATTAGCTGAGCATATCGCTGGCTGATAGACAGCCCCAGCCCGGTACTGCCTTCTTTTCGTGCTCCGTGTTCTGCTTGCTCGAAGGGAGCAAATATCTTGCTGTAGTCTTTTGGGGCAATCCCGGTACCGGTATCGGTGATTTCAAATTTCAGCGTCAGCCCGGCTCTTTCATCCGTAAGGGGGTGATCGGGAGCCTGTCCTGAGTCTCTATGATTTATTAACGATGCTTTCAGAACAATATGCCCTTTTTCTGTAAATTTAAGGGCATTACCCAGCAGGTTAATCAGGATCTGGCGTAATTTCCCCTGATCGGTGTGGATAAGGCGGGGTAGTGAGTCCTCTTTTTCGAACCATAGATCCATGTCTTTCTCTTCAAGACGCCCTTTAAAAATACTTTCCAGTTCTGTAAGCATCCGGTGAAGGTCAAAGGTCTGCGTATTCAGAGTAATACGCCCGGCTTCTATTTTTGACAGTTCCAGAACATCATTAATAAGGCCGAGGAGGTGCTCACCACTGTTATTGATAATATTGAGTTTCTCTCTTTGTGTTTCCGGTAGTGAGGTATCTCGTTGCATCAGTTGGGAAAAACCCAGAATGGCATTCAGAGGAGTGCGTAATTCATGTGACATGGTGGTCAGAAAAATGGTTTTTGCCTGATTGGCTTCTTTGGCCTTTTTCTGCGTAATGGTTAACTGTTTGGTGGTTTTTTCCAGCAGCAGGTTTTGCTGGGAAAGGTGCTTGTTGGCTTTCTGTTTAGCCCGGTAGCCGAACAGGATTAACAGGACCTGAAATACACCAAGGATAACGGCGATGCCCATTGCCGTCAGGTAGTTCTTCTGTGTGCCGATGATGTCGTCCTGTTGGGCCAGTTGCACAGACTGATCTCTGATGATGGTGTCCTGTTGGGTAATGGCTGCGGCACGTTTGCGGATTTGCTCTTCCTGGCGGGATATCTCTGTCTGCTGTTGGCTGACTTTAGAGGTAAGTTCTTCATATCTTTGCAGCTTTTCTTCTACCTGTTGTTCCTGATCCCTGATAAACGTCTGCAATTGCTTAGTCTGGGCTTCCGCGGCTTTAAAACGATTCTGTTCATCCTGTATCGCTTTATTGAGCCGGGTAATCACCTGTTCCCGGGTGTTCAGCTTTTCCCTCTGTATCTGGTACTTAAGCTGGGCCGTTTTTAGCAGAGTGTGTTCCTGCAGTACCGCCGCTTTTTGTTGGGTAATCAGTGTTTCCTGACGTTGTATTTGCTCGTTCTGATGTTCCAGTTCCTGTTGTTGTTGTTGGGTTCTGGCTTCTGCTTCTGCAAGCCGTTGTTTTTCCTGTTGTATGGCCTGTTTCTGTGCTTTTAGATCTCGGGCTAACAGAGAGACTTCTTTCTCTGAGCGAGCGGCGCTTTCCTGCAGTAACTGGCGTTTGTGATTCAGTTCACTGACCTGTCGTTCCAGCTTTTGAAGTTGTCTCTGTCCTTCCCGGTAGAGCCGGGCTACATCGATTTCAGTACCTCCCAGCAGGATAATATCAGGGTTTACCCCCAGATTGTGGTTCAGGATATTGGCCTTATTGATCTCAAATTGCACCTGCTGACTGGCATTTTCGAACAGGTTGATCATGATTTCTTGCTTGTTGGCAACGTGATCAGAGATCAATAGTGTATTTTTGCCGTTAAGTTGACGTAATACATCGGCAAAGGCATCTGATTTAGACTGCGCCAGATACACCAGGTGTGTGCCCTGCGGTACCTGCGTGCTTCGGGACTGGCTCACACTGAACGGCTTTCCGTTGAGTTTGTTTTGACGGGAAATGTTGCGCAGGGTCTGATAGATACCCCGGTTCGAGTCGATCAGATGAATATGATACTGGCTGATACTAGCCGAATTCGGCCACTGGATGTTTTCGGCCAGACGGAAAAGGTAGGCCGCCGTCAGGTCATTGCGGCTTACATCTGCAGCCACACCGGGGCTGCTATTCAAAAGGATGAGAAGGACAACTATTCCACGCATAATAAAAGGAGCGCAGTTGAGTGAGTGTGACACACTGTTACTCCTTGTCTGCCGGATTGCCTACCTAAAGAGTAATGTAAGAAGTTCTATCTTTCCAAATTGTCGGAGAATTCTGACTCTAAAAAGGTCTTTTGTACTTTGCGTTGTTGTTTACTATGCTTATTGATAATCCGCATATTTATTGTGTGTATAAATATCCTTTCTGGGACATTGCATATGTCTAACATCATTAAGTTTATACTGTTCTGGTTTATGAGCAGTGCCGTGAGTCTCTGTTATGCACAAGAGGACGATCAGCAGTTTGCTTCCCTATTAAACCTCTCACTCTCTGAACTGATGCTGGTTCAGGTCTCCGATGCGGGTTCGCTGACCGGTACCAGTCAGGCCAAAGTCCCTGCCGCAGTCACCCATATTACTCAGAAAGATATTCAGCAATTAGGGGCTCGCTCTCTGCTTGAGCT
Organism: Vibrio albus; assembly: GCF_003144035.1. Taxonomy (GTDB): domain Bacteria; phylum Pseudomonadota; class Gammaproteobacteria; order Enterobacterales; family Vibrionaceae; genus Vibrio; species Vibrio albus. The sequence goes on from NZ_QFWT01000006.1 coordinate 73,219, forward strand.
GCTGGAGATAACGGTTCCTGGCCTGCAGATGACTCGCCATCATTATGAACTGCCGCATCTGGGTATCCGGGGCATCATCAGTGACCGCGAAGATAAGGTGATGATCCGGGTGAATGGCCGGGTAATGAATGAACGTTCGGGGCGTGGTGCGATCACCGAGCGGGACTTTCCACTGATGGGGGATATTAAGCAGATCAATGTGATTCGAGGGGCGGGCTCGTCCATGTATGGTCTGGGTGCCGTTGCTATGGTGATTGATATTCAGACCTTTGATTCAACTACACTGGAACACGATTCGGTGTCTGTCCGTGGCGGAGCCGGTATGCTGTATAAAGCCATCGACCTTAATGTCAGCCGCCAGTTGGATAACGGGCTGGGCGTGTATTTTCACTCCGAGCTGGCGGATGTTAACGGGGCGAACGGTGACGATGCGCCACTGGTCTTTGCTGCGGAAGGGGTCAGTATTAATACCGGAGAAACCATTCCCCGTGGCGAACCGATGCCAACCAACACCAGAGACTGGCAGGGGTTCCGGGGTCAGCCGTTTAAAAAACTACACCTGGGGCTGGATTATGAGGACAGCCATTTATGGCTGAGATATACCGAAGCGGGCCGCAATATCGCCACCATGTTCAGAGGGCTGGTTGAGCCACCTGAAGGGCTGGATATGCCGGGTGAACTGATGTCTCAGATTGGCTATGAACAGTTTACCGCCACCTTTGAGCAGAAACATCAGACCCTGAGTGATGCCGAACTGAGCTGGATGCTCAGTTATGACCGGACGACCATTACCAAAGTGCAGCCTTTCCCGAATACCAAGGTTAACCATTATGGAGAAGGTGAACTGTTTGGCCGGGTGGTTGCCCGCTGGAGTGCCACGCCCGATAGTGATCTGGCTTTGGGGGCGGAATATTCTTATGAAGAATATGGTCTGGATTTTGAAACTAGCAGCCGGGGGCTTTGGGATACCTATACCGCGTCGCTACTGGGTGAGTGGCAGTGGCGTCCGGATGAAGACTGGACTTTGTTCCTCGGCGGTCGTCTGGATAAGCATACCTATACGGATACCCTGTTTTCACCCAGAGTGTCGGCAGTCTACTCTTCCGACGACAGGAATATCTACAAGCTGTTACTGACCCAGTCCCGGCGGATGAATATCGCTCAGGCGAACCGTAATGCGGAACTGTCCGGCAACAGTAAAGGGGATACCGAGGTGCTGAACAGTATTGAAGCCCGTTATGAGCGTTTGTCGGAGGGGAACTTCTTTGGTTTCAGCGTCTTTTATATTGATCTGGATGCGTTGGGATGGGATGAGACGGCTCGAAATTCATCCACCATCGGTAATCAGACTCAGTGGGGTATTGAAGCTGAGCAGGCACTGGACTATGACCGGCATGCGCTCAACTTGTCTTTTGCCTACACCAAGCTTCTCGACTTTGAGTTGTACGGACAGAATACGGCTATTACAGCGATGCCGTTTGGCTATGGAGACGATCTGGCGGACTGGGCCACCTACTCAGCTAAGCTCAGATACCGTTACGACATCAGTGAGCAGACCCAGCTCACAAGCACCTTAAGGGCGCTCTGGGGTTATCAGGGCTCGAAAGATTATGGTGAATACCTGCTCGATAATGGCTCACCCTTTATTACCGAAGGCTATGAAAAGGCGTATCGGGAACAGATCTATCTTAATGTCGGTTTAAGACATCAGCCTGCCCGGGATGTCACCCTGTCGGTGGATTTTCATAACCTACTGGGATTATTCGACCAGGATCTGAATAAGCGTATCTATCGTGGTTCTCTGGGAGGGTATCGGGATGAAGCCGTAGCTGTCTCCGCCGGGGTATCGGTTACATTCTGATGCAGGACCTTCGTTATATATTCGCGGGACTGTCTAAAGATTCAGCCTGACCAGTGGCTGGATATGGTCAGTATTGATGGTAGTGCGTTTGGCGAATAGCTGTTGCAGTCTCTGAGTCTCCCGGGTCTGCATCGGAATCAGCGGTGCTGCTGCGGTGTTATTCAGACGGATAATCGGTGACATAGAATGAGATCCGGAAGAAAACCGGCTCAGGTCGACGAGATCCAGCAGGGCATGGAAACGGTGTACATACCGGATGGTTTCTTCCGGCAGCTTAAGCTCAGTAAACCGCTTGTTCTCTTGCAGGCTTCTTTCCACCCGGCCTTCCCCGGCGTTATACGCTGCCAGTGTCAGGGAAAGGTTATGGTGAAACTTCTGGTACAGAAAGGCCAGGTAGCTGATGGCGGCGTGAGTGCTCCGGCTCAGGTTAAAGCGCTCATCCTTATGTTGATTAACGGTCAGGCCATAACGTTGTGCGGTGGCCGGCATTAGCTGCCACAGCCCTGCGGCGTTAGCCGGTGAAACCGCATCAGGCTGAAAAGAGGACTCTAACATCGGTACAAAAGCCAGACTGGAAGGTAACTGCCTGGATTCAAGCTCTTCAAGGATATACCGGACGATTGGGCGGGAGTGGTCAAACTGCTGGTTGATGAGCGTTTTGAATCCGGCCAGCCTGTGATATTCAGGGTTATTATCTGGCGATAAGGTCTGAGCAGATACAGTCAGTGACCAAGACAGACAGAAGAAGAGAGAAAAGAAACTGATCGCTCTTTTCATCGTAACTCCATCAGTTTTGAGGATGAGTAGCTGTTGCTGCTGTCATGGTCAAACTGTTGCAGCATCTCATTAAAAGAAGCCGAAAGTTGACCATTGAGCTGGTTTTGTTGCTGACAGGACTGAACCCGGGTTTCCAGCATGTGCCACTGTTGGCCTGCTTGTGTTCGCAGCTTACCGGGCAATGCGCCAAGCAGCCGGTTCATGCCGGTTTTGTTTTGCTCCAGCCCCAGGTACCCCAGCAGTTTGGTTCTGTGTTCGGCGTTTTTGTGCAGCGTATCCAGCATGGGTTGCAGCTTGTCGGTGATCGCCTGCATCGACTGTTCATCAAATGAGAGATAGCAGTGCTGCTGCTTCAGCAATAATTTGTACAGCTCATCATACAGGCGGACATCGTATTGGATACCGCGGATTAGCTCTCTGACTACGTCATTTTTACTGATGGGTGCTGCCATGCTGTCACCTGTTATTCGTGTCCGGTATGGAAACGCATGACAGCACTGGAGAGCGCGTGAATATCCAGCTCTAATTCACCACGGGCCAGCGCATTTTTCACGGCGGTGACTTTTTCTGCGTCGATATCCGGAAGCTGTGCAAGCTGATCGGCTGCTGTGGCCGTAATAGCCTGCTCTATCGTGGTTTGTGGCCGGACGGAAGTCGGTCTCTGCGGCTGTTCAGTCTGCGGATAAGCGGGCTGATTCAGTTGCGAAACCGGGATCGGTGAGCTGGCAACTTTATCTACTTTCATGACGGGCTCCTGGATATCATTCTCTCAGTTAAATAGAGCGACAAAGACCGGAAATGAATTAAATACTTTTTTCCGCTTTTTGAATCGTAGAAAAACTTTGTGCCAAAACATGCTGATTTATCAGAAATTGGTCTCTACTTTTCCCCGCTCTGTCACTGTGGCTCGGATAATGGTTCCGGATGACGCATTTTTCACGCTGATCTGTTCATTTCTGGCCCCGTTTTCCATCGCAATACCTTTGGTGCTGGCCTGCATACCGTTTTTGCTGGCGGTGATAATCACTTCATCGCCTTTTTCGATCAGCCAGTTCTGCTCCAGATACGATGGACTGACAATCTGGCCGCTGCGGATGCGTCGTTTGGCCCTTTTGCCCAGCAGTGACTGAAAGCGGGTCACAAAATCTTTTGGCTGCCGGAAAGTCATCGACTCCATTTTCAGCATCTCACTGCTGATCTTGGTTTCTCTGTTGATGGTGGTTTTTGCCACCGCCACCGGGAGGGTGATACTCACGGTAACCCGGATACTGAGCTGCCATTGTTGCTCAGGAGCGTTACAGCTGACTTGTCGTTTCAGGTTACCAATCGGCTGCTGATTGTAATCACGACTGGTGATCCGTAACGGCTGCGGGCATGCAGGCAGGTGCTCAACCGAAGAGGGGATACGCAGCGTGATCTGTGGTGTATACCTTGTCCAGTCATGCAGGGCGGCATAGGTCGCGATCTCTTGTCTCACTGACTGGTTCAGGTGCATTTCCAGTTCATTTTTTCTTGCTGATTCTGCTTTTGCGGCGGAGCTGCCCATCAAGAACAGCAGGGCTGAAATAAGTAGGTGCAGAATGAACTTCCTGTCTTTCCGTTCGGCTTCCGATGTGCGGAAGTTTCCCTTCCGCCCTGTATTATAACTCATTGATAATAAACGCCTATATTATTGGCACGTATTTTGTCTTATAACCCCCTGATATGTGGCCGGAACCAAGGAATTGATATGGCAATCAGTTTTGACAATGCACTGGGTGTTCATCCTGATGCTCTGAATTTCAGGGTTCAGCGCACCAGGATTATAGCCAGTAACTTAGCAAATGTTGACACACCTGGATATCTCGCAAAAGACCTGAGTTTTGAAACGGTAATGAGAAATGTGTCACCAGGCAAGGTGGATACACCGCCGCCGCAGATGCTGATTACCTCCAAGTATGCCATGCCTTATCAGAACTCCAGCGACGGGAATACGGTTGAACTGGGCGTGGAACAGGCCAAGTTTACCCAGAACAGTATGGATTTTCAGACCAGCCTGACCTTTATGAATATGAAATTTCAGGGACTGGCGAAAGCGATAGAAGGACGTTAACCCCATGGCATTTACCGATATTTATTCTATTGCCGGGTCAGCGATGAATGCTCAGACCATTCGTCTGAACACCGTCGCCAGTAACCTGGCGAATGCTGACGCCGTGTCCGCCAGTCCTCAGGATGCGTATAAGGCGCTGAAGCCCGTCTTTGCGACCGTGTACAGCAATGCGCAACTGTCGGCTGGTGACAACGCTTTTCCGAGCGCAGAGGTGCGGATTGTGGATGTGGTACAGAGCTCTCAGGAGGCTGAGCGGCGCTTTGAGCCCAATAATCCACTGGCAAACGACGAAGGGTATGTCTATTACCCGGGTGTGGATGTGGTGGCAGAGATGGCCGACATGATGTCAGCCACCCGGAGCTTTGAAACCAATGTTGAAGTATTGAGTAATGTGAAAAGCATGCAGCAGGGGCTGCTGCGGTTAGGGCAGGGTAGCTGATGACGATTGCACAATTTGACGCGCTGGCGATGGACGTTCCGGTGTCAACGACAGAAGCCGAACTGGCGGTCAAGGAAAACGCGAACGATGCAGCGTCACTGAAAAATGAATTCCTGACCCTGATGGTGGCTCAGATCCAGAATCAGGATCCGCTGAACCCGATGGAAGGGGCGGAATATGTCAGCCAGTTGGCTCAGTTCTCTCAGGTAGAGAGTACGGAAAACATGGCGTCGCTGATGCAGAACAATCTGGTTCTGATGGACAACATGCAGGTGCTGACCACGGCTGGTCTGGTCGGGCAGACCGTGTATGTGAACGGGAATCAGGTGGAGCTGACCGGGCAGGAACAGCAGGGAAAACTGGTGCTGGAGAATGCCTCAAATACGGTGAACCTGCTCTTGCAGGATCAGTATGGACAGGTCACTAAAGTGCCTCTGGGACCTAAAGCAGCAGGGGAAGTGGACTTTACCATTAACCCGAATGAGCTGGAGCTGGCTCCGGGCCAGTACACGATTGCCGCTCAGTTGCAGGAAGATATGCCTGAGGCAGAAGTCTTACTGGCCGGCGAAGTGGCTCAGGTCAGTGTGCCGTCCAATGGCGGTGCCGCGTTAGTGAATGTTGCCGGAGTGGGCAGCGTACCATTTTATCAGATCAGCCAGTTTGGCGGATAAGCAGAATTATCGGCAGGCACAGACAGCCTGAAAAGAGGAACTTATGAGTTTTGATATCGCATTAAGCGGTCTGGACGCAACCAACAGCCAGATCAACACCATCAGTAACAACATTGCTAACTCATCAACAACCGGGTTTAAGCAATCACGCACTGAATTTGCTGCCGTCTATAACGGCATGCAGGCTGGCGGGGTAGAAGTCTCCGGTACGTCACAGAACTTTGATAAGAACGGTTCTGTGTCCAGCACAGGACGCTCACTGGATCTGGCGATTAACGGCAGTGGTTTTTTTGTCACCAAAGACAGCGCCGGTCAGACGCTGTATACCCGCTCAGGTATCTTTGGTACCGACAAAGACAACAACATCGTCAGCAATACGGGTATGAAGCTGCAGGGCTTTTCTGCGACAGCAGATGGCTCGGCCCTGCAGTCTGGTGCGCTTGGCGATCTGGCGGTCAACACGGCCTCTTTGCCGGCCAAAGCCACCGGTAATATGGATTTTATCGCTAATTTTGATGCCCGTGCGACGGCCATTGATACCACAGTCACACCATTTGATGCGGCCAATACGGACAGCTTTAACTCGTCTTATACCTCCAAGGTGTACGACTCACTGGGCAATCCGCATACCGTGACTCAGTACTTTACCAAAACCTCGGACAACAACTGGCAAGTCAATGTGCAGATCGATGGTGGCACCATCGTAGAGAATCAGGCCGTGACATTTAACACAGACGGCACCCTGGCGTCACCAACTGGCACCTTTAACGTTGAGTTTCCGGCGGCTGGCGCAGAGGCAATGAGTATAGATATCAGCCTGAAAGGCAGTACCCAGTTCGGTTCCGATTTCAGTGTCAGCACCAACAGCCCTGACGGCTATACCGCGGGTGAACTGACCGGGATCCGGGTGGAAGACAACGGTATGGTATTCGCCGCGTATTCCAACGGTCAGTCTCTGCTACAGGGACAAGTGGTACTGGCCGATTTTGCTAACCCGCAAGCACTGGTGAAAACCAGCGGGACGGCGTGGATGCAGAGCTACAGCTCTGGAGAGCCGGTACGTAATGTTCCCGGTAGCGGCACCTTAGGTAACCTGTCTTCTGGTGCACTGGAAGGCTCCAACGTGGATCTGAGTAATGAGCTGGTGGGACTGATGACCGCGCAGCGCAACTATCAGGCGAACGCAAAGACGATTTCCACCTCCGATAAACTGATGCAGACACTGTTTAATGCCGTGTAATCGTTACGGAATTCAGGAGATTCGTTGATGGATGCTTTGTTGTATACCGCCACCAGCGGTGCAAGCCGGGTTCTGAAAGCGCAGCATGTTCGTTCCAATAACCTGTCCAACGCCGATACGGCGGGGTTCCGGGCTGATATGGAACGGGCACAGAGCATTGCCGTAACCGGGGGCGCGTTTGATGGTCGCACCATGGTCACCACCAATTCCGCCTCTACCCGTTTTGATAATGGGGATCTGGTGAAAACCGGTCGGGCGCTGGATATTGCCATTAATGGTGATGGCTTTTTTACCGTGCAGACACCGGCTGGCAATGAGGCGTATACCCGCGCCGGTAACATCCGTGTGGATGAGGCCGGCAATATGCGGGTGAACGGCTTTCCTCTGATGGGTGACGGCACTCCTATGGTGTTGCCGGAGCATCAGAACGTAGAGATCAGCGCCCGTGGCGTGGTGACGGTTGTTCCTCCGGGTGGCGGAGCACAGATCAACGTGGGCCAGCTGAAGCTGGTCAATCCGGATATTACTCAGGTTCAGAAAGAGAGCGATGGCCTGCTGCATAACATTCAGGGCGGGATGCTTCCGCCGGATATGACGGTACAGGTCGCTCCGGAACACTTGGAAGGCAGTAACGTATCCGCGATTGATGAGCTGGTTGGAGTGATGTCTCTGACGCGTAACTTTGAGATGCAGGTGCGGGTGATGAAAACCGCAGAAACACTGGCACAGGCCGGTAACCGTCTGATGAGCACCAGATAAAGAACAGATTAAGGAGAAGGAAATGCATTCTGCATTATGGGTCAGCAAAACCGGGATGGCGGCACAGGATACCAAGATGACGGCCATCTCCAACAACCTGGCTAACGTGAACACCGTCGGTTTTAAACGTGATCGGGTGGTGTTTGAAGACTTGTTCTACAGCATTCAGCGTCAGCCGGGTGCTCAGGTGGATGCCGTTAATACACTGCCCAGCGGCGTGCAGTTGGGTAGCGGTGTCCGCGTTGTGGGGACACAGAAAGTGTTCACTCAGGGGACCACGCAGAACACCACTCAGCAGATGGATATGGCGGTGATGGGTGGCGGTTTCTTCCAGATTGAAAACTCTGACGGCGAAATCATGTATACCCGCAATGGTCAGTTTCATGTCAATGCAGAAGGCCTGATGGTGAACAGTCAGGGTCTGCCGCTGGAGCCACAGATTCAGATCCCGGCGGGAACCACCAATCTGTCCATCGGTACTGATGGTACGGTGACGGCGGTCGTGGACGGCAACCCTGACCCGCAGGATTTAGGTCAGATCACCCTGGCAACCTTCATCAATCCGGCCGGTCTGGAAGCCGTGGGCGGTAACCTGTTCCGTCAGACGGAAGCCAGTGGTCTGGCGGATGAAGTCGTTCCGGGTACAGAAGGTGTCGGCAGCATTAAGCAGGGCGCTCTGGAAGGCTCAAATGTTCAGGTGGTGGAAGAGATGGTGGATATGATCACCACTCAGCGCGCCTATGAAATGAACGCCAAGGTCGTGTCTGCCGCCGATGACATGCTTAAGTTTGTGGCGCAGTCTGTGTAATAACAGGCGCTAAGGTAATGGTTATGAAGACATCTCCGGTCTGGTTCTTATTGTTGTTCAGTCTGATCTTAACCGGGTGTGTCAGCCACCCGGATTTCGTACCGCCTGAACCGGATGCGCAGGAATACGCACCGCCGACGCTGGATTATTCTTTACCGGAAGCGAAGAACGGCAGCCTGTATCGCCATCAGTTTGCCATGACCCTGTTCCGGGACCGGCGGGCTTTCCGGGTCGGGGATATTCTGACGGTGCAGCTGGACGAAGAGACGGAATCCAGCAAACAGGCGGACACTCAGTATGGCAAGAACGCCTCGGTGGACTTTTCCGCTCCGAGTCTGGGGGCAAATACCCTGAACGATCTGGCGGTGGGGATATCGGCAGACCGTGCGTTTGACGGCAGCTCTTCCTCTTCTCAGGGCAACCGCCTGGAAGGGGCGATTACCGTGACCGTACATGAGGTCTTGCCTAACGGTGTGCTGCGGGTACGTGGCGAGAAGTGGATCCGCCTCAATCAGGGCGATGAGTTTATCCGTCTCACCGGTATTGTCCGGGTGGACGATGTCAACCGACGCAATCAGGTCTCTTCTCAGCGTATTGGCGATGCCCGCATTACCTATTCCGGTCGTGGCGCTCTGGCCGACAGTAACAGTGCCGGCTGGTTGTCACAGTTCTTTAATAGCCCTTGGATGCCGTTTTGATGACGTATTTTTCTCGCTACCTATATGCCTGTCTGCTGGGAATAAACTTAGGCTTTACGGCTTTGGTTCACGCACAGGACACGACCCCTTTGATGGACCTGGTGGATGTGCAGGGCATTCGTAACAACCAGCTGGTGGGTTATGGCCTGGTGGTTGGTCTGGACGGGGATGGTGACCGGAACCAGGTGAAATTTACCAGCCAGTCGATCACCAACATGCTGCGTCAGTTCGGTGTGCAGATTGAAGACAATATGGATCCGAAACTGAAAAACGTGGCGTCGGTCAGCGTGACCGCCTCTGTCAGCCCGATGGCCGGGCCGGGACAGGAGCTGGATATCGTCGTGTCTTCTATTGGTGATGCCAAAAGCCTGCGTGGCGGCACGCTATTGATGACACCGTTACGTGGCGTCGACGGAGAAGTCTATGCGGTGGCGCAGGGCAATGTGGTGGTTGGGGGTGTGAAGGCCGAGGGCCGCAGCGGTTCCCGGATCACCATTAATACCCCGACCACAGGACGCATTCCCAACGGCGCGACGCTGGAACGCGAGATTGTTTCCGATTTCAACAGCAAGTCTAAGATCACGCTGAACCTGAAAAAAGCCAGCTTTACGACGGCGAAGAATATCGCCCGGGTGATTAATGACACCTTTGGCCCCGAAGTCGCCAGTGCGATTAACAAAGGCCGGGTCGAGGTACTGGCACCACAGGATACCGATCAACGCGTTGTTATGATGTCGATGCTGGAAGAATTAAACGTTGAAGAAGGACGCAAACCCGCGCGTATTGTCTTCAATTCCCGCACCGGTACGGTGGTGATTAATCAGAGTGTGAAGGTGAGCGAAGCGGCAGTCAGTCACGGCAATCTGACGGTGACGATTACCGAAGCGGATCAGGTCAGTCAGCCAAATCCGTTTGCAAAAGGAAATACCCAGGTTGTAAAGCGTTCTCAAGTGGATATTAATCAGGATGAAGCACAAATGTATATCTGGCCGGAAGGTACCGAACTGAGCGTGATTGTGGATGCAGTCAACAGTCTGGGTGCCACACCGGATGACCTGATGTCTATTCTGCAGGCGCTGGATGAAGCCGGCGCTCTGAATGCCGATCTGGTCGTGATTTAAGGGGGCATGGTGAAACTGAATAACAATACAGGCAGCATGCCGAATGCAATGCTGTATCACGACAACAGTGCGATGACGGAAGTGAAATATAACCCTAACCAGCAGGAGAAGCTGGAAGTGGTCGCGGGTCAGTTTGAAGCGATGTTTCTGCAGATGGTGCTGCGGCAGATGCGCAGTGCCAGCGATGTCCTGTCTGCGGAGGACTCTCCTTTCTCCAGCAAGGAACAGGGGGTGTACCGGGATTTTTATGACGGACAACTGGCAATTGAGCTGGCACGGAAACAGAACAGCGGGATTGCAGAGATGCTGGTCAGGCAGCTTAGCCCTGAGCAGTTGGGTTCCGTGGCACAAATGGTGGAACCGGCGAACGGTCCGTTCGCCGAAACCAGCCCCAAGACCGCACAAAATCAGCCGCTTAATATTAATACAGCCTCAGTCGCCTTTGATTTACAGAATCTTTCCGGGGAAACCTCAACATGGCCGGAACCGGTAAACAGTAGCGCTTTCCAGCAGCCGCTGATCCGAAAAATAAACAGTGAGTCGCTATGAGTATTATCAATATTGCGTTGTCAGGGCTGAATGCCAACAAAGTTGCACTGGATGTGACCTCTCAGAATGTTGCGAATGTGAATACTCCGGGTTACAGCCGCCAGCAGGCCACCATGGCATCGGTCAGTGCGACTAAATATGCAGGTATCAGTGCCGGTAACGGGGTTGAGATCACCGGCATTCGCCGGGTGACGGACCAGTATGTGGTGCGCCAGACATGGCTGACGAACAGCCAGCAGGCTTTTTCCGACAGTTATTCCACGAATATCAGTCAGATGGAGAGTATGCTCAGCTCTGACGCCTTCAGCATCAGTACGGGGCTGGATGACTTGTATGCCGCCCTGAATGATGCCTCGGTTAAGCCGGAATCCCTGCCGTTGCGCCAACAGGTACTGAACGAATCAGAGGCGTTAAGCAACCGCTTCAGCACTCTGAGCGAGTCACTGCTTTCCCAGCACCGGGATCTGAGCGGGCAGCGCACAGCGGTCATTGCTGAGGTCAACAGTCTGTTAGGCAATATTGCTGACGTCAATATGAAATTGTCCGAGCTGCAAAGCTCTGGCGGAAACCCGTCACAGCTGCAGGATGAAAGGGACAGGCTGATTGGAGAGTTGTCCTCGCGGGTGGATATCCGTACGACCGAGCAGCAGAACGGCAGCCTTCAGGTGACACTGGCAACCGGACAGCCGCTGGTTCTGGGGGAAGATGCCGCGCAGTTAAAGGCGGTGCCTGATGCTGGTGACCCTTACCTTGCTGAGCTGCACGTGGATTTTGCCGGGCAGAACTTTGCGATTACCGGCGATGTCGGGGCACAACTGGGCGCTATCGGTCAGTATCAGACAGAGGTACTGCTGCCGGATTATCAGGCACTGGATGATATGGCCGCGCAGCTGGCCGATGAAATCAATACTGTGCTGGCGGGCGGTAAGGATTTGCTGGGCAACGCGGGGCAATCTCTGTTTAGCTACGATCCGTCCAACCCAGCCTCAAGTCTGAAGAAAACGGGACTCAGTGCCGAAGAACTGGCATTTTCTGCGGATGGCACGCCCGGCAATAATGACGTGCTTCAGCAACTGATCGAGACCAGTAATACTCAGCTTACGATTACCGGCTATGGCAACATGAGTGCCCATGATACGTTTTCCTCCATGGTCGGTCAGACCGCCATTAAGGCCCGTCAGGCGATATCGGACTTCAATGCTGCGACTGCGCTGCATGATCAGGCCGTCGCGACCCGGGACAGCATGAGTGCCGTCAATCAGGATGAGGAAGCGGCCAACCTGATGACCTATTCCAATGCGTATCAGGCCAACATGAAAGTGATCAGTACCGCCAATGAGTTGTTTAATACCGTGTTACAGCTGTTCTAAGCGAAGGGAGTGAATGAAGTCATGATCAGAATCAGTGATAACCAGATCAGTCAGATGATGCTCAGCAGCCTGCAAAGTAATAATGCCGGTCTTGGTGAAGTATTACAGCAGATGTCGACCGGTGATCGGATGACCAAGTTGTCTGACGACCCGATCGGAGCGGTCAAGCTGATTAATCTGGAGCGGGAATCGAGCGCGATTGCCCAGTATCAGAATAATATTCAGAATGTAAAAACGACGCTTTCAGCTCAGGAAGTCAGCCTGACCTCAATCAATGACAGTTTGCTGAGTGCCCGGGATTTGGTGCTTTGGGGCTCAAACGGCACGTTAAGTGACCCGGACAGGCTAGGGATTATTCAGCAGCTTGAACAACTGAAAGCGGCGGTTTTTTCTACCGTGAACCGTAGCGATGAAGAGGGTCATTACCTGTTTTCCGGTACCCGGACCGATATCCCTGCCATGTCTTACGATGATACGGCTGGCTATACCGTGGACGGTAATGCTGATAAGCGCATGGTGACGGTGGCGAAAGGCATTTCGATGCAGTCTAACCTGACGGCGAAGGATATCTTCGATCTGGGCGGGAATGATATCCTGCAGCAACTGGAGCGGGTGATTGCCGAATTTGATACTCCGACTGCGGCATTCCGTACCGAGGTGGATACCACGCTGGCAGTACTGGATCAGACGGTCAACAATGTGCTGGGTGGCATTACTCAGATTGGTGGTCTGCACAATAATCTGGATCTGCTGGATAGCAGCCATGCGGATAATAAGTTGTTTGTGGATAAAGTCAGCAACGAGATCAGCGCACTGGATTACGGGGAAGCCTCGGTCCGGTTGTCTGATTATCAGGCTGCATTACAGGCGACTCAGGCCAGCTATATGAAAATCAGTGAGCTATCGCTGTTTGACCGCATGTAATGGGAGTGGTTGTGAACTCAGTTGTAGAACTCAGATCTCCGCAGGTCCGGATAACGGATCAGCAGAATAAAGCAACGGTCTTACCGCCCTCAAATGCTGGCCAATCCGGGGCCACCTCGTCGCGAGTGGCGCACGCCGGACGGCCCATGACATCCGCGACACCCGGGCAGTATTCTGCTTCTGGTGTCTCCCTTCAGCGCACTCAGCAGCAGGTCACGACCTCACAGGTGGCCCGTCAGGCACTGGGGATGATAGGTAAAGAACTGCAACTGATGAAGCGGGAACTCACCCAGTCACTCAGTACCGCCAGTATTACCCTGCCGGTGGCCAGTGAACGGGCTACTCAGCATCAGCACACCATCCGGCAGATTCTCGATGGTGCCAGAGTAGACGGCAGCAGGGTGCTGGATACGCAACTGAATGTTCACTATGACAGAGAGCCGAACCGGACCTTTACTATTCCGGGACTGGACCTTAAGCGTCATCGCCAGCAGGCAGAACTGGTACGCATTGAATTTCCCGGTCAGGGTACGGCGTTGCTACAGTTCAACCCGCAAGTGGATGATAAGAGACTGGCGCGGCAGATGGATCGCGATTTGGTGCCATTAGGGCTCAGAGTTCAGAGTGATACAGCAGGACAACTGCTGTTTTCGACCTCAGACGGCGCTTATCAGAAAATGCAGCAACAGGTCATGGTGACCGGACAGGGACACCGCTACCCCGCCGGCCAGGCCAACCTGATCACCACCCATCCGGAGCCGGAAGGGGTGGAAGATCTCAATGTGGTACTGAAAAGCCGAGACGCAGTACGCCAGACCCTGACGGGAGTCAACACCTGGCTGCGTCAGGTACAACAGAGTGTTGACACCATCAAGGGGCATCAGTCCCAACTGGTGGCATCGGCAGAAGCCCGTCCTCATTCTCCATCCGATACTGAGACCATTCAGAAGAAACTGACTGTCGTGAGTCAGGCCCGCACTCATTTTACTTCGACTTATCAGGCTCTCTCAGCACAGGCCAATGTGCCGCGTCATACCGTGGTTGCGTTGCTGAGCTAGAGCCTTACCTGTTGTCACAAGCCTTTGGGGGGCTGCGAGGCCCCCCCTTTTTTTTACGCCAGCATAAAGAAGAAATAGAGAAACAGAATAAAGGCGAGCAAGGTAGCAGAAAGGATGGGGTAGATGGTGTAGTAGTCATCTGACCGTCGCGAGCGGCGAAAGCAGAGAAAGGTCAGCAAAGTATTATACAGCACCAGAAGGGCACTGATGGTGACCCCTTCATTCAGGGTCAGGCTGGTCAGACGGATCAGAAAGGCGGTCAGCATCAGGTAGTCAATGACAATCAGCCAGGCGAAGACTTTCTGCAGCCGATCCGGTTTACGGTTATGAATTAGCTGATAAGGCATAGGAGACCTTATATTCCCAGTGGTAAGTAGCAGAAGAGGCAACCGGGAGCAGTCTCTCTGCCTGTTGTTATGCGTGTTGCGTAATCCGGTTTTGGTTATCCGGCTTCTTTTTCCCGGCGCAGAACCGGCTGATTAAACCGGGCCTGTTGTCTGGCTTTATCCAGCGCATTATTCGGCTGATGTTTGCCAAACAGAGCATCGACAATTTCCGCGGCCGGAGAGGTCAGGACAAACAGTTCGATACGGCGGTTTTCACTGGCGGTCGGCGATTCGGCGTTCAGTAATGCCCGGTCTGACATGCCGGTCACCTGCAGTACGCGGTTATCGGGCATACCACCGGACTGTAATGTCTGACGGGCAACATTGGCCCTTGACGCTGACAGTTCCCAGTTTGACCGGCTGTTGTGGCTTTTAAAACGAGTGGCGTCGGTATGACCGCTGATGATCAGCGGATTTTCTACTCTTTGAAACACCGGGGCCAGAGCCAGCAGCAGGTCTTCAAAAAACGGCGTCAGTTCTGCTCCGCCCCGGTTGAACATATGCTGTTTATAATCATCCTGCAGCACAATGCGTAGTCCCTGAGGGGTGACCTCAACCATGATATTACCCTGAGCGGATATCTGCCGGATCATCTCTTCGACCACTTTGGCCAGAACGGCCAGCTGCTCCTGTGTTTCGTACTTGCCTTGTATCAGCGAATTAGACTGTGATCCATCGCCATTCCCGCTGAAAAAGGACGCATTGGTGACCGCGGCGTTATGCGAACTCAAGTCGTTTGCTGAGCCACCAAAGTCAATCGGATGCATGCTGCTGGAGGTATCGAACGGGTTGCCGGCTTCACCGTCAAACACGCTGGAGCTGTTAAGATAGGAAACGATCGCTTCCCTTTCTTCCTGGTCGACGACAGAGGAGAGCCACAGCACCAGAAACAGAGCCATCAGCGCGATCATGAAATCAGCGAAAGCGACTTTCCATGCCCCGCCATGTGCTTCATCATGACCGGATTTATAACTGCGCTTAAATACAACCTGTTCGTGGTTTTGCATTACCCCTCCTGGCTGGCAAGCCATTTCTCCATTTCGTTAAAGCTGGGTTTGATATCCAGCTGAACATGTTTTCGTCCGGCATCAATCGCCAGTAGTGTCGGCTTCTTGGCGACATAGGCAACCAGAGTCGCACGGACACACTCATAGGCTGACATCTCCCGTTTGACCCGCTGAGCCATGGCGTTACTGGCCGGGTCAAGCAGGCAATAACAGCCGAATATGCCGAGGAACGTTCCGACCAGAGCGGCGGCAACATGGTAGCCGATCATCGCGATAGAGCCGTCAATGGACTGCATGGTAATAATGATGCCCATCACTGCCGCCAGAATACCAAATCCCGGCAGCGCCTCTGCGGTACGTTGCAGCGAGCGGGAAGGCAGCAGCAAATCCTGCTCAATGGCGTGGATTTCCTGCTCCAGCAGTCCCTCTAATTCATGAGGCGACATTTGCCCCATCGCCATTAAACGTAAATTATCCGTAATGAACGCGACCAGGTGGTCGTCCTGCTTAATGAGTGGATACCGGCTGAAAATATGACTGTTTTCCGGGTCTTCAATATGGGTATCGAGAGACTTGAATCCGCTGTTGCGGATGGTTTCCAGTAAGATTTGCAGAAGGGCCATCAGTTCCATGTAGTACTGTGGCTCTTCTTTGCGGGCGGAGGTGATCTTTCTCAGTTGCAGGCGAATCTCTTTAAGAACGTGTGGCGGGTTGCCGATAATGACCGAGCCCAGCGAAGCGCCGACAATGATCAGCATTTCCGCAGGCTGCCAGATCGCAATTAGATTGCCGCCTGCCCAAATGTAGCCTCCGAACACACAAAGAATAATAATAAAAACACCAATAATTTTTTGCATGGAAACTCCTAACTGGACAGATATTGGTTAAGTTGTTTTAAGGCCTGTTTGTGCAACTGGCAGATACGGGGTGCAGTCAGGCCGAGCACCTCGGCGATTTCGTGCAGATTCATTTCGTGCTGGTAGAACAGGGTGATCAGCAGTTGTTCCCGTTTATTGAGGTTCGACAAGGCCACTTCCAGTGTTTTGCGCATCTGTTCGTGGGCGATATTGTCCCCGCGGGGATCCGGCCCGGTGTCTCCGCCCGCTTCTAGTAACTGATCCAGACTCTGCATTTCACTGGCCATACTGGCCTGCAGCCGTTGATGATAATCTTCCCGGCTGGTACCCAGTGCGGCGATAATTTCCTGCTCGGTTGGCTGCCGCCCCAGTTTCTTGGTCAGATCCCGGGTAACGTCATTCAGTTCATGGGCTTGCTGGCGGGTCTGGCGGGAACGCCAGTCCAGACGGCGTAACTCATCCAGAATCGCACCGCGGATCCGGCATACGGCGAACGCCGGAAAGTTAGGGTCATCGACGTTTTCATAACGGCGAGCCGCTTCAAGCAGCCCCATTAATCCTATCTGCTGCATATCGTCAGTGCTGCAATGGGTATTGCTGTGGCAACTCAACTGGCTCACTACCCGCTTTACGATGATCAGGTGTTGTCTGAGTAACTGTTCTTCGTTAAATGCAGAGCTTGCCGGGGAGTAACTGACTTCCGGCTGATAGTCAGCCGCTGGGTTGGCATCAAGCATGGCGGCCTCACTGAATGACATATTTGGTCAGAATGACATCGTCAATATCCTGAACAAAGTGGGTGTCTGCAAACGCTGTCAGCAGGGTGGCTTTCACTTCGTTCTGTAGGGTGTCTATTTCCCTTTGCGCCTGCAGATCTTCATAGGCTTTGTTGCTGAACAGTCTCAGCAGCGCGTTGCGAACCAGAGGCATGTACCCGTCAATCGCTTTTATCTGTTCAGGTTTGTGCGTTTTGACCGCAATCTCCAGCATGATAAAGTGGGTTTGTTGCTTGCCTTTGACCCCGAGTACCAGTTTCTCCAGAGAATGAAAAGTCGGTTTATCTTCGGGTTTATTGTCGCTCAGCGACAGGCGGGAAAGGACAGACTTAAAATCCAGTTTGTTCTGGTTTTGCATATACCAGACGGTGCCGGCCACCGTAGCTGCCGAGACCGTAAGGCAGGTCAGCAGCATGGCAACGAAAATCATAATAGTATTACGTTTAGTCATGAATGGAATTCCTTGCTATGCACTGGTTGATAACCAGTAGTCAGACGAGTGTGGTCGGGTGTTGTCTTCGCTGTCCGTCGGGGTGGCTGAAGTGATCTGGTAGGTGTCATCTTCATCCTGATAGAACGGCTGCGATGAATCCTGCGGGGTATCGGTTCCCACATTCACATCCACATGAACAAACTGTTGCAGCTGTAGTTCATGGCGAAGACGTTCCGAGACCTGAACCAAGGCTTCCCGTACCTGAGCATGGTTGGCATTGATCTGAACATGAAGGCGGTCGCCATCCACTTTAACCAGCAGATCCAGTTTACCCAGCTCTGGCGGGTCGAGACGGATGCGGGCCTCCTGCATTTTCTGACTGGCCTGCATGGACACCCGGTCCTGCAGTATCTGCATCATTTGTTCTCCCCACTTGCCCTGCGAGGTATCGACCTGAATATTGGCCCAGGCGGGCTTATCTGTGGCGGCAATGCTGTTCGGGCTTGCGGCCGAAGCATGCTGTACGGCGGAGGCAGCGGGATCGGCCGATGTTGCTATGGTGGCAGTGCCGGCCAGCGGCGCATCATGCCGGGACAGAAACAACTTATTCAGTTGATCTGACGGGGTGACGTTCGCCGTATTATTGCTTTTCAGCAGAGCCGCGGTGTCTTGTGAGCCAAAAGACAGCTGGTGTTGCTGAAGACGGTACTCCGAACCTGTCAGGCGTAGCCCTGCCTGTACGCCTGTAGGCCGTGACCCGCCACTCAGTGCCTGAGTCTGAGCCAGAAGGTCGGCTTTGCTGTCCGGCATGTGTGCAGCCCTTTCCTGATAAGGCATGCCCAAAGGTGGTACTGACGCGGACAGATCTGAGGTATGAACGACTGGTTCTGCCTGGGGTGTGTCGCTGGCGTCCGCATCGACATCAGCCGTGCGGCGGCCAACTGTATCACTGACGGAAAAAGAGGCCGGTGCGCTGTAGTGCTGAGCAAAACTGGCGGGCTTTTTCTGGCCGTCTGCTACGGTCTGTGCGGAGAAGCCCGGCCGAACGTTCATGTCTTCAGAGGCGCGCGCCGGTGAGGGCTGCGGTGTCTGAGCTGGTGTCTGAATGGTTGCACCCATGGGTTACTCCAGGTTCATGGTCATCTGATAGGCCAGATTACGTTCTTTGGTTTCAGTAAAGCTTTTTAGCTGTTCGTTCAGCCGGTCCCGGGCATCGGACAGCGTGGTATAAGCTTGCTGATGGCAGCCTTTCAGATAGGTCATTTCCTGTTGTAACAGCGGAGACAACTGCATCTGCTGACACTGTTTCAGCAGAGGTCGCAGTTCCTTATCCAACTGCTGGATCTGTTGCCAGTCAGCATGCTCAGTCGCACTGAGCAGCTGTCGGGCGTACCGCTTGAGCTGATGAGGCGTGATATTATGCATGCTTGCCAAATCCCTCCCAGCCCTCACGGATAGTGGTGATGACCTGTTCGGCGGTTTCGATGCGGGCGTTATCATTATTGACGCTGGCACGGAACAGTTCGGTCTGGATAAAGTCGTACAGGTCGTGCAGATTGGCGGCAATTTCACCGCCATTGTCTATATCCAGTGCACTGTCCAGTCCGATCAGAATGTTCATACACTTGTTAATGCCTTCCCCTTTTTCGGCCAGACGTTTTGCGCTGATATGTCCTTTGACCCGAACCAGTTCATCCAGCAGGCCGTCAATCAGCATCAGCACCAGCTGGTGTGGTGTCGCAGAGGCTGCCTGTGCATCGAGGTTAACCTGCTGGTAAGAGTCATATCCGGAATCGTGCATTAGCATGGTGTGGTTCCTTATACTGAGAACAGACCGGAAGTCTGATTCATTTGAGTCATAAGATTGTTCATCTGGGTAAACTGGGTCAGGTAACGTTGATAAGAGATGTCATATTTGCGTTCCAGAACCGTCAGTTTGTCGTCGATGCGGCTGATGTTCTGCTGGAGAGAATCTTTTCGCGAGCTGAACAGGCCGGTCGAGTATTGGGTGTATGGGGCAATGATGGCGTCGATGGAGTCGAACAGATTGTCTGTGCCACTAAACATGGCTTCCAGCGTTGAACTGTTGTTTAGCTGAGCCTGCTCGAAACGTTCACTGTCGAGAGTCAGGGTGCCGTTGCGGTCAATACTCAGCCCCATTTCCATCAATGTTTTGCCTTCATAAGAGGTATGGAACAGGTTACTGATGCGCGTTTCAATCGAGCGGATCATGCTGTCGCTGGCCAGTACCCCTCTGGCCGTATCTTCGTCCCCGGAGTCCGTATATTTTTCGATGGTCGACATCAGTGTGTTATAGGCGTCGATGATGGTATTGACCTGTTCTTTACTGCCTTCCGGATCTGCACCAACCGTAACGCTGACAGGGGTATCACCCGATGTCTGGGCTTTCGTTACGGTAAGATCGACGCCCTCAATTACCCCGCTGAAGGTGTTTGAACTGTTCGTCAGTTGCAGACCGGTCCCCTCTGCGCCGAGCCAGATAACGGCATCTTGTGGGGTACTGATATCGGTTTGGGCGGCAAAGGCATCTTCAAACCAGGCTTGTCCGGTGCCACTGGCGGCGACACTGATGTTGTTGGCGGCTCCCGTTTCTGTGCTGCTAAGCATAAAATGCGTTGCACCATCGGTTCTGACCAGAGTCGCATTGATGCCGGGATTGTCTGAGGCGTTGTTGATAGCGTTAATCAGCTCGGAAATGGTGTTCACCCCATCACCGTTAGCATCAATGGTCGATAAATCAATGGACAAGGTGTTGCTGTTTTGGGTGAAATCCAGCATGCCGACAGCCGGTACTTCGGTATCGGCGGTGATGGTGTCCGGCATACCCACAGACATCTGGTGGGCCGTCGCGACCTGCTCCACAAACACCTGATAACTGCCTGACAAGGCACTGGCATCAGCGCTGGCAGAGAAGTACCCGTCCTGAGACAGTGTGGCAGCATTTTGCAGAATGCCGCTGGTGCTGGTGTTCAATTCACTGACCGTACTACGGAAATCCTGTAGTGCCGTTTCGATGGCTGTCAGGGCACTCAGCTGATTTTCATACTTCGTTTGCTGTGTGGTGTAACGGTTTTGAAACCCCTGAATGTCATAGGTCGCTAAGTTCTGTGCCATTGTTGCTGGGTCAATAGAGCTCATTGCCAGACTCCTTAATTAAACTGAGGTATAAATCGCAAGGAATGTGCCACGTCCATATAAAATAAAACCCTTTAATATCATATGGTTGTGATTTTATTTTTTTAGGCGGCGGAAGTGTTGCTTCCGCTTCGGTTTCCGCCTGATATTTCCGTATTCCTTTACGCTTAGAACAAAAAAAGCCTCCACGCGGGAGGCTTAGTCAGATTCCGCACATCAATATGCGTCAGCTTTGGATTAACCCAGCAGAGACATCGTCAGGCCGGAAAGCTGGTTAGTACGGGACAGGATGTTAGTACCAGCCTGCATCAGCATCTGGTTTTTAGTCATGCTGGAGGTTTCAACCGCGAAGTCAGCATCAGTGATACGGCCTTTCGCAGCAGAGGTATTTTCGATCATGTTGCCCAGGTTAGAGATGGTGTGATCCAGACGGTTGATTGTCGCACCCAGACCAGAACGTGCAGTACCTACCAGACCCAGAGAGACCGCCATTTCATCCATGGTTGTCAGAGCACTTGCCTGATCAGCCAGGCCGGTTTTAGCAGTAGTCAGGTCGTCATAGGCCGCGCCAACACCAGTGTCAACCGTTGTCGCAAGGTCCAGAACTTCCGCAGACGATGAACCGATTTGCAGGGTCAGGTCACCTGTTTTGATACCAGAAGTCGTAATCAGGGTGTCACCAGCGTAAGTGGTGTTGTCCATGATGTTGTTCAGTTCAGCTTCTAGCTCACCGAACTCTGCATTAAGTGCGGTGTAGTCATCAGCACTGTTGGTGCCGTTCGCTGCCTGAGTTGCCAGGTCATTCATACGGTACAGGATGTTAGTGACTTCATCGAATGCACCTTCCGCTGTTTGCAGCATAGAGATGCCGTCCTGTGCATTGCGCTGCGCAACGGCCATGCCGCGGGTGTTCAGTTCCATACGGCTGGAGATTTGCAGGCCTGCAGCATCGTCAGCAGCAGAGTTGATGCGGTAGCCTGTGCTCAGACGTTCCATTGCTGTGTTCAGCAATTCTGAAGTATTGTTCAGAGTGTTTTGAGTAACCAGTGATGCATAATTTGTGTGCATTGAAAGAGCCATGATAGTTCTCCTTATCAAATCTATCTGAGGTTGGTTCCTGCTCACATACTCTATGCGGATGTATCTTGCGGAGAATTAACCGGAAAATAAAAAAAAATGCTGATTATTTCACCTGAAAGTAGAACTGTGATTTGTGCGACAAATTTACTTCGTAATCAGACAGCAAATTTAATTTTTTTCAGCGTTATTTCTTCAAAAACTCGTTTTTGCTTTCCTTTTCATTGAGATGAGAATTAGGACCGTGGGTGGAATATGAGATCGGAATATCGCTGATATAGCCGAAATAGTAGGTTGTCCCCAGTTTTTTCAGCTGATTGAGTTCTTTTTGTGTATTGACCTGTCCGGAGACCAGGCACAAGTGGTGGCTACGGATGTATTTGATGATCGGTATCAGTCCGACCTGAGCATTAAAGTCATGCAGTGGCTGAGAAACCTTGATGGTTTTTGGTTCAAGCAGCTCCAATTGTTCCAGATAAGGGGTCGGTGATTTGACATCAAACCAAAGCTCGGCCGTATGTTCTCTCAGAGGCTGCAACTGAGAAGCCAGCAATGAGAGGTCCAGATCCGGATTAAACAGCTGCACGGTCGGAATAATATGCCTCAGTGCTTTTTTATGCTGACTAATAAGCTGACGGATAAACTTCTGAGTATCCGGGCAGGAAAAAATATCAGCGCGGATTGGCACCACCAGATCGTTAATCACATCAGGGTGGAAGGTTTCCAGCTGGAAGCTTATCTGGTGGATGGCAAGTGACAGACTATACAGATCCAGACATCTTTTGACGGCTTCGGAGGTATCAAAATGGTACACACTCTGCTCACCATTGCTGCCAAAGCGCAAAGTCAGGTGCTGGTATGTTACCTGATCCGTACGGATATGCCGGATGGGCTGGCAGGCATGGCGCACATCATTATGGGTAAAGGCTTCCAGCAGTATTGCATCATCTGGGGTTTCCGGCTCTTTCGGCAGCCGTCTCAGTATGCTGTCGTACAGCGCCTGACTTCTTAATACGTTATCCAAGGTTACCTACCACATTGATCTGTTTGTTCTCAGGAACTTCGTTATAGGACAGTACTGCCAGCCCTTTCGCAAAGGTACGGGCATAACGTGACAGCAGAGGCCTTAGCTGAGGCATCACCAATAAGATCGGCGGCATGCCCTGCTGTTTCAGTTGTTGCCTGACGACCGGCAGATTCTGCTGGAACTGGTTGAGAATATTGGGTTCGACCGGGAAGCTATCCAGCATGACGGGACCGGCGGACTGTGCCTGCTGCAGCGAACTGAGCAGGATTTGCTCCAGATCGTTGGATAGCGCGTAAACATTCAGATCGTTTTTATCACCGTTGAGAAGGCCGATCAGGGTACGGCGCAGGCTGCAACGGACATCGGCTGCGATCAGGATCGGGTCTTTGGTGTTTTCCGCACTTTCCAGCATGGTATTAGCGATGGTGCGAATATCTTTCAGCGGTACCTGATCCAGCAGTAACTGACGATAGACTTTAAGCTGTTGAGCCGGAGTCAGGGCGGCATTCAGGGCTTCCGCCAGTTTAGGAGCTTGTTGGGCGAGCCTCTGCATCAGCAGTTCGACATCATCGTGAGTGAATAATTCGTCCAGATGGGTTTTCATCACTTTGCTGATGTGGGTGGCGATAACCGTGGCATCATCCACCACCTGATACCCCATATTGAGCGCCTTGGCCTTATTCTGGTGTTCAATCCAGACGGCGGGAAGCTGGTAAGCCGGGTCGCTGCCAAGTATGCCGTCGATGTCACCGTAGGTTTCTCCCACAGCAATCGCCATATAACGGTCTGGCTCGATAAAGCCTTGCTCAATGACTTCGCCGCAAACTGAGATAGTGTATTGGTTGGGCTTGAGGCTCAGGTTGTCGCGGATACTCAGTTCAGGCAGCAGGAAGCCTGCCTGCTCGGACAGGTTTTTTCTGATCCCGCGGATACGCTGTGACAGTGGCGCGCCCTGAGTTTTATCCACCAGGTGGACCAGACGGAATCCGAGCGCCAGAGACATGCTGTGGACATGCGGGATATCCTCCCAGCTCAGGGGATGCTCATCCTCATGCTGCATGGCATCTGAGATGGTTTGCAGCTCATCTAACTGATGTTCGTGGCCGGGGGTTTTGGTTTGTCGCCAGCCAGAAAAAGCCAGCACGGCGGCAAATGAGAAAAAGGCCAGATGCGGCATACCCGGTACGAGGCCGATGATCAGCATCACAGCCGCAACCGTAAACAGGGTTGCGGGTGAGGCCAGTAATTGTTTGCCCATCGACTGGGCCATATCTTCATCGCTATCATTGATGCGGGTGACGATAATCGCCGCCGACGTAGCCAGCAGCAGGGACGGGATCTGGGCGACCAGACCATCACCTATGGTGAGTAGCGCGTAGGTTTTAAAGGCTTCGGCAGCCGGCAGATCATACTCAAACACCCCGATACTGATCCCACCAAGGATATTGATAAACAGGATCAACAGGCCCGCTATCGCATCCCCGCGGACAAACTTGGAGGCACCATCCATGGAGCCGTAGAAATCGGCTTCATTGGCCACTTCTTTACGCCGTTGTTTGGCGCGTTCCTGATCAATCAAGCCGGAATTGAGGTCAGCGTCGATCGCCATCTGCTTACCCGGCAGGGCATCCAGAGTAAAGCGGGCGGCCACTTCCGAGATACGTTCGCCACCTTTGGTGATCACCACGAAGTTGATGATCATCAGTATTACGAAGATCACCATACCGACCACATAGTTACCGCCGATCACCACTTCACCGAAGGCCTGAATCACTTTACCGGCGGCATCACCGCCATTATGACCATTCAGCAGTACCACCCGGGTCGATGCCACGTTCAGAGTCAGGCGCATCAGGGTGGCGATCAGCAAAATGGTCGGAAAGACGGAGAAATCCAGAGGTCGTTTGGCTGTGGTGCTGACCAGCAATACCAGAATCGCCAGAACGATATTAAAAGTAAACAGGGCATCCAGCAGTAGCGGGGGCAAGGGGAGAATTACCATCGCCAGTATCATGAGAAGGGTCACGGGAATACCCACGTACCCTTTGCCGGTTGTTCTGAGTGTCTGTATCCAGTTAAGCATCTGATCGTCCGTTAATGCTGTAAATGTTTAGGTATAGCGAAAGCTGGCAGAGGCTGGGGCTGGTTACCCTGACCTTGTCTGAAGGCTTTCAGTTGTAATACGTAAGTGAGAATATGCGCTACCGCTATATAGAGTTGGTTCGGTACTGCCTGTTCTATCTGAGTGGTGTGGTAGATAGAGCGGGTCAGTGGCGGTGAGCTGATCACCTCGACCTGACTCTCGCGGGCGATGCGCTGAATGTGCATGGCCACATCGTCGATGCCTTTCGCGACGACAAACGGTGCGTCATAGACCGCCGGATCATACTTAATGGCGACCGCATAATGGGTCGGGTTAATGATCACCACATCGGCATCCGGTACGGTTTTTTCTATTTTCCGCCGGGCGAACTGCTGCTGAACCTGACGGATGCGCTGTTTGACTTCTGGACGCCCTTCGTTGTTTTTGAACTCTTCTTTCAGCTCCTGCTTGGTCATTTTCAACTGCTTCATATGCTCCCAGCGCTGGTAGGGGATATCGACCAGTCCGAACAGCAGCAGCGTACAGCCCATTAGCAACACGCCGTCAAACAGGATCTGCAAAATAAGCATAACCCCTTGTTTAAAGGGCATACCCTGCATGCCCAGCAGTTCGATCAAATGACTATCCAGATAGGTGTAGAGCAGCAACAAAATCACACAGACCTTTAACGACGACTTGAGTAGTTCGGCCAGAGAGCGGGTAGAAAACATACGTTTGATGCCGGACAGAGGATTCAGTTTGGACAGTTTGGGAAAGACGCCCGGCAGGTGAAACAGCCAGCCGCCCAGTACCATGCTGCCGCCAATGGTCGCCAGCAGAATAACGGCGAACAGGGGCAGCAGCAGTTGAATGATGATACCCAGACTGTTGCCCAGATGTTCCAGTGTTTGCCATGGATTCTCTAAATCAGCCCGGGTCAGGCTCATATTAAAGCGAAATACGCCGGACAGGCTGTGCCAGACAGACTCTATCTGAGTATAGAAAAACAGCGCCACCACGATGAACAGCAGGGAGGTGGTGAACTCTTTGGCCCGAGGTATTTGCCCTTCGCTACGGGCTTTTTTTATTTTCTGTGGTGAGGCTTTTTCGGTTTTATCCTGAGACGACTGATTACTCATATGCCTCCCGTGATATAGCGTTGCAGCTCATTCAGGGTGACGTGTACCAGCTCGGTATAACGGGCCGGGACATTGCTCACGGAGATCAGTACGGCGAACAGACCGAGCAGCATGGTCATCGGAAAACCCAGCGCGTACACGTTCAGGCTGGGGGCGGCCCGGTTCATCACGCCGAAACTGATATTGGCCAGCAACATGGAGACGATGGCCGGCAGCGCCAATGCCAGTGCTGCCGTAAACATCCAACTGCCCATATTGATGACGCCCTGTATCGATACGTCGGATAATCCGGAGCCGACCGGCCATACCGAGAAGCTCTGTACCAGAATATCGATGACCAACAGATGGCCTTCCAGAGCCAGAAACAGCAGCATAGAGAAGATCTGAAACATTCTCCCTAATACCGCGACCGAGAGCCCGTTTACCGGATCGTTCATGATGGCCATCGCCAGTCCCATCTGCATGGAGACAATCTGACCCAGCATGGTCAGGACAGTAAACAGCAGATGCAGGATTAGGCCGAAAAGGATGCCCCATACGGCTTGTTCCAGTGCCAGTCCAATGGCGGCGAAAGAGAGCAGATCAATCTGCGGCATGGCGGGCATAAGAGGGGCAGTAATCACCACCAGAGACAACGCAAGTAATGCCCGGACCCAGACCGGAATCAGGGCATCGCCAAAGAACGGCATGGCCAGCAGAGCAGCCCCCATACGGAAAAAAGGCCACCAGAACTGGCCCATCCAGGCATTCAGTTGTTCGAAACTCATCTCCACCAGATTGACTCCTCCGCCATTACCCAATCATGCCGGGGATGTTGTGAAACAGGTAATCGAACAGGTCCATCAGCTTACGGATCATCCAGTGTCCGGCAAAAATGACCATCAATAGCGTGACCAGCAGACGGGGCAGAAAGCTCAGCGTCTGTTCATTGATTTGGGTGGCAGCCTGAAAGATAGCGATAACCAGGCCGACCAGCAGGCCGGGGATAATCAGGACCATGACGATATTGATGATGATCCATACCGCATCGGATATCAGGGTGACCGCAAGTTCCGGTGTCATGGTGTTTCCTCTTTATCCGAAACTGGCAGACAGGGTGCCGACCGTCATGGCCCAGCCATCAACCAGTACAAAAATTACCAGTTTGAACGGCAGGGAGACAATCAGTGGAGACAGCATCATCATCCCCATCGCCATCAGCACACTGGCCACCACCAGGTCGATGATCAGAAAAGGGATAAACAGCATAAAGCCGATCTGGAAGGCGGTCTTCAGTTCGCTGATAACAAAGGCCGGCAGGACAACGGCAAAGGAGATGTCTTCAACGTTCTGATCCAGCGGTTCATTGGCGATGCGCAGCATCTGCTCCAGCGCGGTTTGCTGGGTCTGACGCAGCATAAATTCCCGCACGGGCTTTTCCGCTGTGCTGAAAGCCTGCATCAGCGTGATTTCACCAGCGTCGTAAGGCTTGAAGGCGTGGTCATACACATCACTCCAGACCGGACGCATAATCAGGATAGTCAGCGCCAGAGTGATACCCACCAGTACCCGGTTAGGCGGGCTCTGTTGCAGACCCAGAGCCTGACGCAAAATCGCCAGCACGATAATAATGCGGGTAAAACTGGTCGCCATGAGCAGAAAGGCCGGAATAAAGCTCAGCGCCGTCATCAGCAACAGAATCTGTAGCTTGACACTGTAGGCCTGTTCGGTTTGACCGTCGGTTACCGTCAGGATGGACAGCCCGCCATTGTCGCCAAGAGGGGCGGCGATAGCCGCATGGCTGACACCAGCGGTCATCAGCCCCAGTATAATCAAAGACCAGAAGAGACGGACTGGCAGAACACGTTTCATGTTTAGTCACCGATAGAGTCGAGTGGCGACTCCAGTACATCGATCAGACGCATACCGTATTTATCGTTAATCACCACCACTTCTGCATGGCCCATCAGCGAACCGTTGACTTTCACGTCCAGAGGCTCGCCATTGAGCTTGTCCAGCTCAATCACACTGCCTTCTCCTGCTTTCATCAGTTCACCAAGAGAAAGCTCTGTGCTGGACACTTCCAGAGTCACGGTCACCGGGATTTTCCGGAAAAAACTCAGGTCCCGCTCTGCCATCGTATCTGCCGCAGCGGTAGGGGCGGTGTCGCTGTCAAACGATTCCAGTTCCAGATCGTCCAGCATCAGGTCATCGGCATTGAAAGCCGTTTGCTCGTTAACATTACTCATCATGTTCAGTCCTTCAGAATTAATACCAGCTGTCCATTTTGTTCAGCCACATGTCCGGTAAACAGGCGTTCCTGGCCGATGCTGACAGGCATGTTGGAAAGCAGTTCTATATTGATGATGTCGTCAGGTTGTAGTTTCAGTACCTGATCTAAAGGCAGGGTTTTACGGCACAAGACGGTGTTTAGCCTGACCGGGGTATTCTCCAGGGCTTTATCAAATTTATCCTGGATAGCCGGATGAGTGCCTAAGTTCAGCTCGTCGACCAGCGTTTGTACCAGAGTGCTGTCCAGGTCAATATACAGTGACCCGGATATGTCATTTAAACTGAGCGTAAATTCTGCGCGCAGGCTGATCTCTTTGCCGCTGATCGCATCCACAATGTGCCACATATCGGCCGGCGCAATATGGGAAGCAAACAGCTTCGCGATACGTTGTTGCAGGCGCAGATCGCTGCTGGTGATAGCGTGGGTGATGGCTCCGCTGTCGTCAGGTGTGCGCTTTACATCAGCGGCATAGAAGCCGTCGGACAGGCGCATCAGTAGATCCATCGGCATGCTGGTTGTGATAAGCCCGCCTTCCTGATGCCGGAGTATTGCTGGCTTTTGCTCATAGGTTTTCGATTCTTTAGCCTGAACGTCAATACCATTAAATAATAAACTGATACCTGGCTCTTTTAGCCACTTTCTGAGCAGGTGTGTTATTTCTGAGGTTGCCTGGAGCAAAATAGTATGCAACTCATTCTTTATTGAATGAATAGGTTTGCCCAATAATTCAACACTGACACTCGTTATGTCTGCATCTGGTTTATTATTCAATCGTTTCATTGTTCGTTATCTGAAATATTAGTGTAAAAAAACGGTAATCTATATCGGCTTGGTATTATTCTCTTTATTTTAAATTAGGCGTTTGTCTATTTTTAATGCTGAGATTAACCTACATAAAAGGTTTTTAATTAGCTCATTTTGCTAAACTGTGATCTTAGTCCACGCATTAAAATTTTACCAAAAATGGGGCTTTTTTTGACAAAAATTTAATGCAAGCTTACATACCCAGATAGGCAGTCTGCATCAAATGAACACTTGTTTTATATAATATTGATGTAAGTTACTGTATTTAATTTTAATTTTAATTTTAGTTTTGCGAGAAAATTTATCGTGAATGGCAATCATCTGGAATTTCAATGGAAAGCGGTTTCATGATGGTTATTTAACAATAAATAAAATTTATTAATTAGCTCGGGCGGCTGCATTTTGGCGGTCTTAACATTTTAATATAAAATTTAACATAATGTTAACTCACGGATGTGAAAATATATTTTATTATGTTTCGGTATTACTCTCTTTCAACAGCACTTATCTTGTCCGTGTTAAGCTCTTATTGTGGGTTTTCGCTGGCAAAAGACATATCTGTTCCTATGGATATTTCCAGGTGGGAATATAAAGGAGACCAGTTCAGCTGTTTATTAAATCAAAAAATAAAAAATTTTGGTGATGTTGCGTTTATTGCTGAACCCAACCATATTCTCCAGTTTCAACTATCCAGTTTCCGGTTTCCTCAGCCAGTTGACCATGCCCGGGTTTATTTTCTACCTTCCCCTTATCTGGACAGTCAGAAGAAAGAGTTGGTTACCCAACAGGCTGTCATTAAAAATCAAAAGGTTATATTTACTCATTCTGTTGCCGGATTAGTGTCTGCGGTGTCTCGTGGAGCCTGGATCCAAGTGACGACGGATGCTTCCGGGGAGTCATTCTCTGTCCGTCTTCCGGCCGTCAATATTAACGAGCCAATGGCGCGCTTTAATCAGTGTCGCGCCGCATTGCCGGACATGTCATTTAAGCAGGCCAGAGATACTGAACTGCATTATCAGTTAGGCCAGAGAACCGTTAATCCGGAGCAGAAACATATTTTGTCGCAACTGGCGCATTATGTGCGGCTGGATAAAAAAGTGACTCATGTATTGATCGATGGTCATACGGACAATGTTGGCTCTGCAATAGGAAATAGACAGATATCCCGTGTCAGAGCCGACGACGTTGCCAGCATACTGGAAGCGGAAGGGGTTCGCTCCGCCTTGATTGAAGTACGTGCCCACGGGGCGCGTTATCCGGTCGCCAGCAATGAAACCGAGCAAGGGCAGGCCAGGAACCGTCGGGTGACGATCAGGGTTATTCGTTCTGAAGGAAAAGGATAAGCGCCATCATG
Organism: Vibrio albus; assembly: GCF_003144035.1. Classification (GTDB taxonomy): domain Bacteria; phylum Pseudomonadota; class Gammaproteobacteria; order Enterobacterales; family Vibrionaceae; genus Vibrio; species Vibrio albus. Next base: position 103,957 of record NZ_QFWT01000006.1, read on the forward strand.
CAGTGTAAAAAGATACAGCTCATAGAACCTGATCTGGATACCGCAAACCAGATGGCCGGCATTCTGGCTCTGGCAGGGTATCAGGTTATCCACTCCACCTCTGGCAGAGAGGTGCTGAGTGGTCAGGATGCCTCGATCACTCTCATTAGCTCGGAGCTGTCTGATATAAGTATGACGGACTGGATTCGTCGTCATCAGCAGAGCGGGTCGGGCAGAAGCGCCATTGCGGTGGTGAATCAGGATCAGGGCTTGCTGGCGGCTGATGCCATGAAGGCCGGAGCAACCGATTATCTGTTACGGCCATTTGAGCCCAATCAGCTTCTGAGCCTGTTGCGCCGGGTGGAAACCCTGGAAAAACCGATGGCGAATATTGTTGCTGAGTCCTGGCGCAGTAAGCAGGTTCTGCAACTGGCTCATCGGGCGGCCTGCACCAATGCAACGGTACTGATCACCGGTGAATCCGGGACGGGTAAGGAAGTACTGGCCCGTTATGTTCATGAACATTCTTCCCGTAGTAAAGCTCCGTTTGTGGCGGTGAACTGTGCGGCTATTCCCGAGAGCATGCTGGAAGCGGTACTGTTCGGTCATATGAAAGGGGCGTTTACCGGGGCGACCCAGACCCAGACAGGGAAATTTGAGGAAGCCAACGGCGGCACTATTTTGCTGGACGAAATAGCCGAAATGTCGCCGGCTTTGCAGGCTAAGCTGTTGCGCGTCTTACAGGAGCGGGAAGTGGAGCGTATCGGCAGCCATAAAACGGTCAAATTAGATATCCGGGTGGTGGCAGCCACCAATCAGGATTTGCGGGTGGCGGTTCAGAAAGGAATCTTTCGTGAAGATCTCTATTATCGCCTGGATGTGCTGCCTCTGCACTGGCCTCCGCTTCGTGAACGACCGGAAGATATTCTGCCGCTGTGCCGGTTCTTTGTGCAGAAATATCAGGAAAAGAGTCAGTGCCGGCTTGGCGAAGATGCGCAGGGGGCCCTGCTTCAGTACCACTGGCCCGGCAATATCCGGGAACTGGAAAACATTATTCAGCGGGCCCTGGTGATGCGCCACGGTGATGTGATTACCGCTCAGGATTTGATGCTGCCGATGGAACATATGAACGGACAGCAGAGTCATCGGGCTATGCAGGAATGTGGTCATATTGAGGCCAAGAAAAAAGCGGAATTTCAGTACATCATTGATACCTTGCGTCAGTTCGGTGGTAACCGGACCCAGACTGCAAATGCTCTGGGTGTGACGACCCGGGCATTGCGTTACAAATTAGCCGCCATGCGTGAGCAGGGCATTGATTTACAGGCTGTGCTGGGATCAGCAGCTTAATTTGGAGAGAACAGATGACAACCAATAGTTTGATGCAGATGGCAGAAGCCCAGCAACTTATGTTAGGCAAGATGCAGACAATGGAATCGCTGGCACAGCCCAACTTTGTGGTGGCGGCCAATCCATTTGACCAAACCGTATCTGCCGCGGAGATGACCAACAAAGTCACACTGAATGAGCCGCTTTCTTTTTCCGGTGCCATGCGTCAGGTGCTTGATACGGTCAATGCACAGCAGACGGATGCCAGTAACCGTATGACCGCAGTTGAAACGGGAAAAAGCGATGATTTGGTGGGGGCTATGATTGCCAGTCAGAAAGCCAGCCTTTCTTTTTCTGCCCTGATGCAGGTGCGAAACAAGGTGGTGGCTTCTTTTGAAGATGTGATGAAAATGCCGGTGTAAATAACGATGTCTGAAGTAATCCCTCAACCTGTGCCGGCTTCACCAGCGGACATGCAGGCTAACCCATATATTGAACGTGCCAAATCAATGTGGAACAGCAGTCAGCGCAATCTGGTTCTGTCTGCGGCACTGGCGGCAATTGTTGCTGCCATCATTGTCGTGGCTCTGTGGAGTTCGACGCAGAACTATCGTCCTTTGTACGGGAATCAGGAGCGGTTTGATACCGGCGAAATTGTGTCGGTACTGGAAACCGAAGGTATCCCGTATCGTCTGCAGGAAGAAAACGGTCAGGTGCTGGTGGAAGAAGGCGAAGTCGCCCGTATCCGGATGCTGCTGGCGTCTAAAGGGGTCAAGGCTCAGTTACCGACCGGGCTGGATTCCTTACAGGAGGACTCGTCTCTCGGTACCAGCCAGTTTATGGAAACAGCACGTTATCGCCATGGCCTGGAAGGGGAGTTGGTGCGTACCATTCTTTCTCTGAACGCCGTGTCGAATGCCCGGGTACACCTTGCGATTCCGCGTCAGACTTTGTTCGTCCGCCAGAATGCTCAGGCACCATCAGCCTCTGTGATGTTGGAACTCAAAGGCGGGGAAGACCTGAAAGCCGGGCAGGTCGAAGCCATCATTAATCTGGTCACAGGCAGTGTGACCGGTATGAAAGCTGAACATGTATCGGTAGTGGATCAGTATGGCCGGCTGCTTAGTGCGGATATCGGCTCTGAAGAATCCGGCAGAGTGAATGCGAAGTACCTGGATTATCAGAAGCAACTGGAGAAGCAGGTGATTCAGCGGGCTGCGGATATGCTGACTCCGATTGTCGGGGCGAGCAACTTCCGGGTTCAGGTGGCGGCCGATCTTGATTTCAGCCGTACGGAAGAGACCCGTGAAATCGTGGATTCGGATCCTGTGGTGCAGAATGAACACCGCATTCAGAACGCGTCGGTTGATCAGATAGCACTGGGCGTTCCCGGTACCCTGAGTAATGAGCCTCCGGTGGTACAGGGTGAGGACAACACTGAAGACAGCCAGAATACCAGTGAACGCACGGAAATAAACCGACAGTATGCCGTAGGCAGCAGTGTCCGGCATACCCGTTATCAGCAGGGCAAACTGAATAAGCTGACGGTGTCAGTGTTGCTGAACTCTGCAGTGGCCCCGACAGCGGCTGGCTGGAGTGACGCTGACAAGCAACAGATCAGCACCATGATTCGTGATGCGGTAGGTATTTCAGCGGAACGTGGGGATCAACTGAGTATTATGAGCTTTAACTTTACGCCGGTAGAAATAGAAGCGCCGCCGGTGATTCCGTGGTGGCAGGATCCGACAATTCAGCAGCCGATACGTTATGTGATTGGCGGTGTTCTGGGGCTGTCGATGATTTTCTTTGTGTTGCGGCCTCTGGTTCTGCACCTGACCGGTATTGAGCGTAAGGATGATGAGCTGAAATTTGCGCCACCGGAAGAAGAAGACGAATACGATAGCAGCCTGCAGACACGAGCGGAACGTGAGCACGAAAAAGTGCTTAACCAGCGTTTATCTGACCGGGGTATCGATGTCTCCAGTTCAGGACTGGATGCGAGCAGTGATCTGCTGCCACCACCGGGATCACCGCTGGAAATTCAGCTGAAACACCTGCAGTTGATAGCCAGTGAAGAACCGACACGGGTTGCTGAAGTTCTTAAGCAATGGGTCAATGTTAACGAACAGAGTACGCAAAATGAGTCAGCTGAATAATGTAGAAAAAACAGCCCTGGTTCTGCTGGGAATGGGGGAGGATGCCGCGGCTCAGGTATTACAGCATTTCAGCCGGGATGAAGTGCAGCGCGTTACCCGGGCAATGGCAAAACTGAACGGCATAAAAAGCGACAGCGCCAAGCAGGTTATCCACCGTTTCTTTCAGGATTTTAAAGAGCATAGTGGTATCCGCGGGGCGTCGAAAGAATATCTGTCCAATACGTTGCATAAAGCCTTGGGTAACGATCTGGCCAAAGGACTGCTGAACAATATTTACGGCGATGAAATACGCAATAACATGCAGCGCCTGCAGTGGGTGGATACGGATCTGCTGGCGAAATTTATCAGTCAGGAACACCCGCAGATGCAGGCGATCTTTCTGGCGTATCTGCCGGCGGAAACCTCCTCACAGGTACTGACGCTTATGCCTCAGGACCGCCATGACGAATTGTTGTACCGGGTGGCGCGTATTCAGGAAATTGACCACGAAGTGGCCCGGGATCTGAATGAGCTGATTGAGCGCTGTATTGAATTTATGTCAGCGAACCACGGTACGGCCGTATCCGGACCAAAACAGGCTGCCGATATACTGAATCGTTTCGAAGGGGATCGCGGGCAGTTGATGGAGCTGTTGAAGCTGCATGATGAATCTGTGGTGTCAGAAATTGAAGAGAATATGTTCGACTTTATGGTGCTGGGCAGACAGAACGAAAAAACCATGGACCGTCTGGTTCAGGAAGTGTCAGTCGAGCTATGGGCGATTGCTCTGAAAGGGGCTGAGATCCGCCTGCAGCAAGCCATAAAACAGTCCATGCCACAACGTATGATTAAGGCGCTGGAAGATGAGATGGCCTTGAAAGGGGCGATGGCAGTCAGCCGGGTTGAGAGAGCCCGGCAGGATATTATGCAGATTGCCAGAGAGTTGTCAGACGGTGGTGAGATCGAATTGAGCCTGTATCAGGAACAGACGGTGGAATAGCGATGAAAGCAACCAATGTGATGCGTTTATCTCCAGCTCAATACCGTAAGCACCGTTTTCCTCCGGTTGCCGAACCGATGCAGGAGTCCATGGCCGCTTTTCTGGATGAAGATCAGGATATCCTGGATGCGCGGGCAGAATTGCAGCAGCGCCTGGAAGACGGATTTCAGCAGGGTATCCAGCAGGGCCATGAAGAAGGTATGCAGCAGGGGCTGCAACAGGGCAAACAGCAAGGCTTGCTGGAAGGACAGAAAGAGGGCTTCCAGAAAGGCTTTGTGAATGGTGAACGTTCAGGTAAAGAGAGCTTTATTGAAGCAGCCCGCCCAGTGCATGAATTGCTGGAAAAAATGACTCGCTGGCAGAATGACAGAGAACGTGAACAGCGTGAACACATTTGCGAATTGGTACAGAAGGTCGCTCAGCGGGTGATTCGGGCAGAACTGACCCTGATGCCACAGCAGATTCTGGCGCTGGTGGATGAAACCCTGGACTCATTGCCGGGTAAGACAGAAAAAGTGGTCGTCCACCTTAACCCGCAGGATCTGGAGCGGATCAGTAATATTAATGCTGACTTGCCAGCGGCATGGAAACTGGTGGCTGACAATCAGCTACCAGCTGGCGGGTGTCAGTTGGTGACCGATCACGCAGAAGCGGATGTCAGTTGTGATGCCCGTCTGGAAACCTGTATGCAGAACGTGCGGGAACATCTGCTGGGTGACGCTTCGTCCGCTGAACCCATAGAAATCCAGAAAGACTCCGGGGCCTCCGGTGAGTGATGGCCAATTAGCCACCCGGCTGAATGATGCGCTCGCATCACTGGAATCGGTGCCTGTTGCTAAAGTAACAGGACGACTGGTGAAGGTAACTGGCCTGATGCTGCAGGCGGTAGGTTGTCGCTTTAAACTGGAACAGCGTTGTCTGGTAGAGACCGATAACGGTGTGATGACGGAGGCTCAGGTCGTCGGTTTTGATCATCACACCGCTTATCTGATGCCGATTCGTCAGTTGGGTGGGCTGTTTGCCGGGGCTAAAGTGATTCCGCTGCAAGAGAGTAGCACAGTACAGATCAGCTTTGACTGGATAGGGCGTATTGTTAACGGTCTTGGTGAACCATTAGATGATGGTCCACCATTGGACAGAGGTGACTGGTTATCGCTTGACCCTAGTCCGATAAATCCCCTTAAACGACGCCCGGTGGATACTCCTCTGGATGTCGGAGTGCGTGCCATCAATGGGTTGCTTACATTAGGTAAAGGACAGCGCGTAGGTTTAATGGCCGGCAGTGGTGTCGGCAAAAGTGTCCTGATGGGCATGATCACCAAAAACACCTCTGCCGACGTGATTGTGGTCGGCCTGATCGGTGAGCGTGGCCGGGAAGTTCGTGAGTTCATTGAACGCAGCCTTGGCCCGGAAGGGATGCAGAAAGCGATAGTGATTGCCGCTCCTGCGGATGAATCCCCCCTTATGCGCCTGCGGGCGACCAAGCTTTGTCACCGGGTTGCGGAATACTTCCGTGATCAGGGAAAAGATGTATTACTGCTGATGGACTCCCTGACCCGCTATGCGATGGCCCAGCGGGAAATCGCCCTTTCTCTCGGTGAACCACCGGCCTCAAGAGGCTATCCACCTTCGGTATTCAGCCTGTTGCCTCAGCTATTAGAACGTGCCGGCAACGGCGAGCATCCTGATGGTAGTCTGACAGCAATTTATACCGTTCTGGCGGATGGCGATGACCAGCTGGACCCTGTGGTGGATTCTGCCCGGGCCATTCTGGATGGTCATGTCGTATTATCCCGCACCCTTGCAGAGCAGGGGCACTATCCCGCCATTGATATCAATGCGTCTATCAGCCGTTGTATGAACAGCTGTACTCAGTCTTCTCATGTGACGGTCGCTAATCAGTTCCGTCAGCTCAATGCTAACTATCAACAGGTGAAGGAGCTGCTTCCTCTGGGAGGATATCAGGCAGGCCAGGATCCTGAACTGGATCAGGCCGTCACAATGCAGCCCGCTCTGAAAGCGTATTTACAACAGGGGATAGAGGAAAGGTCTGACTACGTGACCAGCCTGACCCAACTGGCCGAATTGTTCAGTCCATCCCAACCGCAGGGAATCAATGGTGGACAGTAAGTTACGTGCCGTCAGTAAGTTACAGAAAATCGCCGAGAAACAGCGTGAGCAACAAGGTATGTTGCTGGAACAGCTACGCCATCAGGCCGAGCATTACCAGCAGCAACTGGAGTTATTAGGTGAGCTCCACTCCGGGTGTGCGAAGCGTGTGGTATCCGGAGCCTGTAGCAGTGTGGTTCTGCAGAATACGGCCGGAGCCCGGACAATGCTAGCGGGTGCTCTTAATCATCACCGACATGAGAAAGCGGTGCTCGATGCGGAGTGTGAGCATTCCAGAAAACAGCTGGAAGTCTGCCATGCCAAAGTAAAGGGGCTGGAGAACGTCGTCGAGCGCTGGCAGAAAAAGCAGCAGTATGAGCAGGCCAGACAGGAACAGAAACGGATAGAAGAGATTATCAATGCGCGATATAAAAAATCCCGGCTCTGAGAAGAGCCGGGATTTTTATCATGTGAGTTCAGAAAGTCACTTAAGCCAGTGCTTCCATCTTACCTTTGATGATTTCAGAGTGAGTACCGAATACTGCCTGGAAGTTATCGCCTTTTGCGAATACGCCCGCTGCACCCAGCTCTTTCAGTTTGTTAGTGTCGACTTTGCTGCCATCGTTAACCGTTACACGCAGACGAGTGATACATGCGTCCAGGTCTTTGATGTTTGCTTTACCGCCGAATGCCATCGTGATGTTTTGCGCCAGTTCGTCACCGCTTGTTTCAACTGCAACGTTAGACTCAGCTTCATCTTCACGGCCTGGAGTTTTCAGGTCAAACGCTTTGATTAGCGCAGTGAATACGAAGAAGTACAGAGCGGCGTAGCACAGGCCGACAACAGGCAGCATCCAACCGTTAGTTGACTGACCGAACAGCAGAGTAAAGTCGAACAGACCGTGGCTGAAAGTCGTACCGTGTTTAATGCCCAGCATAATCATCACAACGAATGCAGAACCAGCCATCAGTGCGTGTGCTGCATACAGAGCAGGCGCAACGAACAGGAATGCGAATTCGATAGGTTCAGTAATACCAGTCAGGAATGAAGTCAGTGCAGCAGAACCCAGGATTGAAGCCACTTTCAGTTTGTTTTCTGGTTTAGCCGTTACGTACATTGCCAGACACGCAGCAGGCAGACCGAACATTTTGAACATGTAGCCACCAGCCAGGTTACCCGCAGTAGGGTCGCCAGCCAGGTAACGAGGGATTTCACCAGTTACCACTTCACCAGCAGCAGTCGTGAACTGACCAACTTCATAGAAGAATGGTGCGTTCCAGATGTGGTGCAGACCGAATGGGATCAGAGAACGTTCAACGATACCGTAGATACCGAATGCAACTTCAGGAGACTGATACGCAGCCCACTCAGAGAACGCTTCGATACCGGCACCGATTGGTTGCCAGATAACCGCCAGAAGACCAGCAACCACACAGGCAGCCAGAGAGGTAACGATAGGAACGAAACGTTTACCACCGAAGAAGCCAAGGTAAGTTGGCAGCTGGATAGTATGGTACTTGTTAAACAGTTGTCCGGCGACCAGACCCATGATAACACCACCGAATACCCCGGTTTCCGTACCCGGAGCGACAACGCCCAGTACGCGAACCATGGTCAGGTAACCCAGACCAGCAGCCAGAGCGGCCACACCGTCGTTCTTAGTAAAGCCAAGCGCTACACCGATAGCGAACAGCAGTGACATGTTAGCAAACACACCCAGACCGGCCTCAGTCATAACCTGAGCGACGATGTCTGGCAGGAATTTAGCAACTTCAGAGTTACCACCGATACCCAGCAGAATACCTGCAGCTGGCATACAGGCAACAGGAAGCATTAAGCTGCGTCCCATTTTCTGCATAGTACCAAATACGTTCATATGAACCTCCGATAATTAATATTTACCTTATTAGATAGTAATAAGAAATATTGATTTAATTTTAAATTAAGGATGTTTAATTATCAGTGTTATTAAATAAACTGCGTAGAAACTTAGTTCCATGGAAAAAGGTTTAATTACACTGAAAATTGATTTTTTAAATTATGTCTTAGTCGACGATGATTATATTAATAGATTAGGAAAAATAATTTCGAGTGCGCCGTCACGCTGAATGTAACATAACGTAACATAGCGCAAGCCTTGCGTAATATAGATAATAATAAAAGCCCGGCTCTGAGAGTCGGGCTTGGTATCAGGAGAGGTCAGAAAGTCACTTAAGCCAGTGCTTCCATCTTACCTTTGATGATTTCAGAGTGAGTACCGAATACTGCCTGGAAGTTATCGCCTTTTGCGAATACGCCCGCTGCACCCAGCTCTTTCAGTTTGTTAGTGTCGACTTTGCTGCCATCGTTAACCGTTACACGCAGACGAGTGATACATGCGTCCAGGTCTTTGATGTTTGCTTTACCGCCGAATGCCATCGTGATGTTTTGCGCCAGTTCGTCACCGCTTGTTTCAACTGCAACGTTAGACTCAGCTTCATCTTCACGGCCTGGAGTTTTCAGGTCAAACGCTTTGATTAGCGCAGTGAATACGAAGAAGTACAGAGCGGCGTAGCACAGGCCGACAACAGGCAGCATCCAACCGTTAGTTGACTGACCGAACAGCAGAGTAAAGTCGAACAGACCGTGGCTGAAAGTCGTACCGTGTTTAATGCCCAGCATAATCATCACAACGAATGCAGAACCAGCCATCAGTGCGTGTGCTGCATACAGAGCAGGCGCAACGAACAGGAATGCGAATTCGATAGGTTCAGTAATACCAGTCAGGAATGAAGTCAGTGCAGCAGAACCCAGGATTGAAGCCACTTTCAGTTTGTTTTCTGGTTTAGCCGTTACGTACATTGCCAGACACGCAGCAGGCAGACCGAACATTTTGAACATGTAGCCACCAGCCAGGTTACCCGCAGTAGGGTCGCCAGCCAGGTAACGAGGGATTTCACCAGTTACCACTTCACCAGCAGCAGTCGTGAACTGACCAACTTCATAGAAGAATGGTGCGTTCCAGATGTGGTGCAGACCGAATGGGATCAGAGAACGTTCAACGATACCGTAGATACCGAATGCAACTTCAGGAGACTGATACGCAGCCCACTCAGAGAACGCTTCGATACCGGCACCGATTGGTTGCCAGATAACCGCCAGAAGACCAGCAACCACACAGGCAGCCAGAGAGGTAACGATAGGAACGAAACGTTTACCACCGAAGAAGCCAAGGTAAGTTGGCAGCTGGATAGTATGGTACTTGTTAAACAGTTGTCCGGCGACCAGACCCATGATAACACCACCGAATACCCCGGTTTCCGTACCCGGAGCGACAACGCCCAGTACGCGAACCATGGTCAGGTAACCCAGACCAGCAGCCAGAGCGGCCACACCGTCGTTCTTAGTAAAGCCAAGCGCTACACCGATAGCGAACAGCAGTGACATGTTAGCAAACACACCCAGACCGGCCTCAGTCATAACCTGAGCGACGATGTCTGGCAGGAATTTAGCAACTTCAGAGTTACCACCGATACCCAGCAGAATACCTGCAGCTGGCATACAGGCAACAGGAAGCATCAGGCTGCGTCCCATTTTCTGCATAGTACCAAATACGTTCATACGAACCTCCAATATTAACGCCTTTATTAATATCTTTATTAAAAAGGCGTTGGGTTTAGTTGTAGAGTAATTTTATTTTGATTATTCGTGTGATTTTATAAATTGCTTAGAGGGGGAACTAAGTAATAAAAATGTATTTCACACTGAAAATCTATTTATTGAAAAATTTATTGTCTCAGTTGACGATGAGTATATTAATTGGAAGGAAAAAACTTTTTCGAGTGCACCGTCACGCTGAACGTAACATAACGTAACATAGCGCAAGTCTTGCGTAAGGACATGGTAAAGTGCGGTTAAGTTTTTATATTGGTTAGCTCAGAATCCCGGATAGCTATGGGTTATGGCAAAGTTTGTGGGAAATATAAGCTTATTGAGGCATATGATTTTGTATCATCAAAGTACCTTAAAAGTCGAGTCAGATCACAAAAGAGCCGCCGATATTCAGCTTTGAATATGAAATGGATGAAAAGTGCCCGTATTTGTAAGATTCTTGACTCAATAGTAATCATTCAAGAAGTTGTTAGGGATGAACGGAAATATACATACAAATAAGCGTATTCTTGTTGTCGATGATGATCAGGAGATCCGTGAGCTGTTAGATGAGTACCTGACTAAGATGGGTTATACCGTGGTGCTGGCATCAGAAGGGGAAGAGATGAAGCAGCGCCTGCTGGAAGGTGAGCCGGATCTGATCCTGCTGGATGTAATGATGCCGGGAGAGGATGGATTTACCTTGTGTCAGTATGTACGCAAGACCTCCAATGTGCCGATAATGATGCTGACCGCTGTGTCAGAAGAAACGGATCAGATTGTAGGTCTGGAGCTCGGAGCAGATGATTACGTGGCAAAACCTTTTAGTCCCCGCCAGTTAACGGCACGTATCAAAGCGCTTCTTCGCCGTACACAGGTAACCGAAACTCCTCAGGTAAAACCTCAGGTGCTTAAGTTTGCCAACTGGCAACTGCACGTACAGTCACACACGTTGAAAAACCTGGGTTCGGGAGAAGAGTCAGAGTTGTCAGGTAAGGACTTCACTCTTTTGATGCTATTTTTGGAACATCCTAATGAAATTCTGGATCGTGACTCCATCTCTCAGGTGATGAAGGGCCGCGATGCGCTGCCGATGGAGAGGGGTATTGATGTCCAGCTCAGCCGTCTGCGTAACCGTCTTGGAGACAGTGGTAAGAGTCCTAAACTGATCAAAACCATGCGTGGTGATGGCTATATTCTGGCTGCTGATGTAACCCATGAAAATTGAAGATTACTCTGAATGGTACCAGGACGGGTGGCAGCTGCTTAGGGACCAGATAGCGCCTCTGATACCTCGTTCTCTGGTTTCCCGTACACTGTGGCTGACGTTGTTGTCGGTTATCCTCGCGCAGCTTATCGCTACCGGGATCTGGTATACCCAGACCAAATACCGAGAGCTGGAAGGTCTGCGTTCTACCTCCGCCAGTATGGCGAATAACTTCGCCTCTACGGTCAACTACTTCCAGTCACTGCCGACCGAATACCGGCATATTATTTTAGAACAGCTGCGCAATATGGGGGGTACCCGCTTTTTCGTTTCTTTTAACGAAGAAGAAATCGATATCGAGCCTATCCCGAATAATGAAACCAAGCAGGCAGCGGTAGAAGTGTTTCAGGAGGTGTTACATAAGAAATTACCCCGGCTGCAGCATATTAATGTCGAGTTCTCCAAGCCGGAAAGCCTGCACGTGCTGAGCAACGATATTCTGCTGACCGACCTCCCTAAATCCTGGGCACACTATACGTTGAGTCTGGAGCCTCTGAACCCGCCGATACTGGTGGTGCAGATAGAGCTGGCCAAAGATGAGTGGTTTTATATCGCAGCACTGTTACCATCCCCTTATGTGATGATGGAAGATGAAGTGATCTCGAACCAGCAGATCTTTTTTATTCTGTTTATTACCGCCCTGCTGATGACCTTTACCTATACCATGGTACGCAAGCAGGTTAAGCCGCTGAAACGTCTGGCTCAGGCCGCCAATGCTTTAAGTATGGACATTGACCAGCCTCCTCTGAAAGAGCAGGGAGCATCGGAGCTGGTGACAGCAACTCAGGCCTTTAACCGAATGCAGATGCGTTTGCGGCGGTATATTGAAGACCGCGAGCGCCTGTTCAGCTCTATTTCCCATGATCTGAAAACCCCCATCACCCGGCTGAGGATTCGGGCTGAATTGATTGAAGATGAGCAGCGAACTCTGAAATTCAACCGTGATCTGGATGAGCTGGAAATGATGGTGAAAGGTGCGCTGCAGGCGGTAAAAGATACCGATATTCATGAAAACATTGAAGAAGTGGATGTCATGGAAATGCTCAGTAGTATCGCGGAATCTCATAATGCTGGGCACCAGAAAGTGTATGTCCATCCGGCCTTGCTGTTTCCGTTCCGTTGCAAGCCGCTGGCCCTGAAGCGTTGTCTGTCGAATCTGATCGATAACGGGGTCAAATACGGTTATTACGTAACGGTGATCCCTTATGATACGCCGGAAGCGCTGGAGCTGGTGATTAAGGATGAAGGTCCCGGTATTCCCGAGGAGCAGATGGAGGATGTGTTTAAACCGCATTTTCGTCTGGCGACGGATAAAGACGGGCATGGTCTGGGCATGGGGATTGCGAAAAGTATTGTGCATGCCCACGGTGGGGAGATGAGTATTCAGAACCGTATGGAGGGCGGACTGCAGGTACGGGTCAGCCTGCCAAGGGCATCGGAAAGTTAACCATTGTTTTTTAAGTAAAACGTATTTTTAGTTAGTGTTTTTTTAGGTAAGTAATTTGTAGGTAAGTAAAGTATGTTTGTCAGGCTATTATCGTTATTGAGTATGATGTGTTTCAGCATATCAGCACTCGCTACAGAGCTGGAGGTGTTGCACTGGTGGACATCCGGAGGGGAAACCCGTTCCGCACAGTTGTTAAAGAGTATGATGGAAGAGCAGGGCTTTTCCTGGAAAGATTTCGCCGTCGCCGGTGGTGGTGGTGAAAGCGCGATGCTGGTACTGAAGGCAAGAGCGGTTTCCGGTAATCCGCCAACGGCGGCTCAGATCAAAGGCCATGATATTCAGGAATGGGCAAAGCTGGGCTTTTTAACCAATCTGGATGGGGTCGCTCAGCAAGATCAGTGGGATGCCTTGTTACCTGACCTGGTCTCTGACCTGATGAAATATCAGGGAAAGTATGTTGCGGTGCCGGTAAATATTCACCGCGCCAACTGGCTATGGGCCAATCCGGCGATTTTCCACAAGGTTGGAGTTGACTATCCCAGTACGCTGGATGAATTTTTTGTGGCAGCGGATGCCATCAAAGCGGCAGGCTATCTGCCTTTGGCTCATGGTAGTGAATCCTGGCAGGACGTCACGCTGTTTGAAAGTGTGGCGCTGGCGGTACTGGGTAAAGAGAAATACCGCAAGGCATTTGTTGATCTGGATATGGATACCCTTTCCGGAGAGCAGATGGTGGCAGTATTCCGTTATTTTCAGAAATTCCGTGATTATATTGACCCGGAGGCAGAAGGCCGGGAATGGTTTGTATCGACCAGTATGGTGGGCAATGGAGAGGCCGCCATGCAATTAATGGGCGACTGGGCCAAAGGGGAGTTTACTGCTACGGGTAAAGTGGCGGGAAAAGACTATGTATGTCTGCCTGCTCCCGGAACCGGGGGAATCTTTAGCTACAATATCGACAGCTTTGTCTTTTTTAAATCTCCGGACGGTATTCAGAAAGAAGCTCAGGAAGCATTAGCCCAGTCGATTATGGCCAAGCCGTTTCAGAAAGAATTTAACGCGGCTAAGGGGTCCCTTCCTGTACGGACGGATATTCCGCTAGACTCATTTGACCGCTGTTCCAAGTCTTCGGTTTCCGCTTATAAACAGGCCCACAATCACGATAATCTGGTCCCGAGCCTGTCTCAGAGTATGGCAACCACGACTTACGTCCTGAGTGCGATTTCGGATGTGGTGACCAACTTCTTCCACGACCCGTTTTCGGATCCGGAAAAAGCCGCGGACCGCCTGGCCCGGGCCGTTAAGGCCGCCTTGTAGGCTTTTTCAATTGTTGTATCACCAGCCCGCCAACGATAAGACATAAGCCGATAATCGTTGACGGGTGAATGACTTCCCCGATGATCTGAGCCAGCAGAAACAGGGAAATAAAGGGTGAGACAAAAATCAGGTTACTGATGCGCGATGTATTTTGGGTGGACTTTAAAGCGGTCAGCCAGAGTACGAAGGTAATCCCCATCTCGAACAGTCCCACATAACTGACGGCGGCCCATTTATTTAATGCTGATGGCCAGTGTGCATTTTCATACAGCGTCAGGGCGACGGCAAAAGGCAGCGCCAGCGTAAAGCCCAGAAACACACTCACCACGGGATCAGCGGTATTTTTGGTATTCAGAATCCAGTAACCGGCCCAGAGCAGGGTAGACAACAGAGCTAACCCTACCCCCGCCGGGCTGTCGAAATTCAGTGCCAGCAGATCACCTTTGGTGGCAATCACCACCACACCAGAGTATCCCAGCAGGCAGGCCAGCCAGTCCTGCTTACGGATCTTTTGCCCCAGAAACAGTGCTGCCATGAAGGTCAGAGTAATGGCCCAGCTGTAGTTGAGCGGTTGCGCCAGTGAGGCAGGCAGCAGGTCATAGGCCTTAAACAGGATCAGGTAATAGCCAAGCGGGTTAATCAGCCCCAATAATAAGAAAAATAGAGGGTTAGCTGAAAATGTAGGTAATACCTGACTTCGCTTGCCCTGAACGCCGCAAATGACCCCAAGCGCCAGAACCGATACCGCACTGGCCACTGTCAGCATCTGAATAGGGGTAAAGGCTTCCAGTGTCAGCTTAAAAGCGGTGGCGACCGTTGACCACAGCAGTACAGCCGCAAGAGCAAAGCCAAATGCCCGGCGTTCGTTGATCATTTGATCTCTCCTTTCTCTTTAGCTGGTTAGTTTACTCTGTTTGTAGTGAGAATGCAGATTACAGAGCGCTCGCAGGCTCCCTGTGAGAATACAGAAAAGAGACCAGATTGCTTTACTGCAAGAAGCTAGAAACTATAAAACCCAATGTATTGATCCGTGAGTGCAATCATTGGGGTTTCTGTATTCTCGAAGCGTAGCGCTCTGTATTCTTTCTCTAGCCTCTATCTTCGAGAAAAACTGGACATCCATCCAGTACATTAATACCATCAAACCAGTACAAACAGATTCAGGCTGAAACGATGCAGTGGATAATCGAATATCAGAACATAGTGCTCAGTGTACTGGCTGGCGGAGGCATTTCCGCTCTGGCGGCGGGCTGGTGGGTGAAACAGAAAATGTGTTTTCAGTATCAGTTACTGGAACAGCAGGCAGAAGCGGACCAAAAACTGTTGATCAGCAAAGTAGCCACTTTAGAGGTTTCACTGGAGGAGGCTGAAACCGAGCTGCATCAACTGGATCGGGAAAGGGACAAATCCGTATTCGAATTAAAGCAGTCGCACGGTAAGTTGATGGCGGCAATGGAAAAACTGCGTTACTTTGATGCGGTTAGTCAGGAAAAGCAGCAGTTATCCGGTTTGCTGGAAACCGCGCGGGAAGAAGTGGGGCGACTGAAAGCAGATTTGCGTGAGCAGGAAGCCCGGCATCAGGAAGAAAGTAAAGCGGCACAGGAAAAGCTGCAGTTACTGGAACAGGCGGAGCAGCGTCTGAAACAAGAGTTTGAACAGCTGGCTAATCAGCTGTTTGAAGCCAAAACTGCCAAGGTCGATCAGCAGAATAAACTGAGCCTTGAAGGACTGTTGACGCCACTGAAAGAGCAGTTAGAAGGGTTCAAAAAGCAGGTCAGCGATAGCTTTGGTGCCGAAGCGAAAGAGCGACATACACTGGTGCATGAAATCCGCCACCTGCAGAAACTGAATGAGCAGATGTCCCGTGAGGCCGTCAACCTGACTCAGGCCCTGAAAGGAGATAATAAACAGCAAGGGAACTGGGGTGAGGTGGTGCTTGCCCGTGTGCTGGCGGAATCCGGCCTGCGGGAAGGGCATGAATACGAAACACAGGTGAGTCTGCAAAATGAATCTGGCAAGCGTTATCAGCCGGATGTGATTGTTCACTTACCGGATGATAAGCAGGTGGTGGTGGATTCCAAAATGGCCCTGGTGGCTTACGAGCGTTTCTTCCATGCCGACACCGATGAAGAGCGCCGGCAGGCTCTGAACAATCACCTTACGGCGCTGCGTGCGCACATTAAGGGGCTGAGCCAGAAAGATTATCATCAGTTGAAAGGGATTCAGAGCCTGGATTATGTGCTGATGTTCATTCCTGTCGAACCGGCTTTTCAACTGGCGATTGAGGCTGATCCGAGCCTGGTCAGCGATGCCATGGAAAAGAATATCATTCTGGTCAGTCCAACGACTCTGCTGGTGGCCCTGCGTACGATAGACAATCTATGGCGCAATGAACGGCAGAATCAGAATGCCCAGCTTATCGCAGAACGGGCAGCCAGGCTGTATGACAAGCTGCGCCTGTTCCTGACGGACATGGAGCAGATCGGTACTTCTCTGGATAAGGCCAGTCAGAATTATCAGGGCGCGATGAACAAACTGCTCACCGGCCGGGGCAACGTATTACGTCAGGCGGAAAGCTTTAAGGAGCTTGGGGTTGAGGTAAAACGTCCTATCCCGGAGAGTATAATGCAGCAGCACCAGTCAATGGAGCAGAAACCCCGGCTAAATAACGCGCATACAGAAAGACAACCGGATCAGGATCCAGTAAACTGAGCGGCCATAATCCCTTAATTAAGGACAAAGGGAGTCTAGTGAGGAAAACATGACAGATATCAGTGTAGATTCAGGTGCTGCCGTTCAGGCTGAAGATACGACCCACTTTGGGTTTCAAACCGTTGCAAAAGAACAAAAAGCAGAGAAAGTAGCGGACGTATTTCATTCTGTGGCAAGCAAGTATGACCTGATGAATGATTTAATGTCCGGTGGTATTCACCGGATTTGGAAACGCTTTACCATTGATTGCAGTGGGGCTCGTCCGGGACAACGTATTCTTGATTTAGGTGGCGGTACAGGCGATCTGACCGCGAAGTTCTCCCGTATTGTGGGTGATAAAGGTCAGGTTATTCTGGCGGATATCAATAATTCTATGCTGAATGTCGGCCGGGATAAGCTGCGCGACAGCGGCATTGTGGGTAATGTGCATTATGTTCAGGCCAATGCCGAAGAGCTGCCGTTTCCGGATGACTATTTTGACTGTATTACCATCAGTTTTTGTTTGCGCAATGTGACAGACAAAGAGAAAGCTCTGCGTTCTATGTACCGGGTACTGAAACCGGGTGGCCGGTTGTTGGTGCTGGAATTTTCTAAGCCAAAATTCAAAGCATTATCTAAAATTTATGATGCGTACTCTTTCCATCTGTTACCAAAAATGGGCAAACTTATCACCCGAGATGCCGAGAGTTATCGCTATCTGGCGGAGTCTATTCGTATGCACCCTGATCAGGATACACTGCAGGGAATGATGGATGAGGCCGGGTATGAAAACACTCGTTACTATAATTTAACAGGTGGAATCGTCGCTCTTCATCGCGGCTATAAATTCTGATCCTTCACTGCCTGAGATGACCGCTTATGCCATTTGAGCCTCTTGCTACCGGAATACTGGAAACCGCACTGAATACTCTGATTAATGACCAGCCAGCGTATCGCAGACAGCTGGCCCGGTTAAAAGGAAAAGTCTTGCAGTTATATATTCTGGAACTGAAACAAACACTGACGTTTGTGTTCAGTCATCAGGTGGATGTACTGGCAGCCTATGAGGGAGAGCCGGACTGTTTTATCTCTCTGAGCCTAGCCGTTCTGCCGGAATTCCGCCAGCAACCGGAGATTACCCGGCTGATTAAAGAAGATAAGCTGGACCTCAAAGGTGATCATCAATTGGCGCAGCAGTTTGCTCAGTTGATGTCCGACTGTAAGCCGGATCTGGAAGAATGGCTTTCCCGTATCACTGGCGATGTGGTTGCGCATACTCTGATGCAGGGAGCCCGGGATACGGGGTGCTGGCTGAAGCAGCAGGCGCAGCGGAAGCAACGGCATCTTGCTGAAGCACTGACGGAAGAGTGGAAAATTGCTCCGCCGCCACTGGAGATCGCGTATTTTTGCGATCAGGTCGATGAGCTAACCAAACAGGTCGAGCAAGCGGATAACCGGTTACGGCAGCTGGCTGACAAGATATTGAGTTAACATAAGAAGACGCAGCTAATAATACCTATGACGCCTACAGAATTACGCCGTTTATGCCGCATTATTCACGTTCAGCTGGAGTACGGTCTGGACGAGTTTCTTCCTCAGCACCAACTGACCAAACTGCCTAAGCTGGTCAGAAAAGCCCTGTTCTGGATAAAGAATAAACATGGGGATAAACCTCTGGGAGTAAGGTTACGCCTTGCTTTACAGGAGCTCGGGCCTGTCTGGATAAAGTTTGGCCAGATGATGTCGACGCGGCGTGACTTGTTTCCGCCTCACCTGGCGGATGAACTGGCGCTGCTGCAGGACCGTGTTGAGCCTTTCGCCGGGGAACTGGCCAGGCAGCAGATGGAAGCGGCATTGGGCGGTAAGCTGGAAAACTGGTTTACTGACTTTGATATTAAGCCGCTTGCTTCGGCATCGATTGCTCAGGTGCATACCGCCAGACTGAAAGAGACCGGTCAGGAAGTGGTATTGAAGATCATTCGCCCGGATATCGGCCCGGTGATTGATGCGGATATTCGTCTGATGCACCGTATGGCCCGAATTATCGCCAGAATTCTGCCCAATAGCCGCCGGCTGAAACCGGTTGAGGTGGTGCGTGAATATGAGAAGACTCTGATTGATGAGCTGGATCTGCGCCGGGAAGCGGCCAACGCTATCCAGCTAAGACGTAACTTTGAAGGCAGTGAAGAGCTGTATGTCCCCGAGGTGATCACTGACCTGAGCAGTGAAACCCTGATGGTTTCCGAACGTATTTACGGGATCCAGGTGTCTGATATCGAAGGCCTGAGAGCCAACGGTACCAACATGAAACTGCTGGCGGAACGTGGCGTGACCGTCTTCTTTACTCAGGTGTTCCGGGACAGTTTTTTTCATGCCGATATGCATCCGGGGAATGTATTTGTGAACCCTGAGCATCCGGAAAATCCGCAATGGATTGGTTTGGACTGCGGTATTGTCGGTACTCTGAATAGTGAAGATAAACGCTATCTGGCAGAAAACCTGCTAGGCTTCTTTAACCGTGATTACCGTAAAGTGGCTCAGTTGCATGTCGATTCCGGCTGGGTTCCGGCAGATACCAATATTGATGAGTTTGCTGCAGCTCTGCGTATTGTCTGCGAACCGATCTTTGCCAAACCGCTGGGAGAGATCTCTTTTGGGCATGTATTGCTGAATCTGTTTAATGTGGCTCGCCGGTTTGATATGGAAGTGCAGCCGCAACTGGTTTTGCTGCAAAAGACTCTATTATATATAGAGGGGCTGGGCCGACAGCTGTACCCACAACTCGATTTATGGACCACAGCCAAGCCGTTTCTGGAAAACTGGATGGCTAATCAGGTCGGGCCTCAGGCGGTTATCCGGGCGATAAAGGAGAAAGCGCCTTTCTGGGCAGAGCAGTTACCGGAGTTGCCGGAGCTGCTGTATGACAGCCTGAAGCAGAGTAAGGCCGTTAACCAGAAAATGAGCGAGTTTTATCAGGGATACCGGGATACGAAAAAACAGCATGCCACCGGCAAGCTACTGTTTGGTATGGGGGCGACGTTGGTGGTGTGTTCGGCGATACTGACGACAACACCGTATACCGGGCTGACGCTGGGTTGCAGTCTTGCCGGGATCACACTTTGGCTGTTTAGTTGGCGGGTACACCGTAAATAGTCGAAAAATCTCGTGGAAATTCGTATCTTAAGGTAAGTTAACGAGAATAAATCTTCGGAGTAGATGATATGGGTGGAATTAGTATCTGGCAGCTGCTGATCATTGCTGTCATTGTTGTTTTACTGTTTGGAACCAAGAAACTGCGTAATATCGGCGGAGATCTGGGATCCGCGGTAAAAGGGTTCAAGAACGCCATGAATGATGATGAAGATGCGGATAAAAAAGACAAAGATGCAGACTTTGAGCAACAAAATATAGAGAAGAAAGACACCGCGTCTTCAGAAACCGACAGTAAAAAAGAGAAAAAACAGGGCTAACCCGTGTTTGATATCGGTTTTTGGGAGCTTGTCCTGATCGCTGTTGTCGGCCTGGTAGTGTTGGGGCCGGAACGTCTGCCCGTTGCCATTCGGACGGTGGCCAGGTTCATCCATAGTGCCAGAACGATGGCGAATGGTGTGAAAGATGAACTGTCACATGAGCTGAAAATTCAGGAACTTCAGGAGCAGCTCAAGCAGAAACAGAAGCATATGGAGGAGCAGCTGAAGCCTGATTTGGATGGCGCAGCTGACACTTTTAAGCAGGCCAGGCAGGATGTGGACGAAACGGTAAACAACACGTCCCGTTCCTCCTCTGCTGAGTCGGTGACTGATGAAGCTACTACTCAGAATAAAGCCGATAATAAATCAGAATAGCCTGGCCAGGCTATTCTTCGTCTTGGCATAGTAGGGGTTTCTTTATGTCGTCAACGGAACAAACTCAGCCACTGATCAGTCATCTGCTGGAACTGCGCAACCGACTGCTTAAGGCCATTGTGGCGATTATTGTCGTATTCCTTGGGTTGATCTATTTTGCCAACGATATCTATGAGTTTGTCTCAGCCCCTCTGGTAGAAAGGTTGCCTGAAGGGGCAACAATGATCGCAACCAATGTGGCATCCCCTTTCTTTACTCCGCTGAAGCTTACGCTGGTCACCTCCATTTTTATTGCGGTTCCGGTCATTTTGTATCAGGTATGGGCATTTGTGGCCCCCGGCCTGTATAAGCATGAGCGCCGGCTGATCCTGCCGCTGCTGTTTTCCAGTTCACTGCTGTTTTACTGCGGTGTCGCGTTTGCTTATTTTGTGGTGTTCCCGCTGGTATTCAGTTTCTTTACCGCTATTTCTCTCGGTGGGGTGGAGTTTGCTACCGATATCACCAGCTATCTGGATTTTGTACTGGCGCTGTTTCTCGCGTTCGGGATTGCCTTTGAGGTGCCGGTGGCCATTATTCTGCTCTGCTGGACTGGCGCGACCGATCCACAAAGCCTGGCAGCGAAACGCCCGTATATTATTGTCGGAGCATTTGTCGTCGGCATGATGCTGACTCCGCCGGATATGATTTCGCAGACCCTGCTGGCTATTCCTATGTGCCTGCTGTTCGAGGTCGGGCTGTTCTTTTCCCGCTTTTATGTCCGTAAGGAAGGAGAAGCAGAAGAGTAGAAGTCTGATTCTCCCGTTTCGCTTTACACTCTGAACAACGTCTTCGCGTTCTCAGTGGTCACCCTATCCACCTCTTCCGGACTGATCTTTTTTAGCTCTGCAATCCGTTGTTGTACCAGTGCGGTGTAGGCCGGTTCATTACGTTTACCGCGGTGTGGGGCCGGAGTCAGATACGGGCAGTCGGTTTCCAGGATGATGGTCTGCATATCCAGATGAGGGAGCACCTTATCCATACCGCCATTTTTAAAGGTGGTGACACCACCCAGTCCCAGATGAAAACCCAGATCGGTAATCGCTTTCGCTTCTTCCACACTGCCGCCAAAACAGTGGAAGACACCTTTTAACTGTCCGTTCTGTTCTTGACGGATCAGCGGCAGGGTCTGTTCGATAGAATCCCGGGTATGGATCACGACCGGTAAATCCATCTCTTTGGCCCAGTTCAGTTGGGTAATAAATGCTTCTTTTTGTTGTTCGAAATAGGTTTTATCCCAGTACAGGTCGATACCGATTTCACCCACGGCGATAAATTTATGCTTAGCAAACCAGCTATGGATGGTGTTGAGCGTCGTTTTATAGTCGGCGTTAACATCACAGGGATGCAGCCCCATCATGGAGTGGCAGATATCCGGATATTGCGCTTCAACCTCCAGCATCGGCTGAATGGAATCCAGATCGATATTGGGCATAAGTATTTTGTTGATACCCAGCTCTAAAGCGCGTTGAACAACTTCGTCCCGATCGCTGTCGAAACGGTGATTATAGAGATGGGCATGGGTGTCGATCATAATGCTTCCGTTACCTGTTAGAGACTGACATCTCTCAGTATATCTGATTTTGTGTGGATAAACCTCGTATCTGAGAGATGTGGTGATATGATTAATTTAAACCAAAAGAAAAGATTAGGAGAAGATTATGACGGTACCTGTTCAGGGACAATTTCCGGCGCGCCGGATGCGCCGGATGCGTAAGCACGATTTCAGCCGCCGGTTGATGGCAGAAAATCAACTGTCGGTCAGTGACCTGATTTATCCGATGTTTGTCCTCATGGGTAAAAACCGCCGTGAAGCCGTTGACTCCATGCCGGGGATCGAACGTTTGTCTATTGACTTGGTGATTGAAGAAGCGAAACTGCTGGCGAAACTGGGCGTACCGGCGATTGCTTTATTTCCTGTCGTTAATCAGGATGCAAAAAGTCTGAATGCAGAAGAAGCGTATAACCCGGAAGGTCTGGTTCAGCGCGCGGTTCGTGGCCTGAAAGAGCATGTGCCGGAGATGGGCGTGATCACTGATGTGGCTCTGGATCCGTACACCATCCATGGTCAGGATGGCATTATTGATGAGACAGGCTATGTGCAAAATGAAGAGACCACTGAAGTGCTGGTCAAACAGGCACTGTCGCATGCAGAAGCCGGAGCCGATGTGGTGGCACCGTCGGATATGATGGATGGCCGTATCGGTAAAATCCGAGAAGCACTGGAAGAGGCGGGATACATTCATACTCAGATCATGGCTTACTCGGCGAAATATGCATCTCATTATTATGGACCATTCCGGGATGCCGTTGGCTCGGCGTCAAACCTGAAAGGTGGTGATAAGAAAAATTATCAGATGGATCCGGCCAACAGTGATGAAGCCATGCATGAAGTGGCGATGGATATCAATGAAGGTGCCGATATGGTCATGGTGAAGCCGGGCATGCCATATCTGGATGTGGTACGCCGGGTAAAAACCGAACTACAGGTACCGACCTTTGCCTATCAGGTGTCTGGTGAATATGCGATGCACAAGGCTGCTATCCAGAACGGCTGGCTGAAGGAAAAGGAAACGGTGCTTGAATCGTTACTTTGCTTTAAGCGGGCTGGTGCTGACGGCATACTGACTTACTTTGCCAAAGATGTGGCTATCTGGCTGGCGGAAGACAATGTGAAGTCCGACGAAGAGCAATAAAATTAAATGATATTTTTTCTCATTTAATGCTTGACCTGCGAATGAGAATTGTTATTATTAAAGCGTCTTAGGGAATAAGGTGAAAGTTCAAGGGGTTACCCTTAAGGGTTTTCTCGTTACTAACACGGCATTCCTGAATGACACGACATTGCTCACATTGCTTCCAGTGTAATTTAGCTTATCAGGCTAGACTGAATACATTCTCCGATGCTTCAGTGATTGCCCATTCTGCTACGCGACACCGAAAGGTGTCGCTTTCTTTTATCCTCTGTCTTATACCAGCCTGGTAGTGATTTGTACTGTCAGCTTTGGGTACATCATAAACTTTTCCACACATCACGATCGTTAACAGATCTTTTCAAAAAGGATCTTTGTTTGTTTAACTTGATGTATTTAAAGTGTTTTTACTGCGATCTTATCTTTGCCTATTTGCTTGATAATTAGACGATCATAAAATACAAACAGACTTATCCACAGGAGAGTGATGTTTTTATGCGCTTGGTTTTGTATGGAGGATTGTTGTTCTGAGGAATGCATTCATGGAATAAAAGCTGGGTTCATGGCATCCTAACCGAAATTTTTTCATATCATCGGATATCAACTCGCATGGCAAGTATTCCTGAAAACCCACTTATTCTAATTGATGGCTCTTCTTATCTATATCGTGCCTTTCACGCTTATCCCGGCACCATGAGTAATGGTGAGATCCCGACTAACGCGGTGTACGGAGTGGTCAATATGGTACGCAGTATGATGCGCCAGTTTCCGGCTGACCGTATGGCTGTCATTTTTGATGCCAAAGGGAAGACTTTCCGAGACGATCTTTACCCTGAATATAAAGCTCATCGTCCTCCAATGCCGGATGACCTGCGTTGTCAGATAGAGCCGCTGCACAATGTAATTAGGGCGATGGGGATACCGCTGATCTGTACTCCGGGCGTCGAAGCGGATGATGTGATCGGCACACTGGCGACTCAGGCTTCAGCAGCGGGTATTCCTGTGCTGATCAGTACCGGTGATAAAGATATGGCGCAGCTGGTGGATGATAATGTCACCCTGATCAATACCATGACCAATGTTGTGATGGACAGAGAAGGCGTGGTAGAAAAATTTGGTATCCCGCCAGAGCTGATCATCGATTATCTGGCGCTGATGGGCGATAAAGTGGATAACATTCCGGGAGTACCGGGTGTTGGGGATAAAACCGCCACCGCATTGCTGCAGGGTATTGGCGGAATCGACAAGTTGTATGCGAATTTAGATGATATTGCCCCTCTGGGTTTTCGTGGCTCAAAAACGATGGCGAAAAAGCTGACGGAGAATCAGGACAATGCTTATCTGTCTTATCAACTGGCAACCATTAAGCGGGATGTCGAACTGGAAGAGAAGCCAGAAACCCTGACCAAAGCTCAGCCGGATAAAGACGAGCTGATCAAGCTGTATGGACAGCTGGTGTTTAAGTCCTGGCTGAATGAACTGCTGGAAGGTGGTGACGGCAGTGTGCCGGCGGATGAAAAATCCGGGCGTATCGTTTCTTCCTCTTCGGCATCGTCTTCGGTGACGGAAGCCGATACCTCGGCAGTGACGATTGATCGCAGCCAGTACGTCACCATTCTGGATGAAGAGACCTTTAACCAGTGGCTGGAGAAGCTGAAAGAGGCTGACCTTTTCGCCTTCGATACCGAAACCGACAGTCTGGATTACATGGTGGCTAATCTGGTGGGCGTGTCATTCGCTACGGAAGAAGGGGTCGCAGCTTATGTGCCGGTGGCGCATGACTATCTGGATGCGCCGGATCAGCTTGAACGGGACTGGGTACTGACGCAGCTGAAGCCACTGCTGGAAGATGAGCAGAAAGCCAAGGTCGGTCAGAACCTGAAATACGATGCCAGTATCGTGGCTCGTTACGGCATTGAAATGCGCGGTATCAAACACGACACCATGCTGGCCTCTTACGTTTATAACAGCGTGGGCGGCAAACATGATATGGACAGTCTGGCGCTGCGTTTCCTACAGCACAGCTGCATTTCCTTTGAGTCTGTCGCGGGTAAGGGCAAAAAACAGCTGACCTTTAACCAGATTGACCTGGAGCAGGCCGGACCTTATGCCGCGGAAGATGCCGATGTGACTCTGCGTTTGCATAACCGCCTGTTCAGCAATATTGAACAGGACGACAAGCTTAAGTCTGTTTACGAAGAGATAGAAATCCCACTGGTACCGGTACTGTCCCGCATGGAGCGCAATGGGGTATTGATCGATGATATGTTGCTGGGTGCCCAGTCGCAGGAAATTGCGGCTCGTCTGGATGAACTGGAGAAGAAGGCTTTCGATATTGCCGACCAGGAATTTAACCTGAGCTCACCAAAACAGCTGCAGGCGATCCTGTTTGAGAAGATGGGGCTGCCGGTGATCAAGAAAACACCATCAGGCGCGCCATCGACCAATGAAGAAGTGCTGCAGGAGCTGGCTCTGGATTATCCGTTGCCGAAATGCATTCTGGAATACCGTGGCCTGGCTAAGCTGAAATCAACCTATACTGATAAACTGCCGAAGATGATTAATCCGGAAACCGGCCGGGTGCATACCTCTTATCATCAGGCGGTAACGGCCACAGGCCGCCTGTCATCGACCGATCCTAATCTACAGAATATTCCAATTCGTAATGAAGAGGGGCGTCGTATCCGTCAGGCTTTTGTTGCTCCGCATGGTAAGAAAATTCTGGCCGTGGACTACTCACAGATTGAACTGCGCATTATGGCGCATTTGTCCGGAGACAAAGCATTGCTGGATGCCTTTAAAGAAGGCAAAGATATCCACGCGGCGACCGCTGCGGAAGTCATGGGTGTTGGTATTGATCAGGTCAGTTCTGAACAGCGTCGCCGGGCGAAAGCGATCAACTTTGGTCTGATCTACGGCATGAGTGCGTTTGGCCTGGCTAAACAGCTGGGGATCCCGCGTGGTGAGGCCCAATCGTATATGGATACGTACTTCGAGCGCTATCCGGGCGTGATGCAGTATATGGAAGATACCCGCTCTCAGGCATCTGAACAGGGCTATGTGGAAACACTATATGGTCGTCGTTTGTATCTGCCGGAGATTAAGTCGCGCAATGGTATGCGTCGTAAGGCCGCTGAACGCGCAGCGATCAATGCTCCGATGCAGGGAACGGCAGCGGATATCATTAAAAAGGCCATGCTGTTGGTGGATGAGTGGATTCAGGCTGAGGGGGCCGGGCGCGTGCAGCTACTGATGCAGGTACACGATGAACTGGTATTTGAAGTAGAAGAGTCCGCTTTGTCTGAAATTGAAATAAAAGTACAAAATCTGATGGAGTCGGCGGCCTCACTGAATGTCCCTCTGGTGGCTGATGCTGGCCACGGAGAGAACTGGGATCAGGCGCACTAGACACTTTCGAATAACAAATTGGTAAATAACATGAGCCAGCGCACAATTGCTGGCTTTTTATTGTTAAAAATAAAGTCCTATTTCTTCAGCAAGTTATGTACTTTAATAAAAATCTAATGAAAAAAAACTACAAAAAAACTTTGCAAGGACGGCCAATTGTTGTACATTAACTCTCGTAGGGTACAGAGGTAAGATGTTCTATCTTTCAGACCTTTTGTTTCACGTTATTGGATTAGGCTGATTCAGCCGCCCCGGTCAGTTTTTGATCGGGGCGTTTTTTATTGGGCGAAAGAAAATTTCATCCACATTAGTGTTTATCTATCCCATTGTTTTTAATCGTATTTTACTTAACCCTTCCGTTTGTATTCTTAAGACTCTCTTTCCTTATCCTAATGGTTATTCCCGTTTTTTAACTGTGTTTGTTCGAAATCTTTTCATTGAAAGGGTGATTTTGACGTTCAATAAGGAAAAATAGCGGCTGAAATTTTTGTACGTTATAAAGAAAATAATTTACACAGAAAAACAAGTAACAAAATGTAACGCAGAGTAAAGGTGAGCAACAAAAAGGGTTTTGGAATAATAATTGTCGGAGAGGTGACATTTTTGAGACGCGGACTTGAGTTTTTGGGCTAAATGATGAATTATTCATCGCATAATAATAATACCTCCTAATTCT
The DNA here is from genome assembly GCF_003144035.1 of Vibrio albus. GTDB lineage: Bacteria > Pseudomonadota > Gammaproteobacteria > Enterobacterales > Vibrionaceae > Vibrio > Vibrio albus. The sequence goes on from NZ_QFWT01000006.1 coordinate 131,520, forward strand.
CTCCCGTTGCCCCACCTAAATGGTGGGGATTTTTATGCGTTGTTCGTTGTCTTATGTGCCGGGCGTTATTCTTCGTCTTCTGTAACGTCGTCGGCTTCATCCGTGTCCGCTGCCAGGCGAGCTTCAATCGCCGGTGTAAACCATTCATCCAGCTTACGGCGCAATTGATCTACCCCTATGCCTTTCAGGGATGAAAATACATCCACACTGACATCACCGCAGAACGCCATAGAGGCTTCACGTATTTTCAGTAGCTGTGCTTTCCGGGCACCTGATTTTAGTTTGTCGGCTTTGGTCAGCAGTACCTGTACCGGGATGCCACTATCCACTGCCCAGTAAATCAGTTGCTGGTCCAGGTCTTTCATCGGATGGCGGATATCCATCAGTACCACCAGCCCTTTCAGGCATTCTCGTTTCTGCAGGTATTCACCCAGTGATTTTTGCCATTTGAGTTTCATCTCAACCGGAACCTGAGCAAAACCGTATCCCGGCAGATCGACAATGTGACAATCGTCTTCCACTTTAAACAGGTTAATCAACTGAGTACGGCCCGGGGTTTTACTGGTTTTCGCCAGGTTGCGCTGATTAGTCAGACGGTTCAGCGCACTGGATTTTCCGGCGTTTGAACGCCCTGCAAACGCAACTTCAATCCCCGCATCTTCAGGCAGGTGACGGATATCAGGGGCACTGGTGATAAAATGGGTATTCTGATAATGGATGGTTACGCTCAAAGTTTACTCCGCTTGCGTTGGTGCTGTCAGACTGACTGGGAACATCAACCGTCCCAGAGGGCGGAGATTATAGCACGACAATCGCGTTTATCTTTTACTCTATTTGCGGTATCTGGTAAATTTCCCCTCCCAGTCAGAGGATGTACTTATGCACTCGTGCCCTTTATGCAAAGAGACTAATAGCCGTTTTTACTTTGAGGATCATCGTCGGCAGTATTACCAGTGCCTGAATTGCGATCTGGTCTTTGTGCCGCCGGAAATGCGTCTGGATGCGAAAGCCGAAAAGTCGATGTACGACCTGCACGAGAACCGACCGGACGATCCGGGCTATCGCCGGTTTTTGTCACGGGTAGCAACCCCTCTGCTGGAAAGAATATCACCAGACTCAGAAGGGCTGGACTTTGGCTGCGGGCCGGGACCAACCCTGTCGCTGATGCTGGAAGAAGCAGGACATACCATGGCGTTGTATGACGTCTACTACTATCCTGAGCAGAAAGTACTGGAAAAGCAGTACGATTTTGTCACGGCCACTGAAGTGATAGAGCACCTCTATCAACCCGATGTGGTGTGGCAACAATGGTTAAATTTAGTTAAGCCGGGTGGCTGGCTTGGTCTGATGACGAAGCAGGTCAAGGGTGTGGAAGCGTTTGCTGGATGGCACTATAAGAATGACATTACCCATGTCTGTTTCTATAGCCGCCAAACGTTCCAGTATCTGGCAGAGCGGGATAAGCTCCAACTTGAATTTATTGGCAATGATGTAATTTTACTGAGGAAACCCCAGTAATGAGTCGAAGTAAGAAATCCAGAAAACCGGGATCAGCGAACGCTGATATTATCGTAACCCGTAACCGATCGCAGTCGGATGTAGAAGGCCGTCTGCGTAAAAAAGATAAAAAGCGTAAGGGCCTGAAAACCGGCAGCCGTCACTCAGAGGCTGAAGAAGCCAGAGTGGTTGGAAACCGTCAGGCAAAAGACCCGCGTTTAGGTAGCAAGAAGAAAATTCCATTGGTGGTTGAGGCGAAGAAAAAGCCGACCAAGCAGGAGCGCCGCCTGTCAGCTGAGAAAGAGCTGGAGATGCTGGAAAATGATGCGCAGCTGAACGTATTGCTTGAGCGTATCGATAATGGTGAGAAGCTGGGTGCCGGGCTGCAGAGTTATGTCGACCAAAAGCTGGATCGGATCGAAGCGCTGATGAAGCAGTTGGGCATTTATGAGCCGGAAGATGAAACCGAAGATCAACAAGAGCCGGAAACTGGGTCTGTTCAATCAGAGAAGCCTGTAAAACCGAAGAAGGCAGCGTCTGATGATGACCTGTTGTCTCAGTTTGAAGATATCGACTTGAACGACTTTAAAGGATAAAAGCAATGAACGTAACCGTATTAATCTCTGTTGGTGCTGTGGTCATTTTGGCTCTGGCGGTGTATGCGGGTTACTTATGGTGGCAGGTTAAAAAACAGAATGCGCTTAAGCTGGAGTTTCAGACCATCGCCATCGCGAAACGCAATGCGAATATCTTTAGCAACGTGGATACCCTCTGTCTGGTGGGTATCCAGAAACAGTGTGACCTTGCCGAAATCAGCATTCGCCTGTGTGGTATGCTTGAATTTGTACAGGGAGAACACCGTATTGATGTCGAGAAGCAGTATCCGGCCATTTATGAGCTGTATTCGACGGTAAGGGATATGGCTCGCGGAGATGCCCGAACGGCTCTGGAAAAACAAGAACGTATGAAACAAGACTTTGCCAGACATAAAGCCGAATCGCGTTTAACGGCCGCTATTACCGAAGAGCTGGAACAACTTAAACAGCATATTCAGCCTCTGATTCAGGGCCCGGAAGACAACATATCCGTTGTTCAGCGAACAAAATCTTCTTGTGCATAACTGACGGATTTTATTGTGGTGTTTCTGTGCTTTGAGGACGTTTTTTCTTCAGGTAAGTAAAACTATAAAAATTCTATAAATTCAGCTGTGTTAGTGATCTTGCTTACATTTCTGAACATTTTTTATCCGAAAACCTTTGACTACCCCACGATAGTAATCTTGATATGGCAAAATATCGGTAAAAACGATATGCCGGAAAGACAAATAATAACTACACAAAAAGTCAGCACAAAAGTAGTAAATAGAAATGGGACCAACCATTATGTCTAGTGAGAAAATAGTCTGGGATCAGGCTGTTTTAGATAAATACAATTATTCGGGGCCGAGATACACATCTTATCCGACAGCGCTGGAATTTCATGAAGCATTCACCAGTGCTGAATTCGATATGGCATGCACTCAGTATCCTGAGCGTCCATTGTCCATTTATATACATATACCCTTCTGCCATAAGCTGTGCTATTTCTGCGGCTGTAATAAAGTGATTACCCGTCATTCGCACAAGGCAGATGAATATCTGGATTCGCTGGAGCATGAGATTCGCCAGCGTGCCTTTTTGCTTAATCAGCGTCGGGTGACTCAGTTACACTTCGGCGGGGGAACACCAACGTTCCTGTCGAAAAGACAGTTCACCCGTCTGATGGCCATTCTGCGCGCCGAATTCTATTTTGAGCCGGATGCCGAGATCAGCATTGAGGTTGATCCCCGCGAGCTTGAGCTGGATATGCTGGACCACCTGCGTTCTGAAGGTTTTAACCGTCTGAGTATCGGGGTTCAGGATTTCAGTAAAGAGGTACAGAAAACCGTTAACCGGGAGCAGGATGAAGATTTCATCATTGCAATGGTGGAAAGGGCGCGCGAATTAGGTTTCCGGTCTACCAATCTTGACCTTATCTATGGTTTGCCGAAACAGACTCAGGAATCTTTCGCTGAAACACTGCAGCAGGTTCTGGAGATGAAGCCCGGACGCTTGTCGGTATTTAATTATGCCCATATGCCGCAGCTATTTGCGGCCCAGCGCAAGCTGAAAGAATCAGAGATGCCGGAAGCGAAAGAGAAAATGGCTATCCTACAGCAGACCATTGAAACGCTGACGGATGCCGGTTATCAGTTTATCGGTATGGATCACTTCGCGCTACCGGATGACGAACTGGCCACTGCGCAACGTAACGGTGTTCTGCACCGGAACTTCCAGGGGTATACCACACAAGGCGATTGTGATCTGATTGGGTTTGGCGTTTCCGCTATTTCCATGATTGGTGACTGCTATGCGCAGAATCAGAAAGACCTGAAGTTGTATTACCAGCAGGTGGATGAGATGCGTCATGCGCTGTGGAAAGGGGTTTCCCTGAATGACGATGATCTGCTGCGCCGTAAAGTCATCAAGTCATTGATCTGCAATTTCAGTCTGGACAAGCTGGCGATTGAAGAGCAATTTGGTATTCAGTTCGATCAGTATTTTGCTGAGGATCTGGCTTTGCTGAAAAACTTCATCGCGGATGAGCTGGTCGAAGTGACAGAGCAGAGTATCAGGGTGACAGCACGAGGCCGGTTGCTGATCCGTAATATCTGTATGTGTTTTGATAAATATCTGCGTGACAGAGCAAGACAGCAGCAGTTTTCACGGGTTATCTAGGGCGATCAAAAACAGCAGGTATCAGCGTTCGATACCTGCTTGTTGAATTCTTAAAGTAAGGGCTGTTTAGTAGTAAGAGTGATCGCCGTGAGCGTGCTCGGTAACATCGCGAACTGCGGTTAGCTCTCCCTCAAACATTTGCAGCAGCTCTTTTTCCACACCCTCTTTCAGGGTCATATCGACCATAGAACAACCGTTACAACCGCCGCCAAACTGGATCACTGCGATCCCATCTTCAGTAATTTCATGCAGGCTGATAAAGCCGCCATGACTGGCCAGCTGTGGATTGATCTGGCTCTGAATGGCGTAGTCGACCCGTTCCATCAGAGGTGCGTCGTCGTTAACTTTACGCATTTTGGCGTTCGGTGCTTTCAGAGTGAGCTGTGAACCCATCTTATCGGTGACATAGTCGATCTCTGCTTCTTCCAGAAACGGCAGACTGACTTCGTCTACGAAGGCGGACAAAGCATCATATTTGAACTCGGTATCGCTGGCTTCTACTGCCTCTGTTGGACAGTAAGAAACGCCACACTCGGCGTTCGGGGTGCCGGGGTTGACGACAAAGACCCGGATATTGGTTCCTTCAGGCTGTTGCTCCAGCAGTTTGCCGAAGTGCGCCTGGGCTGCTTCAGTGATAGTAATTGTATTAGTTTCTGACACGATAAATACCTGACTGTTTTCGTAGGTTATTGAACTTCATTCTACTCTTGCCGCATCTGGTTTCCAGTCTTTTTTTTCATCTCTTATAGCTGTTTGTTTCGGTCGTTTTATACAGGCTTGTTTCATCCTCTATATCGATGAAGAAGGTTCCGGAGTACGGCAGATACAATAAATATCAATGGACTCAATGCCAATATCAAGTAATTGCTGACATAAATAACGGAGTGTACTGCCTGTTGTTACGACATCATCCACAATGGCGATGTGAGAGACGGCGGGTTTATGATTCAGGCGAAAGACACCATTCAGGTTGCGGAGCCTCTGTTGCTTATCCAGCGTTTGTTGTGGTTGAGTCGCTTTAATGCGCCTGAATAACCGGTTATCACACCGAACCTGATGGCCTGACTGGTTAAGGTGCCGGGTCAGATGTGTACTCAGCAGAGCACTTTGGTTAAACCCGCGTTTGAGCTGACGTTGCCAGTGTAAAGGGACACTGGTGATGAAAGGTGCCGGAGATGGAATCTGTTTTGCCAGAAGCCAGGACAGATCCCTGGCCAGTTGGGGTTGGTTCTGATGTTTTAACTGACGAATATATCCGGATAACGGATAGTGGTAATCACCGACACAAAACAGGCGCTGCCAGGGGGGCGGGTTGGTCATGCACTGCCCGCAGAGTGAGTGGCTGGTCAGTGTTGGCAGCCCGCATCGCTGGCACCGGGCTGTCGGCTGAAAATAGGTCAGACAGTGCTCACACCAGATAGTCTGGTTCAGTGTGGTGATCGGCAGCCCACACAAGTGGCAGAGTGAGGTACAATGGCGGTGAATCAGATGTCGTAACGGAAACCGGAGCATGAGTGGGTTATGTATTACTAGGGTTTCAATAGGTTACATCATCATTATTAGTTATCAGTATGATCAAAGTTGTAGGGGTTTAGAGCATGAGCACATCTTTATACTGGCAGAGAGAAGGCGAGGGTAAGGACCTGGTACTGATCCACGGCTGGGGTATGAACGGAGCCGTATGGAAACAGACCGTAGAAGCGCTTTCCTCCCATTTTCGTGTGCATGTTGTGGACTTGCCGGGGTATGGTTACAGTGCGGACAGCCATGCTGGTGATTTGCAGGAAATGGCAGAAAAAGTGCTGGCAGATGCACCGGATCAGGCTATCTGGCTTGGCTGGTCGCTGGGTGGTTTGGTTGCCACTCATATTGCACTGCACTATCCGCAGAGAGTGACAAAGTTGGTCACGGTGGCCAGTTCCCCGAAATTTTCAGCCGAAAGGCCATGGCGGGGCATTCAGCCGGATGTACTGGCAGCGTTTACTGAGCAACTGGCACAGGATTTTTCGGCGACGGTGGAGCGCTTTATGGCATTACAGGCGATGGGAAGCCCGACAGCCAAACAGGATATTAAGTTGTTGAAAGACGCGGTTCTGACCCGCCCGGCTCCGAATCCGGATGCTTTAATGACCGGATTAGAATTATTAGCAGAAGTCGACCTTCGTTCTCAGTTATGCGACATCAGTATGCCGTTTCTGCGCCTGTACGGTCGGCTGGATGGATTGGTACCTGCTAAGGTGGCGAAAGATATGGATATTTTACACGCTGGTAGTGAAAGCCATATTTTTTCTCAGTCCTCGCATGCGCCTTTTATGACTGAACCGGAAGAATTTTGTTCGCAGTTAATAGACTTTGGGAAGAAATAATCGGGTTTTAGTGGTAAATAATTAACCAATACGGCCGATATAGAATATGACCAGTCGGACGGTGACTTCCCTATGCAGAAGCACCGCCCGTCCGGAGGTATCAGACGGGAAGATTTGCAGTATCCTACGGTAAAGCGGAACGGCTGATAGGTAATGAAGGAGGTTTGTCATGATTGTGTCGCCGACCAATGTGAACGTGCCACTGATTGCCCCTTCGGTCAATGTGCCAACTGAGCAGGTCGCCCGGGATAACCGTATTAGAGAACCCGTACGCCCGCCAGTGGAACTGACGAAAACCGCGGCAGAGAAAAAAGTGAAGGCGGGAGATAAACGCCGGAAACAAACTGCCTGGGATCCGTCTGACCACCCTGATTATGAACTGGACAATGAGCGAAATGCGTCGTCGGACTATCATGAAGACCCGAAAGACCACCTGACCCGGCTGTTTGAACTGATTGCATTACAGACATACGCCGCAAAGGAGGGAATGGGCTACACGATCCGGTTCCGGTTACCGAAGAGCCTGTTGCTCGCAGCGATTACTGAGGGAAAGATGGAGCGACGCCGTACAGTGATTAAGTATCACTATGGTCATGCTGTCGCACCTAATTCACCGTCTGAGGTGATAGCGGTGCTGTAAAAAGCTGAATCTCAGGATTTAGTCTCCTGTAAAAAAGCCCACGGGATATGCTCCCATGGGCTTTTATTTTTCCAAAACGAATCTAATGGATATGGTTCCACAAACCGCTCAAGACTTCCCTGTACGCTAAAACAAGGCCATCCATGTCTTTGTACGTTTGTTCCACCGTACCCACCTAGATGTTCCGAAGCTGGGTTTCGATGGTTTTACTACTTTTTCGCCTTGGCAAATGCGGCAGCAAAAGCCCCGCCCATGGCACTGTTGCCCTGTGGTTCAGAGCGCTGGCGCGGGTTGCGCGGTTGTCCTTTCGGTTTAGCACCTCTGTCACTGCGGGTTGCGCGGTTATCCTGTCCTGGCTCATCGGTCAGGCGCATGGAAAGGGCGATACGCTTACGCTGTACATCAACTTCCATGACTTTGACTTTCACGATGTCACCGGCTTTAACCACTTCACGCGGATCCGAAACGAAACGATCAGTCAGGGCTGAGATATGCACCAGTCCGTCCTGATGGACACCGATATCCACAAAGGCACCGAAATTCGCCACGTTGGAGACGACACCTTCCAGAACCATGCCAGGTTCCAGATCGGAAACCTCGTTAATACCGTCAGCAAAGGTGGCCGTTTTAAATTCAGGTCGCGGATCGCGGCCCGGCTTATCCAGCTCTTTGATGATATCGGAGACGGTGGGCACACCAAAAGTGTCGTCGGTGTAGTCGACCGCTTTCAGACTGCGCAGGAAGTCACTGTTGCCAATGAGTCCCTTAACTGCTTTCTGGTTCTTTTCGGCGATGTTTTTCACCACAGGGTAGGCTTCCGGGTGCACCGCAGAGGCATCCAGCGGGTTTTTACCATCCATGATCCGCAGGAAACCGGCGCACTGTTCGAACGCTTTAGGGCCAAGGCGGGCGACTTTCTTCAGGGCCGTACGTGCCTCAAAGCGACCATTTTCATCACGGTAGTTCACGATGTTCTGGGCGATGGTCGATGACAGTCCGGCAACGCGAGTCAGCAGCGCCGGAGACGCTGTGTTTACGTCCACACCCACGGCGTTTACACAGTCTTCCACAATCGCATCCAGACGCTTAGCCAGCATATTCTGGCTCACATCATGCTGGTACTGACCAACACCGATGGATTTCGGATCAATCTTCACCAGCTCTGCCAGTGGGTCCTGCAGACGACGGGCGATAGAGACCGCACCCCGCAAGGAAACATCCAGATTAGGGAATTCGTTAGCTGCCAGTTCAGAAGCTGAATACACTGAGGCTCCGGCCTCACTGACTACCACTGTTTGTACTTTCAGGTTGGCTCTTTTCAGCGTGTCGGCAACAAAAGCATCCGTTTCACGGGAGGCGGTACCATTACCAATGGCAATCAGGTCGACGTTGTATTTACGGATCAGCTGTTCGACGACACGGGCAGATTTTTCAATCTGTTTTTGTGGTGGATTAGGGTAAATCGTGTCAGTGGCCAGCAGTTTACCGGTCGCATCCACCACGGCGATTTTAGAGCCGGTACGCAGTCCCGGATCCAGACCCAGAGTGGCTCTTGGTCCGGCTGGTGCCGCCATCAGCAGATCTTTCAGGTTGGTGGCAAAGACTTCAATCGCCTCGATTTCGGCACGCTCTTTCATTGCCCCCATCAGTTCGGTTTCCATATGCATGGATACCTTGATTCGCCACGCCCAACTGATCACCTGCTTGCGCCAGCTATCCGCAGGTGCATCGCTCAGGTGAATATCATAGTGGTTGGCGATAAGGGTTTCACAGTAGGAGTTGCGGGCCCCTTCTTCCTGCTCTGGATCAGCATTCAGGGAGAGTTGCAGCACGCCTTCATTACGGCCACGCAGCATCGCCAGTGCGCGGTGAGAAGGCACTTTGCTGATGCGTTCATTGTGCTCAAAGTAGTCTTTGAATTTCTCACCTTCCTGCTCTTTACCCGCGACCACCCTGGCACATAACTCGGCATTGGTATTCAGGTAACGACGGATGGTTTCCAGCAGGTTGGCATCTTCAGCGATACGTTCCATGACGATAGCGCGGGCACCATCCAGTGCCGCTTTGGTGTCAGCCACGCCTTTGTCGGTGTCGATATAGTTTGCTGCTTCCGATTCAGGTTCCGTTTGCGGGTGAGTCCACAAGGTATCGGCTAGCGGTTCTAACCCTGCTTCAATAGCGATTTGCCCTTTGGTGCGGCGCTTTGGCTTATAGGGCAGATACAAATCTTCCAGGCGGGTTTTGCTGTCAGCGTCCTGGATTTCCTTCTGCAGTTCGGCGGTCAGCTTGCCCTGTTCCTGAATGGATTTCAGGATGGTCTGGCGGCGTTCATCCATTTCCCGCAGATAGGTCAGGCGACTGTCCAGAGTCCGGAGCTGAGTGTCGTCCAGCCCTCCGGTAACTTCTTTACGGTAACGGGCAATAAACGGGACTGTGTTACCGTCGTCAATCAGGGTGACGGCAGCATTAACCTGTTCTGAACGGACATTCAGTTCTTGGGCTATCTGGTGGCAAATCGTGTTTTGAGAAGAGGTCGCTTGGCTCATCCGGGTATCTCTTGTTACAAATATCTGTCCAATTAGATGGGGGCAAATACTGAAATTTCTAGGTCTGACGGCGAACTCTGTTGAGAGAGTGGCAAGGCAGGTTATACTGGATTCAGAAAGAAAAATGAAAGAACTGAGTACAACACGTGAAAACCAAATTGATCACCCGCACCGGGTATAACAAGTTAAAAGAAGAGCACGATTATCTGTGGAATGAGCAGCGCCCGGAGGTCACTAAAATAGTCACCTGGGCGGCAAGTCTTGGCGATCGTTCCGAGAATGCGGATTATCAATACAATAAACGTTTGTTGCGGCAGATTGATCGCCGGATCCGCTTTCTGAGAAAATTCCTGCCTGAGGTCACGATTGTTGATTATTCCCCGCAGCAGGAAGGCAAAGTCTTCTTTGGTGCCTGGGTGGAGATCGAAAATGAAGCGGGTGAGGTCAAAAAATTCCGTATCGTGGGCCCTGAAGAGATTTATGGAGAGGAAAAAGACTATATTTCTATCGACTCACCAATGGCCAGGGCGTTATTAAAAAAAGAAGTGGATGACGAGGTTCAGGTAAAAACCCCCGAAGGCTATAAAGAATGGTTTATCAATTCGATAGAGTATGAAAAAGAATAAGTTAGCTGGATAGTGGCATTAACCGGATTTATCAGCTAATAAATAAGTGAAACAAACCTTAACAATTCTTTGCGCGATTTTGCTTTTTATAATGATAAATTTGTCACCCCCAAAGAAAGTATCGGAATCCGGTTATGCATGAAAATTATAAAATCCTAGTGGTTGATGATGATGCCCGCCTGCGAGCATTGTTAGAACGTTACCTTTCTGAGCAGGGGTTTCAGGTCCGCAGTGTTGCCAATGGTGAACAGATGGATCGGTTACTGAAGCGGGAAAACTTTCATCTGATGATCCTTGACCTGATGTTGCCGGGTGAAGATGGCTTGTCTATCTGTCGCCGGTTACGCAGTGCAGGAAATATGTTACCTATCGTGATGTTAACGGCAAAAGGTGACGAAATTGACCGTATCGTTGGGCTGGAAGTCGGGGCCGATGATTATTTGCCTAAGCCGTTCAACCCCAGAGAATTACTGGCTCGTATTAAAGCCGTGCTGCGTCGTCAGACTATTGAGGCTCCCGGAGCGCCGAGTGCAAAGGAAGATGTCGTCGAATTTGGTCAGTTCAGGCTGAACCTCGGGACCCGTGAAATGTACAAAGGGGATGAGTTCATGCCGCTCACTTCCGGTGAGTTTGCCGTTCTGAAAGCACTGGTGACCAACCCCCGGGAGCCGATGTCGAGAGACAAACTGATGAATATGGCACGGGGTCGAGAATATTCCGCCATGGAGCGATCCATTGATGTTCAGGTTTCCAGGCTGCGTAGAATGCTGGAAGACGATCCGAGTCACCCCCGTTATATTCAGACGGTTTGGGGGCTTGGTTATGTGTTTGTTCCTGAAGGTAAAAAGAGTTAATTATGCTTAGGGTTCGTCGTTCCCGAACTCAAACGATTCTGTTGTTTGCTCTGGTGCTTATCGGTAGCCAGGGCTTCGCTTTCTATGCCGTTTTTCATTATGCCTTCTTGCCCGGGTTGCAGCAATTTAACCGCATTCTTGCTTACGAAGTGGATTTGATGCTGGATCAGGCCGAAGAGCACGAGCGTATGCTGGATGCGGATGCCCCCCTCAGGCGACATCTTTTAAAGCAATTGGGGCTCACCATACACAAAAGCACCGATCCTCTGGGAGAAGAGTTTAAGAAGGCAAAGCCGGTTGAATTTCTCAGTAAAGAGATGAGTCGGGATTTAGACTCTCCGGCAGAAGTCAGGCTGGTGTTGGGCTCTGAGAGTTATGTATTGTGGGTTCGTATTCACGCATTTCCTGATTATTTGCTGCGTATTCCTCTCTCTGAACTGCAGGAGGACGACTTTGCCCCGCTGTTTTATAACAGCATTCTGATGGCATGTATTGTGATTGTGTGCGGCTGGGGGTATATCCGGTTACGTAACCGCCCCCTTATGGCATTGGAGAAAGCCGCCCAAAAAGTCGGTAAAGGTGAAGTCCCTCCGCCTTTGCCGATACAGGGGGCTCCGGAAATTCAGGCGGTCACCAAAGCGTTTAACCAGATGGCAAAAGGTATTAAGGAGCTCGAAGAAGACAGGACTCTGCTGATGGCGGGTGTCAGCCATGACCTGCGAACCCCTTTAACCCGTATTCGTCTGGCGACTGAAATGATGCCTCCGGAAGAGCAGTTTCTGGCCGACAGTCTGATCCAGGATACGGAGGAGTGTAATCAGATTATCAATCAGTTTATGGATTATCTTCAGCCGGTCAATAAAGATAAGTTCGAAGCGATTGATTTGAATGGCGTGATTGATGACATTATCAGAGCAGAGCAGTGCAGTGACATTATTATTAATGGCTCTTTGCATAAAGAATTGCCGCTGTTTCAGGGGAACCCGGTTGCCATAAAACGTGCAGTCACGAATCTGGTGGTCAATGCTGTGCGCTACGGCCATGGCTGGGTGCTAATCAGCTCTGGCCTCAGTGCAGATAAAGAGCTGATCTGGGTGAGCGTGGAAGATAATGGTCCGGGTATTCCGCCGGATCAGTTAAATAAGTTGTGTGAACCTTTTGTTCGTGGTGATACCGCCCGGGGCAGTGAAGGCACGGGGCTGGGACTGGCTATCGTGAAAAGAATCGTCAGTCAGCATGACGGTTCCGTGGTGGTGAATAATCGCTCTGAAGGCGGACTGAAAGTACAGGTGAGCTTCCGGGCCCGACAGAAATAGCTCAGAGAATGGGTTGAGGAAGGTATAAGCCGATCAGGCTTTGGCGTACAGGTCCCGGTTGCCCAGCCAGCGCTCAATGATCGCCTGCGCGTTATCTGGATAACGCTCATGAATATGTCGGGCGATGCGTTGTACTTCCGGAATCATACGCTGGTCGCGAACCAGATCAGCAATCTTAAAATCCGCCAGACCGGTTTGTTTCGTGCCGAGCAGCTCTCCCGGCCCCCGGATTTCCAGATCCCGCTGAGCAATCACAAAGCCATCGTTACTCTCTCTGAGTACGCCCAGCCGCTTCTGAGCCGTCTTCGACAGGGGAGAGTGGTAGAGTAGCACACAGTGGCTGGCGACTGAGCCACGCCCGACTCGTCCCCGCAACTGGTGGAGCTGGGCAAGCCCCAGCCGTTCCGGGTTTTCGATAATCATCAGGCTGGCATTCGGCACATCCACACCGACCTCAATAACTGTGGTGGCAACCAACAGATGTAACTGGTTATCTTTAAACTGCTGCATCACCGCTTGTTTCTCATCCGGCTTCATGCGTCCGTGTACCAGTCCGATCTTTAGTTCTGGCAACTGGCGCTGCAGTTCTTCTGCCGTATCGGCGGCGGCCTGTGCTTCCAGCACTTCAGACTCATCAATTAGCGTACAGACCCAGTAGGCCTGCTTGCCTTCATTCAGGCAGGCATGGCGTACCCGGTCGACAATATCGTCACGTTTGGTGTCCGGAATAGCAACGGTAGTGATCGGGGTCCGGCCTGGTGGCTGCTCATCAATCACCGAGGTTTCCAGATCCGCATAGGCGGTCATGGCCAGCGTACGAGGAATAGGGGTGGCCGTCATGATCAACTGGTGAGGGAAAGCGCCCTGAGTTTCACCTTTCTCACGGAGTTTGAGCCGCTGATGCACGCCAAAGCGGTGCTGTTCGTCAATGATAACCAGTGCCAGATGGTTGAAACGGACCTGATCCTGAAACAGGGCATGAGTCCCGACCACCATCTGCGCTTCCCCAGAGGCGATTTTCTCCAGTTCGGCTTCCCGGGCTTTCCCTTTGAGTTTGCCAGCCAGCCAGCCGGTTTTGATACCTAATGGCTCCAGCCAGCCAGAAAAGTTGATAGCGTGCTGTTCAGCCAGCAGCTCAGTCGGAGCCATCAGCGCCACCTGATAGCCATGCTCTATTGCTCTTACGGCCGCCAGGGCCGCAACCAGTGTTTTACCTGAGCCGACATCCCCCTGCACCAGTCGCATCATCGGGTGTGGTTTGGCAAGGTCGGTTTCGATTTCACTGACCACCCGGCTTTGCGCGTTGGTCGGAGAAAAGGGCAGTTGATTGAGCAGTTGGTCTTTCAGTTGGTTTACCGGTGACAAAGGAAGCGCTGTATCCTGCTGGCCTTTGCTTCTGACCGACAGCATCGACAGGTTCTGAGCCAGCAGTTCTTCCAGTATCAGCCTCTGTTGCGCTGGATGTTGACCCAGATCGAACTCTTCCAAATTGATATCCGGAGGCGGACGGTGGATGGTGTGCAGTGCCTGTCCCATGGTCATCTGGTTTGGATAAAGCCCCTCTGGCAGAAGCTCTTCGACTGCAGCCTTATCCAGCAGCGCAAGCGCCTGATCGGTCAGATTGCGCAGCGTATTCTGCCGCAAGCCTTCTGTGGTCGGATAGACCGGAGTAAGGGTCTGTTCTATATCTGGTTTCTGGCTAGATGCAAAGAATTTATAGTCCGGGTGGATGATCTCCAGCCCGTAGTTGCCGCGTTTCACTTCCCCGTAGGCATAAACCTGTTTGCCTTCTGAAAAGTTGTTTTTCATCCCGGCAGTAAAGTTAAAGAAGCGCAGGGTCATGGTGCCGTTGCCGTCGCTGATTTTGACCGTCAGCATCTTCTTTCTGCCGAAAACGGTGTCCACATTCATCACCTTTCCCTGTACCGCCGCCCAGAGTCCGGCATGCACTTTGGCCATCGGGTAGATCCGGGTCCGGTCTTCGTAGCGCAGAGGGAGGTGAAACAGAATGTCCTGAACGGTATGCAGTCCGACCTTAGCGAGTTTTTCCGCGACTTTGGCTCCGACACCAGACAGGGAGGTTACGGGAACAGCAGATAGCAGTTGGGACATGGCGGCACATTCAGCTTGAATAACATGTCGTTATTCAAGCATTTTACTGTCTTTTTGTACAGGTTAAATCGAGGCTGATGTAGTGAGACGCGTAGAGAAACAATACGGTTTACTTACGCTGCATCTCTGCCCACCAGCTTTTATCGGCAAGGATCTGGCCTTCGTCATCCAGAGGCGGGTAAGGTAGCTTTTTGCGTTTCGCGACTTTTGCCAGTACCGGATGGCCGCGTTCAAACAGGATACGGTGGATAGTCTCTTCCGGCAGGGCGGAGACTTTCCGGCTGTACATCCCGGCCAGTTCTCGTTGTCTTTGGGCTTCGAACAGGATCAGAGCGCTGGCGACGGAGACATTCAGTGACTGCACCATGCCGACCATCGGGATGATGATATCCTGATCCGCCAGTTGCAGGGCTTTGTCGGTAATGCCGTGTTTCTCTCCGCCGAGAATAATTGCAGTCGGCTTGGTGTAGTCAATTTCACGGAAATCGACAGCGGTATCTGACAGGTTGGTAGCCAGTACCTGCATGCCCTGGCTTTTTAGCTCAGTGATTGCGTCTTCGATTGTGTCGTGAGTATCTACTTCCACCCAGTTGCGGGCACCGGCAGAGGTATGGCTCAGGGTGCGCATTTTTTCGTCCGGCCATACCGCATGGATCTTATGCAGGCCAGCGGCATCAGCGGTACGGATAACCGCTGATACGTTGTTGGGTTTGTGGACTTCTTCCAGGCAGAGGGTCAGATCCGGCTGACGCGCTGTCAGCACGGTCTGAATACGGTGATAACGTTCTAAATTCATATTACTTTCTGCGGCGGCGAACCTTCAGTACCTGAGGCATGACACGGATCTTCTTCATGATACCAGCCAGATGAACCCGGTCTTTCGTTGTCAGAGAGACTGAAACGGTGTACAGGCGGCCATCTTTTTCTTCGGTGGTAATACCGTGAATATTCGATCCGGTTCGGGAAATCACGTTAGTCAGTGAGGCCAGAGCCCCCTGCTGATTCTGCATGTCGATTTTAATTTCCGAGATAAATTCGTGATCATGCTCGTCAGCCCATTCGACATTCATGTATTTATCCGGCTCTTTCTGATAGCCGCGTACGTTCGGACAGCTTTCACGGTGCACAACCAGCCCCCGTCCCGGCGATACATGAGCGATAACATGGTCACCCGGGATCGGATAACAGCATTTCGCATACGTCAGCAGGATACCGTCAGCGCCCTTAATCGACAGCTTCTGTTCTGAGGTTTTACCGACAGAACTGGTTTCGGTCAGAGCGTCGGTATCACCCAGCAGTCGTCTGGCTATCACAATACTCATGAGTTCACCCAGACCAACGGCGGCCAGCAGGTCATCCAGAGACTTCATACGTAAGCCTTCCAGTACCTTGGCAATGTTTTCCGGATAAATGGTATCGACAGAGTGGCGGCCCAGCGCGTGATTCAGCAGTCGGCGACCCAGCGCAACGGATTCTTCCCGGCGCATGGTTTTCAGCACCTGACGGATCTTGGTCCGCGCCCGAGATGTGACCACGTAGTTCAGCCATGCCGCATTCGGACGTGCGCCCGGTGCGCTGATGATCTCAATCGCCTGACCGTTTTTCAGTGATTTACTCAGGGGATAAGGCTGGCGATCGACACGGGCTCCAACGCAGGAGTTACCAATGTCGGTATGCACGGCATACGCGAAGTCGACCGGAGTCGCACCCGCCGGCAGTTCCACAATCCGGCCTTTAGGGGTAAAGACAAAGATTTCATCCGGGAACAGATCCGATTTAACGTTCTCGATAAATTCGAAGGAGTTACCCGTGCTTTGCTGCAGGTCCAGAAGGCTTTGCATCCAGCGCTGGGCTTTGACCTGCGCGGTGGTGCCAGTCTTATCACTGCCGGATTTATACGACCAGTGTGCGGCGACACCTTTATCAGCCATCTGATCCATATCTTCCGTACGGATCTGTACCTCAACTGGAACACCATGAGGCCCCACCATTGAGGTGTGCAGTGACTGATAGCCGTTCGCCTTAGGAACGGCGATATAATCTTTCATGCGGCCCGGACGTGGCTTATACAGGCCATGTACCTGGCCGAGTACCCGATAACAGGTATCAATGTTGTCCACAATGACCCTGAAAGCATAGATATCCATAATGGTATGGAAGCGCTGCTCTTTACCACGCATCTTGTTATAGATGGAGTACAGGTTTTTTTCCCGGCCCTGAACCCGGGCTTTGAGTCCCGCTTCTTCCAGGCGTCCCTCAATTTCTGAGTGGATACGCTGGATCATCTCTTTACGGTTACCGCGGGCAGAGCGTACCACCTCTTTCAGGACCCGGTAGCGGTTTGGATACAGCGCCTCAAAGCCAAGCTCTTCCAGCTCGGTTTTGATATTGTGGATACCTAAACGGTGGGCAAGAGGGGAGTAGATTTCCAGAGTTTCCCGGGCAATACGGCGGCGTTTATCAGGACGCAGAGCCCCAAGCGTACGCATATTGTGGGTACGGTCGGACAGTTTGATCAGGATAACTCGGATATCCTGCACCATTGCCAGCACCATCTTACGGAAGTTCTCTGCCTGAGCTTCTTTCCGATCCCGGAACTTCAGCTTATCCAGCTTGGAGACACCATCCACCAACTCGGCAACCGTATCGCCAAACTGCCGGGCAAGATCTTCTTTAGATACTTCTGTGTCTTCAATCACATCATGCAGAAGAGCTGCCATGAGTGTTTCATGGTCGAGATGCATTTCGGCCAGAATTCGGGCAACAGCAACGGGGTGGATGATATACGGTTCGCCACTTGAGCGGGTCTGCCCTTCGTGGGCTTCTTTTGCCACTACGTAAGATTGACGCAGAGCCTCTAACTGAGGCTCTGAGGGGTATTCCTGGGCAACGTCCTTGAGACTATCGAATAGATACAAATTTCTGTCCCGACAGGTTCTTTACTCTGAAAATAACATGGGTATGGAACAGTCCTGTTCCTGATACCGGAATTAACGGTTGTGAGCGATGCTGCTTACCGCAGCCAGTTCTGCTGCTTCTTGCTCTTGTTGTTCCTGACGCTCACGAGCATCCAGAACTTCTTTATTGATTAAGCCTTCTTCAATTTCACGCAGAGCGATAACGGTTGGCTTATCATTCTCTTCCGGCACCAGTGAATCTTTGCCGCCAGTTTGCATCTGACGTGCGCGGCGAGCCGCAATAAGAACAAGGTCGAAACGGTTACCAACTTTTTCAACAGCATCTTGAACAGTTACGCGTGCCATGAGAACTCCAATTAATTAATAAAATTTTAAATGACGAGAAATTATACAAGCTGAACTGAGAAAGATAAATATATCTTCCGCTTTAATTATGACAACAGTGCTGTCAGCATACCATTGTATTTATCAGCCTGTTTATCCTGTTTGAGTCTTTCTGCCCGGATAATGGCCTTAAAGTCCATCAGTGCCGAGTCAAAATCATCATTAATAATGAGGTAATCGTATTCATCATAATGAGAAATTTCAGATTTTGCTTCACTCATTCGTTTCGCAATAACTTCTTCACTGTCTTGTCCTCGTGAGTTGAGGCGGCGCTCTAGCTCACCGTTGGACGGAGGCAGGATAAAGATACTTTTTGCCAGTGGCATCTGAGCACGGATTTGCTGAGCACCTTGCCAGTCGATATCCAGGAAAATATCAATGCCTTTTTTCAGGTTATCTTCAATCCACACCCGGGACGTTCCGTAGTAGTTACCGAATACTTCGGCATACTCCAGAAATTCGCCTTTTTCGATCAAAGCTTCAAAGTGTTCTTTTTCTACAAAGTGATAATGAACCCCATCCTGCTCGCCGGGACGTATATCTCGCGTGGTATGAGAGACGGATACCTTCATTGCGTAAGTCGGGTTGGATTCCAGCAGCGCAGAGATCAAGCTGGATTTACCTGCTCCGCTCGGTGCAGATACGATGTAAAGAGTACCTTGAGCCATGTCGTTTCGTTCCTACTCAGAAAGAGAGTGAAATATCGGATAATCAGAATAGTACTGTTATCTGTTTCAGTTCGCTACAGGCAGCGAAAAAATGGAGGCGAAGATTAGCACGATCCGGGGTTGTTTAACAACTGATCGGTGATGATCAAATAAAAGCTCTGTTAGTGTAAAAGTGACTATCAGAGCTTTCAGTCGAGAGAGTGTAGGGATTATTCGATGTTTTGGATCTGTTCATAGAGTGTAGTGGATTAAGCCTATAAGTAACAGTGCCTTAAGGCTTTCTGGTGTTGTTTTTACTCTTTGCTTTGGATCCATTTATGGATCCATTTGTTGAATACCAGTGTTAACTTTACCAACATTTCTGATTAATCATATTTTCATAGTTAATAATGGCTGCTGCGGCATCTATCAGGATATAAACTGGGGTTCCTTTCTCTACGCACTTGGGTTTTACATCCATTGCAATTAGGCGTCTTCTAACCGTGTCTCTAGACATATCAAACATCTTACTTAGTTCAGTTATGTTATATGTGTATTTCTGCGCTGTTTTGTACACTCTGTTTGAAAATTTCATATTTCACCTTTTCCACTTTTTCCACGTTTATGCTCAATTTTTCCGGTCTCTAGCCATTGCTATACCTAGCTTTCTGCACAGTGGTGCATCACATGCTGACCACGCATAGAAAAACCGAAAATCTGTTGTTTCCCGCGGGTAGGTTGCCCGCGGTATAAAAATCAAATCTCTAGGGTCCCCTCTTGTCCTGGCTAGCCAGTCAAATAGGGGCTAACCCTTGTGATTACTGGGCTCGTGCCTGTTTGATTGCCTTTAACCCCTAGCTATGAATGCTATAGAATGAGGGTTAGGAGGCTTTACTTTTAATTGCTTAAAATCAGTGTGTTACATTAAATTGAAACGTAACTGGTAAACTGTTTCAAAAGAACAGCTTTTTGCCCCAGCTAACCTAATAACTATTTAAAATGGGAAGTTGAGTTAATCTATAGCCTGTACCACTTAAAAAAGAGCATCATCACCAACCGCATAGGTATTGATTAGGTCTTGCTCTCGGTTATCCAAGTAATTAACGGTTGTTGCTGGGCTGCTGTGATTAAGAAGTTGTTGCAACTCTGCCAGCTTTACACCTTTCTGTTGCCTTAACCGGCTTCCGGTTTTACGCATAGAGTGAGTACCTAAGTTCACACCACCTAATAGCCCATGCTCTCTGCGATAACGGATTACATCTTGCTCTGTTTCAGATATCCAACGCCAAGCGGTTACCCTGCTTATCGGTCTTCCTCGTGAACCATATTCTGACTCGAACAGATAAGTATCATTCGGGCGTATTTCTCTCATTGAGTTCAATAACTTAACTGCTACAGGTGTTAAGGTAATGACTTTACGTTTCCCCGTTTTTGTTTCGATGATTGCGAATTCGCCGGTATTAAATGCTTTTTCTACCTGGTGCCAAGTTATCGCCAAGAGGTCACTAACCCTTAATGCCCAAAGAGATAGTAGTTCAGCCAAACGACGGGCCTTTATTCCTCGCCGTTGTTCTAGTGAATCCAATATCACAGTGAATTCTTCTTTATCTCGCGCAGAGTGAACTCTTGGCAATTCTTGCTCCTTATTTATTAGCGTTTGAGCGTGTTGCGTAGATATTTTTAGGATTGAAAGAGGAACCATCACGAGTTCTATGCTCTTCGCTAATAATATGGCGAGAACCGTCCCCAGATTCGTCTTGTGCTGCTTTGGCTTCATGAATGGCTAGCCCCACCAAAGCTGCTGGGTTATCTATACGTTCAAGCAAGTAATCAAATGACCCGCTTAAACCGGCTGCTGCTAGCGTATCTCGTAAACTCTGGGCGTTTGCTATATAGCTTTCAGCTTCTGTTTGAATCATGTTAGATAGCTTTCTTGCTATTGATGGGAGCTCAACTGATTCTGCCATGTCTAACGCAGCTTGAGCGCCAATTGAAGAAGCAACTTCTCCCGATCCTTTTCCTGATTGTAGGAACGCTGCTACGCCCGGCAATTGTTCCCGTATCACGTTCGCTAAAAATTCGGGCTCTGTATCTCCAGAGCTAACGGCTGCTGATAAAGCAGATAGACCTTGTAGGCTATTGGTTCCTTGGCTTACAGCTCCTGAACTTGAATAGCTTTGGTTGCTTTTACTGAGAGAAGCAATAACACCCTCTAAGCTACCAAGCTCGTTCGCCATGCCACGATCCACGGCATCTTTTCCCATTATGATGGCACCTCGACCAAAGTCGCTTAGAACCATTTCTCTTTTGACTCCCATATTTCTTGCTACACGGTCAATAAAAACATCAGCCATTTTGTCTAGTTGGCTTTGCATGGCCTGCTGGCCTTCTTCGCTATCAATATTAAGTCTCTTATTTGGACTTTGACTCGAAACAAACTCATAACTCGTTTGTCCTTCTGGATCATCTCGCTTCACTACGGAAGCTACGACCCCAATAGAGCCAACTGTTGCCGTTGCATCCAGAGTCAGTTTTTCACAAGCAGATGCTATCCAGTAAGCAGCGGAACACCCCATACCGCCAACATATGCCTGGATAGGTTTCCGTCCTCGAGCCTGATAAATCATTTCTCCAAGTTCATGGATACCGCTAGCTTCACCTCCTGGAGAGTCAACATTGAGAACAATCGCTTTGACTGACTTATTCTCTAATGCCTGGTTAAATTCTTTACTGAGTAATTCAGTTGAAACACCGCCACATATTGCGTGAAATAGGTTGGCATAACGGCTAATAACACCGGATACATGAATTACGGCAACATCACCTCGTAGCTCTGTTAAGTTACTTATCCGCTTACCACTTTTTGCCTCAAGTGCTTGAATGGGATCGATTTCTTCTCGCATGGCGACCTTTGCCATGCGTTGTAAAAAATCGTCTTCCAGTGCCCATATGTTTGATGCTAAAAAATCAAAGGTTAGCTTTTTACTCATTACTGGTTAGCTCCTCTTCTGGGAGGGTATCTACTAAGATTTGTCCTCGGAAATACGGCATTAATGAAAGTGTTTCGCTGTAATCCTGGATAAAACCAAACATTTTTGCATCTTCAATTGATACCCCTGTTGCTAGTTGCTTGAGTTCTAGCATTTTAGTATCCAGCTCTTTGGCTGAACCGTTGCTCTGATACATATTGTTTATATCTACAGCAAGTTCAGTAATTCTGTTTGCTACTTCACCACCACTGATAAAGGGACAGTATGCACGGACAGTTTCCAATATATTCCTCGGCTCAGCTTGCCAGAGCATAAGGTTTAGACTGAGTTTTATATCGAGTTTCGTTTTCATTTTTACCCCAGTAAGCAATATAGATTGATAAAAGGGGAGCAAAGCTCCCACTTTGGTTATGAAGAGATATTTATGCTGACTTCAACTTAATACGGCGCACTGCTAGAGGAACCGTAATAATGCTGATTGGGTTAGATTGGCACTCGAGATCAAAACCTCGATTCATGCTCTTTGGTTCTGTTCTGGCGTAATGCGGAACACCAATAGTGTTAACTGTGTCGTTATAATCTGCTGGTGCGAATCGAGTTAGACATAAGCCGGGAACGACAGGGATTAAGATTGCTTCATCGGATGCGATAAAACGAGTATCACCAACAAATGCATCGTATTCTTCCCAAACTACGGAACCGAATAAAATTGAATCATTGTCATCACGTAAAACTTCACCGTCTTTGTAATATTTATATGATTCTTTAACATCTTCTGCTGATTCGAGAGCATCAAAGAACGTAGAGCCACACAGAGCAACCCAGCGAGGAACATTGGTTACTTTGAGGGCGTCACGGGATTTTTTCTTGATTGCACGAATCTGTTTCTTTGTATCGGCTGTGGTTACGTCAAGTTCATCAACTTCCGGTACAATTCCAAATGCATCATGGATATCTAAGATAACTTCTCCATCGGCATCAAGAATCTTGCCGACAAATGCACCTGCTCTTTGATATTCAATGGTAGCTTCATTGTTATTTTTCATTACATCAAAACGTTCAAGCATGAAATCTTGGACTAAATCTTCGTATGACTGATTACCAAACGGGCGCGTGTTTTGGAAATCGTCAGCGAGTAAGCTACCAAATTGTTTTAAATGGGTAGTCGCAAATTTGATGATCTTGCGTTTATCATCATCATTCATTTGACCATCGGAACCACGAATAGAGTTTTTTACCAGGTTAACAAATCCATTTTTATATTCGATGGCAAAATCAGTAGTTGATATACCTCGTTCTTCGAATAACTTAAGGGCTTTGATTCGACCAGGAACAGTATCACTTTGGTTGATTGCATCAGTAAGGGCTGATACAGAAAACATATCTTGGTTTGAGATCAGCTCTTCACAGTTTTTGGTATAGAAAGACATAACTTTTTCACCTCAGTTCAGTTTTGAAAGTGGTGATAGTTTCGTTTTTATACCTGGTGAATTCACGAAATAGGGTATTTCGCTATTGGTTCAATTTCTTGTAACCAGTATTCTTGCATTCTTTCTGTAGGCCATGAATTTTCTAACTCTTTGTAAAGGTTAGTGTCTTCTTCTGATATCTTTTCTTTTGCTTTCATATCTGACCATATTTGATTTACCAATTTCGCAGCTTCTGCGTCTAGCAAAGTGGTAATTTGCTTATAGGTATAGCTCTTATTATCTCTCCACATGTTAATAGCATGATGTTTAAACCACTTTTCAAAATATCGGTATTTGCGGTTTGGAATATTGCATCTTGAAGGGAACGGGCCAAAAGGGGATGTAGTATAAATATGGGCGTAATCATCGAGCAATTTCAGCGCCAATTCCTCATTACCTAATGTTCGTAATTGTTCTGCGGCTTCAATTATCGAAAAGCGGCTTCCATTAGAATGGTATGCATCAGATAAATCACCAGTTGAAAGTACCTTTTCTATCACGTAGCCAATGCGCTCATATAGAATCTTTTCAGACCATCGCAATTTATTTTTCCAGCCAGTATGTTTCTTGAATCCTCTCCATGCGGCTGTTTCAAATTTTATTTTGTCACTCTTATGTGTAAAGAAATCGTTAAATATCATGTGATCATCGCAGTATTGTGTGAATAAAAAGGGAGCTATTTAGCTCCCTAGCTTCTCAGTTTTTAACTTAAGCTGCTTTAATTAATTTCTGACTCATTAACATATTAGTTAGCCGTTCAATTTCTTGAGCCCGTTCCACCTGCTGAGATAGCAATTCATCGAGATCCATTTCGTTTAGCTCAGTTATTCCACCTTGTTGACTAAGCATTGCTTGGATACGAACTTGACGTGCTAGTTTTTGTATTTTTGCCAACTCATTGTTGTTCATTTTTACGACTCTCTTTTTGTCTGTTGTTTAATATAAAGTTTGTTACCTAACCCTACTAACCTGCTAACTATTGTTAATAAGATATTGATTCTTAAGTTATTTTTTCGGTTAGGATCATGGTTAGCCAAGTAAGAAGGTTAGGCTACCAATCAATCATCCACTCTGGCTTTTTATGATCGCCACCCGTAACAGATACACCGTAAAATGTGGCTTTATTTTTGGGTTTAGCTATTCGAATTTCTCCATAACGTTCCGCAGCGGCTTTAAATTCACTACTAAACCTGCCTGGAGATTTATGGCGGTCAATTCCCTCATACGAGCAAAAACGTAGATAAGCATGAAAAAGAAGTTGATCATGTCTTAGTGGATAACTTGCACTTGGCATACCTCCCACTTGTGCTTTTGCTTCTGGGTGGTAGTAGAGCCCGGATGCAAACTTTATCATTGGGTCAGTTTCTGCCAATACTTCTCTTGCATCATCGCCATTTGTCGCATCATGGAGAATTTTTCGCATAGCGTGCTCCCCACCGTTATCAGCCATCCATGAAAGTAAGTATTGGATAATAGCCGGCACTTCTTGACGTAACGCCTCTTTTAGCCCTTGTTTCTTCTGTTGTTCTGATACTTTTCGATAAAGGTGAATAATTACTCTGCGCCTAGCAATAGCACCGCCTTTATCGCTAAACCTCATGGGATCATTATTTACTGCCAAAATAACAGCTCGGATATAAGCATTGAACGATTGACCATATAAACGACGGCAAGAAACAGGATCTCCACCGGTTATTTTCTTTAATCCGGATCCCTCTCCTTGATAGTGTTCCATGTCTGCCAGATATAACAGAGCTGAATTTACAATATCAGCCCTACGCTCAGGTGTTTCTAAGTCTTTGCTTTCTATACTACTGACACTTGATTCACCAACCAGCAAACCAATCAAACCGGCTAAAGTGCTTTTTCCCGTTCCACCTGGACCAACTACCTCAATGAATTTCTGCCAGTCATAGCGCCTTAGTAGCACCATGAGCATGGCGGCTAAGATAATATTGAATCTGCGTTGAGCTCGTTCATCATCGACATTGGAGTCGTTCAGTCCTGAAACAAACAGTAAATAGTCCCTAAAGTTTGGGCATTCATCTAATGTTCCGTTGGATGGGTAGTAGTCAACCCCAGTAGAATATCTAGCGTATAGCTGGCGAACATTACAAGCTGTGAATTTACCGGTTAATGGGTTTAACACTCCATTTTTAAAAACGATTTTACTTGAATCCGGCATAGGCATAGATTCGAGTTCATAAGTTAAAGCTTTAGCCACTCCACCAATTTTACTTGATGCAAACCCATCCTCACCATAGTGCTTCTTGAGTAAGTCATAAGTAACTCGTTCTAGTCGCTTAGTGGCCACACCGTTTGATTTCCAGAACCCAGCTTTATTATCCCATTTGTACAATTCGCCCTCATCATCATCAACAGCCAATTGACCATGTAGATTGCTAGCCAGGAAAAAGGCTACTTTTGAGTCTTTTCCTAGATCTGGCCTAACCATTTTACTTTGTCCTAACCCATTTGATTTTATACCTAACCCTATATAACTACCTGTATTTACTATGTTATTATCTTTTTGGTTAGGTAGGTTAGTAGGGTTAGGTATAGTTTTCTTGTGTTCAGTGTTTAGTTTGATAGCTGCCATTAATTGTTGTTTGGCAAAATTAACTCCTTCCTGGCTAGCAAGATCATTCCAATCTGTTCCCGTTTCCGTATCGCCATCTGTGAATTTAGGTATTGCGACATATCCATCACATATATTTGCAGCTTGTTCAGCTTTTGCTATTCCCGTTTCATCTGCGTCTGCTGCAATAAAGATCTCTACATTTGGATATAGCTTCCGAATTGTTTCGGCTACACCAGGTAATTGACCAGCACTAAACGCACAAACAGACTGATCACCAGTAAGTTCTTTTACCGTTGCTGCTGTTGCAAACCCCTCTGATATCCATATTCTTGGAGCCTTGGAAAGTTCGCTTCCGAGCGGTTCATCCAGGACAAAAAAGCCTCCTGCTTTTTGACCGCCAGATAAACCCTCTTTTCTGTTGTGGGAAATAAGCTCTAAACTAATTATTCCCTGAACGCTCTTTATTGGAACAATTAGTGTTCCTTGCTCAAATGCAGGCCTGTTTGAACCATTGCTAATCGCTTTAGATAAAATTCTTGCTCCGTGAGGATGAATCCCTTTTGCAACTAAGTAGAAATGGTCTTTTGGTGCTTCTTTGCTGCTTTTCCAAATGTAACTAGCTCTTTCAACAGCCTTTTTTCGTCTCAGATTTTGAGATCTCTCATCTTTCTGCTTTTGCTCGGCAATTTGTTTTTTCTTTTGGATGAAAGCTTCTTTATCTAATGGAGTGTTAGTGATCCCAACCATTGGAGCGACCAGTTTTGCAGCTTCTAGAACACTACAATTCATAGCTCCAGCCACCAAAGACAATCCGTCACCTGCTTTTGCCTGCTTTTCGCCTTTGTCTATGCAATCACCACAGAGCCAGGTTCCTCGACCATTTTTATTATCAAATCTGAATCGGGTTTTTCCGTCCTTACAAATTGGACATGGACCGTGTTTACCATTTCTTGGGACTGGTATTCCAAGATCATCCAATATGCTTTGCCAGTTGCCTGTAGCAGCAATTGAGACTTCCGTTACAATCGTCATATTGCTACCTCCTTAAGCTAGGATGGTCTTTGGAGTATCTTTCACCGGAATTCGGCTGATAAAAACAAGAGGGAGTCCAGATAAAGCCTTACGAGCTTTTTCTTCTGATGAAGCAAAAACTGACTTTGTTCTTATGCGCTTTAAATCTGAGAATTTTGCACCATTGGCTTTACTGGCGATCAAGTAGGTATAGATCATTATTATTCTTCCTATGCTGTAGAAACATAGGCGAACAGAGAGCCGCAAAGACAATGGGCGGCATAGGTGCGCCCAGAGGTCGGGAGCTTTTCTTTGGCTCTCTGCTCTGCTCCCGAATTCTGGATACACTGCGGGCGCAGTGCTAAAAAATTCGGTATGGGGTAATCCTATGCTTTCCAAAGCTTGCGAGTGTCTTAAGTTCGCCTGCCTGTCGTTGGGTGTCTTATGTCCAACAGGAAATATCATGCCACTTATCCCAGAAACTATCAATAGATTAGATGTCATCAAACAACCCCTAATTATGCTCGAACACTTATCGCGTTATTAACCCACTGTAAAACCTCAGATAAACGCCATGCTATGGCACGCTCGCTTAACTGGATTCGTGATGGAAATTTCCCTTCCTTTTCCATTCTCCATCTTGTTTGACGAGATAGACCGGTTATTTCTTTGCACTCTCTTTCTCTGATTAGTCGATCATGTGTTTGATTTTCCATTGCCAGTTCTCCTAAAAAAAAGCCCCGACTTGTGAAAGTCAGGGCGTAGTTCTGAGCCAGTAAATTGGTTATACATCGTTGCTAATTTCAAAATTTAGATACAAAAAACCCCGGCATTTAGCCAGGGTTCAGATATAAAAAAACCAGCTTATTAGCTGGTTATCAGTGTGGGCGCAACAACACCACGTTGCCTAAACTGTATCCGTTAACTGCCAACTTTGCAACAATCAGAAACGTAATAGACAAAAAACCAGCTTATTAGCTGGTTATTAGTATGGGCGCAACGACACCACATTGCCTAAACTGTATCTCTAAAGTGCAAATATTGCAATGAGTTTGATTAGTTAGCTTTAAGCAAAGTGACTACATTTGATACCCCGTTGACCAATGGGGCGACTTGAGAAGCTAACATAGTTAATGCCTCTCTACGCTCGTCTAAGTAGTCATGCCTGTTATAGATCCCTTCAACACCTTTTAATTTGTGGTTTAGGCATCTTTCCGCAACGTGACCAGGTACACCATTCGCTGCCAGCAAACTACGGCACGTTCTGCGTAAATCATGGAGAGTAAAGTGCTCGAGACCAGCTTTACCAAGGATATTTTCTGGAGTGCGTCCCGGCCTGACTTTTAAGCCAAACATTTTAGCTAGTGCATGGTTTAAAGTGTCTTCGGATATATGCGGACTTTTACTTGCTCTGCGTGGTGGGAATACATATTCAGAGCCACAAGAGCGCATTTTCAACTCTTCAAGCCAAGCAATAACTGCATTAGGCAGGGGGATAGTGAGGGGAACACCTGTTTTACTACGATTTTCAGGGATACGCCACTGCTGCTTTGTGAAATCAAACTCTTCCCATTGCGCAGCAATAAGCTCACCCTTACGAACGCCTAGACACACGAGTAATGCACAGGCTAGATAGTTTTCTCGTGTAAACTCGGCTGGATACTGGCGTAACACCTGAAACACAATAGATAACTCTTTTAAGCTCAGGTATCTATCTCTACTTTTCTCTAGCCCTCCAGCATCTGACATAGTGAATGCTTGAGCTGGATTGCTATCCACAAGATCTAACTTTATTCCGTGACGAAATAGCTGTTTAGCATACATAAGAACATCATTGGCAATACTTGGCCTTCCGCTATTCATTACAGCATGAATAATTGCTCTTATGTCTCTTGGGGTTACCTCGGAGATAGCAAGCCCACCAATTACAGGAGCTATTTCTTTAGTGTAGATGCGCTTTGGTATATGTGGATGTTTTAGCCTTTGACTAATGTCAGTAGTAAACCAGTCATTAAAAAGATCATCAACAGAACGAATTACCTCTTGTTCTGCTTTCTTCTTTTCAATCTGTGGGTCGATTCCTGCTTTTACTTTTGATTTTATATCAATGGCTTGTTTCTTTGCCTCGGAAATACTTAATGCTGGATAGCACTCAGGAAGAGCAAACCATTTTCGCTTTTTATCAAAACTATATCTGACCTCCCAGCGAGGTTTCCCACTGGATGCAATTCTAAAGTATAAACCTTCGCCAATAGCCCAGCGCCCGGGCTCACCTGCTTTGATTAGCTTATCTAGCTGCTTGTTATTCATAGCTACCCCTCCATAACTGGATCCAAGAATAGCTAAATAATGGCATTTTTGCACACGTTATTATTTTATGGATCCGTATGTGGATCCATATGTAGAGTTACTACCTGTATTATTTTGAAACCTCATGAAACAACAAAGCCCCTATTTTACAGGGGCTTGAGTTGTTTTTGTTACTTAATGATACCACTAAAAACATTATTCGATGTTTTGGATCTGTTCCCGCATTTGTTCGATTAATACCTTAAGCTCAACGCCAGAAGCGGTGATATCAGAACTGATGGATTTAGAGGCCAGGGTATTCGATTCGCGGTTGAATTCCTGCATCATAAAGTCCAGGCGGCGACCACAGGAGCCACCTTTGTTCAGAATGTTGGTGGTTTCTTTTACGTGTGAATCCAGACGGTCCAGCTCTTCGGCCACATCTGATTTTTGTGCCAGCAGGATCAACTCCTGTTCTACCCGGCCGGGTTCCAGTTCAACCTTGGCATCTTCAAATTTATTAAACAGACGTTCGCGTTGCCATTCCAGAATTTCTGGCATACGGGCTCTGACCTTGACGACTTCCTCGGTAATCGAAGAAAGTCGTTGTTCGATCAGGGACTTCATGTTTTCACCTTCACGTCCGCGTGCTTCGATAAAATCAATCAGTGTCTCATCAAAAGTCATCAGCAGAGCCTGATTGACTAAGTCCATATCCTGTTCCGGGGTTTCCATCACGCCCGGCCACTGCATGACCTGGAAAGGGTTAACCCGGCTGAGCTCCCCGGTCATATGCATGATCTGATTGGCGGCCTTGATAACCTGATTGGCCAGATCTTTGTTAATGGTCAGCTCACCCTTCGCAGCAGGGTTGGCTTCAAAACGCAGATGGCACTCTACTTTACCTCTGGCAAGGCGTTGACGGAAACGTTCACGAAGAAGCGGTTCCAGAGAGCGGAACTGCTCCGGCAGGCGGAAATAGGTTTCAAGATAGCGCTGATTAACAGAGCGAATTTCCCAGACCGCGCTTCCCCAGTCACCTTTGACTTCTTTACGCGCGTAAGCGGTCATGCTGTAGATCATTCGAAATACCTTCTATCACATGTGTGAAAACATTATGTATTTCTTAATGCTAACACACTCATGCTAAAACGCTTGTTCCGAAAACAAGTTTTCCCGTGTTGCCTCTCGCCCCTAACCCCGTATTCGGCTATAATCCCCGCCCAATTCTATTCCCATTTTCAGGTGAGATTTCATGCGACCAAATGACAGAAAGCAGGAACAAGTTCGTCCAATCAAGATTACTCGTAACTACACAGCGTATGCTGAAGGTTCTGTGCTGGTAGAGTTTGGTGACACCAAAGTCCTTTGTAACGCGAGTGTGGAAGAGAATGTTCCCCGCTGGCTGAAAGGAAAGGGGAAAGGCTGGGTGACGGCTGAATATGGCATGCTGCCACGTGCGACACATTCCCGCACCCGTCGTGAAGCGGCGAGTGGTAAACAGGGTGGTCGTACCATGGAAATTCAGCGTCTTATCGCCCGTAGCCTGCGTGCCGTGGTCGATCTGGAAGCCATGGGTGAAATGATGGTGACGGTTGACTGTGATGTGATCCAGGCTGACGGCGGTACTC
The DNA here is from genome assembly GCF_003144035.1 of Vibrio albus. GTDB lineage: Bacteria > Pseudomonadota > Gammaproteobacteria > Enterobacterales > Vibrionaceae > Vibrio > Vibrio albus. Next base: position 162,153 of record NZ_QFWT01000006.1, read on the forward strand.
GTACCGCTTCTATTTCAGGTGCCAGTGTGGCCATGGCGGATGCGTTTGATTACCTGGTTAAAGAAGGCAAGCTAAAGTCCAACCCAATGAAGGGCCATGTTGCGGCTGTATCCGTGGGTATTGTGGATAATGAAGCCCGCTGTGATCTGGAATATGTGGAAGACTCTGCAGCAGATACTGATATGAATGTCGTGATGACGGAAGATGGCCGTATGATCGAGATTCAGGGAACCGCTGAGGGTGAACCTTTCTCCCATGAAGAATTGATGGATTTGCTGGCTCTGGCGAAGCAGGGTATTGCAGATATTGTTAAGGCTCAGAAAGCGGCCTTAGCCGACTAGTTTTTATTAATGGCTCCTGTAAAGGGGCTATTTTTTTGTATGTAAAATGGATGAGAGACAAGAGATGAAAGCATACCAGCGTGAGTTTATTGAGTTTGCCTTAGAAAAAGAGGTGCTGAAGTTTGGTGAGTTTACTTTGAAATCAGGCCGAAAGAGCCCTTACTTCTTTAATGCTGGTTTGTTCAATACCGGCCGTGATCTGGCTCGTCTGGGTCGTTTTTATGCGGCTGCTCTGGTAGATTCCGGCATTGATTATGATGTGCTGTTTGGCCCTGCGTACAAGGGGATTCCAATTGCAACGACCACCGCTGTCGCTCTGGCGGATCACCATGATGTGGATACCCCATACTGTTTTAACCGTAAGGAAGCCAAAGACCACGGTGAAGGTGGAAATCTGGTGGGGAGTGCGCTGGAAGGCCGTATCATGCTGGTGGATGATGTTATTACCGCTGGTACTGCAATCCGTGAGTCCATGGAAATCATCAAAGCAAATGGTGCTGACCTGGCAGGTGTGCTGGTGGCTATCGACCGTCAGGAAAAAGGCAAGGGTGAGTTGTCTGCGATTCAGGAAGTGGAGCGCGACTTCGGCTGTTCAGTCGTGTCTATCGTAAGCCTGAGCGATCTGATTACTTATCTGGAAGAGAAAGGTGACAACCAGGAACAACTGGAAGCGGTAAAAGCGTATCGGGCTGAGTTCGGGGTTTAAACTCTTCGGATATTTTAAATCTGTTCTGATATAAAAGAATACAGATAGCCACTGGTTATCTGTATTCTTGGTATTGTATTTTACTGCTTATACCGACTTCCCATCGGTATTGATGGATCTTCCATTGTTTTAAACCGTTTATGCAGCCACATCCATTGTTCCGGCGCTCTTAGAATCACTTGTTCCATCTGCTTGTTCATAAAGGCTGCCGCCGCTTTTTCATCTTTCTGAGGGTAGTCTGGCTGAATATCTTCACTGACGATTAACTCGTATTTTCCCTGTGCATTTCTGAAGCTGGAGCCGGTCACCATTGCGGATTTACTGGTGTAAGCCAGAATACTGGTACCTGTCGTTGTGCAGGCATCTTTTACCGCGAAAAAGGGCACAAAGACGGATTTTCGACGACCATAATCCTGATCAGGCAGATACCAGAGCCGGTTTCCTCGTCTCAGTACCCGGATCATGCCTTTCAGGTCTTTTCTGTCGATAAGCTGATTGCCGGTTCTGGTACGCCCCCAGTGTTGGATAAAGTTGTAAGCTGGGTTGTTATGCGGGCGGTAGATGCCATATCCTGGCTTACCGACGACCGTAAAAGCGCGGGCGGTAATTTCCAGATTCAGGGCATGGACGCAACACAGCAGCACCCCTTTTCCCTGCTCTTCAAGGGATTCCAGTTGGGATGTGTCATGAGAAATGATCAGTCTTCTAAAACGCCAGTCTGGCCAGAACCAGGCAATAGCGGTTTCGATAAGTGCCAGCCCGGTATTTTTGAAATTCTCCGTTGTCAGAGTTTCAATTTCTTGTTCTGTCTTCTCCGGAAAGGCAAGCTCAAGATTACGCCGGGTAATATGAGCTCGTTTTTTCCCGAATTTCATTCCTAATATGCCGAGTCCTCTCCCTGTTTTATAAAGCAGAGAATAAGGAAAAAGATTGACGAGCAGAGCTAACAGGCCAAATCCAAACCAGACAGGCCAGTATTTCGGAGTCAGTAAAGAGGTCGAAAATTCAGGGGCGTTGTAATTACTCATTATTATCTCAGGATTCTTTTACAGGAGCGCTGTCATTACTGTATCTGCGCGCTCAGCAGTGCCCAGTATTCTTCAAAGTTTTCGGTTGGACGATATTTAAAATCGGAACGGACAAACCGGTTCAGGCTGCCTTCTACCTGCCCGAGAAGCTGGGCGGCGAGAATTTTTTCATCCACAGGAAAGGATTTTCCTTCACGAAGCTTACGTTCTCTCAGGACCTGACGGAGTTGAGTTTCGATGCGCTCGAATAATTGGTTAATACGGTCACGCAGGCGCTCATTTTCAAACATCAGGGCATGACCCGACAGGATTCGGGTTAAACCGGGGTTTCTTTCTGAGAAGGCGAGAATAAGTTGCAGGACTAAACGGATACGCTGCAGGGTATCTTTTTCATCATCCAGAATAAGGTTGATGCGAGACATAATCGCTTCTTCAATAAACTCGATTAAGCCTTCAAACATACGAGCCTTGCTGGGGAAGTGCCGATATAAAGCCGCTTCTGAAACACCCACCTGCTTGGCCAGTTTAGCTGTAGTGATACGTGAAGCCCCTTCGTTAGACTCCAGCATATGAGCAAGGGCCTGTAGTATTTCTTCACGACGATTGGATTTTTTTGTACCCGCCATAGTTCCGATTCCTTTAGACAACCTGTGGTTTATAATTTTTGTTCTAACTGCGGGAGTGCTCTGCCGGTTATTGACTGTAGAATAATGGGTTATAGAGCAAGGTATGACAGAGCACCCGAGGAGGTAATGTTACTGTTTACCTGAGTGACCAAAGCCACCCTCACCACGTTTTGTGGCTTCAAAATCTTCAACAATGCTGAATTCAGCCTGTACAACGGGAACAAATACCAGTTGAGCGATCCGGTCTCCCGGCTCAATAGTAAAAGCATCCTGACCACGGTTCCATACAGAAACCATCAACTGGCCCTGGTAATCAGAGTCAATCAGACCAACCAGGTTCCCCAGTACGATGCCGTGCTTATGTCCCAGCCCGGAGCGAGGCAGAATGGTGGCTGCCAGTTTTCGGTCAGCAATATGGATAGCAAGGCCGGTCGGGATCAGATGAGTCTGCCCAGGCTCTACGGTTAATGCATCATCAAGACAGGCGCGCAGATCCAGTCCCGCAGACCCTTCTGTTGCGTATGCAGGAAGGGGAAATTCGTTACCGATACGCTCGTCTAAAATTTTTAAGTCAATTTGTTTCATGAGTTTTATTAATTTAGCTGTTGTTGAAAATAGTTAAGTCGATCCCTGCCTTCGCAGGGATGACGATGTTTTCTGTACCCTGTATTCTCTCTAGTCTCTAGTCTCTAGTCTCTAGTCTCTAGTCTCTAGTCTCTAGTCTCTCGCTCACTGCTACCAGAATTTCCCGGCTTAACGCCAGCTTACTGTCCAGAGGCAGGTTCTTTTTACCGTCTCTCCAGTAAAGAGTCAGAGCATTGTCGTCGCTGTTAAAACCTTGTCCGCCTACGGAAACATCGTTCGCGCAGATCATATCCAGATTTTTACGTTCCAGTTTGCTGAGCGCGTATTGTTCTACATTCTGGGTCTCAGCCGCAAACCCTACCGTAAATGGCCGGTCGGTTTTGAGAGCTGAAACCGATGCAATGATATCCGGGTTTTTCACCATGGTGATAGTGAGGGTGTCACTGTCATCGGCTTTTTTCATCTTTTGCTCAGACACCATTTCCGGACGGTAATCCGCAACAGCGGCACAGCCGATAAAGATATCCGCATCTGTGGTTCGCGACATCACTTCCTGATGCATCTGCTGAGCGGTGTCGACATTGATGATGGAGACACCTGCAGGCGCTTCAATGGCGACCGGACCGCTGACAAGGGTGACATTCGCCCCCATCTCGGCAGCAGTTTGCGCTAGTGCATAGCCCATTTTTCCTGAACTATGGTTTGTGATGTAACGTACCGGATCCAGTGCTTCTCTGGTTGGGCCTGCCGTAAGAAGTAAGGACTTACCTTTTAATAAGTCAGAAGTGGCTTCTGGCTGGAAAAATGCTTCGCAGCGCTCAACTAAATCCATTGGCTGCAGCATGCGGCCGGGGCCGACATCACCACAGGCCTGTTCTCCGGCATCGGGCCCCCAGATATGCATGCCTCGTCGGCTCAGTGTGGCGATATTTTCCTGAGTCGCAATATTCTGGTACATCTGTTGGTTCATGGCCGGAGCCACAACCACTGGGGCATCGGTTGCCAGAACGGCTGTTGATACCAGATCGTTCCCCATGCCGGCAGCAACGCGAGCAATAAGATCTGCTGTGGCCGGAGCCAGAAGCACCATGTCTGCCCATTTGGCCAGTTCAATATGGCTCATTGAGGCTTCGGCCCTAGGGTCGAGCAGGCTTTCCGCAACCGGGTGGCCGGATATGGCCTGCATGGTCAGCGGAGTAATAAATTCTTTGGCTGCTTCGGTCATCACAATGTGTACCTCAGCACCTCGTTCCATAAGGCGTCTGGTGAGCTCCGCACACTTATAAGCGGCGATGCCACCACTGATCCCAAGAAGGATATTCTTTCCTGTCAGAGTTTGCATTGTCTGGTTCTCCAAAATTTCTGTGCAAACTTTACCACATTTTTTAGCGTGAATAATACAGGGATAAGTAAGTGGTCACTTGCACAGTGAAAAGATACACAGCGGATAATAGGGCTGTCATAACCTGAAATGTCTCCAGAAATGAAACATCAGAGTTGATTACTCTTCCGGCAGGCCTTTTATTGGCGAAAAGGATTGGAAAAACAGGAGTGTCTATGACCATCAAATCTCTTCCTCTGGAATCACAGCCAAGAGAAAAGTTACTCAGCCGTGGTGCTCAATCACTGTCCGATGCGGAGCTTCTCGCTATTTTTCTGCGTACCGGCATTAGGGGTATGAATGTGATAGAACTGGCTGATTATCTGCTGACGGACTTTGGCTCTCTGAGAAAGCTGTTTAGCTGCAGTAAAGAAGATTTCTGCAAGCATAAGGGGCTGGGGGAGGCGAAATATGTACAGTTGCAGGCGGTCGTGGAGATGACACAACGTTATCTTGGCGAAACGTTAAAAAAGGAAGGGGCGCTGACCAGTCCGCAGCATACGCAGATGTATCTCTCTAGCATGTTGAGGGACAGGCATCGGGAGGCGTTTTACGTTCTGTTTCTGGATAATCAGCACCGTGTGATCGGTGATGAAGTGATGTTTGAAGGCACTATTGATGCCGCCAGTGTTTATCCGAGAGAAGTGCTGAAGCGGGCTTTGGAGCATAATGCTGCTGCCGTTATTCTGGCACATAATCACCCTTCGGGGGTAGCCGAACCCAGTCAGTCTGACCGAAGGATTACGGACCGAATATCGGATGTGCTCGCTCTGGTGGATATCCGTGTTTTGGACCATTTTGTTATTGGTGACGGTGAGGTTATCTCCTTTGCCGAAAGAGGCTGGATATAAATCGCATTTTTTTGTTGTGAGCTGTGTAAATTCTGGTATGATCCGCGCACTATTTTTGAACACAATTCAGCTTTATACTCAAAAAAGATCTGCAAATCTTGTAAAAAGGATCTGTTCGGGTCTTGAGCAATGCATATCAAGTTAGTATAATGCGCGACCTTTGATAGCCTTGTGTGGATTTTCCATAGCGGTTTTTACCTCCGTTCTTTTCGAACAATAAGGAGGTCAGCCAGCAAGGTTGATATCGAGCTGAAACGATTTGGAGAAGACATTCATGTCCCGAGTATGCCAAGTAACTGGTAAGCGTCCAGTAACGGGTAACAACCGTTCACACGCACGAAATGCTACTAAGCGTCGTTTTCTGCCGAACCTACAAACTCATCGTTTCTGGGTAGAGAGCGAAAAACGTTTTGTTAAACTACGTCTATCTGCTAAAGGCATGCGTATCATCGATAAGAAAGGCATTGATGCTGTTCTTGTTGATATCCGTGCACGTGGCGAGAACGTATAAGAGGAATTGAGCAATGGCTAAAGGCATTCGTGAGAAAATTCGTCTAGTATCTTCTGCTGGTACTGGTCACTTCTACACTACTGACAAGAACAAGCGTAACATGCCAGGCAAATTTGAGATCAAGAAATTTGATCCAGTAGTTCGCCAGCATGTTGTGTATAAAGAAGCAAAAATCAAGTAATTGATTGTTAGCTTTTAGAACAGCGAAAACCCGGCTTATAGCCGGGTTTTTTTTTGACTTATATTTTGTCCTGCTAAATACTAAGAATTCTTATTCTTAGGTGACCTGTAATGAAACTATCCCGCCGTGGTTGGAATAACCTGCTGATCTTTGCCCTGATTATTTTTATGGTCGTTCTGAATCTGCCCAATGTGCTTAAATCTCGTTTGCAAGAGCAGGGGCCCGCTTATCCTTATCTGTTAAATCCTGATGCCACTGTTGAGCAGCTACATTTCTCCCGGTTGTCTTTAGAGCGACAGGGTGAAACCTGGGTGATGAATCAGGAAAGCACGATATCTGCAGCGGATCTGGCTTCGCGGTGGATATCTCTGGCTGGAACTGAGGTGGATGAAGATACTTTTTCTCAGCTTAAAGGTTCTCTTTCCAGCCCGGAGACAATAGAAGTGTGGTATCTGGATCAGGAAGAGCCGCAGAGGGTGACTTATTATCAGACTCCTAAATTCTGGTTGTTAAAGAACTGGCAGAACAAATGGATAGCGGTGTCCGTTGAAGATAGTTACCTGTTTCCTTTTTAAGTCGTAAGGAGTCGTTATGCCCGAGTTACCTGAAGTTGAAGTCAGCCGGATGGGTATTGAGCCTCACCTGCTGAATCAAACGATTCAGGCTATCGTTATCCGCCAGCCGAAGCTACGTTGGATGGTCTCTGAGGAGCTTAACCATCTGCAGGGTCAGGTCATTAAGGCGGTAAGGCGACGAGCGAAGTATCTGTTGCTGGAAACAGAGCAGGGGACGGTTATCGTTCATCTTGGTATGTCGGGTTCTCTTCGGGTACTGAATTCTGATCATCCTCACGGTAAACATGATCATATTGATCTGATTCTGGCGAATGGTAAACGGCTGCGTTATAACGATCCCCGCCGTTTCGGCGCATGGCTGTGGCAGGAGAAAGGCTCGATACATGAGTTGTTGGGGCACTTAGGGCCCGAGCCCCTGCAAGCCGAGTTTTCTGCGAGCTATATGCAGGAGAAAGCCAAAGGTAAGCGGGTGGCTATCAAACCGTTCATTATGGACAACAAAGTGGTGGTCGGCGTGGGTAATATTTACGCAAATGAATCTTTGTTTAGCTCTGCTATTCTCCCGACTACGCCAGCCGGAAAACTGACGTCAATACAGTGGGTAACACTGGTGGCAGCGATCAAAGCCGTTCTGGCCGATGCGATAAAACAGGGCGGGACGACCCTGCAGGACTTTTCCCAGGCAGATGGCAAACCGGGTTATTTTGCGCTCAAGCTTCAGGTGTATGGAAAAGCTGGCGAGCCCTGTCCTGTCTGTGGTGATATTATCCAGCAACAAAAAATAGGCCAGAGAAACAGTTATTTTTGTCCAACCTGCCAGCACTAGTTATTTTATTAATGTAGACGTACTTAATCACTATGAATTTCCAGAAGAATTTTTATCAGATAACCGGAGCGGTCAGCTTTACGGTGCTCCTTTCCGCAGTCCTTTTGCTTATTGGGCGGGTCATCTTCTTTTATCTGCAAGTGGATCCGGATATGCTGTCGGGGCGGGAAGTCGATCTGTTCAGAGCCTTCTGGGTAGGCAGCCGCTTTGATTTAAAAGTCGCCACTATAGGGTTTGCGCCGCTGTTTCTGCTTGGTTTGCTGGTGGCTGCGTTTCCAGTTGGGTTCAGTAAGCTCAGAAAGATACTTCCTTATTATGCTGCCGTTCTTTTTTTCTTACTCACTACTTTTAGTATCGGCAATTACTACTATTACACGACGTTTGGTAATTATATTGATGTGTTTGTCTTTGGTCTGTTTGATGATGATACCGGAGCGGTACTGACGAGCGTCTGGAGTGATTATCCGGTTCTGGTTGCTTTGCTGGCTGTGGCTGCGATTACTTTCCTGATGACGTTTATTGTCTCGCGCTTTCTGCGCCTGTCTGAGCGCTGGAGTATCAAGTCAATGCACTGGTCTTTGATGACGGTGGTCGTCGTTATTACTGTATTGGCCTATGCCTCTCTTGCCCGGGGATCGCTCACTATATTGCCCCTTAAGCGTTATCATGCCAGTGTGTCGGATTATGATGTACTGAATAAGCTCACGCCGAATGCATTTGTTGCTCTGGAATGGGCCCGGGCAGATTATAATAAGCAGGCGACCTTTGAACCGGTTACTGAAGATTTGGTGGTTGCTCAGATGCAGAAAGTGCTCCAGCAGCCAACGCCGGAATATACTACTCCGGTAAACTCATACCTTGCAGAGAACAAGCCCCATGTTGTTATGGCTTTGATGGAAGGTTTTGGGACCAATGTCTTGGTGGAAGATGATGCTAACAATAACGACTTATTGGGCTCGCTGCGTCCTGCTTTTCATGATGACTTTGTCTTCAAGCGCTTTCTGGCCGGTACCACCGCGACTATCGACACCATGGCTATGATGCTGTTTCACAGTAGTTCACCGAATATCAGTCGTTCCAGTGCTCAGAAAGTCAGACTGCCAAGCTCGGCAGTGTTGCCGTACAAAAAGGCTGGTTATGAGGTGGTATATATTACCGCTGGTAATGCGATGTGGCGTAATTTATTGAATTACCTGCCGTTGCAAGGCTTTGACCGAATCATTGACGAAAATACCTTGATACGGGAATACCCTGAGTCGGAAGCGTATTATGGAACCTGGGGTGTGCCGGATGAGTTCGCTTTCAAGTATGCCGAAAAGTTGATGAAAGAGTCAGAGAAGCCGTTAATGATTTATCTGCTGACGGTGACTAACCATTCTCCTTTTATGGTTCCGGAGAACTATCAGCCAAAGCCAGTTCAGCCAAGTCAGCGTCTGAACACATTACTGGGTCCAATGGCTGAGCATGGGAAAGCGCTGTTAGGCGCTTATCAGTATGCCAATAATGCTCTGGGCGATTTTGTGGCTTCTGTAAAATCCAGCGCTCTGAAAGATCGTACAGTGATTGCCGCGACAGGCGATCACCGTATGCGTTATCTCGATCCTAACCAGCCTGATGAACTGGCTATCAGCTTTAGTGTACCTTTCTATTTGTATGTGCCTGATGCGATTCGCAGCCATACGGATTTCACTTATGATGAAAAGCGTATTGGCTCGCATAAGGATATCTTCCCAACGCTGTATCATGCGAGTCTGTCGGATGCTGATTATATTTCTCTGGGTGGAAAAAATTTGTTATCTGCTAAGCCGTTACACAACTTTGGGTATAATAATGGGCAGGTTATCTCAGATGAAGGGGTATATCTGATGGCGAAGCCAGACCAGCTTTATCCGTGGGCCAGTGATGGTTTACATAATCTGACGCAGCCGGAACCAAATCCCACCCCTGAACTGGCGGCAGAATATCATAAACTACAGGATTACTATCTGCGCTGGCAGATTACCGAAGGTCTACGCTAATGAGCTTTTATAAGGAATGGGCGGTCAGCCCATTTCTTTGTGTTGAGACAGCTAAGCATTAATTGCTTTATTTTTAAGTGCTTTTTCAACGCTGTTTGGTACAAACTGACTCACGTCACCACCATGTAGAGCGACTTCCCGAACAATCGTCGAGGAAAGGAAAGTATATTCTTCGGAAGGGGTTAAAAAGACGCTTTCCAGTTCGGGCAGGAGTTTTCGGTACATATTGGTCAGGCCGAATTCATATTCAAAATCGATGGTTGTTCTCAGGCCCCGTACGAGCAGGTTTGCATTCTGCTGTTTGGCAAAGTCGACCAGCAAGCCTGAAAAGCCAACCGCAGAAATGTTGTTATATTCGCTGAACACGTCTTCGATCATCCCCACTCTTTCTTCCAGCGTGAACATGGTTTTTTTACTTGGACTGGCTGCTACGCCGATGATGACATGACCAAACATTTTGGCGGCTCGCAGGATCAGATCGATATGGCCGTTGGTTATCGGATCGAAGGTACCGGGGTAGATGACTGTTGATGTTGGTTTTTCAGACATGTCATAACTCACTTAAATGATAGGAAACAGAATGTTCTATTGCCCGAATGCTAACAAAAACACGGTGTTCTACCTATCTAAATTTCATGATTCGGGTAGTATTAGTTGCAGAGGACAGCAATAAACAATGAACAAGATGCAGAAGATTTTAGTGGTTCGTAATGACAAAATCGGTGATTTTATGTTGGCGTGGCCAAGTTTCGCGATGCTGAAACAGTCAATGCCGGATTGTCATATTACAGCTTTGGTTCCTGGCTATACGGTGGAGCTGGCAAAGCTATGCCCATGGATTGATGATGTGATACTGGATCCTACCAAAAAAGGAAGTAAGGAGCAGAAAAAGGCGTTAATAACGGAGCTTAAAAGTAAGCAATTTGATGCTTCCATTAACCTGTTTTCTACCACCTACAATGCTCTTTTAGTGTGGAAGGCTGGTATACCTTATCGTTTAGCTCCGGCAACAAAACTGGCCCAGATTTTTTATAATCATCGTCTTCGCCAGAAACGGTCACAATCAGCCAAACCTGAGTATCAGTACAACCTCGATCTAATACGTGAGTTTTTAGCCGATCAGAAAGTAGACATAAACGAGCCGTCAGCACCTTATCTTCGCTTTGAATCAGAACAACTGGCTGAGCAAAAGAAAAAGCTCGTCACTCAATTGGATATTTGTCCGGATAAGCGCTGGCTATTTGTGCATGCCGGGACGGGAGGATCGGCAAACAACCTGTCTCTTGAGCAGTATGCGGATCTGATAACGGCCATCGAGGCTGATTTTGAGCTGGTTATCACTGCAGGGCCGGGTGAAGAAGCAAAGGCCAGAGAGCTATTGACGAAGGTAAAGCTTCGGAATCGAAATGGTGTTATTTACGATAAAAATGATGGCCTTATAGACTTTACCCGTTCTATTGCCTGTGCAAATCTGTTTATGGCGGGTTCAACCGGGCCACTGCATATTGCTGCTGCGCTGGATGTTCCTACGGTTGGTTTTTTCCCAAGTAAACGCTCATCAACACCTCTGCGGTGGTTGCCTCTTAACTCGGAAGGTCGACATATTGCTTTTGCTCCTCCAAAAGGAGGGACAAAAGAAGAAGAAAGTGATATGAGTAAAGTGGATGTAAGAGAGGTCCTTCTACAGCTTAATCCTTGGGCTGCTCAGTACTTGTCCTGATCCAGAGGTCGGCGTATTTCACTAACGTAGAGTGCGCCGATAACAGAGACAGTAAGAAGCCTTGTTTACCGTCTAAAAAGCCCCGTTTCAGGATGTACATTTTTACAAAGCAGGCGAGCGCATGGATTACGCCAGAAGAAATACTGCTTTTTTTGCCTCGCTTTTCCCGCTGCTCTGCCCAGGCCTTAGCGTATCCTGCTGATTTGACCAGGTAATGGTGAAGGTCTTTATAGGTATAATGGATCGCATCACCGGAAAGAGCTTCTACGTTCATATCACTGGTCAGTTCTACTTTCTCATGCACGAGTGCATCGTCATATTGAGTCAGCGCTGTTGGGTAAAGGCGGGTTACCCTGTCCGGGTACCAGCCGCAATGACGAATATAACGGCCAAATACCCAGCTTAGGCGACACATTTGGTAGACAGTCTTTGGTTTGTTCGCCATAACAGCTTGCCTGATACTTTCTTTTAGTTCAGGCGTAACTCTTTCATCCGCATCCAGCCAGAGAACAAAATCAGACGTGACATACTGTTGGGCTAAGCGACGTTGTGGACCAAATCCGGGCCATTCATTATTCGTATAAAATTTGTCGGTATATTGTCGGGCAACCTGCTCAGTCTCATCGGTACTTCCTGAGTCCAGAATCACGATTTCATCTACCCATCCTTCCACGGTTTTTAAACAGGCATTCAGGTTATCAGCTTCATTTTTGACAATCAGTACAACGGCCAGCGTTGGTTTTTTAGTCGTGATGGTATCAGGCATCTGGTTTCCTATCCTGGAGGATGTGTTTAAAAGATAGCTTAACAGCGTCAAGCGTAATACTGTCCATGACATGAGCGCCTTTTACCCGGCAGCTCCATGGCAGTTGTTCCGCAGGTTTTCCGTGTTGTTCCTGAGCGAATTGTTCGTAGACACTGACTACGTATTGCTGGCTGTTATAAGGCCCGGTTCGCTTGGGATTACTGTGACCATACAGGCCGATAACCGGCGTTCCCTGAGTGGTGGCTATATGTGCCGGGCCGGAATCCGGCGCGAGAACGATGTCAGCCCGACCTAATACCGCTGTCAGTTGTTTAAGTGTGGTTTTTCCAACCAGATCAATCGCATTGTGCCGCATCTGACTCTGAATGGTATCTGCCAGTTTTCTCTCTCTTTCCGTTGGAGAGCCGCAGAATACGACGGTAAAGCCTTGCTCTGTCACCCAGTCGGCAAATGTCGCGTATCGGTCTGGCAGCCAGTTGCGTTCATCTTTGCTGGCTGCCGGGCAGATAGCGATTGCCTGCTGAGGGATAGTCTGTTCAGCAAACTGATGATCTTCTTCGCTCAAAGGAAGCTGCCACTCAGGTGATGTGCGCGGTATTCCCAGGTACTCGATAAAAGAGAAGAAGCTATCCAGTACATGCTGAGACTGAGTATCCGGAATTCTTCGGTTGGTAAACAGCCATTGTGCTTCTTTGGCCCGTTTAAAATTAAACCCTACCTTGTATCTCGCTTTTATCCCTAGGGTCAGCAGGCTGGAGCGCAGTGCAATCTGCATATGGATTAAGGCATCGAACTGCCGGCCTTTCAACTGGCTCCATACCGCCTGCATGCCTTTAAAGCCTGCTTTTTTATCAAACACGATGAGCTCAACATTTTCTAATCCATCCAGTAGTTGAGCCTCTACCTTGCCGATAATCCAGGTGATTTTAGTCTCAGGCCAGTGTTTTTGCAGTGCCTGTATCGCCGCAACGGCGTGGCAGATATCCCCGATAGCCGACAACCGTAAAAAGCAGACCGCTTTGGGCTGGGTGGAAAACAAAGGAGGTGCAGAAAAAAGCGACATCGGTTTGATTCATCATTTATTTTGTTAGCAGGAATTATGCAGTTAAGGGGAATAAATGTAAAATAACCCCTGTTTTATTTCCTGCTTTTAAATGTAGTTGAGACCATGACATCAGAAAATCCAGGTAAACCGGGTAATACCGGCATAAAAAGAATTATCAAGGCGGGTGGATACTCGGTTCAGGGACTAAGGGCTGGCTGGAAAAATGAAGCCGCCATTCGTCAGGAGCTGACACTGTTCATCATATCTTTACCGGTTGTTATTCTGGTGGATATTACGATGATCGAGAAAATACTCATGCTGGGCGTTGGTGTTTTGGTCGTAGTCACCGAATTGTTGAATTCAGCCATCGAGGCTGTTGTCGATCGCGTTGGAGTTGAGCACCACGAGTTGAGTGGCCGGGCGAAGGATATGGGATCGGCCGCGGTTATGATTTCCCTGATTTTTGCCGGTATAACCTGGTTTCTGATCCTCGGCAACAGATACTGGTTCTGAGATGAACACCTTGCACTGTAAACAGGTTCTCAAAGGGAACGAATGCATCTGGTTTGATGATGAGCTCTTGTCTGAATCCCCGGAAGACTGTTTTGAACTCCGCTTCTGGCAGAGTGCTGGCAAGGTGGTTGGGTCTGCACAGGGAAGAGGCACGACCTGGTTTGTCCAACTGGAAAAGCTGCAGGGGGCGTTACGTCATTACCGGCGTGGTGGCTTATTCGGCAAGTTAGTTAAAGACCATTACCTGTTTTCTGGCTGGGAGCAGACCCGCAGTTATCAGGAGTTTCAGTTGCTAAAGTATCTGGCTGACGCTGGTGTACATGTGCCTAGGCCGATTGCGGCAAAAGCGACACGAGGTTTATTCAGTTATCAGGCTGATCTGCTGAGTGAAAAAATTCCGGATGCCCGGGATCTGGTGTCCATCTTAAAGATTGAGCCCTTATCTGCTGATAGGTATCAGAGTATAGGCCGGGAAATCCGGAAAATGCATAATGCCGGAGTGAATCACACGGATCTCAATATCCATAATCTGTTATGTGACGGTGATGAAAAAGTATGGATTATTGATTTTGATAAATGCTGTCAGCCGTCTGGAGATGGCTGGAAAAGGGCGAACTTAGATCGCCTGCTTCGCTCCTTCCGAAAGGAAAAAAACAAACACGATATATTTTGGGAAGAGCCGGATTTTAACGCTCTTCTTGCTGGTTATCAGGAGTAAACCTTGTATTCCCCGACATTTAAACAGAAGTTACACGCCCACGGCTGGTTAATTTTAATCAATGCGATATTGGCGATGCTGATATCCGCCCGTTATTTCCAGTTTTTACCAGAGTTTCCAAGTGAGCCCAAAGCGCTGATTTTCATGGTTGTGGGTATCTGGGGACAGATGACCCTGTTTGCCGCACTGATTGGCCTTATTTCGATTCCTTTTCTTCTTTTACCGGCTATTCCCCGCCGTGGCATTCAGGCGTTATTGGCTTCTGTCGGCATCATTGTCCTGTTTATCGATACCATAGTATTTGCCCAGTACCGCTTCCACATCAATTTTGTGGTGGTGGATATGATTCTGGCGGGGCAGATCGTCAGCTTCCCGCTGATAACCTGGCTGATGGTGATTGGCGGTACGGTTTTGTTGTTTGTCGCTCAGTGGGTGACGGTTCGCCGTCTGGAAAAAATACCGGCCATTATGAAGCGTAAACTGGGGAAAAAGTTTGCTCTGCTCACCTTTGCTGCTCTACTGGCAACCCATGGTATTCATATCTGGGCCGCGGCCAATGCCTATCAGCCGGTCACGATGATGAAACGTTATCTTCCGCTGTTTGAGCCAGCTACTTCCAATAAGCTGATGCGTAAATACGGCTGGGTCGATGAAGACGCGGTTCAGCGTCAGAAAGCCATGCAAGTGAACCAGAATAGTGACCTGAATTACCCGTTAACACCTCTGGATACGGTTTCGGTTAAGAAGCCGGTCAATATTATGTTGATAGCGATAGACTCATGGCGTTTTGATACATATGGCCCTGATATGTCACCAACTATCTGGAATATGGTGCATCAGAAAGACAGCGTGATTCTCAACAACCATTTATCAACGGGTAACTCGACCCGAACCGGTATTTTTGGCCTTTTTTATGGTGTGCCGGGCACCTACTGGCATGCGTTTCTGGCTAACCGTAAGGCTCCGGTAATGATCGAGCGCCTGCAGGATATGGATTATGACCTGGGAATATTTACGGCAGCTCAGCTTCGTTCACCGGAGTTTAACCAGACCGTTTTTGCCAGCATTCCAGATCTGCGTAATGGTTCAGAAGGCGGTCGCCCATCAGAACTGGATGCCGATCTGACGAAGGATTGGCTGGACTGGTACGATAACGGCCGTGATAAATCCAAACCGACATTTTCCTTCCTGTTTTATGATGCGCCGCATGGGTATGATTTCCCTGACGATTACGCCCACAGATTTGAGCCAATGCTGGATACCGTTAACTATCTGGAGCTGAATAACGAAACCGATCCAACAACCTTCTTTAATCGCTATAAAACCAGCGTGCATTATGTTGATAGTTTGGTGAACAAGGTATTTAAAAAGCTGGAGCAGAATGGTGATCTGGATAACACACTCGTCATTATTACGGGTGATCATGCACAGGAGCTTAATGATAATAAGTTAAACTTCTGGGGACATAATGGTAACTTCACCAACGCGCAGATCCAGGTACCGTTTATGATGTTTGGCCCAGGTGTGAGCTCAGCAGCCGTCACTTGGCCACGAGACCAGATTTCCAGCCATGAGGATGTCGTACCGACAATCATGAAAAACTATCTGGGTGTAAGGAATGATGTTAAGGATTATTCAAGCGGTGAAGACTTGTTAGGAGAACCTGCGAAACGTGACTGGGTTATTTCAGCTAGTTATGGCAGTTACGCTGTGGTATCCGACAACACTATTTTGGAAGTCATGAACAGCGGCGATTACGCTTATATGGATAAAACTAACCGTAAACTGGATACTGAACTGAATTATGCTCAGCTAAATGAAGCTTTAAAACAGATTAGCCGGTTTAATCGATAAGGTGAAAATTTGTATTGGAGAGCATTAGCTCTCCAATGTTATCTCTGATTTCTTCAGGCTAAGTTCTTTAGCGACATTGATAAAATTTTGTCCGAATTCTTCAATCAGGTAGTACTTCGCCGGTATTTCAATATCAAATACAGGAATTTCGGGGTAAATTTTTTCTAGAGTAATCTCCGCTGTTGAGGCTATCCCATAGATAGCAGATAACTGAATTTTTTCTACAGCCAGTTCTAGTTCTAAAGGCAGTTTTGAGTGGTGGTAGATTAAACCAGTCATTGTTTGCAATCTTTGTCGAACAAAGTCTGCTTCTGTCCGGTGCGGGAAGTACATAACACCTTGAGGGTGCTTTTCTAGAAGTTTACCTATGAGGTGACAGTAAGAATCAAGGTTGATGCCTTTTTCCGCAACCATACCTTGGCCAATAAAACCGGCAGGAGCGTTATCAGAAAAGCACTGCATAGTATTGAGCCTTTGTTTCAATACTGATAATTGGTTTTCTTCAATAGGGAATCGACTATCTGACAATTCAAAGAAAGTGAAAAATGAAAAGCCGCTTCTTGGGTAAATCAGTCTTGGTGGCTTAAGCCCGACTAGTTTTAGAAGTTTATCCCGACTACTTTTATTACGGGATACATGTAATTCTGGTTGGATTTTTTCTCGGTATTCTCTAATCGTGCCTACACCATCATCGATCATGACTTCTCTTTCTGTGGTTATATTATTAAGCAGCACAGCTGTCCGCCAAGCAGAGTAGTCAGCATAAAAGATAGATTCAAATTTCAATGGTGGATTGATTTTTTTTAGTCGATATTGGAGCTTACGTGCCTCCCAGACTTTACTACGTCTTCCTAGATAAATGATATATTCCCACTCTTCTTTATTTAGCAATAAGCGCATTTGCGCTTTTGCTGAAGACATTTTTTCTTCACGAAGAATGAGAATATTTTCTTTCGCACCGTAGTGTTTCTTGGCCTCGATTGCACAGATTAGCTGGAATGGAGATGTGACTAAAAATAAATTCATGGTGTGGTCATCAAAGTGCTATTTTTGTTTTGTTACACATTTCTTTCAAATCAGATTATTGACTGTATAGATAGCTAGGTCTGATCTACAGCTAAACTAATACAAAAGTGGAGCCTCTATAGGTATACTTCCCAGATTACCCAACAATATTGTACTCTATTACTTACAAGTAGTGGAAAGATTCTAACCGATGGTGAAAGCATGTTGAACAATAAAACGGTTCTGATTACAGGTGGCACAGGTTCTTTTGGTAAACAGTTCATCAAGACTATTCTTGAAAGATATCCTAATGTAAAGAAAATTATCATTTTTTCTCGAGATGAACTAAAACAGTTCGAACTAAAGCAAAAATACCCTCATAAAGACTATCCCCAACTACGCTTTTTCATTGGTGATGTTCGTGATCGTAACCGTATGATTCAGGCTTGTGAAGGTGTTGATGTAATTATACATGCGGCAGCTATTAAGCAGGTCGATACCGCCGAGTACAACCCAACAGAGTGTATTCGTACAAATGTGGACGGAGCTGAAAATGTAATCAATGCAGCATTGTCTTGTTGTGTGAAAAATGTCGTTGCACTTTCTACTGACAAAGCTTGTGCTCCAATCAACTTGTACGGTGCCACTAAGCTGGCTTCTGATAAATTATTTGCAGCAGCAAACAACATCAAAGGCTCAAAAGACATTCGTTTTAGTGTGGTGCGCTATGGTAATGTGATGGGTTCTCGAGGCTCAGTTATTCCTTTCTTTATGAAGAAAAAAGAAGAGGGTTTACTTCCAATCACTCATGAAGAAATGACACGTTTTAATATTTCGTTGCAAGATGGCGTCAATATGGTGATGTATGCCCTTGAGCATCATCTCGGAGGTGAGATTTTTGTACCGAAGATTCCATCGTATAGAATTTTGGATATTGCTGAAGCCATTGCTCCTGAATGTGAAACTAAAGTTGTGGGTATCCGCCCGGGTGAAAAGCTACATGAAGAGATGATAACTGATACTGACTCACTGAATACGATTGATCTTGGTAAGTATTACGCCATTCTTCCTTCTGTATCATTTACTTATACCGAAGAAGAGTATTTAGAGCACCACAAAGCAGAGAAGGTACCATTTGGTTTTAAATATAACTCCGGTACTAACACTGAGTGGGAAACCGTAGAAAGCCTCCGTGAACTAATTAAAGAGCACGTTGACCCTAACTTTACAGTGTGAGTAACAAAGTGATCCCATACGGCAGACAAGAGATTACCCAGCAAGATATTGATGGGGTTGTAGAAGTCCTTCAATCCGATTTTTTGACTCAGGGGCCTAAGGTGCCTGAGTTTGAAAAAGCTCTGATGAATCAAACCGGAGCTACGCATGCTTTAGCGGTAAATAGTGCAACATCAGCTTTGCATATCGCTTGTCTGGCGCTTGGATTAGGCGAAGGGGATTGGTTATGGACGTCACCAATCACGTTTGTAGCTTCAGCAAACTGTGGTTTGTATTGTAGAGCAAAAGTTGATTTTGTTGATATTGACCCTAACACCTACAACATGTGTCCGGTGAAACTGGAGCAAAAATTAGTAGAAGCCAAAGCCAAAGGGACCTTGCCTAAAGTGGTCGTGCCGGTTCATTTATGTGGACAGCCGTGTGATATGAAGGCGATAGGCAAGCTTGCGAAAGAATATGGATTTAAAGTAATCGAAGATGCTTCGCATGCCATTGGTGGTCAATATCATGGTCAACCTATAGGGAATTGTGAGTATTCTGATATTACGGTATTTAGCTTCCATCCGGTGAAAATAGTGACTACTGCTGAAGGTGGGGCTGCGTTGACCAATCAGCCAGAGTTAGCAGAAAGAATGGCTCTCTTCCGTAGCCATGGTGTTACCCGGGATCCTGCTTTGATGGAAGGAGAGTCCCACGGTGGTTGGTATTATCAGCAAGTTGAGCTTGGTTATAATTACCGGATGACAGAGCTTCAGGCTGCATTGGGTGTCACTCAGATGCAAAGACTGGAGCGGTTTGTCTCGGCAAGACATAAGCTGGCAAAGCGATATAACGAGTTATTAAAAGACTTGCCGGTAACGGTTCCTTACCAGCTGGAAAATACATATTCTGGTCTGCATTTATATGTTATTCGTCTGCAATTGGATAATATTGCGCTTTCTCATCGGGAAGTGTTCGAATCTCTCCGAGAAAATGGGATTGGAGTTAACTTGCATTATATCCCTGTGCATACCCAACCTTATTATCAGCGTATGGGCTTTAAACAAGGCGATTTTCCTGAGTCAGAGCGTTACTATCAAGAAGCTATCTCACTACCAATGTTTCATGGTATGAGTTTGGAGCAGCAGGATTCGGTCGTAAAGGTTTTATCTGATATCTTAGCGAGGTAAGTAATGAAAGTCGCTATTATCCCGGCACGAGGAGGGAGCAAACGTATCCCCCGTAAAAATATCAAAGAATTTGATGGAAAACCGATCATTGCTTATTCCATTGAAGCGGCTCAGAGGTCTGGCTGTTTTGATAAAGTGATTGTCTCAACCGATGATCCGGAAATCGCTGATGTAGCGCGTGAATATGGAGCTGAAGTTCCGTTTTTCCGCCCTGCAGATGTGTCAGATGATTATTCGACTACCGCAGATGTGCTTTTGCATGCCATCAAGTGGTATGAAGCCCAAAATGTGGTTATCGACTATTTGTGCTGTATTTATGCAACTGCGCCATTTATTAAAGTAAAAGATATTCAGGAAACCTATCGGCTACTTCAACAAGACGAATCAGCATATTACAGCTTTCCTGTATGTGAGTTTCCATTTCCAATCCAGCGTGGCGTGAAGCTTGATCAAGCTGGGCGAGTAGAAATGTTTCAACCAGAGCATTTTAATACTCGTTCTCAAGATTTAGAACCAGCTTATCACGATATTGGACAATTCTATTGGGGTAAGCCGGAAGCCTATAAAAAGGGTATACCGATGTTTTCCGATAAAGCAATTGCTTACCCTGTATCCAGAAAGCGGGTGGTGGATTTAGATACGCCCCAAGACTGGGAGTTTGCTTTGTTGTTATCAAAAGCTCTGCGAGGAACAACAGAGTGTTAATTGGTATTCGAGTTGACGCGTCCTTAAAAATGGGAACGGGTCATACATACCGCATGTTAACCTTAGCTCACCAGTTGTCAGAAAATGGGCACAAAGTCTTTTTCGTGGTTAGACGATTAGCCGGCCATTTAATTGATTTGGTTGCAAGGTATTTTCCAGTGGTGGAACTTGAACAGCCACCCCTCTTTTCACGGTGTGATTCTGGCGAAAAGATGTCGCTGGCTAATCATTGTCCGCATGCCTCCTGGTTAGAAGTCTCCTATGAGAATGAGATCGAGCAAACTCAAGCTGCTGTGAATGCTGAGTTGATAAAATATGGTGCTGATAAGTTGGACTGGCTTATCGTTGATAATTACGCCATTGAGAAAACATGGCAACAAGCACTGAAACCGTATTCTAAACGTATCTTTCAGGTCGATGATCTTGCTGATAGAGAGCATGATGTTGAAGCACTGCTTGATCAAAACTATTATCTGAAAGGGGAGCAGCGTTATGACGGGTTGCTTCCTGCCTCCGCAAAGCGATTGTGTGGTCCGGATTTTGCCCTGCTTAGAGAAGAATTTTTCACAGTACGACAAAGTTTACTTGATTATACCCAGCGATTAGCTGACAAACATGTAGTGTTGTTTTTTGGTGGTATTGATATTGTCAACGAAACTAGTAAGGCCCTTTCTGGGTTATTGATGGTAGACAGTGCTGACCATTTTGATGTCATTATTGGTATTAATAATCCGCACCGAGAGCAATTAGAGTCTCTTTGCCAGAAAAATTCAGAGCGAGTGACGTTGCATGTGCAAGTAAGCAACATTATGGATTTTTTTGCTCACTCTTATCTTTATGTCGGTGCTGTAGGGGCTACGACTTGGGAGCGCTGTGTAATGGCATTGCCTGGAATAGTATGTTCTGTAGCAGATAATCAAACTCAAGTAGCGCAAGATCTTAATCAAATCAATGGACACTTTTACTTAGGGTTGAGTGGCGAATTGGTTGCAGAAGATTACCGTGATGCTTATCAAGGTTTACTCAACAATAAGGAGTTATTGACTGAGCAGTCGAAAACATGTGCAGCTTTAGTCGATGGCTTAGGATGCCGAAGAGTAGTCGAGCAATTAGAAGAGATAGCAGAATATGACGAAGTATAATATCCGTGTTGCTCAGGAAAGCGATAAATGGATGGTGTTGGACTGGCGTAATCATGAAGAAGTTCGAGCGGTTATGCTGACTGACCACGTTATTGGGCGTGAAGAACATTCGGCATGGTGGGATAAAACCATGCAAATGGCCGAACGACAGATCTTAATCTTCGAACGCAATGAGGTTCCGGTAGGGGTTGTTACCATTTATGCGTGGGATCAGGAAAAAGCAACAGCTTGGTGGGGGTTCTACCTTGATAGTGCCAACCTGGATCAATCAGATAAAACCGCTGTCTGGCTTGAGCTTGAACAAAAAGTGATTCAGTATGCAGGTAGCACGCTGAAGGTATATGAATTGTATTGTGAATCTTTACGTACTAACCAGCTTGCATGGACCTTGCACCAGAAATGTGGTTTTGTTGAGTGCCAGGTTCCTCATGACGCATCCGCTACAGCGAAAGACGTGGTATATATGAAGTACATATACCCAGAAAACAAGGTAGATCGTCGTCCTGCATTGTATCTGTTTGCCTCCCATAACACTGATTTTCTGTCTGATATTTTAAAAAAGCAAAGTGTTGTGTACCCGCAGTTTCCATATCAAATAAAAACCTGCGAATTTGGTCGATATCAGTTTGATTTGCGCGATCCTGAAAATCATGAACTTAACAGTACAGAAGCGTGTTATTTTTTCTTAGAGCGTATTGAAGATTTTTTCCCGGATATCTATATTTCACCAACAGAGGAATCTTTGCTTCAGGCAGAAGGGAGGGTGGGTGAATACCTCTCTTTTATTCAACAAATAGCTTCACGTGGTAACCGTGTTTTTGTGGCGGACTTTGCTCTGCAAAAAAACTTCCCATATACGATTGAAGAGCAATTAACAGGCTCAAGCATAAGCATGTTAATTCAGGAGTGGAATAAAGCGCTTTATGAGTTGAAAAAGACTAATGTCGTTAATGTGCTTCCTTATGCTCAGTTACTTAATCGGGTTGGAGGGTCTTTTTCTAATAAATACTGGTATATGGCACGAGCACCTTTTTCGATCCAATGCTTAGAAGCTTATTCTACAGCTATCATAGGTTCTGTTTTTGCCTCACATTCTTTATCTGCAAGAGCTTTGATTCTGGATTTAGATAACACTCTGTGGAAAGGTATCATCGGAGACGATGGAATGGATGGTATTACTCTGGGGGGGGATTACCCAGGGAATATATATAAAGAGCTACAGTCACTGTTCTTAGCACTAAAAGAGCGTGGTATTTTACTGGCTATTTGCAGCAAGAATACAGAAGAAGTTGCGATGGAAGCGATTGAGATGCATCCAGAAATGCGACTTCGTAAGAAGGATTTTGTCAGTTGGCGGATTAATTGGGATCCTAAGTCTTCTAACATCCAGGAGCTTGCAGCGGAGCTAAATCTTGGTGTTCAGTCTCTATGCTTTATTGATGACAACCCGGTAGAGCGGGCGGAAGTTCGCCGCAGTGTACCTGGCATTTTCGTGCCAGAGTTACCGGAAGACCCCGCAGACTGGTATCAGTTTATCTGCCAGCTACCGGAGCTTTGGTTGCCGCAAATCAATGAGTCTGATAAGCGACGGGCAGAGCTTTATAAAAAGCGTGTTGATATCAAAAAAGCGGAGGCTAGTTTTACAGATCGTAGTGCATTTCTGACCAGCCTTGAAATGGATATTAAGGTCGAAGCGCTTAGTGACAGTAATTTTGAACGTACTCACCAGTTGTTTAATAAAACCAATCAGTTTAATACAACGACTAAGCGATACAGTAAAGAACAACTTAAAAACTGGGGTTTGAGTGACGATGTTTGGGTGTTGCATGTGAAATCCAAAGATAAATACGCGAAAGAGCATGAAGGTGTGGCTGCATTGATTGTGTTAAAACAAGGTGATGAATGGATTATCGATAACTTTGTGATGTCATGCCGTGTCATGGGACGAGATATTGAACACGCTCTCATTAAAAAATTACTGTATGTAGCAAAACAGGCCAACATTAAAAGTGTCGTTGGTCGTTATATCCCAAGTGCTAAAAATCAACCTGTCGCCAAACTGTATGAAAACAATCAGTTTGCACTGGAAGGTGAGAATTGGCGTTTTGATTTAGAAATAACACCGCTTCCTCAGGAATCGAGTGAAATGGTACTCAACTGGAGCGTTTAAGGTATATATTATGAGTCCAATGTTTTCTTCTTTAGGTGTCCTGAATGTGGATCATTATGCTGTGACCACACGAGATATCATCGCAACACTTCAGGATTTTCTATCGATTCCTAATGCGAAGCTACTTAGAGGTCCGGGACAGAATCCGGCTCAAAATGTGAATTACGCATTTGTTGAGCTCAATGGCATGGGTGTGGTAGAAATTCTATCACCACTCAATAGTGATTCACCTATATTAAGTCATCTTAATGCTGGAGGTGGCGCTTATCACCTGTGCTACGCCGTGCAAGATTTGGATAGGGCGATTGATATAGCTCAGCAGCAGTTTAGTGCAAAATTAGTTGTCGAGCCAAGATCTGACGGTGCTTTTGATGGGCGTCGGGTGGCATTTTTAGTGCATCCAATACATGGGTTATTTGAGCTATTAGAAGCCTACCCTAATACTTTAAAGTTTGAGCCACAGGCTAGCTCAACAGACGTTGCTAATATTCAATCATCAGACAATGCTGAGCTCCTTACCATTTATAATGCCGTTGTGGGAGTTTCGGAAACCCAGATAGGTCAAGTGAGTATGCAGACTAATCCAGAGTGGGATTCGTTTAAGCATTTACTACTGATCATGGAAATAGAAAAGCAGTTTGAAGTAAATATTTCTGCAGAGAAAATGGCGAAGCTGGATTCACTTGCAAAAATTCAAGCGTATCTGGCAGAAAAATAGAGATTATATTGTCATGCAAATAGCTAATAGAAAAATTGGTAAGGGTCATAAGCCTTACATCATTGCTGAAATGTCTGGTAATCATAATGGTGACATTAATCGTGCGATTGAATTAATCGAAGCAGCGAAAGATGCTGGAGCAGATGCAGTAAAACTGCAAACTTATACTGCAGATACCATAACAATTAATCATGACAGTGAAGAGTTCATCATTCATGGCGGTTTATGGGACGGTTCAAAACTCTATGATTTATATGAGCAGGCGCATACCCCTTGGGAGTGGCACAAAACGTTATTTGATGAGGCCGCAAAACTGGGTATCACTATCTTTAGTTCTCCTTTTGATCCCACAGCGGTAGACTTTTTAGAAAGTTTAAATGCACCGGCCTACAAAATTGCATCGTTTGAACTGATTGATTTACCGTTAATTCGCAAAGTGGCTGCGACGGGTAAACCAATGATTATGTCAACAGGAAACGCAAATCTTGCCGAGATTGAAGAGGCGGTACTTGCGGCAAAAGGCGCGGGTGCAGAAGACATTATTCTGTTGCATTGTACAAGTGGCTACCCGACACCAGCATCGCAGGCAAATATCTCAACCATGGCTGTCATGCGTGAGGCGTTTGATTGTGATGTCGGTTTATCGGATCACACACTGGATATAGGGGTGTCGGTAGCTGCAGTTGCACTTGGTGCTTGTGTGATTGAAAAACACTTTACATTAGCTCGCGCAGATGGGGGGCCAGACTCTGCATTTTCATTAGAAAAAGAAGAACTGAAGTCATTGGTTGATAATTGTGAAATGGCTTTTGAGGCGATAGGTAAGCCAAACTTCATCAGTACCGAAGCTGAGCTTAAGACTAAATGCCACCGTCGCTCGCTGTATGTAGTAAAAGATATCCAAAAAGGGGATACGTTTACCAGTGAGCATGTTCGGTCAATTCGCCCAGGGAACGGTATTCCACCGAAGTATTTGGATGATGTTATAGGAAGTGTCGCAACGGAAGACTTGAAATTTGGAACCCCAATGCGATTTGAATATTTCAAATAATAATACTCTTCAGGCAATTAAAAAGGTGATAGTTATCGCCTTTTTAATTAATTTCTATATTGATTATCCCACTTTTTGAAAATAGCTCAGATATTCTCTTTTCTCTAACTATTACTCCATCATTGTTTAAGTCAGATGCAAATAATAAATTATAAATAGGCATATTCGGGTACAGCAATAATGCAGTGTATTGAACCGTAGATAGTACTCCAACTAGACCAGATAGTTCTATAGATTGATTTATAAGCTCAATTTCTAGTGGCATTTGGCTGTAGTGATAGCTCAAATTAGATATACGCTCTACTTGTTTTCTTACCTCTTCTGACTCTGTCCTATGAGGGAAATATATAATAGGGCTATCAAATTTCTGTTTAAAATGGTTGATTTCATTAATGTATTGAGTGATGGTTTTTCTTCTCTTATGCCCAATAGCACCTTGTCCAATAAACCCTATTGGGGCTTTTGGGTTATATAAGGATTTAACATTGTATTCATTTTTTAAAACAGTTAAGTTGTTTTTAATAACGGGATGTTCAGGATTTGGTATATCAAATATTGTGAATATCTCTAAATTGTCTGATTGAGGAAGCTTGCCTATCGGACTACAACCACGAAGCTTGATCTCTAAGTCCTGTAGAAGCCTCTGTCGATTATAAATAGTCTTAGGGCGAATATACTCTTCATATTCGTTGATGGTAAGGGTTCCATCATCAAAATATACTTCTTTAATAATGGGAAGGTTTCGAAGTAATAATTTTGTTCTCCATGCATTGTACTCTGCATGAAATAAGTGTTGTATGGTTTTGTTTTTTGTTATCTTATTTATATCATGAATAGCCTTTGGAATGTACTTGCTTCTTTTTGTTCTCCCTATATGAATGATATGGTCCCAATCTGATTCATTTATTATGTTTTTTTGTTGAGTTATACCTGGTTCTGATGCTTGATTCACCAGCAATAAAATATTATTTTTTGTTCGATACTGGTGCATAGCTTCTATTGCACATATGTATTGAAATGGCGATGTTACCAAAAAGAGGTTCATTTACTAAACTCCTCGTTGAGCTTTTTGAGTAGCTGTTCAGGGCTCCACATACATGGACAAAAATGTTTGATTTTACAGTCACTCCAGTTCCACCATTGTGTGTGTAGTAATGCATTCCTGATATCTTCGCTGAATCGGTATCTGATAAGCTTTGCTGGTACTCCACCAACAATAGCATATGGTGGAACATTTTTATTAACCACAGCACCAGCAGCAACTACAGCGCCATCACCAATGCTTACACCAGGAAGGATACTGACGTTTGAACCGATCCAGACATCATTACCAATCTTGATTTTGTTGTTTTGGGCATATTCTTTTGTAGAATAATTTTTATCAACAAAACCATATTTGTCATGGAAGAAAAAGGCATGGGTCGAAACTGTTGATAAGGGGTGGTTACCACCGGCAATGACAACATTTATGGCTGATATATTACAGAATGCGCCAATTGACTCAATTAGTTTTGGTTGTTGCCAGAACTGTTCATATCCGGTTGAATACTTGCCAACAGTAAATCCAAAATGTTTTTCTGAAATATATCTATAGCCTTCTTTAAACTTTCCATGTTTGTCTTTACAAGATTTTTTTAACACTGCCAATATGATGATATAAACTGGATTGCTTATTGTTTTTACTCGCCTTTTGGCTAGTAGTTTTCCGAACTTGTTCAGTAGGAATATTTCAAACTTAGTGAGATTGTAGATCACATTAATGCCTCTTTTATATTCTTAATCGCACCTTGTCGGGTTTGAACAAAACGTTTAAGCTGAACTTTCAATTGTCTTACATTTTCTTTTTCAGAAAGCAAATAGTGTATGTGTTTAGCTAGGCTGTTTGAATTGTTAAAAATGTTAATTAACTTTTCTTTTAATAGCTTTTCTGTGATCTCTTTAAAATTATAATAACTAGGTCCTGTGGTCACTGGTACCCCAAGTGCCGCAGGCTCGAGTACATTATGCCCACCTACTTTGTCACCGACTAAGCTACCACCCATAAAGCATGCATCTGCAGCACCAAGAAGAATCAGCATTTCTCCCATAGTATCACCCAGATACACTTGTGTATCCGCTGATACTATTGAGCCTGATTGTCTTCTGACAGTCTTAAATCTTTGTGAAAGGCATAGCTCGTAAACGGAATCAAATCGTTCTGGATGGCGTGGTACTAGGACCAGCAAAGCATCAGGGTGTTGAGATAAAATCTCTTTGTGGGCTTCGAGTATCTGCTCATCTTCGCCTTTATGAGTACTGGCTGCTATCCACACAGGACGCTCCGGACCAAGCCGTTTTCTGAGCTCTTTACCTTTTTGTTTTATCTCATCTGATATTTGAATATCAAATTTGATGGAGCCTGTTATTACCAGCTTTTTCTTATCAACCCCAAG
Organism: Vibrio albus; assembly: GCF_003144035.1. Lineage (GTDB taxonomy): Bacteria > Pseudomonadota > Gammaproteobacteria > Enterobacterales > Vibrionaceae > Vibrio > Vibrio albus. The sequence goes on from NZ_QFWT01000006.1 coordinate 190,026, forward strand.
TTGTTCAAACCTATTAGCATCTTTGTCTGACTGACACAGTACCTTAGTCAGGTTGGGGTGCATTAGATTAAACAGTGGCTGTATTTTAGCATAATTACGGCGTGATTTTTCGGATAGGCGAGCGTTAACGACAGTTATTGGAATGCCTGCTTGATGGACCGAGTGTAAGGTATTAGGCCACAACTCTGTTTCGATAATTAACATTTTTGCAGGGCGAATAGCTTTGAGAAATCTTTTAACTGCAAAGCTGAAGTCGATGGGCATATATCTATGTTCAACCAGGCCACCCAGTTTGGCTATCTGATCAGCTCCTGTGCTGGTGGTTGTGGTCACCACAATGGATTGTTCAGGGTTTTCTTTTTTTAAGGCTTTGATTAGAGGAATCGCGGCAAGGCTTTCCCCTACAGAGACAGCGTGAATCCAGATAGGGTCAGTGGGAGTGTTCAGTGGCGGGGTAAAGCCAAAGTGTTCTTTCCAGCGCTTGCCGAATTTAGGTTTATTAGGCTTACTTTTGTATAAGCCAAATAAGAGAAATGGTGCAGCGAGTGAAAGTACGATGGAGTAGAGTAAACGAATTAACATTTATCTACCTTTATCGCGTCTAACTTTCGAATGCTGTTTACTATTACCTCTGGATTTAGTTCTCTCAAACACTTCAAATGTCCAAGTGGGCACTCGCGTTCAAAACAAGGGCGGCATTCAATATCTGTATGCACTATCTCTACTTTTTCTGCCAGTGGCGGTGTGTATTTTGGTGAGGTGGAACCATAAACAGCGACTACGTGACAACCCACAGCCGCAGCGACATGCATTAGCCCTGAATCGTTACTCACGACGGTTTCACAGGCTCCAAGCAGATCAACCGCTTCAATCAAGCTGGTTCGTCCTGCTAATACGTGGACCTTATTCTGTAATTCATCAGGCACTTTAGATTTGATATTGTTACAGGTATCCAGATCTTTTTGCGAACCAAACAGCCATACCTGGTGATTTTGTTGAGCCATGGCATGAGCGACTTCTGCGTAGTGTTCTTCCGGCCATTTTTTTGCCGGGCCGAACTCGGCTCCGGGGCATAGGCCGATAATCGTGCTGTCAGTATTAAGGTTAAACTTTTTCAGTGTTGCTGACTGAGCAGCTAAATCGATGGTCAGTTTAGGTACTGGAAGTGTCTCTAATCCACCCAGGGAAGATGAATTAATCATCTCTGGTTTAGGGTGAGCCAGTGCCACGTAACGCTCAACCATATACTGAAAGGCCTTTTTATTTGGGCGCAGATCATTTAGCAGCCCATAGCGCATTTCACCTTTCCAGCCGGTTCTGAGCGGAATGCCTGCAAACCAGGGGATTAGCGCGGACTTAGCTGAGTTAGGTAGGATATAGGCCTGATTATAGTGAGCTTTTTTTAGCTCTTTACCTATCGCTCTGCGGCCGAAGAAATTGAATTCTCCATGACCAATTGGCATTTCAATAGCTTGATTGACTTCTGGCATTCTTTCAAGGATCGGCTTACACCATCCAGGAGCGATAACATCAATAAGTGCATCTGGGTGCTGCTGTTTTAGAGTGATATAAAGAGATTGTGACATCACCATATCACCCACCCATGATGGGCCTATGATTAAAATCTTATACATAATGGCCTAATTCATATACTTAGGATCACGATAAGGGTTTTGTGCAGCCTTATCTGATTGAGTTCTTAGTAATTGGAAAATCCACATATACTGTTCTGGATTCGGTTGGATTACATTTTCAATGTGCTGATTCATTCTTCTGGCATCTTCTGTTTCAGTTTCAGAAGGAAAGTTCTTCCAAGCCGGAAAAAATTCAATTTCATATTGACCAGTATCCAGGTTATAGCGAGAAACTAGAGGTACTATTTCTGCCTTACATACTTTTGTTAGCTTTCCAATACCGGGTAGAGTGGCTTTAGTGGTAGCAAAAAAGTCCACGAAGACACTTCGCTGCTCTCGACCGTGATCCTGGTCTGCAAGATAATAGCCTAAATACCCTTGGCGGATTGCTCGGATAAAGTTATTTATACCTGCTTCTCGTTCAAATATTTTTCCACCATATTGCACTCTTTGTCTATGCATTAACCAGTCTGATAGGGCATTTTTCTGCGGTTTTGCGAATCCAACAATAGGTAAGCCTTGAGAAGCCAATACAACTGCAGGAATATCAATTGTCCAAGTATGCGGAACCATTAAAATCACGTTAGACTTTCTATCCAGCGCTGCTTGAAGGTTTTCTTGTCCTTTAATGATTGTATTTTGAGTCAGCCATTTTTTACTTCTAACGGTTAGAGCTGCGAATCCAAGCAAAAATGACCCTGCGGTTAGAAGGTTCTTGTACAGCAAGTCCTCTTTGGCTTGGTGAGACATCTCTGGAAAGCATTTATTAATATTCACCCATGCATTGTGAACGGTTCCTTTCCGTTTTTGAGAAAGTTTACGGGCAATCTTACTCGCTATCCGCCGTTTTCCTGCTGCTGGTAAGTAGACTATGGGGAGAGCTATTAATATCAGGAGCCAGGTTCCCCAGTACCTAGGAGCGAGAAAACCCCACTGAAAGGTGGGGTTGTAGGCTTTTGGGTCAAAGTCGTTACGTTCTTGCATGGTTAGTTGTTGATAATCGCCATATACTCAGCCACGCCTTCCGCGACAGTTTTGAACTCAACGTCACAGCCTGCTGCACGTAGCTTAGTCAGATCCGCTTGAGTAAACTCCTGGTAAGCACCTTTCAGATGGTCCGGAAAAGGAATGGTTTCGATCTCACCTTTACCATGGTGTTTGATGACCGCTTTAGCAATTTCATCAAACGATTCTGCATTACCAGTACCGCAGTTAAAAATACCAGACACACCATTTTCCATAAACCACAGGTTTACTTTACAAACGTCACCTACATATACGAAGTCTCGTCTGAAGTGCTCGCTGCCAGCGAATAGCTTTGGATTCTCTCCGGCATTCATCTGGTTATTCAGATGGAAAGCGACAGAGGCCATGCTGCCTTTGTGATCTTCACGAGGGCCGTAGACATTGAAATAACGGAAACCGGTAATTGGCGACAGAGTATCTCCATGCTCTTCAGCATCGGCCCACAGGCGGCGGACGTAATTATCAAACTGCTGTTTGGAGTAACCGTAAACATTCAGTGCACCTTCGTATTCTCTTTCTTCTACAAAGGTGTCAGTATCGCCATAAGTGGCCGCTGATGAGGCGTACAGGAACGGGATCTCACGATCCAGGCAATAATGCAGCAATTCTTTCGAATACTCGTAGTTATTAAGCATCATGTACTTTCCGTCCCATTCTGTTGTAGCAGAGCAGGCACCTTCATGGAAAACGGCTTCAATAGGTCCGAAGTCATCACCAGCCATTATCTGAGTCAGAAAATCATCACGATCCATATAGTCAGTGATATCCAGATCAACCAGATTTTTGAATTTCTTGCCGTTTTTTAAATGGTCTACGACCAGAATATCGTTATAGCCTGCTTCATTCAGTGCTTTGACTATGTTGCTGCCAATCATGCCAGCGCCGCCGGTTACAATAATCATGATGTTTTTCTCAGATTCAATAAATTGGCCTGAGTATAGCAAGGAGCTTAGGGGAATTCGAGCAGTGAGTAATGCTTTGGATATCGTCTTTAAGGATCAACTGATTAGACGTATACTTGAGTGTATATACTAATGAGACATAACAATGAAAACACGCGATAAGATTATTTTTGCTGCTCTGGAGCTATTTAACGAAAAAGGTGAGCGTAATATTACGACTAATCATATTGCCGCTCATATTGATATCAGTCCGGGAAATTTGTATTACCATTTCCGGAACAAGCAAGAGATTGTACGGGAAATTTTTGATGGATACCTGGCTGAGCTTCTGGAGCGTTTTCCTCCGGTAGAAACGGGTGAAGACAGTCTGGTGATACTGAAACGGTATCTGGACTCTGTCTTTAATCTGATGTGGAAATACCGCTTCTTCTATGCCAACTTGCCGGAAATCCTGCAACGTGATCCCATTCTGCATGAGCGTTATCTCGACGTTCAGGAAAAGTTACAGAAAAACCTTCAGGGAATCTTCCGCAGTTTTATTGAACTGAATCTGATAGAGATCCCGGAAGAAGACATTAAACCGGTGATTACTTCCATGCATCTGGTGGTGTCGGCATGGCTGGGGTATCAGTCGGCGATGACGCCTGAAACGGAAGTGACAGAAACGGTGATTCATCAGGGAATGTTACAGATGCTTTCTGTGCTGAAGCCATATACGACAGAGTTAGGCCGGCAGCAGGTGATGACCCTGGAAGAGGGGATCAAAGCATACAACAGCGGTGACGTGGTTTAATGTTGTAACCAGCTTTTAGGATTCTGCGTCTTGCTGTTTCGCCGCACTTCAAAATAAAGCGATGCCTGGGGCTGGCCCCCAGTGTCGCCCGCCAGTGCGATGGTTTCTCCGGCTTTAACTTTGTTGCCTTCGGTTTTCAAAAGGGTCTGGTTATAGCCGTATAACGTCATATCACCTTTTCCGTGATCCAACAAAATCACCATACCGTATCCACGCAAATAATCAGCAAAAACCACTTTTCCGGAATAAACCGCCTTGACCGGCTGTTCGTAATCAGCGCTGATCACCATACCTTTCCAGACGACCTGTCCGCTCTGCCTGCTGCCATAGCTGTGTAATACACTCCCTTTCACTGGCCAGGGCAGGCGGCCTTTCTGCCGGGCAAGCCCGTCCATGGGTACGCTGTTCCGCTTGGCTGCTTTCGCAATTTCAGATTTCAGCCGCACTTCATTTCTCTGTAACTCGGCCAGATACTGCTTGTCGCTGGTGATACTGTGTTTGATATTTTGTACGGTACGGGCTCGCTGCTTCTGAGATCGGGTAAGCTGACTTTTCTTCTGTTTCTGGTTTGCGAGCAGGGCACTGACTTTCTGTCGCTCCTGAAGCAGTTGTTTGTTTTTCTGCTCCAGCTGTTTTTCTGTTGCGGTCAACTGTTCAATCGTTTCCGCTCTGGCTTGTGCTAAATGTTGAAAATATTGGCTGATGCGGTCTTGTTCCATATCGCCGGGGTTCAGAATGGATTTCGCTGCATTCTGGCGTTTGATCATGTAGTAGGTTTTGATCAGTGCCTGTAAATTCTTGCTCTGTTGTTGATGCTGTTGCTGTAGTGTGGCCTGTTGGGCCTGAAATTGTTTCAGGTTCTGATTAGCACGGGAGAGCTTGGTTTCCGTCTTTTGGATTTCTTTTGTCAGTGTGGCTATCGACAGCTCTTGCTGCTTTAGGGTGTTTTGCAGCTTATCCAGTTCTTTCTTCTGGCTGGAAAGTTGGCTTTGTTGCCGGGAAATTTCGCTTTTTACCCCTTTTAATTCAGCCTGGCTGGCATGTGCCGGGTTTAACAACAGCAGACAGAGCAGCCCTCCAAAAGAGATAAGGCCCTTCTTTCTTTTTAGTCCGGAGCTGATTTGTGTCAGGAAACCCATCTGCTATACCCATATTTGCCAGTTCATGCAGTATACAAGTTCTCGGAATAAAAATAAAAACGCCGCTGCATGAGCAACGGCGTTCGTTCTGTTTTCTGGGATAAACCGCGTTTATTTAACCAGAATCTGACCTGACATTTCAGCCGGGATTTCCATACCAGTCAGAGACAGCATCGTTGGCGCAAGGTCAGACAGTTTACCGCCTTCTTTGAACTCAACATCTTTGCTGCCAACATAAACCAGAGGAACTGGCAGACTGGTGTGCGCTGTGTGAGTACCGCCGGTTTCAGGGTTAACCATCATTTCTGCGTTACCGTGGTCGGCCGTCATCAGTAGTTGACCGTCTACTTCTTTGATCGCTTCAACGACTTTGCCGATGCACTCATCAACCGCTTCACAAGCCTGAACTGCTGCATCGTATACACCGGTGTGACCAACCATATCCAGGTTAGGGTAGTTACAGATGATAGCGTCGTACTTACCAGACTTGATTGCCGCAACCAGCTTTTCAGTCAGCTCAGGAGCGCTCATTTCAGGCTGTAGATCGTAAGTCGCGACTTTTGGAGAAGCAACCAGGCTGCGCTCTTCGCCATCAAATTCAGTTTCCACACCGCCGTTGAAGAAGAAGGTAACGTGTGCATATTTCTCTGTTTCAGAGATACGCAGCTGAGTTTTACCCGCTTTTGACAACCACTCACCGTAGGTATTTTCCAGAGATGCTGGTGGGAAGGCAGTCGACAGAGGAATGTCTGCCGCATACTGAGTCAGCATAACGAACTCAATAGCCGGGAATTTAGCACGTTCAAAACCATCGAATGCAGGTACGAATGCACGAGTGATCTGACGGGCACGATCCGCACGGAAGTTCATGAATACAACCGCATCACCGTCTTCGATAGCCGCAGATTCCTGACCTTCAGCTTTGATTTCAGATGCTTTAACGAATTCGTCGTTTTCGTCACGATCGTACGCGGCTTGCAGAGCTTCAACAGCAGATGGGAAAGTGAATTCACCTTTTGCTTCAGTCAGAAGGTCATAAGCTTTTTCTACACGCTCCCAGTTGTTGTCACGGTCCATAGCGTAGTAACGACCAACCAGAGAAGCCACACGGCCTTTGCCCAGCTCAGCGAACAGCTCATCGAAACGCTTCAGAGAAGCTTCTGCGCTACGTGGTGGAGTATCACGTCCGTCCAGGAAGCAGTGCAGGTAGATTTTTTCTGCGCCACGTTCAGCGGCCATTTTCACTGCAGCGTAAATGTGGTCTTCATGGCTGTGTACGCCACCCGGAGACATCAGGCCCATCAGGTGAACCGCTTTACCTGCTTTGATAGCTTTATCCATTGCAGCAACAAGCGTTTCGTTCTGCTGGAATTCACCGTCAGCGATCGCTTTCGCGATACGAGTCAGGTCCTGATAAACCACACGGCCAGCGCCGATGTTGGTGTGACCTACTTCAGAGTTACCCATTTGACCGTCAGGAAGGCCAACATCCATGCCAGATGCAGAGATTAGAGTGTTTGGCTGGTTAGCGATCAGACCATCCAGTACCGGAGTATTTGCGTTTGCAACTGCGTTGTTTGCGTTGTCTTCACGGTATCCCCAACCGTCAAGAATCACCAGAGCCATAGGCTTCTTAGCTGACATAGTAATAACCTCGTTAGATTCTTAAGTAACTGTCAAAAACAAAATTAGCGTAACTTTACTACATTTTTAAGCAAAAACTGTAGGAGAAGATCAAATAAGCGTCGGGATCTGTTGTTACTCACTTACAATGTAGTAGAGCTTGTCGCCTGTCGATAGTCCTATTGTTGCGAATTATTCCCATTAAATAAAATGCTTTTTATTCATAAAGGTCAAAAACAGCGCAGATTATATCCCATTTCTGCGGAAGAAGTGAGTTAACCTCTCGCTTAGCATGATTATCCCCGTTATACTCATTTTTTTATTTTTCACTCAGGGCTATTGAGCCCGAAACAGGGTAAGAGCGCAGGACATGCAAGAGTATATTGAATTTTTCCAGAACCATATGATCCTATCTTTGGCATGGGTAGGTCTGGTGGTTGCCGTCATTATGAACTTTGTTAAAGCTAAGACCGCGGGCTATAAGGAAATTTCACCGGCAGAAGCGACACACTTCATTAACCGTGAAGAAGGTACGGTGGTTGATATTCGTTCAAGAGACGAGTTCAGACAAGGACACATTGCTGGTTCAGTTCACGTTTTGGCAGCAGAAATTAGATCCGGCTCGGTACCAAGCCTTGAAAAACATAAAGCAAACCCAATGATACTGGTATGCAATAACGGTCAGACAGTGAAAGACAGCGCCAACTTGCTGGCGAAAGGCGGGTTTGAAAAAGTATACGTACTGAAAAACGGTCTTTCTGGCTGGAGTGAAGCAAAAATGCCACTGGTCCGTGGTAAAAAGTAAACAGATTAACCGGAGAAGACGTCCTCTTCTCTCATAGGAATTGAAGGAATAAAAACATGGCTGAAGCAGCACCTCAAGAAAACCAACAGAATTTCGCTATTCAACGTATCTTCCTGAAAGATGTCTCTTTTGAAACACCGAATTCGCCACAGATTTTCCAGAAAGAGTGGAACCCGGATGTAAAACTGGATCTGGACACTCAGAGCCGTGAGCTGGGTGAAGGCGTGTACGAAGTGGTTCTTCGTCTGACCGTGACGGTTAAAAATGAAGAAGAGACGGCGTTCCTGTGTGAAGTACAACAGGCGGGTATCTTTACGGCGGATCAGATGGAAGCAGGCCAGCTGGCTCATTGCCTGGGTGCATTCTGTCCAAACATCCTGTTCCCATATGCTCGTGAGACGATTTCTAGTCTTGTGGTTAAGGGTACTTTCCCTCAACTGAACCTGGCACCGGTTAACTTTGATGCACTGTTCATGAATTACCTGCAGAATCAAGCTCAGGAAGAGGGTGCGCAGCAGGCTGAAGCTTAATCGCAGATAAGCCCTTGCTGAAAAATGCACAGAACATCAATACTAAGTTGATGTGATGTGCATTTTTTTATTTATACTTAGGGCACGCCCTGGGGCATGTTTCGTATCGCTGGCGGTTGCTGTGAGTGATAGGGAACTGGGACAATAATCAGAACAACATTGATTTGGCAGAGAGTATGACATCTTCATTGGGTAATGAGATTTACGGTAAAGAGATCGACATGACGGTCATTGGTGCGGGTTCTTATGGAACATCGCTGGCAATAGCATTGTCCCGCAATGGTGCCAATATTGTATTGTGGGGACACGAAGCCGACCACATGCAGCGTCTGGAACAGGATCGCTCCAATAAAGAGTTTTTACCGGGGGTTGATTTCCCGCCATCGCTGATTGTTGAGTCGGATCTGAATAAAGCAGTGCAATCCTGTCGCGACTTGTTGGTTGTGGTACCCAGCCATGTCTTTGGCATAGTGCTGGGGAGTCTGAAGCCACACCTGAGGAAAGACAGTCGGATTTGCTGGGCGACGAAAGGCCTTGAGCCTGAGACAGGACGATTGCTGAAAGATGTTGCTGAAGAGGTTCTGGGCCATGAGCGTTCACTGGCCGTACTGTCAGGACCAACTTTTGCCAAAGAGCTGGCGGTAGGTATGCCGACCGCGATTGCTGTCGCTTCTCCGGATAATGAGTTTGTCCATGATCTGCAGGAGAAAATTCACTGCAGTAAAAGCTTCCGGGTATATGCGAACAGTGATTTTATCGGTATGCAGCTTGGTGGTGCCGTCAAAAATGTTATCGCCATTGGGGCTGGAATGTCAGACGGCATCGGTTTCGGTGCGAACGCCCGAACCGCTTTGATCACTCGGGGGCTGGCAGAAATGTCCCGCCTGGGGGCCGCTCTTGGTGCTCAGCCGGAAACCTTTATGGGGATGGCCGGTCTGGGCGATTTGGTGCTAACCTGTACTGACAACCAGTCCCGTAACCGACGCTTCGGGCTGGCGCTGGGGCAGGGGAAAGATGTCGATACCGCCCAGGTAGAAATTGGACAGGTGGTGGAAGGCTACCGTAATACTAAAGAGGTGTGGCTACTTGCGCAGCGAATGGAAGTAGAAATGCCGATTGTTGAACAGATTTACCAGGTGTTGTATCAGAACAAAGATGCTCGCCTTGCAGCACAGGACCTGCTGGCACGGGATAAAAAAGCAGAAGGATAGTGGTGGCATGAAAAAATGTGAGCAGTGTAAACAAGTGGATATCTGGAAGAAGATCGTTCGGGAAGCAAGAGACCTGTCAGAGCAGGAACCCATGCTGGCCAGCTTCTACCACGCTACCATTATTAAGCACGACAGCCTGGCTGCGGCATTAAGTTATATTTTGGCGAATAAGCTGAAAACCCCCTCCATGCCAGCAATGGCGGTACGGGAAGTCGTAGAAGAAGCGCTGAGAGCGGACCCTGATATTACCGAATCGGCCGCTTGTGATATCTGTGCCACGGTCAGCCGTGACCCGGCGGTAGGCATGTATTCTATCCCGCTGCTTTATCTGAAAGGGTTCCATGCACTGCAGGGGTACCGGGTGGCAAACTGGCTGTGGAAGCAAGGGAGAATTGCACTGGCGACCTATCTGCAGAATCAGATTTCTGTTGCTTGCCAGGTGGATGCGCATCCTGCTGCCCGTATCGGCAGAGGAATTATGCTCGACCACGCAACCGGTATTGTGATTGGTGAAACCGCTGTGGTGGAAAATGATGTGTCTATCCTTCAGAGCGTGACACTGGGTGGTACAGGTAAAGAAAGTGGTGACCGGCATCCGAAGATCCGTGAAGGCGTAATGATCGGCGCTGGTGCGAAAATTCTGGGGAATATCGAAGTGGGCGTCGGAGCTAAAATTGGCTCGGGTTCCGTTGTGCTTCAGGCAGTACCGCCTCATACGACGGTTGCAGGTGTACCGGCGAAGATTGTCGGACATCCTAGCTCAGAAAAACCGTCTGAAGAGATGGATCAGAACTTTAATGGTAAGAAATAGCTTGTTTGCGTATTTTTAGTCCATATAGGTAGGCAAGCACGCCTCCGGTTATGTTGCCTGCCACTATTCCGGCAAATAACCCCTGTACGGAATAGAAAGCGCTTCCGATTGCGGCAAACGGCAGAGTAAAAATAAACAACCGCATAAAGCTCCAGTAAAAGGCGGCCAGCGGCTGGTGCATGGCATTCAGTGCGCTGACCAACATCATCACTACCCCCTGAAATCCATAACAGCACGGCACAATCACCAGATAAAGCCAGATCAGTTCTCTTACTGCCGTCTCTTTACTAAAGAGGGCCGCCAGCGGAATACTTAGCGGAACCATCATAATAAACACCAGTAACTGGAACACAATGGCAAAGCGCATGCTGAGAAACATGCCCTTAAAGCTGCGAACCGGGTTCTTTGCCCCTAAGTTCTGTGCCATAAAAGGGGTCAGGGCTGAGGTTAACGAGATCATTACCAGTAACAGCAGAGACTCCACTCTCTGCGCTGCACCATAGGCGGCAACTGCAGCGGTTCCGTGCATTGAGAGAATACGCATCAGGATGGCAGCAGAGATAGGGTTCATCGCTGTGGAGAGCCCCGCCGGGGTGCCTATTTTCATTATCTGTACCCAGTCATGAAAGAGCGTTCTGAGATCAGGCATGGCCAGCAGTTTTTCCCGGCAATATAGCAGGTACAGCGAACCGCCCAGAGCGCAGATCCAGCTCAGCCCGCTTGCAATGGCTGCCCCGCGGATTCCCAGCTCAGGGAACGGACCGTAACCAAACATCAGCAGCGGATCGAATATACCGTTGAGTACACCAGAAAGCATCATGATTTTTGCGGGTGTTCTGGTATCGCCTGTTGCTCGTATGGCACTGTTACCGGCCATAGGAATAACCAGAAGAGGCACCGCCAGAAACCAGATCTGCATATATTGCTTGATTAACGGCATCTGCTCGGCCTGAGCGCCAAGCAAAGTGAAAAACGGCTCCAGAATGAGTAGGCCAAATGCAGAAGCCACCATAACCAGTGCCAGTGCGAGTAACAGGCCGTGAGAGGTGACTCGCGCGGCATGACGTTCTTTACCTTCTCCCAGCAGGCGACCTATGCAGGTAGAAAGGCCGACGCCGATCCCCATGGTGATGCAGTTAACTCCAAAGGTGACGGGAAAAGTAAAACTGATGGCAGCCAGAGCCTGGGTGCCTAAGAGAGAGATAAAGAAGGTATCCACAAGATTGAACATCAATACCGCCACCATGCCAAAGACGGTTGGTACAGTCATCTGCCGCAGGACGACAGAAATAGGGGCGGTCAGGAGTCCATGTTTATCTTGCATTACTTCTCTTATACAACAGTGCAGATAGTCCAGAATAACGGTTTTCGGGCGGTGAAAACAGTACTAATAAGGAGGAAATTTAACGGATGCTTATGAAGCGCAAGGTATATACCGGAAAGGTGCCGGTCTATACCTTGAATAAAAACCAGAGAGGCGTGTTTTTAACAACCCGGACCACAATCCAGACAATGTTTGATCATTTCCGGACCAAGATGCAGTCTGGCATTCAGATCACGCAGAGCCGTGCGTACACCCTCTTCAATCACCGGGTGATAAAAAGGCATATCCAGCATTTCAGAGATGGTCATCTTATTCTGGTGTGCCCAGGCCAGAAGGTGGGCAAGGTGCTCGGCACTAGGGCCTATCATTTCTGCACCAAGAAAGCGGCCTGTACCCTGTTCCCCGTAAACATGCAGCATTCCTTTATTACGCAGCATTACTCTGGAGCGTCCCTGACCTTCAAAGGAAACTTCACCTGTGGCGAAGCAACCGCAGTTGCCCAGGCGCTGAACCAGTTGCTGGTAACTTTCGCCCACCATGGCAATTTGCGGGTCAGAAAAAACAGCCGAGATGGATGAGCGGCGCAGTCCTGCCCGTATATCCGGAAAACGGCCGGCATTATCACCTGCGATACGCCCCTGATCGGCGGCTTCATGCAGTAATGGTATTTGATTGCTGGCATCGCCGGCGATAAAAATACTCTCTACTGATGTTTGCAGGGTGAAGTGGTCGGCGGTTGGAACCCCCCGCTTATCGACGTCAACGCGGGTCGCATCTAATGCCAGCTTATCGGTATTCGGCCGGCGTCCGGTGGCCGCCAATACATAATCGACAGTAAAGGTTTCCAGTTCGTCGTTATGGTTGATGAACTTAATTTCAACTTTATTGCCGTCGATACGCTGCATGCTTTCTACTTTTACGTCCGCATCCAGATAAAATTCTTCCCGGAATGTTTTATCCGCACAGGCCATGACTTCCGGGTCCGTTAATGGACCAACTTGTCCTCCCAGGCCGAATAGTTTTACTTCCACGCCTAAGCGGTGCAGGGCTTGCCCCAGTTCAAGTCCAATCACCCCTGGCCCAAATACGGCGACGGCTTGTGGAAGGTTATCCCACTCAAATACATCATCATTGACAATCAGTCTGTCACCCAGTTCATTCCATACAGCGGGGTAAGCGGGTCGTGAGCCGGTAGCAATAACAATGCGTTCTGCGTGAATGATCGTGTGGTCATCAACCTGCAGTGTATGATCATTCAGAAAACGGGCATAACCGGTAACCTTATCTTCGGCAGGAATCTCTTCAACCCCTTCCAGAACAAAGCCAACGAAGCGGTCACGCTCACGCTTTACTCTGGACATTACTTCCCGGCCGTTAATCACAACGTCTCCCTGAGGATGAACACCAAACGCCGGCGCTTTTTCTATCTGGTGGACGCTTTCAGCCGCTGCAATCAGCAGCTTAGAAGGCATACATCCTACTCGTGCGCAGGTGGTACCGTATGGGCCGCCTTCAATCATCACTACGCTGTTTGTATGCGCTTTTGCTGCCCGGTAAGCCCCTAGCCCGGCTGTTCCGCCGCCAATGACGGCGACATCAACATGTAATGTTTGCATGATCTTCGCTCTCTTTTTGTCTTTATTCGTGGGGATGAAAATAAGTCGTCTGGAATTGCAGTGGGTGTATACCGTGAAGTGCTTCCTCACTATCGGGAGAAGTGGAGAGACTTGACCTGCAAATGCTGGTTCCGATGCCCGTTACGGGTTGTATCCTGCTGCTCGCGCGGAGCAGCAGGCTGGTAGGTTATTTCAGATACGCTTCCAGATCTTCACTGCCGCCGATATGCTTACCGCCGATAAATACCTGTGGAACGCTGGTTTTACCGGTGATCGCCCGCAGGCTGACAGAGGTCGCGTCTTTGCCCAGAACCACTTCTTCATACTGCAGGTTATGGTCAATCAGGTTCTGCTTGGCTTTGGCACAGAACGGACAGCCCGGTTTGGTAAACACAGTGATAGATTCTTGAGCTGTGTAATCCGGAGCAATATATTTCAGCATGGTGTCCGCATCGGAAACCTCAAACGGGTCGCCTGGTTTGTTTGGCTCGATGAACATTTTTTCGACGATACCATTTTTCACCAGCATGCTGTAACGCCATGAGCGCTTACCGAAGCCCAGGTCATTTTTATCGACCAGAAGGCCCATGCCATCGGTAAACTCACCATTACCGTCCGGGATAAACGTAATGTTGTCGGCTTCCTGATCGTCTTTCCATGCATTCATGACAAAGGTATCGTTGACCGAAACACATAGAATGTCATCCACGCCATGTTCCTTGAACACCGGATATAGCTCGTTATAACGAGGCAAGTGGCTAGAGGAACACGTCGGAGTGAATGCCCCCGGCAAGCTGAATACGATGACCGTTTTATCTTTGAAAAGCTCATCTGTTGTAACGTTTACCCACTGATCGCCCTGACGGGTTGGAAAGGTAACTTGTGGTACTGCCTGGCCTTCTTTTTCTGTAAACATCATTGTTTTCCTTTAAGTTATTGTCTGCCAAATCTCAGTGTAGCAGAGTCTATTTTATGTAGGGAGAAAAGCCGTTTTCTTTTCCTTCCCTGTTTCGTTGTACTCATTATCAGAGAAATGCTTTAATAGTTCTAATCGTTTGATACTATGATAACAATAGTTTTTACCTATATATTGAAAGGTGGGAATAATGAATATCCGGGACTTTGAATATCTGGTCGCGCTGGCGGAACATAAGCATTTTCGCAAAGCGGCAGAGGCGTGCTTTGTCAGTCAGCCGACACTCAGCGGCCAGATCCGAAAACTGGAAGATGAATTGGGGACCGCTCTGCTGGAAAGAAGCAGCCGCAGGGTGTTGTTCACCGAAGCAGGGTTACAGTTGGTGGAACAGGCGAAGAAGATTCTCAGTGAGGTGAAAACGTTCACGGATATGGCCAGCTTGCAGGGTAAGGAAATGAGTGGGCCGCTGCACATCGGTTTTATTCCAACCGTGGGGCCGTACCTGCTGCCGAAAATTATGTTTCATCTGAAAGAGCAGTTTCCTGACCTTGAGTTATTCCTGCACGAGGCTCAGACCAGCCAGTTAGTTCGTCAGTTGGAAGCAGGCCAGCTGGACTGTCTTATCCTTGCTGCTGTAGCAGAAACAGAACCGTTTATTGAGCTGGATCTGTATGACGAGCCATTGTTGGTCGCTGTCCCTTGTGATCATGAATGGGCGTCGAGAGATAAGCTGGAGATGAATGCGCTGAAAGGTCAGACGGTACTGTCTCTTGGCGACGGGCATTGTCTTCGGGATCAGGCGCTGGGATTCTGTTTTGCGGCCGGGGCAAAGGACGATGAACGCTTTAAAGCCACCAGCCTGGAGACATTACGTAATATGGTGGCGGCTGGTAATGGGATTACGCTGATGCCGGAACTGTCCGTGCCGAAGCAGAAAATAAAAGACGGGGTGTGTTATCTTCCGGCAGAACATCCGAAACCCAGCCGAAAGATTGTGTTAGCTTACCGCCCGGGTTCTCCGCTGAAAAAGCGCTTTCAGACGCTGGCTGACGCGATTAAAGCATACTTATAAGCGGGACAGTGCCGCCCTTAATATGTTTTCGGCATATAAGGGCGGGTATGGTTAGAGTGATCAGAATAGTGGCTCGGCTTCTCCGGGCTCTCCGTCCGTAGAGAACAAGTCAACAGGTACCGTATCTTCTACATATTCTGTCGGTTCGGTATCCTTGATGAAATATTCAAACATGGTCGAACTGTCTGATTCATGTGTCAGCAACCCGGTTTCCCGGTCGATTCGGACACGGATAATATTTTCAGGCAATGCCTTACGCTGGTTCGGTACGCCATCAAGGGCGACTCGCATAAAATCAATCCAGGCTGGCTGAGCGGTTTTGGCTCCGGCCTCACCACCATATACCTGTTCATCTTCTTTTAGGTTCGCATTGCGGCTGGTTCTGCCCAGCTCTCGGGTATGACTGTCAAAGCCAACCCAGGACACCGCAACCACTCCCGGACCAAAGCCGTTATACCAGGCGTCTTTGGCATCATTGGTCGTGCCGGTTTTTCCACCGATATCACGGCGCTTCAGTTTTTGTGCCCGCCAGCCAGTACCATTCCAGCCGGTGCCGTTACGCCAGTCACCGCCACCCCAGACATTGCTGTACATCAGCTCTCGTACCAGAAATGCGTTTTGTGCGGTGATGACCTGTGGTGCATAGCGGGGTTGAGTTTCCGAATCTGCAGTCGTAGTCAGATCTTCTTCCTGAAAATCAAAGCTATCCGGCTGAAGTCCGGAATCCACCTCAGCCTGCTGATCAACCGCACTGTTGACTTCTTCCGTTGAAGGAATCGAAGAGTCTTGTTCCGGACAGTCAATATGGCAGACAACGACAGGGTTCGCTTCATACTCTACTTCCCCATAAGGACTTTCTATCCGGCTGATATAGAAAGGCTCCACGAAGTAGCCGTTATTCGCAAATACAGAGTAACCTCTTGCCATTTGTACCGGCGTCAGACTTCCGGCCCCCAGTGCGATGGTTTCTGAATGAGGCAGCTTAGCTTTATCAAAACCGAAGCGGGTCAGATAATCGATAGTATTGTCCAGGCCGACTTCTCTGAGTACGCGCACCGCCATGACATTTTTTGACTGTGCAAGTCCGATACGCAAACGGGCTGGTCCAACGTAGGTCGGTGGCGAATTTTTCGGCCGCCATGCTGTCCCCTGGCTTTTATCCCACTTATTGATTGGCGCATCGTTGATAAGGCTGGCCAGAGTCAGCTTTTTATCCAGTGCCGAGGCATAAATGAAAGGTTTGATGCTGGAGCCTACCTGACGCAGTGACTGAGTGGCGCGGTTAAACTTGTTGTGTACAAAGTTAAAACCGCCAACCAATGAGAGTATGGCCCCGTTTTCCGGGTTCATTGCCACGAAGGCGGTATTGGCATTCGGGACCTGTGATAACGTCCAGGTATAGGTGATTTCCGGTTCGGTTGTTTCGGCAGTACCGACTGTTTCCGTCATGGTTTTGGTCAGCGGACGTACCCAGATTTGCTCACCGGCTGTCAGTAGCTCTTTGGCGTTGTCCGGGGCTGGCCCCTGCTTCTTATCCGTAATAAATCGGCGGGCCCATTTCATACCGTCCCATGCCAGTTCGGCATGGCCATGGTCTTTAATATATAGAGCAGCCGATTTTTCCTGAACACCCGTGACTATCGCGGGAGTAAGCTCGCCATAGGTCGGTTGATGGCTCAGGTACTCATTCATTTCATCGATATTCATTGCAGTCTGGTCCGGTTGCCAGACGACAGATTCTGAGCCACGGTAGCCATGGCGTTCATCGTATGCCAGAAGGTTTTTTACTGAGGCTTCATTGGCGGCTTTCTGCAGGCGAGAATCGACGGTTGTGTATACCTGCATACCGGAGGTATAAGCCTCCTCACCATACCGTTCCAGCATCCATGCCCGGGCCATTTCTGCAACATAAGGCGCATTAAGTTCGATTTCAGCCCCGTAGCGATTGCCTTGCAACTCTTCAGATCTGGCCGTCTCATATTCAGCCTGAGTGATGTATTTCTCGTCCAGCATCCGCATCAGAACGACATTACGGCGGTTAGTGGCCCGCTCAATAGAATAAATCGGGTTCATGGTTGAGGGGGCTTTAGGTAATCCGGCAATGGTGGCAATTTGCCCCAGAGTCAGGTCTTTCACTTCTTTACCAAAATAGACCTGAGCCGCGGCTCCGACACCATAAGAACGATGGCCGAGGTAGATTTTATTCAGATAAAGTTCAAGGATCTCATCTTTAGTCAGCAGTTGTTC
This sequence comes from Vibrio albus, assembly GCF_003144035.1. Lineage (GTDB taxonomy): Bacteria > Pseudomonadota > Gammaproteobacteria > Enterobacterales > Vibrionaceae > Vibrio > Vibrio albus. The sequence goes on from NZ_QFWT01000006.1 coordinate 207,675, forward strand.
AATATGAATGGCAATAAACATTTCTTTGATTTTTCGCATGAGTTTCTTCTCGTTAGATAAGAAGAAATTACGAGCTAACTGCTGGGTAATCGTACTTGCACCCTGTTTGGCCGACCCCGACATAGCAACGACAACGGCAGCACGGATAATGCCGATAGGGTCTATTCCCTTATGTTCATAGAAGCGACTGTCTTCTGTGGCGATTATTGCTTCCAGTAGCTCTGGCGGCATGTCATCCAGAGTAAGAGGAATACGCCGTTTTTCCCCAAACTGGGAAATCAGTTTTCCATCCCGGCTAAATACCTGCATCGGAGTCTGTAACTGCACATCTTTTAGTGTGGCGACATCAGGGAGTTCTGGCTTTACGTAATAATAAAAGCCAATGATTGTACTCACTCCCAAAATAGTGCAAATCAATGAAAAGATTAGCAAATGCTTTATGAACTTCACCGGATATTCCCTGATTGGTTGAGGTTGTCTTGGTACAAACCCTAGTACATTAAGACATTAATTTAGCACAGGAACAGGAGTCATTGCTTCTTAAACTGATGCCCCTATAGGTTTACTGCATGATTTTAAGCGTTATCGCTTAATTTTACGCGTCACTTTTTATTGGAGCCAACCCTTTATGAGTAGATTTTTAGTCACTGGTATCGATGTCGGCCATCACAGCCTGAAAGCTGTGGTCGTAAAATCTGCGGGAAAGCACTGTTCTGTGGTCGCTTATAAGGATGTTCCTTTTTCAGATGCTATTTTCTCTGATAACCAGAGTATTAATCATCAGAAACTTGTAAAAAAACTCAAAGAACTCAAAAAAAGTCTGCCGATGTTCAGCAGTCATGTGGCTATTTCATTACCGGACAATGCTGTCATCAGCAAGGTTCTCAATATTGATAGTGAGCTGGAAGAAAGAGAAAAAGAGTTTGCGATCTATCAGGCGTTTGCCCATCAGTCCCCCATACCTATTGAAGAGCTGAGTCTGGATTTTGTTGATATAACAGAACAAGACAGTGAGCGGGGAGCCGGACATACCTATCAAGTGTATGCAACGAGGAAAGACGTGGTGGAAGAACGTCTTTCCGTGATGAAAAAAGCGGGCTTTAAACCGGTGCTGGTGGATATGCAGGCTCATAGTCTGCAGAAAGTCTGGAGTCTTGCCAGTGAGCAGCGGGAGGTCGCAGAGAACTGGATGCTGGTTGATATCGGGCTCACTCAGACATCCCTGTGTGTCGCTCCTCCCGACAGCCGGCCTTTTTTCCGCGACATCGTTTTCGGTACCAGCAATATGGAAGGTGCGCTTGAAGGCGATCTCACCTCTGGTGATGTGAAAAAATTTTTCAGTGAGCTGAATGAAAGATTGCAGAAACAGATTCAGATGTACAACTCGGTTAATCCTATGCGCAAGCTTGAGGGGCTCTGGATCTGTGGAGGCGGAGCAACGATTGAAGGGTTATGTATAGGGCTTGGACGTCTTATTAATCTGAAATGTGAATTACTAAACCCGTTGGAGCTGATAGGAGCACCGTCAACGCCTCAAAGTGATCAGTTACAAATGAACATTTTTGGGTGTGCGACCGGATTGGCGGTGCAGGGTGTTGAATGGATGGGAGAGAGTCATGCCACATAAGGTCAACCTGCTTTCATGGCGCGAAGAGCAGAGAGAAAGACATAAGAAACGATTCCTGACCAATATGGTTTTTGGTGTGTTGGTTGCGGCAGGCTTGCAGTGGCTGGCTGGTTATTACATCGATTATCAGCAGTCCCGCCAGCGGTCACGTATAGAACAGCTACATGACCATGTTGCGGTACTGGATAAGAAAATAGAGCAGCTGTCAGAGGTGGAATCTAAACATAGTTCTATTCTGACCAAACTGGCCAAAGTGGAAGAGTTGCAGCATTCCCGGAACAAAACCACGGAATTTATGAACCTGATGCCTCAGTTGGTTCCTCATGGGGTGTATGTCGATAAGATCAAAATGAATGGCACCGAGCTGGAAATGGCCGGAATCAGCGATAGCACCGCCCGGCTGGCAACAATGCTTGATAACTTTGAAAACTCGGAGTTTATCGCGGATGTCGAGATGCACTCTATCGTGCATGGTGATAAACGTTTCGGCAGGAAGTTTCAGAGCTTCAGTATGTCTTTTTATTTCATCGCTTCAGACAGTGAAGCTGTTGATCAGTCAGTGACCGTTGCAGAGGAAGAGAAACATGGTTGAGTTTCAGGAACTGGAGCTGGATGAAATCACTGAGTGGCCTTTGTTTGCACAGGTGATCGTTATTGCGGCTCTGGCGGTGGTCATCCAGGTGGCTGGAACCTGGTTTTACCTTATGCCGAAAGTCGATCAACTCGATTACCTGAAGCAGCAGGAGTCGACGGTACAAAATACGATACGTATTAAAGCTAGGAAAGTCGCGGTACTGCCGTTGTTACAGGCTCAGTTAGATGAGCTGAATACGCGTTATGAGTATCTGCTTCAGCAACTTCCTGAACAAAAAGAGTTGGCAAGTATGCTGGCCGCCGTGAATGAAGTCGGTATTGAAAATGATCTGACTTTTACCCGTATTGACTGGGGAGAGAAGCTGGTGCAGAAATACCTCTATCGGTTGCCGTTGAATATCGAACTGACGGGGTTGTATCACGATATCGGGGACTTTTCAGAAGCCATTGCCAGGCTTCCGCGGATAATCAGTTTACACGATGTCGAGTGGCACAGGGTGAGTCAGGAGAGCAGTACTCTGCATTTCCGGGTGAGAGCTTATACCTATCAGTTTAAGCAGGAGGCAGAAACCGATGATGATAAAGCTGAATAAGAGCCTGCTGGCCTGGGGCGTTATCTGCGGGCTTGCCGGATGTCAGGCAAATGATGATTCCATCGACCTGTTTATTGCTCAGACCGAGTTGGCAGCCAAAAGGCAGATTGATGAGCTGGTTCCCGCCGGTCAGTTTGTGGCCACTCCGTACACCCAGCGAAAAGAAAGGGGGCCATTTATGCTTCCACAGGCCGCTCTTATCCACTCTCAGCCCATGACAAAGGTGAACTGTTGGCAGCCTAAACTCAGGAAAAAGGCTGGAAAGCTGGAGCGGTTTCCTCTGGAGAAATTACGCCTGAAAGGTGTCATGGGCAATAAGAGTTCGGTTTCAGGTCTGATACAGACGCCTGATGGAGCGGTTCACAAGGTTAAGTCGGGTCAGTATCTCGGATTAAACCACGGAAAGGTCGTTAAGGTGACAGCCAGACACTTGATCATACAAGAAACCCTTCCTGATGGGCTGGGGTGTTGGCAGCAACGCAGCGTCAAGCTGGCTTTGAAATAACAATATAAGATGACGATATGAATAGGTATGAGATGAAACCAGGAAAGTGGATGTGTTGGGTGGGGAGCCTGCTGACTATTTTACTTCTCAGTCCGTTAAGTAACGCCGCAGAGAATGCAGTACAGCCTGAAAAAGCAGGATCAAAGTCAGAAGAGTTAAACGCTCTGGGGCAGGAGTTGCTGGAAGAGTTGAAACAGGTTGAACTTAAGTCCCAGAAAGAAAAGACACCGAACTCAGCGAAAAAAGAGGCGTCAGTTCAGGGAAAACTAACCCCTGACGAGGCTGAACATGGAATGGATAATATCCCCGTTTCTTCGGTTCCTGACGATGTGAATGCGGTTCGGAAAGAGGAATTGTTGACGAATGAGTTTCGAAATATCGATTTTCGTTTGGGCAAAGAGAAAGACGCTATTGTGACGATAGAGCTGGAGTCCAGAGCGGCCGCTGTCGATGTGCGTAAAGTAAACGGTGGTCTGGATATCGAACTGCTTAATACAAAAGTGAGTGAAGAGAACCTTTATATCGTTGATGTCAAAGACTTCTCTACGTCTGTTCAGGAAATTGAAATTTTCCGTGAAGGTTTGAATACTCGCTTACATACACGCGTGAGCGGCGATTTTATCTATGATTATCGCTTACAGAACAATTTGCTGGAGGTGGTGTTTTCTACCCCGGCACCGACTGAAGTCGAGAAGCTGAAAGAGCAAAATATTCTGGAAAAAGAAGGGAAGCTTATTTCGATCAATTTCCAGGATATCCCGGTACGGAATGTACTGCAGTTGATCGCGGATTATAACGACTTCAACCTGGTGGTCTCTGATTCGGTGGCTGGTAACCTGACGTTAAGGCTGGATGGCGTACCCTGGCAGCAGGTGCTGGACATTATTTTACAGGTGAAGGGATTGGATAAACGGGTAGATGGGAATGTTATTCTGGTTGCCCCTAAAGAGGAGTTGGATCTCAGAGAGCAGAAAGCTTTGGAAAAAGCCCGCATGGCTGAGGCTTTGGGTGACCTGAACTCAGATATTATCCAGATTAGGTACGCAAACGCTGCTGACATTGCGCAAATGATTAATGGTGAAGGTGAAAGTGGTATGCTCTCGGAGCGGGGAAGCATCTCTGTGGATGAACGGACCAACTCGCTATTGGTGAGAGAACTTCCTGATAATGCAGAGGTTATCCGGGCGCTGATTGAGTCACTGGACGTACCGGTTAAGCAGGTACAGATAGAGGCCCGTATTGTTACGATTAATGAAGGTAATATGGATGAGCTGGGGGTTCGCTGGGGCTTTAGTTCACAAAATGGCTCAGCGAGTGCTGGTGGATCAATAGAAAGTAACTTAGGTACATCAGGTAACTATATTGATCCTGGTGAAGGGCCCGTCATACTACCGCAACCTAACATGTCCGGTGAATTTGGAACCGTGGATCTTGGAAATTTCCTGAATGTGAATCTGGGCGCAACATCAGGTAATGCCTCCAGTATTGCTTTTCAGGTAGCGAAACTCGGCTCAGAAACGTTGCTGGATCTGGAACTGTCAGCTCTGCAGGCTGAATCAAAAGCGGAAATTATTTCCAGCCCACGCCTGATCACCACCAATAAAAAGCCGGCCTATATTGAACAGGGAACGGAAATCCCGTATCTCGAAGCGGCTTCCAGTGGGGCGACATCGGTATCATTTAAAAAAGCGGTGTTGAGTCTGAAAGTAACGCCGCAGATCACACCGGATAACCGTCTGGTTCTGGATTTGAGTGTGACTCAGGACCGGCCCGGACAGGTGGTAAAAGCTGGTGGTGGAGAAGCCGTGGCGATTAAAACCCAGAGGATTGGTACTCAGGTTCTGGTCAATAACGGAGAAACCGTGGTACTCGGTGGCATTTACCAGAATACCCTGACAAACAGTATCGATAAGGTGCCACTGCTAGGTGACCTCCCGGTTCTGGGGCATTTATTTAAGCGAACTTATGAAAAATTGGGTAAGAGCGAACTGCTTATTTTCGTTACACCAAAGGTAGTTATTCAATAATCCAGCAGGGGTGAGAATAAAGAGGTAAAAATAAAGTTGCAATAGTGGCACCATATCACGATAATTTCGGGTCTTATCACGAATTATCTGTGAGGAATTGGTGCCACAAACTTACCCGGCGGTTTTATGCTGGGCGTATGTTGTGGCGATGTCATTGAATTAACGTTGTAAATTTTAATGCTGAACATGGCTGATAAACGTAATATTTTCCTAGTAGGCCCTATGGGCGCAGGCAAAAGCACGATTGGTAGACACCTGGCACAACAGTTACATATGGAGTTTGTTGACTCTGATACTGTAATTGAAGAGCGCACCGGCGCTGATATCGCCTGGGTGTTTGATGTTGAAGGTGAAGACGGCTTCCGTAAGCGTGAAGAAGCTGTTATTAATGAACTGACAGAGCAACAGGGTATTGTTCTGGCAACAGGTGGTGGCTCTGTAAAGAGCAAAGAAAACCGTAACCGTCTGTCTGCCAGAGGGGTGGTGGTGTATCTTGAAACCACTATCGAAAAACAGTTAGCTCGTACTAACCGCGATAAAAAGCGTCCTCTTCTGCAAACGGACCAACCACGAGAAGTGTTGGAAAAACTGGCCGGAGAACGCAATCCTCTGTATGAAGAAGTGGCTGACTATACTGTACGTACTGATGATCAGAGTGCAAAAGTAGTGGCTAATCAGATAGTAAAACTGTTAGAAGAACACTAAGTTCAACTTGTTGGAGAGTTAACCATGGAACGGATTACGGTCGAACTTGGTGAGCGTAGCTATCCTATTTCTATCGGCGCTGGATTATTTAATGATTCAGCGCATCTTTCATCTTTGTCCCCCAATAAGAAAGTGGTAGTGATCAGTAATGTCACTGTCGCTCCTCTGTATGCAGATAAAATTGTTAATCTCATTGGGCAGTTAGGTTGTCAGGCTTCGCTTCTGGAACTTCCTGATGGTGAGCAATACAAAAATCTGGATGTATTCAATACGGTAATGAGTTACCTGATTGAGGGGAATTACAGCCGCGATGTTACCTTAATCGCTCTTGGCGGCGGTGTGATTGGTGATCTTGTAGGGTTTGCTGCGGCTTGTTATCAGCGCGGTGTTGATTTTATTCAGATTCCGACCACTCTGCTGTCTCAGGTTGACTCCTCTGTCGGAGGGAAGACCGCAGTCAATCACCCTATGGGGAAAAATATGATTGGTGCGTTCTACCAGCCGAAATCGGTAGTAATTGATACGGACTGCCTCTCTACTTTGCCGGAAAGAGAGTTTGCAGCCGGAATGGCTGAAGTCATTAAATACGGTATCATTTATGACCATGACTTCTTTGTCTGGCTGGAAGAGCATATGGAAGAGCTTTATGCTCTTGATCAACAAGCGTTGTCTTATGCTATTGCCCGTTGCTGTAGCATCAAAGCAGAAGTGGTCGCGTTAGATGAAAAAGAAGCAGGCATTCGTGCATTACTGAACCTTGGTCATACTTTTGGTCATGCTATTGAAGCAGAACTAGGGTATGGTAACTGGTTGCATGGTGAAGCGGTTTCTGCGGGCACAGTGATGGCAGCAAAAACAGCACAGCTTCAGGGACTGATCGATGAACAGCAGGTTAATCGTATCATTTCTATCCTGCAGAAAGCGAAATTGCCGGTTTATGCTCCGGATAGCATGTCGTATGATGACTTTATGCCTCATATGATGCGCGATAAGAAAGTATTATCAGGTCAGCTTCGTTTGGTTTTGCCGACAGGCATCGGTAGTGCGGAAGTGGTTTCTGATGTACCGCATGAACAGATCCGTCTGGCAATTGAAGCCTGCCGCAAGTAGTAGGTTGATTATCGACAAATAAAAACACAAAAGATCAATAGGGTTCCCGAATGAGTTTGGCGCATGAGTTACGTGTTCTGGAGATAGAATCGCAGGTAGAGCTGCTTAACCGGCTGCAATTGTTAACCCGGTTTGGTTCAAACCTGATTAATATCTCTGGTGTCCAAGGTTCGGGAAAGTCCTGGATAGCACAGCGTTATCTTGAAGCCTGGTCCCAGGATAAAAACCAGTCTTTGCTGATGTGTCATCAGAACCAGAATGATGAGCAGATGCGGGCTATCTTACTTAAACAGGTGGTATCCGACGCACTGTTTAATGAAAGTGACCCTATTGTGGAAAGCTTTGCCTACCTGATGCAGGATCGCCCGTGTGATGTCGTGATCGTTATCGATGATGCCCATCGGCTGAGTGAAAACCTGCTGGCCGAACTCTGGACTCTGGTTCTGGAGGCTCAGACTACCCCCTCCTGGACTGTCAATGTTATCCTCTTTACCTCCGGTCATGCACTTGAGCCCGTATTAACCCGGTTGAGTTATGGCCAGGAAACAAAACCGATTTCTCTGGAGATTGATCCCTTAACCGAGAAAGAAGCCGAGACGTTCAGTGAAATGCTGGTGGTGAAATATGTTACTGATGCCGGGCTGAAAAAGAAAATTCGCCAGTCAGTAAAGAAAACATCACCGTTACCGGGAGCGTTAATGGCATTAGGAGAAAGCAAGATGGAAAGAAAAATCATTATTCGTTCAATCATTGGCTCTCCGACAATCATTGCTGCTGTTGCTGCGCTATTACTGCTGTTAGTTGCCGGGGGGTATTTTTGGTTCTTTAGCCAGCCACTCCCTGAAGTAGAAACGGAAGATGCTGCTGTAGCAATGAAAGCGTCGAGTACACAAGATATGGGGACGCAAGAGCAGACGGTACTTCCTGTGGTTGAAACGACGGATGAGCCTGTTACAACGGCTAATTCTGATAAAGCGGATGACGCTGTTGACGATACTCTCTCTCTTCCTCCGGAAATTCAGGATAACGCGGACAGTGTTGGTCAGGCCGATGACGGACAGCGAGTGGTGGTACCAGCCCAGGTTGTTGATGCTCTGATTGAAGGAGATAAAGATGTCGACACCAGTGTTATCGATGATGCTGTTGCTGATGCCGGTCAGAAAGCCCGAGAACAGAGCAATATCGTTGAGGAAAAGAGTGAACCAGTAGAAGCGGCTGATCAGTCTCTGGATGTTATTCCTCCTCCTGTCATTACCTTTTCGTTTGCAAAAGACGAACTTGAGGCGGTGCCTGAGAATCACTATACGCTCCAGTTAGCTGCGTTGCTCTCTCTTGAAGAGGTGGAAGCCTTTATCAATCAACATCAGCTTAACGAGCTGGTCAGGGTGTATCCAACGGTACGTAATGATACTGAGTGGTATATTGTTACCTATCAGGATTTTCCATCCATTCAGGCTGCCAGAGATGCCCGATTGCAGCTCCCGGAAAGTGTGCAGATGTTAGAGCCGTGGGCAAAGTCTATGCGTCAGGTACACAGAGAGTTGGAATTAGCAAAATAACGCTGAGGTCAGCGGAAAAATATGTTACATTCCGCCCCTTATTTTGGTGCCGCAACTCGCGCAGTGGATAGACAGTAAGAGCAGTAGATGAAAAAACAGCGTGCCTTCTTGAAATGGGCTGGTGGTAAATACGGACTGGTAGAAAACATTAACAGTCATTTACCTCCAGCAAAAAGGCTGATAGAGCCTTTTGTTGGCGCTGGGTCGGTTTTTCTGAATACTGATTACGAAGAATATTTGCTTGCGGATATCAACCAGGATCTGATTAATCTGTATAACTTGCTGAAAGCAGAGCCGGATAAGTATATTCGCGAAGCCTGGCGTTTGTTTCAGCCGGAGTGTAACCGCAAAGAGTTTTATCTGGACATGCGCGCCCAATTCAATGCGACCAATGATATCTGGTTCCGTTCCCTTGCTTTTTTGTATATGAACCGTTTTGGCTTTAACGGGCTGTGTCGGTATAACAAAAAAGGGGGCTTTAACGTGCCTTTCGGTTCGTATAAGAAGCCATATTTCCCTGAAAAAGAGATGCTGGCCTTTGCGGAAAAAGCTCAGAAAGCGACATTCGTTTGTGAAAGCTACATTGATACCTTTGCCCGTGCAGATGAGGATAGTGTGGTGTATTGTGATCCGCCGTATGCACCATTATCCAACACGGCGAATTTTACCTCTTACGCAACAAACGGATTTACTCTGGATGATCAGGCAAATCTGGCTGAGATAGCAGAAAATACCTCCAGTCAGAAAGGGGTACCGGTACTGATTTCTAACCATGATACACTCCTGACCCGTCGTCTTTACCATGGTGCGACCCTGAATGTGGTCAAAGTAAAGCGAACGATTAGCCGTAATGGTGCCGGCCGTAATAAGGTCGATGAGCTGCTGGCTCTATTTGACCCTAATAGTGAGTCTATTTAACTGAAATTGACGTCAATCAAATCTTTCCTACTGACGACAGAATAATTAAGGTAGAATGCGGGCGAATTTTGTTCGTGTATTTATTTTGCGTAATTATCCTTGAGGTCTGGTATGAAAGATTTTCTTATTGCTCCATCCATTTTATCGGCTGATTTTGCCCGTCTTGGCGAAGATGTGGAAAAAGTGCTGCAAGCCGGTGCTGATGTGATTCATTTCGATGTGATGGATAACCACTTTGTACCTAACCTCTCATTTGGTGCGCCAATCTGTAAGGCCCTGCGTGATTACGGAATTACCGCACCTATCGATGTGCACCTGATGGTTAAGCCGGTTGACCGTATTATCCCTGATTTTGCTAAAGCCGGAGCCAGTATCATTACTGTACATGCTGATGCGACGGATCATCTGGATCGTAGCCTGCAGTTGATCAAAGAGTGTGGTTGTCAGGCGGGTGTTGTATTGAACCCGGCAACGCCACTTCATCACCTTGACTACATCATGGACAAACTGGATATGATCCTGCTTATGTCGGTTAACCCAGGCTTTGGCGGTCAGTCTTTTATTCCTTCATCTCTGAATAAACTGCGTGATATTCGTCAGCGTATTGAAGCATCAGGCCGAGATATCCGTCTTGAGGTTGACGGTGGCGTGAAGGTAGACAATATCCGTGAAATCGCTGCAGCAGGCGCAGATGTCTTTGTAGCAGGGTCTGCTATCTTCGGTCAGCCGGACTATAAAGCGGTTATTGATGAGATGCGCGCTGAGCTGGCGAAAGTGCAGAAATAAGACCGGTACCATTTCCTCTCTCATCAGGAGAGAGGATGATTGATTAGGGAAGAATGATGTCGCTAGAAAAAATCAAACTGATCGCATTTGATCTGGATGGCACGCTGCTGGACAGTGTACCGGATTTGGCTCTTGCGGTTGACCAGTCTGTTCAGGCTCTGGGGTATGAACCTGTAACTGAAGAGCAGGTTCGCGAGTGGGTTGGTAACGGAGCCGATATTCTGTTAGGTCGGGCGCTCAGCCGCAGTATTACCGTCGACCCGGCGATAGAACCGGCTTTGCAAAAGCAGGCGCGTGAACTCTTTAACCAGTTTTATGCTGACTGTGGCCATGCCTTGAGCCACCTATACCCTACGGTGACTGAAACACTGCACAAGCTGTATGACGCGGGTTATAAGCTGGCGGTTGTCACCAATAAACCGGGTACGTTTGTGCCGGAAATTTTACAACAGCATCAACTGAGTGATCTGTTTGTGGATGTGATTGGTGGTGAAGACTTTCCCCTGCGCAAACCGGATCCGATGGCGCTGAACTGGCTGCTGGATAAGCACGGTTTATCCGCGGAAGAGATGCTGATGGTCGGCGACTCTAAAAATGATGTGTTAGCGGCCAAAAATGCCAGTTGTGCCTCTTTTGCCTTAACCTATGGTTACAATCACGGCGAGCCGATAGAGAATTCAGAGCCGGACTACATTGCAGACGAAATGGCGGAACTGTTGACTCTGTTAAATGCGTAAAGAGAAAAGAATTTCAGCTTTATGGCTGGAAAAATACTCGCTAATGAGTACACTGCTTGGGTTGTCTCTCAGACAGCTACGTATTCTTTTTCAAATACTATTCTAAAGAAGTAAGGAAATTATAATCATGAGCAAACCTATAGTATTAAGTGGCGTACAGCCATCAGGTGAACTAAGTATCGGTAACTACTTAGGTGCTCTTCGTCAGTGGCATCAGATGCAGGACGATTATGATTGCCATTACTGTATTGTCGATCTTCACGCCATCACTGTCCGTCAGGACCCGAAAGCCTTGTATGAAGCGACTCTGGATGCGCTGGCTGTGTGTCTGGCTGTTGGGGTGACTCCTGAGAAAAGTACTCTGTTTGTTCAGTCTCACGTACCAGAGCATGCGCAGCTGGGCTGGGTACTGAACTGCTACACCCAGATGGGTGAGCTGAACCGTATGACTCAGTTCAAAGATAAAGCTCAGCGTTATGCGAACGATATCAATGTTGGTCTATATGATTATCCTGTACTGATGGCGGCAGATATTCTGGCTTATCAGGCTGAGCAGGTACCGGTTGGTAGCGACCAGAAGCAGCACCTTGAACTGGCACGTGATATCGCCCTGCGTTTCAATAACCTGTATGGTGACACCTTTGTGGTACCCGAACCGTATATCCCACAGGTGAATGCCCGTGTGATGAGCCTGCAGGATGCGACGAAAAAAATGTCTAAGTCAGATGACAATCGCAAGAACGTGATTACCATTCTGGAAGAGCCTAAGTCGATAACCAAGAAGATTAAGAGCGCAGTGACAGACCCGGAAGATCCACCACGCGTTATTTATGATGTGGAAAACAAGCCAGGTATCGCCAACCTGATGGGATTGATGCATGCTGCGACGGGCCAGAGCTTTGCTGACATCGAAAAAGAGTTTGAAGGCAAAATGTATGGTCACTTTAAAGTGGCTGTGGCTGAAGCCGTGGTAGCCATGCTGGAGCCTGTACAGGCTGAATACAAGCGTATTCGTGCGGACCGTGCTTATCTGGACTCTGTGATGAAGAGCGGCGCAGAAAAGGCTTCAGCCCAAGCGGCCGAAACTCTGAAGAAAGTGTATGAAGCGGTGGGTTTTGTCGCCCGTCCTTAAGTAAGCCGTACGGCAACAATATTGATTTGGTAAAGCTAGCGAGAGTGCTGGCTTTATTTTTTGCTTGCCTTTCAATAGCACTATTGGAAAAATGCCGTCAGATCTTTTTTACCCCGTCATCATCATAATGGAAGTGTCATGCTGCTTATCATCGATAACTACGACTCCTTTACCTATAACCTGTACCAGTATTTTTGCGAACTAGGCGCAGAGGTTCAGGTTGTCCGCAATGATGAAATCGATATAGAGGGCATTGAGGCACTAAACCCGACTCATCTGGTGATTTCTCCCGGGCCATGTACTCCGAATGAAGCCGGGATTTCTCTGGAGGCGATTAAGCACTTTGCCGGTAAGCTGCCAATTCTTGGTGTCTGTCTGGGGCATCAGGCCATTGCTCAGGTTTTCGGTGGTGAAGTGGTCCGCGCCCGACAGGTGATGCATGGAAAAACCGCTCCAGTGACTCATACGGGTAGCAGCGTCTTCAAAGCGTTAAATAACCCACTTACCGTAACCCGTTATCACTCTCTGGTGGTCAAAGCCGATTCGTTACCAGACTGCTTTGAACTGACCGCCTGGACCGAGCTACCGGATGGCAGTATGGATGAAATCATGGGGTATCAGCATAAAACCCTGCCTATTGACGCGGTGCAGTTTCATCCAGAATCGATAAAAACAGAACAGGGGCATGAACTGTTGGCTAACTTCTTAAACAGAAGGGGCCGTTAAAACAAAATTAGCTGAATCTGCTTGTTACCACCCGGCTATCATCCGTTTATTTTTTCCTTTTTATTCTGCACTTTTTTATGAATTTTTTTTCATAGACTGGTTTTTTTTATCCACTCCTATTGCTTTTGTTTGCTTTTTTATGTCTCATAAGTGAATAAATAGTCATAAGGTCGGTGTTGTTTGCACTGCAAAAACGGCCTTTATCTATTGAAATCATTAATAAATGGTAAATACTAATTAAGATACCCACAAAACGGGGAGAGATGACAATGGAAAATAAGGTCGAGCGGAGCTGGTTTGATGAAGTAATGGTGCCTTGCTACAGCCCAATGGAGATGATACCGGTTGAAGGTAAAGGATCGCGAATCTGGGATCAGGAAGGTAAAGAGTACATCGACTTCGCCGGGGGCATCGCGGTAAGTTGCCTTGGACACTGTCATCCCGTTATGGTGAATGCCATTACTGAACAGGCGAATAAGATCTGGCATGTCAGCAATGTGATGACGAACGAACCTGCATTGCGTTTGGCTCGTAAGCTAACGGAACTTACTTTTGCCGATAAGGTGTTCTTTGCTAATTCCGGTGCCGAAGCCAATGAAGCGGCATTTAAGCTGGCTCGCCGGGTGGCCGCTGAACGTTATGGTGAAGAAAAATCTGAGATCATCGCCTTTAAGCAGGGCTTTCACGGCCGGACATTTTTCACCGTTACTGTCGGTGGACAGAGTGCCTATTCTGATGGTTTTGGTCCTAAGCCGGGTAATGTTACTCACCTTGATTATAATGATATTGAAGCACTAAAAGCGCATATCTCCGATAAGACCTGTGCGGTAGTGATGGAGCCTTTGCAGGGTGAGGGTGGCATTGTTTCCCCTGTTCCTGATTTTGCCCAGGCGGTGCGCGAGTTGTGTGATGAACATAACGCATTGCTAATTTTTGATGAAGTGCAGACGGGTAATGGCCGAACCGGTAACTTGTATGCATACGAAGGTTTAGGCGTCACGCCGGATATCCTGAGTACGGCAAAATCGCTGGGCGGCGGTTTCCCTATCGGCGCGATGCTGACGACCGATGAATTGGCTTCTCACATGCAAGTGGGTACTCATGGGTCAACATACGGCGGTAACCCACTGGCTTGCGCGGTAGCGGAAGCGGTTCTGGATGAAATAAGCAAGCCGGAAACGCTGAATGGTGTGCTGGAAAGAGAAATCCTGTTCCGTGAAGGGCTGGCGGAGATCAACAGTAAATACAGTATCTTCAGTGAAATCCGTGGTGAAGGATTATTACTGGGGGCGGCGATGAACGAAGAGTGGCAGGGAAGAGCCAAGGATGTGCTGGCTGCGGCAGGGAAAGAAGGCCTGATGGTGCTGGTTGCAGGCGCGAATGTGGTGCGCTTTACCCCTTCTCTGGTGATCGCCAAAGACGATATTAAAGAAGGACTGGCGAGACTGGATAAAGCGATTGCTTCGATTGTCTAATAGTACAAGTAAGAGGCCGGAAACAAGATCGCTTCGCTACTAGAGACGATAAAAGAACAACCCTTGTCTCTAGTCTCTAGTCCTTCGTTTAAAAGGAGGAGTTGCGATGCTTGTTGTTCGACCTATTGAAAAAACCGATTATCCGGCTCTTCGGGTGTGTGCTGAAGAGTCGGGGCATGGGTTCACTTCGCTTCCGGTGAATGAAGAGCTGCTGACTAACCGGATCAATCATTCCGTCGATAGCTTCACAAAAGGGGGAGTGACCGAACCGGAAGGTGAAACCTACCTGATGGTCGGGGTGGACACTGAAACTGGTGAAGTTGCAGGTACGACCGCTATTGAGTCTTCCGTCGGACTGGATCTTCCTTTCTATACCTATCATATCAGTACCATCGTACATTCCTCGAAACGCCTTGGCGTACACAATAAAGTTCAGGTCCTGACTCTGGGGAATAACTACACCGGATGCAGTGAAGTATGCACCCTGTTTCTTCGCCCGTCTTTTCGTGGGGGACTGAACGGTAAACTGATGTCACTGTGCCGTTTTCTGATGATAGCAGAACACCCGCAGCGTTTTTCCGAGACCGTATTTGCTGAGATGCGCGGTGTCTCTGATGAAGAAGGAAACTCCCCTTTCTGGCAATGGTTGCAGCAGCATTTCTTCTCTATCGATTTCACCATGGCAGACTACCTTACCGGCATAGGTAAAAAGGGTTTTATCGCCGACCTGATGCCTAAATTGCCAATCTACGTCAACCTGCTTAGCCCTGAAGCTCAGGCGGTGATTGGTCAGGTGCATGAGAAGACCATTCCGGCACTGAAACTGTTGGAGAAAGAAGGCTTCACCTGTCGTAATTATATCGATATTTTTGATGCCGGGCCGACGGTGGAGTGTGACGTTAAAAATATCCATTCGGCACGGGATTCGTTCCGGGCCAAAGTCCGGGTAAGCGAACACAGCAGTTCGCAGGATTATCTGATTATCAACACTTCATTTGAACATTTCAGAGGCACGGCTGCGAAAGCCGCCTATGATCAGGAGGACGGTACCGTTATTCTGGCTCAGGATGTCGCAGATGCTCTGGAAGTGGCGGATGACGATCCGGTTCGGATCCTTGCTTTGTAAACTCTGACTCAGGAGGGATGGCATTATGACTGAGAGGATTACTTGCCAGTGGATAGCGGGTCAGTGGGTCACCGGCCTTGGAGAGCCGATGAGGTCTGAGACTCCTTACGATAATCAATTGCTCTGGACTGGCCGGAGTGCAACGGCAGAACAGGTCGAACAGGCGGTACAAGCGGCGCGCAATGCATTTCTTACCTGGAAATTGAAGAGTGTTGCTGAACGAGAAGCGGTTGTGCTGGCGTTTGCTGAGCAGGTGAAAGAGAACCGTGCAGCTCTGGCCGAGGTCATTGCGAAAGAAACCGGAAAACCGCTTTGGGAAACGAAAACGGAGGCGGCGGCTGTCGCCGGAAAGGTCGAGATATCTATCCGGGCTTATCACGAAAGAACCGGAGAAAGGCAGAGAGACGCTGCGGGTACTCAGATGACGCTGCGCCACCGGCCTCTGGGCGTAATGGCGGTATTCGGTCCCTACAATTTTCCGGCTCATTTACCAAACGGGCATATGGTGCCGGCTCTGCTGGCGGGCAACAGCGTCGTCTACAAGCCTTCCGAACAGACCCCTTGTACTGCTGAATTTGTCATGAAGCTTTGGGAGAAGGCCGGGTTGCCGTCCGGGGTGATCAATCTGGTACAGGGAGGATCCGAGACTGGTAAAGCACTGGCGCAGTCTGCGGGTATTGATGGCCTGCTGTTTACCGGAAGCGAGAATACGGGGCATTTGTTGCATCGTCAGTTTGCCGGCCAGCCGGAGAAAATGCTGGCTCTGGAAATGGGAGGGAATAACCCTCTGGTGGTGTCTGAGCTGTATGGCGATATGAAGGCGGCCGTATACGCGATTATCCAGTCCGCGTTTTTAAGTGGCGGGCAGCGTTGTACCTGTGCCCGTCGTCTTTATGTACCGGTCGGTGATAAGGGCGATCAACTGGTGGAGAAACTGATTCAGGCGATCAAGATGATCAAGGTGGATCATCCTTTTGCCGATCCTCAGCCTTTCATGGGCCCATTGATCTCGAAAGCTGCGGTGCAGCAGATTCTGAATGCTCAGTCTCATTTGCTGTCTCTTGGCGGTAAGGCTTTGGTAGAGGCTCAAGTGGGTAAAGCAGCATTTGTATCCCCCGGATTGATTGACGCTACAGAAATAGCGAACCTGCCTGATCAGGAATATTTTGGCCCACTGTTGCAACTGATACGTTACCCGGCGAATGGAGAGTATTGCCCAATCGAATCCGCCGTGGACATGGCGAACTCGACCCGGTTTGGCTTATCTGCCGGTCTGATTTCTACCGATGATAGTGAGTGGGAATATTTTCTTCAGCACATTCGTGCCGGTATCATAAACCGGAACCGTCAACTGACCGGGGCCAGCAGTGATGCGCCATTCGGTGGTCCGGGTGCTTCGGGTAACCTGCGGCCAAGTGCTTACTATGCGGCGGATTACTGTGCTTATCCTGTGGCTTCAATGGAAGGTAGTACTCCTGAACTCCCCGCGACACTGAGTCCGGGTATCGAGATCGAATAATGAGGAGGGGAACATGACCCCATCACTGTTATTGCAACGTTTATGGGATGACTACACTCGTCGTCTCTGCCCTTCAGCGCAAAAAGTTCATGATGTGCTGCAAGAGGATGAGCCACTGATTAACGACCATATCGCTTTAAGAACCTTTTCTCTCGCACCTCTTGGCATTCAAGTGCTGGCAGATCCTTTTCTGCAATTGGGGTATCAGGAGCGGGGAGATTACCGGTTTGACAGTAAGAAACTGACCGCCAAACACTACGAGCACCCGGATCCAAAGCAGCCAAAGGTTTTTATCAGTCAGCTGGAAGTTGGGTTGTGCTCTGATGAATTGCAGTCCATAGTCACCAGGCTGGTGGAACAAATTGCGGCAGAGAAGCTCACCGGTTATGACTTTCTTTGTGGAGGACCTTTGTGGGAGGTCAGTTACCAGGACTATCTGACTCTGTCTGAGGAAAGCGAATATGCGGCCTGGTTGGCGGCGCACGGCTTCGGTGCTAATCACTTTACCGTAAGCGTGAATCAGTTGTGCCGTTTTGAAACAGTAAAGGCGGTCAATGATCATCTGCGTCAGGCCGGGTTTGTGATTAATGAGTCCGGAGGCGAAGTAAAAGGCTCTCCTGATGTGCTTCTGGAGCAGTCTTCGACCATGGCGGATAGTGTTCCGGTTTTATTCAGTGATGGCGAGCACAGGATACCTGGTGGCTTTTATGAGTTTGCACTACGCTATCCTATGTTGAACGGCCAGCTCTATCAGGGGTTTGTGGCTGCTTCTGCCGATAAAATCTTTGAAAGTACCAATAAGAGCTAAGGTGTATCACGCCTTAGCTCGCAGGGCTTATTCAAGCCCCAGATCTAACGGGGTTTTACTTGGCTTACCGGCTTCTTCCCGGGTTAGTTTCGGCACCATATAGCCGGAGACCCGGGTCATGACCTCGCGCATAATGGCTTTGGCTTCTTCATCACTGACATAGAAGTGGGCGGCTCCCTGCACCTTATCCAGCACATGCAGGTAATAAGGCTGAACACCCGTATCAAACAGGGTCTCATTCAGTGCTATTTGCGCTTCTACATTATCATTGACACCTTTTAGCAGCACGCTCTGGTTCAGCAATGTCACACCTGCCCGCTTGAGTTGTTGTAAGGCGTCAGTGAGCGAGGTGTCGATTTCATTCGCATGGTTGATATGGGTGATCAGCACAACCTTAAGCCGGGTAGTCTGTAGCAGGTCACATAGTTTCTGGGTGACTCTGGACGGAATAACAACCGGTAACCGGGTGTGTATACGCAGCCGCTTAATATGCTCGATCTGTTCCAGCTGTTCTATCAGCCATTGTAGTTCATGATCCTTAGCCATCAGTGGGTCACCACCGGACAGGATCACCTCATTTAACTCTGTATGCTGTTCAATATAGTTCAGGCTATGCTGCCAGACCGTTTTGGAGCCTTTGTTGTCGCTATAGGGAAAGTGGCGTCTGAAGCAGTAGCGGCAGTTGATGGCACAGCCACCTTTCAGGATCAGCAGGGCCCGGTTTCGGTATTTATGCAGCAGGCCGGGCTGTTCATTATCCTGCTCTTCAAGAGGATCGGCCGAATAGCCAGGATGAAACTCAAGTTCTTCATTGACCGGCAGAACCTGACACAGCAAAGGATCGTGGATATTACCTTTTTCCATCCGGTCGATAAAAGGTTGAGGTACACGCTGAGCAAACAGCTTTCTTGCCGCAAAGCGTTGCTCTTCAATGGGTTGCGGCCATTGTTCCGGCGGAATGTCGAGTTGATTTAATAATTTCTCGGGATCGGAGATCGCACTTGCCAGATCATTGAGCCAGTTTTGCTCAACAGAGACGGGTTTTCGGGTTATGATATGCGACATTAAAATTTAGCTCGAATAATAGTAAGAGGAAACAATGGCTACAGTTAGCACTAATGAATTTAAAAGCGGCCTTAAGTTAATGCTTGATAATGAGCCGTGCGTTATTCTGGAAAACGAATACGTTAAGCCAGGTAAAGGTCAGGCGTTTAACCGCGTTAAAATTCGTAAACTACTGTCAGGCAAAGTACTAGAGAAGACCTTTAAGTCTGGTGAAACTTGTGAAGTTGCAGACGTAATGGATATCGATCTAGATTACCTATACACAGACGGCGAATTCTATCACTTTATGGATGCAGAAACATTCGAACAGATTGCTGCGGATGCAAAAGCCGTTGGTGATACTGCGAAGTGGCTGGTAGAAAACAACACTTGTATGATTACACTTTGGAACGGTAACCCAATCACAGTGACGCCGCCAAACTTTGTTGAGCTGGAAGTTATTGAAACGGATCCGGGCCTGAAAGGCGATACTCAGGGTACTGGCGGTAAGCCGGCGACACTGTCAACCGGTGCTGTAGTACGTGTTCCGCTATTTATCCAGATCGGTGAAGTTATCAAGGTTGATACCCGTTCTGCTGAATATGTAGGCCGAGTGAAGTAAGGTCAGAAAGACTGATTCACCATATAAGACGCGATATAAAGAAAAGGCTGAAAGAAGAAATTCTTTCAGCCTTTTTTGTCACTGTCATCTTTTAACGATATGGCTAGATCATGCAGACAAATACCACACCCAGCAGGGAAATAAAGCCAGCGGTAAAGTAACAGATGACTTTGCCTAAGGTTCCCGCGTGGATTTTAAGGTCGTGCATGCCGTGGTGAACACGGTGCATGGCGTGCCAGATTGGCAGAGCCAGTGTTGCTATCACGAATAGCCCACCAATGATGCTGGTGGCGAATTCGGATACGCGCTCATAGCTCATCGCTTCTGAGTCAATCACACCTAATGGGACCAGAATACCGAGTACCAGAATGGTTACCGGGGAGATCATTGCAAACCAGGTACCGCCCGCGCCAAATAGTCCCCACCATACAGGCTCTTCTGAACGTTTTGGATGTTTATCAACCACAATAAGCTCCTTCCTATACAATGATGAGAACAATCAGCGAGATTGCTGCTACCGCAGCCCACTGACTCAGGATAATGATTTTTTTGTCTATCAGTTTGCCCTTCAGTCTGATCGGCATTACCTGAGGCATCATGCCAAAGAAGGTGTAAGCGTGGAACAGACTGGCCAGCAGAGCGAGGATATCAATGGCGATGATAACCGGGTTGGCCATAAAATCCAGCCATCCCTGCCATGCTTCCGGTCCTTTGACCAATGCGCCTAAGCCGAAGGTAAGGTATAAAGTAAACAGTATCAGAGGCAGTACGGTAGCTTCCCTCAGCATATACATGCGGTAAAAGTTATGCTTCTGCCACCAGGTTGCTTTCATCTCGCGAACATAAGGTTTTCGGTTACTCATCCTTAGTCCTCCTCTGGTTTGATCATGGCAATCACAAAATCTTTGGAAGACTCCAGTTTGCCTTGGTTAACAGCCGCTGCAGGATCGACACTCTTCGGACACACCTCAGAGCAGAACCCGACGAAAGTACAGCCCCATACGCCATTTTCACCGTTAAGCAGCTCCATACGTTCATCTTTACCGTTATCACGGCTGTCAAGATTATAGCGGTGCGCTAAGGTTATCGCTGCCGGGCCGAGAAATTCCGGATTCAGTCCGAACTGAGGACAGGCCGCATAACACAGACCACAGTTAATGCAGGCCGCAAACTGCTGGTATTTTGCCATCTGTTCTGGCGTCTGGTTGTTTGGGCCATCCTCCGGTTTGCGGTCATTACCCAGAATATAGGGTTTCAGTGCTTCCAGACGTTCAATAAACGGCGTCATATCCACAATCAGATCTTTTTCGATCGGGAAGTTTGCCAGTGGCTCAATGGTCACACCGTCCGGATAGTCACGCAAAAACGTCTTACACGCCAGTTTCGGGTAGTTATTGACCATCATGCCGCAGGAACCACAGATGGCCATCCGGCATGACCAGCGGAAGGAGAGGTTCTTGTCTAAGTGGTCTTTGATGTACGTCAGTGCTTCCAGCACTGACATGGTTTCATCAAATGGAACCTCGAAGCTTTGCAGATAAGGTTCTGCGTCTTTCTCCGGGTCATAGCGCAAGATGTTTACTTTCTGAACTCTTTGACCTGCCATTACTGTTGCTCCTCTGCTGGTTTGGCTTCTGCAGCTTCCTTGGCAGCCGCTTCCTCAGCCGCAGCACCGTAGAGACGCGCTTTCGGCTGAGACTTGGTGATGGTGACATCACTGTAGTCAATGCGTGGTGCCGCATCCTGATTGTAGAAAGCCAGTGAGTGCTTCAGATAATTGGCATCGTCGCGTTCCGTACAGCCTTCATCCAGACGCTGGTGAGCACCGCGAGATTCTTTACGCATCATTGCTGAGTGGGCCATCGCTTCCGCGACTTCCAGACCATAGCCGACTTCAATCGCATACAGCAGGTCGGTATTGAAGACTTTGCCTTTGTCTTTAATGCTGATCTTTTTATAACGCTCTTTCAGTTCAGCAAGCTTATCAATGGTCTCCTGCATGGTTTTTTCTTCACGGTAGATACCACAGCCGGATTCCATTGAGTGCCCCATTTCGGTACGGATATCAGCCCAGTTTTCATCACCTTCCTGATCCAGAAGCGCCTGAACACGAGCCTCAGCAGCTTTTACTTGTTCATCAATGGCCTGATCATTCCAGCCCTGGAATTCAAGGGCACGTTTCGCTGCACCTTCACCAGTTTGACGACCAAATACCACCAATTCCGCCAATGAGTTGGAACCTAAACGGTTTGCACCATGCAGACCAACAGAAGAACATTCACCAACAGCAAAAAGACCTTTAATGCTGGTTTCGTTGTACTTATCGGTTTCGATACCACCCATGGTGTAGTGAGCGGTTGGTCGGATTGGAATAGGTTGTTTTGCCGGATCGACATTGACGTACGCTTTAGCCAGTTCACAAATAAACGGCAGGCGTTCGTTGATGTAGTCTTCACCCAGATGACGCAGATCCAAATGAACGACATCCCCAAGAGGGTGCTTAATCGTATTGCCTTTCTGTTGTTCGTGCCAGAAAGCCTGAGAAACTTTATCGCGCGGGCCCAGTTCCATGTATTTGTTTTTAGGTTCACCGAGAGGGGTTTCCGGTCCCATACCGTAGTCCTGAAGATAACGGTAGCCATCTTTGTTGACGATAATACCGCCTTCACCCCGGCAACCTTCTGTCATTAGAATGCCTGTGCCGGGCAGACCGGTTGGGTGATATTGCACAAATTCCATATCCCGCAGAGGGACACCGTGGCGATAAGCCATTGCCATACCATCACCGGTGACGATACCACCATTGGTATTGGTGTGATACACACGACCTGCACCACCCGTAGCCAGCACGACAGATTTTGCTTTAATGGTGACCATTTCACCTTCTGACATATGTATGGCGATGAGTCCCTGAACCTCTCCTTCAACGACTAACAGATCAACCACAAAGTATTCGTCAAACCGTTTTATCTGTTCATACTTTAGTGAGGTCTGAAACAGGGTATGAAGCATATGAAAGCCGGTTTTATCTGCTGCGAACCACGTCCGTTCCACTTTCATGCCACCAAAGCGGCGTACGTTGACATCGCCGTTATCCTTACGGCTCCATGGGCATCCCCATTGTTCAAGTTGAGTCATTTCGCGGGTTGCGTTTTCAACGAAATGCTCGACAACATCTTGTTCACAAAGCCAGTCACCACCACCAACAGTATCGTTGAAGTGGTTGTCCAGACTGTCTTCGTCCTTAATAACAGCGGCTGAGCCACCTTCTGCGGCCACAGTGTGGGAACGCATCGGGTATACTTTTGAAATCAGAGCTACTTCCAGCTCGGGATTAGATTCAGCCGCAGCGATTGCAGTTCGAAGACCAGCGCCGCCAGCGCCGATGACTGCGATATCTGTGGTTATCGTCTGCACAGTTATCCTCCAGTGTGTAATTGCAAATTCATATCTGATGAAACTACAATCCTTCATCCATGATTTTGCTTTAGATAGTAATATATAACCTTAGCTTCCGAAGCTAGTGTATGAGAGCAGGATCAGGAAAAAATTGACGCTGCTAGATTTTTTCTTCAGAAATGCACGTGTAAGCATAGCAAAACTTTATTGTGTGAGTCGTATCACTCGGAAAGTTTTACCTGGTAATTAATAGTAACCTCAACAAGAACTTATATTTTTATGAATCAAACAGTATGGCAACCATCGGCATCTGTCGAGCGTTTACAGCAACGGGCTGGCATTTTGGCATCTATCCGTCATTTTTTTGCCCAACGAAGTGTGATGGAGGTGGAAACCCCCGCTCTTAGCCACGCTACAGTGACCGATATTCATCTGCATACTTTTACTACTCGCTTTGTCGGGCCGGAATACGCTGCCGGTCAATCGCTGTATATGATGACCAGTCCTGAATTTCATATGAAACGCTTGCTGGCGGCTGGGAGTGGTTCTATTTATCAGATCAGCAAGGCATTCCGTAATGAAGAGAATGGCCGTCATCACAACCCGGAATTTACCATGCTGGAGTGGTACCGTACTGGTTTTGACCATCATGACCTGATGGATGAGATGGACGAGCTCTTGCAGCGGGTTTTGCTGTGCCAGCCCGCGCAACGCATCACCTATCAGCAGGCGTTTCTTTCTGTTCTGGATGTCTGCCCTTTACAGGCGTCAATGGCAGAGCTCAGGCTGGCGGCAGCAAGCCTTGGGCTGAGCGATATTGCTGAACAGGAAGAAGACCGGGATACACTGTTACAACTGCTGTTTAGTATCGGGGTTGAAGCTAATATTGGTCAGGAAAGCCCCGCGTTTGTGTATGACTTTCCTGCTTCTCAGGCTGCACTGGCTAAGATTAACCGGGGTGACCCTAGGGTAGCTGACCGTTTTGAGGTGTACTTTAAAGGGATTGAACTGGCGAACGGATTTCATGAGCTCGATAACCCCGATGAGCAACTGGCACGGTTTGAAGCGGATAACCGGCAGCGAGTCAGCATGGGGCTTAAGCCTCAGCCAATAGATTGTCACCTGATTGAGGCGTTAAAAGCAGGCTTACCTGCCTGTGCAGGCGTCGCCCTCGGAATTGACCGGCTGGTGATGCTGGCTCTGGGCTGTGACCATATTGATCAGGTCACAGCGTTTGCTTTTCCAAGAGCCTAGTTCTTCCGCTCCAGGTCGCTTTATATCAGGTAAGAATGAGGGCTGCGGTATACACAATCAGCAGCCCGACCACGCCAATGACGACGCCGGTTTTGGCCATATCTTTACTTTCAATCAGGCCGGTTGAATAGGCCAGAGAGTTTGGTGGGGTGGATACCGGCAGAATCATACCCAGAGAAGCAGAGAAAGCCACAACAACCAACAGACCTTGTATGCCTCCAACGCTGGAGAGGCTTTCCATAGAGGCACCTATGGCCGCCGCAATGGGCATCAGCAGGTTAGCGGTGGCAGTATTGGACATAAAGTTCGCCATTAGCCAGCAGACCAGTGACAGTACAATGACAACCAACATCGGTGACAGAGATTCATAGTCGATAGCGTGAGCCAGGGCTTTTGCGAGCCCGGTCTTATCGAGTCCGATACCAATAGCGATCCCCCCGGCAACCAGCCAGAGTACATCCCAGTTGATCTGTTTTAACTCTTCTTTACCCATGATACCGGTCAGGGTGAACACGGCCAGAGGAATGATAGACACGACATAAGTATTCATGCCGTGCAGCTTGGTTGTCATCCAGAGCAGGATAGTGGCTGCGAAGGTGGCATAGACAACAATGGCTCGCCAGCTTTTCTTAAACTTACCGTCCAGTTTCAGTTCCATAGAAGCCTGAGAAGATGGAAACAGTTTCTGCAGAAGAAACCAGGCGATGGTCAGCTGTACGATCACAAAGGGGAGCCCCATCATCATCCAGCTAAGGAAGTCGATACTGTTTTCTCCGGTCAGATATTGCAGTGCGATGGCGTTAGGCGGAGTCCCGATAGGTGTTGCGATACCACCGGTATTGGCGGCGATCGGCACACACAGTACCAAAGCCTTTATGCCCAAATCTCCTTTAGGTGCGGAAGCCACAATTGGCCCAAGCAGTGCCAGCATCATAACCGTGGTCGCGGTATTAGACATAAACATGGAAAATACCGCGGTAATCAGCATCAATCCCAACATGATAAAACGTGGCTGAGTCCCGAACGGACGCAGTAAAACACGGGCCAGGTTATTATCCAGCTCGTATTTTGAAGCCGCAATCGCTAGTGCAAATCCCCCCATAAACAGGATGATTATTGGTGAGGAAAATGCGCTGAAAATGTCGGTATAGTTAATTAATTTACCCAGATTATGCCCTTCTGGTGGGGCTCGGAAAAGATGCAGCCCTTTGTTAGAAATCATGACCAGTTCAAGGGCAATAATCAAAATTGAGGTGGCAAAAACCGGTACGGGTTCCAGTACCCACAGCAGAGCAGCCAGTAAAAAAATAGCCAGTAGCCGGTGCTGAATCAGAGTCAGATTATCAATAGGAATGCTGTCTATGGGGAGAAACAGGACAAATAAGGGAATGGCAAAACAGATAAACAGCTTGATTAGTGTTCCCGGATTAATTTTTTTCTTCATAAGGAGCAACCTCTGTTCAAGGTACTTATCCGTACCATTCGAAAAATGACTGCTACTTAGCTTAGATTAAGCCTGAAAGGGTTACTAAGAATGAAGTGGCGTTTTGCAGGGGGGATCGGTTTTTTTGTAAGTGGCTTGTTTTTGGTCAATTTTTAGGAAGAAGGTCGCTGCGCCTTAAGGATTAAGGAGCACTCCCCTTAATCCTTTTCCCTTCATCTTTCTATCCGAGTCAGGGTTATTCTGTGTCTTTTATTTCCGCATGAGCATACGCTGTACCCATCACAGTAGCAGCGCCATTCTGCATCGACTCATCAAAAGCGACTTTATCTTGAGCAAACAGGTTGATGACTGTTGAGCCCAGTTTAAAGCGACCCATCTCTTCCCCTTTTTTCAGGGTGATAGCGTTGTTACCTTCAGCCGGATAATTCCAGCGATGCACCGTGTTACCGGTTGGCGGTGTGATAGTGCCAGACCAGACTACTTCGATACTGCCCACGATGGTTGCTCCAACCAATACCTGAGCCATTGGGCCGTGCTCTGTGTCAAAGATACACACCACGCGTTCATTACGGGCAAACAGGTTAGGTACATTTTCTGCGGTGAGTGGATTGACAGAGAACAGATCACCCGGCACGTAAATCATCTGACGTAATACACCATCGCATGGC
This sequence comes from Vibrio albus, assembly GCF_003144035.1. Classification (GTDB taxonomy): domain Bacteria; phylum Pseudomonadota; class Gammaproteobacteria; order Enterobacterales; family Vibrionaceae; genus Vibrio; species Vibrio albus. The sequence goes on from NZ_QFWT01000006.1 coordinate 234,053, forward strand.
ATGTGCACACGGTGATAATCACGCGGTGACAGATAGATAGTGGCAAACTTACCGTCTGCGAACTCTTCGTATAGGTCGGCATCCCCACCCAGTAATTCCTGCGCAGAAAAGTCATGGCCTTTGGCCTGAATTAACCTGCCATTGTCAATCGGACCAAACTGGCTGACACAACCATCAGCCGGGTGAGTGAGAACGGACTCACCTTCGACAACCGGTCGTGCGCCTTCTTCCAGTTCACGAACAAAAAACTCGTTAAACGTTTTAAAATAGGCAGGATCTGAGTGCAGGGCCTCACCCATATTGACTTTGTACTGCTTGATAAACAGACGGATGATTGCGGTGGTCAGCCCGCCCAGCTTTGCGGAAGCGAGTTTGCCTACCAGTCGGGTCAGGGCGTGTTTTGGGATCCAGTACTGGAAGCCGATTTTGATTTTATCTATTGCGTTCATGTCTCGTGTCTTTCGTGTATAGCCAGTGGGTTAGTGGCTGAAACCAGCTCAAAGCGGATAGTACAAAATCTCTGCATGGTTGTCATTGTTAACGCTCTGAGCAAGTTTGCTGTCAGAGATCGGCTTTTTTATTTCTGGAATATTGCCGGTTGGCTTTGTTTTCCGCCATACTTTCGATAATGCGGTGATAGCTGTCAAAGCGGATGTCACTGATCTCTCCCTTTTCAACGGCTTCTCGGATCAGACAGCCCGGATCATCCTGGTGTTTACAATCCCGGAATTTACAGCCTCCGAGGTAGGGACGAAACTCGACAAAGGCTTCGGTGACTTCGTCAGGTTCCAGATGCCATAGACCGAATTCACGTACTCCGGGTGAGTCAATAAGGTCGCCTCCGTGAGGAAAGTGATAAAGCCGGGCTGCGGTGGTGGTATGCTGACCTAGTCCTGACGTTTCAGACACCAGACCTTCTTCTGCGTTGACTTCCGGCATCAGGGCGTTCACCAGGCTGGATTTCCCAACACCTGACTGACCGACGAAGACATTGATTTTATCTTTTAACTCAGCTTCCAGGGCCTCGATACCTTCTCCAGACTCCTTACTGACCAGCAGAACTTTATAGCCAATTTTTTCATATTCCCGCAGCCATCCCTGAAACTGGTCTCGCTGTTCATTATCCAGAAGATCGATTTTATTCAGTACGAGAAGTGGCTGGATATGCAGGGTTTCTGAGGCTATCAGATAACGGTCGATAATGTTGAGAGACAGCTCCGGCAAGACAGCGGCGACAATCACCATCTGATCAACATTTGCCGCTACAGGCTTAAGGCCGTCATAATAGTCCGGACGAGTCAATACGGAAGTTCTCGGCTCAACGGCTTCTACAACTCCTGATATACCGGCCATGGATTCCAGCCCTGGTCGCCAGAGTACCTGATCGCCGGATACCAGAGTTTCGATTCCCCGACGCAGGTTACAGCGGTGTATCTCGTGCGTGTCACTGTCTTCGATATCAGCATGCTGACCAAAGCGGGTGATCACCAGCCCGGACTTTGCCGAGCCCAGCATATTTTCATCCCATTGGATAGAAGTTTCCTGCTTCAGTTTTTTCTTCTGATTGCCGCGTACGCGTCGGACCTGTCCTTTGCTGAGCTTCTTCTTTTTTGCCACGGTGTCTTTTTGCCTTGGATAGTCATCAGACTATGGTTGTTTGTCGTTTAGCCGCATATAATACCTCTTTTAAAGACAAAATAGGCAATCCATCTATGTCTTTCAGCGATCAAAATTTAATTTGGGTTGATCTTGAGATGACAGGGTTAGACCCTGAACAGCACAAGATCATTGAAATTGCATCGATTGTCACTGACAGTGAACTGAATATTCTGGCAGAAGGCCCGGTGATAGCCGTTCACCAGCCAGAAGAAGAATTGCAGAAAATGGATGAGTGGTGTACGACAACCCATACCGGTAGTGGCTTGGTTGAACGGGTGAAAACCAGCAAAATTAATGAAGAGCAAGCGGTGAAAGAAACGATCGCGTTCCTGGAAAAGTGGGTGCCGAAAGGGAAATCACCTATTTGCGGTAACAGTATTGGTCAGGATCGACGCTTTCTTTACAAACATATGCCGGAGTTAGAAGAATACTTCCATTATCGTTACATTGATGTCAGTACTCTGAAAGAGCTGACCCGCCGCTGGAAACCCGATGTACTGGCAGGTTTTCACAAGAAAGGCAGCCATTTGGCTCTGGATGACATCCGTGAATCCATTGCGGAACTTCAGTATTACCGGAAAACCATTTTTTCTATCTGATGTGCTGGTGGCGGTGAAGTAAGCCTCCGTTACCACCTGAAACGTAGGCTTTATCATCAATATGTTTATTTTTTCATCGAACAGTAAAAAAATAACATTTTTTTTGTAGAAAGACTTGCATCACAAAAAAATGCTCTTATAATTCGCAGCCCTAAACGGATGAACGCGTTATTGAATGCGACACTAGCTCAGTTGGTAGAGCGCAACCTTGCCAAGGTTGAGGTCACGAGTTCGAACCTCGTGTGTCGCTCCAAGTTTTCAAAGCGAACATTCGAATAGGCTTTCATCGTATAGCGATGACACAATACGGACGCGGGGTGGAGCAGCTTGGTAGCTCGTCGGGCTCATAACCCGAAGGTCGTTGGTTCAAATCCGGCCCCCGCAACCAAATTCAGATTGAACGCAATAGCGGTTAATCATGCGACACTAGCTCAGTTGGTAGAGCGCAACCTTGCCAAGGTTGAGGTCACGCCTTTTTGTTATGAGAAAGGGAACCTTGTGTGTCGCTCCAGTTTGACGGTCTTCATCGTACCTAACGGTGGCACAATACGGACGCGGGGTGGAGCAGCTTGGTAGCTCGTCGGGCTCATAACCCGAAGGTCGTTGGTTCAAATCCGGCCCCCGCAACCAAATTCAGATTGAACGCAATAGCGGTTAATCATGCGACACTAGCTCAGTTGGTAGAGCGCAACCTTGCCAAGGTTGAGGTCACGAGTTCGAACCTCGTGTGTCGCTCCATTTTCTCCTCAAGGTAGAAAGTGATGGTCTTCATCGTACCTAACGGTGACAATGCGACACTAGCTCAGTTGGTAGAGCGCAACCTTGCCAAGGTTGAGGTCACGAGTTCGAACCTCGTGTGTCGCTCCAGTTTGATGGTTTTCATCGTACCTGACGGTGACAATGCGGCACTAGCTCAATTGATAGAGCGCAACCTTGCCAAGGTTGAGGTCACGCCTTTTTGTTATGAGAAAGGGAACCTCGTGTGTCGCTCCAGTTTGATGGTCTTCATCGTACCCTAACGGTGACACAATACGGACGCGGGGTGGAGCAGCTTGGTAGCTCGTCGGGCTCATAACCCGAAGGTCGTTGGTTCAAATCCGGCCCCCGCAACCAAATTCAGATTAAACGCAATAGCGGTTAATCATGCGACACTAGCTCAGTTGGTAGAGCGCAACCTTGCCAAGGTTGAGGTCACGAGTTCGAACCTCGTGTGTCGCTCCAAATTCTATCGTTATCCGTTATTTTCTAATAATTGGTAACTGGCAGCACTAGATCAGTTAATAGAGCGTAACCTTAGTAAAATGAAGGTCACGCTTTTTTCCGTGAGAAAGGGAATTTCATGTGTTGCTTCAGATTCTTTCAAAATATGCAGTAACCGTTTTTAACGGTGAACTGGCTTTATAGCCACCGCTCTTTATTAATGCCGTGAGGCATTAGCCCCAAAAAAATACTCTTCAATACTCAGGATCGAGTGAAGTCTATTTTGTAACAACTCAATCTCAGCTGTGATTCAGCGTTACTTTTCCACTGTTCAGAACTATGAGCAGCGGCTTTTTTTGCGTATTTGAATTAATTTAATTAACAGAGTTATCCACATATCATGTTCTGTGGATAAGTTGGTTGATAAATAAAAATCAGACGCTTGTCTGAGGTGTGCACAAAAGATCATTTTGAAAACAAAGGTTTTAATAAATGACATACATTTACTTATCTTATTGTTTTTAAAGGTAAATGTATTTATTTTTCATTTGAACAAGAAGAAAGATAAGATCCTTAAGTCAAAATTCCTTGATCTTTATCATGTCAATGCTCTGTGTTTAACTTTGTGTTTGTTCTCATTGTTGAGGGATGTTGTAATTTTTTTCCACACTTCCAGTTTTGAGAGTGATATCAAACATTGCTCACTGAAAGTGTGAGTCTATCGGGCTGAATGTCTGTTGAACACTCAGGCATCCCGGGGTAAGCCTTTTTCAACAATTCGGATTAACCTTTCAGTTTTACGATTTCTTTTCTGATGCGCTTTTTGCTGCTGTTCTGCCCACAAAATATGGTCGTTCAGCATAGTGCTCATCCCTTTTCTGCTGGCTAAGGCGGTCAGAATTCTTTCAGAGAAAGGAGCATTTCCCATCGCAATGGCAATATTACGTAGCCACTGGATGTGTCCAATACGCCGGATAGGAGAGCCTTCCATTTTTTTTAAAAATTCTTCCTCACTCCACAAAAACAGAGTGGCAAGGTCCATATCCTCCAGCGTTTGTCTTCTGTGGAAGTCGGAATTCTGAGTTATTTCAGAAAAACGGTTCCAGGGACACACTAACTGACAGTCATCGCAGCCATAAATACGGTTACCTATGGCTGATCGGAATTCTTCCGGAATGATGCCATCGTATTCAATCGTCAGATAGGAGATACATTTTCTGGCATCCACCACGCCATCCGCAACAATTGCACCTGTCGGGCATGAAGTGATGCAGGCTTGGCATTTTCCACATTCATTGCTTGCCGGTGTATCGACAGGTAGTGGGAGATCCACCAGTAATTCACCTAAAAAGAACCAGGATCCGGCGTCTCGGTTTATAATCAGAGAATGTTTACCGGTCCAGCCAAGGCCTGCTTTTTCTGCCAGAGGGCGCTCGAGTATAGGTGCTGAATCAACAAATGGCCGATAGCCAAGCTTTTCGACTTCCTGTTCGATTTTCTGCCCCAGCTTTTTAAGCTGGTTGCGAACTAATTTATGATAATCGCGTCCAAGTGCATAACGGCTGATATAAGCCTGAGAGGGATCTTTCAGGTTCGTGGCAAAATGGGCATCCGGAGGAAGGTAATTCATCCGGACGCTGATGACTCTCATGGTTCCGGGAAGTAATTCTTCAGGGCGGGCTCGCATCATGCCGTGGCGGGCCATCCAGTCCATCTCTCCGTGGTAACCGGCGTCCAGCCAGCGCTGTAGTTCGGGTTCATGAAGGGATAGGTCGATATCGCAGATCCCTACCTGCTGGAATCCAAGCTGGTTACCCCAGAGTTTGATCTGCTCTGCCAGAGACTGATAATTCATAAAATGTCAGGGAATAGTTGGCCGGAAGGGGGAAATTTTAACAGATGAAGTCTTGTCTCTCAAAACCAACAGGGTTTACTATTCGAAGTCTTTTGGTTTTTATATAGTCGATAGCTGGTATTTAGATTTATGCATTCAATGAGTACGAAAGAACTGACCCTGGCAGATGAACAGGCAACTGTAGCGATGGGCACAAAATTGGCCCATTTATGCTCTCAGCAAACCACCATCTATCTGCATGGTGACTTAGGTGCCGGAAAAACGACGTTTAGCCGTGGCTTTGTCCGTGCCTTAGGGCATCAGGGGAATGTGAAGAGTCCCACTTATACTTTAGTTGAACCGTATAAACTGGCAGACTGGCAGGTATATCATTTTGATCTGTATCGGCTGGCCGATCCGGAAGAACTGGAGTTTATGGGCATCCGGGATTATTTTACCTCTGACGCGCTTTGTCTGGTTGAGTGGCCCGAGAAAGGTTTTGGTTTGCTACCGGAAGCTGATTTGGATATCGAAATGCGTTATAACGGTGAGCAGAGAATTGCTCGACTTATTGCGAATAACCCGTATGGATGTTCTTTGCTTGAACGATTGGAGTTGTAATTGATTTTTAAGCAAGTCCGGGCTCTGAGTCTGCTCGTAGTCAGTTTGTTTATCATGCTCGCTTTTCCTGCGTATGCCAATACGCTGGAAAGCGTCCGTGTGTGGCCATCTCCGGATGATACTCGGGTGGTTATCGATCTCCACTCTGAGGCGACATTCAGTTACTTCACTCTATCCAGCCCTAACCGTCTGGTGGTTGATCTGAAGCAGACGGCATTAAAGACAAAGTTACCTATCAAGGTTTCAGACAGTAAGGTTCTGACCAAAATCCGTAAGAGCTCCCCTCCGGAAAAAGGCACTTACCGGCTGGTCTTTGAAATGAAGACCAAAGTTACCCCGAATATTTTTAAGTTAAAACCGACTCCGGGTGGACAGTACGGACATCGTCTGGTGGTTGATCTACCGCATAATCCGGTACCCGATTTGGTGTCCGAACCTGACAATACCCCGTCGGTTAGCCGGGATGCGTCTCAGTTGGCCGGAAATGCGGATATTGTTATCGCTATTGATGCCGGACATGGTGGGGAAGACCCTGGCTCAATTGGTCCCAAGCGTCATTATGAGAAGACGGTGACACTTGCCATTTCCCGTAAGATAGCCGCCCAGCTAAACCGGGTTCCTGGTGTTAAAGCGGTGATGACCCGAACCGGGGATTATTATGTCAATCTGAATAAACGTTCTTCAATAGCTCGTAAGAATAAGGCTCATATGCTGGTTTCTGTGCACGCTGATAGTTTCCGTTCTCCCGAACCTCGCGGAGGGTCTGTCTTCGTCCTGAATACCCGCCGGGCAAACTCAGAGATTGCCCGTTGGGTAGAAAAGCATGAAGAGCAGTCTGAGTTACTTGGCGGTGCCGGTGAGGTGCTGGCAAAAAATAACAATGACAAAAATATCAGCCAGACCTTACTCGACCTGCAATTCAGTCATTCACAGAAAGAAGGCTTTAAAGTGGCGCAAAATATTTTGCGTGAAATGGGCAAAGTGACCCGCCTGCATAAGGAAAAACCCGTACATGCCAGCCTTGCGGTGCTGAAGTCACCGGATATACCTTCTGTGCTGGTGGAAACCGGGTTTATTTCTAATCCGACGGAAGAACGCTTGCTTACCCAACGCTCACATCAGGATAAACTGGCCAGGGCGTTAGCAAAAGCCATCGTAACCTATTTTGAAGACAATGCGCCGGAAGGTACTCTCTTTGCACAGCGTAAAGCGGCGAGTAAGCATACGGTAGCCCGGGGTGAGTCACTGTCGATTATTGCTCAGAAATACGGGGTTAGTACGTCGGCTTTGACTAAAGCAAATAGTCTGAAAAGTACCAGTCTTGCGATTGGTCAGGTATTGATGATTCCGGGTGGAAAGCCTATTGTTCTTGCTAAGGTTAAAAACCCGGTGGAAACCGAAATAATTACCCACAAGGTTCAGCGCGGAGAGTATCTGGGGCAGATAGCAGGGAAATACAAAGTATCGGTTGCTAGTATCAGACAGCAGAATAGCCTGAAATCCGATACATTATGGGTCGGACAGAAACTCAGGATCACGGTAAAACTGAAGGATAGACCGATTCGTAAACACATTGTAAAACGGGGTGAATTTTTGACGAAGATTGCTCACCAGTATGGTGTTTCCGTTGATAGTATCCGTCAGGTCAATAAACTTCATTCTGATCAGCTAGCCATCGGTCAGTACCTAATTATCCCGAATAAATAATGACGATAAAAATCCTGCCAGCCCGGCTGGCAAACCAGATTGCTGCTGGTGAAGTGGTAGAAAGGCCCGCTTCGGTCGTAAAAGAGCTGGTTGAAAACAGCCTTGATTCCGGTGCTTCCCGTATCGATATTGATATAGAAAAAGGGGGAAGCAAGCTGATCCGTGTCCGGGATAACGGTAAAGGCATCGTCAAAGAAGAGCTGGAACTGGCCCTTAGCCGCCATGCGACATCAAAAATCCACTCGCTGGATGATCTGGAAGCGATTATGAGCTTAGGTTTCCGTGGGGAGGCTCTGGCCAGTATTAGCTCTGTTTCCAGACTGACGATGACGTCACGTCCTGCGGCTCAGGAACAGGCATGGTCTGCTTACAGTGAAGGCCGGGATATGGCGGTTCAGCTTCAGCCTGCAGCTCATCCGGTAGGGACATCGGTTGAAGTCGTGGATCTCTTCTTTAATACGCCGGCAAGGCGAAAGTTTCTTCGCACAGAAAAAACCGAGTTTACCCATATCGATGAGCTATTGAAGCGTATTGCCCTGAGCAGTTTTGATGTGACAATGAATCTGCGCCATAACGGCAAAATGGTGCGTCAGTACCGGGCTGCTAAAAACGAGACTCAGGCAGAAAAGAGACTGGTTTCGGTGTGTGGAGCGGCATTTGTCCGCCATATGCTGAAGATAGAGCTTGAGCACAATGACTTAAAACTGCACGGCTGGATTACAACTCCGGAAGGCGCTCGCCAGCAGAGTGATTTACAGTACTGCTACGTGAATGGCCGAATGATGCGGGATAAGCTGATCAACCACGCCATTCGGCAGAGTTATGAAACCAGCTTAAGGCCTGAGCAGTTTGCTGCGTATGTGCTTTTTATTGAGATCGATCCGCACCAAGTGGATGTGAATGTCCATCCGGCCAAACACGAAGTCCGTTTTCATCAGGCTCGTCTGGTGCATGATTTTATTTATCAGGCACTGGCTGGTGCTCTGGCACAGAGTGCTTATATTGATGTGCCGGAGACTGCTGAGTCGGCTTACCAGACTGAAGTGAAGCCGCAGGCCCCTGTTTCTTCTGAGACTGATATTCCAGAAACAGATGCCCTGGAAAAGTCGGCAATGACAAGAGAATCAAAACCTTATCCGGTCACCCGGTCTGTTCCGGAGCAGGTAATGGAAGCGGTCGCCCGGACACCGGACTACCCACGTAAAAGTGGTGGAGAATGGAGCCATTCTGATGGGCGTCAGCGTAGAGAGCAAAAGGCATCAGAGCAGAACGCCAGGACTTCAGCACCCTCTCAACGAGAGGTGAAAGCGTACCAGGAACTATTACGGACGGAAACTCCGGCCCCGCTTTCATCGAAGCCTGTTGCTTCAGCGGATGAGCCGTCTGCTACTTATCAGCCTATGTCGGCCGGTCAACCTGCGGATTCAGAGAAACTACCTGAGCAACTGGGCAAAGCCGTTGCCATTGTGGATGACTGTTATTTGCTTATATTATCCGATGCCGGACCGGTACTGCTCTCAATAGTCAGGGCTGAATGGTACCGCTTGGTTGGACAGATGATGACTGATCAGTCTGCTCTGGTACCACAGCCACTGCTGGTTCCATTATCCATGAAGCTGGACAGTCAGTTATTGGAAGCGATGCAAGTGAATGAGGCTCTGTTGAAACAGTTTGCTATTCACCTAAAGAGCAAAGGAAGTGACTCGTTGATGGTCATGGCGGTTCCTCAGCCACTCAGGCAACAAAATCTGCAACAATTAATTCCGGATCTGTTATCTTATCTCGCTTTTGATTCTGAGAATCGGCAGAAAACGGCCAGAGATGTGACTCAGTGGCTGGCTGGTGAGTTACTGAAGACAAAAAGCAGCTACACTTTATCGGAAGGTATTCAGATTGTTTCAGAACTGGAACAGCTCTGGCAGCAGCAACTGCCGCTTAACGACCGTCTTTTTGTCCGGACTGTAGACTTTTCTGCCACGATAGCGAAGTTGAACCATGAATAAACCATTACCGCTCGCCCTGTTTCTGATGGGGCCGACTGCATCGGGTAAAACGGACTTAGCCATCCGTCTCCGGAACAAGTATCCGGTGGAAATCATCAGCGTCGATTCTGCGCTGATTTACCGGGGAATGGATATCGGGACGGCTAAGCCGGACCAGGAGGAGCAGAAACAAGCCCCTCATCGGCTGATTGACATTCTGGACCCGAAAGAGGCCTATTCTGCCGCTGATTTCAGACGCGATGCCTTAAATGAAATGAACTCGATTGTTGCAGAAGGTAAAATTCCTCTGCTTGTCGGCGGAACTATGTTGTATTTCAAGGCTCTATTAGAAGGGTTATCGCCACTTCCTGCGGCAGATCCTGAGGTGCGCCGACAGATTGAAGAGGAAGCGAAAAGCTTAGGCTGGGCTCATTTGCATCAGCAGTTACGAGATCTCGATCCCGTCTCGGCTGAAAGAATACATCCAAATGACCCTCAAAGGTTATCCAGAGCATTGGAAGTTTACCGGATTTCAGGTAAAACGTTAACGGAACTGACCCAGAAGCGGGGAGAAACACTTCCGTTTCGGGTTCAGCAGTTCGCAATTGCTCCAAAGGATAGAGCAGAGCTTCACCGGAGAATTGAGCTCAGATTTGATAAAATGATTGAAGCCGGATTTGAAGATGAAGTGAAATCACTCTATGCTCGAAAGGATCTTCATCATGACTTACCCTCCATTCGTTGTGTGGGGTACCGGCAGATGTGGGACTATCTGGACGGGAACAGCACGCTGGATGAAGCGGTTTTCCGCGGTATCTGTGCCACCCGTCAATTGGCCAAGCGGCAGATTACCTGGTTACGCAGCTGGGATAATTTAACTTGGTTAGATAGCGAGAACATTGAACAGGCAGTCACAATAGTGTCTGAAGTGTTAGACTCAGAAGCAAAGAGTATGGCATCAGATTGATATTGCTGTGTATAATGTGATCGTTTTTGCGTGATGGTATCGAAAGTGATCTTCATTTGAGGAGTGGACGATACTTTTTGATTTATTTAGCTCTGATGCAAAAGCAGCAACTTACTTGCAGTGTACCAATAGCTAAATTACTACAACTACAAACTATTAAGGAAAATAAAAATGGCTAAGGGGCAATCTCTACAAGACCCGTTTCTAAACGCACTCCGTCGTGAGCGTATACCGGTATCCATCTACCTGGTCAATGGTATTAAGCTACAGGGACAGATTGAGTCTTTCGACCAGTTTGTGATCCTGCTGAAAAATACCGTTAACCAAATGGTATATAAGCACGCTATTTCAACTGTGGTTCCGGCTCGTGCTGTATCGCACCACAGCAATAATGATCGCGCTCCGCAAGAGCGTTCACACGAGAAATCTGAAGATCAACAGTAAAATTATTCAAATGATAAGGAGCTGATTGCTTGTTTGACCGTTATGAAGCCGGTGAGCAGGCTATTCTTGTTCATATCAACTTTACGCAAGAGGGTGAGTGGGAGGATCTCAGCGAATTCGAAATGCTGGTTTCTTCCGCCGGAGTCAATACGCTGCAGGTAATCACCGGCAGCCGACAGGCTCCGCACCCCAAATACTATGTCGGAGAGGGTAAGGCCGAAGAAATTGCGCAGGCTGTTCAGTCCGCGGATGCCGAAATTGTGATCTTTAATCACGCCCTCTCTCCCGCCCAGGAAAGAAACCTCGAGAAGCTTTGTGAGTGCCGAGTGTTGGACCGTACCGGTCTGATACTGGATATTTTTGCCCAGCGCGCTCGTACCCACGAAGGTAAATTACAGGTTGAGCTGGCACAGCTTCGCCACCTTTCCACTCGTTTGATCCGGGGCTGGACTCACCTTGAGAGACAGAAAGGGGGGATTGGTCTGCGTGGCCCGGGTGAAACCCAGCTGGAGACCGACCGCCGTCTTTTGCGTGACAGGATAAAGGCGATTTTACGCCGCCTGGATAAAGTTGCAAAACAACGTGAACAGGGTAGACGGGCGAGAAACCGGGCGGAAATACCGACTATTTCCCTGGTCGGATATACCAACGCCGGTAAGTCCACACTGTTTAACCGCATTACCGAAGCTGGCGTATACGCCGCTGATCAACTGTTTGCCACCCTGGATCCGACTCTGCGTAAACTTGAGCTGGACGATGTTGGCCCAACGATTCTGGCTGATACCGTAGGTTTTATTCGTCACCTGCCGCATGATCTGGTCGCGGCATTTAAAGCGACATTGCAAGAAACTCAGGAAGCTGACATTTTGTTACATGTTGTGGATGCCAGTGATGACCGTTTTCGTGAGAATATCGAAGCCGTCAATATTGTTCTGGAAGAGATTGAAGCCGATGAGGTGCCTTCTCTGCTGGTCATGAATAAGATTGACAATCTTGATGGGCAACAGCCGCGTATTGAGCGGGATGATGAAGGGATACCAAGAACTGTCTGGGTATCTGCAATGGAAGGCCGAGGTATGGATCTTCTGTTTCAGGCTCTGACCGAGCGTTTAGCCAGCCAGATGGTGCAGTATCGTTTGCGAATTCCTCCTCAGTATCAGGGGCGACTACGCAGTTTATTCTTTGAAATGAGGTGTATTCAGTTTGAAGAATATGAACAAGATGGTAACTTATTGATCGATATTCGAATGCAACAAGTAGATTGGTCTAGACTTGTGAAAAGAGAAGAGGCAGTTCTGAGTGACTTTATCGTTCACTAAAGGACTGCTACAGTATAACGTCATATCTAATGATGGAGCTTTCTAATGGCGTGGAATGAGCCTGGTAATAATAACAACGGCAATAATGGTCGCGATAATGACCCTTGGGGGAATAACAATAATCGCGGTGGCCGAGATCAAGGTCCGCCAGACTTAGACGAAGTGTTCAGCAAGCTGAGTCAAAAGCTGGGTGGAAGATTTGGTAAAAAAGGTGGGGTACCTTCATTTGGCGGTGGTGGCAGCGCAATTGGCCTTGGGCTGATTGTGGTTGTACTGGCTGTCGTCTGGGTTTTCTCCGGTTTCTATACCATTGGAGAAGCGGAAAGAGGGGTCGTCCTTCGTTTGGGTAAATATCATCATACCGTGGAACCAGGTCTGAACTGGCGTCCTCGGTTTATCGACGAAGTCACACCGGTTAACGTTCAGCGAATCCAACAGCTGCAGGCCAGTGGCCTGATGCTGACCAAAGATGAAAACGTCGTTAATGTTGAGATGGTGGTGCAGTACCGCGTATCGGATCCTTATAAGTATCTGTTCCGTGTGACTAACGCTGACGATAGTTTACGTCAGGCAACGGATTCAGCATTGCGTGCCGTGATCGGTGACTCTTTGATGGACAGCACACTGACCAGCGGTCGTCAGGTGATCCGTCAGAGCACACAGGTTGAGCTGAATAATATTATCGATAATTACGATATGGGCCTGACTGTTGTTGATGTGACTTTCCAGGATGCCCGTCCACCAGAGCAGGTAAAAGACGCATTTGATGATGCGATTGCTGCCCGAGAGGATGAAGAGCGTTATATTCGTGAATCGGAAGCGTACAAGAACGAAATTCTGCCGAAAGCGACAGGTCGTGCTGAGCGTCTGAAAAAAGAAGCTCAGGGTTACAGTGAGCGTACGATTAATGAAGCTCATGGTCAGGTGGCTCAGTTTGAAAAACTGCTGCCGGAATACCATGCTGCACCTGAAGTAACACGTGATCGTTTGTATCTTGATACGATGGAAGAAGTGTATTCCCGCTCTTCTAAGGTTCTGATTGATTCTAAATCCAGCGGTAATCTGCTGTATCTGCCAATCGATAAGCTGGCGGAACAATCTGCCGGTGCGACTCAAACCAAACGTCAGGCTAAATCTGGTGCAGGGTATGATCAAATCGAACTGGACTCTCAGCGCACGAATACACAAGATAGCTCTTCAACTCGTTCAACCAGCACTCGTCAAGGGAGATATTAATAATGCGTAAGTTACTGATCCCTGTTGTTGTCGTCGCATTAATCGTCGTTCTAATGTCGGTGTTTGTGATCCCTGAAGGCGAGCGTGGTTTTGTCATCCGTTTTGCGCGGGTACTGAAAGACGATAGCGGTATGTCTAAAGTCTATGAACCGGGACTGCATTTCAAGCTTCCGCTGTTTGATACGGTGAAAGCATTGGATGCCCGAATTCAGACGATGGACGGACGAGCTGACCGTTTCGTAACCGCAGAGAAAAAAGACGTTATCATCGATTCCTACGTAAAATGGCGTATTAAGGATTTCGGTAAATATTATGTAGCCACTGGTGGTGGTGATACCGGCAGAGCACAGCTGCTGCTGGAACGTAAGGTTACTGATGTCTTGCGTTCAGAAATCGGTTCGCGTGAGATTAAACAGATTGTTTCTGGTCCGCGTGAAGATATCGTTACCTCTGATACGGATAGTATCGTTGAGACTGCTGCTGTTAAGCAGGCTCTGGAAGTCGACGGTGAGCGCGATAAGATCATGGAAAATGTACTGGTCACAACCCGTATCAGTGCAATGGAAGACCTTGGTGTGTATGTGGTTGATTTCCGAATGAAGAAAATCAACCTGCCGGATGAAATCAGTGAGTCTATCTATAAGCGTATGCGGGCAGAACGTGAAACCGTTGCTCGTCGTCACCGTTCTCAGGGTCAGGAGCAGGCGGAAATTATCCGTGCTCAGGCCGAACTGGAAGTGGCGACCATTCTTGCAGAAGCAGACAGAACGGCTCGTGTGACACGAGGTGAAGCGGATGCACAAGCGGCAGCGATTTATTCTGATGCGTACAATCAGGATCCTGAGTTCTTCAGCTTTCTGCGTTCTCTGAAAGCGTATGAAAAATCATTCAGCAGTAAGGGTGATATTCTGGTGCTGGATCCGAACAGTGATTTCTTTAGATATATGAAAGATGCCAAAGGCCGGTTAGATAAGTAATTGTATCGGTTAGTCAGCAGATATTGAGGCTCCCTTCGGGGAGCCTTTTCTTTATCTGGTCATGCTCAGAAAACGGCGAAGCTCAAAGCACCATATAAGTGATGACAGCACCCGCCACAACCAGACAACCACCTATCCGCCTTAAGTCATTATCTGGCTGGCGGCTTAGCTGTTCGACCATTTTCCTCCATCCGCCAGGAGCAATAAGCGGCCCGATACCTTCCGCAATTAAGACCAGCCCCAGAGCCAGCCAAATCGAATGTGTCATATGAGTTCCTTTGGATAAGAAGTTGTGGATATTCTCCGATTATTTATGGGGTTAAGCAAATATGACATTTTTATGCTTAAAAAATGACTGCAAGACGTCTCTTAAGGTGCTAGAATCCATTTTTAACTAGCAATCAGACTTGGAAAGATGGGAAATAACGTAGTCGTTCTAGGCACCCAGTGGGGTGACGAAGGTAAAGGGAAAATTGTTGACCTTTTAACGGAAGATGCAAAATATGTGGTTCGCTATCAGGGCGGTCATAATGCAGGTCATACTTTAGTCATTGACGGTGAAAAAACCGTTCTTCACTTGATTCCATCCGGTATTCTTCGCGATAACGTCAAATGTGTTATCGGTAATGGTGTTGTTCTTTCACCGGATGCTCTAATTAATGAAATGAAGCCTCTGGAAGAGCGCGGTATTCCGGTCCGTGAGCGTCTTTTCATTTCTGAGGCTTGTCCACTGATTCTTCCTTATCACATCGCAATGGATCAGGCGCGTGAAGCGGCTCGTGGTAAAAAAGCGATTGGTACGACTGGTCGTGGTATCGGTCCAGCGTATGAAGATAAAGTCGCTCGTCGTGGTCTTCGTGTTGGTGACTTGTTTGATAAAGAAACGTTCGCAGAAAAGCTGAAAGAAGTGATGGATTATCACAACTTCCAACTGCAGCATTTCTATAAAGCAGAGCCAGTGAGCTACGAAGACGTTCTGGAGCAGGCTATGGGTTACGCTGACCTGCTGACTTCAATGGTTATCGATGTTACAGATGAACTTGACGCGGCACGCAAGCGTGGCGACAAGATCATGTTCGAAGGTGCTCAGGGCACTCTTCTGGACATCGACCACGGTACTTACCCATACGTGACCTCTTCTAACACTACCGCTGGTGGTGTAGCGGCAGGTTCTGGCTTTGGTCCTCGCTACCTTGGCTATATTCTGGGTATTGCGAAAGCGTACTGTACCCGTGTTGGTGCCGGTCCTTTCCCTACTGAGCTTGATGACGAAATTGGTAACCACCTTGGCGTTAAAGGTCAGGAATTTGGTGCCACTACCGGACGTAAGCGTCGTTGTGGCTGGTTTGATGCTGTTGCGATGCGTCGTGCTATTCAAATCAACTCAGTAACAGGTTTCTGTCTGACTAAGCTGGACGTACTGGACGGATTGGAAGAGCTGAAAATCTGTACTGGCTATAAAATGGAAGATGGCAGCGTGCTGGAAGTGTCTCCAATGGCTTCTGATGCCTACGAAGGTGTGACACCGGTTTATGAAACCATGCCTGGCTGGTCTGAAAATACGTTCGGTGTAAAATCACTGGATGATCTGCCACAAGCGGCACTGGATTACATTAAACGTATCGAAGAGCTGACTGGTGTTCCGATTGATATTATTTCAACCGGCCCTGACCGCAACGAAACTATTATTAAGGTACATCCGTTTAACAAAGCGTAATGCCTTTAACTCAATAGAATCTAAGAAAAACCGGCTTTGATGCCGGTTTTTTTGTATCCGTCACAAAGGATCCCATAGGATCTTTTGGGACCGGTGTGGCAAAATATTGCCTCATGCTGATTATTTTTTGTCTAAAGTAGAGACAATAGTTGCCGATAACCAAAGCACGGTATGAAAAAAGAGAGCGGGTATGAAGCTGAAAGCTGTAGCCGCTTCGATGGCATTGTTACTGGGTTCGTCTTTCGCTCGTGCTGAGTTGCCCGATGTGGGTGAGCCTGTACCAATATACACCGAAGCTGAGCTGATAAATCTGATCGATCAAAATAAACATCTGGAAAGAGTGAAGGCTGATAAGTGTCAATTGGTGGAAGATATCGTTGCCCGGGCAACGCGTATTAACTTGCCTGCTTATGAGTTTTTATACGGTGACATGCTTGCGTGGGGCGTATGCGTGGACCAGGATGTCGAACTTGGCCTCTACTATATGGAAAATGCGGCTCATCAGGGGCTGGCATCGGCGCTGGAGCAACTGGGGCGTTACTATTCCCGGGGGACATTGGTGCAACAGGATAAAGAGCGTGCGATCCCCTATCTTCGTGAGGCGGCTTCCATGGGGAACCTGAATGCTCGTATCCATTTAGCTGAACTCTTGCTGCGTGATTACGGTAGCCCGCTGGATTATGAAGATGCTTACCGCTGGCTGTATAACTCAGTCACGGCAGATCAACGTACGCATAAACGCATCACCATATTACGTTCCGGGCTGGAACAGAGAATGCCGCAGAATATTATTGCCAGAGCCAAACGGAGAGATGTGTTCTGGTAATCCAGTAAGCCGTATCCGTTTTATACCTGTACGCCTCGCTAATGCGGGGCGTTTATATTTTTAGTTTTCGTTATTTATTTTCGATGCAGTTCTATATACTTACAGTATCACCCCTTCTTTAAGCAGGTTTATCTATGTCTGAACAGACGAATCAAGACCCCTTTGCCAAGCGAGAATCCGAAAAATACGAGAACCCGGTACCCAGCAGGGAGTTTATTCTCGAGTTTCTGACCAAAGCGAATGTGCCAATGAACCGTAATGACCTGTTCGAGGCTCTGGAATTATCCGGGGAAGAGCAGTATGAAGGGTTACGTCGCCGTCTCCGGGCAATGGAGAGAGATGGTCAGCTGGTCTTTACCCGACGCCAGTGCTATGCGTTGCCGGACAAGCTGGAGATGGTCAAAGGATACGTAATAGGCCATAAAGACGGGCATGGCTGGGTAAGGCCAGACGGTAGCGTGAACAAAGACAATGATCTTCTGCTTCCTCATCATCAGATGCGTACCATTATTCATGGTGATTACGTTCTGGTTCAGCCTTTTGGAGAGGATAAACGCGGACGTAAGGAAGGGCGTCTGGTCCGGGTTCTGGAAGAACGGAAGTCACAGATCGTGGGTCGCCTGTTTCTGGAATATGGCTATGCCTATGTGGTGGCTGATGATTCCCGTATCACTCACGATATTCTGATCCCGAACGACGAACGTATGGGAGCCCGCATGGGGAATGTAGTCGTTGCCGAGATAACGGATCGAGCTACCCGTTCCCGGGGTATGGCCGGTAAAGTCGTTGAAGTGTTAGGGGAAAATCTGGCTCCGGGAATGGAAACGCAGATCGCTATCCGTACCCATGATATTCCGCATGAATGGCCTGAAGCGGTAGAACAACAAATCTCCGGGCTGGGAGAAGAAGTGCCGGAAGAGGCTAAGGCAGGACGGGTCGATCTGCGTGAGTTGCCGCTGGTGACCATTGACGGTGAAGATGCCCGTGACTTCGATGATGCCGTCTATTGTGAAGCCAAGCCAAGCGGCGGCTGGCGTCTGTGGGTCGCAATTGCGGATGTCAGTTATTATGTCCGACCAGATTCGGCGCTGGATAAGGAAGCGATAAACCGGGGGAACTCTGTGTACTTCCCTTCGCAGGTTGTCCCTATGTTGCCCGAAGTGCTGTCCAATGGGCTCTGTTCTCTGAATCCTCAGGTCGACAGGTTGTGCATGGTATGCGAAATGACCGTCTCTGCGACAGGTAAACTCTCCGGCTACAAACATTATGAAGCGGTGATGAACTCGCACGCCCGTCTGACGTATACCAAGGTAAACAGCATTCTTGAAGGGGATAGCGAACTCAGGGAACGATATGACTCTCTGGTTCCGCATCTGGAAGAGCTGCACCAGATGTATAAGGTGCTCAAGCGGGCCCGTGATAATCGTGGGGCTATTGAATTCGAAACGGTAGAGACCAAATTTATCTTTAACGCGGAGCGTAAGATTGATCGAATTGAGCCGGTGATTCGCAATGACGCCCATAAAATCATCGAAGAGTGTATGATTCTGGCCAATATTGCCTCTGCCTCTCTGGTGGAAAAACTGAAAGAGCCGGCCTTGTTCCGAATCCATGAAACTCCGGGAGAGGAGCGCCTGACCGGATTCCGCGACTTTCTGGGAGAGCTGGGGCTGGAGCTGTCTGGAGGTCTGGAGCCGTCGCCGCTCGATTACGCTAAATTAATGCATGCGATAGGGGAAAGGCCGGATAAAGAGCTGATTCAGACCATGCTGCTTCGCTCCATGAAGCAGGCGGTGTATAACGCTGATAATGCCGGGCACTTTGGTCTGGCTCTGAAGCGTTATGCTCACTTTACATCGCCTATCCGCCGTTATCCGGACTTATTGCTGCATCGGGCGCTTAAATACCTGATCGCCAAACATGAAGGCAAAAACCGGGATCGCTGGACGCCAACAGGGGGCTACCATTATTCCTTCGATGATATGGACTTCTACGGTGAGCAGTGTTCAATGACGGAACGCCGGGCTGATGATGCGACACGTGAAGTCGCGGACTGGCTGAAATGCGAATATATGCAGGATCATGTGGGTGAAGAGATGGAAGGCGTGATTGCGAATGTCACCGGCTTTGGCTTCTTTGTCCGCCTGTCTGAGCTGCACATTGACGGCCTCGTCCACATTTCTACGCTGGCGAATGATTATTATCATTTTGACCCGGCCGGTGCCCGGTTGCTTGGTGAAAGTTCCGGTCAGATTTACCGCCTTGGCGATGTCGTAAAAGTCAAAGTGTTGTCAGTGAATCTGGATGACCGGCAAATTGACTTTGAATTAGTGGAAACAAGTCGTAAGCTACGCGGCAAAGGAAAAACAGCGAAAAAGCGGGCTGCTCAGGCAGAGAAAAAAGCTGTGTCTCAAAAGAAAGCGGCGGTAAAAGCGAAAAGGGCAGGTGGAAAAGCTAAGCCGATGTTCGAGCCGACAAAGCGTCCGGATGGTTCTAAGGATAATTCAGATAAAAAGAACCCGGCCCACACGAAAAGCAAAGCAGAGAAAGCGCGGAAGAAAAAGTCTAGAACGAAGGCGAACAAAGCGCGTGGTAAGAGTAAAAACAAATAGTTTCAGAGTGAATCATGAGTAACGAATTTATCTACGGTATACATGCCGTGAAAGCGGTGCTGGAAAAAGATCCGGCACGATTTATTGAAGCCTTTGTACTGAAGGGGCGTCAGGATGATCGTCTGATGCCGGTACTGAATCAATTGCAGCAGTTTGGTATTTCTATCCAGCAAATGGGCCGAAAGGCTCTGGATGACAAAGCCAAAGGTGCCAACCACCAGGGGATTATTGCCCGGGTAAAACCGGCTAAGGCCCTGAATGAGAACGATCTGGACCAGATACTGGCTCAGCATGAACAGCCTTTGCTGCTGGTTCTGGATGGCGTGACGGATCCGCACAATTTAGGAGCCTGCCTGCGGAATGCCGATGCGGCTGGTGTAGCGGCGGTAATTGTACCGAAAGATAAGTCAGCCCCGATGACCGCGACAGTGAGCAAAGTGGCTTGTGGCGCGGCTGAAACAGTTCCTCTGGTTAGGGTGACGAATCTTGCGCGTACCATGCGGGCATTGCAGGAGCAGGGCATCTGGTTTGTCGGTACGGCAGGTGAAGCTACTCATGATATTTATCAGAGCAAGCTGAACGGTCCGCTGGCGATTGTGATGGGGGCTGAAGGTGATGGTATGCGCCGTCTGACCCGTGAAACCTGCGATGATCTGATTAAAATCCCGATGGCGGGCAGTGTATCAAGCCTGAACGTGTCGGTTGCAACCGGCATTTGCCTGTTTGAAGCGGTAAGGCAGCGAAGCCTTTAAATAGAAACTATACCGCTGCGCGGCTAGAAACGAGAAACTATACAGGATAGATTACAGAGCGGTCGCAGGCTCCCTGACAGAATACAGAGATGGAAATTTTTTCCCTCTGTATTCTCAAGCGAAGCGCTCTGTAATCTTTCTAGTCTCTTTAAAATACCCCTTGCCCTTACCGCTCTCTTTCTATACAATTCCCCGTCCTTAATTCTCGGTCACTTTTTATTAGTTCCTTGCTTCCTCTGGATGACCGGGCCAATTGTGGAAGCTGAATAATCCGTAAGGAGCAACCAAATGCGTCATTATGAAATCGTATTCATGGTGCACCCTGATCAAAGCGAGCAAGTTGCTGGCATGATCGAGCGTTACACTGGTTCTATCACTGAAGCTGGCGGTACTGTACACCGTCTGGAAGACTGGGGTCGTCGTCAACTGGCTTACCCAATCAACAAGCTTCACAAAGCTCACTACGTTCTGATGAACGTGGAAGCTGACCAAGCTGTAGTTGATGAACTAGAAACTGCTTTCCGTTTCAACGATGCAGTTCTGCGTAACATGGTTATGCGTACTAAAGCAGCTGTAACTGAGCCTTCTATCATGCTTAAGCAGAAAGAAGAGCGTAACGAGCGTGCAGCTAAACGTGAAGAAGCTAAACCAGCTTCTGCTGAGTAATTGATTGTATGACCAATCGGATGGAGTTAAGCGGCTCTGTTGCTAAACCTCCTATTCGAAGTAAAAGCCCTGTGGGGATAGAGCATTGCCGGTTCTGGCTGGAACACCGCTCTACCATCATTGAAGCTGATTTACCCAGACAAGTTTATTGTCGTATGCCGGTAGTCGTCAGCGGGCAAAGGTCACAAACATTAACTCAAGATTTAGTACAAGGCAGCAACATTAAAGTAAGCGGTTTTGTCGCTTATCAGACCGGCCGGAATGGCGTAGGTAAATTAGTGTTACATGCCGACAACATTACTCAAATTTAAGATCAGGAGATAGCCCATGGCTCGTTTCTTCCGTCGTCGTAAATTCTGCCGTTTCACTGCAGAAGGCGTACAAGAGATTGACTACAAAGACGTAGCAACTCTGAAAAACTACATCACTGAAGCTGGTAAAATCGTACCTAGCCGTATCACTGGTACAAGCGCTAAGTATCAGCGTCAGCTAGCTCGCGCTATCAAGCGTGCTCGCTACCTAGCCCTACTGCCGTACACTGATAAGCATCAGTAATCGGTTCTTTTTATTAAGAAAGAGGATTAAACAATGCAAGTTATTCTACTTGATAAAATCGGTAACCTAGGTGGTCTTGGCGATACAGCTAACGTTAAATCAGGTTACGCTCGTAACTTCCTTATCCCTCAGGGTAAAGCGGTTATGGCTACTAAAGCTAACCTTGAAATGTTCGAAGCTCGTCGTGCTGAACTAGAAGCAAAAGTTGCTGAGCAACTGACTGCTGCTGAAGCTCGCGCTGAGAAAGTTAACGCACTTGAAGCAGTTGTTATTGCTTCTAAAGCTGGTGATGAAGGCAAACTGTTCGGCTCTATCGGTACTCGCGATATCGCTGATGCTATCACTGCTGCTGGTGTTGAAGTTGCTAAAAGCGAAGTTCGTCTTCCAGAAGGTGCTCTACGTACTACTGGTGAGTTCGAAATCAACGTTCAACTTCACTCTGAAGTATTTGCAACAGTTAACCTACAGGTTGTTGCTGCTGAGTAATCTCAGTATTAAAATGATTAAAAACACCGGCCTTGTGTCGGTGTTTTTTTATGCAAGAAAATCGACATCTATCCGAAAGGATACTTTTGTACATTACAATGCAGTGATAGCCGTTATAATAGACCGTCACAAATAGAGGTTGAGTGTTACCATGGCTGATTTCCGAAACAAAAAACCGAACGATTCTCAGGTTGACGCAATAAAAGTTCCCCCGCATTCCTTAGAAGCAGAGCAGTCTGTTCTGGGGGGATTACTGCTGGACAATGAACGCTGGGATACGGTTGCGGAAAGAGTGGTTACAAAAGATTTTTATAGTCGTCCACACCGTTTTATCTTTGATGGCATCAAAAGTATTCTGGAAGAGAGCAAACCGCTCGACCTGATTACTATATCAGAATACCTTGAACAGCGAGAGCAACTGGAAGACGTTGGTGGGTTTGCCTACCTGGCCGATTTAGCGAAGAACACACCAAGTGCCGCCAACATCAATGCCTATGCGGATATCGTTGCAGAGCGTGCTCTGGTGCGTAACCTGATTGGTGTCGCCAATGAAATCGCCGATGCGGGATATGATCCTCAGGGGCGCAGCTCTGAAGACCTGCTCGATCTGGCTGAGAGTAAAGTTTTCGCTATTGCAGAAGAGCGCACCAGTGAGAATGAAGGTCCTCAGCATGTCGATAATATTCTGGAAAGAACCCTTGAGCGTATCGAGCTGTTGTACAAAACGCCTCAGGATGGTGTGACTGGAGTGGATACCGGATTTACTGATCTGAACAAGAAAACCGCCGGTCTGCAGGGCTCGGATCTGGTCATTGTGGCGGCTCGTCCTTCTATGGGTAAGACCACATTTGCCATGAACCTGTGCGAAAACGCAGCCATGCAACAGGACAAACCGGTACTGATTTTCTCTCTGGAGATGCCCGCCGAACAGCTGATGATGCGTATGCTGGCATCGTTGTCTCGCGTGGATCAGACCAAGATCCGTACCGGGCAGCTGGATGATGAGGACTGGGCACGTATTTCTTCTACCATGGGGATCCTGATGGAGAAGAAAAACATGTTTATTGACGACAGTTCCGGTCTGACGCCGACAGAGGTCCGCTCCCGTGCCCGCCGTGTGGCCCGCGAGTATGGTGGCCTCAGTATGATCATGGTCGACTACCTTCAGTTGATGCGTGTACCGTCTCTGACCGACAATCGTACACTGGAAATTGCAGAGATTTCCCGCTCGCTTAAAGCACTGGCAAAAGAGCTTAATGTGCCGGTGGTGGCGCTGTCGCAGCTCAACCGTTCCCTTGAACAACGTGCCGACAAGCGCCCGGTAAACTCGGATTTGCGTGAATCCGGCTCCATTGAGCAGGATGCCGACCTGATTATGTTTATTTATCGTGATGAGGTGTACAACCCTGACAGCAGCTACAAGGGGATTGCTGAGATTATTATCGGTAAACAGCGTAATGGCCCGATCGGTTCCGTTCGTCTGACCTTCCAGGGGCATTTTTCCCGTTTCGATAACTACGCCGGCCCGGCGTTTGATGACGAATAAGTACTTGCCTGAGGCCTGAGTAACTGAACGACTCAGGCCTTTATTTTATCTGATTTTACTCACCGTTTACTGTCGCGATAATTCGCCTTGAGCCGCCGTGGTTGCGGTGCTCACCCAAATAGATCCCCTGCCAGGTGCCGAGAGCCAGTCTGCCATTGCTGATCGGGATGGAAACGGAAGCACTGAGTATGGAAGATTTGATATGTGCAGGCATGTCATCATCACCTTCATAGGTATGACGGTAATAACGGGCCCGTTCAGGGACAAACTGGTTGAAATGGCTTTCCATATCGGTTCTGACTGTGGGATCGGCATTTTCATTCAGTGTCAGACTTGCAGAAGTATGCTGAATAAACAGATGCACAATGCCGACAGAAAGTGAATGAATTTCACTGAGTTGTTGTTCAATTTCATCAGTGATCAGATGGAATCCCCTTCGTTTAGGGGCAAGATGCAGCGTCTTTTGGGTCCACATAGAGAAAAATTCCGGATAAACTTGGCATAACGGTATTTTACTATTAAGGTTTTTCAACGATAGCCTAAGATCGGGGGTTACGTGACCTATCTCAAGAATAGCAGATATAAGTTGCGCCATAATCTCACGCTGAAAATTAATAACAACTTTACGGCTTTTCGGCTTTAGTCGGGAGGCCGAAAATGATACAACTTTCTTTTTGCTAAACGGGGATTCAGCATCACGGGAATGTCCCTGTGGATGACTGAATAAAACCTACTGTAACATCGGGATATACACCATGTTGAAAAATATCAATCCAACGCAAACACAAGCTTGGAAAGCACTGACTGCTCATTTTGAAACAGCTAAAGATATGGATCTGAAAACGCTTTTTGCCCAGGATGCAGAACGTTTTGAACATTTCTCAGCAAAGTTCGGGTCAGACATTCTGGTTGACTACTCTAAGAACCTGGTCAACCAGGAAACAATGGAAAAACTGTTCGCTCTGGCAGAAGAGACTGAACTGAAAGCGGCGATTGATGCCATGTTCTCTGGCGAAAAAATCAACCAGACAGAAGGCCGTGCCGTTCTACATACCGCTCTGCGTAACCGCAGTAACAAGCCGGTAATGGTTGATGGCGAAGACGTAATGCCTGCCGTTAATGCGGTTCTGGAAAAAATTAAGGCATTTACTGAACGTGTTATTTCTGGTGACTGGAAAGGTTACACAGGTAAAGCAATTACGGATGTTGTGAACATCGGTATCGGCGGTTCAGATCTGGGGCCTTATATGGCGACAGAAGCTCTGGCTCCGTATAAAAATCACCTGAGCCTGCACTTCGTGTCTAACGTTGATGGTACGCACATCGCTGAAACACTGAAAAAAGTCGATCCGGAAACGACTCTGTTCCTGGTGGCTTCAAAAACCTTCACGACTCAGGAAACCATGACCAACGCGCACACAGCCCGAGACTGGTTCCTGGCGTCTGCCAGTGATGAAGCGCATGTAGCAAAACACTTTGCTGCGCTGTCGACTAACGGTAAAGCGGTATCTGAGTTCGGTATCGACACTGAGAACATGTTCGAATTCTGGGACTGGGTCGGTGGCCGTTACTCTCTGTGGTCTGCTATCGGTATGTCTATTGCTCTGGGTGTGGGCTTCGACAACTACGTTGAGCTGCTGACCGGTGCTCATGAAATGGATAACCACTTTGCTGACACTCCATTTGAACAGAACCTGCCGGTAATCCTGGCTATGATCGGTATCTGGTACAACAACTTCCACGGTGCAGAATCAGAAACTATCCTGCCATACGATCAATACATGCATCGTTTTGCTGCGTACTTCCAGCAAGGCAACATGGAATCTAACGGTAAGTTTGTTGACCGTAACGGTAACCCTGTTGATTATCAGACTGGTCCAATTATCTGGGGTGAACCAGGTACTAACGGTCAGCACGCGTTCTATCAGTTGATCCACCAGGGAACGAAACTGATCCCTTGTGACTTTATTGCTCCGGCAGTCAGCCACAACCCAACAGGTGATCACCACCAGAAACTGATGTCTAACTTCTTTGCTCAGACAGAAGCGCTGGCATTTGGTAAGACAAAAGAACAAGTTGAAGCTGAATTCGCTGCTGCGGGTAAATCTGCTGAAGAAGTGAAAGATCTGGTTCCTTTCAAAGTATTCGAAGGTAACCGTCCAACGAACTCAATTCTTGTTAAGCAAATTACCCCACGTTCTCTGGGTAACCTGATTGCGATGTACGAGCACAAGATCTTCGTTCAGGGCGTGATTTGGAACATCTTCACATTTGACCAGTGGGGTGTAGAGCTGGGTAAACAGCTTGCAAATCAGATCCTGCCAGAGCTTGCTGACGAATCACCAGTTGATTCTCACGACAGTTCAACCAATGGTCTGATCAACGCGTTTAAATCACTTCGCGCTTAATCGTCTTATTCTGATTAAGAGTTAATATAAAAAGCTGGCACGTAGAGTGTCAGCTTTTTTTAGGCCTACTGGTACAAAAAAGCCGATAAATCGTATCGGCTTCTTATCTTTCAGTGATATTCAGGTTTTTCTTATTCGAAACAGATTTCGATAAAAGCGTTACCCCATTCGGATGTGAAAGGCATAATAATAATCGCACCTTCACATTTATGGCGGATAGTGTGCCCCTTACCTGATACCACGACTGGCGTCGCCATATCGAATTCAAAGCCACTGTCGGACAGAATACGCTTCGCACCGCCGGTTACCATATTAGTGATTTCACCCACCATATCTGTGACTTCTTCATTCAGTCCGTTAGGCCTTTCACCCAGCATATTCTGCATGATCTCCAAAGCCAGAGATTCATCAAAAGTGATCGACATTGACCCTCTGGTTTTGGGGCCAACCATACCTATCAGACCTGAGACATCACCCCTGGCGATTTCATCTTTCTTTACCCGGGGTTTCTGAGGCTTCAACTCAAGGGAAGCCATAGTTTTTAGCACATTCATTAGTGAGGCTAAAAACGGATTTACAAATTCAGCGCGCATAACACTCTATCTATCTTGTACTTTCATATCACCAAGGCATTTATGGCACGTGCCATGAGTCTCGATAACATGATTCGTTATTCGAAAACCGTGTTTTTCAGCATTATTTTCTAACAAGGCTATCAGACTATCATCTTGGAGTTCTGTTACGTTACCACACTGGTCACAAATAAGCAGGTGAGAGTAGTGTTTGTTAACGCTACATGAGCAACATGATATGAAGCTGTTTTCAGATTCAACCCTGTGAATTAATCCTTGCTCTAAGAGAAAGTCCAAAGCACGGTAAATGGTAGGAGGCTTGGCTTGTGGTTCACTCTGTTTCAGTTTTTCTAAAAGGTCATAAGCGCTAGAAGCACCTTCGTTTGCACATATCAACTCGTAGACCCGTTTTCTTTGCGGAGTAAATCTGACACCACGAGATTTGCAAATGACTTCAGCCTGTTCTAGCAATGATTGGTCCAAATTAGCCACCCTTATATAACTGGACTTGCCTTAATAATACACTACATCTCTACATTAAGTCGATTAGAGAGCCGGCTTCTACAGTACGGCAAAACTGAGTATGTGATCAAGAGATTAGAGGATTTATTCACTGTTTCGTTATTACGAGGGAATTTCAGGGAAATACAGGTATAAAACTATCATTTTGGGAAGCGTGAAGATTACGTTAGAATCTGCTCCCCTGTTATTGAGAACCTAATCAAGGCCAGTCTATGACGCTATCTGATAAATACCACGCTAGCCGCTTTTCCATTGCACCCATGCTCGATTGGACGGATAGACATTGTCGTTATTTCCACCGTCTGATAACACAGGAAACCTTGCTATATACAGAGATGATAACGACGGGTGCGATAATTCATGGTAAAGGGGATTTTCTGGCGTATAGCGAAGAAGAACACCCGCTCTCCTTGCAATTGGGTGGCTCAAACCCAGAGGAGCTTGCGCGTTGCGCTAAAGAAGCTGCGGTTCGGGGTTATGATGAAGTCAACCTGAACGTGGGCTGTCCGTCAGACAGAGTGCAGAATGGTCGGTTTGGAGCGTGCCTGATGGCTGAGGCTGATCTGGTTGCCGATTGTGTGAAAGCAATGAAAGATGTGGTTGATATCCCTGTTACCGTTAAAACCCGTATTGGTATCGACAAACAGGACTCCTATGAGTTTCTTACTGATTTTATCCGTACTGTTGCGGAAAGAGGTGGATGTCAGGATTTTACTATTCATGCCAGAAAAGCTTGGTTGAGTGGATTAAGTCCAAAAGAAAACCGGGAAATACCACCGTTGGACTATTCTCGAGCTTACCAGATAAAAAAAGACTTCCCTGAGTTCAACATCTCAGTGAATGGCGGTATTAAGACTCTGGAGGAAGCGAAAGTGCATCTTCAGCATCTCGATGGGGTGATGGTCGGTAGAGAGGCATATCAGAATCCTTATCTTCTGGCAGAGGTCGATCAGCAAATCTTTGGGGTAGATAAACCCGTGAAGAAACGTAGCCAGATAGTCGAAGAGATGTATCCGTATATAGAGAAAGAGCTATCTGAAGGTGCTTATCTCGGACATATTACGAGACATATGCTTGGGCTGTTCCAGAACATGCCTGGTGCTCGTCAGTGGCGTCGCTATATCAGTGAAAATGCTCATAAAAAAGGCGCAGGGCTAGAGGTGGTAGAAGCTGCCTTGGCTAAAATACCTAAAGAGCTGGGGGTGTGAAAATAACCAATAGTATGGTGATATTTACTACATAATTCAGAAGAAGGCACTGCGATTGAGTAGTGCCTTTTTTTATCTGTTTGAAAATTAAGGGTAAGTTATTTCATCAAGTTGGTCTGAATCCTGCTCTTCTTACTATAAAGAGAGGAGACTAACTATGTTTGAATTTATATTCCTGCTGGTTTTTTTAGGGATGCTTCTGTTTACTGGTGTAACCGTCATAACGGTGTTTCTTGCTGTCGGAGCTGCATTTCTAGTGATGTTTTTATTCGGGATGCTGGGGTTCGCCCTGAAGCTGTTACCTTGGTTGGTGGTAATAGGACTTGCTGTCTGGTTCTTTAAGAACCACGTCTATTGTTCTCGTTAAGAGAGTACCACAACAACTATTCATGAAGCGCCACTATATAAAGTGGTGCTTTTATATTCGATAGGAATAAACAGATTATTCACCTAGCAAACCATCAGTTATGGACCATGCTTAAATAGCGGGAGCCTTTTTAATAGAGGAATGAAGGAGCGGGTGTTATGACACTGACAGAACTACGCACGTTATACAGGAACCACCAACTGGTGGAAGCTGTTGTCGAACCTTCTATTCAGGAAGGGGGATGGGTTGTCGAATTTCGCCATGTGCGTGGCGGCTTTGTCATTTTAACTGATTCTGACGGCGAAGAGTGTCAGTACTATGATATCGATTTGGCATCCGAGTCGGCGATGGAGGTTGGGTTTCGTCAGGTAAGGATTGAGGATAAGTAATCACTAAGGGGCACAATAGAGTAGTTGAAGCTGGTTGTTTTATAAACGGTCCGGAATGTTTTTGTGGATAAACTGTGAATCTAGCTTTAATAAAAGTGTACAAATACCCACTGGAGAGCGTTTTTTATGCAGATCTCTTTTTTTATAGAAAACTCAAAAAAAAGGGTTGCCAATACAGTTTCGATCTCTATAATGCCCCCTCGCTGACACGGTAAGGCTCGCAAGGGTTAAGCAGTGTTCAGTAGGCTAAAATACCTTAGTAAGATGGTTGTTTTATTTGTTTGTTTTTTAAATGAATAAAATATGAAAAAAGTGTTTGACACTGAAATCTATCTCGCTAAAATGGCCGTCCGCTTTGAGGAAAGCTTCAAAGCAACGCTCTTTAACAATTTAAACCTATCAATCTGTGTGGGCACTCGTTGATGATAATCAAAAAGATTTATCAATGAACTGAGTGACCAATTCAAGTTGGGAAGCAGTCTTAAGCTGTTTTGTTTTACTCCTTTCTTTAAGTAGAGAGGAAAAGTGAAAACCAATAAGAGCACAGTCAATTCACAGTCACTATTCGTAAGAATAGGGAATGTAATCAGTATTCATTGAGCCGTTCTTCGGAACACAAAAACTTAAATTGAAGAGTTTGATCATGGCTCAGAT
Organism: Vibrio albus; assembly: GCF_003144035.1. GTDB lineage: Bacteria > Pseudomonadota > Gammaproteobacteria > Enterobacterales > Vibrionaceae > Vibrio > Vibrio albus. The sequence continues at coordinate 263,878 of NZ_QFWT01000006.1, forward strand.
TGAACGCTGGCGGCAGGCCTAACACATGCAAGTCGGGCGGAAACGACATCAACAATCCTTCGGGTGCGTTTATGGGCGTCGAGCGGCGGACGGGTGAGTAATGCTTAGGAAGTTGCCCTAATGAGGGGGATAACCATTGGAAACGATGGCTAATACCGCATAATACCTTTGGGTCAAAGCAGGGGATCTTCGGACCTTGCG
>NZ_QFWT01000007.1 GCF_003144035.1 Vibrio albus
TCTTGCTTTGAGTTGGCCTATTGAGTGAAATTGAGTTTTGATCTTTATTGTCAGTTCTTTGCTATAGTGTCACGTAGCAATCTGCCCCGCGTAACAGAAAAGTTTCAATCTTTGTTGTTCAGCGACACGAGATTTACCACCGTTCACCCAGCGTGGTAGCTGCGGAAGGCAAACCAGCCATCCATAAACCTAAGACCACCCCGATAACGACAGACGTACTGGAGATAGCACAATGAAGACAATGATTCACTCTTTGCTGGCTCTGATAATGATGCTCGGCATCCATTGGTCAGCCCATGCCGCAGATACAGACCCTGATCTTTTGAAAGTTGCCTTGCTGCCGGATGAGAACGCGTCAGAACTGATCAAGCGAAACCAACCTTTGAAGGATTACCTGGAAACCACTCTTGGTAAGGAAGTAGAACTGATTGTTACCACCGATTACTCCTCCATGATCGAAGCCATGCGTTTTGGCCGAATTGACCTGGCTTACTTTGGTCCGTTGTCCTATGTGATGGCCAAGAGTAAGAGTGACATTGAACCCTTTGCCGCCATGGTGGTAGACGGGAAGCCGACTTATCGCTCCATCATTATTGCCAATGCGGACTCTGGCGTTGGCTCCTTCGCGGATATCAAAGGCAAGAAAATGGCCTACGGTGACCGCGCATCCACTTCCAGCCACCTGATCCCCAAGACCGTACTCCTTGAGAAGGCAGAGCTCGAAGCCGGAAAGGACTATGAGGCTCATTTCGTCGGTAGCCATGACGCTGTTGCGGTTAACGTCGCCAATGGCAATGCCGACGCCGGAGGGTTGTCCGAAGTTATCTTCGAGCATGTGATGGACAGCGGTTTGATTGATCGGAGCAAGGTCAAAGTGCTGGGCTACAGCGGTGACTTTCCTCAATACCCCTGGGCCATGCGTTCGAACCTGGCCCCTGAGCTGAAGAGCAACATTCAGAAAGCCTTTCTGCAGATCGATGACCCGGAGATTCTCGACAACCTGAAGGCTGAGGGATTCGCGGCAATTACCGACGAAGATTACGATGTCATCCGCGCTATGGGTGGCCTGCTCAATCTTGATTTCGCAAAAATGTGAGGAGTGCCCCATGAACTATACAACGAAGGAACCGGCGACTCTGTCGCCGGCCCCGTCGGCCTCCGTGCTGGATGAGCACGCGAAAGGCTGGCGGAAAAAACTCGGACAGTCGCTGTTAGTGCTGCTCATCATTTTTGTCGCAAGTTGGCACGTAGGGCTGCTCAATTTCAATACACTTGCCAATGGCGTGCCAGCCATAGGCACACTCATTGGCGAATCTCTTCCACCTGACTTCACCAATGTGGCCAGCTGGGTGTCGCCGTTAATCGACACGCTTGCGATGAGCATTGCCGGTACTGCCATTGCAGTAACCTTGTCTGTGCCACTGGCATTCCTGGCTGCGCGCAACACCTCTCCACATCCGGTGGTGTTCCAAGTAACTCGAACCCTTTTAAACGGTTTGCGTTCAGTCCCGGAACTAATCATGGGCATCATCTTCGTGGCTGCTGTTGGTTTTGGGGCGTTGCCTGGCGTACTGGCGCTCGGTCTTCACTCCATTGGCATGGTTGGAAAGTTTTTTGCCGAAGCGATTGAGCATGTAGATGAGGCGCCAGTGGAAGCGGCCGATGCTGCCGGCGCTACTCGCTTGCAGGTGCTCTATCACGCCGTGCTGCCACAAGTACTTCCTCAATTCGCGGACGTGTCCATTTATCGCTGGGAATACAATTTCCGTGCCTCGACCGTAATGGGCATGGTGGGTGCCGGTGGTATTGGCTTCGAATTGATGGGCTCGCTGAGAATCATGCAGTATCAGGAAGTCAGCGCCATTCTCATTGTCATCTTGTTGATGGTCACCGTCGTGGACAGTCTCAGTGGCCGCCTTCGTAAGAAATTCAAATAAGGACCGTCTATGAAACCCAAGATTGTGATAACCCATAAGATCCATGACAGTGTTCTGGATGAACTTGCCCAAGATTGCGAGCTGGTCACCAACCAATCCGGCGCCACGTTGCCCCAGGAGGAAGTGGCTGCGCGCGTTGCAGACGCTGATGCGATGATGGCGTTCATGCCAGACCGAGTTGGAGTGGAGTTCCTACAGGGGTGTCCGCGCTTGAAGGTGATTGGTGCAGCCCTGAAAGGCTATGACAACTTTGATGTGGATGCCTGCACGCGTCATGGGGTTTGGCTGACATTTGTACCGGATTTGCTAACCGTGCCTACTGCAGAGCTAGCGGTCGGGCTGACGATCAGTCTCACCCGACAAGTCAAGGCGGCGGACCACTTCGTTCGATCCGGTGAATTTACTGGCTGGACACCACGCTTCTATGGGCAGGGGATCGAAGGCTCACGGATTGGTATTGTGGGTATGGGGGCCATCGGCCAAGCGGTGGCGCAGCGCCTGAACGGATGGGGAGCGGATTTAATCTATTCCCAGCCGGAACGTTTACCCGTGCAGCATGAGCAGGCACTGGGTTTGTCCCATACTCCCCTCAAGATGCTGCTGGCCCAGTCAGATATTGTGATCCTGGCACTGGCGCTCAATGAGCAAACCCTCCACACCATTAATCGCGAAACGCTAACAGGAATGAAACCGGGCGCATTCCTTATCAATCCCTGCCGTGGATCTGTGGTGGATGAGGGTAGTGTTCTGCAAGCGCTTCAATCCGGTCAGTTGGGGGGGTACGCCGCTGATGTGTTTGAGATGGAAGATTGGGCGAGAGAAGATCGTCCGAGGGAGATCGCCCAGGGGCTCAGGGCCCACCCCAACACGCTGTTTACTGCTCACATCGGATCGGCAGTCAGCCAGGTGCGTCTGGCTATCGAGCAACGCGCTGCTCGGAACATTCTGCAAGTGCTTCGGGGTGAGCGGCCGGGTGATGCGATCAATGATCCCAGTGGCCGCGAGAGCGGCCCATGCTGAATCTTGTCTGGCTGAAGAGTTTCGTGGCGGTGCTGGACCACAACGGGTTTCAGGCCGCAGCCCGCCAGTTGGACATCGCACAACCCACACTGTCCCAGCACCTTCAAAAACTCGAAAACCAACTTGGCGTTTTATTGGTCCACAGGGGGCGCTCTGGCTGTGAGCCAACCCGGGCTGCCTTAACCTTGTTGCCTTTTGCCCGAAGTCTGCTCCGGCTGGAGGAGCAGGCGAGATCTTCCATTATGGAGGCTCGACTTCGCGTTGGGGCGAGCTCCAATATTGGGATTTATATGCTCCAGCCCTACATCCGTCGTTACAAGGAGCTGGGCGTAGGGCCCGAGGTGGATGTGGTAATAGATTCCAATCCGACTATTGCACGGCATTTATCGGACGGTGAGCTGGACGTGGCGATTATGGAGTGGTGGCATGATCTACCCGGATTCCATGCTCAGGCGTGGCGTAACGAGCCCGTTGTTCTAATCGTTCCGCCTGGTCACCCGTTAGCCCGTCGAACCGATATCGACCGCGATACGCTGTCTAACATGGCTCTGATCGGCGGCGAACCCGGCACCGGCACTGGCCGGCTTTTGGCGACCTACTTCGGTGAGCATGGGCCATTTCCGACGGTATCTATGCAGCTGGGTAGCACCGAAGCCGTCAAGCAAGCGGTTAAGGTCGGACTTGGCGCATCGTTGGTGCTTGAAAGTTCTGTACGGGAGGAGGTCCAAAATGGAAGTCTGGTGGCTATTCCCGTGAGTGAGCCTGGCCTTAGCAAGGAGCTGATGGTGATTTATCCGAGCAGCCTGGACAAACACAGGCCAGTATACTCGTTTGTTGGGCATCTCTGTGAATAGCTATTGGGTCCACCTCACGCATATCTAGCTGGGAATGCAGATACTGAGCCTCACGCTCACTTCGACAACGCAGTATTCCGTCATCTGCATATCGGCAGAATGGGATATCCGGATGACGAACGGTCAGCCAACGATCCAATGCATAATGCCGAAACAGGTTTGCCAGAACTGGCGATAACGGGCCACCTTGTGGTGTGCCAACGTTCCGTCGTTCCTGCTTACCATCTTTCGTCTGCATCGGTGCCGTTAGCCAGCGCCTCACATACAGCAGCACCCAGGATTCAGAGCAATGGTGGTCAAGGGCCTTGAGCAATAGCTCATGATCAATATGATCAAACAAGCCACGGATGTCATACTCCAGCACCCAGTCCCTTTCCCAGCACCGCTTTCGCGTGATCGCAAGCGCATCATGCGGGGATTTCCCGCGCCGATACCCGTACGAGTCCACATGAAAGACAGGTTCCAGGATAGGTTCCAGCGTCATAGTAACCACAGTTTGCGCTATACGATCGCTAACCGTGGGTACCCCGAGCAATCTTTCTCCTCCACTTTTCTTCGGAATTGGAACTGCTTTGACGGACGGTGGGAAATAGCTGCCGGACGACATCCGATTCCAAATTAGATAGAGGTTCTTACTTAAGTCTCGATCAAAGTCCTGAATCGTCTGGCCATCTACACCGGCCGCACCTCGATTTGATTTAACGCGCTGATACGCCTTCCATACCTGGCGCTTGGAATTTTTTTCTCTAATTGCGGAAATACCGAAATTAGATAAAACACAGCACGCCCCTCAGTTAGTAATATGGCTGCCCGATATCCCGGAATGATTATGAAGCGGAGATTGGTGTTGGCTTCATTTATGTTTTTTGATGCGCCTTAATAGAATGATGGTACCAATTCAGCCGAAGGCGAAACTGGAAATGAATACAACGGCAAAGCAGGCCGTCAGCCTGCTTTGCGTCTGCGTGAAGATAGGAATTAGTGCCCCTGGTGCCCCTGCCCTCCAGCAGCGCCATGCACGCCCTCTATATAGTGCATGTAATTGACGTAGTCAGCGACAAAGGCACGCCCCTTATCGCCGCTTTGATCAGCCATGGCCCTTGCACGCTGAGCCTCATGATAACGCTCACGAATACCGTTCTCGATCTTGCGGGTTATATTTGCCACGAGGCGATCAATTTGCCCGTTTTCCAACGCCGCATCCGCCGCCATTAAACCCGGATCAATCTGTCCGGAAGGCTTGATGCCGGTAAAGGGTGCGCCTTCGGAGGCACGATGCACCTCAACGAGCGTCGAGAACAGATGCTGATCGGCAATGTTTTTCGCAGTTTCGCTTTGCCCGCGGACTTGGCGCACATCGGCGAATACCCTTTTGATTTCGGCCTCATCCTTTGCCGGCACCCATTTGAGCAAGGGCTTAACATTGCCTGACTCCAGTGCCGCACGGGCTTCGGTAATCACGGGACCGTCCAGAGCATCACAATGAGCTTGGGCGCTACCGGCAAACATCAGGCTGAAGATTGCTGCGGCCACTGCGGGAACAGCAGTTTTGCGTAATTTGGTTTTCATACATGACCTCTTCATATTGCGTTGAGCTTCACGAGCACCGGGTTTGGTGACGCTTGGCAATCAGAGTACGGAAGGCAGGCCAAAGAAGCGTTCGCAAGTACGAAACCGAACCGATTCCATGGTTTAGAAATAAAAATAAACAATTCAGTTAGTTAGAGATTTCAGTATCGGGTGGGAGCGTACTCGAACGTCTGATTGCCAGGTTCAGGATGGAGGCTCGGGGCGAATATCGCCCTGCAGGGTTCGTCGGCGATATTCACTGGGGGTAAATCCTGTCTCTTTCTTGAAAGCAGTATTGAATACGGACTTCGAGTTGAAGCCAGAGTCATACATGATCTGCAGAATATTTGCCTGATTGGCTGCATCGGCCAGGCGCGATTTCGCCTCGTCGATGCGATAGCGACTGACGAACTCAAAGAAATTGCAGCCAAAGCCTTGGTTAATGGCCCGTGAAACCTCTCTTGAAGGGGCGCCCAATTTCCGTGAAAGTTGTTCCAGGGTCAGGTTGGGGTGCAAGTGGGGCTTTTCCTGGTGCATTAACTGTTGGAGCCTGACCTTTAAAGTTTGATCAAACTGCGGCGTGGGCTCTTCTTCCAGCAAGGCGGCCTGGTCTGCTGCCAATCCAGAGAAAACAACGGGTTGGCGAAGAGAGTTTATCATCAGAAAATTGATGAAAATGAAGCCCGTTACAGCGCCAGCGCCGGCCACCCACTCGGTTCCGGGCACGCTTCTAAACACATGCGCTGTAAGGCAGTACATCATGCTCACGGTCCAAGCCACTGCATAGCCGATCAGAAGCGTCCGTAACCACGCAAGTTGTTTGTTTTCAATACTCGAGAAAATCTGTCGAATACCAAGGCCGAAACGGTTAATCGCACGAATAGTCGCGTACAGGTAGCCCAGAAAGACCGCGTGAATAGCGACTGCAAGAAGGGGAGAGGTAAGTACGCCCGGGTGGTCCCGTTCAAGCAGAATCTGAACTTTGGTCTCGCTTGGCTGTAAATAATATTCAATCAGAAAAATTGCGCCGACCACCCAGAAGAGCAACGTGTGCACGAGATGCTTCCCGCGTAACTGGAAATTCTGATACATCAGCGATTGCGCATATAGATAGAGCGTGCCGGCTTGTAGAAGTCCGATGAGTGTTCCGAGGTAGGCGAAGTTTGGGTACTGGAGCGCAAGCCCGCTGCCATAGAGGAAGATCTCTCCCAGCCCGGCGGCGAAGAACACCAGAGTGGCAACCAGGAGTCGGTTAGATATGAGCCCACTGTTGGATGGAAGTAGGAGAAAAACGGCAAGAGCCAGCGATTGAATGATGCTCGTCAGCAGCACAATGTCGGTGAGTGTCAGATACATACCAGATTCAGCTCCGCTTCAAAACCATCCTGCCGTCCTGTTGCCGGCGATCTGAGATGCAGGGTCATGCCGGCACCTTTAGCAATCGCATCGGCAATCGCGAGGCCCAGGCCAGAACCTGCAGCGTCCGTTTTGGCGCGTGCAAACCGGTTTCTTAAAAGAGCGAGCTGTTCCGGTGGCACTCTTGCACCGCCATTGCAGACCCTTAAAACCCCATTATCGTTCAGGTTGATCTTCACCGGCTCGCTACGGGAACCATGCTTAAGGGCATTCTCGATCAGGTTACGCACCAGGATGGCGAAGGCATCGGGATCAAGAAAGGAGTTCACTTCGCGCTCCGGCAGGGATAAAACAACTCGCCCGGGTGCCTGGGCCTCAAAATCCCGGGCAATCATCGCGAGGATGGGCACAAGATCCTGCTGGCTTTGTGAGAGTGCACCGCCACCTTCTGCTTTTGCCAACTCGAGCAGTTTTCCGGACAGCACCGAGAGACTGCGTAACGCTTCTTCAATTTCTGCAACATCATTCTTGAGATAATCATCGGGCATTCTGGTTTTCAGTCGCTGCACTTTGGCAAGCGCTGTTGCCAGGGGAGTTCGCAGTTCATGGGCACTGTTGGCGGTAAAGCTGCGTTCTGATTCGAGAGCACGATGCAAACGCTCAAGCAGCCGGTTGATGGCACCGGCGATTGGTTCAAATTCACGGGGTAACTGCTCTTCTACAACAGGGGACAGATCTCCCGCGCCGCGGGATTCAATGTCTTGCTGAAAATCGACCACCTTACGAAGGGAAAGCCGGACAATCCACCAGACACCCAACAGGCTGACCGGAATCAGCACCAGTAAAGGCAACAGTAAGGCTAATCCCGCCTCCAGAGCGGATTCACGCCGGTGCGCCAAGGGTTCGGCCACTTCAAGATAGATGGTATAGCTGACTGCAGATACGCCATATAGCCGGTGGGTCAGAGTATCTGAAAACCCTTCCGCGGGGGTCCTGCTAAACACGCCAGGGTCGGCATCGTGGGACTGGAGCAGAATATTTCCAGCTTCGTCCCGTACCAGATAGGTCAGGTATTCGTCATGGTCTTTCAGGGCTGGGGCCTTTTGATTGCCCGCGCCGTTCTCACGGTTCAGGATGTCGGTGACCGCCAGTGGCAGTATGCGCTGGGCGGTTTCTTCCAGGGCACTGTCGAAGACCTCGTTCATTTCATGCTGTGCCACCAGTCCCGAAGCGGTCACGCCCAACAGCCAGAGTAGGGTGACACCGAGTGTCAGGCCGATACCGAGTGTTTTTTGCAGGCTGGTTCTAGTGGTCATGTGTTTCCAGGCGATAGCCCATTCCCCTGACGGTTACGATAGCGTCCCGCCCGAGCTTTTTACGCAGACGGCTGACATAAACTTCGATGGTGTTACTTTCGATTTCGGCCCCGAAAGCGTATAGACGATCCTCCAGTTGCGATCGCGATAACAGCATTCCGGGTCGCTGGATAAAGCCCTCAAACAATGCCCACTCCCGTGCCGTAAGTTCTACCGGCAGGCCGTTGCGACTGATGCGGTGATCGCCAAGATCAATCATCAGCTCGCCCACTTGTATAATCGGGCTTGGATTGCCGCGATATCGGCGAGCCACCGCGGCCACGCGGGCCGACAGCTCCGAAAGATCAAAGGGTTTGACCAGGTAGTCGTCAGCACCGGCATTTAATCCTTCAATCCGGTCAGACACCTGATCCTTGGCAGTAAGAATGATCACCGGTGTTGTTTTTCCGGTAGCCCGGAGTGTTCGCAAAAAGCCCAAGCCATGACCGTCGGGGAGCATCAGGTCCAGCAGAATCAGGTCGTAGGGTGTGGTCCTGACACTCGCCTCGGCAAAGCCCAGCGTTTGCACCCAGTCCACAGCGTGGCCGTCGTCCGCAATCTGATCCCGGACCGCCTCGCCCAATCCCACCGTATCCTCCACCAAAAGTACCCGCATCGTTCACCTCTGACCCAGCCCTGGAATCAAGATACTACAGCTCAAACCTGACAGCCAGCTGAATGGTCAATAACGCTTCGATCTCTCTTCACCGACCTTCAGCTGGCTGTCAGGTTTGGGCGCTAGCCTTCGGGGGAATATTCCAGGTACCGATCGCAGGAGATGTGATGATGCGGATGATTTTTCCTTTCGTTGTGTTGGTTTTGGGCCTATGGGCCTGGAACCTCTTTGCAGGTCCTGGGGCCGGTTCTCCCTGGGCAGTCTATGACCAGAGCCTGCTGCTCAGTGGGCTGTTATCCATTGCTCTGATGTCACTGACCATGATGCTGGCTCTGCGCCCAGCCTGGTTGGAGAGACCGCTGGGCGGGTTGGATCAGATCTATCGCACCCACAAATGGGCGGGCATTCTGGCAGTGGTATTCGCGGCAGCTCATTGGCTGATTGAAATGGGTGACGATGTTATAGAGTCGATTTTCGGAAAGGCCGGCAGGCTGCACGATCAGGATTATTCCGGGTTCATCGACACCATGCGCGATGCTGCGGAAGAGGTAGGGGAGTTCGCCGTCTATCTGCTGTTCGCCATGCTGTTGATCACTTTGTGGCGCAAGTTTCCCTACAAATACTGGCGTTATTTGCATCGCGGCATGCCGGTGCTTTATCTGTTGCTCGCTTTCCACGCGGCGTGGCTGACTCCGCTGCAATGGTGGCAGCAGCCAATCGGACTACTGATGGCCATTTTGCTCTTTGGCGGGAGCATCGCCAGCGGGCTATCTCTGACCGGCAGAGTTGGTCGTCGTCGCCAGGTTCGCGGTATGGTCACCGCGATCAAAACTCCAGACCGGGACGTCACCGAAGTTACCTGCCACATGGGGCCGGCATGGCCCGGTCACCGTGCGGGGCAATTCGCCTTTGTGACCTTCGACCGGATTGAGGGTGCGCACCCGTTCACCATCGCCAGTGCGGATCGGGAAAATGGCACTGTTACCTTCCTCATCAAATCCCTCGGAGACTTTACCCGCAATCTGAGCCAGAAAATCAGCGTGGGGCAAACCGTAAATATAGAAGGCCCTTACGGCTGTTTTAACTTCGATCGCCGCAACCGCAAATCCCACCAGATCTGGATAGCCGGTGGCATCGGGATCACGCCGTTTCTGGCCTGGCTCGAAGCTCTAAGCAGCGCCACCGACGCCACCGTGCCTGAAGCCGATCTGCATTACTGCACGCGCAACGCCGGCCAGGATTCCATGGTGGATCGACTTCGGGCGCTTTGCGATGGCTTTCCCGGGATACATCTCGAGATTCATGACAGCAGCAAGGGGCAGGGGTTGTCTGCCGAGACGTTGTCTACCAACGGACGCTCGGCAGCAGGCGCAGAGGTCTGGTTCTGCGGCCCGGCAGGGCTGGGGGAAGCCATTAGAAACGGCTTGCGGGCAGCACCCTTCCGCCTGACTCGCTTCCATAAAGAAGCTTTTCAGTTCCGCTGAAATGGCCTCGTTTGTTCAGGTCGTTGTCAGGTTAGCGCCTTAGAGTGGATTTAACACAACCAGCAGGAGAGACACCATGAAGACCAAACCCATTATTCTGAGCCTGTCTTTGTTACTTCTGAGCGGCACCGCACTGGCCGATGACGACTGCGATGATCCGGTGGCGAGTTGGCAGCCCCGTGAAAATCTGCGTGAAAAGCTGGAAGCCGAAGGCTGGACAGTTCACCGAATAAAGGTTGACGACGGTTGTTATGAAGTCCGGGGCCTCGATGCCGATGGGGTCAGGGCAGAAGCCTCTTTCGCGCCCGCTTCATTGACCATGATGAAATGGGAGCGTGAAGACAGTGACGATGAGGAGAGGGACCGCGGCAACAGGAAAAATGGACAGGACAATCCCAAAAGTCAGGCGCCACGCAACGGCATCGTCAAGGGGCGTCCCACGGTTACCGTTGAGTAACTGAGCGAATTTGCCCTGTTCCTTTAACGTTCATCAGGTTTTTGGAGACCATTTATGAAAACGTTTGTTCTCACTTGCAGCCTTTTCGCCGCCTTGGCTTTACCGGTATTCGCCCAGGCCCGTGACGTGACCTTCACTACGGAACTACAGAATTACGGTGGCGATGGAGCCTATCTGGCTCTGTATCTTACCGATGCCGCCGGAGAGTATCAGGGTACCCTTTGGGTTTCCGGGAAGAAATCTAAATACTACAAACACCTGGGAGGCTGGGCCCGGGGCAGTGGGCTTGATCCTGCAGAGTATGACGGCTTGACTGGCGCCAGTGTTACCAGTGGCCGCACGCTGAAAGTGACTCTGAACCTCGATGATTCGCTGATCGACAACGGCTATGAGGTTCGAGTCGACTCTGCTGTTGAAGATATGCGCGATATCAGAGCCGATGTGATAGCCCCCCTGACCACCGAAGGGTCCGGAAAGCCGGTTTCAGGACGTGGTTACGTGCGCGCTCTGACCTACGAGCTTCAATAATTCACCAGGAGCATCGACTATTATGTTGCGCAAGTTCCACAGTTTACCGGGTTTGCTTGCAGGCGTGTTCCTGATCGTTCTCTCGGTCACGGGAGCTGTGTTGGCTTTGGCTCCGACGCTGGATAGAGTGTCAGCGGTCATTCCGGCTTCCGGTGAAGTCAGTATTGCCGAGCTGGCAGACCGGGTCGTTGCTCACTATCCCGGGACTGAGCAGATCGTGCGAGAGCCTTCTGGCAAGGTCATTGTCTATTACAGCCGTGACGGCCAGGCCGGTGCGGATCTGGTGAATCCGGTAACAGGTGAGGGCACCGCACCCTACGAACCTTCCGCATTTTTTGGCTGGGTCAAGGACCTGCACCGTGCGTTTATGCTGGATGATGCCGGTAGAGCGCTGGCCGGCGTATTAGCTGCTTTGATGGTACTTCTGTGTCTTTCGGGAATATTGTTGATAGCCCGGCGTACCGGGGGTTGGAAGAATATACTAAGACCGCTTTCCGGCTCAGGCGGGAAACGAATCCATGCCGAGCTGGCCCGGTTTGCCGTGCTCGGCCTACTGTTATCCGCACTGACCGGTAGCTATATGTCGGCACAGCGCTTTGGTTTGCTGCCGGAAGCGCCTGACACAGGGCCAGGGTTTCCGGCTGAGGTCTCGGGCGGGCAACCATCGCCTGTGGGCACCTTAAAAGCGCTAGGCAATTTCGATCTTGGCGAACTCCGGGAACTGGTGTTTCCCTATCCCGGTGATCCGCAGGACGTCTATTCGCTGTCAACCGCCGGCGGCTCCGGATTCGTGGACCAGGCTACGGGCGAGTTGCTGCAGTTCCAGCCGCGCTCTGACAGCGGCGTATTGCAGGACTGGATTGTACGTTTGCACACCGGTGAAGGCCTATGGTGGCTTGGCCTGATTCTTGGCGCTGCGGCACTGACTGTGCCAGCTCTCTCGATAACAGGTGCAACCATCTGGTGGCAGCGTCGCCGGTCTTCAGGGCAGCTTCCTGACAACGCCGATGCCGCTCAGGCGGATACAATTATTCTGGTCGGCTCCGAAGGTAATGCCACCTGGGGATTTGCCCAGGAACTCCATAGCAGCCTGAATAAGGCCGGTTTCCGCGTGCATTGCAGCGAGATGAATGCCCTGGCTAAGCAGTATCCGCAGGCTTCCAGGCTGTTCGTGCTGACTTCGACATACGGTGATGGTGATGCACCCGCATCGGCCCGGCAGTTTATGGCCAGGCTCAAAGAATTCCGGGCTGAGAAGAACCTGCGATACACGGTACTGGGTTTTGGTGACCGGCAGTTTCCGAACTTCTGTCAGTTTGCCTTGTCGGTGGATGCTGCGCTCGCCGGTAAAGGCGTCAGCCGTTTGCACGCCATTGAACTGATTGATCGGTGTTCTGCCTCGCAATTCAGTGAGTGGGGAAACCGGGTTGGTGAGGTTATCGGTACTCCGCTTTTCTTGAACTACTGTGCATTGCAGCCAGCAACGGTCAAACTGGAACTGGTAGAAAGGGCGGATTACGGGATTGCGGTTCAGGCGCCCACCAGTATCTTCCGGTTCAAACCGGCGGAGCAGGGCGGATGGCTAACGGCTTCTCCAAGAAGATTTAAAGCGCTGCCACCGTTCGAGGCGGGAGACCTTTTGGGGGTTATTCCCCCACACGGTCAACCCCCGCGGTTCTACTCGCTCGCGTCCTCGGCAAATGACGAAATTGTTGAGATATGCGTCCGTAAGCAGGCCGGCGGTCTTTGCTCCGGTTATTTGCATGACCTCAAGCCGGGTGATTGTATCGATGGCTTCATCCGCCCCAATCCAGGCTTTCGGCCAGCTACCGGTAACCGACCAGTGATTCTTGTCGGTGCAGGTGCCGGGATTGGTCCGTTAACCGGTTTCATCAGAAACAATACCAGTTGCAACCCTATGTATCTGTACTGGGGCGGTCGCGATGCCAGGTCAGATTTTCTCTACCAACCTGAGCTTGGGCGCTATCTTGAGGATCATCGACTGAGCGGGCTGAACACAGCCTTCTCAAGAACAGACGAGCGCGCCTACGTGCAGGATAAGCTCAAACAGGATGAATTAGCCGTGCGACAGATGGTTAACACCGGTGCGCAGATACTGGTCTGTGGTGGCCGGGATATGGCGGCGGCTGTGCGGCAGGTTATAGAAGACATTCTCAAACCCTTGCACATCGATATTGAAACTCTGAGAGGCCAGGGACGTTATCTTGAAGATGTATATTGACAGATAAAGTGACAAGGTCGAACTGAGCCTATAATCCCAAAGCACCAAATCGCGTCCTGAACAGGAAGCTGAAAGATGCCATCCACAGAAAATGAAAGACTGCTCAGCGAGCACCAGCCTAATGCCGTTCGTGCACGGCTTGCTGGTCCCGTTAAGGCCTCGACGCTACCAGATGCTGTGCTTGGCGGCATCGATGGCTGCGTTACAACGTTTGCGGTTGTATCGGGTGCGTTCGGCGCAGGTTTCTCGCCACAGGTTGCGTTGGTACTCGGCTTTGCAAACCTGATTGCAGACGGCTTCAGCATGGCGGTAAGTAATTACGAAGCGGGCCAGGCGCAGTTGAATCAGATCAAATTTGCTGAACGCACAGAACGTGAACATATCCGTGCTGTGCCAGAAGGTGAACGTGAGGAAATTCGCCAGCTGTTTCAGGCGAAGGGATTCGACGGCGAATTGCTGGAGCAAGTAGTGGAGGCTATCAGTCGTAATCCCGATGTGTGGGTAGCAACCATGTTGCGAGAAGAGTACGGACTCTCGGGTGCCGGACTCAGCCCACGCCGAGCCGCGTTGACTACCTTCGCCGCATTTTTGTCGGTTGGTGCTTTACCTTTACTGCCTTATGCCATCCCGGGTATGGAGAGTCAGATTCAGTTCCTGACGAGTCTTGGTTTGGCAGGCGTCGTCTTCTTGGGTATCGGAATGCTTAAAAGTATCGTCTATGGCTTACCAGCAATGCGATCAGGACTCCGGACTTTGATCATGGGTACGGCCGCAGCGGGGCTGGCGTTTGCTACTGGGCATTTTGCGCAGGGGTTATTGGGGGGTTAGTTCTTCAGCGGTGAATAGACAATTTAACATAATATTCCCCTAAGAGCTGATATTCATTCGCGTACCCGCTATTGGAATTAACGGCGGATTTCTCGCTCTGTTCGCCCAATGAGTGTAGTTGCAGAATTGAATTTTTAAAGCACAACTCATGCTGAAATGAAAATTATTTAGCAAGGGCCAGTCGTCGACTAATTACTGCGCAACTTTATGAATTGTGGAAAAAATGGTGTCGATATCATTGATGCCAAAGGCTTAGCGTACAATTTTTTCCGTTTCGTGAACTGACCCCCGAAACGGTGAAGAGCCAACTGAAAGCGAAAAAAACGAGACTACTGATGAGTTTCTCAAGGACTTAAAAGGTGCTTTGCCAGATGATTTTAGTGCAAAGGGTAACTTGTTTGTGTTGGTGGATGAGTGTCATCGAACCCAGTCTGGAAAGCTTCATGAGGCGATGAAAGCAATTTTACCTGAGGCCATGTTTATTGGTTTTACAGGTACGCCACTGATGAAAAAGGACAAGAAAAAGTCTCTAGAGGTATTTGGTCCTTATATTCATACCTACAAATTTGATGAGGCGGTGAGCGATGGTGTGGTGCTAGATTTACGTTATGAAGCCCGCGATATTGATCAGCACTTAACATCGAATAAAGGGGTGGATACTTGGTTTGATACCAACACTCAGGGGCTCTCGAACCTCGCTAAGATACAACTCAAAGAGAAATGGGGCACGATGCAGAAGGTCCTCTCGAGCAAATCGAGGCTTGAACGTATTGTGATGGATATTTGGCTGGATATGAAGCGAAAGCCTGCACTGCTCTCTGGTCGAGGCAATGCTATGTTGGTTTGTGCCAGTGTTCATCAAGCTTGTGTTGTATTCGATCTATTTAGCAAAACTGATCTTGCGGGTAAATGTGCGATTGTCACCAGTTACCAACCGACGGCAAGCTCGAGCAAAGGCGAAGAGTCTGGCGAGGGTCAAACAGAAAAGCTGTTTAAATATGAAACCTACCGCAAAATGCTTGCAGATTACTTTGAGCAAAGTGAAGAGGAAGCGGCAAAACGGGTTGAAGAGTTTGAGCTGAAAGTGAAAGAGCGCTTTATTAAAGAGCCTGGTCAAATGCGTTTGTTGATCGTCGTTGACAAACTATTAACAGGGTTTGACGCACCATCGGCTACCTACCTTTACATCGATAAAAAAATGGCCGACCACAATTTATTTCAGGCAATCTGTCGTGTAAATAGGCTGGATGGGGACGATAAAGACTATGGCTATATTGTTGATTATAAAGATCTGTTCCGTTCTCTGGATAAAGCGATTAAAGACTATACCGCCGAGGCTTTTGACGGCTATGACGATGAAGATGTAGCGGGTCTTTTAAAAGACCGACTCAAGGAAGCAAGAACTGACTTAGATAATGCACTAGAAGTGGCGCGAGCCCTCTGTGAGCCAGTGAAAGCCCCTAGGGATACTCAAGCCTTCATGCACTATTTTGTTGGTGAGTCGGGTGCTGAATCAACCAATGAAGATGAGCGAAGTGAAAAGGAAGCACTGCGATTAACCCTATACCAAGCGGTCGCAAAGCTTATCCGCTCCTATACCAATCTAGCCAACGAAATGGCGCAAGCGGGCTATACCGCTGAGGAAGCACAAAGTATCAAACAAGAAGTCGCCTATTTTGAAAAAGTTAGGGATGAAGTGAAGTTGAGTAGCGGCGACTTACTGGAAATGAAGCGCTTTGAGCCCGCGATGCGTCAATTGCTCGACATGTATATTCGTGCAGATGACAGTGAAACTCTGATGGACTTTGAAGAGTTTGGGTTGATCGATTTAGTGGTAAATAATGGCGGTAAGGGGTTGGATTCATTGCCTGAAGACATTCGTAAAAACGAAGAGGCAATGGCAGAAGCTATAGAGAACAACGTTCGCAAGACGATTGTCGATGAAAACCCAGTAAACCCTAAATACTTTGAAAGTATGGCGACGCTGCTTGATGAGCTGATTAAGCAGAGACGTGAACAAGTCATTAGCTATCAAGAGTATTTAGAGAAAATACGAGCATTAGCCAAAAAAGTCGTCAACCCGACAAGTAACACAGCCTACAATTATCCAGATTCCGTTGATACTCTTGCAAAACAAGCGCTATATGACAATTTTGGTAATGATGAGGTGCTCACTACACAAGTCGATACAGCTGTTCGGTTGAACAAAGAGGCTGATTGGCTTGGTGATACTTTCAAAGAGCGCAAAATTGAAAATGCCATTCTAGAGGCCACTAAAGATTTTGGGATGGACGATGATGATGCAATTGATGAACAGTTGGACCGTATGATGGATATCATCAAGGCGCAAAGAGAATACCATTGATGGCTACGACCGACAGTTTTGAGGTAACCATTGCTGGTATTGAGCTCACCGTTAACCGTAAAGCGATAACCAACATTCACTTAAGCGTATTGCCACCCAATGGCGCGGTGAGACTGTCCGTGCCTGTCGCAACAAGTGATCAAGCCATTCGCTTAGCTGTGATTAATAAGCTTGCATGGATCAAGCAGCAACAAGCGGATTTTGCAAGTCAGCGTCGTCAATCCGTTAGGGAAATGATCAGTGGTGAGAGTCACTACCTTTGGGGGCAACGTTATTTGCTGAGAGTTGTAGAAGCACCAGGTAAACATCACGTTGCGGTAAAAAGTAATCGTATTGAGCTTGGTGTTGCGAGTAAAACTACAACAGAGAATCGTTTAAAGTTGCTTAATGAGTTTTATCGGTCTGAAATCAAAGCCTCATTGTCTACGCTTTTACCTTTGTGGCAAGAAAAATTGGGGGTTGAAGCCAATGATGTGGGCATCAAGAAAATGAAAACCAAGTGGGGTAGCTGTAATAGCACAGACAAACGTATCTGGCTGAACCTTGAGCTAGCTAAAAAGCCGCCAGAGTGCTTGGAGTTCATTCTAGTTCATGAGCTTACCCATCTATTAGAACGTCACCACAACGACCGTTTCCGAGCGCTGATGGATGAGCATTTACAAGATTGGCGCGAACGGAGAAGTTTGCTCAATAGCTTACCGCTGGCGTATGAAGACTGGAGTTATTAGGCAAAACATAATTTCTAAGCTCTCAAAATTGACTACTTGTGCATAAGTAATCAATTTTTGTAGGTAGTTAGATTTTAATAGAGTGATAACTCTAACCAATAATTGTCCAAAAGTTTGCTAGAGATTGAGCAGCCTTTGTCATTTCCACAGTGCTTCTGGTAACAATGCACCTTAAAAATGATCAAACTTTAACTTTTGCATCCTGTCGCTGATATTGAACTAGCAAGGGAGTATTACGTCAGGTCTAGACGCCCAGTAATTCCACAGATCCCAGTAGCTATTGAGGATTTGGCTGACAATAATCCAATACAGAACCAAGAAAATAAAGAAGACTTGCTAACCGAAAAAAAACAAGCGCAAGGTAATATTGGATTGAGACAGGATGCACATTGTTCTGTCGATACAGCTCACCTAAACATTGATGATTTTTCTCGCGGCCCTTTGAGGCCGTTTTTTATCTGTAATTGTTATGTTAGTACCACGATATGACATTGCAGTATCATAAAGTGAGTGTTAGAATCTTTCACATGTGAAAGTGCCGATGTTTCGTCACTAGGAATCTCATTTGCAATCGGAGAGCGAGGTAAACATGGCAAAAGCTATCGCCTATGCCAATCAGAAGGGAGGCGTGGGTAAAAGTACTATCTGTATCCAGCAAGCCTTCGATTTGGCAGAAAAAAAGAAAAAAGTCCTGGTACTGGATTTCGATGGTCAGGGTAATACATCTTCACGTTTGGCTCCTCGTGTGGAGTTGGAAGATGGCAGCTACGAGCCAGTATATAGCGGTACTAAAGTAGCTGAATTGTTCCTTGATAACTGCTCAAGCATTCAAGTAACGGAGTGTCCATGTGGTGTTGATTTGATTTACACGCCCAAAAACGATCCGGATTTGTTTGAGATGGAGGCAGTGCCATTGGAACAAGCAATGAACCCAGCTCGACATTTAAAAGAACTAATCAAAGACTATGATTACGTGTTGATTGATTGCCCACCGAGTCTTGGACGTAAGCTGGTTGCTGCACTGATGATTGCGACGCATGTTGTATGTCCTGTAAAACTATCTGGCTTTGCGGTTGATGGTGTAGAGGGCTTGCTGACGACCATTATCGGTGTTCAGCAACAGCACAATCAAAACTTAGAAATCCTGGGCATTGTCATCAACGATATGGATCGTTCAGTGAACCACAACAAATCGTTTACTGAGCTGAAAAAAGCTATCCCAGAGTTGATCTTTAGTAACATTATTCAACACCGTCCACCGCTTGATTCTGCAACTACAGATGGAGTTCCAGTATGGTCTCTTCGCTATGGTCATGTAGCAGCAAAAGAAGTGCGAGCGGTGCTGGACGAGATTGTAGAGAAGGTAGGTTAAGATGAAACTAAATAACCTAAAAAACCTCAACCAGTTAGCTCAAGCCGCCCAAAAAAAGCAGCCAGATGGTAAGGTAATTCTGACGGTTCCTGTTGATGAAGTTATTTCAAAAGAACAGGTTCGTAAACGGTTCCGTAATATCGAGGAACTGGGTGATTCAATTTTGGAAGAAGGCCAGCAATCCGCGATTGTGGTCTACCCGAAAAATGAAGACGGCAAATATGTCATTCAAAAAGGCGAACGTCGCTGGAGAGCATGTAAAGCCAAAGATATTCCAACAATTGACATCGTTGTTAACGAAAAAGAACAAACGGACTTGGACGAAACAGCGGGAGAATTGATAGAGAATATTCAGCGCGATGATTTGACTGCACTTGAAATTGCTAATGCTTTACAAGTATTCATTGATAAAGGGTGGCAGCAAAAAGACGTTGCAAAACGTATCGGTAAGAACACAATTTTTGTTTCAACGCACCTTTCATTATTAAAAATGCCTGACTGCGTTCGAGAATTATACGATAATGACATTACAGCTGATACGGAAACACTCAATAACTTACGTTTGCTATTCGAACTGAATGAAGAGCGATGCCGGGCTGTCTGTGCCGTTGCTATGAGTGATGGCATGACACGTAAGCAAAGTCGTGAGTTGTTGAATGATGCAAAACGTATCAAGAATGGTGATGAACCAACTTCAAATGAAGATGGTGCAGTAACCAATAACTCTGAGCAGGATAATAATTCGAATTCTGACTCAGAATTGGGTGAAGAGAAGGGTGGCAACTTTACACAAAGTGATATGGAAAGTTCTGATGATACAACGGGTGATAATGTTGTTCATCAAGCTACGGGAGAGGAATTTACTTCTGATGATGCTTCATCTCAAGGCGATACAAACGCGCCGGGTGATAAGCAGGTTGATGAAAGTGATGATTCAACCGATGATGCCGAAGAAGAAGGCATTGAACCTCCTCTTGCAAAAGGTAAAGACTGGAAAGGGGCTGACCCAGGTAAGTTAGTCATCACCGTTAACATTATCGGTGAGAGTGAAAATAAGCGTGGTGTACTGATGACAGATCGTATTGCTACTGAACCAAATGTGGTTTGGGTTAAGACTCTTGTTGGTGAGAAAAAGGAAGTAAAGCCAATTAAAGTAGCGGTGACTGACATCGAGCTCGTAAGCGTTGAGTAAGGTAAGTATGGATTGACTGCTCCCCTCCCTAGAAGGGGATTCTTGTTTCAAGGCGTTATGCCCGAAGTTCATTAGAACAATCGGGACTTACTTACGCTCCACAAGCTAACACCGCTTGCCCAGCGGCTTTGATATTAATAGCGGCATTGGTATCACGGTCTAAGCGCGCTTCACACGCTGGACAAGTCCAATGCCTTATATGTAACGGTAGAGAATCAACTACGTGACCACAGCAATTACAACGCTTACTAGACGGATACCACTTGTCAATCTGGACAAGTGTTCTGCCGCGCCATTCTGCTTTGTACTCAAGCTGCCTAACCATTTCGCCCCAATTGGCGTCACCAATGGCCTTAGCAAGTCGCGGATTCTTGACCATGTTTTTAACGCTCAAACTCTCACAGCTAATCACTTGGTTTTCGTTTATCAACGTAGTGGTGAGTTTGTGGGTAAAGTCGCGGCGGCAGTCGGCAATCTTCGCCTGAATGCGAGCAACTTTGATTCTGGCTTTGTGGAAGTTGGCAGTTCCTTTCTTCTTCTTGGAAAGGCGGCGTTGCGCCTGAGCCAATTTCTTCTCGTACTTTGCAGTATGGCGGGGATTGCCAGATTTAAACCCGTCAGCGGTAATCACAAGGTCGGTCAAACCCAAATCAATACCCGTTGTCTTTTTGGTAACAGGCAGTGGTTTAGGCTCGAAGCGGCACAGCATAGACACGAAGTAGCGGCCTGCACTGTCTTTCGAGATAGTGACGGTAGTTGGTTCGCTAGGAAGTTCACGCGACCAGCGAATATCAAGCGGCTGTTTGGACTTGGCAATGTAGATATTGCCATCTTTGAACTTAAACGCCGACTTCGTGAATTCTGCGCTTTGCTTGCTGCGCTTCTTCTTAAAGGCTGGATACTTCGCCCTTCCTTCAAAGAAGTTCTTAAACGCAGTTTGTTGATGGCGCAAAGATTGTTGGAGCGGTACACACGACACGCTGTTAAGCCATTCAAACTCAGTTTGCTTCTTGAGTTCGGTCAGCTTAGAGCTTGCCGTGTTGTAGTTAACCTTTTTGCTTTCGTTGTAGAAAGCGTCGGTACGCCATTTAAGGATCGCGTTGTAAACGAAACGCACAGCCGAAAGTCTGCGCAAGCAATTGAGCCTGTTCAGTCGTTGGGTAAAAGCGTTGTTTAATAGCGATCTCTTTCATAGTTCACAAGAATACAGTTGTTTTTGTGAAAGTAAATATTAACATTAACCAATCGGGTAGTTTTTGCTCCTTCGGAGCAACCTCTATCCCTCCTCGCCCTAGAAGGACGGGGTTTCTCGCGGGATTTAGATGAAGTTATCTCAGGATATGAGTCGCAAGTTTGAACTGGTAAATGCGCTGTCTAAGTTAGATAAGCCCAGCTTGCACGATCTCCATTCAGAGACCAAGATTCCTGAGTCCACTATTAAACGCCAACTGGCGATGCTTCGTGATGAGTTTGATATGAAAATTATATTCATCCGTGAATCGAGGGGAGAGCGAGGAGCTACAGGCTACTATATGATAACGGACTGGGGTATTTTGGACCGAGAGAAGTTCATCTTGCGGCACGGAAAGCTCTGATTGTAATATCCAACCTCAAATTAGCCCTGGCATTGCGCCGGGGCTTTTTTATGCCTGTAGACTTTTAAAACTTTATAAGTATTATAAAATGATACTGTAATATTGAGGAGGTAGCTCCTTTAGTTTTTTGGAGGTCTCAAATGAAAGTTCTTCATCTCCCTGTGAAAGCTCTGTATTTCAGACAAATGCAAACCGGGGAAAAGAAGTATGAATATCGTCTTCAAACGGATTACTGGCGGAAACGACTGGAGGGCCGCGAGTATGATGAGGTGCATATCAAGCTTGGCTATCCAAAATCTGGGGATACCGAGAAGATTTTAGTTCGACCGTGGAAAGGTTTTGAGGAGATGGTTATTACTCACCCTCATTTTGGTAATGCTCCCGTTAGCGTGTTCGCAATCAAGGTCAATGAGTAATAGGAGATGTACTGATAATGGATTCAGAATTGAAGCAAGAAAGCCAATTTTACCGGGACTTTGAAGATAAGTTGCTACACGTTATAGCAAAAGCCCATGTGATAAACCTGAGCTGTATGAGCAAAGGTGAAGCAATGCGACTGGTTGCTCATTTAGAAAACCTAAACCCTGAAAAATATCCAGAATTTTATGGGGTTAGCAAGTCGTTAATAAACGTTACGAGTTCAAATCTGATTGTTACATTGAACAACACTATTCAAAAAATGAGTTCAAGTCTGTCTGCGCGATTGGCTTTGATCAATCCTGAAAATACCCGCTAGTTTGTACAGAAAAGGGCAATTACTCCCATTGGTATATAGCGTAGGTAGGGACATGATTGCCCTTGTATCTAAAAAAGTAGCGAGGCTCCGATAATGAATAAGCAAAAGAACTGGGCATTCTGTGAGCAGATGGCTGCGGCAACGGTAGAGCTTGGGACACAAGAGGCACTCTCATGTATGGCTAGGTACATGATAGCCATCGCACACGATCAGGGAATCTCATTACAGTTTGAGTGCGATCTTGGTTCTTTAGAAATCCAACCAAATGAAATACTGATAAAACACTAAAAATTACAGGAGTTGGCTATGAGCAATGCACTGAGCGTTATTACAAAACAACTTTCAAAAGAGTCTGATCCCGCGTTCTTAGAGTTTACAGCTCGGATAGTTGAATCTATTGAATTGGTTTTAGGTTATGAACCAACAGTTGAGAAAGTACGCGACTTGTTGGGAAACAAGAAAAAAACCGTAGCCTTGTTGAATTCTAGTCACAATGAGTCCGTTGTTAAGTTAGCTCTGGAGATCTCACAGTACGACGATAGCCACTACGACACATTACTTTCGGCAGGTATGTCTGCTTTAAACAGATACTTGTCAAAGAATAGCGGTTCTGTTTCTGGTTGTATGTTCATGCCTGGAGATATCACTGCGAAAGAGTTGGCCGAACGATTTAACGGAGAATGGATGTTCTTTAGCGATGATAAGAAGCTTTCACTTACTACAGGAGAAATGTCGTGACTACACCAAGTCTAATGGATGGTGTATTGCTCGATAATGTTGATGTTACGGTAGTACGTTTCTAAAAAAGGGTTTTTAATGCTGGATTTTTTCTTTATAGGCCCATTAGTAATTGGTTTGGTTTGTTGGTTTAAAGCCCAAAATGAGGAATGGGAGTCACTCGCTAAAGATTTTTCAAAGCGCTGGGCGTTAAGTCTTATAGCTATGATCGCTGCTGCCGCGTTGGGAGGAATAACGATGCCAAATGGATCAGAAAGTAGTGAGTCAGTATGGCTCATATTTGTTGGAATCATTTGGTTTGTATGCATTGTTACGATGCTTTGGGTTGCCCTAACCACACTAATGCAAGCGATTAAATTGAAGAAACAATAATAAGGAACCGAGTATGGCTCACGTAGATCAAATACATAATGGACCCTTAAAAATTTAAAATGCTAAATATCACTCTGTTTAATGGATGTTCTAGTGTCAGTGAGCCTATTTGATTATCAGTTATATACCGGGGCCTAAGCCCCGAGACGTTAGTCAAATAACTCTTCCAGAGATTTTTTCTTCCGAGAGTATGGCATCGTCGATTTACAATCAGGATACCCGGTACAACCCCAAAAAGAGCTAGCTCGCTTTTTACCTGGAGCCTTGCCTTTACGTAGGCGCATTGGCTTGCCACAGTCAGGGCAATCAGGACAATCCTCAGCAGTAATACGCTTTTCTGGTTTCCCACGATTGTCAGGAAAAGTCTTTTTACATGTCTCGTTCTGACACCCCCAAAAAAAGCCATTTTTCCCTTTTAGTCGCTTCAACTTACCACCACAATTGAAACAATCATGAGTAGGACCTTCCGCATTTTTGAAAGCCTTAGCTAAGATGCCTTCTGGTTGAGTTAGGGTTGGAGCATTCTGCTTGAGTTGTTGGATCATTTGAACAATCCAACCTGAGATTTGCTGCATAAAGACGGACATGTTTCCGTTCCCTGTCGCTATTTTCTCCAGTTCCTGTTCCCAAGCCGCCGTCATGCCTGGGCTTTTGATCGCTGCTGGTACGACAGCAATAAGTGCGTGAGCTTTATCCGTGGCGATAAGGAGCTTTTTCTTTCTCTGCAAGTACCCTTTATCGACCGCACCCTGAATAATGCCTGCACGGGTAGCTGGGGTGCCGAGGCCAGCGGTGTCTTTTAGGACTTGCTTAAACTTTTCTTCTGTGACAAAGCGAGCAATGTTTTCCATCGCGCTTAGTAGTGTGGCTTCGGTGAAATGAGGTGATGGCCGAGTCATTTTGTCAGTGATTACCGAATCATTGATCAAGGCTGGTTCACCCTGGCTAACTTTCGGTAATTTCTCTTGCTCTTTTGGTCCATCAAGATCATCGCCTTCATCTTGAGGGGATGATTCTGCATCATTGTTGAATAGTACTTTCCAACCTTGACGTAAATGTGTTTTGCCGTTGGCCGTGAACGAATGATTGCCGCATTGAACATCAATTGTAGTTTTGTTGAATTCAAAAGGACTGTAGAACTGGGCGATGTAGAAACGACGAATTACATCGTACAGATTGAACTCTTTTTCGCTCATGGCACTTATGTTGGTTTTGGCCGGAGTTGGAATGATGGCATGGTGAGCGGTGATTTTTTTGTCATTGAACGCTCTTGATGATCTCGATTGGTCTGCTCCAGCCACCAGCCCTGAAACACGCTGATCCGAAAGAATCAGAGCTTGAAGAATATCGGGGATATCCTCTTTCTGTGATTCTGGCAGGTATCTGCAATCTGTACGGGGGTAGGTGGTTGCTTTGTGCTTTTCGTACAAAGCTTGTGCTGCATCAAGTGTTTCTTGCGCACTGTACCCCCAACGTTTGGCCGCGTATTGCTGTAAACTAGTCAAATCAAATGGAAGAGGGGCTGATTCCTTGCCAGCTTTTGTTTCAGCCTTACTTATAAGTGCTTGCGCTCCTTTTACTTGAGCGGCTACTTGCTCTGCATAGGCTTTGTTTGTGCATCGCCCTTGATCGTCAGAGCACTCTTCTGGCGGCACCCAGTGAGCAAGGAATTGACCGTTTTGAACAGATACACCGACGTCCATCGTCCAGAACGGTGATGGTTTGAAGTTGGCTATTTCACTGTCTCGCTGGCACACAAGGGCGACCGTGGGGGTGATTACTCGTCCTATATGGAGCGTTTGCCCGAAGCCTACCTCTCTTGCAAGTACTGTATAACAGCGAGACATGTTCATACCCACTACCCAGTCAGCTCGCTGGCGAGATAGGGATGCGTAATAAAGGGGTATCGTCTCCTTGCCATCTTTGATGTTTCGAAGTGCTTTTCTGATACTGCTTTCATCAAGAGCAGTTAAACAAACTCGTTTTACGGGGCCTTGGTATCGGAATCTATCGAGTAGGGAACGAGCGATCGCTTCGCCTTCACGGTCATAGTCAGTCGAGATATAAATTGTGCTGGCTTTTTTCACCAGCTGCTCGATCACTTTATATTGCTTGGAAGAGCTACGCCTCACCTTGCTACGCCATGATTCAGGAGAAATAGGCAGTGTTTCAAGGGACCATGCTTTATATTTCTCGTCATAGTCATCGGGCATATAGAGTTCTAATAGATGACCAAGAGCCCAGGTTATTGCCCGGCCACTTCCATCATGAATAAAACCGTCGCCGTGCTGAGTTACTCCCATCACAGCTGCGAGGTCTTTTGCTTGGGATGGCTTCTCACAAATGTACAGATCCATTTAAGCGCACTCCTTTGGTTTGAGCGCGATGTCTTGAATACCGTTTTGCTGCGTAGAAAGGTTGGTCAGCTGTTTCCAGTTTTCGGAGGCATCGGCTATTAAGGGGGATTTCTCTGTGCCAGCAATAAAAGCTAGGTTGGCAGAGATAACGACTGCTGCTTCTTCCGGAGTGCCACGTTGTCCGGCCTCAACCAGCATGATGTTCAGCTCATCAAAGAGCTCAGCTTTAGCTTGAAGAACGAGAAGCTCTTCTTCCGTCAACTGAGTATGTGATGAGCTGGTGGTTACTTTATGGCTTTGCATGGGTTTACCACTGTAAATGGGCGAGTAGAACTGCGAACGATCTTGCGCTGTTCATTCGTCATTTTTTGTGATGTGCAAAATTGCGTCCAAGCGGTGAGATAATCTTGGTAAGTGTGTTGTGGCGGATTGCACTGACCAACCAGATCGCTTGGGATACTGCCTGTTTCGCCTTTTTCTTTCTCGATGAACTGCCAATCGCGTTCATCCATGCCATTACCGCTATCACAGAAACGCTCCCAGCGTGATAGTTCGTATAAGGAGTACCCTTTGCCTTTCACACCAGAAGAAAGTTTTTTGTATGCGGAAATGGCATCTTCCATGTTGGAACCATTTTTATCCTTCTGCTGTTTTATCAATGCGCTTTCATTATTCGCGCCGAGACTACTTGGACCTAATACATGGATGTAATCGGGTTTGCGAAATGCTGCTCCACCCAGTCCTAAATCTTCATAAGAAACATTGAGACCACGATCTACACGATCTTGCTTCTTATGTGCTTCGATATCAGCACTGCCACGATTTTCAGCAATATTCAAAAGGAAGTAATAGGCATCGACATCATCATCAGACGCAAGCAGTTTGTCAGCCTTCGCTTCGTAGATAGGAAGGTTCTCTTGAATCCATTGATCTGTCGGCTGCTGAGGAATGCCGTAGCGTTGGTGCAATTCTGCGTTTGTTGGTGGGATATCTTTGGTTGAGGAACACCCAGCCAAAATAGCTAACCCTACAAGTACTACTAATTGCTTTTTAATCATCTGCTTACCCATTGAATTGTTGCTCCAACCATTGTTCATCAATGGTGTCGATTGTCCGGCCATCACTGTTGCTTAAAAGCTTACGAGTAATGGCTGTTGTCCAGTTATTAACAAGAGACATGTCAGACTGAGCCTGATGCAAAGCCTCTTTGTCTCCCTGCATGTTGTTAGCGGTTACTGCCTGTGCTTGGCGCTTTAAAGCATCAAGTGCCAAATAGGCAGCATCGGGCAATGTTCTTTCCATACAACTCTCCTGATACCAAATAATGATGCTGTGTATTTTATCTGGTCACTCAATCATCTCTGACGCCTCAAACTGCCCAAAATGGACAGGAGGGGAGATATGAGAAGACAAAAGGGTCTGCGAGCATATACGCACGGAAAAAGCGCAGGTAAATAAGAACCAGATGATAAGTAGTGCCTTTAAAAAATTATTTGGTGGGCGCGGTGAGAAAAAAGTAGAGGTAGTAGCTTCCCAGGTTAGGGATTTAGCTGACGAAGAGATACCTCGATACCCGCCGTTTGCCAAAGGGCTACCAATGGCCCCAGTCGATAAAGTGTTGCAGACACAGAACGAACTTATTCAAAAAATCAGGAGCACTTTAGGTTTTACTCAAGAAGAGTACGACCGTTTAGTCATGCCTGTAATTGGCCGTTACGCGGCGTTTGTTCATTTATTACCAGCATCCGAAGCCCATCATCATCGGGGAGCTGGTGGATTGTTTCGTCATGGGCTGGAGGTTGCCTTTTGGGCGACACAGGCATCTGAGTCAGTTATTTTCTCAATTTCAGGCTCCCCTCGTGAACGAAGAAACAATGAGCCGCGATGGCGTTTGGCATGTTGTTTTTCAGGGTTATTGCATGACGTTGGTAAGCCATTGTCTGATGTTGTGATCACAAACAGCGATGGTAGTAAAACGTGGAACCCATATTCAGAAACTCTGGTTGACTGGGCTAAGCGCCATAATGTGAGTCGTTATTTTCTTCGTTGGAGAGATAGAGAACACAAACGGCACGAGCAATTTTCGCTGCTGACCGTCGAACGAATTTTGACTCCAGAGGCTTTGGAGTTTCTAGCTGATCCCGGTAAAGACATTGTTGAATCCATGCTACAGGCAATATCAGGTCTTAGAATAAATGACCCGGTAACAAAGTTAATGCTTAAAGCTGATGGTGAAAGTGTTTCTCGTGACCTCAAACAGAATCGCCTAGATGTCGATGAGTTTGCTTACGGTGTTCCTGTTGAGCGTTATGTATTTGATGCTTTACGTCGATTGGTTAAAACGGGCAAATGGAAAGTCAATGAGCCTGGCGCGAAGGTGTGGCATTTACATCAGGGTGTGTTCATTACATGGAAGCAGGGAGCCAGTGATATTTATGACTTGTTAACGGAAGATAAAATTCCTGGCATTCCTCGTGATCCAGATACCTTGGCTGATATTTTAATTGAGCGTGGTTTTGCTCTGAAAAACGTATTACCAGAGCATGGCAAAGATGTTTTCTATCGTTATTGGGAAGTTATCCCTGAATTACCTCAAGAAGGGGAAGAAGTCACAGGGAAAATCAAAATGCAGATGCTGCGTCTTGAATCGTCGGAGTTGGTTTTTACCACTGAACCGCCTGCGGCCATCGCGGGTGAAGTTATTGGCGATGAGGACGAACAGGAACTTGATGCCAGTGAGCTTGATGACGATGCACCGGAAGATGGAGATGAGAACTCTGATTCGCTCACCGCTACACCAGAGCCTATTGGTTCTCTTGATGATGGATTCGAAATTCCAGATTTTATGGCAGCACCGCCCTCAACGGACTCTCAATCATCGGAACCGAAAGGTGGCACTTCCACCGATACCAAAACAAGCAAGAATGACGATAAAGCTGATGCCCCAAAAGAACCATCAGCACAAGAAATCGCTCAAACCGCAGCACCATTAGCATTAGACGATCCATTGAAAGGGCTGAAAGATGCTGGTGGGGCATTAGGAGTTTGCGATTTTCCATTCGACGCATTTGGGCTCAATACCGAGCCTGATACAACACAAAAAGACAAAGCTGAAACGCCAAATGTTCCAACAGAACAAAGCGAAGAAGACACATCTTTACCCGGCATAGACAACATTCGCTCGGGCAAGAAGCGTCAGCCTAAAGCATCCGCAAACACGGCAGCATCCTTGTCACCGAATGAGTTTTTTGGCCCTGAACCGAGCGCAATATTTGATGCCCCACCAATGCCGCCAGAGGATATGTTTGCACCAATAGATGCTGTCCCTTTGGATGCCTATGACTACTCCCATGAGATGGAAGAGCGTGAAGAGTTTGTTCCAACAGAACATTTCCAAGATGCAGAGACATATTCTTTCAGCCAGCAGGATAAATCGAGTGATGTTGATGTGCGTGGTCATTTGGAGAATGTTCTAAGTGGATACGGCGCGGCAGAAAGTATTTTAAAAGAAGCCATTATTCCTGTGCTGGATGGACACAAAACATTAGGTGAAGTGCTTTGCTTTATGAAGAAAAAAGCAGTGATCCTTTATCCAGAAGGTGCCCGAGCGCTTGGGGCTCCAGCCGAAGTCTTGAACACGTTATTTGACGCTGGCGCTATCGTGCCTGACCCAGTTCATCCAAACCGGAAGGTTCATGATTTTAGTGGCATTAAAGGGTTGTTACTTTCTTCTGATATCTCAGATGTTATCAAAGCTGCGATAGAACAAGCTGAGAAAGACTTTGACCCAATTCGTGAAGTTAGTGCGCTAAATGATAAACGCCAATCTGGCAAGAAAGCTGAAAAGGCACACTCAGAAAAGAAAGTAAAGAGCCAGCAAACCAACCAATCTACGCCGAAAAAGCCTAAACCTGCAATGGATATTTCGGCATTACTGCCCGGAGAGCAAACAGGTGGCCGCTCATCTGAGAATAAAAGAATCGCACAACAAACGGCACAAAGTAAGAAGGGCACAGCAGCTAAAACTCAAACCGAACAGCACAAAAATGAGAGTGAAAACAGTGCTTCTAATGAGGAAAAGCAAAATGTGTCACGTTTACCTAAGCGCCAAAAACCAAAGACAACGGTAAATAAACCACCAAAAGAAACGCGGCCAGTGAGTCTGGATTTCGATTCTGATTTAGAACTGCCAATGACAAAAGTGGTCGGGCAAATAGATCTAGAAGACGAGGAACCTAAAAAGCCTCAGAAGGCGAAAGAAATTAGTGATGAGGACTTTTTACCTCCTCAGTCTGACATTGATGCAGAGGAGGCCATTAGGCTTCTGAAAGAAATGATAAAAAACCAAAAAGGACGATGGTTAGTCGGTCCGGTCATTAAGGAGGATGGGTGTTTGGTAACAAGCGATAAGGCTCTGGAGAAAGTAACTGGTGAGTGTACGAATCTTAGCAAATCTATGCTGAGAGCATTACTCGCTAGTGGGCAACGACGCCCAAGAATGACTATTCGCCAGGGGAATTTAAGGTTAGAGGTGGAGTAAAGATAGATGAGCATGGATTATGACCCACTTGGGTATGAAATGCCGTGGAGGCCAAATTTTGAAGGTCGTGCAGCGCTAGGGTGGGCAGCTGCCAGCGGTGTGGCCTTGACGGTTAATCAAATGGCAGAGTCAATGCCTCCGGAACCGTTTTATTGGATGACTGGTATTTGTGGTGTTATGGCAATGTCCCGAATCCCAAAAGCCATGATGTTACATCGTCTCCAGAAGCATCTATTTGGTCGTGAACTGGAATTTATCTCTTTAAAAGAGCTAGAAAAAATGATGGCTGGCTCAGAAGATGATATGTGGCTTGGTCATGGTTTTGTATGGGAAAAGCGTCATGCTCAGCGTGTATTTGAAATCATCAAACGTGACTGGCACACCTTTACTGCTCAAGAGCCTTTAATCAAGAAGACGGTTCGCGTCCTTAAAGGCAAAAAGAAAGAAGATCCAATGGGGCAAACATGGATTCACGGTGTTGAACCAAAAGAAGAGAAGTTGATGCAACCGTTGAAGCATACAGAAGGCCACACGCTTATTGTAGGTACAACAGGTTCAGGCAAGACTCGTATGTTCGACATTATGATCACGCAAGCTATCTTGCGCAATGAAGCAGTGATCATTATCGACCCTAAGGGTGATAAAGAAATGAGGGACAATGCAAGGAGAGCTTGCGAAGCTATGGGCCATCCAGAGCGATTTGTTTCCTTTCACCCTGCGTTCCCAGATGAATCCGTGCGATTGGACCCTTTACGTAACTTTAGCCGTGTGACGGAGATTGCGAGCCGTTTGGCCGCGTTGATACCTTCGGAGGCAGGTGCAGATCCATTCAAATCATTTGGTTGGCAAGCACTGAACAATATCGCTCAAGGTCTTGTACTGACTTATGAACGTCCTAGCATTGTTCTGTTGAAACGATTTTTGGAAGGTGGTGCCGCAGGTCTGGTTATCAAAGCCGTACAGGCTTATTCAGCACGAGTTATGGAAGACTGGGAATCAAAAGCAGCACCATATTTGGAAAAAGTGAAAAATGGCAATAGAGAAAAGCAAGCCTTTGCCATGATGAAGTTCTACCAAGATGTTATTCAACCAGAGTTCCCTCACTCAGATTTGGAAGGCTTATTGTCGATGTTCCAACATGACTCGGCACACTTCGGGAAAATGGTTGCTTCACTGCTTCCTATCATGAACATGCTTACCTCGGGTGATTTAGGAAAGATGCTGTCTCCCGATTCAAGCGATGTCGATGATTCCAGGCCAATAAGTGACTCAGCCAAAATAATAAACAATGGCATGGTTGCATACATTGGTCTGGATAGTTTGACCGACAGTATGGTTGGTTCTGCAATCGGCTCTCTTTTCTTATCTGACTTAACAGCTGTTGCTGGTGATAGATACAACTTTGGTGTCAACAATAAGCCCGTCAATATCTTTGTGGACGAAGCCGCAGAGGTGATCAATGACCCATTCATTCAGCTTCTCAACAAAGGTCGTGGCGCGAAACTTCGACTATTTGTTGCAACACAAACATTCGCTGACTTTGCCGCTCGGATGGGGAGTAAAGATAAAGCACTACAGGTTCTGGGAAACATTAACAACACATTCTCATTGCGTGTAATTGATCCTGAAACACAAAAGTTCATTACAGACAACTTACCGAAAACACGTTTGAACTACGTCATGAGAACGCAGGGCCAAAATACGGACGGTGAGCAGCCGATTATGCATGGGGGCAACCAAGGGGAACGGCTTATGGAAGAAGAAGCTGAATTGTTCTCTACGCAACTCCTGGGGATGCTGCCCAACCTTGAGTACATAGCCAAAATCTCTGGGGGGAAGATAGTCAAGGGACGGCTACCTATCTTGACATCTTAATGGCGAAATATGAGTGCGAATAAGTATAAAAATTATGAGGTTACTAGAGTGGTTGATGTGAATCCGCACAAGAAAGTACTAAGCGTGATCCGAAAGCGTGATCGAAAAAATGCACACACACTGGCACTGCTGTTTTTTGATTGGCCTGCAACCAATGATGTGATTGAGCAACTATGTTGTCTCATCACTGATGGGATCAAATCGGATAAGGAGCCAGTGATTTATCCGATTTTGGAAGAGGCATTAGATAAATATAGCGGTGTAGTGTTCCATGCGAACAAACGTAAGTACGAGGACCCGGTAAGACTAGGGGTTTTCTTGGAAACCATCATCACTGAAACAGCTAAAGCGCTAGAAATTGAGATTGAAGATTCACTAGGTAACAAGTGGTCTGTGGAGAAAGGTGAGCCTTTTTCTCACTGGCTTGCAGACCATAAAGGTGAATTATTCATTGTTCCACATCAACATCAGAATGAATGCAAACTTCGCAAGGCTTTGTATCAGTTAGTCGCTAGCGAAAGTGTAAAAACAGTATTAAGGAGAACCAATTATGAAGAAGCCGTTGTGGCTGGTCGCTTGGTTGCTAGTCATTGAAGTCTTGGTGATTCTTTTGCTAGTACCTGGTGATTGGACAGATAAAACAATTCAGCGTGAATCAGAGCTGGTGGAGCAGAACTTAGGCTATGAAGCTAGACAGTGGATTAGTGATACAGCTGGGGACTGGTACAAAACTAGTGTGCTTGATTCTGGCTTTTATGCTGCTATGTATCACACGTTAATTCCAACAGAAGAGGAACGTAGAAAGTCGAAAGGAATGGAGAATATGGGCCAAGCATGGTTCGTTTGGGTGGAGGGGCGAATTGAAGCCTTTACCAATGTAATTTACCAGTTCTACACGCGGTTAGCACTTTTGTCCTCCTGGGCACCGTATCTGCTCATCTTGTTCATCCCGGCGGTTTATGACGGTTTGATGAGTTGGAAGATCAAACGAACCAACTTTGACTATGCGAGCCCTGTTGTCCACCGATATAGCATTCGAGGAACGTTCTTCCTAAGCATGGGGCTGTTTATTACCTTTTTTGCTCCCATAGCTCTAAATCCAATTGTAATCCCCGCTGTGATGATGCTCTGTTGTGTGTTGTTGGGACTTGCATTCGGCAATTTACAAAAACGAGTTTAACCAAAGGATATTCAATATGAAAAAGACTGCTCTAACAATCATTGCCGCATTCATGCTTGCAGGTCCAGCAGTGGCGAAGACAGATAAACCCTATACGGAGGAAGTGGAAACTTTCTTTGAGACCTTCGAACTGATGTGTGAAAGTTGCGCCGAAGTTTCGGAGTTTATGGTTCAGACACTAGAAGAGAAGTGCGATCAACCGATAACCATAGAAAATATTCAGAATGTAACGAAAACACATCCTCTCTATGCATTTCTTCTGGCTATGGGGAACATGAACCCAGATGGAAAACCTCTTAGCTTTCAGTCTGCCGCTGACAACGTGGACTGTAACGATGGAATGAAGTGGGTAGAAAAGACCCAAAGCGCGATGAAAGCAGCATATCAAGAGCAGAAGAAGCAAGCGCAAAACGGATAAGTCACATTACATTGCAAAGGCGGCCATTTGTTGGCCGCTTTTTTGTGTCACTCACTTTCACATGTGAAAGTCTTAATGCTTCCCAAATGGACAAATACAGCGCTGTGAAATGAGCACGAGATCAGGTGAGAATAAAGAAAAATTAAATAGCAATCAGTTGGAGGTTATATGTCTTCTCATACACATACAGCAAATAGCTCTGAACGCTCTGGAGCATCATGGGGCGTAGGGCAAATTATCCTTTGGCAGTTAATCTTTGCCGTAGGTTTCTTTTTTGGTATTCAGTATGGCGATCTTGTTCGCTTGTTTTAACCTTTCACATTACCCGCTCTAAAAACGGCTTTATGCCGTTTCTCTCTTTATAAGACCACTTTTCGCCCAAGTTGCCCAAAAAGGGCGTTAGCCCGTGGCGTGTTTGTTGAAAAAATCTTCCAGAATTGGCGACATTGGAAATTGGAAGAGATATGGAATGAAGCCCGTCAAAATCCCACGTCGTATAGACGAACCGCCGCACATGCTGCTCTGGAGTGCAGATGAGCTGGCTCCTATGCTTCTTGGCCTTGTCATCGGAGTGATGATGGGCAAAGCCTTGATTTTTTTCTTAATCGGCTTGGCCGTGACCAATTTATATCGTCGATTTCGTGATAACCACCCTGATGGGTACATGCTTCACATGCTGTATTGGGGGGGATTCATCGCAACAAAAGCAAAATCTTTGAAAAACCCATTTATCCGGAGGTATTTCCCTTGAATTTAAAGGTGTATTTAAAAACCTGGGAGGGCACTCAGGCTGAAAATAAATGGGGGCGAGTCTTCGTCCTCGGTCTGATCTTCACCGTCTTGCTGCTAGCTGTGAAGTTGTTTAGCAAAGAGACCATTGTGACCGTTCAGCCTTGGACTTTGAATGAAGAAGCTTGGGTATCACAAAAAAATGCCTCTCAATCATACAAAGAGGCGTGGGGATGGGCTCTTGGAACGCTGATGGGTAACGTAACTCCCGGCAACGTTAACTTCATCAAAGAACGTATGGAGCCAATTCTAGCACCGACTATTTATCAAGAGTTTATTGATGCACTTGAAATCCAAGCGCAAGAGATTCAAGCAGACCGAATCACTATGCGATTCGAACCTCGTTTCGTCGAATACGAAGAAACGACTGACAAGGTTTTTGTGTATGGGCACTCCTTTGTTAAGGGGGCTGCTTTTGACGCAAAAGAGCAACGTACAGACAGAACATACGAGTTTGAGCTCCGCGTTTCGAACTATATGCCTGTCCTTGATTATATGACCACGTATGAAGGTCGCCCTCGAACGAAGAGTGTTTTAGACAAATTAGAACGTAAAGAAGAGAGCCGGAGAAAGCGTAATGAAGGTTAATTCGATTGTTTTGGCGCTTTCAATTGCGCTTGGTGTTTCAAGTGCAGTGAATGCATCAGATGATGAAATACCAGTTGTTCCTGTCAGTGTTATGAAGAACAACGTTCCAGCCCCCGTAATCCCTGATTCAGTAGCAAAACAAAGAGCTACAACTACTCAGGCCAATAGCTCGAATTTGGCTGGTGGTTACACTGAAAACTCACAACTGGTTATGGAGCCTGGGGTTAATCAGATCATCCCTATTGCTATCGGTCATCCCAACCGAATCGTTACTCCATTTGGTAAGCCGGAAGTGACGTCAACATCCTTACAGCCGGGGCAAAATAAAGGTGAATGTGGGGAAATATGCATCAAAGAGAATGTTATCTATGTGGCTACGGCAAAAGAATACCCAGTAACCATGTTCATTACAGAAAAGGGCTCAGAAGCTCGTGCGCTGAGTTTAACAATGGTTCCTCAAAGAATCCCACCTCGTGAAGTGTTTTTGAAGCTCGACAATAACAGCTTAATACCTGGCATGTTTGCAAACAACAAAGCTAAAAGCTGGGAGCAAAGTCAGCCATATATCGAAACACTTCGAACAGTATTCAGAAAACTGGCTCTTGGTGAAATCCCTAATGGCTACTCCATGAATCGAACTCCAAGCAATGTTCAATTACCTCAGTGTGCGCAGCCTGGTATTTCAGTCAATTTTGCAAATGGACAAATGATGATGGGGCATCATTTGACTGTATTTGTAGGTATTGCTCGAAACGTCACAAGTGAACCTATTGAGTTCAAAGAGCAATCTTGCGGAAACTGGAGTGTTGCTGGTGTGACTTCATGGCCGCATAAGGTTCTTGAGCCAGGTCAGAAAACCGAAGTGTACGTGGCAGTAAAACAGCGCGAGAAAACCGAATCGGCTACTCGTCGTCCTTCACTGTTGAGCGGAGGAATGTAAACGATGATTAATATGAATTGGTGGAACGAGCTCGATCCAAACAAAAAGCGTTGGGTTGCTGTTGCAGGTGGTGTTTTCGTTCTGTTTGTGGCTGTGAGTCTTTTTTCTGATGAAGGTACAAGTGACTCCAGCAATAAAAGTCGTAAAGAAACCATCCGTCACGTATTAACTGACAAGGGCACTCGTGAAGCGGGTATGGATGCATTGGTTGGCAATCTTAAAACAACGAAAGCTGAACAAGAACAACTGCGACGTGAACTGGACAAAGTAAAACGTGAACTGGAGAACACTAAGTCGAAGGCTGGTGCATCAGTTGATATAGGTAAGGAACTCGAACAGCTGAAACGCGATGTTAAGGAGCTTTCTCAAGAAAATAGAAACTTAGCGCGAGATTTAGAAAAAGCTCAGAAAGACGCTGAAAAACGTTCAGGGAAGCCTACAGCTGGTGGCGCTGAGACTGGTTTGACAGAGGAACAGGGCGCTCAACAAGCTGGTGGATTCACCTCTACCGAAAAGCTTGATTACAAGGACCCTAATGAGTTCTTTAAGAAAGCTCCACTACCAGCTAACTCTCACAGCAAACCAACGGGTAAGGAATCGGATAGATCAGGTAAACCTACCGCTCAACCGGGCATTCGAATTGTTAACTACACAGAATACAACGAAGCAGAAGAGAAAGCGGCGGAAGAGCAGGAGGACCAAGACAACTCTATCTACTTACCTGCGGGTTCAATTCTTACTGGTGTAACGATCACTGGTATGGATGCTCCTACCGCAAAGGGAGCAAGAAAAGACCCTTTCCCAGCAACAATTCGACTCCAGAAGGAAGCTATTTTACCTAACCGATTCAGAGCCGATGTTCGTGAGTGTTTCTTGATTGTATCCGGTTACGGCGATCTGAGCTCAGAAAGGGCATATCTACGAGGCGAGGTTATTTCCTGTGTTCGTGAAGACGGCGGCGTAATTGAGTCTCGCTTGGACGGATATGCAGTGGGTGAAGATGGTAAAGCTGGTGTACGTGGCCGCTTAGTATCTAAACAAGGTGCAATGATAGCCAAATCTTTGACGGCTGGTTTCTTGAGTGGCTTTGCTCAAGCGCTTGATACAAACCCAGTTCCAGTTATCAACACTAATCCAACAGACACACCTGTATATCAACACGTGTTCAATGAAAACACTATGCAGAGTGGTATATCAAAAGGCGCATCAAGTGCGATGGAAAAGGTTGCTCAGTTTTATCTTGATATGGCTGAGGGAATGTTCCCTGTAATAGAGGTCGATGCAGGTCGTCAAATTGACGTAATTATCACCAAGGGGCAGCAACTAAAACTTAAATCGCAGGGGACAAAATAATGACGAAAAAAACACAAAAGCTGACCAGAAAGGGCAGTTTCACAGGGGGCTTTCCAATGGTTAAGCCCATAAAATCTACAGTGTCGATGATTTTGGGCAGCGCTTTATTGCTATCAGGCTGTACCTCAATCGGCAGTGATGAGTATAGCTGTTCAGGTATTCCTGATGGTGTTCAGTGTATGTCAGCGCGAGATGTCTATGCGGCGACAAACGATGGCAATATCCCACGCTCAGTAAAGCCTGGAGAAGAGCCTGTTTCTGTTCCAGGAGAGATAGCCAACTCATCATCGACGGGAGATTCAGTGATAGACAATTACGTCACACCGCGCCTCCCGAATCGTCCGGTGCCTATTCGTACTCCAGCACAGGTCATGCGCATATGGGTAGCCCCTTGGGAGGATACCAATGGTGACTTGATTGTGACTGGGTACGTTTACACCGAAATAGAACCGCGCAAGTGGGTAATTGGGGAAGGGACTCAACAAGATGTACCTATGCTCAAACCCTTGCAAACGATAAAACCCAAAGCTAATTCAGAAACTAAATAGGAGAACTTAGCAAAATGAACGTCACATCCACATCAAACAATAAAGTCAACCTTTTGTTCTGGGTGGCGTTGGCTCTGGTGATCAGTTTTATGTTTGCCAATCAAGCCCACGCTGGTACAGGCGGTACAGAATTTGATGATATCTGGACCACCATTACTGACTGGACTCAAGGTACGCTTGGCCGAATCATCGCAGGTGCAATGATCTTGGTAGGCATCGTTGGTGGCATCGCTCGTCAAAGCTTGATGGCATTTGCGATGGGTATCGGCGGCGGTGTCGGCTTGTACAACAGCCCTACCGTTGTTGAATCTATCATGACAGCAACTCTTGAAACTGCTGACAAAGTTGCCCCAGTTGCAATTCAACTAAGCAACGGATTAGGTATGTGATTTCATACCTAACAGTACTTTGTAAGTACTTGATATAACGGGCAGTTGAATATCTCAACTGCCTTTTTTAAGATTGAAAATCAGGAAAACAATCATGGAAATCACAAATAAGGCTAACAATAAAGCCAATCTTCTTTTCTACGTCGGTTTAGTAATGATCGTTGGACTTATGTTTGCGAACCAAGCTCACGCTGGTACTGGTGGTACAGAGTTCGATGACATTTGGACCACCATCACCGACTGGACTCAAGGTACACTGGGTCGCATCATTGCTGGTTCAATGATTTTGGTAGGTATCGTTGGTGGTATCGCTCGTCAAAGTATCATGGCATTCGCAATGGGTATCGGCGGTGGTGTTGGTCTATACAACAGCCCTACGGTTGTAGAAGCGATTATGACAGCTACATTAGAGTCAGCTGAAAAAATTGCTCCAGCAGCTATTCAGTTCAGTAACGGCTTAGGGCTATAAGGTCTCAATACTCACTTTAACCCCTCCTTTTATACTTGGCATTTTTGGTTTCAGTCGTCAGAAAATGCCAAGTGATTTCCCTCCCAGAAAAACGCTTTAAAAACGCTCAAATTGGGCAGTTACACAGTCTGTGTATAGCCGATTACTCCAGTAACCTCCTGTATTGGGTTCTTGTAACCCTATTCAATAGCTATTGGAGAAAACATTATGAATAAGTTCAAGCTAAGGCTACCAGTCTTGCTTGGTGCGATGGCCGCAATTGCTGCACCATTAGCTCAAGCGGAATTGTTAGAATACAGCTTTAATACACCTGATGGTGCAGAACGCACATTATCTCCAAGCACCGTTTACGCCAACCCAACAGGGAACATAAAGTTCGCGTTGAGTGCAGGGATCGACCGTAAGGTTAAAATCTCTATCGTAAGGCCAGACGGTTCAGTGGTGAATTCGGCTACGAGTCACCTGCTTGGAGGCGCAGACCGTATTACAGTTAATGGAAAGTCCTATTATGGTGCGGAGTTAGAACTAGCCGCTCCGGGGGAGGGCGAGTACTCATTTAAGGCAGAAATTCTTACGTCTGTTGGAGATTCTGTTCAAACAGATACATACCCAATTATTGTAGATATCACACCTCCTGTTATTTCTGGGGAGATTCAGTGGGTCAGAAGTGGTTTTAGTATGGGTAGTATTGATGTCTTTAACCACGGTTATGCGGGTAAAGAGTTGAGATTGGAAGGGATTGATGATGATAGCGGTATATCGTCAGCAAAATTCTTTACCATCGACTCTTCTGGGCAAAAACGAGAAACGAACGCATCCTTGGATACAGTTCAGGGAGTGGCATCTTTACCTGTCGGCAGTGCAGTCAGTAGCTCGATGGCTCCTGAAAATCAAGCAGAGTATACTCTTGGTTTTTCAATCAGTGACGAAGCAGGAAACCAGACAGAAATCAGTAGAGTTTCAACGATTGATAAGGTTGTTCCCCAGGTCTGGACGGAAGTATTCGATAGTTCCGAAGGCATTTGGAAACCCTACACATCGGGTATGAATGTTTATGAAAACCCTGTTCAAATTCGTTACAAACGAAGAAAGCAGG
Source organism: Vibrio albus (assembly GCF_003144035.1). Lineage (GTDB taxonomy): Bacteria > Pseudomonadota > Gammaproteobacteria > Enterobacterales > Vibrionaceae > Vibrio > Vibrio albus. Next base: position 39,887 of record NZ_QFWT01000007.1, read on the forward strand.
AACATACTGCATTTAATGGAACAAAATATGGATGGGGAGATACAACCTATGATTCGGAAGATAATGAATTTATTTACCGAAATGTAAGTTTAAACTACCCTCAAAAATACTCATATTTCCATTTCTTCACCCAAGCTGGTGGTTACTCAACACATCGTTACGCAGATTTTAATTTTAATCTAGCTGGTGGGGCTTCTCTTGGTCCTAAACCAATAAAGCTTGAATATCATCTAAGTGATGGTGGGTGGGTCTCAAGTGAAAGACCACGCTACTCTCACCCTTACGTGGTGGATAAGGTCCGTATACATTCAGAAGCAAGGCCATATAACCAGAAAGCTTGGCTTAGTGGTTTTGGAGCTTGTGTGATCCCTGCAAATGAAACGTTTTGTGAGGCTGAGGTCAATGTAAGTAGGACATCAGGGCGAGGATACAGCCCAATTCAGTATTATGTAGCAAAAGAAGATGGATCATTTTCAGTGCATGGTGGGTATCTGTACACATTTTGGGATATGAATCCACCAACAATAGATAATGTCTCTGTTGATAAAACATTAGGCCAAATGACAGTACGGGTTATTGATAATGATAGAGTCAATAACTGGCAGATAAGTCATTGGGACACTAATGTGTTTAAAGCATATGCTGATAATGGTGAAGAACGGATCGAGCTGCCGCGTTCATCGTACACTTCACCTGACTATAAAACTAAAATTGCGACGTTTGATTTTGCTAGTCTGACCGATGGTAACTATTCCCTGTCTGCCGAAGCGATAGATACCTATGGGAACAGTGCTACGCAAAGTTATGGTGAGCAAATCTTAGTCGATAACACGCCACCAACGTTATCTGTCAATGTTACTGATGATGTCCAGTCTTTGGATGACGTTGTTATCAATCTTTCTGATAACTTAGACAGTACACCGAAGGTAACGTCGATTGCTTTAGTCGGCGGTCCGGCGGATGAATCTGTTCAATTGTCATGGCGTGAAGAGTCAAATGGTCGATTCCGTTTGGAATACCCTGTGATGTTCCCTTCGCTGGCAGAAGGTGAGAGTTATACTCTTACCGTAAAGGCTGTAGATAACCAGAGTAACGAAGCGACAAAAGCCGTAGTGTTTAACTATAAACCTCGTGAAATTACGCTTTCAGGCGGATTTAACGGCAATATGGCTATTCCGGCAGTTCCGTATGAGTTTACCTATGCAGACGGTAAGAACATCATCGAAACTGAACCTCTAACGTTAAGTGATGGTTCGGTCGTAACTGGCTCATACGACGTAATGGTGACATTGCGAAGTGATGCTCAAATTCCTTTGGTGGTAAACGGTATTCGAGTTGAACCAGGCCAAACTGCTGACATTATGAAAAATCATAGCTTTGCTTCTACTGGAGGACGATTAAGTATTCCAGTTCGAGCTGTTGATGGTGCAGATGCTGGCACAGCAAGCCTTTTGGTTATGACTACAGCGCCTAACTCACCAGTTTTGGTAGCCAATATCAAAACATGGAAAGCGAGTGAAAGCTTAACGGCCAATACCTGGGAAGTTCGACAAGTCATCGACAACTTCAATGTCCAAGTCTCTGCCGACTCAGGTGTACCATGTCGCTATTCGACGAACCTGCAAGAAGCTCAATCATCAGATCCTATCAAAGACCCTGTATGTTTTGTTGAGTGGGAGCAGATTCCAGATGAAGCCGAAGTGGTAAACAGTAATCGAGTTGCTGGTATATCTGGTCAAGCATTGCAGATCGGTGAACAGGATGTCACTTATGGTGTATATCTGTTTAACGGCGAAGATAAGGTAAAAATCGGCGGCGGTAACAGAAAGCTAAATGTGGTCTCTGCTTTGGGTTCAGTAACTTACTTACCAGAGTCAGATATTGCTCAAGTAGACCGTGTTATCCAGAACTTAAATGTTCAGTTACGACAAACCTCAGGTCCAAGCTGTATCCTGACGATGGATGCTGAAAAAGCCAAGCAAGATGAGAGTGGACGTGTATCCGAAGCGGCGCACAGAAGCTGCTTATTTGAGTGGAAAGAAGTTCCAGAAGGGCTGCTACAAGATACTCGATACGACACACCAACACTAATTGGTTCATTGGCAGAAAAAGCAACGGTTCCTTTAAGTTGGCGCGTTAGCATTTTCTCTCGTAGTGGAGCTCGTGTAGCGTTAGCGGATGAGACCTTTAACATCGAGGTTGTTGACCCAGCGGTTCCTCAAGTTGATCTGATGACCGATTATCACTTCAAGGACAACATCTACATCGTTCCTATGACTGGTGATTATTTCGGTGATGTCCAAGTGAATGCGAAGCCATCAGACTTGAGGGTTTCTATATCTAGGAACAATGAAACACTTGAGTCAGAAGTGCATTCATCCGGTATGGGTACAGCGATGAAGGTGAATCGTCGTATTCGAACAGATGACCGCAAACTGTGGGAAGAAGTAACTTACCAAGTTGACTCTTCATATGAAAAAGTACCTGAAATTAAGAGCACTAAAGAATATCGACTGATTGCAATGCCAAGCAAAGGTATTCGTCCAATGCTGTCAATGGATGGTAATACTGTTCTCGATATCCAAACGCTGAACGTAAAAGTCGATATACGCGATTTGTACCGTGGGAACGACGAATATGATGAAGCAACTATGGGGCAGTGGAAGGTTCGTCTGTCTCGTCAGATCTCTCCAGGAGAGATTGAACCAATGTCAGAATGGGTGGATGCAGAAAACGGTTCAGCTGAAATAGCAGTTGAAATGTCGAAAGTAGACTCTAGCTACATTCGATTTACCGCAGAAGCGAAGCTTGTTAGCCCAGTTGAAGGATATGAACGTATCGAGGCATCTCCAAGCCCAATTTTTGCTACGGTTCTTCGTGGTAACAAAATTGATGGTGAGGTTACAACTCGTCGTTTATCAGGTGCAGCTCCTTTCAATGCCGCTTTTAAGTTAGGTATTGTCGATCGGCTTGATTATCGTTCAGTTGGAGATGTCTTCTGGGAAGTGAGTAATGACGATGGTCAGACATGGAATGAACATGCTACAGAAGAGCGTAGAAAGTACAGTTTCGTAGAGAGTTTCGGTGTTGGTAAATATCTAGTTCGAGCTAAAGTTGTAAACGTAAACTCGGGCTTAGAAAAGTACACTGAAAATGTAGAAATTGTTTCGTATGAAGCGCTTGAAGTTGATGTTCCTGGTCCTGATACGCTCTTGGTGGGTAGTTCTTCTGAATACTCAGCGACCATTATGGATGGCGAGAACGCATTTGATGCAAGTAAAGCTGTGATTGAGTGGTCAGAAGATGGTGGTAAGACTTACACTACTGCGGCTCCACGTATCACGCTAACCAGAGAAGAACCACAACGAGTTAAGCTAATTGCTCGTGTACGTTCGACGATGGCTCCAGAAGATGATGCGTATGCGTATAGCCAGGCCAAGAAAACCGTAGAGTTTAAAGCTGTTAAAGCTCCGCGTATTCGTATTGATGGACCTCGTTTAGTAGAGAAAGACTTTACTTACAAACTAACCGCAGATACTCGACTGCCTTATCGAGATTTGGATGCCGAAGTTAAGGGTTTCTTCACGCTTCCTGATGGAACCATTATTGAAGGCAACACTGCTGAGTACGTTCCAAATCAAGCAGACTTGGATCAAGCTCGTGTTGAAATCAAATACACAGCATGGATCGACGGTTACAAGGAGTCTTCTACATCGGAAACGGTATACAAAGCTCGCGTATGGCAATATGTCTGGCCTGAGTTTGCACTCAGCTACAGAGCAAATGCAGATGTAGCACCAGCTATTGTTAGCGCTTCTGTTCGTCCTGTTGGATTCCGAGGCAAGCTTGAAGAGCCTACCTACGAATGGATCTTACCGGAAGGTGCAAAGCTTAAAGATCAACGAGACACGTCTCGCTCTTTTGAAATCACAGAGCCGGGCGAGCACCTTGTGAAGGTCATTGTGCGCGATGCTCGTGGTAACGAAGCAGAAGCTCAGTTAGCGATAACGGTAGGTCAAGCTGAAAACTATAAGGTAGAACTAGAATACTCAGGTTCAAATAAGCTAGATCGTGAACCTCTGGATGTTTTGGTTCGTCCATATATTGAAGGTGGACACCCAAGAGACCGAATTAATGTGATGCAGTACACCGTTAATGGGAAGTCTCTTGAAGACACTGGTCGTTATGGAAGAATGACGCTTGACGCGGGAGAACACACAATTAACTTCCGTATTAAGTCTGAAATGGGCAAAGAAGTGGAGAAAGAGTTGAAGATAAAAGTTATCGAAAACCAAGCTCCGGTTTGTTCTATCGACCACAGAGAAAGTACATTCGCATGGCTTGTGTATGCCTCATGTGATGATGTCGATGGTCGTGTGAAAGGATTTGAATGGACGCTTAATGGTGAACCTGTTGCCTCTTCATCACGAAGATTGACGATCAGCAAACGCAGCTATGATGCAATGCCAGAAGTTACTTTGACTGGTATAGATGATGCTGGTGGTCGCAGTGATCCTGTGACCCTTCAATAAAAGTATGACTATCTAAACCAAGCCCGGCACTCGCCGGGCTTTTTTGTCTCTCCGCTCTAATTGACCAAACAGGGCAACTACAGATGCAGGCTTGTATCCATATCCCGAATAAACTGCCAACTGATGAAAAAGTAACTGACGGTTAAAGGATAGGTATGTTGAAACAAGCAATAGCACCAGTGCTCATGCTGCTTAGTACTGTAGCAACAGCGAAAGATTTTACTGCTGCTGATGTGCAGAAAGCAGAGGCAAAGATTACTGGAATGGTTGAGTTGCCAATTTATGGCATCAATGCAGTAGAAAGTGACGGTCAAATCGTGTTTTTGTCAGAGAATGGACGCTTTGTTATTTCAGGACAAATCTACGATCTCTGGCAAAAGAAGCCTCTCAGTACGTTGACAGAAATGCGCGATGTCGCTGACCGATTTAGGCTACGTGACATGAATGTCGATATAGATGCGATGAATGTGGCAAAGCTTGGGACTGGCCCAAAAGAAGTAGTGGTCTTTGTTGACCCTCAGTGTGGTGCCTGCCACCAGCTAATGGAAGAGGCGAAAGCTCTTAAAGATGAATACACGTTTAAGTTTGTCGTGATACCTATTCTTGGTGATAAGTCAAACCGTTTAGCTCGCGCTCTGTCTTGCATAACTGACCAAGATAAAGCGTTTGAAGCGCTTAGCCAAAGAAAGCTTGGTTCCTACCCAACATCATGCAGCAGTAAACGTCATGATCTCACTCTGCTTACCGCACAGTTACTAAATATTCGAGGTGTTCCTTATTTGATTGCACCTGATGGGCGAGTCAACGCTGGCCGACCACAGAATATGGACCTGAAAACATGGCTGGAGAGCGATAAATGAACATTATTACGATAAGAAAAAAGCTCCAAGAAAAGCTTATCCCAGAGCATTTAAGAGCTGCTGGGATTGTCCCCGTGCTTGCGTACTCAGAAGATGATTACACCTTCTTGATGGATGATAAAAGCATTGGCTTTGGTTTCTACTGCCATCCTCTATGCGGGGCTGACGAAAAGATTCAAGAGCGTGTTAATGGTTTTATGAACCAGGAGTACCCGGCCAAAACCACCATGCAGTTTATCTTGTTTCGATCTCCTGACTTAAACCATGAAATGTATCGAATGATGGGGTTACGTGATGGTTACAGAGATGATCTGTTGACCTCTTCAATCGAGCAGCGAATGGAGTTTCTTCAAAAACATACGACCGAGAGAATGGTTGCCAAATGTAAGAAAGGAACATTTGATCTTGGTCTAATCCACGACCTAAAACTGTTCGTCACCGTAAAAGTGCCCATCAAACATGCCAATGAACCGTCTCAGGAAGAACTAGACTCTCTGGCAAACCTACGGACTAAAGTTGAGTCTTCACTAAGAACGATTGGTGTTCACCCTGTCCCCTTAACTGCTGTCGGTTACATCAGAACAATGAATACCATGCTCAATTGGGGGCCTGAGGCATCATGGCGAACAGATGGTTGCGATTGGGAAACAGACAAGCCCATTTGTGAGCAAATTTTTGATTACGGCACAGATTTGGAAGTTGATAAGAGCGGTCTACGTTTAGGCGATTATCACGTTAAGGTTATGTCTGCGAAGAAAATGCCCGACTCTTTCTATTTCGGTGATGCAATCACCTTTGTTGGGGATCTCAGTGGGGGCAACTCAGCTATTCGTGAAAACTACATGGTCGTGACAAACCTGTTTTTCCCAGAGGTTGAAAACACCAAGAATGCACTTGAAAGAAAACGTCAGTTTACAGTAAACCAAGCATACGGGCCTATGCTGAAATTTGTTCCAGTACTTGCTGACAAAAAGCATGACTTTGATGTTTTGTATGAGTCATTAAAAGAAGGCTCAAAACCTGTCCGTGTAAGTTACTCATTGGTGCTTTTTGCTCCTACAGCTGAACGCGCTCAAGCAGCAGCAACAGCGGCGCGTAACATCTGGCGCGAGAACCGCTTCGAGATGATGGAAGACAAATTTATCTCGTTACCAATGTTTATCAATTGCTTGCCATTCTGTACCGACCGAAAAGCCGTAAAAGATCTGTTTCGTTATAAAACCATGACCACTGAACAGGCATCAGTTCTATTACCGGTATTTGGCGAGTGGAAAGGGACTGGCACTTTCCACTCTGCATTGATTTCTCGTAACGGACAGCTAATGAGCTTGTCTTTGCATGATAGCGACACGAACAAAAACTTAGTGGTCGCAGCGGAATCTGGATCGGGTAAAAGTTTCCTTACCAACGAATTGATATTCAGTTACTTGTCTGAGGGGGCTCAAGTTTGGGTTATAGACGCAGGTAAGTCATACAAAGACCTGTGTGAACTGCTGAAAGGGGACTTTGTGCATTTCGCCGAAGGCTCCAACATTTGTTTGAACCCATTTGAACTGATCACGAACTGGAAAGAAGAAGAGGATGGTGTTGTCTCTATCGTCAAAGCTATGGCATCCGAGAAAGGCTTGTTGGATGAATACCAACTCGCAGGTTTAAAGCAAATTATGAACGAGCTCTGGGAAGTTATTGGCCGTGATATGACTGTAGACCACATCGCTGATAAGTGTTGTGAGTCTGATGAGCAACGAATTAAAGACATCGGTCAACAGCTATATGCATTCACATCAAAGGGTAGTTACGGTAGCTACTTCTCTGGTTCGAATAACGTTAACTTCCAAAACCGTTTTACAGTCCTGGAGCTTGATGAGCTACAAGGCCGCAAGCATTTACGTCAGGTTGTTTTGCTGCAAATGATTTACCAGATTCAGCAGGAAATGTTCCTCGGTGAACGTAACCGTAAAAAAGTCGTCATCATTGATGAAGCATGGGATCTGCTTAAAGAGGGTGAAGTTAGTACATTTATGGAACACCAATACCGTAAGGCAAGGAAGTACGGTGGAAGTATTGGTATTTGTACTCAGTCGATCAACGACCTGTATGAAAACCCTGTGGGTCGCGCTATTGCTGAGAACTCAGCTTCCATGTACCTACTTGGTCAGACAGAAGAGTCAGTAGAATCCGTAAAACGAAGTGGCCGTCTGTCTCTTTCCGAAGGTGGTTTCCATACCCTAAAAACTGTTCACACCATTCTAGGTGCTTATTCAGAAATCTTCATTAAATCAAAAGCTGGCATTGGTGTTGGCCGTTTGGTTGTAGGTGATTTCCAAAAACTACTTTATTCAACAGACCCGGATGACATCCGAGATATCAATAAGTATGTAGATCAGGGCTTAAATATCACTGACGCAATACGTCAAGTAATGCATCAACGTGGCATGGCCGCATAACTAAAAAGGAAAGGATGATGAACTTTAAATCAATTTTAATTGCGGCGTTGTTAGGTGCAGCTGGTGGATTTGGTGGTTCTTATTACTTCATGGTCAAAGAAACCGCAGCACTTCATGACCGATTAGCGTTAACGCCTCCAGTAGTTGTTGTGGATTTCACGAAAATTGCGAGCTCATACCCATCCGGAGCTGATGAGGCTGAGATCGAACAATTGATGCTTAAAACAAACAACGCAATCTTCAAACTCAAAGAAGCGGGGTACTTGATTATTGATGGTGCCGCTACTTTAGGTGCCCCTGAGGATATTTATTTACCTTCGGAGGTAATACTGGAATGAAGCTCATTGTTAGAAAAGAATCTTGGAAGCGATTTGCTTTAAAGGCTGCAATTGTACTTGCTCTTCTTTGGGTTGCTGGGACGTCCTTTGCGGGACGTTACCGAATCGGTTATGACCCTCAATTAGAGCGATGTTTACCTAATCATTCTGTCTACCTTATCGACCTAAAAGATAAAGAACTCCATAGAGATGCTATTTACGCCTTTTCAGCAAAGGGTATGGAGCCACTTTATGATGATGGAACAAGGATGTTAAAAGTCCTTTCCGGGATGCCAGGCGATACTGTTGAAGTCAATAAAAACTGGGAAGTTGTAGTGAACGGAGAGGTTAAACAAGTAGGGTTACAACTGGCTAATAAGTTGAATGTTCCTGCTAGTCATTTCTTTGGGAAAGGTGTTCTTCCAGAGAAACATTATTGGTTTCTCGGGGAAAGTATATCGAGTTTTGATTCACGCTATTGGGGAGATGTAAAAGATGAGCAAATCATTGGCCGCGCATATCCGCTTTTCTAAATTGTCTGTATTAGTTGCGGCCCTCATTTCAAGTTCTGTTTTTGCTAGTAACAGTCCTCTAACTAGCGAGGATATGGCTATCATCGAGCAAGGAAGAGAGTTGGCAGAGAAGGCTCGCCAAATGGAAGAGCTTCCTGTTTGGGCGAAGAATAAAAATCTAGATCAATCTCAGGTAGAAGCACGTCAGTTTTTTCAGCAATTACAAGAATCTGACCCCACGCTGAAAGCAATGGCAGAAAGACAGGCCGAAAAAAGTGTCTACACAGGGCACTCCACTCTTATTTTTGCATCTTACTCATTGGGAAAAGAAGGGCTGAAAGACGTCCTTGATACGGCATCAGGTGAAGATGATGTGGTAGTGGTTTTCCGTGGAATTCCGGATGGTATGAGCATTGGTGATGGCATCAAAGCTGTTCAAAAATTAGCAGAGCAAATGGACCCAGTGCCTAATGTCGTTATCAACTCTGTTTTGTTCCAAAAACATAATGTCACGTCAGTACCAACAATAGTCGTGCTTGAAGAAGAAACTAAGCCTGGACACGATCCCAAAGAACTCGCAAAAGTTACAGGTTTATCGACGCTGGAGTGGATAAGAAAAGAGGTGGATGCTGGTGAGTCTGGCGACTTCGGAGTTCGAGGTCCAGCAGTTGAAATTGCGGAGCAAGACTTTATCGAGAGAGCTAAAGCTCAACTAGCGGGTATTGACTGGGAAGAAAAGAAAGATCAGGCAGTAAAGCGGTTTTGGCATAACCAGCAGTTCAACGAAAGACCACGGGCACCACGATATAGAGAGCGATTGCTTGACCCAAGCATATACCTATCGAAGGACATAAGTACCGCTGAGGGAGTTGTGTTTGCTCGTAAAGGTGAGGTTATAAATCCACTTTGCGCTCACGGCGAAGAGTGTAAGCCGGGAACTCGTCAGTTTACTCAGGCCGTTATCATTTTCGACCCTTTAGATAAAAAGCAAATGGAACTGTTGACTGAACTTGTCCCTAAAGTGCAGCAAGAACGTGGGGTTCAAAGAGTCACATATATTGCTACTCAGTTTGAGCGCGATAGTGGTTGGGATTCATATAAACATGTTACGGACACAGTTGACGCTCCTGTTTATCTGCTTACGCCGGATGTAGTTAATCGCTTCCAAGTCGAGTACACGCCAACAGTAATTACAGCTCAAGGGAATAACTTTTTGGTAAGGGAATTTGATGTTAAGGAGGCTGTGGAATGAACCTGATCCCTGCATTTCAGACGATTACCTCAAATGGTAGCAATACTGTTGGAGCAGAAGTACTTTCTAGATGGCACCATCAAGGTCAAGTCTATGGTCCAGCAGACCACAAAACACCGATTAATTGGGGTATGGTGGATTTAGAGATAATGAAATCTCTGATTCCCCTTGTCCCTGTTATCGAAAGGCTTTACCCCAGTATTTTTATTAACGTATCGCCACAGACATTGAGCTTTTCAGACATGCGAATGAAGTGGTTCAAATTGTTGAAAGAGCTTACAGATAAAGCCCCATTCCAAGTAGTTATAGAAATCACGGAAAAGGTAACACCAGAACAGTTGGATAACGCATGGTCCTTACTTAGTCAGTTCAATGTTGCTTTAGCTATGGATGACTTTGGAGAAGATCACTCATCAGTTAGTCGCCTAACATCTTACTCTTGGCAATTTTGCAAAGTTGAAATAGGACAATTGAAGGGTTTGGCAGGTAACGCGGCGGTTCAGTATTGTCGTCTTAACAACATAACACCGATTGCAGAACGAGTTGAAAGTGTAGCTCAATCAGAAGTGGCAAAACTTCTTGGATTAGAGTGGCAGCAAGGTTTTTTGCATGGCAAACCCGTCACGTTCGACCTTGAAGTGAACTCATTAATAAAACAAGCACAAGTATCTGAGCCAGTTAGAGTTGGAGTTATGTCGTGAATAAAATATTGAATTCAATTTTATTAGTGGCCCTATTTGCCTTGGCGGGGACTGCTAAAGCTGATCCAGGATGCCAGAATGCAGAAGTCATTGGCCCTAAACTTTTTACTGATATCTGTTGGTCATGCATATTTCCGATTCGAGTGGCAGGGGCAACAATGAGCGGAGGTGGTGGTTCTTATCCGTCTGATGCAGTTGGGAGCCCTTTGTGTGCTTGCCAAGATAACAATGGGATACCACGACCAGGTGTAACTACGTCAATGTGGGAACCTGCTCGTTTGGTTGAATTTCAACGAGTTCCAGGGTGCTCTTCTGTGCTTAATGGAACTAGATTCCCCTTTGACAGAACGTTCCAAGGTCATCATGGAGAAGGAACGATGGACGGTGGTGATGGCTCATTTATGCATTATCACTTTTACGCCTTTCCTCTTATGACAATGTTGGAACTGTTCGTGAAGAAGACCTGCAATGCTGATGGTTACTCTGATTTAGATATTATGTACCTGTCCGAGTTAGACCCTACTTGGAACTCTGATGAACTTGCATTTTTTACTAATCCCGAAGCTGCTGCTGTCGCTAATCCTATAGCAGCGGCAGCATGTACAGCTGACGCTGCGGCTGCGAGTATTGGTAAGCCTCTCAAGCAGTTGTTTTGGTGTGCAGGTAGTTGGGGGTCAATTTACCCTTTAAGTGGAAACCAAAATGGTGGAAAAGGGGTGATCAAAGACAGTAGTCTACTTGCAACCCGTGTTCTAACAGCTTTGCATCGTCGAGGTTTGTCATGGAAGACGATGGGTTCTGATGCAATGTGTAATGGTGTCATAAGCCCAACATTACCCAAAACACAATACAAATTTACCTTATTGCATCCAGTCGCAGAAACAAATTCTTCACATGTTATCGGAGAGTCAACGTTAACGTGGGGGATAGGGAAAACAATTCCAGCAATAGGTCAAGATCCTATTTACACGATATGGCGCTGGAATGATTGTTGTAATAACTAAAGCTCAACAAAGAAATCACTAATAACTAGCCCCGTTTTGGGGCTTTTTCTTTATATGGAGGACATGAGCAGCGTAGGTAAACGACCCCAGTGTTGTCCAAAATGGACAGTTCCACAGTCTAAAGAAACTCGGTCGGGCGACTATCATGGCGATATATGTTGAGGGGTAATAAGAACGGGTTACAGGAATAAAGTAATGAGAAATTATACAAGGTTGATGAGGGCTGTCGCTTCTCTGCTAATAGTGACAACCCCTTTCTTGCCGATACATGCCTATGCTAACGGCAATAGCGCTAGTGAGGCAGGACGAGAAGCGCAAGTTTTAGCAAATGATTTAGTGTCTTCGTTCAAGTCCGCTCCAGGAGGAGTTAACAACGGAAATATTAGTTTTCCAACACTTGAAAATGGTCAATTTCAAAATGGTGGTGGAACTATAAATGTAAATGATTTATTTCCGGGTACAAGCAGCTCCAATAGTGACCCTTCAAGTTATTACTTCCCAGATGGAAACCCGAACTTAGGTGAACTAGAAGGTGTCTATAATGACAACAATGGTATGGATTCTATTGGTGGTAATGCAAAAAGCTCTCTATGGAGTGATGCTAATAGTGGGAGCCCCACCATATCAGGAGCAGCCTACAAAGTTCTCTTGGATGCAACAAACCAATCAAAGCCTGATTTCAGCAATGACCCCTTGATGAACCTTAGTAAGAAAACCTATGAAGACATTGATGTGATATCAGAAGGTTTTGGTGATTGTTCTGCTGAAACAATCATTAACAACAATACAATTGCAACGCATATACCAGATTATAGAACTTGTGAAAGGGTAACGGATAAAAGTGCCGATTGTGAAGTGTTGCATGAGTATGACGCTGAAATCATAAAATACCATGATGGCCCATTTAACATTAAGCCGTGTGGGGATGATTGTATTGAACTTTGGATCGGTAAAGTTGGCGATAACTACTGGTCAGGCTGGTGTACAATCTATGAGCAGGCAACACAGGTTAGAGTTGATAATCCTGATGCAATCATTTCAGCGACACTAGAATATGCTAAGTGGGATGACTATATGCAAGTATTAGTAGGTCCTCCTGGCAGTGAAAACAAAGTATGGCAAGGTCCGAATAGTAACTTCCCCCCAGAAACTCCCGGTGCATGTGAGCTAAGTACAAGTTGGCAAACTAACCCCAACACTGATGTGACGTCTCACTTTAAAAACACAAAACCAGGCGATGTGGTTAGTTTTAAAATCAGAGTTTCTGTTGCTGGTAATGGTGAAGGTTTTGGTCGGATAAAAATTAAGTACGATCGTTCAAAAGCAGTATTCAAAGACACATGGACCCCGCAGAGTTGTCTCGATGCAGCTGTAGGTATCCGAGATGGTTTTGCTTCTGGTCAATTCTCTTGTATTGAGCAACCATCTGATGTAAATGCGTCTGGTTGTGTAGTAAAAAATGGATTTAAAGTTTGCGAGGACATGTTGAGTGAGCCTCCTTTGCCTGGGATACCTAAGTTATGCACAAAAGTCAGAGTAAAAGCTGACTATGACTTCTACAAGGGGCAAATGGAGTGTTGGACTGACCCACAAGGAGAAATACAGTGCCCAAATAATCAAGGTGGCAACCTTGATTCATGTAAGGTTCTGGAAGATAACCCGCAGTGCGGTTTTGTTAGTTCTAAGTGTGTGGAAGGTGCTCAGGGAAGTTCAGGAACATGTTATGTGCAAGAAGATACCTTTGATTGCGGGACGGATGTTGATGTACCTACTTTAGACAAAGAAACAAACTTTACATGTGGTGGGCCAATAAAATGCATGGGTGACGAGTGCTTAGACGTTAATAAGACACAAAGTACCGACTTTGCCAGAGCTGCCGCACTGCTGAATGCTGCTCAGTTTATGACACAAGATATGGCGTGTACTGGTACTGATGGTAACGATAACCCAACAGGTACAGAAAACGTTATTTGTAAGGCTTTTGGTGGCGATCCAGGTGAATGTAAAAAAGCTGTTGGGGGGGCTCAGGATTGTTGTGAGAAACCAAGCGGCCTATCTATGGGAGACTATCTGACTCTTATGATGTCAGTTCCTAAACTGGATGGTGCCATTATGTCACTGGATAACGGCAGTGCAATTAAAGGTGCTTATCAAGCCATCCGTGATCCAGCCATTAGTGGTTGGACCGAAATCACCAAGCCGTTCACTTCATATATTGAGAACATTACAGGTGCGATTGACAACTTTACTAAACCAATCACTGACTTGGCAAAAGAGGCAATTCAGGCTCTCAAAGATGAAATCACCAAAATAACCAGTAAAGCTCTAGGGAATGCATCTGCATCAGGAAGCGCTGGTGTACCAGCTGGCGCATCGGAAGGTATGATGGAGCAAATGGTAGGACAACAGGCAGCGAGTGTACTAAGTGGTATTATGGCCGCGTATACCGCTTATGTTGTGGCTATGATGATCATTCAAATAGTTTGGAAGTGTGAAGAAGAAGAGTTTGAATTGAATGCAAAAAGAGCATTGAATAGCTGCACTAAGGTTGGTTCATATTGCAAATCAAAAGTGCTGGGAGCATGTATCGAAAAACGCGAAGCATACTGCTGTTTTAGCTCTCCACTATCACGAATTATTCAGGAGCAAGTAAGACCTCAGTTAGGAATGAACTTCGGCCCTGCAAAAGCTCCTCAGTGCGATGGTATTCCACTGGATCGTTTATCTGAGATTGACTGGACACAGGTAAATCTGGATGAATGGTTAGCTTTGCTGAGAGTTAATGGTCACTTTGACGATCCTGCTGGTATGACTTTAGACCGCCTTACTGGATCTGGTAGTGCGTTTAATGTTGATGGAACTCGACTTAATGCTCAAGAGCGAGCTGAGGAGAGATTGAAGGGGTCTGATCTCGATAAAACAAGAAAAGATGCGGGAGACTCCATCCTTCCAGATACAGGTGCTCCAGGTTATTAAAAAGACCAGTTGTATACACATTAAAGGCGCTCCCATTTTGAGCGCCTTTTTTCTTGTTTGAAATATTCGCTGAACCTGTTAGATTAAATCCATGAGGTTTGAGCGTTTCCCTCGGCATCCACCAGTGCCAAAACGTGATACCGCAAACCAGTTAACCTGAAACTAATGGCTGTGTTTGCGCGAGGTGGACGTAGCAAAAATTTTAAGCCAAGTGAAGGGATTAACTTATGGATACTCCATACCCAATTTATCCGTCTCAAACGGATGCATTCAAAAATATCGCCAAGTCATTTGCATCTCTTATAGCAAAAGAGTCCAAAACCAAAGTTCTGAGCGCATTCAAACGTAATGACTGGCTGGCTCAGTCTTTAGGCTATAAAGGACACGCAGATTTACTTCAATCGACTCAGTTTCGAAAGCAGGCCGACCAAGGCGAACCTTTAAGGTGCTTTCTTCACGAGAGCATTCGAACTGCGATCAGTCAAACATTCTCGTCAAAGATGCCAGATATACCTCCTCAAATTATTGAAAGGGCAAGTTTAGAAATGAAAGACGCCGAAGTGGTTTTGTCTAATACTCACCCAGAAGCAAAATTGCCTATGATGCTTGATGAAGGGAGTAAGTATTTTTCTGGGTCATTCGAGAAAATACGAGATGAAATAAACGCTGCGGCAACGCGAAAAAATTATGTGCCTGTTCTAAAGCTCGATTTTTCAGAATCACCATTCAATGTATACGCAGTACTTATGGAACATTCTGCCCTAAAAGCATTTAAGGTAGATCCTAATCGCCGCGATGTAGAATTGATTTATCTCAAGCCCAAAGGTGATACATCTAGTAGTAATTGGAAAATTAGAGCTTCACTAGATGTTTGGGGAGCGGAAACGATCCCTGCTGACGTGCTAAATGACTGGTGTGTTTTCCGTGACTGGTTATTGCAATTCAATCTCGTTGGCCGTACTCATATCTCTGAGAGATTGAAAGATCATAGATTTATTACTTTCCACACGCAGAGTCATCCTGAATACACACTTGAAAAGTTGTACGGAGATCTGAACAGTGAAGAAGATAAAAATCTGTTGTACGCATTGTTAAACCCTAACAAACGATTGATGAATGATGAATCGTCACGAATTGATAGTCGTGGTAATGGCTTCAACAGTACATTGAAATACTCATCGGAAATTTTAAAGATGATTTCGGGAGAAAAGGGTAGCAACAACCAGCGAGGCTGGACAATTGATGGTGTGTTTGAAAATGAAGCGATAGAACACTATGAGCCCATTCAATCAGGTTATGCTTTCCGATTAAAAGGTATGTCCACGGTAGTTACAGTGACATTGACGCCGAACGCAGAGACTGGCTGGGTCGATTACAAGCTGAGTCACTACATTAAAACTCCAGAACAAATGAGCAAATATGTTCCAAGTAGACAATCGGGTGACTATCTTGAGTATGCCTTGCAACGTGGAGTAACAACGATTACCGATTTTTATAAAATCGCAGTACGCAATGGTCACATTCCAGATGACTCGTGGCTAATAGCGAATAGTTAAAGTTAATGATGACATTTTTGACTTTCACATGTGAAAGTGAGAAACACAAAAAAGCCCTTCTGTTGTAGAAGGGCTCTCAATAGATAACCGACATAAAGCGTTAAGCTGCCTTTTCATCTTCCCCAGATTCAGCATTGTCGGCTTCGGATGCAATTTCTTCATCAGTAGTTTCTTGAGTTGGAGCAGCTGCTTCAACTTCATCTTTCTTGCCTTTGGAGTGCGCTGAGATGCGAGCTCTCTTCTCAATACCAATAATTCGGCCAGCAAGTTTGATTAAGCGTTGTTGCCATTGATAAGTGGCGTCTTTGCGCTGTTTGCTTGTGAGGATACTATTTAGCCATAGAGTATCGACTAACAACATCAAGTTATCTAACTTGCGCACTAGGTGAGCAAATTGAGCTACTTGTGGTGAGTTGATCTCGATATCGTACTGGTTTGGGCTTGTATATTCTGGAGCGCCTTCAATTCCGTTGTCTTCCATCAGCTTTTGTAGCTGATTAGTGGCGGTATCAAGATCAACGGATACTTTCTCGATGTGCTCCTGGATGATGCTTTCTACTTGGTCAATTTCATCTTGTTCACCAATGATTCGCAAAATAACATCAATCGAAAACAGTGAATCGGAAACGCGCTGAAAGCTGCGTTCGACTACACGTTGAGCTTGCAGACTGTTCACTTTCAGCACTCGTTTGAATACAGGGCGAGAAAGGTCCGCATTGTTGCGCTCTTTTTTGGTTGGTTGTTGTTCCAAAGAGGTTTCTGCTAAGTCTGTCATTTCTTTCTCCTTCAATTGAATACAGATACAGATAAACGCAGATACAGGATAAAAGGTCTATTGACGAATCCTTAGCTACAAATGTGCCCAGAACGGGCAGATAGAACGATTTATTACATTTTACGAGAAGTGCTATAGTAAAGACTCTTTAGTCGCTCTGCGGCTTTATGTGAGATAGCTGGTCTCCACAAACAATCAGCATTAATCATATGCCGTATGGCATTTCAAAACCCAATCGGGGGAACAATACCCCGACCAAGGGTGTTGCTCCCCTTAGTTTTATAAGGAGTAACACCATGCACATCATCACTTTCGTTTTTGTTATCGTAGCTAGTCTTGGCGCATTGTACGTAGGAGCAATGGTATTTGCGAAAGCATTTACTTTTCTTGCGTTGCAGTTCCAGAACTTAGGTTTGTTCTTTTGGAACAAAGCGAGTAACAAAGCGCGGTCTGTACAGGCCGTTATCAAAGAAAAAGCTGAACAAAAAGCGAAAGCTGTTCAGACTGCTGTTGTTCCTGAGCCTGCTCAAGAACAACCGACTCCGGCTAAACCTGTCGATGAATATGCTTATCTAGAAATTCCAACGTATATCCGTAAAGGAAAAACGCTGGTTTGGTAAGTAGATCTTTAAGGGTATAGCTCAACCAAAAGACTTGACTGATGAGATGTACAACACGTACATCTCATCTTTCATCTCTAAAAATAAAAACCCTGACGGGGGCAACTACCCCGTAGGGGTGAGTTTGTCTCTGTCGTTTAAAAACGTTCAAAAAGGAGACAAATCATGAACAAAATTACATTTACTTTCTGGAAAGCCATCTTGAATGTAGTGCTGGGCTTAGGTACTGGTGCTGTTATTACTGGTGGTATTGGTCTTATGACTGGTGGTGTACATCCCGCAGCTGTGCTCGGAGCTAATGTCGCTGCTGTTGTTATGGGATTAGTTTTCATGGCAGCTTACGTTGTTGGTTCTATCATTCTGGTAGCATTTAGTGACAGTGGATAAATAGGCTCAATTTTGAGCTTAATTTTCGTTAGGATCTGAATGACACTTTGAGGACAGAACAATGACAACAGGAAGCCTGTTATATTTTTCGCTCATCTTGGGGGGCCTGATAGCTATCATTGTTATTGGGTTGATAACCAAGAAGATTGTAGAAAAAAAGTTAAACAAAAAGCACGATAATCGTGATCAGTAATTTAACCCTGGCGGGGGACCTACCCCAGAAGGGATAGGGTATCTCTGCTTAACAAGCAAGGTAACTTATATGAATACTGTACACTTTTGTGGATATGATTGTGATGTAAGAAAGATCCAATATCCAAATCAACAATTAGCTCTAGAGCTGGTGGCCTCGGACACAAAGAATAATAGTCAGCAAGGTATTATTCCTGGAGAGCCAGTTTGTGTTGCAACGGTTTGTTTGCCTGATTTCAAGTTCAAGCCACACCAGTCAGCGATCTCAGAGATTACTCTGAGTTGGCTGGTATTCTGGATGTACTTGAAGAAGCAAAAATTGTTAAACGCACAGGTCAGCAATTACCCACGGGGTATGTATCTGTTCCTGTTGTGAATGTGTTGATTTAGCTTTATAGCCATGATAAACAAGCTCCAATGGGGCTTGTTTTCAAAGCATGTAGTGGTACGTGTTTTGAAAACAAGCGTCATAGGAGTCATGTATGGTAAAAAACATGCCAGTATCAGGTATTGCTTTTAGCGGTACTCAGGTATTTGGCGTTTCAAATTCAAAGCCTCCATAACCTGGCTCTTTGTTACACAATGAAGGACACAGGCTAAGGAGGACAGTTCATGCCAAGTAAGATCCAATACAAATTACGTCCCTTTTTATACAGCAATAGTTCACTGTCTCTGAGTAGCGTGTGTTTCGTTTTCCATTATGTAAATGTTCATTCAAAGCAAATTGGGTCAGGAGAATTATTGCATTGGGGATAAGATAGTATGAGAGTTCACTTGTATGATGATTGCGTGGGTGTGTTGTATTTAGCCAGTGGCCGAACGATATCTATCAATCCACGACAATTTTGTAGTGTTATTGAAGCTCAAGAGGTTATTACTGACTGGGCTAAGCGTTTAGGTATTATTGGTCAAAATGACACTATATCCGCGTATTCATAATCAAATTCGGCCCAGTTTAGGGCCGAACTTACCAAGTCTTTTTAGGCATACGACAATTATGCCTAAAAAGATTTTTGCTCTCATCTGAGAGTGAAGATGCGATAGCTGGTCGCTAAAAACAAACAGCAATTAACGTTAATTGAAATAGCCCAACCGGGCACACTTAGCCCGGTACGGGTCTAGGTGTGCCCACAACCAATTAGGAGCGCACCTATGTCTCAACAATATGCAAACTTCAAAGTACGTGATGTTTTTGGTATGCCGGATATTCCGGAAAAGATTCTCGCTAAAGGCTATGCCGATAGCAGCAATCCTTTTATTCCACAAACTCACGCCGATTACGTTTTCCGAAAGGAGTTCTTGAGAGAATGCTTAGCATTTTTGAATGATCCCTGCGGTGATGCGTACTATGTCACCGGACCAACAGGTTCTGGTAAAACTTCTGGCATTACAGAAATTACAGGGCGTCTCAACTGGCCTGTGCAACAAATTACGGCTAATGGTCGTTTAGAGTTCACAGATTTAGTTGGACATCATGCCTTGATTTCACCAAAGCCTGGAGAAACTCCCGTCATGCAATTCATGTATGGCCCTTTAGCAATCGCTATGCGTGAAGGCCATGTCCTCCTCATTAACGAGGTTGATTTGGTTGACCCAGCAGAGCTTTCCGGTTTAAACGACATTCTTGAAGGTCGTCCACTGGTTATCGCTCAGAATGGTGGAGAAATCATCAAACCACATCCAATGTTCCGCGTTATTGTCACTGGTAACAGTACAGGCTCAGGTGATCCATCAGGATTATACCAAGGCGTAATGATGCAGAACTTGGCCGCAATGGATCGTTATCGTTTCTCTGTTGTGCCATATATGGCAGAGCAAGATGAACGCGGCGTTCTGGAGCGAGTAGTTCCTCGTCTTCCTGACAACATTCGTAATGGTATGGTTCGAATTGCTAATGAAATTCGTAAACTATTTATGGGTGAAAACGGGGATGATGGACAAATCAGCATCACAATGTCTACGCGGACACTTGTGCGCTGGGCAAAACTAACGTTGCAATTTCGTGGTGCGCCAAATGCCATTGAGTATGCCTTACAACAATCATTGCTAATCCGAGCCTCAAGTGAGGAGAAAGAAGCTGTCATTCGCATAGCGAAAGACGTTTTCGGTGAGCAGTGGCGATAGGGGGATCTCATGGATACGCAAAACATGATTTGCAAACGTTACATCCGTGAACGTGGAACGACTATCGACAAGGTAATGCTTGGTTACAAGCCAGTTCAATGGTCCATCGATCCTGATGGGCCAACTGAATACCAATTGGTAGAGTTCTTTGAGTTAAACGGGTGGAAAGAGACTATCTTGCTCGATGGGCAGATAATCAGAGCCACCAGCTTAGATACGATTCCTGTCACCGTGAAAGAGAAAGAAAATCAGCATGTTGATGATCTGCTTAAAGAGGGGTACTCCTTCCTCGATGAAGTGCAGGTAAACGCCACAACAAAAGCTGTGTCTTCTCTTGAAGCCGAAACAGAATCAAAAGATGGTTACTCACTGAGCTGGTTGTTGTCATCGCCTGTTGATGCTTCAAATCATGCTCTACTCCGAGGGTTTATTGTCGGGGTCTTTACTGATGGTGCATCAAAGCTTGGCTTCGATGTTGCCAGAGAGAAAGGATCTCAATCTCAATTACCTGATGTTTTAATGAGAACCAATAAAGGGTATGAGCTAACTGTAAAAAGCGGCGCTAGCGAAAACACCATCTGTCCAACGATGTTGGAAGGTGCTGGGACGCTAACTGCTTCGGATGGCTATGAGCCTTTACTGATGTTCATTTATTTACAACGCAGATTTGAGCAGGAGTTTTTTAAAGATGATGAAAAACGCTTGGTTAAAATCTGTGGAGAAGATGGTGATCTGTTTATTTATGACGGATTTGATTCTTTGGAAGGAATATTTTTTGAGTTCGGATGGAATTACAACGAAGTTAGAGAAGCGGCAGAACGTCTTGGTTTAGTCGCCGAACTATTTCGATTGGATAACATTGATTGCGAAACCGAAGATTCCTATTTTTAACCCCTAGAGGGGCACTGTGCCCTAAGGGGTCATGGTGTCCCTTCCATCTCAACGGAGAGAACACCATGTCTACAAAACCAGAAACGAAATCATTAGTTGAAAGAATGGCTCAGCGGTTTGGGGTTGATGCTAAGAAGTTTTTTGAAACTTTAAAGCTAACAGCCTTTAAGCAGCGAGACGGAAGCGCACCAACTGATGAGCAGATGATGGCATTACTCATCGTAGCGGAGCAGTACAATCTGAATCCGTTTACGCGAGAAATATACGCTTTCCCCGATAAAAGCGGCGGCATAGTACCTGTTGTTGGTGTTGATGGCTGGAGCCGGATTGCCAACGAGCACAAGCAATTTGATGGGGTGGAGTTTGAATACTCTGAAAATCTTATTGAAATGCCCGGAGCAAAGGTGAAATGTCCAGAATGGGTGGAGTGTATCGTTTACAGAAAGGACCGTACACGGTCTATACGTATTCGAGAATATCTTGATGAAGTCTATCGTCCACCAGTCGAAGCAACGGGTCAGTACGGTCCTTACACTGTTATTGGCCCTTGGCAGACTCACACGAAACGACAGTTACGACACAAAGGCTTTATCCAAGGTCTGCGTATCGGTTTGGGGTTTTCTGGAATTTACGATCAAGATGAAGCTGAACGCATAATTGAAGGTGAAGCGCATGTTGTATCGTCAGAACAAACCACAAAACAACCAGCTGTCATTGAAGCCTCAAGTCCATTGGCCTTGGAGCATAAAAAGAAAATGGACCCACTTTTAAAACAACTTGCAGATAGAGCTATTGCGCAAAATGCGTGGTCAGCAACTCACGAGTATGTTGAAAGTCGGTTCTCTGGTGCCGAGTTGGAGTATGCGGTTCAATATTTGCGTGATGCAGAGATTGATAGCATGGAACCAGCTGTAACCCAAAAAGCTTCTATCCAGGAAAAGGGAAATGTTGACGATGTTCAATCTGAGTTACCAGATGAGCCGATTCAGCATGATCCTGATCCTATAGAAGAAGGTTTGCACGAACCTGATCCTGAACTGGAAGAGGGTGGTGACGGCAACTACTTTTAACCCCTTGCGGGGGAGTTCCCCCGCGATGGGGACTCCTCCTGTTAAATACAGGAGAGAGCTATGAAAATCGTCAATCTATCTCAAAGGAGCGAACAATGGTTGGAATGGCGTAAAGGTGGTATTACTGCTACTGACGCCTGCATCCTACTAAATCGTTCTCCTTATAAAACGGAATGGCGACTCTGGGCTGAAAAAACAGGCTATGCTCGTGAAGTCGATCTAAGTCTAAACCCTCTGGTGCGCCAAGGGGTTGAAAACGAAGATAAAGCAAGACGTGCATTTGAGGAGAAGTACAATGATATTCTCTTACCTGTTTGTGTCGAGTCAGTTCAATATCCATTGTTTAGAGCATCGCTCGATGGTCTACGAGGCAATGGTGAACCTGCTGAACTGAAATGTCCTAGCGAAACGGTCTGGAACGATGTTTGTTCTGAACTAAAAAACAGCAAGGCTTATCAGTTATATTACCCTCAAGTTCAACATCAGTTGTTAGTTACTGGTGCAAAGCAAGGGTGGCTAGTTTTCTACCGAAATGGGCAACTCAAGGAGTTTGTTATCACCCGAGATGAGCCTATGATAAAAGAAATTGTGGCTAAGGGCACAATCTTCTGGAAAAGAGTCACTGAGCGTAAAGAGCCTGAGAAAGACCCCAAGCGAGATCTTTTTATACCGCAAGGTAAGGAAGTGAACGAGTGGATTTACGAAGCGGAGCAGTACCGACTTTATGACGCAGAAATTAAGCAGTTGGAAGATAGGTTGCAAGCGTTGAAAGATAAGCGGCAACCTCACCTTGATAAAATGAAATCTTTGATGGGTGAATATTTCCATGCGGATTATTGCGGTGTAATGATCACTAAGTACAAAGCCGCTGGTCGGGTAAATTACCAAAAGCTACTTGAAGAAAAAGGTTCGAATATTAAGCCTGAGGATTTTAACTCGTATAGAGAGGAGACCTCAGAGCGTTACCGAGTAACGGTTACAGGCTCTGTTAACCCGAGGTACATTCAAGATGAAGAGGTTTTAGCCCCTTTAAACGATGTGTCTCTAGAAGTAGAGTCAGCCTATTTTTAGGCATAAATAACAAGCCCTTTGGGGCTTGTTTCTAAAGCATATCGCGTCAGTGTGTTTTAGAAACAAGCAACAAAGGGCATCTACAATGAAAACACAGAACTTCAAGCTCATGTACCTACATGGTGGCCGCTGGCTAGAACGTATCTACAAAGATACGATTTATGCCAATGTACAAAGAGTGGCAAACTCTTTCCCAAAAAGTGTTACCTGGTACATTGAGCCTATGTGAAATGTAGACATGAAAGGGGGAATGTATTCCCCCCCCTTTTCCATTGAAGATTGCTTTTTCGGTCTTCAACGGAAAAGGACGAATTCTACTCTCATCGAGAGTGAAGACGCGATAGCTGGTCGCTAAAAACAAACAGCATCAAACTCATTTCAATTTAACCCAACAGGGGAGCTTCTCCTGTTCGGAGTTAGCCTCCTGTCTATTGCACTAGGAGGCAACCATGAAAAACTACAAGCTATGTTATAAAAAGAAAGGTTCTCCGAACTGGATGACCCGAGTATTTAATGACACCTTGTACGACAATGTTCAACGTGTTGGAAATTCATTTCCATCCACCTTTACCTGGATGATTATTCCTGCGTAACTCACTTTAACTTTATAGTCCAACCGGGCACATCATGCCCGGTTCGGGACATGGTGTGCTTTCACTTTGCTGGAGAATAAACCATGTCAAAAGTTAAACATCTCGAAAATCTATGCGTTATTAATGCTGATTTTGATATCTGGAGTGGGCAAACTCGTTTGTCTGCATCTGACTTTAAATTGGGTGCTGGTGGTGAAATTCCACCAGAGAAAGTAGCTCAATTAGGGTCGAAAAAAATCTGTGATCCAGCGAAGCTGAAAGGCTTTCATCGCTTGAAAACAGAAACTCGACGTTTTTTGCTTAGCTATGGTATGCCATTCATGAATGGCTATGCTGTACCCGTAGCAAAAACTGATGAGATTTGCGCCAAGTTGGACAAGATTGACGTCGAAGTTCAACAGTTAAAACACGAGTTCGTTACTGGCTACAACAATGCCGTTGATGAATGGTGTCGAGAAAACCCTGAATACGAGACTGCTATTCGTGCTGGAGCTCTTCCTCGTGAAGAAGTAGAAAAACGAATTGGTTTTGAATATCAGGTGTTTATGGTTCAACCTACTCAAGATGAGCAAAGCGCACACAGACTTAATCGTAAGGTTGAGGAGTTGGGCGATGATCTCATTGCTGAGGTGGTAAATGATGCCAATGATTTTTACAACAAACGTTTAGCTGGGAAGATGCATGTAGCAACAGCTACAGGCGCAACGCTAAAAAACCTACGTGATAAAGTGGATGGACTGTCATTTTTGAACAGCGCATTCACTCCGCTCGTTAGCCTGCTCGATCAAACACTAGCAGGGTACGAAAAGCACGGAGCTGGAAAGCGTAATATTGAAGGTATGTTCGTCTTTCAAATTATGGCCGCTGTATTAATCATGTGTGATCGCAAACGTATTCAAGAATACGCTGGTGGTTCGCTTAGTGTTGATGATGTAGCCAAAACCTTGACCAGAGATGAACTCAGCTCATTAGAGTCTGGAGCTTCTGATCAAGAAGATGAAAGTGAAGGTGTTGAGAGTGATGAGGCACTGGAACAACCATACGTTCAAACGCAAAGCCAAGAAGTTAACCAAGAAGATGGTGAACAAGTTAATAACTTAGAACCTGAAACTATTTTGGATGACTTCGAAGCGTTTTTAGCCAACCGCACATCCAGTGCAAACCAAGATGACGAGGAAGATGATGCTTTGGAAGACAAAAGCGATGTCTCTTCTCAGACTCTGTGGGATGCAGACCTAAATTGTGATGACATTCCAGTGGAAGACTATAGCCAAGACCCAGCAGATTATGTTGGCAAGGACTTTGGTCAATCTCACTCTAATGATCATGTTGTAAGTCAACCTGAACAGCAACCAACTGAGCTTGATGATCAGGATTGTTATTTTTAACCCCCTCGGAAGGGACAACCACCTTTCCGAGGGTGGTTTGTTTCTTCTGTCCAAATTGGAGAAGAAATATGTCTAAAAAACGTACTGTTTATAATGCTTTACCCATCGTAGCTGCTGCTTATGGCGAGAAGTTTGGTGTTAAAGTTGCCTTGGGGTCAGATACCGCAAGCACTGATGGTCAAACTATCGTTATTCCAAATGTTCCAGATGACTATCCAAATATGGATGCTGTTTGGGGCTACTTGGCACATGAAGCTGCACACGTTCGGTTTACGGACTTCAATGTAGAAAGGCGACGCGCCTTGCACGCTCACCTAACAAACGTCATTGAAGATTGTCGTATTGAAAGAGCAATGCCTGGGGTCTATCCAGGAACAGCTTTGACACTGCACGAGATGGCTCGATACATGCTTCAAGCAGGCCATTATGAACCCGTGAGAGATGAAGACCACCCGGCATCCATCCTGTCTGCATACTGCTTGTATTGGTTGCAAACAGTTGGTGTAGGTCAAACTGCATTGCAAGAGCGTTTAGATGGCGCAAAAGCTGTGTTTGAAAGAGTTTTCCCTCAAGGTGTTGTTGTAAGGCTTAATGCCTTGCTACGTAAATGTGTGGACGCCAAATCAACTGCAAACGCTGCATCTCTTGCTGATGACATCATTAAGATGATCGAAGAAGAGAAAGATAGTGAAGAGCAGCAAAATCCGAAATCTCAACGTGAGCAATCACCTGAGCAGAAGGATAAAAGTAGTGACGACTCTCAAAGTCCAAATGGGCAGGAACAGTCGTCATCTAATGGCAATGATGAAAATAGCCAAGAACAACAGGGTGGCAGTAGTGGAGCGCAAAGTGAGCAAAATGAAAATAGCCCCGAAGTTCAAGGTAATAATAGTGAAGAGAACGCGAGCGGTAACAGTTCTCCTCCTAATGCTTCTCAATTGCTACAACAAGTACTAAGCGCTGGAAACAGTGATTTGCCTAAAAATGCGCAAGACGCTTTGAAGCAAGAGCTGAATCTGGTAGCCCAGCAAGAAGGTGATGATCGTTACCAAACAGTACGGTCAGCAATGGATATCCATGATCACAAAGAAGCAGGGCAGCGTCTCAATGGAGATGTGAAAAGTACAACTTCAAAAATCCGACAGCAGCTTTATGGATTGGTGCAAGCCAGCCAAAGAACTGCTCATAGGAACCAAAGAAGTGGAAAGCGTGTAGACACTCGTCAACTACATAAAGTTGTCATTGGAGATACTCGTATTTTCCAGAGACCAGAAGCTAAGAAGCGCCCTAATACAGCGGTTCACATTTTGGTCGATATGAGCTCCTCAATGGATAGCCCTGCCGGAAACGGTAAGCGCAGGGAAGATATTGCAAGGGAAGCCTCTTTAGCTATTGCATTAGCTTTAGAAAGCATTCCAGGGGTTAATCCAGCAGTAACGTTTTTCGGTAACAACTCCAATGTTCCTGTGTACAGCGTTGTAAAGCATGGTCAAAAAGTACAAAACCAAACTGGTAAATTTGTCTTCAATTCACGCGGTGGTACACCGATGGCTGAGGGCATTTGGTATAGCGCATTTGAGCTAACCAAAACCAGAGAGGAACGTAAAATGATGATTGTTGTGACAGATGGTGCGCCGAACAATGCACTGGCTTGTCACAAAGTTATCGGACTGTGCGAAGCCAGTGACATAGAAATGATTGGTATTGGTATTGAAACTACAGCCGTTAATCGACTGTTCAATACGAACATTGTCATCGAGGATGCTGCGGATCTACAAAAAACACTGTTTAAGTTAATGGAGCGATCGTTGACCGCTTTTGCTGCTTAATCAGTCCATGTATTGGCCCTATCCCGTCAGGGACGGGGCCTATTCATTTTAGGCGTCTAACTCCCTGATAGGGGGATAGCGTTGTATATTATTAGGGAGTATTTAATCATGATTATTGGGTATCAAATTGAAGATAAGCATGGTCGTAATTGGCATGACAACATTGACCGCGCTGACAACCCCTGCACGGTTCTAAGTTAGCAAAGTGCCATTAAAGAACTTAAAATACTGCAAAAAACCAGACCTGAACGCGACTTTAGAATGATTGCTGTATTAGAGGGTGACATTGAGTATCCATTTTTTGAATGGTCACTTACTGCGGCTAACGATCAGTATAAGACGCTTGGTGTTAGCATTTGTCATATTCCATTAGATGAGCATGAAGCACTAAATGAGCTATCCTATGCTCCAGACTGCAATATGATAATGGGTCGAAATACTGGCTGGCTCATCAAACTGTACGATGAACCTGAGAACAATCTTGGATATAACGGTATGGGGGAAGAATTTCACAATATCTTAGTTTCGGCAGTTAAAGCTGGGTATCGCATGATTGAAATTGATGCTGATGCTCAAGTTCATGACCAGTTCCCAATATTTTAATAACATTTAATACGCCCAGTCTCTTATCTGGGCTTTTACTTCACACACATTTTGAACCTGGTGGGCCAACTACCAGAAATAGGCGTCGGGTTTCCCGGCGCTTTCCTTGAGCCTTTCACTTTCACATGTGAAAGTCGAGAGATTCAAGGAAAGTGCCTTGTGCGCTGATGTGCGATAGCTGGTCGCCAAAAATAAACAGCATTAATTCACTTTTTATCACAGCCCTCGGGCACATCTTGCTCGACGGCATAGGTGTGTCCAATTTTTATGGAGAACAACCATGACTATCGCTCACACCGATACTGACTTGAAAATACAATCAGCTTTCCTTTGCGTTTTGACAGAGGGTTTTGATTATCCTACTGCACAAGATGCCTATGAGGCATATCGTGTGGCCGCAAACGTAGCAATCAAAAATCCAGAGAAGAAAATTTCTGATATGGGAATTAGCCTTTCTGGCCGACTGTTACCATCTCATCTCAAGACCTGCGCAGAGCTTGTCGATAGTGTTGACTATCTGGTTAGCACTATCAGTCTAGGGGTGGAATATTTTCTGGATCTTGCACAAGGCAAACACAGCTTGTTAACGGACCCAGAAAGCCTCATTGAATTAGATGGGGATGTGTTCAGAATCCATGAAACTAAACTTAGTTTGATGTCCATTGAAACTCCGTTGGAGCGTCATATCCCCGTTACCGACCTAGAAACACAAAAAGTTTATGGTTGGACTATTGATGGGGTTCTCGATGTTATTAACCGAGAAAGAAGTCCTGATTGGAGTGATTACACTGAAACAGATTGGGTTGAAGGTTGGAAGGAGTGGGTGGTTCCGGAAGGATACTATCAAATCCAAGAAGAAGATCTGAGACCTGACTACTTCACTGATTACAGTTCTGAGTTGTCGGATGAAAAAGTGTTTACACGTACTAAATCTGTCCAAAAAGAACCAAATGGTACTTTGACGGCAGGTGATGTATACGACTCAATTCATGACGATATGAAGGCTGTAATCGACGGCCCGTATCTGATTAAAGCTAATGGTGCATTAGTGACAGATACGGAACTAGAGGAGGTTTGCTTGACACTCTATTTTGGCGAAAAATACAGCCAAAGTATCATGATCAACTTTGATGAAATCTATAACGGCGTATTCCATGATGATACGACAATAAGTTTTTATTCAGGTTCTTTAAGTGAGCGACTCACATTAACTGTTGAAAAAATGCAGGTTGGTGTGAAGGCGAGCGGAAACATTCTTTCAATAGGTGAAGTCCACTACAACGTCTTTGACGCAACAGGGGAGCATGGAGCTGAAAATGCACTTGAGGCAATGAAAGCTTTGGGTAAACCAATGTTGTCGGCAGAGCAACTGTATAGCTCTCTCAAAGAGTTATGCTCAGAGACAAAAGGGCAATTCCAGATTATGGAAGCCCGGATCTAATACATTAACTCTAACGGGGCAATCACGCCCTGGTAGGCGTTGGTTGCCTCTTCAATTTTATGGAGACAGCCATGAGCACAAAAAACGCACATAAAGCAAAATACCATTTCTATTTCACGACCGCTGTACTGAAACATGCAGAGGACAACCACATCAATATCGGAGATTGTTTTGGGTATGGTGAAGATAACTTTGTTGTAGATCTTTATCCATATTCAAACCTCATCTATAGATGTGATGTGTTGACGAAATAGAAAGAGCCCCAAATAAGTGGAAAGAAAGTGAACTATTTGATTTGGTTGATAATCTTTCAGATTGTTTTTGGGGAATTATAGAGCGAGAAGGGTATGACGAGATGGATGCATCAATGCCATGCTTGGATGAGTTTGAGCTAGATATCAAACGCGCTCTAAATGTATTTGTAGGAATAAATTAAATCCTAAACCCTAAGGGGCCATCAAAGCCTCTAGGGCATTGCTGGCCTCTCAATTTTTAATGGAGGCCATTATGGCAATCGTAAAATTTAACATGAAAGAAGTACAACTGCTGGTGGATGAGCTTAATAAGACGAAAAGTTATTCACCAACAATGGATGATCTCTTTAAGCCTGCTCTATACAAAACAGGCAAAGCTGTTGATTCCAATGGAAACGATGAGGAACACAAAGATTTTGGATGGCCGGACTCCAGCCAGATAGACAAGTCTTTAGTCGAACCGCAGTTGCTATTGGTAAAAGATCAAGGTTTGTATCTTCTGAACAACGCAGATGTAAAAGAAAGTCCTCGCTCAAGAGGTGCTGTTGTCTATGCTCACGGATGTAATCCTGACAAAGATGACGACTTTTACGAAACTGCTCGAATGATATTTGGTGGTGATGATGGCAGCGTATCCATTCCGGTAGGTTGGTTTGACTTAGCGTATAAAGCTAATAAGCGTTATTTCAAGTTAAACGTTGCGCCAACACAAATTTCACTTGTCCTTAAATAACCCTTTCGGGGCCACTTGCCCTGAATGGGCAGTGGTCTCTATTAACTGGAGAATCACAATGACTACACTCGCATCCTTAGAATCAACGCTTAATCATGACATGGCAATGCGCCGTTTCTTAGATACTTTAAACCGTAATGAAATGGAGCGCTTATCTGGTGAGATTCACGCAAAATTCTACTGGAATAAGCGTAATCCACAGTGGTATAGCAGTGACAATGCTCGCTTATTTGCACTGCTGAACCGTGCCAAACGCATCATTAAGAAGCGACTTAAAACAGGACGAGTTAAACCAGAACAAACAGAGCATGGTTCGATTATCGAACGTAGTCACTTTCCACTAGGAGATACACTAACCTTTTGGAATTGCTACCTGAACGACTCTTGGAGAATTGCTCATCAAGACTCGTCATATAGTGCGTTCTGGTATAACGAGCGTGAGCTCAAATTGTGTACCTACTGTGAAGGTGATGTGGTCTTTATGACAGCTCCCAATAAGGAGATATATCGTAAGGATTACGAAAACCTTGATGCATGGTACACCGACAACCTTTAACCCTATAGGGGCACCCATTGCCCCTATAGGGAGCATGGTGTGCCCACCACAAGGAGGACACACCATGTTTACTACATCTGTTTGCTCTTACCCGAATCGTGGTCATTATGGCGACAACAAGTATCGAGGTAATTGCACCGGACACATCATTAAAGACTTTATTGAGTCATATATGATGAAACCTAATGGCTTAGTTGTTGACCCTAGTATTGGGGGAGGAACCAGTACTGAGGTGGCAAATGAACTCAAAGTTCGTTTTATTGGTACAGACTTGCATCAGGGGTTTAATTTGCTGCGAGATGATCTGTCTGCATTTCTTGGGGAGCCAGCCCACCTTATTTGGTGGCACCCCCCTTATGCAGACATGATCACTTTTTCTGGCAATATGTATGGTGAACCCAATAAATGGGATATGAGCCGTCTATCGTTGCCAGAGTTCGTGGAAGCTCTAGAATTAGCCATTATGAATATACATGATGCCTGTGAACCGGGAGGTCACTACGGTATTTTGATGGGAAACCTTCGACGTAAAGGCGAGTATTATAACTTGTCCAGTCTGGTTGAGCGTTTGGCTCCAGGTAAACTCGTTGATGAGATCATCAAGGTACAACACAACTGTGTCTCTGACCGGACCAACTACAGCAATAACAGTAAGCTGGTTCGTATCGCCCATGAAAAGTTACTGGTATTCAAAAAGCAAAATGCATCATCATCGCTTTCGCTTATCCCAGTAGCAGATAAACGTGCGGCCAATATGGTTGGAGTTACATGGAAAGCAGTGTTGCGTCGAGTGTTACAGGGTAAAACCTTATCGTTAGATGCCATTTACCAACAAATTGCACCTTACGCGAAACACCGACAAAACGAACACTGGCAAGCCAAGGTTCGTCAAGTGCTGCAAGATGAACGATATTTTGTTCGAGTGGATTCTGGGGTTTATACCCTAACAGAGTGAAAGCTAATGTTGACACCTAGAAAGGGCAGTTCCACATTAGAAAAATTCTCGAATTTATGTCGAAATACTCTAATACTCTGAGAAATCGGAGTACGTACCGTTTCAGGGTAATAAGCGCAGGGGGAAACGCCCCCTCGCTTTCCAAAGCAGTTTGAACTTACAAAGAGACTTTTTTGGAAAGTGCCTTTGGTGCTTGAGTACGTTAGCTGGACGTCGCAAATAAACAGCAAAATCACATCTATTAACCACCCTGGCGGGGCATGTCGGTGCAAGCTGGTAAGAGGGAACATTTCTTACCGTGCTGAACCTATAGCATATCTTAATGATGGTGAAATTTTGCCTTGCTGTGCTACAGCAACGTCAGATGTAACTGTCGATATCTAACCCCAACCCTGAGGAGCTTTAACCTACGGGTTGGGCTCCTCTTTACAAAGAGGAAATATGTATGACCAATCAATACCATCACGATTTTTACCGCAATAGCACTTTCCCTGTTGTTGTTTATGAATTGTGTGACGAGTCATTAACCATCAAGCCTGTAACAATTGAGGAGTACGGTTTAGCCACTCCAGATTGTACAGAGGAAAGCATTCTTTACTATGCGGAAGGCAAACGTTGCCGTTCGTCTGTAGAACACTTCTTCTTAACTCGTAATGATGCAGAAGAAGCTCTAGAGCGTTTAAGAATGTCCTTAACCACCAAGCCAAAATTAGAAGAACTCGCATACGCCCAAGCAACTGCTCAGTACCTGTCAGAATTAGGAAGTGCTGACAATTGGTTCATGGCTTACGAGTACCTAATAGAATGCGTTGAGAAAGGTGAAGAGCCCGATTTAACTGCATGGCAACCATTTGAACATTGGGAATGGAAAGATATAGCAGATCGTATAGACGATGAGGCTCAATCTATTCTTTCTCTGTTGAAACAGGTGTTAAAACTTGCGAAAGAGGGGATCGTTTATTCGGCCATAAATGACACACTCACAATGGATATGAACCAGCTATGTATGCAAAGCATGGTAGAACTAGGTGCATGTCAGGAGGTGTCCAATGAAGCTGAATAAACGAATAGCTAGTCAAGATGAGCATGGTCGTATTGCCAATATCATTAAATGGTGTAAGCGACACAACCAAACGATCAATGGCTTCCCTTACGGGGATGATTTGGTTGGTTCGGATGGAATTCATCTTGAATTGTTGGTCCCTCAAGGTACTTCTCCTGAGAAGTGTACCGATGCTTTGGTTCAAGGTTACTCAGAGCGAGATGTCGTAACCCATGCGGTGATTGAATGTCCCGCAGATTGGTTTAACGCCAACCTTGAATCTAGGCATTAGATACTGGCTTATAAACTCAGGGAGGTGAGTTATGACCATGCCAAATTCGCAACTAGTTATGTTTGCTGGAAACAACGTGGAAACTGTAGAGGAAGTTCGCTCGATGCAGCTTGCCGTTAGATGTGATGCTTTAAAAGCAAATTCATCGTCGGAAAGAAAAGAGCTCGAATCATTGGAGCTTTGGCTGGAAGAGCAAATTAACTCTCAGATTGTTGGATTTTAACATATGAAACTTAACCCCAAAGGGGCATACCTATGCCCTTTTGGGAGTGGGTTGCCTCTCAATTAAATTTTTAGGAGCAACCCGTGAATACTGCAAGCGTATTAACCTACGATGCACAATTACAACTCCCCTTCATTTTTGATGATCTGCTATTAGAAAATGATGAAGAGCCGATTGAAAAGGTTACTCCCTTAACAATCGTAGCATCATGTTCTGATCGTACAGTCGAGCAAGAGTTTGAAACTGAAATCGAAACTTGGACTGATGGGCAGATTAAAGAGCTAAGAGAGGCATTTTTGCGGTATAGCTTAAATGTCCTTGCTGACGGACGCTCTGGTAAAAAAGCAAAAGATGAAGCTTATGAATGGTTGAACTCTGATGAAGTTCATCCATTTTCATTTGTTACCTGTTGTGTGTTATCTGGTTACGACCCTGATGAAGTGCGTAACCTTTGCCAATACACACTCAGACAGTTAGCTAAAAGAAATAAGTAGCCACCAGGAGGGGGATCACCTGCTGGTGGACTCCTCCAAGTTCGAGGAGATTACAATGACTACTTCACTGAAACAGAAAGCAATTGGATTGGCCGCTGCACATGTCCTTAAATTCAATAATGAATATAAAGGGACATGGTATGACGGCTATTTGCTTTTGCTGGAATGTATGCAGCAAGATCGAGAACCTGAACATTGTGCCATCAGAGATGATGTTGAGTTTTGGTCATGGCATGAGGTAGTGCAATTCATTGATAAAGAGGCTGAAAACATTTGGAAGCCGATGGAAAATGAATTGGCTGACACCAAGCAACTGATTGTTCATGATGCTGCCTCGGGACTTGATAAGTTCTGTGGTATCGACGTTGAACGCTTCGGTGAGCTTGATAAGGCGTGTCAAACTATCGTTCTAAACAAAGCGGTAGTACTTGCTGTAGATAAGGTAAATCGAGATGAACCTGAGAGTGAGCAAACTAAATTCCATGTTCGTTCATATTCTGGACGGTTTATGTATGGTCGTACTTGTCTTGGGATAGATGTCCCCCCAGGAAAAGATCTTTCAGCAGTGGCAAGTTGCATGGGAAATTTATTCAAATTTCTAGGTACACCACGTCAAGATCAAATGGGCAAAGGTACAATCTATTATTGGCCGAATATCGAACAATGTGAATCACACGATGTAGCCTTGTAGGAAACTATAAGGTAGAAATAACAAGCGCAGGGGGAAATGCCCCCTCGCTTTCCAAAGCAGTTTGTACGTACATAGAGACTTTTTTGGAAAGTGCCTTTGGTGCTTGAGTACGTTAGCTGGACGTCGCAAATAAACAGCAATATATCAACCCTGACGGGAGAGCCTCCCGTCGGGAGCTCTCCGTCAATAACCAATAATTGCATGGAGAAGATCATGTCTAAAAACACTAACGATATTTTTACTAATCGCACCCCTTTGGAGTTCTGTGTTTATCCCAAACTAGACCGATGCGTTGGTCTACGTATAGGCTATCCACACTGTCGAGAAGGTGCCAATGGCGTTGTCTGTGAGGTTGAAGCAGAATATCCCACACTAAATACTCATTCGAGTGTAGCGTGGCCTCTGGTTGAAGAACTGAATAGCTACACCATCAAAAAACAGAAACAGATAATCGAGGATATTGATGAGGCTGTTGCTGAACTTTTAATGCACAAAGCCAATCTTCTAGAAAATATTCTAAAGCTAGAAGACGGTGAACTTGATTTAAACGAACAAGCGAAAATGCGCTACGAAGAAAACAGTAAGTCTTCTGTCGCGTGATTAGACTGCTATAGGCAAGGGTGATAACCAATGAATGTAGATCAGTTTATTGACGTGATGGGATTGCGATGCCCTGAGCCATTAATGGTGGTTCGTCGTGCAATTCGTCGTATGGGGCCAGGAGAAACACTCGAAGTGAAAGCTGATGACCCAGCTACCACGAGAGATATACCTGACTTTTGTCGCCACATGGATCATCACCTTGTGGAAAGCGAAGTAACCTCTCCCCCATACAAATACATAATCAAGAAACAAATATAAACCCCATAGGGGCGGAAACGTCCTATGGGATAGTTCCGCTCCTTTAATTTAGGAGAAAGGCATGTATATATCGTTACGAGGTCTAAATCACGAGCAATTAAAGTCCAAGATTATCGACCATCGAACAAAGCGCTCATACACTGTTGAAGAGGCTAATACCCCACTACCCAAACAGTCTATTGTCGAGGTAGGACGGCTTTCCTGTGTGTACACAGGTAAGAAATTGTCCCCAGCAGAAGTAAACGCTTATAACGGTTTTACTGAGGAATACAATCGCAGCACATGGCGGCCAGATCAGGATTTCCTCCTAGATCAGAGACATCGCTTATATCATGCAATTTGTCTCGACAACCTTAAACTTCAAGAATCTGCCTAAACCTATGAGGTAGTTCATTTCAAACACTAGCCCACGGGCGCACTTGTGCCCGTAGGGTACAGGTGTGCTCTTTATCTAAGGAGACACCTATGGCCGCTAAATTTATTGAGTTTGATTCACAAAAAGAAGCTATAAATCATCGAGCTAAAGCGGGGGGCTGGATTTTTTCAGCTTTCAGTGGAAAAGCGATATGGTTTAACACGACATTCACACCTCACAAGATTCTTTTATTGTCTTTCCTGCGTTTGAAGCTCTGGCCTACGAATTAGGCCGAAGCTGCTGGCAGCTGGCGGACAAGACTCCGGTACTAGTCGAAGTGGTGGATACCGAGCAGCCTTATATCGGCGGCGAAGACTTCCACTGGGCTCCGGCTTTAATCGAACGATCAGGAATGCTCAAGCTCGCACCAGCAGGTGAAGCCTTGGGTATGCCTATCAATGTAATGAACAATTCGGTCTATTTCGCTGCGGCGGATGGTCCGGACACAAGTTGCGGTCATCAACCAGCAAAATCAATTCCAATCCAAATGGCTGGAGATGAAATTCGCGTTATGGCCGCTTAACACTACCAATAGCTGAGGTGATTCCCAGAAGGGGTTCCTCAGCCTTACCAGGAGAAATCTATGTGTAAATTATCTATTTATCGTGCTGAACACGGTTCGTATACGGAAGCTCTAAAATGTGCAGCTGTTTACCACTCAACAGGGGATGAGCTTGAACCTGAATTTGTAGATGGTCCAGCTGGTAGAGTGACATATTTAAGTGATATGTATTCTGTCATACAAACAGTTTGCAACGCAGCTGGCCGAGACGATTTGGTCTTCGGTACAGTCATAAACAATATCTTTTGGGAGTTGGATGAGTTAATTGACCACTTTGAAAAGGTAAACCAGTGGCCTTGTGAGAATTACCCTGAGAAGGTTGAAAAGCTTGCTCAAGATGCTCACAAAGGATGTGGACTGATTTATGAACTCTTCGCAAACCGGTATATAGATGCGATTGATAACCTTGTTCTCGACTTACCTAAAGGAGTTAAAGAACAGGTTATCAAGCTTGCTGAAAATTACGGTTACGAAGTCATTACAGCGGAGCAGCAAACTGAAAGCCATGAAGAGCATTGGAATGATGACGTTCATTATTGCTCCCACGGCATAGATGCAAATTGCTGTCCGGCTGGTTGTGGCGATATTGATGATGGGCCATATGACGAAATGCAAGAACCCAGTGGCTATAACGAAGCCGGGGTGATTCATTCACGTATAGAAGGCATCGTCGGAAATATTAAGCAGGGAGAAACTATATCTCCATTAGATTGGTGCATGTTGAAAAAGTATGTCCATGATAATCCAGATGCGTGTTCTTGGTACGATGATTGTTTTGTTGAGCCATTAAATGGTTCACGAGAAACAGTTCGAAGTGCAGGAGAGCTTGTTAAGTATCTTCAAAGACAAATTCTGGATGCTTGCTTCGATTTTCGTTTAAACAAGCGAGTTGAAGCAGCGAAAAGTGAAAATGGTATTTTAATTCATTGTTCTTTATGAATTAACTTACTCTAAGGTGGATGCGGAGCTTGATAGCTCTGCATCCTTACCTCTTGGTGTCATTCTTGACATTTTCTAAAGGCGTTTGTTAGAGACGTTTTTGGAAAGTGCCTTGTGCGCTGATGTGCGATAGCTGGTCGCCAAAAACAAACAGCATTACTAATAACCCTACCGGGGATAGCTCTCCGGCAGGAGGCTATCTCCAAAAACTTATGGAGATATAGATATGTCAAAATTCGATCAAATTGCAACCGTACACAAACTGACAGTTGTTAAACAAGCTGATGAGCATGACTCAGAATTCGATGTTTACTTGTGTGAAGACCAGTTCGGTAACGAATGGGCTTTATCAAAAGAAGGAGAACCTGAGTATGCCGAGTGGGGTGTTTATAATTACATCGTTCGCAACAATGTTTGTATGATCACCACGCCAGTATCAACGCCTTGTATGTCTTGGGAGCTTGCAGATCTTCCCAAAGACTATAAAGGTGAACTACAAGTCGGCATGTCAATTGTCTGATACCTATTAACACAAACCCACAGGGGGAACTGACGCCCTGTGCGGCACAGCTCCCTCTCTAACTCTGGAGAGAGAAATGACTAAATTAAACCGATATGCACTACGAAGCGCGGTAGAGAAGATCGACGGATACTATCTGCCCCGCCCACACGAGCGCAACAAGACTGATGCTTTTGAGCGAGCTAAGCACGATTGCTTAGCAGCCTTACGCCAACAGATTCAAAAGATTGAGTCTATAACGTTTGAACAGTTCACCAGTAAAGATTCGCGCAAGTAGGGAGTAGTGTCATGACAGAAGTGAATAAAACAGAGCGTACTCCAGAGCAAATTGAACTGATCTGGAAGCACACTCATAAAGATATGAAAGGCGTCTCAAATGGTGTGAAAACCATCGTCTACCCAGCTCCTTATAGCTGTCTCGGAACGGTCGAAGACCTGCCTGAGGATGCGTACCAGGACAAGCTACGCTATGCCCGGTACAAGGAATGCTGTGAGAAACGAGATGAGAAGCTGCGGCCAATCATGGTGGAGCATGGTGTCATCGAGCACTTCGATAGCACAATGCAATGGCGTGACGAGCTCGACGACGTAGCGGTGTTTGCTGGATTTACTCTACAGGGTGAAGCTCTGGAAGCTCTGCTGACGGACGTCAAAGCTGCTGACATTACATATCCCAAAACAGCCGGGCTCAAGTACCTTTGATCTGGCATGTAAATTAACCCCAGGGGGAACAAGCGCCCTCTGGGTACTTGTTTTCCCACAACTAAAAGGTGAAGGAAAATGAAAGCATTAACCAGCCAAGAACTAAATATGGCTTTGGCCGCGTTACGTTGGATGCAGGAGACGATGGAGCAATCGAACCCAAAGGAATTGTCTGATTTCTTTGCAAGACTTCCTCATTTTACTGACGAAAAGCCGTTGAGCGGAGAAGAGATCGACACGCTATGCGAAAAGATGTACTCGCTTGACAAACCAGCCTTGCAAACTGATATAACCGATCTGGTCGATGGGTTAGGTGATAAAGTCTCGGCCTCGGTTGAGATAGGCAATATCGGTGGTGAGCTTTTGCTAAGTGCTAAAGGCTACTCAGATTGCAACTCTGAGGATAACGTTGGATTTCCATTGTTGATAGAAAACAACGCTGGAAATCTCCAATTGCGGGTTTGGGCTGATATAAATAAAGAAGATCCGACGCATGTGATCTCCTTACAAGGAGCAAAGAATGAGATGCGTCAGGAGTAATGCTCAATGAGCGGTAAGTGTGGGAATATCCCCGCACTTTCCCAAGCATCCTAGAGCAGGATTCTTCGGAAAGTGCCTTTGGCGCTTATGTGCGATAGCTGGTCGCCAAAAACAAACAGTACTTATTGTAACCCGCGTGGGGATAGTCCCTGCCGGGGGCTATCTCCATTCAACATGGAGATGACAATTATGAAAATTGAATCTGTAGTTCGTCTTCCAATGGAAGATTCAGGTTTAGGTCACAATATCGTCCGGTTAAATAACCGAAACGTAGACTCAAAGAGAAAAGATCCTAATCGTTTCTTTCGACGTGAGCCAGTAGTGATCTATAACCCCGATAACGGCACAAAAGTAATTCGATATGTAATGGGCAACCCAGGAACAATGTCGATTACCAAAAATGCTGTTGGTCTTGATTACGATGCCGTTGATGCTCTTGGAGTGAAATTTAAAGAAGAGGTATCACTGGAAATGCGGAGAGCTCGCTGGTGGGAAATTTACCAGTGGTTCTGGTTCCACCCTGACTTCTCTATTCGCTTATCAATCCGTCTTGGAGTGGTAGGCGCATTACTCGGCATTCTTGGTTTTTTCACTGGGATCACTCCCATCATTTTAGGCTAACGCCTATCCAAAAGCTCAGAAGCTCCAGAAGGGTGCTTCTGAGCCCACTCTAGAAGGAAATAAGCTTATGTATCAATACGATCATAAAAAACGAAATATTATTGTATCGGTTTTGACTGTTGTGGGTAGTTTGTGTGTTTTGGTGCCGCTTTTGGTCGCCATTTCGTTTGACTGGCCCCCGTTACTTACCGATATGGCCGCATGGTTTGAGAATGCAAAACAATATGCAGTAGCGCAGTTCTGGGGGCTCGTATTTGGAGTGCCTTGTTTATACATTGCATATCGCATTTATAATTGGCTGCCGATCATTCCTTAATATTTCAATATCAAACCCACGGGGGTGTATGTCCCTGTGGGGGCGTGCGCCCTCCATACTTTTTACGGAGGATACTATGCAACATCAACTTGACATGCTTGCGTCAGTTTGTGCTGATGAAACACCCGTTATTCATTCGCGCTGCAAATATTGCCAAATTTGGCGGTTCAGCAGCAAAAGTAGTGATCACTAAGCACGGTGGAGAGCTGTATGTGATCAAACACTGGCTGATGTCTGATGTGTGGGATTTTTTATTAAGCTCGGGAGCCGATGCTAAATACCCCTTACCAAGTTATATACGAGGGGGGGTACATTAAACTCCAACCTGATGTGATTAGTGGCTTAGTAAACAAAAACCCCGGCATTTTTGCTGGGGTTTTTTACTTATGAGAACCAAACGCCCTAAAAGGGCAAATAGACGTTTCGTGAACCATTTGGATTGGCGATAGACTAAAAAAAATGTCGGCTTTGCTGACGTTGAAAGGTAGCTGGCCTACAAGCAGCAACTACATTCTGAATGGAATACATTCCATCAGAAATCTGATTAAATATTTCGGTGTCAGGCCGAAAATACACCTCAAGAACAGTCCACAAGGACTCTCACAACTTAACCCACATGGGTACACGGGACCTATGTGGTAACTGTGTACCCTTCAAACTTCATTGGAGGATACTATGTCAAATTCAAACTATGGATTCCTAGCACTTGCTTTGCGTCAACGATTGATAAAACGCTGGTCACTGATGCATTCAGTACAGCCTGAATCAGTCTTGGAGCATAGTGCTACCGTTACGTTGCTTGCTCTTCTCGCTGGTCATGTCGCAAACCAAAAGGGGAACAAGGTCGATCTTGCCAAAATGCTTTCCCACGCAGCACTACATGATGTAGCCGAAGTTCTCTGTCAGGATGTTGTGACGCCAGTAAAAAAGGCTAATGACACTTTGGCGAGGGAGTTCGAGCGACTTGAAAAAGCTGCTGAGGAGCAGTTAATTCACACGCTACCTTTGGAGCTTCAAGGTGCAGTCGCGGAAGCATTTGCCCCAGGTGGCTATGAACAGCAACTGGTGAAAGCCTGCGATACCTACGCTGCATATATCAAGTGCAAACTTGAAGTGGCAGCTGGCAATGCGCTGGAGTTCCAAGATGCTCTCGACAAGATGATTGGCGTTGTATCTCAGTTGAAATCTGATTTCCCTGAGATCGAAGCAATAGATCAATGGTTCGGTGCTGGACTTAACTTGTCAGTAGATAAATTGCTGTCATGTAGCGATGACGAAGGTTGCTACATCAAATTTGTTACTGATCAGCGTCCGGGAGAGCCAGATATTCTTGCTGGAAATGAACAATCAGATCTTATTCTGACAGATCTCGAAGGCAAAGAGCTCAAACGAATCAAGCCAACTGCACCTTGGACTCATGAAACACTTTCCATGTTAACCATCTCTTCGGAATGGGCCCGTATGGGAGTTGAGGCATACCTTGGAAAGCAGTGGGTTGGGAGTACCGAAGTATGAATAATAATGACTTCAAACTAGTACAAAGAAATACAGATGAATGGGACAAAATGTGGAACGAATTGGCCCAACATCCATTAAATAATGGCGACGCGGTTTGTGAAGAGTCAGTTACTGGAGAGTGCTGGCAATACATGGGTACGCAAGGTGGTAAGCACAATTTTCGCCACCGCTGTCACCCTAAAACAGGTTGCCGCCAATACCTAGATATCGACGCTGTGACCGTATAAGTAAACCAATCTTTAAACCCTAACGGGGCATCAAAGCCCCTTTGGGGCCTTGGTGTCCCTCAATGACATATTTGGAGGATTCCATGTCAATTTGTGATGAAGCAATGTCTAAGGCCACTAACAAAGGCTATTTAATAACCGCAGAAGGCTGCACTCCAGTCGATATTCCAAAAGAAGACGGATTACAAACTATGTATAAGCTAATCGGCTGTAGCATGGTCCAGAGCTTTGATTGGGAGCTATCGAATGGAAAAACAGTCAGTCTTTATCTTGATGAAGAAGGACTGTTCAGTAGCGGTATCAAGCTCGGTTGTATATTACATGGTGCAGATTCACCTGTTGTA
Organism: Vibrio albus; assembly: GCF_003144035.1. Lineage (GTDB taxonomy): Bacteria > Pseudomonadota > Gammaproteobacteria > Enterobacterales > Vibrionaceae > Vibrio > Vibrio albus. The sequence continues at coordinate 81,833 of NZ_QFWT01000007.1, forward strand.
GGCAACATCATCGTGCTGGGTACTCCAGATTACAGCGATGGTGAAGGTTATGACACTTCTGCACCGGAAGACTTTGAAGAGCATCAGTTGATCGCTCGGAAAGGTCTTTTGGACATCTGTGCTTAACTATTAAATCCGAAATCATTAAAACCCTAAGGGGGCACCAATCCCTTAGGGGGAGGTGTCTCCTCAAAAAAACAAGGAGATAGCTATGATTAAAACTCATTTCAATAACCAACTGAAAAAACTTGGCTACCCAGAAGGTCTGACAATCGAGTACAGCCTTAGTTACTGTCAAGGTGATGGTATGAGTTTCTATGGAAACCTCGATGAGGATGATGTAGAGAAGCTTATGCTGCGAATTTATGACCAAAATACAGCAGGTGAAAACGCCGTACTTCGCGTAAAAAACCTTTTGGTTCGTAAAGAAGCATTATCTATGTTGGAAATATTAAGGGAAGCAGATATAGGATGTTGCAGAATGTCGATTGAGCGAAACTCTCATGGGCATCGGTACAGCCACTATAACTGCATGGATCTTTGTCATGAAGTCGATTTTGAAAGTTTCTCTGAGGAGCATTTTGAAGCGATTCGTGCCGCTGGTCTGGTAACAGGTGAAGTGACTGATGAGCACATCACTAGATGGCAAAGCATTTGGAACGACTTTGTGAGTCGTCTCGAACATGACATCAAATCTACATCCCAACAGCTTGAAGCCGAAGGCTATGCGCTGGTGGAAGGTACGCCATACGAAGAAGTTGTTTCCTGGGAGTTTAATACAGCTGACTACACAGTCCAGCTTAAAGAGCATCCCGAGCATGACTTTGATATTGGATGCTGGGACGAAGAGTTAGCATTACAAACAATACAGGATATTGTTGATGGTAAGCAGCGCTATCTGAGGTTGGAAGCTAAGATCCTCGACCGAGAGACGGAAGAGGAACTAGCATCTGAATCTATAGGTGGCCTGGTTATAGATGTTAATGACAGAAGTTATGGAAGTTACCGCCGCGAATTGGTCAGTAATGCCATAGCAGAAGTTCGTAAAATACAGCTCAAAAATGCTATATCAGAACATCATCAAATGCAGGAATCGTTAGTTCGTAAAGCGGCCTAACATTTTTACTTAACCCTAGAGGGGGGCTTGCTCCCCTTGTGGGGCAACCCCCTTCGATTTAAATAATTGAAGGAGAAACACTATGGGATTTTTTAGCTGGAAAACGTGTGATTCAAAAGAAAGCATCTCGAATGTATATTCTGGACGTCAAGTTCGCACTGTTTACTTACTACAACCTCATGGTCAGAAACCATTACAGGAAAATGCTTACGAGGGCTATGGCATATTTGGTGGAGTCAACGCCCATGTCTGGCTGGCAAAAGCAAACTTAGATAAGAACATTGCATCTGGAATGGATGACGAAACTTTGCGGATCATAGGGGTTTATCTGAGCTGTGGCTTTGATTTTTACCGAGATAAGAACAAGCAAGTTTATGCTTGTTCAGACAAGGTGATGGTGATAGAAGCTCTTGGCTTGTTTGACTTCCCGATTGTAAAGATAAATGGTTATGATGAAATGTTCACCGTCGATGGAGTATCTGGCACAATGGAACAGCATGAATGGAATGGACGTTTAACAAAGCAAACTCCGCCTTCAATTGCTTATCCTCTGAAATTTTCGTTTAACGAAAATGCGCGATATGAAGCCTATTCGGCATCAGAGTCGTGTGACAAGCAAGGATATTTCTACGATGATTAACAGTGAGGGGCGAAAGCCCCCACTTTCCCTTAGGTGTTATAGAGCACCTAACGGAAAGTGACGAATTCTACTCTCATTGAGAGTGAAGACGCGATAGCTGGTCGCTAAAAACAAACAGCATTCAATTTAAGTGAAAGTTCTCTTTCACCCTTCATAACCCAGTCGGGTACACCAACCCGACATGGGCCAGGTGTACCTGCAAACTGTAGGAGTACACCTATGTCTAACATTGCAATTCTGCAACATCTGCAACAACGTATGCTTGAAATTTCGAATGCGGAAAAACTACCTCTCCATTTCAAATCTAATTTGGAGATTGATGGTAAAGAGCTCGAACGTTTCAAAAGCAACCCAAGCGGTAAATTCGTTTGGTTACTGCGTCCTTCTGGAACTCAAATCGTTCCGGTCGGACTTGGCGTTAATCCCGTTCATATAACGTATTGGATCTGGTCAGAACAAGGACCAGAAACCAAAGCGTTTGTCGTGGATATCAACGCTGGCACCATAGAGAAGATTACTCATGAACAAGCAGAGAGCCTCATTATGATGCCTCCTTGCAAAATCTCTACTCTAATGAGTAAAGAAGAAGTAATCGAGAAAGTAGCTTACGTTCTCCGCGAAGGCGTAAACAGTAAGATTTGGGGAGCTTTTAATCCTCCATCTCTTGATGATTACGCTAAGTGGAATTGGATCGACTGGCTAACTTACTTCAAATCATCAGGTAATCACCTGATGCAATCCTTCTTGGGTAAGGCCATACGCAGAGTTAATGGTCAATAGCCCAAAATCAAACCCCAGCCGGGGAGAGCATCTCCGGTAGGGGAGCCTCCTTGGCTATTTTTTCCCGGTGTCGGGGTTTCCCTAAAGCCCCTGATACGGGGGGACTTAGGGAAGCCTCGATGTCGGGGTTTCAGCTAAGGAGAAACACTATGGATAACTCATATTTCTATAAAGCAGACGAAGTTCGTAGCCTCGCTAAGGGTCAATGGCTTTTCATTTTGGCGCATTTAATGCCTGAACTGGAACCAGCACTCAAAAAAGCGGGAAAGTCCCATGTTACATGTCCGTTTCATGGTGGAAAAAAAGACTTCCGTATGTTCAAAGATGCTCACGAAACAGGTGGTGCTATTTGTTCTTGCGGTTCTTGGCATGATGGCTTTGAGCTATTAAACCAAGCAAGAGGGTGGGATTTTGCTGAATGCCTACAGCAAGTTGGTGACTTGTTGATGGCTCCAAAGCATTTCAAGCGTCAGCAAAGCTCCAATAATACAAGTTCACCGCGCCGAGCACAGCAATCTGCTCCGGCAAAAGTGAATAACACCAAATACGATCCAAATCGTCGCCCTAAGTATCAGGGCACTTTAATTGCTCACGGTCAAGCTCCTTACCAGGACGACCCGATAAATGAACCAAGCTATTTTGCTTACATTCGTTTATCAACGGGCAATGAACGTAAGATTTGGGGCGTTGATCTAGAAAGAGCAATCGGAGAATGCGGTGCTGTATATGGTGATGAAGTCACTCTCACAAATTTGGGACGTGAAGCTGTTACCGTAATGCAGCCTGTATTTGAAGAAGGCACTGGAGAGATCATTGGTGAGAAACCAGTTCAAACACATCGCAATACGTGGTTGGTTGAAGTGAAAACTAAGAGTGTTCGTACTGCTAAACCAGAGTCTGTAGCGCAGGCAAAGGTTTCAAACAGCAGCTATGTCTCTCACTCTGCTCCTGGTTCTTATAACGAAGAGTCATGGGCTGATTCAAATGTTCCGACAGAACAACATGAGGATAATCATTCTTCATGTAGCCCTGTTGAGCATCACCAAGAAGCCGTAGTTGAACAAGAACATTCAGAAAGCAAGGTTGTTCCGCTCTTTGCTGAGCAGTCAAAGCCTTGGTTGATGGAACTTCAAGAGGAAATGCAAAAGAGAGCTCAACGCGAACGTGTTTACAATGCTCGCCTTTGTGAAAAAATTGAGAAGATCTGGAATGAATGTTTGCCCTTTAACTGTGCAGCAGCTGAGCCGTTACGTGCCTATTTCGTCAATCGCAAACTTTTGTTTGCACATGATGTAGTAGAACAGACAGACAGCCTGCGATTCCACCCAAGTATGTCCTATTACGATGAAGATGGTAATGAGGTTGGAAAATTTCCAGCCGCAGTACAAGCCATCCGAGACGCGAAAGGAAACTTGGTTACTTTACATCGTACATATCTGACCAAAAGTGGTAAGAAGGCCAAAGTAGAATGCGCTAAAAAGATGATGCCTGTTCCTGATGGATTGAGTGTCACTGGCGGTGCAGTTCGCTTAGGTATGCCAACAGAAGGAGTATTAGGTTTGGCAGAAGGCTTGGAAACAGCATTGTCTGGGTTCCGTGCTACTCACATCCCTACATGGTCCACAGTGAATGCTACTCTTTTGGAAAACTTTGAAGTTCCAGACGAGTTAGACATCCACACTGTCGTTATCTTTGCAGATAAGGATAAGTCGCTAACAGGGGAACGCTCCGCAAATGTGCTGAAATCTAAGCTTGAAAAGCAAGGATATACAGTTCATGTGCTGTTACCTAAGCTGCCCATTCCACCTCGTGCAAAAGGTATAGATTGGAACGATGTCCTGGTAACTCAAGGACAGATGGGATTCCCGCCGATTAGTACACTCCGCGAGTTTATTGCGCGTAGGGCAGGTGCTTATGGGCGTGTATAACCTAGCAGAAGTAAACACTGAGCCAGGTAACGAAGCTACTTGTCCCTTCTCACCTCCTTTGGGGTGGGAAGGTGATGAGAGCGCCTATCTAGAATTGATGCGTCAACGTTACAAAGACAGAAACTTCAACCAATTAATAATTGGAACTGTCTGGTGTTCAAAAAAAATGGACATACATTACTCTGGGCCGTTTGCAGAACAGGCAGCTCAGATTGTTAATAAACTCCGGTAGCATTTTAGCTACCGGACCATCTAATTACTGAGGGGAACCAAACCTGATGGGTCTGTTCGTCTCACCAAAGGAGAATAACTATGGATATGCCGCAACATCTTCGAAACCCAATGGTAGTTGAAGATGCAATGAAAAAAGCTGAGCCGCTTGCAAAGCAAATGGGGCTTAGTTCTATACCTGACGACATGCTTGAGTTGATCTGTCCGAACTTAACTTTCGCAGGACAATTCACGCCAGGGCTTTACGCAAGATTTCAGAGTGTGAAGCAACTACTGAAATCACTATCGGAACAACACAAACCTAAGCATGGCCATATTGTGAATTTAACGACACAATATGCGAGTTACGAAGAAGCAGTCTTGCTTTTACGTGAAGGTGAAATCAGAGGTGAGAATTTGATAGCTTCTGTGGGTGGAAAAAACCTAGATGATTTCGATATGCGAGATTATGGCATAGCGATGCATGTTGGCTGCGGTGGACCATTTAACCCCATTACTGATAAGCATATTCAAACACTATTCGAGTTCGATATGTTTGAGACTACTTATAACTTTTGGGGAGCTTATTGTGGTAATGGAATGATTGAAGTTACTGTTCCAATGAAGCGATGGTTTTTAACTTTGAATGAATAAATATTAATTTTTCAGTTTAACCCTGGAGGGAGATGTGCCCTCTAGGGGCTCTCTCCTTAAAAACTAAGGAGATAACAATGATTAAGTATATTTTTGGTTCATCCGGTAAATCGATACTTCGCCTCATGACTTGCTTTGATTTTTAACTCAAAAAATTCCCAATCACGATACCCATAGGCGACTTTGTTCAACGTCTTTATTCGGTTGTTCACACCCTCTACTCGACCACTACTCATCCTTTCATCATAAAATGCCAATATCCCATCCTTATGCTTTTTCAGGGTATTAGTAAACTTCTCTAGCATCACAATGCCTGAGTGGTTCGCTTCATCTATCCAACTTTCTAGCCATCTCTCTCCTTCGATCTTTGATGGCTGCGACCACAGCATTCTTAACTTCTCTTTTAAATAATAAACCACCGCTAAGGGCTGATTGGCTTCGAGTGCTCGCTCCAACCTCGCTTGGCCCTGCTCATCTAACCTATCCGGATTACTCACCAATAACCAACGAGTATTCTTAAGATATTGAGCGTCATTTTTGCTACTCATCGAATTTTGTAATTCACGCCTGAACGCTGTCAGTTTTTCATTAAATCGCTTCACCACATGGAAGCGGTCAATGACTAACTTAGCCTTCGGAGCGTGCTGTTTTACCGAAGAAATGTATGCCTGACCCATATCGGTGGCGATAGCTTCAATCGGTTTTTTACAGCGCAGCTTCCGTTTCCAAAAACCGTCAAGGCTTTCGGACTTCTTTCCTTTCTCTGTATAAATGACGGCACTTGTTTTCATATCAATCACAACCGTCATGAAGCCACTTTTTGGGCCACAGTAAATCTCATCAATTCCAATGTGAGTGACGTTTTTAAGACAAGGTTGAGAGTATCGTTTTTGCAGGTAATGCTTCTGAATGTCTTTCACTGTATCCCAACAGACACCGCATAGCTTGGCAATGGCACTGATGGTTACGTTCAATGCCGACAGGGAGAGAACATACTGTTCAAAGCCCTTTGTGTAACGGACCTTGGGACGAGGGACAAAATTAAGCGGCAAATACCCGAATGTATTACAAGCTCGGCATTTAATCCGCTGGTTTGCTATCTGGATGTAACAGGGGTTAGTGCCAATTGGGGTAGCAATGAAACGGCGAACCTTACCTCCTTTTTTTTATGACATCACGACTACGGCACGATGGACATTTAATATGAGTATTGTGTGCTATGTGAAAGATGGTTACGTTACCATCAAACTCTGTAGAGCAATAATGGAAAGGGCCGCGTATTCCAAAGCGATGGTAAAGAAGTGAAGTTGACATTAACTAGCTATTTTTAGCGATATGATATCAGAAAAGCCATTCAGGTATCGATTTACCGGATGAACCATATTTTTAACACTTCATTAAGGCAGGAAGTGATTATTGATACCGATAGCAATATTGATGGATATCAATACCACTATATTAATGTTGTTGAACACATTGCTTCTGGTGGAGAGGTTCAAAGGTTTTATCAGGCTGTCGTTGTAACAAAAACTAGTAGTCTTACTTACCACGATAGTTTTGCTACAGACTGGTTTTTGATTAAAAACAATAAACTTTATGTTTGTACTGATGAAAATGGGGAATGTCTTGTTGAATATAGCTCTGAGCATGAAGGCGAAACATTGCCCCTGACTCCTTTTTCCCGAATTGAAATATGTGTAAATAAGAAGGACTCGGCAATTGGATACGCCGTAGCTGAGTTCGCAAAAAGTGTTATAGACAGGGTATTCAATGTCAATGTTGCAAGTATCCCTGTCGTTAACCTGGGATAGTTCAAAAGCGCAGGGGGAAACCCCTCGCTTTCCTAAGCATCCTAAACAGGTTTCTTAGGAAAGTGCCTTGAGCGCTGATGTGCGATAGCTGGTCGCCATAAATAAACAGCATTAATTCACTTTTTATAACCCACGAGGGTACATCACCCTCTTGGGGTTGGTGTACCCATTTGAAAGGAGTACACCATATGAACCAAGCACTTCAATTGAACCCAACTCAAGTACGCGAACAAGCATCGGTAAGAAGGCTGGATTTTTAAGGCTTTGTTCATGCATTATAAATCTGCCGAGATTGGGCATTTCCGCGTTAGTTAACTAAGTGTTCTCTGGTGTATAAGTGTAATTCTATAGTAGAACCAAGAGTCTTATTATATGGGCAAGTTAGACGACACCGGAGAGTATTTACCTTTTGCAAAGAAGCATTTGGTATTAGGGAAAGATAACGGCGACACAAACATTAGCCTTAAATCAATTTGGCCGGAACCTAATTAAACATTGATAAACCCCCAGCTCTGCTGGGGTGACTCGCATAGGTTTGACCGTGACAACGGTATGTGTAACTTCTTTGCTCGACCAAAAGTAAAGAGGAAACAACCTATGCGAGACTATAAGAGTCTGTCTCATACTCGATGGGATTGTAAATACCACGTGGTGTTTATCCCGAAGAAAAGACAAAAGATGATTTACGGTGCCATCAGGAAACACTTAGGTGCAACATTTCATGAGTTAGCCAAACGTAAAGGCGTAACGATAGAAGAGGGGCACTTGATGAAAGATCATGTTCATATGTGCATCAGTGTTCCGCCAAAGTATTCTGTATCTAATGTTGTTGGTTATCTCAAAGGCAAGAGCGCTATATCGATAGCTAAGAAGTTTTGAGGTAGGCAGCGAAACTTTAATGGTGAGCACTTCTGGGCTAGGGGGTATTTTGTATCTACAGTCGGTTTGGATGAAGAGACAGTGCTTGAATATATAAGAAATCAAGAACAGGAAGATGAGCACCGTGATCAATTGAAGTTTGGGATCTAGCGCCTTGGGCGCTTACTTAAGCCCTTAGAGGGCGTCATCCAATAAGCCTCCGGCTCTGCCGGAGGTCATTTAACTGGCAAGAATTGTGTGATGATGGTCTGTCAGTTGAAGTATGCGCATATTTATCGGTTTACTATTCTGGTTGGAGGAATAACCCCCGTCCAGCTCAGCCATCTGTCAGTCAAGAGCAATGGACAAACGCATACGAAAAATCACTACTTGTTTTGCAAGAGTTGTTTGAAAACGTAGCTGACAATGATGATGTAAAGTTGCTACCGGAACGATTTCGGAGTCGGATGGGTATCCCTAAGAAAACTGGTAGGCAACATATTAGAGATGTTTACCCATTGTACGCTGTTGGTAGAGGTGAAAATAGAACCTACAAAACTCCGTTTGCCTTGACGCTACGACAATCATCTTTAATTCATTTGCTGCCAAAATTAGGGTGGCCTTATACAATCAAGCCATACAATGTTGACCTATTTCCGGTGGCCTTCGAGGGGGGATTCTACCGACTGTGCTCGATACAAGGAAAACGGTTTGTATATAAAGAAACAGAAGAGTTCCCTAACAAATTCAAAAGTGAAACGGATGCTATAAATGCATTACGTTGTCACATGAATTTAGATGTATCGCCCTATATCCCCAGAAAGAAAATCGAAACGATAAGAAACATACAGCTCAGCTATGATGTTACACCAGAACAATTCATAAACACGTTCAATTTTAGAGGAGTTCAGTTTGGGAGCTCTATGCCAGACAAAGAACGTCAACTGTTTGTAAACAATAGCTTTTATGCATTCAAGGTATTAGCTCATATATTAGAGATACCAGACGGATGGATAGGGCTTGGAGGACAACTTGGCATAGCTTTCGGCGCAAGGGGGCAGGGGAAAGCAAGCGCCCATTATGAGCCAGACCTAAATATCATCAATTTGACTCGGCGGAGTGGACCTGGTGCAATTTCTCACGAGTGGTTCCACGGAGTTGATGCTCTTCTGGCAAGGTCTAGAGGATATGAGGGTAAATTGATCAGTGAGTTTATTACTGGCGTAGACATGGAAAACGCACCTGATAAGTTCAGGAAAAACATTCTCCTTATGAGGAATATCATTACTAAGCAACTTTGCTCTGGTACTAAGTATTTCAATCAATCACAGAAACTGGCAGGCCAGAAGGGAGCGCGAAAATACTGGATAGAAAGAAGCGAGATGTTAGCCAGGGCTTTTGAAGCTTTTGTCCAGGACTCACTTATAAGCAAAGGAATAAGTTGTGATTGGCTTGTTATGGACACTTTACTTTCAGATGTGCCTAAAGAACATCATGACAAGCATCCTTACCCGCAAGGCGATGAACGCAAGAATTTAAACTACTCGATGTTTAATCTAATGAAAGGGATTTGGAGTAATTAGGTTTAGCTTCTTGATAAAAAGTAGTCGAGTAGAGCACCTTTTCTAATCTCCTTTTTTTTAAACTGATCAAGCATATAGAAAAAATCAACATGATCGATACCATACAAGTCAAGGAGAGCTAATGCATCAAATAGGTCAATCCCAGTATGACCATTTTCGAACTTGGAAATGAAAGATTGGTTAACACCGATATGGTTGGCCGCGTCAGCCTGAGATAAGTTGCTTTTTTTCCGAAGCTCCTTAAACAGGTCACAGACAAATAAATATTCACTTCCTCCTTTCTGATAGAAATTCACAAAACACCTTGAAAATTATCTAGTCCACGAGTTACGCATGAACATGCGCGTCAACGAAGCGACAAAATTGGATTTCTCTTGATCATTCATCCGGGAAAAGTTGGCAAGATACATTTCCCGTTGAGTTACGATTGTCATTAGATTTGCCTCTAGCGGAGATGATGAGTCAATCAATAACTGAATGCGTTCAGGGATCTCCTCGGCAGTGCTAATGTCAAAATTTGTATTGTTTAACAAGAACATGCTGTTTCACCCATAAGAACCCCGTAGGATTATACACCCAAAGGTCAATTATTCCGAGTGGAATAATTCGCAAGACTTTAGCCGAAAACCAACCGGATTGGCTGGTGGTGAAATATGCAACCTGAGGGAGGACTTTTTTGTCGCCACAAGCCAATGTGCTCGCACAATAAAGTTTGTTATGCATCCTTGAAAGTGTAACGTCTGTCTTAATGGTTAATATCTACGGTTGTAAGGGTGAACTGAACTAAAGCATAGTTCTTATAGAGGTAGTGCTTTCTGTGCTGATTGGAATCTAACAGAGGCGACAAACAGAGGCGATGTTGCCAAACTCATTTCTGCCCCATTATTAGCTATACCCGTGATCATTGAAGATGCTTGATTTTTTTGGGTAAGCGGATTAAATGGTTGATCTTACCTTTGCATGAGAGTGAGACAGACCGGCATCTCATCGGATTATCTGGTTGATGCTTCACCTACTGCTGGTGCATGTTTCCTTCGCTAATTCCAGCAAGAACCCCACACGCCTCAACTTCCCGGTCATCGTTGCAACTCGCTCTCAGTGAAACGAGTTGTTTCTCAAGCGCTTGCAGAGCGGTTATCTGCGACCGCACATGAGAGATGTGATCATCGAGCAAGGTGTTGACGGCGGTACAAGGCTGATGAGGGTCGTCCTGATAGCTCTGTAGTTCGTGAATCTCAGCCAGTGACAGGCCCAGGATTCTGCAGCGACGGATGAAGGCCAGCCCCTCACCATGCTTCTCGGTATAGACACGGTAACCGTTGTCCTGCCGATCAGGCGGCGGCAACAAGCCCTGCTGTTCATAGAAGCGGATCGTCTGTGTTTCGACCCCTACCAACTGCGCCAACTGACCAATGCGCATCAGCCTCCTCCCCAACGGATTCTTTACTCTATTGACCTTATAGTAGCTTTATAGTTTAAAATGGTACCACAACATTGTTCAAGTGGAGTCGTATCATGAGCAAATCCTGTGGTGGCGCCTGTGGCGGTGATGCAACGTCCGCAGCGGATACCGATATACAGGCCTCCTCCGAGGCGCCAGGGAGATGGGTCAGTGTTTATGCCGTGCCGAAGATGGACTGTCCATCAGAAGAACGAATGATTCGCCTAGCCCTGAACGGCTTTGAGGAGATTCGGGCGCTGTCCTTCGACTTGTCGAACCGCCGGCTGAAGGTCGTGCATGACGGCGAGGTCGAGCCCGTCACCTCGAAACTGAAGACCTTGGGGCTAGGCGCCTCGCTTCAGGAAACCGTCGCTGCAAATCCGGAGACCATCAAAGCCGCCGAGTTTTCGGCAGCTTCTGCTAAGCAAGAATCCGGGACCCTGCGCTGGTTGCTCGGCATCAATGCACTTCTGTTCGTGGTGGAAATGACTGCCGGTCTGATCGCCCGGTCCACCGGCCTGATTGGAGAATCCCTGGACAATTTTGCCGATGCGGCGGTGTACGGGCTTGCCCTTTATGCGGTTGGACATAGCGTGAAAATGCAGGTACGTGCCGCGCATCTTGCTGGTGTACTGCAACTGATCTTGGCTGTGGGCGTGCTCGTAGAGGTGGTGAGACGCTTTGTATTCGGTAGTGAGCCTGAATCGCTGGTGATGATGGCTATCGCATTCGTCGCATTGATTGCCAATACCAGTTGTCTGCTGCTCATATCCAAACATCGGGAAGGTGGGGCGCACATGAAGGCAAGCTGGATATTCTCGGCCAACGACGTGGTGATCAACCTGGGGGTCATCACCGCCGGCGCCCTGGTCGCGTGGACCGGTTCCAATTATCCGGATCTGATTATCGGCACCATCGCGGGGGGCATTGTACTTAACGGTGCCAGACGCATTTTGGCGTTGAAGGGTTAAATAATGCTCATTATTGGCAAAAAGCTCTCGCCGTATGCCCTATTGTCCATATCGGGCCTGCTGGCAGCGTCTGATCAGGCTGTAAAGTGGCTGGTGCAGCAATCAATGGCCTATGGCGAGTATGTTTCGGTGACCCCGTTCTTTAACTGGGTGCACCTATGGAACACCGGTGCCGCATTCAGTCTTTTTGCGAATGGTGGAGGCTGGCAGCGCTACTTTTTTATCGGAATCACGGTAGTGGTCTCGATTTTTCTGATCAAGCTGATCCTTGAAAATCGTCATAAAGGAGAAGCCATCGCTTACAGTCTTATCCTCGGTGGCGCCATGGGTAACCTGATTGACCGGGTCTTTCGCGGCTATGTTGTGGATTCCTTTGATTTCTATTGGCGAGACTGGCATTGGCCGGCCTTCAACCTGGCTGATATTGCAATTGTCCTCGGTGCCTTACTTTTCGTTTCCAGCAGCTTGTTGGGTAAAAAAGCAAACACCAATGCCGAGTCGGATGGATCTGACTGACACCTACGCCTATACAACACCATGACCGAACTTCCCGACAACATCCTTCACCTGCCGCAATACCAAGTACTGGGCTGCAAATCAACCGACGACGAAATGCACTTCCAGGTGGACGTGCCCGATCCCATCGCCTGCGAGGAATGCGGCGTGCAGGGTGAGTTCGTACGGTTCGGCAAGCGTGACGTTCCCTATCGTGATCTGCCCATCCACGGCAAACGGGTCACTCTCTGGGTGGTCCGCCGCCGATACACCTGCCGGGCCTGCAAGACAACATTCAGGCCCCAGCTACCGGAGATGGTGGACGGATTCCGTATGACACTGCGGCTGCATGAGTACGTGGAGAAGGAATCCTTCAACCACCCCTACACCTTTGTGGCGGCACAGACCGGCCTGGACGAGAAGACGGTGCGCGACATCTTCAACGCCCGCGCCGAGTTCCTGGGGCGCTGGCACCGCTTCGAGACGCCCCGCATCCTGGGCATTGACGAGCTATACCTGAACAAGCGCTACCGCTGCATTCTGACCAACATTGAGGAGCGAACCCTGCTCGACCTGCTGGCCACCCGCCGCCAGGACGTGGTGACCAACTACCTGATGAAGCTGAAAGACCGGCAGAAGGTCGAGATCGTCAGCATGGACATGTGGAACCCCTACCGGGCAGCGGTCAAGGCTGTGCTGCCCCAGGCCCGTATCGTGGTCGATAAGTTCCATGTGGTGCGCATGGCCAACGATGCCCTAGAGAGAGTGCGCAAGGGCCTCAGAAAGGAGCTGAAACCGTCCCAGAGCCGGACTCTCAAGGGAGACCGGAAAATCCTGCTGAAACGCGCTCACGAAGTCTCAGACCGGGAGCGCCTCATCATGGAGACCTGGACAGGCGCGTTCCCGCAACTGCTGGCCGCCTACGAGCACAAGGAGCGCTTCTACGGCATCTGGGACGCCACCACACGGCTCCAGGCAGAAGCCGCCCTGGACGAGTGGATAGCCACCATCCCGAAGGGCCAAAAGGAAGTCTGGAGCGATCTGGTCAGGGCAGTGGGAAACTGGCGCGAAGAGACCATGACCTACTTCGAGACGGACATGCCCGTCACCAACGCTTACACGGAGTCCATCAACCGACTGGCCAAGGACAAGAACCGTGAAGGGCGCGGTTACTCCTTCGAGGTGATGCGGGCACGAATGCTCTACACCACGAAGCACAAGAAGAAGGCACCGACTGCGAAGGTCTCTCCTTTCTACAAGAAAACCATCGGTTACGGACTGCCGGACTTCGCAGAGGAACTCAACTACGGAGTCGATCTATCAACCATCTGAGGGTGGTATCAGATTGATGGGGTGAAGGTGACCCATCAACCATTAAATCCGTATACCCATTTTTTTTAGAATCAGGATCATGCTACGAACCATGAAAATTACACTGACTCCTCAACAGAAACTGCAACTCGAACAAATGCACGATATTGAACGTGATAGTCGAGTTTGCGACCGTATTAAGGCTGTTTTGCTGGCTTCTGAAGGCTGGAGTCAGACCATGATTTCACAAGCTCTTCGGATTCATGAATCCACCGTTGCACGTCACCTTAGCGACTACGTTCTTTCTGAAAAACTTAAGCCTGAAAATGGCGGAAGTCAAAGCAAGCTTTCTGCAACTCAAACCATGCACCTAATCGAGCATTTGACTGAGAGAACCTATCCTCATACTCATCAAATTGTCGCCTACGTTAAAGAGACTTTTGGACTTGATTACACTGTCTCTGGTATGAACAAATGGCTTCACCATAACGGTTTTAGCTACAAGCAACCGAAAGGCGTTCCACATAAGTTTGATGAAGCAAAACAACAAGCTTTCATAGATGCTTACGAAGCGCTAAAGGCAAGTTGTGACGAGGATGAATCGATAGTCTTTATCGATGCTGTTCACCCAACCCTATCAACAAAAATATCTCATGGCTGGATACGAACTGGTCAAGATAAAGTGATTGAAACAACGGGAAATCGCAGTCGATTGAACATTCTTGGCGCACTGAACCTGTCAGATATCGGAGCTACTATTATTGATGATTATGAGAGCATTAACAGTGAAACGATAGTTCGCTTTTTCTGTAAGTTAAGAGAGAGTTATCCGTTAGCTCATAAGCTTCATATCATTTTAGATGGTGCGGGATATCACCGTAGTGACTTGGTCAGAGATGCGGCATTTGTCCTTAATATCGAGCTGCATTATCTTCCACCTTACAGCCCAAACCTCAATCCAATAGAGCGGCTTTGGAAAGTAATGAATGAGAAGTCGAGGAACAACGTTTACTTCAAAAGTAAACGGGACTTCAAGGCAGCAATAGACCAATTTTTTACTGTGACTCTTCCAGAGATCGCAGGCTCTTTGGCATCTCGAATTAATGATAATTTTCAGGTTCTCAAGCCTGCATCTTCAAGTTGATTCGGTATACACTATCTTCTCGTAAGCTCACCTTATGTCGGTATTCTTAGCTTAACGCGACTTCTGGATCCGGCTCTTTGGTCATTTTTCACGCAGATAACCACGAATCATTTCAATAGACCAGAACCATACAATATGACCAAAGATCTCTGAAATGTACTCGCTTGCAGGAAGGTGAGACCAAGTCGGAGTCAGCCCTAGCCACACAAAAACCGTACCATGCGTACAAACAGTGACGATCAAACCCGCCATTACACCTTGCCACATTTTTACTTTTGGAAAAATTTCATCGATCACACAGTAGCCGATGGCAAAAGTCAGAGAAAAAATGATATGAGTAACCATTACTGGGTTGATGATATGTTCAGCAAAAGTATAGACCGTTTGTGTTGGATCAATACCAAGATAATCTCTTAAGAAAATATAAGGAGGGTTAAATTCAGCACGACCATCGCTAATGGTTCTCGGTGGTAATGGGACTTCTGCCCCCCACTTAACAAAGGGGTCTGAAGCCCAATGGAACGAAAACATACGCTAAGCTTCTTACCCCGCTGAACGCTCACTTGCCAACTTTTTAGCAACCCGTATTACTGTACGACCTGAAACATTGGTAAGTTTGGTGGTATCACTGATACTCAGCTTGTTGACTACTCGTAGCTGATAGATTTTTTCGTGTAGTTCTGAATCGGCTTGCCGCCCTCTGTGTTTCCCTTCCTCTTTGGCTTTCTTTATTCCTTCAGCCTGACGGCGGCGGCGATCTTGGTAATCTTTTCTCGCGATAGCAGCTAGCATATCCATCATCATGCTATTTATAGATTTGATCATGGGGTTTTGCGCCCATTTCAGCGAAAAGTCCAATGTGAGCCCTCAGCCTTTTATTTATAAGGGCTGAGGGCTACGGCATATTTTCTTTCTTAGCCCTATAAAATACGAACATATGACAAAATCGCTTGGTGTTCACAAGATTTCTGAACCATTTTTAAGAAGGTTTTGGACATTTTCGAGTTACGGTAACGGGCTGATTTCTACCCTTCGGATAACTTCTGGCATCCTAAAACGTCAAAGACCACCGTTGTCGGCGATGGTCGGCGTGACAGGAAATGGACAATTCCTTGCACCAGAGAACTGTGTTACCAGATTTACTTTATTCAGGATTCTCGACAAAGTATGCAGAATCCTGAACACCCATAATGGGGTTGTCCCATACAGCCTTAATCTAATAACCCTTATAAAAACCGTACTTTCTTCTAATGTGTAACTGTTATGGGGCTGTGCAAGGCCTCTTCGCCAGAATACTGGGTATAGCTCGAAGTTTTCACGGTCGATGAAAGTTGATAATACAGATAGCTAAGATAGAATCGGTCTGTATAAAAATGGAGCATTTTTTCTTACCTAGAACTAGGCAATTCGCTTTGTCGCTGACGATTCTGTTAGAAGAATATAATAAAAAGCCATTGCCAAAAAGGACTTACAATAGAGGCCAAACGTTGTTCTCAATCTAGAATTATTTGGTCTAGCGCCGTAACTATCAGGTATTATCATTACCTGAACAAACCAGTAAAAAAAATCGGTTACTCGAAAGAGAAGTCAACCTGTTGCAGTCTATCCTCAAATAAAGGCTTAACGCGATTTTTTACATTCATAATTAGGGTAAACTAATCATAGAAATACAAACAATAATGGAATAAAAACGTAGTGAGAAGTTGGCAACCTCTGAGAAAACAAAGGAATGAGGCAGTGATAGCTGGAATAGAATGGCTTTCGGGGAAGGTTATCACCCATCATGAGCCTATAAGTGTTAGCAAAAGAGGCGTGATGATATGACAAATCTTCATACCAGACAGCACCATATCGATATGTTCCCTTGGAATGACAGTTTCAACACAGGTATAGACGAAATTGACCAGCAGCACAAACAGTTGGTTTTCCTGCTTAATCAAGTTGCAAACCATATTATTTTTCAGCAGGAAGAGCCTCCTTTACGCAGCATTATTGATGAACTGGTTGATTACGCGGCCTACCATTTCCAGAGTGAAGAAAACCATTGGCTAGCGATATTGCCTGATGTCCATGAAACTGTCAGTCATAGAGATAGCCATAGTCGCTTTATTGAACGCATACAAGAGTTCAAATTGAAGTCAGACATTATACCAATAGAGCAGTGGCTGGAAGAGCTACTGTCTTTTTTAGCCAGTTTGCTGGCGGCTCATATTCTGGAAAGTGATAAGCACATGGCTTTGCTTGTAAATGCCGTCGAGTCTGGCATGTCTGTTGAGGAAGCTCGCCAGTGGACTGACGAGCAAATGCGGGACTCAACAAAAGCCATTATAAACATCATTATTGCTTCGTATAAAAACTTAAGTGCCAGCGCATTACGCCTGATGCGTGAACTTAAACACGGGAACCTCACCCAGACGAAACTCTCAAACAGCGAGCTTCGGTTACAACAGGCGATGGAATATGCCCAGATTGGCTACTGGTCACTCGGCTACAACAGTGAAGTGGCGGATTGGTCTCCCGAGATATTTAACCTGTTTGGCCTGCCAGAAGGCTCTGTCCCCAGCCCGGATTCGCTCTGTAGCATCATGCATAAGGATTACCATATCCCTTTCCTTAACTCTATGCAGGAGTGTTTCCAGACCGGAAAAGAGCATTATGTTGAATATCCTATAATCCGGCCAAGCGATGGGAAAGAGCGCTGGATAGAGTGCCGTGGTAGAGTAACCTATCATGACGATGGAACACCCGACAGGATAGCGGGCTTTGTTCAGGATATAACTCAGCGTAAGGACAGCGAAAAGCAAATCACAGAGTTCGCACATTATGATTCATTAACGGGGCTACCAAACCGACGGCGACTATTTGACAGGCTGCACCAGACTATTGCGGCTTGCAAATGCCGCAACCAGAACAATGCGTTATTATTTTTAGATATTGATAATTTTAAAAAGATAAATGACCAGCATGGGCATGAGTATGGAGACGCGCTTCTTAAGAACGTCGCCTTACGCATCAGACAGTGTATTCGCGATGGTGATACGTTAGCCCGTTTGTCGGGTGATGAATTCGTTGTCATTCTTCCCGGTCTGGATGCCAACTCTATGGATGCAGCCACTCAGGCTGAAGTTGTGGCGACAAAATTGTCGGACGTACTTGCTGAAACCTACCAGCTACAAAATATCCAGTATAAAAGTGGTGTAAGCATTGGTATTGCGCTCTTTTCTGATAGCAAGCAAACCGAATCAGAACTTTTAAAACAGGCCGATATGGCTATGTATAAGGCAAAACAATCGGGAAAAAACGCGGTTTGTTTCTTTGACCCACAAATGCAGAATGAAGTCATGGAGCACGCCCAGTTGGAGGATGACCTGCAAAAAGCGATTCAAGGGCAGGAATTTGTTCTCCACTATCAACCTCAGGTTAACCAGAAAAACCACGTGCGTGGGGCAGAAACATTGGTTCGCTGGCAACACACTGACAAAGGCTTGGTTGGGCCTGATAGGTTTATTTCTCTTGCAGAAAAAACCGGGCTCATCGTTCCCCTTGGTAACTGGGTACTCAAGTCAGCCTGTAAACAGTTGAGTTTATGGCAGGAGAGAGCAGAAACCCAACACCTGACACTTTCCGTCAATGTAAGTGCCAGACAGTTTCATGATCCGCAGTTCATACCTCTGGTTTGTCAGTTACTCGAAAAGTATCACCTGCCAAGAGGCAAGCTACGTTTAGAGCTCACAGAAACGATGATGGTCGATGATATGGATAAAACGATTTCATCCATGAACGTCCTCAGAAAAAAGGTGTGCACTTTGCTCTGGATGACTTTGGTACCGGATACTTATCACTTCGATATCTCAAAAGACTCCCCCTAAGCCAGCTAAAGATTGACCGCTCGTTTGTGGTTGATTTAGAGTCAGATGTCAATGACCAGTCTATCGTCAAAACGATTATATCAATGTCGGAGGCCCTAGGATTATACGCAATAGCGGAAGGCGTTGAGACTGAAAAACAGAGAGCGTTTCTGGAAAACGAAGGATGTAGAGTCTATCAGGGGTTCCTTTACAGCAAGCCCATACCGATTGAAGATTTTGAAGTATTTATAGACAAATATAACAGCCATGCTGTTCAATAATAACTAACAAACAATAAAGAAGTTGAGAAGTATTATGTCAGATGAAAGAGTTCGGTTTTCAGACAGTGATAGTCTGATATCTACCACGACCGCAGACAGTCACATTACATATTGTAACGAGGATTTTTGCCGCATTGCCGGATACGAAGAAGAGGAGTTACTCGGTAAGCCCCATAATGTCATTAGGCACAGTGATATGCCAAAACCCGCATTTGGTCAGCTCTGGGAGTATATTCAATCGGGTAAAAGCTGGATGGGGCTGGTAAAAAACAAATGTAAAGGCACTGGTCATTACTGGGTATCCGCCTTTGTTACCCCTATTATGGATAAAGACGGTAAAGTCTATGAATACCAGTCTGTCCGGACTCAACCAACCGATGAACAAATATCCAGAGCCTATTCACTTTATGCAAAACTTCGAAATGGCACCGTTTCCATAAGGCGTATTAAGTGGGTAAGCCTAAACTTTTGGCTGCTTATTACCCAATTAACAGCGCTTATGTTACTTGCCTTCGGTGTGTTGCCGCTATCAGCGGCACTGTGGATACTAATTCCACTTTGCACCATCCAAGCTGCCACATCATTCAGGCTCAAGCAGCGCCTTGCTTCTGTCAATAAACTTGCTAAATCACACTATGACAACCCACTCATGGAGCAGCCTTACACCGGGTATTGTGATGATATCTCCCGGATTGAACTGGCAATGATGATGAAACGGGCCGAGCTTCGGGCGGCTACCGCAAGGGCCAATGAAACGTCGGAGAGCCTGCTTCAGGCCGCAACTGAAGAAGTAGCGAACAGTCAGGCCATCGACAGAGAGCTGGGTGAGCAAGATACGGCTACTGATGCTATGGCCGTTTCCGCAGAAGAGATGCTGGCCTCCATTGATGAAGTTGCTAATCAGGCTAAGCAAAGCTCTGAGTTTGCCCAAAATGCTCAAATAAAAGCTGAGGAAGGAAGCCTGACGATTGATGAGGCTGTCGAAACGGTCCATGTGCTTAGCCAGCAGCTTGATAACTCTAAAACGGCACTTGAGCAGCTCTACGCAGATGTTGATGGTATTGAAACCATTCTGGAAATGATACAAGGCATTGCCGAGCAAACTAACCTGCTGGCACTCAATGCTGCAATAGAAGCCGCCAGAGCGGGAGAGCACGGTCGCGGATTTGCTGTTGTGGCTGATGAAGTTCGCGCTCTATCAGGAAAAACCAGCACCTCTGTCGATGATATTCGCTCGAAAATAGAAGTGCTTCAGGCAACCGTAAACAAGACAGGTAGCTTGATGGAAGAAGGTATAACCGCATCAGAGCTAAGCGTCACCAAGTCCCAGAAAAGTAAAGAGGCTTTTGAGGCGATTGTGAATGATTTGGGAGCCATTGGCGAACAAAGCACCAGTACCTCACAAGCCATTACTGAGCAGGTTCAGGTGACTCAGGGCATGACTGAGCATGTGCATCGAATGAAAGAAGCCATTCGCTTAACTAAATCCCTATCATCCACCTCCGTAGACCGCACAAACCTGTTGGTTGAACGCCTAGAAAGCCTGCAACGTCTGGTGAAACAGTTCAGTCAATCCTAAAGGAAAAAGGATAATATTGATTAGCCCTTCTCATTTGAGATAGGTCAATAAAAACATAAGCAAAATTATTGCTTGTCGCTAAGCAGAATATTCATGCAAGTTAGGGAGTATGAATGAATTGTGTAAACCTGAGAGTTTTTGGGAGTTTTCTATCACGGTCTCTCTGCTGCTAACCATGAGCAAAAGTATGGTGTTTTCAGTGGCGCGATTTGCTACTGAGTAATTGCGTTAACAAGAAAAGGGGCATTTTCGTGCCAGCTAAGAGCAAGCTGACACGTTGATGGACAATTATCAGTTAGAGTTAGGGATCTAAACTACAAGCATCGCATAAGCTGAGTTTGGGCAAAAAAAGTTCGAAAGTGTCTACTGATTATGTGTCTATTCTGACAATATTATTGATAAAGGTGGGAAAATGCAGAATATGTTCGCCAAATAAACGAAGCAAATACAGAAAACCCCATAAATGCAGTAATATGACTCCGTCACATTGGCAGCAAGGAGTTCATGTGAGTCAAGAAGATGAAAAATACCCAGCCAGCGCGATATCTTCGTGGAGCGGGTTCGTTTATCAAGGAAAAGTTGCACTATATCATTCGCTTAAGCTTATTCATGATGGTGATTTGGACTTCGAGCTTCAGCTTGATAGTAGTGACGACTTCGCTATTTATAAAGATGGAAAGCTACAAACCGCCCATCAAGTAAAAGCGAAGATTAGTAAATATCGTAGTGGCTACTCCAAGGCTCTGGAGCAATCCACGTTGATCGAACACGACAAAATAAAAGGGACGCCCCGTTACTTTCACGTATCCGTACAGCTAGATAATACCGATGATCACAAAGGGACTAGCGAAGAAATAGTGAAATTCTACCGCTATGGAGACAACTTTCATTGTGGACTGGGTGAAATTGAGGGACTGACCAAAGCACTGATAAAAAATATATGTGAGAAACAGTCCATCACGGTCAGTGATAATCTCATAAATTTTAACTATTGCTTACTCTCAGAAAAAATAAGTACCAAGGCAATACACAATCACAAACTAAATCAAGAGGACGGCTTTTCAGAAAACAAAGCTGCTTACGAAGGCCGTATCGAGGCAAAAGATATCCTAGAGGAATTGCTGACCGAAAACCCCTATCAGAATCGCGACTACTATACCGTTGAGTTGAAGGCCAGGCTTCAAACCTACCTAGAAGAACGGCTAGATCAGGCGCTACCAACAATGAGTGACGCCACTTATGAGAGAGCTAGGCGTTTGTGCGAGCACATACGCGAAACGCCCATCAACGAGTTAAAAACGCTATGCCAGATGATGAAGCCATCCGAGCGGTTTCAAGACGTTCAGACGAACGACATCAGGCGATACACCAAGCTCATCCAAGCTATTTCGGTGGAGCCCATATTCAACCATCTCCCGCACTACCTCGACAGCGAAAATCGGTTCTACGTGCCTACCGCTCTTGACGTGGATGAAAGCGAGGAGTGTGAGTCTGACATGATCAGAGAAATGAAAAACAACGGGGATCTGCTGAGACTACTTTTTGAGTACAATCATCTAATCGCCAGCAAAGCGGAAGCCTCATTCACCTTTAATACAAAATTCACAAACTCAGATGATTTCGATAACAAGCCAGCTACTGAAAAGCTGGAAAGCAACATCATCAAATCGCTATGCATTAGCGTAATGACAAAAGAGGACGCAGAGGGTCAACTGAATGATAAAACAACTCATTGATGAAGCACTTGTTGCCCATGGCTTTGTGAGTAAGCGAGAACTGGACACAACAAGCTTTTATGTTCGCGAGTCTGGGTCTGCTATTAGATTCGCAGTCGTACATACTTTAGACGGTCTTCCTGACCCAGCCGAGCTAAATAACCGAATCAATCACCTTGCTCCTGATGAATTTCTTAGAAACCCAAGTTTCAAGAAGAATTGCGATCTGATTTGCATTTATCGCCTTGACGTTCTGGCCGAGTTCAAGGATCACGAAGAAGAAATCTTCGCAATCGAGGAAGACCCGCATTTTTATAAAAAATACGTTCTCTACTACAGCATAGCGGAAGAAAGCGCTCTCACCAATTTCACTTACAGAAAACTGGAGACTTTGATTGCTGATAAAAAAGAGTTTCTTAGTTACAAAGAAAAACCTCTTGTAGCCACACAATACAGCTTCGCGGCGAAGACCTTTATCAAACTTCCTTTCTTAGAGTTACCTAGCCATCAAGGAAACCTCGTGTCCTTGAGGTTACAAGCAGCTGAGGCCGTTGCAGAAGCCGGTCTGAACGATATGTATTCGACTATCCAGACAGTCACAGGCAAAAATGCCGACGACATTATCAAGGAAATGATTAACAATGAACTGGCAAATATCCAAGATTGAAGTCTCTAGCTTCAAAGCATTCAAGCATATCTACTTAGATCTTGGCGAGTCGTCCTTACTAACTCTGGACGGTCCTAACGGTTATGGAAAAACAAGCATATTCGACGCCATCGAACTACTGCTCACCGGCCAGATCAATAGAATACAAAACCTATTCTCTACTTTACTAACCAAGAACAAAAGAGACTACGCGGACAACCTCTTCTGGAACAACCGCTCCGGCGAAAATGACCTCTGCATTAAAATTGAATTCATTAATGGTGATCGTAAACTTGTTTTAGCAAGACATTGCCCAACTGCGATATTCAAAAAACCAGCGAACAATCGTGCAGACAAGTATGAAAACTTTAAGCTTTACGAGCTACCGGAATTTGAATCATCTGACTTTACGAAGATCAATCTGCGCGACAACAACTTCCTTGACGAAATTTTCGGTAAAAACTTCAGGGAAAACTTCTCTTTCCTTAACTATCTGGAGCAGGGACAAAACCGGCTGTTACACACTCGAGTAGACGAACGTAAGGATAAACTAGGAAACCTCTTTAACATCAGCGATATCGAAGCTGAGATCGAAAGCTGCAGCACCATATACAGTAAACTTACAAAGTACATCAACGATCCTGAGCGTAAGGCAAAAGTCGAGACACTCACGGAAGAGATAGCCATCCTAAGAGACACATTGCAGGCTGAGGCTGGGATCGTTGAGTACAAAAAGCTCTCGACGACTGATGTCCAGCCAGGATGGGACAAGGAGGACCTCTTCTCGACGTATTCTGCGTTAGACCATACTACCTACCAGGAATCTGTTCGCAAGATTATCACCCTTCTGCCACTCAAAGCCACGATAAAAACCAGGGTTCACAACGAGGCAATTGATGCCGAGATTGATCATAACGAGGAATCCCTGAGAAGCTTGGCTCAGTTTGGTAAGGATCTTGGCAAGCTTGATTTGCTTGATGCTATCAAGAAGGGGATTGATGAGTTAGAACGTTCAGCAAACATCATCAAACGCGGTGCTACGGCAATTAGCTTTGAAGAAGCTCGAGCACTACCAAACTGGGCAGATGGGCGCCTTGAGTGGTTTGAATTACAAATTGAATCCCGAAACAGCCTACGCGAAAAAAGCAGCGCCAATGCGAACGTCATAGCCGAATTGGAACGCCTGAAAAGGCAGCTGATTGATGAACATAAGAAGTCCTATCCCAATGACCAGTTGTGCCCCCTCTGTGGCGCGGACTGGGAAGATCACAAATCAATGGTGGATGCCATTGAAGCAAGAACCAAGCGGATCTCTGAATCACTAAGCAAAGACGGTAAGGACTTAGTTAACCTTGTCACTGCTATGGACGCTGAGCTGAAGCTCATTGACACCCATATACAAGACAGTTTGAAACTTATCAAGCCTACATTTGTACCAAATCTTCATGCAGAGCTGACCAAAATTAAGCTTCGGCTCCCGGCAATAACCCAGCTAATGGAGAAGCTGCAAAGCGACAATATTCAATTTACTGACTCATTTACGGAAATTGATGACGTAGTAAATGAGCGGCTTGAAAAGCTCAAAGCGATTCTAAGGAATAAAAAACAGGTTGAAGCTGATGCTTTAGCGCTGCCGGAGGACTGGCGAGATACAACAAACAGCGCCTTCAAAGACCTGCAGGACTTCTACATAATCACGGCTGAAGACCTAAAAGACAAAGAACAGTACATATCGATTAAAGCCAATGAGGCTCAAAACTCCAGGCTCCAAACCTGTATTTCCGGTCTTAATCTTATCGAAAAAGAAACCCTGGCGGCCCAAAAAGCTCAAGGTAAAATCGAAAAGCTCCGAAACACTTTGAAGAAGACAGAACAGAGTTATACCGACCAGACAATTTCGGCTATTGAGCTCATATTCCACATCTACAGTGGCCGGTTAATCCAAAACTATCAGCGTGGCTTGGGCCTGTTTATCGAGAGCCGCGAAGGTACGCAGTTGAGGTTCCTGACTGCTGAGAAGTCTGAACACGACGCAGTCATGTCTATGAGTTCTGGTCAGGTGTCAGCCCTCAGCCTTGCCTTCTTCCTTTCCCTCAATAAGGTCTATGCTCAGGTGCCTCTCATCCTGATTGATGACCCGTCTCAATCTCTGGATGAAGTCAACATCGCTTCCTTGACCGATCTACTCCGTTGCGAACTCAAGCACTGCCAGCTAATTGTCTCATCCCACGAGGACGATATCTCTGCTTACATGCGCTATCGGTTCAACAGAGCGGGCTTAAAGACAAGTTCACTTAACATGCAGCTATTGGCGAAAGATGCTTTGTAAAAGCAGCCCATATCAATGTAATAGAGCTGGGCGTCCGAGATGTTCATATGGATGGGTTAACCATCCTGAAGAGGATGTCACAAACAACAATAGGATCTGATTTTGCGCGTTCTTTCATTAGGTTAAGTATTGCAAAATCAGGTCTCTATTAATGTACCTTCTGACCGTCATAACTTACTTTGGGGCATTTTTAAGTTAGAAATGGCAGCGTCCCGATGCTTCGCTGCCATTTTAATATGGTTTGTTACCGCACTTGCGTCCCTACAAGCAGGGCAAGCAACCTAATATACAACTCAGACAAGCATTCCAGCTTTACACCGGGAAGCTAAAATGTTTTCCGTCTGGCAGTTCTACATCAATGCGAAGCTTACCACCGGTCGCTTCGATGTATTTCTTTAGAGAGCTAAGACGTAAATCTTTGCCAGATTTCTCTAAATTGGCAACTGATGGCTGGCTAATGCCCATAGCTTTAGCGATTTCTACTTGAGATAGATGGGTGATCTCTCGAAGCTCAGCAAGTCGAATATCAAGAAGCATATCCGCTGCTTTTTCTTTAGCGGCAGCAAGTGCTTCTGGTGACATTTTTGCGTCAAGTACGCTTAATGGGTTACTTTTCATTTTTAAGTTCCTCTAAATGCTCATCAAGTTCTGCATCAGCAATCGGAATCATCTTTTTGTAGAATCTCTTATCGCCAGTTTTTTCACCGCCACATAAGATAATTCCTGTTCTTTCTGGGTCAAAAGCAAAGAAAGCTCGTATAGGTTTCCCATTGATTTGCACTCGCAACTCTTTCATGTTGCTGTGCTTTGAATCTTCCACAGTGTCAGCGTATGGTCTGCTCAGCTGAGGCCCTCTTTCAAGAAGAACCTGGATGCATGCGCGGACATTAATTTGATCGCTTTCATCTAGTGATAGAAACCACTCGTCAAAAAGTGGTCTAGTTACTACATTCCACATGTTTTATCTTTGCTTTCTTAGTATAGACTATATTCTATATAGATTTTTATCTATATACAATCACGTCAACTTTAATAATCACTCAACCCTACAGATAACAAGCGCAAATTTTATGATTAAGCAATGCCTCGGCAGTCTGAATTGGGTACACCTCAAGCAAACCATATCGCATCTTTGAAAAACTGGTTCGTTTATTATTGGTTTTATACCCTATGTGAACTAATATTGAATACCATACTTAAAACAGACCGAAGTAACAAAAATGTTCATACGAGGATACCTAAGAGCATCAACTGATGAACAGGATGCTAATCGTGCTAAAGCTGAATTAGAGCGGTTTGCTAATCAAAAAGGTGTACGTATTGCCAGTTTCTATATTGAAAACCAATCAGGTTCTAGACTAGAAAGAGCTGAGCTATCACGTTTAATAGGTGATTCTCACCAAAATGATATTTTGCTTATCGAAAAGGTTGATAGGTTATCAAGATTACCATATGAACAATGGAAGCTGCTCAAACATCAATTAGTTGATGCGGGACTTCATATTGTTGTTCTTGACCAGCCAATGACTCATGCTGCCCTCAGCGGTAACGCCGAAAGTTCTATGATTTCAAAAGTGCTCACTGAGTTTATGATTGATCTCGCTGCGGCAATGGCCAGGGATGATTATGAGACTCGACGTAAAAGACAAGCACAAGGAATACAGAAAGCAAAAGCCTTGGGTAAGTACCAAGGAAGAAAACCAGATCTCAAGCTGAGAGAAAATGTAGCACTTTTGCTTAGTGAGGGGAAAAGTTGGTCTCAGATTCAACACCTTTTGGGCTGTAGCCGATCAACTATTGCAAAGGTCAAAAAGCAGGGTAACTCTGACAAAGACTTCACTTTGTAAGAAGGAATTAATCGAAGCAAATTTTTCCTTTAGGAATATAAGGTTATGCTCTTAGCGTACAATATTTTCCGAATCGTCGTGTGACCCCGTAAAGCTCAATCAATCTTGGAAGAACTAGCTAAGCATGAGCCTCTGACCAGCATTGCAATTGAAAGCAACAAAAGTAAGTCAGCTATTTCACAAGTCATCAAGCGAATTGAAAACCAAATTGGCTCTAAGCGCCACTTTCTGCAATTGTTCTTTAAACAGTTTTAATAGATAGGAAAGGAGTTACTTATAGTACTAAGCCAGAAGTGAATCTTGAACCTCAGTATCAAGTAGGTTTTTCTGTTACAATAATGTTTCTTTCCTATCGGTAAGTCATTATCATCTGACCTCCCAATTCATTGAATAAGTTAAGGATAGTTGTGTTTTATGGAACGTTTGTTTGAGAAATTGTTGTATTCAGCCCGATGGATAATGGCACCTATTTACTTGGGTTTAAGCTTTGTACTTCTTGCTTTAGGTATCAAGTTTTTCCAAGAAGTGTGGCATATTTTACCGAACATATTTTCGATTAAAGAAACTGACTTGATACTTGTGACACTCTCTTTGATAGATATTTCACTAGTGGGTGGTTTGATTATCATGGTTATGTTTTCTGGTTATGAAAACTTTGTGTCTAAAATCGATGTTGGTAACAACGCTGATAAGTTAATGTGGCTGGGCAAGTTAGATACAGGCTCTCTCAAAAACAAGGTGTCTGCTTCTATAGTGGCTATTTCTTCCATTCACTTACTCAAAGTCTTTATGAACACAGAGAATATTCCTGATGAAAAGATTAAGTGGTACTTACTACTTCACGTTACTTTTGTTCTTTCCGCTTTTGCAATGGGATACTTAGACAAATTAACGAAAAAAGAAAATTAGTTTGATAGCAGATACCGTATGTCACTTCTGGACAGAAACAATTCAGACTTTGTGGCCGGAATCTACCCTTCAGATAACTTCTGGTATTGTAAAACACAGAATGGCATCGCTTGATAAGACAACCGAGAACGGTACTGGACAAGAATGTGCAGAGTGCTCTTTGGGTGCAGAAATAGCATTATGCAGAGCTTACTCATTTGATTTTCTATCATTATGATATATCGTGTATTTTTCTTGTCAGGAGGTGTTATGAATTTATCAAAATTAGCTCTGTTGTTTTCTGTAACATGCTCATTAAGTGTATTTGCTAATGAGACACAAACAATCGACACTGAACTCGGTACTTTTCAAGTAAAGGATCTGGGACAAAGTATGTCTTTAACCCATAATTACCAAATCAGCTTTGGTAATGAAACCATCGGTACTACTGAACAGTACATTGAACTAAAGACTTTTGATTTAGGAGTTGCCAGATACACAGGGGGATTACACTCAGTGTTAGTAAAGGGCTATCCTGCTGGTAACGCTTGTGCAGAGGTCTACTCTGTTATGAGGTTTAAAGAGAATTATCAGTTTGTATCTGAAAGGCTTGATGTTTGTGGCGGTACAAAAAGCATTAGAAAAAACGGGTCTATTGTTATCATTGAAGGTTTTGAGAGAGATGAAGTGACCAAAGTTAAATATGTTGTGAACAGTGATAAAGTCTCTAAGAACGGTGAACCATTCAGCTCTGGTTATAATTTCTTTGACTAATGATAAGAGTACTCTCCTTGTCGGTGCAAATGGAGCGGGTTTATCTCAGCATGAACAACTTCTTTGTACTTTCTAAGTCCGTTAACGCAATTAAACTGTCTGAGATTAAGGAAAGAAACGATTGATACCTTCTTTAACTTGGTTCTGTACTGTAGTCACTCGCATAAATATGTGAATGTAGAATTATGCGGAGAATGAATGTTAACAAGTTAAAGGAAATGGGTGTTTTCTGTCACGGCCTCTCAACTGGTAACCATGAGTAAAAGTACGGTGATTTCAGTGGCACGACCCGCCACTGAGTAATTACGTTAACGCGCTTTGGGGCAAAGGCGTGTTTGCTGTAGTCGCTTCACTTTTCCTCTGCCAAGTGAATTGACAGAAGAAAAGTGACAAACTTTATTGTAAATGGTCAGACTTTATTGGAATCGATCAAACTATATTGTCTTCCGACAACTAATTTTCAACAGTTACCACATTTTCAATAACAGCCCTATTCCTGATTTCAGTTTCCACCGGGGTATATAAATCTACATCGGTTGATGGTGTTTCAATCGACACAATCAATGAATAACGAGCTTGTTTATCATATCGTTCCAATTTTTTACGGGTTCTCCACCAACCCATTGCAGGATAAACAGCTAACAAACCTCGTTCAGCTAAATCAGCCGCAGTACCTTCCCAAACGTCTTTATGAATGGACCCTTTATTACGAAAATCACCTAATAGCCAGTTAGGATCTGGGGGAGGAGTTGACGAACCTTCTTCTTCAGCTCTAGCGGCTCGACTTAACCGTTTCAAAAATTCAGATTTCGACTCTGTCGGACGTTTTACATCAAAACGCAATTGATGACTTGGATAACGATATTTGCTTGATATGTTACGGCTAGAAGGATTAGGTTCAATAAAGTAAGACAGAGTAATAGTCATTTTTACTGGAACATCACCTAATTCGAAAAGCTGTGTTTTCGGCCAAGGGATATCATGGATATGCATATCTTTAGTCGATGGCTCTTTCCCTTTTATCCTTTCAAACGGTTGTAGCTCATCCTCAACAATCATTACCAACGAGTTACTTGCACTCCACAACGCTTTGCTGAGATTTGGAACACCATAACCAACACATCTGGCTAAATGTTGTGCTCGTTGCCGCGCGGTTTTCCCTGGATAGGAGAATTGACTAAGCATGCTTTCAGTCCAGTTCGCTGAATGAACAATTAAAGCTCTTACCGTTTCCGGCCATAGATTGGGATATGATGCACTTATCTCTGCGGCAAATTTTGCAGCTAACGCAGTTGCTGCACTAGTTGCATTAAATGTTGAAAACAGTCGTGTATGGAAGTCATGATGAGTAGTCAAAAGCTGCAGACTTGACATAGAAGCCGCTGAATAATCATCAACACCCATATTTCCACCTTCAAAAACGACCTCTGGTTTAATAGGCATTGAGTTCATCCAGGTCACAGAGGTAGTACTATATGGGCTCAACCCACCTTTGGGAGCAAGCAGAGTATAATTTTCCCCACCATCATCTGTTATCTGTGTTTTATTAGTGCATGCACCAACAGTCAAAACATTCCATGACTGACCAGGGTCATGAATATCTTGTAACTCATTGTATTGAGGATACTCTTTTAATTGGGTTAAATTTGCTTCAGTATTGCCAGCACAAACGACAAAAAAACGCGGATATAAATTCTCTCCGCTATAGTCAACTGCCAGTGCATCTAATTCTGAGGACCATGCTGATGGTTTACCTCGGTCTTTTGAATCTTTTGCTGATAAAGCAAGCGTATAAATTCGTTTTCTATCAAAATTTTCTATCTCAGATAACGAAATACCAGACGCTGTCACTTGCCCAAGGTGTTTATCTCTGTTATCACCAGGATAACGTAAAAGCTTAATGGATTCTAATTTGTGATTGATATTTATTCGGTCAGACGTTTCCAGAGCAGATGTCAAATCGCCCCAAATAGATAGCCCCGCCATTGAGGTTCCATGACCATTAGCATCAGCGTCATTCCAAGTAGGATCAACAACAAACATATCATTAGTATTAGAAACGGCAGATAAAAGAGGATGACCAACATTTATACCAGTATCTAATATAGAAATATATGGGACGCTGTCATCATCAAAATTGTATTCAACTCTTTCAATTAGTTCCTCAGCCCATTGGCGCTGATCTTCTATATCCAGAGAATCAAAAAATTCAGCTGTTGTTTTTGATTTACGTATTTCAGAAATTTTACTTAGAAGTGCAGCTGAACTTGCTAGCTGGTCTAAAGATGTCCTAACGAGTAATACCGTCCTTTCCGGAAATTCAAGTGTACTATCTGATACGGTTATTTCATGAATACCACAAAGCTTTTTAAAATCATTAATTACGGCGGGCCGATCATCACCCACAGGTAACCATATTTCAAACCAATCAACTTCCTGATTGGAAGTTGGAAATAGCTCTGGATTATCCGTCCAAAGGTTTTCTATAACAGTATTACGAATAGTGGAAACTGCGTTCAAAAGAACCGCGTGCTTAGGACCTGATTTATTGTCTTTACTTGAATTTAAGTATTCCGAAATTTTTTTCTCTAAAACCCCAAATTTCCCCAGAGGTACCAACACGTTTGCCACATAGATGTCTTCCTTTTGAACTACGCTCAGTAGCTCTATTCCACTGCGAACATCCGCTAATTTTTCAAATGCGATTTCAATACCAGGGAAACTTTCAAATGAGAGTTGAACTCCCACAGGAGTATCTAGTTCAATATTATCAATTTCTTCACTGATAGTTTCTTCGGCAACTTTCGCTAATGTTAACTGAGATGAAAGATTAGCACCATGAGAAGCTCGGTTTCTCTTTGGTATGGTAGGCGATATTATGACTTGTCTTGGATAGGTATATTTCTGTGCTTTCCCGTTCTTTCCTACAAATAAATGTTTTTTTCCTTCCATTATTCCTATCCATTAATACAAAATTTAAAACAGATCCTTTCTCATGTTTTTTCGATCTAAGATAGCATCTTTAACAGTGGTCAACGTGATTCGATCCGTTCCATTAATCAGCATATCTTTGATTGATTCATCCGCAGCTCGACTGATCTCTGCACTACTCAACTCTTTAGCTAACTCTGGCAATTTTTTCCATGGAAAGCTCTTTACTACATATGGCTTAAGTCTGTTTTTAAACAAAGTTATGATTTCGTCATCTTCTGGCAATTCGTACCGGATAACATCGTCAAACCGTCTAAATAACGCATTATCCAATATTTCAATATGATTAGTAGCACATACGATTAAACTATTAGACTCATCCTGTTCGATCATTTGAAGAAAGCTATTTAATATTCTGCGAGCTTCACCCACATCATTCTGAGAATTCCGCTGTGAACCTAGAGCGTCGAATTCATCAAAAAAATACACACCTCGAACATTGCTAATTGCATCGAAAACTTGTCTTAACTTAGCAGAAGATTCTCCCATAAACTTAGTTATCAATGCATCAAGTCTTACTTGAAACAAAGGATAATCCAATTCTCCAGCCAAGATTGATGCAGTAAACGTCTTACCTGTTCCTGGAGGACCAACCAATAGCACTTTTCGACGAGGAGACAATCCATGAGTTTTTAATTTCGTCATGAATTTTTGCTCTCTGACCAATCGCTCAAGCCGAACTTTCAAATCGTCTTTTGCAATCAAGTCAACAAGCCTGTTTTTAGGCTGAGACGCAAAAAGAAGTCCACTAGCATCCTGAACTCCTTTTGCAATTGAAATTGGGGCATTTTTATCTGCAGAAGACTTTTTCTTAGCTACTGTAACAAGATCTCGCAGCTCCTGCGCAAGTTTTCCATGACCACTACGAGCTTCATGTGCTGCGACTTGCAAAGCAATAGACATAAATCGGTCGTCATCCTTTTCTAGATGCGACTGCAACAATGCTTTTAATTGCTCTGAACTGGCCATAAGACGTCTTCTTTAAAATAAAATTGATATAACACTTAACTCTTATAGTTTGACACAGTACCTTAAAAACATCTATTCATTACGGTGTCTTTCAAGATAGCTGTCACTAACTGGTTAATTAGCGTTCAATTGATTTACCTAGATTCATATGAGTAGATGGGTTCAGGCCATATCTTTTGACAAGTATTACTTTTTGTATGTCTAAATGGACCGATTATCTGATGTCGTGTTTAACGGCGCAGCAAACTTTGGGGCAGAAATGAGTTTGGCAACATCGCCTCTGTTTGTCGCCTCTGTTAGATTCCAATCAGCACAGAAAGCACTACCTCTATAAGAACTATGCTTTAGTTCAGTTCACCCTTACAACCGTAGATATTAACCATTAAGACAGACGTTACACTTTCAAGGATGCATAACTTTATTGTTCCAAAACAACCAATAACTGGTGTAATATTAACCTTAAATTCTCTACTTACGAAAATGTACCTTTTCCAAAGTAGAGCTTGTAAAATTTAAAGGTCGAATAGTTTGCGACTCACTTTTCGCGCACGAGGGGCATAAAGTCACGTATAAGCACCTTTTTGAGTGGATAAAAGGAACGATAGCCGTCCTATTCTAAAACCATGATATACCGGGTGGTTTAGCAGTGGCGTTATCCATTTTGGCGAACTCTATTCTACATAGAGTTGTATGTTGGCAAACTTTATTTTACCTACACACTTTTATTTTCATATTTCGGCACAACAAGGTACGGAGGCGGAAAATCGTGGATTTAACTGAAATGGCACTAGTAGCAGCAGTACTTTCAACTCTTGGTTTTGCAGTTACCCTTATACGGCATGTCTTGTTTAAAAGGGAGTTCTATAAACTAAAAGAGGACATGAAAAAACATACTCTTGAGCACGGTGTTAACGAGGAGCTATGGATTTTATTTGTTACGCGGTCACGGAAGATGCTTAGGTTCTGGAGGTAACATATGCTAAATAAAACAAAGTTTGAAAAAGTTCTAAGTAGAGTGATCAACAAAAACAGCGCTCGTTGCTCAAAGTGCAAGCGAATGTTTACTCAGCCATGTCATACCTTTGGTGGTCTCGATGCAGAGGGCAAAGTTCATAATGTAGCTCTATGCTGTAGAGACTATATTGTAGACATGCGCCATTATGGTGTTTATACAACCCTTCCAGTTAATACAGCAGAAGGTGAACGCCAGGCCAAAGAACTATTAGATTCCCACCCCAAAGACGCAAGCAGGTATTGACTGTTCTAGTGAAACAGCGAGCAAAACCAAGATTGCACCAAACGAACAAAGAGTAAAAGTAATTAAAAAACAGCCAGATACAAAGCTGTTCTAACAAAACAAAGACAAAATTCCCTTTATTGTCCCAAAAGAACACTCGAAGAGAAGCCAATGTGTAACGGAAAAGTTATTTTTGTTAGCCAGAGAGAGGCTGAGACTATTCACCCAGAGCCCGGAGTAGCAATGATTTCTATCACCGATCCGGGAAAACCTTTAGCTGAACTAGGTTCCTGGGAGCTGATATACAGAGATTCTTTTTTTGATGGAGGCTATAGTGAAGACGCTATCCACATCCATAAAGATGAGTTTCGAATGCGCTATTGTTCTTATATTGATTCAGAACAGGCAGAGAAACTAAAAAATTTCATATCTCAACTAATCTCTTCTGGAGTGAATAAAATCTACGTTCACTGCTATTTTGGTCGTTCACGCAGTGGAGCTGTTGCTAAATACCTGGTGGATCAGTTCGGTTTTGAAAGCAATAAACCAATTGAGAGCCCAAATATGACTGTATATAAATTGCTATGTAATCCAGTACGGTTTGAACCCTTGATCCAGCAATATGAACAAGCTGCTAAAGCTCCTAAAGAAGAAAAGCAACCAACAATATCCCAGAAGTTCGTAGATTTATTGATGGTAGCTTTAGGGCTTAAAAAATAATCAGTGAATGTGGCCCCTACTCTCGATACAACGTGCATGAAAAGAAGAGAAACCAACATGGAATATCACGCTAACAACATAATAACTGCGGAACAACAAGGAGAGCTGATCACCGCAGAACAGATTAAGAGCAGTATAAAAACTAACGCGGCATCAGCCTATTTACTTAGTCTCCGCTCAAAGCTTAGCCGTCAAAAAATGGGTTACTTCCTGAATAATGTAGCCAAAATGACGGGCAACCAAAGCATGTTTCATTGTGACTGGGGGACAATGAGACGCCACCATGTCCAGGGTATTATTGACTTGCTTATTGATGCAGGAAGAGCTCCAGACACCATTAACACCTATCTTGCTGGGTTAAAAGGCGTCGCTCTTGAAGCATGGACAATGAAGCAGATTGATATGGAAAGTTATCACCATATCAAGCAAATAAAGAATGTGCGTGGCGAAAGAATTCCCAAAGGGAGAGCGCTAGAACGTCATGAAGTTGCCCAGCTTTTCAAAGTGTGTGATGAAGACTCACGATGTAAAGGAGTTAGAGATAGTGCAATTTTTGGGGTGCTTTTAGGCTGCGGTTTAAGGAGAGGTGAAATAGTGGCCCTAGATCTAGGCCATATAAATTGGCGAGAACAAGCAATTACAGTTATGGGTAAAGGTAATAAAGAACGATTGGCCTTTATGCCCGACGGAACGCTTAGAAGATTAAAATTGTGGGTTAATGATGTTCGAGGTGAACAGCCTGGGCCTCTTTTTCCAAGAATTCGACGACATGATGATGTACAAGACAGTCGAATGACAGATCAGGCAATCTACGAAATCTTGAGAACTCGACGAATGGAAGCTGGGTTAGAGCATTGCTCTCCTCATGATTTGCGTCGGACTTACGCGAACGACTTATTGGAAACTGGCGTTGATATCATGACCTTAAAGGATATGATGGGACATGCTAGCGTTACTACCACTCAAAGGTATATTCGCATCAAAGATGAGCAAATGCGAAATGCAAGTAAGAGGTTGGTAATTTAACATGCTCGTATCATTTCTGACATGGTTTTTAGTTGGTTTGCAGCCCATTGTGCTGGTGGTCATTATTCAAAACCTTATTGGAAAGTTGTTAACCCCTATTGCGCTTCGCAATAAAGCCAGCCGGGGGGTGTACTTAGCTACAGCAGCTATTGGAGTGCCTATTCATGAACTCAGTCATGCTATTGCGGCGTTCCTTTTTCGGCACCGAATAACCAAAATAAAGTTTTTTGAATACACAGCTGGGCATGGCCGCTTGGGATACGTCGAGCATCAATGGAACGTGTTGTCACCGTTGCAAAATGTCGGGCTTTTCTTTATTGGTATTGCTCCTTTGATAGGAGCTGGTGCAGTCATATACTTAACTACAAAGCTAATGCTTCCAGGCTTATTGGATACGCTGGCTTGGCGCATAGTAGAAATTCCTATGGGAATAACGGGCGATCCAGTCAAAGATGCTTTCTATGCTGTGCAGTACGGCATTTCTGGTGCTGGTATTGCGATTCTTTCCGTGAGCTCGGAGCCTCAGTTCTGGCTCTGGATGCTGATCAGCAGCGTTGTGGCGTTTCACTCGACACCAAGCAAAGCTGATATGCAGAGCGCATGGAAGGGAGCGATAGCCGTAGGAGTGTTATTAACGGGGATTGTCTTCATTTTCGAGGCTTATTATCCACTAACCGAAATGGTGGTTGGTTATTGGCTTTACAGTGTATCTATTATGTCTGCCACAATTGTATTTTCTATGCCTTGGTGGGTAATATTGCTGATGATCGCTATGGTTTCAAAACGCTAGCTCTCTGTTTTTTTAGCTGTTCTCTCAAGCAAAGCGCTTTGGCGGAGTATTGCCAACACATCAGCAACCGTCATTTTCCATCCCATAGCAAGACGTCGAATGATAAACGAACCTAATTCAGTACGTTCTTGCGGATTAAACAAACACTGTTTAACCTGCCCTGCTTCTGATAAGGATAGTGAAATCCCTTCGGGTCCATTATGTTGTAATTTGAAACCTTTGTTACGCTTAGAACCGTGATAAGCCCCCTCAGATAAACGAGCAAGGCCGAACAGTACCTGAGTAAAGCTGGTAAGCTCATACCTTGTCAACTGGACGGAAATTTTTTCCTGCCAGTTTGCATCAGTGCCAAGAAGTGGCGCAATCTCGATTGTGACCGAAGGATATTCATCCTTTTGGGTCTCTGTATACTGGAACTGAACTACAACACGCTGGTGTTTGTTATAGATTTTAAAAGCTTCACCAAACAATTTAGTTTCGCTCATAACTAATCTTTCACCTCAAGTTGCGACAATTTTTTCTTTGTACTGATATGAGCTTTGCGTTCGGAATTCAAATCAGATTCAAGTTTGCTTTTTGCTTTTGAAGTGGCCGCGTGAGCTGCTTTTTCGGTATCGAGAGCTTCGCTAATTGTCTCCAGTCGCCCCAACCCTTTCTCTGATTGCATAAGCCGCTCTTGAAGATGGTTAACTCTATCCTGAGTTGTTTGATGCGATTCTTTCTCTGCTTTTAAAGATTCACGGAGTGCTTCATTTTGAGCACTTATAGTCGCGTTTTGTGTTTCTGCTTGGGTGAGTTTTTCGCGGATATCTTTTAACTCAGAGCGTAGTTGTTCACGGTTAGATTGAGCCTCTTCTACCAGCTTACTGCTGTCCTCAAGACGCATCTCCGCTTTGGCTAAGTCTGTGGTTAATCGGTCAATCTGAGTTCGATGTTCAACAATCACCCTACTCTTTTCTTCTAGTTGATCACGCAGTGTCTGTTCAGTAGTAGTCCAAGATGATTTGGCCGCTGCATGTTGTTCGCTATGTTCCTGTGCCAACTGTTCTTTCTTTTGAACTTCAAATTGAAGGCGCTCTATTTTGCTTTCAGCATCAGCTAAGGCAGAAAGAGCCTCTGCTTCGGAACTTTTAGCAGCACGTAGCGTTTCTTCAAAGCGAGATTCAATAGCAGTTTGAAACCTGCCCATCTCTTTCATAAATGAGTCAGCAAATGCATCACTGAATCCCATTGATTCCATTAAATGAGCCTGGGATGCTTCGAGCTCTTCACGCCACTGCCTAACAAAGCCTAGAGCCGTTCCTTTGGAACCTCTGCCAAGTTCTGCGATCACTCGATTGCCGCTTATCTTTTCTCCGGAAGCATGTAGACGGTCACAGACACCTTTTACGTCTGAATAAGTCAATGCAGGACTTTGTTGCCGCTTTTCCATAATCATTTCTCTTCAAAAAAATCAAGTATACCGTCAATAGTATGCCAAATACGGTACAGTTACAAACAAGTGTACCTTTAATACGTTAGAATTGAATGGCGGTACAGTTTGATTGTTTTGCATCTAGATAAATAATCATAACAGACTGATATTTAAGGATGTTATTATGGTTTAAATCGAGAATGAACAGGTTGTAAGGTGTACCGATTACTGTACTTTCGGTACACCAGTTCTAAACCAACTCTTTAAGTGCGAGGTGTGATAAATGAGAAGAAAAAGTGGTGATTATCCACAATTGGTAAATGACTTAGTAATCAATACATTGTTACACCTTTATATGGAATGTAGCGATACACGTCGGTTTGTGCCTCTCCACCAGCGAAATGCGATTGTTATGCGTTATCTGAAATCCTTACTCAAAAAAGCAGCATACAAGGAGACAAGAAAAGATATTAAAGCTCTTATTTACGCTGGGCAGAAAGGTGACAAGTTGGAAGAGCAATTGTGGAGGCTCAAATCTCTTGTTAATAATTATGGCAATGATGTTGAAAAGTTTTACGGATTCCTCAACTTAATTGAGAGTTCGTTAGCTATTTACAGTGAGTTATTTAAAGAAAATACTGCTGTCGTTTCGAATAGAGTTTATTTGTTAGCTGATGTCGGTGGACAACAAAGTTTGTAACTCTGACGATAAAGTTCGCCACTTTTACATTAAAGATTGAAACTTTATAAGGAGCAGTGCTTACAGGATAAGCACTGCTCCTTATAAAGGATATTTAATCTCAGAATCGTTTTTGGGGTCACACGACGATTCGGAAAATATTGTACGCTAAGAGCATAACCTTATATTCCTAAAGGAAAAATTTGCTTCGATTAATTCCTTGTTACAAAGTGAAGTCTTTGTCAGAGTTACCCTGCTTTTTGACCTTTGCAATAGTTGATCGGCTACAGCCCAAAAGGTGTTGAATCTGAGACGGGGTGTGAAGCCCAACGGTACGGTTTCGTACGTTAAGCATTAAATCAAACAGTTAGAACGGTATGACGCTTAGGTATACTTATAAGTCACACGTAAAAATTGACACGAAAAGTAGATTTGTCATAACCTATTTGTCACACTTGTTTAGATCATAATCTAAATGTCACTTTGAGGGGCTTATGTACATCTTTGGATACTTAAGAGCATCAACCTCTGATCAGAATGCAAAACGTGCTCAAGGTGCTTTACAGGAGTTTGCACAGCAAAAGGGCTTTCGAATAGCAGGTTGGTATATTGAGAATGAATCGGGAGCCTCATTACAAAGACCTGAATTACTCCGATTACTTGATGATGCTGCAATTGGTGATGCGATCATAATAGAGCAAATTGATCGTCTTTCTCGACTTGATGAAGAAAGTTGGTTCAAATTAAAAGAAATGCTGAACCAAAAGGAACTTAAGGTAATCAGTATCGATTTACCAACTAGCCATATCGCTTTTGCGCCACACATTCCCGACGAGTTCACTCGTTCGATGATCAGGGCTATTAATGGGATGATGATGGATATGCTCGCTGCAATTGCACGAAAAGATTACCAAGATCGACGGCGGCGGCAAGCTGAAGGGATCATGAA
This sequence comes from Vibrio albus, assembly GCF_003144035.1. Taxonomy (GTDB): domain Bacteria; phylum Pseudomonadota; class Gammaproteobacteria; order Enterobacterales; family Vibrionaceae; genus Vibrio; species Vibrio albus. The sequence continues at coordinate 121,458 of NZ_QFWT01000007.1, forward strand.
GGCTCGAGAAGAGGGAAAATATCGAGGAAGACAAGCAGATCTCCAGCTTCATGAAAAAATCTATCAGTTAAGAGTTATCAATGGGTTAAGTATCAGTGATACCGCTAAATTGACGAATGTGTCCACTAGAACGGTAATTCGGGTGGCTAAGAAGTTAGCAAGTGAGCGTTCATTGGGATAAGAAGCTTAACGTTTCTGTTCCTTATGGGCTTTAGTCCCCTAAACAAGAAATGCCCCATTTGGTGTTAACTCAATTACTCAGTGGCAGATCGTGCCACTGGTATAGCAGTACTTTTCCTCATGGCTGACGGTTGAGGGGCGGTGCTCAGAAACTCCCAGAACTGAGCAAAATGCCGAATTTATACAGGTAAACTTAAAATGAATACTCATATAACTGTACTGACTATAAAGAGAGAAGTGGCGGTGAATCTTGTGGGATATCATTGGGTGTATCCAAACATTCCGACTTAATTGAGTTTACGATCTCAGATACGGGTGTGAGTATCGAGATCGAGAAGTTAAAAGAGGTCATAAACCCCTTTACTCGTCTAGACTCAGCAAGAAGTGCAGATTACTCTAATGTCGGATTAGGCCTCTCTATCACGAAAGCATTGGCGAACAATTACGGTGGAAATCTACTGTTAAGTCGCAATAAACCTCATGGTTTGAAGTGTACATTTACGATTGCCATACATTGACACCATTCCTCTACACCTAAGGTACCTTGACGGTGTTTATCTTCAAGGTACTTAATGAGGTATTGCGCCTATTTGAGCTCGCTTTGCACTAAGTCATAGAGCTGCTGTGAACCAAAGCTCTCTAAAGGTTTCCCGTTTACAAAAAATGTTGGCGTTTTTTGAATCCCTAACGATTTTACATCCGCTGTATCTTGTTCAAGTACTTGAATTATGTCTGGATCTTCCATGTCTTCGCGAGCTTTAGAAATATCCAATCCTGCACTTTCAGCAATGTTCCAGACATTTGCTAAATTTGGTTTACTGTGTGAAGCCCAAGAGTTTTGTCCTGCTAATATAGATACAAGCACCTCACTATAAAGCCCTTGGCGCCTTGCCGCCTCTAACATTAATACGACTTCATCTGAGCCTTCATGAAACGCAGCGTAACGCAATACGAGGCGAATATCGTCTGGGTTTTCGTTCATGATTTTCTTAACAAAAGGGTAAAATGCTCTGCAAGCCTCACAAGCAGGGTCAAAAAACTCTACGATGGTTACTTTGGCTGTTTCGGGACCAAAGCTTACTGAGTATTGCCGTTCGAGCTCATTGTTTTTAACTGAAATATCAACATTATTTTGCTGTTGATACCAACTAAACATAAAAGCAGTGAGCAGTGCTCCCATTAGCAAAGTAATTGAAAGTACGATTTTATTTTGGTTCATTATGCATTTTTTCCTTAACCTTATAGAGGTTTGCACCAAGTGTTATCGTTATCATTGCGAGCAACAAGGATAAGCCAAAAATCGATAGGTCAGTAAAAGTTATGTTTCCATACAGTGGAGATGGTGTCCCGCATGGGCCTTTAGCTTCGAACATGGTTGGGAACCATGAATCTAAAGGCATGAAACTCGGAAATGGAGAGCCATAGCTACAACTTGAAAGTTTTTGACCTGTTTCAATCAAGTGGTTATCCCACGAAAACTGCAATGCAAAGTAGGTGCCGATGAGCGATAACAACAACGTCGAAATCTTAGTTATGTCATTCTGATTTGCAAAGATGTGTAATATACCCGCTATACCAAGAAACAATATAAATAGTCGAATCTGAACACAGTTCGCACAAGGTTCGAAGCCTAGGTAGTATTGTGTGAAGAGGCCAAATAGCTCCATCCCAACACTCGATAAAAGTAAGAATATCCCAACAAATGTCGAGTTAGTTAATGTCTTCAAAGTAACTCCATATTAATAAAAATGTATATCATTCTTTATTGTTATTAAAGGCGAATCCATGATGATATTTATCAAAATGAGTAGTTTAAGCCATCACTTCTTCAGCAGCCTCAACCCATTGGCGACAACAAGTAAACTTGCGCCAACATCAGCAAAAACTGCCATCCACATAGTACCCACGCCAACAAAAGTTAGGGCTAAAAATAGGGCTTTTATAGCAAGAGCAAAGCTAATATTCTGTATCAGTATTTGGTAGGTACGTTTAGACAAGCTGACAAATGTCGGGATTTTTCGTAGATCATCATCCATCAATGCGACATCAGATGTTTCAATGGCGGTATCAGTTCCCATAGCTCCCATTGAGAATCCAATATTTGCAGCCGCCAGTGCAGGCGCATCATTAATGCCATCTCCCACCATACCTATAACACCGTTACTGGAATAAGCTTCAACAGTACGATACTTATCTTCTGGAAGCTGATTGCCATGAGCTTCGTCAATACCGACTTGAGACGCAACTGCTGATGCGGTATGTGAGTTGTCTCCAGACAACATAATCGTTTTTATGCCCAACTCATGGAGTTGTTGAACCGCGGCACGACTACTTTCCTTTACAGTATCTGCCACTGAAAATAGTCCCAGAACTTGGATACCGTTATGAAGCAATGACACGGTCTTACCTTGTTTTTCTAACTTGTGAATATGGCTTCTAATGTCCGTGGGGATAGTAAAATGTCTCTCTACAAGATTCTGATTACCCAAGTAATATTTATGTTTGGCGATTGTTCCAGATACGCCTTCGCCAGCAATAGCTTTAAAATCGTCTACATCAAGCCTTTTTTGAGTAGATAGCGCGGTGGCAATGGCGGTAGAGACTGGGTGGTCAGATAGATTTGTAAGATTAAACCCTATTGAGTAAACGGAATCTTCTGTCCATTCGTTGAAAGTCATTACGTCAATCAACATTGGTTTTCCGTGGGTAATCGTCCCAGTTTTATCTAAAGCTAGTGCTTCTAATTTTCTCCCCAGTTCAAGATACACACCTCCTTTAATCAGGATGCCTTTACGTGCTGCCGCTGTCAGGCCGCTAACAATAGTGACAGGCGTAGAGATAACAAGTGCACAAGGACAAGCAATCACCAACATAACAAGCGCTTTGTAAATCCAATCTAACCACTCACCATACCCCAAAACGGGTGGTAACACAGCAACTGCGAATGCAATCGCAATGACAGCGGGTGTGTAGATTTGAGAAAAACGATCAACAAAACGTTGAGTTGGAGCCTGAGCACCTTGAGCTTCTTCTACTGCATGAATAATGCGTGCCAAAGTTGTATTGTTAGCTGCTGCGGTCACTCTATACTCAATAGCTCCAGCCTGATTAATCGTTCCTGCAAAAACTGAGTCACCTTCAATCTTATCGACAGGCATACTTTCACCAGTAATAGGGGCTTGGTTGATGGTGGTTTGCCCTTTAATGATATTGCCATCGAGACCAATACGTTCCCCCGGTTTTACTCTGACAATGTCACCAAGTTGCACGGTTTGAGCATCAGCTTCTTTCCAAGAGTTATCTGATTGCTGAACTATCACCGTATCAGGTGTTAAACTCATTAATGAGCTGATAGCGTTTCTAGCTCGGTCGAGTGATTTTGCTTCAACTAGTTCAGCAATAGTAAACAATACCATTACCATGGCCGCTTCTGGCCATTGACCAATAATAAATGCACCAGTAACCGCGATACTCATCAATGCATTCATGTTGAGATTAGCATTGCGTATAGATATCCATCCTTTTTTATAAGTTGTTAACCCACAAGACAGTACAGCAATTAATGCTAATGTGGCTTGAACCCACTCCGGTATCCCAGTCCAATGTGCCACTTCCGACCCTATCGCTGAGATACCAGCCAAAACCAATGGCCACAATGGTTTCTCCTTTTCATGAGGAACTTTGTGAATCTGACTGTCATCAGATACATCTGGTTCAAACCCAAGCGAACGGATAGCAACTAGTATCATATCCAAGGAGTCTGGTGTGTGAGTGATAGTTAGCACCCTTTGCATTAAATTGAACTCAAGTTTCTTTACCTGATTCATCCCACCAAGTTTTTTCTGAATTAACTGCTCTTCAACGGGGCAGTCCATCTGCATAATACGAACTTCAGTACGGACATCATTTCCGATCTTTTCAGAGCCAGATAAGCTCTTAAGTTTGCTAGGAGCAGACGTACAACATGAATCACAGCCATTTTTATCATGCTGGAGAACCGTTTCAGCATGTTGGTGAGCACCCATGTTATCTTTTGTTATATGAGAATGCTTATGTGTTGAACTACAGCATGTATTAGCATCCTCACTAAGATGTTTGTCCGTACAATCACTCATTTTCATCATCTCTATCATTGACTATAATCAACATTAAAAAACCTGATCCTACTACAGAGTCAAGACTTAAAGAGGCATAGATGAAAATTGGTGAACTCGCGAAAAAAGCGGACTGTCCGGTGGAAACCGTTCGATACTATGAAAAACAAGGGCTATTACCTAAAGCTCAAAGAGAATTGGAGAACAATTACCGCCGTTATAATGTCACTCACCTAGAAAGGCTTTTGTTTATCCGCCGTTGCAGGGCTTTGGATATGGCCCATGATGAAATACGAACGCTGTTGCAAGCGATGAGCTCAGATAGTACATCTTGCTCTCCCATTGATAATGTTATTAGTCAGCATCTGGAGCATGTGCAAGATCGAGTTAAAGAGTTGAAACTATTAGAGAGCGAGTTGAAAAAATTGAGAAATGAATGCGATTCTAGGCGTTCGCTGGAAGAATGTGGCATTGTAGAAAAACTAAATGCTAACGAAAAGGTTGTCTCTACGAACCGCAATAAAAGCAAGCATTTAGGTGGGGTTCATTAAAAGTACAGGCTTCACATGTCCGTGTCGTTGTGATGGTGTTTAGCGTGAATTAGAATATTTCTTTCAAGATACTCATTTATCAACATTCCCAGCCAAGTTTTGCATATTCTTAGGAGCACATTGCATAAATTCACAACTGATAACTCTATCAATAATGAATGATTTTGTCCAATTCCGCGCAGATAGACCATCGCTAACAACGGTGGTCTTTGACGTTTTAGGGTACGAAAAGTTATCCGTAATAGCCTAAATTAGCAAAGCAGCTAGCACGTTTCTGTCCAAAACCTTCTCAAAAATGGTTCAGAAATCTTGTGAACACCAAGCGATTTTGTCATATGTTCGTATTTTATAGGGCTAAGAAAGAAAATATGCCGTAGCCCTCAGCCCTTATAAATAAAAGGCTGAGGGCTCACATTGGACTTTTCGCTGAAATGGGCGCAAAACCCCATGATCAAATCTATAAATAGCATGATGATGGATATGCTAGCTGCTATCGCGAGAAAAGATTACCAAGATCGCCGCCGCCGTCAGGCTGAAGGAATAAAGAAAGCCAAAGAGGAAGGGAAATACAGAGGGCGGCAAGCCGATTCAGAACTACACGAAAAAATCTATCAGCTACGAGTAGTCAACAAGCTGAGTATCAGTGATACCGCCAAACTTACCAATGTTTCAGGTCGTACAGTAATACGGGTTGCTAAAAAGTTGGCAAGTGAGCGTTCAGCGGGGTAAGAAGCTTAGCGTACGTTTTCGTTCCATTGGGCTTCAGACCCCTATGAGTAATAAATCTAAATGGGAAAGGTGCAGCTTTGAGTTGCGCTGCTCTACTAGTACATAAGGTTCACTTTTTAACATACCAATTTCTCGATTTCTGCTGATGAAAAAATTGTTAGCCGCAGGGCATATATTCAGGTGAAACGTGATCTTATCTCCGAGTGGTGAAGATAAGACCATAATTTGGGTGTCAGACTAGTTGTACTCGCTTGCCATATTTATCGCCATTGCGATGCCTTTGACTCGTATTTCGAGAAAAAGTTGTTCAGTACGTTTATTTAGCAAGATTTTCCAGCATAGTTTTAGTCACTAGGGTAATTCCTTTTTCTGTAACACGAAAACCATTGGCTTCATCCTGTTCCTTATCATAGCCAATGCTCAAGCCGGCCGGGACACAACAATAACTGTCAAGGATAACTCGCTTCAGTTTAGCGTGTTCACCAACGTGACTGCCATGCAACAATACTGACTCTTCAATAAGACTGTATGAGTGGGCATGGACACTTGAATACAACAATGATTTTCTAATAGTTGAACCAGAAATAATGCACCCTCCAGAAACCGTTGAATCTACGGCCATACCACGGCGTTCATCGTTATCAAAAATGAATTTAGCAGGTGGAAGCTGTTCTTGATATGTCCAAATCGGCCAGTCTTTATCATAAAGGTCAAGTTGTGGTTTAGGAGTAACAAGTTCCATATTGGCTTCCCAAAATGAGTCAAGTGTACCCACGTCACGCCAGTAGGGCTGACTTTCACTGTCTGGATCTTTGAAAGAGTACGCAAAAACATTACTCTTATTAATGATTGAAGGAATGATATCGTGGCCAAAATCGCGGGTGGATCCCTGGACATCCACATCTTTTAATAACTGGTCAAAAAGAAAATCAGCATTGAATAAATAATTGCCCATTGAAGCCAAACACTTATTCGGTTTATTCGGAATTTCATTAGGTTGAGCTGGTTTCTCATCAAAAGCGACTATTTTGTTTTTGGAATCTACGGTTAGAACACCAAAGCTACCTGCAGCTTCTTCAATATCAACTTCTAGGCAACAGACTGTCATATCTGCGTTATTTGCCACATGCTCCGCTAGTAGAGTGCCGTAGTCCATACGATATACATGGTCACCAGACAGAATTAGAATGTACTTGGGCCTATGTGAACGAATTATATCAATATTTTGATATACCGCATCCGCTGTACCAGCATACCAGTCATCGCCCGTTCGTTGTGAAGCAGGTAAAATTTCAACAAATTGTTGAGCTCTAAGGCTTACCCAACCGCGGCTAATGTGACGGATCAACGAGTGCGACTTGTATTGTGTAGCGATACCTACGCGGTCAATACCTGAATTGAAACAGTTTGATAGTGGAAAATCGATAATACGAAACTTACCACCAAAATATACAGCAGGTTTTGCTCGAAAATCGGTGAGTTCAAATAAACGACTACCTCGACCACCAGCCAATATCAAAGCGTAAGTGTCTTTGGTCAAATTGCTGATATGTCTATCATAATTCTGGGGCATAGAGACCTCCATGGGGGCGAATTATATACTTGTAGTTATAATCAGAGCAGTGTATTGATTATATTCAAGTTATTATATAGGGTAATTGTTGAATAAACTGTGACTGAAGTTAGGCATTATTACTTGAATAGCCACCAGTATCGTCGCCACTTTTAGCATTACCAAAAATAGGCCAATTTATGACAAAAGAAATGAGTCCTGATCCTTGTGCTAGAAAGGTTTGGGGCATAAATGAGTTTGATGGCGCGATCCATCAGCCCACCCACCTTGAGCCTCGCTTTTTGGGAAGTGACAAATTATCTGGAAATTGGTATTCTAAAAACTCGAATTTTAGGAAAAATAGTCAAAAACTACTGTTTTTCTGGAAAAGGCTGAGAAGCCTTATCACACATACCTTTCCAGATTTATTTCAGAATCGACCTGTCGCGGTAGTTCGTTACTAAGCAGTCAAGTAACCCTGTTTGTACCGTTCTAAATGATACTCACCCAGAAATAAAGATTCATACTAATTCCTACTACAAAATCTGAGTCACGCTACAACTGAGTAATAAAGTATCATACTGGTTGTCTTGAGCATCCACAGATTGATTGGCCCCATTCAAACACGTTTCTGGACAGAAACGAGCTAGGTTTCCAAATCTAATTCGTAAGTTTAGGATTAAAATTTCTATGGATTAACGCAGCGTTAAGCGGTGAGTAACTGTTGGCTTAAACTGTGAAGCGCAGCGGAACCAAGCCAACAGTTATGAATCCGATTTAAACGCTTTGTGTACGCCCAGCATGGGCATGAACTAATGAGGTGAAAGTCCTCTGTAGGAAGATCACCGTTACTCTTTCTAAAAGAGAATAACATACTGTTATTAAACGTTAACTACTAGCGAATGGCAAGGGCTTAATCGCGAGGTTTGGTCTGGAGGAAGCCGCTAGCAAATTTGCGAGCTGATGAACAAGAACATCATATGAGGCGTAGGCTAGAGGTGAGTTGGCACAAGACGACGAAACCACGTGATCTAATGGCCACCGTAAATGATGCAGCAGTGCAAAGAAAGTTCATGTTCTTATCTGGGGAGATCTGCTTAACACGCGATCGGTCATTAACCAGTAAGGCTCTGGTTTATAAGTGCCTTGGCTTTTCAACTTCATCGACTGAAAAGAGCGAACCAGATGGAAACCGATAGCGCATGACGGGGTAACTTGGCATGTGATTAAGCAGAAGTCAGCAGACGGCATAGTAGCCCAACGCCCATCGTAATGGTTGGGATATGGTGAAGGCCTGAACATTTAGAAGAAGGAGGAGTCTTGTCAAACTTGTCGATACCCACTACGTCGCCAGACGATTACTATCAGCAGCGTATTGATATGCAACCGGCCTTCAACAACGATTTATTCCAACAACTGCTCGAACCTGAAAATCTACACCGAGCTTGGCGTCAAGTTAAAGCCAATAAAGGCGCTGCGGGCATCGATGGCATGACTATCGAAGCCTTCCCGCTCTGGATGCAACAAGGCGGCTGGCAACTGTGTAAATCTCAATTAGAGCGAGGTGAATACCAACCCTCAGCGGTCAGGCGCGTAGAGATCGACAAACCCGATGGCGGTAAACGCAAATTGGGGATCCCTAACGTCATTGACCGTGTGATACAGCAAGCCATTGCTCAAATACTCACGCCACTGTTTGACCCATTCTTCTCGACCAACAGCTTTGGCTTTAGGCCGAACAGAAATGCCAAACAAGCGGTACTGCAAGTAAGGGATATCATCAAACAAAAACGCAAATTTGCCGTCGATGTTGATCTGTCTAAGTTCTTTGACCGAGTTAATCATGATCTCTTGATGACTCAACTTAGAAGCAAGGTGCAGGATAAGCGTCTGTTGGCGCTTATTGGTAAATACCTTCGAGCTGGTGTGATGGTCAATGGCCAATTTGAAGCAAGCTTTGAAGGCGTGCCTCAAGGCGGCCCACTCTCGCCATTACTCTCTAACATTATGCTGGATAGTCTGGATAAAGAGCTGGAAAGCCGAGGGCATAAATTCGCCCGCTACGCGGACGACTTCATCATTTTGGTAAAGTCTATTCGAGCAGGAGAGCGGGTACTCAAGAGCATTACTCAATATCTGGCCACTAAGCTAAAACTGGCCGTTAATGAACAGAAAAGCCAAGTGGTTAAGGTCGGTCAAAGCAAGTTTCTTGGGTTTACATTTAACCGAGGAAAGATCCAGTGGCATGCTAAAACATTACGCATTTTCAAACAAAAGATGAGACGACTGACGAACCGAAATTGGGGAGTTAGTATGGGATATCAATTGTTTAAAGTGCGGCAGTACATGCAAGGCTGGATCAACTACTTTGGCATAGCCAATGCTTACCAAGGATGTGTCGATTTAGACCATTGGATCCGTCGTCGCATACGTATGTGCTACTGGCGTCAGTGGCGAAAACCACGGACTAAGGTGCAAAATTTACTTAAGCGTGGCGTCAGGATCCAAGCCGCTGTTGCTTGTGGTATCACAAGTAAAGGCCCTTGGCGTAGCTCTAAAACACCGGGGATACAGCAAGCACTGAGTAATGAGTATCTGAAGAAAGCAGGATTATATTCACTAAGAGATGGATGGATCGCAGTTCATTATCCTAACCAGAAAGTTTAGTTAAGGGTTCTAAATGAACCGCCCTGTGCGGAGCCGCATGCAGGGTGGTGTGGGGGCTGGAGGTTAGATACCTCCGGCTACCCGATTAGCTGAATTTAGATGATATAGCGCCATTGGCTAATTACTTATTAAGCAACGACGCCAAAGACACTACCTACTACTGCAGTTAAACCCATGGCAAGAGCTCCCCAAAAAGTTACTCTAAAGGCACCAACAGCAATTGATGCTCCACCAGCACGAGCTGCAAGTCCGCCAAGAACTGCTAAAAATACTAGAGATAACACAGAAACAGCTGTTATTAATAAGTTTCCAGGAATAACCCAAGCCACTAATAGTGGAAGCGCAGCTCCTACTGTAAATGTACCAGCCGAATAAAAAGCAGCTTGAACTGGCTGAGCGCTAACTGTTTCTGATATACCTATTTCATCTCTGGCATGCGCCCCTAAAGCATCATGCGCCATTAACTGTTCAGCTACTTTTTCTGCTAATACAGGTTCGAGCCCTCTATTTTCGTATATTTTTGCGAGTTCATCTTTTTCAAACTCAAAATTATTGGCTAATGATTTTTTTTCTAGTGCAAGGTCAGCACTTTCTGTATCTGACTGAGAGCTTACAGATACGTACTCACCTGCTGCCATTGACATCGCACCTGCAACTAGGCCAGCAATACCAGCTAAAAGAATGCTTTCCTGTGATGAGCTTGCTGCCGCCACACCAATAATAAGGCTAGCTGTAGATACGATACCATCATTGGCCCCTAAAACTGCCGCTCGCAACCAGCCTACTCTATGAGATCTATGCATTTCATGGTGTGTCATTTATTACCTCGATATATTTTTCAGCTAACAGCTTATTGATTAGCAGCAGGATAACCTCCTGCTTTCTTGTAAGTTTCTTCGTCAAAATATCACTTGTAAGTGTTTGTTGTAAATATATTATTTAACAAAAAATACAGGTTAAATATGACAATTTAGCAGATAAAAAAGATGCATAGGTGTTTACGAGGTCTGCATAGCACTTTTATATATATTACAAACTATTGATAATAATGAGTTAATGTTTAACAGTTAGTATTATCGATGCGCCAATCCAACGATTTATGCATCTTTTTCATAGCAATTATCTCAACTTCAACTATAACTGTATATAAACAAGGGCTATCCACTTAGCACAACCAACCACTATATATTGTGGTTATCGATTTTTAATTGATTGGTACGTTATCGGCTTAGAACGCACTGCTTGTTCAAGCAACCTGTAGAATAATAATCCCCGAGAATCTGACTTTCTTCTATTGAAGCGAAATGTAAACTCATCTAAATAATAATCAAGTTGCTTAGCCTTTACCGCGCCTTGATATGTACCTAAAAGCCATCTTTTACATAATGATGAGACTCGATGCACCCCAGCCATTGTTTCATGTGCAGGTACAGATGAACCTAAATGCACTATTCGGTTATGCTTATATCCTTTCTTGTCTATTTGTTTGTATGCTTGAGAGCCATCACTACAAATTGTACTACCAGGTTCAATTACATCTTGAATGAATTGATGGATATGTTCTTTGGTTGCACTTTCCACTTGCCTTAAACGTATCCGGCCAAATCCAGAGCGTGATAGCAGCTCAACTGCTACCAAAACTACAGCCTTACGCTTACCCTGTTGATTTTTAATAGATGATTGGGGAACAACGCCACCTATTAGTGTTTCGTCAACCTCTACGATGCCGGACAGTTTATCCCTTTCAGGATCAACCATGGCATACCTTAACTTGTGCATTAATGACCAAGCGGTTTGATAACTCCCAAGACCTAATAACCTTTGAACTCCAAGAGCGCTGACACCATTTTTTTGATTTGTAATAAACCAGACGGCAGCAAACCAACTTTTCATGGGGGTTCTTGTTTTGTCAAAAAGTGTACTTGATGTTACTGAACACTGAGAACGACAAGCATGACATTTTAACTTGCCATTACTTAACTGATAAGGTGATTGATGGCTTGAACAGCTTGGGCATATGAATCCGTTTGGCCAACGAAGTTTGTAAAGGTAGCTAATGCAGGATTGTTCATCATGAAACCAATCAACAAATTCGCCCCAACTTGTAGGGTAATCTACACCAGCTTTTAATAAATACGATGAAGTTTTCATCACTACATATTGACACTGGTGGCGCTAAATGGATAGCCCTTATATAAACACAGTACATTGGTAAGGTAACGGTTATGGGGCAATTAACATTTTTGGAGGCTATACGGACAGAGATCAGGGTACGCCATTACAGCTATCAAACAGAAAAATCCTACCTCTATTGGAACCGCTATTTCATTCGACATTGCAATATTCGTCATGGCGCTGATATAACCCCCGCTTTGATTGAACAATTTCTCTGTTTTTTAGCAGTGGAGTGCGAAGTGTCGGCGAGCACCCAGAAACAGGCTCTATGTGCCATTGTATTTGCTTGTCGCCATGTGTTAAAAATTGAGCCCAATGAGTTACAATTTCCCTATGCAAAAGCCCCTAAACGAATACCGCAGGTATTGTCTAACGAAGAAGCAAAACTGATCATCAGCAATTTGTCAGGCTACCACTATTTAATTGGTGCCATCCTATTTGGCTCAGGGCTAAGATTAAAGGAAGCCTTAAAACTTAGGGTAAAAGATATTGATCTAACCACTAAATCTATCTTTGTGTACCGAGGTAAAGGGCAAAAAGATCGAGTTTGTATGCTACCTAACGGATTGATTGATGTTCTAAAGTCACAAATGAAACAGGTAAAAAAGCTCCACGAGGCGGATTTGTCAGATGGCTTTGGACTTGCTTCATTGCCCATCTCTCTCATCAGAAAATACCGCAGTAACGCCTCTAAGTTTCATTGGCAATATCTCTTTCCTGCTAGCCGCCGTTGTATGCACCCAAGTGACAACTATGTGTGCAGACACCATATTCATCCAACGGCTTTTTCACGTGCATTAAGGCAAGCTACCACTAACTGTGGTATAGATAAGCGCGTTACCGCCCATACTTTCCGCCATTCATTTGCAACATCTTTATTACTCAAAGGCCATGACATTCGTACCATCCAAGAGTTATTGGGACACAGTGATGTCAAAACGACCGAGATATATACCCATGTGATTGGTGGCCATCATACTGGGGTCATAAGTCCTCTTGACAGTCTTTAAGGCATACTACAAAACAAGTTACTAGGGCCTTATCTTTTGCTTTCCGCATTAGTAAATATGAGGCAAACACAGAAACACAAAGTTCGAATGAGTAATTGTTCTAAATCATAATGGGGCATAAACGTTTTAGAAATGGCAGTGTACTCTGATCGCTGCCATTTAAGTATGAATCTTTAATACTCAGTATGAAACTACCGCGACAGGTCGATTCTGAAATAAATCTGGAAAGGTATGTGTGATAAGGCTTCTCAGCCTTTTCCAGAAAAACAGTAGTTTTTGACTGTTTTTCCTAAAATTCGAGTATTTTAGAATACCAATTTCCAGATAATTTGTCACTTCCCAAAAAGCGAGGCTCAAGGTGGGTGGGCTGATGGATCGCGCCATCAAACTCATTTATGCCCCAAACCGCCTTAGTGCTATTACTCAGCAACGAGTTACGCTGCGGAGTTTGCGATACGTGAAGTTATGGCAGACACCAGAACAGCACTGCACGGAATCTCCCAAAACTGTTCAATTTTGCAGTAACTACTCTTGATTTTCAAAGTGCATACTTATGCGACACAGCCCCTTTGTTGGTTGCGTCACATGAATATTAGGTGTAGGTTAGAGCTTTGTGTTTCTTGAGGTAAGTATGTCTGATTTAAATTTTTGGTTATTGTTTCTAACCACTGCTTTTGCCCTAAATGTCGCTCCAGGGCCAGATTTGTTGTATATCCTGACGAAGACAATCAGTAATGGTAAGAAGGTTGGCTTAGCGTCGGCTATAGGTGTATGTACGGGAGCGCTTTTCCATGTATTTGCAGCTTCTATCGGTCTATCTGCGATCTTGGTGTCTTCTGCATTAGCATTTAGCATAGTTAAGTATGTTGGTGCAGCTTACTTGTTGTATCTGGCCTATCAATCATTTAGATCATCTGGCTTTGAATTAAATACTGATAACTCGAATCAGAATAGAGAAACAGCATTTGAAGCATTTAAGCAAGGGGTACTAATCGACATTCTAAACCCCAAAGTAGCCATTTTCTTTATGGCATTTCTACCACAGTTCGTCCGTGAAGATGCGGGTTCTGTGTCGTTCCAATTATTCTACCTAGGGCTAATTGTTATTGCTGTTGCCATCATTGTGGAAGCTGCATATGTTCTTGCAGCAGACAAGATTTCTGAGCGAGTTAGAAGTAGTAAAAAGCTAAGCATCTGGTTGGATCGAGCTGTCGGAACAATGTTTGCTGGTTTAGGTATAAAATTAGCTGCTGCAACCAGTTAAAGCTTTTCAACAATCCGCCTTTCTCGTTGGCGGATTTTATCCTCTTGGGGTATTCCCTCCCAATCATGTACATAGCGCAACGTAGTTCACTCAACTTCATAAGCGTATGTTCATTCTTCCTGAAGCCGTTTAGTAAATTGATTATAATGCCCTCAATCTAAGACAATACATAAGGTTATAAGATGAGCCAATATTGGAACGTTATGGTTCCAGAGTTGACAGTAATGAATTTTGAGCAATCTCTTCGTTTCTATACAGAAATACTTGGCTTTAAGGTTCGCAACCAAAGGAGTGCTCCTAATTTTGCGTATCTTGAGCAAGAGCAAGTACAGATAATGATCGAGCAGTTTCATGAGACAGGTTGGAATGTCGGTTAACTAGTTTATCCGCTTGGTAGAGGGGTTAATTTTCAAATCGAACTTACCGACATTCAGCTCATATTGGAACGGATAAAAAAGCTAATATATCTCTGTATCGCGATATTGACGAACTATGGTACGACACTGGTTCAGCTTTGGCAGGCCAGTTAGAGTTCTTAGTTCAAGATCCTGATGGATACTTGCTTCGGTTTACTCAGTACCTTGGTGAAAAAAAACAAATATGCACCTCGGTGTTAAGCCTAAGTTCTTCAGTAAAGGGGAAACAATGCATATCTCTGAGGTTGTTTTGCATAAAGCGACCAGTCTGATATAGATTGTCAGTGAAAGGTTTTGTCCAATTCCGCGCAGACAGACCATCGCTGACAACGGTGGTCTTTGACGTTTTGGGGTACGAAAAGTTATCCGTAATAACCTAAATTAGCAAAGCAGCTAACACGTTTCTGTCCAAAAGTGAGCTAGGGAAGAAGTGGCAGTCGTGTGAAGTGGCAGTCGTGTGGAGTGTTTGGTAGCCCACATCAATATATCAGTGGGCTACTGGTGGATTACTTGATTGGCACGATCTGGCTTCTTTTCAGCCTAGAAAGCTCCTCCCGAAGCTCTGCATTTTCATGCTCCAACTCATCCACACGAGTTAATGCCTGAACCAGCTTATCATTCAAGTGATGCTGCGCAGCCGCAAATAAGGCTAACTTCTCTCGCTCCGTTTCATACTTAGCCTTGTAGTTATCCTTGATACGCTTTTGCTCTTTGAGCTTAGTGCGCACGGTCTGGATCTCTGGCCGGATTATTTCACCATTGCCTGCCGCGATTTCAGCTTTAGTCTGTCTAACCTTATCAACAAACTCGGGGTAGTAATAGCCACTGCCGTTGCCAAGGCTCGCTTCCTCCTCAACAGCGCGAACACTGAGCTTGCGATGGGCAGGGATACGCTTAGGTTTACCCTGTTTAATGCGTTCTAGAGCCGCTTCAAGCGCTAGCAATGTGTTTTCGCTCTTACTCATGAGTTCGCTACCTTTAAGTCAGGTTCGAAAGGGGTAAATGGCAGTTCAAAATCAGCCATGACTATCTCTGCGGCTCTTACTTGGGTGATGTAGTGGCTACGCTCACTCACCGAAATATCTTCGTCGGATTCCATGTAAGCAACCAAACTGTTGTGCTTTTTCTGCCACCACAGCGCTTGTTCCTCGTCAATGATGCTGCTGCCTGAGCCGCAATCGACACAGAATTGAGGCATGACAACACCATCCATATCGCAATTGTATCCATTTTTACAATAGCTGTGCAATGAGCCGTGCAGTGTTAACTTGCCGTCCTTAACCGCCCTATAGATGATCTCCCAAGAGCTATAGATACTCGGTATTTCGCCGCGCATTTTCATGATTGCTTTACCGTGAGTTCCCGCGAGTTTTTCGTCCGAATGCCACTGTTTAAAAATCTTGTTCGCCGTTGATTCTGCATTGATTTCAGTGAGCAGGTTTTTTACCTTTTCGTCTACCATTAAGTCCCGATAGCTCGCCAGCTTTCCGCCATTGGTGTACCACTCGGTCATGGCTAAATATAGGTGCTTAAATTGCTGTTTCAGTGCGACTAATGTACTAAAGCGGTTCTTAATGCAGTAAAACGCCAGTGTGCGCCTGAACTGGTGTGGAGTTAAGGGCCAAGGCTGACCAACCGTGACAGATTCTTTAATTCGCTCTAACGAGCGCGGGTTAGACTCAAGGCATTCCTGATAATCTTCTTCACTCACCACCATGCCGAATTGCCGACAAAAACGCTGTAAGCGGGAGGACCAGTCAGTAATTAATACTGGACTTTTAGAGCGATAGGTATGATTAAGCCAAATGGAGTCAGTATATTTGTCATTGGGGTAAACGACCTCTGAGCGCCAGCGCTCTGTGAGTGTTGACATCAGTTCGATAGCTGTTTTTGAAGACGCTGCTGTCACCCAGGTTTCGCGTTTTTCTCCCAGCTTAAAGGTGTGAGATTGCAGCATGTGGTAGTCGCGACCTTCAAAGGTGTCCTTGTAGTAGCTGTCAGGAGTGAGCTTGTCTAATTCGGAGTCCCGCATTCCGCTGAACCCGCCACATACGATGTAGCTACTGGTAATCAGTTGCCCAAGGTAACGTTTGAAATCAGTTCCGTTGCTCAACTTAACATTCGGCAGTTTTTCGGCTAATGGTGCAATGATATCGAGAACGGAGTTGGGCTTATTTTCTTGAAGGTCCGACGCAAATTTGTGGTTATCAATCCCTACATCAGTTTTTAAAAACGTGAACATGGCTCCTTGCGCAATCTTTTCATCGAGGACACGCCTACCTTCTAGATAGTTGTCTTGCATGGCATTTTCGGTTTGGGCAATTAGCGCCCGAAATGGATGGGCTTCTTCGATAAGTTCAATCGCTTTACCGTAAATCTCATCACATAAGCGCTCAGGGATAACCAGAGTTTGCTGCTTGTGTAGGTCGCAAAGTTTTTTTGCCTCAACAGATGCCTTAATCGGCGCGGTAAAGCCTAGCGCTAATTGATGCCACGGTGCGAACTCGATAGCTTTGTTGATAGCAATAAAACATTGCTCGATAGTGCTTTGTGCGTACCCGTTGTTGATAAGATATGCCTCAAAAGATTTCCAGTGACTGGGTTTAGATAGCGCTTGTAATGAACTGAGGCAGTTTTGTATTAGGAAGCGATAGGCGAGTTTTATGCTTGCTTGTCGAGTTTTAGTGCTAGAAAAGGAAGTTGCTTTTCGTTGTTTCGGGTTCTTGTTAAACAGCCAACCAAAAGTGAGCAGTTTTAGCTCCCGTTGCAGTGCCGGTGACCGTTCGAACTCTGCAAATGGTAAATTATTTTTGCTTTTTTTTCGGGAGAACGGCAGGCAGTTCCAGTCGCTATCGCCGAAGCTTGCCGTGACCGCACCTTCTTTATCCCTGCAGACGATAACCGCATCCAGTTCATCAAAGCGTTGTTCATGATACAGCCTGATCAAATCAGTATCTTGAATTTTGTGCGCTGTTGGAAAGCTGGCTTCATAAAGGTGGTCGGTTTGCATTATTTTGCCCCCTTAGCAACGCGAGGAATGAGGTTGAGAATGGAATCGGCTTCGCCCCACGCTGGGTGCAAGCCATCGTCATTCAGACGCGCTTCGGCTTGCTTAAGTACATTGGCATGGAGGTTGGGTAGTATTTTCTGGTCGATGAAGGAAATAATCGCCTTGAAGTTGTTGCGATAATGACTGGCATCTAAATGCAGGTATAGCGACTCTTCGATGCAGGCTTTAAACGAGAGCAGGCACCAGATATCTGCCACCGACTGAACAATGACTTGCTCTGGACAGCCAAAACACGCTAACAGGTCGGCGCACGCTAATCGCTCCCCCTCTTTGGCTAATCCGTGGCGTCGGGCTTGTCTGGTATATTTCTCCGACTTTTCACCAAACGGGTTGTTACAGCTTGACCCGCTTGATGTTCGACTGAGGTTAGGCAGTTTGATGCTGTTTTCTTGTTCAATCACTAGCACATCAATTGCCAGATTCTGCCTCGCTTGCGAGGTGTTAACCTTACTTTTGGCCTGCTCCTCTCTTATCGCCATGGTATCTTGCATCATGCCATTATTGGTTGTTTTATTGCCTTCACTGTAATGCTTCTTGCGGGTGTTGGGCGTGTTGTTCAGCATGATGTCGTTCGCCATGTCGCCCTGATGAAATGCGGTTAACTGGGCACCGGTTTCGCGGAAGCGGCTTATCATCGGACGCAATCGACGACCCGTTTGGTCAGTAAATGAAAAGTGCGCTTCCATCCAGTCTGCAAAGCTACGGAGTGTTATAGCCTTTATTGGCTGTACCTTATTGGCAGTGACCGTTTGCAGCAAGAGGGGCTGTTCACCAGTATCAATTAGCATGGATGCTTCACGCAACTTATCGAAAAAGTCTAAGGCGTATTTTGGAATATCTAACTCATGGCCACACATTTCCACCTGAATCGTTTTAAACGCACGGCGTTTAAAGGCAGGCATGGTGTACCATACCTCGTCCAGTGTGGTTGAAGCATTGTCTGGTTGGCGCAGTTGCAACAAGTTTCCGGTATTGCTATGGGTGTAATAGGCCAGCAGGAACGCTCCTGCGCACATCATCTTGCTAATTCCACCATACAAGGGGTATTGCTTACCCTGCCAGTGAAAGGTCATGGTGGACACGTTTTTGTAGGCATCAAAATGCTTTTCTGGGAATGCAATAAATTGCTTTTGCGTCTGCTTAAAGACTTGTCGTAAAAAGGGAAGCAGTTGGTTTAAATCGCTGCGGGTGTAGGCTTCGTAAGATTCTGTATCGCTGGAATCCCTGGCCACCACGTTATCGAAGTAGTGATGCGACAGGTCAAGATATTTGATAAACAGGATACTCATTTCTCCGCGTATCCGCGCGTAGGTCGAGCCTTTCATCAAACCTAACATCACTCGGTCATTTTGGTGAGACATATAGCCTTCAATAGAGCATTTGGTGAATGCGTTGACGCTCTGTTTATCGCACCACCTGAGATACAAGGATGCGGTAGAAAAGACGTTGTACAGGGTGAAATGACTGCCACCTTCTTCAATCTCTTTATCGAAGCTTTGTCTTAACTGAAGAATAACGCCCTCTCGTTCAGCATCTTCAAATTGCCCGCCCTGTTGCAATAACTGCGTTGAGGGAAAGTGCTTGACCAGAAAACGGTTAAAGTCCGCTTTTTGAATACTATTTATGTCTAATTGGATACACAGCTCTGGCTGCCAACCGCTTAGATATTCCACCTTACTCATTGCTACCTCCCTGTTCGTTATGCAATACGCTGTGCATGATGCTATCGAGGATGCCAAACTTGACCTTGAAAGCCTTTTTCCGTCTTAGAAAGCGCAAATACTTCCAGGTGGTCGATTCATTTTTATGTCCCATCCAAGCCATCAGCAGTTCCATGCATTCAAGGTCAAGGAGTCCAGCTTCAAGCAGGTCACTGAGGCGATAAGTGCCATAGGTCGAGCGAAAATCGTGGAAACGGTGCATAAAAGTGGGGTGCGACTTTTTGATTACGCTGCGCAACTCTGACCATCTGGCTTCAATGGACTTTGCGCTGACCGGATTACCTTGCTCACTGACAAAAACGGGTTCGTGACTCTCACAACGCTCTAGTGCATCAACTGCCTCCTGCTTCAGCCCCAATGCCACTTCAAATAAGTTATCCAGTTTATGATTTAGCTTTGTCACACGCTGTAGGCGCCGCTCAGAGGTGCGGTATTCATTTAACTGGGCTAGTAGCTCAGCTGATATTTCAATGGTTCTTTGCTTGGCATATTTGGTTTGAACACCATACAACTGCGGTGAAATCGTCAGTTCATAGCGGTGCTCACTTTCAGCAAGGGGGATCGCAGTCTTTAATGCATCCAGCGTGAGTGTGGCTACTTCATTGATCCGCATTCCGGTATCAATAGAAAGCAGCACCTGAAGGCGTAGTTCAATGGATGCTTGAGGCAGATACGAGGTCAATATGTCCAGCGAATCGTTACTCAGGGGAGTAAGCGGCCTGATGTTCTTGCTGCTGCTGTCCCTCGGCACTTTAATTCGTAGATCACTGGTCTGCACGGTAAACGTTGGCGATATGTGTGCCAGCATCCCAGTGCTTTGAACGGATACAAACTCCATCTTAAAAGGAGCCTCTTTCTCGTTCTTGATTTTCAAGCAACCATCATGCATTAACCACTTGTAGTAGTTAACAATTTGATTCATTCGGACGCTTGCTGTGCTGTGAGCTAATTCACCATTCTTGATTTGTTTTAACAGGTGAGAACGAAAAAGATAAGTTGGTTTTAGTCTTTTGACGGGAGGGAATTTATCCCATGCTAATTGTTTGTCTTCAAGGAATTGGTAGTAAGCATGTAACGCTTGAGCGCAGGGGGATAGGTCTTTAGCTACTTTGATGGTTTTTTGGTAGAAGAGGTAACTATTTGCTTCGTGGTTGAACGAACCATCTTGATTAAACAGTGTAGGCAGTGAGCCAATATTCCCCTCAACAGGAGAACATTGACAGTTGTTATCACTGACTGATAACTCTGTCTGTTTGTAGACATTGTTTGATTGTATGAGATACATAAATTTACCTAGAAAACCACTGACCATACATACAGTATGGTCAGTGCGTAATTATTTTCCAGATTTATTTATGTGTGTAAGATGTTTTTCCTACACTAACCTGTCATGGTATGAAACTTTATTCTACTCACACATCACCGAAGTGTTGTCGATTTTTAAGAGACAGATTAAGCCCATCGATAACGCCATTGATTTGCGTGCGCCATGGCGCTAACTGATGATAAAGGGCAAGCTCTTTTTTAAGTTCAGGTACGGTCAGACTTTTTGCACCGCCTCTGAGCTGGTTCAGGCTTAGTCCGTCATCAATGGCTGTTATGCTGTCCAGAAAGACGTGAAGTTCAGGACTGGTGAGTTGATTAAGTTGGTGCGCCAGGTCTTTTCTGACCTGCTGCATCGCTCTGCTTATCAGTCTCTGGAGTACGGTGTACCTAGGGATAGCAATGCTGTGACTGGTTAGGAATTCAATAGCAGTATCAAAGAGGTAACGCGGCTCCAGCCAGGCATTGCCCACCTGAACAAGGTGGTCGAAAAGAGAATTGAAGTGCTGACTTTCGTCCCATTTGTGATAACCAGCAAGGTCTAATACTTTTGCGTAGAGTCGATCTTTTTGTTTTTGTGAGGGAGTGAATGGTCTGAGCCCCTTGCCGCCAAGCAGCTCTTTACTGATGAACATTAAATCCTTAGAAACCTGCGAGTAAGCGATATCTAGGATGACGGGCTTTGATTTGAAGTATCCCAAAATCGCGACAAAGTAACATCTATGAGCTCTGAGACGAATTGACCGAAAAACTGCCAATTCCGCATCGTTCAGAGAAAAGTACAGACGTTGTTCTTCGATTGAAAAAATGGGTGGGGAATAAAGATTTGCCTGTTCTGCTCTCGTGAGAATAGTAATTTCGTTTTTGATGGCCATATCAGGGCTGTTCCGTATTAAATGTACGATATTTACCTAATTTGCCACACTTATAAGTAGTAACCCACCTCCGCAGCCATTTATTGGTGTGGTCTACAGAGAATTATGTCTTTTTAGAGGGGAAAATCCCTAGAACCCCTCTTTGGCGAAGAACGTTGCCGCTTCGCGCAAAAAATCCCGTTCCTTTTTAACTTTGGCAAGTTCTCGTTTCAATCTTGCCATCTCCTCATCACGAGGGGAGCCGCTGCCTTTGAATGCTTTATCTTTAGATTGCTCAGCTTCACGCTTCCAGCGACTCAGGAGATTGGGATTGATACCGATATCCAATGCAATCTGGCGACAACTGGCATCGGGCTGCTGGGCAAGTAATACCGCTTCGCGTTTGAACTCTGGGGAATACTTTCTTCGTTTGGTCATAGACACTCCTTTCAGGCACAGTATGCCTCTTTATGGATGTGTCCGTAAAATCTGGGTAGAACCCGTTAATGGTTGTCGAGAAAATTCATGCTTTTACATTAGAGCCAGGAAGCAAATCCTCCAAGAAAAATGCAGCAAACTCAGCTCTATTTTTTAAACCTGCTTTTGCGTAAATGGCGCTAAGCTGAGTTCTTACGGTTTTCTCTGATGTATTCCGAAACTCACCAATTTCAACCAAGCTAAAACCTTTCAGCAACAAAAAAGACACTTGTTTTTCGGCCGGAGTAAGTCCCCATGCTGATAATTGATTTTCTATCATCAGGGACACTCCATCTATGTGTTCTTTCGCCTGAGAACGCCATTGCTCAGCTTCACGCTTATATGCAGCAGAATTTAGTTTTTCTTTGGATAAACTTACTCTTAAATTCAGCATATTTTTAAGAACAAAAATAACGCCAATAATTGCCATTAATCCAGCGCTTGCCTCAATAAAGACGTGCCAAAATGGCACGCCTTCATCAAAGTCTGTGATTAAGTCAGTAACGACCATAGCGCCAATTAAACCGAAGGTGGCTAATAAAAAAACTCGCTCTTTATTTCTCATTCTCAGTCGTGTTTTTCATACTCTTCATGTCTCTCATATTCTTCGTGCTCATTTCCTTCATTTTCTGCTAGCTGAAGCTTAGTTCCGAACACAGATAACGTCCTTGAGGGTTGGTCAAAATTCCCAACTAAGTATGCCGAAAAGCCTGCGATCAAAAACAAAAATAAGAGACCAATCCCGAAATGCCTAGAGACAGACTCAGTGGTTTCGGCTAAGTCTCGTTTGTAACCCGTTACCATGCTCATACCGATCGAATCTTTATGTTTGAGTTGGTGAAGAATAACACCAGCTATATGCAAAATGACCACAACGATAAAAGTATTGGCCAATAGCTCGTGAACCTCCTTCCAAGACTCCCCTACAACTCCGGTAGCCATCAAAATACCAACTCCCCCTAAGCCCAAGGCCAATATCATCATTACCAATGCAGCCCAACTAGATGCAGGATTGTGACCGACCCACGTTCTATTTGTTCCGGTTAATATTCCTTTAAGATATGCAACCAATCCGGACACATTCAAGGAAAAATCGGTAAACCGAGCGTGCCTGCTGCCAATTATTCCCCAGATCCCCCTCAATAATACGCTGAAGACCATTATTAAGCCAAAAATCATATGATAAGAAAAGGCCAGGTTGTCATCATCAACTGTATTTGAGATGGTAAAGGCGGCAATAAAAGAACCAGCAAAAAGCCAATGGAAGCACCTTGTAGGTAAATCGTAAACTCGAGTTTTCATTATTTCACCAATAGTGTGGAAAAAGAGGGTTCAATTTAGAAAATCTTCGAACACTATCAATCATATCGATGCCCTATAAACCAAAAGTTTTATCGTACTTATGTCTTATATGGCAACGTAATAGCATTTTTACGCCTAGTTTTCCATAATTTCTTTAGTTTGATTTCACTGCTGTTGGATTGTAACAGGTCATAAATATAGTGTGATTCGTGCTCGTTGGAACCGATGATCCGAGCATTGAGGGCGCTGTGGTTGGCCACCAGTGTCATGGCCGTGATCCCTTTGTTGGTGCCGAAATACTTAGAGGAGTACCGGGTTTTAAAGGTTTCCAGATGGGTTTCGAATTTCTGACCATCCGCACTGGCATGCAGCTGGTCCTCCTGAATATGGTAGTGGCGGAAGATGGGTAGCGCTGCAACCGCATTATTGATCACGTCGCTGGCGTCATGCAGCGTTTCAGGCCGGATATAGTTGGCCTGCACCGTACTCAGGTGTTCATAGCTTCGATCGGAGATCTGCGCCATGCCATACACACCACGGTGAGTGGCGTTGGCAATCAGAATGGCCAGTAAATCATCCTGATGAGTGAACCCTTGTTTTTGTATCGGAAGTACATGAGTCAGACATTTCATGAACCCGGTTTCGCGCTCTACATACCGCAGTACATCCGCGATACCGACCGGTTGCATTCGCTTAAAAAAGGGATTGTTGACCAGAGATGTAGCGCTTTTGGTCGGCAGACGCCAGCGGGTACCGGTACGATTTTTCATGATCACATTTCGATTGTCTCCCTCATCAATATGGAGAGCAACGTCTTTGAGTGCACTTTCCAGCCGGTGTTGTTTCTCCTGTAACAATAACTCTGCGGGCTGTTTTAGTCTGTCCAGTGTTGATGAGGCCAGCAAGGTATCCTGCGATGTCTGGGGGATCAGGTCGTCTTCCAGTGCGCGGTATTTGGTAACATTTGGCAAATAAATGCGTCCATTCAGTCGTGAGGTTAACTGCCGGTAGAGCAGCCATTCGTAACGTTGCGGGTTAACGTTATCCTGTTTAACCAACCATGGGAGGTGCTTTTTCGGGATGAGCGACGTATCCATCGTCTTCAGTGGTCCACCGAATGCGATTTCCGTCTGCATCTGTTGAAGTTGGGCGACGACGGCTTCTGAGCCTTTACCGGCCTCACATTCAAGGCACAAGAACACCTGCCTTAACAGTTGCTCCAGGAGATTGCATTGTTCATCGTAATGTTGCCACTGGTACTCTTCCACGGTCCGTTTCTGTTTTTTCAGGTAAAGGCAGAGGGTCTGGATATCCCTGTCATTCATGACCTTCAATGCCTGTTGTCTGACTACTGAGAAGGGTTGATTATCATCAATGTTCTCATCCACAAACAGATGCAGTAACTCTGCCGCTTTCGTGACATTGTCCGCGGCTGACTGCCAGGACAGGAACACTGCTTGTTGTGCAAAGGTGTTGGCAGCTTCTTGTTGCTTGCGGATATGGTAAATGAACCCATCAGTTAACCGTTCCAGTGCCAGTTGTATCCGCTCTGTCAGGTGACATAGCAACCATAGATGCTGCTGTGCGCGTTTGAATCGTTTGAGTTTACTACCGTAATAGTTGATGAGCTCACCGAAGTGTTGTCGATTTTTAAGAGACAGATTAAGCCCATCGATAACGCCATTGATTTGCGTGCGCCATGGCGCTAACTGATGATAAAGGGCAAGCTCTTTTTTAAGTTCAGGTACGGTCAGACTTTTTGCACCGCCTCTGAGCTGGTTCAGGCTTAGTCCGTCATCAATGGCTGTTATGCTGTCCAGAAAGACGTGAAGTTCAGGACTGGTGAGTTGATTAAGTTGGTGCGCCAGGTCTTTTCTGACCTGCTGCATCGCTCTGCTTATCAGTCTCTGGAGTACGGTGTACCTAGGGATAGCAATGCTGTGACTGGTTAGGAATTCAATAGCAGTATCAAAGAGGTAACGCGGCTCCAGCCAGGCATTGCCCACCTGAACAAGGTGGTCGAAAAGAGAATTGAAGTGCTGACTTTCGTCCCATTTGTGATAACCAGCAAGGTCTAATACTTTTGCGTAGAGTCGATCTTTTTGTTTTTGTGAGGGAGTGAATGGTCTGAGCCCCTTGCCGCCAAGCAGCTCTTTACTGATGAACATTAAATCCTTAGAAACCTGCGAGTAAGCGATATCTAGGATGACGGGCTTTGATTTGAAGTATCCCAAAATCGCGACAAAGTAACATCTATGAGCTCTGAGACGAATTGACCGAAAAACTGCCAATTCCGCATCGTTCAGAGAAAAGTACAGACGTTGTTCTTCGATTGAAAAAATGGGTGGGGAATAAAGATTTGCCTGTTCTGCTCTCGTGAGAATAGTAATTTCGTTTTTGATGGCCATATCAGGGCTGTTCCGTATTAAATGTACGATATTTACCTAATTTGCCACACTTATAAGTAGTAACCCACCTCCGCAGCCATTTATTGGTGTGGTCTACAGAGAATTATGTCTTTTTAGAGGGGAAAATCCCTAGAACCCCAACATGGCGAATTTTAGATTCTGCGATTTCATGCATCATGTGTGGTATTGCATTGAAGCTGGCAGCACCTTTGTTAAGCCAATACATATAGAGCGTCGCGATGAAGCTGCATTTCTATTAACTAAATTGCTCCTGTTAGATTGGACACTGAGTTTCCATACCAGAAGTTATTCGTCCTTTGCTAATTTAAGTAAATACTCTAAACCATTTCTGTCCGTGCGACCTGAAGTCGTATGAAGCGTTGTTCACCGCTTTATGAGTGAACCGTCTGTATCACCAGATGAACCTACGAGCCTGAATAAAGCAGCGGCTCGGACAATGTAACGAAACTTGGCAGTTGGGCTGAGTGGGAAAAGAATCGTGAGAGGACGTTCCTCCTGAAAACCACAATTCGGGTAAGTGCTAGGTAGTCAGTATGATGAACATATGTGAATCCATTCAAGGTGCGTTATATGATGAAGCAGCGGAAGTGGTTATTACGCTGTAGCCAAAAGGCAATGAGAGTTGGAAAGAGGTTGGACAGTACTTTTTCGTGGTCACTGCACTCTCCGCACTTATATGGACTCCTCGTTTTAATCAATGCCTTTAAAATATGACGATAGTTGCGCACTTATATACGGGCTCTTTTTGGATAGCTATTCCTGCCCTTTGATGTGTTCGCCCCAATGGTTCAAGTCTATAGTGCAGTATCCGAATACTTTAGTGCGGAGCTGAATTCCATTGGTTTTCTTATCGCTTTATTTTATGCAAGCCATTGAATTAAAATTTTATTTAACGATAATTACGCTTGAATCGGCAATGGTTGGTAGTCACTATCACTTTTTATGAGTGCAACGGCTGTTCTAACAGTTTTATTTGCCATAGCTATTGCGGCTATTTTCTTACCACGCCGCTCTACGATAGATTTTAGCCATCGTTCTTTCTCTGTTGTTGGAGCACGAAGTGTTACTTTGTACACTATGGACATTGCTCCTTGATACAAGAGACTTCTCAAGCGCTTATCTGCACAACTTTTAGAAATATGCCCAATCCGTTCTTTACCACCTGTAGAGTGTTGTTTCGGTGTTAATCCAATACAAGCAGATGCATCCCTACTGTGTGTAAATTCTTTACCGTCACCTAAACGTATCATTAGACCTAACGCTACAATTGGGCCGACACCCTCCAGTTTACTCAGCTTTTGGCAAATTTTGTTTTGTTTGATGTGTTCTGCAATCAAACAGTCGTAGTATTCTATTTGTTCTGTTTGCATCGCTAGGATATCAGCTTGTGAAGCTAGTACCTGGCGTAAACTATCAGGCAAGCCATTTTCGGCATCTTCTAATATTTCTGGGATCCGTTTTACTAAAGGGGCTATTCCTTTAGGCAACACGATGCCATATTCGTTTAGGAACCCACGCATCTGATTACTGAGAGCTGTTCGCTGTGCTAATTGTAATGCTCGAGCTCGATCTAAGCACTGCAACCCTTGCTCATCTTCAGACATCAAATTACAACTGAATATATGAGGGAGAAGAGCAGCAACACCTACTGCATAAGCATCGTTCTTATCCGTCTTTTGCTTAAGTTGTAGCCCTTTAACTGATCGAGGTTGGATGATTTTTACCTCATGGCCGTTTCCTTTGGCTAAGCGGGCCCAATAGTGAGCACCACCACAAGCTTCCATGGCTACCAAGGAAAACCTCTTCTTTCCAGTTAGCAGTTTAATCAAACTGTTACGACTAATAGCTTTGTTTAAAAGAACTTCACCGTTGTTTCTCATATAGCAAACTTGAAATGAGTTTTTCGCTAAGTCGATTGCAAGTAAAAGATTGTCTTCCATATCTGCTCTCCACAGTTTTATCAGATGTATCTGTACCGTACTCCCTGGGGGGAGAGGAGTCCATACATCTATAGTGGGCATCTACCCTGATATTGCGCGACATGCGGAACACGGTAAGCCAGTATCGTTCCTTCGGGAAAGCTGTCTGTGAAGAGAGCCGATAGCGGTGCTGGTAAAGGAGGTTGGAAAAAGCGAATGCTGCATTGTAATGATGCAGATACAGACGAATGTCTGACACGAAAGTGTGCCCACTTCCAACTGGTCTCCCATTGCAAGATGATTTGGAAAACTTTATTTAAGAAGGAACGCAGATGATCTCTTCTCATGAAGTGAGTGCCCCTTCTGGCAGCGCCCAATGGCAATCCATCGACTGGAAAGCGGTTGAGCGTCATGTGTTAAGGCTCCAGATGCGCATTGCAAAAGCAATCCGAGAAGGTAAACACGGTAAGGCAAAAGCACTACAGTGGATACTGACTCACTCGAAAGCAGCAAAACTTCTCGCTGTTCGTCGAGTATCACAAAACAAAGGCAGTAAAACGCCAGGAATTGACGGCGACATCTGGAACACCGATGCACGTCGAATGGCGGCAGTCAGCTTACTGAGCAGAAAAGGCTATCGAGCCAAACCGCTCAGAAGAATCTATATCCCAAAGAAAAACGGCAAGCTTAGACCATTAGGTATCCCGTGTATGATAGACCGAGCGCAACAAGCGTTACACCTTCTCGCACTAGAACCTATATCTGAAACAATTGCCGACCCTAACAGCTATGGGTTTAGACCCAATCGAAGCGCAGCCGATGCAATACAGCAGTGCTTCAAATGCCTATGCAAAAAGGGAGCAGCACAATGGGTTCTTGAGGGGGATATCAAAGCTTGTTTTGACAAGATAGGTCACCAGTGGCTACTTGATAATATCCCGACAGACAAAAGGATGCTCAAGCAATGGCTGGGATGTGGCTATATAGACAAGGGGCTGTTCTACAAAACGGCAGAGGGAACACCACAAGGCGGGATAATTTCACCCACCCTGATGTTACTTACTCTTGTCGGACTAGAAAAGTTAACTAAGTCTATCGCTCGCAAAACAGGCAGCAGAGTCAACTTTATAGGTTATGCTGACGACTTTGTTATCACTGGGTCTTCAAAGGAAGTTTTTGTGAATGACATTAAGCCGCAACTGATGACTTTCTTACAAGAAAGAGGTTTAACGCTTTCTGAAGAGAAAACGCATGTGACTCATATTAATGATGGCTTTGACTTTCTTGGCTTTAACGCCAGAAAGTACAAAGGAAAACTGCTCATTAAACCGAGCAAGTCCAACGTATTATCATTCTTACGAAACATGCGTGACGTCATCAGAAAACACGCAACAATCCCAGTAGCCGATCTCATCAAGATGATGAATCCAAAACTACGAGGATGGGCGAATTACTATCGCCATTGTGTTGCTAAACAAACCTTCGGCTATGTTGGCCATCAGGTGTTTCTAGCGTTATGGCGATGGTCAGTCAGGCGTCACCCAAACAAGGGGCGTAAATGGATCGCACACAAGTACTTTCTAAACTATCAAGGGCAATGGATTTTCCATGGCTGGTTTAAAAAGGATGGGCTGTATGGCGTGATCCGACTGTTTCAAATCGGTCAAGTGCCAATCAAGCGACATGTAAAAATCATGAGTCAAGCGAACCCGTTCGATCCTTTTTGGGAAGGTTTTCTCAATGAACGTAAGGTGAAAAATACAGGTCGTAACTCATGGTTTGAACCTGTTGCAACAGCTTTGTGAATTGCTGGGTAACACTAACGCCTTAGTGGAGGCTTGAGCCGTATGCAGTGAAAGTTGCACGTACGGTTCTCAGGAGGGCGGCATCTGGTAACAGGTGTCGCCTATCCGACATTTCCGAGTTACGATACTGATTTTCAGTGTGTGATCACCAAGCGATTCTGTCGTACCTCACACCTATGAAACCGGATTGTCAGCATCGGGTTTTAATTGAGGCATTTATCTGGTTAGCTAAGTGTGTGTCCTTTTGACATAGCTACCGGAGGAAATAAGATTGCCACGCAAAACCCTCTTCACGTTATCTGAACGTGAAACATTAACGGCATTTCCTCAAGAGCATCATGATCTTGTCCGACACTACCTATTTAACGATGCCGACCTTGCCCTTATTAACCAAAGGAGAGGGAAACACAATAGACTTGGGTTTGCTATTCAGCTTTGCTACTTGCGATATCCCGGAAAACCCATTCCTCCAGATGAAGAACCTCCAGCCCACCTGCTGTCTTTCGTAAGTGAACAACTCGGTGTACCAATAACACATTGGAAGAGGTATGCGATAAGAAAGACGACCCGCAGGGAACATCTCACTGAGCTGATGAACTGGTTAGGGATGGCCTCTTTTACTCTGTCCCATTTTCGTTTGTCCGTACAATATTTACTAAAGACTTCGGTCCAAACCGAATCAGGTATGGTGCTTGCCAAAACGTTGTTGGATTATCTACGCACCCAAAAGGTAGTTATTCCTGGCATGGAGGTATTGGAAAGGATATGCGCGGAAGCGATCACTCTCGGAACGAAGAGAGTATATCGTGCACTGACATCGGAATTGTCTGAAGGTCAAAAAGAGCAGTTGGATCGACTTCTACTGATGCGGAACCAGCAAAGCCAGACGTTTATTAACTGGTTACGGCAGCCACATGGTTTTCCCAATGCAAAGCACGTTCTAAAACATATAGAGAGAATTGAATATATTCAGGCACTATCTCTGCCTGATGGTCTGGAAAAAATGGTTCATCAAAATAGGCTCAGAAAAATAGCCCGTGAAGGTGGTCAAATGACACCACAACATCTCAGGGATTTCGAACCGTTAAGACGACACGCAACACTGGCGGCTGTGGTACTTGATACAAGAGCCACTTTGATTGATGAACTCATAGATATGCATGACCGAATCATGGCTAGTAAAGAGAATGTTGCCAGACGAAAACATGCTGAACAGTTTCAAAGCTCAGGCAAGCAAATTAATGAGCAACTAAAGGTACTGTCACAGGCCGGACGCCTTATTCAGAAAGCCAGAGAATCAAAAAGTGATCCATTTGATGCTATTGAAACCTCCATTGGCTGGCAGGTCTTTCTTGATAGTATCAAAAGCGCAGAGCAACTTAGCCAACCAGAGTTTGATCATCTTACGCTCATTATTGATGCGTATCCTCAGTTACGCCGTTACACTCCGGCGTTTCTTGATGCACTGGAATTAAAGGCGGCTCCAGTCAGCCAGTCTCTGCTTGATGCGGTTAATGTCCTTCGTAAACTGAACCTGACCAAAGCGCGTAAGTTACCCGAAGACGTACCGACTGACTTTATTCGAAAACGATGGGCCTCCCTTGTCTTTACTGAGGAAGAAATCAATAAAAAGTATTATGAACTTTGTGTCCTTTCAGAACTGAAAAATGCGCTTCGTTCGGGTGACATATGGGTTCGTCATTCCCGACAGTTTATGGACTTTGAAGATTACCTGCTTCCTCTCGACAAATATCGCGCACTGTTTAGCCAACAAGAGTTAGGGCTGGATATTGAAACTGACGGTGAGTTATTCCTTGAACAGAAAAAGAACCAGCTAGTCACCGCATTGAAACGAGTCGAACTCCATGCTGCTGACAACAACCTTCCCGGTACGATAGTGACTGCCAGCGGAATGCGCATTACACCGTTGACGAACTCTGTTCCAGATGAGGCTGAGAAGTTGATTAGGAAGGTATCAGCACTTATGCCTAAAGTGAAAATAACTGAACTTCTTCTGGAGGTAGACAGATGGACAGATTTCTCACGCCATTTTACTCATTTGAAAGGGGGACAACCCGCATCTGACCGAGTAATGTTAATGACTGCTGTTCTTGCAGACGGAATCAACTTAGGTCTGACAAAAATGGCCTCATCCTGCCCTGGTACTTCTTACGCTAAACTCTCTTGGTTACAGGCCTGGCATGTTCGAGACGATACTTACAGTAAAGCATTGGCTGAGCTGACAAATGCACAGCATCAACATCATTTTTCTCAATGGTGGGGTGATGGTACGACATCCTCTTCGGATGGGCAGCGATTTAATGCGGGAGGTCGGGGAGAATCCAAGGGACACTTTAATGCTAAATATGGCTCAGAGCCGGGAAGTATTTTTTATACTCACATTTCAGACCACTATGCGCCGTTTCATACCCGGATCATCAACTCCCCTGCGAGAGATGCCACCTATGTACTGGATGGCCTTCTTAACCATGAATCTGAACTCAACATTGAAGAACATTATACGGATACCGCTGGATTCACTGATCATGTATTTGCACTCATGCCAATATTGGGATTCAAATTTGCTCCACGAATACGTGATCTTTCAGATAAGCGTCTGTATATAGCCGGTAACAAATCGGATTATCCGACATTAGGAGGGCTAATTGGTGGGGATGTGAACTTTGATTATATCGCCTTGCATTGGGACGATATCCTCAGATTATCTGCATCAATCGGAAAGGGAGTGGTCACAGCTTCTCTGATGCTGAGAAAGCTCGGTAGCTATCCCCGTCAAAACGGATTGGCACTGGCATTGCGGGAGTTAGGGCGTATAGAACGCACTTTATTTACTCTGGAGTGGATGCAAGATATTAATCTTAGACGTCGAGTTCAGGCTGGCCTTAATAAAGGTGAAGCGAAAAATGCTCTTTCTCGGGCAGTTTTCTTTAACCGATTGGGGGAATTAAGAGACCGGAGCTTTGAAAACCAACGTTACCGCGCCAGTGGGCTTAATCTGGTTGTTGCTGCAATTATTTTATGGAATACAGAGTACATCAGTCAGGCATTAGAAACACTCCGCAGCCGTGGGGAAATCATCGATGATGCATTGCTTAGCCACTTATCTCCTTTAGGGTGGGAACATATAAATTTAACGGGAGATTACATATGGCCAGAACTGGATAATTAATCGTTTAAAGTCATTATGTTATGCTCTTAGCGTACAATATTTTCCGAATCGTCGTGTGACCCCTTTTTGGACAGAAATTACTTAGATCATTAGCTCTAATTTATTCCATTTTGATTACTATTTTTGACCGAAAAGAGCGGCTCGTTGATTTTTAATCAAATGAAAAGTGCATAGATATTCAAAAGGCAAGGTATAAACCTTGCCTTTGTTATTACTTATACCAGCCGTCAGCTAGAACTTCTGCTTGTTCTAACACAAGCTTGATGGCTTCCTCTGCGGCATCAGGTGGATATTTCCATCGACGCAGCAGTCGGCGTACTAGGTTACGCATACGAGCGCGAACGCTTTCGCGCTTTTGCCAGTCAACCGTTGCAGATTTACGAAGTTGCTGAGTAAGTTCAATCGCTAAGTTGTCCCTTTGCGTGTTAGAGCTAAAACTCAGCTGCAGATTGCGTCAGTAATTTTGTCCAAATCAGGCTAATGATAAACAGTCATTGCAAGATACTCGGAATCTCCCAGTAGCAAGCATCACGCAAGACTTGATGGTTTTGGTGCTAGTACCTTGAACGCCAACTCCTGAAGAAAAAGTGTCTGCCAAACCAGTGGATTACTCCCACGCAAGCCTCAATTTAACGACTGATTCAAACCCTAGTATATTGCCTAGGATTGCCCCTAATACCCAGAATAAGGAGCTAATAACAAAAGCATCCTTTCCGAAAGCGATAAGTAACGTGAAAGAAACAAAGCTATATCCGAGGAAAAAGGCATATTTCAGCTGGCTAATTGCTTGAATTTCACTTCTTTTCAAAACTGCTGCACTAACTGATGCTCCAACGGTTACAAAAAATAGACCGCAAAAAAGATGAAGTACAATATCGGAGCCAGTAGCATGAAGGCTTTGGAAAATAAAAGTCTCTTGTCCTATGCCAAATTGAGGACAAACTGTAAGTGACATCAGTCCAGTACTCACACTGATGAAAAGCATTTTTGCGTAGATTTGCCAAACTGGAAGGCAAAGGTCTTTTTCTACCATTTGAAGAATAGCATCATCGACTCGCCGGTCTGGTACAACAGGCTTTGTTTTTAGGAACTTTACGAAGTCTCTGAACGCATTTTTCTCGTCATTGTTCATATTCATGCTGTTATCCTTTATCTTTCATAAGGGAGCGTAATTTTTTTATTGCTCTGCTTACTATCTGTCGAGAATTTATCACCGAGGTTTGTGTCTGTTCTGCAATTTCTCTGAATGTTAAGCCTTCATTGAAACGAAGCGACAACGCATCCCGTTGGCTGCTGGTTAAACAGGAAAGCTGGTCTACATCGAAATCGTTGTAGTTAGAGGTTTCACTGTCGTTGTTCAACTCTAAGTGTTCAGTGTAAGAATCAACGTGTTTTGTATACGTTTCGTGTTTTCTTACATGGTCTATTACAGCATTTCTTGAAATAGTGAATACCCAGGGTAGAAAAGGAATTTCTTCGTGATACTTTTCTCTCGATGTGTGTAGCTTAACGAAAACGGTTTGAAATACTTCTTCTGCCTCTTCCTTATTTCTTAATTTATTCAGGAGAAAACCAAATATACGGCTTTTATGCCTTTGATATAGAGTCTGAAATGCTGATAAGTTACCGTTAGCATAAGCCAGCATTAGCTTCTCGTCTGTCATGCTCTAAGTCCCCAACAAACTATAATAGGATCTGATTCCTGTCTTAATAATAGAAGGCTGACAACAAGGTATGCAGTTGCCAGCCTAACAATCTTATTTCAGTCTATAGCTAAGGTTATTCATGGGATTAGTGTTCACTGTGGTTAGCTGCACCACCTTTAATGAGACCATGCAGACCTTCAACGTAGTGAGTAAACCCAACATAACTCTCAATGAATTCGCGACCTTCATCAACGCTATCATCTGCGTGTTTCTGGTTGTTAGATGCATGCGCAAAACGCTCACGAATACCATTTTCCATCGCTTTAGTTAAAATTTTGACAAGCTTATCTACTGAGCCAGAATCCAATGCCTTATCTGCAAGAGCAACCGCAGGGTCAATTTCCACACTAGGTTTCAAGCCTGTGTACGGTGCACCTTCACCAGCTCGATGAATGCGAACAAGAGTTTCATAAAAGTACATATCCGCAAGGTCTTTTGCCTGTGAAGACTCTTCTCTGACTTCTAATGTTGTTTCAAATGCGTGTACGATATTTTGTTCTTCCGCTGGCTCTACCCACTTTAATAATGGTGTTACGTCACCTTTATCTAGAGCTGCCTGAGCTGTCTTGATTACTGGGCCTTCCATAGTGTCACAATGAGCGAAAGCCGCCTGCGAGGACGTAAGCATCGCTACAGCTATGGCAGAGTGAGTTAGTAGCTTTTTTAGTTTGGTTTGATTGAATAACATATCATTCTCCTCAGATAAGATTTTTTGTGCTGTTATCTAATAGAACGAATGTGAAGATCGAAGTGTGACAGTAAAAAATAGTTTTTTGTCGAAGCAACTAGCTTGAAAAACAGCGGAAATGGGTGATCGGAATGCTCCGAAACATGCAAACTGAAAGTGAATTATGAATCGAACAGCTTAAAGTAGTGTTGGCTTTCCTGTAAATAGCTCACCCAGAAGGTTTGCAATACTAAACTTTATCCGAAGCATCGAGACTAGAGTAATAGGTCTAACGTGATTATGTCCCGAAACGACTTACCAATCCAATTAAAATTTCACTCTCACCGCATAACTATTATTAACGTCACATGAGTTATATTTGGGTAAATTGCGACTGATTGAAATCGCAAATTTGTTAGACGAAACCAATAATGGGGCAAAAGCTTGCTACAGCAAAAGACAAACTATGACAAAAAGCGTCGAAAAGTTTCGAACTTTATTGTTACTTCTTGCTTTGAGTTGGCCTATTGAGTGAAATTGAGTTTTGATCTTTATTGTCAGTTCTTTGCTATAGTGTCACGTAGCAATCTGCCCCGCGTAACAGAAAAGTTTCAATCTTTGTTGTTCAGCGACAGCTGATCACATTGATAATGGCTTTGACGATAATGGGAAGCAAGTAGCCCCAATTGCTCTATCTGTAAACTCTTCAAAATGGAAGCAAATACCAGCGTTGGCCGAAGAACATGGTCATTTCTATATTGAGATTCTTGATAGTGATGAGAGTAAAGCAAACCTTTATGTTCACCCTGCCACAATGAAAAGAGCCGTTCACAAAGAACATGAAAAGGAGTGTGACTGATGGCAGTGTAGGATGCAAACCGCTACTACACTGCCCTGAGTGCTAAGTTCAAGCACGATGTTTAGCTTTGAGGTTTTTCACATGCTTAAAGTTAGTTTTAAGCCCCTTTTCTAAACGTGCAGACTCTAGACTCTCATAAACACTATTAATGTCGATAAAAGAGCTTTCCTTGGATTGTTCATAAATATAATCTGCGGCCTTCCAACCGGATGTGAATAGTAGCTGTGGTGTGTTTTTACTCCTCCATTCGCACTCACCTACCATAACTACAATCGAGTAGAACGCTTCCTGGGGAATGCTAGGCAAAAGAGATTGAATTGCTTTCACATGCTTATAGTTTTGTCTGAACGGATTTTGAAACTTGTAGCTACGTTTAAATATCTTTTGAGTCCAAAATTGATCTGATTCCTTGCCATAAATCCAGCCTTTATAATGTTTTGTTTCAACGACAAATATTCCAGTTGGGGAAATAACAACATGGTCCACCTGAGTAGTATCTCCATCGGAAACTTCAAGAGTAACATCATCAAGTACTATGCAGTTATTACCACATTTTTTATTTAATATTTTTGATAAAGCCCACTCGCCTATTTTCCCTTTGATATGGCGTGAAAATACTTTGGCAACAAATAATAGTGTTACAGCCAAAATCAACATCCACGTTGTCGGTTGATTTAGAAGCTCTCCAAAAGCGCCAATAAATAGATTAGAAAAAAAGTCGCTCTGCATGATAGGTCCTATAATGATGAGATTTTTATAAGTTCTTATTTTCCGTGTCGTCAGATAAAACTTTGTAATAGTCAACGCTTGATGGACGAGCCATAAAATGCGCACTATTACTATCTTCTGGGTCAGGAACTATCGGTCTAAACCCGATAGTTCTGTAGAAACACTCTAATTTATATTGGCTTGTTTCGAAGTTTTCATTGAAAGAAGAAACCTGTTCAGCAATATAAGGATCATCAGTAAAGTTAGTAAACTGTAAAGGAACACACATAAGAACGGTCAAGCCTCTATTATGAGCAAAACGTCGTTCAGCATCTGAAATGATTTGTTGTGTCACTCCAAGGCCACGGAATTCTTCTTTTAAACAAATGTGATCAACGATTAAGACCTGTAGTTCTTCCAGATCCATGCCTGCATCTGCAATACAATCAGAAAATTCGTTATGATCTGAGAATAAACAAGAGTAATTGTAGAGACGAGCCTCAAGGTCTAAAGCTTCATGAATGTCTCCCCATTCATCTATAGCATGATAAACGTTAATTAGTGTAAATTGGACGCACCCAACTTTTACTTCTTCATCAGAATTGTGGTCAAAACTGAACACCTCCCCTTTGTAGACAGAGGCAAATTCGCCAGTATCTTCAAGTTGGGATGTGCATTCCATAGAATAAGTTATAGATAATGAGGGCATATGATACTTCTCCACTGCGTTATGATAAGAATTCGATTTTACACAGGCTATCGTGGCGGTTCGGTATTCCAAAATGCCCATAAAGGGCAAGTTTCGGGATGAATGAAGGCCAGACATGCTTAACCTACTTTATCTAGATAGGTTAAAGGTTGAGGTTCAAGGATATACACTAAGCCTTTGGGCGCACGGCTTAGTACATCAACAGCATTAATACTCAACTTTCTAACCTTCACCTCAAGGTTACTTAGAAGATTAATAATCTGAATCAACGCTGCCTTACACATAGTACGATCAACGTCTTCAAGCACTAAAACGCTTTGCTCCAACGTTTCTTTACCGTCGTTATGAATCTTGTCCATTATCCACTTCATCGCAATCGCTCCAGTGCCGGAGCATGGCTCATAGAAAGAAAGTTCTTGATTGTGATGGTCACTAGGCGATCCTACGAGTGCTGCGAGTAAACGCCCCAGCTCTGGTGGAGTAGGAAAGAAGTTTTGTCCTTGTTTGTAGTAACCACACTCGGAGAAAAACATGCCGAGAACGTCAATACCAGGATAGTTTCTCATGGCCGCACTCAAGATATGCGATAATTCGATAGCCGTAGGTTCCAGTTCTTTTGGCATTTTTGATGATGGAGGGTACAGCCCGGTCTGCTGATATGCCCAGTGGTCGATAAATGTATAAACAAACTCGGCAACACCCATACGATATCTAGCCGCCTCTATTACCTGAACTGCCTTGCGGATTTCGCTATGCACTTGCGACATTCATTCTCCCCTCTGTTTAACTCAACTCACAGTATCATAATATAATCCCATAAACATAGCAATTTAGACCATCATGCAATACCGGATACAGCTCCAATCCCCTCCACCACCGAGAAAACTGAAAGTACACCCCCCCCCTAACCACCTTGCTAGACCTCTCTTTTTTTCTCTCTTTTTCTCTATTTATCTCTCTCTTTCTAAATTCGGGGGCGAGCCCCGGCTCAACAAAGCCGAAGGAGGAGCGTTAGCGACGACCGAGGCTTATACCCCACTTTGCATGATGGTCTAAAAACGGCTAAAATGTAATCAATGATCCGTCAGAACAACGCAAGGAATAAATGATGAGCCAGATAAAAACGCTCTTTGACGACGTGACATTTAATCTGTCTCGTCTGAACAAACTACTAACGAGCACTATGCCAAGCATGGCGATAGTGAGCCGGATACCTCCAGTACATAAAGGCAATGAGCATGAGGTAATAAAACTCATCATGCCCGAGCACCATTCCGGCATGGCCGCTATGAAGCTGGCGGGTGAAGGCTACGTGGATCTGCACATCAAACACCCCTACTCACAGAAATCTGCCAGACGTTATGTTGGCGTGATCCACCTGCTGCCCTCTAATCCCAACAGCGCTGAGATTGTTCAGTTGGTACATAGCATCAACCAAAGCAAGGCCGACATCGAGGAGTTGGTGATCACTGAAAACGAAACCCGGCAAGCACGGTTCAAGGCAATCCATGACAACTGCCCCGGCGTCATGACAAAACATCTCTACAGACAAATCCACTGCCTAGTCGATGCGGACGTCAAATCAGTGAAGTTCAGTTGGCAGAGAAAAGATGCTTTGCACCAACCGGACAAAGCAGTACTAATAAGCCAAATGATCAAAGAACTGGAGCGAGCCAACCCTGAGAACGAGTTGCCCCTGACCCAGCTCATCAAGAAAGTCGCCAGCGCCCCTGATATGACACTGAGAATTCGTCGGGATGTTAAAGTACAGCCAGCGGCCAATGTGGTAAAACTCTCTGGGCAGAAAACCATGACTGCTCCGTTGCCGATCATCGTGGTACAAGATGAACCCTTCAAGGCTGGACAGATCGCTTCGTTTGTGGCCGCAGTGGAGAGAAAGCAACGCTCGGACAAACAAAGCTCAACTATCCTTGGCACGTTCGCTGGCCGACAAATAGAGCAGATAGCTCCCAAAAAGTTAAATAAAGAAGATTCAACGTAAAACGAAGACAGAAGAAATTGATATCAGTTGTTCGGTTAAACCGAACAACTGATGCTTTTAAGGATTGTTAGATGTTGTCGTCAATAGCCCAATACGATGAGCCGCTTGGCATTGCTGGAGATTGTTCAAGATGCTCAATTCCCATATCTTTAGCAACATACTGAGCTACATCATGAGACACGTGACCATCATCCAAGTCCGAAGCTATCATTGCTTGTGAGTAAACAAAAAAGGGAGGATGTTCCTTAAAATCACGTTGCCTCATCCAGGCTTGCACTGAGCGAGAAAAATATCCCCACAATTTGTTTTTATATAAAGCAGCTTGGTCAGCGATAGTTGGATTAGGATCGTTCAATTGAACGGATTTGGCCTTTTCAAACATTTCATAAGTAAACAAAGGTCTCCCGAAATACTCACTAGCAGAAGACAATAGAGTACAGAACTGATGATGTAGAACTCTATCCTCAGCCAAGTTTGGCACGTAATTCAAACCACACTTGTCGCAAATAACAGCATGACCTAAACCATCGTATTCAGGCGGCATCATTTCGACAACTGTATTGGACTGAACGCTCCTCAATTCATTCAAATATTTTTCAGTGACAAAAGTACCTGAATCAGAATCCTTTGGAAGGTGAAAATACTTAACCTCAGGGTCATAGTACCAATAACCTCCGCGTCCATTAGTGTAGCGTTTGCCTGTTATAACCACTGTGTACACAGTCATTGAACCTGCTGTGATGCTGGGGTTTTCCGAGTATGCTTTTCTTCTCCTCTCACAAAGCTCGGCGGATAATTCGTTTGACATAACTCGTACTGAGTCAAAAAGATTAATATCCAATATTTCAACTATATAGGATGTTGCCGCGTCAGGATTCGCATCAACCGGAGCTCGTTTTAAAAAAGGCACAGGAAGATCTAAGTCATAAGCGATAGGTGGTCGCTCAGTTAAAGCTTGATCTGTATTTTCAGAAAGCCCAGCCCCAGCCCAGTGGTTCCAATTTTTATAACCCTGAGCCTTAGCTAGTGCATGAAGGAGTTTGATTGGTTTCAGCGAAACATTAAAATCATCTTTCAATGTTGATGACAGTTTTCTTGCGAGATATTCAGCGTTTGATTTCGAGCCAAACGATATCGTGGTAGTTTTCATATTAAAGCAACTCCAAATTAACGGGGTATCTATGAAAGGTTGCCCTGATTACCTGCCAAGCCCCCAGTTAAATGAATCTGCATTAACACGGTTAGACATTTGCAAAGATAAAATCACCTGTTTCACAGGGCGGTCTAGTCAAAAGACTGGTCAAGGACTTGAGCATATTTCAGCGCGAAATCGTAATGACCCCAGAATGATAGCAAGTACATATCAAATGACACACTGTAGAACTGCCCGTTGAGGGCAATCAGGCAGAGAACTGATACATTCACACACATAAATTTGGTTCCCTCATAGATGAGGGAACCAAAATCCATCTGTTCAAAATCCAACCATCCGGAATTTCCGGATGGTTGGTAATTACGCAATTTGATAGTGGAGCCTATCCAAAGAGAGGTCTGTAAACACCAGCCAATACAGGGATGTTTCCTTCAATAGAACTTAAAAATTCCATAAGCTCATCTCGATCCATTACCTTATGATTGCCTTCACTATCAAAGTAAGCGAATTGCTCCACGGGAGAAAAATAGTGAAAGCCAATGCTGTGCTCCAGTTCCTCATTAAAAAAAGCACCAATGGCATTATCGAGACGGTAGTAAAGTGTATTAAGACGAGGGTTATCATAGACCCCAAAATAATCAAGCTGAGATTGTTTTTTCAGTTCATAAGAATCAGGTTCACGCTTTAATTGCGATAAAATGGATAACTTTGCTCGCTCCGCGATCTCTTCGTGAGTCATCATAAAACGCTTGGCAACAACAAATGAATGGATCACACCTCCATAGTTTTCGATATGGAAGTCGTACTCGTCATCCGGCCTCATATGCTCGATAGCTTTTTCTAGTGTAGACAGCACCTTACTACCACATAAATAAGCTATTTCGCTATCGTTAGCTCTAACTTCATCAATACAAGACGCATCTAAGAACTGAATTGGAGTGCGCTCCTCATGAGAAACAAAGAATTCATCATCCCCATTATCACCTGATAAATACATGAGATCAGATTTGGAGCTAAATGCAGAGCCACACCAGTGATTCCAGTTTTTATACCCGAGACATTTAGCCGTGGCGTGAAGCAGTTTTATTGGTTTGAGCGAGATGCTATGGTCTTGTTTCAAAACTGAGGAAAGGTTATCAGCAAATGAATTTGCAGCCTCTTTAGAGGCAAAAGTTACGTCATTAGATAGGTTTTTCATGTCAACTCCAATAGAGCGAGTTTATAGGATGCCCTGATTACCTAACATCGCTCCGGTTTACACGAAACATATTGGTTTAGATAAAAACACCTTTTTCACAGGGCGGTCTAGTCGAAGGACTGGTCAGAGATTTGAGCATCTTTCAGCGCGAAACCAAATTGACGATTAGATTTTCCTTTTCGTTACTCCATTTTTCCACTCCCAAACTGCCCAAAATGGACCATTACACGAAGTCTCTAACCTTTGCGACGTATTTGCCCAAAATGGGCTGATACAGAGTCATAATCTATGCACCTACCCTATTAGACTGGAAACCTCAAACAGGTCTAATTAAAGAGGGCAATACATTAATGAAACGTTCAGCATTGGCAATTGCTTTGATTGCAGCATTAAGCGGATGTGGTTCCGGTGGAGAAGATGGAGGAAGTAGTTCCAATACAAACACCAACCCAGGAACAAAATCTGGCTCTATTAAAATTGATAACATCTCGATAAAAGAAGGAAATTCAGGTAACAGTGATGCCAAAGTGCGTGTTACTCGTAGCGGTGGTAAAGATGGTGTAATTAAAGGTAAATACCGAACTACCCCTGGAACTGCATTATCAGATCAAGATTACCTGGAAACTGTTGGAGAATTTGAGCTTCAAGATGGCGTTACTCGGGTTGATTTGATCATCCCTATCATTGGTGATGTAAAGGATGAATATGATGAAACATTCTCCGTTCAAATTTTCGATGTTTCTGGTGCCTCCAGCATAGAGAGAGATACTGCTACCGTAACAATCACCAATGATGACTCCTCTCCAGAAATATCATTTACCTCAGAAATCAGAACCACATCAGAAGGAAGTGGTCGCGTTAAAATTCCGCTACAACTAAACACTTCATCAGGAAAAGATGTAAGCGTCAGTTACGAACTCAGTGGATTAGCTATTAACGGCCAAGATTATAG
Source organism: Vibrio albus (assembly GCF_003144035.1). Taxonomy (GTDB): domain Bacteria; phylum Pseudomonadota; class Gammaproteobacteria; order Enterobacterales; family Vibrionaceae; genus Vibrio; species Vibrio albus. The sequence continues at coordinate 164,140 of NZ_QFWT01000007.1, forward strand.
TGTCATCAGTGACAGCACTATTGTTTTCCCGGCTGGAACTACTGAGCAGTTTCTTGAGTTAAATATTGTTCAAGATGACGTTCCCGAAGGCGGTGAAACAATAAAAATTAAACTTACCGAGGCTAACAATGCCACACTCAGCAAACAGTTTGAGACCAGTGTTATTATCCTTGGAGACTTAGTGTTAAACGATACTGGCGTCACCAGATATGTAAATGGGAATGACTTCGATGCCCAAGGCGCACCTAATGATCTTCCTGGGCAAGATGCTGAATTTGGCGCTGATACTGACTCACCAAACTACTTAGATGGTTATGCAGGTTTCTCTTTTACAAAATTAGACGTTTCCGGAAACCACCTTCCTCATACAGCGACGGCATGGTCATGTGTCTTGGATAACCGAACAGGGATCGTCTGGGAAAACAAAGGTGATGCAATTACTGATATTCCATCTTCACTTTCGGAAGCAGAATTCAAAGCCCTAGTAAATGATGCTTGGCGTGCCAGCAGAAACCCAAGCTCAAAGGATTATGTTCCTTACCCTTATTATCACTGGCATCAAAACTGGCAAGCTAAAAACTACCTATACACCTGGTACAGCAAAGATAGAACTAATGACGGTGGCAGTGCTGGTGGCGCTTCACTAGAATTCCAAAACCGTAATGCTCCTGTTCACGATAAGGCACAATGCGCGTTCCCTACGACAGATAACGCTGGCTATGTAAAAGTCACATCATGTAGTACCGATGACTACATTCGTGCGGCCAACGAGCTAGCCGTTTGTGGCTATAAAGATTGGCGATTACCTTCCATTGAAGAGCTACGTTCTATTGCCAATTATGAAAACAGTCAAACACTGCTCGATACCGACTATTTCTATAACTACGAAGGTGGCGCACCGATTTGGTCTGGAACCCCGAGTTCAAATGGTGAAGGTACAGCATGGTGCATGGACTCAAGCAATGGACAAGCTAAGTTGTGTCATAAACAAAGCAACTCGGCGAGCATTCGTTTAGCAAGAGGAGGGAAACAGTGATGAAGTCCAAACTAACCGTTGCGGCAAGCATTCTTTGTCTTGTAGGGATATCAACTCAAACTTACGCACAGACTTGTAAGTCAGATATTATCGCTCCCACCACCAATATAGAGCAATTTACAGTACATAAAGACGGCACAGTTACTGACGCCGCAACAGGCTTGATGTGGACCACTTGCACTATGGGACAAAGATATAGTGCCGATAACTGCATTGGAACTCTAAAATCATTTCCTACTTGGTCTGATGCGTTACTAGCTGTGGACGACGCTAACAGCAGCAATTTACTAGGGTACTCTGACTGGAGACTACCCAACATTAAAGAGCTTGGTTCCATTGTCGAAAGGTCATGCTCAGCTCCTGCGATCAGATTGGAGGTATTCAAAAGCACCCCAAAAGTACTTTATTGGTCAAACACTCCTGACAGCAAGGTTAACCCTCAGTTGAAAGCGCGAGTTATTGATTTCAATGAAGGAACTGAGTTCGCATCGTTAGCACAATCTAATATATATCTGCGGCTAGTTCGTGACCTTAAAGAAACGTCCAACTAATTCCATCGTAAGCCCCGGATTTTATTCTGGGGCGTTCCCATAGTGAAGTACACGCGATGAACAAAACATTACCACCTGATACCCCAGAGCAAGCCCGAATCACCAACTATCAAGGAAACCAACTGATAGTTAGGGCCTATGCTGGCACGGGAAAGACAACAACCCTCATCAAATATGCTCTTGCTAATCCTCGCCTAAGAATGCTGTATATCGCGTACAACCGAGCGATAAGAGATGAAGCTGCGGAAAAGTTTCCCCGAAATGTTACGTGCAAAACCTCTCATCAACTAGCATTCGCATCTGTTGGACGTATGTTTGCGCACAAATTAGTGGGAAACATTCGCCTGACCGATATAGCACAAGCGTTAAACACAAAAAACTGGACTCTTGCAAGAGACTGCCTGGATACGCTAAATGCATTTATGTGCAGCGCAGATGACCAAATTCTGTATGACCATTTCGAAAGAGCAGATACTGGATTACTACTAACAACAAAGCAAGAGAGATACGTAATAGAAGTCGTTCAAAGTGCAGAAGATATTTGGAAGAGGATGTGTGAACCTCAAGATCCTTTCCCTATGGTTCATGATGGATACTTAAAGCTGTACCAATTATCTCACCCCAATTTATCATTGAGATACCAGGTAATCCTCTTTGATGAAGCACAGGACGCTAACCCAGTAACTAGTGACATTGTAATTAGGCAGCGCTCAAGGACTATTCTTGTTGGAGACGTCCACCAGCAAATCTATCGTTTCAGAGGTGCAAATGATGCGATGAATAACCCCCGCTTCTCGAACGCAGATCAACTCTACCTCACACATAGTTTCCGATTTGGGCCTAATGTAGCGATGGTTGCTAATGCCCTTCTCGAACTAAAAGGAGAGACCAAGCCGGTAATTGGGCGCGGAGCTAAAGATCAGGTTCTTATGATGCTACCTCAAAATATCGGGCATCATGCTGTGTTACACCGCACGGTAATGGGAGTTATTCAAACTGCTTTGGGCTACACAGGTGCGGGACATAAAGTTTTCTGGGCTGGTGGTATAGAGTCTTACCAAATCGACTATCTGGAAGATATCTTTTGGTTCTCACGTGAAGAAAGAGAACGTGTCAGAAACAAGCAGATACTTAATGATTATGAGGACTATCAAGAGTTCACCGAGATAGCTCGTGCGACTCAAGACAACGAGATGTTTAGAGCGATGGCAATTATCGAAGCCTACGAAGATCTTCCTGAACATCTTGCGATATTACGCCTTAACACCGTAAAAGACGAATTGGTTGCAAATGTCACTGTGTCTACCAGTCATAGAGCAAAGGGACTGGAGTGGGATTATGTCCAACTATTTGATGACTTCCCTGACGTTTTGGACCCCGAGCTAGAACCTGAGGCACGGGATGATGAGATCAATCTACTTTACGTTGCAAGCACGAGAGCCATGCGAGCACTTGCGCTTAACGCTTCAGTGGAAATGGTGATCAGGTACATCACCCATAAGCGTCAACTTGAAAAGATTCAGCAGGAAGAAGCAACTAACAATCAGTCAGAACACATAAAAACAGCCTAATCGACCAAAAATACAACAATAAAACCTCCCCTAATTGCCCTAAATGGGAGGTTTCAGATGCATTCCTTAATCCTCCCCCCCGTTACCATATGCCTGAATGGGAAAATATGTGTGGTGACATGAACAACAAGACTTTAAAGAAAGCTACTTTAGCGCTGGCATTGATAGCCTCAATGCCAAATATCTCCGTAGCAGAAGACAGTAGGCCCGGCTTTTACGATAGAAAGGCGGAAGGATGGTTTTTCTATGAAGTCGAGCCAGAAGAAAAAGAAGTACCTAAACCTAAGCCAGTAGCAGTGCAACCTCCCCCACCACCTCCTGAGCAAGAACAGATGGCCCAGAGTGAAGGACCTGAATATTTTTCTGCTGCGTGGTTTAGAGAGAACTTACCTAAATACAAAGATGCTTGGTGGGATAACCCAACCATTGAGAACGCTAAAGCTTTTGCTTACATGCAGCGATTCGCAATGGATCGTTCAGAACAAGCGCAAGATGCATATGAACTGGCTATTTTAGGTGATCCTTATCTTGATGAAGTGTCCAGAAGACCTTATGCCACGTTCGCATCTCAGCAAGTAGATAGTAAGGCTGGGAAGGAAAGGCAGACATTACTTGGGACTGTAGCAAGTCGTATGGGTCTATTTTTCTTCTACCAGCCAAACTGCGAAATGTGCGAAATACAGGCTCCAATAGTCAAAATGCTTGAGCAAGGATATGGATTTACTGTCGTGGCAGTATCTTCTGACGGCACCCCTTTCCCAGGAAACATTTTCCCCGAGTTCAAAGTAGATAACGGCCATGCCGAACAGCTAGGTGTCGTCACCTACCCAGCTTTATTCTTAGCTTCACCAGATGGGAGTTTTGCTCCTGTTGGGCAAGGGGTAATGTCACTTCCAGATACAGCCAATCGAATTCTAGTTACTGCTCGCCGAGCAGGTTGGATCAGTGATGACGAATTCAACAAAACAAGAGCACTGGTTAATACCGACAACAACATTGCGGAAATTCTTACCGATAAAACAGGTGAGGCTTCCTTAGAAGAAATCATGACGGATGATAAAGGGAACTATATCCCGCCGGAACAATTGATGGACTTCATCCGCGAAAAAATTAAGGAGAAATAAGATGTTCAGAAAGAACAAGCTGCGGAAGAAAGCTCTCGCTATTTGCGTAGCATCCGTTCTGTGGACAGTACCGAGTATATCTACAGCTAACGGCTTAAAGTCTGAAATGGACGCCCTTTTCAATGAAATGAGCAATGTCACTCAACCAGGTGTATTTGAAACACAGCGTCGAGGGGTTCTGGCTGGTGGTCGATACACCACGAAAACACGCATATTTAATGAAAACCTAGTGTCATTCACACCTCCATCATGGAAAGCTGGTTGTGGTGGTGTTGACCTATTTGGGGGCTCATTGAGCTTTGTTAACGCAGAACAAATCGTCACTTTGCTGCGTTCGGTAGCTGCAAATGCAAAGGGATACGCATTCCAATTAGCATTGGATAACGTCTTTCCTGATGGTGCAAAATGGATAGAAAACTTCCAAAAGAAAATACAACAATTAAACCAATATTTGGGTAATTCTTGTCAACTTGCACAAGGTATCGTAAATGACGCTACCTCTTCATTCGATGTTAAACACAAAACTGACGCTTCCATTACAGCTACCACAACGGGTCTGTTTGACGATGTATTCTCATCTAAGCAAGAGCAAGGCGGTTCTACACCACTCGAACAATTGAAATCAAACAACCCAGATGAGTACAAGAAAATGATTGGTAATATCATCTGGAAGCAATTGAAGAAAAATAATGCAAACGCATGGTTCACATACGGAGACAACACATTACTAGAAGCCATAATGTCTGTGACGGGAACAGTAATAATCGGTGATATTGTTAATGATTCACACGCAAGTATTACGGAAAAAACGACACCAATCACCACTTTACCTGGCAATAAAATCCAAATTTCAGATCTAATCACTGGTAGTAACGTTGAAATATACTCATGTGGTTCAGATACTGAAAATTGCCTAAGCGCTGGGGCAACTGGTGGCGGTGTTAAAACCGTCAACATCACAGGCATAAAGAGCCAAATTGAAGATATGCTTATTGGTTCAAGTACATCTACAGGTATTATTTTCAAGTTTGCTAGTAATGCTGGAACACTATCAACTAGCGAGCAAAACTTTTTAGCTAGCTTACCTGTTGGTATAGGTGCAATCATCCGAAATCTTTCTGTTCTATCTAAAGACTCTGCAATGTTATTTGCCTCAGAGTCGTCTGGAGCGATTTCTCTAGCAATGATGTATTCATTTACTAATGAGCTTTTCAGAGCTGCATTTATTGCTATATCAAACAGTGATAGTCCTTATAAACAGCAAGCGTTGGAAGTATTACGTGAATCTCAAGCCAACATGAGAGCCGAATACTCAATTCTTACAGCTCAATATGGAGATCTCTCTTCTCAAATCGAAAAGTACAACAACCTCCTAAATAACGTTCGAAAGCAAAAATATATGTTATCGACGCTAACTAAAGCACCAAGAACAAAGGAGTAAAACTTCATGCCTGAATTTACTATTTACTCCATTGGCGACTCAGCATTTCTTGAGCAGATATTAATTGCTGTAGCCATGATCACGGGGACCAATGACTTCACCAAGATGGTCAGTGTTGGGTTGCTTATTGGTGTAGTGATGATAACCGTTCAATCTGTTTTCCAAGGGGCAAAACAGATCAATATTCAGCAAATTTTTATGGGGTGGCTACTATACGCCTGCTTCTTCGTACCGACTTCATTAGTCAAGATTGAAGATGCTTACACCGGGCAAGTTCGTCCTGTGGCAAACGTGCCGATTGGTATAGGCTTTGCCGGAGGTGTTATATCGAATGTTGGCTACACCCTAACAAAATTATTTGAGACTGGTTACGGCATTATCGTACCCAATGTTACTGAAACTCACTTTTCTGAAACACTCAAGCTACTGAATGATGTAAGACGCGGTGTGTACGATAGCGCTATTTTTACAGCCCTAAACCAAGAGCAAGGTGGTGGCTATGTTGATGTTCGTCGCTCAGTTTCTAATTACATTAGAGAATGTACGCTAACAAAAGTAGATCTCAACCTGATGAGCTTAGATGAGCTTCTAACACTCCCTTTAGATCAAGCCTTACAATTCAATTCTTCACTATACGGAACGCGTGTATATCTAAACGCGTCGAATCCCGATGGTGGTGATTTTACTTGTAGTGAGGCATGGTCTACAGCTGAGGGGGTTGGCATTGTTGGGGCATTAAATAACCTAAGTGGGTCCAATGTAAATAACGCTTTAAACAATCTACTTGGTGTAGATCCTACCTATACAGGTGTAAATGCTCTAACAAAGATAGCTGACTCATTACAAGCAGTAGGAGCAATTTCCACCTCAGCAGTAGAATATACAAAAGTCGCTCTACTAGAGCCTTTGTATTATGAAGCAGCTGCCGGACGATACCAGGACCTTCAAGACTATGGTTCTGCATTGATGATTAACCAAGCGATTCAACAGCGAAACACTCAATGGGCAGCAGAGCAATCTATGTTCATGTCAGTCGTCAGACCGATGTTAACGTTCTTTGAAGGTTTTGTTTACGCGATAACTCCTATAATGGGCTTTATCATCGTTATGGGTTCAATGGGAATGACGTTGGCAGGAAAATACTTCCAAACGGTTCTCTGGATACAGCTATGGATGCCAGTTCTATCTATAACAAACCTATTCATTCATACAGCAGCGACTAATGAAATGGCAAGCCTGTCTACACCAGGCTTAAACTCAATGTATGCATTATCCTCAACAGGAGACATTCTACAGAACTGGATCGCTACGGGGGGAATGTTAGCAGCAGCCACTCCTATTATTTCACTATTCATAGTGACAGGATCAACATACGCATTTACCAGTCTAGCTAACAGGGTTAACGGTTCTGATCATGTCAATGAGAAAATTCAGTCGCCTGACGCTTTGAATCAAGGCCCAGTAATGAACAGTCAACCTGCATATAACCACAACCAATTTAGTGGGACGATGGCAACAGGAGCGGAAAGCATGATCAGTTCATTTTCTCTTGGCTCATCTATTGGAAGCGGGGTTAGCTCAGCAAGGGCAGTACAAAGCCAGAAGTCAGAAGCATTCTCAGACACCCTTGGCCGAGGTTTTTCTCATGGCGTATCACAAGACCAAGCATACTCCCGTCTTTCTAGCATTGGCCGAACAATCGGTTCACAAAACACTCAACAAAGCCAGTTGGTTAATCAACAAGCTAAAAGCTTCATGGATAAGTTTCAAGTTGATGATCAACATGCCGATGCTGTAAAAGGCGCGTTCGCAATGCAGGCTACAGGCTCTTTAGATGTAAAAGAAGCTGCGGCAATGGTAATGCCACTGATGGGCACCGCTCGTGCAGCAGTAAAAAATGCAGTTAAAGGTCCCTCCAAAGGAACTGGTTTGGCAACTATACCTTCTCAAGAGGATGGAGCCAAAGGCGGTGGTGGTGATATTGTAGGTCTAACTGCTCAAGCCCAGGGAAAAACGGAATCGTCTGCAACAGATACGTCAACATGGTCTGCCAGTGATGTATCGCAATTCATGAAAAATGTTTCATGGGGGAAGACTGATTCTCAGGCACTTACCAATCAATTAGCTCATGGCATTAATAGACAAGGTGGCGAATCCTTTAAACAGTCATGGGGTGATAATTTATCTCAAAATCTATCTAAGTCTGCACAAGAGCTTGTTTCTGCCACTAATGCATATACAACAATGGATCAATTGCAAAACTCTATGGGCTCGATGACAAATAGCGACTTTAAAACATTGGGTGGCGAAGTCGCTCGCTCGCCAGAAGCAATGGATTACCTCAACCAACATTATCAAAATGCACCGGACTCAGTTCGAAAAGAAGCGGCAAATCTCGAACAAAGATATCGTGGTTATGGCATGGACCCAGGTGTAGCTAAAGCGGCAGCTAGACTGACAGCTATGACAAATACCAACAACTATCAGCCAGGGCAACAAGTTGGAGGCTTCCAAGCTGCTGTTAGTGCAATCAACTTAGCTACCGGGAGAAATAGCGGATTTGAAAGCGACCCTCTACAGTACAGCGGCCTCACTCCTCCGACTGTGCCAGAGAATTTAGGGCAGACAGTTGGCAGCAACGTTGGAAGCGGTCCTGTTTTACCTTCCAATTTTAGGGAGAACACAATCAGTACGTCTGGCACAGCTCCGGTAACAGAAACGCCACCAACACCTCCTGTTACTCCGGTAACTGGCGAACATGATGCAAACCTCCAACAATTAGGCAATCTTGCAAATCAGACTAACCGAGCTGTTTCTAGCCCAGAAGAGCAAAAAGCAAGAAATAATATGCTCAATGCTTTGCCGGATATGTCATGGAGCGCTTCCACTTGGGGGGCAGTAGACAATACTGGAGACTGGTTGGCTCGAAGAGCTGAGCAAGTTGGTGGTGCAGCAGTAGCTGGTGGACAGGCGACAGCGAGCGATTTTTCAAATGCAATGGATCAGTTGCGAACCATGACACCAGAACAAAGGGACCAGTTTATCGAAGCGACTCAACGTGGTGACGACTATATATCCGAAGAGTACGGCTTTGGCGGAGAAATGGCAGTTGCAGCGGCAAAATTAGGTCGTAATGTTATTGGCGCAGCAGCTAGCGGTTACAACGCAGCCAAAGAGTGGTTAACGGGAGAGTCGGATCTCTCAGAAGCAGCTAAAGGAATGAGCTTAGAACAACGAGGGGCATTCTACGCAGCAGCGGCAGCGTCGGCAGCGGAAGCTGGCGGTAGTGCAGCAGCTAATTTCATGGAACAATATGGAGATGAATTCAAGCAAACTATGGCTGAGCTCGGGACATCGAGATACGGTTTAACAAACGAACAAGCGGCTGTTTATGCTGAATCTTTTGATACTAACCAAGATAGAATGAGTCAAGCTGTTAACAACTTAAAAATGCAGTATGCTGAAACTGATGCTAATGGTTCAGTAATGATGAATGAAGATGGCAGCCCTGTTTTATCTCAACAAAACCAAGAGTTTACAGACCAACTTGTGAATGTTTTACAAAATGCAGGTGACGCTGGAGATAGATCAGGAAGTTATCTTACTGCCGTTCGTGGCTACAACATTGCAAATCAGCAATTCGATTAATTCTTCCCTTTCACCCGAATCCAAAAGGAGCACCAAGTGCTCCTTTTTATTTAGAAGGTATTAAAAGGATTACCATTTGAATCTACATCCATACCTTTGTGGCCCATCATTGGCAAACCTGTAGCGGGATTGTGTCGTTTTTTCTTTGCGCATCTCCCAGTTCCTATTTTATTAACACCACCAGAATAAACAGCGCGCATCCCAACGAAAAGAATAAAAGCCATCATTGCTACCAATGCTACTTGCCACTGTATGTATGCGACAGCAGACCAGAAAACAATCGCTGCAAATGGACTTTTATGAACCAATAACACAAACCCCAACGTCCAGTACATTACAGGAACAGACATCAAAGCCCATCCCCAAGCAGTATCCGCTGCCATAACAAACCCCAGCAGCAACAGAAACAAACCGATAATATTAATGACATGCTTCATGCTCTTACCCTCAACGAATTTCATAATACCAATATAACACAGAATCAAATAATGCAACCATGAATCCGTCTTCTACTACTCACTTTCACATGTGAAAGTGCCTATAACGCCATCTTCATATAGAAAAATATGAAAAATGTGACTTTCACTCAGCAAAAATGTGATGAATACGCTAAATATAATAAAGAACCATTTGTGAAATCAGTTGATTATAATTTTATTAGTGGTTAAAATGCACCCTATTCGGTCAAATGTAATGGTTGCAATTGCATCTGATCCCATCTGCAAGTCAGAGTATTAATAAGAATCACCCTTAGGGTTAGTTGTGAATTTATTAGGAACCAGCGCCCGCTCGGTTCCTAAACCTTATTTAGCTTACTACACACACGTAGAGTACATTCCTTTTTGGTACTCTGCCTCTTCGTACCACTCCCCCGAATGGTACGCCTATAGCCCATGACTCCAACCCAACTGGGCATAAAATTCTAGCAGGTCAAAAGCACCTGCATAAAAATTAAACTTCAAATTTCAATTCGCTTACTGCAAAAAACGTTACCACGCAAGATAAAACTATTTTTAAAGTTTTTTTCTGTTGATAGGCTCACTTTATGATCCTATAAATAAGGTCATAATACGTCAAGAAATGTCAACAAACGACAAGAAAGCAACTTTAAAAAGAGTTTGGTAATAGAGAGACAAAGGATGTATTTGAATAGCGAAATTCCCCAAAACGAAGAACAGAAACGCAGTTGGATAAAGTATCAATTAAAGATACAAGGGAAATCCCTGGCATCCCTGGCAAGGGAGCACAAAACATCTCGACAAGTACTTTCTAACACTTTGTACGAACCGTCCCCGCGCTGGGAGTACGTTATCGCACAAGCGTTAAACAAAAAGCCTACTGAGATATGGCCGGAAAGATACGAAGACGGATTACCAAAAGAAAAATTGAAAGTTTAAGGGATCACCCCGAAGGACTGGCTAGGAAAATAAGGGTTTTCATATATGGCAAGGGTCAAGAAGTTTATAGCAATTACGTTGCTCGGGATGTCTAGCGTAGCAAACGCGATTGACTTAACTGGTACAGTATTCGAAAAGGCAGCAATAAAACACGGTGTAGAAGCGAAGCTTTTGTACTCTGTTGCGTTGGCTGAGTCAGCTACAGGTCGAGGTGATGGAAACATTAGCCCTTGGCCTTGGGCATTAAGGACACTCAAAGGTGGTCCTCATTACGAGACCTCTCTCGAATCAGCCAAGTTAAAACTCGATGCACTTCTCGCTCAGCACGGAAGAAATGTTGACGTAGGTATGATGCAAATCAATCTGCGTTGGCATGGAGATAAAGTAAGTTCTCCAGATGAGCTCTTGGACCCTGCTAAAAACGTTGACGTCGGAGCTGGTTACTTAGCCCAGTGCATTTCGTCCGCTCCTGGAGATTTGGAGCTAGGCATCGGTCGTTATTACACCTGGTCTGATGAAGCTAGAGCAAGAAATTACGGCAGTCGAATCCTTGCCATTTATAGAAACTTGGATACTGAGGGCATTTAGGATGGACTACTCATGTTCTTACAATATGAATATTGCCTCTCTTAGTGAATCCCAGGCTGATAGAAATGTTTACGAATTTGATCTGTCTTTATGGACATTGTTGAAGCACCTAGCAGAAATCCACCCACGAGAAGTCTCGGAGCAATTTTCTCTTCCACTGGAAACAGTGGAAGCACTTGCGGATGCTACAAAGCATCAATTAGAGCTCTTATCATCAGGTGTAATCCTTTCTTTTAAGCTTTCCTCGCCAGAAAAAATCTATATCTCACACTTGGAGCAATCCTTCGATCAAATTTGTTTGACGCCTTCTTCTGACTCTGGATTTGGGGCTGCATATTGGCTGCTTATGGGAAAAGTGTCACAGCAAGACATTAATATTGCAGCGCAAACTTTCGGGGTCTCAGTCAACCTTACAAAAATCGTATCTCAAGCCTCTGATAATCAACTAAGAAACTTAGCATGTAGCCAGGACATGCCATTTTCGATCAGGTTTTCACCTGAGCTGGTGAGAGAAATTCTGGACAGTGACGAACAAAGGGTTACACACCTCATTTTAAAGAAGCATCAACAATCTATAACTACAACGGGAGGCGGCAATGAGTTGTAATTCAAACTCTTTGGCCCGATGGATATCGGCTAGGAACATGGCTTTGGCTGGATACATTACCAAGATCATCATGGTAGAAACAGGACTTACCTACAAGCAAGTACGTAGAATGTACAAAGAGCTAGAAGATGAAGGTCTTGAAATTTGCAGGAAGAGTAGAACTGCGCGTGGAGGTGCAACTTTGATTCATAGCCATACATCAAAGATTGAAGCGTCTCTATTGATGCAGCTTTATTACAATATAGCTGGCGAAGCGGCCCTTCGTTCAATAAACATTGATGCACTCCATGTGGCTTACCAAATGTATTGCGCTATTAGAAATGAGACGCCTGGAATGAAAGGAACTCGTTGGCAGATGCTCGACATCACCGATGCGTGGTGTTTAGCCCAAGAGCTGCGTTCTGGTGAAGCTATGATAGAAACTTGTCATAGCTGCAAGTGCAACTACTTCACATCAGTTAATCAAAGAACAAGTGTGGATTGCCCTTTCTGTAAAAACCAAGCATGTAGCGGAAAAAATGAAGAAGAATCGCTCACCCATGAAAGCAACTATTCTTATGCTTGATTTGCTCATTGATTAAAAAAGGGGTGAGATTTCTCACCCCTTTTCTATTGGAACAACGCTCTATTTACAATCTGCGTCATACACTTTGCAGCAATTTACCTTTCAACCCATTCCTAGCTTTGTCTAACTTATTATTTTTCTCTTCAACCTGCTCTTCAAGTGGAGGGCTAAAGTGTTGGACTGTAGTCATTGCCCCACCTCTAAGAGCATACATACCTAACATAGCTAAACATCTAAGACGGTCACAACGTTCCTTATGATGCATTTGAGATAGCTCTTGATAAAGCTCGGGAAATGCCTGCTCTGAGACTTTGAAATTACTAATTTTCCCATCCCAATCACTACTAGCCATATGTCCCCCTTAACTAGCCGCAGAACCAAAAACCACGAGCATTCGATGCCACTGCGTTGGAAGGAACCACAACCTTTGAATGAGGGAACAGTTCTTTTGCAGCTTCTTTGTAAGCCGAAGCTCCTCCACCAGCAAGCAACACAGCATCAGCAGCCATACCTTCTTCACGCATAGACTTCTTCATAGGCGTTAATGCATTTGGAGCAACCTTAGACGCAGCCTTATCGAAGTACTCACTAAGAGGAACTTTCGAACCGTGTAGAAGCAATTCTTTCTTATTCGAGCGGATAGCTTTTTCGATTTTTTCTAATCCAGGTCCCGTACCATAGTCCTCTTGTATTAGTCTATTTAGTTCCTGTAGAAGAATAGACATTGCTTTCAGAGACGTACCAGAAGATTGATAACGTACCTCCCCCTCTTCGAGAGCGACCCAATCAACACTAAAAAACCCAGGGTCAATAACAACTGTTCGACCTTCATTTATGATTTCTAACAGTTCCTCATCATCGCAAGAACTAACCACATCCATATACGCTCCGGCAGGCTGAGGCACGACTACAACTGATTTCACCAGCACCTTTCTTTTAGGTGAAATTTGATGCTCACCAGTAAGACGTTCAACAAGTGCATCTCTCTTAGACTTATCCATAAACTGATCAACAGGAAGACCAGTTACAAGAACATCAATCTCTGAACGTCCGCTCAAAAGTAAGCCAGCTAAAAATAAAGCCTTATACGATTTGGTTGAGGGATAATCACCATGTAACTCTCTTTCCCAACCCTGCAATCGATCTGGCTCTACCCCAGCGACCCATTTTTCTCCGTCTATGTCCACCAGGATACAATTAGACGCGCCTCCCATTAACTGCTGAGGCATAAGCTCTGCTGGCCCAGCGCCTACAGGCAGAACTTCAACCTTAGGCTCTTCCCCCTTCTCTCCGTATGCAAGTTTTAAGTTTGAGTATCCAATATCTAGACCAAGAACAAACATGCCCCACTCCTATTAAATCAAAAAGTAATCACAAGATGGCTTTTAGATGCAATTCAGCCGATGAGAGACAATTTACATCACGACATTTACCAAGACCGCCTCCACAATTGCCCAAAAGGGGCGTTTAGATTGCTTTTCGATTAAAAAAACCAAAAAAAAGCAACAATCGAAGCATTTGCTCAAGACTCTTTAATAACCTCGCTGGTGTATAGTGAAATATTTATGAGTAGAAATCCTATATCTATCTGGATAAAACCGATACATAATCATAAAGATTGCAATATCTAGGATATTGGTAACAAATTATCCAGATAGATAGAGCGTTGACAAAAATAATTCACGAGCTATCGTAAGAGAGTACCTATCTATCTGGATAAAAGAGTTAAATCCTCCAGATAGATAGGTATTTGGATAGGAATTGGTTAGGAATTTTGCTATTAGCCACGCTAAAGCCAGCTCAGGAGCCTAAGAAATGAGTACGGATAAAACCAGTAAGAAGGCAAATATAGACTGGGATCTTTTGTTAGATCCCAAAAATGAGGATGAAAGATCTGAACTGTACCTTGATGACATTGAAGCAATATCAAGAGACTTTGTTCTAGAGATACAAACCGCACTAGAGCAAGAGATGAAAGTTCTTATCGTTGAAGCAAAGAAAAGAGCAGACGTACATTGGGCATCAAACAGAATAGCCAGAGAAGAAGAGGACGAAAATAATCAATGGCGATTCGGAACTAGGGCAAGAATGAATGGAAGAAGCCTATCTGCCGAATGGTTTTTAAACCGTTTCAAGCCAGATCCAAAGGGGGGTAAATCCCAAGTGTATTCAACATACCTCAAGAAAGGGACAGGCAATCAATACGACTTGTCAGCATTCAAAAAAGCCACTGACGATGAGTTCAAGTCCATAAAAATGACCGAAGAATACTACGCAGTGCTAAGACAACGCTCAAATGTACTAATGAAGATCCGTAGGCTTCTGAATGACTACGAAAAACTTATTGATAAGCGAAAGGTTGAACTATAAGAACAATGAACCAAGGAGACCAACATGAATTCTGTATCAGCCACTGAAATGGCAAAATTAGGCAAATGTGAAAAAATGATCAAACGATCACGAGTGAGTAAAAGGATCAACGAGAGAGCGCCTAGAAAGCTCTCTAACGCTTTTAACGGAACCAGTGATACATTGCGAGGTGAATTTGCTCACTTCTCCTATGAGAGTGCCACACAGCGCTTTATGACAGACAAACAAGTTAAATGCCGTCGTGTGCTGCAACTATGTTTAAGCGGTGCGTTCGCTATGGGATTGCTATCACTAGTAGCTTTATACGCAAGTTAAGCAAGGGTAATTTGCACTCACAAGACACAGAGGAATTGGTGTTAGTACAAAACTTATCCACTTTTTCTGTGGATAAAAACATCATTTGTCACCTCACAACAAACCTTACTGATACACAGAATTTGCACGTTGTTAAGAGCAGCATTGAGACACAGCAAAGGTTTTAATGTCAGAGTCGAAATAATGGCTTACATCCTCTCGGCTTACTTCCATTAGGTGATTACCCCCAAACACAACGCTGCCCTCTACAAATCACCAATCGGATACTAAACATGATTGCCAGGTAAAATTCGAACGAGACGAGAGCTCTAACAATGTCACAGCAGAACATAGCGTGACAAAACACAAATGACGCACCAGAACACACCAAGCCAATTAACATACAGACCCGATCAGTTAACCGATCGCGCCTTATGTCTATGAATCAATATCAAACCTACCCCAAAACCAAATTAGGGAGCTCTACCAATTAGCAACCTAAAAGACTCCAACAGTGCAGGTCCTAGAGTTAACGAAACCACTTGCTGGTCTTACGTTAATCCAGAAAATCAATGTGTATACTTGCCTTGCGGCCAGCTCAGAAGTTCTATTCTCAAGTATTGCGAGCTTTATTACCTTTGCAAACGCGGTATCCAGCTCACTATCGCCATACGATGAACGTCATAAAAAATGATGCAGATATGAATGTCTTGAAGATACCGAAGGATTTATGTAATGCTTGGTACTACCTAGTTGTGTTTCCTTCGGTCCATAGGAACTGCTTTGGTGAAAGCAAAGAAGATAAATAGCACTAGAGGCTAATCAATGAATTAGAACCCGGTTTGGTGATGTTTCCGAGCACCGAAATAACATCACACATCGAATCAAGACCGGATAGACAACTCAGAACCATTACTCGCCATAACCTCCACAATACCAAACAGAGCTAACGAAAGAACAAACACTCCAGCAAGCAGTAACATAAAGTACCCTATCTCTTTGACTGCGAACTTGAGAGCTGACAACAGAGAGACCTGTTTG
Organism: Vibrio albus; assembly: GCF_003144035.1. GTDB lineage: Bacteria > Pseudomonadota > Gammaproteobacteria > Enterobacterales > Vibrionaceae > Vibrio > Vibrio albus. The sequence goes on from NZ_QFWT01000007.1 coordinate 180,373, forward strand.
CCGGAAATCTTTGAGTAACCCCACTGAAATGCCAGGAACGAAGCTAGGCCGCAAAACGCAACTATACCTGCAACAACCAGAGGTTGTTCTATCAAAACATCCTTATTCAGAAAGCCTTTTGAAATCGCTACTGAGAACAATCTACCAATCAAAAACCCAGCCCCCACAGCCACTCCACTGCGAATTAAGACGACCTTAAAAGACTGGGAATAACTTAGCGTTGTTCCGTTAGTACGCCGAGAAGTGTATTGCACCACCAGCGTGGATATAGCTAATCCAAAGAAAGTAATAACGACAAATTCCATACAAGGCTCTCCAAGCCAATTCTGAGCGTCCAATAAAAAGCATAGGACACTGATTTTCTTTAATCGACCGTACTGACATTTACTTTAACCAGCCGTGAATTAGTGTATTGCATCATCTTTATAAGGTCATATAATGATCTTAAAAGGCAAACCGAAAACGGACTTGGCTTTTCAATGTGAAATATCGAAAAGCAACCCAAAGACGACATTTAGATTGAATGCTGGGTATGCATAAAAATAGATTGAATGCCGTCAAGAAAAGCAAAGTGCCTTTAAGGTAGTGTTTTGATAGATAAGGTAAAGTTGCATTGTTCACTAAAGGAACACAAAAGCAACCTAAAAACAACTTAGGAGTTAGGTAATGATAAATGGAAAACTAATAGGTTTAGGCGTGTCAATAATGTCGGTAATAATGACTGGTTGTGCGTCAACTTCCCAACCAGTGTCATACGATGAATCACACAGTCGTGCATATAACATCGCGCAGGCTGGTGGATTGTACGATGTAAGTGACAAATACGTCCCAAGAGAGAATTACGAGTCTTTGCAATTTGCAGGCAGCGCTGCGACAAACTCTCTTTTGTTTACCTCCTCCTTCGGTGCGAACCTAGATTTAACATCAGGGTTAGGATTGGGGCTTGTCACCTCTCTTTTAGAGCAGCCCGACACAGCATCCAGAAACAGCGTAATTGCATGGATGCCAAAGTCCGAAGCGTCATCCACCAAAAATGCTCAAGAGAAACTTTTGTCTGAAATGAAAACGGCCATTGAATCAACGCTAGAAGAAATGGGATTAGAGTATGAAGCAACAAATGGCAATTCCGAACGCAAAGTAGAGTTCTACTTTCACAGTGAAGAGTACGGTTGCCCCATATACAAACCAGGCATGACAAATGTGGATCTCTGCTACATAGCAACCGAAGTCTTTGAGCCCCGCGAAGCAAAGGCCCCTAGCTTTGTCGGAGTCGATGAAATTGATTCGTATGCTTTTGAATCAAACCACAGTGTTTACTACAACCGATTCCGAGTTACTCCCGGCAAAGGTAGCCATGTCCCAAGCGACAAAATATATTCACTTGTAAGCGGAAAACTTCCCTCTTGGGCTTATGTTTACGTAGCATCTGGGAACATACAGGTAGGTGAATCTAAATTTAAAACGCCTTATCTACTCGACAATGGCGAACCTCTATTGTTCATACACCCAGAGAACTAATTAGCTCTCCCCAAGCATTTTGCTTAGGGAGATTGCCTTTTTCAGGAGGTAGACATGCAGCAGCAGAAAGAACAAATTACACGCTCAACAATTTCATATAGAAACAAAAGAGCTAAAGAACAAATCCAGCACATACTCCAACTTGCCGAAAGGATTACCTCTGACGTCGAAAAGGAAAAACGAGAGTCCATGCATTTGTGTTTATGTTGCTATTACGCTCGTTCTCAACGAATAGGAGGAGCTGCGATAACATCAAAACCTTGTGGTGTTTGCGAAGAAACAATGCAGTTCGGCTCAACTGCTACTGATGCAGTCTGCGACAGCTGTGCAAAGGAACAGGGGTTATGTAAACAGTGCGGAGCAGACATTGAATTGGCGGAAAGAAGAAAGCCGTACCCTTTTGAGAATGAGATAAATAAAAAGGAACTTTCAAATGATCAATGAGGAATGGTTTTCTGAATTAGAAACAGTTCTGTTTGTGTTGGAGGACTGTCAGGTTGACTGTGATGGAATGACTTATCTAGTAAGCCATCTTCTGAAACAAGCCAACGTTGAACACTGTTGCATGTTCGGCTATGTAACAGAAAAGTCGTCAGGAGACGTAGTAACCCCTCATTGCTGGATTACATTGCCAGGAGACTACATCGTTGATCTCAGACTTAGAATGTGGCTTGGGGATTTCGATCATATTCCCCACGGCGTATTTAAATCAAGCTGCACACCAGATATCGTCTACGAAGGAAAAGGGCTAAGAGACTCAAATTTAGATGTAGACACCTTAGATATGATGTCTGACGGTAGACTTTCACATGTGAAAGTCCCCTCTTTGCTTCACTAGTGCTCCACCAGCTGCAATAGCCCCTTCTACACGGGGCTCTTCCCTGCCCTAAAAGTCTTTCACGCTACCCCTTCCCTCATACCGAACCTAAATGCTTAGTACTTCCTAAGTGGCTACGTGACAAATATTTAAGGGGCTATATAATGATACTATAAAGTAATCGAGAGTATCTTATGAATATAGTCTTGTTGTTAGTTTCACTGATTGTCGCTCCATTTCTAATTGCCAAAGTAGACCTATGGCGGAAAAAGCATTTGCATGAGGTGCTCAGCTGGTGGAGTGAAGAAAACATGCCAAAAGAGTTGAGAAACGCAACTCTGTTTCTTTGTGAAGAAGATGTGGCAACAACACTACCTGTACCTCTGCATGGAAGAGTTGATCAGGTTTTTTTATCAAAAAAGAAAGTCCTTATCCCTCTGGATACCAAGTTAAGGAAAGATAACAGGATCTTTGAATCGGATGTAATCCAGCTATCTGTATACCGAGTGATTCTTAAAAATCAATACAACTTAGAGGTATCCGATTACGGGTACGTTAGAACGGTTGTCCCACAGCCCGACGGAAAGAACAAGGTTCGTTACATCAGAACAAAGTTACTGAATGAAAAAAAAGTCGTCTCTCTCTACTACAAATATCAGGCTATTAGGCAAGGACTAATAAAGACGTCCTGTTCGTGTGAGGGATTGTTTCATTGAGTTCTCAGTTGCCCTTATTGGGCATGTTGCCGTGAGAAGCTTTTGCTGTTTATCCGTTACTCTCATGGCAAAGGAGGGCTTATGCCATTAACAAGAATCAATAAAGCAATGATGTTGCTGATATCTATCGGCGGAGTAATTGCTGGTCTTGCAGGTAAACCTATCGTCGCCTGTACAGCATTAGGGGTAGTTCTTTGGCTTGCGGCCAAGAATGGAGGCTCAAACTCCATCATAGAAATCCGCAAAAAAGCAGCCAAATCAGCGTTCGACAATATGGATCTTGTCATTGATAACAAACGCTGGCTCGGGAAGGATGCAACGGTTGTTAAGGTTTCAAACATCACTGCGGCCAACGAGATAAAAGTGCCTTGGAACCTACAAATTCTTGCTAAATCGGTCAGAGGCACTTGGTTCACTGTAGATATGAGTGTGATTGGGAAAGACCAAATCCTAATCATGGCAATTAATGAGATTGATGAAAGCACAGTCAAGCGTCTGTTAGCGAATGATCACGACTTATACCGTCAATACTTCGGTGAACCAGAGTTGGCGTAAGGAGCGAAATGTGGAAAGAACTCAAACACCAGAAAAAAGTGAAGAAAACCTTAGTAACAAGCCATTGAATCAAGCTGGCTATGCTCAATGCCTGTTTATCCTTATCCAATCAGTGCTTTTCCCTGAGCTTGGCGCTGGTGGAGCAATGATCGCTGCCTTATGTGCAATGATGCCTTGGATGGTTATGTACGCTAAAAAAATGCCAGCACGAGTATTCGGTATGGTCATGGCATCTCTACTGCTAACCCCCTTCTATTCAATGCTATGCCTATTTGTCTTGAAGGTCATTGGAGTTGGAGTGTAGTGCGCATGGATCTATTGGCCCCATTCCTAATATCCGACTTGGAGAGACATGGCGCGAGTCAAGAGCTTATTCGTAATGCACAAAGCTTAAAACACTCGGCTTTCCGTTATAAACAAAAAGATATTGAAGAGCTGTCCAGAAAGCTTGGTATAGAAAGCCAGGAGTTGATGGATGGGCATGTTCAATATATGACTTCAAGATTCACGAGGAAAATGAGCGGCATCATTTCATCATACCTAATGAAAGATACCGGACATTTCGCTATTCAATGTACAGAGCTTTGCCGAGAAGCAGAAGCACTTAGCCTTAAACGCAACCGCGAAGGAAAGCTGGTTCCGTATAGTGCAGCAAATGCTGTGGCTGTTGATCGAATGCTTGATGTCGTCATAGCCAGGGCAACGGAGCTTAAAAATAGAATAGCGGATGAGTTCTTCAACGCAGAAACTAGCTCTGTCTTCATAGAACAAAGAGAAGCTGGCACATTTTGCCCAGAAAAAAAGACTAAAAAACGTAAAGCAAGGCGAAGAAAGAGTTCACCTATTTACGTCAAAGGAAAACCCTACGCTAGTTTAACCGAACTGGCCCAACAAACTGGTAAAGCAGAAAGGACTCTCTATTCAAGGATTAGGGATAAAGGGCTATTAAAAGCCTACCAAACCAACACTATGACAGATGAGAACTGGAACTCAGTCTTATCTGAACCACCAGCTCCAAACAAGGGCCCAAAGGCGGCCAACAAACCTATCACCTATAAAGGTGATTCCTACCCCACGTTAAACCATCTAGCCGAAGCCGCTAACTTAACGTACTCGGCTCTCTACCAGAGACTTCGACATCGAGAATTATTGGAAAAGGCACGATGTAACGAGCTTTCAGATATGGACTGGGAAAAGGTACTCAACGCTATTCCCCCTAATCGAAAAGCCGATGTTGAAATTGTGATAAATGGCAAGGGATACCCTTCCGTTGCGGCAGTCGCTACTAATTTCGGGTTAGCGGAATCCACGTTATCAGAGAGGTTAAAACAAGCCGACAAACTTGAATTAGCGAAAGAGAACAAATTAACCGAGGAAGAATGGGAGCTGTTTCTGGTTCCACCTCACCCAGGTCGAAAACAAACCACAACTAAGGAATAAACATGAGTGAAAACAATAAACCAGAAGCATGGGAAAAAGACATGATTAAAGATCTGGTCTTTACCCTCCATAAGGAACAGGTAAAAGACAGAAGATGGCGAAGAGGGATTCAGTTGATTCGCTCCCTTGGCTTTGTCCTTATGATAGTTGCATTTCTAACCGTAGCTTCAAATCCAGGAGGACTACCTTGGCAGACATCCAAAGCTGACACTCCACATGTTGCATTCATTAATATCAAAGGAGAAATCGCTGCGGGTTCACTTGCAGATGAAGATCATCTAATACCTTCCATTCAGGCTGCTTTCAAAAATCCCCATGCAAAAGCTGTCGTTCTACGAATAAACAGTCCTGGTGGAAGCCCTGTGCAAGCAGGTCGAATATACGAAGAGATTCAAGCTCAAAAAGCAGAATACCCAGAAAAACAAGTTATCGCTGTAATTGATGATATCGGTGCATCTGGTGGCTATTACATCGCCGTGGCCGCAGACAAAATTTATGCGGACAAAGCAAGTATGGTTGGCTCTATTGGTGTCATCAGTTCTGGCTTCGGATTTACCGGGCTCATGGAAAAATTGGGTATTGAAAGACGAGCTATAACATCTGGTGAAAACAAAGCTTTGTTAGACCCATTCTCCCCTCTTTCAGAAGAGATAACTAGCTTCTGGAAGGAAGTGCTATCGAAAACCCACCAGCAGTTCATCGAGCGAGTAAAAGAGAGCCGTGGTGAACGACTCAAAGCCGATCCAAAAGTGTTCTCTGGATTGATCTGGAATGGAGAGCAAGCACTTGAGATTGGGTTAATTGATGGTTTAGGAAGCCTACACTCTATTTCTCGCAATGTTATAGAAGAAACAAACCTCGTTGATTACTCACCAAGTGAAGACATCGTTAAGCGCTTAACACAACGCGCAAAAATGGAAGCTTCAACCCTGATTCATGAATTGGCAACTGTAAAAGTTTACTAAGGACAAAATGTAATGTCAGAACAAACCACACCACAACAACAAAAATCATTCAGTCCAATGCAGAAAAAGCTACTGGCCGTTGGTGCTGCTATGACCCTAATTTTGGGAGCGTCTGTCGCTACAGTGGGATATCAAATTTACCAGACCAAAGAGTTGCTCATTCAAGAGCGCGATTCTCTCCAGTCGAAGATTACTCAACTAGAAAGTGACTATCGCTTTAAATCAGAAGAGCGCTTTAACAATGCAGTTCAAAAAGCACTGGAACATTTCGTTCAACAGAAACGCGAACAGGATATTCAGGCTAAATACGCAAAATACGAATCAGCTCCCGAACAAGTGCCTGACGATAAACGCATATATGGAAACCTGAACGCTCGATTCACGCTGGTGGAATTTTCTGACCTGGAGTGTCCGTTCTGCAAAAAATTCCACGACACACCAAAAGAAGTGGTGGATGCAAGTAACGGGAATATCAACTGGCAATGGAAACATCTGCCATTGAGTTTTCATAACCCAGCGGCAGAAAAAGAAGCGTTAGCAGCGGAATGTGTTGCTGAACAAAAAGGCAACCGTGGATTCTGGGTGTTCTTAGACGAAGTATTTGCCAAATCACAAGGCAATGGTGGTGGAGTGCCTAATTTGGCAGAAGTTATTGAGAGTGTTGGTGCCGATGCTTCCCTAGTTCGAGAGTGTTTAGCTTCTGGCCGTTACGACCTGAAAATAGCAGCAGATGTGAAGCAAGCTACTGAAAATGGCATTTCAGGTACACCAGCGACTTTCATCGTAGATAACCAAACTGGGAAAACTCAGCTTATTCGTGGGGCACAGCCATCACAAGCTATCGCGGCCATCATTCGAAAAATGATGATTGAATCCGAAAACAACTAACAACAGAGGATGTAATTGATGTTAAGAAGAACAGCTTTAGCAGCTGCTCTACTATCAGTGTTGGCAGGATGTGGTGGTTCCAGTGGAGGCACTGGAACTACTTCCAATGGCAATGGTAGTGAAAGCAATAACCAAGACAACTCAACAGAAACAACAACGGTCGCTAAGCGAGAATGGCAAAAAGAAGTGTTACTGAGCTCTCCAACAAGAGATGCAACACTTCCTGTCATCCAGCTACAAAACGAAAATGGTTCGGCTGTTCTATACAGTGCCTGGGTCGAAGAAGCCAACAATGACAAACCGGATGAGCTATATGCTTCTGTAGCCCCTATCGAAGACTATGCGAATGGCAATGTACCTAACAAAGTCAAGATAAGTGCCGATATTGGTGAAATACTAAGATCAGACTGGCAACCATTCATTGTCGATGAAAACCACTACAAGAGCTCTGTTCAAATGAGCCTTTCAAATCATGGTAATGCCTATATTACATGGGTACAGAGAGACAATAGTAACAACCAGAAACTGAACGTTTCCTATTACGACGCAACAACACAAGAATGGTCCCCACCATTAGAAGTTGATCATGTACTTATGACTGACGCGGCAGCTACGAATGAGGAAAGTCGAGTAAAAATCACCGACAACACTCTCTTCACTGACCCGTCAGGACAAAGCATCGTTATCTGGCAAACTCCGATTTTTGGCTCCGATACAAATGCATTGGCAATAGCCTGGTTAAGCAACGACGGCACAAAAGCCAATATCATTGCAACGACAGAACTTTCGAGAAATATAAAAACAAACAGTGACGGTGAAGTTAAAAGTGCTATCTCGATACATTCAGTAGAAACTTCTCCTGGCGTACTTGAAATCCTAAGTATCGAAAAGGGCGCTGATGATGAAAATGATGTCCTAGCCAAACATACCGTCAAACTTGGTCCATTCAATACGCCTGTAGTGGAACGCAGCGTTATTGATGATGATGGAGTCAAGAGTGGTTTAGCATCTATCAACACTAACCTTACTAGCTATGCGCTATGGTCTGAAAGCCGAGGGTCGGGTTCTTCTGACCTAATCGGCGTAACATGGCGTAGTGACAACAATGGTTACTCTCCTATCTCAGGCATTCCCAATATAAGTGCCGATGCAGGGCAAGCTAGCTTAACCAGTACCAATGGAGATGTTCATGCTGTGTGGCGTCAACGCGACAATGTTGTTGGCAATACCATCAGAACAGAGAAGCTAATGTTTGCCACATTAGAACAATCCATAGCAAGTAACGTCACAGAGCTCAATTCAAACGGTGCTATATATCCACGTTTGTTTTCTGGAAATGACGACAAGTTATATACAACTTGGAATGGCGAGTACTTCCATATCAAAGAGGCATACATCGAATCTGGAGATATCCATTGGCAAGAAACATATCGTCCATCCTGTGACCCAACAACAGCGATTGATGACCTCTTGTGTGGTCTAGGTGTGCGGGAACGGTACAGCGCGATGGTCGATGGAGATTATGGTGCAATGTCATGGCTGAAAGATGTAAATGGCACAAAGTCAGTATTTATCTCTATCAGCACAAATTGACTTTCACATGTGAAAGCGGCCCCAGTAATTGGGGCCTTTTTGATTGGAGACTACTAAGTCCCCATCCAAAAAGGGCTTCTGGTTCAACGATGACAGTATCCGTCACAGCTATGGATCGGAATTAAATGAAAAAACAACCTAAAAACAACTTTCACATGTGAAAGTGGAATAGGTAAGGAGTGTTATGAAACCACAAATGATGATAAAAATGGCAGCAGCCTACATGATGGCATCAGCTGTAATTTGGAGTGCTGGAGTATGGTTACTAGAACTACCCTCGCCTCTTGGTACTCAAACATGGACGACGTGGTTGGGAGGTCCAATTTTAGTTCTAGTATGCGCATCTTTCATTTCGTACTTGCTTGTAACCTATCACTCAACTGGATTGCTCTTCACTAAAATTTGGATGCTGTGCAATGTCTGCTTGTCTGGGTACAGCCTATTCATGACGTTCAATGATCTAATGCTGGCTGGTGGATGTTTAGCGATTCTCTTAGGGTCTCTTTGGTTCTTGAAGGAACTGGAGCGACCAGAAATGAAAGGGGCCTATACCGCTATTTCGGCATTACACAAACAAATGTGGAATGCTCTATCAGGACAACAGTAAGGAATTAATCATGCTTAAAAAAATTCTAACTACCACCCTTCTCTACTTCGTTTTTAATGCACCAATTATGGCTGAAACCTTTTATGGGAAGGTGGTACGAGTCAGCGATGGTGACACTATAAAAGTCCTCACAGATGCCTCATGCACTGGCACCTATCAGTGTACCGATGGTAAAAAAGAACACCGTATTAGACTTGCAGAAATCGACACACCCGAGTCGAAACAACCCTGGGGAAAGAAAGCAAAACAAGCCCTTCTTTCTATAGTGGGTGGGAAAGTCGTTCGTGTAGAACAAACCGACGTTGATCGTTATGGCCGCATTGTTGGTCATATCTACGTCGATGATTTGTGGGTAAACGGACAACTGGTAAAAACGGGTAACGCATGGGTATACAGGCGGTATGCAAAAAGCACTGAACTGTTTTCTTACGAGCAAGAGGCAAAACAGAATGGTGTAGGCTTATGGGCATTGCCGGAGGCAGAAAGAATGCCACCTTGGGAATGGAGACGTAAAAAGTGAAACTATCCATTAACAACCAACTGGGTAGGGATGTAAGCACATTGGCTTTGAATGTATTTGGTATTTTTGTCTATATCAGCCTGATCCGGATATACCTCCACCAGCTGACGCTTCCAGAGCCACTACTTTTTGCTCTTATGTTCTCCCTTGTATTCAATATCTACTATGAGTTTAAAGCGGGGATATCCCGCTTAACCCATGTAAGAATACTGTGTACCATCATTATCTTTTGTGTTGCGGCATTCCTTGCCCAAGAGATTAGAGGTGTCTATCTAACAACTATGACCGAACTTACAAACTACGAGAACGCAGAAGAACTCATAGGGCAAGAGTACTTAAAAGCTGCTCAAAATAGAGTTGTTGGTTACGGTGGGTGTTTTGCAGTTGGTTTGGTAACGGCGAGAATGTTGCTCTACAAAATCTTAGTTAACGTGGCAAGTAGAGTTTTGGTATTGCCTAACTATCGCGGTAACGTTTGTCCAATGTGCCAGCAACCGACACAAATCCACTAAATCCTCAGCCGACTTTCACATGTGAAAGTCGGTACTTCATCATATCACCTGACGATAGAAGCCCTTTCTCCACAAAGCATTTCATCAAAGACATACTCAAAAAAAATCGCTCTCGCTCACTAAGGTTCAAAATGTTGGCGTTATGCATTTCACGATATGCAATTACCGTCATCATACTTGCTTCAAGCGGTTCTGCTTGGCCTATTACTGCTTTAATGTCTGGCAGGCTATCTAGATCCACGCCAGGCACAGCTTCGTGCAGTGTATTTAATTTAAACACTAATATTTACCCAATAAATAAGTTGCTTTCAAAGGTTCACGATAAGTAATAGTTAATATAGTAGATCTTATCAATGAACATAAAATGTTCTGTCAGAACATCGCAAGGATCTCATTATAGATAAAGAAGATCCAACTCGCACTTTCACATGTGAAAGTCTGTGGCATAAGTTGGCAGGAATCTCATATTTTACAAAACGTTACCCTAGCTAAGTCGCCATAAACTCAACAATGAATCACTTTAAAGAGCTCCCATTATCCAATTAGTTCAATTCCATCGAAGAGATATACCGACATCTCTACAGGATTTAGATATTGCCATTTCATTTAAAGAACTATAAAATGATTCTATGAATTATTAATATTGGTCTGGAGCATAAATGAAACCAAACATGCAGGGGCAGCTGGAGCTTTTCCATGTGGAAGAAGCTTATGCACAAGCTGATGGTCCAATGACCAATGCCGAGCTATATGCGAAGGTAGCAAGTATAGCCGGGCTATCAGAGGCTGAAATCAATACTAAAGCCGAAATCGGCAAAGCCAAGGCACAACACAGCCCTATCAAAAGAAAAATTCGTTGGTTTCAGCAAACATTAAAGTCCATGAATATCATCCAAAAAGTGGACGGTGAGCGTGGCGTATAGAAGCTGGCAAACAAAAATAAAAAAGGGCTTCATGAAGCAATGGGCGAAGTAAAGCTTGTCGCATATTCAACAAATCTAGGCATCGCTATTTGGGGAAATAGCAAAAAGGTATTCACAGAGCTTGGAGAACCGATCCACCTTTGTGTGACATCCCCTCCGTATCCTTTAAAAATCGAGCGCGGGTATGGGAATGTTAGTGAACAGGCATGGGTGGACTTTATCACCGAGTCTTTGGAACCAATTGTAGAAAACTTGGTGCCAGGGGGTTCTGTGGTACTCAACGTGAGTAACGACATTTTTGAAAGTAAACGCCCTTCGCGTTCAACTTACCTTGAACGTATGGTCTTAGCTCTAAATGATCGATTAGGGCTTTCATTAATGGACCGTTGGCCCTGGATAAACACATCCAAGCCACCAGCTCCAACCCAATGGGCTTGCGTTAACCGTATGCAGCTTTGTTCCGCGTGGGAACCTGTTTACTGGTTTACGAACGATCCAGACCGAGTTCGCTCTGATAACCGAAGAGTTTTGGTAGAGCACACTGAGCAACATAAGAAATTACTCGAACAAGGGGGCGATAGTCGTATCGCTACTTACGGTGATGGTGCTTACCGATTAAGAGGGAATGCCTTTTCCAATAAAACGCAAGGCAAGATCCCTAAAAACATAATCCAACGAGGTCATCGTTGTGCTGATACATCAGCAGTAAGGAAGATAGCCAAGGAATTGGGTTTACCACCACACCCTGCAATGTTTCCTACAGACATTCCATCATTCGCTATTGAGTTCCTAACCAATGAAGATGAGCTGGTGGTTGATCTCTTTTCTGGTAGCAATAAAACCGGACTGGCAGCGGAGAGAGCGGGGCGACGTTGGGTTGCATGTGACTTAATTTTAGAGTACGTGCGAACACAAGCTGAGTTGTTTAGCTCGTTTGCTGGCTTTTGGATGAATCCTGCTTTGGCCTGTGTCGGTCGAAGTGTTAAATAAACTCGTGATTACTGGAGAGTACATTATGAACAAACCTTCAAACACACCAAGCACACTGGTTGTATCCATGCTTTGTATTTTAGTCCTGGCTCTGGAGTTTGCTGCTGTAACCCATTTTACTGGTTCTACTTCACCTTTAGATTGGGATCGCATCACGCTTATCTCCGTTGCTTATTTAGCCGCAAGCACCATCTTAGGTGCCACATTTTGCTTGGTTAAAAGCAAGTTGCGTTTCAATACTCTGCAACATCAAAAAAATCTGGGATAGCAAGAATGCCAGAGCAATGTGATAAAGCAGGACTAAGCCGTTGGTGCAATAACCAGGATGTTCGACAGGTTCAGCAAAGGGCCTGTCGTACATATGTGTAGTGAGTATGATTTCGACCATGCTGTTGGTTATATCGTTCAAGTACGAGAGAAGCGTGACGCATATGGCTCTGAACAATATCTTGTGCGTCATCCAAATGGAGAGCTACACACACATGAAAACCAATCCTTCTGGCTACTAAACGAAGAGCATCAAGGGCAAGCTTTAGCTTTATTTGCCCAAAAGCCAACAGAAGAGGGGAGCGATACTGTTTACACGGTAGCCGAAGGTTTTCCAGAATCCGGCTATATCATTCCTTTTAAAAAAGGTGCGCCAGAGAGCGAAAATCAGCATCTAACTATGGCAATTACTATCACGGAGAACAAATAGAATGGACCCTAAAAAGAAAGAGCTTGCGGAAATGTTCATTCAGAGTTGTATTGAGCAAGGCTTAACTATGGACGAGTCAGCTGAATTGTCAGCTCATATACTCATATCAGCTGTTAGTGCAAACGGGAAAAGTCATACGAGAATTGAGATTGCCAATCTCGGCTCAGTGGAAGTAGATTGCTAAGGGCTCTAGGAGGCAAGGATGGCTCCTAGAGAATGGCAAATCCATTGCCAGCGATATCAAAGTGTTTGTTCTTCATCACCAGACCAGAAGAAGGATTAACTATAAACCGTTGCTTTTTAATAGCAGGAGTATTTGGAACGCGCTTGATTGAAGCTGTGGCCGAAAAAACAACAAACGCCAAAAGAGCAACTACGGCAACCTGCCATGAAAAGTAAGCTACGCCAGACCAAAAGACGACCATTACTACTGCATTTTTATGAACAAGCCTAAGCAGAGGCATCAACCAGAAAACAACCGCTACGCTGATTACAGCCAAACCCCATTGATTATCGTTAGTTTCAATCATAGCAACGCCAAGAAGAATCACTGCTAAAGCAACTAGGTTAAGTATGTGTCTCATTTTTCGTCTCCTTAATTGACTCTGGAAAGCTATCTCGGCATCACCGTCAAGCCCTCATTCAATTCAACTTACACTTCCATAATATCATGGAATTAAAAAATGCAACCGTGACCCAGAAACACGCTTAGCCCACTTTCACATGTGAAAGTCTTATGTAGCAATGCCTAAGAGCGTGATCTGGCTTTTCCTAAAATTAAGGTATGGTCGAACATTTCCTAAAATTAAGCTATAACGTGAAATGTAAAGCGTTCTATTGTCCTTTTTTAAGGTATAAATCACATCTATTTGGCTTGTTTTCCTCTTTTTAAGGTATGTGGTATGCTTCAAAAAAACATTACGGTATTAAAAAATGAGTAGTAACACAGACAATTTAGAAGGGTATTTCCCTGCTGAGATAGTCAACGAGGCATTTGGCAGCAGGCCATCGACTACTACGTTAATGGATTGCATCTTTTTGCCAGGTAGAATTCCGCGAGACTTAATTACAAGGATCAGTGGTAACAAGGCTGAACTTGAGCAACAGCTACTGGCACAAAAGCCTCTTCTATCCACCAGCTTGTCAAAGCCATACTGGAAGAAGGGGACTAATAAACGTGAATTCGATGCCGTTAGAATCGACGTATACAGTGCTGTCTGCTTGGCCGATGACAGACATCTACTGGAAGGGATCGTTAGTGTAGGGGGGATGTACGTAGACCTATCTGGCTTAACGCTTCGCCAGGCTATTGAGCTCGCGCAGATTAATGTCGAACTGGATAAGTTGTCACACCAATACCACAACCTTCTCGATACAAAAATGTTTAGTGGGGTATACGACTACTTCCTTTGTGACTTCACAACACTGTTTGAGTTCTTGAACCTGAAAAATCAAAAGGCCAACAAGAACACAGTAATGACAAGACTTCAAAGGCTATCACAAATGTTACTGGTCTTGGATTACGAGAAGGATGGTGAAACGCTACCTCACTACCACACGCGAATGAAGCTGGTGGACAGCAACTACATTCCATTGCTGGTTCTGGATGGGATTAAAAATAAAGGATCTATCAGGGCAGATACGATCACTCACTTCATAGTTGGAGTGCATAAGACTTTCACTGCGTCTTTGCGACAAGAGGGAGCTATTAGCCGGAAACGTTTTTTAAAAGTCTACCCGCAGCTAACGGGCAAACATGCTGTTACTGACTTCTGTAAATATATTGATGCTCATAAGCGTGAATATGTACATGGTAAGTATCTGAGTCACCTTATTAAAGATTACTATGCCAACAAGGTTAGAGTGTCTAAACAGCATCTGAGTCGCCATATCAATAACACTATGGCCGAAGTCATTTTGAAAAAGGATGTGTTATTGCGAGATTTCCGATTGCTACTCCAAGAGAAAGTACGTGACGATGGTAAGCAAGATATTATGCTGTTGTACCTGGGCGATGAAGAGAAAGAAGAGGTAACGACATGACAACAACACTCCACAATGAGGATGTTATCGCTCTAAGCGAAGAAGACATTAATGAAAGTTTAGCCAATTCCAACAAAGAACAGATTTTGAAAGGTTTGTTTCGAGGCAGTGTCGGATTTCTGATCGCTCCACCTGATTCTGGTAAGAGCTATTTGTCTTTATCAATAGCTTATGAGATGGCTTTGCCAGAGTACCCATTAATTGGTGTACGGGATGAGGAAAACAAAGTGCTTAGAACTTTGATATGGCCGATCGAAGATTCCTTGCCCGGAACACTTCCGCGTATCAAAGCACATTTGACTGAGTTCTCCACCAGCATCAAAGACCGATTAAAATCGAGCATTGGGATATACAAGCATTCTGATCCAATTTGTAGTTCAGGCTCATCTAAACATACTAAAGAGTGGGAAGAAGCATCCAGTGCACTGGAAAAACTTATTGCCACGGCCAAAGGGTACGACTTGGTAGTTATAGATACATTGCGTGATGCAATTGGCTCAGCTGACGTAGTAGATGATGACTATTACATCAGAATTGCTTTGGAGAGGCTTGCCAATGAAGCGAATGTCGCGGTTCTTGTTGTTCACCATCCGACAAAAGATGTGAGCAGAGGAAAGGAGATAATCAACAGCGTCTCTGGCTCTGGTTTATCTTCCACTCTCTCAAAGTCAAAACTTCATCTGTATTTAGATCAGTTGATAGACAAGAAAGATGGAACGGTACAAGAGACTCGTTTGCGTCATATCAAAGCTAACTATGTGCCTTTTGACCAGCAGTGGAGAAAACCGATAAGGCTGCACTGGAGTAACAATTCACTATTGCACGTTGATCAAGAAGTCGTTATCCAACTTAGAAATGATCAATTAGACGGTGATAGTGATAATGAGAAAAAGCCAGGAGCAGATAAACCAGTTAAAAGACGGTTATCGCGTCTTTCAGAAGAGCCAGGATTGATACACAGAGATGACTCCCTTCTATCTGAGGAATCGAAGCGCTTGGCCCAACAAACCAGTCATGGCCCATTTGGTGGTGGCATGGCATCAGAGCTCTCCGAACTTCGTACTGGTAAGTCCTCCAAGTAATCCAATTCCTTAAATTAAGCTATTGCTTAACGCCTTTTTCCTAAAATTAAGCTATATATACGGATTAAGGCGTTTCCTCATTTTAAGCTTAGATATAGGTGTGTTTCCTAATATTAAGCTATGTGATAGAGATGAACTTCCTAATATTAAGCTTCAATTTCCTAATATTAAGCTTTAGCTTACAGAAACAAAGCTTAAAGTTAGGAAATTTCCTGATATTAAGCTACCTAACACGCTGCATGATCTTATGATCCTATGGATCTATATATGATCAGTAGCGTTCACCGCTGATGCGGCTTCGCTGATCACTCAACTTCGTTTCACTGCTATGAGCAGTAAAACAAAGTCGAGCGATTCAATTAAAACCCGCTTCCATATTAGCCATTGTTTCATGTCTGTATGCGCCCGTATAGGGCAGTTAAGCATGAAGTTAATCTCTTTGATTAAGTTGATAATAGAGTCCGTGTAGAAGGTAATTAATGGACTTTAGAAACCAGTGGATCATTTTCATACTAACTTAATTGCAAGAGCTTGTTTGTTAGCACTTATAGTTCCTAGTGCTGTTTCTGCTCAGTGGCGTATCAATGCCAGTGGTAGTTCAGAAATTGATGCAATGAGATTTGATCTCCCAGAGCAAGCGCATGAATTTTTAAGGGACTATAGAATTAACGAGCTCGCAAGCACACACAGCTATGTGAGTGAAAAGCTATACCCGAGTGAAACGTATAGTGATGGAAGACTAATCTCATGGCTGTGTATGCATCGTAGTGATGCTCCAGGTAGTTATGACCCTGACACTTGTTACTTTGGAGCTCTCTCTGGAACTACACTGACAAAATTCATAATTCCTGGGGAGATGACTGATTCTCCACTTCTCAATAGAGATCTTGGTAAACCAGAGACAGAATTGTGCGTTGGAAACCCTATCAACCTAGCTACTGGTAATAAATATCAGCAAGAAACCGATTATGTAAGCGCTGGTATGGAGCCTCTTGTATTCACAAGACATTACAACAGCCAGTTAGCGTTGAGTGGTAAACAAAGCGATGTTGGTATTGGATGGAGCCACAACTATTCAAACAAAGTGATTTTTGACAAAGAAAGTCACGGAGAGAATATGGTTGTCTTGCATCGGCCAGATGGGAAAGAGTTAGCATTCTACCGGACAAATGCGGTTTGGATGACAACATGGAAAAGTGATGATCGGTTATACAAAGATTCTGGTTGGAGATATCAGAGAGCTGATGGTGTTGTCGAACTATATGATAGTAATGGTCAGTTGATACGTATTGTTCATCCATCGGGAAATGAGCTGGATCTGAATTATACCAACGGTAAGTTAGACTCTGTTTCTGACAGTTTTGGCCGGACTTTAAGGTTTAGTTATGATCAAGGGAAGATCATAAAGATGATCGACCCTGCTGGACAAATCTTCTCTTACGATTATTCGAATGAATTGTTAGTTGCAGTGCATAAACCGGATGCCAATCAGCGACGTTACCACTATGAAGACAGTTTAAACCCAAGCCTTTTGACTGGCCTTACGGATGAAAAGGGAAGCAGATTTGCTACGTGGTCTTATGATCCTTCGGGTCGCGCTGTTCTTAGCGAACATAGCAGTGGTGTTGATAGGACAAGTGTTACATACAACCCTGATGGCTCGGTTACGGTAACGAATGCTCTAGGTCACGAACAACATTATCTGTTTAGTCGTTATAACGGAAAACTAAAGCCTGACAGTATACAGGGTGCTGCATGTACTGGTTTTGCTGGTGGTACGAAGTCGTTTGGCTACGATGCCAACGGTGAGTTGAAGTCTATTATCAATGAAGAAGGCCAATCATTCTCTTACCAATATGACCAAAGAGGACTTGAAATTTCGAGGACAAGCTCGACTGGTGATACGATCACAACACAATGGCATTCAGAGTTCCCAAAACCAACCAAAATTACATCGTCATACTTGGTCCAAGAATTTACCTATGACGACCACCAGCGGCTGTTAACGCTTAAATTGATTGACCGAACCAACTCAGATGTCAGGCAGTGGACATTTGAATATTATCCAGACTCTCTCGGTGTTCCTGGACAACTGAAATCAGTGGATGGTCCTCGGGTGGATGTTGATGATGTAACGCGCTTTGAATACGACGCTCAAGCCAACCTAAGCCGAGTTATCAACTCTCTTGGGCACGTAGTGTCATTTGACAATTACGATGCTCATGGAAGGGCTCAGAGCGTCACAGATGCCAATGGAGTAAGCTACTCGCTTAACTACAACACGTTAGGTCAATTGATTTCTTCTACTGGTCCAGACGGAACTACATTGTGCTCTTACGATGAATCAGGACTCTTGGTATCTATCACCTTACCAACCAACAGCACTTTCACTTATGAGTACGATGCAGCTCAGCAGCTTATGGCCGTGATTGATGCAAATGGAAATAGACAAAGCATTAATCGAGATTTACTAGGAAATATTGAGCAAGTTGAGCTGAAAGATAACAGTGGTATTGCTCACTGGAAGCAACTGCATAGTTACACTTTGAATGGTTGGCTTTCGTCAACAACAAATGGAACGGGCAATGTTTATACCTATTCCTATGACAAGACAGCCAACCTGACTGGCAAAGTTGATCCTTCTGGAAATGCTTATGCCTACCGCTATGATGGTTTTAGCAACCTGCTCCAATCAATTGACCCTGTTAACCGCGCCACTGCAATGCAGTATAACGATAATGCCTTAGTAACGAGAGTCACTGATCCAAGAGGGCGGAGAACTTACTATTCATACAACGGATATGGCGATGTTCTCTCAGTACAAAGCCCAGACACAGGCACGGCTCATTACACTTATGACAAGGCTGGAAACCTGATCGGTAAAACAGATGCCAAAGGTCAGGTTTTCACTTATCACTACGACGCGCTTAATCGCCTTTCTTCAATCACTGTGGATGGTCAACCTAATGCTAGTGTGACATTCCGCTACGATGAGCCAGAAGCGCTGTATGGGGTAGGGCAGCTTACTTCCATTACAGACGCTTCTGGCGTATCAAAATACAGTTACACAGCCAGTGGTGAGATAGCCAGCCAAGAACTAATTGTGGATGGCCGCACCTTGTTAACCAATTACACCTATGATGGTGCAGGGCAGTTGGTGAGTATCGAGTACCCGAGTGGCCGCAAAGCGGTATATCAGCGAAATGTAGCTGGTGAGGTCATTGGCGTTACATTGAAGAATGGTGTTAACAGCAGAACATTAGTCTCTGACTTGGTACGGAAACCTTTTGGGCCTGTAACTGATCTGACTCATGGAAATGGGCTTTGGGAAGAGCGCCATTACGACATGAACTATCAATTGGAGTCTGTACAGGTTGCTGGTGCAATGCACCGCAGTTATCTCTATACGGCCAATAGCAATGTCGATTCAATTACAGACTTAATGGATAGTAGCTATAGCCAAACTTTCAATTACGACAAGCTGAGCCGCTTGATTGAGGCTACTGGTGGTTACGGGACCCGAGAGTACACCTACAACTACAACGGCAACCGGACGGCTATCTACCGCGACGGCGTGAAAGATTCGTACAGCATTGTGTTCAATAGCAATCGCCTAACCAAAACAAGTATTGGCTCGATCACCTACAGCTATGATGCAAACGGAAACACGATTGGCCGAGGAACGGATGTCTTTGTCTATGATGCTTTCAATAGATTGACTGAGGCTACGGTCAATGGCGAAACATCAATCTATCACTATAACAGTGCTCATCAACGAGTGAGGAAGTCAGCTGGTGGCGTGGATGTGCTTTATGTTTACGGCCTCGATGGCGAGTTATTGGCTGAGGTGGATGCCGGAACCGGGCAAACCCAGCGCGAATATGTTTGGCTTGACGGCCAGCTGGTGGCTTACCTAGTCGATGGCACCGTCTACCACGTCCATAACGATCATTTGGGTACGCCGCAAGCATTGACCGATGAGACCGGAGCCACGGTATGGAAAGCCAGTTACTCTCCGTTCGGCAAAGCGACTGTCACGACAGAACAAATCAAGTTCAACTTACGTTTCCCCGGCCAATATTACGACGCTGAGACTGGGCTTCACTACAACTGGCATCGCTACTATGACCCGAATACAGGGATGTATATCACCAGTGACCCAATAGGGCTGGCTGGTGGGATTAACACCTATGCCTATGCATTGAATAATCCTGCTATTTACACCGATCCTACTGGTTTATGGGTTCCGCAAATTATTGGGGCAATGGTTAACATAGGCTTTGAAGGATACAGACAATATCAAACTGGTTCGTTTGATGCGGGGCGACTTCTTGTGGCTGGTGCTACGGGGACACTTGGAGGGTTTGGAAGCACTCTAAGGAGAGCTGTATTTTTTGGTGCATCATCAGGCGCTATTGGCAATATGTATATTCAGTTAACTGAAAAGTCTTCTGGTTGTGATCAAAGGTATCAAAAGAGCCTTGATTTATATCAGGTAGGAAGAAGTGCAATTCTTGGCTCGTTTGGTGGAGCAGTTGGTTTTGGAGGGGGAATATTAGGCAAAAATATTTTGAGACCACGAGACATAATCGGGGTGGATTTGAAAAAAGGGTTAGTTTTAACTACGAATCGTATGGTTCGGCTATAGGTTCTGCTGGGGGAACAACAATTGGAAATCAATAATTGGCTTGACTTTGTTTTGTACACATTCATGACTTTAGGTGGGTTGCTTATAGCAATTCCATTAGGGATAAGATGCCTTTATGTAGGTCTTGTTGCACTATTTAAATACAAGATTGTGAAATTCAAAAAAGATAGCAATGTGTCAGTGTATGCAAACACATCTATAGAGCTAGTTCTTTTAGGTATTTTCTGTATTGGAGCTTCTATTTGGTTTCTGTTCTTCGATAAAGGTGGCCACCTCTTACATTACCTTCCGGAAGTGATGAGGTTCTTCGCTGGAACATAAGGCAGGTTACGCTGGTGGTGTGGATGTGCTTTATGTTTACGGCCTCGATGGCGAGTTATTGGCTGAGGTGGATGCCGGAACCGGGCAAACCCAGCGCGAATATGTTTGGCTTGACGGCCAGCTGGTGGCTTACCTGGTGGATGGCACTGTTTATCACGTCCATAACGATCATTTGGGTACGCCGCAAGCATTGACCGATGAAACAGGGGCCACGGTATGGAAAGCCAGTTACTCTCCGTTCGGCAAAGCGACTGTCACGACAGAACAAATCAAATTCAACTTACGTTTCCCCGGCCAGTATTACGACGCAGAGACTGGGCTTCACTACAACTGGCATCGGTACTATGACCCGTCTCTGGGGCGTTACCTGCAATCAGACCGCCTTGGCTTGTTCGATGGAATGGATACCTATGGGTATGTGCGTGGAAATCCTTTGGTATGGAGTGATCCCACCGGGCAGTTTGTTCCACAGTTAGCGGGATTTATTGCTGGTGGAGGGGTTTCTGCTTTTAGTTACTGGGAAAAATATAAATGTGGAAGTATTTCAGGAGCTGAATATCTAGCTTCTATCGCTATAGGTGCTGGTGCTGGTGCGATTAGCTCTGGAGCATCTGTAATCGACGGAGCCTTAATTGCTTTAGCGGGTAATGTTGCAGAGCAATATTTCGTTGGAGATGAGTTTAGCTACTCAAGTATGGGGATGGCTGGCGGAATAGCTGCGCTATCTGGTAAGGCCGGACAAGTCTTAGGTAAATCCTTGTTCCCAAGTAAATACATTACTGTGACAGAGCGCAGATGGTACACATTGTTCCTGTATAAGCACAAAAAAACACAAGAGGTCTTCAATGCTGATGGCAGGGCAATAACAGGAAGTGTTGTAGCGGGTGGTGTCACTGGTGGGATTGCGGCATCGTTTGGATCAAAAGATAAATGTGGGTGTTCAGGTGAATAGTGAAAAGTTTTTTCAGAAGATTGTGATATTTGGTGCATATAGCCTGATAGCTTTGATTGTTGTCTTTGCTATTGGTGCATTGCTCTATGTTAACGAGGTTAACAATGGAGTTGGGGATATAATGTCCCTGATAGCTAAAGCAGGCGTGTTTATTTTGGTTGTGACACCAATTCCTTTGCTTGTAAATAACTATCTCCGGAACAAGATAACCTTGTTTCAGTTTGTTTTTTCTCTTCTTTTATTGGGAAGTGTTGGTGTCGGATTTTTCTTTGGCTGACTGGCCCACCAGCGGGGTTAAGCCTGCTGGTGGCGTGGATGTGCTCTATCTTTATGGCCTAGATGGCGAGTTATTGGCGCGGCTTTGGGGACTGTTTATGGAAATCAATAGTTGGTTCGATTTTATTATATACACAATTTATTTTTTTGGGGTGGTGGTGATTATCCTACCTGTAGGGGCTATTTTTCTTTGGTTAACATTGAAGAACCTAATAAAAATGAGACTACCTAAATATGAAAGAAAGCACTACAAGTATTTCTTTGCAAGAAACGTACTTGAAGTATGTATTGCTGGGGGGGGTTCCGCTATTTTTTCTGTTTGGTATTTGTTTTTTGCTAAAGGCGGAAATTTATTTCTCTATCCAATGGAAGTAATGACATTTTTTTTAGGCAGTTGATGGTGTGGTTCAGGCTCTGGCATTGTTCCAACGGCAGTTTGATATTGGTAAGTGTTGGTGTCGGATTTCTCTTTAGCTGACTGGCCCACCAGCGGGTTAAGCCTGCTGGTGGTGTAGATGTGCTCTATCTTTATGGCCTAATGGGTCGCGCTGGGTGTTACATCCGGGAACGTAGCAAGTAATGTGATTGCCAATCTACCATAAGGGTTTCAGCTATGAAAAATAGAAGCATTACAACATTCATTTTGATATTTGTTGTTCCCATCTTTCTTATAGGAGTGGGGATTGGGTCAATTGGAGGATTTATCGCGCAATGGCTTGCGCAGATATTTGAGCTATATGAGAACGAATCTAAGTACGAAATGGTTTTTTGGGCGTTTTTTATTATAGGGGCTGTCATGGGCGGAGTTGGTGGAATCCAAGCTCTATTCCAATTCATCAGACAGAAAAAGAATGGTGCCAGGAAATGATCTGGCTTAATACCGCGCTTTTTTTTGACGTACTCGCTGGTGTTTGTCGCTGGATTTATTGCTTATGCCGGTATCCTTTCTATGACAGGAAGATCTGCAAAGGTAGTTAGGGTGATAGGAGGAGGGTCGGCATACTTATTTTTTGCTGCACTTCT
Source organism: Vibrio albus (assembly GCF_003144035.1). Classification (GTDB taxonomy): domain Bacteria; phylum Pseudomonadota; class Gammaproteobacteria; order Enterobacterales; family Vibrionaceae; genus Vibrio; species Vibrio albus. The sequence continues at coordinate 203,459 of NZ_QFWT01000007.1, forward strand.
TGTATCGCCATTGTTTTGGAGCGCAGATTTCACAAGCGAATTTCGTAACATGGTTAAAGCCGACGACATATACTTCGTCTACTTTTTTGTCTGCTACGCATTATCCATTGTTCCAGGAGCGCTGATGTTTAAAAGAAAATATCTGCCTGGCCTGAAAAAGCTAGGGTATTTCGCTAAGCGAGGTGGGCGGTAAGAGGAGCAGCTTTTGGAAATCAATAATTGGGTAGATTTTTACCTATATACAGCCTACTTCATAGGGGTAATTGTGGTTCTTATTCCGTTGGGAATAAATTTTACTTATGTGGGTATCGCAGGTGTGATAAAGCATAAAAAAATCAAGTATGACAAAGGGACAGACATTTATCGTCTTGGCAAGAATGTTTTTGAGATTGTAGGTGTGGGAGTTTTTGCAATCGCGTTCTCTATTTGGTTCTTGTTCTTCGACAAAGGTGGGCACCTATTCCATTACCCAGCGGAAGTGATGAGGTTCTTCGCTGGAACATAAGGCGGGTGACGCTGGTGGCGTGGATGTGCTCTATCTTTATGGCCTAGATGGCGATTTATTAGCGCGGCTTTGGGGACAGCTTATGGAAATCAATAACTGGGTAGATATGTTTTTATATACATTTATGACGGTTGGCGTTGTGTTTATTGCGTTTCCTACAGGGATAAGATGTATATATGTTGGGTGTGTGGCTTTATTTAAACACAGGGTGATTAAATTCGATAATAGGAGCAGGCTTACTATTTATTCGAGAACATCAATAGAAATGATTCTTGCGGGGGTACTCTGTGTGGCAGCTTCTATTTGGTTCTTGTTCTTCGACAAGGGTGGGCACCTATTCCATTACCCAGCGGAAGTGATGAGGTTCTTCGCTGGAACATAAGGCGGGTTAAGCCAGCTGGTGGCGTAGATGTGCTCTATGTTTACGGCCTCGATGGCGAGTTATTGGCCGAGGTGGATGCCGGAACCGGGCAAACCCAGCGCGAATATGAATATCAAGGAGATAAAATGGCTAGTCAGTATCAATACAATCCATTTTTAATAGGGAAAGACACATTTACCACCAGCAAAGTAGAGCTTTGTGAAGATGAGGTAAGACAATCGAAGCCACAGTATCAGTTAATTTGTTTCGGTAGTTCTTCCCGGTATCCTCTATGGATAGAACTAGGGACTAACCAACTAGTTGGTGGTAATTATCATTGTTTCTATAATGATGATGAACTAAAAGCGTTGTACACGTTATTTCAGCAAGATGCGCAACGACAAGGTTATTCTGACCAGAAGCAAAACTATTGGGCTAAAACACCTAATCCTTTTCCTATCGAGTTTCTTGAGGGGATGCCACAAAGTCTATGGGCTTACTTTTACGAAAGTGGCCGTAGACAAGCCGCTTGTGAAAAAAGCGTTCAGGAATTACTACCCATGTTCGAAAAGTGATAAGTGCTTGACTGAATGTAATATTTAGCTTGAAAATCAGTCGAGTAAATAATGCCACTTTGAACAATGTAACAGGAACAAGAATGATGAAGAAAATTGGACTACTGCTAGCGACGTTAACTGCATTTTCAGCTCAAGCGGATGTTTTCCCTAAAACAGAAGTTGATGCGTATCTAATGGCGATGCACTCTATGGCCCCAGTTAACGCGAAATACACCATTCAATACAAGGCCGCAGTGGAAAGTAGCTGTAAGACAAAGCTTAGTATTGAACAATTAAGCTCACGCGACTTTGCCAATGTTGTACAAGCTCTTGTTAGTAGTGAAACCGTTGACCGCTTAGGGCTTGATGCTAGTGGTGGTTCCCTCACTGACACGCTTCAACTGGTAGGGGCTAATATTGTCAGTTGAACTAATTGTGCTATATTGCTGGGGGATGTGTTTGAGACTTTGGACAATTAGTTAAAGTTTGTGCAAAATTACATCACTGACCTGGCTGATGGCGTTTCTGCTTCGAACCTCAGCTTATTACTTATCGTGCCCCAGCAATAAAACCTCTTTGATTTCCCCCTTTAAATCGACATAATGAGCATATGTAGTCAACATAATGGTGATATGTATGTCTGGAGTCGTTTTTCATCAAGTAAAAGAAGGTGAGTTCCGCCGTCTCGCGGAGACTCGAACAATGACCAAACTAATTGCGCAGGAATCTAAACTGCATCCTAACAAGTTTCATTTGGTTGGGATTGATAGTGGTAAAGGAATCGCGTATGCAATTAGACATGGAAGAACCAGTGACTTGAGAGTGTGGAGGCTTGATATCCTGGTAAATCAGGTTAGAGACATGGGGTTTGAGAATATAGAAGTACAACTCATAAACAAAACCCACGCATGAAGCATGGGCTAATAGTCTTAACATGCCGAAAGGCACTTATTTTTCAAGAATATAATCACGAAAATCGTGGTTCTCAATTTCCAACTTCCCACGCTCTGGGCTGTAAATTAGCTCAAGCGACTTCAATCGTGTGACTGCATTTTTCACCGACCATTTTGTAACGTCTGTTTCTGGGTCGCCAGTGAAAGCTTTTACTTTGTCTAGTCCTGCTTTGGTATAAAGACCTTTTGACTCATTGGCAGCAACAAGCTTTAGGATCGCCACTTCGATAGGTTTCAGTTGTTCGTATGTTTTTGAAAAGTGGTCCTCTGACTCGATACGATCAACGTCATAACGATGGACACCAATATCTAGGTCATGAACCATGTTCAGGGCCATATTCTTTAACATTTCAACAAACCGAGCGGGAGCGCGATTTTGTTTGATTAAGATTTCTAGGGCTTTGTGTTTGTCGAGTTCGACACCACCAGTGACATTTTTGAATGCGGCCAACTCGAATTCAACGAAATCCATATCCAGCTCTTCAAATATCTGGGTTTGGCTGGAGTTGTAGAATGGAGCCTTGTTGTCTTTGAATAAGCGACTTAACCCCTCTCTACTTGAACCTGTGAAGATGCATTTGACGTTGTTATCCTCTCTGTTCACTACAAAACTGCGTAGAGCTGCCGTAAACGAGTCAAATTCTTTGCGAGTAGCCAAATGTTGAACTTCGTCAAGCAACAGTAAAACAGGCATATCCAGCTCGTTTAAGCGTTGAAATACAGCGAACAAGTCAGCTCTCAGTTCTCCCTGAGAACGCTCTACTTCAACTTTGCCACCAGCTGCACTAAAACCTAACTTTTTGAAGTTGAGAGCTTTGCCAAGCTTATGTAGAAATCCTTCATTCCTTTCACAAGCATCAATGACGGATTTAATGAAGATGCCTTCTGGGTCGTCTTTTTGCATCCAAAAATCTACATAGATAGGTAAGACACCAAGTTCACGAGCCATAGGAATGATATCTTTTTGAATGAATTGAGTTTTTCCTCGCTTACGTGGAGCGAAGATTGAAACACGTTGAAGAAGACCTTTGTCCATCCCGTTAAGGATAAACGTAGCAAGCTGTGTACGAGGATAGTGCCAGATATCCATTGTCGTGCTCCTTTGGTAAATTGTGTTATCAATGATACCACAAAATAGAATTGTGGTAGATAATTTAACACAACTTACCACAAATAGGATTGCCATCCTAAAGCAGATCACTCTTTTACTAAGTAGCTCTTTGTCATGTCCCTCAATTTGCACAAAAAAGGGCAAGTTCTCATCTCTTAAAAAAATGTCATGTCGGTACACTAAGAGCATGATGCTCTGGAGATTGATCTTATGGATATGATAAACGGCTGGCTATATGAAGTTCAGAGAGCCCTTGATAGTTCTTTAGGTGATATACCCTTTGATTGGCGCTGGATTGCTGCTGTGATTGGGTTCTTTTTAATATGGAGGCTGTTCTCTTTTGGCTTTGCCATCGTTAAGTTTGTCATCGTTGCGGCAATAGCTGCTGCCATTTATGCTGCTGTTGTTGGCGATTCGGCAGGACTTGCTGGTGGTGGTAGTTTCTTTGGATTTTAGTACAGTTTGGTAGCTAAATATGAGCATTCTGATATCGGATGGAAGTGAAACGCTCGATGCAGCAACCGCAATTTCTGAGTTGCCAGATTCGTACACGGGTCATTGTTCTGTCGTAACAATCAATGAAGAAATAGTTGCCACTATACCTAACCCTCAAATTGCATTTTCTATTGCGTGTTACGCGATTGGAACAGAAGGGGGTTATGGAAGTGTTTATGTTCGTCCGGCCAAAGACGGTGAAATTCTCACCCATACAGATTTTGACAGTTGGGCGTACTAGCTGGATTTCTACTTAGACTTTCACATGTGAAAGTGGAGGGGAGGGGTTGCGTTTTCAAAAAGCATGATAAAGTAAGTATGAATATTAACTAAATGAGGTCCTTACGGCGATGCCGGAAGGGATCTTAAATACCGGAGATAAGACTATGATGATTCTAACCACTCTTTCTGAAAAACTAGATGACCAAACGAGCCGAGTATTCTGGCGTGTGGGCACTAAACGCAGTGGAATTCTTGATGTAAAAATCGACTTTTCCCATGAAGATTCTGATTTGATTTCAGAATTATCAGCCATTCAATACCTACTCTTTGAAGAAAAAGTAATGGGTCGAGAGCCGGGTTCTGGTTCTGGCTACAAACTCGTTGTGTCAAAGGGAGCAATCAAAAAGCTTGCCCGTGGTAAATCTACGAAAAAACATGCACAAAAGTTTGCAGCATTTCTTCAAAACCGAATGGCTGGAGTGCAAATAGAGGTATCACAAAGTCGTGAGTTCATGGCCGACCCAAAATCATGTGTAACAGTGCTCTTAGATGCAAATCGCCAGGAATATGCAAATACGCATGATGCCGTTGAAACACCAGCAATGGGGACCGTTTATGTTACCGCTCACGCTGTTGAACAGTATAAAGAGCGATTGAGCACTGGAGATCCCAAAAAGCCCTGGGCGAGTTTAGTCAATCGACTTAAACATCCTGAGTTGAGAATTCGAAATTTGCCTGCAAATGTTTTGGCCCATAAAGCGAAAAAATACGGTACTGCCGACAATGTAGAAGCTTGGGGGCATCCAACTTCCAAATTCACATACCTTATTGTTAACGATAATGGGCGTCGCACCTTAGTAACTGTTTTTGAGCGCGAACAATAACCTTGGAAGGAATAAAATTGGATAGTGCAACTAACTACATAAAGGATGGTCACGCACGGATTATGGGTAACAGAAAAATCGCTGTATTAATTGATTCAGAAAACACTCCACACTCAAAGCTAAACCTGATTATTGAAGAGCTTTCTAGTTTTGGGCAGATCATCGTTAAACGTGCATATGGCGATTTTTCTGCTGAACAACTAAAAAACTGGAAGCAGCCTTTGAATGAGTTAGCGATTCAAGCTAAGCAGCAATTTGCCTATACATCTGGAAAAAACTCGACAGACTCTTTAATGATTATTGATGCAATGGATCTCTTGTACAGCCAAAGGTTTGATGCTTTTGCTTTGATATCCAGTGATAGTGACTTTACAAGTCTTGCTACGAGATTAAGAGAGTCGGAGATACACGTCATCGGTGTAGGAAAAGCGATGACTCCGACTTCGTTTAAAAACGCTTGTGATGACTTTGTAGCGATAGAGAACTTAAACGCTGATGTTGATCTTGGGGAGGCACAACCAAGCTCTAATCAAGACTCAGAACGCGAATTATGGCGATTAATGCATCAAGCTTGGCAGAACTATCGAGATGAATCGGGCTGGGCAAAACTAGGTGAAATAGGCAAGTACTTAAAGAGACTGAAGCCAGATTTTGACCCTCGAAACTACGGGTTGAAGAAGTTATCTGACTTTTTTGATAAATATCCAACGCGCTATAGAACCCGTAACACTAAACGCACTGGTATGGAGTTTCAGCTGATAACAAAGGCAAGCAAACAAAAATGATGTGCTGCCTTCGCTGACGACATACTGCAATCGGGTAACTCAAAAATGCCCCATTGTCATTTTCGCTCTTTAAATTTCTTGTCGTCCTGCTTCAAAATTTTCCTCAATAAAATTCATGTGAGAGAAATATATGTGTTTGCACAATTATTCATTAAAGGTGAGTAGTTAGAAATCAGTTGCCCGGAGATATGCTGACGATGATTTTGAGTCACTTCGGGACAAATGCGAGTTTGGTTAACATCGCTGGGCTAGGATTTAACGTATTCGACAAAGCTTGAATTCGTAACCATTCTCGACTGTGCCATCTAGGCATTCGACTATCCAAAAATGGTCGTCATGACCTGCTTTAATCCCTCCTTTGGAGGTACCAAATTTAGTGCCTTTTACCAAGATTACATAGCATTCTAGTGACTGAGAAAACGCATCCCTGACGGCTTCAAACAGCTCTTTTGAATGGCTAATACTTAATGGCTCGTGGCCCAGCGCTATACTCATGGCTGGAACCCTTTTACTAAAAGTACCATCCTTATGATTGTACCTGTTGTCTTCAGGATGTATGTGGTCTATCTCTGCCGAAAAAACATAGGTTAAATCTGTTTTCGCCACCCACGAGTATTGATCTCGCTGAATGGCACCAAGACTTTGATACGCATTTTTTAAGCCTTTGACCCAAGATAATGGTTTTGATGGTTCCATTGAGATTCCTAATGCACTACAGGTTAAGTGCTTATACTAGGGCTATAAAGTTCGACCAGTCAATTGAACTGGGACAAAAGCGCCTTAGTTCATTCATTACTGGTGCCCTTTCCAGAATTTTTCAATTTCCCATAACGCGCGGCTGCCCATTACTTCTCTGATTGATTGGATCACTTGTTCATATTGATCTGAGGAAAATTTAGACCACCTTGCTAGCTCAGCCTCTTTCCAGCGAAACTTCAGTCCTCCGAAATTACTTCGGCACAAAGCGTTCAACAACACAGCATCTATGGGAGGGTGCAAATCGACGACTTTTACGTGCGAATCATGTCCCCCGCAAACCAAAGCCGATTTTAAGTACATGTTGATTAATTTGGCGGCGACCCCATGAGTAAAGGTCAATCCTATTTTACTTGCTTCAGCAATAAGTTGTTCACGCCATAGGCGGTGCTGTTTATCAATGTCCACTCTTGCTGGTAGTTTATCTGGATTGTCAACCAATGTGTCTAGACCTATAGACTCGATAAGTTGTTTACCTTGTTCTACCGTAAACCTTGTCTCCTTGACACTTGACGCTCTGGAAGCTGCCCATGCACAGAAGCGATGTTTATGTTCAGTTATTGTGTATGTCATCGGTTTAATCTTTTCTCATTTAAGGACAATGAAGCGCTTTACAGAAAGCTACTTTTTCTTTGAAGCTTGAGCCTTCGCTTGCTTAATAAAGTCATCCTTCGTTGTAATATGTCTAACCAGATCATCAACCGCATCTTGAGAATAAATGTGTGTATTGGATATCTTTTGGTAGTGGTGGTGTTTGTTAGACGTTGCTTTCCAATTTAGCTTTTTTAATGCTGCTTGGAAGCAATGATTGTTTATCGTTGGCTTTCCTCTCTTGTCTCGAGCTACTAAACACTTCTCTAGCTTTGCGGTATCGTAGTTAGCATGAAGGGTTTTATTGATTGCATCAATAGCAGTCTTTTGAGTAAAAGTATGAGTTTTCTCTGGGTCTACTCGTTTTTCTACAATGAGAGCTTTTTTCAACCGCTCCAAGTCCTGAGTTTTACCATTAGCAGCAGCAAGTATTATCTGACTATCTTTTTCATTGCGAGCGTATACAAGTGATACGTTAATAGGTATGGCGAACTCAATATCATCTTCTTGCTCAATTTCGTCTTGTACCGTTTGAGCTAATTCAAGAATATCTTCCGCAGCTTTACCATATAATGAGCTTAACATCGCTTTTGGTGGCATTTTGAAATCACCAACTAGAGATATCATGCCAGCATGCTGAGACTGCATAAATGGTATCTCAGCAAAATCTTGAAACTTGGATGAGTAATTTAGAACGCCTGATTGAAAAATTCGAGAGGCTAATCCTTGAAGCTCTGGCATAAGTAGATGAACTGCACCATCACGCCAATCAGCTATACGAGAGATATTCTTCCTTACATTGTCATTCTCTTTGAACAACTTATCCAAACATTGTCGCAAAGAAATTGTTTTCTTAACGCCTTGTTTATTCGATTTCTCAAATATTGATTCTTCACCATCACGCTCAATGATAATTGCCTTAAGTAGCTGTTCCCAAGCTGTTGAGTACATCATGACAAATCCATCTAACTTATTTTCAAGTGATGGTCTGTTATAAAGCTCTAAGGCGAGCATCATATTATCTTTGGATTTTTTGAGCAGAGCTTTCGCTAAGTTAGATTTACATTTATGACCTAACTCTTGATAGTGTTTGCTTTGAGATAAACGCTTTTTGAACTCGATGAAACTTACGTCTAGTACATTTATTGCTTCGTACGTATTAGCTTCGATCTCAGCTAAGAACTGGGTGATCTGTCCCTTCCCGTAGTAAGACTTGAATGTACTGGGTTTCCAACCCACTTGCTCAAGAAGCTCTTCTTTGGTGAAAGTAGAACTCTCAGTTTGATGCTTCTGTAAGAATTGGTACAGCAATAGCTGCATATCGGTTTTAGCCATTTTGCACTCAAATATATGATGGGACTATTGCAATGCATATTATTGAATATCAACGAGCAGTTCAGAGAGAGGCATCAAAGAACGGGATTTTCCTAGAAAGTAGCATCAGCTTTAGGAACGAACTTCTAAAACAAGACCCAAATCAAAATTGTCCAGAGACGTCTCACGACGCCTAGCTTGGGGACAAAAGCGCCTTAGATTAGTTAACCTTAATTCGTGTTGTAAGGCATATCTTTGGCGCTATTTTAACAGATAAATTAATCTCGGTTTTGCCACTCTTCAACGATTGGCTGCCAGTTTACTTCACGTGGCTCAGTTGTGGAGTTAGACCATACGTTCCAAAAGTCTGGATCATCAGATTGTGGTCTTTGTTCTTCAGTAAGTTCTTTCATTCGAACTAAAACGGGGAGTTCAGAAGCCCATCCGAGTAAAATTGCATGTCGTGATGGTAGTGATGGTAGCTCTCTTAATAATCCCCTCATGTTATCGGGAACAAGCCTATGGACTTGTTCTTGGTCTCTATCATTGCTAATTCTGTGCAATAAAAAAGTATTACATTGAGACAGAACAGTGGGAGATAGCTCAGAAGGTCGTTGGGATGATACTACTAGACCTAAACCAAATTTCCGCCCTTCGCGAGCGATCTTTTCAAAGACTTTGCAGCACACATCAGAGACTGACTGACTCTCACTTTCTTCTTTGTATCGTTTGATAAATGTATGGGCTTCCTCTGCAACCATTACTGTCGGTAATGGTTTTCCATTCATTTTCCTGTATCGTTGAAGAGCTTCAAAAGTCACTCTAGAGATTACTGCTGTTACAAGATGGATAATTTCATTTGGAACGAGTGAAAGGTCGATAACTGTGATAGCACCATGAGTGTCCTTCCCAAGAAAAGTATCTAACCAATTAGTTAAACTGATAGGTTCCTCCGAATCTTTAGTGACGGCACTAATTCGGGTGTCACCTAACATTGTGCGAATTCGAGTCAAAAGAAATTCCACGAATTGCTCTGTTCCTGTTTCTTGTGCTAAAGCTTCGAGATATGCTACGAAGTCATCACCTTCAAAACGAATAGGCGTATCTTCACTTTTCGGGAGAAGTTCTTGTTCATCGCCGCCAAGTGCAACATGAGCTTGTTTTAAGTCAGCAATCAACCTGTCTGTATCACCGACATCAGGCTTAGCAGGCCACTGTATTCCTCTTCTGGAGGATAGATACGCATTTATCGTACTTATTAGGTTATCGAAAGGTTGGTTGTCGATTTTTTCGTTTAGTGTTAAAAGGCTACTTTCCCATGACGTTAAACTTTCAACTAAGCCTTTGGCAGGGCCAGCATTCACATATATCTGCCCTTGACTTGCTAGTTGCCTTATTGAAACGAGAAGTATTCCGCAAAAATGTTTTGCTTGAATTGTTACGTCATCTTCTGACAACACATCATTTCTCATCGCCCTCAAAGCTCGTCGTAGCAATGGGAGTTGAACTTTTGAACTTGCTTGAGTGAACGCTCCCCACTCAGAACTATTCCATAGCCATGATGGTACTTTAAGATCTAGCTCACCATCATCAGAGTTAGCTTCTACGCGTAATAACTTACCCTTGTATTTTGACTTTGGGCCAAATGCTCGGCTGTACTCCCCATTAGGATCAAGTATTATGAATCGAGCATTTGGGGTCTTTCCCTGTTGTAAAACTGCGTCCAAAGACCATTGAATTAGCCCCGCCACAGAACAAGACTTACCACTACCCGTATTGCCCAAAACAGCTATATGTCGCCCAAAAAGCCTATCGGGATCGATTTTTATTTCTGCATTGTTAGCTAGAGGACTATCTCCTATTTTAACCCTTCTGTTTTCACCTGATTCGATTATTGAGTTTAATTGTTTATCAGTAGGTAGGAGTACTGAATCACCAACCGAAGGAAATGCATCTGTTCCTCTAGTGAATCTGAAGCCATCGTTTTTTCTATCGCTTCTCAATGTCCCAACGGGGTTGATACTGAGCTTTTTTAGTGGAAAAGGTAGATCTATCAAGCCAAAATCTTGCAAGCCTCTTCTCTTTGGATATGGCGAGTGTTCTACTGCGATCCACTCAACTTGACCAACGAGAAACCCATCATCACTGTTTATCAGTACATAGCTATTTATCCGGGGAAAGTTGCGAGGAGAACCTCCTTGAAGAGACACTGAGTCTGGAGAATCAATTTCTAAGGAAACTCTAATTTCACTAGGCGATACAAAACCAACGGTTCCGATTCGTAGCTGCTCTAGTCTTTCTATAGGCAAGTAACTCATAGTGTTACCTCGGTGGTAGTTGCATTACCTGAGTGTTCTGACTGGATAAAGCCTCGCTGCTTTAGTAGTTCGGCCATCTTTATTGATGCTTTATCTATGGCTGGTTTAGGTAGATAGTTATCAACCAAAGTTTTGAGGTCACCTAAATGGTCACCCATTAGTAAAGTGATTTGAGCTTTTCTTCCACTTTTACTAATGAAGTTCATAATTCTTCCGAGCGGGTCACCGAAAGCAATGATGACGAGATGGGTAGATGGAACGGTAAGCATATCTTCAATTACTCGGTTTATATGCTCATCACCAAAGCTATAGCCATACGTGACTAATGTACTGTTTGGACGGCTAGTCGCTGCTGCTAAGTCTCTAAATAGCTCTACATAGGGGTACTCTGCGGTTTCTCTGTCTTTGACTGAATTAGGGTAAATCATTAGTTGTTCATAGCTATTGCTTTCGTGACCTTCTGCTTCTAAAAACGGTTCAACAGAGCGTGCTCCAAAAGGTAAACCAAAGCGCCTAATCGCACCATCTTGTTCGTGCCAATCAAGAGAACCGTGAAGCTTGGTAAAACGAGCCACTCCTTCCAAATATCTTGGTTCACCACGTATTCCCGGAGGGTTATAGTGATAATCAACTTCTAATCTTGAGGATCTAAAAACGGGAGCGATACTTCCAACAAAACGATCTATGAGTCTTAAACCTGCAAGTTCAGCACCAACCTCGATAATTCGGTCGTAGTTCGTTGTAAAAATATGCAATCTATCGCGTGTAGCGGTTCTACTTGCAAAGCTCATTAAGAAGCTCACAAGATAGTTGAAAGTTTCCTCTTTTCGTTTTGGTTCAGCACTTTTAATTAAGTGTTCTCCGTTACTGACAGATTTTGAAAACTCACCTAGACATCGAGACAACTCCCCCTTAATTGCATCTAAATCAGCTTTTAGGTCTCTATAGGCTACAAAAGGAGCTGGAGGGTTTTCAGGTTGTGGGTTATTTAACACTGTTAGAATTTCAAGCCCTTTGATAAGTTCATTAATAGCTCTTATTTGATCTTCTATATTTCCTTTATCGCGACCAGCCGCTGTGGCAGCTTTTGTAGCGAATGCATTTATTTCGCTTTGACAGACGGCTAGATCACTGATCCACCCCATTCCAGCAGGAGGCGCACCTGTTGCCGACATTTGAATAGACGTACTCAAACCTGCACCGATCAATAGATTTAAATGTTCGGATTGAAAAAGAGCTGTTAACCAAGGCTCGATATTTTGACGCAATTTCTCTATCGATACTTCGGAACCTTGTTCTCCCCATGTACTATTCGTTGAGAGGGTAAAAGGATAAGAATCACTTTGCTCATTGGGGTTTGGCATTAGCTCAATAATATCGGGAACACTGCCAACTTTAATGTGCTGAGTAGTCATAAATACACTTCTTATATTTGTATGAAAGATATAGTGTTGGGGACACAAACAACTGCCATTAATGTTTACAACTTAAGCCGTTGGCATTGAATCTTACGTCTCGCAACTCTCCGAAATCCTTAGCGCATCTTCAATCTCAACACCAAGGTATTCAATCGTACTTTCTAACTTAGCATGTCCAAGAAGTAACTGGATAGCACGTAAGTTCTTGGTTTTGGCGTAGATCAAAGAAGCCTTGGTGCGACGTAGCGAATGTGTGCCGTACTGAGATTTATCTAAACCGATATCCGTTACCCATCTGTTAACCATAGTCGTGTAGTAATGGTAAGAGATTGGTTGACCTTGACGACGTGGGCTTGGGAACACGTAGTCGGTTGGCGTCAGACAATTCTTAATAATCCATTGAGATAAGGTTTGTTGGGTCTTAGGCGTGATCTCGAAGTGCACTTCTTGATGGGTTTTCTGTTGCTTCACAATAGCTCGTGACATCACACAACCACTGCGGCTAACGTCTTGTACCTTTAGGTTACGCAAGTCACATGCTCTGAGTTTGCTATCGATGGCAAGGTTAAACAACGCCAATTCAAATAACCGTTCCTCAAGCTCCAATCGAATTCGAATGCGCCAAATGTCTTCCAATTTGAACGCTTTCTTCTGTCCAACTCTTTTTCCTTTATTCCAAGCAGCCATAATGTGCTCCTTACTTCATAAAAATCACTGTTAAGTAAGGCAGAACTCAAGGAAGTTTGCTTAGTTACTGGTATCATAAGGTAAATTTTTCGAATTCAAGAAATCAGCAATGAACGAACAAGAACAACTATTCCTCAAAGAGCTGGAAAGTAAGCTCTGGACAGCCGCAGACAAACTCCGTGCGTCACTCGATGCCTCTCAATACAAACATGCGGTGCTTGGCTTAATTTTCGTTAAATACGTGTCTGACGCCTTCATGTTGCGCCAAGAAGAGCTAAAACAAGACTTTGCTAATCCTGATCACGAGTACTTCCTCGATCCTGAAGGTTACACGGCTGAAGAACTTGAACAAGAAATCGCGATTGAGCTGGAACAGCGCGATTACTACAAAGAGAAAAACGTGTTTTGGTTGCCTACAGAATCTCGTTGGAAGTTCCTGCAAGACAATGGCCCGATGGTTATTGGTGGTGCCGATTTGGTTATTGATGGTAAAACGAAGAAAATCACGTCTGTTGGTCACCTGATTGATAATGCATTGGAGGGGATTGAGCGCGACAACCAGAAGCTAAAAGGTGTACTCAACAAGCACTACGCCGCTCTAAAAATTGATCAGTCAAAACTTAATGAGCTGATTAACCTCATCGCGACCATCCCATTCAATCATAAGTCGCTTAACAGCAAAGATATTCTTGGTCATATTTACGAATACTTCCTAGGCCAATTTGCTCTTGCTGAAGGTAAGAAAGGCGGTCAGTTCTACACGCCTGCATCAATCGTTTCGCTGATTGTTGAGATGATTGAGCCGTTTGAAGGCCGTGTGTATGACCCTGCAATGGGTTCGGGCGGTTTCTTTGTGCAATCAGAGAAGTTTATTGAGCGCCGCGCTAACCAAAAAGAGATTGACCCACTCACGCAAAAACAAAGAATCTCTATTTACGGTCAGGAATACAACTACACCACATGGCAGCTTGCTGCGATGAACATGGCAATCCGTGGGTTGGATTATGATTTTGGTAAGGAACCTGCCAGTACCTACACCAATGACCAACATCCTGATTTGCGTGCTGACTTCATCATGGCTAACCCTCCTTTCAACATGAAAGAGTGGAATACGGGTGTCGATGATAATGATCCGCGCTGGGTATACGGCACACCACCGTCGGGTAACGCAAACTTTGCGTGGATGCAGCATATGCTTTACCACCTAGCTCCTGATGGTTCTCAAGCCTTGTTACTTGCCAATGGCTCGATGAGTTCAACCACCAACAACGAAGGTGAAATTCGTGCGGCCTTAGTCGAGAACGATTTGGTTGAATGTATGGTTGCGCTTCCGGGACAACTGTTTACCAACACCCAGATCCCTGCTTGTATCTGGTTTTTAACCAAAAACAAGAAAGCCCGTACCGATAAATCAGGCCGAAAACTACGTGATCGTAAAGGTGAAGTGTTGTTTATTGATGCACGTAACCTTGGCTATATGAAAGACCGTGTGCTTCGAGATTTTACCCAAGATGATATCCAGAAAGTCGCTGACCTTTACCATGCATGGAAAACGGGTGCGGAAGTAAATGGTGTCGCTTACGAAGACCAAGCAGGCTTCTGTAAATCAGCAACGTTAGAAGAGATTAAGAAACACGATTTTGTGCTCACTCCGGGACGATACGTTGGTGCTGCTGAAGAACTAGATGATGGTGTTCCATTTGCTGAAAAGATGACTGTTCTAACCAGTAAGTTAAGTGAACAGTTTGCAGAATCAGCAACACTAGAAGCTGAGATCAAGAAGAACCTAGTGGAGTTGGGTTATGAGCTTTGAAACCGCGACTCTAGATTCATTGTGCGAACTTGTAGTTGACTGTCCTCATTCAACACCAAAATGGACTGATGAAGGGATTATTGTCTTACGAAATCAGAATATCAAAAATGGTGTTCTAGATCTTTCCGCTCCTAGTTTTACTAACGAAGAAGATTATCAAAAACGAATAAAACGAGCAGCCCCAAAAGCAGGTGATATCGTATTTACGCGTGAAGCCCCGATGGGTGAAGTATGCATGATACCAGAAGGCTTAAAGTGCTGCTTAGGACAGAGGCAGGTATTATTACGTCCAAAATCTGATGTAAATGGACAATATCTATTTTGGGCTTTGCAATCTCCTTACGTCCAGCAGCAGATAGCTTGGAATGAAGGAACAGGTTCCACAGTTAGTAATGTTCGAATTCCTGTATTAAAAGCCTTGAATATTCCTCGAATTGGCAATGAGGATATGGTTGCGAAGTCATTGTCTGATATTGCCTCAAAAATGGCGCTAAATACACAAACCAACCAAACCCTAGAACAAATGGCACAAGCTATCTTCAAATCGTGGTTTGTCGATTTCGATCCAGTTAAAGCCAAAATGAATGGCGAGCTGCCAGAGGGGATGGATGCTGCCACTGCCTCGCTATTCCCTGAAAAGCTCGTTGAGTCTGAGCTTGGTTTGATCCCAGATGGTTGGGAAGTAAAACCATTTTCTGAGTGGGTGAAAATAACTAAAGGTAAAAACATCACCAAGAAAACCATTGTTGACGGTGATGTCCCTGTTGTGGCTGGCGGGTTAAAGCCAGCATATTTTCACAACGCCCATAATGTAGATGGGCCAGCTATAACTATTAGTGCTTCTGGTGCAAACGCTGGGTATGTAAATTTGTATTTTGAAAACATTTGGGCTTCAGATTGCTCTTACATAAGCCAATCGACCACCCCTCTGTTTTTCTTACAGTATGTAGCTCTTAGGTATAATCAGAAAAAGATTTTTGATATGCAAACTGGAGCAGCTCAGCCACATATTTACCCAAGAGACTTCGAACGATTGATGATAGTTGTTCCTAATGAAGAGTTATGTAGAAAGCTAGAGGAAGTTTTTGCATCATTTTTCAGAACTGTGGCGAACAATAAACAGCAAAATATCAATCTTGCAGCACTGCGAGATACCTTGCTTCCTAAATTGCTTTCCGGCGAAATCGAGTTAGGACAAGCTCAAGAATTAGCAGAGGTCGAATAATGGCAACCCGAGTAGAAATGATTATCGAAACGCTCAAGGCGAACCCCGACAAGAAGTTTACTGCTCGGGATTTAGCCAAAGAATTTGTGCTTCGATATCCAGAAGAAATCGCTGAGAAGCAAGCAAACCCTCGATACAACACCGAAGACAAGCTTATCGCCCAGCTCGCGGCAGAAATTGGTGGGGAACGTACTGAAAGAGCGAAAATCGTTTGTCCTAATGTCGCCACTCGTGACAAACCAAGACCTCGGGTTTATTACTGGGAGCAGAAGCCTACACCTGCTCATCAGGAAGATGATCTTAGCGATGCAGATGAATCAGACATCGATACGCCTCTCGTGCCGCAAAGCTTAAGCGAACACGATCTCTACCCAATGTTGATTGAGTACCTTAGCAAGGATCTGGGCCTTTACTGTCAGCGTATTGACGAGCGTAAATCTAAAAACTCTCATGGCAACGGTGGCAATCACTGGTTACATCCGGATGTGGTGGCGCTAGAGCCGCTCGACCAAGGTTGGGATGAAATTGTGAGAAGCTGTGTGCGCAATGGGAATCATAGCTCGGTTCGACTTTGGTCTTTTGAAGTGAAGAAACATCTTACTAAAGGCAACGTACGAAAATACTTTTTCCAAGCAGTATCGAATTCGAGTTGGGCCAATTTCGGCTACCTTGTTGCCACAGGCTTAAATAGCGACGTTGAAGGTGAGCTGCAAATGTTGTCGAGCTTGCACGGGATTGGCGTGCTGATTCTGGATACTGAATCTTTGTTTGATAGCCAAATACTCATTCCAGCTCAAGAGAGAGTCAACGTGGATTGGCAATCTGCAAACCGAATCGTCTCTGAAAATAGGGATTTCCACCATTACATTGAGCAGGTTGGCATTTATAACCAAACCGGACGGTTGATTAAGAGCACATGGAATAAATAATAAGGATAAAGGCTTAATGATTACTGAAGACCAACTAGAACAACAATGCCTCGATTGGTTTAAAGAGCTAGGTTACCAATACCAAAATGGCTATGACATCGCACCAGATGGTGATATGCCTGAACGTGAAAACTATCAGCAAGTCACGCTACAGGCGCGTTTAGTCTCTGCCTTGGAAACCTTAAACCCAAATGTGCCCAGTGACACCTTAATCGAAGTAGCGAAAATCGTTGCCACACCGCAAACGCCTGTACTGATTAAAAACAACAAACTCTTTCACCAATATTTAATCGAAGGTGTGCCTGTTGAATACTCGGTAATGGAGCAAGAACAATGGGTGACCAAGCATACTCATGTTCGATTAATTGATTTTGAGAACCGCGAGAATAACGAGTTCTTAGTGGTTAATCAGTTCACCATCACAGGCACCAAAGTCAATCGTAGGCCAGATGTGATTGTCTTTATCAATGGCTTGCCAATGGCGGTCATTGAGCTGAAAAATCCAGCCGATGATCACGCCGATATTTGGAATGCTTACAATCAAATCCAAACTTATAAAGAAGAAATCGCTGACCTCTTTGTGTTCAATGAAGCGCTGGTCATTTCAGATGGATGGACGGCGCGAGTCGGCTCGTTAACGGCTAATAAAGAGCGCTTTTTGCCATGGAAAACCATCGAGGACGAAGACGACAAGCCATTACTCGAATTCCAATTAGAAACCATGGTGCGTGGCTTCTTTAAGCCAGAATTGCTGCTCGATTACATTCGCTACTTCGTATTGTTCGAAAATGATAGCGACAAGATCATCAAAAAAATCGCAGGTTATCACCAATTCCATGCCGTCCGAGCTGCTGTTAAGGCAACCGTCACGGCTGCCACAACGTCTGACCAAATTACTGAGCCACGGGCAAATTACGCCAATACCGTGGTGCCCGGAAGTAAAAAAGCGGGCGTGGTTTGGCATACCCAAGGCAGCGGGAAAAGCATTTCGATGGTCTGTTACGCAAGTAAATTGCTGCAACAACCAGAAATGAATAACCCAACCTTAGTAGTGGTTACCGACCGTAATGACCTAGATGGCCAGCTATTTAACACCTTTACGATGGCGCAAGAAACGCTAAAACAGATTCCTCTGCAGGCAGAAGACCGTGACTCATTGCGCGATTTACTGCTCAATCGTCAATCCGGTGGCATCATCTTCACTACTGTACAGAAGTTTGCTTTACTCGACGAAGAAATGGCACATCCTATCCTTTCTGAACGCTCGAATATCGTGGTGGTTTCCGATGAGGCACACCGTAGCCAGTATGGCAACAAAGCTCGCCTAGTAGATGTTAAAGACGAAGATGGCAACGTGGTTGATCAGCGTTATGTTTATGGTTACTCCAAATACATGCGTGACGCGCTGCCAAATGCCGCTTTTATTGGTTTTACAGGTACACCGATATCAATGGATGATAAAGATACTCGCAGTGTCTTTGGTGATTATGTTTCTATCTACGATATTCAAGACGCGGTCGATGACGGCGCGACAGTGCCGATTTACTACGAATCCCGCTTAGCCAAGCTCGATATAAATCAAGATGAAATCGAAGCGCTTAACGATCAGGTCGAAGAGGAAATTGGCGAAGACGAAGAAACGGAAAGTCGCGAGAAAATAAAATCACAGTGGTCAGCACTTGAGAAACTCGTTGGTGCAGAGCCGCGAATCAAACAAGTTGCCCAAGACCTGGTTGAGCACTTTACCATTCGCTGTGAAACTTTTCCGGGTAAGGCGATGATTGTTGCCATGAGTCGAGAGATTTGTGTGGATTTATACGATGCCATCGTGGCCATCAAACCCGAATGGCACAGCGATGATCCAAACAAAGGCGCGATCAAAATTGTTATGACAGGCAGCGCTGCTGACAAGGCCAAAATGCAGCCTCATATCCATGATAAGAAGACCAAAAAGCTGTTCGAGAAACGTTACAAAGATACCGATGACGAATTGCAATTGGTTATTGTGCGAGATATGTGGTTAACAGGTTTTGATGCGCCTTGTTGTCATACCATGTATATCGACAAGCCAATGAAAGGTCATAACCTGATGCAGGCGATAGCGCGAGTGAACCGCGTGTTTAAGGATAAGCCCGGAGGTTTAGTTGTTGACTATATTGGTATTGCCAATGAACTCAAAAACGCACTGAAGACCTATACCAATAGCCAAGGTAAGGGAAAGCCAACCGTTGATACCGCTGAAGCTTTCGCAGTCTTTATGGAAAAAATCGACGTAATTCGCGGTATGTTTGCCACGCCTGTTGATGGTGACATCTTCAACTATCGTCCGGATTTTGAAACCAAACCACTGCAACTGCTTCCGGGAGCCGTGAACCATATCTCAGGTCTCTCACACCGCAACAGCAAAGGCGAAGAAGTTCGTGATGGCAAACGCCGTTTCCTTGATGTCATGGCTGCGTTGATGAAAGCCTTCTCATTGTGTAATACCTTGGATGAGGTTGATGGTTATAAGAGTGAAATCGCCTTTTACGGAGCGATCAAGACCGCTTTCTTAAAACACTCAACAGTTGATAAAAAGCGCAGTGATGAATTGCGTAATTCTGCTTTGCGCCAGATCTTGAATAACGCGGTGGTTGCCGATGGAGTGGATGATATCTTTAAAACGGTTGGTTTAGATAAACCGAATATTGGCTTGCTCTCTCCTGAGTTTTTGGAAGATGTCGCCAATATGAAAGAGAAGAATTTAGCCGTAGAACTGCTAGAAAAGCTGTTGCGCGACGAAGTGAAAGCAAGAATGAAAAACGATGTTGTGCAGGAAAAGAAATATTCCGACCGTATTATGTCGACTTTGCAGAAATATCATAATCGCAACATTGAAACCGCACAGGTAATTGAAGAGCTGATCCAGTGGGCCAAAGAGATGCAAGCTGACGCTGAGATGATGGAAAAGCTGGGGCTTTCCACTGATGAAATTGCGTTTTACCGTGCATTGGTCACCAACGAGGCTTCCGTGCGAACGTTAGGCGATGACAACCTTCGTCAACTCGCCATTGAACTCACTCACCAACTGCGTAAATCCGCTACGGTAGACTGGCAGAAACGTGAGAGTGTCCGTGCTCGTATGCGCAACCTTGTACGTCGTTTATTACGCCGCTGGAAGTACCCACCTGATGCCGCTGAAGAGGCGATTAAGCTGGTTCTGGATCAAGCAGAAGTGCTAGCTGATGGGTGGTATGCAGCATAATTTTAATAGAGGCAAGGGGGGAAAACCTTGCCTTTTGCATATTTATTTATCATTGACTTCCACTTTAGTGAGGGTATTGGTTCGGTCAGAGTACATTAAATAATGAATAGAGGGTTATTTAGTGTATCGACCCTAAATGATTTTTGTCCAAAAACGATTCTGAGATTAAATATCCTTTATAAGGGGGTGTGACGCCCAATGGAACGAAAACGCTAACAAAAAATAAAGCCATTTACTAATGGGTTCGAAAGTAAGCGAACATCATTTATAATGTAGGCTCCGTTCGCCAAGCTTATCGGATATTTACACACATGCGCCACGATGACGGTCGTAAACTTGATCACAAAACATTAGAAGCCATTCGCGTTCGCGCCGTTCAACGGGTCATGGATGGCGAGAGTCCAGAAGTCGTCATCAAAGCGCTGGGGATGAGCCGAGCACGAATCTATGAATGGCTGGCTGCCTACCGCGAGGGTGGCTTTGACGCGCTCAAGGCCAAGCAGATTTCCGGTCGTCCCAAGAAACTGAGCGGTGCTCAGATCCGGGAGCTGTATATCTGGATAACGACCTTTACGCCGGACCAGTTGAAGTTTGATTTTGCCCTGTGGACTCGGGGCCGAGTGCGTGAGCTCATCCGGCAAAAGTTCAACGTCCGGTTAAGCGATGTCTCGGTCGGTCGTCTGCTTCGAAACCTGGGGCTGACGCCTCAGAAACCCCTGCATCGGGCCTACCAGCAAAAGCCAGAGGCCGTGAAACAATGGAAAGAAGAGACCTACCCGGAAATTCGCAAGGAAGCAAAAAAAGTCGGCGCCACCATCTATTTCGGCGATGAAGCCAGCATTCGGTCTGATTATCACAGTGGCACCACCTGGGCACCCAGGGGTGAAACTCCGATCATCCGTAATACGGGCAGTCGCTTCAGCATCAATCTGATCTCGGCCATCTCGCCTCGCGGCGAGCTTCGCTTTAAGACCATTCAGGGCAACATGAACACCGATGCGTTTCTTGGTTTCCTCAAGGCTCTGGTGCAAGACGTTGACAAGCCGGTTTTCCTGATCCTCGATAACCACCCGGTTCATCATGCTCGTCGGGTTCGAGACTATGTTGAGAGTCTCGACGGCAAGCTCAGGTTGTTCTTCCTGCCGCCGTACTCGCCGGAGCTGAATCCTGACGAGTCTGTTTGGGGCTATATCAAATACCATCACGTCGGTAAAAAGATCATTAACAGCAAAGAACAACTTCGGAGCACTGTTTACCGGCAGCTTCGACGTTTGCAAAAATTGCCACGACTATTGAAATCGTTTTTTGGCCATCCGGATTTGGCTTATATCTCCGGGTAATGTTCGCTTACTTTATTTCGAATTAGTAAGTGCAAGGCTGTCCTTGCCCACCCTTAAGGCCACACCTTGAATTGCTGCCCGTTTCCAGATCCACCCCACCATAGTCAGCACCTGGAAGCGCGACCTATTGGAGAGCGCGTCCGACCTCCTCGAAGGCAAGAGTATAGTCGGTAAGCAATTCGATGAACTCAGCACGGACGAACTGTACCGTGAGATTCGCCGACTGACGGTGGAACGCAATTTTTGTTGCTTAAGCTCCTGGGTGGCTCGTTCCACTTTGGCTGAGCTCCATGTATTTCACAGAGCCCTTCGGAAAATCCTTGCGAACCAAAAGCACTTCATCAAACTGTCACATCAGTGACACGACGTTGTCATCTCTCAGCTTTATCGTTCAATTGTAACTCGCAATACGGCGAGCTTATTTATTGCAAAAGGTGATACTGTGGCCCCAACTCAATCAACCAATGTGATGCTTCGAGTCGAGAGTATGGGCGTAACCTACCCGGGAAACGTCCTCGCGCTCAAACCCACCAACGTTCACTTTCACAAGGGCGAATTCACCGTGCTACTGGGACTTTCAGGCGCGGGTAAATCCACTCTGCTTCGTTCACTGAATCACCTGGTTAAGCCCACAACCGGGAAGGTTGTGTCTGGCGAGTTTGGTGAACTGACCAACCGTAGAATCCTGCGACAGCACCGCAGCCGCACCGCCATGGTGTTCCAGCATCACCAGCTGATCGAACGATACACCGTGTTACAGAATGTGCTGACAGGCAGACTTGCGTATCACGGTACTTGGCGAAGCCTGCTTCCCCTGCCCCGGCAGGACCTGGAGTTGGCTCTGCAATGCCTCGACCGCGTAGGTCTGGCTGACAAAGCGCTTTCCCGAGTAGATCAGTTGTCCGGCGGCCAGCAGCAGCGGGTTGGAATCGCCAGAGCATTGGTGCAGCAACCATCCATGATTCTTGCCGATGAGCCCGTTGCCAGCCTGGATCCGGCCACTTCTGAAAAGGTACTCGGCCTACTGCGCGATATTTGTCAGGAAGATGGAATCACCGCGGTTATTTCCTTGCACCAATTGGAATACGCCCAGCGTTTTGCAGACCGGATCATCGGCCTTTCGAACGCTCATATCGTTTTTGACGATGCTCCTGAAAACCTGAAATCGAAACACCTGGACGAGATGTCGGTGGACAACAAAGTTTGTAACTCTGACGATAAAGTTCGCCACTTTTACATTAAAGATTGAAACTTTATAAGGAGCAGTGCTTACAGGATAAGCACTGCTCCTTATAAAGGATATTTAATCTCAGAATCGTTTTTGGACATTTATTGGTTAGAGTAAAGATTCGATGCATCGAAACCTTCATGGAACAATGAAAATACTTA
Source organism: Vibrio albus (assembly GCF_003144035.1). Taxonomy (GTDB): domain Bacteria; phylum Pseudomonadota; class Gammaproteobacteria; order Enterobacterales; family Vibrionaceae; genus Vibrio; species Vibrio albus. The sequence goes on from NZ_QFWT01000007.1 coordinate 226,356, forward strand.
TTCACCTTAAATGAATAGGCACTCGGATATAAATAATTTACCTAATCATCCACAACTTCAATCGTTACATGCTGAGCACCAAGGTAAGTACCTTCATCCAATTCATAGCGCAAGGTTTCATCACAGTGTGGGCAGTCAAAGGCTTCGTTTGGCTCGATGCACTCATCTTCGAGCCAATCCCAGCCAATATGCTTTTCACAAGTTGGGCATGTCATTCAACAATCCTTACTCATTCAAATACAGCTCCGCCATTCCATCTAAACGGGCTTTTACTGCTTTCCAATTAGGCATCACGCTTGTTAATAAGCGCCAGAATTTCTCACTGTGGTTGTGCTCAGCGATATGACAAAGCTCGTGCAGAATCACGTAATCAATACACTCTTTAGGCGCTTTAATTAGATGAGGGTTGAGCATCAGGTTCCCTTTGGCTTAACAGCTTCCCCATTGCTTTGTCATGGGCAGTACACGAAAGCTGGGGATACCATCAACCCATGTCGCTTGAGGTAGTAACTCAGATAGGCGCTCATGGAAAATACGTTCAGCACGAACCTTGTATCAGTTGCGCACCAAAGCTTTAACCATGGAAGTTTTGTCATCGTTAAACCTCGTCAAGTTGACAAGTAACTTACCGCGAGTCATTTTTACCGTTGGTAAGGCTTCTGAATCTTCCACGATCTTCAATACATAACGACGCCCAAGATAGAACTGCATCTCACCGCTAACGTAGTGTTTGGGCTGCACGTACTCCAAATGACCTCGAAACTCTTTCAGGGCATCATAAATCCACTTGGCACGTTTCATTACCGCTTGGTGAATGTCCTCAAGCTCAGCGTCTTCTGGGGTACTAACTGTGACATCACAGTTGGGTTGCACCTTGATGGTAATACTTCGCTTTTTTCCTTGTTTGATAGGCTTACGCAGCACCTCATAGCTCACAGCCTCATCTCCATAGATGAAGCTGTATTCCTCTTTGTTACGTTCGTCAGAGAGTGTTGATGCCATTAATGGTGACCAGCTAAACCTAAGCGAGTGATTTGCACCACTTCTTCGGCAATGACTTGCGCTTTATCGACCCCTAAATCGGCTTTGTTTCCTAAATCGATTCAGCGAGCAAAGCTCCTCATAATCGTTTGAATATTAAACTACACGGTAAGTTTCAGGCATGCCTAGCCCAGTGAGTTTGTTCAACGCCTTTATCATCGCGTAAGTTTCTCCTACCTGACCGTTATAATTTCGCAGGCTCAATCTGCCACCAAGTAGTTGCTTCACTCTGTACATTGCTGTTTCTGAGATTGACCGCCGATGATAACCATACCGTTTTTTCCACTGTTTGTTTGAACCATGAAGCTGTTGCCAACTGACCGCTAAGTTACGCGGATGACCTTGTTCCCAGAGCGCGGCGCCTTCCCTCGGTGGAATGAGTACTAAAGCCCGTTTTCTACGAACGGCATCGTGACAGGCTCTTGTGTCGTAAGCACCATCACCTGAGATATTGCGGATTTTGCGATGGGTTTGCTTGAGCAAATTCGGCATAACTTCAGCGTCAGTGACACCGGATAAACTCAGTTCCGCTGCAATAATTTCATGACTATGGGTATCGACAGCGATATGCAGCTTACGCCACACGCGGCGCTTGCCATCTGTGCCATGTTTCTTCACTTTCCACTCACCTTCGCCATAAACCTTCAAGCCTGTCGAGTCGATAGCCAAGTGCTCAATGGTGCCACGCGTCTTGGTTTTAAAAGCAATCTTGACGGTTTTAGCGCGTTTGCTGATGCAAGTGTAATGTGGGCACGAAAGCGGAATATCAGCCAGTTTAAACACCGAGTTGATAAAGCCTTGTAACGCTCGTAGTGGCATCGAGAAAACACGTTTAACCATCAGCGCGGTGGTAATGGCTAAGTCGCTAAATACGCGTGGTCGACCTTTCCTTGGTTGCTCGGCCTTAGCTTTCCACTGGGCGATAGCGTCCTCATCAATCCAGAAGGTAAGTGAGCCACGATTGATCAGGGCTTGATTGTATTGCTTCCAGTTGATTGTTTTATATCGAGGTTTTGACACGATTGATGGGCGAGTTGATGGGCTATGTCGATCAGATCACCAGCTATGGTTTTAGTTCAACTGATTTAGGAAACAAAGCCGTTGCGACTGTAACGCCCGGCAATTGGCTGATTACTCGGCCAATTACTCGGGAATATCCAACTGGCGCTGGGCAGATGCTTTGCGCTTATAGGCCAGATCCAGACTGGCCAGCTCGCCATGAATGGCCAACAGTGCCTGGGCAAGTTGATAGATAAGCCAGCTGTAACCGCTGAGCGCAAAGTCTTGATGCGCCGCTTCCGGCGAGTCGTCGCTCGATTCAGATGGCAGTTGCTTAAGCAGCTGTTGCTGCAATTGATAACCAAGTCCCAAGGGGAGTTTAGGACAGTCGGGCGTGTTGCCGGCCACATAGTCCGCCAGATAGGCGAACTCTCGCTGCAGCCCACTGGCCACCTGCTTAACTCTGGCATAAGCCGCATCTTCTTCGGCCTTCCAGCGGGTGAGCAGCAGTAGTTCCAAAAGCGTGATCACCCTTATCTGTTTGTTGGCCAGCTCGGTTAGAGTCTGGGCCTCTTTCTTTAATGTTTGGCTTTCCCATTCCAGCGAAAACAGCAGCTTTTTCTGCGCCAGCACCGCCTTCATTGCCGTCTCCAGCGACTTACGGGCATTTTTCGGCTCTTCCTGGCCGGCATTGAGATGCTGCTCCAACACTTGGGTCATGATTTTCAGTGAACTTGCCAGTTGTGCCCGCCAGTCCTGTTTGGCCTTGATTGGCAGCACAAACAGGGAGACCAGCACGGCAATCACGCAGCCGATGAGAATATTGGCGGTACGCCACAGAGCTTCTGAGGTGTCGTGGTTGGCGTCACCTATCACTATGATCATGGTGAACCCAGCTACCAGATAGGCATAGCTGTAACGGCCGGCGTTGAGATAACAGACTATGCTGACCCCGAGGATCAGCAACCCCATCAGATCCCAATAGCCGTTCATCAAGATCACCAAAGAGACCCCATAAGCCGAGCCCAGGCAGGTGCCTACAGCCCGCTGCAGCGATTTTTCGATAGCGCCGCCCACCTGTGGCAGGCCCATCATGATGATCACTATGGTGACCATACTCCAGACAAAATGAGGCAAAGACCAGATGGCGTTGATGGCGGCGGCAATAAACAGCGCCAAGGCCAGTTTTACCGTGTGTACGGCACGGGAATGGCGGTAGATAAAATCGGCGAAGGCGGAGGCTCTGGCAAACAGAGGCATGGCAGTGTCTCAAAAAATGTGGTTGACCGTCAGCGGCAATTATGCCAGAGATGCGCGGCGATAGCGTCTCGGGGATGAGCTAAAGATGCAAACTGGGAAGCTGAATTAGCGGCGGATAATATGGTTGTGAGCTGGGTCACGGCTATAGTGCTCTGGGAGTAAGCATCTTTGGCTCCGTCATGCTTTTTCTTCGCTAGATAAGCAGCTAAATCCAGCGTCTGACTTTTTGACAATACAAGCGGTAGCTGTCACCAAAGAGTTGCTGCATTGCCCGTTCTTCCGGAAGGATTTGAAAGCGTTGCAAATAAGCAACAAAAAGGGCGATTAAAAACAGTAACCAGAGACTGTTGAGAAAGACGGCCTGTGCCAGCAGCAAGAGTACAAACCCCAGGTACATGGGGTTGCGTGAGCAGCGGTAAATACCTGAGGTCACCAAGGCCGAACTCTGTTCCGGCACCCTGGGATCCGGCGTGGTTCCATGGCGTTTGAAGCTCAGTACTCCTGCCAAAGGAATAACCAGCCCAGCAGTCAACAGAGAAACAGCGAGCCCCAAACTAAAGGTCGGATGCAGGTTTGAAGAGGGTAAGTAATAGGATGTCAGTTGCAACAGTAGCGCAAACAGCAGCAAGAGCGCCAGGGGTGGCAGTTTCTTTTCCAGTCCGGACATGAATTACACGGTTTTGAGTATTAGGTATCGGTTAAGATGACATGGACAAGGTATTGAATACAAGGACATACCATTGGCTATTCCCGTTTTGGCGCAGCCGCGTTCTGTGCTTTGTGCCAACACCAGTCAGTTTGCCAGTCGATTTGACTGTGGCGATAAAAGACCCGGCCAGGTGCTCGGGTCTTTATCGAACTAAATATGCTTCAAGCGCGATCAGAAGGGAGCGTTGATATCCACCACGTTGATCAACTTGTGGTTGACGAACTCTTTCAGGCCTAAGTCGATCAGTTCACGACCATAGCCGGAGCGGCGGATGCCGCCAAAGGGCAAATCAGCCTTAACCATGGTGGGGTGGTTGACAAACATCATCCCGGTAGAGACTTGCTTGGCTACCGCCAGACCGCGCTGTTCATCGGCGGTGAACACAGAGCCACCGAGGCCGAAGGGCGAATCGTTGGCAATGGCAATCGCTTCCTGTTCATCCTTTGCCTTGAGGATCATGGAGACAGGGCCGAAGAACTCCCAATAGTAAGCCGGATTGTCCGGGGTCACATTGGTAAGTATGGTCGGCTGTACAAAAGCGCCTTGCTCCGGCACTTTGGGACCAACTTCGGTAGCTGTGGCACCATGCTCAACCGCTTCACGAATTTTCTGCTTCACTTCATCGGCAGCACCCTGGGAAGACAGGGGCGCCAGAGTCGTGTTCGGATCCATAGGGTCACCGGCTTTAAGCGCGGCTACGCCTTTGGTATAGCCTTCCATAAACTTGTCATAAATGGCTTCCACCAGGATCATCCGTTTGGATGAAACACATACCTGACCGGCATTCCAGTGACGGCCGAATACCGCCCAATCTATGGTTTTCTCAAGCTCGGCATCTTCCAGCACGATAAAGGCGTCAGAGCCGCCCAGCTCCAGAGTGGATTTTTTCAGCGCCTTACCGGCCTGAGAGGCAATAACGGCGCCTGCACCTTCAGAGCCGGTCAGAGCCACGCCATGTACCTTGGGTGAGTTGATGATCTGCTCGACTTGATCCCGGGTAGCATACAGGTTCTGGAAGGCGCCCTGTGGCAGTCCGGCATCCCGCATCAGGCTCTCAAAAGCGGCGGCGCACTGAGGCACATTGGAAGCGTGTTTCAGCAGCAGGGTGTTGCCGGCAGAAAGTTGCGGAGCCAAGATCCTGGCTATCTGGTAATAGGGGAAGTTCCAGGGTTCAATGGCCAGCAAGACCCCAAGAGGTTCATTGACCAGCAGCGCTTCCCCTTCGGCGGGATCGGCCACAGGCAGTTTCTGCGGTGCCAGCAGTCTCTCGGCATGCTCGGCATAGTATTCGAGGATCTGCGCCGACAGTTCTACTTCGGCCTCGGCCTCTCCAATGACTTTACCCATCTCTAGGGTCAGCAGCTCTGCATAGCGGCGCTTGCTGTCTCTGAGCAGGGCTGCAGCCCGATAGAGTATTTCAGCCTTGTTGGCAAAAGAGGTATTGCGCCAACTCAAAAAGGCCTGGTGGGCCGATTCAATTGCCTCTGTGACTTCGGCATCAGTGGCATTGGGAAATTCTTTGATGAGCTCTCCCGTGAAGGGATTGATCGTTGCATATGCCATGTGTTCCTCCCAGCGTTGCAAGTAATAGGGTATTGATGCCAACTCCTGGCATCGGGTGAAAATGTTTGAAGTTATCGTGGGTTTTGCCCCTCAGAGGCGAGTGGCAAGAAAAAGCTCAAACCTTTCTACGCTTTAAATGGCGACATTTGTGTGATCTTGATCGCATCAGTCGCCTGATGTCTACCGGTCGGTGATTTTTAATCCTTTTTTGTTAATTCTTTGTTTTTAAAAAACTTAAAAATAGCATTCACCAACAAAAATGCAACTTATCGTTTTGATCTTGCGCAAGGGAAGATGCAACCCCTCGCTTTCGGGAGAGAGGTTGCATCCTTTGTATCTTGTCAGTTCTGGTGGCTATAGCGTTCGGCCATGGCATTGGCTGCGATCATTGCCTGATAGACATCATCGGCACTGACCGCCATAGGCATATTGCCCATGGTATCGCCTTCGGCGCAGGCGATTTCGGCAACTTTACGCCACTCCTCCTCACGGAATTGTTTCAGCCCCATATCTGCCAGAGTCAGCGGCAAACCCGCGGTTTTAATGATGCGGACAACATTGTCGATTTCGCTCTGTGGGGCGTTTTCCAGCACCAGTTGGGTCAAGAGGCCAAAGACCACCTTTTCGCCGTGCTGGGCGTTATGCAATTCGGCAACTGCCGACATGCCGTTATTGACTGCGTGCGCTGCCGCCAGGCCACCGGCTTCGGCACCAACACCGCTTAAATAGATGGTTGCTTCTATGGTTTGCTCCAGCGCCGAGGTGACTATCTTATTGTTTACCGCATCCATGGCGGCGGCCACATTTTCACTGAGCAATTGATAGCACAGTTGTGCCAGACCAAGGCCGGTACGCGAAGGCTTTTTCAGCACCAGGTTGACACCGTCGGCTTGATAACAGGCCCTGGCTTCAAAGTAGGTGGCCAGGGCATCGCCTATACCTGCAGCGAAGAAACGCGCCGGCGCGGCAGCGATTATGCTGGTGTCGGCAATCACGGCATCCGGATTTTGTGGCAGGAACAGATAGCGTTCAAACTCACCCGCTTCGGTATAAATCACTGATAAAGCCGTACAGGGAGCATCGGTTGACGCTATGGTGGGGTAGAGAACGACAGGGTGCTTAAGGTGGAAGGCAACGGCCTTGGCGACATCCAGTGTCTTACCGCCGCCGACACCGACAATTACGTTGGCATGAGCCTGCTCAGCCAGGGCGACAAGACGCTGGATCTCGACTTCACTGCACTCGTAGTTGAATTTTTCCAGTTGGTTGTTGATGCCGTTTTGCTCAAGCCCCGTCAGGGCTTCGTTCTCAAGCCTGCTGAGAATAAACTCATCGGCGATAATAAAAGCATTGTCGCCGAAGTCATGCACATATTCGTGCATTTGCGACAATAAGCCTTTGCCAATAATGAACTTTTTGGGAGATGTGACGGTACGTGGAACTGCTGTGCTCATATGGCCTCCATTACATTCAGGCTCGGATCCTTGTTCAAAGAGACTCTATCACAGCCAAGATTTAATGCTATGGCGTAATCATCTGTTTTTTATTGGATTAACAGTAAAATAAACTGCAATGAGGTTTTGGTTCCTGGTCGAGGAACTGCCACTGGCCTTTTATTTGGAGAGGTTGCAGTGATGGATATTAAAAGGCTTTGTTTCCTAAATCGATTCAGCGAGCAAAGCTCCTCATAATCGTTTGAATATTAAACTACACGGTAAGTTTCAGGCATGCCTAGCCCAGTGAGTTTGTTCAACGCCTTTATCATCGCGTAAGTTTCTCCTACCTGACCGTTATAATTTCGCAGGCTCAATCTGCCACCAAGTAGTTGCTTCACTCGGCTTTGTTTCCTAAATCGCGCCAACACACAAAGCTCCCCCCTGCTGTTCACGTATTAGACAAAATACTGTGTTTCAGGCATACCTAGCTTAGTCAGTTTGTTTAATGCTTTTATCATGGCGTAAGCCTCCCCGACTTGAGCATTGTAATTTCTCATGCTCAAGCTGCCGCCGAGCAACTGCTTTATCCGATGCATGGCGGTTTCAGAGATTGAGCGACGATGGTAGCCATAGCGTTTCTTCCACTTTTTATTTGAGCCGTAAAGCTTTTGAAAACTCACGGCTAAATTGCGTGGATGCCCTTGTTTCCAATAGGCTGCACCATCGCGTGGAGGAATAAGGCTAAAGGCCCGTTTACGGCGGATAACCGTGTGACATTCTCGCGTATCATAGGCACCATCTCCTGAAATCGTATGGATTTTCCGGTAGGTTTGATTAAGCAAATTTGGCAGCACTTCAGCATCTGTCACATTCGATAAACTGAGCTCAGCCGCAATAATCTCGTGAGTATGAGTGTCAACGGCAATATGCAGTTTTCGCCAAACTCGGCGTTTGCCATCCGTACCATGCTTCTTCACTTTCCATTCTCCTTCGCCATAGACTTTTAGCCCTGTGGCATCGATAGCTAAGTGCTCAATAGCGCCCCTTGTCTTAGTTTTAAAGGAGATGTTAACTGTCTTAGCGCGTTTGCTGATACAGGTATAATGCGGGCAAACTAATGGTACGTTTGCCAGTTTAAATACCGAATTGATAAAGCCTTGTAGGGCTCGCAATGGCATAGAAAAAACACGCTTAACCATCAGTGCGGTAGTGATCGCCAAATCACTAAACACAAGTGGCCGACCTTTTTTGCTTGGCTCTGTTGTCGCTTTCCAAGTAGCGATCGCTTCCTCATCAATCCAGAAGGTCAATGAGCCACGGTTAATCAAGGCTTGATTGTACTGTTTCCAGTTGGTTGTCTTATAGCGAGGCTTTGGCACGGTTGATTAGTGGAGCTGTGAATGATGCCGATCTGATCACTGATTACAGATTTAGTTCCATCGATTTAGGAAACAAAGCCGACCGTATCGTGTCCTTCACGGGTGTCTGGCGGTGACATAGCGACAACCGAAGTCACCTTGCCAATTTGGTCAAGACACTTTTTGTATTGGATGGCAGACGCTTTTGAGTCACAAGCAAGCTGACCCTTTAAACCTTGGCGTTTGAAGTTTTGGAAATGGTCAGAAATATCATGAGCGATAAGTTCAATACGACCCTCGGTTTGATAGATTTGACCTTTCTGAGCGAACTTCTTCTTCAAATCGGTACGTTGTTTTTCGGTCAGCTTATCGGTGATGCGGTCGAACCAAGCATCAAGCGCTTTGTCGTTGGTGCTTAACTCGGGAACACGCTCTTCATATAGTAAGGGGGTAACGGTTTTATCTTCCACCGCCTGTTGCATGGTGTACGAGTGAATGATTTTACCGAATTTGTTTTCGGTCTTGTCATCTTGCAGCAGTGGTGTCCCCGTAAAGCCAATGTAAGCGGCTTTTGGCAGCGCCTGTTGCATTCGAATGTTGTTTTCACCGTTTTGGCTGCGGTGGCCTTCATCAACTAGGACAATCATGTCAGGGCTGTCGTTATAACACTCTGGCAGTTCAATCTCGGTGCCAAACTTGTTGATGATGGAGAAGATGATGCGCTCGTTGCCTTTGCCGATTTGCTCCGCTAAGCGGCGGCCTGTGGTTACCATGGCTGTTTTACGATCTTTTTCAGACAGTGCACCGCCAAATGATTGGATCACCGCTTTGCCGTCGCTGCTCGCAGCAGCCAGCTTCATGGCCAGCGCCGCCTCGTGAGTCTGCGCGTCAAAGTTTCTGAACTTGGTCGCATCAGCGCCGAGGTAAGCAAGGATGCGCATTTTTTCAGTAAGCGGTGGCTCGGGGTGTGCAGCAACTTTTGGGGCGAGCTGAACGACCTGAACCCATTCCTCCTGCGAAATCGCACCGGTAATAGCCTACATGTTGCGCCCGAGTTCCTGCATGATCTTGCGTAGCGCCAGTGGCTCAACCTGGGTAGCGTCACCAGCCCAAGCTGGCAACTGAAAACCCCATAAAAGCAGGCAGGCCGTAACGGTCAGGGTGATAGTTCCAAATGCGTGGCTGTGTTTGCGGTGGGTCATGAAATTCTCCTGTAATTCAATCGTTCTCTCATTCGAACTCCCGCCCTTCGCCAGCTTCCTCATGGGTCACGCCGTCGCGGATGTGGTAGATGCGCTTGAATGTGGGGATGATCTTTTCGTCATGGGTGACGACGATGATGGCGGTCTCTAACTTCCGGGCCATGTCGTTGAGGATGCGGATTACAGCCATGGCGCGCTCGGAATCCAGCGGCGCAGTAGGTTCATCGGCCAGGATCACCGGCGGACGATTGACCAGTCCGCGCGCGATGGCGACCCGTTGCTGCTCGCCACCGGAGAGTTGCGAGGGCATTGCGCGAGCTCGGTGTTGCACATCAAGCGCTGTGAGCAATTCCAGTGCCTTCGCGCGCGACTCTCCATTCGCGACGCCTGCAAGCATCGGCAGCAGCGCCACGTTGTCGGTGACATCGAGAAACGGAATCAGGTACGGCGCCTGGAAAACGAAACCGATCTTGTCACGCCGTAAGGCGCGCAGGTCGCGGACTTTCCAGCCATCGGCGTAGATCACTTCATCGCCCAGCGTCATCCGACCGGCGGTCGGTTCGATCACCGCACCCAGACACTTGAGCAGCGTGCTCTTGCCGGACCCGGAAGGGCCGATCAGTCCCACCACTTCACCAGGCGCAACATGCATATTCACGTCTCTCAAGGCAAAGACAGCGGTGTCACCATCGCCATACCGCTTGCTTAAACTTTCGATGTGTATCCCTTTGCCACTCATCTCAACCTCCAATGGCTTCGGCCGGATCGACCTTGAGTGCCATGCTAATGGCGACGAGGCTAGCTAGAACGCAGATCACGAGCACAGCAAAAAAACCGGCGACAGAATCCATTGGCGTGAGCAGGACATATTTTGGAAAAGCCGGTGCTGAAAAGGTGGCTGTGATCTTGCCGACCACGAAGCCAATCACGCCCAGGGCCAGCGCCTGCTGCATGATCATCGCGGCGATGGTTCGGTTGCGTGTGCCGATGAGCTTCAACACCGCGATCTCACGGATTTTGTCCATCGTCAGCGAATAGATGATGAAGGCAACGATGGCCGCGCTAACGATGGCCAGAATCACAAGGAACATGCCGATCTGCTTGGCCGAGGTGGCGATCAGCTTGCCGACGAGGATGTCTTCCATCTGTGCCCGGGTGTAGACCGTCAAACGCTTCCAGCGCTGGATGGATTCGGCAACCTCGTCCGGCGCATGACCAGGTTTCAGAGTGACCAGCACGGTATTGACGAACGCGTTGCTGCTCTGTGAAGCAATCACGGCATCCAGCAAACCTGGATCACCGGGTCGATTGAAGACCGGGTTGGCTTCGGTGCGACGCCGGCTTTGCCAGATGGCATCGTTGTCCTTGAGGAACTGGGCCTCCTGGGCATCTTTGAGCGGAATGAATACCATCGGGTCGCCGCTGGACGACACCATGCGCCGTGTCAGCCCCACGACGGTGTAATGATTGCGGCGAATGGCAAGACGATCTCCCAGTTTGAAGCCGGTGGCGATGTCGGCCACAGCCTCGTAGTGACCGCGCGTGATCTGGCGTCCACCGACGAGATAAGGAGGCCATCCGGGTGTAGCCCCCAACGCACCGGGCGCGATGCCGACCACCATGGTGCGTACATCACTCTCGCCCTTGCGTACCTGCATGGTCAGGTAGGTCGCGTTCGCTGCCTGTGAGACTCCCGGCATGGCGAGAATGGCGCGATACACGTCATCGTTGAGGCTGGACGACTCCGCATAAGGACCCAGAGTATCCTTTTGCACCACCCAAAGGTCAGCGCCACTGTTGTCGAGCAACGCCTTGCCGTCGTCCACCATGCCTCGGTACACCCCAGCCATGACTAGGGTGACGCCGATCAGCAGACCCAGACCGATGCCGGTGAAGACGAATTTCCCCCAGGCATGGAGAATGTCGCGGCCGGCCAGGCTGATCATCGTGAAACTCCCGGGATATGCTCGACCACATAGATGCGGCTGCGCGCCGTCAGTGCCTTTTCGCTATAGGTCACAACCTGGTCCCCATTCTTGAGCCCTTCGCGCACCTGCACGTAACCATTGAGGTCGGAAGTGCCGAGCTTGACCGGGGAGAAATGCAGATCACCATCCACGATTTGCCAGACACCAACTTTATCGCCATCACGCTGGACGGCAGCGTTGGGGATCAGTGGAGCGGCCGGGAGCGCCGGCAAGTCAACCGTGACTTCGGCCAGTTCACCCACTGGTGGCAAAGGTTCTGGTTTGTTATCGAATGTCACCTTGGCAAGCGTTTCCTCGGTTACCGCGTCGGCCTTGGGTTCCACCCGCAGCACGCGACCTTTCAAGGTCTGGCCACCACGCGAACGCAGGACGATATGAGCCGGCAGCCCCCCAGCCAGCCCCGATGCGCTGATCTGGTCGAAGCGCACATTGATCCACAAACTCTTGGGGTCGATCACTTCCACCACGGCCTGGCCCGCGACGATGGTCGTGCCGGGATTGGCATCGCGCACGGCGACTACACCGTCGACCGGCGCGATCAGGCGCAGATTGCTCCGCTGCGCGACGAGTGCTTCGTGGTCGGAGCGTGCCCGGGCAATATCTTCCCGAGCGGCGGATAGGGCGGCATCGGCGATCTGCAGTTCCTGCCGCTTGGTGGTGACGATTTCCTCGCTGGTCGAGCGCACCGCAAACAATTGCTCATAGCGGCGCGCCTGGGTTTGCGCGTAGGCTTGCCGGGCTTCTGCCTCGCGCAAAGCCGCTTCCGCCCGCTTGAATACAGACTCCTGTGAGCGCACCCGATCATCAAGGTCGACCGGCTCCATTTCGCCGAGCACCTGTCCGGCCTTGACCTGGTCGCCTACATGCACCTCCAGGCGTTTGACGCGCCCGGCAAACGTCGGCCCGATCTTGTAGGTGTAGCGCGCCTCCACCGTGCCGATGCCGAACAGCGCCGGTGTGATAGCCCGTGATTCCACGCTTGCCACCGTCACAGCGACCGGGGCGAGCGGCCCTGATCGCAGACCGACATAAATAAAAAGCACCAGCAAAGGAATGATGACGGCAAGCAGTGCCAGGGTGCGGCCTTGCAAGGGTAACTTTTTCATTGCGCACTCCTTATGCCACGCCGATAAATTGCAAAGACGCGCGGCGCATCGCGGTGCATACGTCCCACATCACCCGCCAACAGCGATTGCATGACCAAGCCCTGGATCGTGCCAATGAACAGCGTTGCCGCCGCCTCGTTGTCAAGCGAGGGAGACAACTCGCCGCTGGCCTTGCCTTTCTCGATGAGACGATGCAAACGTTCGCCGTAGCGCTGAATCAAGGTTTGCACCATGCGCTTGGCCGGTGTCGATTCGGCACGCTGAAGCTCACCAAACATCATTCTTGGCACGCCTGGGTGCTCAGCTACGAATTCGATGTGACTCATGAACATCGCCTCCATGGCTGCCAAGGGCGACTCGATTCCTTGTGCGGATCGATCGATTCTGGCTAATAGGCGCTCTGCTACCCACTCCATGACCGCCTGCCAAATGGCTTCCTTGTTCGGGAAGTGCCGAAACAGCGCACCCTGGGTCAAGTTCATGTGTTTAGCGATAGCCGCAGTGGTTATCTCGCTTGGGTTTTGTGAACCGGCAAGCGCCACGACGGACTCGACAGTTACGGCACGACGTTCATCGGCCGGCAGATGCTTTGGATGGGTGTCCACGAGCACTCCTTGTAAGATAGTAATTGATTACTATCTTACCACAAGAGGCAACTCAAACAAGAGAAAACCCGACGTACTCGTCAATATCTAGAGTCTGCAATGGGCTTAACGTGCTTTATTTTCCGTTTTCTGAGACGTCCCCAGTACTCGATTGCCGACTACCAGCTTGCGATTAAACTGCTTAGGATTCCATGAATAATGAACGGATGATGGTATTTGAGTGCTTTCACCTGAGAGGCTTTGCAGAGATAGGTTGTCCATCTCAAAATCGACCCCTTTCATCTTTAATATCTCACGCATCAGGGCATCGCTTCCCCCTGGGTTAGTAGGCATGGGTCTGCCTGTTAAGCTGTTAATCCTTGCCTTGGTATACAAGCCATAGCCAAGCTTTATTAGCTCACCTTGTTTGACCAAATACCTAAGCGCTCGACCAATTTGATCGTAGCTAGCAAAACCATCAAAGTCTTTCCGCTCAAAAACATAGCGTCTGGAACGCTTTATCTTTTGAACTAGTCACTTATGTTAAATTTCGATATCCTCAGATATATTAAGCGCATCTTCCATTTCGACGCCCAGATAACGAATTGTATTGTCTAACTTAGCGTGTCCAAGCAGTAACTGAACGGCACGAATGTTTTTTGTTCGAGCATAGATTAAAGTCGCCTTAGTTCTTCGCATTGAATGAGTTCCATATAGATTAGGATCATAACCGAGTTGAGACGCCCAGCGGTGAATGATGGTTGAATAGCAGCTATAGCTCATAGGCTTACCCTCCTTACGAGGGCTAGGGAAGATATAATCAGACGCAGATAAACCACTTTGCATCAACCATTGTGTTAATGATTGCGCAGTACGCGAAGTTATTTCGAATTGAACCTCACGTTCCGTTTTACTTTGTTGGTAAAGAACTCTGTTCTGAATGACACCACCTGAAGAAATATCTCGAACTTTCATTCTCAACAGATCACATGACCGTAATTTACAATCGATGGCGATATTCAGTAACGCCAGCTCTTTGATGTTGCCCTCAATTTCTAGTCGAGTTCGAATACGCCAGATATCTTCTAGCTTAAATGGCTTTTTCTGCCCTGTTAAATGACTTTTCTTTGTCCACATAATTGACCTCCAATCTAACTTTAGAAGTGGCCTTATTAATTTTAGTTGGAGAGTGGAAGTGTGAGATTGCATGGGTATGCAGTTGTGTATTTATCAACGATGGGTGTTGATTTATTAGTTGGAGTATTTGATCTAACCAATAAAGGGGCAAAAGCTTGCTACAGCAAAAGACAAACTATGACAAAAAGCGTCGAAAAGTTTCGAACTTTATTGTTACTTCTTGCTTTGAGTTGGCCTATTGAGTGAAATTGAGTTTTGATCTTTATTGTCAGTTCTTTGCTATAGTGTCACGTAGCAATCTGCCCCGCGTAACAGAAAAGTTTCAATCTTTGTTGTTCAGCGACA
>NZ_QFWT01000008.1 GCF_003144035.1 Vibrio albus
TAACCATCAAGGACTCAATGACCTCACCCCTGATGAAGCCTACTTCGGCAGGCAGAGATACGCGGCATGAGCTGGATCAACCACTTAAGGAATGAGCTTATGTGTCCAACCATTGGGGTCCACTTCTATATTGTAAACCACGCTATCCCCAGCCTGGACAGAAGCGATATCGAGTGCAGCAAAAACAAAGCCAATAAACCTGATTTTCATAATCATTCCTTTTTGCATAACCAGAACCCTGCCATAGAAGTTTAGTACATACCTAAAACAATCGATTGTGGATTTTTCAACGGAAGAAATAGTCACAGGATCAAAGCCCGCCTGATGCATATAAAACAGTCGAATGAGATCGACATCTCTAACAGATAAACGATGTAGAAGCAGTTAAGAAACGATGCCTCACCGATATTTTTATGAAACAAGATGGTGCAGATGCACTGCGTTTGTACCTAGTGAGAGATGATTACCAGGATACAACATACAAATTTCTGGGTGCTGGCTGACTCATTCATTAAATATCAAAATAAATACAACTCATTCGCATTTATTCACCTATAATTAATCTGATGATTCCGGCGTCTAATTGATATCAATAGTTCACTTATTGAATCAAAGTCTTAACTACAGATATCGAGTATATGACGCCAGTCGTCACGGGGATGATATTCATTTGAGGTAAATGACTATGTCTAGATACTATATTGACTGTAGAGACTACCCTGGAGACGTAAAGTGCTCAGTTGCCTTGTCTGCTGACACAAAAGAAGAGCTGCTTCAGGCGGTTATAGAACACGGATGTAAAGTTCATGGCTACGAAGACACACCCGAATTCAGAGAAAATATTGTAAAGGAATTTAAAGAAGGTACACCTCCGCTATGAGGTAGTGAATATAGAGCTCAGATGACAGATTGTCTGGGCTCTCATAAACAAAAAATTGATAAAGCCCTTTTCTTATATTGTGTAATTCTTCGCAAAAACAGGTCATACCTCCAGTTTTTTATCTTATGGTTCAATTTTTGCTACTACCATTAATGATATTAACAATAGATTAACATATGAAACATATAGCAACTGGAGAGATAAGACTATGGCTAGGAAATTTACGCGTATAGAATTTGAAGATGGTAGTGTTGTTGTTGTCAAAGCCGATGAGAACACGGTTCATAGTAATGAATATACTATTCTGGGGAACCGGACATCCAGTTGGAGATACCCTACTCACGTTGAGAACGCTTCTTACGGTAACTTGGTCGATAGCGTAATTGATAATACGGACATAAAAGTAGTCAGAACCATTTCACACTCTTTAAACTAAGCCATAGATAATACGTGATATGTAAAAAGTCGCTCAGAAGCTTAACTTCTCGCGGCTTTTTTTTCTGTATTTCAATGGGGTAATACCAACAAACTTAGAAAAAGTATCATAAAAACGACTGCTGGAACTAAAACCCGCAGTCAACGCCACTTCCAGAATACTTTTGTCACTTTCACTCAGTAGTGCCCTGGCATGGTTGATTCTCATGGCGGTGATGTATTGCTTTATAGTGAGCTGCATAACGCGTTGGAACAACCCCATCGCATAGTTCGAATTCAATTCAACATACTCTGCAATTTGCTGAATAGTCAGTGGTTTTTCATGGTTGGCCGCGATAAATTCCAACATCTGGCTGACATAAAACTGCGCATGTTTGGACACACCATTATTACGTGTTTTAGGGTTCGGATGAATTAATAGCGAATCCCACCCAAACACGCCAAACCGCTTGATCATCCAACCGATCTCATCCAGCGCGATTTGCCGGATCTGCTCGTTATCACTGGCGACCTCCTGCTGCCAGCGCTGGACTTCAAACTCACTAATTTGCATAGGTGAACACGACTGCACCACCATCCCGTGTGTGACGTGACTAATCAGCTCACGGTTAATAGGCCAGGATAAGAAGAGATGCATTGGCAGGTTAAAAATCGCCATACGCTGGCACTCGCCCGTATTGCTCAGCCGATGAGGAACACAGGCCCAGAAAATAATTGATATGTCCTTGCTTCAGACGGATGGTTTCACCATTAATGACATACTCAACATCACCATCAAATGGTACGTTAACCTCTATTTGTCCATGCCAGTGACTTGTTGGCATTCCATCAGGTTCTCTCAGCTCAATCTCCAGACGCTGATATTCGGAATAAAGCGACAATGGGCTTACGGAACGTTCACTGTCCGTATAGGTATATGTGGTGTCATTGTTCATGCCAATGGCCAAGCTTTTCTCATCCAAAATAGTGTCACCTGAAAGTTACGCACAATACCTATGTATCTAACAGCTTTTTCCGCTTTATAGCCATAGTCTTTCCCACTATCTTTCTATTTTGGCCTGCCATTTTGTCCTAAAATACAATTAAAAATTCCTGTTTATACATAAAAACTCCCATTTCCTCATAATTATTTATATATCCTCTGTAATCTGAGGATCCGGGATCATTTATCCTGTTCAGTGGACGACTTTCTGCCCATTCCTGTGACAAAGTAAGTGTCAATCCAGTAAATCAGTCACAAGGACTCCAATATGAATACACCCAAAATTACCTTTATTGGTGCGGGCTCAACTATCTTCGTCAAACATATTCTGGGAGATGTCTTCCATCGCCCGGCATTAAAACAGGCACAGATTGCGCTAATGGATATTGACGAAACGAGGCTGGAAGAGTCCCGAATTGTCGTACAAAAACTTATGGACTCGGCAGACGCCAATGGCTCCATTACCTGCTACACGGATCAAAAAGCCGCGTTGGTTGACTCTGATTTTGTCGTGGTCGCCTTTCAGATTGGCGGATACGAACCTTGCACACTGACTGACTTCGAAGTGTGTAAACGACATGGCCTTGAACAAACCATCGCTGATACGTTGGGCCCGGGCGGGATCATGCGTGCACTGCGTACTATTCCTCACTTATGGAAGATCTGTGATGACATGACCGAGGTGTGTCCGAACGCAACCATGCTCAACTACGTCAATCCGATGGCAATGAACACCTGGGCCATGTTTGAAAAATACCCGCACATCAAGCAGGTTGGTCTGTGTCACTCTGTACAGGGTACCGCCGGCGAGCTGGCCCATGATCTGGGCATTAACCATATGGCGTTCCATCTTGAGCTGGAACGCAAGGACGCTAATGGCCACTATGTCGATCTGTATCCTGAACTACTGCAAGCCTATGAGTCCGGGCAAGCACCGAAAACCCCGTGGAACTCCCGGTGTGAAAACATTGTCCGTTATGAAATGTTCAAAAAACTGGGTTATTTCGTCACCGAGTCTTCAGAGCACTTTTCTGAATACACGCCGTACTTTATTAAGCCAAACCGTCCGGATTTGATTGAGCGCTACAAAGTACCTCTGGATGAGTACCCGAAACGTTGCGTCGAACAAGTGGCAAACTGGCATAAAGAGCTGGATGAATACAAACAGGCGGATCGCATCGATATTGAGCAGTCCAATGAGTATGCCAGTACCATTATCAACTCTATCTGGACGGGTGACCCGAGCGTTATCTATGGCAGCGTTCGTAACAATGGTCTGATCGACAACCTGCCTGAAGGGTGTTGTGTGGAAGTGGCCTGCTTAGTCGATCGCAATGGGGTTCAACCCACCAAAGTCGGCAAACTCCCTTCTCACCTGGCCGCATTGATGCAGACCAACATCAATGTTCAGACATTACTGACCGAAGCGATACTGACCGAGAACAAAGAGTGAGTCTATCATGCCACTATGCTAGATCCTCACACAGCAGCGGTGCTAGGCATCGAAGAGATCTATGCTCTGGTAGATGACCTGATTTCCTCGCACGGTGACTGGTTACCAGAGTGGCTTCACCGCTAAAACTCATACCACAATCGCAGGCCGGTACCCTAGAGTATAGAGTAAAAACCGGCCTGATCTTCTCAGCTAAACCGCCGGCGAAACTCTTTTGGCGTTAGTCCCATAACCTTAATAAAAGTTTTCCGGCACGCACTGACATCGTCATAACCAATCTGATTCGCTATCCATTCAAAGGAATGTTGGGTACTTTCCAAGTAATCACATGCCTTTTGTATTCTGAGGCGCTGCAAATACTGATTGGGATTAACTCCGGTTGACTTAAAAAAACGGCGCTGCATTGTACGCTCAGTAAGATTGGCCTGTTTTGCTAACTGCTGTATGGATATTGGCTCTGCGTACGCTAAGTTCATTTCCTGCTGGACAGAGATAATGGCCTGATCACCATGCGAAAGTGATGGCGTAAACTGCTGATAGTAACGCTGCTCTCTCGACGCAGTATCGATGACCAGAGTTTTCCCGAGCTGGCGTATCACTTTTACCGAGGCATACTTAGCGATCAATTCCAGCCCAAGATCCACCCACGACATCATTCCCCCGGCAGTAATAATGTCGCCATGGTCGATTAATATTTTGTCCGTATTCAGGGGAATATGCGGAAAGCATGCGCGAAAGGCATCAGCCAACGCCCAATGCGTCGTGACACTTCTCCCCTCCACTAAATTTGTTGCCGCGAGAATAAATACTCCTGCACACGCAGCCCCGAGTACGGTACCTTTAGCATACTGTTCCCCTAGCGCCTCCAGAAGTCTGGAATAAGGGTTTAGGTAATACTCACTGACTGAACTCGGCGGTAATAGAATAACCGTCAGCTCATTGGGGATGACGCCACTATCCGGTATCAGCACTGGCTCAAATTCCACATTAACCCCCAGTTCCTGACCTATCCGATTCGCCAGAAGCAGCATCTCTTCCAGACCGTATACTGCCGACTTGAGAACCGAAGGATATTCGCAGATACCTATTGAGATTTTATTCATCATCCCGTTCTACACTTTGTCGTTTTTAACCTGTTTTATGTCATTTCTCACTCTAAACCATTCCTGGCAGTTTGAACATAATCTTTCCGTACCGAAACAACCTGTGAAAGGAAAGACCTATGAACAAACAAGCCTTACTGATCATTGATATACAAAATGACTATTTTCCCGGCGGAAACTACCCGTTGTGGAACACAGAAGAAACACTGAACAACATCAAAACAGCAATCAGGAAAGCGGATACAAAACGGATACCTATCATCCTTGTCCAGCACATTGCTGATCCGTCCAAAGGCATCGCCCCCTTCTTTAATCAGGGAAGTGAAGGCGTCAATATTCATGCAGACATACTGGCCGCATGTCCTGAAGCTAAGGTGGTAAAAAAGAGCTATGCAGACAGTTTTAAAGATACCTTGCTGGAGCCGACACTTAGCGAGTTTGATATTGATGAACTGCTTATATGCGGAATGATGACGCAGAATTGCGTGACGCACACAGCTATTTCCCCGGAAGCTGAGAAGTATACGGTTTCGATTATTACCGATTGCTGTACAACCGTGGATCAGATGATACACAGCATTGGCTTAAATGCAGTATCCACACGTGTACCTCTGGTTACTCTGGATAAAGTGCTATAGCCGTAGAACCGTTCACTGACATGATCAATGGCTCAAAACCCTACATTGATTGATTACCTGTTTTTTTATCATGGTAGACTGATCTTACTGAAACCGGTTACAGAAAAATAAAGACAGTAAATACAATAAGGAAACCCATTGATGTCAGGAATGCAAACAAAACCCAAACTCCTTGCTATCCTCATTGCTGCAACCGCAATGACGGCCTGTAGCATGACACCGAAAACGAACCCGGATGCCGATCTCCAATACAGGGAGAATGCTCAGGCAATGCTTCAAAAACTGAGTCTTGAAGAAAAACTGAATATTCTGTCGGGTCCGGGAATCGATCTGGAGCACTACCGGGGCATTGATGCAACCAACCTGGCTAAAGAGAAAAATGTACTGGGTGTTGCGGGCTATATCAATGGAGTAAAAAATGACTCAGTGGATATCCCGGCCGTCAAGCTGGCTGACGGACCAGCCGGATTACGTATCCGGCCAACACGCGACAATGACGATCAGACCTATTACGCCACCGCCTGGCCCATCGGTTCTTTACTGGCGTCAAGCTGGGACACCGATTTAGTTCAGAAGGTCGGTGCCGCAGAAGGCAATGAAGTGAAAGAATATGGCGTCGACTTTCTGTTAGCGCCGGGGATGAATATCCAGCGCAACCCGTTACTTGGCAGGAACTTCGAATACTATTCAGAAGATCCGTTACTGTCCGGGAAAATCGCAGCGGCAATGGTCTCCGGGGTACAATCCAATGATGTTGGTGCGACGATCAAACACTTTGTCGCCAACAATGCGGAAACTAACCGCTTCTTTAATAACACCATTGCCGATCCAAGAACCCTGCGGGAAATTTACCTGCGCGGGTTCCAGATCGCAGTGGAAGAATCACAGCCATGGGCAATCATGAGCTCCTATAACCTGGTCAATGGCACCTATGTGAACCAGCGCAAAGACATCATGAATGATATCCTGCGCGGAGAGTGGAATTTCAGTGGACTGGCGATGTCTGACTGGTTTGCCGGTAACGTATTTGGTTTAAAAAGTGATTTCAGAGGACGCATTGAGAGAGACCAGGAATCGGCAGCTAAGCAGGTTACTGCAGGAAATGATTTGATTGAGCCGGGAGGCGTAAAAGAGGATCTGGCCGCTTCTGTTTCAGCAGGTACTTTGACTGAAGCAGATGTCGACAAGAGTGTCGTTGCTATTCTGACTCAGATGCATAAAACCCCTTCTTATAATCAGTACGAATATTCCAATACGCCGGACCTAAGAACGCATGCCGTACTCGCCAGACAAGCCGCAGCAGAGGGTATGGTGCTGCTGAAAAATGAAGCAGCGACGTTACCACTTAAGCCACAAGCTAAAGTCGCCTCCTTTGGTACGACACAAATTAATACGTTAAAAGGTGGTACCGGCAGTGGTAATGTAAACTCTGCGTATATCAGCCATATCGCCTCCGCTCTGGGAGAACGATTCACCCTGAATACCGCTGTAACGGATTTCTATAACCAATACTTTGAGGCAAACAAGCAAAAAACCAAGGCATTAATCGGCGGGTATGATTTCAGTGACGAACCTGCGGTTTCTGATCATTCACAACTGAAACAACTTATTGCTGAGGCAGCAGTCAATGATGCCGCCGCCGTGATTACCATTGGCCGTCAGGCCGGTGAAGGCGGCGATCGCACCGCGACTCAGGGTGACTATTTACTGACCGACGCAGAACTTGAAACTATTAGCGCGGTATCTCAGACTTTCCATGCGCAAAGCAAACCGGTCACCGTTGTACTAAACGTTAACGGACTGGTCGATACAACCATGTGGGGCAACAAAGTCGACTCTATTTTATTAGCTTACATGGGTGGTCAGGAAACCGGCCATGCTATTGCCGATATTCTGGTTGGTGATGTTAACCCGAGTGGTAAACTTGCTCAGACCGTTCCGGTTCAATATTCAGATGTTCCGTCAGCAAGTACTTTCCCGGGGAAAGACATTGATGATGATGGAATGGTGGATGCTTCCTACTACAACGAGGGGCTTTACGTCGGTTATCGATACTACTCATCGTTTGATACCGCTCCGGCCTATCCATTCGGCTACGGCTTGTCGTACACAAACTTTGAATATCGTAATCCGCACGTTGTCACTAATACACTCAATGCTGATGGTGCCTCAGGTAAACTGACATTGTCGGTAACTATCGCGAACAACGGTAAAAGTGCGGGTAAAGAGGTGGCTCAGGTGTATATCAGTGCACCGGAAGTGAAACTGGAAAAACCAGTGATTGAACTGAAAGCGTTTGATAAAACGACACTGCTCAAACCCGGCCAGACAGAAGAGCTGACATTGACAATCCCGGCAAAAACACTGGCCAGCTTCGACCCCGATCATAATCAATGGATTGTAGAACCGGGTCAATACCAAGCTTATATTGCCCCATCTTCCGATGTGTCAGGTTCAAACTTTGGTAACGCCACCAAGCCGGTAACCTTTACCATCAACCAAGAAATCGTCGTGGCAAAAACCACACCGAATGCTCTTGCACTGCAGGATGGGGTAAATCAGGCGGATTTTGTTACCATCAAATAAATAACGTTCGTTAACGTCTGATACTCAGAAACATAACAAGCCCGGATTTTCTGGGCTTGTTATTTTTAGCCTAAATAAGAATGGCCACCCCACCATAACTTTCAAAAGCAAAATACACCAAATGTTTATTAGTAAAGACGAGCTTTTGACCTACTATAAAACTGGGACTGTTCATGAACATAAAGGAGGCGATTATGAGCTTAGTACCACGCGAATCTTGGCCTGATCTGTTCAGTGTATTCGACCATGATTTTCCTAGCCTGAGGAGCCGGTTCAACATGGGCGGATTCTCACCCAAGTTAGATATCATAGAAAAGGACGATAAATTTGAAGTCCAGGTGGAACTGCCTGGAGTCGATAAAAAAGATATTACTTTATCTTGCAAGGGCAAAACCCTGACCATTGAGGCAAGTACTTCAAAAAATGACGAAACTAAGGAAGGGGACAGAGTCATCCATAAAGAACGCTATGAAGGGAAAATGGTCCGGAGCTTCACCTTGGGTGACAATATACGTCAGGAAGATATCGATGCTTCATTCAGTGACGGTATTCTTACAGTCACTATCCCGAAAACTGAACCAAAACGGGAAGAAGTAAACCGAATCGAAATTAAATAAACAAATTGAAGCCGGATCGGAAAAGATGGTCCGGCTTATTATATCCATGCTTTTTATGTGATTTTAAAAAGACCAGATTCAGAAAATTCAACCCTTACTGTCAGGCGGATGTCAGAGAATTATCAAAAACAATCATTATGCTATTTTTGGCATATTAAAATAATAATAATGACTCTGTTACCGGTTACTACCTACTCCATACAACGGTTCTGGTTTGTCTGTCACTGACACCCGGAACCCCCGTTTTGTCAGCTTATTGTCAGGTTATTGTTAACCTGAATTGTCCTACTTTTTTTTGTCATATTAAGTCATTACGCTCTGTTTTGCGTGGACAGCAAGTTCATGGTCTGCGCCCAGTTAACTGACCCTCCTTCTTTCGGCGGTTGCTTAACTGAAAAAGGCAAAACCATCGAAAGGTGGTGACGCAAAGTCTCCGGTCTAACGGAAATTTTTCCTATGATAGCGGGACCGCCAGTTTTGTATGCCGACACGTCTTTCGTGCTCGCATATTGATATTAAGTTAAACCCTGACGTTCTTACTCTTGACGCCAAAAGGTCATGTAATACGAGTGCAGTGATAGCCGTATACATGTTCTAAAGGCAGAAAGATAATTCCCCCAAAGATCGGGAACGTTCTCAATAAGGTTAGGCTTTAAATATCAATAAGTTGTAAATTCGATTCGTTCATAATCGATTATCAGCAAAACGACGGTTCTGCACTTCTGGGAAATGAAAAATAAAAATATTTGATTAGCAGAGGTAATTCTAATGGGTTCTATAAGAATGAAACCGGTCGTCCCGGTACTAGGAGTGATCCTGGGTGTAGCAACAGCAGGGTTCAGCCAGTTAACGTCAGCGGCTCAGCTACAACCAGGTCCCGAGCCAACCTTACACACACAACAGGCATATGCACCAGAAAGCAACTTCACGGCAAAGTGGACCCGTGCTGATGCCCGTCAAATTAAACGAATGTCTGACCCTATGGCCGGATCTCGTGAAAATTCGATGCCAGAAGAATACACTATGCCTAGCATTCCTCAGGATTTCCCCGATATGTCGAATGGGAAAGTCTGGGTATGGGATTCATGGCCTCTGACTGATGCAGACGCTAACCAATACAGTGTTAACGGGCAGGAAATAATCTTCTCTCTCGTTGCTGACAGGAGCCTTGGCTTTGACGATCGCCATGTATTTGCGAAAATCGGCTATTTCTACCGCCCAGCTGGTATCCCAGCAGATCAGCGTCCGGAAAACGGCGGCTGGACCTATGGTGGTCTCGTCTTCGATGAAGGCGTAACCGGACAAATCTTTGAGGATCAGTCATACAGCCACCAGACGCAGTGGTCAGGTTCAGCACGTATCTTCCCCGGCGGCGAAGTTAAGTTGTTCTTTACTGATGTTGCCTTCTATCGCGATGCCCAAGGTAATGACATCAAACCATATGATCCGCGGATCGCTCTTAGTGTGGGCAAGATTCATGCTAATAAAAACGGTGTAAAATTCACTGGCTTCGACAAGGTGACTTCACTACTGGAAGCTGACGGTACCTACTACCAGACCGCTGAACAGAACCCGTACTTCAATTTCCGCGACCCGTTCACTTTCAAAGATCCTGCTCATCCGGGCGAAACCTTTATGGTATTCGAAGGTAACTCAGCCATGCAGCGAGGAGAAGCCAAGTGTACCGAAGAAGACCTGGGCTATCAGACGGGCGACCCTTACGCTGAAACCGTCAGACAAGTGAACGCCTCTGGTGCAACCTTCCAGATCGGTAACGTTGGTCTGGCAAGGGCAACAAGTGACGACCTGACAGAATGGGAGTTCCTGCCACCGATTCTATCGGCGAACTGCGTGACCGACCAGACTGAACGTCCACAAATCTATCAGAAAGACGGTAAGTACTACCTTTTCACCATCAGCCACAGCACGACCTACGCTGCCGGCATTACCGGTCCTGAGGGTGTGTACGGGTTTGTGGGTGATGGTATCCGTAGCGACTACCAACCAATGAACCAAGGCTCCGGACTGGTACTGGGTAACCCGACAAACCTGAACTACTACCCAGGTACTCCGTTTGACCCTGACTACAATCAGCCTGCTGGTCACTTCCAGTCATACTCTCACTACGTGATGCCTGGCGGTCTGGTACAGTCGTTCATCGATACCGTTGGTGTTAAGGAAGATTTCCGCCGCGGTGGCACGCTGGCACCAACCGTGAAGATCATCATTGACGGAGACTCATCCGAGGTTGATCGTTCTTACGGTTTCTATGGCAACGGACTGGGTGGCTGGGCCGATATTCCGGCAAGCATTAATGTTAATCCAAGTGGCATCAACACCAAGCCATTGAAGTAACAGAGCCTTTAGTTGCACATAGCTAAGCAATAAAGGGGCGGGATGCTGTGTCTCTGTAGACCAGAACATCCTGCCCTTCTTTCTTTAATAACCAGAACATATTGATAAGAAGGATTATGCTCCCCAATATCACCTCACCGTTTCCAATCCGCCCAGTTGTGACCCTATGCGCACTTATCACACTGTTTATATCCGGAGTTTCATCCGGCTCTGACACCGAATCCGATAAAGCAGCAGAGTCGTCTACATTTTCCCTTTCCACTGGCCGGGAGCCTTACCGGCCAACGCTCCACCTGACCCCAGCCAGACACTGGATAAATGACCCACAGCGTCCGGTTCTGATCAATGGCGTCTGGCATTACTACTATCTCTATAATGCTGACTATCCCGACGGGAACGGCACCGAATGGTATCATGTGACCTCAACTGACCTTGTACACTGGCAGGAACACGGCGTCGCGATCGACAAATATAAAAACGGCCTCGGCGACATAGAAACCGGTAGCGCTGTGATCGACACCAAAAACACAGCTGGTTTCGGTGCCGGAGTGGTGATTGCAATCATGACTCAACAACACGAAGGCATTCAGCGCCAGTCACTGTTCTTCTCAACCGACAACGGCTACCGATTCAAGCCATATAAAGCTAACCCTGTTATGGATAATCCGGGCAGTCCTGACTGGCGTGATCCCAAGATCATCTGGGATGACATCCATAACGAATGGCTGATGGTGCTTGCAGAGGGCCACAAAATCGGCTTCTACACCTCTACAGATCTCAAGCACTGGACTTATCAATCGGGCTTCCAGCGCGATGACCTTGGTCTCTTTGAATGTCCTGACCTGTTTCGTATGTCGGTTGACGGGGACCCGAACCGCACGCGATGGGTACTCGCAACAGGTGCAAATGGTGTCGGTAACGGCATGACCACAGGGACCGTCTACTGGACTGGAGACTGGGATGGGAAACACTTTACGACCGATGACGATAATCCCAAATGGCTCGACATGGGCGCTGATTTTTACGCGATGGTAACGTGGAAAGATCCACGCCTGAGTAAAACACAACAACTCACTTCGCGATATGCTATCGGCTGGCTTAATAACTGGGCCTATGCCACCAAGCTACCCACCAGAAACTGGCACGGCGGGGGACACTCTGTTGTGCGGCGTATCAAGCTGAAATCGGTTGACGGCAGGCCAGTACTGATTTCGCACCCCATCAATGCACTCGACAGGCTGGAAGGAAAAGCCGAGATTCTGTCCAACATACGGGTAACAAACACCGTAAAGACAGTACTCCCTCAGCCAACATCCGATGCCTACCGACTCAGGATCAAACTCAGTCAGGACTCAGATGCCAAAGAGGTTCAGTTCCGTCTCAAAGAGCAAGGTGGGCATTATGCGACCATCGGGTATAACTTCCAAAATAAGACTGTCTATATCCGGCGTGATACGGATGCTATTGCTAACCTGATGCCTGAGGTTTACCGCGAAGTTCGTAAGGCATTGGCTCTGACTCGTGATAGTGTCATCACACTTGATATTATTGTGGATACAACCTCGGTAGAAGTCTTCGTCAATCACGGTGAAGTGGTACTCTCTAATCTTGTATTCGGTGTCCCCGGAGCAAAACACCTGTCAGTCGAGTCACTCGGAGGGGACACTGAACTACGATTTTTCCAGCTCTCCCCCTTAAACCTTGCCCCGATTAAACGCTATGCTGGCAATGCTTCTTTTCCATAGACCTCGACCCGATTACGTCCAAGTGCTTTGGCTCGGTAAAGTGCCTGATCAGCGCGCTCAAGAATTTCTTCGACGTTTGAATCATGCTGATTAATTTGTGTGACACCAATGCTGACTGTACACGTAATTTCTCTTTCTTTATGCATCAAAGAGAGATCAGCCACCCGGGCTCGAATGCGATTAGTAAAATGAACCGCCATGTCTTCATTCGTGCCTGACAGAAGTAGAGCAAACTCCTCACCACCTAACCGGGCAGCGACATCAACCTGACGAATTTCATCTCTGAGGACATTGGCTATATTTTTCAGTACCTTGTCTCCTCGACTGTGCCCATAGGTATCGTTTACCGCTTTGAAATGATCAAGGTCAAGGATAATGACAGATACGGCGTAGTTCTCTTGGCGGTGACATCGCTCAAGCTCTTCAGACAACTGTTCAAAAAACGCTCTTCGCCTTAATAATCGGGTTAAAGAGTCAGTGGTCGCCCGGTGATAAAGCTCCTGTTCCATTCGTTTCCGCTGAGTGATATCACGCGATGAGGCATAGAAAAAATCACCATCAGCCGTAGTGATCCATTTACAGTTTATCTCTACATCAAGAATTGAACCGTCCTTACAACGATGCTTAGTTTCAAATTTTTGGGGATTATAAGTGCATGACCGCATTCGTTCAGTGAATTGATCTGGTGGTACCAGGGCGTCCCAGTCCCGCACATTCAATCGGGCCGCCTCTTCTTCTGTATAACCCAACATACTGGCAAAGGAATAGCTAAAAGCCACAACATTGCCCTGTTTATCAAGCACATGGATACCATCACTGGCCATTTCCATATATGCTTTATTTTTTTGCAGAAGATTTTTTATCCGTCGATTCAGTTTTTCTAACTCATTAATATAGTTGCCTCTGCTTTCATAATCGACAAAAAATCGATTTAAAAAGACCGAAAAAAACAAACCAAAAATGACGGTAATAAACAGTGTCACTCCTTCACTATATTTCAAATACTTCTGGGACAATGACTCTTGAAAAGAGAGATATTTATTATTTAACGATAAAATCAGGATCAGTCTTTGCTTTAAAGGCAAGTCAAGTTGCCTTGAGAAAAAAGTCGGTGATCGATATGTTTCATTTTGTACGATATTACTTAAATTTGGAATGTCTGCCGATAGGTTTTCCCTACCAGTATACCGGCTCCAGTTTCTGTCTGAATCATAATGTATCAATACTTCTCCATCAGAATCAGCCAGTATCATGTTGTACAGTGGCGCATTGGTGAGATCATCAAATAAAGGCTGCATAAAATAATTAATGATTAGTATACCCTTAAATTGATCTTGGTAAGATAATGGCATTACAGCCCGCAAAGTCGCTTTATAAGGAACTTCGACTTTACCGTGCTCCATATTGAGATCCAGATCAGAAAACCAGATCTGGTTTGCCGGACGTATAATGGATTGAGAATAGAAATAACGGTGGGATTTATTTTGTAACCTCGCCTCAGGAACAACGATAGTAGGCTCATCAAGCTGAGCTCTTTCCGCTCTGATGATCTCCATACCGGATTCATCAATATAACGAATTTTCATGATATCGTTTTGGCTCTTTACCAGACTCAGAGCTAACAGTTCAACATCATGTTTAACCGATAAAGTCCCTTCGATGAACTGGCTAAATTTCTCATTCTCTTTTATTGATATCAGTGTATTTTCCGAACGCGTGAAAAACTCAGAAAAGATGTTTTCTCTTTCTTTAGTCCTCTTTACAGCATTTATCAGGGCAATTTCTTCCATTTGACCAGAAAATACAAATCTATGAGTTACAAACTCAGTGGCAACGACTAGAAAACCAAAGGAGGTTAGGATTAAAATTAACTTAATAAGACCTCTTTGTAAGAGCATCTATTGTCTCCGTGTCATTAGATAACTTTTATAGATACTGCTATATAAACAGTATCTATACAGTGAATTATTTGGAGGGTTATTATTCGATTAAATTATAAGTCAATTTTACATAACTTAAATAAGCATTATTCTCAAATCATTTTCTATCTCTAATCATGTAAGAAATAATACTATTTAATAAAAAGCTCAATATGATTGAAATTCAAGACATAATATTAAATAAAAATATATATTTTTATTATATTTAACGAAGAGTATTAATTATTTAATCTTTCCATGTTTATATCACAACGCAAGCCACAAAGACACCAGCAACCAATTGTTTTATAACGATTTTTCATAATACCCACAAATAAAAGGTATAACGAAAAGGTTAAAGGCAACTTATGAGATGCAATGACGACGTTATTTATAAGTGAAAAACAACTATTAAACAATGTAAATACACTCGTTTATTAATAGCTCTTACCTCTACAGAACATCATAGAAACCACAATAAGAAACCGATTACATTAATATACTGAGATAACACTTTAGCTATTGCCGTCAAGATAATAGAGGTTACTGTCACTCGGGTTTAAATAATTCACCATTTCCTGAGACAACTTCTCTCGTGGCACCATTCCGACGATTTTCAGGTTACTTTCTGCTAAGTCTATGATTAACGCTTGATCTGACGGGATTACCGGGTTGTAAAGTAATACACTTGGAGAGAGTGACTGATTGGTATTCACCGAGATAACTATTCCGATTTGTTGATCAGATAATTGAACAATACTTCCGGGTGGATAGATACCGACCGATTTTGCCAACAAAGCCATATAGTTATTATTAAACTGCTTACTCTTCGCTTTAAATAAGAAAGACAGAGACTCATGCGGAGAGCGGGTTTCGGCCGGATTTTGCGGGTGACACAACCGGTCAAATTGATCAGTGACAGCAATAAGCTGAGCCAACGGATGAATATTCTTACCCGTTAACTGACGTGGATAACCACTTCCATCAATACACTCATGGTGTTGATAAACCACCGTTTTTACTGTCGGAGAAAAACCATCAACTGTCTTAGCCATTTCCAGACTATATTGGGTGTGTAATTTGAAATAATTTTCTTCAGGTTTCGTTAAAGGTGTCGTCTTACGAATAATGGAGGATGGCAGCTTTAGTTTTCCCATATCATGAAATAAAGCACTCATCGCCAGAGTTTTAATCTCTTTTCCGGACATTCTGGCCGCTTTCGCAACCAGCATTGACAGAATGGTAACGTTTAGAGAATGAGAGTATATCTCATCTCTTTCTTTCGTATTATTCATCAGGTGCAAGGTGACATTATCTTCCGCCAATAGTGTCTCTACCATGCTATCTACCAATAAACCTGCACCTTCAACAGCATCCAGTGGTCGACTATTAATCGTACTCAGAATGCTTCTAAGCTGCGACATTGAATTATTATAGTTGTTTTCACATCGCTGTATTTTCCGTTTATAGGCTTGTTGCTTTTTGATTCTCTTCTGTTTTTCTTCCCACAAGCTTTTAGCAATTTTATCTAATTCCTGACTTTCTTCCATTTTCAAAGGCTTAAAAAGTGAAGCATTAGGAGGCAGAATAGATGCTTTACTTTTGCTCGGGTTAACATAAACATACTTAACCCCCATATTTCGGATCAAGTTTAACTGCTGAGCATCTTTAATTTTAAATTCATTAAATAAAAAAGGATGCTCCATCCATTTGAGTGGCAGTTTTACATGAAGTCCAACCTGGATTCTATCAAGTGGTATTTTTATTCCTGACATATAACCTTAACACTTAATCCATTTGTAGCACATTTTCACAACGCAAATATAAAGCACACTGTACGATAACAGATAATGAGGAAATTACAAAGTGGAAAATATTTATAACAAGATATACAGACGGAGTAAGTACTAACTTTTTATTAAAAACAGAATGTTAAACGGATACACACAAGCCATATCGAAATGAATCAAGCTGGGTAATAAAAAGTGAGCCCATCCTTACTGAGTTACACATTAACGGTATATAGCAACTTATAAAAGCGGTTAGCCAGTAAGGACAGAGGTCTGGATTGTGAAGGAGAAACGTTGATCTGCTGCCCCGACTTTTCAAAATACTTTTGTGCTACCAGCAATGAGATCAGACGCTCTCTGCGCGGATGTTTAAACTGCTCAACCCAGGCATTCGCATTCGCAATGATCTCTAATACCTTGTCTTCATGCTCCAGATAATAGTCCATCTTCTGAGTAAGGTCTGAATAATCATCCGCTATTTCAATATAATGCACGCCGGCTTTAAGCTTTCCTTCCATAAACCAGGTTTCGTACTTTGGCTTCGGCATAATACAAACCGAGTTAGAGGACATAATCCACTTCAGGTTAGTCGCCACATCTTTGCCTTCCAGACTGATGATAAATTTATACTGAAGTTGTTCTCTGATGGTCATCTTTTTAGAAAAAAGAGTCATGTCATCGTCTGCATTGGCTTTCTTTACATCAACCCTGGCAACATCCAACCACGGATGGTCTTTGAACTTCTCGACCAAGTCACGTCGGTTCTGCCGAAAACCCGCACCACGCCATACCGCTATCGGTTTTTTATCCTGATAACGAATTTTATCATTCACAAAGTTGTAATGGCGCACCCGATTGAGCTTCAGCAACACAGAATGGTGGTTTGTATCCGATATCGGGCGGCTTTTCAGAAAAGAGGGAATATCCGGCACATCAACGACGTCACCATTGACATAATGAAAGCCAAAATGTTTAGGAAAACACTTAATGACTTTATACAGGTCAATATAATAGGCGCTGCCACCGGTCTGTTTATATTTTTTCACCTTTGTCATCTGTTCATCGGCATTAAAAGAAGATCGCAACTTATTATAATAATTAACTCTTTTAGTAATGTAATACGTGTTGTTCAGGCTCTGATCTTCCAGAAGTATCCGGCAATACCAACGCAATAAGGCTGGAGGAATAAGGAAAAGAGGTATGCTGGAACAATAGTAAAAGAATCGTTTAAATTTCATAGAAAAGCTGCCTGCCGTTATCGTTATGTCTCGAACAGACCCATTAGCCTAATCACTATATATGAACGTTTCTTGATGACTGTATGTCGATTCCGTTACCGGTGCTGACGCTTTTCTTTCAGACGCCCCTTCTATTTTTCTCCACCAAAACGATATTTCCTGACGCCGTTTCGGATAACATACCTCTCCCACCATCGGCGTCACAACGCGAGCGCCTGATGCTTCCGCTTCTTCAATAAGATCATTCATGGGCTCATCCCACTGATGCGTAAACAGCTCGAACGTCGACCAATGAACAGGAAACAAGGTTTCCGCACCAAGATCCTGAAAAGCCTGCATCGTATGGCGCGCCTGCATATGGCCGCAATTCTCTACCGGATAACCACTGCCGTTTTTAACGTTGGCAGCCACTTCCATAAACGCCAGGTCGAAACGTCCCAGCCGTTTCCGGATTGCTTGAAAATGGTCGTCGTAAGCTGAATCACCACTAAAAAACACACGTCCTTGCTCGGAACGAAACGCCCAGGAACACCACAAGGTTTTATCATTATCAAAGCCAGTCCGGCCTGAATTATGATTCGCAGGGGTGGCCGTTATTTCGATGCCGTGAACCACTGCCGATTCCCACCAGTCAAATTCCTGAATTTTTTCAGGGTGAACTCCCCAGTTTTCTAAATGCTTTCCCACCCCCAAAGGCACAAAAAAGCATACCGGTTTATCAGCAAAATATTTAATGGTCGATTTTTCCAGATGATCATAATGGTCATGAGAAATGACAATCACGTCAGGAAGCGGAAGCGCTTCTTTTGTCACTGGTGAATTTACATTACGGCTAAACCACGATCTGGCAATTAACGGTGCCGCAAATTCAAAAACCGGATCAATCAATATACGAGCATCATTCATTTCCATAAACAGGCTGGAATGGCCAAGCCAGGTGACCCTTAATGATTGACTTCTTTTATTTAAGGCTTTGATATCAGCCTTCACATAAGGCAAAGAAGCCTGGGGCTTTAATCTGGAACGATTTAGAAAAGAGATGATATTAAGATAGAGCTTACTCTCCTGATAAGGCGTATATGGCATCCTGCCTATCACTTTTCCCCGTTGAAACTGCGGTGATGCTTTTATACGGACCTGCCGCTGCTTTTCGCTGGCATTCAGCTCCGCTTTTTCCACCTGACGGAAATATTTTGCAACCCCCAGAAAGCCTAATACAGAAAACATTGACGCTTTAACAACACCAGTATTCATACCTGACCTTATTGGTAGTAATAAAAGTCTTTGTGGGTTTATTCTAGGCAGGTGAATATGTCGTTTTAGTGACTAATTAAAGGCGTTATTTGAATCTTATATTGCAAGCAAGTGATAAATAACTCATCAGAAGAGTCATTCTCTCAAATATTGAAATACAGGCTCAACAAACGATTCTGCTTGTGTTTTAATCCGTTTTTATCCCTTTTTAAGTTTCACAATAGTCATCAGAAAAATAAATTAATCAATAAAGGAAACCGGGACATGAATAACAAATCTGCTCACTCACCTGCCATACTAGCCGAGGAAGGACTCGTCATCCCGTTAATAAAAGGCCCTTTCCAGAATAACGGAGCCTCTCCCTGGTATGCCGGACTAGGAGTAGGTAACCCGGCCCAAAGGTTGAAGTTTTCTTTTGACACCGGCAGTAATTTTAACTGGGTGACTTCATCACTCTGTGGAACAGAAGGATGTATCCACTACGGTGGAGAACAATTCAATGTTTCTCTGTCTGAAACCTTCAAGTGGGTGAATCAGGAATGCATCACCGTGGATTTCGGTCCCTGGGGCGAAATGCAGGTAGAAACAGGGCACGACGACATCATTCTGGAAAGTGATGCCGCACCTGCAGCGATACCGAGCGACCTCTATCTTTCGCAGGCGTATACCGGCACTCAATTTGCGGAACTAGACTGGGATGGGGGCATAGGATTACCCAGCTACAGCTATCAACCGGTTGCTGACACCGCTCCACAGAAAGCCTACCGTGGTAACCACGACGAACGTCAGGCTGATTTTCATTTCATGCATTCTTTACTACGGCAGGGCATCATTAGCGCAGCTAACCCTTATGTCAGTTTTGCAACCGATCCTCTGACAAAACAAGGCCAAGCTGTCTTTGGCAAGCTTGATCCTGATTATGCCGACTCCAGAGAGTACCTGTTTCTGCCATGGGACCGCTATGCAGCAAATGATGCTGTGGCTTCACTCTATTACATATGGACAACGCCTCTGGCGTCCATGTCGATTGGCGAGCACAGCCTTTGTCAGGCAGAAAATTCGCACCAATACTGGTTCTGCCTTGATTCTGGCTCCTCTCAGTTTAAAGGTGACCCCGATATTATGTTTAATGCCTACCAACGAGCATCCCTTCTGGGAGAAGACGTCACTATCCGTACCCCTCAAAACTCATACTCCAGTGAAGGTTCTCTGGTCATACCGGCTTCACTTTATAATGTCCACATTGATGCAGGAGAATTTGAAGGCAAACAGGTTCCGCAATTCGAGCCAATGCAAGGGCTGGATAACTTAGTGCTGGTTGGTTCCGTGCTGATGGACAGTTTGTACACCGTTTATGAATACAGGGTCAATGCTGATTCTCGCCTGGAACCTGTCGGCATGTGGATTTTCAATAAGAAAGGCGGCCCCAGAATCATTCAGACAACGCAGGAAGCGAAAGCAGCTATATTTGATGAGAGTAGCAGCAGCAACGCTCTGACCCTGAACGGACGGTGAGTAAACAGCTACGGGTCACAGATGGATCTGGTCGTCGAGCCAACAGGCGAAATATTTGGTACCTACTCGTCAACAACGGGAGCGTCAGGCCGGTATCTGGTCTATGGTTACTGCTCACCTGACAACCCGACAAATGAACAAGGCCAGCCAGTTGCACTTTCCATCACCTGGAGACCATTCGACTCACAAACAGAAAACGACAGCTGGCACTGGGTGTCCACTTATTGTGGTCAGCTACTCCCGATAACAAATACAGATGAACCCGGATCAGACAATGACGATCGTAGCAGCGTGCTCTCTGTCATCAACTCTCTGGTGGCAACAACCAGATATAACGGAGCGGCTCTGGGCGACTATATCGACAAGCTGGCATTCCACAAACAAGATGATGTCGCTCAGTTCCAGCCTGATGATATTGAAGAAATGTTTCATTCCCACTCCAGAGTCGAAAACCCTATTAATGGTACCTGGAAAGACACGGTAAATGATCTTCAGTTAACCCTTTCTGTCGTCAATGAGCAGAATGGATTGATCTATGCTGAACTGACCCAAAACAATCAAACCCTCACGCTAAAAGGCTTCACGGATACGCTGTCATTACCCTATCCCAAAAGACAAAGCATTACCTTATCTGGAATAAGGAAAGATTCAGACAGCACCCCGGTATCTCTCAGTGGCTATCTGGACCAACAGAATGAACAACTAATTTTGACTTATTGGTCAGCCTATGGCACACCTGAAGCAGAAGCCTATTTACAGACAAACGCTTGTAGTACCTTATTTGACCGGATTCAAAAATAACAACAAAAAAAGAGAGAGGGGGATCGTGTAAAATGAACCTCAGTAAAAACTTTGATCAGGAAGAACACGATAAGGTTGTCATCGAGTGTTTTTCCCACTTGTGGAAACACTCTGTCGACTTTATGTTTATCATGGCTGTGGAGGAAAACGGTGAGTTTTCTCTCTATGATAATAACCCCGCGTCCCGGACGGTAATGGGGCTCGATAAAGACCTGCCCATTCACCGCTATAATATCCGGGAAACCTGGAGTGATGAGGTCGTCGAAGGCCTCTATGCTACCTACCGCAAAGCCATTGAAGCACGAAAACCCGTTTCTTTTGACCAGTTTGCAACTACTGGCGACAGCCCCGTCTATGTTAATACGCTTTTTGTTCCTATTTTTGACGAAAATGGCCTCCCTCTGTTTGTCTGTGGTGTCAGCCGGGATGTCTCTCAAATCAAAGCCGCTGAACAAATAGCCGTATCAGCCAATGAAAAACTAAAAGAGTATACACAAGCACTGGAAAACATTAATGATGATCTGGACAACAAGGTAAAAACCCGCACACAGGAACTGGAAAAAACCACCACAGATCTTAAAGTCGCACTTGAGGCAAAATCATCATTTGTATCCCGGGTCAGTCACGAAATACGTACACCGATTAATGCGATGCTGGGGCTCAGTAACCTGCTTAAGAAGACCCAGCTTAACGATATTCAGCAGGATTATGTGGAAAAAATCCTGGATGCCGGGAATGTACTGATGGGCGTGGTGAACGATATTCTCGACTTTTCCAAGATAGAAGCTGAAAAGCTACACCCTGAGTGTATCCGGTTTAATCCGGAAACCACCATCCGAAAAGCCATTAACATCAGTAATTTTAAAGCCTATGACAAAGGCCTGGAACTGGCTCTGTATATGGATCCTGTCATGCCCCGTCATCTGATGGGTGATCCTCTTCGAATTCAACAGGTTATTATTAACCTGCTGAGCAACGCTGTTAAATTTACAGAGCAAGGAAGCATTTCTCTGGAGGTCACTTATGATACCGACAGTGCTCGCACCCCATTCCTGCAAATCGCGGTCACAGACACTGGTATCGGGATCTCAGCCGAACAACAAGAACGACTGTTTATTCCATTTAATCAAGCAGATAACAGCATAACCCGACACTATGGCGGTACCGGATTAGGGCTTATGATCAGTAAAAAGCTCTGTGAACTGATGGGCGGTACCATCACCGTAAACAGCCAGCCTGGAAAAGGCTCCTGTTTTACGGTGCGTATTCCGTTAGAAAATGAAAGGAACCGGCCAGACAACATAACATTGCCAAACCGGTCAGTATTGGTGGTTGATGAACATCCGATTTCGCTCAGACTTATCAGCAAAATGCTGAGCGAGGCGGGCTATCTCGTCGGCTCGGCAGGAAATGCAGCTCAGGCTATAGAGATGGCCAAGCAAGCCTCTATAGAAGGGACGCCCTACGATACCGTCCTGTTAGATCGAGGTGTCACCGGAGAAACCCCGATAAAATCCATACTATCAACATTACATAAGTATCAGATTACCACCCCGCCGGTCATCATGCTGTCTGCCTACGAGAAGCTCGCCGCTCAGGATGATCCGGATATGGATTTAGTCAAATGTTTTCTGGAAAAACCCTCTACGCCCGGAGCGCTGTTCCAGGCTATTGAATCCGATCCGGAGTTTTCCCTCAACGAGTGGGCCCCTCAGGCCGGAAAAGCGCCTTCCCGTACAACGAACTTGTCTGCTTACACATTACTTCTGGTCGACGATAATCCTATTAATCAGCAGGTCGCGGCTGGCTTTCTGAAAGACAGTGGTATTCAGATTGATATCGCCGGCAATGGTGAAGACGCACTGGAGAAAGTCAGACGGACTTCTTACGATATTATCCTGATGGATCTGCAAATGCCGAAACTGGATGGGATCTCCGCCACACGCCATATCCGGACTCACCTTAATCAGAGTGTTCCTATTATTGCGCTAACCGCCCATACGAATGAAACCACCATCAGAGAATGTCTGGAAAATGGCATGAGTGCGCATCTGAGTAAGCCTCTGGATGCAGACACATTATATCGTGTTATTACTGATTACCTCGAGGCAAATCCAGCCTCAACAAACCACACCGCTGCAGCAGAAAAGAGTGTCATGATCAACACTGACACCAAGCTATTATTCAGCCAATTAGCCTCTATCGAGGCCCTGAATGTGAAAGAAGCGTTAGAGAGGCTCTATCACTCTGAGGAACTGTTTTTGTCACTTATCCGCTCATTCTATGAGCGCTATTCAGACAGTTTACTTCTGACACAGAGCACTCGAGAACTATCACTGTCACAACTTACCGACGAAATTCATTCACTAAAATCTAACTGCGCCTACATTGGTGCACAAGAGCTGTCGTCGGCATGTACGATATTAGAACAAAAACTACGTTCCGGAGAAACTCAGGTTAATGCTGACCCTATCATTTATGACCTCAGAGAGCTTATATCCTGCCTGCACCCTTTATTTTGTACAGAGAGTGAGGTACAACAAAACTCTGAGCAAGAAAAGGTGTCTCTGAAAACGTGTTTGACTACTATGAATACTCAACTGGCACAATCTGATTTCCGGGTGGAACAAACTCTGGCTCAAATAAAATCTCAGTTATCCGGTGACAAAAAGTCGTCAGAAGCCATTGAGTATATTGGTGCATTGGTAGAAGAAGTCGAATTTGAACAAGCATTAGAAGCCTCTGAGCCTTTAATTGCCAGTCTCAGTAGTACAGGTACAGTGGTAGATGGAAAATAATCAGCGCATTCTTATTGTTGATGATGAAATTATCAATCTAAAAGTGTTAAGTGAACTGTTCCGAGATAAGGTACAGCTTACCCTGGCAAAAAGTGGTCATCAGGCTTTACGCAAAGCTGAAGAAGTAAGGCCGGACCTTATTCTTCTTGATATAAGAATGCCGGGGCTGAATGGATTTGAGACTTTAGACAGATTGCGCCAGAACCCCTCAACAGCACATATTCCGGTCATCTTTATTTCCGGCCTGGATGACGACGACCATGAAGAGAAAGGACTCAAATTAGGTGCGGCCGATTACATTTTTAAGCCCTTCAAACTCGGTATTGTTCAGGCTCGCGTGAGAACCCACCTGCAGTTAGCTCAGCAGACCAAGATGCTGGAAAGACTGGCTAACTCTGACGCCCTTACTTCTTTAGCCAACCGCCGGCAGTACAACAAAACACTCTATCAAGAGTGGCACCAAGCTATAGAGGAAAGCGCCCCTATTACTATTGCCATCTTTGATATTGATAATTTTAAGCAATTTAATGATCGGCATGGTCATGACACCGGTGATCAGTTACTGCAGAAAGTATCCGATTTACTTCGGGATCATTTCAGTCATCCACGTCATTTAGTTGCCCGCTTTGGTGGTGAAGAGTTTGTTGTATTAATGCCAAAGTTCGGACGTGAAGATGCTTTTCCGCTGATTCAGCAGTGCATAGAAAAGATTAGCCAGAATAGTGACATTACCTTAAGTGCCGGCGGAGCATCATGTCACCCGGCAGAACAGGGCTGCTCCCGTTCAAAACTCTTTTCTCTTGCGGACAAGGCGCTGTATATTGCCAAAAATCAGGGTAAGAACTGCGCCGTATGGTCTGAAAGGTATTGAGATAAGTACCCCTCCCCAGTAAAAGGAAGGGGGCATAAAGCTTAATGCTTACTTGGCTTCACGGCGAGCTGTTACCGCATCAGCAAGCTGGCGCAGAACAGTTTCAGTATCGTCCCAGCCGATACATGCATCGGTAATAGACTGACCATAGGTCGGGGCTTTACCGTCAACCAGATCCTGACGACCTTCTACCAGATGAGACTCAATCATCACACCAAAGATAGCGTTTTCACCACCAGCAACCTGTCCGGATACATCTTCAGACACCACCATCTGACGCTTGTACTGCTTAGAGCTGTTCGAGTGGCTGAAGTCAATCATCACTTTTTGCGGCAGGCCAGACGCTTCCAGTTCTGATTTAATCGCAGCAACATGCTCTGCACTGTAGTTCGGTTCTTTACCACCACGCAGGATGATATGGCAGTCCGGGTTACCTGTGGTTTCTACAATGGCAGAGTGACCAAATTTGGTCACCGACAGGAAGTGGTGAGATGACTCAGCAGAACGGATAGCGTCCGTTGCAATCTTGATATTACCGTCAGTACCATTTTTAAAACCTACCGGGCAAGAAAGACCAGAGGCCAGTTCACGGTGTACCTGAGACTCAGTAGTACGTGCGCCAATCGCACCCCAGCTGATCAAATCCGCCATATACTGAGGAGTGATCATATCCAAAAACTCACCGGCGGTCGGCATTCCCATGTCCGTCAGATCCAGCAGTAACTTACGGCCCATACGCAGACCTTCGTTTAGCTTATATGAGTTATCCAGGTAAGGGTCATTGATCATACCTTTCCAGCCAACTGTAGTACGTGGTTTTTCAAAATACACCCGCATAACAATTTCAAGACGATCACCCAGTTCATCACGCATCTTTTTCAGGCGCTTACCATATTCAAGAGCCGCTTCAGGATCATGAATAGAGCACGGTCCGATGATAACCAGTAGTCGATCATCTTCATCAGCTAAAATGTTGTGGATAGACTGGCGAGCCTGATACACCGTGCTGGATGCTGATTCTGTTGCCGGGAACCGTTCTAAAATGGCAACGGGTGGTAATAATTGTTTAATTTGGTTGATACGTACGTCGTCTGTCTTGAACATCGTTACTTCTAATTCCTGTATCTTAGTCACTGCCGTCTTGGTAAGCAGATATTATTGTGAGTTATCTCTCGTTCTATAGGGCACGCCCTAGTTCCTACGTAACTTATCGGCAATCGCCCAACACTGCAATCATTATTTCTAATAAATTTCAACACGAGAGTGACTTTTACACTTTACACGACATGTAAGAATTATTTTACACTCAATAATCCAATCTTTCTCTCTCATTCTTGCCTATAACTGATGAATTTTTCAGCGGGCATTGTCATGGTCGTATATATTTACTGTATGTGATTGTTAATTCATAGGTAAGAACGACTATTGGATACTCCCTCCCATCCCCCTAAGGCCGTAGAGTTTCATCATGTCGACAAATGGTTCGGCTCTTTTCAGGCCCTGAAAGGTATTAGCCTGAGTGTTAACCCCGGCGAAATCGTGGTGATTTGTGGCCCTTCGGGTTCAGGAAAGTCCACCCTTATCCGTTGTATTAACGGGCTGGAAAGTATCGATTCCGGCTCCGTTCATGTCTCGGGAAGCCCTGAACTGCTCGGCTTAAAGGGCAAAGTAGGTATGGTGTTTCAGCACTTCCACCTATTTCCGCACCTGACGGTACTGGAAAACCTCACCCTGGCTCCGATACGAACACTTAAACTCTCTAAACAGGAAGCGTATAAGAGAGCCATGCACTTTCTGCAACGGGTACATATCTCCGAGCAGGCAGACAAGTACCCGATACAGCTTTCCGGCGGGCAGCAACAGCGTGTGGCTATTGCCCGTTCCCTGTGTATGAAGCCGGATATTATGTTATTCGATGAACCGACCTCTGCTCTCGATCCGGAAATGATTAACGAAGTGCTCGATGTTATGGTCGAATTGGCGCATAACGGCATGACCATGCTCTGCGTGACCCATGAAATGGGATTTGCAAAAAAAGTCGCCGACCGGGTCGTGTTTATGGATGAAGGAGAGATTATTGAAATTGCCCCGCCAGAAACGTTGTTCCGCTCCCCGAAGCATGCACGAACAAAAGCATTTCTGAATCAGATACTGAGCCACTGAATGATTATCCGTATTCTGAAACCGGTCCTGTCCGCCAGCCTGCAAATCCTGATTCTTCTGGCAGGTATTAGCTGGTTGCTGAACAGCGGCGCTCAGGCGATGGGGTACCAGTGGCAATGGCACCGCGTGCCCGATTACCTTATCTTCTATGAAGAGGGGCGCTGGTGGCCGGCAGAACTCACCCAGGGACTATGGGTGACCATTCAAATTTCATTCTTCAGTCTGATAGCAACGCTGGTCATTGGTCTGATTACCGCTTTACTCAGACTTTCTGACTCTGTTGTCGGCAGAATACTGGGCCGGGGGTATGTCGAACTGATCCGCAA
Organism: Vibrio albus; assembly: GCF_003144035.1. Lineage (GTDB taxonomy): Bacteria > Pseudomonadota > Gammaproteobacteria > Enterobacterales > Vibrionaceae > Vibrio > Vibrio albus. Next base: position 27,470 of record NZ_QFWT01000008.1, read on the forward strand.
TACCCCACTATTAGTCCAGATCTACCTACTCTATTTTGTCTTCGGCCCCATTATCGGCTTTGACCGTTTTTCCACCGCCGTATTGGCTCTGGCCCTGTTTCAGGGAGCCTATACCGCAGAAATATTCCGGGCCGGACTGAACAGCATTGACCGGGGACAGTTCGAAGCAGCCCGTTCATTAGGATTACCATCAGTCTATCTGTACAAAGATGTGATCTTACCTCAGGTCTTGCAGAGGACACTACCGCCACTAACTAACGAGGTCGTTTCGTTAATCAAAAACTCTTCTATTGTTAGTGTGATGGCTATTTTTGATCTCACGACAGAAGGCAGAAACATTGTATCGGAAACGGCCATGCCGTTTGAAATCTGGTTTACCGTCGCGGCTATCTATCTGACACTCACACTGTCGCTTTCTGGCTTCGCAGCCTGGCTGGAACACCGGCTTGGCTCGCAGTGGCGGGATACTTAAGTGTATTTTCCCACGTGTTAATACATGACGGATACATAACAAACTGACCTGAATTACAATAACAACGGAGCAAGGACATGAAATTATTAAAAAAAGTAATGCTGGCTTTAGCAGGGTTCCTTATTACGGTGACGGCCTACGCTAATACGCCGAATCTGGACAATATCAACGACAGAGGCATACTTCGTGTCGGTATGTCGACGTTTGTTCCCTGGGCGATGCGTAACAAGCAAGGCGAGCTTATCGGCTTTGAGATTGATGTGGCAAAACGTCTGGCTAAAGATTCGGGATGGCGGGTTGAATTTGTTCCCACCGCCTGGGACGGCATTATCCCTGCTCTGCTGGCCAAGAAATTTGATGTGATTATCGGTGGTATGTCTATCACAGAAGAGCGGGCGAAAAGCGTTCTCTTTACCACCCCTTACTCCCACTCTGGCGTACAGATTGCCGCCAACAAAGAGCTGGCGAACGGCTTCAGTACCTTTGCTGATTTCAACTCCCGCCGGGTAAAAATAGCCGCTCGTCGCGGAGCATTTACCGTACAGATTGCCCGGGAAACCTTCCCCAAAGCAAAAATCCTTCAGTTTGATGATGATGCACAGGCCTTTCAGGAAGTATTAAACGGCAATGCTCATGCCGTGATCGCATCCAGCCCAAAACCGGAGCATGAAGTGATCAAACACCGTAACGTGCTGTTTCTGCCCTTTGATGAAAGGCTGTCTAAAGGTAACGAAGCTTTTGCCGTCCGTCTTGGAGAGGATGATAAAAAAGCCTTCTTTGATAACTGGATTCAGGCCCGTACTGAAGATGGCTGGTTAGCGCAGCGCTATGAGTACTGGTTCTCTACTCTGGACTGGATGAATCAGGTGGCTCAAGGGCAGTAGGTGATAAGACTTGAAGTCCGTTAATGAACAGACGATCGGTAAACAGGAACGCGGGGCTGAACCGGCTTACCGCCGACCGAAACAATACGCCGCTCAGCGTTTTTACCAGCGACTCAATAAACTGGATTACCTGCTGATCACACTGTCAATACTCATAGTGTGCTGGCTGTACTACCGGTCGTCTATCGGTGTAAATTACCACTGGAACTGGGCCGGGTCGCTATCACTGATCTTTACTCCCAGAGCCAACGGCGATCTTCCGTATTTCTTTCAGGGCATACTGGCCACCCTGCGGCTGAGTCTGTGGGGAATGGCGTTTGCGTTACTGTTGGGTAGTGCTCTTGGGCTAGCCCGTTACTCCCGCATTGCACTGTTTCGGATATCGGCAACGGCTTATGTTCAGTTGATCCGAAATATCCCTCCATTGGTGTTTGTTTTTATTTTTTACTTCTTTATCTCCAACCAGCTCATTCCCCTTCTGGGGCTGGAAGTACTGTTGCGGGAACGCACCGGAGATATCAACACATTTCAGGCAGTTTTGTTCGGACAGGCTCGCCTATGGGAAAACCTCCTTTCCGGTGTACTCTGTATCGGGCTATTATCCGCCGCTTATATTGCCGAAGTGGTTCGGGCCGGGCTGGAAAGCATACCAAAAGGTCAATGGGAAGCCGCCAGTGCTCTGGGGCTGTCTCTCCCGGATAAATACCGTTTTATTATTGCTCCGCAGGTGCTCAGTAATATCTCTCCCCCACTGGCAGGTCAGTCCATTTCTCTGGTGAAAGACTCATCCATTATCTCTTTGATCTCGATTCAGGAACTAACCTTTGTCGGAACAGAAATCGCGAACTCTTCCGGCTTAATTTTTGAAATATGGATTCTGGTTGGCAGCGCGTATCTGGTGCTTTGTCTGTCCCTTTCCCTGCTGTTTTCCCGGCTGGAACAACGAGCCCGGAAACACCTGTACCGCGATTAACCCGAATTTTGTGTTCCGCCTCCAATAACACACACAAGAATATTCTCATCTGCATCCAACATTTAATTTAAGCCGCAAAATAACCACAAAACAGGTTACAGTTCATAGAGTTATGTTAATTTTACCATTTTTACGTCTTAGCGAAAACACAGGTAGTAAGCATGGCATATCAGACTGATATCGACTTAATCACAAAACATATCGAAAAGAACATGGGTAAAATTGGTTCGATATTTCATGGTGTAGGGTCAGATGAGCTCCATCTGGATATCTGTCATATTAAATCTGGTCTGCTCAGACGATATGAAACGCTGGTGACTGTCGGAATGAGTGCAGAACCCATGCATGTTCCCCAGCTTTCAAATGAACCAGTTTATGCGGAACTCATCATTTTACTGCCTAAAGGATGGCCACTCAAAACTCACCACCTGAGCGAAAGAAGTAACTGCTGGCCTATTCACCTGCTTAAAAGCCTCGCCTTGTACCCACATACCAGTCACCAGAATCTGGGCTACGGAAGCATTATTACCAATGGTAACAGCCAGAGCCCGGAGCCTTATTCTGACCATCACCCATTCTGTGCTTCTATCCTGTTACCATCGGTTACCCTGAAAGAAAAGTCTTTTATTCTGAAAAGAAAAGGCCAGCGTCCCATCTACTTCTTTACCGTGGTACCTCTTTTAAAAAACGAATGGCTTTATACACGTAAACACGGCAACGAAACACTGATAGAACAGTTAAACAAACAGCACATCAGCGACATCGTTAACCTACAGCGCGATTCCGTAATCTGTTAATTTCCCCTCACACCAGAGACGAGAGCTCCTACTCCTGACATGGCCTCAAACTTGAGGAATGTCGTTTGAATAAAAAGTCGTTTTTATTTCTTATAAAAAAGCCACCTAAAATATAGGTGGCAAACATTAAAAACAATGTATCGCTTTATTAAACCGTGGTGAATTTAAAGGGGGAAACACGGCTAATAAATAAAGCAAGGGTCTGAGTGAAATACTACCCATTGTTGACTAAATTCTATTGGCGCTACCACATACATTTATTTTACTTATTACTACATCTTTCATTGCTTGCATGCCAGGCACTAAGTATTGGCGTGGGTCGCTGGCATCAGGGTGACTACCTAAATACGTTTTCATTGCATCTGAAAACGCAATTTTCAATTCAGTGGCCACATTAACTTTACAAATGCCCAGTTCAATACAGCGACGGACATCCTGATCAGAAATACCCGATGCGCCATGCAGTACCAATGGAATGTCTACACATTCACGAATGGCTGCCAGACGTTCAAAATCAAGTTTCGGTTCAGACTTATACAAACCATGAGCGGTACCGATGGCGACAGCGAGCGAATCAATACCCGTGCTTAATACAAACTCTCGCGCTGACGTAGGGTCGGTCAACTGAGCATCCGCTTCATCAATGATAAGGTCGTCTTCCTGACCTCCAAGCAGGCCCAATTCAGCCTCAACAGAAACACCAAGGCGATGACACATCTCCACGACCTGTTTAACCGTACGAATATTGTCTTCAAATGGTGAGTGAGAAGCATCAATCATTGCTGAACGGATACCAGAATGTATTTTATTTTCAATGTCAGAAATATCTTCGTGATGATCTAAGTGAAGGACCAATGGTAATTTGTGTTTATTAGCCGCAGATTTACAAATAGAAACCAAATAGTCTACACCTGCATGTTTATAGGTTCCTGGCGTACCCGCTAAAATAACAGGTGAACGCATTTCTGCAGCTGTTTCAACGACAACTTGTACCGTTTCTAGATTATGAATATTAAATGCAGGAACTGCGTAATTATTTCGTTGAGCGTCTTTTAGCATTTCATGTGAAGAAATTAAGTACATAAGGTCTCCTAATGACGTGTAAACACATCATCTTAATTATATAAATAGGTTAAAAATTTAAGGTTTAATCAACGAATTATTTATTTCATGTGTGGCACCACACTGACTCGCCATCTACCCAGGTTTGCTCAAGTTCGAGCTCATCATTGACAAATAAGAAGTTGGCTTTTTTACCAACGTAAATCGATCCGTAATCCTTATCGATACCCAACATCCGCGCCGGGACTAAACTGGCATATTCCACCGATTTCTGGATGCTTACCCCCACGCTTTGACTCATATTCCTCACGCCCTGGATAAGCGCTAATGTACTGCCTGCAAGTCCGCCAGTCGGCGTTTTAACAACACCATTTTTCATCTGCACCGGTAAATCACCCAGCAAGTATTCACCATCAGGCTCGCCAGCGGCACGCATTGCATCACTTATTAACACCAAACGTTCTTTGGCACACGTCGCGCATACTTTCATCGCAGCAGGATGAACATGATGACCATCGGCGATCAGCTCAACATAAGCGCGTTTATCACTAAGCGCTGCGCCAACCACCCCGGGTTCTCGATGATGCAGCCCGCTCATGCCATTAAAGCAGTGCACTATGCCATCCACCCCGGCATCCAAAGCTGCCATCGTCTGCTGATAAGTCGCGTTGGTATGGGCCAGCATAACATTCACACCGCGCTGCTTGAGATGGCGCGTTGCTGTACAGGCGTTGGCCTTTTCAGGTGCAAGCGCCACTGCCTTTAACGTGCCCTGACTCACTTCAATCAAGTCGTCAAGCTCCTGGCAATCCAGCTCTCTGAATAACGCTGAATCATGAGCCCCTTTGTGTGTCTCGGTAAAATAAGGGCCCTCTAAATAGCTGCCTAATACTGTGGCACCGGGTACGCCGCGTCGCACTGCCTGAGCTACATTATCGAGCGCCTTAATGATTCGCTCTGGCTGCTCTGTCACTGTGGTTGCCAAAAAAGCCCCAACGCCACGACTGGCCAGGTGCAGTGACAATGTCTCAAGTGACGCCACTGTACTGTCCATAACGTCAACACCTGCACCACCATGAACATGAGAATCAATGAGTGCCGGAAGCATCCACTGGGCCTGTATCATCGGCTGCTCACTGTCTGATGCCTGATAGCGACGAAGCTCCTCGAAACGTCCTTCTTTCACCACAACAACCGCATCCCGCAACCAGCCTCGTTCGGTAAGCACACGCTGCGCATGTATCTTCACTTGTTTTGCTCCCGGCTTCACTCCCATGATTTAAATTCCTTCGCACGCCATTTCTTGTTGAGGTTGTTTCGACATTTCATCAAACAAACTTGTCATTCCTCTATGACCACACTGTAGTGCCTGCTCTCTGAACTGACTTGAGGTCAGTTCATCTCTCTCTAACATCATTTCTAATATCAGTTGCAGGTTCGCGCCAGCCACCACTTCAATGTTGTCCTGACTCATGGCGATAGTCGAAGCTAGACGAAATGGGCTACCGCCTAACAAATCAGTGATAAACACTAAGCCATTCTCTGTACCGACTTGCATAATCGCCTGTTGAAATTGCGCCTCCAACTGTTGAGTCGTCGACTCTGGCGGGAAATCAATCGCAATGCATTGCTCTTGCTCACCAATGACCTGCAGCATGGCTTTTTCCATACCCGAAGCAAACGCACCATGACCTGAAATAATCACACTCAACATACTGTTTTCCTTATTATTGTCAGTCTATGTGGCAAGGTATTCCGTATTTCCAAATACCTTGCCTAGATTGGTAAAGGGTTATAGGAAGCCGGCAAAGCGACCAACAATAGCCATTGTCACTGTGATAAGAATGAGCTTAATCGGGCTCCAACCACGTTTGACTAGTGCGTACATCGCCAAGGTATATACCAGCGGCAAGAACGCTGGCATCAGCTTATCGATAACGTCTCCCTGCAGTTTGACTACCGCATCACCCGCTGTGATTTCAAGTGTGGTCGCGAGGCGAACGTAAGTAGCCACCAAGGCTCCAATCACCGTCATACCGACAATAGACGCCGCATGACCCACTTTTTTGGTATTGGCTTTAATCATCGGTATCGCCGCAACCCCCATTCGGTAGGCGTAGTGTGCTAAGCCGAAACGAAGACCAAAATGCACCACGTTGAACAGGCAGAAGAAGACGACCGCCCCAAGGATCGAGCCTTGCAACGCCAGGTCGGCACCAATACCCCCACAAATTGGCAGTAACGTTAGCCAGAACATGGCATCACCAATCCCCCCCATAGGGGCACCCACAGCAATTTTGGTACTTTGGATACTATTTACATTCTGCTTAGAACGCTCCATCGCCAAAATAATGCCCATTACAAAGGTAACCAGGAATGGGTGGGTATTGAAAAAGCCCATATGGCCACGCATTGACTTCGATAAGTCATCTTTGTTGGTATGAATCTTTTGCAGTGCAGGCAACAGTCCATACAACCAACCAGCAGCTTGCATACGCTCAAAGTTAAATGAAGCTTGCAGGAGTAGTGAGCGCCATGCCATGCGGTTTATATCTGATTTTGTCAGTTCCGTACCAATCGATTTATCGCTGTATTCATCTTGTGGGACGTCCATAGTTTGAGTGACGTCGATATTTTGATTAGATCCCATCTTCTGCTTCCTCTTGTTTACCCGCCAGAGCTGGCTCAGTTCCTTTTCTCATAAAGTCAATCAGTGCAACGGCTAGTGCAGCGGCTGCAATCGCAAGTACCGGTAGTTCAAGCCAGGCTGCTGCAACAAAACCAAGGATGAAGTAAGGGATGTACGCGTTCTTCATCATGATCTTCATCAGAACCGCAAAACCAATGGCTGGCATAATGCCACCCGCCACACCCAGACCGTCAATCAAGGTTTTTGGTAGGGCTTCCACCGCTACTTTGGCGTGCTCGGCACCCAGGTAGATAGGTAGGAATGCCCAAAGGAAATAAAAAGTACCAAGCACGAGCAGTGCTAAATAGTTAACGCGTTCAATACCTTGTGTATCACCGTTATCCGCCATTGCATCACATTTAGACATCATTGGTGCCATGGCAGAGAATAGGAAGGTGATGCCCATTTGTACCGCTACGGCAAACGGAACAGCCACTCCGACCGCGACATCCGCTTCTACTCCAGAGCTTATCGCAAACGTGGTGCCAACAATGGTTCCGATAATAACGTTAGGTGGCTGAGCCCCTGCGAGTGGTGCAAGACCCATCCAAACCAGCTCCAGCGTACCACCAACCAAAATACCCGTTGGTAAGTCGCCTAGAATAAGGCCAACGAGAGGCCCCAAAACCACCGGCCGGTGGAAGTGGGTCAAGCCGTTGAATAGATCTAACCCGGCGAAGAATGCTAGAACTCCCAGCATTAACGCTTGTATTAATCCAATTTCCATCTTTCAGTTCCTCGTTCTGATTAAAGTAATGTAAATACGTCGACAGCAGGCTCGGTAGGGATACCCTGCACGCGACATTTCACATTGTTATTTTTTAATTGTGAAAAGCTTTCAATGTCTTGCTCATTGACTGATACGGTTTTATGAATTTGCTTGCGACCCTCAATAAAATGCATATTTCCTACATTAACTTCTTCGATTGGTACCCCTCCTTCCACCATTTTTAAAAAATCGGCTGGCGTCTTCGCCACCAGTAAAATCTTTTGGCGATCCGATGCTTTATGGATGTTGTCGATCACCTTCTGAACACTCCAAAAACGGATGGCGATGCCTTCGGCTAACACCATTTCCATTAAATTCTGCTGAATGCTATCCTCGGCCACTTCATCATTGGCAACGACGATAATATTTGCGCCTGCAAATCCGACCCATTGCACACCGACCTGACCATGAACCAAACGTTCATCTATACGACTAAGTACGATATTTGGCATTGTTAATTCCTTCTTTTAATTTATAAATGGATAGATATTGACGCCCTGAACCACACGATTAACTTCACCACTCGGACATGGGTTATCTGGCCCAATACCCAAATTGAGGGAGCGGGTAAAAGCATAAATTTGAGCGAACATTAAAAATGGAAAAGCCAATGTGGCATCATCAGCCCCCGGGAAATCGGGGATTTTCACGTAATCACCTTCAGCAACAACAGAGTCTACGTCCGTGGTCAGAGCCACAACACGCAACGCCTGGTTATCCGCTCTCAGTTCTTTAAGTAAGTCCAAATCGTACTGACGGGTGTAGGGATCGTTAGAAATGAAAACAACAATAAGGCTGGTCTCATCCACCACGGACTTTGGTCCGTGCCGAAACCCGACCGGTGAATCAAAGCTAACCAACAACTTACCAGCCGTGAGTTCGAGCAGTTTTAATGCCGACTCCTGAGCAACACCTTGCAAACTACCGCTACCTAAGTAGATCACTTTTTGTGCATTCAGTGCCGCGATGTCACGAATGACACCAATACTTGCCGTAAGCATAGATTCACAAGCGGTGCTCAACGCTTCAAAGCGAGCCATGTCAAACTTCTCTGGCAGCAAAGCATGTAAACAAGCCACCATCATGCTGGTGAGACTGCTTGTCATCGCAAAGCTCACGTCATTAGTCTCAGCCGGCATCAATAACGCCAGACTTCTCGCGTCATCTTTAGCACGCTGATATAAGCGGCCCTGTTCATTACATGTGATGACTAAGTGATAGCAGTTATCCAATATCTGACTGGCAAGCTCCACCGCGGCCACACTCTCAGGGCTATTGCCAGAACGAGCAAATGACACCAGCAAGGTCGGACAATTTTCGGCAAAATATTCAGCCGGATCAGTAACAATATCGGTCGTAGCAACTGCGTCGATGCGGCGCTTTAAATGACCGGTGAAATAAGGTGCTAATGCTCGGCCGGCAAACGCAGATGTCCCGGCACCGGTTAGTACCACCCGGCCATTGTCAAACGAGAGGAAAGTGCTGATAAAGTCATGAATAAGCGCTTTCTTTGGCTCTAACGCTTGTAGCGTTTTGCGCCAGGAGTTAGGCTGCTGACTAATTTCCTTAGCGGTTGCAAACGCGTTCTGGTCAATCAATTCTTGTTCAGAAATATTCAAATACATGGTGTCTGCCAGACAATTCATCGCTTTTCCTTACTCTTAATTAGTCTACGCTTTGTTTTCTTTACAAACCATAACCCCGCCAAAAACGAAAGAAAACAAAAGACAAAGATAAGCTCGACCCGATTCACACAAAGGAAAACGAAAGACAAAAAGAAGAATAAAACAATAAACCAAACTAAAATCAGCCAATAAAAATTCAACTAATTTTATATAAAACAAACAATAAGAAAGGAAACGAAATAAAAGGAAAGGTTTTTGTTTCTGTTTAGTACGAAGCTCGTTATAATTATCGTTAATCAGAAACAAGGGATACTCACAGTGAAAAATACCAGTGAAAGGCGCGAACATACCATTGCGCTGCTGAAGAGGAACGGAAGCGTACAGGTAACTGACCTCTCCCAAAAGTTTGGTGTGTCAGCAGTCACGGTAAGGAATGATTTAGCCGCATTAGAAAAGCAGGGGATAGCCACACGTGCTTACGGTGGTGCTTATCTTCAAGATAGTGAGGTTCGTCCCCCCGAACACTCCATTGAAGATAAAAATCAACTGAATAAAACCATAAAGCAAAAAATAGCGGCGGCTGCACTCGATATGATAGAAGACGGGGACACCCTGATTCTGGATTCAGGGACAACCACCTACTGTGTCGCTGAAGCACTCACAGACGCCAACGATTTGGTCGTAATGACGAACGGACTTAACATTGCCAACGCACTCTTCCCGGCTGAAGGGGTTGAAGTGATTCTGATTGGTGGAAAGCTGCGTCGTAAATCGATGTCGTTTTATGGAATGCAAGCAGACAATGTGCTGGATAACTATCACTTTAATAAGCTGTTTTTGGGAGTGGATGGGTTTAACCTAGAAAGCGGCATCACCACACATAACGAAAATGAAGCCCGTCTCAACCGCAAGATGTGCGACATTGCCGACGAAGTCATTGCCATCACAGACTCATCAAAATTTGGTAAAGTCAGTCTACATAAGATCTTAGAGACCGCACGAGTGGATAAAGTCATTACAGACACGGGTATTCCCGACGAGTACCTGCAAGGCCTCAAGCGACAAGGTATCCCTGTTATTCTGGTTGACGCTTAATGTCCTAATGTGAGGCAAAGAATTAGTGGTGCTCAGTTATGATGGCTCACTGGATGGCATCTTTTACAGCCTCCTTTGAGCATCCAAAGACACTGTGACAGCACCTCTTATTTATATTGGGCAGGTATAAGCCCCGATGCTTCGGACAAGAATTCTTATCCGGGTTTCGAGTTCACTTTTTCCAAAGCCGTACCCAACCTCGGTGAAACAATTATATTTTATTGTATCGGTTTAACACATTTTCCAGGGTCATTATTCCAAACATGATTTTCCTGACAAATGAATCGGAACTGGCAACGAAATAGTATTGAGGATGCCTCGACCAAATTTTTTGCAGTTTTTGATCTAATTGAGCCGCCTGTTTAGAAGACTCATTTCTTATCGGATTATTACTGCTGATATCATGTCCAGTGGCTGCTGCTGATTCGAAAAAAATGACGGCATCATAGCGAGCAATTTCTTGTTCGAAAGTTGAATTTATATTCTCAAAAAAATCACTTTCCGTATCTGGCCAGTAAGCCAGGCCGTCAAGTGACCCTCTATCACAGACCAGCAACCTATCTGGAAACTGTGATTTATAAATTTCTTCCGTATTTTTCTGTAGTTGGAAAATGGTTTTCTGGACCATCTTGCATACTTTTTTATTGTCTGAGCGTATTATTCCTCCGGAAAAGAGCACAGTTGCAGCTTCGGGAACAACGATAATTTTATCGTTTAGCTCTCTGCGAAATAGATCCAGTGCTGTCGTTTTCCCACCACCTGGACCTCCTGTCACCACTACCTGCAACTGCTTTTTCATTATGGTCTCGAACAAATGGGGTTCTGTATAAAAGTTTAGTCAAAAAAACATCGGATGAAAACAAGGCTTATCTATCACCTACTTGTTGGGGAGCCACACCTACCAATGTCTTTATTTGAACAACAAACTCGCTCATAACCTATTTGAATGTTTACTTATGAGATACAGAACCTTGTCACGTATTGTATATATTATCGTGCTATATACTCATCCAATCACATATTAACAATAGAGATAATCATGAGAAAATTTATAGTGTGTCTGCTTCTGTTATTGCCTTTGCAAGTATCTGCAGATGACGAAAGTAAAAGAAATAAAATAATTGAACTTGCCAATGTAATGCATATGGACGTACTGCTTGAGTCAATAAATGAGCAGTTCCTCACTATGATGGAAAATATCACAAAAGAACTTAATGTAACTCCAAAGGAAAAATCAATTCTTAGGAATCATTACAAGAAGGTTAATGATCTTCTTACCCAAGAACTACATCAGGGTAAGTTTGAATTATTTTTGGTAGATATGTACGACAAGAATCTTACGGAATCAGAAGTTGAAGCCATGCTTAGTTTTTATACAACCAAGGAAGGTCAAAGTATACTTAGAAAAGCACCGATTATAACCCGGGAATCAATGATCTATGGTCAAGAATTATATAAGAAATTACTGCCTAAAATTCAGTCTATAGCGTTGGAAATCCAACAGACTCTTGCTGACCACCGAGCATGATACTTGTGCGGAGACCATATATTGACAAGTATGAAGAAATAGTAATTACGCAATTAGGTGCATTGAAATGCGATTCCATCAATACATTGACTGTTTCAGTCTTGCTTGTAATTGTCCATTTCCTTTCACATCAAGCATGGTGGATTTAACGCTCGTCTTTGGGCGAATCCATCACCACCATGGTGGTAATAGCCCTGACTTGTGGGATTTCCCCAAGCACATCAGAGTGGAAACGTTTATACGCTGCCAGATCCTTGGTTTCCACCCTGAGCAGGTATTCATTTCCTCCGGTGATATTGTGGCATTCCACCACATCGGCAGAAAACTGAACATGCTCTTCAAACGCCAGCTGCGCTTTTCTGCTGTGATCTGACAGACCGATAGAAATATAAGCAATAAAGCCGATATCCAGCTTTTGCTTATCCACCACCGCGCGATACCCCTTAATAACACCACTGCGTTCCAGTTCTTGCACACGCCTTAACGTTGCTGAAGGTGATAGCCCGACCCTTTCAGACAGATCGACATTCGCAATTCGTCCATCCGACTGCAGTTCGCGCAATATTCTTTCATCTAACCTATCCATAACGAAATATCCTTGTGATTTAATCGGCTTCACAGGCAATAAAAACACAAAGTTGCTCCGGATACCAGTTACTATTTTTGCATCTTTACTAAACCGAATACGAGGCTTAGCCATGTTTGACCAAATTATCGCTCTGACACTGTTTGCATTTGTTTCCACGTTTACGCCCGGGCCCAACAATATGATGCTGATGACCTCTGGTGCAAATATCGGCTTTATACGTACGCTGCCGCATGTTCTGGGGGTAATATTCGGCTTTGGCCTGATGGTATTTCTGGTCGGAATTGGCGCAACAGAAGTGTTCCGCTTATTCCCGGGCCTGCACCAGGCTCTGACCTGGGCATGTATGGCCTACCTTATCTATTTAGCGGTAAAAATCGGCCTGAGCCGTCCGGAAATGTCCAACCAGACGTATCGCCCGATGAGCTTTTTATCCGCCGCTATGTTTCAGTGGGTGAACCCTAAAGGCTGGTCAATGGCATTGACTGCCGTCAGTGTGTACAACCCAGCAGCGACTTTACATGGCCTGCTGATCGTCACACTGACATTTATTCTGGTTAACTTTCCGTCCACAACCTCATGGGTGTTTGCCGGACAGAAAATTAGTGGTCTGCTAAAAAATCAGGCTCATATACGGATCTTTAACATCGTGATGGCGGCAACGCTGATAGGCTCAACGTTGCCAATGATGTTCTGATATCAAATGCGCTTCTATACCAGACTGTAACAGAAGTCATTATGCGCAGACAGGGCTGAAAACACAGCCCTGTCGTGTCGCGTTCAGGGCCTGCTCAGCGGTTTAACCAGACCAGGATTTCATCGGTTTTAGGCACTCCACCAGAGTGAACCACTTCCTCATCCATGACCACTCCGGGTGTCGACATCACCCCGTAATTCATAATGGCTTCCGGATCAGTGACCTTCTCTACCGTTACTTCTATCCCCTGCTCACTGGCCACGGTTTCAATCAGCTTCGCAGTATTCACACAATTAGCACACCCCGAACCCAGTACTTTAAAGTTTTTCATTTTCTACTCCTATTTTTACTTCTAAAAGCTCCAGAAAGATAAATTAAACACCCAGCCAATCACGGTAAATGCCGTAAGCAGCAGAGCGAACAGACACCCGAGCAAACGCCACTGCATCACTTGTTTCAGCATGACAAATTCAGGAATACTGGCCGCTACGGTACTCATACAAAACGCCAACGTGGTGCCTATAGGCAGGCCATTGGTCAGCAGACTCTCCATGACAGGGATCACCCCAGTGGCATTGGAGTAAAGCGGAATACCGATAACCACAGACGCAGGAACCGACCACCACTGACCAGCCCCCAGATGAGCTTCAATCCAGCCATCCGGCACAAAGCCGTGCAGAGCAGAACCAATCCCGACCCCGATGAATACCCATTTCCATACTCGCCCTACAATCTCGTTCATCTCCTGTTTAGCGAACTCATGCCGCTCTTTCAGAGTGATCGCCGTCGGTGCCTGATTAACGACAGACTGCACCTGTCCGTTGCGGGCATTCTGCATCGCTTTCGCCGCAAATGGAGCCAGCCAGCGATCCGCCCCTATTGCATCTAAGAACCAGCCGCTTAATACCCCGATAAACATGCCGAGCGCCACATAGGCCAGCGTAAATTTCCAGCCCAGCAAGCTGAACAGCAATAACACCGCGATTTCGTTGATAAGGGGAGAGGTGATCAAAAAGGCCATCGTGATGCCCAACGGGATCCCTGCAGAAGTGAAACCGAGAAATACCGGAATGCTGGAACAGGAGCAAAACGGGGTAATCACACCGAAAAAGCTTCCGGTGACATACCCGAACAGGCGTTTTTTCCCTGCCAGATAATGCCGCACTTTCTCCACATTCAGCCCAGCACGCAGTAAGGCTATCGTGTAGATCATCACCACCAGCAAAACCAGTATCTTGCTGGTATCTTCAATAAAGAAATGAACCGCATCCGCCAGCCGGGTCTCGGGCTGTAGGGAAAAAACCTGATAAGACACCCAGTCCGCCAGACGGGTGAAAACTTCAAACATACCTGCTCCTGTCATCGTAGGGCCGGTGATATGACGATCCCCGGCCAGTTGCTGTCCTATAAGACATTCTCTATATAAAACGCACGACAGGCGAAAAGGATGCAGATTTTTTTATTTTTCTTTATTTGGAACAAAGCAGCAGACCCGTTGCTGCTCATCCAGATGGATCTGACACTGGGATTTTAGTGTCTCTCTGAGCTTGGTACGTGCACGTTGCAGACGCGACTTAGCAGCAGGCAACGTAAGCCCCGCATGCTGAGCAAAGTCTTTCTGACTCATACCGTTAAGATCACAGGATTCAATAATGGCTTTATCATTAGGAGGCAGGCGTTTCAGCGCTTTTGGCAGACACTGCGCCAGACTGTCGACTACAGGCGGCTCTTCACTATTGTCGTCGCACACTTCGAAATTATAGTTATAGTCAAGTTTATGCGACTGTCGTCTTTCATCCGTCAGCAGGTTAGCCGCGACCCGGAAAAGCCAGGCCCGCTGATTCTGAATGTCACAAAACCCCTTCTGCTTCTGCAAAGCGCGTAAAAACGTCTCCTGCAGCAGATCAAACGCCAGCGTTTCTTCACCACACTGCTTGAGCAACCAGTAAAACAGCTGTGATTCGGTCAGGTGCCAGGTTTCCAGAAGACACGGAGCAACGGAAGAGGAATGAAGATGAGACATAGTTCTGGGTCTGTGCGTTTATAAGTTAGGGTGGAATAACTAAAATCCATGATGAACAAACCCTACGTTATCACAGATAAAAGATTTTTCGAGGTTATTTAAACGATCATTTAATTAATCAGTTACTTATTTTCTGTCATACCAATACCTAAACAATATTTCTTAACTGCTTCTGTCACCTCACCACTGACTTTGTTCTGCGCTATTATATCCAGAACCTGATATATAACATCCGTAACGGTTGTCACTTCTTCTTCTGTTAATGTTAGTGGAGGTTCAATTCTGACGACATTGTTATGGGGACCAAAATAACCAAAAAACACGCCTCTCTGAAGGCACAGGTAACAAAACGTCTGTGTTAATGTCGGATTATTTTTTATATTCAGCTCAATGCCTAACATCAGGCCAACACCCCTGACATCTTTGATAATATCAGGATATTTACTCTGGATATCTTTTATCTTACTTTTTAAATTTTCTCCTCTTTTTACCACTGAATTTAAAATATTATCTTTCAGTATTCTGTCCAATACAAATGTGGCGACTTTACAAGAAGGTGGGTGTCCGGAATATGTAAAAAGGTGCTGAGCTGGATCAAGCGTATCAATGACTTCTTGTCGGCCTACCAACGCGGAAATAGGTGCATACCCTGCAGACAGACCTTTTGCCGCAATCAGTAAGTCAGGCTCGATACCATAATGTTCAATGGCCCATAGTTTACCCGTTCTGCCCATACCAGACTGGACTTCATCGACCATAAACAGACAATCATACTGCGCCGCTAACTGATACAAGGAATACAAGAAACCCTGTTCCGGAACCACAATGCCGGCATCCCCCTGAATAGGTTCGACCAAAACGCCTCCAACGGTGCCAGTTTGAAAGGCTTTTTCGATTTTTTCGAGCGTTTTTTCCTCTTGCTGCAGAGTGACCGGGAAGTTGAAATGACGAAAATACTTTGAATGGGGAAAAATGCCCTTATCTAAACCAAAACCTGACGCGGGCTGAGATAATCCGGTAGAACCATGATAGTCATACTTAAACGATACCACTCCGAAGCGCTTCGTATACTTGCGCATTGCCTGAATAGCCGCTTCAACAGAGTCGGAACCACTTAATCCAAACAAAACCTTTTTCCGGTAATGACCGGGCGAATGCTCTATCAGCATTTTCGCCAGTTCTAAAGCGGCTTCATTCGGCGCATAAGGAAAGCAGGAATGCTGCATGACCCGGGCCTGGGAGGTGTATATTTCTTCAATACCGGTGTGGTAACCCAATATATTACACGAGGCTCCCGTTAAACAATCCAAATACCAGTAACCATCAACATCCTGTATATAATTCTTGTCTCCGGAAGCAATAGCAATCCCATATAAGCCGACGTAATTACTTCTGCCTATGTATTTTTCGGTTCTTATTATATCTTTTATTGATTTCGGACCAGGCAGTATTGGGACTTTTTTCTCTTCTTTAAGTTTATTAGCCATACAATACTCCTGAAACTATCAATTTCATTAATATAACAATATAGACTAACCTTAAGCTAACTTATATAAACAGCTATTTATATTAATTCATCTATTCATTTTATTTATATAGCCCTTAATGATAAATAAGTCAAATAGCTGTTTTTGTATCATAAACCGTGTAATATGACGCCTATTCCGCTCTCCACTCCGTCTCTATCAGTGTGTTTCCAGCGCATTTCACTCTGCCGGTAAAAATATCACCACACTGGATGATACCCACACCGCTTGGCGTACCGCTCATCACAATGTCATTGGTATCAAGAGTCGTGTAAGTACTTAGCTCCTGCAAAATCGTTCTTGGTAGATAAAGCATCTGACTCACATGACCGCTTTGTACCCGCACACCATTGATAAACAGTTCAAGGCTCAGGTCATTGATGTCCAGCCCATCCAGCGGTACAAACCGGCTGAATACAGCGGAGTTATCAAACGCTTTCGCTCTCTCCCATGGCAGCCTTTTCTCTTTCAGATAACTCTGTAACGTACGCTTGGTGAGATCCAGCCCAAATGCCACCGCAGCCAGTTTCTTCCTGCGGATCAAAAAGCAGAGCTCCCCTTCATAATGCAGCGGTTCATCATGAAAACAGTACAGCTGTCCGGAAATCGCCGAGTTAGGTTTGTTAAACACCACCATCTGCTCGGGAACCGCGTTATTCAGCTCTTCAATATGCTCAACGTAGTTCCTGCCAATACAGACCACTTTACCGGGTGTGACTTTCTTATTTCCTAACCAGACTCTGTTCATATTTCCATCCATGGTGTGACAACATTAGCCGCTCATTGTAACCACAATAACCTTATGATTGGGTGAAATTTTTGTGTGCTGGCCGACACTCTGCCACCTTCACCGCCAGAGAAGCGTGGCAGAAAGCACTTACAGAATAACGACACTTCAGATATCGTAACGTATACTGTATCTAACAGGTAATCCTTTGTTTGCTATAACAAACTCCAAAGAGCGAACTTATCAATGAAAACTTTCTTAGTCAGCTTGCACCAACGTTTCAAATCACTCACCAAGCCGGTGAGAGTCGGTATTTATCTTCTGACCGCTTACGCCACCTATGCTCTGTTGCTGGGACTGATCGTTCCGGCAATCATTCAGTCTCAGGCCCCCGACATGCTCAGTGAGCAGCTCGGACGCAAAGTTCAGATTGCCAAAGTCCGAATAAACCCATTTCTGCTGCGCACCCGGATCAGCGGATTTGCGATTGCCGAACAGGATGAAACCACCAGATTTATTCAGTTCGACCAGCTGGAACTGGAGTTCAGTTTCTGGCGCACAATCCGACACCTGACGCCCGTTATCGATCATCTGGATATCCAAAACCCTGTGGTGAATGTCGCCCGGTTAGACATAACGAATGGCACACCCCGGTTTAATTTTAGTGATATTCAGGAAACCCTTGCGAAGCAGGCATCAAAAGCCCCTCAGACAGAGGAACCCCAGCCGGAAAGCACCGGTATCCCGGGACTGATCGCCGATCGCCTCAGTATTCTGCAGGGTCAGCTGCATATTCGGGATCAGGTCACGGGAACAAAGCTTGACTATCCGGCTCTTGATATTGCTCTGAATCAGATGGATACCCGTGCCTTCACCCTCAGCGTACCGGACAATGCCGAAACCGGCGCTGTACTGGCAGAAGAATCTAACCGCTACGCCTTGTCTCTGACCGGAGCGGATAAAGGCCAGCTGGCACTGTCCGGCCAGTTCCAGCTTCAGCCTCTGGAAGTAAATGGTGATCTCCAGTTGTCAGGACTCACGCTTCCCCCATTCTGGCCTTTAGCCGCCGATATGATACCGGCACAGTTAACCAGCGGAAGTCTCCGCTTTTCAACGGATTACCACCTGATACAAAACGACGAAAACATTCAGGTTAACACTGAGAACGGTCAGTTCGCCCTGACAAATCTGGTGTTCAGTGCCGATTCCGAGCCGAAAGTCGCTCTTCCGGAACTGACCGTGGAAAACATTTCGGCCGATACCGGCTCTCAGAAGATCAACCTTGACAGTATCTGCCTGAGCGGCCTGACTATCGATGCCGCAATGGATAAAAACGGCACTGTCGACCTTCAGTCGTTGTTTACTCCTGTTGTGTCTGCAGATAAAGATGTCGTACCGTCACAGACAAACACGGATGAAACCGTCGCTGACGATCCGCAACCAGAGCCCTGGCTGATCAGCCTGAATCGCTTTGTCATGAGTGACAGCGATATCAACCTGACAGAAAAGCTGGTCTCTCAGGGGGTTCACTGGCGCATTTACCCATTGTCACTCAGCACCGATCGGGTCCTTAGCGATCTTAGCCAGCCGGTTGACTATCAGCTATCGATGAATATCAGCAGCTCAGAAAACGCCAGCCCACAACAGTCGAGGGGCGCATTTAGCAGCAATGGTCAGATTAATGCGGACGCGCTGGCGGCAGACGGCGAGATCAAACTCACCGCTCTGGATTTAAGCCAGTTCCAGCCCTATCTCAAACCTTACCTGAATGTCGAGCTGAGTTCCGGAGGCCTTTCCACGGAAGGGGCGTTCAGTGCCGACAGCCAGGGTAAAGCCACTTATCAGGGACGGGCATCCGTCGATAACCTGCTGATCAAAGACGGACTGGAACATGAACCCTTGATCAAATGGAAGACAATGGCGATGGATTCGATGCAGTTTGACCTGCAGCAGCAGTCGCTGAATATCGCTACAATCCAATTGGATGAACCGTATGCTAAGGTACTGATAGCCAAAGACCGACGCACCAACATCGGTGAAATTATGGCGCGCAGTGATAGTTCGGCAACCAATGAAACAGAGAAAACATCCAATCAGACTTCGGATAAACCGGAGACCGACGTTCAGGTAGCCGACACGGCGAAGGGACCCGCTTTTGATCTGGATATTGGTAAAATAGAAGTCCGCAACGGTTCCGCCTATTTTGCTGATTACTCGCTGACACCGAACTTTGCTTCCGGTATTGAAGATCTGCAAGGCTATATCAACCACCTGTCCTCCGATCCGGCGACCCGGGCGGAAGTCGCTTTGCAGGGCAAAGTGGACCGCTACGCTCCGGTGACCCTGAGCGGTGAGGTAAACCCATTACTGACACCACCGTATCTGGATCTGGATTTTATTCTGGACAGTGCAGAGCTGACGTCTGTTAACCCTTATTCCGGTACTTATGTCGGATACTATATTGATAAAGGCCAGCTTTCACTGGATATCAATTACCTGCTGGACAATAACCAGCTGAAAGGCAGTAACCATGTGGTCATCGACCAGTTACAGCTGGGTAAGGCAAGTGAATCTGATCTGGCCACCAGCCTGCCGGTATCTCTGGCCATTGCATTACTGCAGGACACCGATGGCGTTATCGATCTGGGCGTGGATGTCTCCGGTGATCTGGACAGCCCGGACTTCAGTCTGGGTGGCATTATTCTTAAAGCCATCGGCAATATCATTACTAAAGCCGTTACTGCGCCTTTCTCTTTACTGGCGAACCTGATAGGCAGTGATGAAGAGCTTAACCTGGTGCAATTCGATCCCGGACTAGCCGTACTCACTCCAGCCGAAGAAGCCCGGCTGAGAAAGCTTGCCAACGCACTGACAAAGAGACCGAAATTAGCCGTCAGTGTAGAAGGGTCAGTCAACCCGAAAGAAGACAGCCATGCTTTGGCTGAAGCACAGTTACAGCAAAAACTGTTGCAGCTAAGCGGCCTGAGCGAGCTGCCAGCCAATCTGACTGCCAGCCGTATCCCGGCAACCGGCCCGTTAGCCACGGCACTTGAGCAGCTGTCTGTACAAGAGCTGAATCTGGATATCACAGCGGAACGCAGTAAAATCGAAAAGCAACTACAGGCAGAAACCGAAGAAGTCACCGATATTGACCTGGCCCGGATAACCTCTGTACTGCATATCGGTATGTATAACCAGCTTCTGTCTGCTCAGGAGATAAGCCCGGATTCACTGGGCAACCTGGCCGATGCCCGGGCAAAAGCCACGAAAGCATTTCTGGTAGAAGGTGCGCAACTTGATCCGGGACGTATTTTCATTCTGGACAGCAAAACAGAGCTGAAAACAGACGCGGCACAGGCGTTATTAACTTTGGATGCGAAGTAACGGATGCGAAGTAACTGAACCGGGGGCGATGCAACCAGAGACACGTAGTCTGAAATCGACACAGTCGTCATTTCGAACTCTCGGAATGACGACTACTTATTTCTGAAGTGCGATCCATAACAAATGGACACTAAAATTTATGGGATGCACTACATTTTGTTTCATAGTTAAAATAGCGTTTCATTATTCAATATGCTCTGATGACAACCTAGTGTTACTATCATTCAGAGCCACTCATGCTTAACAATATACAAGGTAAAAAGAACACCCGACTCCCTGTTTTTATTTCTTTTCTTCTCTTATCTTTATGTGGCTGTTCTAGCCCGGAACTACCCATTACGGAGAATAAAGAAGGGGTCAGTGCAACTGAAAGCCAGCAGAGCATCGCTGAAAAAAACGTTTCATCAGACTCTCTGCATCTTACAGATGAAGCCATTCAAGGCTTCCCTGAACCGCAAACCAAAGGCCAGATCATCAGCAGCGGTCCGGACGAAAAGACCGGACTCTATAAGTGGACGCTGGAAAACGGCGTTGATGTCTGGTTCAAAAGAATGCCAGAAGCAAAGAAAAAAGTGTATATCCGCTACACAGCTAAAGGGGGTAACTTACTTTTACCACCGGAGCTGAAACCTGCTTTTGATTTCACTATAGAAACGTTTATGCGCAGCGGACTGGCTCACTTTGATGCCGTTCAGCTCAATAACTATCTGACGGAAAAAAAGACCTTCCTTCGCCCGGAGATCTACAGCAACCAGCGAACTCTTGCCGTTACCACCAATCAGGACAACCTGCTGACGGCTTTTTCTTCGCTCCATCAGGCCGCGACCACTGCGAAAGTCGATCCCTCTCAATTTAAAGCGATTCGGCACAATATTATAAACCAACGCCAGTCATACCTGACCACGCCTTTCAGCCGTTATGTCCAGGCGCTCAATACCACTCTCTACGGAGAATCAAACCCTCTACAACTCGCAACGGTAGAGCAACTGAAAAACGCCACTGCTGATCAAGTTGACCAGGTATATCAATTATCATTCAGACAACAAGACAGTTTTAAGCTGATTATTGTTGCAGACATGCAACCAGAGGTTTTCGAACCGTATCTGCAACAGTATATCGCCAATATCAGCTACAACCCCGGTGTAAAATCCAGGCAGAAGGTAGAACTGCTTACCGACCAAAGCCATGTCGTACTGAAAGCGAACGATCAGCCGACCACAGTCTCTGATGTCCTTTTCTCTTCTGTTGCCAGTGCCCGGATGACCACAGAGCACCTGTTTAGTTATCATCTGATTAGTAAAATGCTGGCTAAAAGGCTCTCTAACCGGCTCAACGGTAAAATATGCCAGGACACCCCGCCAACGGTAGGAATTGTGACGCCCGAAGCAACGAATGTCGCCACACTCTATTTTAATATCACAACGGCACCGGAGGACAAACCAAAAGTCGATTCGGCTATTAATGACGTGCTATCAGAATCAGAAAAAGGCTTCACAGAGGAAGAACTGAATATCGCCAAAGCCCAGCTGTTAACCGAGCTGGACAAAGAGGTGAATAACCCTAAATCACAAGCATTTGTGCTGATGTATTATCTTGCTTCCGGTTATGATGTAAATGCTTACTATCATCCTAAAGCCTTTTTACATCGCCTGACGACAGAAAAGGTACATAAGATCTATACTGAACTGACTGGTAAACATGCCCATCGGCTGGACGCATCTCTTACTCCGAAAGAAAAAAGCCTGAACTGATAACAAAAAAAGCCCCTCATCAAGAGGGGCAAGAGTACCATCGCTTATTGTTATAGTGTTTGCCAGTAAACTCGTTTACCACGTAAGCGAAGTGGAATCTGTTGTTAGTGATTAACCAAAATCACCGTTCACATAACCCTTAGTTCGGTCATCTTTTGGATCTTTAAAGATGATTTGCGTATCGTCATGCTCGACCAGCTCTCCCATCAGGAAGAAAGCGGTACGGTCTGAAATACGACGTGCCTGCTGCATGGAGTGAGTCACGATAACAATCGTATAGCTCTTCTTCAGCTCTTCCATCAGTTCTTCGATTTTGTGAGTCGCAATCGGGTCCAAGGCTGACGTCGGCTCATCCATCAGGATCACATCTGGTTCCATCGCAATGGTACGGGCAATACACAGACGCTGCTGCTGACCACCGGACAGACCGAAGGCATGAGATTTCAGGCGATCTTTCACTTCATCCCATAGTGCAGCACCGCGAAGTGACTTCTCTACGACAGCATCAATGTATTTTCTATCTTTGATGCCCTGAGCCCTAAGACCATACGCTACGTTCTCATAAATACTCATCGGGAACGGGTTTGGCTTCTGGAATACCATGCCGACTTTAATACGCAGATCCGCTACGTCGATATTGCCGTAGATATCTTCGTCATCCATTTTCAGAGTACCGGTAATTTTCACCCCTTCAATAAGATCATTCATGCGGTTTAAGCAGCGAAGCAGCGTCGACTTACCACAGCCTGAAGGACCAATCAGCGCCGTCACCTGGCGCAGGGGAATTGGCAGATTAATGGATTTCAGCGCCTGATTTTCGCCGTAAAAAAGGTCCAGATTTTCAATGCTAAACTTGTTCATATTCTCAATCTCTAAATTCTTTAAATCGTGTAATTGCTGTTCGTTAGGCTATGCGAAAATTAGTAAGTTGCCGTATTAAAGCGTTTTGCAATCAACTTAGTTATCATGTTGATGATAAGCACCACCACAATCAGAACTGTCGCTGTACCGTATGCCTGATTCCATTCATCAATGGTAAACAGCTCGGTAGTCAGCTTATAAAGATGAACCGTTAGTGTCCGGCCTGAATCAAGCAGAGATTCAGGAACCCGAGCCACCATACCTGCAGTCAGGAACACTGGTGCAGATTCACCAATTACACGACCAATACTCAGGATAACCGATGTTAAAATACCCGGTATTGCACTCGGCAGAATCAAACGCCAAATGGTATAAATCTTTGATGCTCCAAGACCGTATGACCCTTCACGATAAGTCTGTGGAACCGCCATTAAGGCTTCTTCTGTGGTACGGATAATCACCGGCAGGATCAAAATACTCAGTGTCAGTGCACCGGAAAGGATCGAGAAGCCAAGACCAAGAACCGCCACAAAGAACGTCATACCAAACAGGCCGAAAATAATAGACGGAATACCCGCCAGAGATTCGGTACAGAACCGAATCACTTTGACCAGTTTACTTCCGACTTTGGCATATTCAGTCAGGTAGATAGCCGTCATGATGCCCATTGGGGCCGCCACAGCAATAGAAGCGATGACCATATAAATCGTCGAAATGATCATCGGGAAAATCCCTTTCTCGTCAGTAGTCACGGTATATTTATCGGTAATAAATTCCCAGTTCACAAACTGAAGACCGTTTGACAGGATGTACCAGATAATCCAGAACAAGAAACCGACGGTTAACGCCGCGGCACCCCAGATAAACGCATGAAGAATCGTATCCTGGGTCTGACGGGCTTGTTTTAGTTTTACTTTATCCATCATTACTTACCTTGCTTTCTGACGGTTCAGATACAGTAGAGCTGCGTTAAGAACCATAATGAACACCAGCAG
This sequence comes from Vibrio albus, assembly GCF_003144035.1. Classification (GTDB taxonomy): domain Bacteria; phylum Pseudomonadota; class Gammaproteobacteria; order Enterobacterales; family Vibrionaceae; genus Vibrio; species Vibrio albus. The sequence goes on from NZ_QFWT01000008.1 coordinate 51,914, forward strand.
AACCACACCCGTTGCATAAAGTGCGTTTGCGTGAACACCGCTCGCATAAGACATTTCAATAGCGATGTTGGCTGTCAGCGTACGGGCTGAATCCAGAATGCCCTGAGGCATCGCAGGGGCGTTACCCATCACCATGATGATTGCCATCGTCTCACCCAGTGCTCGGCCGATACCGAGGATAACGCCGGTCATGATCCCTGAGCGTGCCGCTGGTACAAGCAGCTTAAAGATGGTGAAGATATGTGAGGCACCTAATGCCAGAGAACCCTCTTTATAAGAGCGGGGAACAGCCCGGATAGAGGTTTCAGATACGGTGATTACGGTAGGAAGAATCATCACGCCCAGAACGATGATTCCCGCCAGTATGGTATTACCTGCCGGCACCTGGAAAATATTCTGGATAAGCGGAACGATGATAACAAGACCAAAGAAACCATAAACCACTGAAGGGATACCTGCCAGCAGCTCGACCGCAGGGCGGATAATATCAGCCAGGCGTTTAGGGGCAATTTCAGCAATGAAAATCGCCGTAAGCACACCAATCGGAACCCCGACAACTACCGCGCCAAGAGTAGAAACCACAGAGGCGACAATCATGGTGTAAACACCATATAACGCAGGTGGTAGCCAATGCTCGCCAAATACGATGCCGGCAACACCCACTTCTTCGAATGCTGGAATACTCTCTTTAAAGATGAAATACGCAATAATGGCGAGAGAAATAATACCGATTACTGCACTGGTCAGGAATAAGCCGTGGAAAAAACGTTCTTTCCAATCCACACCGTCTTTACGGCGCAGTTTACTGATCTGGCTAGCTTCACTGCTCATAGGCTTGTCACTATTTGTTGCGATGGTCATAACAATCTCACATATCGATAAAAGTCGAGATGGGACGGAAAAAGCTCAGCCCTAAAACGTAACGGGCTGAGCAATAATTTTTTACTAGTCAGCTAAACTTATTTAACTGAGATGTAGCCGTGGCTGTCTACGATAGCCTGAGCGTCTGCATCCAGCATCCAGTCTAGGAATTTTTTCGTTTCAGCAGATGGTTTGCCTTCTTTGTAAAGAACAAGGAATGGGCGAGCCACTTTATAAGAACCGTTTTTAACGTTAGCAACTGTCGCTGCTGTACCGTCGATGTCCAGAGCGTGAACAGAAGAATCAACAGTACCAAGAGAGATGTAACCGATAGCGTAAGGGTTTGAAGCAACCATAGTTTTCAGACCACCGTTACCGTTAGCAACCTGAGCACGCTGAGAGATAGCCGATACTTTTTTGCCGTTGATTTTCATTTTCAGCTTCATGATGTCTTCGAAAGCACCACGAGTACCAGATGCAGTATCACGAGTGATTGCAACAATAGGCTTGTCCTGACCACCAACTTGTTTCCAGTTAGTCAGTTCGCCTTTATAGATAGCAGCAACCTGCTCAGCAGTCAGACCTTTAAGCGGGTTCTTAGGGTTAACAACTACAGCGATACCGTCACGAGCGATAACTTCTTGCTTCAGTGTTGGCTCTTTCTCTTTTTCTTTCAGATTACGAGAAGCCATACCTAGATCAGCAGAACCATTTTTTGCAGCTTTTACGCCAGCAGAAGAACCTGGACCCTGAACTTCAATAAATACGTCAGAGTGAGATTTCATGTAAGTTTCAGCGAAATATTCCATTAGCGGAGTGACGCTTGAAGAGCCAACTGCAGAGATGGTTTCTTTTGCAGAAGCTGTATTCACTGCTAGAGCACTTGCAAGAACGATTGCACCGATTACTGTCTTTTTCATTACAATTTCCTTTAGTGGCAGATTGCCGTTACTTTTCACTTGAACGGGTGTCACTTTAGAACTTGAATATGACGTTTGTGTTACACAAAGTTGAACCCTCTATGACATAAATACATATGGGAAATCGCATATATAGTAAATGCAACAGTGGGAAAGGTTTTATGAATTAATGGGTTAAAAAAAAGGAGCAACACCTGCTCCCTTTTTTATTCACCTATTCTTGTGGTTTTTTCTTTTTGGGAATGAAGACATCATCCCCTACAGAAACATTCTGATAATAGCTTTTATCTCTTTTAACCGGTTTCTTCTTAGCCGCCTTCTTCACATGCTGACGCTTATTCTTGGCTGCATCACCCTTTTTCACATTCGGCTTGCGAGGGTTAAGGCCCTTAAACTTGCCTTTCAGCCCATCCAGAACCGAAAATTCGATCGACTGCTGCAGGAAAGCCTCTACACGCTTAAAGCTGTCCCAGTCTTTCGGGCCAACCAGAGAAAGTGCTGTACCTTTATTGCCGGCACGTCCGGTACGTCCAACCCGGTGAACATACTCTTCGGTATGCTTCGGCATATCAAAGTTGATAACGTGTGTCACATTGGCAATGTCCAGCCCGCGGGAAGCCACATCCGTCGTCACCAGAATCTTAAACACGGCCCGCTCAAACTGGCTCATGATGGTATTACGCTGCGTCTGATTCAGATTTCCGCTTAGCGCCACGGCTTTGAGTTTTTTCTCATTCAGCTCTTTTGTCAGCCGCTCCGTATCAACCCGGGTCGCGGTAAAGATAATAACCTGCTTATAGTCGGCTTCTTCCAGAATACGATTCAGGATGGCTTCTTTATGGTCTAAGTGATCACACAGATAAAAAGACTGAGTAATGTCGGTATGTTCTGAATTCGCATGACCAATAGAAATGCGCTTCGGATCGTTAAGCATCTCAACCGCGATGTCATTCACTTCGGCATGATCCAGCGTCGCAGAGAACATCAGCGTCTGGCGGCGGCGATGCTTGGCTGCATTATGAATCCGGCGTAATTCCGGGGCAAAACCCAGATCCAACATACGGTCAGCTTCATCGAGAATAAGCGTATCCACCCCATCCAGGAACAGAGAACGGTGCTCCAGGTGATCCGCTAAACGTCCAGGTGTGGCCACAATAAATTTAGGGTATCGACGCAGAGCTTTAACCTGATCATTAAAGTTTTCCCCGCCCAGGATCAGTGTCGCCGTATAAGACAATCCACCCAGCATACTGCGCAGCTCGCCATACACCTGCTTTGCCAGCTCCCGGGTCGGTGCCAGAATCACGGCCCGTGGATCCCTTGCAGAAAAGGCTTTTGTTTTTAGTGCCTTATGCAACATAGGTAAGACAAACGCCAGCGTTTTACCAGAACCTGTTTTGGACGATGCCAGCAGGTCTTTCCCTGCTACAGCAACAGGGATTGCCTGACGCTGAATATCTGTCGCCTGTTTAAATCCGTAATGGTTAAGGTTTTTCAGTAAGCGATTATCTAAGCCTAAATCTTTAAATTGCAAGGGATGCTCCATCTAGCCTGTTTTCTGCAGGAAACAAATCAAAAAAATAACGCGCAATGATACCGTAAAGTATATAACTTTAGCACTAACTATTGACGAATCAGCTAAAGATTTACAGATCTCACCCCTTGTAATAAAGTGTGATTCTTATCAATTTTTATTATTTCCAATCACTTGGAGTTATCAGGTTACGCTATGGACAGTTTTACCGACCAATTACTTTTTTCTGCCTCTATTACCGGTCCGATCTGCCTGATGCTATTGTTAGGCATCATTCTGAAGCGCTTTCAGATGATCAATGATGACTTTATCGATGGAGCCTCGAAGCTGGTGTTTCAGGTAACGCTTCCTGCTCTGCTGTTTCTCAGCATAGTGAAATCAGATCACGACTTTTCCGCCAGTGCAGAGCTGATTACCTTTGGCATTGTTGCCAATGTGTTGTTTTTTCTGTTTACCAGCTACTCAACGAAAAAGTTGTTTAATGACCCAAACGATCAGGGGGTGATTATTCAGGGAGGTTTCAGAGCCAATACGGCAATTATTGCACTGGCCTATGTTGCCAACGCTTATGGCGATGAGGGTGTCGCTCAGGCCGCCGTATACGTGGCTCCGATGACGGTTCTGTATAATATACTGGCTATTATTGCCCTGACCCCAAAGGGGAATACCACGGGGATGCAAGCCTGGGCGCTGATCATCAAAACCATTACCCGCAATCCGCTGGTCATTGCCATCATCACCGGGTTCGCCTTTGTGATTCTTTCTATACCAATCCCCGATATGGTGGTGGATGCCGGTCAGTACTTTGCCAATATGACACTGCCTCTGGCTCTGCTTTGCACCGGAGGCACCCTTAACATGCGCTCTCTGAAAGATGATCAGGCTTCGACCTGGTTTTCAACCAGCTATCGTTTAGTACTCGCACCACTATTTATCACCGGCGGTGCTCTACTCGCGGGATTTCGAGGCCTTCCGCTCGGCGTTGTTTTCTTTATGTCCGGAGCACCGACTGCTGCAGCCAGTTATGTGATGGCAAGATCGATGGGGGGTAACGCGTCACTGGCGGCCAACATTATTGCTCTGACCACCATAGGTTCTCTGCTCAGCTGCACAGCGGGTATTTTTATACTGTCCAGCCTGTCGTTAATGTAACGGCTTTTTCAGCGGGTTACCGGGCAATATTCAAATTAAGCTGCAGATCAAAAGGCAGGACCGACAAGCGACGAGCCAGTGAACGTCGGGTACGTTCGATATCATCAACAGCGATAATGCCACTGTTTTCAGTATGCATATCAATGTTAACCCTTAACTCGCGTCCTACTTTAATCACGCCCGCGAGTTCCAGTTGCTGTCTTGCTTCTTTATTAACGGCCACCACACCCGCGCCGACTTTAGAGCGAATATCTTCATCCGGAGACATCATCAGCAGTTCACGCATGGCACCACACAACATATCAAACGGTACCTTAATGAAGTAGACCGACATAACACACATCATCAGTGGATCGGCATAAACGGCGTATTCTGCCAATGGAGAAAGGGTGACAATCCAGGCGATAACAAAACCTACCGTGACTGCCACACTCAACAGTGTGTCCATTTGCCACTGCTTAGACTCAGCCTCGACAAGGCCAGAAGAAAAATGACGGCTTCTGTTGGCGATAAACCACCAGGCATACCCGCAGCCAATCACGTTAACCACGCCAAACAACGTCGCGACCGAGGTATCAATATCGCGGCCACCAGTGAACAGGGCCGAAACAGCAGAATGAAGAGAATAACCGACAACCCCCAATATCACGGCTGCTTTTACCGCAATCACAATCGGCTCTAACATCGCTTTACCAAAGGGGAATTCTTTCGCAGAAGGCGTTTGAATGTATTTTGATACTGCCAGCGACAATAATGTTAACAGCAGGCTGACGGATGAATAGACACCATCAAACACGATAACCAGAGATCCCACCATTAACCCTAAAATCAACCCACCAACGGCAAATCCTGCTGCGAGGAGAGCTGAAAAAGTAAGAATCTTATTTTCCTGTTGACTTACTTTGGCACACATAAAATATCTCGGTAACAAACACGCTATTATTCTTTGTGAGACCGGGATAATTTACAAACGACATCTTCGTGAATGAAATGGATTGCAAGTAAAACATGAGAGCTAAGCAAGTAAAATCAATAAGATACACCGCCAACCTGGCGACAGCATTTTTGACAGTGACTGATGCGCCACCATTATGACCGGTCAAAAATCAAACAAAAAGTCATTAATTTTATCGGTCAGCCACTCAATGGCAGGGTGCTCCGTCATTCCGGTTGCCATCAACATACAGTAATCTTCCTGAGTCAGGCCATACGTGTGACGGATGACGGCCAGCTCTTCTTTCCGCAGAAAATGTCTTATAAGCGGCTCTGGTAATACACCCCACGCATCTTCCTGCAAAATAGTATTCAACATAATATCGAAGCTGGAAAAACCGATATACTGACGGGAAAAAGGCTGCAACTCGGGATTGTCTTTTTCATTCAGGTAAGCCATGGAGGCTTGCATCGCATTGAGTAAATCTTCATCCGTTACACGGCGTTTTTTAGCCAGTGGATGATTGGCTTTGCACACTGACATCATTCTAATTTTTCCCAGCGGCTGATAAATCAGGCGAGGATCATCAATCCGTTCATAATCAACCCCAAACGCATAGTCCACCTGACCCGTCTCAACTAAGTTAGCCAAATCCCCGCTGGATGCCAGCACAATATTAAATGAGGTAGCCGGAAATTTATTATTCAGCTTGTGCGACAGCTCCTGCCACAAATCACCTGGTAAGGAGTCATCCCGCCCAATCCAGATTTCAGCGTTAAACTCCCCGGAAACCTGTAAGCAGGTCTGCTTTATCCGGGCAGCGGTCACCAGCATGCTGTCACAATCTTTGTAGATCGCTTTACCCGCTTCAGAGAGGCTAAGGTGGTTGCCGGTGCGGACAAACAACTCAATCCCCAGCTCCTTTTCCAGAGACTTAATGGCCATACTCAACTTAGTACGGTTACACTCCAGTTGTCTTGCCGCTTCGGAAACGGATCCCGAATCCGCCACACGGCAAAATGCTTCTATCTGAGAAAAATTCATGGTTGTCTGTTTTCCTTTGACTAAGGCCAGGCACGCCCTATCGTACGCTTTGGGTTCTATTTGTACCGGATCTTCTGTAACAATCAATAGCGGGCTCTGTTTATGACCAAGCTACATGATTTACTGTATATTTTATGCCATACCACCAGACAGAGTCCGGTGGTACACTGTATTTCTATTTTATTCCGTAGTTAAAAGGTAAAGTGATGAATCCAATTCTTGCAATGTTGAAAGAAAACAATATTAGCAACGAACAGGTCAGTGAACTTTTTCAGGCACTGACACAAAACCCTCTTGCCGCCATGGCAACGATCAGTCAGCTGGGGCTACCTCAGGAAAGCCTTCAGGCATTGATGGGCCAGGTAATGCAAAACCCTGCGCTGATTGAAGATGCGGTAAAAGAACTAGGGCTGGATTTCTCAAAAGTCGAAGAGGCCAAAGAAAAGCTTCAGAAGTGAGTATGCCTTCCATTTAAATGACAAAAGGTCGCTGAAGCATCGCCACAGGCATGCCTTAACGACCTTTTTTATATCAAACAGGAAGTGGTCACTTCCAAATTATAAGGTGTACATCAGTACACAGGGTTATTCGTCAATCACACTTATCAGGCAGTCACGTTTTGTGATTTCATCGCCTGTATGTTCGTTATGGATGTCAATCTCTGCCTGCAATGCCGGAGATGCCATACCCTTGATGGGTTCTTTGAACTGCCGGCCATTAATCTCATATAGCCCCATATGGGCTGCAGCTTGTTTCATCTCTGCGATCACAACATTGATCCGGTCACGTATCGCCTCAAGCTCAGTAACCCTAATACCCATATCTTTAATCGCTTTTTTACTGGAAAAGACTTCCAAAGCAGCCTCAACCTTTTCTACGGTAGCCATTTTTCTCTCCTATTCTGAATAATAGAAATAGAAGCGGTAACGCATAAGTATATAAATGCATACTACTCCTGCATACCAGCCAAAGACTCTCTTCTAAAATTGTAGTCCCCTTTACACTGTTTTAGTAGTGACGACGACATCTTTAGATAGCGGCCTTCGGAGTTTTTTCATTACTTAATTCAAGCAGCATGGCGTTACCGCCAACAGCCGTAATATTCGTCGTGCGGGTCCTCTCTGTAATAAATCGCAGAACCAGCATCGGGTCACAGCATACCGGCATGGATGTAAAATCCGTTTCAGCCACCAGCGGCACAATCACCTCAGGCCGAGCAGCAAGCAACTTGTTCATTCTCCATGATGCTGATTCTTCGCCGACAAAGGCAACAGTACGAATATCATGCTCAAACAGAGACTTATAAGCCTCTGCCGGTGCGAATTGTATCAAGCCCTCAGGTATGCCCGCCCCCATTCCGGCCGTCATAATGATGCCGTTCAGCATACTGTTGTCACAACAGATAATGAGGCTGTTTCCCGCTATCAACATCGCTGAGAGCATCGCGACAGCCGGTTTAGCAACGGCATTTTCGTCAGAATCAATGATCAACAGACCTACGCCTCTGCCAGCGGTATATAACTCGTTCGTTTCCCCAGTCGGGCTGATCAAGTGATGTGTGGCTCCCGCTATCTGTGAGCCATGTGAAAGCTGGTAGTCAAACACCGTTTTTAGCTCACCGGTAAATTGTTCTCCTAAAGCCAGAACCGACTCTCTTTGTTCCCGAAAATCCAAAAGATTCCAGGACTCCCAGACCGTATATGAGCGCGTATAGAGGTTTCCTGTTTGGTTCATAGTACCGCTCCTTCCTTGTCGGCTGTTTGCTCCGCTTTTTCATAAGCGATCTGAGTAAAACGATACAGATAATGCGGACCGCCAGCTTTAGGCCCCGTACCGGAAAGCCCCTGACCACCAAACGGCTGCACACCGACCACAGCGCCAACCTGATTCCGGTTGATATAACAGTTTCCGATCCGGGCATGTTTTTCTATCCAACGATACGTCGTTTCATTCCGGCTATGTACCCCCATGGTTAAGCCATATCGGGTCTTGTTTATCGCCTCAAGCAACTGCGGTAGTTCACTCGCTTTATAACGGACAATATGCAGAACAGGGCCAAAATGTTCTTCGGTCAGACAGCCTATATCGGATATTTCAAAGGCGCACGGGGCCACAAAATCACCATTAGAACAGCATTCATCAAGTGCCAGCTGCTTAATCAGTGTCTGGCCCTCTTTCATCTCTTCAATATGCGCCAGCAATTTCTGCTTAGCCTGTTTATCAATCACCGGGCCAACATCCGTCTTATGCAGATAAGGCAGCCCTACAGACAGCTCCTCCATTGCACCGCCAATAACCTCAATAATGTGATCGGCAATATCTTCCTGCACACACAGAACTCTCAGAGCAGAGCACCGCTGACCGGCAGAAGCAAATGCAGAACGCAACACATCACGCACCACCTGCTCTGGCAGCGCTGTACTGTCGACAATCATGGCGTTCTGGCCGCCCGTTTCAGCAATCAGCGGTACCGGTGCTGCGTCACGTTCAGCAAGGGTTCGATTAATGCGCTGAGCTGTCACTGTTGAACCAGTAAAAGCGACACCGGCAATAGACGGATGCGAAGTAAGAGCCTGACCGATATCTGCTCCTTTGCCCGGCAGAAGCTGAATAACCCCGTCAGGAAAACCAGCCGACAACATCAGTTCCACCGCTCTAGCTGCAATAAGCGACGTTTGTTCTGCAGGCTTCGCTATCACCGTATTGCCCGCCATTAATGCCGCAGCAATTTGGCCAGTGAATATCGCCAGAGGAAAGTTCCACGGACTGATACAGACAAACACCCCTCTTCCTTTACGGGTCACGGTCATCATACGGCCATCAAAGGAGGCTAACCGCTCCGGCAGAAATACCGTTTTCTGATTCGCATAATAACGGCAAAAATCGACCGATTCCCGTACCTCGTCGATGGCATCATGAATGGTTTTACCGGCTTCTTTATGACAGATAGCGACCAGTTCGAACCAGTTCTCTTCCAGAAGATCCGCATATTTTCTTAAGTATTCCGCGCGTTCAGATACCGGGAACTGATGCCAGGTACTATAAGCGTTCTCCGCGGATTCCACCGCCTGAGCAACATGGCGGCTATCGGCATAGATAACCTCTCCGGCCTTAATATCCCGATCATAAGGGGCTGTGGCAACAACAGGCTGACGACCAGACAGATGCATAGTATCGAAATAGCAGCGGCCATTAATAACAGGGCCGGCAGTCCAGGTTCGTTTTATATACTGTGATACAGCATCAGTAAACGGCTTTGATTCGCTGTCAATATCAATGTTTATTCCTTGCGAATTTTTCCTGTCCGGATAGATATCCGGTGGGAGCGGAATCGCTTGGTTGTCGAGAGATGGCTGACTTAGCAACACATCGACCGGATGCTGAGTCAGCAACTCAACCGGGCACCTTGCATCGACCAGACGATGAACAAAAGAGCTGTTGGCCCCGTTTTCTAACAAACGCCGCACCAGATAGGGCAGCAGATCTTTGTGATTTCCCACCGGCGCATAGATCCGTACCTTCGAGCCATAGTCGTTTTTTACTTGGTTATACAAGGCTTCGCCCATACCATGCAGGCGCTGGAATTCGTACTGCCTGTTTTTACCCATCACGGCAATAGCCGTGACGGTCTGAGCATTGTGGCTGGCAAACTGAGGATACAGGTTCCTGTTAACGTGTTCACTCAGCACAAACCGGGCGCAGGCCAGATAAGAAACATCCGTCCCTTCTTTGCGGGTAAACACTGAGTAGTTATCATAACCCGCTTGTTGAGCCAGTTTAATTTCGCTGTCCCAGTAAGCCCCTTTAACCAAACGTACGGGGATCATATCGCCCTGTTCTGCCGCCAGACGATTTAGCCACGCGAATACCGGCAGAGCCCGTTTTGCGTAAGTCTGCACCACCAGACCAAATTGTCCCCAGCCTTTTACTACCGGATGACGGTACAGCTTTTCAAACAGTCGCAGAGACAGCTCCAGACGATCCATTTCTTCTGCGTCAATCGTCAGCGGTACATTCAGCTCACGCGCACGTTTGGCCAAAGTCAGCAGAGTTTCAAACAATTCACTCATCACCCGATCTTCGTTCGCTACATCGTAACGGGGATGAAGCGCAGACAGTTTCATCGAAATAGACGAAATGGATGGGTTGTTGCCTTCTGCCCTTTTACCGATAGCCTCAATCGCCCCCATATAATCATTGGCATAACGTCTGGCATCCCCCATCGTCAGAGCGGCTTCTCCCAACATGTCAAAAGAATAACAGAACCCTTTTTCCTGCTGAGGTTGTCCGTTTTTCTGCGCCTCTTCAATGGTTCTGCCCAGAACAAACTGATAGCCGAGTATTTTCATCGCCTGATTCATTGCCTGACGAATGATCGGCTCAGACAGTGTATTCACCAGACGGCTGATCGCCGAAACCGGGCTCGGATCTTTGGTCCCGTCTAACCCACACACTTTGCCTGTCAGCATCAGCCCCCAGGTCGACGCATTTACAAAAACCGAATTAGAGTGTTTAAGGTGGGATTTCCAGTCGGCCACGGCGAGCTTGTCGCGGATCAGCGCATCTGCAGTGGCCGCATCTGGAATACGCATCAGAGCTTCAGCCAGACACATCAGCAAAATACCTTCCTGAGTATCCAGGCTGTATTCCAGCAGCAGAGCATCTATCATCTGAACCGCGTTCTTATCTGCCCGGATTTTCTGGATCAGCGTGGTGGCTTTTAGCGCCATTTCCGCCTTTTCTTGCTCAGAAGGCGTCGCCAGGGGAAGCAGCTCTGATAGTAATTCTGACTCGTCCACCATATAGAGGGGCGAAATCATCGGCCATAATTTATCCAGAGGCTGCCCGATAAATTCAGGGGTTAACACATCCTTTGCTTTAAACATCCATTTACCTCTCGCCCTAGTATTACCTGCGTTAAGTATGGTTGTGTTTTAAGAAAATGAGTGCTTTTTATGCCGGAAAAGGAAAGTGCTATGCAATAAAAAAACCCGAACCTTAATGGCTCGGGCCTTTATCCTATCTAGTGTTCAACGGTTATTTGCTGAGCTTATAATAGACCGTTGCCAGAGGAGGCAGTCTCAATGCGAGAGATTGATCCAGACCTTCACTCTCTTTGGCTTCCGTTTTCACTGTCTTATACACTTCAAAACCGCTGCCGTGATACTTCTCATCATCCGTATTCAGAATCAGCTCATAAGCACCTTTGTTTGGTACCCCCAGACGGAAGCGTTCATGAGGAACCGGGGTAAAGTTGGTCACCACAAGAATACGCTCACCGGATTCACTGATCCGTTCATGAGCCAGGATACTTGCGTCGCGCTCATCTTGCAGACGCCACTCGAAACCAGCCGGATCGCAGTCCTGATCGTGCAGGGCTTGTTCTGCACGATACAACCTATTCAGATCACGGGTCAGATTCTGAACCCCCTGATGACGCTCATAATCCAGCAGGAACCACTGCAACTGATCATTATGATTCCATTCCGCCGTCTGGCCGAATTCGGTGCCCATAAAGTTCAGTTTTTTACCAGGCTGACCATACATATAGCCCAGATAAGCACGCATGTTAGCCGTCTTCTGCCACTCGTCGCCCGGCATTTTGTCCAAGATTGAACGCTTGCCATAGACCACTTCGTCGTGCGACAGAGAAAGCACATAGTTCTCACTGTGAGCGTAAATCAACGGGAACGTAATGGTATTATGGTGATACTTACGGTGTACCGGATCTTCCTGAACATAAGACAAACTGTCGTGCATCCAACCCATGTTCCATTTAAAACCGAAGCCCAGGCCACCAAGGAAGGTCGGCGTGGAGACACCCGGGAACGCCGTTGATTCTTCCGCAATCGTCATTGCGTTCGGGTAATATTTGTATATCTCTTCATTCACCCACTTGAACATGGCGATGGCTTCGTAGTTTTCGTTACCACCGTCAATATTTGGTATCCACTGGTCGTGGCTACGTGAATAATCCAGATACAGCATAGAAGCTACTGCATCCACACGAATACCATCGATATGGAACTGTTCAAACCAGTACAGGGCATTGGATACAAGGAAGCGTCTTACTTCTTCGCGGCCCACATCGTAGATAAATGAGTTCCAGTCCTGATGCCAGCCACGGCGCGGATCAGGATCGTGATACAGAGGTGTTCCGTCGAAGTTGGCCAGCCCGTGACCGTCCGCCGGGAAGTGCGCAGGAACCCAGTCCAGAACCACACCAAGGCCAGCCTGGTGACACTGATCAATAAAGTATTTGAAATCATCCGGAGAACCAAAACGACTGGTCGGCGCAAACAGGCCAACCGGCTGATATCCCCATGACCCATAGAACGGGTATTCGGATACCGGCATCAACTCAACATGGGTGTAGCCCATATCCACCAGATACGGAATCAGTTCTTTTGCCAGATCCCGGTAATTCAGGAAGTTACCATTTTCATCCAGCTTCCATGATCCAACATGCAGTTCATAGAAAGACAGTGCTTCTTTCGGCTTTTGCGTAACCGGACGCTTCTGCCATGTCTCATCCTTCCACTGATAACGGGTATGATCATAAGTAATAGAGGCAAAAGACGGGTGCTGCTCAGCGTAGAATCCCCAAGGATCCGCTTTATGCGGCAGGCCTTCGCCATGCGGGCCTTTTATCTCATATTTGTACTGAGTGCCTTCCGGCAGGTCAGGAACAAAAATCCCCCAGATACCGTAATCCAGCTTCTGCATTGGCTGGCGACGGCCGTCCCAGTAGTTAAAATCACCAATCAGACTCACCGAAGAGGCATGTGGTGCGTACACCAGAAAACGGGTACCCGAAACCTGATCACCATCACGCTCAAGGGTGATAAACTGGGAGCCCAGATGGTGGTACATATTAACCGGCGTATGCAGATCATCATATTCCGCATAAATAGCATGGTACTGGTATGGGTCATCAATAATCTGCTCCACTTCCCCCCAGTGAAATGCCAATTTATAATGGGTAAAGCTTAAATCCCGTTCCTGTTTCAGAACGAAACCACCCTTTTCTTCTTTCTCAAGCTCTATTCTTGGCTCATCACCAACAATCAGTTCAGCCTTATCTGCCCCTGGCATCCACACTCTCAGAGCAACACCATTAGTTCGGTCATACGGACCCAGGAAGGAAAAAGGATCTGAAAAAGCAGCCTTTTCAAGCTTACTGTAATTTTTCTTCTCTCTAGAAATAGTTGCTGTTTTCAACTGACGTCTCCCATCTATCTTAAAATTAATTCTGATAAAAAAAACAAACACTTCCTGTGCCATTTTTTATTCTGGCAACGATTATGCAAATAATTGTAAAAAATAACAAATCAAAACGATAACTTAAATTTAACGAAAAAAATACCCGCTACACAGCGGGTATTAATAGCGTAAACATTATTTTAACGAATTCTATACGAACATAGAGTGACAGAACTTCAATTCTCAGCTTAAAAAACCTAAAAGTTTCAATGAATAGACGAAAGCGTGCTTACCTTTCGTCACCGTCCCTGCTGAAGGTTTGGTTATGAAAGATAAACACGCCCTAATGTTAAAGAACGGTGTTTCGCTTACTGGCTTGTGTCTCGACGCACTTCCGTCAACCGGTTCGCAATGTGGTTCACTTCTTCACGGCCAAACAGCTGATCTAAGTTAACCGACAGTTTACGTCGCCAGTTCGGGTATTCATCCACTGTACCCGGAATGTTAACCGGCTGATCCATTTCCAGCCAGTCTTCAAGCTGAACACTTAGCAAAGCAGAGGCACCCGCAGCCAGATGTAGCTGTAATGCTTCACTCAGATAATGATCCATAGGTACCAGCTTCGCATCCATTCCAACCCCTTCAGGAAGCAGTCCGTGCCAGGCAATACTGTTTAGAATCTCCTGCTTACTCTTCAGGCGGTCATCAAACAACCCTTTTAACTGCTCTTCGTCAGGATACAGACCCAGCTCCTGGCCTGTTTTTAAATCATCACAGTGCCAGAATCCGCGTAACGTCGGCATATCATGCGTACACAAGGCAGACATAGATTGTTCTGTATAGTGGGATGGGGAGTAAAAACCACCATCTTCAGACGTTTCAAAGAAGAACACTTTATAAGAGTGGATACCTGCTTTCGCCAGAATATCAACCATTTCATCCGGAACCGTACCCAAATCTTCACCAATCACGCTGCATTGCATGCGATGAGATTCCAGTGCCAGAATCGCCAGCATATCCTCTACCGGATAATACATGTACGCGCCTTTCGTCGCGCCTTCGCCTTCTGGTATCCACCACAAACGTAGTAGACCGAGAACATGGTCAATACGCAGTGCACCACAGTGCTTCATATTGGCACGCAGCAGCTTGATGTACGCATCGTAGCTGGTCTCCGTCAGTACCTGCGGGTTCAGCGGTGGTAATCCCCAGTTCTGTCCCAAAGGCCCAAGAATGTCCGGTGGCGCACCAATGCTCACGTCCTGCAGAAGGTTACCTTCGTCTGCCCAGGTTTCAGAACCAGAGTTTGCTACACCAACGGCAAGGTCACGATAAAGGCCAACCGTCATCCCTTTCTCTTCAGCCAGAGACTGAGCTTCTTTGATCTGACCATCGGCAATCCACTGCATATACATATACAGATTCACTTGATCACGGTTTTCGTCTATAAACTTAGTGACCGCCGGACTGTCAAACGTCTGATACTCTTCCGGGAAGGCTGGCCAGCCCCACATATCTGAATTCTGAGCGTGCAGCTCAGCGTGCAAGGCATCAAAAGCCGCCTGATGCAGAAGGCTTTCACCCCCTTCTTCAACAAAGTCCAGGAAGTGTCTTGCTCGATCAGAACCGGTGTCTAGGTGACGGGATTTAAATTCCGTGTACAGCAGCGGCAATACACTCATTTTCAGATCAGACACTTCGCTGTAATTCACCCAGTGAGTATCACGTGCCTGTTGCAGGCGTTTCTGGAATTCAGCGCTGCCAACCAACTGCTGGGCTTCGGCACTCAGAGAAAACTCAGGTACAGAGCTCACATCAATATACAGAATATTCAGCCAGCGACGGGAAGATGGGCTGTAAGGGCTAGCCCCTTCCGGGTTAGCCGGGAACAGAGAATGGATCGGGTTAAGGCCGATAAAATCACCACCACGAGAAGCGATCTCCGTGACCAGTTGTTTCAGGTCGCCAAAGTCACCAATCCCCCAGTTATACTGGGTGCGCAATGTATAAAGCTGAACACTTGGCCCCCAGATTTTCTTCCCTTCTTCCAGTGCACTTTGCTTAAAACAAGACTGTGGCGTGATGATTAAGGTCATAGTATATGGAGTTTTGCGACGTTTTCGGCTAATCAGTAGCTTGTGATAACCCCACTCCAGATCCTGAGGAAGTTGAAATACAAGATCGCCACCTTCTGCACGTTCATCACGTACAATCTGTGACTGCAGGTATCCCTCAAGAACGTTTCCCTGCTCGGTTTCCAGACGCCAACTGAATTCGCTTTCTCTGGCGCTAACACCAAGATGCAAAGGTACTTCTACCGGCTCGCCACTTCTTACGACCAGCACAGGGGCCAGGACACCCTTTTTGTGCTTCTTTTCTGCTGACTTAAGCAGATTTTCATCACTGGATGTGTCATAGCCTAATGATGCAAGCAAACGAAGAATAGTGTCATCTTCCACATAGGCTTCGTCTCCCCACGCGCTTATATAACGGTCTGCAATCCCAGCCATATCTGCGACTTGCTTTAACGCTGATGGTTGTTTTAATACTGATTGTTCTTTCATCGCTCTCTCCGAAGGGGTCACCACACCTTCATTTTTTGTAGGGATACCAAATCCAGTAATAGTTTGCTTTTATTATGATTGTCATAACCTTAGAAAGGAAAACTGCTAGTGGTTTCGGTATCAGCCGGAGCGAAATGCTCCGGCTTTATGCATCAATAACGGATTAACGGTGGACAGCTTCCAGCTTCCAGATGTTATTTACATAATCACGAATACTACGGTCGGAACTGAACTTACCAACCAGCGCCGTATTCAGAATGGCTTTGTGTGCCCAGCCTTCCTGATCACGATACTGCTTATCCATGGCTTCATGCGCTTCAACATAAGAAGCGAAGTCCGCCAGACACAGGTAAGGGTCTCCACCGTCCAGAAGCGAGTCGTAAACCGCTCGTAATCTTCCTGGTTCACCCGGAGTAAACTCGTCACCCAGCAGCAAATCCATTGATGATTTCAGCAGGTGGTCCGCATTGTAGTAATCAAATGGGTTGTAGCCGCTCGCTTTTAATTTTTCTACGCCATCGACTTCCAAACCAAAGATATAGATGTTTTCGTCACCCACTTCTTCACGGATTTCAACGTTCGCACCATCCATCGTACCGATAGTCAGAGCACCGTTCAGAGCCATCTTCATGTTACCGGTACCCGATGCTTCTTTACCCGCAGTAGAAATTTGCTCAGAGACATCCGCAGCCGGGATAATGATCTCTGCCATGCTAACGCGGTAATCAGGAATAAAGACGACTTTCAGCTTGTCAGCGATACTTGGATCGTTGTTGATCTTCTCAGCCACTTTATTGATGGTGTAGATGATCTCTTTCGCCAGGTGGTAACCAGGTGCCGCTTTCGCTGCAAAGAAGACCACACGCGGAGCCATATCGAATGTCGGATCATTCTTCAGACGATGATACATAGACAAGATGTGCAGCAGGTTCAGATGCTGACGCTTATACTCATGCAGACGTTTGATCTGAACATCGAAGATAGCATCTGTATTCAGCTCGATACCCATGTTTTCCTGAACCCAGTCAGCAAGACGCTGTTTGTTGGCTTTTTTCACTGCCATGTACTGCTTCTGGAAAGCTTTATTGTCGGCATATTGAGCAATATCAGACAACTGTTCCAGGTGCGCCGGCCACTGATCACCAATTTTATCGGTAATAAGCGCAGACAAACCAGGGTTACAGAACTTCAGCCAGCGACGTGGAGTCACACCATTGGTCACGTTCTGCAGACGCGTTGGATACAGTTCGTTGAATTCTGGGAACAGGTCACGTTTCACCAGTTCAGAGTGCAGTGCAGCCACACCATTGACCGCGTAAGAACCTACAACACATAGGTTAGCCATACGAACCATGCGGTGGAAACCATCTTCAATGATCGACAGCTTGCGTTGCTTCTCAACATCACCAGGCCATCTTGAACGTACTTCTTTCAGGAAGCGGTGATTGATTTCATAAATGATTTCCATATGACGCGGAAGCAGGCGTTGAATCAAAGATTCTGACCAGGTTTCCAGTGCTTCTGGAAGCAGTGTGTGGTTGGTGTAGGCGAAAGTATGAGAACAAATTTCCCATGCCTCTTCCCAGCTCAGATCGCGCTCATCAATCAGAATGCGCATCAGTTCAGGAATGGCGATAGTCGGGTGCGTATCATTCAGTTGAATGGTTTCGTACTTAGGAATATCTGCCAGCTTGTGGCCTGCTTCGTCGTGACGGCGAAGGATATCGCGTACCGACGCTGCACTGTGAAAATACTGCTGCATCAGGCGAAGTGTTTTGCCTTTCTCGTGGTTGTCGTTCGGGTAAAGCACTTTAGTAATGTTACCTGAATCGATCAGTGCGTGCTGCGCTTCAAAGTAGTCGCCGTTGTTGAAACTTTCCAGAGAGAACGGAGCAATAGCCTGACATTCCCAAAGACGCAGTGGGTATACAGTGTTGCTTTCATAACCAACAATTGGCAAATCCCAAGGCATACCTTTAACAAACATGCCAGGAACCCATTTGCGTTTCTCAACACCATTCTCGTATACAGCTTCTACATGACCATAGAAACCGATTTCCTGAGCAAATTCAGGTCGAGCCACTTCCCAAGGGTAACCTTCCACACCGCGCCATGCGTCTGGTGCTTCTTTCTGGTGACCATTTTCGAAAGACTGCTTAAACAGACCATACTCATAGTGCAGACCGTAACCTACAGTCGGGAATTCCTGTGCGGCACAAGAATCCATAAAACAGGCAGCCAGACGGCCAAGACCACCGTTACCCAGAGATGGGTCTCGTTCTTCTTCAAGAAGGTCGGTCAGGTTTTGTCCCAGCTCAGCCATTGCTTCGGTGATCTGCTCGTACAGTCCCATGCTGATCAGGTTGTTCCCTGTCAGGCGACCAATCAGAAACTCCAGAGACAGGTAGTTAACGCTTTTCGCATTTTTAATTCTGTCATCGTTTTCTGTTTGCAAAAGATCCAGTGTCGTATGCTCAGCCAGAGCTTTCCCCATGGCCAGGTACCATGCATGAGCATCGGCGGTCTCTTCTGTTTTAGCGTAAGTTGCTGATAGGTGTTTCTTCACATCAGCCTGAAATAATGCTTTATCAAACTTTTTCTGTTCAGTAGGTTTCATAGTGAAATCTCGTTAATTTGACTTAATCCAACTGCTGTCTATCCTGCATCGACATACAAAGCAGAACATCCTCCTAACCAAAACCGAGGCAAGGAGGAGTACTCAGGGCGTAGCTACGCCCCTGACATTCGCCTCAAGATCGATATCACAATATTCGACGCTTCCTGCATCAAAAGAGTGACAAAGATCACGAGCAACGACTCTATTCCTATGTGTTCTTCTCCTCACACACCTCATGAGAAACAGAGACGGCATATTAAAGAAAAGCTGACAATCCACCAAAATGCCACTTTGATCACAGATTAGTTCCTCGGCGACTTCAGCTTCTCATCACCTGCCAATCCGACAAATACAACCTAAAAATGTCTCTGGCTACCTTATATAGGGTTTATTACACCCACATACTCTTGTATAGGCATACGGTAAAATTTGGCCATTTTCACGAACATTATGAGACATCAATCACATATCAAAGGCGTAGAACGAGCCATGGCTCAAAAATTTATGCATATAAGAGATTGATCATGGTTCGTAGACGGGAAGCTGTTTTACGCTTTCGCGTGTCTTATTTCTTTCACTAATCTAGAATCCGGCGGTGTATTGCCGGATCACACAGTACATAAGGCATGAAAGAAGAGCCTGTTTGGTATAAAAAAGTAGACGTAATTATAAAGGCAGACTATGTGGATCCCTTCAAAATTAACGAAACCCGGCCGACTGCATAACGCTATTGTCAGACCTCGGGTACTGGATATTTTACAACAAGCCCCTTTATATAAACTGGTGTTGTTCCGCTCGCCTGCCGGCTACGGGAAAACCACCATGGCGGTTCAGTGGCTGGCAGACAAACCTCATGTCGGATGGTACAGCCTGGATGAGAGTGACAACGATACGTTCCGCTTTATCAACTATTTCCTTCAGGCAATTAATAAAGCAACAGATAACTGCTGTCCAAACTCGCAGACATTAGCGGAGCGACGACAGTTTTCCTCATTGCGCTCTCTGCTCAGTGAGCTGTTTTCTGAATTGTCTCAGTATCACCATAAGTTTTACATCGTCCTGGATGATTACCACCTCATTGATAATGAAGAGATCCATGAGGCCATTCGCTTTTTCCTGAAAAACCAGCCAGACAACGTTACGCTGGTGATCACCAGCCGGACCACACCTCCACTGGGAACGGCGAATCTCAGGGTCCGTGATTTAATGATGGAAATCGACAACGAGCTGCTTGCCTTCGACACAGAAGAAACGACTCGCTTTTTTAATCAACGGGTTGCTGACGGCATCGATGATGCAACCGCCAGTAACTTACGGACCTATGTAGAAGGCTGGCCATCGGCTTTACAACTTATCGCGCTTCAGGCCCAACACCACCGAAAAACGCTGGCTCAGTCGGCAGAGTCTGTTTCACAGTTTAACCATGCCCATCTCTGGGATTATCTGGTAGAAGAAGTCTTTGATCTGCTCGATCCGGACATGCGCCGCTTCCTGATGCAGTGCTCTGTCCTGTCAACCTTTAACGACAAACTGGTGGCGCAGGTAACTCAGCGCGAAGACGCGTTGAGCATGCTGGAATCGTTAAACCGCTATGGTCTGTTTATCTACCCGCTGGAAGGTGAGCAAAACTGGTTCCGTTTTCATCACCTGTTTGCCGAGTTTCTCACTCATCAGCGCCATACCTGTATTCCTCAGGAAGAGAAGTCTCTTCACCAATTGGCAGCCCAGGCATGGATGAAACTAAACATTCCCCACCAGGCACTGTTCCATGCCAAACAGTCCGGAGACGATGCACTCGCGGCTCAGATTCTAAGAGATAAAGGCTGGCGTATGTTCAACCATGGTGAACTGGCCGTGATGGAAAACGCCATTACCCAGTTGGATAAAGAGTTTCTCTATGTGGATATGAAACTGCCGCTATTAAGAGCATGGCTGGCACAGAGTCAGCATCGGTATAACGATGTCGAAGATATGCTCAGAGAATCGAAAGAAGAAATAAGCCAGCGACATGTCACCCTGACCGCGAATGAAGAGGGCCAGGTTAACGTTCTTCTGGCACAGATTGCCATCAATAAAAATGACCCTCAAAGAGCACTGGAACTGGCTGAGCTGGCATTAAGTCAGTTGGACCCTGCGATATACCGCAGCCGGGTGGTCGCCACTTCGATTGTCGGCGAAGTTTACCACGTTCAGGGGCAACTCGACCGGGCATTGCCGCTGATGCAACAGACAGAAAAACTGGCCAGGCAATATGAGCTCTCTCACCAGGCGCTCTGGGCGATGTTGCAACAGAGTGAGATTCTGGTAGCACAGGGGTTTGTTCAGGCCGCCTATGAGCTGCAGGACAACGCGTTTAAATTTATAGAAGAACAGAGATTACAGCAATTGCCTTTGCATGAATTTCTGTTACGGATCCGGGCCCAGATCTACTGGTGCTGGAACCGGCTGGACGAAGCAGAAGAATGTGCCTATAAAGGTATAGAAGTACTTGATAGCCCGAATGAAAAAGACCACCTCCATAGCTACTCAATGCTTGCGCGCATTGCGATAGGCCGGGGCGAACTGGACAAAGCGGCCCGGTTTATTGAAAAAATCCAGCATCTGCTGCTGCAAACCACCTACCATGTTGACTGGGCAGCGAATGCCTCTATGTCGCTGGTCCTATACTGGCAAGCCAAAGACGATACCGATTCACTCTCGCACTGGCTGGACACCACTCAGCGGCCGGCGGAAGCAAGTAACCACTTTTTACAACTGCAGTGGCGAAATATTGCCAGAGCCCAGCTGGCCCTTGGCAAACTGGAACAGGCAGAAGAAACACTCAACTTTCTGTATCAGGAAACGGAAAAGTACGGATTAACGACCGATCATAACCGGAACCTGATTCTGAGTGCCGTACTGGCAGCGAGAAAAGAAGATGAAGGTCTGGCCGCTGACTATTTGAAACAGGCCCTGCATATGACCAACCAGACAGGAATGATTGGTAATTTCCTTATCGATGGTGCAAGTATAGGCTATCTGCTTGAGAAAATAAGCAGTAAAACGGGGCTTGGCGATCTGGAAAAACACCGGGCACAACAACTGGTCAAAAATATCTCCAGTAAACAGCGCAGTCGCTCTGTTCATTTTGACGAAGAGTTTGTCGACCGACTGATTAATCATCCGGATATTCCTGAACTGGTCAGAACCAGTCCGCTAACTCAACGGGAGTGGCAGGTTCTGGGGCTTATCTATTCAGGCTTCAGTAATGAGCAGATCGCTCAGGAGCTCGATGTTGCCGGAACGACCATTAAAACTCATATTCGTAACCTGTATCAGAAACTGAATATCGCTAACCGTAAAGAAGCTATCGAAACCGCTGAAGGGCTGTTAAAGCTGATGGGCTATTAAAGCTGATAGGGATACTAAGGCCTTCTCTCTAAGAGCTGGGATAATGGACTGGAACATGCTCACTGAATGGGAAACAAACAGGCTCTGGTATATGGACATGCCATACAAAAAGTATGGCATGTCCCATATTCACAGAATGATCGTCATCAAGCTTCAGGATGGCTCGCTGATCATTCATAACCCGGTTGAACTGACCATACACCTGCAAACTGAACTAACCAGGCTGGGAAAGGTTAGTGCCGTTATTTCTCCTTCGATGACTTACCACCAGACGCTGTCTGAATGGTGGCTTACCTATTCACAGGCGATGTTCTATGCCACCCCGTCCCTGATCAGTCTGCGCTCCGATATCAATTTTGATGGTGCCCTTTCCAGCCATAGCCCGGCGACCTGGAAAGGAGAGCTGTTACAAACGCCCCTTCTCGGCTCAGATAAACCCCGAAAATTTGTGTTCTGTGATCCGCAAAGTAATACGTTGATACTAGCGGACAACCTTCAGGCGGCTCAGCCTCACTTGCCAACAGGACAAAAACTGTTGGCCAGGTTACAAGGACTTGATCAGAAGCTATGCTACCCCGATTCGGATAGAACGCATATCACCCAGATGAACCGGCTACGACTCTCTGTGCAGGAAATAATGACATGGCCGTTTGACCGGTTGCTTTCTTCGAATGGGTTAATTGTCGAACAGAACGCTAAGGATGCTTTTTATCAGGCTTTCTGGTGGGCATTTTAGAGCTTCAGAATTTAAGTATGGGCCTTAAATAAAAAAAGAGCCAATCGCAAAAATCGGCGATTGGCTTATAGATAGTGTGAACAAATTATATTCACTAACAACGTCAGTTGGCTAGGTGACCCTCGGCTTTAAGAAGGGTCGATATATAACTAGCACATAGCATGCCAACTTTTTTTCCTCATTAGTTTTGCATAAAAACCAACCATAATTAAGTAAAATCTAATACTTTGTAGGTATAATGCAACTAAACTTTCGCATTATGCATTTGCATTATGCGAAGGCGATGCATAATGACATGATATTAATAGGGACTTTATGCATTTCCTATCAATGAGTCGGATACACGCATAAAAGTTCTTGTATACTTGGCTCTTCTTATCGACGTTACTAAGTGCAAAATACATGAGTTACTTGATCACCTTCTTCAAAGGAATGGCTATGGGAGCCGCAGATGTGGTTCCTGGCGTTTCCGGAGGCACCATTGCCTTTATTACCGGAATTTATGACACTCTGCTGGAAAGCATTCGCCGGGTGAACCCAACGTTAATTGGTATCTGGAAGCGGGATGGGTTTAAAGCCGTATTCAGTCATATCAACGGCTTTTTCCTAATCAGCCTGTTCAGTGGTATTATCTGCAGTCTTCTGACTCTGGCGAAATTGATCTCCTGGTTACTGGTTGCCCATCCAATCCCACTCTGGTCATTCTTCTTCGGCCTGATACTGGTATCTGTTTACCATATCGTACGTCAGATAGAGCAGCGAGATCTTATCCGCGGCCTATTCACCCTGCTGGGTATTGGATTTGCCTACGCTATTACTGTGCTAAAGCCTCTGGAGATGGATCCAACCAATATTAATGTGCTTTTGGCTGGTGCTATCGCCATTTGCGCGATGATCCTGCCAGGCATTTCCGGTAGTTTTATCCTGCTGCTTATTGGTATGTATACGCCAATTCTGGGGGCAGCCAATTCCCTGCAGGTTGATATTTTACTGCTGTTTGCCGCAGGCTGTGTTATTGGGTTGCTCTGCTTTTCCCACGTGCTGTCCTGGCTTCTTAAACACCACCGGGATTCCACCCTGATGTTTCTTACGGGTGTGATGGCCGGCACGCTCCCCAAAATCTGGCCATGGAAAGAAACACTGACATGGAGAACCAATTCCCATGGTGAACAGGTTCCCCTTTTACAGCATAACCTGTCGCCATTCGACTTTGAGGCGATCACTTCACAACCTCATCAGTTACTGTTGGCCATTATTATGATGCTGGCCGGTATCGGTATTGTTCTGGTACTGGAGAAGTTTGCGGATAATTAATACTGGCAGACAAACAGATAAAATAGCCGATACTGTGAAACAAAGCCTGGCAACTCTGTCAGGCTTTCTGCTATTCTTTAACCAGTTATGCCGTTCAATGGAGGATAAAAGATGATTGTAAGCCACACCCACCCGGTAAACGAAGCGGCTTAAGTAAGGGTAATTCCACTTACTGCATTTTTACTCTTTCACTTTCCCCTCTTCCTTCTTACCCGGTGAGTATTTGATCCGGGGCATTTGTCGTATCTGACCTGCCCCAAATACCATTTATGTCGATACCGTTATACAAACCTCCGCTTAAGGTTCAGATAACGGCTGTCCAGGGTATCAGACCATGCAAAACACCATTAACTTACAACCAATAACCCTACAACAACTTGGCTGGCAACCTTTTTTCCAGCAGCAACTGACACTTGAAGATTATGAACAGGCTGTTATTGCCCGAGTCATCGCTCATCACCGTTCCGGTTATGAACTGTTAACCAAGCAAGGCAGACACACATTACCTATTCTCAGCCAGATGCCACTAATGACGGTGGGTGACTGGGTATTATTAGATCAACAGAACCGGTTTTCCCGCCTGTTGGACAGACATTCTCTGTTTAGCAGGAAAGCGGCCGGGACCAAAATCGCGGAGCAGTATATCGCCGCGAATGTTGATACGGTATTTATCGTCTGTTCGCTGAATCAGGACTTTAACCTGAATCGGATAGAGCGTTATCTGACACTTGCCCGTGAAGCACAGGTGGAGCCAGTCGTTGTACTGACAAAGGCGGATCTCTGCACTGACGCAGAGAGTAAACGACAACAGGTACAGAAGTTAGACCCGATGCTGATGACAGAGTGTGTTAATAGCCTCGAACCGGAAAGCGTACAGCCATTGATGCAATGGTGCGGAAAAGGTAAGACGGTCACATTTCTCGGCTCTTCAGGTGTAGGTAAATCCACATTGATTAATACACTCATGGGTCATAATGAACAGAAAACGGCTGGGATAAGAGCTGACGATGATAAAGGCCGTCATACCACGACCTCCCGTTCACTCCACTTTCTCCCTCGGGGAGGTATCCTGCTGGACACGCCTGGTATGCGGGAACTGCAGTTAGCCGATTGCCAGCATGGGCTCCGTGAGACATTTTCAGATATAGAAGCGCTGGCAACTCGTTGCCGGTTTTCTGACTGTCATCATCAGACTGAGCCTGGATGCGCAGTACAGAGAGCGGTGGAAAGTGGTAATTTGGACCCCAGACGCCTGAAAAACTATCTCAAATTATTAAGGGAACAGGAAAGAAATAGTGCTTCCCTAGCGGAGTTAAGAGCCAAAGAACGACAATTCAGCAAACTATGTCGTAGCGTAAAAAAAGAAAGGCCGTAATAGAGAAAAGGAAAGTCACACTATGAAAAAATAAAAATAAGTGCAGAAATAAAAGCAGTTTAATATTTCTTCGTCGCTCCATTACCAGGGGGTTTTGTCTAAAATTCAATCAACCCCCTTTCCTTTCTTTTTTTACTTAAAATCAACATATATTCAACATTTTTGTCTATATACTCATCATTTCTTGCATTTTCGTCGGACAAATTTCGGTTATTGCTAGACACATGCTCTTCAATGATTAAACTGTGCAACGCAGCCAAATTAACTATTCTATCAGGCTGAGACAACACAATAATTCATTACAGGAAAAGACATGCAAAACAGCAACACTCTCATTGCAAGATACGCCAGCGGCAATCTTGTAATACAAATCTTAGTCGGTATCGTCTTCGGTATTGTTCTGGCAACGGTTTCTCCGGAAGGAGCCACCAATGCTGGCCTGCTTGGCCAACTCTTTGTTGGCGCACTAAAAGCTGTAGCACCCATTCTGGTATTCATTCTGGTTGCAGCTTCTATTGCGAATCAAAACCGGAATCAACATACCTATATGCGCCCTATCGTGACGCTTTACCTAATTGGTACTCTGGCAGCAGCCTTTACTGCCGTTGTGCTAAGCTTTATGTTCCCAACCACTCTGACTCTGGTTGCGGGTGCTGAAGGAACAACCCCGCCACAGGGCATTGCAGAAGTTCTTAACACGCTGCTGTTCAAAATGGTAGATAACCCAATTAATGCACTGAGAGAAGCCAACTACATTGGTATTCTGGTGTGGGCTATCGGTCTGGGTATCGCTCTGCACCATGCTTCCGGTACCACTAAAGCCGTCTTTGAAGACCTGAGTCATGGCGTGTCGCAGATCGTTCGCTTTATTATCCGTCTGGCACCATTCGGTATTTTTGGTCTGGTAGCCTCTACCTTTGCAACCACCGGTTTTTCTGCCCTGGCCGGGTATGCACAAATTCTTGCGGTTCTTCTTGGCGCTATGCTTATCATTGCTCTGGTGGTTAACCCGGTTATCGTATATGTGAAAACCAAACAGAACCCTTACCCGCTTGTCCTTCAGTGTCTGCGTGAAAGTGGCGTTACCGCATTCTTTACTCGTTCAAGTGCGGCGAACATTCCGGTTAACATGACTCTGTGTGAAAAACTGGATCTGGACGAAGATACTTATTCTGTTTCTATTCCTCTGGGTGCAACCATCAACATGGCGGGTGCTGCAATTACCATTACCGTATTGACACTGGCAGCTGTACATACTCTTGGAATTGAAGTCGACATGCTGACCGCACTGCTTCTTAGTGTTGTTGCTGCAGTATCAGCCTGTGGTGCTTCTGGTGTTGCCGGTGGTTCTCTACTGCTTATCCCTCTGGCATGTAGCCTGTTCGGTATTTCAAATGATGTGGCGATGCAGGTCGTTGGTGTGGGCTTTATTATCGGCGTTCTGCAGGACTCTGCTGAAACTGCGCTGAACAGCTCTACTGACGTGGTATTTACCGCTGCAGTGTGTAAAGCGGAACATCAGAAAAATAGCTAGCGGTAGTATGAAATGAAATAGCCCGGACCATTCGGGCTATTTTTTATCTGCAAACACGCGTTAATGCCTGTCCATCGGTGAGTGGCTGAAATCAAGGTGATCCGGTTCCGGTTTGCTTTCCGTTTCCTGAAACAACTCCTCTTCTTGACCCTCTTCTTCCTGCTGCTCTAACACCATAAATTCATTGCCGTCTACATCAGGAAAATAGCTTTCGCGCTTATACAGCTTATTCAATGCTTTTATCAGAGAGTGCGTGCCTAAGGACCCTGTATCCATCTTCCGTATCAGCGGTTTTAGCATTGCCTGCAGGCTGACTACGGAATCCACACCGAGTAAATTACCGACATCATCACGCCGATGCCGCGCCTCGTCATGACCAAAGTGAGCCGATAAAAATAGCCAGATATAAGCGATGGCATTACCTTTAGACCCCATTCCAACCCATATTTCTCCCGCATGATACTGAGCTTCTGCGTTGGCCTGTTCACCACCTCTCTCATACCAGTAAGACGCCCGGGTATGATTATGAGGCACACCCGCGCCATCACGGTAGTGATGCCCCATTTTTAATTGCCCGTCAGCATTGCCAGCCATTGCCGCACGAAAGTGCCATTCGGCCGACAGTTTCAGATCCGGATTCAGGTTAGACTCCGCCATGTACCAGTCCCCCATAAAGACCTGGGCGTCGGTCATATCCTCTTCTGCCAGCTCTTCAATAGCGCCGATTCCCTTATCAATATCCTGTTCGACACCAATTCCTGCAATAAAAGCCTTACCCATTTTAAACTGAGCGTGTTTATTTCCTTCAGCAGCATCAATTGCCAGCTGCCAGAATTTAGCCTTTTCTTTTAAAATGATGTCATCTTTGGCTCTGCCACAGACCCGCACGACACCGTACATTGCCACCTCGCTACCCAGTAACGCTGCTCGCTCATACCAATGTAATGCTTCAGCCGGATTGGAACGCTCCGCTTCTTTAGCAAGGTACAACTGAGTGGGAACATGCCCGGTGTCTGCTTTAAAGATTCGTTCCTTACGTTCTTCGTCCTGCTGCCTTTCAATCGCTTTTCGATAAGCCCGTTCGCGCTCAGCTTTTTTCTCTGCCATCTTTTTCTTCTTCGAAGACAGCATCGCCATCCAGATAAAGATGGAGAGGAGAGAAAAACCGGCAATAAAAATAGCGATATTCATGACATGTATCTTTTAATCTCAGAGTTTCAATAATCTATAACGGCCATAAGGCTGAAAAGTTAAGCTTCTTTCCATTTAGGGCGAGCCCTAACCATCATAAATGATTTCCTGAGCCAGTCAGAGAAAAATCAATAGGTTCTACGCCCCCGGTCACCGAACAGGGAGGAAGCCCACATTATTTCTTTTCCTTACTATGGGTATATACTTTTTTCTGAAGCAGAATGGACACAAAGATATGCAGCACAAGTTCGTCATCTATCAGGTGTTTACTGCAATACCCGGACAACCAATACCCCGTGGGGAACAGCAGAACAGAATGGCCTCGGCAAATTCAGCGACTTTACCCACCAGGCACTAAAAGCAATTAAAGAGTTAGGCGTTACCCATATCTGGTATACCGGTGTTCCCCATCACGCTTTGCTCGCAGACTACAGGGAGTTTGGTATCACCAATGATCATCCCGCAGTAGTCAAAGGGCGCGCCGGCTCCCCTTATGCCGTTAAAGACTATTACTCGGTAAACCCCGATCTTGCAGACGATCCGGCCCAAAGGCAGGAGGAATTTGCAGCCCTTATTGAACGTACTCATACTCACGGCTTAAAGGTCATTATTGATATTGTTCCGAACCATGTCGCCAGATGCTATCAGGGACAAGACAACCCTGACGGAATCTCTGATCTGGGCGCGAACGACAATACCCAGACTGAATATGACCGGCATAATAATTTTTATTACATTCCGCAGCAAGAGTTTCAGGTTCCCGATATACCAGACAGCTACCAGCCGTTAATCAACGAATCCCTTTTTCCATCCTACCGTGAATTTCCGGCAAAGTGGACCGGGAATGGTTCAAGAGAGGCAAAACCAGGTTTTGATGACTGGTATGAAACCGCCAAAATCAACTACGGCATTCGTCCGGATGGTAGCAAAGATTTTTCCGAACTGCCCGACGACTATTCACAGCATGATTACAGAAAACATCATGAGTTCTGGCAAGATAAAGAAGTGCCGGATTCCTGGAAAAAATTTCGCGATATCGCCCTCTACTGGCTGGATAAAGGTGTCGATGGCTTTCGCTATGATATGGCGGAAATGGTGCCGGTCGAGTTCTGGAGCTTTATGAACTCGTCAATCAAGATGCATAGGCCAGAGGCATTTCTGCTGGCAGAGGTATACCAGCCGAACCTGTACCGTGACTACATCCATCTGGGAAAAATGGATTATCTGTATGACAAAGTCGATTTATACGATCTGCTGAAAAACATCATCCAGCAAAAATCCTCAACCAGCCGGATAACTGAAGTACAACGGCAGTTGGCTGATATCGAACACCACATGCTTAATT
Organism: Vibrio albus; assembly: GCF_003144035.1. Classification (GTDB taxonomy): domain Bacteria; phylum Pseudomonadota; class Gammaproteobacteria; order Enterobacterales; family Vibrionaceae; genus Vibrio; species Vibrio albus. The sequence continues at coordinate 81,628 of NZ_QFWT01000008.1, forward strand.
TTCTGGAAAACCATGATGAACAGCGTATTGCCTCTCCGGAATTTGCCGGTCATCCGGAACTTGCCAAACCTGCGATATTACTCAGTGCGACTCTCAGCAGTTCTCCGACAATGATTTACTTTGGACAGGAAGTCGGTGAAGCCGGAGCCGAAAACGCAGGATTCGGCCAGCCATCACGCACTTCGATATTCGATTATATTGGTGTGCCTGCCCACCAGCGCTGGATGAATAACGGTAAATTTGATGGCGGACAGCTATCTGAGCAAGAAAAATCTCTACGGTTCTTTTATCAGTCAGTATTGAATTTTACCCTCAATACCAAGGCTCTGACTGGCAGTTATCATGACCTTTACACTGTAAATCAGGAGAACATGGGTACCGGCAGAGATCACTGCTTTTTGTTTGCGCGAAAATTGGATGGGCAGGTAGTGATTGTGGCGGTCAATTTTCACCCTGAGGAAAGCTTTCATTTTCCGGTGCTGATTCCGGAAGAACTTGGGTTAACAGAAAACAATTATTGTTTTAGAGAAATGATTATGGGAGAAAGTAAAATCGAATTAGAGAGGAAAAACAGCAAGGTTTCGGGAAGGCTCACTCTGCCACCTCTGGCAGCTTTGGCTTTTTGCTTTAAAAAGTAATCATAAAAAAGCCCACTTCAATAAGTGGGCTTGGATTGTATATGATTCAATTATCGAAATTAGTCGATACGCGAAAATGTTTCAGTACTTTCACCGTAATCAGACATATCAAGCGTTAGACCACTATCAGAAAAACTATATGGCAATGTCACACTTGCAGCAAAACCACTCGGGCCAGCATCACCATTGCTATTACCCGCTACCGTATCACAACCGGCATCACCATCGTCTTCACAAACGGCTGTGAAATCGGTTGTAGCTGCTGGAGTGAAAGTAATGGCACTCTCGTTAAGCGTATACGTACCAAACTCTGTCGCATTAACGATTGCGTGACCATAATTAACGGCAGTCAGCAACTGATCAATGCTCGGCTCTGATGGTGTACTATCTGATACATAATCCTCATCGTAAAAACCGGTATAGCTCTCATTCAGGTCAACATGCATATAGTTGCCATTGCCATCCAAAACGATAAGAGTGATCTCATCAGGGTTTTCAACATACCATGCACCTGCTTCCGGGTGGTCAGTAGTACTGACTATTTTAGTCAAGGCTCCAGATCCATCCTCGCTGCTAAGCGTCATCGCTGTAGAGGCACCAGACGTAACAGTAAGTGTCGCACCCACTAAAGTATCGTCAGCATTAGAATTGATAACCGGAGATGCACTGGTAAAAACAGATTCCGTATCAGAAGTGTTCAAGTTATAAGTCCCGCTTTCAACACCACCTATAACGCCACCAGCACCCAGAGTCTGTTGAGCGCCAACATAGTTTTCATTATCCACAATAACTGCAACAGCGGCCATAGGAGCACCAGGTTCACTATACACCCATGCACCTGTCAGCAGGTTTTCATACTCGGTATAAGACCAAGTTGCACCAAGAGCGACTTCATCATAAGTAGAGTCATCATTCTCTTCATCTCCATCACCGTTATAATCCTGACCTACAGTTGCATCAACATACAGGTAACCATAATCATTGGTTGGCACCTGATCGGCATCAAGTGTAAATGTTACCGAAGCGCCATTAATAGATACAGAGTAGTAATCCGTTGACACATGTGTTCCAGGGATATAATCACCATTAGACCAGTAATCGGTGTTCACCCATGAACCATTGGCGTTCATACCGAATTCCATATTTTCATTGATGCCAATCCAGAGTATGTGGCTATAGCCGGCTGGTGCTTCCGAATTTAACGCTTCTTGAATATCACCATTTGCAGTGACCGTAACCTGAAGCTTCGCATCAGATGTTTCCACCGCACTGACTGACAATAACTCGAAGCCAGCGTGAGCTCCATTAGTTGAATCATCGGTTTCATCGAGAACTTCTCGTTCAGAAGACAGGTCCGAATAAAGGCTAGCTTCAAGTGCAGACTGGTTGGTGTACAACGTTTGTTCGTACGTCTCATAAGTCTCACCACCATCTTCTGTTTCTGTGATTTCAACAGAATAAGAGTCACTGCCTTCACCTAACAGAGTAATCGTTGTTAGTTCGCTTCCAACACCGGCAACTAACTGACCACTAGCATTAATTACGTATGGAATAGATTCACTGCCATCATCTTGTTCAGGATTCAGCATATTAAGACTAGTTAATGTGTAGTTAGAACCAAAAGTAATCTTGTAGAAATCGTCGGCATACCAGGTCTGGCCACTAACCATGTCATTCGTCATAGCAATGGTATCAGAAGTACCGGTATCCCCCGTGTCCGAAGAATCATCTGACTCAAGAGAAGCTAAGTATTCGCTCGCTTCGGTTTCATCATGATAAATCCGGCCAGAACCGCTCACTGTTGAACCGTCTTCAGTGTATTCATAACTGAATGCAAAATAATTTGCTTGGATATCTGTAAACGTCAGTGTATTCACAGAAGCATCGTCATCATCAGTGACAACCATTTCAAGGTCTTTGAAAGTAATGGTTGTGGTTCCACTTTCACCATCATTTTCATTAACCCACTCACCAGTGGACAGGTCACTACTAAATGTCCACGATTCCATAAATGCGTCAGTATCGCTGACGACCGCATATGTAGTATTACCAGCCAAACGCTGTCTAATCAGATACGTTTCTGCTGCAGCTTTATCTGCTAGTGGGTAAAGACGTTCAACATTGCTGCTATCAGCTTGGTTGGTCATCTCTATATAATGAGAGTTATCATCAACCTTTACTAATTCGAGAGTATATGTATTGCTCTCACTACTTTCAGTATCGGCGATAGTTAAGGTAATACTATCATCTTGAGAAGTACTGAGCGTAATTGAGGCTTCTCCATTGTCACTACCAACTTGATCGGTATAAGTAGCAGACGTGACATTGCCATCACTATCAACTGAAAATAGTACTTTTCCATAGCTAAGATCACCATCATAGCCGACATCTAGTAGACCTTTACTATCTGACAGGATGGTATTGATTAAGTGAGTCGTAGCCTCGGCTTCTGAGATCACTACATCACCAGCGTCTTCGACAACCGTTGTCACTGTGCTGCTTACCGCTGTAGCAGTAGTGTCAGTGTCATCACTTAAATCAACCGTTGAAATATCAGTAATTTCGGCTTCAGTCATAGCTGCAACAAAAGCTTCAGCTTTAGTCTGAGTATCAGAGTCAGAATCAGAGTCAGAATCAACGCTAACATCAATACCGTTAGTTGGGTCACCATCATCATCCAGGTTTTGCAGTATCTGTGCAATTGCAGTATCTGTTTCCTGAATCGTTTCACCACTAGCAACATCTTCCAGCACAGTTGAAGAAATGGTCTTTAAAGCGATTGAACCAATAGAAAAAGTACAGTCTGCACCCTCTTCAAAGAAGAATTTACCATTACTATCAGTGGTACCTGTTTCAGAGCCACACGTATAATTGATACCAGCAACTGCGGCGTCAACATAATATGCATATGGAGTAGTATTTGTAGAAGAGCTGCTGCTTCCGCCGCCACATCCAACTAACTGGGTAGAACAAAGCGCCCCGATAACCAGAGCCAACTGAGTACGTTTCATGATTCGTTCCTATTTATAAAAATTGAGTAGACAACCTAGAATTAGAAATCTAATTATTTTGTGAACCATGTACTCATGCATCACCCATATGGGTGAAAACACATATGAATAGATATATTATTTGATATTAATCAAATTACATTCTTTTAAATTTCTTAATAGAATTCGCTTTATTACCCCAATGAATGATAATTATCCTATTAAAGCTTAATAAATTTTCTTGGATAAAAGTCTTCGATGATCACCATCAATCAAGCAAACAATGTTCTTAATAGTGTTTCTCTGGCTACTGAAGAAGCAATAGAGAAGCTCATTGAAGACGAGCTAAATTATATGGGGTTTGCTCAGTGCGTAATTATTATTCTGGATTCAGAGCATAATCCGGTCTTTCGCTATCATCGGGGATTTACCCAACACCAGCTTGATACTTATGTTAAATATATGAATCACGATATTTATATGAACAGCTATTTTAAAGAAGGAAAGTTTGGGAAACTGCAATATTTACAAGAACTAATACCAAGCAAGAATATAAATAATGAGATTTTTTGCGATATTTTAGTTCCAGCACTGAAAATCGAACATTCGATGGCTGGCTTACATACACTAACCTATCAACATATGTTCTTTTTTAGCTCCTATACCGCACGTAAACCCACCGTCAAACAACAAATGCAACTCTATGAGTTCTGGCAATTTATGATTCACTGGGCAAACAGTTGGGTAACTCATAAGGAATTAGATCAACAGTGGCAAAAGCTGAGTTCTTATAGACAAAAAGCAAAGTTAAATCAGAGCCTTACGCCATCAGAAAGAGCGGTTTTATCACTCCTTATTCAAGGACTGGACGGTAGCGAGATTGCCCGTCATAGAAATGTATCTAAAGAAACCGTCCGTAGCCAAATAAAGCAGCTATTGAAAAAAACAGGTAGTAAACACCAGAACCAGTTGTTATCCCGATTCTTCTATGGACAGCTTGATATTTTATAAAACTACAGGTGGTAGCAGCCTCTACTATCACCTGTGGTTGGAATGTATTACGAAATAATCTGCTCAGAAGAACAAAAAGCAGCCTCATTCACCGTCACCGTTCCGGCACAACAGGTTAGCAGAGAGCCCTTTGATTCTGGCGCAAAAACCAGATTAGTCAGGGTATATAACCCTCCACACAGATGCAGCTCGCTGGAGCAGGTATCCGAGATGTGAACGAAATCAATGACGTCGCTATCAGGTATTTCCAGCACACTTTCAAATGCAAAGAGCGCCTGATACTCATCACTTCCGTTAGAGTCAAGCGTGCTTCGTTTCGTTGTCAGGTGAATACCTGATTCATCTCTGTTGAATGTATAGCTGATAGCGTCATTACCCAATGGACGATATTCAACTTCACTGTCCACCGGCATGGTTAGCGACAACTTAGTTATACCAACCAGAGTCTCAGTAGGTAACTGAAGACTTTCTTTCTCCACCAGAGTACGACTCTCGTTAAGCACTGGAGAATACGAGCCTTTCCACTCATCCGGAAGCTTACTGACCAACCGAACGCCTTCCTGAGTTTCTGCTAATTGCAGTTTTCTCGGTATACTCATCGCCCCGCGCCAGTGCGCTGTAGGAATACCGTTGGCATAAAGGTTATTATTCATCCAGGCAATAGCGATTCGCTGGTTATCGGCAACGTCTGACCAGCTCTGAGCAGCATAAAAATCCCGCCCGAAGTCCAGCCACAAAACCGTATCATCAGTATTTGCGTTCACGAACTGATAACCGTCAAAGGTACCGACAAAATACTGAGTACCAGTACCACCCACCGGACCGCACTGCTGAACGCCGACAACTAATACCCAGTGTGTTTTTCCATCAAGCTGTAATGAAAACAGATCCGGACATTCCAGAGCAAATTCATCATGAGCACCAGCCGTCGCACCAAATACGCTGGTTTTTTCCCAGCTTAGCATATCTTCAGAGCGGTAGAAGCCGATATCCTGACCTTCGGAAACCACCATAATCCATGCCCCCGATTCATCGTGATAAGACACCTTAGGATCACGAAAATCTTTCAGTCCGGGGTTATCCACGACAGGATTGCTCTCTATCTTGTCCCATTTGATTCCGCCATCCTGACTACAGGCGATATGCTGACTCTGAATCCAGTTTGAGCCATCTTCAGGCACATAGTTGGCCGTATAAAAAGCAACCACTCCGGGTTGTTCAGCCTGCTCATCAAACAACCCGCTCGAGTTGTTCCGGTCAACCACAGCACTACCGGAAAAACAGGCTCCACGCTCATCAGGAGCCAGAGCAACAGGCATATGGGTCCAGTTTATAAAGTCCTCAGAAACAGCATGCCCCCAGTGCATGGGGCCCCAAACTGTATCGAAAGGATGGTATTGATAAAACAAGTGATATTCGTCGTTAATACGGACCAGTCCATTCGGATCGTTCATCCAACCGAACGGCGGAGAAAAATGAAAACTCGGGCGATAAAGATCACCGGTAAGCTGTGCCATGCTAGCGTCCTCAGGGCAAGAAAATATATATATAATAGAGGGAATGTTCTGGCGCTTGTAGCCGTACTTCCTTGTATTTAAAGTCTGATTATGGATGGTCGAGAAGACAAAAACCTCATCCCCTACATTGCCCTGTAAGAGTAGGAGGGGGGAGTAGAAGAAATCAGCGCGATCCAGGGCAACATCACATTACCGTTTTCCATGACGGCTATATTTGTGACTGAGCGCATATTCAATTGACCATTTCTTTATATGATGTTAACTGAACTCACAAAAAAACAACATATCATAGGGGGCGTAGAGAATAGTAGGATGAGTATATCTCCATCTTTCGACACAATATGTCTGGTGTACGGTACTGCGTGCCGACAAGCCTGACAATATCAATAAAATGGAAACGAATTATGAAGAAGATGACCTTAAGCATGATCGCGCTAAGTACCCTAGCAGCTATCAGCCCAATCAGTGCTAATGCAGCTATTGAAGAGGGACAACTTACGATCTGGATGAGCGGTGATAAAGGCTACAAGGGAATGGCTGAAATCGGGGAACGATTTGAAGCAGAAACCGGTATTCCGGTAACCGTTGCTCACCCTGGTGCTGTTCAAGACATGTTCCCGCAAACTGCTGCACTGGGTGATGGCCCGGATATTATGCTGTTTGCTCATGACCGTTTTGGCGGGTACGCAGAAGCAGGTCTACTGGTAGAAGTTAAGCCTTCCGCAAATATTAAAGATGGTATTGTTGACTTCGCATGGGATGCAGTGAAATACAAAGGTCAGCTTATCGGTTACCCTATCGCTGTTGAATCTCTGTCTCTGATTTACAACAAAGACCTGGTTCCTAACCCACCTAAAAACTGGGAAGAAGTCGAAGCTCTGGATAAAAAACTACAGAAAGATGGCAAAAAAGCCATTATGTGGAACCTGAAAGAACCGTACTTCACATGGCCTCTGATGGCGGCTGATGGTGGTTATGCCTACAAATACACGACTGATGGTTACGACGTAAAAGATACCGGCGTAGCAAACTCAGGAACGAAAGCTTCTATGAGCTTTGTAAAAGATCTGGTTAATAAAGGCATTATCTCTTCGGATATGGATTACTCAGTATCAGAAGCTGAATTTAACCAGGGCCATGTTGCAATGACAATCAACGGTCCTTGGTCTTGGGCTAACATTGACAAATCAGGAATTAACTACGGTGTGACAACACTGCCTAAATTCCATGGTCAGTCATCTAAGCCTTTCGTCGGTGTATTAACAGCGGGTATCAGTACTGCGTCGCCAAACAAAGATCTGGCCATTGAGTTTCTGGAAAACTACCTGTTAACTAATGACGGTCTGCGTACCATTAACAATGATACCTCTCTGGGTGCCGTTGCGCTTAAATCATTCCAAAAAGAACTGGATAAAGATAAGCGTATTGCTGCAACAATGAACAACGCTATCAATGGTGAAATCATGCCAAATATCCCAGAAATGAATGCCTTCTGGGGTGCGGTTAAAAATGCCATTATCAATATCGTTGATGATCGCCAAACCGTTGATGACGCTCTGGCTGATGCAGAAAAGCAAATGATCAAATAATCACTTCTCTTCTGTGATAACGACTTCAGCCCGCGCCTTCTCAGCGGGCTGAATTATATCGCCAACAGCCTGACTTTTTCCGCCCGATATAACCCGCCTAGCACCATAAATTCCTGCTCTCCCTGCAAACCCTGTGGTAACAACGACTCAAAACAGGCAACCTTTTGAAAAGGCACTTTCACGGCATAAACCTGAGATCCGAAGCGTAACGCTGATTCCGGATCAGCGGTAAATGAGCTGAGATTATTAAACAGCCGCACCGACTGACCATCCAGCGTATGTTCTGGTAACTCGGCACACCCGCGGTAGAGGGTTAAATGGTTAGTTCCGGGGTAACGCAGGCGTAATTCTTGCTGACAAAAGCAATACAACAGATCAAGCTGACTGTATAGCTCATTGGTATTGTATATGGCACGGGTACACGTTTGTCGGAACCGAAGATATTCAGGGCTGTCCGGGCCAGACACTGACTCTTTATGAAAGCAGGTGACCAGACCAAACCGGGATTCAACCCAGCTTCGCCACGCTGCTCCCTGTTCATTGTCTGAATCAAACAACCACCCTAACAGTAGCCGACGATAATTGACCTTGGGCCGGGGTGGAGAATCGTCCATATCCTGATTCTGCGGTTTCACTTTCGCCAGATGAAAACGAGCCGTCATAAAATCATTAAAGGATCTGGCCCTGGCTACAGGGTCTTGCTCCCCTTTTAAAGAGTCAAATAAACGGGGGTACCAGGTACTGATACCGTCCAGCTCTAACGGAATAGGGTTATCCTGATAAGCTACACTCGCCAATAGCCAGGAAGGCACATTACAGTAATTGAGAGGAAAAGTGATCCGATGTAACAACTCCGCTTCAGCGTCACCAGGAGTATATAACGACGTATCCGCAGAACAAGAATCAGACATCATGGGCAATACTTCCTGTTTGCTGGTGTGACTGGTTATATAGTGCATCCGCCAATGCACAGATATCATCGTGCTGGTGCAACGCCTCCAGCCAGTCCTGACGAATTCCCTGGTGGCCATAATAGGCTCCGGCCAGCTGTCCGGCCACCGCTGCCGTCGTATCGGCATCGTTACCCAGGTTGGCTGCAGCTAATACACAGTCTTCAAAAGAATCGGTATTCATAAAGCACCATAACGCTGACTCCAGGCTTTCTACTACATAACCACTTCCGGTCAGCTCCACGTAGGGTTTGGCCAGAAAGGCTCCAGACTGAAGCTCTTTTAGCTCTTCAGTCTGCGGCTCGTAGTCCAGTGTGGTCACAATCCTCTTCTCTGCACCATTGATTAAACTGGTCAGCACTAATGACAAATAACGACAGGCATCGATACAGAGAGGCGATCCATGCGTCGTTCTTGAGCTTTCTCCTCCGTAGTACACTGACTGATGAGGTTGTTGCTGATAACAGATGGAAACAGGGGCCAACCGCATGATTGAACCGTTACCGGAGCTCCAGCGTGCTTTAGAGCCGGAAAATGGCTCTCCGGTTTTCTGAAAACGGCGTAAAGCGGAAGAAACACTCATCCCGACATCAAAGCAGATACCGATACTGCTCATATACCCATTGTCCAGCCAGTCACAGTAACGCAGCATCTGGTCGTGAGCATCAAACCCTTCCGATGTCACCAGACTATGTCCCAGGCACAGAGCCATTGAGGTATCATCCGTCCACTGCCCTTTTTTCAGGCAAAAATGTCCGCCTCCGACCATATCCGTTATCGGCTTAAAAGTGCCCGGTGGCCGAAACTCCAGTGTCGTACCGACAGCATCACCAACGGCGAGCCCTATTAAACATCCTCTCGATTTTTCCTGAACGGGCAGCACTCCCTGTGCCTGAGCAACATCCATACTCACTCCTTTTGATTATTCAGCCAACCCCGGGCTGACAACAAATATCGGTTTAAAAACACTCTAAAACGGATTAAAGATAAAAACCATACTATAAAAGAGGTTTTAAAGGCTAACGCCAACTTGACAACCTGCATTGATCGACTAACTATTGATCTCTGTAATCGTTATATACCTGTAACATTAATGGCTTACCGTTAACCATAAACTCAGAGATGCATATTGACTATGGCAGCCCCCTTTCAGCACAACTACAGTTTTGATCCCAGCTATGGCTATAGCACCAAAACCCTGCTGGCGGCTGCGCCAGGTAACCCTCCGGCGGATTTTGCTGAATTCTGGACCAGAAAATATCAGCAGGCACTAGATACGACCCCAAGATTAAGCCTGCAGGATACCGGCGAAGTATTTAACCACTGGCGGATCTTGGATTGTTATTATCATACAACGGATCACATACAGATAGGTGGCTGGCTTCTGCTTCCTGCTCACGGAAACATCAATAACGCATTAGTCTGGGCACACGGGTATGGCGGGCTTGAGGCTCCGGATCCAAGCTGGAACCTCCAGAATACCGCAATACTGTTTCCATGCAGCAGGGGGATCGGCCGCAGCAGAAAAAGCCCAATATCCAGTCAACCTGAATGGCATGTATTGCATAACATACAAGATAAACAGCGGTATATTATCGGGGGATGTGTACAGGATATCTGGTGTGGTATTTCTGCGTTGCTGACTCTGTTTCCTCAGGTAAGCGATCATATCGGGCTTATCGGCAGTAGCTTCGGGGCGGGCCTGGGTGTGTTCGCCAGTGCTTTTGATCCCAGAATCACCCGCAGCCACTTCCATGTTCCGACTTTCGGTAATCCGGAAATCCGGATGACTCTTCCGACCGTCGGCAGTACACACTCGCTGCGTCAGTTTGCCCTGACTCATCCGGACATAGTGGCAGAGACGCTGCCTTACTTTGATGCGTCCTGCGCGGCCCGGTACCTTAACCACCCCAGCTACTGGGCTCTGGCGCTGTTTGATCCATTTGTTGCCCCGCCCGGGCAATTCAGTATCTACAATGCCTGCCCCGGTGATAAACAACTTTATCTGCTCGAGGCGGGCCATTTCTCCTATCCAGATGAGCATCGTCAGCTCCGGGAATTACGTCAGTTAGTGGAAAAATTTTTTACAAAATCAGGAGCCGGACATGCAGCGTGAATACCATCAATGGTGGAGCCCTAACCTATCCAGAAACATGGAGATGCTTATCTTTGGTCATGGTGGGGCTAAGGTATTGATATTCCCAACCCGGGGAGCGCGTTTTTTTGAGTATGAAAACCTTGGGCTGGTGAACGCTCTGGCCGACAAGGTTAACGCTGGCTATCTGCAACTGTACTGCGTTGACAGTATTGATGCAGAAAGCATGTACTGCTTCTGGGCTCACCCCCACGGGCGCATCATACGTCATATACAATATGAAGAATATATCCTGCAGGAAGTGCTGCCGCTAATGACGGAGATGAACACCCACCCTTATACCATTGCTCACGGCTGCTCACTTGGCGCATTCCATGCCGCCAATATCTTCTTCCGCCACCCACACCTGTTTAATAAGTTAGTTGCGTTTTCCGGACGCTACGACCTGACCTGGCAGGTCGAATCATTTTCCGATCTGTTTGACGGTTTTTATAGTGACGATATTTACTACCATACACCAACCCACTTTCTACAAAATCTGAACCGGGAAGACCATCTGCGACATATAATGAATAGCGATATTACTTTTACTATCGGTGATGCTGATCCATTTCTGGAGAACAACCATCTGCTGAGTCATATCCTTAATCAAAAAGGTGTCACTCACCAGATGTATGAATGGAAGGGACGGGCTCACCGAGGGCGCTACTGGCGACAAATGGCACCATTGTATTTGTAACCATTTCTGTTTTTGTAACCACTTTTGTATTCGTAACCACGCCGGCCTCTCATCAAATCAATGGTGAACTCTGTTCTTCTGATAGCCAGGCAACACGAACCTGGTTGCGACCATGTTCCTTGGCCTGATACATGGCGGTATCCGCACGGTGAATCAGGGTGTCAATATTTTCATTGGCAATCCGTTCAGCAACACCAATACTGACGCTCACTTTCGGCTTCATATGCTGTTGTTCAATCGACTGCCGGAGTTCTTCCAGAACCTTTTCTGCTTGTTTTGCATCGTACCTTGGGAGAAGAATAATAAACTCCTCTCCTCCCCAGCGGCATACGAAGCCAGAATCAGTCAGTCGTCTCTGACACTCGTGCGCAACTCGTTGTAACACATGATCCCCAATCTGATGACCGTAGCTGTCATTCACTGATTTAAAGTGATCAACATCGAGTAAAGCGATAGAACAAGGCGCACCTGACTGAGCGGTATCCTTGAAGCACTTATTCACAATGTCATCAAACGCCTGACGATTGTAAGTACCCGTTAATTTATCCGTCGTTGCCATTCTTTCTAACCGGGCCTGATATCCCCTAAAACTGAACTGAGCAATAAAAATCACAATGACGGCAACTAAAATACTGATAGAAAAATCGTTGAACAGCGTCTCAACAAAAATCTTGCTGTTAAATTTATCTTTTTGCTGAACAATGAGGTACCACTGAAACTCTTCCACCCAGCGGCTGCTGACATAAAACTCTTCTCCGTCTGCAGTATAACTGCCACTCATGCTTGGAGACGTCAAAATTTGGGTAGCAAGTTCTTTTAACCCTTCCTTCTCCTGAATCGCATGAAAATCTAATCGCTGTGCACCTTGAAGTGTCACTTCGCCCAGTTCGTTGATGAAATAAACTTCACGCTCATAACGCTTCTTATATTTTTCGATAACCCCGGCCACCGCATTGGAACTCAGCCCGACACCAATCACACCAAGGAAACGATGCTCAAAGTCATAGACCCGGTAGTTAACAAATACAACAACCTGATCAGGGTTCGCCTTATCGTGATCAATATTGACTTCATAATCTTTGCCCGGATTTTGTGCTTTTACCCGGTAATACCAACCATCTCTGGGATCATCTTCTGAAATATTTTTAAGGACGCCGGAATAGTGGTAATAGCGATTCGTGCGATCCGAGACAAAAAAACTGGTGACGGTACCATACTGACGTTTTATCTCTTCGAGGTACTGGAAGATTTTTTCAGGTTCCCGCTCACCCGATAACGTCCAGTCCCGCACAAACGTATCTTGTGCCATTAAAGAAGAGATAAAGATAGGCCGAATCAGATCTTGCTGAATTTCAGAGTAAATATTATCACTCGTCAGAGGCAGCGAATCACGTTTAATTTGTTCTTCTAATGCTTTATGAGCGACGTGGTAACTGACAAAACTGGTAATAATAAATCCAAATAAGATTAAGCTAACCAGCAGCCAGGTAAACTTATTACGAGTCATTGTGCGAAGAATCCATTAAAAAGGGCGTAAAAAAGAGGACATATAAGCCGAATTGCACAATCCTAATATACTAATGATAATTCTCTGGTTAACCATTTCCTCCAATGTGACACATATCACGATTTATAATGTGGATAACCGTCATTACGTGGGTATAGATAAGATTCTGAAAATAAGGAAGATGATGAGTCATTGACTCGAGCAAATGGCCGAAAGGCAGATCCAGTCAGCAATTGAAGCAGACTCGAACCAGCACACAGACACACTGCATAAAATCCGCCAGCTCGAGCTAAAGATGAGGGTCAAGGCAATGGATACCCGCTTTCGTTATCGGTACCTCAATGCCCTGAATAAAGTCACTTAAATTTTGAGAGCACTGAAGATAAAACCAGGCCAAATCCCAGCCCGGCTATCATACTGCCGACAAAATAGAGCGCGGATTGATCCAGAAAGAAAAAACCGACACCAAGACCGAGCAGAATACCGCCACCTATCGCCCAGGAATCTTTGTTCTTATTCTCTGTATTATTCATATCACTCTCCTTATCAGACATACTCACGGTTTACCCTGCTTAGCGAAACTTCACCTCAACCCTTTGATTTTCATTCACCTGAAACTGCCCGGCATCGATCACCAACAGGTTATCGTTATAGTGCCACTCACTAACCGTCTGACCATTAAGCAAAACCTTCGCAATGTCCCGGTTCGGCATTATCCATTCAACATGCAACTCTCTGGATTCAGGAGCACCGACGTAGCTTCCTTCTGACGAAACAGATAAGCTGGCAGACTGATCATTCACCCGAGTGGTGATGTGCGTTTGACGTACCGCACCTTTCAGATAAGCCGTCGTATTACCGTCATCCTCATACAAGGTAAACTCACTGTGCTTAGCCAGACCAAACACTTTCAGTGCCAGCGTTTCAGGCACTTCACTGCTTAATGCTTTTTCCTGAGGGTTATAAGGAATAATAGCCCCTTCTCTGGCAAACAGCGGCAATGTGTAAACCAGCTCACCATCAATATCCTTGCGCAGCGGATAATCGGATAACACCTGACCTTTCTCACTGTGGTAAACCTGATTGGAGGCATAATCAAACCAAACGCCTGCTGGGAGATAAACATCGGTACTGGTTTGCCACAAATTGGCAACCGCAACAGTCAGCAGATCCGATCCAATCATTTTATGATCGGCCCGCACTGCCTGTACATCTTTCGGGTATTCGTAACTCAGGCTCGGAAATACCGGCTCGCCATTCAGATGGGCAAGATGAGCCAGAGAGTACATGTATGGGATCAACTGATAACGGCGCTCAAGATTGTAGCGGTTACTGTCAATTTCACCAATGCGATCCGGCGCGGTTTCCTTACAGTTACACAGGTTTTCCGTATGCGGACGGACAGGCACATCAAGCAGTGAGCTGTAAGCAAACCACTGGGTGTAGGTTTCGTTCAGTGCTTTGGTTTTCCCTTCACCAATCACACCCAGACCACTGCGATGAAAGCCACCGATATCAGAACCATAATAATCAATACCGGACAACATCATGTTTTCCTGCATCCCGGCATGTACTGCCAGGCTGTCAAGATTCGAACCGATATCCGCAGACCACATGGACGCACCGAATTTCTGAATACCCGGTCCGCCGGAGCGCGTCATCATAAATGGGCGTTGTTGTGTTCCGTGCGCCTGATAGCCGTTGTAGATACTCTCTATCCAGCGATAGTTGTAGATATTATGGATCTCAGGGTGCGTTTTATCCTGATAGTAAATGCCTTTACCGTTATAAATTTCCGGCTCACCCAGATCCGTCCAGTGCCCCATCACCCCCATATCGATCAGAGGCGCACGCTTCCAGTCATGCCAGTATTTAGCGGCTTCAGGATTCGTCCAGTCGATCATTCCGCCTTTGCCCCACCAGTGGCCAATACCGGCAGGGTCAGTATCAATTGGCTTCCCTGTGTCAGGATCCCGGGCCAGATACCCAGCATCACCCATCACCTGAAAAGACTTCAGCCCTTCACTGACATAAGATTCTTCGATAAGCACCATGCCTATCCCCTGCTCTTTCAGGCTGGCCACCTTCTTCTCAGGCTGGGGAAAGTGTTTCCGGTCCCAGGTTAGCGAGCCCATCTGGCTCATAGGATCGGCATTGCTGACATTACCGAACCATTGCAGGTCCATCACTACCCCATCAATAGGAAAATGGTGCTGTTTCAGGGTAAGCAACTTGTCATCCAGCTCCTGCCAGTTATCAAAGCCGTATTCCGACAGCCACATACCGAACATCTTCCTTGGCGGTACCAGAGGCTTACCCACCATGCTCATGTAGGTGTGTCTTAACTCAGGAAGATCGTCGGCAGTAAAAAGGAACAGGCTCTGTTTGTCGTCAGCCGGCTCAATATGCCAGGGCTGCTGCTTAAAATCCCATGTCACGGACGACATATTATCCAGATAAAGCGCGAAGTCCGGCTTGTCCGGGTTCGTCGCATACAACACAGGGAACTGAGTGTTTCCGGTCGCACCACCATTAAACGCTTCCATCTTATTGCCGGAGTGACGGACTCTGCCATTCCAGCTGCCGTCCATCACACCCGGATTCTGAAACTCCTGCCCCAGTCCGTTCAGACGGTATGACGGATCCGCCTTAACCGTCAGACCACTGCTTTGATCCGGGCAGATAATCGTTATCGGCTGACCATTCTGAGTTTTAATATCAACACACAGAGTCCGGCTATCAACATTCGCTTTCAGGCTGGTGGTAGAAAAAGAGTAACTGCCGATGTGCAAATCACGTTGAGTAAGCGCACGCTCTACCGTTATAAATTCTGACGGTTCTGGTAATTGCGCATCATCGGCATTCTGGTAAAGCAACTGAATCATAGTGTTGCTATAGGTTTTTACCACCAGCTTCTGAGCCTCAGCGCGTGACTTTTCAGCCAGTTCAGCAAAATGCGCCTGGGTAAAGGGGCGACCCAAAGCTTCTTCCAGAGCGGTTCTGAACGCGGCTTCAGAATAAAACGCTTCTTTATACAGAGGACGCAGTTTCTTAGGCAATTTCATTTTCGGATAGGCTTTCCCCATCCGGAATACATCCACCGCTCTGAGCTGATATTTTTCTCCGCTGAAAAACTGAAAGGTATCTGTGACCTCTGCGGCAGAGGCCGATGTGCCTGCCACGCACAAAAGGGCGAGAAGGTAAGAATTTGTTTTTACTGACATTGTATTTCTCTTCTATACATCAAGCTGAATCACAAAGGATTCAACGGTTGAAGGCTGAATTCTTTTTCTATCTGTTCATGTAGTTCATAGTTGTTAATCAGGCAGTGTCCTTCCAGAGCCGCCGCTACGTTGATCTCGGAATAATTTGGGTTTTCCTCAATCCACGGCTGACCTGGGGTAAAGCCTCGCTATTTATTGTTCTACTTATCGTCTTACTCGAATGATTATTCCGATCGCGTCATATTGATCGCCTCAACAAAGGCCTGTTGAGCCCCTTCAACGCCAAGCGCTTTTGCTTCATCCAGCAGGCTGAGTGCCTTCGGAATATTATTGTCAGCAACGGCTTTCTGAATAGCGGAATAATAAAAAGACACTGTCTCTGGCTGAACCTCAGTAACAACAGGATCCTTTTGAGCGGCAGGCATGTTTAATGGTTCTTCTTCCTGAGTGGCGACTGGTAGGCTGACTTTACGTTTCGCCGCCTGAAAAGAAATCGTTTTAACTTTAACCGACACCTTACCACTGTTGGCATGCACATAATGCGGATCGGTCACCATCGGCATAGCCTCGCCCATTTCTTTTGCCCGAACTTTAGCCGGATGATCAACGGTGATCTCTTTGCCCAGATAGTCTTCCGGGGTATAGATAACAAAGTAAGGGGTCTTACGGGCATCAATTTTAAAGTCCGCAGAATACTGCGTTTGGGTAAATGCATCGGAAGTTTTGATATCAAACTGATCCAGCGTAGTGGAATCGACCGGATGGAAGTGTTCATCCAGTGACACCATTTTTGGTGCAAAGACCTTGCCGTCAGCCATAAAGCTGCTGATGCTGACGGTCACGATGGCGGATCGGTCAGCAAATTCAAACGCGCTGAAGTAGCTGTTACCGTCCTGAAATGCGGCTGCATCCGTATCCGAATTCAGGCTAAAGTCCAACGTTTCATTGGCGGCCAGCTTGATAAAAGGCAGCTGTGAAAGCTGGGTACAGCACACATCGGCATAGGGAATAAGTTCGACATCTGCAGCAGGCGTTGCCGGAGGCGTTGAGCTGCAGGCTGTTAACAGGGAACCGAGGAGTAGGGTGAGAATGGCTTTATTTGTTTTCATAATTATTTCTCTTCATACCAATGCCAGTGATTGAATATCATTCTTACTGGTCTCAAAACCAAAAAAGGCAGCCATACGGCTGCCTGTAATTTTAGTGGTATTAGAACCAGATTTCTGCGTGTACACCAACGATAACTTCTTTGTCGTCGTTAGAGATATTGATCAAAGCAGCGCTTGCTTCGTCATCCGCTTTGATATAGCTGATGTATGGTTTGATCTGTGGACGACCAAAGTAGTCTGCGTTCACAGTCAGAGGAGTCGCGATTTCCAGGTTGATGATATTACTTTCAGTACCATCACCAGCGCGATTCCAGAACCCTGCTTCTGGGCCTTCTTCATGACCATAAGACGCTGTCATTTCTACACGAAGGTTGTCATTCACTTTATAAGAAGGACGAACCGCAACAATGTAACGCTTCAGCTCTTCAACACCAAACAGTTGATCCAGTGCCGCCATATAAGTGATTTCAGACCCCATCTGCCATTTATCAGAAATGTTCATTACACCATAAGAAGTGAAGAAGATTGATTCCGCGTTATCATCACCGCCTGACCACTGACCAAAGTTAACACCACGGTTCTGAGCAACACCCTGACCGTAAGCAAGTGCAGTCTGAGTCCAGCCGTCCATGCCGTAGTAGCTTGAGTTCAGAGTTACCGATGCACCAAGGCCTTCGCTGTTGTCGCTGTCTTTGTTAGCCTGCTTCATCAGTTTCAGGTCAAAGTCCATGCTACCGATGCCGGCATCAACACCATAGAAATAGAAATCGTGAGAAGTCAGAGTCGTACGATCATCGGATGCTGTCGCCGCGTTGATCTCACCGCCTGGATCAGCTTCAACAATAGCAAAACCTGCTGTTTTACCGGAAATCTTAGTCTGGATACCAGCACCAACACCTGAAGACTGTTTCCAGAATTCACCAGAAAGAAGACCGGCTGAACGGTTCAGGAAGCGTTGACCAGCCCAGACAGACGTATCTTCACCCAGATATGGCAGAGCACCGATTTCAACAAACGTTTCTTTTACTTCAAATTGGCTATCTGTGTTGTCTTTCTGACCACCAGAAGAAGAGTAAGCAAATGAGTTACCGTTACCAAATTCAGAGCGAACCACAAAATCAGACCACACGCCGTTTGCATGCTCTGTATGTTTTTTAATCGTAAATTCAACCTGGTTAGTGCTCTTACCTAAAGTACCGGCTGTCTGATAATCAGGCTTACCGTATTCATTATCTGTTGTATGGCCGTCGATCTGGCGTACATTCATAGACGCATAACCATGAACTTCCCAACCGTCGGTTACAACGTCTGTACCATTAACTTTTTCTGCTGAAAAAGCAGAACCAGTAACCAGTGCGGTCGCCACTGCTGCAGCAAGTACGCTAACTTTTTTCATATCGCTAACTCCTGAACGATTCATTATTTTAATTTCCTTTTACATAGGGCTAACTTATCAAGGCAGTAAAATAAGTTGTTGTTTATGCAAGGACATATATGTGCTGGGAGTTACCTCCCACCGTTTTGTTTCAACGATGAGCATCTTAAGCGCTTACAGACAGGCTGACGTCCTCCACCCTCTTCTAATTCAGGGGGGAGGAGAAAGGTGGAGAAAATGACGGCCCGTAGTTTTTTGTCGGTTTCGTCACTGTTCAGGGGATGATTTTAAGGGGGAGTACCGCTAAATATGGCAGCAAAATGTTACTGTCATCAAACTTTCGCCTTTGATCTCAGGCGAAATTTTTTGATTATATTTTTATTTCGATGAGATAAAGGAGGTTGATCTTTCAACGCTCAGGGCGTTTACTTACACTTAAGAAGATACTAAATTCAGCATGATAACGAACCAGAATATATCAATAATGAATCATTTGCGCTCGCGCCCTTATCCGCTGGGCTCTACGCTAGACAATAGTGGATGTAATTTTTCAATTTATGCACCTCACCACAACGATATTGTGCTGGTGTTGTTCGATAATAATGGTGAATATACGACCCACGAACTTGAGGGAAACTATGCGGGACACCGCCACACTTACATAGAGGGAATAAAAGCAGGCCAGTTATATGGTTATAAAGTAGAGGTGAATGAGGGTCCTGTTCTGTTATCCGACCCGTACGCAAGAGCGATAGAAAAACCATTGCATTATGAGCCTCCATTTACCCCGAAAAAAAGTTGGGATATCAGTAAGTGTGTTGTCATCGACAACCAGTTTGACTGGCAGGACACCCATTCCCCCCGCATTCCCCGGGAAGACACGGTTCTGTTTGAGACTCATGTTAAAGGTTTAACCAAACTGCATCCCGAAGTGAACCCTTCTCAACAGGGGGGGTACCTGGGGCTGGCCAGTTCACCTATGCTGCAGTTTTATAAAGAGCAGAATATTAACTCATTACAGCTACTGCCCATTGCTGCCTGCATGCATGAAGAGCACCTGCTGAAACAGGACAAGGTGAACTACTGGGGCTACAACCCTTTCCTCTTTATGGTACCGGATCCGAGGTATGCCAAGCGAGATGCCGTGATAGAGCTGAAAACGGCAATTCGGGAGCTGCACAGGCACGGTATCGAGGTGATCCTGGATGTGGTGTATAACCATACCGCAGAAGGCGGAACCGGAGGGCCGGTTTTTAACCTCAAGGCGCTGGACTCAGGTTATTACATCCGCCATGGTGAGCATTTTGCTAATTTTGCAGGCTGTGGTAATACGCTCGATCTGACTCATCAGCCAACGCTTAACCTGGTAATGGACTCCCTGCGTTACTGGGTGGAGGAGTTTCATGTCGACGGGTTTCGTTTTGATCTGGCAGCAACGCTGGGCCGTAATGGTGACCAGTTCAATTACCATTCTGCTTTCTTTAAAGCGGTCGCTCAGGATCCGGTCTTAAAAGAAATCAAACTGATAGCAGAGCCGTGGGATATTGGCCCTAATGGTTATCAGGTGGGTGGTTTTCCGGATGGCTGGAATGAATGTAATGATAAATTCCGGGATATTACCCGCAGTTTCTGGCGAGGAGACCATGGCTTTCTGAAAGAGTTTGCCACCCGCTTAATGGGCTCCCGGGATATCTACAGCGCCAGCCGGTGGCCACAGAAACTGACCATTAACTATGTGACCTATCATGATGGTTTTACCCTTCAGGATCTGGTGTCTTACCGCCATAAGCATAACGAAGCCAATGGCGAGAATAACCACGACGGTCACGGTGACAACCGCTCTGACAACTATGGTGAAGAAGGCAATACCCACAATATGATGATCATTGCGGTCAGGGAAAGGCAGAAACGTAATTTTATGGCCAGCCTGCTGTTCGCGTTCGGTATTCCACATATCCTTACGGTTGATACGCTGTCCCACACACAAAATGGCAATAACAATGCCTACTGTCAAGACAATGAGCTGAGCTGGCTGGACTGGACACCGTCCGATCTGAAAACCGGCTTTCAACACTGGCTCAGCGAAGTGGTGGCGGCCCGTCACACCTATATGGTGCCATTTATCCGGGCATTCAGTGGTGAGCAAAGAAACCAGAACCGCGTGGGATGGCGACGCCCGGATGGCAAGCATATGGAGCATGATGACTGGAACCAACTGAACGCCGTTGCGCTGCATCTGGGAATTGATCAGGATGGCGATGAACTGATCTATCTGATTAATCCGTCCACAGCCAAAGCTCGCTTTAAGCTGCCGACCGACAGAAATCAAAAATGGATCGTCATTTGCGATACCAATAAAGATATCCACAATCGAGATACTGCAAATCAGACCATGTGCAATGATATGCAACTGGACCCATCATCTATGGCCGTACTGCATGCGGAGGCAAATACTGAATCTGCTCCAGTGAAAGGTAAAGAAGCAGATACCGTAGAAGAAAGTGTCAATACCAGCCCGTTGAAATCCAGAAAAAAAGAGAGAAAAATATCTTTTTTTAGAGAGATTAAAAAACGTTAAAAAATACACTTTTTCGTTTCGATGAACGTCACTAAAAACCAGCCTTTGGTATGACAAAGGCTGGTTGCTTTTTCATAGACATACTGTACTGTGACTCCATCTGATATTCTTCTCAGGTTTACTCTTAAATTATAAATACAACGATAGCCTTTATGTCTCAGACTGCAGTTCTAAGTCATCACTGCGCTATTACTGTGGGGAAATAGTCATAGGATCATATATGTATAAGATATTTGAGGGGTTTACTCAGGCATTCCCTCAGGAAGAACCTGTACAGCCACCAACAGGCATCATCGCCTTTTGTCGTCACTATACGCGTGGCTTTGAAAAACCTCTGCTATTCATGGCCTTACTGAGCACAGCCGTCGCCATTATTGAAGTCGTCTTATTTGGCTTTATGGGACAATTGGTCGATTGGCTGTCATCCAGTAATCCGGAAACCTTTTTACAGGAAAATGAAACCACGCT
Source organism: Vibrio albus (assembly GCF_003144035.1). GTDB lineage: Bacteria > Pseudomonadota > Gammaproteobacteria > Enterobacterales > Vibrionaceae > Vibrio > Vibrio albus. The sequence continues at coordinate 103,418 of NZ_QFWT01000008.1, forward strand.
CTGGGGGCTGGGCTTTCTCATTTTAGTGGTCATGCCCACTCTGGTCGTTATCCATTCCATGCTGATACATCAGAGTTTGCTGGGCAACTACCCTATGTCCATCCGCTGGCTGGCCCACCGTTACCTGCTAAAGCAAAGCCTGTCCTTCTATCAGGATGAATTTGCCGGCCGCATTGCAACAAAAGTCATGCAAACCTCCCTGGCAATACGGGAAACCGTGATAAAACTGCTTGATGTCTTTGTTTATGTGTCGGTGTACTTTGCCTCTATGCTGATCATGCTGGCCCAGGCAGACTGGCGACTGATGATGCCCATTCTTCTGTGGCTGATCGCTTATATCGGCATCCAGTTCTATTATGTGCCAAAACTAAAATCCGTCTCTTCTGAACAGGCTGATGCCCGTTCAATGATGACCGGACGAATTGTAGACAGTTATACCAACATTGCCACGGTCAAACTCTTTTCTCACAGTAAAAGAGAAACGGAATATGCCGAAGAAGGCATGGATGAGTTTCTGGATACCGTACACCGCCAAATGCGCCTGGTGACCGGGTTCAATATCAGTGTTGAAGTCGCTAACTATCTGCTCCTGTTTAGCATTATCGCCATCTCTATCGGTTTATGGATGAGCAATGCCATTACCATTGGTGCTATTGCTATCGCCATGAGCCTGTCACTGCGCATTAATGGTATGTCTAAATGGATCATGTGGGAAATTGGCGGGCTGTTTGAAAATATGGGTACCGTAGTGGATGGCATGTCCACACTCTCCAAGCCCATCAGTATCCAGGACTCCTCAGATGCAAAACCTCTTGACGTCCATCAGGGGGAAATTGAATTTAATAACGTCAGTTTCCACTATGGCGACAAAGACAAAGGCGTCATCAGCCACCTTAACCTGCACATCAAACCAGGAGAAAAAGTGGGGTTAGTCGGACGCTCCGGAGCGGGCAAGTCCACACTGGTTAACTTGTTGTTGCGCTTCCATGACGTCGAAGAAGGGCAGATAAACATCGATGGTCAGAACATTGCGAATGTGACTCAGGACTCCCTACGCAGTAAGATTGGCATGGTCACACAGGATACTTCTCTGCTGCACCGCTCCATCCGGGAAAATATTCTGTACAGTAACCCGGACGCGTCGGAATCGGATCTGCTGAAAGCCACCAAACAGGCCCATGCGCATGAGTTTATCGAAACCCTGAACGACCCGTACGGAAATACCGGTTATGATGCACAGGTAGGCGAACGGGGTGTCAAACTCTCCGGCGGACAACGGCAGAGAGTCGCTATTTCCCGGGTACTGCTGAAAGATGCGCCATTGCTGATTCTGGATGAAGCCACATCCGCTCTCGATTCTGAAGTCGAATCGGCCATTCAGGAAAGTCTGAATGAGCTGATGGAAGGAAAAACGGTTATTGCTATCGCCCACCGTCTGTCAACCATTGCTGCTATGGACCGCCTGATTGTTCTGGACCAGGGGCAGATAGTCGAACAGGGTACTCACCAGGAACTGATCAGCGGTAACGGCATCTATGCCCACCTGTGGGCACACCAGACAGGAGGCTTTATAGGTGCAGACGAAGATCATTCAGAGGACCATAAGTTAAAAGAAATTTAATGAGCCAATGGCGATACGGTATAGTGTCGCCATTCCAGTCTTAGGCTTTTAGCCCCCCAACTTACCTCCCCCTTATCGAGTCAGGTTACTTAGGCGCAACTATTTTATCCCCCAGAATAATTCTCTGAGAATGTTTCCTGGCTATATATAAGAACCATATAAATATATTTATGCAACAAGGAAACCGTAGCAATACTTCATTATAATGCATTTATTCCGTTACATTATTTCTGAAGCAACATCTCATTTACGCCGCGAACAACAATTAAACTGAATGCATATCACATTTCTCCATTAATAAAATTAGGATCAACTATCATATTTTTACCTATAAATTAATTAGTTGATTATAAAATAAATATATAAGCTGTACGGCAACTTACTCTGTGAATAACCCCCTCCTAATTAGAATCGAAGCTCTAATAAAGAGCTTGATTGTCATAACAAATGTCAATGAAATAGAGATATCTTAATAATTAAGACATGTACATCCTGTTAAAATCGAACCAATACTTTTTGTCATATACATTTTTGGCTTATTAAAAATATAAATAATGAGCTGAAAAAGAAATAATAGTCTATTCTAAAATAAAGAGAGTGATAATGAAAAAGAGCCAAATAGCATTAGCACTAGGCGTCGCAAGTACGACCCTACTGACTGGTTGTGGTGGGGGAGACTCGTCATCAGAGACAACATCGGCAACGTCCTACTCAGTAAAAGCGATTGATGGTTACTTAAGAAACGCCACTATTTGGTTGGATATCAATGGAAACTATCAGTGGGACGAAGGCGAACCAAAAGCCATATCGGGCGCTGGCGGTGAAGCCGTACTGGATGTTTCTGGCATAGATGACCCCACTAAATATTCAGTTGTCGTTCAAGCCACATCAGAAACCGTAGATGAAGATACGATTACCGAAGACAACCCTGACGGAACCCCTGTTGAAACCTCTTATGTTATGTCAGCGCCAGCCGGTGAAACGTCTGTCACTCCTCTTTCAACGAAAGTCAATCTGGTTCTAGAAAAGAAAAAAGCGGAAGCTTCAGCAACCGAGCTAACGGATGATGAAATAGAAGCGCTTAAGCAAGAAGCGGTTCATGAAGTTGCTGGTGAAAACCTCGATCCTGATTTAGTACTGGGTGACTATGTTGCCGCTAAGACTGTCAATGATGACGCTTCAGATGAAGAGAAAGAGGCAGCCAGAGAAGCGGCTCGTATTGCTTATGAAGCAAAGGTTATCGTTCAGTCCAAACAGCTGCCTCAGGAGCCGGAAGAACTGGATGAAGCGGTTGATGAAATAAAAACCGATCCAACCGCATCCAGCCTGCTGAATCAGTTGGATGCGGTGAGTGACCAAACCCAAAAAGCCATTGAAACAAAGGCTAAAGAGGCGGAGTCAGACGAAGCGGCTGCAAGCATGGATTTCGATACTCTGGCGCTACCGGATTTTGTTGAAGACACCGAAAAAGTTAACGATCTAACGGATGACCGCGATAATGATGGCGTCGCTAATGCGTTTGATGCCTTCCCGGACAACGCCAGTGAATGGCGGGATAGCGATGGTGACGGCATAGGTAACAATAGTGATGACGACATCGACGGAGACGGGTTTGCTAATGATGAAGATGCTCTGCCGCTAAATGCGAAAGAATGGCTTGATACTGATGAAGATGGCATCGGTAACAACGCCGATAAAGATGATGATAATGATGGCGTTACCGATGATGCGGACGCTTTCCCACTGAATAAAGATGAAACCAGTGACTTAGATAAAGACGGCATCGGGGACAACTCTGATGATGACATTGATGGCGATAATATCCTGAATGTCGATGATCAGTTCCCACGGGATAAAGACGCCTCGGTTGATACCGATAATGACGGTATTGCCGACGTGAATGACGACGATGACGACAACGATGGCGTTGTTGATGCTGAAGATGCATTCCCGCTTAATGCCAGTGAATCTCTGGACACCGATAAAGATGGTATCGGTAACGAAGAAGATGACGATGACGACGGCGATAAGATCCCGGATGCTCAGGATGCCTTCCCTCTGGATCCGACAGAGTCCGTCGATACCGATGGCGATAATATCGGTAATAATGCCGATAACGACGATGATGGTGATGGCTACAGCGATCTGCGCGATTACTTCCCGCTAGATGCCTCGAGAACATCAAATGGTGACTATGACAATGATGGCGTTTCGGATGTGGATGATGCCTTCCCTGAGGATGCCAGTGAAACCAAAGACAGTGACCGTGATGGTACCGGCGATAATGCGGATACCGATGACGATAACGACGGTGTCGCCGACACGGAAGATGCGTTCCCTTACAACCCGAAAGAATCGACAGACAGCGATGAAGATGGCGTGGGCGATAATTCCGATAAATTCCCGACTGATGCCAGTGAATTTAAGGACTCCGATGGGGATGGCGTAGGCGATAATGCCGATGTGTTCCGGTTTGATGAATCAGAAAGTACGGATATTGATAACGACGGTATTGGCGACAATGCCGATACGGATGACGATAACGATGGTGTTTTAGATACCGCAGATGCGTTCCCGACAGACGCAACCGAGTCGGTCGACAGCGATAAAGATGGTATTGGCAACAATGCTGATACCGATGATGATAACGATGGTGTTCTGGATGCCGCAGATGCTTTCCCGACAGACGCGACGGAATCTGTCGACAGTGATGGTGATGGTATCGGCGACAATGCAGATACCGATGATAGCAATACCGCAGATACCGATGACAGCAATACTACAGCAGACACAGATGAAAGCAGCGTTGGAGATAATTCAGAGTTAACAGCCCTGGAGTTCCTTCGCAGTGCTGATGCGCTGTATGAGCTTCATTCGGACAATTACAATGAGAATGGTACTGAATATAATAACCTGTTTGTCAGCTCAATACTGATAAACGGCAATATTGGCGTCACTCAGACTCCTCAGGTCGTCAACCCTGATGGTAGCCTTTCCGAGGTTACCGAAAAATATGAAGATATCATCCTGACTGCCGACGGGTGGGTACCAGTAACCAGCCATACACTGGATGCGACCACCGACACACCGATCGCCTACCCGACCAACATACCAGACAGCAAAATGAATGTGACTCTGGAGCTTGTCGATTTGTCCGGTGAAACCATTTCATCAGCGAGTGTACCGTTCTGGTCTGACTTTGTCTCCACAACGGCTCAGTTCCCAAGCGGCTCTCAGGCGGTCAAATTTACCCCTGTTGCAGCTCAGGATATCTACTCGCTATGGTCCGATTCTGAAGTCCATATCAGCACCGACACTGAACCGTACCACGCAGCAGCAACGTCTCTGGATCAGCTGATTTCAACCACAGCTATAGACTCAACATCAACAACTCAATATCCAAACTTAGTTTATTTCGGCTGGGATATGGGCGTTGAACTGGTGGAAGACGGAACCGCAAACTACTACATCACTGGAGACAGCCTGATCAATGTCGGCAGCGGCACCTGGACACGCAGTGTTATCAATGGAGAAGATATTCTGCAGTTCACTGTACCAGACAGCGTAGTGTCGGCTTATGGTGACCAGTGGGATGAGGACTCCTCAACACTCTTTGCCAGTGTTTACGATGACGGAAGCGGCAGCTATGTCCATATGGGCTCAGTCGAAAAACAGGGAACCAGCTTTGATGAAGTGATCTATCTGTTTAACGAAACCGCTAAGTCAGCCATTCTTGATCAGGTTGTTATCAGTGCATCATCAACTGACAACACAGAAGAGACATCAGGCGCAGATACTACTGACTCAAGTACTGATACTACTGACTCAGGCACTGATACTACTGACTCAGGCACTGATACCACTGACTCAGGCACTGATACCACTGACTCAGGCACTGATACCACTGACTCAGGCACTGATACCACTGACTCAGGCACTGATACTACTGACTCAAGCACTGGTACTACTGACTCAGGCACTGATACAAGCAGTGTGGACACGGCATCAGACGCTCTGGCATTCGTACGCAATGCCGATGCACTATATGAGCTTCACTCGGACAACCACAATGAGAATGGTACTGAGTATGAAAACCTGTTTGTCAGCTCAATACTGATAAACGGCAATATTGGCGTCACTCAGACTCCTCAGGTTGTCAACCCTGATGGCAGCCTTTCCGATGTTACCGAAAAATATGAAGATCTCATTCTGACTGCTGATGGTTGGGTACAAGTGACCAGCCACACACTGGATGCGACCACCGATACGCCGATCGTCTATCCGACCAACGTACCAGACAGCAAAATGAATGTGACTCTGGAGCTGGTCGATCTGTCCGGAGAAATCATTTCACCTACGACTGTACCGTTCTGGTCTGACTTTGTCTCCACAACGGCTCAGTTCCCAAGCGGCTCTCAGGCGGTCAAATTTACCCCTGTTGCGGCTCAGGATATCTACTCGCTATGGTCCGATTCTGAAGTCCATATCAGTACCGATACCGAACCGTATCACACAGCGGCAACCTCGCTGGATCAGCTGATTTCAGCAACGGCCGTAGATTCGACGTCGACAACCGGCTATCCAAACTTAGTTTATTTTGGCTGGGATATGGGTGTTGAACTGGTGGAAGACGGAACCGCGAACTACTACATCACTGGAGACAGCCTGATCAATGTCGGCAGCGGCACCTGGACACGCAGTGTTATCAATGGAGAAGATATTCTGCAGTTCACTGTACCAGACGGCGTAGTGTCGGCTTATGGTGACCAGTGGGATGAGGACTCCTCAACACTCTTTGCCAGTGTTTACGATGACGGAAGCGGCAGCTATGTCCATATGGGCTCAGTCGAAAAACAGGGAACCAGCTTTGATGAAGTGATCTATCTGTTTAACGAAACCGCTAAGTCAGCCATTCTTGAGCAAGTTGATGTCAGCGTCACATACACAGATAGCACCGACAGTGACACAAGTACCACCACCGATAGTACGGGCTCAGATACCGGTAGCTACACCGATTCTACTGGCTCTGATACGGTAGACTCGAGCTCAGATAACACCAGTGATAGCTATGAAGATCTTCCGGCTCTTGCAGAAGGAGTAGGGAGCACAACCAGTGCAACTAACGCGGATATCGTTCAACTCGTTGAGTCTAACAGTGGTCTGCATGAGTTCGATAAGGAAAGTGAAAACAGTATCGATATCCTGACTGTAGATACGTTCGCTGTAAACGGTAGCTATGCGATATCACAGGGCTTTAAGGTCGTCATGCCTGACAGTACTCTGGGAAGTGCTATCTATGACGATGAGCAACTGATACTCGCAGGTTCCAGTTGGGTAACACCGACCGGCTACACTCTGGATATTTCAGGTACCACGGCGGAAGCATACCCAACCGGATATGCTGAAATCAAATATTCACTTGGAACGCCAATGATTACCGATCTGACAGATGAAGCCATTAACGGAACGAACCTGCCGTTCTGGTCGGCGTATAAAACCGACAGCGCCACGTTCCCGACAGGGGCTCAAGCTCTACAGTTTACCCCAATCGCTGCCCAGGATATTTATTCTCTCTGGACCGACTCCGACGTCCATGTAAAAGTTGTTGGAGCAACCGCTAGCGGTCCATATAGCGTTCAGGCAACCACGCTGGCTGATCTGACCTCGGCATCTGCAGCGACAGATCCAGCTCAGGCAAAGGTTATTTATATTGGCTGGAATATCGGCGTTGAGTTAGTTGAAGACGGAACCGCTAATTTCTACCAAACCGACGATACCACTTACGAAACGAGCAAGGTTGGTGAAACAACCTGGACCAGCAGTGAGATGGGTGGTAAAACGGTTTATCAGCTCACCGTCACCGACGAAGCTATACTGGCATTTGGTGATGCCTGGTATGATGATCCGGCCACCATTTTGTTTGCTGAAAACAATGGAATCGTTATCCGGGGTGCGGTAGAGAAAGCCAATGAAACCAACGATTATATGGTTACGTTCTTTAACGACGTGGCTTATCAGTCAATCCTGGATGAAGTTGAGATCAGTTGTGACTTTACCTATACCGAAGGTGACAGCACTTATGAATTGCTAGAATTTACCGGGCTGCTTGCAGCATGTTCCAGCAACTAATTATAGCAATAAGATCGTGACTTTCTAACAAAGATCCCTCGGTGAAAACCGAGGGATTTTTTTGTGTAGGCCTGAGGGTATGATTTCTTCACTTTACACTGTAAATGATAAGACCTCCTGCCATAAGCAGGAGGTCTTATCAACGTGAGCCTCAGAAAGAGTAAAAATATCTCGCCAAGTTTTTATTATCTAAGCACTTAAACGGAATTTAAAGTGCCCCAACCTGCTCTGGTTTGCCCTTTACAACGATAGGCTTTTCTCTGTTCACTGCATTCGTCTTTTTACCTGCAGCAACCGTCTGGCAGTTACACTGCCGGCAAAAATGTTGCTGCTCTAATTTATAATGGTTTTTACCGGTAAAAATCTTAATGGTAAGCAAGGTTAGTTTTTGAGTAAGCGAGAGCAATTCCTCCTCCTGACTACGACGCATTACCGACTTATGTGGTGTCACTCTTTTGCATACTTCGCAGTACAGATCTGGCATTGGGGAACTCCTTTACCTCACAACTGGTTATATTAAATTCTAAATAATCCTTTTTCTGTAAAGAATTATTTAACGCATCAAATAATAAAAAGTTTTTTTCAAAAAAGCGTGTTTTTTGTGTAAAAACTCAACTTGACCAACAAACAAAAATCAAAAAATAGATATAGATCACACCAAAAAGCCCCTTGTCGTCTACCACAACAACAAGGGGCTGCCTAACTAAAGAAAACATAATGTTAACTGACTGTTAATCCAAAGATTTTAGTCTTTCTTTAAAATCAGCAAAGTCATTGGTTACTTTGTTATCAGGCTTTGTTGTCAGCAAACTTACGACAACAATCGACAGTGTAGAGAAGATAATCCCCGGTACAATCTCATAGAGATCAAACCACCCTCCTGTCAGCTGCTTCCAGATAACAATCGTCACGCCCCCCACCAGAATACCAGCCAGAGCACCGTTGCGGTTCATACGCGACCAATAAAGGCTCAGAACAATCGCAGGACCAAATGCGGCACCAAAACCAGCCCACGCATAAGAGACCAACCCAAGCACTGAGCTATCAGGATTAACCGCCAACAAACAAGCAACCACAGAAAGCGCTATTACACCATAGCGCCCCACCTTAACCACCTGTTCAGAAGAGGCTTTTTTATGAAAAAGCTGCTTATAAAAATCTTCTGCCAGCGCAGAAGAAGAAACTAACAACTGCGAATCAGCCGTGCTCATAATGGCTGCCAAAATAGCCGCCAGTAAAATACCCGCAATAACAGGATGAAAAACAGCGTTCACCAGCAACATAAATATTTTTTCACCATCAGCCAGATTGAGCCCCTGATGATTAGAAACATACAGCAGGCCAACCAGACCGACAAGCACCGCACCAGCCATTGAAATACCGGTCCAGATAACCGCGATTCGGCGAGCTGTCGTAAGCTCTCGGTTAGTACGCGAAGCTTTAAATCGGGCCAGAATATGTGGCTGGCCAAAATAGCCAAGCCCCCAGGCGACAAGAGAAATAATAGCTACAGCACTTAAAGGCTCACCTTTAGTGTTATCCCATAGCGTCAGCAACTCAGGGTTGATGTCAGCCAGATCAGAACTTAATTGTGTTATCCCGCCCTGCATCGCCGAAATAGGCACAATCAAAAGTGCAGCAGCCATCAATAATCCCTGAACTAAATCTGTCCAGGACACGGCCAGAAATCCACCAAACAAAGTGTAAGAAACAATACATAACGTACCAATAACTAATGCGGTGGTGTAATCCAGGCCAAATACCGTTTCAAATAGCTTACCGCCGGCTACCAAACCAGAGCTCGTGTAGAAAAGGAAAAACAACAGAATGAAAAAGGCAGAAATAATCTGAATAAGCTTGGATTCGTCATTAAAGCGGCGAGAGAAAAACTCCGGGATAGTCAGCGCATCTGTTGTAATACTGTAAGTGCGCAGCCTCTTAGCACTTATTAGCCAGTTCGCCCAGGTGCCCACTAATAATCCTCCAGCCAACCAAAGAGATTCTATCCCTGCAGCATAGGCATAGCCTGGCAGCCCCAGAAGCAGCCAGCCACTCATATCCGATGCACCCGCAGACAGAGCCGCAGGCCACGGGCCCAGCGAACGCCCCCCCAAGAAATAGTCACTGGAATTAACGGTGCGCTGATATGCCCAGTAACCGATAGCAAGCATCATGGCCAGATAGCCAAAAAATGTCGCAGTAATAGCTAAGCTATTGTCTATCATTTTAATATCCTCTTATTTATTATTCTTCTATCCTGCAAAAGTGACGATGGACAGAGACGGCAGCAAATAGCGCTCCTTTGCTATCCACTTATACTCTTGCCATTTTCCGTATAATTCGGAAGCATGATCAAGGTTGTGTTTGCACTATGAATCTGGTCACCAGCCAAATACTCAAAGGCCCGACTTTCGCGGCATTCCGCAGCGTACATGAAGGTAAAGCCTTATAGTAGTCAGCTTGAGACCCAGGTTTAAACGAGGGGGGTATTCTGAGCACCAACAAAAGATTTGTCAAAATTGGTCATGATCCTTACCGGAACAATGATCAAGTGAGAATAAACTACGGTCATTGTGTGTTCATTCCAAAGCACGATTGGATAACATCAATGCATGCAGAATCACAATACTCTCAGACACGCACCGCATAAAAAGCTACCTAATTGATATCTCTGTGTAAAAATATTTTCTACGGCTCAATTTGTCGATTAATATCACATTTATTATATTAAAGATGATAAGCTCTATTCGGATGAGATAACTCACATTACAATGGATAGCAATATCGCGAGATCTGTGTTATCAAGAAACAGTATCTGACTGTTATTACTTATTTTTTTCATCTCCTTAACCTGATGAAGTCAATGTACAACCGGCTTTAATCATTAAAAGATAAACAGGTAAAGGACTGATTTTTTAATTTTGAAATACAATGCAGGGACTTATGATTAAACGCCGTATCCCAGCGCTTATGCTTGCGCTAACGCCTTTCTGGCTGTCGGCATCAATTTCGGCAGAGGAGCTACAACAACCCGTAGATCCTGTTGTCACAATTGACGCAAAAATCGATCAGAAAAAGGCTGACATAAACGCCGTAAACGAAGAATCTGCTTCTGAGTCGGCAACATTAAGACAGCTTACTCAAAAACAGGAAGCATTACAGAGAGAAGGTGGTGAACTGGAAGCGAAGCGTAATCGCACAAAATCCACACTGGACAAACAATATGCTCGCTTACTTGATGACCCGGAAACCGATCTGACCAGCTTCCAAAAGCAGTATCAGGAAGCCTGGAATGCGGTAAAGGAAAACCAGTCAAACAGACTAACGAACAGCCAGGACATCACTGAAGCAGAAATGCGTCTTTCACAGCTAAAGCAAAAGAAAGCCCGTTTCAGTAATGAGCTGGAAAATCTGAAAGAAGCCAGAGTTGAAGCCAGAGTCAAACGCATCAACGCAGAGTTAAGAGAAAGCGATGTACTGGAAACCAGTTATACGACGACTTGCTCTACAACGATGACTCTGGGCGAATGTATCAGTCAGGGTAAATACCTGACTAAACAGAAAGCGGTGAAAACCTTTAAATCGAAACTGCTTTCTAACCTTACCGAGTCGGTTTTGGCAAAGCAAAATCTTGAAGGCGTTCAACTGAACATTCATGTACAGGAAAGTCAGATCACTCAAAGTGGTTTTTCTGGCGACAATGCTTACTTTACACAAATGCAGGCACAGCTTCAGGCCAAACCAGAAGCAGTGGCAGCGTGCAGCTTGCTGAATGTTGAAGCCCGCTATTGCCTTAAAGGTCAGGCAAAATCGAGTAAGAACAAGGACAAACAATGGGCTAATGTCACCGTACGTTCCGATCAGTACAATGATGCGGTTACCATTGATGGCGTAAAATACGGCAGCACTCCGGTTGAGATAGTTCTTCCGACTGGCCGACATCAGGTGACGGTATCCAAAGATGGCTATGAGACCTATAACCGTGTGATTACAGTGAATGGTAATGATACGGTCTGGGTAAAACTGATGCCAAACAAAGAAAGCTAAGTGTTTTGGCATTAAATTAAGCCAAAATTCATAAAGCGGATCTTAAAAAGCCACTTTGTCTGTTTATCTTTTGACGATATTCTGACAAAGTGGCTTTTTAGTATAAAATAAACAAATTGCCCAATTAATCAATAAAGTAGTATTTCTAAGATGCGACAAGGATTACCTGCACTACTGATAGCACTGACACCGTGCCTGGCGTTGGCTCCCTCAATGGCAGCTGATACGCCTGTAGACAAAACGCCCCAGGAAAACATAAGTACGCCTGTAGAAACAGTACAAAGGATTGATGATGCACTGTTTACTCAGCGAACTGAAATGGAAAAAGCTTCACGGAAAGTCGCTGATAAAAAGGCTTCTATCCGGCTGGCTCAGGAAAACCAAAACCGGTTGGAAAAAGTAGCCGAACAGCTGGATCAAAAACTGGCGCAAGCGCAAAAAGTACTGGACCGGGACTACAGCCGTATTCTGAATGAACCAGACTTTGATATCCGACCAAGTCAGGGGGCTTATCAAAATGCCTGGGCTGACGTGAAAAAGAATCAACAGGAACGCCTGGAGGCCGAGCAAGACCTGCAGGAAATGTATGCCGATTTGACTCAGCGAGAAACCAAGCTCAAACACATCAAAACTGAGCTGGAAACATTAGAACAGCACAAACGGCGAACGCGAGCCGAAAGGTTGCGTGGTGAGCTTACTCAACAAAAACAGCTGAAAGTGAGTTTTACCAATACCTGTAAACCGAACATGACGCTAGGCCAATGTCGCGAGCAAACCAAAAACCTTGCCATGCAAAAAGCGGTAGGACAGTTTCAGGATGAACTGATTTCCGATACAACGGAATCCAAACTGATCAAACAGCACTTAGGCAATACTTCTCTGAACATTCATGTGGTTGGGCACAACACCTCTGTATCTAAATTCTACGATCAGAATAAACACCAAACCGTCCTGAATATGACTCTGGAAGCTCGTCCTGCTAAAAATACGCCCTGTAAGCTACTTAATATCGGCTCTCAGTACTGTTTTGATGAAGGAACAAAATCAGCGGAAGAGGGCCAACAAAAAGAAGTCCAGTGGGTAACCCTGACTATACGCTCCAACCAATATAAAGATCTTGTGTCTATTGATGGTGTGAACTACGGCAATACTCCGGTGGATGTGATGCTTCCGGTCGGCCCACACATGGTCACGGTACAGAAAGAAGGTTATCGCTCCTTCCATCAGGAACTTAAGATCGACAGTGATCATACATTGCGAGCCATATTAAGAGAAACGCAAAACCTTCCTCACTCAGGAAAAGTCTTTGCCGACGCTCTGAATAGTAAGGCCAAAGCCCCCGAAATGGTGGTTATCGGCGCGGGAGAGTACCTGACCAGAGAACATGCCGCCAAACTGGTGACAGTATCCGATGCATACGCGCTCTCGGCGACCCCAATTACCGTATCCCAGTTTGAAATGTTCGTAAACAACACGGGATATCAGACAGATGCGGAGCTACAAAAGCTCTGTACAACAGTGAATGACTCGCAGGTTATTCCGGTAAAAGACAGTTACTGGAGAAACCCGGGATTCAGACAATCGTCTGACTCACCAGCGGTTTGTATCAGCCAAAACGATGCGAAGGCTTATGTAAAATGGCTGTCCAGAGAGACGGGGTTTAACTATCGCCTGCCAAGCGAAGATGAGTGGGAAATCGGAGCCCGTGCCGGAACCAAAACCACTTACTGGTGGGGTAACCAGTTTGGTACGGGTAACGCGAATACCGGCTGGGGGGGCACCAAATGGTCCAACGTCAGCACCTCTCCGGTGAAAAGCTTCCCAGCCAACAGTTTCGGCCTGTATGACATTGCAGGAAATGTATGGGAATGGACCAGCGATGCCCGTGGCGTAACCAAAGGCGGAGCCTGGAGTTTCTCACCTAATCAGGCTGCCGCAGAAAGCCGCTTATTCCTGGATCCGAATACGGCCTCCAACTATGTCGGTTTCCGGATCCTCAGAGAGCTGTAATTTACTCAGTAAACCAAAATAAAACGGCCTTCTGCAAATGCAGAAGGCCGTTTTTTATGCGCGATAGATAACGTCAGCGGACTAAGGTGCCAGTCTTTCGACGTCCCAATGCCCATCCTGCCGGGTAAATAAGAAGCGGTCATGCAGGCGATGCTCTCCCCCTTGCCAGAACTCAATGGTTTCCGGACGAATACGGTATCCCCCCCAAAATGATGGTACCGGGATTTCACCTTTGGCAAACTTATTTTTTAGTTCGAGAAACTTACCTTCAAGCACCCCACGGGTCGAAATGCGGCTGCTCTGTTTACTCGCCCATGCAGCCAGTTGACTCTCTTTCGGGCGAGAAGAGAAATACTTCATATTTTCCATCGCGGTCAGCTTTTCCGCTGTTCCCGTAATGGCCACCTGCCTTTCGATAGAATGCCATGGGAAATGAAGGCTCACTTTGCTGTTACCTTTGATATCTTCCGATTTACGGCTACCCAGGTTGGTATAAAAAACAAACCCATCTTTATCTACATGTTTTAGCAGTACAATACGTTGGGATGGCTGCCCGTTACTGTTTACCGTTGCGACAGTCATCGCGGTAGGGTCTGGCAGCTTTGCATCAATAGCCTGCTGTAACCACAAATTAAACTGGTCGATAGGATCCGCTTTTAGATCCTTGCTGCGTAAGCCCCCTTTCGTATATTCCCGGCGAATATCAGACAGTTCCATTTCTACTCCTCATTTTTTCCCCGATTGTGCTCCGTCCAGTGGCGTAACGCAAGGACAATACACAAATTACCTGAATGTCTCGAAGATAACACTATGGTTGCACTTAACTTTTTCGTAATCTACACATAAGCTTATATTCAGAACGCTATATTTTAGCTTGTCGCTATACAAGGAATCCGAATGAGCAGTAAACAATACCATAAGCTCAACGAAACAGAACTCGATTATATAGACGATAAGACCGCCGCGTTGCTTCTGAATACACCCAGCAGTGCAAGGCTACTGTTATGGATGGTTGTGCTTTTTTTTATTGCCGCTGTTGGCTGGGCATACTGGGCAGAAATAGATAAGGTCACCGTGGGTACAGGAAAAGTCATCCCATCCTCTCAGCTGCAGGTAGTGCAAAATTTAGAGGGCGGACTGGTCAAACAAATTCTCGTCAGAGAAGGCCAGCAGGTTCAGAAAGGCCAACAACTTCTGCTGATTGACGATACCCGGTTCCGTTCTGATTTTCGGGAAAGAGAGCAACAGGTCACAAACCTGACGGCAAACGTCCTCCAGCTTTCTGCGTCCATCGCCAGTGTTAATATTCAGGAGAAACTGAATGCCAAAGACTGGGAAAACAGTGTAACCATCAATTTTAATAGACTGACGTTTCCCACTTCCCTCAAAGAAGCACAACCCGCACTGGTCAAAAGACAAACCGATGAATATCGCCAGGATCTGGAAAACCTGCAAAACCAACTGTCCGTTCTGAGCCAGCAGGTTAAACAGAAACAACAGGATTTGGTCGAAATCAGAGCCCGGGCAACAAACCTTAAGACCAGTTATGACTTTGCCAAAAGAGAGCTGGAGATTACCCAGCCTCTGGCAGATGAAGGGGTCGTACCTAAAATAGAGCTACTCAAACTCCAACGTCAACTTAACGATACACGTAGAGAACTGACCTCCGCTCAGTTAAAAATTCCGGTACTCAATGCAGCAATACGTGAAGCCATGTTTAACCGTATTGATGTAGCCCTGAAATTTCGCTCAGAACAACAGGAAAAGCTGAATCAGGAGCAGGACCGGCTTTCGGCGCTGACAGAATCGGCCGTTGGCCTGGAAGACCGGGTTAACCGTACCACCGTAGTCTCACCTGTGACGGGCACCATTCAGAAGCTGTATACCAATACGGTTGGAGGCGTCATACAGCCCGGTATGGACCTGGTCGAAATCGTTCCTACTGAAGACTCGCTTTTAATCGAAGCCAAGATAGCACCACAAGATATTGCGTTTCTGCGGCCGGGACTACCGGCCATCGTTAAATTCAGCGCCTATGATTTTACCCGGTACGGGGGCTTAGAAGGCGAGCTGGAACACATCAGTGCCGATACTATTCAGGATGAAGAAGGCAATAGCTACTACCTGGTCCGCATCCGAACCGATAAAGACGAATTTGGCACCAACGGAGAACTCCCCATTATTCCCGGAATGACCACTTCAGTGGATATCATCACCGGAAAGCGCACTGTACTAGACTATATACTGAAACCTATTATCACAGCCCGATACACCGCTTTCCGGGAATAAGGATGGAGACGCTATGGATAACTACCGGTTTTTCGACAAAACGGCAAGAACACAAACGTATTACAACATCAGGCCTAAATAAGCGGGCATCCGTTATATGATAAAGAAAACGTTTGTTTTCATATTACTGATCGGTCTTTCGATGACCTCAGTAGCCTTAAATACTAAGGAACAACAGTGGGTCGATGTTGTTCAGGATACCTATGGAGGCAAGTCAGGCTCCAGAGTTCAAGGGTGGCGGAAAACGATAGGAAACCTGGCCTCAGCTTCCGAAATGGAGAAGCTAACCGGGGTCAATGATTTTTTCAATAAGCAGCACTTTGTTAATGATATTTATTTGTGGGGAAAGAAAGACTACTGGGCGACACCTCTGGAATTTCTCGGTGCCTATGGCGGTGACTGCGAAGACTTCACTATTTCTAAATATTTTTCTTTGCTTGAGCTGGGCGTTTCTGACAAAAAACTCCGTCTGGCTTACGTAAAAGCGCTTAAACTCAATGAGTTTCATATGGTATTAACCTATTATTCCAAGCCCAGTGCGGTTCCACTGGTACTGGATAATATTAATCCAGTGATCTTACCTGCCAGCCAGCGTACCGATTTGCTGCCGATATACAGCTTCAATGGTCAGAACCTGTGGCTGATGAAAGAAAAAACCGGCGGTAAACTCGCAGGTAAATCTTCCCGTTTAAGCTTATGGAATGAATTACGTTCGCGCAAAGATGCGTTAACCCTGAATAAACCAGTAATCAATCTCGACGACTATTTTGAGAAAACACCATGACATTATATAACAAGCTTGTCACGGGGATGTTAGCCGTGTTTTTACTGCTCATAGGTTCCGTACTGGCCAATGAGTTCACGACTACCCGTAACTTTCTCGAGCAACAACAACGCTCGGAAATGAATAACACCATGAATACAGTCGGCCTGGCTCTTTCACCTTATCTGGAAAAAAAGGATTCGGTAGCTGCGGAATCGGTCATCAATGCCTTATTTGACGGTAGCTCTTATTCCGTAGTGAAACTGACACTGCTTGATACCAATGAAGAGATAGTCCGGTCATATAAAGTGATGGCTCATGGGGTGCCGCAGTGGTTTATCGACCTTAACTTTCTTACCAAACAACATGATAGCCGTATTATCACCAGCGGCTGGCTGCAACTGGCTGAAATCGAAATAGTCAGCCACCCGGGTGATGCATACGAACAGCTTTGGGACGCATTAATCAACCTTCTGCTGGCTTTCGGTATCGCCATCATCGTCGGCTTAATTTTGATCGCTTTCATGTTGAAGCGCTCTTTGAAGCCGTTAGACATGATCATCAAAAAAATGAAAGAGATCGCCGAAAACAAATTTGGCAAGCCTCTGGCGCAACCCAAAACAAAAGATCTGATTCCGGTTGTCAACGGCATCAATAGTATGTCGCAACAAATAGAAAAAAGTTTTAAAGCGCAAGCAAAAGAGGCACAGCAACTGCGCGAGCGCGCATACCTGGATCCGGTTTCTCGTTTAGGTAATCGCGCTTTCTTTATGGCTCAGCTCAGTCAGTGGCTGAATGAATCCGCTAACGGGGGTGTGGCTCTGCTGCAGGTACAGTTTATTAAAGACGCGTATGATGAAAGTGGGTATGAAAGTGGAGACCGTTTAGTCAAGGAACTGGCTAATCAGCTAAAAGCAGCGACCCCCTCCCCTGCCATTACCATTGCCCGACTCCATACAGAAGAGTTCGGTTTTATTTTCCCGAACATTAGTGAACAGGAACTTCGGATTATTGCGGAAGATATTATCAGCCATGCCAAAAATGTCTGTACCAACCCGACAGGATCGGCTCCGGACAATGCCATACTGGGGGTGGTGTATAACAGTGAACCGAAAAACAACAGTGAGATTCTGTCACTGATGGATAACGCGATATCTCAGGCACACTCCTCACCAGAAAAAGACTACGGATTGATTACCGAACAAGACGGACAGACCACTTTGGGCAAACAACAGTGGCGGGCCCTGGTTGAAGAAGCCATCGCCAATCATGCTGTTCACTTCAAGTTCCAGTCAGCCAGCAACGCTGCAGGCACCATATTCCACAAAGAAGTGTTCTCTGCCATAGAAATGGATGGTAAGCGCTATACAGCGAACCAGTACCTGTTTGCTCTGGAACAGCTGAATGCTGGCTTTATTTTTGATAAGTACGTTATCAGCAACATGATTGAAAAGCTGGAACAGGGCATTCTGGAAGAAGCGCTGGCTATCAACCTGACTGTCAGTAGCGTCATTGCGCCAAGCTTTATTCGCTGGCTGAGTAAAGAACTGCACCGCCATCAGCAAGTCGCCTCTAAACTGCACTTTGAAATTCCGGAGCTATGCTTTATACATCACCAGCATCATACAGCCCTGCTATGTAATGCTATCAGCACCAACGGAGCGAAATTCGGGGTAGATAACTATGGTCGACATTTCTATTCACTCGATTATGTCAACGAATTCAGGCCGAATTATGTCAAGCTGGACTACCTGTATACACACCAGATAGAGGATGAAAAGCAGCGCTATACACTGACATCCATTTCCCGGACCGCACATGATCTGGGCATTACCACCATCGCATCACGGGTAGAAACTCAGACGCAGCTAGATTTCCTGTCTGAGCATTTTGTTGAAGTATACCAAGGATTTATTGTCGACCATGAATAGAGGCAAGTCCAATAACAACACATAAGAGGTGACAGAACGATGCTCGATCCTTTACTGACTTCACTGGTTTATGTCAGCCGTTACTACGGACTGGCTAACTCACCGGAAGCCCTTATTAACGGGCTTCCGCTTGGGGATGGCCGACTGACGCCGTTTCTGTTTCCCCGAGCAGCAGAAAGGGGTGGACTGGTGGCCAGAGAAAATCGGGCTCCTCTGAAAAAAATATCCGAGCTGATACTCCCGGCCGTTCTGCTGCTGAAAGAAGGAGACGCTTGTGTGCTGGTCAGTATCGACCAGAATAAACAAGAGGCGGAAGTGGTTACGACTGACTCTCACTTGCTTCCCATCACCCTTCCTCTCGATGAGCTCTCGCAACAATATATCGGCCGCTACTTTTTGGTAAAAAAACAGTTCCATTACGATGAGCGCTCACCCGAAATTTTAAAGCCGCGTCAGGGACACTGGTTCTGGGGAACGTTATTTGAATCTAAACAGATTTACCGGGACGTACTCATTGCTTCGCTGCTGATTAACGTATTTGCTATTTCTGCGCCCCTGTTTACCCGCATAGTCTATGACCGAGTAGTTCCTAACCTAGCCTTTGAGTCACTCTGGGTACTCGCATCTGGTGTGTTCGTCGTGTTTATTTTTGATTTTATCCTGAAACTATTACGCAGTTATTTTATTGATATTGCAGGAAAAAAAACCGATATACTGATCTCTTCACGACTTTTCAGCAAGGTTATGGGGATACGCCTGGAAAGCAGGCCTCCATCAGTCGGAGCCTTTGCAAGACACCTACAAGAATTTGAAGCCATCCGTGAATTTTTCACCTCTGCTACCATATCTGCACTGATAGACCTGCCTTTTGCCATTATGTTTCTGGTGATTATCTGGCTTCTGACCGGCGATCTTGTCTATATTCCGACGACAGGAGCCATCATCCTGATCATACACGCACTCTTAATTCAGGGACCATTAAAACAAAGCATTGAAGAGGGGTCGCGCTTAGCCTCACAAAAATACGCTAACCTGATAGAAAGCCTTGCCGGACTAGAATCCGTCAAAATTTTTGGTGCAGCCTCTCAATTTCAGTACCGCTGGGAAGAAGCGGTTGCACATATGGCTAACTGGAATATTAAAAGCCATAAAATAAGCAACACCATCCAGAGCATGGCTAGCTTTGTACAGCAGTCCAGCAGTGTCGGCATGATTATTCTGGGGGTCTATCTTATTGCAGAGGGCAAACTCACCATGGGCGGACTCATCGCGGCTACAATGCTAAGTAGCAGAGCTATCGCCCCGCTTGTCCAGCTTTCACTCCTGTCTACCCGTTATAACCAGGCTAAATCGTCTATGACTATCATCGAACAAGTTATGGCTATGCCTGACGAGCAGGAAGAAGGAAAACGCTATATTCACCGCCCTGTTATTCATGGGAAAATAGAGCTGGAAAAAGTCACCTTCCACTATCCGGATTCCCCATATGCTTCTATTCGGGATGTAACCCTGACGATCCAACCGGGTGAAAGAATCGCTATTATCGGCAGAGTAGGATCAGGCAAAACAACCCTTCAAAGACTTATTATGGGGCTTTACCGTCCGACCGAGGGAAATGTCCGGCTCGATGATACAGACATTAATCAGTTACACCATGTCGATGTACGACGTAATATTGGCTGTGTTCCCCAGGAAAGTGTGTTGTTCTATGGTTCCATCCGGGACAACATTACGTTGGGAAAACCACTGGCAGATGACAGAGCAATAATGGAAGCAGCCAGCCGCTCGGGGGTAACTCACTTTACTCAATTAGACCCGGCCGGTCTGGAGAGACAGGTCGGCGAAGGCGGCATGCTGCTTTCCGGCGGACAGCGCCAGTCTGTCGCCATTGCCCGCGCCATGCTGGGAAGGCCCCCCATACTATTGATGGATGAGCCAACCAGTGCTATGGACAACCGGACAGAAATGCATATAAAACATCAGCTAACACAACTCAGAAAGAACGAAACTCTTATCGTGATTACACACAAAAGCTCCATGATAGACGTCGTTGACCGGATCATTCTGATGGACAGAGGCAGTATTATTGCAGACGGTCCTAAAAAACAAGTGATAGAGGCCTTGAAAAAAGGCGACGTTCACGCTGTCGGATAACCCCCTAATACAGGCCTCTCACGGTTCAGAGCAACACTATAGTTGTGATATATCAAAATGAAACAGATTAGCGTAATAAATGGAATATTATGCATTTTACTATGATAAGTAGAATTTAATTTATTAAACTAGAAATAGCGGAAACTTTACCTTATGTTAGATGGTATCCATCTTTTTCCGGTTTAAGTGATGAGTCAGACAGATATTCAGCAGACTATCGAAAGCTTTACGTCGATAGAACAAGCACTAGACTATTTTGATATTGAGTTCGATAGTCGTTTTATCAACGAATACCGAACCCAACTGGTGAAGCGTTTTAATGGGTATTTATTGCTGGAAAAACCGGATGACTGGTTTTCTGCTCGCCGAGCATTAAAGAATGCCTATTGTAAGGTACAGAGAGGTCGTCTGGACCCTCATTCTCGTTCAGCCTGCCGGGGCTGTACTTCCTGTCAACGACGTTGAACGTAATCAGTGCTCATTAGGCCTATGCGTCCTCGTCATCACCAACCCCTTCCACCATTGAACGACACTTAATCTGATACTGGTCAAAACTGAAAGTACAAGCGGCATGTTCACGCTTCGTAATAACCGTAGATTCACCAAACTGAACCGTCACTCTTGTATAAACTTTACTACGGGCAATCACAGCGTTTTCTTTCAGGAGATACTCGAATTCACTTTCCGCCCGCTCAAGCTTTGATTTTGCCTGTTCCATGGCCTGATTTTTTTCCAGCTTCAGCTTGTCTACATCGTCAATATCTTCCTGAGTTCGCTCTGCTTTCGGTTTTTTCTTAAGGTTTATCTCAGCTCGAACCACCTTCATCGTTTCATCTTGAGCCACTCTGTAACTGTCTCTGAGTGCCTCAATACGCTCCTTATATCGACCATAACGAGAGAAAGCCTGAACAAAGGTAGCAGTGTCACCTTCCACCCCCAGATTCACACAGATGATTTTGCCCCCTACAACGGCCTTACCACCACTTAGAGTACCCTTCCGGTCACTGGCATCACAAACGGTAAGATCTCCACCACATTTCACGTCATTACTGAGACAGTGGATCTCCATTTCAATATCTTTAGCTGCCTGAAGTTGTGCATATTGCGCATATTTCGTACGGATGCTTCCATTACTTTTTACTGAACATACGCGCTCCTGATCATCATCGACAGCGTGACCAATAATACCCTGACCAACAATAATATCTTCCTGCGCCTGCACATCCGCTGATTCAATAAATCCGCCAATAGTAATTGACCCTGTCGCTCTCACCACCATAGAGGGTTCAACATTACCGGAAATCACGACACTGCCTTTAAATTTAACATGGCCGGTTGTTGCATCCACTTTAGAAAGACACAGTGCAGGATCAACATCAACGCTGTTATTTTTTATCATCGGCATACCAGGCTGGGTAGCCACAAGCAAGTTAGGGTCAGCCTTATCGATAGCAGAGCCTTTCCCCGGTTTCAACTGACTATCATGACCCGGTTTGGGTGGAATCACCTCTCCTAAAACAGTAAAGCCAGGTCGCCCCTTTGTTGCTGGAATACGCCTCATTAGGGGATCATTTTCTTCCACGGTGATCGTTTCCCCCAAGTTACGCATATCCACTTTGCCTGTTTTTGAATTACTTTCCTGTGGCGATAATACTCGCTGGTTAACATCTGGAACCTGAGGAATAAACTTTGTATCCTCCCCCTGTTCAGGAAGCGTCCCTTGAGCAACGGGCTGAGTGAAAGACTCCCCGGGACCGAGTTCTCTACTGACTGACAGAACTTTTTTCAAAGCTAATTTGTTAATGCCTTTTATGACTTTCGCTTCCGCGAGGGCCCGCAGAATTTCAGGGCCATTTACACCCCGGCCTCCATAAGCTCCTGTTACCTTCATGTTGGCAATCATATCGTGATCAGAAAGGGAAATTTCTACCTGCGCATTTTTCTGTGCGGCAATCTCTATCCCCTCATACGCAGAGCCACTTCCTTCTTTCGCAGCATTGATGAACCGGGTGACCGCCTCGTTATCCATTAAATAACGACCGACGCCCAGAACTTCAAGCTCACGATCCAGTCCATCATTACTTAGATGTTGGCTAGCTTCTTCACCAGCCGGAAGTTTCGCTATGACACTTGCACCATCATCAGAAAGATGAACCAATTCCTTCCACATATTGACACCCTGCTACAGACAACCTGATCCTAAGTCTATCTAATTCCAAACAAAATGACTTAATGAATAGTCGATAATCCAACTATCATCACTGTTCAATTTACAGTGTAAATCTATACCTATATTTACACTGTAAATTTCAATAACTGATGAAGTTGATTCCTCAGCTGTTGCTCAGCCTGTTTCCGTCCTGACAATCCAAACAATGTCGCCACTTCTTGCCATGAACGCGACTGAAGCAGTTTTGCTACAATGACTAAAACACTTTGTCTCTCAATATTATCACTACCACTTAGCAAGCTAAGTGCCAGCTCTCGGCTATAGGAATATACACTCTCATACAAACAATCGCCCTGGCAATACTTTTGAACCAGTTCTGTCTGTCGACGCTTTAGCCGTGTGAAATACTGAGCTGAAGCTGAAAGAATGGCGACAGTAAGCTCAGGTTCCAGGTCTGAAAAAGCGTCATTAAGCAGTCCGGAAAAATCATCAATGAATCCGGAATAACATTCCTCAACCCACCCCTGATGGATATTACGGTCAATCATCAATAAGGAATGAGTACCACTCGCCTGATCTCTGTTAGCCCCTAAACGTACAGGTGAAAAACCATTCTTACACCAAAAATTCAGTAAATCGATTGTGACCCCAAAACTGGTAGCAATATAGTCAAAAGGCAGATTCTTCTGCATCCGTAGCTGATTCAACATCCATGATCCGATTTTTTTCTGCTGATAGTCTGGATGAACGGCAATTCGCATAATACGCAAACCGGTTTGTAAAACGCCTTCTTTAAAACCGAGCTGACAAGCGATCGTACCCGCGACCAAGTGCCCTTTCGGCCGTCTTTTTCCTGACATAATCTCCGCAGCCAATGGTGGTTCAACCCCTCCCTCGACCGTAACCAACATACAACCGATACAGGTGCCGTCATCCTTCAAACTCACAAATAGGTGGACACAAGGATCCTGCAAGATATGAACTAAATCATTCGGTGACGTTTGATAATGCGCATTAACCAGAAGAGCGAAACACTCCCGTAACCACTCGGTGGTTAACAGAGACCGCTTATCAATATAAGAAAAACGAGTTTCAGTCTGCGTAACCGAAGTACCTTGGCTATTTAATTCAGCATTGAGTAGAAAGGTGTCAAATACCCACTGCTCAAGCGGGTCATTCATTTGCCAACGAATCGGTTGGGTCAACTGAGTCAGACGCCATCCAGGCCGGTGTTCATCCAACCAACGAGTAAACTTAAGCGTAAACCCTCGCCCACACCCTTCATACCCATGTACCGTAGTAGAAAAAACCATTCTGTGATACCGGCCTACCATGGCTTTCAGCATTGGAATAGGAATCGCCGATGCTTCATCGACAATCAATAAATCACATTCTGGAAGATCCTTCAGCAATTCATCCGGAGAAATAAAAGATAAAGAGGCATGCTCAGTACTGATATGACTGGCTGTATGATGTAACACATGATCTAAATGTGCTCTGGCATGTAAGAACACAGGATTAACCGCCTTTCTCGCCGGTGCAGTGACCAGAATATGGATGCTTCTGTTATTCATCAACCTGGCGGAAGCAAGCCCCAGCGCCGTGCTTTTACCTCTCCCTCGGTCAGCGCTGATAACCAGCGGCCTTTTTCTGTGTCCGGTAACCACTTTTTGTATAGCGGTAATGGCTTCTTGTTGATCGGAAAACGCCGGCTTAGTGGTATTGGCAACTGAATCGACCGGTAACTCTGGAAGGAGCCCAAACTGACTTAACCGAAAACACTGTTTCGCCTGTTGAGCTCGACGAAGATGAACCTGTAACCACTGACCAAAATGGCTCTCTCTCTCGGAGAGAATGAGGAACAGCAGCCCTCCCCCAACCAAAGCGCCGGTTGCGGCTGTCAGGCTGTTTGCATCAATCCCTTCACTGTCATCATAAATCAGACAGTCAAATTCCATTCCAAGGTATCTGGAACCCGCTTTATGATTGTGTGTCTCGGCACCCTCGATTGCTTGGCCACCTAACTTTAACGATCTGAGCTGATGATTCCTTTTCAAAAATTGATTCAATAACCCTGAACACCAACTTATATCACCTTCAAGCTGGACAATAAAACGATGGTTTCGCTGCTGCGCACATTGAGATAAATCAGATAAAAATTGAAGGGAGGCATTCATGGGGCATAAATTCAAGTCGCTATGGAATAAGGAAATGGTATCACAGCTATTCTGACATACAGACACAAAAAAACCGCTGTATAGCGGCTTTTAGAAATTATACTGAAACGATAATTAGCTGAGCTTGGATGTAAGAAAAGAAATAATGTCTTCCATCATTCCATCATCTATCTTTTTCAGATTAATGGTCATATTGGCCCCTTTTCTGGTAAAAGACGCCCGCCCTTTGATTAGCTCATGCTTCTCCGCTTTGTTTGGTTTCGGTGGGGTAAGTTCACTTATCCAGCTTTCCAATTGTTCAGAGACATCTTTGGTCAGACGGGCAACGCCCTGGGCACTACTACGCTGCCATACGTAGCCATCACCGTCCCGGCACTTATCAATAATGGCCTGCTGATGCTCAGGAGAGAGAGAAGTAAAATGCTTATGCAACCTCACAATGGTCGGACGGCCAAGCTCTCCGACATTCGGGTATGCCTGTAAAAGCTCTAAAGGCAAAGCTGCCGCCTTCAAAGCACCACTGACCAGTGCTTCACTACACTGGAACATTTGCGCCAACGCTTTCTGATCACTGGCCTCACCGCTATCCAGCTTCTCCTGCATTTCCTTACCACGCTCATAAAGTGAAAGCGGTTTATGCGCATTTGCTACGTCCGACAGAAACTTAGCATGTTCTGTCGTGATATTATCAGCAACGTATATAAGAAAGTCTTTCTGCGCCAGGATACAAGATTTGCGGCGACGACTGCCGTCCAGAACTTCAATTTTCCCGTCCGTCATACGACGGCCAACAGCAGGGTATTGCTGGCCTCGCTCCTTTAGAGTAACAAGGATATCTGATAACGCATATTCAGTCAGAAAAGCCTGTTCCCGAGCATTATCAGAAAATACGGTGGTTTTCAGCTCGACCTGATCCGCAGGGATTTTCGTCAATTCAAATTCGACGACGTCCTGACCAGCAACAGCAAGTTCAATTATCTGGGCCCGTGCTTTAGCCGCAGACTGAGCCTCTACCGGTGTCGTAGCTCGGCGCTTATCCGCCTTGCCAAATAGTTTCGCATTTAAATCTGAGGTTTTTATTGCCATCTGATATTACTCCTGATTCAGTGATGGCCAATGGCTATGTAACACACGCTCTAGCTCCAGAGCACTTTTTTGTACAGCGTCCTGAGCGGTGGCCAGCGTCTTCTTACCGCCTTCGAAATCACCGACCGTTAAATCAAATACAGTACTATAAGTATCCGCACAAGTCTCAAATGCCCGACTGCGTGGAATGGTGGCCATCATCACCTGATCATTCAGCAGATAGTTCATTTCGGTTAATACTGACAGCTGTTTTTTATTATCATCTTCAAACATCGTAGGCATCAGACGAACAAACTCGAGCCCTTTCCAATCCTCAGGAAACATTTCGTAAACCGTTGGAAGGTGCTGGAAGAAGTTAACCGTCGACGCCCAGTCCAAACGCTTAGCTGCACATGGGATGATAAGGGCATTTGAGGCATACATCGCATTCCAGACCAGAGGATCCACATGAGGACCGGTATCAATCATAATAATATCGAAATCATCTGCAATAGGATCGATCAACTTCTCCTTTAACAAACGAACGATATCCAGAGACTGATGCTTAGAAAGATGTTGCCACGCTTCTGCATTGAACATCGCATCCTCAGGGAATGCCGATATTGTCTGCAAATTAGGGTACTGAGTTGGGAGCAAAACATTTTTCTCTAAAAACTCCCGGTCAACAACGGTATCTTCCGGAATATTATCCAGCATCACATCGACGGCAGAATAAATATTATCGTGATCCTCTGTACTGATCTGTGGGTTTAGAAATAAACGTAAAGAACCCTGAGGGTCAAGGTCGATAAGACAAATGCGATAACGCTTATCCAGATTCAAAGCAAGGCATGCCGCTAAGTGTACCGCAGACATGGACTTACCGGTGCCACCTTTTTGGTTCTGAACGTTAATAATCCAAGGCTTATGTCCAGCCCCCTTTTTACGCTCATGGAAACTCGGCACTCCTGCTGCGCTCATTAACATATGGGCTTCAGCCAAAGAAATAGAGTAATGATTCGCATTATTTTTCGTAAACTGGTGACCTTGCTTTTCCAGTTTTGCAATTGCGTCATCTAGCTTCCTTCTGGTTAAACCAGAACGAGTTTCCATCAATGCCTTAGACATTGGAGGAAAATGATCATCACTGCGTTCTTCCAGAACTATCTCTATCCGGTCAGACTGTACCTGTTTTGTTTGTTCAGCCAACTGGTAAAGATTTTCAATCGTTTTATCTCGTTTCATCATCTATTTCCAGATAAGGGTAAGTTTTAATTGATTGTACAACAAAAAATATTAAAAACAATAAAAAGCTGAACGTACATTTTGATGGGATATCACAACTTAAAATAATGTTTACCCCTTATTGCTGATAAAACACAAAACAAGAACAAAAATCAACCAAAAAGCGCCTATAATTCTTTAATATCTCATGCTGAAAGAAACAAACATTTAAAATGTTACGGTGTCACCCATTTACACTGTAAAACACTATATTTAAATAAAATAACCGGAACGATTATAAAGCAACACTAGTTTACGGTTATTGCAATTTCAACTTACAAAAACAGCTAAACACAGTAAACAAAGTTTCAGAATGGTCTCGTAATAAAGATTGGAGAGTAAGTTAGAAAAGGGGGGATCTGAATAAAATTTCAGACGATTAAGAACACGCCGTCATCCACAAACCAAAACAGAAGGGAAATTCCAGACAAAACAACCGGCTCTCATCCAGGACAAAGCGAAAAATGAAAAAGAAAACCACTGCAGGTGCATCTCCTCCGGCACACCAGATAATTCCGACAAACATAGGAAACACAAAGTGGAGAAAGAATTTGGACCTTCACGTCTTGGAACAATGATCAAGGAGAGTACTTGATCATCGTTCCAGTTAAAGCAAGCCTATCAGGAAGAATGATCAAGGGCATTTACAGGTGAATTAAGACGCTAAGACTAAGATCCCGAGTTCGGATCAATGATCAAGGAAAGCCTTATACCGGAAGCATGAAAATATAAGGACAAGTTACGGTGGATGCTATATAGAATGCGGCATACCGTAGAATTCAGTACTCTAACCAAGAAAAAAGGAGACTCGACAAAAATACAATCAGGTTGAAATACACCTTGATCATGCTTACGTAAAAAGGCTGAAAGTGAAGAGTGGCACGGGATACATAGACGAACGACAAGTAACGGTGATAAATTAATCAAACAGTAAAGAAGAGACAATAAACCATTTCCTTGATCATCATTCCGATAGTAATCCAACTCAAACAGAACAACAAAGACAGGTTATTTACACCACGGGCTTGTGGATAAATTGTGTATCAGCCATGATCATCGCTCCGTTAGCCCATTGATCATGGCTCCGTAGTTATCATGATCATAGTTTCAGACTTCATTGATCATAGTTGCGGTAACTATTTGATCATGTTTCCTGATAGCACTTGATCATGCTTCTGAAGAAGAAAAAAAATAATCGTTAAGAAACAGAGAGATGGAAGCAAAAACTCATTCAGATCAATAGATCATATAATCAATTTAGATCATAATAATCAAAAAGATCAGTTAATTAAAAAAAACAGTTTTTTTCTTTATTTATGATCTTTTTTTCTTTACTCTCTTGGAACGATAGCACTATTACGGTTAATGAATAACGGACAATAGAATGAAGTCAGATGAAAAGATACTGATCAAATCTCCACGTTGCCATAAAGATGGTCATTTATTTGAAGTATCAGACCAGATCATTGATTGGATAGAGCAATATCAACATTTTAAAGGCGTAACAAAAAGCATCGTTGAACTACTTAACCTTATTTCATTACAAGGATTAAACAGTCACGATGGATACGTCTCAACGACAGAACTGGTTGAAGCTACTGACAGAAGATTGACCCGAGCTGCAATTCAGCAACGTTTGCGCGCTGCAGTCAATATTGGCTTATTTAAACAGACACCAGTCAGGTTCGAAGAAGGGTTAGCAGGTAAAACCATGCTACACCGCTTTGTAAATCCGAGTCAGCTGGTTTCTATGCTGGGAGCCACCAGCTTAATGACTGAATCGACTAAACAAACGGAAAAGAAAAAACGTTCAAAGGCACTTGCTCAGACTCAGGTAAACAGACGACTGCTTAATGAGTACGGCTTGAATACGCCTCCGACAATGAAAGACGAAAAAGATCAGTTTGTTGTTTCGCCAACCAATTGGGCAGGGATCATTGATCAGGCCCTGGCTCCACCCAGAACACGCAAAAACTACCAGAAAACAATGGTTTCAATATCTGGAACCCGTGCGGTGATCGAGACAAGATCGTCTAAAAATATTATGACGGTTGACGATCTTATGACGCTGTTTGCTCTGTTTACCCTGACTGTTCAGTACCATGAACACCATCAGGACAACTATCAGCTAAACGCCAGTCAGATCCCGAACAAAACACCACTCTATATCACCGATATTCTCTCTATGAGGGGGAAAAAAGACAGTGGTCCTGCCAGGGATTCTATTCGGGACAGTATTGATCGAATTGAGTTTACGGATTTTCAGCTACATGAACTTGCCGGACGCTGGTTAAGTGAAAATATGCCAGAAGGGTTCAAAAGTGATCGGTTCCGTTTTCTGGCCCGAACAATCACAGCGTCTGAAGAAGCCCCCTCTGAAAATGCGGCGGGTGAAATACGAATTAAACCAAATTTATACATTCTGGTGTGGGAACCTTCCTTCTATGAAGAGCTTTTAACCCGGGATTATTTCTTTCTGTTTCCACCAGAGATCCTAAGACAACACACGCTTGTGTTTCAGCTTTACTCATTTTTCCGTAGCCGTATGTCCAGACGTTTTACTGATACCATGCTCCTGAGTGAGTTAAATCAAAAATTGGCTAGAAATATCGAATGGCGACGCTTTTCTACTGAACTGGTCAGAGAGCTGAGAAAGCTGTCAGAAGGGAAGGGGAGTGATGAGCTGTTTGTCGTGAATTTATGGGGTTACCACCTGACACTGACAAAAGCAGACACAAAAGGCAAAGTCAGTGACTATCAAGTAGACATTCGGTGTGATGTGGAAGAAGTTTTGCGCTTTTCCCGGGCCAGAACAACCAATGCTGGTAAACGTAATATGGCTCCGACCTTACCGAACCCATTACGTAACGAATTGGTTTCCAGACAGAAATTGGATGAATTTGCTGAGATTATTGATGGTGAGTTTGAACCCGTTCAGCGTAAGACCCCGTCATCCACTGGTAATCTGGGGCGCAGAGTGAAACAGAGAAAGCATTTGGTTGAGATCAATGCTGATGAACTGACTATCACCCTATCCAAATATACCTCTTCAGAGGCGCTGGAACGCAGTATAACGGCTCTTTCTGCAATGACTGGGCATTCCCCTAACTCAATCAGAGAAGAGTGTCAGGAGCTCATTGATAAGCTCGATTGGTTAAGGGTCGGCGGAGAAGTCGTTTCTTATGCAACGCTTAGTAAAACGATTGAATTATTCAATCATCAGTCGAAGTCCAAGCATTTGTCTATCGAGAGGCTGATTTCCGGATTAGCCGTAAGGCGAAAAGTGTGCAAGCAGGTATTTGAAGGTCACATTAGCGAAGATGTCTTCCGGGTACTGGAAGAGGTTGCCGTCGGGCTGTAAGCCGAACACTTCGGACAGAACGTTGACAGTGTTCTGACATTGGCGTCATGGTTTGGGCTAATATGGTTCCTGAATAGACAACCTTAAAGCCCTCTGTGTTAAGCAGATTAGGCTTATGACACATCCATGATAGATGAGATTCAGCGAGTCAGATTGACTCGCTATTTTTTTGTCTTCAGATCGTTCAATCATATCAGGCCCAGTAAGGTGTCCTGCTATCTTCCCATTACGGTCGGATCCGGAACAATGATCAAGGATGATGTCAGTACTACGGTCACCTTCCTTGATCATGCTTCCTGTCTTTGTCGATCAAGGTGTTTACGCAGCGTTATCCCACAGACGGACAAAGTGATTTGGACCAACTTGACGGGATTCGGGTTGCAGAATACCACTGGTTTTCCGGATCTTATCGGCATTAACCGAATAGTCAGGTTCACTCTGTACCAGGTTACCAAATGGAAGATCCGGATCCGGAACAGCAGAGATCAACAGCTTGGTGTAAGGGTGTTGCGCATTTCTGAGTATCGACTGCGTATCACCCCACTCGACAATTTGTCCTTTGTACATTACCGCCGTTTCTTCAGCGATATAGTGCGCAGTGGCTAAATCGTGCGTAATGTACAAAAAGCCTATTCCAAGCTCAGTTTTCATTTTTTGCATCAGATTAAGTACACCAAGGCGGATGGATACATCTAGCATGGAGGTCGGTTCATCGGCCAGGATCATTTCTGCACCCACCGCCAGAGCACGGGCCAGATTCACCCGCTGACGCTGACCGCCGCTTAGCTGGTGCGGAAATTTACCCAAGGTGTCGGGCGCAAGTTCCACCAGATCCAGTAACTCATCTAGCTTTGCCGGGATTTGGGAGGCATCACTAACCTGATTGTGGATCTTCAGGGGGCGGGTCAGGTGGTGAGCGATAGTATGAGTGGGATTG
Source organism: Vibrio albus (assembly GCF_003144035.1). Classification (GTDB taxonomy): domain Bacteria; phylum Pseudomonadota; class Gammaproteobacteria; order Enterobacterales; family Vibrionaceae; genus Vibrio; species Vibrio albus. The sequence goes on from NZ_QFWT01000008.1 coordinate 135,356, forward strand.
AGAGAGCCAAACGGATCCTGGAAAACCATTTGTACTTTACTGCGATAATCCAAAAGCTCTTTACGTTTGGTTATTTCGTTGATATTTCTTCCCCGGTAAAGGATCTCTCCCTCTGTTGCCGGATACACCTTGGTAATTAAGCGTGCACAGGTGCTTTTACCGCACCCCGATTCTCCAACCAGCGCAAGAGTTTTGCCTGCATGCAGATTAAAACTGACTCCCTGCAGCGCCCGGAATGTTTCCGTCTTGGCAAACCCTCCACCAACGTTAAAGGTTTTTACCACATTGTTGACCTGAATGATTGGCTGGCTCATGCTGTCTCCTCCTGTGTGGTGTCGGTTGTTTTGCCGTGCTGCGACTCATGAATATTCGGGAATGATGCCCATAGTTTTTGTGTGTATGGGTGCTGAGGGTGATTACGGATCTGATAGGCTTTGTTCACTTCAACAATGTCACCGAAGCGCATCACGGCAATACGGTCACAAAGTTGGCTCATAAGGGCCAGATCGTGGGTGATAAACAGGACGGAGAAACCGAACTCTTCTCTGAGCTGATAGATTTGCTGCAGTATTTCACGCTGTACAACAACATCCAGTGCCGTTGTTGGTTCATCCATAATGATAAGCTGAGGGTTCAGGCTGAGCGCGATAGCGATCACAAGCCGTTGCCTCATTCCTCCGCTGAATTGATGCGGATACTCCTTCAGGCGTTCTCTGGGAATATTCACCAGATCAAGAAGTTTCTCTGCCCGGTCTCTGGCTTGTTCATCAGACATCCCCCTATGATGACGCAGTACATCGGCGAACTGTTCCTCAACGGTGATAACCGGGTTGAGAGAGTTCATCGCACTCTGAAACACCATAGCGATTTCACTCCAGCGCATCACCCCTAGCTCTTTGTCAGACAAAGTCAGAAGGTCTTTGCCATCAAAGATAATACTGCCTTCAGAAATATAGGCTGGTGGCTTATGCAGGCGGTTGATCGCGAAGGCGATGGTACTTTTACCACAGCCCGATTCTCCCGCCAGGCCGAATATTTCGCCTTTTCCGATATCAAAACTTACGGATTTGACTGCCCGGAAATCGCCATGGTCAGTGATGTAGTCTACAGATAAATCTCGGATCTGAATGAGTGGATCCGGATGGTATGCTTCTGGATGCTTGTTGCTCATAACGTATACTCACAAATAGGTTTAGGAGTGTTCATCATTGCTGGTTATTTCGTGGTGGAAAAGAAGTGTTTGGTTAAAAAGTGATGTGCCTCGATAAACAAGGGGTTGCTTATGATGAGTATTTCGACGCACTTCAAATTTGTCGGTTTATTAGACGATGTGTTGAATCCTTGCTCACTGTCATCGGGAAGGGGAGTGGGACGGGAGGCCGAAAATAGAAAGCAGAAAGCGATCTGGATCTCATCCATTTTACGTAAGGTCAATCTTTTAAAGGTAATCCTGAATACACGAATGTGCAAAGCCTTAGTGACCTATTTGATGGTTATTTTCCGGAAGTTATGTCTGCTTCACATTCTGTTGTTGTTTTACTTAACAACCGATAATACCCTTTGCTAAATAGACATTATCCCTGATGTGGTTTTATTCGGAGGTGTATATGTCTATTAATTCTCTAAACCATGAGGAAATGTCAGATAGAGCATCAACCTGGGATTTTAAGGATGAAGACTCCAAACTATCGACCGGCCAGGTGAAATCAGCAGACGCCCGCCGGCGCATAGAGATGATGAGGGATCTTCGGGAAAGTGGATTAACAATGGAAGAAGCTGAAGAGATGGGACTTCTTGATTAGGACGGTATTGTTAATTGCTAAATAAGAGATGTCTGAGCTGATTTGATAAGGGCGACGTAATGTCGCCCTTATTTTGTCCCAATAACACTATTTGTGTTATATTCCTGCATCATGTTACAAGACTGACTGAGACGGTTATCGTGTCTATTAATCTATCCCTGCTTCCACCTGGTGAGAAGAACAAAATCGAGCTTGATAAGCAGGCGTCATTTCTCGTATGGAAAATGAAGCAAGCAAAGGCGGGCCCGGATGATATCACAGCAACGTTTACTAAGATTCGTGACGAGCAGGAACAGGCATGGTTCCAGCAGTCAGTTGATAAATATAAAAAGATGATGGGGGTGGCTTAGTTTGTGTAAGCCCCTCCCGTTTCTTTGCTCTTTGCATTAATAAAACGAAATTGGATTAGAGAGAACTCCCGATGGGAAGAAGTTTTGAAGTGCGCAAAGCCTCTATGGCGAAAACTCAGGGCGCAAAAATTAAGGTATATTCTAAATACGGTAAGGAAATCTACGTTTGTGCTAAAAACGGCGGCGCAGACCCGGATACTAACCTGTCTTTGAAGCAGTTGATTGCCAAAGCTAAGAAAGATCAGGTGCCAGCTCACGTGATTGATAAAGCGTTGGATAAAGCCAGCGGCGGCGGCGGTGAAGACTTCCAGCCTGCACGATATGAAGGTTTTGGTCCTGGCGGTTGTAGCGTTATTGTTGACTGTCTGACAGACAACGGTAACCGTACTTTCCAGGATGTTCGCCAGTGTTTTGTTAAAAACGGCGCGAAAATTGGCAGCCCGGGCGCGGTATCACACATGTTCGATCACCAGGCGGTCTTCCAGTTCAAAGGCAACGATGAAGAAGCCGTACTGGAAATGCTGATGATGGAAGATGTGGATGTCTCTGATATTGAGTGTGAAGACGGCGTTATCACTGTATTTGCACCGAATACCGAATTCTTCAAGGTCAAGACGGCGCTGAATGAGCAGATGTCGGATGTGACTCTGGATGTCGAAGAAATTACTTTCGTACCACAGAACTATACTCCGCTCTCAGGAGAAGACGTTGAGCAGTTCCAGAAGTTCCTGGATATGCTGGATGATTGCGATGATGTTCAGCAGGTATACCACAATGCGGAGCTTCCAGAAGGTTAATCTGCAAAACGGGTAGACTGATATAAAACAGCCGGGCATTATGCCCGGCTGTTTTATTTACAGTGTAAATCAAGGTCTAAACGGTAAATCGGTCTACAAGCTCAGCCAGGCTTCTGGCTTTCCGGCTGAGGTTTTCACCGCCAGCCTGGTTTTGAGCCGCAATATCGGAAGTCTGGCGACTCTGCTCTGAAATAAATTCAATACGCTGGGATATATCACTGCCTACCTGAGTTTGCTCCTCGGTTGCTGTGGCAATTAGTGAATTCATATCCATAATGACGTTAATTGAACTCTGTATTTTGTCTAAAGCGGCTCTGGCCAGCTCGGTTTTATCCACGGTTTCCGTACTGCGGTTCTGGCCTGTCTCCATGGTTTTAACCGCCGCATCAGACGCGGATTTCAGCTGTTCTATTACTTGCTGAATATCTTGTGTGCTCTCTTGTGTCCGGCTGGCAAGCTTTCTAACTTCATCGGCAACAACCGCGAATCCGCGTCCCTGTTCCCCGGCCCGGGCCGCTTCAATAGCAGCATTAAGAGCCAGAAGGTTTGTCTGTTCTGCAATATCCTGGATAACAAGCAGTGAAGAGGAGATGTTCTGTACATTACCTTCCAGTTCAGAGATCACCTCATTTGCTTTCGCGACATCTGCAGCCAGAGCCTGAACAGAAACATTGGCGGAGATAAATATTTCAGTCGCTTCTGCGGTGGTGTCTTCGGCTTCTTTGGCGGCGGATGCAGCCTGATTGGCATTATTGGAAATTTCTCCTGCAGTCGAAGTCATCTCGGTCATCGCGGTTGCGACCTGTTCACTTTCCTGTTTTTCGGCTTCGATGAGCTGGCTTACCTGAGAAGCGCGTCCTGCCATATTATGCGTTTCGTCAGAGACTTCGGTGCTGACATCCGAAACACTTTTTATAATGGATTGCAGCGAGGCAACAAATGTATTGAAATTCTGGCTCAGCATGGCGAACTCAGGAATATTATAATTTTCCATACGCGCAGTCAGATCGGCGTCTCCGCTGGCAAAAGAAGCGATAGAGCGGTCAAAGGTTTTGAGAGGGCGGATTATGCTCTGATTAATGATGATTGCTAAGATGCCAGCCAGTATAACAATGACAAAGGAAATCAGAGCAATTGAGGTTACGCTTTCTTTAGCCTGCTGTGTGGCGGTAGCTTCCATTTGGGCGATCATTTTATCAACGCTATCTATATAAAAACCGGTGCCTAAAATTAAATCCCACTCTGGCAGATAGACAGAATAGCTCAGTTTTGGCGATGATTCGGTTTCTCCTGGTTTGGGGAAGTAATAAGTGGTAAAGCCATCCCCTCTCTTCGCTTGTTTAACGATATCCTGAATAATGTAGGCCTGGGTGGTATCCTGCAGATTCCAGAAATTTTCACCAATGCCTTTATCACTGCTGCCAAGTAAGTGTCTGACACCTTTGGAGTCATAACCGAAGAGGTAACCATTTTCCCCGAATTTGATCGGTTTGAGCCGCTCAATGACCACTTCACGAGAGGCTTGGTTATTTTTCAGATCGGCGATAGCGGACTCTGCTATCTGTAGGTATGACTTCAGTTCATCTTGCTTGGTTTGCATTAAGCGTTGTTGAGATGACGTCACATGGATTGCATTTAACTCTTGCAGCTCAGAGTAGGTAAAAAACATCATACTGATAGCGATAATCAAAATGGGGACTATCGCCAGAGTATACAGTCTGGTCTTAATGGTAAAATTCATGGTGATATCCTAATAATTTTTCGCTGATACGACAGCTAACAATGTAGATTTATTATTGTTATCGGTATATGAGCATAATAGCTTTATACCTCTTCTTTATATATCAGAAAACGCGGGTACCGATCGCTCCTTGCTTCAAATTATTGGTATTACTTTTAGTGGTGAAGATGGAAAACTCTGCCCATACTTAAGGTGTGTGACACGAAGACAGGGTACGTGTTATGAAAAACGAACTGGATCCCGAAAGACTGTTGAAAGCCTATGAAATGGTAATGGAGAAAGGAACACCCACCGAATACGGTAAAATTTACGAGGGGGTGGAAGCGTTTTCTGATTATGATGGCTACAACGTGTATATGCGTGGTAATGGTGTGGAACTGAAAGTCGGCTTCCATAACACTTATCATCTTGAATATGATCAAGAACATTTGCGTGATAGTTTTCTGAAAAAAGTAGCTATGTTAGCGAAGTAGCCTAGTCATTTACAGACAGTCTGCATAGCCCTTGCATTCTAAGGGGGCAGACTGTCGTGTTTTACATACAGGCCTGGTGAGCGTCAGAACATCCCAGCATTAAGTACCAGATGAACGATGATACTGAAGATATAGCCAAGTACAATGACGGGGGTCCATTTCAGGTGGCTAATGAAGGTATATTTACCATGTGCCGCCCCCATCAGTGCCACGCCAGCCGCAGAACCGATAGACAGAAGACTACCGCCTACCCCGGCTGTCAGGGTGATTAACAGCCAGTTCCCGTGCGACATATCGGGTTGCATAGACAGCACCGCGAACATGACCGGGATATTATCCACGATGGCAGACAGTGCCCCCACCGCGACATTTGCCCATACCGGATTCCACTCGGTGTAGAGGATATGAGAGACCAGATCCAGGTAGCCAATCAACCCTAAGCCACCAACGCACATGACCACCCCATAGAAAAATAGTAAGGTGTCCCATTCTGCATGCGATACTCGCTTAAATACATCAAACGGAATGATGGAGCCGAGGCGTCGGAGAGCGGCTTCGTCGTGTGCAGCAATGGCTCTGGCCCGTTTTTTGGCCAGCGAGGCAGGCAGGGTTTTGCGCAGAAAGTACCCAAATAACTGAAGATAAGCCAGTCCCATCATCATTCCGATAACTGGTGGAAAATGGAATACCCCATGGAAAGCGACGGCGGTCATAATGGTGAGAATGAACAGTCCGACGATCCGTCTTGCCCCGCGTTTCAGTTCAATATATTCCTGGAGTGATTCTGGTTTAATGTCGGGTACGTACATCGACATGATGACGGCCGGGAAGAGATAATTGACTGTCGCGGGAATAAACAGGTTGGCGAATTCGGTGAAAGAAAGCAGACCAGCCTGCCAGACCATCAATGTTGTGATATCGCCAAAGGGACTAAATGCACCGCCGGCGTTGGCGGCGATAACGATATTAATGCAGGACAGGTTAATAAATTTTATATTGTTGCCACCCACTTTCATCACCACGGCACACATCAAAAGTGCAGTCGTCAGGTTATCGGCGATAGGGGAAATAAAAAAGGACAGAAACCCCGTCATCCAGAATAGCGATCGGAATGTAAAGCCCTTACCCACCATCCAGGCTCTCAGGTAATCGAACAGCCGCCTTTCCTCCATCGCGCTGATATAGGTCATGGCAACCAGAAGAAACAGCAGCAACTCGGCGTATTCCAGCAGGTTATGCTCGATAGCTTGCCTGGCGACTTCCATTTCCCCTTGCTGGTGGTAGGCGTAACCGATAATAATCCAGATAAGGCCTGCTGCAAGTAAAACAGGTTTAGATTTACGCAGCTTCAGGTACTCTTCAGCCATTACAAGGAGGTAGGCGAATATAAATATAGCCAGGGCACTATAGCCAACAATTGAATGAGTTAAACCTTCTGCCATTGTTATTTCGGTCTCCAACAGTGTAGTCTATCATTGTGTTATCTTTGTATATGTATATGGAAGTCTCTCCGTTACCATTAATAATGGTATGAATGTTCAGATTTTTCCGCTAAGTGTATGGCTTTTTTCGGCTTCGGGATGAATAAATGAGATCTGTTTTAGGTATGCGGCTGTCGGTATTTGTCGGAATAGTGCTCGTGGCAGTACTGTCCTTATTTATTGTTGAGCTGACTCATCAGCGCCAAAAGCAACTGCAAATTGAACACCTGCAACTGGCTGCTAAAGAAGAGCTTGCCGTTCTCCGTTCAGAACTCGAATCTGCCATTTATTCGGATATATTCTTCGCTAATAGCCTGATAACTCTTATTACGGTTAGTCCCGATTCAACCCGAGATCTCTGGTCGCAGGTTGCTGCCGAATTGTTTCGTCATTCCAGTTACCTGAGAAACGTTGCGATAGCACCTGACGATGTTATCCGCTTTGTTTACCCCTTGAAAGGGAACCGAAAAGCATTAGGTACTGATTTTCGTAAGGTGCCAGAACAGTGGAGAACGGTAGAAAGAGCCAGGGAAATGCAGTCTACGTTTCTGGCCGGCCCCGTACATCTGGTTCAGGGCGGTGTAGGGTTGATTGTTCGCACACCAATATTTACGGATCCACCGCTCAATAGCGCGTACTGGGGAAGCTGCAGTGCCGTGATTGATGTGAGTCGGCTGTTTGATGATGTCGGAATAAAGCAGTTAGCGGAAAAGTATGCGTTTGCGATACGTGGCGTCGATGGTCTGGGTGCAAAAGGAAAAGTTTTCTACGGTAATGAGCGTGTGTTTGATGATATCTTTGCCAGTGAAAACGTAAAATTTCCATCAGGATCCTGGTTCATGGCGATAGCACCAGGCACATTGTATGACAGCTTACCCTGGGTACAAAAAAATGTTGCCCGCCTGATTGGTTATCCGGTTCTGTTTGTTCTGCTTGCTGCTTTTATCACTATATACCGGCTATATCATCAGGCTCACAGGCACTCACTGGAAGATGAGTTAACCCGGTTACCAAACCGTCGCTACCTTATGTATACCCTCGAACAGCAGGTCGATAACGTCTATAAAAAGGGACAGGGATTTACCCTGATCAATTTAGATCTGGATGATTTCAAAGTCATTAATGATACCTATGGTCATGCAGCTGGTGATAAAGTACTCATCGAAATATCCGGACGTATCCGAAAGGCATTGCGAGGGTCAGATATTGTTGCCAGAGTAGGCGGGGATGAGTTTTTGGCTATTTTGCCCAGAGTACAGGAAGAAGAAGATATCAGGCATATATTGATAAGCTTAAAACAGGTGTTGATGGAGACACCGGTTAATATCGGCGATACCAGTATTCCTGTCCGTGTCAGTGTCGGTTATGCCATTTACAATCAGTATGGTATGGATATTGATGCGTTAATGAGTATGGCTGACCGAAGTATGTACCGGGCAAAAGGTAAAAAAATGGCATAAGGCCGGCGTATTATCAAACCGGCATTACCCGGTTCCTTCCCAAACTTTTTGCCTGGTATAGCTGTTGGTCTGCATTGTCTATTAAGTTGATGGGTTGTTCTCCTTCATTCAGTTCCGCGACCCCGAATGACGCGGAGATGTTTTCAACCTGTTCACCGGTACGCTTATCCTTTATCGATATTTTTTCTATCGAACGGCGAATAGAGTCCGCGAACTGAATGGCGCTTCTCAGGGATTTATTAGGAACCAGCAGTGCGAACTCCTCACCGCCATACCGGTATGCCGTAATGCCTTCCCGGCAACCAAGCTGTAACCGTTTGGCGATTGCTTTTATAACCATATCCCCAAAGACATGCCCGAACTTATCATTGAGATCTTTAAAGCGATCAATATCAAGCAGGATAAGGCAGAGAGGTAATTTCTGTTTATCCGCCTGACACATCGTAGCGAGATCCCGGTCAAATGCCCCGCGGTTGAGTAAACTGGAAAGGCTGTCATACAGCGCATCTTTCTGTACTTTTTCCAGCTGTTGTTTCAGTTCGGTGATTTCTTTACTGGCGTTGTTTAGCTGTTGATGGAAAAAATGCGTGGAATTTTTTATTTCATGAGATTCGGACACGAAGTTCTGTAACAGGCCGATCACTTCTTCGAATGACACGCTTTCCCGATCAACCTGTTCCAGGCTACCCAGATGCTTATCAAGCATGTCCTGAAAATCCTGAGTGTTAGCCAGTGTATCTTTCATCGACATGAATATCTCATTGACCAGAATCTCCAGATTAGATCGAAGCTCCTGCACGTCGGTTTCTGCTTTATCGGCGATAAAGTGTTTGTAAAGATACTCACAGCTGCTGGGCGGACACAGGCCGTATTCCGTGACAATTTTATCAAGCTCAAGATTTAATTCTGGTTGTGCTTCGTCAACATAGGTATACCACAGGGCATAGTTGGTTGGAGTTGTCGGTACCTGATTTTTAATCATCAGAGGCACAGCCTTACGCAGGTTCTCGGTCGATTTTTGGAATTCTTCTTTATTCATACCAACGCCAAAGGAATAGGAGCCTATCTATCTTATCTATACGATTAATAACAATACTAGCGAAATTCTAAGTCTCTTTCCCGTATAGAATCAAATTATATTCAAATTCTGAGTCAGGCTGAGAGCTGCTATTCTTTTTGTATATGTTGGTATTATTTCTATTTGAGAATAAAACTCATTAGCTGTCGTCAAACCGGATTTTTTACGTCATAATACAGATATTAGTAAAGTATAATATTTATAAAAAAAGGAATGTATATGAAACGAAAGGCTCGTCTGACTCAGGTAGTCGAAGTGATTGAACTCTCACCGCATTTGAGAAGAATCGCTGTATCCGGAGAAAGCCTGGCTGGTTTTCCTGTGGGCCAGGAAGGGGCCTACGTCAAAGTTATTCCGCCGAAAGAAGGGGAAGAGATGCCATGCCTGGATCTTGAGGGACCGGAAAAACCCGTGATGCGCTCTTATACCATTCGCTCATTTGATTCAGAGCATAAGAGGCTGGTGATGGATTTTGTGGTCAACCGTCATAGCGGTCCTGCGACCAACTGGGCTCAAACCGCAAAAGAAGGCGACTATGTCGGTATTGCCGGTCCCGGCCCTGTCAAACTGACCCATTTCGATGCTCAGAATTATCTTCTTATTGGCGATATCACTTCTGTGAATGCCATTAACGGGTATGTTCCCCGAATTAATCAGGACGCCAATGTTCAGGTGATCATTATTGTACCGACACGGGACGATGCGATCGCGCTTGATATTGAAGACATGCACAGCGTGCACTGGTTAGTGGAAGATGAGATGGATATTTCTGTCGTCGACATGGTCAGAGAGATAGGTAAGGACCTGCCAGAAGATACCGAAGTCTTTATGGGGTTGGAAGCCAAAAACATTCGTAGCCTGCGTCCGGTATTGCAGGAAGAGTTCGGTATTGCTCGTACCTGTATACATGCCGTAGGTTACTGGAAGTGTGGGCTTAATGCCGATAAGTTCAGTATCGAGAAAAAAGCGAATCCGTTGTAGCAGAGCATTTTAGTCGTCATGGTTTGTTACAGAGCGCCGCTTCCGCCACGTCCGGTGTTATCAGGACATGGTGGGGGCAGATTTCGCCCGGCTATTTTTCTTATCTTTCGATAGCGCCAGTGTATTTTCTGCCCGAAGAAGCAGTGTATGACAGTTATCGTCTGACATAACCTGAGTAACGCCAACATTGGAGCTGCATGGCTTGTTTTGCGGATTCTGGCAGGATGCGACGGCTTTTTGCAGGTTCTCCGCCAGTTTCATTGCTTGTTGCTGGGTGGTCTCGGGACAGACAATGATAAATGTTTCGCTATTCAGGTGACCAATGTTATCGGTCGCACGGATATTGACAGTAAGCAGTGAAGCCAGACTAAGTAAGACTTCATCACCGGCTTGCTTGTCTGAGTGATTTGGCGGCGTCAGGGGATCAATATTCAGTAAAATAACGGAAAACACACGCTGATATCGTTGATAGCGTCTGAGCTCGTCAGCAATAACTGACTCTATCTTAGTGCGATTATAAAGGCTGGTTTGAGGGTTGGTTTGAGCCTGCTTTGTGAGCGCCCGACTTTTTTGTTGTATCTGTGATCTGAGAATATGGATATAACACAGACTGATCACAATGATCAGCCCTCCGCACACAACGGAAAGAATGAGAAATGCATTATAGTCAGAATTTATCAGGGGCATCAGGTCTATATCCGTAGCTGTGAGTTTAGCGATAATGGCTTAGTTATTTATTATTATAATAAAAATCTAAAAACGGCAGTTTTGCAACCGGATAGGGCTGAGTTTTATCTGTTGGTATGGTTTTAGTCTCATTCACAGCATACTTGATTCCGGCCATTCGCTTTGGCGCGGTACAACGCTTTATCTGCACGATAAAAGGTTCTCTGGGTATTTTCTCCTGATTTGTGAAGGGTTACCCCGATACTAATGGTAAGTCCGCGTTCACCGAGAATGTCATACCATCTGAACTGGAAAATTCTTTCTCTCAGTTGTTCTGCCAGCATCTCAGCCCGTTCAAGTGTGGAATCTTCTACTATGATCAGAAACTCTTCCCCCCCGAACCGGACGCAGGATGCCCCTTTAAACTTAAACTGGTTTTTTAGCTCCTGAGCAACATTAACAATGACTTTGTCCCCGACAAGGTGGCTGAGTTCGTCGTTGATGGATTTAAAATGATCAATATCGATAACCAGAAAAGCAAACGGCGTTTCATGCAGCAGTAAATCTTTTAGTTTTACCTCCAGCCAGCGTCGGTTATGCAGTTGAGTCAGAGGATCGGTAAATACATCCTGTTGTAACTGGGCTACGGCATTTTTTTGATTCTCAGTGGTTTCTTTTAGCTCGCGATTTTCCTGCTCTGACATGATCAGTTTCAGTTGAAGCTCAAAACGTGCCAGACGTCGCAGCTGGAATGAACCCAGATCACTGATAGGGATGCTTTTGATAAGGTCAGCTTCAATACGGTAGCTTTTTTTCTCATAGGTTAAAGCCTGAGCAAACGCTTTTTGCTGAGTAAAAATATAACTCAGCGTATCATAAAGTTTTTTCAACAGGACCGGAGATGCATTTTGCTGTATACGATTGGTGGTACTGGCCAGCAGCATACTCGCCAGCTCAATTTTGCCTATTTTACTCAGGCAGAGAACTTGTTCCAGACGCAACATATTAGATAGCCAGGAAGCTCTGATACCACCTATGGACAGATGGGCATTGGCCAGGGTGTGCAGAGCTTGCATATATTGCTTTTTACGTCTCAGGATCTGGACGGTGTACAGGATCACCTGACCTGTCAGAACCTTATCGCTGACCAGAATACTCAGCTCATCACACTCTTTAAGCAGACTCTCTGCTGCTGAAATACGGTTTAGATAAGTCAGGCAGGCCACCATGTATAGCTTATATCTCAGCCTTAAGGTCCGGCTACTGAGGGCATGATCGATACTGTCTATTTTTTGATAATAGCGAAGTGCTCTGGCATGATCGCCGTAAGCATCACAGAGGTTACCCATCCCCAACACGGCCAATGCATAATCATCAATTGAGCTGTACTTTACCGCGAGAGTGGATATTTCAATGTATTCCTGCAAAGCATCACTGTAGTGGCCGTGTTCGACCAGCCTGTCACACAGGTTATTTTTTATCGTGATGATATCTTCAGCATCGTCCGGAAGGTTGAGCAGCGCGAGGGCGTTTTTTAGCTCATCAATGCTTAACTGGTTCTGGCGGAATTTATTCCGGTACTCAGCACTGATCAGGTAACAACGGGCTTTTTCCTGCGGTGATACGGCAATATGCTGCCGTATGTGTTCCCAGAAAGTGATGGCTTCTTCTCCGGATACCGAAGACGGATCTAGTCCGGCGTCAGAAATTTTTTTTAGTAATCTATCCATCACTCTCTTCTTCTACAGGTTGATGCATGTCTTCTTCCAGTTGCTCGAGCGTAAACGGAAATGTGAGAATGTCATGCTGGCTGACTTTTGGCTGAGGGCCTGTCAGACCGCGCCTGTCCCATGGGTAATTGTTTATCATTTGTTTTAAGAACTGGAAAAGCTTATCAGCCGCTTCTCCTTTCTCTGCTACCAGCATGCCGACCCGGTCTTCACTCAGTCTGGCTATCAGGTCATTACGGTTACAGACGCATTGTGCCAGCTCAATGCAGATGTCCAGATAATCTGAAACCTGATGAGAAATCAGTACTACAACATGTGTGGTGGCCTTCAGTTCACTTTTGAACAGAACCAGTTGCTCCCACCAGTAGGTTTCTGACACCTGGTTTGAGTAACCATTACCATCATTGCGGAACTCGACCTGGCCACGTATCCGGTTAATCAGCTTTCTTGCCCGTTGATCAAGCTGACGTTTAGAGCTGTGTGCTTTATCGGTACTGAGCCGGTTTGTCTGATCTTTCAGAAGCTTTACCGAGTGTTTGCGGTATTTTCGGAAAGCGGTCAGAGCGGTTTCATAATCATTTTGCTTTTCTGCGACAATAGATTGCTGGAAACAAATCTGAGAAAGCAGTTCACCATTGTCAAACTTTTTAGCCGATCGCTCTGCCTGAGCCAGGCTTTGCTCAGCACTGTCCAGGTTACCCCGAATAAGCTCGAGTCGGGCCCGGCTGATAAAAGAATGGGTTTTCATCCAGGAGATGTTTTCTTTGACGGCCAGCTTATAGGCTCTGACACTGGCATTTTCAGCATCTTCCAGACGCTCCAGGCCAAGCAGTGCCAGGGCACGGAAATCCCATATTTCAGCTTTCCAGGCATCGTTTGGATAGTGTTTGAGTACCTCTTCTGCACCGTCCAGAACCGATAACATTTCAGTGAAGTCATTGAGCAGGTAATGATCCCACGCCAGGGCAATACGAGCTTTACCTTCCAGCCAGTTGATACGGGCATTGTTGGCGACATTTACTGCAAGAGTATGGGTAGACATGGCCAGTTTGTATTCGCGACTGATGCGCCAGACGTTGCCCAGACCGATCAGGCTTTCAATTTCAATGTCAGTTTCACCAACCAGAGCCGCTTGTTCCAGAGCATTAATCCAATACTGTTGGGCGGAAATGTATTTTTCTTGTCCCCAGTAATGCTGAGCATGGATATGTAATATTTCAGGAAGAAACTGGTCGGTATCCAGTTGGTTCAGGCGGGTGTGAACATCTTTAATAGCTTTTAACCCGCTGCGGTAATCTGACAGCTCCCAGTAACAACGGGAAATGATAATACCGGCCTGAATGCCTCCTTCCTGATACAGTGTCTGATCGGCTCTGATTTGACTCTGCTGAGCTTGAGATAAGGTTGTGTCAGGCTCTTTTTCGACAAGGGAAGTCAGACGCTCTAATTCACTGTCCAGTTGTACCTGAGCTTTATCCAATGTTTATACCCGTTATGTTCGTGGAATACCGATTTTGGCTATCTCCAGCCTAATTCGTTATTTTTAGCATAATTTATGCCATGATTGGAATATAAAGACGTCATTGTTTTGGCATTTTTGTGCTGGAACGAACATTGATGTTCTATCGTGGTTATACGAGATTTTTATTTGTACAACGTGAGCTCTTGTGCTAAAAATTATACAAGGTTATTTTTTGTATAGGGTGACTGCAATGAAAAGTACAACGATCAATGTCGGTATCAGTGCTTGTGTTCTCGGTGAAAAAGTTCGTTTCGATTCCGGGCATAAACTAAACCGGTTTGTTGCCAACGAGCTGACGCGTCATTTCTCGTTTTTGCCTGTTTGTCCGGAAGTCGGTATCGGGCTGCCAGTCCCTCGCCCTGCGATTCGCCTGATTTCTGATCAGCAGCGTATTGCATTAGTGGAGGCGAAAAATCCGGATAATGATTTTACTGCTCCTATGCAGCATTACGCCCGACAGAAAGTCGCAGAACTGAGTCAGCATGCTCTGTGCGGCTATATTGTCTGTGCCAAATCACCGACTTGTGGGATGGAAAGAGTTAAGGTGTACAAACATAACCGGGCGGATAAAGAAGGGGTTGGTTTATTTGCCCGCGAACTGATGACACAAATGCCGTGGCTGCCGGTTGAAGAAGACGGCAGGCTTAATGACCCCTACCTGAGGGAAAACTTTGTCAGCCGAATATACTGCCTGCATGATTTCTATCAGTCTGTGGGGTATGAAACTGAAGCCAGTAAGATAAATGCGGCGGATGTGGTGGCTTTCCACTCCCGGTATAAACTGACTCTGATGGCTCATAACCCCCGAATGTACAAACAGCTTGGTCAGATGGTGGCTACGTTCAGAGATTACGAGCCCGAACGGTTTTTCTATGATTACCGTCTCGGATTGATGCAGGCGTTAACTTACCGGGCCAGCCGAAATAACCAGACGAATGTGCTGATGCACATTCAGGGGTATTTTAAGCGGATGCTGTCGCGGCAGGAAAAGCAGGAGCTGGCGCGGGTCATACAGGATTACCGTATAGGAGAGCTGCCCGTGCTTGCTCCTATAACGCTGATCAAACATTATCTGCAGGCCTACCCGAATAACTACTTACAGCAGCAGCGGTATCTGGAGCCTTATCCACAGGCATTACGTTTACGGTACAACTTATAAAAGGACAGCAGATGAAGTTATACGCTATCCGGGACGTGTCAGAAATGACAGGCATTAAACCCGTGACACTCAGAGCGTGGCAAAGACGATATGGCTTAATCCAGCCTCAGAGAACAGAGACCGGACACAGAATGTATTCGGAAGAAAACCTGGAACGGATACGTGATATACAGGGCTGGCTGGCAAAAGGGGTGTCGATTGGCAAGGTAAAAGCTCTGCTGGAGAATGAGCGGCAGGCGGAGAGTAACATCGTCTCGGATGAGCTGGAAGAAACGGCCGTGCTGCTAGAGGCTCTTGCTGCACTCAATGGACGGAAAGCTGAGTCGGTTATGGCGAATGTACTTAAAGAGTACCCTTTCTCTATTGTTCTGAGCCAGTGTGTCGAGCCTGTTCAGCGAGCTCTTGCCAGTGTGAAAAGCCCGTGGCGAACGCTGCAGAATGGTCTGTTTCAGGCACTGCTTCACCGCCTGTTACACGCAGCGATTGAAGCCGAAAACCGGGCCGCCGGTAAAGGTTCAGTGTTGTTTGTCAGCCTGGACGGGCCGGGCAGCGTTGGAGCGTTGTTTGCCGCCGCCGAAGTGGCCGAGAAAGGTTTGAGGGTGACTTTTCTTGATGGCGTTGAAGAGGTCTCCGGGCTGGCGACCATGACTGGGATAGAAGAGCACTATCAACAGATACGGCTGTTCGCGAACCGGACACTTCCATCCCGGATAGCTGAGCATATTCAGGCGCTGGAGACCGCATTGTCTGTCCCAGTGATTTGTTCAGGGCTGATTGAGCACTCCGGCGCACAGCTTGAGTGATGTCAGTCAATACTTACTTATCGTCTGGTGCAGATATGATGCAGCTTGTATGGTTCAGAAGAGATTTACGTACCCTGGATAACCCGGCACTGTCAGCCGCGACTGAGAATGGCCAGCCTGTTGTGGCTGTGTATGTTGCCACTCCTGAGCAGTGGCAACATCATAATTTGGCTCCGATACAGGCCGATCTGATTGTCCGCCGGCTTTTTGCCCTGCAGCAGGAACTGGCAGAGCTGAATATTCCGTTGCTGTATACCGAAACGGCGGATTATCGTAAAAGCGTGCATGCGGTGCTAAGGCTAGCCGCCCAGCTTGGTGCGGGTAGACTGTTTGCCAATCGGGAGTATGAGTTGAATGAGCAGCTTCGTGATCAGGTTCTGGTCAGTTTAGCGGAGTCTCATCACATTGCTGTTCACCTCTCTCATGACCGCTGCCTGTTGCCACCGGGTAGTGTGCTTAACCAGCAACAACACTATTTTAAGGTCTTTACGCCGTTTAAAAAGCAGTGGCTGAAGCAATTTTACAGTATGTCTTCTGAAGTTTGCTGTCCTGCGATTGCGTCCGTTTTCGATATCGAGTCGTTCTCTGATGTCCTATACGCTGCTGGCTTTTCCCGCTTTACTGCTCAGTCTCCGTTCAGTTATCCACGCTGTAACAGCAGTGATTATTTCTCTGCTACCGAGGATATTCTGCAAAGGTTACGGCAATACTGCTGCGTGTCGTTGTCTGAGTATGCCACAAGGCGAGATTTTCCGGCCCTTTCCGGTACCAGCCAGCTATCTCCTTACCTGGCTATCGGAGCATTATCTCCCCGTCAGTGTGTTGCGGCCATGCGGGAAGTACAGATAGGGGAGTTTGAGAGTGGAGCGGAAACCTGGCTCAATGAACTGATTTGGCGAGAATTTTATCAGCACCTGTGTGCTCTGGAGCCACGGATCAGCCGGGAAGCGTCATTTCATGCATGGGGCGATCAGCTTGTCTGGCGTAATAACCCTGATTGGTTTGAAAAATGGAAACGGGGCGAAACCGGCTACCCGATAGTCGATGCTGCGATGAGACAGTTGAACCGGACTGGCTGGATGCATAACCGGCTCAGAATGGTGGTGGCCAGCTTTTTGACCAAGGATCTGCATATCGACTGGCGCTGGGGAGAAGCCTATTTTATGCAGCGGCTGGTGGACGGAGATTTCGCCGCCAACAACGGTGGGTGGCAGTGGTCAGCATCAACCGGATGTGACGGACAGCCTTATTTCCGGATTTTTAATCCGGTCAGCCAGGGGGAGAAGTTTGATCCAGACGGTACGTTTGTGCGCCACTGGCTTCCGGAACTGTCGAGAGTTCCCGGACGGTTCCTGCATAAGCCCTGGTTATGGAGTGACTGTGATACACTGGATTATTATCCCCCGATGGTTGATCATAAGCAGCAGCGGGAGATAGCGTTATCCCTGTACAAGAGTGCAAGAGAACAACAAGATTAAGTGAGTGTATATGATGCGGACGTTAGTACTGACAGCAGGAATCCTATTCAGTTTTTTCTGTTCAGCCGGTCGTTATCAGTTACCTGAAGGCGACAGTAAGCTGGTGGGGAAGATTCAGTATCATGTCGTCGAAGAAGGCGAGAGTATGGCAGAAATCGCCAGCCAGTATGATGTCGGGTTGCTGGCCGTGATGGCGGCGAATAAAGGTATTGATCCTTTTCTTCCGCAGCCGGGGTCTGTATTGACTATCCCGACCCGCTTCATTCTGCCTACGGAAGACAGGCAGGGGATCGTGATCAATCTTGCCGAGTTACGCCTGTACTATTTTGATAAAGATGGTCAGAACGTGCATGTTTTTCCGGTCGGTATAGGGCGCATTGGGCGGGATACACCGGTGATGCAATCATACATAAGCCAGAAGATCCCCAATCCGACCTGGACGCCTCCGCAGTCCATCCGCAATGAATATGCCCGTAAAGGCGTGACTCTGCCTGATGTGGTTCCTGCCGGGCCGGACAACCCGTTAGGAGAATTTGCTTTACGGCTGGGGTATGGGGCCGGAGATTATCTTATCCATGGTACCAATAAGAATTTCGGTATTGGTCTTCGGGTCAGTTCAGGCTGTATCCGGATGGAACCGAAAGATATCCGCTGGCTGTTTCAGCAGGTCGATCGAGGAGAAAAGGTTCGGGTGGTCAACAATCCGGTTAAGGTGACGCTGGAACCAGACAGAAGTGTGTTTCTGGAGGCGCATGAACCTCTTACCCGTAGCAACGGTGTTCAGGAAGCGCTGAAGGTACCACAGGAGCTTGAGTGGTGGATGTCTGAGTTCAATGTGCCGGAGAATAAAGCAAGAGCGGCCATCTACGTTCAAAGTGGTGTGCCGATAGAGGTAGCCAAACCCGGGGCCCAGCTACCTTAGGGCGTGATGAAAGATCAACACACCCTGAAAACTATTACATTACTTGGTGTAAGACTGAGCAATGTTATCAATGCGCTCGTTTGCCCGGGCGGCTTCGTCTTGTGCTGACATCGCGGCGTCTTTCGCTGACATTGCTGCATCTTGTGCTTCTCGTGCAGCCATTTCAGTGCGGGACAGACTGTTTTGCAGAGCAGCAACATCCTGACTTAACTGGTTTACCTGCTCTGATAACTGACTGACCTGCATGGTTGATTCACTAGGAGCAGATGAACAGCCCGCTAATAAAACCATTGAGCTGAGACCTGCTGCTAATAATAACGTCTTGTTCATAAAAACTCCTTGTTTCTATATTTATTTGTTTGCGTTTGTTGTATTGCAGAGCACTATACAGTGTAGCCAGAATTTTCCGGAATACACAATGTTTGCAATGATTTAATGGGTAATAATCTCCTTTTTACACTGTTTTGACAGTATTCGGAGGCGTCTCCAGAATCTTTTCGATGGCCTGTAAAACCGGAATCTGGTTTCTTAAAAAGCCAGTGATATCGGTTTTTATCTGGCGGCAGTCAGCAAATCTCTGCATGCCTTTGATTTCAGTGTCGGTAATGATGACAACCACATCGGCATTGTGTATTTCTTCGTCTGTGAGGCTTACCCCTGAACTAAATGCTCCCTGAGTTTCTATCGAGATATTCATGCCTTTTTGCTGGCATTGCTGTTCAAGCAGTTCTGCGGCCATATAAGTGTAGGCAACACCACTAATACAAGATGTAACAGCGACAATGTTCATTTTATACCATCAATTCTGTAAGGGTGTGTTATAAGTATATGTCGGTTTTCCTGACATATTGAGTTTATTATCATTTTTTCAATACTATAAAGCCACACTATCATCGCGGCAGGTTTCAGCCCAGTAGACTTCACCTTAGTAGACTATAGCGGGGCCAGTCCCTCTTTTTCCTGTCGTTTCTGACTGACTTTAGAGGCTGTTTTTAACAAGCGCAGCAGATCCTGGTTATTCCATTCCTTCCCAGACGGATCATAGGCAGCCGCCATCATTAATTCCATTTCCTTTCGGATGTTTTGCCGGAGTGTCTGATTCTGATTGTAAGGTTCGGTTTCCCATCGCCGGAACAGAGCCTGAGCCTGAATGGTATCATTCTGTTTTATCGCGTTGGTAAGCAGAGTCAGAACTGGGATATCATCTGCTGATTTTTCTGTTTTCCGGCGTTGCTTGTTCTGGCGCCAGGTGTTAAACCATAGTCCGGTAAAGAGCAGCCAGAGAACAGCAAACAGTACCGTCAGGTAAGGCCAGTAACCAGGATCATTAACCGTAATGGTTTCGGTTTTTACCACTTCCCTGGCTGGTTGGGTGGGTTGAGGTGTGCTGATACTCAGAGCCGGAGTGTTACTCTTTTCTACGGAGAGATGAAGGCCCTTAACCTTGGCTGTCGCCTGATGTTTATCGCGTGTATTCCACCAGGGAACGGAAATGTCCGGTAAGTTAATTTCGCCTTCCTGCTTCGGTATCAGTACTTGTTTTACGGTCATTACTATCCGGTTTTCCTCTTTATGGAAGACCGGTTTTTCTTCATACAGCCGAAGTGTTTCGGGGTAGGTGACCTGAATGTCAGGTAATTGCGCCTGCTCTACCCCCTCTACCGTTAGTGTAATTTGTCGGGTGAGAGGTATACCTACATTTAGGGGCTGGGTGTCGGTTCCGGCAGCCAGAACGTTGCCGTTTTCGTCCAGCCATTGTTGTGTGAGCGTCAGGTTCGGGCTGGGTAACCAGGCTCCCTGATAATTTTCTGGCTTGTCTAATACGTCAATCACCAGCAGTTTTTGCTGGGTGGTCACCGGCATCAGTTTTGCGCTGCCATTAGTCGTTTGGGCAATGATCGCCCCTTTTAACTGCGGGCCATTGATAATGTATTTACCGGTTTGCTTTGCGATTAGGTCGTAGCTCTGGTCGACCACGGTTACTTCAACACCGTTGAGGATACTCTGATACTGGCTGGCTTTGCCTTTTGGTTTTAACTCAATTGCCTGTTGATCCGCGCCTTCGATTTTCGGCTGAATGATTTTCGCGTCTTTAAGCTGTCTTAATTCTGTTTTAATCAGCAGGCGGGTATCAAGGTGGGCGGTTTCTCCCGGATACAGTTCCTGGCGGCTGATCGTCACCTGATACTCAACCAAATCTTCCGGTTTGGTCGAGGAATCTGCGTCGGTTGTCACCGTCAGTTGTATTGGCTCGGTGGTTTCACTGCCCACCTGAAAGGTCGGAATAGTGACAGTACCGGCTTTCAGAGGAGCCAGAGCAATAGTCCATTCACTGCGTACTGATTTTACTCCATTCACATAATTGGTGTAGGAGCCAAAGTTAGGACGCCCAAGATAGAAGTCTTTACTCAATACGGAAAAGTCGACAGCATCAGAATCCAGCTGCTCTTCTGCCGTAATTCTGAGCTGAAAGACTTCGTCCTGTACCACTTTATTGGACGTAACGCTGGCGCTGGCCGCATAAAGGCTGGTGCTGAATAGCCCGGACAGTAACAGCAGGGCTTGTATCCACAGTGGGCGTGTTATTCTGATCATAGTCATCTTTACGTTAATTCTGTTGATTACCAGGATTTATCTTGTTGTGCCGGGGCCCCTTTGTCTCTGGCCTGTAAAAGTATCTGCGCTCTGATCAGGCGGCTAGGGTCCCGGGCGTTTTCAACCTGTTCAAGTTTACGAAATTCAGGGTCAACCGGCTGGCTATTGGCCGAAGGGGGTAACGATTCTGTTTGTGCCTGTCCTTGCTGCCGTTCGTGTTCTGCTCGTTGGCCGCTTTGAGGATAAGAGCTGGTATCGTTCCGCTCTTTGGTCTGTGCGGTTTGCTGTTCACCGGTTTTACCTTCTTTTTCAGGTTTGCTGGCTGGATCGGAAGAAGGTGTGGGTGGCTGTTTATTCTCCGGTTTGCCTGCTGACTGTCTATCCTGTTGTGGTTTCGAAGGGGAAGACGGGGCCTGGTCAGCGGGTTTTGATGTTTGGTCTGAGGGATTGGAGCCGGATGTACTCTGTTCGGGTTGTGATTGGTTTGCCTGACTGTTTTGATTTTGTTGCTGTTGCTGTTGCTGTTGCTGTTGCTGTTGCTGTTGCTGTTGCTGTTGCTGTTGCTGTTGCTGTTGCTGTTGCTGTTGCTGTTGCTGTTGCTGTTGTGCTTTTTTCACAATATCCAGATTGGTTTTTGCATCGGCAAAGTCAGGGTGCTGAGTAAGAATATCTTCGTACAGTTTTTGCGCTTTCTTCAGGTTGCCATTCTGGGCATAGGCATTCGCCAGATTGTACCGGGACTCGGTATCTTTCTGCCCTTGTAAGGCTTCAATAGCGGCAGGGAAATTACCTGCTTGATAGGCAGCGATACCTTTCCATTTTGCGTCACTGAACAAGTCTGCTGCCTGTTGGTATTCGTTGTTTTGATACGCTTCATAGCCAGCCTGATTATCGGTTTTCCAGGCAGATGCTTCAGCATGGGTAGGCAGTAAAGAATAAGTAAGTGTTAACATACAAAGAAAAATCACCCCCTTACGGAACAGCAGTACACCGGGGATCAATAATAGGGGTATCAGCCAGAAGCCATTGTTAATTCGTTTCTGGATGTGCTGACCCTGCTGTTTGGCAGTGTCAGCAGAGTGGGTGACGGAGAGCGCGGTGATAGATTCTATATCGCTATTGTCGTTCTGCAGCGGGGCAAAGACCCCGCCCGATTGTAGCGTCAATGTCTGCATATTCTTCATATGGGTTCTGGCGACGACGGGAGTACCAGCGTGATTACTGAGCAGAGAGCCATCAGGCAGTGAAATCGGGGCCCCGCTTTCTGTGCCGACCGCCAGTATGGAAAGCCGCCATGGTGTGGAATCCAGCAGAGATGCAATAGCAGACCGTTCCCTATCATCAATATCATCCGCAATCAGTATGACGTCACCGCGCTGGTGGCCGGCCTGAGTCAGTGTGCTGATGGCTAGCCTGACAGCAGCACCGGCATCGGCCCCCGGATAAGGCATCACCTCAGGACTGAGGTTTTTGATCAGGTTTGCAAGCGTGTCCGCATCCGAAGTCAGTGGGCTGATGGTATAGGCATCGCCTGCGTAGGCCACAAGCCCGGTACTGCCTTCCTGCCACTGCGGCAGCATATCCAGTGCTTTGTATTTGATTTGGGTTAACCGGTCTGGCCTCACATCACGGGCATAGACAGAGCGCGACATATCCAGAACCAGCACTCTGGCTCCACTGGTACTGAACACTGGAACGGTGCTGTGCTGAAAACTGGGACCAGCCAGAGCGAACACTCCCAGCCCCCAGGTGATGCTGATCAGCGTTATGGCTGTGGTTTTACCTGTAGTTGTTTGTATACCCAGCCGTGAGGCAATATGAGAGGCGATCAGCCCGGATGAACGGCGGCTTTTCGCGAACAGGTATAGCACAAGTCCCAGAGGGAACAGTGCCAGAAACCAGAAAGGATAAAGAAAAACAAAGTCAGCCATGGTCGGGTTTCTCACTAATCATGTCTTCTCAGAAAAACCAGTATTGAGGAAAAAATCAGAGCGAGTGTTAGCGGTACGTAAAACCACTCTGTTTGTGGTCGCCAGAGTTGTTTGGCCCGGCTTACTGGTTCCAGTTGATTGATGGTGTCATAGATGTTTTGCAGCTCCAGTTTATTCCTGGCCCGGAAATATCGTCCACCAGTCATAGTCGCGATCTTTTGCAAGGTCTCTTCGTCCAGATCTTTGGCGGTATCCACCTTACGGCGGAAGAGAAAATCTCTCACTATCATCTCTCCGGCTCCGACACCGATGGTATAGATGGTGGTGTGATATTTCTGCGCTATCTCCGCCGCTTCAACAGGTTTCAGTACACCGGCGGTATTCATGCCGTCGGTCAGCAGGATCATCACTCGCTGTGGGGCATCACTGTCTACAAAGGTTTTAGTGGCCAGGCCTATTCCTTCTCCAATGGCAGTATTTCGACCCACGAGACCCAGCACCATCTGGCGGATTTGGGTGGTAATGGTGTTTATGTCTAGCGTCAGCGGGGTCTGCAGGTAAGCATGGTCTGCAAACAGTACCAGCCCCAGCCGGTCGCCTTTTCGTTTTTGCACAAAGTCATGCAATACCAGCTTCACAGTACTGAGACGGTCAATATACTGATCATCTTCTGATAGCATATCTTTCTGCTCCATGGAGCCGGAAAGATCAACGACCAGCATCATGTCCCGGTGTTTCGGCTGGTTCTGTATAGGGTCGCCGTACCATACCGGCCGGGCTGCTGCAGTAACGAGAGCCACCCAGATAAGGGTCGCCAGTATTTTTGGCAGCAGGTGCGCAGGAACGTGATCGGCGGCAGAATCCGGCAGGTAGGGAAGATAAACGGCAGAGCGCTCTTTTACCGGAGGTGCCAGAAAGTAAACCAGCAGAGGCAGAGGCAACAGAAACAGCATCCACCACCAGACCAGCTCAAAGTGGGGCAACAGGCTAGCCACGTTTCCCACCTTTTTTCGGGGGCAGTGCCAGAGTCAGCCATTCCTGACATTGTTCAATCAGGGGCTCAGTCTCGATTTCCGGTTGTTTTTCATACAAAGCTTTCAGCCATTCCCGTTCACTGGTTTTGAACAGAGGCCCATTTATCTGTGAGTCCAGAAAGTCCAGCCACTTTGTGCCTGAAAGATGCGCGACTCTCTGTCTCGGGTAATAGCTCAGGGCAGCCTGACGGACAATTTCCATGGCTCCGGACGGGCTGATGGTGTGCCTTTCCAGAGTCAGCAGTGCAATGGCCGCTCTTTTGGGGGCGAGACGTTTTTTACGCCATTTCCATAGCAGTATGACAAAAAGAAGAGTCAGGATAATGGTCAGCAGCAGGCTCCACCATCCCCAGGCAAGAGGCCAGAAGCCGGGTGGAGCCGGCAGGTGAAGAGCTTCGAGAGGTAATAGCTTGCTGACCGTTGATGCAATGTCTGTCATTCTGTTTTTCCGACGATTTGAGAGATTAAAGGTTGAGCACTGGAAATTGAATAATATGGGATGGCCAGTGAGGCACAGAGCGACTGAAGGTCGTTCTGTCCGCGGAGAAAAGCCTGTTCCAGTTGCTTTCGGGTGGACAGGGCTGAAAAGTTCAGCCACCGTACACTGTTATTATTCGTCACTTTTTCTGTTCCCCGGTAACGGGTATTGCCTGTTTCCAGAGGATCATAAATATGGATAAATTGTAGCTGGTTATGTCGCCTTAGCTGGCTCAGTATTGTCTTGTCGTCCGGGCTATAGCGGGTAAAGTCACTCAGTATAATGATGTCGCTGCCTTTCGGGCATAATTTCTGCAGAGCCTTCAGGCCGGCCTCAAGGGGCTGCTGTTCTTCTTGTGATGTCTGTAAAGCGTCGTTGTGCTGTTCCGTCAGGGTATGTAATAGCTGGAGCGAGCCTTTGTTTCTGGAGGTTGGACGCAATTCGGTAAGTTGTGTGCCGCTGTCCAGCACGGCTCCGATACGGTCATTCTGGGTGGTAGCCAGCCAACTGATCAGGCTGGCCATATGGGCCATCTGTACGGATTTTAACATCAGTACCGAGCCAAAGCGCATGGAGGCACTGAAGTCCAGATACAGAATAACCGGACGCTCACGCTCTTCTGTGAACAGTTTAGTGTGAGGTTTTCCGGTTCTTGCCGTGACCCGCCAGTCTATGCTGCGGATATCATCGCCGGGCTGATATTTTCGCACTTCAGAGAAGTTCATACCGCGACCTTTCTGACGGCTATGATGCTGACCGCTCAATTGTGACCAGAGGCTTTTTCCGGGTGGCAGCCAGCGTACCGTCTGGCTTTTGTACTGCAGAAGCTCGTTCAGCGTCAGTGTGACACCGTCGGTATGTTCAGGCAGTTTTTCCGGATGAGATGAAGCATATTGCATCTGTATTCCCTGCTAACCTGGTTTTTGGTTCCGTTATCGGATCTCTGGTTTCAATCTGATTTATCTGGCGGTCATTATTCAGGCGCTGCCCACCAGAGAAATCAGTTGTTGCACAATTTGATTCGGGTGTATCCCTTCAGCCTGAGCCTGATAGCTGAGCAGCAGGCGGTGACGTAGCACCGGAAAGGCCATCGTTTGTACATCTTCTGGGGTAACATAGTCCCGGCCGTTTAGCCAGGCGTGAGCCCGGGAACAGCGGTCCAGCGCGATACTGGCCCGCGGACTGACGCCCATTTCCAGCTGATCTGAGAGCTGCTTGCTGTATTTGTCCGGCACGCGGGTGGCAAGCACCAGACGAACGATATACTGCTCGATGCCTTCTGCCATATGTACAGCAAGTGCACTTTCACGCGCCTGGAATATCTCTTGCTGGGAAATAAACACTTTTTCCTGTGGCGTTTCACCAAGCGCTTCACCCCGGTTCAGGCGCAATATCGCCAGCTCGCTTTCGGCATCCGGATAGCTGACTTCCAGATGGAGTAAGAACCGATCCAACTGAGCTTCCGGAAGTGGGTAGGTACCTTCCTGTTCAATCGGGTTCTGCGTCGCCATCACCAGAAACAGTTCCGGCAACGGATAGGTTTTTCGTCCGGCGGTGATCTGTTTTTCTGCCATGGCTTCCAGCATGGCAGCCTGGACTTTGGCTGGTGCTCGGTTTATCTCATCAGCCAGGATCAGCGAATTGAATACCGGGCCTTGCTGGAAGGTGAACTCCCCGGTTTCCGGGCGATAGATGTCGGTACCGGTTAAATCGGCCGGAAGCAGGTCCGGGGTAAACTGAATGCGATGGTAGTCGCCTTCAATGCAGTCAGACAGCGTTTTTACCGCTCTGGTTTTGGCGAGTCCCGGTGGACCTTCAACCAGAATATGCCCGTCAGCCAGAAGTGCGACCAGCAATTGTTTAACCAGCTCGCTCTGCCCGATAATCTGAGAATTGAGATACTGCTGTAACTGTTGAAAGGTATCCGAATGCATTCCTGAGACTCCTGTATTGACCTGTTTATATATGGGGATATCCAGAGCATTGTCAAGGTAGCCTGTTGAAATGAATATAATTGTGAGGCTTCCATCGCTAATGGTATTACTGTCTGAAGCGGATAGCACGATTGTCTGAAGTGAATAGTCCTACTGTTCAAACCGGGTGGCTGCAAAACTATTCAGAAGCAGGTGAATCAGATATGTCACCATCCAGTGGGAATGTGGCATAAGTTTCAGACAGTTAGGGTCCTGCCTGTGATGTTTGGGAGATAGGCAGGTGAATTCAGTAAGAAACTCTTTCTGGAATCAGAGGAATGAAATGGGTAAACTCGTGCCAGTTTTAACGGATCAGGTGAAGATAATGAGCGATTTTGAAAAAGAACTGGAGCAACTGTCTCAGATGCCACAAGATGAGCCAGAGGTAAAACTACCAAGTCTGGAAGAGCAACAGGCGATCGTTGCTGAGCTTAAAAAACTTGAAGCGGAAGGTAAGCTGACACCGGAAGTGCTGGAAAAACACTTTGGCCAGTTCTTCTCAGAAACTGACGTGCCAGTTCATTAAGTTCTGATGGTGTAAATCAGTTCTCTATACTCGATACAGTAAAGTCGCCGTTGGCGGCTTTATTTTTCTCTTCAATCCTGTTTCAACGTTAAGGCTCTACAGTTCACCCAAAAGCCTTAGAACAGCCGAGATCAAAAGTGGGAAACTATTTTTCGGTATTCTTGTATATGAGAATATTGAAATATCCTTATAGATCTCCTATAGATAGATTTATCACTTCTCTAATACCTTAGTCTTAGTCCTCCTCATTCCTTGACAGTGCTAGTGTTTAGGCTAGCTTAAAGAGTGTATATCATGATCATTATCAGTGTTTCTCGCTGAATAGTAATTGCTTTTTTAGGTAAACCTTCGAGTGTTTGATAATTTGATAAAATCAATGATAAAGCAGGGTGTTATGGATGGTAAAAAAAATGAAAAAAGAGTGATTACTCTCATTACTGAGGACAGTTTACAGGCATCTTTGCTCAAAGAATCTCTGGAAAAACACCTTAATGTCATTATTAAACTGACCCCTTTAACGGTAATGAAAAATGAAGAGTCTGAGACGGCAGGGGCGGTCAGTGATATCGTGATTATCGATATGTCCGTCTATTCCAGTCAAATGCATGAGACGTATGCTGACCATCGGTCACTGTATTTTCCTGATGCGGAAGAGGTGTTGATTAACTGCAAAACAGATGTGTGCTATCAGGATCTGGCCCAGTGGGGGCATCTTATAGGGGTGTTCTATGTCTCTGATGACCTGGACTTACTCACCCGTGGCATCGACAAAATAATGCAGGGTGAGATGTGGCTGAGCCGTAAGTTGTCGCAGGAATATATCTTATACTTCAGAGGAAGGCATACCGCGGCTACCAGCCATGCCTATAACAGCCTGACGAAAAGAGAGCAGCAGATCATTAAACTGCTGGGGCATGGCGACTCTAACCATCAGATTGCTGACAAACTCTTTGTGAGTGAAAATACCGTTAAAACGCATTTGCATAACGTGTTCAAAAAAATAAACGCGAAAAACCGTTTGCAGGCACTGCTGTGGGCCAAGGAAAATATCAGCGATATCCATTAATTTCTATCAACAGCCATTCATTTTTATCAACATAAGCAGGCCTTACCCGAATAGGGTAAGGCCTGCTTATGTTTGTGGAAGAATACAAATCAGGCCAGTGCTTCTGCCAGCAGGCTGACCGGGTGGATACAGCTCAGCTTTGTATTCTCTTCTATCTGCCATTTACAGGTTTCACAGTCGGTGATGGCGTAATCAGCATCAGAGTTGTTGATTTTACTGAACAGGTCTTCACCGATTTTTATCGAGGTCTCATAGTTCTCCTCTTTAAAACCATAGGTACCTGCCAGACCACAGCATTCACTGTCGAGCACTATTACCTCAAGCCCGGGGATCATCCTCAGCATTTCAATGGTAAAAATAGAACCACCACTGCGTTCCAGATGACAGGGGGTATGATAAACAATACGCTTGTTGAGCGGTTTTAGTGGGGGTATGTTACCGTTCATAAATTCCTTGAGCAGGAACCGGCTAACATAGTGGATTTTGTCTGCGACAGTTTCATTATCAACACCCAAAACATGCGGATACTCTTCCTGCAACGTGAACGAACAGGTGGAGGACGTAGAGAGTACGGCGATGCTGTTCTGTTGTATGGCACCTTCCAGATGACGGACGTTAAACTCGGCATTTTTACGGGCTTTATCATGAAATCCGTTTGCTATCATGGGGACACCACAGCACTTTTCTTTGTCCAGAAGACACACGCCAATGCCCATGGCATTCATTACCCGCAGGAAATCTTTACCTAACTGAGGGTGGTTGTAATTCACATAACAACCGTGGAAATAGCTCACAACTTTCTGAAAACCGGACTGATCCGGTGCGTTTTTCTTAAACCAGCTTCTGAACGTGCCGTGGGAATATTGGGGCAGTGATTTGTGGTCATGCACACCGATGGTTTTATGCATCAGCTTTTTCACCAGTGGCAGACGGGTGGTGGCATTGACCACCGGGGCGACAGGTGTCGCAATAGAACCAAGCAGATCGGTATGGCTGAGAATAAAGTCCCGGATCAGTTTCGGATTCTTTGGTCGCTTACCGTATTTGCCGCGTGCTACCGCAATAATATCCCCAATCCGAACCCCTGACGGACAGGCGGTTTCGCACCGTTTGCAGTTGGTGCAGTAATTCAGCATATCATCATAATATTCGGGACTTTTGATTCTTAGGCGTTCGCCGTCAGGGCCACACTGTTTGGGCCCCGGAAAGTCCGGATTGACCTTGGCGACCGGACAGTACACGGTGCAGACGGTGCACTTTATACACTGGTCAAAGGTGGTGTCTTTGCTGGCGATATTCATGCTCTCACCTCCTTCATTTGCATTTCCTGCCGTAGCTCAGCCAGTATCTGTTGTGCAGCAAAATAGCCGGTACTGATGGCAACGCCGCCTCCGCAACCGTGTGCAACCGGGTTATACCCGGAAAGAATGGAGCCGGCACAGAACAGGTTATTTACTGTCCGGCCATTAACGGATGGCAAAAAACGGTTGTCGGTCGTTACGCCAAAAGACATGAACGCGTGCGGGGTTTTGCTGAAAAAACCGACCTGATGCCAGTTGGCTCGTTCTCCTGTGGCAGAGGTATCCAGACCGAAAATTGGCTCCTCGATATCTTTCTGGTGCGCGATCAGCCCCTTGCTAAAGAAGCTGCCTGACGCCAGAACGTAATGTCTGGCTTTTAATCCGATTTCAGCCATTTTTTTCGTTGTAATGTGGGTCAGGGTCAGCGCACCGTTGTCTTCCCGGAATTCTCCGCCGAGTACTTGATCCCCTTTGAGCAGAGCGCCGCCCTGACTGATGAAGGTATGCATCATAGTGTCTTCAATACGGATACCCAGTAACGAGGGGGGCATGGTAGGGACTTCGTGAAACTGAAGCTTGGTATATTGGGTCAGTTTGTACATCAGCTCCAGGCCGTCTCCGTTACCGAGAATCGATGGTATCATAACCAGGTCGTCCGGTGTGGCGACAGCAGTCAGTTGGTCGGCGAATTCCTTAAACGGGTTGTCGTCACGCAGAATTCTGGAAATATCGATGGAGCGGAAATCATGCGGGTTCCGGTTTACCCTGCTGAACGCGGAAAGCGTCACTTTCGCTGTTTTAACCGGGATATCGTTAAACGCATTATTATGCTGGAGGTTTCCCTGAGCTATTTGGGGCTGAAAGTCTCTGAACCCGTCGATAGAAATCATCACAATCCGTTTGATATGGCTGGTATTGCGGAAGTCGACATCGATTTTCTTCACAAACGGCTGAGAAAGCCAGGTTGATTTCAGCGTTCCCAGAGTCGTGATCCGATAGTGGTTTTCCTGTGAGTTCAGGCTGCTCATCGGCAGCCCCTGTTTGTCCATCAGAGACTGATACCAGCTCAGTCCATTACGAACTGCCCTTATACCCAGCCTGGCATACGGGTGGTGTGGAAGCGTGGCCGGCAAGTTCTCGATTTCCTGCCAGGGATCCCGCACTGGCTCATGGGTGACCGGTGAGTGGGATAACAGATCGATGGAACCGGATGAAAAATGCAGGGCGCTTTGTCCGCTGCTGATAATGGCGGTACGCAGACCCTGTTCCAGACATCTCAGGGCGGCGGAATAGCCGGCTATGCCGCTGCCAATAACGATAACATCATAATTCAGCATACTATTCCTGCCCCTCTTTCTTGTTTTTTTGCCTGTTGGTATGTTGTTCTGATGAGGGTGGTGCTGTCAGATGACTACAACCAAACAGCCCTTCGTATATCCAGTAGCTGAATTCGGCCTCCCTGAGTGCGTCTCCCCAGAATATGGGTTTGGTACCTTTCCAGCGCTCTTCCAGAAATTCGACCAGCATCTGCCCGGAGTCATACCCGGATTGGCTACCGTATTCCTCAAACAGGCTGGCGGCGCGGTAGGCGCAGAGTTCACCCTGACACGGGCCCATGCCCAGCCGTGTTCGGCGGCGGAGGTCGATCAGATTACGCACATCGAGTTTTTTTATCGCATATTCGATTTCACCGGCAGTGACCATTTCACATTCACAGATGATGGTCTGGCTTTTGGGCTGTTCGGAAAGGAAAGAAAGCGCCCGTTCGCCGTGGCGGTCAATGGCGGATTCATACACTGGTTTAGCGATACTGGCATTTTTTCTGACCTGTTTGGGTGACTCCACCGAGCCGGGAAGCGGGATTTTATGGGTAGTGCAAGGGGTGGTATTACCGAGTTTTCCGGTAACCACATCGGTAGCCTGTTCTGCCATCAGACGGTAGGTCATCAGTTTACCACCGGTGATCGTGGTAAAGCCTTTCAGACCGTCACGTTCAGCATGGTCCAACAAAACAATACCGCGGCTGATACTCCGTCCGCTACTGTCACTGCCGAGGGAGACCAGGGGACGAACACCGGCATAGGCTCTGAGTACCCGGGTATTTTCCATGATAGGGGCGAGCTTAATGCCTTCTTCCAGCAGCAAATCGACTTCTCTGGCGGTGACATGCAGGTCATCTATTTTGTCGTAGTCAATCTCTTCTGAAGTGGTGCCAATCAGTGAAATCGTATCCCCCGGCACCAGAATATCCGCATCTGATGGTTTGCGGCAGCGGTTGATCACCAGGTTGTTGATTCGGTAGTCGAGGACCAGGAGTGAGCCTTTGGCCGGGAACATTTTAATATCCAGATCGGCATATTCGCAGATGCCTTGTCCCCAGATCCCGGCGGCATTGATCACTTCATGGGCAAATACCTGAAAGGTCTGTCTGGTGCTGGCATGCATACAGTTGACACCGATGATCTGATCCCGCTCCCGGATCAGGGAGGTGACCCTTGTATGGCTGAACAGGCGGGCACCGTGTTCTTTGGCATCCAGTACGTTGGAAGCACACAGCCGGAAAGGATCCAGAGTGCCGTCCGGTACTTTCACGGCTCCGGTCAATCCAGGGTTGGCATTTGGCTCTAACGCGAGCGCTTCTTTAGGGGAAAGCTGCTCTGTTTCAATACCGGCGGACGCACAGGCGTTAATAAAGGTTCCCTGAAAACCGGGGTCATCTTCCGGCAGAGTGATGAACAGCCCAGAGGTGTCTTCAACACAGTGCCGGGCGATGCTCTTCAGTATCCGGTTTTCCTGTATACACTCTCTGGCTGAATGCTGATCGGTCACTGCGTATCGGGCACCTGAATGGAGCAGACCATGGTTGCGTCCGGTGGTACCGGATGCCAGGTCGTCTTTTTCCAGTAAAATACAGTCGATACCCCGTAGTGCGCAATCGCGCATTATGCCGGTGCCTGTTGCGCCGCCACCGATGATAACAACGTCGGTTTCATAGTGTACTGTCGGTTTCATTGCCACCTCGCCAGTAGAGTTCATCTTTATAGTGTGGCACTAAAAATGTGTCTATGAATGAGAAAGGTTCGCATATCTGATGGATTTTTCCAGAAGGCAGGATATTGACACTGGTATTGAACCAAGTTCAGGCACTACTGCCATGCCGTACTTATCTAGGGCGTGCCCTAGCATCCCTTATATTAAAAAATCATCCCCAAGATAGATGATATATTTCATTAATTTGAAGTTCATATACATCATAACTAATTAATAATTAAATAAAGTTTATAAGATTCTAAATTAACGACTACGCTTAAATTGTAATTACCTGACAACCGATATGGAGAATGTATTATGAGTTATAAGCACATCTTGGTTGCCATACTGAGGTTATAGATGTTGATATGCTGATTATTCCAATGGATAAATCAGCATAAAATAATAAATGTCTGGTTATTCTATTTTATGTCAGCTCTGGGTTGGTTTTATTGTGAGTAAACCGCAAACTCTCCAGAGTGAAACAAGGATCTACCAATGAATAATCAATATATCGTTGCCCTTGATCAGGGGACCACGAGTTCACGAGCCGTTGTGCTGGATCACGATGCCAATATTGTCAGTGTGGCTCAGCGTGAGTTCACTCAGATCTATCCGGAAGCCGGCTGGGTAGAGCATGACCCTCTGGAAATTTATGCCACCCAAAGTTCGACCCTGATTGAAGCCCTTGAACAGAAAGGTATCCGGTCAGATCAGGTGGCCGGTATTGGTATTACGAACCAGCGTGAAACCACGATTGTCTGGAATAAAGAAACGGGCCAGCCGGTTTATAATGCCATTGTCTGGCAGTGCCGTCGTACCGCCGATATTTGTGCTGAACTGAAAACCAGAGCGGGTCTTGAGGATTACGTCAGAGAAAACACCGGTCTGCTGCTGGATCCTTATTTTTCCGGTACTAAGGTGAAGTGGATTCTGGATAATGTAGAAGGTGCCAGAGAGCAGGCGAACGCTGGTAAGCTCTTGTTTGGCACGGTTGATACCTGGCTGGTGTGGAAAATGACCCAGGGCCGGGTGCATGTGACGGATTATACGAATGCTTCCCGCACCCTGCTGTTCAATATAAATACGCTGCAATGGGATGAAAAAATCCTAGAAGAGCTGGATATTCCGCTATCAATGATGCCGGACGTAAGGGCATCTTCAGAAATCTATGGCAAAACCAATATCGGTGGTAAAGGGGGAACCCGTATTCCTATTGCAGGTATTGCCGGGGATCAGCAGGCGGCGCTGTTCGGGCAAATGTGTGTGGAACCGGGTCAGGCGAAGAATACCTATGGTACGGGCTGTTTTCTGCTGATGAATACCGGTAAAGAAAAAGTGACCTCAAAAAATGGTCTGCTGACCACGCTGGGTTGTGGGCCGAAAGGTGAAGTGGTGTATGCGCTGGAAGGGTCTGTCTTTATGGGCGGAGCTTCGATTCAGTGGCTGAGGGACGAAATGAAACTGCTGGTTGATGCGAAAGATTCTGAATATTTCGCGACCAAAGTGGAGTCGTCTAACGGTGTGTATGTGGTGCCGGCCTTTACCGGATTGGGCGCGCCATACTGGGATGCCTATGCCCGAGGTACGATCGTCGGAATGACCCGTGGTACCGGGGTGAATCACATTATCCGGGCCACACTGGAAAGTATTGCGTATCAGAGCCGGGATGTGATTGACGCTATGCAGGCAGACTCTGGCATTAAGCTGGCGTCACTGCGAGTGGATGGCGGCGCTGTGGCCAATGATTTCCTCATGCAGTTCCAGTCTGACATTCTGCAGACCGATGTACTACGGCCTAAGGTAACGGAAGTCACCGCATTAGGGGCGGCTTATCTGGCTGGTCTGGCGGTGGGTTTCTGGGGCAGCCTCGAAGAAGTGTCCGGTAAGGCTGAAATCGACAGAATCTTTACTCCGGCTCAGGATCAGGAGAAACAAGCTCAGCGTTATAACGGCTGGAGACGCGCCGTACGCGGTGTACTGGCCTGGTCGAATGTCGATGATGAATAGTCATCATTGAACCGTGGTATATGTAACGATCACTATGCTTTTGGTGCAGAAAACAAACATGGGACGCTTTCGTTCAATTGTTTCGTAACCAACTTCTCACTTTTGTATATAAAGTCCTATTTATTTTTCCATTCCCTTTGTATTGTGGTCGGGTCATCCCAAGAAATGAGTAACAGACACATTGCTAAATAGCAAAACCCTGATGTATAGCAATGTGGGTCTTATCAGGGCAATGTACGTTACCAATGGGTATTTTGAAGTAGTAAGTAAAAGGCTGGAATGATTGATGTCTGATGTATCAACAAATGTAACCAACACCACACCAATAATGCAGACTGTATTAGATACGCTTAACTCCGGTTGGGGTTATACGTTCGGTGGAATTCTTCTTGTGGCTGCTGCCGGGTATTTTGGTGTGAAGAAACTGAATACCCCTCGTTTTGTGATTAAACAAATTCGCAGACGTAACCTGAAAGAGATGAAAAAGCTGGGTGCGGAGAGCACAGAAGCAACGGAAGATTTTGATCGATTGCTCAACTCTGTTGAAGCTTATGCGATTAAGCAAAAAATGACCGGATCAGAGATGTCTCAGTTGTTGTCTCCGTTACAACAGGAAAAGTCGAGCGCAACCGGAGGGAATTTCTATCATTCTATGGCATATATCGCGAAGAATATTGGTGATGGCAACCTTGCTAAGGCTCTGCAGAATAAGTCGAAGCAGGTGCGAACCAGCTCTCCTCTGATGGCTGGTCTGCTGAAACGTGCTGGCGTTTAATTCTCAATTTTATTCTCATCTTTAAGACAAGGCACAATTTATTGTGCCTTGTCTGCATTTCTATCAGTATAAGTGTCTGGTTTTATAAGTGCTTATTAACTCAATGTTACTTATCTGTTTTTTCTGATAAAAGCTCTTACCGTTTATCCGGAACGGTTGGAAAGCGGCTGTTCTCCTGGCATTACTCCTTGGTATTTACACTAGAATTCAGGTAACGGGTCTGTTTTTACAGACATACTATTACCCAGGATAAAGGAGTATCAGCATGTTGCGGACTCTTATCTATGTGTTATTAAGTTGCCTTTTTTGGCCGGGCTTGTTGATGGCAGCAGAGAATCCTCCATCAGAACGATATATTGTGGTTCTGAAAGCGGGAACTGGCTCAGAAATGGTAGCCAGAGAGGTTGCCACAACGACTCATGGTCGGGTGGGGTATATTTATAAGCATGTGTTCAGTGGTTTCTCCATTACCGTTCCTCCCCAGGCGGTAACAGGCATCATAAACAATCCTAATGTGGATTATATCGAACCTGACCGGCAGGTTACGTTGTCTGCTCAATCTGTTCCATCCGGCATCAGAAGAATATTTGCTGACAGTAACGCTGCTCTGAGTATTGATGCGGTTGATGATTTCCGGGTAGACAGCGATGTCGCTGTGTTGGATACGGGGATAGATTTCCAGCATGGAGATTTAAATGTCGTGGGTGGCGCGAACTGTCTGCAAACTACGGGTGGTGGTCCTCCATGGCGACGTACCTATTACTGTGATTCTAATGTCAGCAGTGATGATGACCATTATCACGGTACGCATGTCGCTGGTATTATTGGCGCACTGGATAATAATGTCGGCGTGGTCGGTGTGGCTCCGGGTGTGCGGCTCTGGGCGGTTAAAATTCTGGATTCAGGCGGTTCTGGTTATGACTCCGGTATTATTGCGGGTATTGACTGGGTCATCGACCATGGTGATATTGAAGTCATTAACATGAGTATCGGTGGACCCGGAGTCAGTACAGCCTTTAAAGATGCTATTGATAGTGCGGTGGCGAATGGGGTTGTCGTTGTAGTGGCAGCAGGTAACGAGAGTGATGATGCAAATTATTATTCTCCTGCTTTTGTACCGAGTGCGATTACCGTATCGGCACTAGAAGATTTTGACGGATTACCGGGGTATCTGGCTCAGTCAGGTTGTTACTCCGGGGAAGACGATACACTGGCTTACTACAGTAACTGGGGTAGTGCTGTCGATATCGCCGCTCCGGGCTCCTGTATTAATTCAACGGTTCCTCTTGAATATGGTTCTTATGGTGTGCTTAGTGGCACTTCGATGGCGGCACCGCATGTTGCCGGGGCCGCGGCTCTGTTAGTGAGTGGTGCGAATCCTCCAACTGACGGAAATGGTGTTGCGGCTGTATTCAGTGGGCTGGTGGCCGCCAGTAATAATGACTGGACCGATGATTCTGGTGACGGTAAACAGGAACCCTTGCTGGATGTAAGCAGTATCGTGCCGGTGCTGGTCAGTACCGGTGACAGCAATAATGTTGCCCCGAATGCAGACTTTGGGTTCAGTTGCTCGGATTTGGTCTGTACCTTTACCGATAACTCTGTTGATTCTGACGGTAGTATTGTGGGGTGGAGTTGGGATTTTGGTAACGGTTATGGCTCTTCTGAACAACAGCCGGTCCATGCTTATACCGCTCAGGGTAACTACACCGTGACACTGACGGTTACCGACAATGACGGAGCATCGGACTCTGTCAGTAAGACGGTATCGGTTACTCAGCCTGTTGATCCCGGACTGACTATTTCCGGCATGACTCCTGATACCATCAATAGTGGCTCCTCTGTTGAGCTTACTGTATCTGGCAGTGGTTTTCTGAATGGTGCCAATATCAGTTTCAGCGGAGGCAGTGGTCCGACACCGGAAGTGAGCGGTGTGGTGGTTTCGGCTGATGGACAAACGATTACGGCGAGCGTGCTTGCCAAAGCCGGAGGGCCGCCACGTGCCCGGTACTGGGATATCACAGTGACCAACCCTGATGGCAGTAGCGTGACACTTGAACAGGCACTGACGGTTTTGCCGTAATGGTCTGTTTTATTTGAAAATTAAAATATTGAAGCCCGAATATTTCGGGCTTCTTTATTACGCGTTTTTCGGAGCTAGCTTACGGTTATTTTCAGTAGTGCACTTTCTTCTCTTTGATCGCGATAGTAAAGCTTGGATCAAATGGAATCAGTGTCGAGTGAACTTCCACATCATACATAGGAAGCTGACGTTTGAAATAAGCGAGCAGGTTCTGTTTATTGTAGACCCCCAGCTTCGTTTTGATTTCATTGTTTTCGTTAACCGAACAGCCTTTAATATCGGCTACAGAGTGACCATAGGCTGCGTTTTTCTCTGTAACACCATCCAGTTGCCACTCCGTACAATCCGGGGTCAAATCCGCTTTTATACTGCGACTGACTTTTATTGCGTCCGCATCATAAAACTCGATCAGTACCAGCTTATATTTATTACGTTCAACCGCTTTCGTTAACTTATCCAACTGGAAAGCGTAGTGCCAGTTGGCACTGGTCGTACTTGAAATAACCAGGCAAGGTGAAGCGTTGAAGTAGATAAATTCCAGCACATCTCCTTGTACTACTTTTTGCGTTTTTAAAGAGGATTTCTGATCCTTATCAACATAGGTAATATCGTATTGCTCGCTCAGTTTTTCTGCGAGAGAAGAAAACCCCGAAAAGATTATAGGTCTTGAAAATGGTTGAGAAAAATGGGTGGTGATACTCTTTTCAATGGTATTTTTTGTGTGGCTGATAGCCTCCGGACCAGAAGCAGGGTGAGGAGGTTCCGAAGTATCCAAAGTCGTTAATTCAAACATGCTAGTCTCCTTAAAAACGTGTCGTTAATTGTCAGCGTGTTCATATCAATCGAATACAACATACATGCCAAATTTAATGATTTTGGGTGTGGTTTTATATCTTTTATATTGGCATGTATGTAGATATTAATGCTGTATTTGCTTTGTTTGTCTGGTTTTATGCTCGTGTGGTGAGAGGCTGTCTGGAGGGAAATAATAGGGTTGAGTTGTTTTTGGTCAATAGTGTGATTTTTTGCACCAGGTTAGTGCTTTGCGGTGGGATTACCTGTAAAAGAAGTAATGTGCGTGATTATGCGCTTTTGATGGGAAGTTATTCAAACGGTTGTCTGATGTGATTGGAGTGGCAGGCAAGGTATGTATTACCTGCCACGCCTTAATCATTTATTAGTTAGTGACTGGTAGAGATGTAGGGTGCAGACCTAAACGTTTAGCAAGCAGGTAATCAACGGAAACGCGACCAGCGCCCTGGAAAGCCAGAGACAAACAGGCAACAAGCAGAATAAGCGCAAATTCATAACCGTTATTTGTCACAAACAAACCGTTGCCAATATGTACTGTCATTGCCATCGCCATGGTAAATGCGGTCACAACGGCAGCAGGTCGAGTCAGCAGGCCAAGAAACAGTGCCAGCCCACCGAAAAATTCAGCGCTACCGGCCAGTAAAGCCATCAGAAAGCCAGGTTCAAATCCGATACTCGCCATCCACTGTCCGGTGCCTTCGAGCCCGTAGCCACCCAACCAGCCAAACAGCTTTTGGGATCCGTGAGACGCAAGAATCAATCCAAGAGGTACTCTAAGCACCAGAGGTGCAAAAATCGAGTCTGAAGAAAGTAGTTTTGTGAGCAGTTGGCTGTTCATAATGTTTATCCTAATCCGGGAGCATAGCAAGTGTCTGTGGTGCTAATGTATTACTTACCGTATTAAAGATAAATGTGAGTTTTATTGGTTTATTATCAATGTAGTGTTGTTAAATGGAAGACCATGTGATTGACATGGCGTCAGGTTGTGGAGGGAACGCCATATGGTCTTTTCTCTGAATATCAGATCAACAGGCCTTAATGAAGGTGTGCTCTTTTTTTGCTTAAAAATACACCAAAAATGTGGCACACTTGCGCCCGATGTAGTGATGTAGTGATGTAGTTATCAACTAAACTACCTAAAACACATTTTCGGTTCTGGAAACAGAGTATTTCCCAGAACGGTTCCCGTTCAAAATATAACACCAATTAAAAATAAGATTCCGTGGTTATCCGGTGATAACCACAAATAAAGAGCGGGTAAATACTCATTATAAATATTTGTTATTGAGAGAGATTAAAGTCCCATGAATAAGGTTTCTGGTCAAAATGGATTTAACCAGTTGAGTGCGAATGCAACAGAAAAACTGGTCGATGTCGTTCTAATCGGGGGAGGTATTATGAGCGCTACGCTCGGTACTTTTATCCAGCAGTTAGAACCAAACTGGACAATAGAGATGTTTGAGCGTCTGGATAAGGTCGCGGAAGAGAGCTCTAATGGATGGAATAATGCCGGCACTGGGCACTCTGCACTAGCAGAGTCCAACTACACACCAGAAACCCCGGACGGCGAAGTAAAGATGGGTAAAGCCGTCGAGATCTACGAACAGTTTCAGCTATCGCGTCAGTTCTGGTCATATTTGGTTCAGGAAGGGTTGATTAAAGACCCGGGTTCTTTTATTAACAGCACCCCTCATATGAGTTTTGTTTCGGGCGAGAAGAATGTAGAGTTTCTGCGTAAGCGCTTTAAATTACTTCGCACAACGTCTCTTTTCGATGGCATGGTGTATTCCGAAGATGCCGATCACATTAAAGCCTGGGCACCGTTGCTCATGGAAAATCGGGATCCATCCCAGCCAGTTGCAGCGACTCGCTCCCGCTTCGGTACCGATGTCAATTACGGTGCGCTCACCCATCACATGGCCGACATCCTTGCTCAGAATGAACATTTCACACTGAACACCAAACATGAAGTGCGTTCACTGAAGCGTCAGGCGGACGGCACCTGGAAGGTAAAGGTGAAAGATCTTGTGAATCGCACCACGCGTACCGTACATACTAAATATGTTTTTATCGGCGCAGGCGGTGCATCGCTCACTCTCTTGCAAAAATCAGGTATTCCGGAAGCGAATGGTTATGGCGGCTTCCCTGTTGGTGGTCAGTTTCTGGTGACGGAGAATCCGGACATCGTTAAAGCACATCGCGCTAAGGTATACGGTAAAGCACCAGTGGGTGCGCCACCGATGTCTGTTCCGCATATGGATACTCGCATTATCGATGGAAAAGAGGTCGTTCTGTTTGGCCCCTTTGCAAGCTTCTCAAGTAAGTTCCTGAAAAATGGTTCTTTGTTTGACCTGTTTGGTTCTGTGACCCCGTCGAATTTGCTGCCTATGACTCAAGTGGGTCTGAAGAGTTTCGATCTTATTAAATACCTTGTCGGCCAGTTAACTCAAAGTACAGAGGATCGTATGGATGCCCTGCGTGAGTTTTACCCAACGGCAAAAGTGGAAGACTGGACGTTGTGGCAAGCGGGTCAGCGTGTACAAATTATTAAAAGTGTATCAGGTAAGGGTGGAGAACTGCATCTTGGATCAGAACTTGTCCACGCAGAGGACGGAAGCCTGACGGCGCTTCTGGGCGCATCACCTGGTGCTTCAGTCTCTGCTGCAATTATGTTGGAGTTACTGGAATATTGCTTTGCCAGTCAGATGTCTTCAGACAAATGGAAAGATAAGATTAAGGAAATGATCCCATCCTACGGTTTGTCTTTAGATGAAAATCCAGAGCTGAACCAAGAGATTTTATTGCAAACCAGTAAGGTATTACACTTAGAGCAAGACCTGTTTGAGGTCCGTTCAAGTAAAGACAATGCAGAATTTCAAAGGCAGCCACTTCGGGCCTAACCTGATGATAAAAGAGCCGGCATTATTCGTGCCGGCTCGAAATATACCCTAATAACTGACGATATTCTGAAAGACTACAGTTTCCGTAACGGCTTTATAACCATGGGGCTGATCGGCATAAAAGCGCAGGTTGCCACCCTGTTTAACCCTTTCCCAGCAGCCATTATTCAGCACGTCCATTTCTCCTTCCAGAACAATAATACTCTCTATCACGCCGAGGGCATGAGCATCGGACATCTGACAATGATGGTTCGTCAGCGTGATTTCATGGATTTCGTAATTGACGGTAGGGCTGTACGGAAAAATCGACTTCACCGTCATATCCGGATCTGGAAAATACTGTTGTGTATCCGGTTCCGGAGTCTGAGTGAAAAAGGCTGAGAATGACGTTTCCAGTCCGGATGCGATTTGCCAGAGTTTCGCGATAGTCGGGCTGGACTCTTCACGTTCAATTTGCCCCAACATGGCTTTAGAGACACCGGTTAACCTGGCCACGGCATCCAGACTCAGTTGACGTTGCTTTCGGATCTCTTTCAGGTGGGCGGCGATACCCTGTTTAAACTGCTGCTCTGTCATGGTGAGTATTCACTGTCACTTATATTTTTCAGGTGAATAAAAAGAGAATGTCATTATAGGCAGGATTATGGCAAAAACCTACGGTCTTTAAGATGTTAGCAGAATGACCGTCAAGAAAAAGCCCTCAGCAACAGTCCGAGGGCTTGGGTAGTAAAGGGCTTCAGGAGCCCTTAGTAACTTGGCTGGAATCTAGTCTACGCCGTGTTCTTTGTACAGTCTGCGACATGCATCACCGTTGCTGTGGAAAAGGTGGCAGCGGTTAGCTGGCAGACCGATAGAATATTTGTCACCAACTTCAACATTCAGAGTGTCTGGTACCCGGTAGATAACGTCAGCGTCAGCGCCGTCAAGGTGCAGGTAAACCTGAGTTTCGTTACCAAGTTTCTCTACAATTTGCACATCACCTTCAATGGTGCCGTCGCCAACATCTGCGCTGATCAGGTGTTCAGGGCGGATACCCAGTGACATCCGGTCTCCTTTGTTCACTGTCGTACCATCTACTGGAATCCAGAAGGTTTCACCATTGGACAATTGCACCATGACGCGTTCTGCCTCAACATCTTCAATCTGAACACTCATAAAGTTCATTTTCGGAGAGCCAATGAAGCCTGCAACAAAACGGTTTTCAGGGTAGTGGTACAGCTCCAGCGGACGACCTACCTGTGCCACGCGGCCTTCATCAAGCACGACAATTTTGTCTGCCATGGTCATCGCTTCCACCTGATCGTGCGTTACGTAAATCATGGTACAGCCAAGTTTACGCTGCAGTTTGGTGATTTCACTACGCATGTTTACGCGCAATGCGGCATCCAGGTTAGACAGGGGCTCATCCAGCAGGAATACTTTTGGCTGTGATACCAGAGTACGGCCAATCGCAACACGTTGACGTTGGCCACCAGACAATGCTTTTGGCTGTCGATCCAGCAGGTGGGTTAACTGTAGAACGTCGGCTGCATGATTAACGCGCTGGTCAATATCCTTTTTATCAGCTTTTGCCAGCTTCATACCAAAAGACATGTTGTCGTACAGATTCAGGTGGGGATAAAGTGCATATGACTGGAATACCATACCTACGCCACGTTTCGATGGCTCGATATCATTGACTCGTTCCTGACCAATATACAAGTCACCAGAAGTAATGTCCTCCAGGCCTGCAATACAGCGTAGCAGTGTTGACTTACCACAGCCTGACGGACCAACGAACACAACAAATTCGCCTTCTTTAATTTCCAGGTCGACGTTTTTTGAAATCAACACGTCATCATATGCTTTACATACGTTCTTAAGCGTTACACTTGCCATGTAGTTTGTCCTCAATAATTTTTATCTGTTCCGACTCACCTAGAAGACGATACTTCACTAAGAGCCTGTTATTGTATGGTGACCGGTAATTCTAGAAAACCGTTTCGGGGTTGTTTATGTTTCAATCTTCAAACGATATAAATTTGAAAAATAAACAATCCTGATAATCATACGTTATTTGTTGAATAAAAGTTAAAAAAAGGGTGGTGCCTACAGGCTAGGTCGACACCACCCACCGTGTTGCCAAAGGTGAGTTAATCCTCCCCTCACAATTGAACTCTCCCCCGTAAACGATAGATTCAAATGTGTATATCAACTCACGCGGCAATGTAAATCCAGCGTTATTCTCAGTGAACAGATAACAAGTATCTGAACGCCAGAGAGCTGGTAAGGGTTCTATCTATCCACTCTTGGATAGCTGTAGTTTGCTGAAAATGATAAGCCCGAACATCCTCCCGAAAGAATTAATTTCGGGGGGAGTAGAAAAGGAGGAGTAAGATAGAGGGGTGAGAAGGAAAGTTAGATC
Source organism: Vibrio albus (assembly GCF_003144035.1). Classification (GTDB taxonomy): domain Bacteria; phylum Pseudomonadota; class Gammaproteobacteria; order Enterobacterales; family Vibrionaceae; genus Vibrio; species Vibrio albus. The sequence goes on from NZ_QFWT01000008.1 coordinate 178,718, forward strand.
AACTTCAAAAAAATGCATCCATTCAAGTGTGTCATGTGTCACATATTGTATATTTTTTGTGACGGTGATCGGAAAGTGTTAACGACGGAGATCACGAAATTAACGGGTTGTTATGGGGGCGTAGTAATTAGGAGGATGATGTAGTGCCTATTATTATAGATGATGTACCTCAACCCTAAGGCTCATCGTTCCGGATAGCCCCGTAGTAAAAATAATTCAAAAGGATATGAGCATGAAGAGAGTGAGATAAGCAAATTTACCCTATTAGTTCTACTTTTGGGAAGAAGGCAACTTCGACCTAATTTTCATTTTCCTTATCGCTAGCAGGTTTGATTCTATGCAGTCAGTTCAAGGTTCAGGTGTGGTCGCATCCGACGATGCACCACTAGGTCAAAAAGTGTTTCTTAAGTGGGCACTATTATCAGCAGTCGGTGTTATTAACGGTTACGCGACTGTTCTAATGTATTCTCGTGGTGAGCTGGCATTTGCAATGCTCACTGTGGTACTTACCGCATTAGCCATCTATATTTTCGGCAGTAAAAAAACATACGCTCATCGTTATATCTATCCGGGTATGGCGGGGATGATTCTATTTATTCTTTTCCCTCTGCTTTACACTGTAAATCTGGCATTTACCAATTACAGTGCGAAAAACCAGCTGGAGCTGGGGCGCGCGCAGCAGGTATTGCTGGACAGAACATACCAAAGTGGTGAAAGTTATCCTTTCACTCTGTATCAAACAGAGGCTGGCTACCGGCTGGTGATTACAAAGGGTGAGCAGGTTTTAGCGACCCGGGAAGTCCAGTTGGACAGCTTAACAGAAGCGGATTTAGATCTTTCCCCTGTCCCATCCGTTGACGGTGAAAAAGCGCAGATTAAGACCATTATTAAGAACCGCAGTGTTCTGAGTGATCTTAATCTGAGAACGCCTGATGGGTCGGTTATTCGCATGAGTGGTTTACGTAAGTTTGCCTCTGTTGTCCCTCTTTATACGCTTCAGGCTGACGGAAAAACCCTAATCAATAATAAAACGGGTGAAACGTTAATGCCGAATATGGCAGTGGGTTATTACCAGCCTGTTGACGACACTGGTGCATTTATCGGCAATACCATTTCCCCTGGGTTTATCGTTAACGTTGCCACCGCGAACTTTGAGCGGGTATGGCAGGACGAAGGTATTCAGGAACCGTTTATCGCTATCTTTATCTGGACCATCGTATTTTCTCTGCTGACCGTTGTACTCACTACCATTATTGGTTTGGTACTCGCGAGTCTTGTCCAGTGGGAAGAGCTGAAAGGCCGTGCTATTTATCGAGTATTACTGATTCTTCCTTATGCGGTTCCGGCGTTTATCTCGATTCTGATCTTTAAGGGTTTGTTTAACCAGAGCTTTGGTGAGATCAATGTGGTTCTTCAGGCCATGTTCGGGTTAAGTCCTAACTGGTTCTCTGACCCGGTAATGGCAAGAACCATGGTGATTATTGTTAACACCTGGTTGGGCTTCCCTTACATGATGATTCTGTGTATGGGTCTGATGAAAGCTATTCCGGACGATTTGTATGAAGCATCGGCTATTGATGGTGCGGGCCCACTGAAGAATTTTACCCGTATTACTGCGCCGATGATGATGAAGCCGCTGACGCCACTGATGATTGCGAGCTTTGCATTTAACTTCAATAACTTTGTAATGATTTACCTGTTAACGTCTGGTGGCCCGAACATGATCGGTACTACAGAGCCGGCCGGTTATACAGACTTGCTGGTGAGTTACACATATCGAATCGCTTTTGAAGGTAGCGGTGGTCAGGACTTTGGTCTGGCGAGTGCGATTGCAACACTGATCTTCCTGTTGGTAGGTGCTTTGGCACTGATTAACCTGCACTTCGCTAAACCACAACAAGATTAAGGAGTAATAATCATGGCAATGGTACAAGGTAAGAATCTGAAATATCGTGTATGGGCGACCCATATTGGTCTGTGCATGTTCCTGTCACTGATTATCTTCCCTCTGTTGATGATTGTGGCTATTTCCTTCCGTGAAGGTAACTTTGCAACAGGGAGCCTGATCCCGGAACATCCGTCACTGGAGCACTGGAAACTGGCCTTTGGATTTGCGGTAACGAATGATGACGGTACGATAACAAAACCACCTTTCCCGGTTCTGCTGTGGCTGTGGAATACGGTGAAAATTGCCGGTATCTCATCACTGTTTATTGTAACGCTGTCTACCACATCGGCTTATGCGTTTGCCCGCCTTAAGTTTAGTGGTAAAAACACGATTCTGAAAGCGATGATGATTTTCCAGATGTTCCCGGCGGTACTGGCACTGGTGGCTCTGTATGCACTGTTTGATAAGCTTGGACAGTACATCCCGTTCCTCGGTATCAATACCCACGGTGGCCTTATCTTCGCTTATCTTGGCGGGATAGCACTTCATGTATGGACTATCAAGGGTTACTTTGAATCCATCGATGGCTCTCTGGAAGAAGCGGCAGCACTGGATGGTGCGACGCTATGGCAGGCATTCCGTCTGGTACTTCTGCCGCTGTCAGTGCCAATTTTGGCGGTTGTGTTCATTCTTTCCTTCATTATGGTTGTTGGTGAGGTACCGGTCGCAACACTCTTGCTAACTGATGTGGACAAGTATACGCTTGCAGTAGGTATGCAGCAGTATCTGTATCCACAGAACTACCTGTGGGGTGATTTCGCGGCGGCAGCGGTATTGTCTGCAGTACCTATTACCGTCGTATTCTTATTAGCGCAGCGCTGGCTTGTTGGTGGCCTGACAGCGGGCGGTGTGAAAGGATAACAATAATACAGGCAGCCTGATGGCTGCCTTTGTGCTGACTTAACACCTATTGGTTTGGCCGCCGACAAGTTAAGACTCAGTACTGAATTAAGGTACGCATAGCTGGCTGTTAACTGGACTCCTTACTCCGATAGTTAATAGTTCTTGTCACCTGAGCCCGGACTTGATATGCCGGGCTTTTTTATTGTCTGCCGAGCAGACGCTAAAGCGGCTCACATATAGAGAACGCTTGATTATTCACTCAATATCAACTTTAATCGAAGAGACTGTCAGGGCTGGGAAAGAACGAAAGCTGAATAAATAATAATTTTCTGACGGGATTATTGTAGGTGAATGTAGTGGTAACGGGTTTATCGGCTCTGGGACACAGTTTAACTAAGAGTATTAAGCAACGAGCTTGGGTGCAGTCATTGGTATTTGTTGTGGCTTGGCTTGGTGTCTGGTTTTTAGCTTATGTGGTTGAGTACGTAAACCATGCCAGTGTCTGGTTTCCTCCGGCCGGGCTGACTTTCGCGGCGCTTTTGGTCGTTGGGGTACGTATTGTACCGGCGCTCGTCGTTTGTGGCATTATCTCGACCATTTGGGCGGGGTTTCTTTATCACCTGGACCGTACCATTCCGGAGTTATTTATTGCTGGTATGGTTTTTTCCATCACCCATATCATCCCGTATTTTATCGCTACTTATATTTTAAAACGATTGGCTAACCATAGAGTTAGTCAGTTACCCGCTCTGGTGCTCATCTTTTTGATCGTGGCGGTGATCAGTACACTGGTGGCGACTTTTTCGATTTTATACGGCCTGGTGTTCACCGGTTTGATGAGCTATTCGGATATTGTCGCAGCCTGGATGCCTTTTTGGGTTGGGGATATGGCCGGAGTGATTGCCATGGGACCTGTTTTTGTTGCTATTCTCAGTCGCGTTTACCCTCAATCTCAGTTCTGGATTGGAGAGCTGCGCGATATTTCAGATATCAATCAATCTGATCGATTCGCTGCAAAATTGTTGATCTGCTGTGTGCTGCTGACGGCGGTAATGTTAGTTGCCTACCGGTATACAGTCCCTGAAACTAACTTTGCTATTTTCGTTATGTTGATTCCGGTGATGTGGATCTCTTATACCGAAAGCCCGGTACGAATCGCGATTAGCGTTGCTTTGTTCAGTTTTTGTGTCGCTTTTCTGGTCAATCTGTTTGGGTTGATGGATCATGTAATTGTTTATCAGTTTGCCATTTGCATTGTCGCTGCCAGCGCGTTCTTCTACCTTTCCATTCCCTCTTTGCTAGCGAATAATCAGATCCTGAGGCACCGCGCATTCACCGATAACCTAACCGGGGTGGCATCACGGGATCACCTTGTGCATCAGGCACAGTTTGAGGTGATGAAAAGCCATACAGAAAGAAGCTCTCTTGCTCTGATCGTCTTTGATCTGGATAACTTTAAATCGATTAATGATGCTTTGGGGCATGTCGAAGGTGACAAGGCTCTGACACATATATCCCAGACTGCAAGGCTTAAGCTGCGTAAGACGGATTTGCTCGGGCGGTATGGTGGTGATGAGTTTGTGATTCTGATGCCTGACTCCACCCTGGAAGAGGCAGTACAAAAAGCCGAACGCATCCGGCAAGAGATACAGAAGCTCACCTTTAACCAGTCCTGGCAGCTTAGCTGCAGTTTTGGGGTTAGCGAGCTATATGACAGGGATGATTTTATAACGCTTTTCAAACGGGCGGATAAGGCTCTGTATAAAGCCAAACGGGAGGGGCGTAACCGGGTTTGTTATTGAGCCCGTATATCTGCGATCAAAGCTCTCTGCTGGAGGGGGCACAGCCAAGGTATTGCATCAGGACATAAATACTCTCCTGATGCATAGCGACTTTCCGGAACAGTTCAGCAAAGACCATATCGCCGCCAAAGCAGGTATAAATGTAGTGAGCAATCGCTTCATCACCGTAGCCTTCAGCGTAGAGTGTCCTTACCCACTGGTATTCAAGTGCATGCGGGTTACTGATGGTTTTTTCATCTAATGTGATAGCGATGTTCAAAATGAGATGGACTATGGTAAAGGTAAGTCCAAGAATTAAAGCAGAAATTTATGAAAAAAATATGACAGCCTCTGCGCTGCCATAGTATTATTTTTCTGCAGGAAATGCTATTGCCGCAGAGTCATGCACTTCCAACTGGCAATATTCACCGACGGAAATGGGGTCTGAAGAAGTCGAAAATAGCTTATACCCTTGCAGATCAACCAGGTATCGCCAGTGATCGCCCATAAACTGCTGCTCTTCCACTCTGGCCTGACCTTGTTCCTGTGGGGTAATCGTGACTTGCTGGGGCCGCAGGAAAATATCGCAGGACTCTCCGACAGACATGGGCGCATTGGCATAAGCGTTGATGTTACCGATCACCGTAGAAAATATGCCTTCAGCTTCTTTACGGGCCGGAAGGTAGCTCCCCCCCCCAAGAAAATTAGCGACAAAGCGGCTGGTAGGGTAGTAATACAGTTCTCTGGCACTGCCAAACTGTTTTATCTCCCCATGATCCATGACGGCCATCTTATCCGCAAATGCAAATGCTTCTTCTCGGCTGTGAGTAACGAAAATAGCAGTGACCCCCTGCGCTTTAAAAATAGAACGGATCTCTTTAATCAGCCCTTGCCTGACTTGGGTATCAATGTTGGAGAACGGTTCATCCAACAGCAGGAGGTCTGGCTTACAGGCCAGTGAGCGGGCAATGGCTACCCGTTGCTGCTGTCCTCCTGAAAGCTGGTGCGGGTAGCGTTGTTCATGCTGAGACAGGTGAACCAGAGCCAGCCTCTCAGTAACAATGGCTTGTTTCTCTTCAGAGGATATTCCTCGCAGGCCGAATGCGACGTTTTCGGCCACGGTCAGGTGGGGGAACAGCGCGTAGTCCTGGAATATCAGGCCGATATTTCGTTTTTCCGGTGGTACATGACCATATTCACTGTCAAGGTCTGTGTCGCTTAGTCTGACGGTACCGGAAGTAATCGGGTGTAGCCCGGCTATTGCTTTCAGTAATGTGGTTTTGCCACAGCCACTGGAGCCCAGCAGGCAGACGATTTCCCCTTTCTGTACGGTAAGGGAAAGGGAACGGATCACACTGTGGTGATCATAGCTGCAGAACAAGTGTTCAATGGATAAGGTACGGCTCATTAGTGTGCTTGCTCCAGATAACGGTTAATGATGATCAGAGGAAACAGTCCGACCAATACCAGTAATAATGCTGGTAAAGCGGCCAGTTCCAGCTGTTCATCTGAGGCAAAGTTATAAACATAGGTAGCCAGTGTTTCGAAATTAAATGGCCTGAGCAGCAGAGCCGCATTCAGCTCTTTCATCGATTCAATAAACACCAGCAGACCGGCGATTAAAATGCCTCTGCGAACCAGAGGGAGGTGGATTCGTGTGACCATCTGAGAGGTATTACAGCCCAGATTTCGGCCTGCCATGTCCAGTGATGGTGGGATCTTGTGCAGGTGGCTTTCGACACTGCCGATGGCAACGGCAGAAAAGCGGATCACCATCGCAAATACCAGAGCGGCGATCGATCCGGACAGAACCAGTCCGGGCCTGTCCAGGTTAAGCTGTATAGCGGCGTCATTCAGTAGGTGATCCATCCTGGTCAGAGTATAAAGAACACCAATGGCCAGCACGGTGCCGGGTACCGCATAGCCCATCGAGGCAAGGCGCATAAAGAGTAGGTTTCGTTTTCCTGCCCGGAGCCGGTGATTCAGGTTAAGTATCAGAGCTATCAGGATTGCGCTCATGGCGGCCAGCATTGATACCTTAAGGCTGTTAAACGTGTATTGTCTGAAGTCTGCGGTCCAGCTCTCGGTCAGATAATCCAACGCCATCAATACTAACTGCAGGGCCGGAAGAATAAATGCGGCTAATAGCAGTCCCCAGCACCAGATCAGGGCCACCCATTTCTTCTTGCCCTGTAGCGGATAACGGATGTCATCACGGTTGCTGTGGCCGGACTGAAATTGTTTCTGCCGGCGTCGGCTCATGCGTTCGGCACTGATCAGCAGGACGATGACCACCAGCATAATGGCAGATATTTTTGCTGCGGCGTTGATATCCGCGTACCCCAGCCAGGTATCATAGACGGCAGTGGTTAGAGTACTCACGGCAAAGTAGCTGACGGTACCGAAATCGCCCAGGCTTTCCATAGCGACGAGAGACAAAGCAACAGCAATTGAAGGACGGGCCATGGGCAGGGAAAGACGGACGAAACTGCTCCAGGGAGAGCATTTCAGCAAGCGCGCTGCCTGCAATAAGCTTTGGTTCTGCTCAATAAAAGCAGCTCTGGCCATCAGGTACACATAGGGATAGAGCACCAGAGACAGGATAAAGATCGCGCCTGGCAGCGTCCGTAGATCCGGGAACCAGTACTCCCCGGCACTCCAGCCTGTCAGTGAGCGCAGTAGCGACTGGACAGGGCCGGCATAATCAAACCAGTCTGTATAAATATAACCGGCGATATAGCCGGGCATGGCAAGAGGCAGCACCAGGGCCCATTGCAGAAACTTTTCTCCGGGCAGGCGGCACATTGCCATCAGCCAAGCCGTCGGAACTCCCAGACAAAGTGTGACTCCCATGACTCCGGCAACCAGAATCACGGTATTGAGTGTGTATATCGGGAGAACGGTAGAAAACAGATGGGAAAAAAGCGCTTCAGACTGACCTGCAGAGAGATAAAAGATGGTCAGGACTGGTAATAAAAGGCACAACGCCAATACGGCGCTCAGCCCTGATAAGGTCAGTTGTTGGTTTTTTCTCATTTAATACAACCAGGTAGATGTAGTTATAATAACCGGCAGAAAGTTTGTTCTCCCTGCCGGTTATACCAATCGACAACAATGAGGTCTTACAGATCGAACTTCACTTTGTCCAGCAGACGAATTGCTTTACTGTGATTCTCTGCAATCTGTTCCAGAGGCAGAGTGTCGGCCTTGAAATCACCCCATGAAGCAACCAGCTCAGAGCGTTTTACACCAGCTTTAACCGGATACTCATAGTTAACTTCAGCATACATCTGCTGCGCGGTATTGCCAGTCAGAAATTCCATCAGCTTACGGGCATTTTCCTTATTAGGGGCGTATTTTGCCATGGCCATACCACTGACGTTCACGTGGGTACCTGTGGTGTTCTGGTTAGGGAAGTTGATATAAACAGAGTCAGCCCAGGCTTTTTGCTTTTCATCGCTGACCATTTTGCCCAGGTAGTAACTGTTACCGAGAGAGACATCACACAGACCCTCTTTAATGGCTTTCACCTGAGCACGGTCATTGCCCTGAGGTTTACGGGCCAGATTATCTTTCACGTTTTCCAGCCAGGTTTCTGTCGCCGCTTCACCTTTATGGGCAATCATAGAGGCAACCAGAGAAACGTTGTAAGGGTGTTTACCGCTACGGGTACAGATTTTTCCTTTAAACTGCGGGTCAGCAAGGTCAGCGTAATCGAAACCTGCACCAAGCTTACCGGTACGGCTGCGTGAAGAATACACACTACGGGTACGGATAGTCAGGGCAAACCAGTTATCCTTGCTGTCGCGGTATTGAGCCGGAATATTGCTTTCGATGACTTCACTGTCCAGCGCCTGAACGACATCTTTGTTCTCCAGTTCCACCAGACGACTGATATCCGTAGTTAGGATCACATCTGCAGGGCTGTATTCACCTTCCTGAACCAGTTTTTCCACCAGACCTTTCTTTGCGAAGATTACATTGACGTTAATACCGGTTTCTTTAGTGAACTCCTTAAACATAGGTTCAACCAGGAAAGGCTGGCGATAGGAGTAAACGTTTACTTCATCAGAAGCCGCCTGAACCGGAGTTGTCATAGCAGCAAAAGCAACGGAAGCGGCTGAAAGAGTGAAAATCTTTTTCATACGAGATGTCCCCACACAGTAATATTAATGATATTGATAATGCTTATCGTTAAGAAGAATGTTATCTACAATATCAATAGCTGACAAGTGCTTTGTCACATTTTGGTAATCTTTAAGTCTCTCTCGTATGTGCTCTGGATGCTTAATTTTGCATCTGAGTATCCATTTCATTTTCGATTTCTTTCCGCATATTCATGAGCTTAACGGCAGAATCGCGCAGTCGGATGTCTTCTTCGGTAACGGGGGGCCATTCAGGGATACGGCAAATATCAGTTGGGAATGTTTTGAAGTGGCTATGATTTTTGTCTTGAAGGTAATGTTTGACAGCAACTAGAAAGCGCTGAACGTTACTGTACCCATTTTGGTTTGCTACCCGAATGAAGAAGCTTTCTAATGATTCATCATCGTTCGGTGTGGGTCTCTGTAGAAACATTACTACCTCATCCCTAATTAACCTCCTATGACCTAATATAGAGCATAAAATTTGTAGGGGATCATTTATATGTAAACTTTATGATTTTGATTATAAAGTGCATTTTAGAAATACTGCTTCCCATATTCGTTAGCCCTATACGAAACGTTGGATAAGGGGTTATAAGAGAGGTCTTGTCTCATTTCCCTTAGCTAGATAGAGTTCATTTTGGTCATAAAAACCATACTGTTTATTATATCTTAGCGCTAACGGGCTTAAATCAATCTTTAAGCTATATGAATTGATTACACTAGTAGTAACTGAGAAAGATAGTCACTAGCTGGTTTGTTTGAAACAAACCCAGACGCTAAAAGAGAATTGTCTGCTCCTACGTTCAATTACATATCCAGGACCTACATAAGATGTTTAAAATTCCAGTTTTAATAGTTGAAGACATAAAAGAAATGTCTGGCTTGCTTTCGGAACATATTTCCGGTCTTTATCCTTATCAGGTTGTAGGTATTGCACCAACAATAGCTGATGCACGAATGATGATTAATCATCTTAAACCATCGCTCATTCTTCTTGACAACTTTTTACCTGATGGTTTAGGACTTGATCTAATTAAGAGTCTGAGAGCTAAGGATAATCCGGTAGATGTTATTTTTGTGACTGCGGCAAATGATTCTGAAACTGCTGTGACAGCAGTTCGTTATGGTGCGTTTGACTATTTATTAAAGCCATTCTCTTTGGAGCAAATTAATAACTCATTGGAGCGATACTTTGAATTCAACCGAAGTGTGTTTATTGAAAAAGATGAAAACATCAATCAATCATTTGTTAAGAGAATCTATAACACACACTTAACCCCAGATAACGCAATGACCCATCCCAAAGGAATTGATGCTATTACACTACAAAAAGTTGTTGCAGCCTTTGGTGAGGGTGAGACTTATACTGCAGCTCAAATAAGCGATAAGACTGCTATAAGTCGAACAACAGCAAGACGTTATCTTGAATATGCAACAACAACGGGACAACTTAAAGCTGATATAGAGTATGGGAAAGTAGGACGACCTCTACGCATATTCAGTAGAGCTCACAATAAATCACCGGCAGTCAATGAGCATAAGTAGGGTGATTTATGAAGAACTACTAATTGATCTTTTAGGTGATATATAGGTCTGAACTAACCCATATTAATGGAGCCCCTGAATGGAATCTATTTCAGGGGCTTGTTGACATTAGCTTAAAGCGACAAATTACCTTCGAAAATTTTCTTAGCCGTTCTGATTAACGATACTGAAGATACTTTATCTCCTTTGCGAGCTACTTTTAGATCAATAAAACCAGATGGGTGCTCAATACAGCAATCAACTAATTTGTCTTCTAACTGAACTAGGTTTGAGCTAACTGTTCCTTGATGACAAAGAGACATAGTAATAGCAATACTGCCTGTTACCGCAATCGCTTTGTGGCAGCGTTTAGGTACATAGTAACGAGCACTGATTGTGCCACTGTCTGTTGCGGGTTTAGCAACCAGAACAGGCTTTGGAATGACTTTATCAGATACATCACCAAGTCCCATCATTTCACCTGCCTGACGGCGTAGAGATTCAAGTTTTTGTGTGAATTCAGTGTCAGCATCAAGCTCAGCTGGTGATTCATATCCAGTTTTACCAAACTGTGCTGCATCGATAATCATTACTGGAATTGCGGCGTCGACACAGCTTACTTCGATCTCCCCGATCTGATCGGTCGTATTTCCGGTTGGGAATAGTTTGCCAGTCTTAGCACCTTCTACTCCCAGAAAGCTAAGCTCGATGGGTGCTCCAGGACTATTAACACCACTTATATAAGTGTCTCCTTGATAATTTACTTTACCATCTGGTGTCTGAACGTTAGCGTGAATAATTTTGTTGGTGTTGACGTTACGTATCCGGACTTTGGTGGTATCCCCCTGAATTTCAACAAGCCCCTTTTCTATTGCAAAAGGACCAACGCCAGACAGAATATTGCCACAGTTTGGTGAGAAATCGACGTTCTTCTCTTCAATGCCTACCTGTGCAAACAAGTAATCAACATCAACGTTCGGTTGCTCTGAAGGGCCGACAATTGCTACTTTACTGGTCAGACTGTTTCCGCCACCAATACCTTCGACCTGGAGTTCATGGCCAGAACCCATCACGGTCATTAGTGTTTTTGCTATTGCATCACGATCTTCCGGTAGGTCGGTAGATAAGAAGTATGGGCCGCGTGAAGTTCCACCTCTCATCAGGGTGCATGGTATATTCTGCTGAGTCATAGTGTCCTCTCTTTTATTGGATTAATGTGGGGTTAGAGCTATCTTCAGCGAAATGAGGAATGAGATTTGAGAGTCTAAAAGCGGGTTGATCGGAAGAAAAAAGACACTATGGGTATAATGGATAAAAACAATTACGACAATTATAAAAAAGCCGTTACATGTAAATGTAACGGCTTAACTGATATTGCTAACGATTATCTACAAGTTATGCAGATGCTGTTTTCCTTTCTTTCACTTTGGCAATTTTATTGCCAATCATTGGCCAGAATACTACTGCTAGGACCGCGATAAAGATAACTACAGTAATTGGGCGTTGGAAGAACGACAGGAAATCACCATCTGATATTAATAGCTGGCGACGGAAGCTTTCTTCCATCATGTTGCCCAGTACGATACCCAGAATTAGAGAAGCAGAAGAGAACTTATACTTCTTAACAAAGTAACCCAAGATACCGAATGCCAACATAATCCAGATTTGGAATACATCATTGGTTCTCGCGTAAGCGCCGATGATAGAGAACATCACAATCATTGGGGCTATCAAACCGTATGGCAATCTAAGTACTGCTGCGAATGCCTTAACTGCGAAACGGCCACTGAAGAACACCACGATACTTGCAATCAGCATGGAGAAGAAGATGCAGTACAGAAGCAGAGGCTGTTCAGTCATCAGCTGTGGACCAGGTTGCAGGCCTTGTAATACAAGCGCTGCAAGGATGATTGCTGTTGTTGGTGAACCAGGGATACCTAATACCAGAGTTGGAATCATCGCACCACCACCGGCTGCGTTGTTTGCTGTTTCAGGAGCCAGTACACCTTCTTCAGCACCCTTACCAAACCGCTCTTTGTGTTTACTTGAACGAGCTGCTTCGCCGTAACTTACGATAGAAGCAATGGAACCGCCTGTACCTGGTAGGATACCAACACATGTACCAATGATAGCAGACTTGATAACGGTTGCTTTATAAGCGAAAAACTCTTTCAGACTAATACTTTCCAGAGATACTTTACCAGTGTCACCTGTAGTCTTATCGTCACTAGAGGCACGGTTAATGATCTGCTTAAATACTTCTGCCATTGCGAATGAGCCGATCATAATTGGGATGTACTCGATGCCGTTAAGGAACTCAAGCTTACCAAATGTAAGACGAGATACTCCTGTCATTGGATCCATACCAACCATCGCAATGAGAATACCAATAAGTCCTGTTGCCAGAGCTTTTCCAAGGTTTTTTGAGCCTACAGAAGAGATACATGCCATACCAAGAAGGGTTAATGCAAAGTATTCTGCACTTTGGATCTCTAGCGCGATTGTAGACAGGGCTGGTGCAAGAAGAAGCATAACCAGTACTGAGAAAATACCACCGAATGAAGAGCCTGACATAGCAAGGCCGAGAGCTTTACCCGCCTTACCAGCCTGAGACATTGGATAGCCATCAAACGTTGTCGCTACCGATTCAGCTGTGCCGGGGGTATTAAACAGTATCGCTGTAATTGAACCACCGTATGCTGAACCCGCATACAGAGCAACTAGCAGGATAATTGAAGGATAGATACCCATGTAGTATGTAAACGGGATCATCAACACGATACCCATTGAGGAACTGATACCTGGAAGTGTACCGAAGCACACACCCAGACACATTCCGATAATAATTAGTGCAAAGTTAGCGGGTACAAAGATAACTTGTAACGCTTCCAGCAATAACGAAATGTCCATTATTTCACTCCGGATTTATATATTAGTAAAGCAGATAACTAACCGATTCGAAGATACCGATTCCTCGAGGAAGGGGTATACTCAAAACGTTACCAAATACCACTGTAAAGGCGATCGCACCGATGACTGTTGTCAGTGCCATTTTTACTGGTTTTCTTTCATTCAGGATGTACATCACTGAAGGAATAATGATAGCTGTACCGAACCAGAAACCCACGTATCCAATAGCCATTACAAATACAACGATAACAGCTAGGATTGCCAGGAAGCCTGGATCAAGCTCTTTGATTCTTTCTTTTTCGCCAGTCTTTTCAGTCTGACTGACTTTATAAGCTTTAAATGCCTTATAAAGTGAAGGAATCAAAAGTAGAACTGCCAGGATAATTACGGCCTGTGGGAAGCCTGCAGGACCAATTGGGTCCGTCATTCGAGCCGTATTGATATCCATCGATTCGTTAAAAAATAAACCCATTACCGCTAACAGGAATATATGAAAGATTATTTCACCCATTTGGATAAACCTCGTTTATTTAAGTCCAACTTTCTTCGCTACAGCATCAAACTTCTTGTATTCAGATTCCCACTGCTTGTAAAAGCCTTCTGCATCAAGATAGCCAGGGCGGATATTTACTAAATTCAGCTCAGCAAAATCTTTGTATTCCTGGGTGTCATAAGCCGCTTGCATTTTGTCAATGAGATACTTTTTAACTTCAGGTGAAGTACCTTTCTTAACTACAAAACCACGCCATGACCCGATAGTTACGTCATAACCAAGTTCTTTAGTAGTAGGTACATCTTTGAATGTATCGATTTGAGTGATGCGCTTCTCGTTCAACACAACAACAGGCTTCACTTTGCCATCTTTAATGTAGTTAACAGCTGATACAATCTTATCCAGGTAGATATCGACTTCACCACCAAGCACCGCTGCTTTAACTTCAGAACCAGATTTATAAGGAATAAACTTAATCTGTACACCGGTTTGGTCTGCCAGAGCATTAAGAGTTAAGTCATCTAAACCTCCAGGGCTTACACCACCAAATGTGACAGGGTTATTTTGGCCATATTTAACCAAGTCTTCAAAAGAGGAAAATGGACTGCCTTCTGGTAGACACAGAACATAGATATCTGACTGAATACGGGCAAGAGGTTCAAAGTCACGCATAAACTTGACGGCGCTACTTACTCCTAGAGCATCGGCAATGATCATTGATGGAGTAACTTCAAGGATGGTGTATCCATCGTTTGGTTTCTGTGCGGCGTAAACCATACCAACAAGGCCACTACTTCCTTTTTTATTAATGGCCTGAATCGGTTGGGACATATCATTAGCCATCAGAGTGGAAAATTTGCGTGCAAAAGTGTCACTGGCTCCACCTTCACCGAAAGGAATAATCATTTCAATAGGTTTTGTAGGGTATGCTGCAGTATCTTCTGCTTTATTTTCTGGTCCGCAGCCTGCAAGTACTAATGCAGCTGCCACACTTGATAAGGCAATTATTTTGTTCATATATTACATCCTCAAATAAATGGATTTTAAACGGATTCAAACTATGAATCTGGAGGTAATAATATCTATCTATTGAGATAAGGAGTGTGACGATGGCAGATATAGAAACGGAACATAATAGACAGTATGGGGTTTATGGACAAAAGTATCAACTCTCCCCATTATTCCAAATAACCCATTGTTTAATATGGATTTACCAGTCAAGCAAACCTTCATTATTTAATAACAACCCCTTAACAAGGAGCAATTAAAATCAAATATAACAACATTATGTGTGGTGTAAGTTTAAAAAACGAGAAATTTATGTATACTCAAGCTGAAGGTTATTATTAAAGGTGAGAACGCTTTGAAACCAATGTCTTTTTTTCACAAAATTTTATTTATGATGTTGTTTGCAGTATTTTGTGTTGTGCTTTCTTTTGAGTTTATTCTTTATGAAAATATTAACTCAGTGCGAGTGGATAGTATGAAATCTCTCGCCTTAACTCAGGCTAAGTTGATTGCCTCTAATCAGAACCTGAAATATGCAATTTATAATGAAGATAACATCATGATTAATCGGTTAATGGAGAATTATGATCCACCTGAAAATATCGACTATGTATCGATTTCTAATAGTAATCAGATTCGTCTTTTTCACAGTGAAGGGAGAGGTATTGGTCAGTCTTTAGTAAATGTTGATTTTGATAAAATTCAGGCAGGTAATGATGTTACTTCCGTTAGCACTGGCATAGAAAATAAGTTACTTATTAAAGCTCGAGTTCCTGTGTTTTATAATGGGACATTTTTTGGAATTGTTTCGGTCGGTATTAATTATGATGATGCCATTAGTGAACTTTCGCAGCGATACTGGTTTATCTTGTTCCTTTCGCTAATACTGCTATTAGCATTTGCTATTTTTAGTCAGAAACTTGTTAGCTATATTCGAAAAAAAATGCATCATCAGAGTCCTCAAGAGATTGAAATGGCATTAAAATTAAGACAGGGAATTCTAAATACCGTTTTTGAAGGGGTTGTCTCTGTAGACAAAGATAATCGGTTTCTTGTTATCAATGACTCTGGTTTACGTGATTTACATATATTAGATCCCCGAGAGAAAGTGCATGGTTCTTATATATCTGAATATATTTACCCTACTGATTTTTTTGATATATCAAATAAAGATGAAGTTACCAATCAGATTATAACGTGTAACGGTGAGGCTCTCATTGCAAATCGGAAATTTATGTACAATACTCAAGGTAATAAAACTGGAGCAGTAATTAGCTTTAGGATTAAAAGGGAAATAGAAGAATTAGAACAAACTATAAATGCAGCTAATAATGATAAAGAAAATTTACGAGCTATAATTCATGAGTTTAACAATCAAATGTCCATAATTTATGGACTTCTTCAGATGGAACAGTATAAGAAGGCAATGAACTTTATTCGTTCCGAACATAAAAGCAAACAAAGTGATATTTATCATATTTCTAAAGCTTTTCAGATATCTACACTTGTAGCGCTCATACTGAGTAAGGTTTCAAGAGCTAAGGAACTAGGTATTACACTCGAGGTGGACCCTCTCAGTTGTATCCATTCAGACTGCCTCCCCATTAACGAAAATGAATTAAATTGTATTGTAGGTAACCTATTAAACAATGCATTTGAATCTATTGTTGCATCAGAACCTGAAGATAGGTTAGTAAGATTGTATATTCATCAGGGAAATGACTTGATTATAGAAGTAGAAGACAGCGGTAGCGGTATCAATGAATCTGATATTGGAAAAATATTTCATCGAAAATATACTAATAAGGAAGGACCAAACCACGGAATTGGTTTGAATTTAATTAATAATATTGTTTCTAGTGCTGATGGGACAATTATTGTTGAAGGTTCAGAACTAGGTGGAGCTTTATTTAATATTTATATGCCTATCTCTGACAAAAAGAATGAAAATACAACTAATGAGTAACTATGCACCCTGCATCTACCTTGTCTAAGAGTGATAGTATAATTCTGATGCGTTTTAATTATGGTCATTAAACCCATACTGTTTTTTTTATTGGGTAACCATGCGGCCATTTGTCACGTTTCTGTCGTTATAAAATGATGACAATAATGTCGTTCATTATGACAGGAATAGTAATTATGGAAGCAATTTATAAGCAATATCTAGATAAGTGTGAAGAACGTGCAGCAATGGGCGTGAATAAGCCATCTCTAACTAGTGAAGAGGTTGATGCATGTTTTACATTACTTGAAACTAAATCGGATGCTTCTCTGGTGGAAGCACTTGTCGAACTAATTACGTATCAGACACCTGCGGGAGTAGATGATGCTGCTTTTGTTAAAGCTGATAAGCTATTTTCTATCGCGCAAAAAGAAATAAAGGTAAATGGAATTAATCCAGTAGAAGCAACCAAGCTACTAGGGAGTATGGTTGGCGGATACTGTGTTGATAAGCTAATTGCATTACTTGAAGATGACGAGCTCGCACAGACTGCTGCTGATGAATTGAAAAGCATTATCTTAGTTTATGAAAAAGCCGATGATATCATTGCAAAAGCACAAGCAGGTAATAAATATGCAGCGGAGGTTGTAGATAGTTGGGCAAACGAAGAATGGTTTGCTGATCGACCTGCTGTTGCTGAGCGTCTGACGATGACAGTATTTAAAGTTGCTGGTGAGAGTACAACGGATGATTTCTCACCGGCGCCTGATGCTTGGTCACGGCCTGATATTCCTCTGCATGCAAGGAGTATGTATAAAAACCCGCGAGAAGGCGTGCAACCGGATGAAGTGGGAGTAACTGGTCCGGTATCTCAGATTGAAGAACTGAAGGCAAAAGGAAACCCTATCTGCTTTGTTGGTGATGTTGTTGGGACTGGTTCATCTCGTAAATCAGCCGCTAATTCGCTTATTTGGTATATTGGCGAGAAAATTCCATTTGTTCCAAATAAAAAAGCAGGTGGCGTGGTACTTGGTGGAAAAATAGCACCAATCTTTTTTAATACGTTAGAGGATTCGGGTAGTCTGCCAATCGAAGTCGACGTAACACAGCTTGAAACGGGCGATGTAATCGATATTTATCCGTATGAAGGTGTAATTCGTAAGAACGGTACAGATGTAGAAATTACAAAATTTACCCTAAAGCATGATTCTATTCTCGACCAGGTTCGCGCTGGTGGTCGGGTTCCTTATTTGATAGGACAATCTTTGACAAACCGCGTGCGTACCGCTCTTGACTTTCCACAAAAGGAGACAAGCAAAGAGCCAGCAAAAGGCCCGTTCACACTGGCACAAAAAATGGTAGGTAAAGCATGCGGTGTTGAGGGAATAAAACCAGGCATGTTCTGTACACCAAAGGTAACCACCGTTGGTTCGCAGGATACCACTGGTGGTATGACACGCGATGAGATTAAAGATCTGGCTTGTACAAAATTCAGTGCAGAGTTGGTGATGCAGTCTTTCTGTCACACATCTGCTTACCCTCGAGTTACCGACAGTAAATTGCATGAAACATTACCAGATTTCTTCCATACCCGCGGCGGTGTTGCACTTCGACCTGGTGATGGTGTCATACACTCATGGCTAAATCGTATGTTGGTACCAGATACTCTGGGAACTGGGGGAGATAGTCATACTCGTTTCCCTGTGGGGATTTCATTCCCTGCCGGATCTGGGATGGTAGCTTATGCAGCAACGACAGGAACCATGCCAATAGATATGCCAGAATCAGTGCTGGTTAAGTTTACTGGTGAGATGCAACCGGGTATTACTTTGCGTGATTTGGTTCATGCTATTCCTTATACAGCCATTCAAAAAGGTCTGTTAACACTGGAGAAAGCAAATAAAACTAACGTCTTTTCTGGCCGTATTATCGAAATCCAGGGGCTTGAACACTTAAGTGCAGATGAGGCGTTTGAATTCACAGATGCTTCTGCTGAGCGTTCTTCTTCTGCTTGTACCATCGCTCTTTCAGAAGACAAGGTGGTTGAGAATATGAAATCAAATATCACTCTACTGAACTGGATGGTAGAAAATGAGTATGGTGATCTTACTGCTCTGCAAAACCGAGTAGATGCTATTCAGACTTGGTTGGAAAACCCGGTATTGATTAAGGCGGATGAAGGTGCTGAATATGCAGAGGTCATTGAAATTGATCTGAATGAAATAAAAGAACCCATTCTTTGCTGCCCTAATGACCCGGATGATGCAAGACTTCTTTCAGACGTTGCCGGAACAAATGTTGAGGAAGTGTTTATCGGTTCATGTATGACTCATGTCGGTCACTTCCGTGCAACTGCACAACTGCTATCTGAACAGAACCAAATGGCTAAATCTAAGTTATGGCTGGCACCACCAACCAAGATGGATGATATTAAGCTTCGTCGTGAAGGCTGCTTCAATACTTTTGTTCGGTTCGGAGGTCGTGTAGAAGAGCCGGGTTGTTCCCTATGCATGGGTAATCAGGCACAAGCTATGGAAGGTACAACTGTGGTTTCAACGTCTACTCGTAACTTCCCGAACCGTATGGGGACAAACACTAACGTGTTCCTTGCTTCTGCTGAATTAGCAGCGGTTACCGCAATTACTGGCTGCTTACCAACCGTTGATGAGTATAAGGAAGTTGTCGCTGGACTCGAAGTAAATAAAGATAAAATCTATAATTATCTAGCATTCGATAAGGATCCAATCTACAACAGAGAATTAAACCTGCTCACCGTATAATTAAATATTGGCACCCTAGTTAAACAGAGGCAGATTACATAGGTTTGATTGTGATATCGTTGTAACTTTTTCAATCGGCAGAAGTAAAAGGACAAAGATCATATAAAACTTTAAAGTTTGTCTATTGTTTACTGGGGTCATAAATACCATATAGTATTTACCTTAATTAAAGGCGTTGCGTATTTTCGTAATTTTCTGGTATCCGTGTTAAAAATTATCGGTGTAAGAAACATCTTCACAACAATATAAGCGTTCGAGTGTTTGGAATATTATTTCATATGTTGAATTAATATTTAATAAAGTTAACGAAATAACCTTGATAAAAGGTCTTAAGTTAAAAACCCATAAGGCTTAATTATATATGTCATTAACTAAAAAGATCTTGGTGATCTGTTTTATATTTGTTTCTATATTAACGATAGTGCAAGTTGGAATATCTACTTACAGTATTCAGGAACAGATTATTGAAAATGTTACATCTTCAAATAGTCTATATGGTAAACGCAATGCTGAAGCAATTGGAGAGTGGATCAATCATAAGGTTAACACATTGGAGGCATTTGTTGAGGTACTGAACAGAACAGAAGATTATGGCGAAATAAGCAGTGAAATTACAACTATTACTCAAGCTGGTGAATTTGGCTCAGTACTGTTTAGTACTACTGATGGCGATACATATAGACAAAATGGTTTAAATACCAAGCCAGATTATGACCCTATAGTTCGTCCTTGGTATAAAAATGCACTTATGCTTGATAACGTCTATCTAAGTCAACCCTATATTGGAGCATCTAGCGGTAAGCTCATCACTACGATTTCAAAAAAAATCAAAAGAGAGAATGAAGTTAGTGGAGTTGCAATGGCTTCTATACCACTAGAAAAGATCAATAATGATATTCTTTCTATGACAGTTCCAGGCCAAGGTATTGCTTTGTTATTTTCAGAAAATGGAACGGTCATATCCCAGTCTGATAATTCTCATAAAAATAATCTATTTCCTGGACTTACTAGAGGTGTGTCTGTTTCAAAATTAATTGGACAGGCTGATAAAGATGAATTGATACCTATAGAAGTTAATAATGTAGAGTATTTGGGCACAGTTTCATTCATACCAGGCACAAACTGGTATCTGATGATGATGAGTCAGAAGTCACTATTATTAGAACCAGTTAAAACATTACTAACTTATCAAGTGATTACTGCTTTAATAATGATATTACTATCTTTTTTTATATTAAATCCTATTCTAAGTTATTTATTATCTAATTTGAGGAAAGTAGCGTCTGCATTAAGTGATATTTCACGTGGAGAAGGAGATTTAACTGTTTATATTGAGTCAAAGAATCAAGATGAAGTCGGTAAGCTTGCTGATAGTTTTAATCTATTTGTAGAAAAACTACGCAGTATAATGTCAGCAATAAATCAGCTTTCTTCCGAAGTACAGCAACAATCTAGACTTATCTCTGCCTCGTCGGGTGAAAGGAAAATTAAAGTAGGTAACCAGCAAGCAGAAGTTACTATGGTAGCAACGGCAATGACAGAGATGGCTTCAACAACAGAAAATATTGCAGATAATGCAGAATTAACTGCAGATAGCATGCTTCAGATGACCAATATTAGTCAAAAAGCCAATAATTTAGTGCATAAAAGCCAGACATCAATTAGTGAACTATCGGAAAAAGTACAAAACGCAGGTTCAGTGATTGATGAGCTTCATCAACAAGGTGAGCAGATCACATTAATTGTTTCTGCAATCGATGATATAGCTGAACAGACTAACTTGCTGGCTTTGAACGCAGCGATTGAAGCAGCCCGAGCGGGTGAACAAGGAAGGGGTTTTGCTGTCGTTGCTGATGAAGTAAGAAGTTTATCTCTGAAAACTCGAAATTCCACAGAAGAAATTAGTCTCATGATCCGTCGACTACAGGAAACAGCGACAAAAGCGGTAAACGGAATGAATCATTGTCATGAGTTAGCAGATCAAAGTGTGAAAAATACTAGTGATGCTGTGGATAGCTTTTCCAATATTCGTAATTCTACAGTAGAAATAAATAATATGGTTACTCATATTGCTACGGCAGCTGAACAGCAGGCTGCTGTAAGTCGTGAAATTAATAGCAATACAGAGTTAATTAAGCTTATTTCAGATCAGCTTAATCAAGAAGCATGCGAAGGAGTAGATCAGTCAACGAAACTAAATAAGCTTGCAGAAGAACTGACTGAACAAGTCCATAAATTTAAAATGTAGTTATCTATTGTATTAGCTGAACAGTGCCTTCATGGCGATTATTTCACGCCATGGATACAGAGTTTGTTCTGGAAAGGACCACAGCTTATTTAAACAGTTTTATTACTGTATGAAACTAATGTTGTAGTTACGCTCAAGCACAGGAACTGTGTCAATTTATTAGGGGAGTGGCTTCTCTTTAAGTGCCACAAAAGGTCTGATATTGCTGATCAAATACTGCATCTGGATTGCCCCACGAGGTGCCTGTATAAACGTCACTTTTTAAGTAGTTGAGATAGTTGTCAATTTGTTGCTGAATATCTTGCTGCCCGCTTTCGGCGGAGGCAATTAACATTTCGATTTCGTGGTTGCGGGGGATGGCTTTGGGGTTCGTGGTACTCATCAGCATCAAAGCCTGCTCGTGATTAATTGCCCGTTGCCATTGTTCTGACCAGGCAAGTAATTCACCCGGTAATTGCGGGTTTTCGCCGTTAAGTGTTTGATAGAGCAGATTAAAGATTTGGTTGTAATCCCAAGCATGAGTGCGCAATAATGCAAAAAACTCGGCAATCAAAGGGTGTTTGTTCCGCTCAAATCCCAGTTTATTGGCACACATATGATCGTAGGCTTGCTGGAATGCGGCGGAGAAGTTCTCCACTTCTTGAGTCAGTAACGCAATGGCCTCTTGTTCACTTCCTGGTATCAGAGGAATAAGGGTTTCGGCAAAACGAGCCAGGTTCCATTGCATGATCAATTTTTGGTTACCAAAGGCGTAGCGTCCTTGATGATCGATGGAACTATAAACCTGCTCCAGCTTGTATTCACCCAGCATGGCGCAGGGCCCGAAGTCAAATGTTTCTCCGCTCAAGGCGATGTTATCGGTATTCATAACGCCATGAATAAAACCAACCCGATACCAGTGTACTAAGGTATTAATCTGATTGTGTTGAACGGTGCGGTACAGGAGCAGATAGGGGTTGGCTGCATTAATTGCCTCAGGGCAGAGTTGATCTATGGCAAAATCAGCCATTTCTTTGATGACGCCCAGAGCAGAAGCATATTGAAAACTACCAATCCGTAGATGGCTACGGCCGATGCGACTGACAACTGACCCCGCTTGGGGTTGTTGCCGATACACGGTTTCTCCTGTTGTGGTCACAGCTAGAGTGCGCATGGTCGGAACCCCGAGAATGTGCATCGCTTCACTCATAATGTATTCGCGCGCAGCTGGACCAAGTGCGCAACGGCCATCACCATCACGGGAATATTTTGTTAATCCAGAGCCTTTCAACTGCCAGTCAAAGCCGTTAATGGGCGCGACCATCTCCCAACTGTGGATTGTAATAGCCAAACTGATGGCCAGAATAACCAAGCGCCAGACTTAATTCAGGTGCTATCAGCCGGTTCCCAGAGAAATATTCTGCGGCATTTTTCCCCAGTAGTTGCTGTGGAAGATCCAGTTGTAATGCCAATTTCTGATTAAATAGCAAAAGGCTAGGATCTTTGACTTCGCTTGGTTTAATGGTTTGATATAAAGAGTCAGGTAAGGTCAAATACAGTTGCTGCATAGGGTTTACTCAAATTAATTAGACTATAGACGAATAAAAACAAAGTGTTTAGTTTCAACTTTAGTTGTCGTATGTCCCGAATTCTCACTACATGCCAAGATAGAGCATTTTTTAAGAAGACTTAGACTTCACTGAATCAACATCGCCCTGATGGCTCTGTAACACCACGATCAATAATCCCCCGAGTACAAAGCCAGTTGCAACCACCAGCCGTACACTCAATGTTTCATTACTAAACAATACGCCGCCTAGCGAGGCGATAATAGGAACCAATAATTGTACAGCACCGATGGTTGAGGTTTTTAAACCTTTTATAGCATGATACCAAATCGCGTAACCAATACCTGATGCCAACGCGCCTGACAACAAGGCGTAGACAACGCCGGTCAGACTGTAGTAGCGATCACCATAATCAATCAACATCCACAACATGATTAGAGGGGAAGCTAGTACAAAGTTGATAGCAGTATCACGTAGTGGTAATTGCGAACCATACCCAACAAGAGTGTATCCCGCCCAAGCAAGCCCTGCTATCACCATTAAAGCAGCACCTTGTGCCGAGGGAGTGCTCAGTGATGGCAACACCAAATAAACGAGACCCGTGAAGCAAACTAACACACCACAAATTTCTGTAAAAGCCAGCCTTTTTCCTGAACGCCAGCTATCTAGAACCAAAACGAGTTGGACTACACCAAACAGAATTAAAGCGCCTGAACCGGTATCGAGCGATAGATATGCGTACGAAAAACTTAAGGCATAAGTAAACAGTAAAGTTGATGCCAGCCAATTTGAGCGGAAACCTGACTTACTGTCCATAGCTCTGCACTCTCTTACCCGCCACAATAGCATTAACACTACTGCACCAGCGATTATTCTTAGTACGGTAAAACTCCCTGCATCTATCTCTCTTTCAGCTAATGCTAAACGGCAAAGTACCGAATTTCCGGCAAACGCCAACAGTGCTGTTGCTGTAGCGATCACAGTCGACGCTTTTTTTTGATTGAACATTTTCATCCTATAGCATGCGTTTTATACACAACGCCAAGTATGTTGTGCAGGCATAACGCTCTCCCTGCTATTCCTGTTTTAATTGCCAGAACTACTTCCACGTGTATTTTTCGAATACTTTATCAACCGGTGTTTTAGCAAGGTGGTTGGTATAGTTGCTCATTAGTTTTTGCGCTTGACCCAATACTATTTCTAGCAACTGCCGTTCAGTATAGCCTTCTGCAAAAAAACGCCCAACTTGCTTTTGTGCCAGGTTGCTCCGATTTCGTGTCATAGCCAGTGTCGTATCATGTAATACTTGTAACTTTTATGTAGGCATCGGTTCGCGATTACGCAGGGCTTCGGTTAAAGCTGGAGACACTTTCATCATATCAGCAATGCCTGTATGAGCTGGAACGCAGTAGTGACACTCATGCTCAACGTTAATTGTGCAAGTCTGGGTCTGTTAGGTGATATTAACATCGGTGAACCCGAGGCCATTATAGGATTTGCCGGGCGTTGTGTTATTGAGCAAACGGTGCGCGAAAACTTACCTGAAGGTTTTCAGAGAAGTGAGT
The DNA here is from genome assembly GCF_003144035.1 of Vibrio albus. Lineage (GTDB taxonomy): Bacteria > Pseudomonadota > Gammaproteobacteria > Enterobacterales > Vibrionaceae > Vibrio > Vibrio albus. Next base: position 203,458 of record NZ_QFWT01000008.1, read on the forward strand.
TCCTTTTAGAGCACGGTGCTATAGATATGATGGTGGACAGGCGTGACATGCGTAAACGAATTGGGGGGACTAAATGGCTAAATTAACTAATACCACTATTTCACCAGAAACGTAGTTACCGATCTCGTCACTAAGCTGCTCTATAAATATCACTATAAAAGCGATGGTTACCAGATATTTGAGTGGTCTGCATATTCTTGGCACAATAGCTTACCTTTTCCTGCATAAGACAGATCATGCGAATTCTTCACACCTCTGACTGGCATCTGGGCCAGAATTTTTTTACTAAAAGCCGCAAAGATGAGCATCAGGCATTCATCCGCTGGCTGTTAGAACTGGTCAAAACCGAAAAAATCGATGCAGTGATCATTGCCGGTGATGTGTTTGATACCGGTACGCCACCCAGCTATGCCCGCGAAATGTATAACCAGTTTGTGGTGGATATAAGCCGGACTAGCTGTCAGTTAGTGATTCTGGGTGGAAATCATGATTCGGTTTCCACGCTCAATGAATCCCGCCAGTTGCTTTCTTGTCTGAATACACGGGTTATTGCCAGCACCAGTGGTGAGCTTGATCAGCAGCTTATTGAGCTGAAGAATCACGAAGGTCAGGTCGGTGCCTTACTGTGTGCCGTGCCGTTTATTCGTGCCCGGGATGTGATGCAAAGTGCGGCCGGAGAATCGGGAAGAGACAAACAGAAGCAACTGGGTGAGCTGATAAAAGACCATTACCGGGCGCTTTATCAGAAAGCGATCGACCACCGGGAGAGCCATAACCTTCAGGTACCTATTATTACCACTGGTCACCTGACCGCTCTGGGGGTAACAAAAACCGATTCCGAACGGGACATTTATATCGGCTCTCTGGATGCCTTTGCCGCCGACGGCTTCCCTCCCGCCGATTATATTGCGCTGGGGCATATTCACCGCCCGCAGATTGTCGCCAAATCAGAACATATTCGTTACAGCGGCTCGCCCATCCCACTCAGTTTTGATGAGCTGAAGTGGAAAAAACAGGTGGTCATGGTTGAATTTTCTGACAATGAGCAAAGGCAGATCACTTCGGTGGAGGTACCTATGTTCCGCCAGATGGAGGTGCTGCGAGGCGATCTGGCTGAGATTGAGTCTTTGCTGAGTCAGTACCCGCCGGCTCAGGAAGAGGACGAACCGGTCTGGCTGTTTATCGAAGTTGAAGTGCAGGACTATTTGTCCGACTTGCAGTTGCGTATTCAGGCGATGACGGAAGGCCTGAATGTGGAAGTGATCCGTTTAAAGCGTAAAAAAGGTGAGCGGCGTGACAACCTGACCCGGGAAGCCACAGAAACGCTGGCCGAGCTGACGCCTTATGACGTCTTTGATAAGCGGCTGGAGAAAGAGCAGTTTGAAGGAGAAGACGAACAGAAAAGGCTGACACGTCTGAAACAGAAATTCAGCGAAATTGTACTGGAAGTTGAGCATAAGGAAGACGGTGAATGAAGATCCTGACGTTACGGTTTAAAAACCTCAACTCCCTGAAAGGGGAGTGGTATATCGATTTTACCCAATCGCCGTTTTCAGACACGGGTCTGTTTGCCATTACCGGGCCTACGGGAGCCGGGAAAACCACCATTCTCGATGCCATCTGTGTGGCGCTTTACCACAAAACGCCAAGGCTGGGGAATATCTCTGCGTCCAGTAATGAACTGATGACTCGCGGCACGGCTGAATGTAAGGCCGAGGTCGAATTTGAGGTAAAAGGCAAGGCATACCGGGCATTCTGGAACATGCGCCGCTCGCGTGGCAAGGTTGATGGTAACCTGCAGCCACCCCAGGCGGAGCTTGCGGAAGTCGCCTCTGGTACCGTGCTGGCAAATCAGGTGACGAAAAAACTGGAACTGGTGGAATCCGTAACCGGGCTGGATTTCGGTCGCTTTACTAAATCTATGCTGCTGTCGCAGGGACAATTTGCCGCATTTCTGAATGCCCGGGAAGCTGAGCGGGCAGAGCTGCTGGAAGAGCTGACCGGAACGGAAATTTACGGACAGATCTCAGCAAAAGTGCATGAGCACTATACTCAGGCAAAACAGACCATGGCCGAGCTGGAGGCCAGAGCTCAGGGTGTTCAGCTACTGAGTGAGGAAGAATGCCAGACTCTGGAACGAGAACAGGCGGCACTGGTCGAGGAGCAGAAGCTGCAGAAAACGGCATTAAACGAACTGGATGCCGGGCTGCGCTGGTGGAATGATCTGGAGAAAGTCCGGAAAAATAAACAGGAAGCGGAACAGGCATTCACCCTGGCTCAGGAGGCTGTCGCAGCTTCGGCAAAAGAGCTGGATAAACTTGCCCGTAGTGAACCCGCGGAGGCCATACGTGTACCGTATCTGTTGATGAATGAAGCGAGTGCTTACTGTCGTCAGACGGAAGAAAACCTAAAGCAAAAGTCTCAGGCTGGTGAAGAAGCGGAGCAAGCGTATCAGAATGCGGAAGCCCGGTTACGGGAAAAAAACGAACATCTGGAGCAGGCCAAACAGGCCAGCCGGGCTCTGGAAAAGCTTCTTAATGAGCAGGTGATTCCGCTGGATCAAACCATCCGGGCAGAAACAGATAAAAAGACCGAACTGGCGCGGCGTCAGCAGCAGTTGAAGTCTGATCTGGACAAGCAAAAGCACGCCCTGTCTGAGCAGCAGCAGTATGCCGCAACAACGGAACACTCTCTGCAACAAATCAGTCAATACCTTAACGAGCATCAGGCGGATGCCAGCCTGGAGCAATATCTCGGCCTCTGGAATGCGCAATATGAGCGTATAGAGACGCAACAGAAAGCGGCTCAGGAACTGTCCGCTCAGACAGAAGCCGATGCCGCACAGCTAAAGCAGAAAGAGCAGCAATATGCCGCTGATCAGCAGAAGCTTAAACTGGAGTCTGACAGCCTCGCTAAGTTGCAGAAAACCTATACAGACACGGACAGTGAGAGAGAACAGTTTCTGACCGAGCGGGCTGTTGAAGAGGATATTCATCAGCTTGAAAATCAGCTGCAACAGCGAAATCAGACCATGGCAACCCTGTCTGCATTGCAAATGGTACAGAACCAGTGGCTCAGCTTTCAGAATGAAAAGCAGGAAAAGGATCAGCAGATACCGGCTCTGTTACAGGAAAAGGAGAAACTGGAGCAGGACAGGCTGCAATTGCGTCAGCGCTATGCCACGCAGAATGAGCTGGTCAAGGCTCTGGATAAGCTGATTGGTCAGGAAGAACGCCTGGCTGAATACCGTAGTCAGCTTGTGCCTGGAAAGCCATGTCCGCTTTGTGGTGGGGCTGAACACCCGTATGCGGAGCAGAATGAAACGGTCAGTATTTCTGAAACTCAACAGCAAAAGCAGGACGCTGAGAAAGAGCGGGACCATATAAAGGAGCAGGGAGATAAGCTTAATCTGGATATTGGCTCTCTGGAGCGCCGCATCGGTGATGAGCAAAAACGCCGGCAGCACATTGCTCAGGAGCAAAACAGGCTGGAGGAAAGCTGGGCGGAGCATGCGGGTAAGACGGACTACACCGCTCCCGTTAAAGATGCGGACACGCTGAAATCGCTGGCGGTTGAAACCGAAAAACAGAGCGAAACCCTGTACAAAACGATTCATGAGTACCGCAGGCTGAACCAGCGTCTGGCCGAGGCCAAAGAGTCGCTGGATGCCATACAACTGCGCCATCATCAGGCCGAGTCCCGACTGACATTGCTCGGGCAGCAACTGGAACACATTCGTGGCAATCTGGACAAGAAGCAGGGACAGCACAGCAAGTCACTCAGCGAAATAGACGGTCTGTCTGCAGGACTGATTGATCAGATCCGTGAAAAAGGGTTTGAGCCTCCGGAGCGGGCATCGCTGCCTGTCTGGCTGCAGGGAAAACAGGCGGATGCCACCGCCTGGAAAGAGGCGATTAAGACGCGGGACCAGCATAAGAGCGAGCTGGCCGTAAGTCAGGCGAATATAGAAACCGGCGAGAAGCTGGTATCGGAAGCAAGGCAGCGTCTGGCGGCGCTGGAGCAGGACCTGGAACAGCAGGGTAAACGACTGCAGGTGCTTGAACAGGAAAGATATTCTCTGTTTGGGGATAAGCGCGTGGATCAGGAAAGGCAGACCGCTCAGGAACGCTGGAATGTGGCTGAAAAGACACACCAGCATCAGCAGCAAAAGACGGCGGAGCTGCAAAAAAGCCTGCAGTCTCTGAAAGGGGAGATAGCGAATTTGCAGGCCTCTTATGAACAAGCGCAGCAGAATCAGAAATCCCGCATTCATGAGTGGGAAACCTTACTGAAGGAGAGTCAGTTCGATTCGACTCAGGCGTTTGAATCCGCCTTGTTGGAGAAAGAAGAGCGGCAAAGGCTGGTGGCGCTGAAAGACGCACTGGAGAGTGAGCGGAGCAAAACGAAGACGCTGGTGGATGCGGCGGTACAAACCGAACAGCAGCTACTGACCGATGATGTGACGCAGGGGTATCAACAGACTCCGAAAGCGGAGTTTGAACAACAGGTCCAGGCCCTGCAGATAACTATGGAAGCGCGAACGAAGCGGCAGGGTGAAGTGGCGAATGAGCTGCAGTCAGACGCTAATCGCCGTAAGAGCCAGCAGGCCCTGTTCAAAGAGATCGATGCCTATCGCAGTGTGCACGATGATATTCAGTATCTGCATTCTCTGATCGGCTCACAAAGCGGGGATAAATTCCGCAAATTCGCTCAGGGACTGACGCTGGATAATCTGGTGTATCTGGCGAATAAACAGCTTCAGCGCTTACATGGACGCTATGAGCTGCAACGAAAAGAGAGTGAGGGGCTGGAGCTGTCGGTGGTGGATACCTGGCAGGGCGATGTCGTCCGGGACACCAAAACATTGTCTGGCGGGGAGAGCTTTCTGGTCAGTCTTGCTCTGGCACTGGGCTTGTCCGATCTGGTCAGTCACAAAACCAGTATTGATTCTCTGTTTCTGGATGAAGGGTTCGGCACGCTGGATGCGGAAACACTGGACATGGCGCTGGACGCACTGGACAGCCTGAATGCCTCCGGCAAGATGATCGGCGTGATCAGCCATGTGGAAGCCATGAAAGAGCGCATTCCGGTCCAGATTAAGGTTCAGAAACAGAGTGGGCTGGGGGTGAGCGAATTAGAAAGCGGGTACAGAGCAGGCCAGGGTTAAGTGTGATGTAAGGCCTTTCCCTGAATAAGATGCTCGACCAGTTTATTGGAGTGTTTGTTCTCGTACATGGCCTGATCCGCTTCATTGATGATCATATCGAATGATTCGGTTTGCGGGTCTCCGATATAAACACCGATGCTGACATCAATATGGAAGGAATGCTGGCCGATTTTGATCTCTTCTCTGGTGACCGCTTCCAGTCGGTTACAGAGGATATCAATATCTTTAATATTGGCCGGTTTCTCCAGCATGATGACAAACTCGTCCCCACCGAAACGGGCGATAATATCCGCTTTTTTGACGCTGGATTTGAGTCTCTGGGCAACCACTGTCAGTACCTTGTCTCCGACAGTGTGCCCGTAATTATCGTTCACAGCCTTAAACTTATTCAGATCCAGAAACAGACAGCAGATCTGATCAACTTTTTTGGCCAGCTTCATGTATTCCTCAATCAGGCCACTGCGGTTGAGTAGTGGCGTCAGTACGTCATAATTGGATTTTTCTTTTAGCTCGACGGATTCGGTGATGTTCATCAGGCTGAGTAGCTTCAGTTCATGCGGTATGGTGATCGCATTAGAACAGCAGATCTGAAAGTGCTGGTCACCAACCTGGATTTGTTTATTTTCCAAAGGGTGAGGGATAAAGTTGGTTACCGGAGTTTCGTTTAATTGCATTGCAGACTGATTAAATAATGCTTGTGCGACTTTGTTGGCGTAGATAATCCGGTTTCTTTCGTCCAGCAACAGCACGGCCTGAGGCATGTTTTTTAATAGTCTTTCCAGGTTGGTCTGAAAGTAACTGCTGTTCTTGTTTGCCAGGTGTAACCGGTAAAGAATCAGGCTAAAGTTAATCAGTACCAGAGCAAACACACCAATCTGGGCAATACGTAAGAATTGAGATTTTTGTACAGAGAGCTCTTCCGAACGAACCGTCAGCTCATTCATCTGAAACAGGACCGATTTATTGGTCTGTAGCGCATAGTGTTGCAGAACTGGCTTGAGGATATTAAGTGGATTGGCCTGCAAGCTAGTATAAACAGGAATCCAGAGTTCAAGCGTTTTGGTCAGAATCTGCTGGCTACGCAGATCCTGAATGGCTTTATGTGTGACGGTGGTCCCCGCGGGGGTGGTCAGATTGCCGCCATTTTTCAGTGTATACAGAGTCTGGTTAAATGTTTCGGCGGAGTCTTTAAGTTCTTTTTTTTCGGCTGTCAGTGGTGGTGTTTTAGGTTGTTCGCTCAGTAACAGAAGGTTTTTGGCGATATTCTGTGAAAGCATCCGCTGTCGGCCGGTTACGTTAATGATCAGAGCATCACTTTCCAGATTTTGAGTTAAATTTACGTTTATAAACAGCAGAGTGAAGTCCAGAATAAGGAACGTTGATACCAGTATGAGTATAGGTACCCTGGTCATTTTTCTATGGAACATGGTAAGTACTCCACTCTGACGGACTATCTATATATGCATTTATATTACTATTGTTGTTTGTGGTAATTTTTGCATTTGCCATCACGTATGCAATCTTACTATTAGTATAGTTCATCCTGAAAAGAGGTTTATGTGTCTGATAAAATACCTTTTTGTCCAGAATTTTTTTAAAGTGTAAATTAAAACACTCTTTTTGTTTTTTACCGGGTATATAATAGGGCCTGTTTTCCACTGGAATGTATTATATGTCAATGAATATCGATCAGCCCTTGCCGAATATTCGCATGCGAATGCCTTCTTTGACCAAGACAGAGCAGTCAATTGTCGAGAGCTTTCTTCAGCCCCACTTTCTGCATAAAAATACATCCATTAAAGAAGTGGCAGAGCGGCTGAGAGTGTCTCCGGCACTGCTGGTCAAGGTGTCGAAAAAGCTGGGTTACAGTGGTTTTAAACAGTTGAAAGATGCGTTGACGGCTCAACTGGAGTCTTCGGATTTTACGCCGAGTGAACAGTTGTTGCCTGATGACAGTTGTGATGAAATTATAAGCAAGGTGTTGCATAATTCTATTAATGCGCTGACTGAGATACTGGATTTTATTGATTCCCAAAGTCTGAGCGCTGCGGCGGAAGCCATTTTAAACGCAAGAAGTATCGAATTTTACGCTGCCGGGGCTTCCAGTATTGTGTGCGAAGATTTCCAGCAAAAACTGCTGCGTATTGGTATGAAAGCATCGGTGCCGATGGAGCGGCATCTGATGCTGATGTCTGCCAGCCTGCTTACCGAACATGACGTTGTTCTGGTGGTCTCTCATTCGGGTCAGACAGCCGATTTGATGGATTCTGTTCGCCTGGCAAAGCAGTCCGGGGCGAAGATAATATCTATCACCAACAACTATAATGCTGAGTTGTCACAGTTATCTGATATTCCTTTGTATGCTCCTTCTTCTCCCGAGCCGGTAATGGGAAAAAATGGTACAGCGAGGCTGGTAAAATTGGCCATGATCGACTGCCTGTATGCCACTATAGTCAATAAGATGCCGGATGTGGCGGAAAAGAACCTGAATACGACACATAAAGCTCTGGGATTACGGGAGTAGTTAAGACTTTAATAAAGCCCTGCTGGTGGTTATCCGCAGGGCTCTTTTGAAAGAGAGATCAGTTATAAGCGCGGGCGACTTTGCCTTCGGTGGCCACCTGATATTTGCTGGTGTAGGCGGGGATAAAAACGGATTCGCCTTTTCTGACGGTTACTGCCTCACCGCTTTTGTGAGTCAGAGTCATGTCTGCATCAATGGCAAACAGTATTTCTGCGCTTTCCGGCCGAAGGGTCAGTCCGTCGGTTGATTGAATAATCGCAAATTTAAAGTCGTCTACCGGGACAGGAAAAGCGAGGATTCCGTCTTGCTCTTCTGGTTGAGTCAGCAGGGTTTTTAACGGTTTGGCTTCAAAGCGGGTACAGCTAACCAGCTCTTCCACATCAATATATTTTGGTGTCAGTCCGGATCGCAATACGTTATCTGAACTGGCCATGATTTCCAGACCAGTCCCTTTCAGGTAGGCATGAGGGGTGCAGGCATGCAGGAACATGGCTTCGCCCGGCTGTAGTGTTAGTACGTTTAGGATTAATGGGCAAAAGAGGCCGATATCACCGGGATACAGTTCGGCAAGCTCGAGGATCAGTGCAAATAGATCGTCATTCTGATGGGCGTTGGCGTATGTCAGCAGCTCCTGAACGGCGGTCTCTTTCTCTGTTCCTTCAAGGGAAAGCATGGAACGGAAAAAAGTCTGTAAGCCTTCTTCATCTGGTGAAGCGGCAAATGCGCTCACCAGAGACGCAATCGATGGTAGGTTTATTGTATTGAATAAACTCAGGATTTCCGGGAATTCACGGAAGCCGTTCATTGCCTGATAAGGGGTCAGGGCATAAACCAGTTCTGGTTTATGGTTAGGATCTTTATAGTTACGGTTAGCCGCAGTGCGGGCAATGCCAGCCTGCTCTTCTTTTTCAAAACCGATTTCTGCCTGTTCTTTACTTGGATGAACCTGAATAGACAGCGCATTACCTGCCGCCAGCACCTTAAACAGGTATGGCAGCTCGCCAAACTGGATATCCGTCCCTTCGTGCAAAATACCGGACTTATCTAAATCGATAAAATCGGACAGTAACTGAATCTCACCATTCTCAACAATCTTTGAGCAGCCGTTCGGGTGGGCCCCCATCCAGATTTCCGCCTGGGGTGTATTGCCTGGGTTAGCGATATCAAAAAGTTCATTGATAGACGTTGTACTACCCCATGCGTAATTCTGGATGACGTTGTCCATTGGGAAGAAGTACTGCATTGATGCCTGAGTCATGGTTATCCTCTGATATAGTTTTTATCCTGAGCCTAGTGTACGTGATCTATGTTACGAATTGCACCGTCTGGAGTGTATCGTCAGTGACTGTAGGTGTTCCATAAATGAGATCAACATTTAATGGCTTACTTAGTAAATAAAAATGTCCCTTCCGAAGAAGGGACAAAAGGCATCACAATACAGGCTTGGAGCATAAGTAGGGACATATTGTGATGCTGTATGGGTTAGTTCATTACGGTGCTTTTAAACTCTGTTTCCGTTTTTTTCTGACGCATTTTCTTCAGAGTGACACAGACTAGAGCGGTTACCACGGCACCGGCTGCCATACAAATAAGTGCCAGGAGTGGTTTATTCATCGCACCCAGCAGGGCAACAACCGGACCACCGTGCGCGACACTGTTGGTGATACCAAATGAGAAGCCCATTACCGCAGCGACCATCGAACCAATAACGTTGGCCGGAATAACGGAGAGTGGATCCTGAGCAGCAAACGGAATCGCCCCTTCAGAGATACCGACCAGCCCCATTGCGCCGGCAGCTTTACCCGCTTCAAATTCTGAGGCTTCAAACAGGTTCAGTTTATGACCTAATACAGTGGCCAGTCCCATGCCTAGCGGAGCAACCGGAATAGCACAGGCCATCGCGCCCATAAACTGGGTCTGGCCACTGGCTATCATGCCGACAGAGAACAGGAAAGCGACTTTGTTAAACGGACCACCCATGTCGAATCCAGCCATCCCACCCAGAACGATACCAAGAAGAATGACATTGCTGCCGGTACTCATACTGGTTAACAGCGCATTCAGGCTGTTCATCAGATCAGCAATAGGTGCACCAATAACAAAGATAAACAGGCTGGAGATGAACAGAGAGCCTGCGATCGGGGCAATCATGATCGGCACCAGTGGCTGAATAAACTTATGGTAGTTAATGCTGGTTAGCCAGCGAACAAAATAACCGACCAATAGACCGGCAACAATCGCACCGATAAAACCTGTACCCGCGTCAGCGCCATAGAATGAGCCATTGTTGGCAATCCAGCCACCGATAAGGCCTGGAGTCAGAGCCGGACGGTCAGCAATGGCGTAGGCGATGTAACCCGCCAGAATCGGGATCATCAGGGTAAAGGAGACGACACCGACATCCAGTACTTTATTCCACAGACTGCCCGGAGGAATGGCCATGCCCGCCTCGGTTGGTTCACCGCCAATGGCCAGTGACAGAGCGATCAGCAAACCACCGGTAACCACGAATGGGATCATATGAGACACGCCATTCATCAGGTAGCGGTATAGTTCAGAACGGCCTTGAGAGGGTTTTTTGCTCTCGGTTTTTACTCCGTCTGCCTGATATTTTGGTGAATCCAGAGCTTCCTGAATCAGGCCTTTTGCATCTTTGATAGCGCTTTTTACGCCAGTTTCAATCACACGTTTACCCGCGAACCGGTTCATATCTACCTGCTTATCGCAGGCTACGATAATGGCATCGGCTTTGGCGATTTCATCTTCAGTTGGCTGATTTTTAACTCCGATAGAACCGTTGGTTTCCACTTTGATCTGATAGCCCAGCTCTGCGGCTCCTTTTTCCAGAGATTCCGCTGCCAGATAGGTATGCGCTACCCCGGCAGGACAGCCGGTTACACCGATCAGAAAGCCTTTGTTTGCTGCTGGGTTATCCTCTGCCGGTTCTACTTTTTGCAGCAGGAGTTCCAGTGCTTCTGTTTTACTGGCTGCATTCATAAAGCTTTCGACAAAGCCCTCTTCAATCAGTTTTGATGACAGCTCTGCCAGTACCTCGATATGGTGGTCTGAACCGCCGTCAGGAGAGGCGATCATAAAGAAAAGTTTGGATGGCTGACCGTCTTCTGCGCCGTATTCTATCCCACTACGGCTGATACCAATCGCTACAGCAGGTTCGGTTACTGCTGAGCTTTTCGCATGGGGAAGGGCGATACCTTCTTCAAAGCCGGTATTTCCCAGCTCTTCCCGGGCTTTAATATCCGCGAGAAACTGAGCCTGGTTGTTTATTTTGCCCTGAGTGTAGAGTACGTCGATCAGCTCGGCAAAAACCTCGTCTTTGGTTTTTGCATTGAGATCAAGGCATATCAACTGTTCATTGATTAAGTCAGTGATCATGATGTTTCACCTATACATTATGTTGTTGTATTGATGCGAAGGCCCTCGCTGTGTCATGAGTATTGTCGTTCAGCAGAACAAAATCCGGTAGTGTATAAGAGAGACATTTACTGGATTATTGTAACAATACTATCTAAGTGTGATCTGACGCATGTATTGAATTCTATATCGTTATGCTTATTTTTAAATAAAAAACAACTAAAATTCATACATTTATATTGGTTTCGTCTATCTTTTTAATGGCTTTTATTCTTTGGATTTTATTTATTTTCTTTGTCTTCTGGATTAAAGTTGCGTTCTGTTGGCGTGTGAAACTGTGCCAGACGTCACTTAAGCAGGCCGTTTGTCCGGGTGAATTCGTGTGATGACGATGGAGATAAAACCATGGGTGCTGTGTTTCATGATTTGTTAGAGACTCTGCTGGCTGAAAGAGAAAACGTTAACCGAATCTGGTTTGCAGCAGATAAGCTGACACCGCCACCTTTTAGCTATCAGGTGAATTTTCCGCGTCTGGAGCTGGTGATCAGCGGGTCATATATCAATGAGATTGAAGAGCCGGAGCACGGTATCAGCAAGGTGAATATCCTTGCTGGCGACGCATTGTTTATTCCACCTAACTGCTGGAATAAACCGGACTGGGATACGGACTGTTCTGTATTGAGTTTGTTGTTTGGCAGACGTCAGATGGGGTTCAGTCTGGTCAGTAAAAAGAAAGGAGAAAGTGGCTTCTTTGATGTGCGTAAACACAGCATCCAGACCCGGACCGGCCACGCGATTGATCATATTCTTGAAGCACTGAATGCCCTGGCCAATGAACCGAAGAGAAGCCCTGTTGATGAACACCTTCTGTTGGCGCTGATGAGCTATGCTCAACTGATGATCGCTGACCCGGCACATGCGGCAAAAAAACGCAGTGAAGACCTGTACCAGGGAATATGCATCTATATTCAGGAGAATTTCCATCGCTCTATTACCCGCGCCAGTATTGCTGCCAGGTTTAATATTTCCCCAAATCATCTTTCCCGGCTGTTTCGTCAGCAGGGGCATATGACTCTGGCCGATTATATTACCTGGGTACGGATTGATCGGGCGAAGTTTATGTTGCGCAAGTATTCGTTCCGGCTGAATGAAGTGGCAACCCGTTGCGGGTTTCAGGATGTGAACTATTTTTTCCGGGTATTCAAGAATAAAACTGGACGCACTCCGACAGAATACCGGAGTATGGGATAGCGAAGCGATTAAAAAAGACCACTTTCGGAAGAGGATGCGTGGTCTTATTTAGCCAAATGATATTGTGATATGAAAACGAAACTTATGCTGGCCAGTCGCGGTTCTGAAGAACGATACGGTTGCCGTCGGCATCTTCAAACGTTTTTCCTACACGCTGCCAGACAGGGTTTCTTGAGGTGACATAGGAGAACCCGGCATCAATCATTGAACGGCATGCCCATTCCCATTCTCTACTGCAAGGAAGGAAAAAAACCAGAAAACCTTCATCGGCTTCGTGTTTTGGGATTTCTGTATCATGACGATTGGTAAACTCAAGGTGGTAACTGTGATGTGGGTGACCGAGCACCACACCGTCAAAACCTTCTTCGTCTTTGAATTCAGCCAGCGATTCGAACCCTAGTGCCTTTTTATACATGTCCGCGATTTTTTCCAGGTTATCTGTCCTTCTTGTTACCCGTAACACGGCGTCTTTAGCAATCATAATGTCTCCAAGCGATAAATCATAAACTATTAACGAGGGTGGAACGTCCTGATACGGAAAGCGATGTCTGTATATTGGTCAGCACGTCCATGGCCTGATCAAAAGTGAGGGGGTTGCACTTTTGTCTAACTTTAACCGTATCGATGAACATTTAGCAATAAAAATTCACAAATGTATTTTTATTTGTTAACCAGATCAAAAAGGGATGAAAGGTGCTTAAGTTTGATTTTGTGATTTTATGTTAATTTTTATGGTGGCTCATGGTCAAGATGATACCCGAGACCATTGTTTTAATGAGCTTATTCTTAATTAAAGATGTTTGTTTTATGTAAAAGTTGATGGGGTGTTTTATCTGGTTTTATTTTATCCGGATTACGATAATTTATAGTTCACACTGTTTGATGATTTTGGTGAATTATTCATTTCTGTCAATTTCAGAAGGAGGACAGGATCGTGACATCATATTCAGGAGAATGGCTTTTATCGCCTCAGGCTCTTTAGTTGTCGTGATCAGATGGCAGTAATCAGGGTTCAGTAGTGTGCGGCTTATACCTGTAAAAGCTTTGATCATGTTCATTTCTGGTGGGGCCGGGAGCAGAAGAGCAATAATGATACGGACATCTCCCATTCGTGAGTGCCAGTCTATAGGCTGACTCAGGCGAAAGATGGCGATAGAAGGTTCTGTAATATCTTCCAGAAGCACATGGGGAAGGGCAATGTGATGGCCTATGGCAGTAGAGGATACATTTTCTCTATTGAGCATTGCTTCATAGACGGACTGAGCCATGCGAGGGTTCAGAGCGGTACTGATTTTTGAAAGCACAACCATCTTATTGATACCCGAATGTGCGGTAATATCTTCAAAAACATATTTGAGTTGGAACGGTAGCTGGAAGGCTGGGTGGTGCTTTATAACCGAGTTAATATCATCTTCACGGCGCTTGTGAGAGGTATTTACAATCGCAAATTGGTCGGCAATGAAGTCGGTCAGTACCATGCAGGCGAGCTCAGCATCTGACCCTTCAATCCATAGCTGACAAAGATCCAGATTTTTGCAGCCAAGACTGATGACTTTCAGGGTATGCTCTGCGTTGGCGGACTCCCCGGTTGTAATATTCTGCAGGATAATGACAGAACGAAAATACCCCGCCAGAGTTTTTAACCGGTTTAACTTCCAGGCTGCAAACCCTTCTTTACCAATAACGAAGGTTATTCGTCTTTCAATTCTCATGGTCGTTTAAGACAGTGACTCGCAGCGGGCCATGACACCGGAGACATCGGTCAGCACTTCTTCAATGGTCACACAGTGGATTTTACTGCCGCTGAAGCGAGCTCTTTGCTCCACCTCAATATCTGACGCAATCAGCACCAGATCGGCATGAGCGATGTCCGTCGCACTGAGGTGATCTTCAATGCCCATTGCTCCCTGAGTTTCCACTTTTATCTGAATATTTCTTTTCTGAGCTTCTTTGCGCAGGGCATCTGCGGCCATATAAGTGTGGGCAATGCCTGTCGGACAGGCGGTGACGGCGGCTATCTTCATGCTTCTTATCTGTTTCTCTGAGTCGGTGCTGGTCATTTTATAGTGTTTCTGTTTGTGGCACAAAGTGATTGACTGGAATGAAAGGAAGGCTTGTCAACTTTGTCTATGCTTAGACCGATGATCGGCGGAGGTAAAAAAGGGCACTGAACGTGCCCGAATACAACGAAGGTAAAAAATAATAAGGGAATAGCTATATCTTGTTATTCACAGCAATGCATGGGCTTTCATCTGCGCCGACGACCAAATCAGCAGTGAAAGCGCACCGCAGCTCCTGAACGGGAATCTATCATTAATCTTGTCAATTGCAATAATATAAAACGCCGTTTTAAAATGTCTGTCGCATAATTCAACTCATCACCTCAAACAAAATGAAAAGCTGTTTTATATATTTTTCCTGAAGATATAATCCAAACCGTAAAGAGCTAATAGATGAATATAAGAGTGGTTTTATGCAAGAATCTGTAACCCTGAGACCTGTACCGGCTCCGTTGGACGAGAAACGTGTTATTGGTCATTTAGAACATGTGGTAGATGCAATTAAACGCAATATTCCTAAAATAGGTGAGCGCAACCCAAAAATTGGTACTGAAAAAAATCAGTGGGAATATTGTGGTCAGTTCGACTGGGTGTCCTCGTTCTGGACTGGTGAGCTGTGGCTCTGCTATCAGATGACCGCCGATCAGCAGTTTAAGAATAGTGCGAAACTGCGTAAATCTTATTTTGCCGATATGTTGTTGGATCCTTTCTGGCTGGATCATGATCTGGGCTTTCAGTATAGCCTGAGCTGTGTTGCCGATTATAAGCTGACCGGTGATGAAGAATCGAAAATGATGGCGATTCGCGCGGCGGATCATTTGCTGCACCGCTTCCGTAAAATCGGCGGTTATATTGTCGCGTGGAATGACACGCATCCTCTTGGCCCTGAGATCACCCAGGGTAAGTCCATCATTGACTCGTTGCAGAATACGGCACTGCTATTCTGGGCTTCTGAAGTGACGGGTTCTCCGGTGTATGCTGAAGCCGCAAAACGTCACAGTGAAACGCTGGCGAAGTATATTGTCCGTGATGATTTTTCGACCTTCCATTCATTTAATTTTGATCCGGTCACTCAGCAGCCAATCAAAGGGGAAACCTTCCAGGGGTATGCGGATGATTCATGCTGGGCGCGAGGACAGTCATGGGCGGTACATGGGTTCGCACAAACGTATCTGTATACCGGTGATGAAACGTTTTTGACTCTGGCTAAAAAGCTGGCACAACATGCGGTGGAGCAGATCACTGATGATGGTGTTCCTGTATGGGATTACCGGCTGCCAAAAACCGAGATTCAGTATAAAGACAGTTCTGCCGGAGCCATCACAGCGGCTGGTCTGCTGCTGATTGCTCAGTGCATCGATGATGAAGAGGAAGCCAAACCGTTCCGTGACTGGGGTCTGTATCTGCTGCAGGGGCTGATGGATACCTGTGACCTCACCAATGATGAACAGGCTCAGGGGCTGCTTGCCCATGGGGCGTCGTTTGTCAAAGTGGGTCTGTGTGACAACATGCTGCCTTATGGTGACTACTACTATCTTGAGGCGCTGATGCGCGCCAATGGCTATCAGAAGTTCTTCTGGTAATACGATTCTCATAATTGGTTATAGCCGCGGGTGATGATGTCACCCGCCCTTTTACAGATTCTCTGGAGTAATTCATGACAAAGGTTGCCTCTCGTAAAGGTCATATGACTCTGCCTGTCGAAGTGGGACAGGAAGAGGTTGTTTTAGATTTGTACCAACGCTGGCAGGCCGATGCACTGCGTGACAGTGACGGTACCAGCATGCCGGATTCACTGGCGAAACAGGACAGTGATATCTATTCGGTGATGTGTCTGGTCCGCGGGGATCAGGCGTATGCCAACCAGCATCCGGAATACCTGCACCGTAAATATCTGATGTCTTTCCCGGTAACGGCAATGGAAGAGAGTGCATCTATCTCTCCGCTAAGCGGTTACAGCAAAGACAAATATGAGCTGGATGATGACAGTGATCCAAAACAATGGTGGGAAGTTCGGGATCGTACTACCAATCAGGTTATTGATACCCAACAGTGGGATTTTGAACCGGATACGAAAAGTGTCGTGATCCGTAATACGACGCCATATCATGAGTACACAGTGACTTTTATGGCCCGTCAGGTGTGGGACAGTGTGTCTATGTACAACGCACTGACCAATGACTGGGACGGGCCTCGCATTAAAAGCCTGGACCCGTATCACCCGGAATGTCGGGCCCATTTGATCCGACATTTCCAGAAATGGCTGGATGAACATCCACACACGACGGTGGTTCGATTCACGACGTTTGCTTTTCTGTTTGTGATCGATACGGGTGAGAAGAATCAGGATATCTATCGCGACTGGACAGGCTATGGTGAAACCGTAAGTCCACGCGCCCTGCAGGATTTCGAACAGCGCTTTGGCTATAAGCTGAGCCCGGAAGACTTTGTCGATGCGGGTTACTACAACGGTACTTATAAGGTTCCGTCCCAGCGTTACCGCGACTGGATGACCTTTGTGCAGGAATTTGTAGTCGACTTTGCCGGTGAACTGGTGTCGATGGCCCATAAAGCGGGTAAGAAAACCGCGATGTTCCAGGGCGATCACTGGATTGGTACCGAACCGTTCCTTGAGAGCTATCAGAAGATTGGTCTGGATATCAATATCGGTGCGGTCGAAGACGGGGTGGCGCTGCGTCGCCTGACGGATTCCTGTGGTAAGCAGACCCGTGAAGCACGTT
Organism: Vibrio albus; assembly: GCF_003144035.1. Taxonomy (GTDB): domain Bacteria; phylum Pseudomonadota; class Gammaproteobacteria; order Enterobacterales; family Vibrionaceae; genus Vibrio; species Vibrio albus. The sequence continues at coordinate 220,573 of NZ_QFWT01000008.1, forward strand.
TCTACCCGTACTTCTTCCCGGATGTCTTCCGTGAAGGCAACGATCCGGTGGTTGAGTCGATGTCGAACTGGACCAAGATCCGCCGTGCGATGCTGCAAAAACCGCTGGATCGTATCGGTTATGGTGGTTATCTGTCTCTGGCAAATAAGTTCCCGCACTTTATCGACCATGTGGCTGATATTTCTCAGGAGTTTGGTGACTATTTGAATCATACTCAGCGCAGTGAATCACAGAAACTGCCGGGTAAGGTTGCCGTGCTGAGTGCATGGGGCAAAGCGCGTAGCTGGCTGCAGAACCAGGCTCGTGATCAGCGTTTTTATGTGCCGCCAAGACCGGATGTGATGGAGTTTGTCGGTAACAACCTGCTGGAGTGTCTGTCTGGCCTGCCGTTTGATGTTGAATTTATCAGCTTCGAAGATATTCAGGAAAACGGTATCAGCGATGATATTAAAGTGATCATCAATACCGGTGATGCTAACTCAGCCTGGAGTGGTGGTGAGTGCTGGGATAAGCCGGACGTGCTGGTGGCTCTGCGCCAGTTTGTGGCCAACGGTGGTGGTTTGCTGGGTGTGTCGGATCCGTCGGCATGGCAGAAGAACGGTCGTTATTTCCAGCTTGGTGATATCTTCGGTCTGGAAAAAGAGACTGCTCTTACCATGGGTCGCGTAGCGATGCCGGTGAGCGCCGATAAAAGCCATTACCTGAGTCAGTTTGTATGTGGTAATGAAGATTTCGGCAACCTGAGCTATGTTTATCCGCAGGCAGATGACCTGTCTGTAATTGCCGCCGAGGGTCAGCATTTGGCATTGACGGCTCGTGAGTATGGTGAAGGCCGTGCGGTGTATCTGAGTAACCTGCCGTTTACTATGAATAACGCACGTTTGTTGCAGCATATTCTGGTTTGGCTGGGTAGCAACGAAACCTGTCAGCATGCGTGGCTGTCTGAAAACCCTTATGTGGATGTGGCGTATTACCCTGAAACAAAAGCGGCGACGGCAGTAAACTTCAGCGATGAGCCTCAGACGATCCGGGTGACGGATCTGCAAGGTCAGGAAGTAACGCTGACTCTGGCTCCTTATGAGTGGCAGTGGGTGTCATAATAAAGCCAATGGAAAGGAGGTGCATGTCACCTCCTTTTATTTAAGTATATGAGATAAGGGGCTGGTGACGCCGGTCGCCCCTCTGTCCAGCACATGTGTGTATATCTGGGTGGTTTTGACATCTGCATGCCCGAGCTGTTCTTGAACGGTTCTTATATCGGCCCCGGATTCCAGCAGATGGGTGGCAAAACTGTGCCTTAAGGTATGGCAGGTAACCGTTTTTTGTATCAGAGCCTGTTTTGATGCTTGCTTAATGGCTTTTTGTAACGACGATGGGTTCACATGGTGACGCCTGACTAAATTCGTTTTCGGATCGGTACTGAGTTTGCGTGACGGAAAGAGGTACTGCCAGGGCAGTGTTTTGTTAGCGTTCGGGTATTTTCTCTCAATGGCTGTCGGCATATTGACGCCGCGATAGTCCGGATTCTGAATATCGTATTCATAGTACTTTTTTACGATTTTCTGCTGGTCTCTTAGTGAGCTGTATAGCTCTGTTGCCACAGTTACTTCACGATTTTTCCCTCCCTTACCCTGCCAGATCCGTATCAGGCCATAATCAAAATCAATATCCTGATAGCGTAGTCTGATCAGTTCCATGAGCCTTAGACCACTTCCATAGAGTAACTGAGCCATAAGCTTATGCTCTGGTTTTACGCAATCTAACAGTTGGGCTATTTCTATTCGGGTTAATACCACTGGGATTTTTCGCTCAAGTTCCGAGCGCCGGAAACGCATATTAAGCTCAAGTGGTCGGGACAGGATCTCTCGGTATAGAAAGCTGATGGCGTTTAAGGCTAGTGCCTGAGTCTTTTTGGCGACGTTCCGTTTCATGACCAGGTAAGTCAGGAACTGCTCAACATGCAGTTCGTTGAGTTTTTCCGGATGTTGTTTATTGTGAAAGACAATGTAAAGTTTAATCCAATACAGATAGGATTCAATCGTCTTTTTGGCATAATGCCGGGCATACATAAACTCAATAATATAGTTGAGGAAAGGGGAGTTGGTTTCCATTGGTTATGATCTTTTGCTTGTCTGTTTTCTGTACGGTAAAGGATTTTTACCTCGCAAAAGTATGATAAAAGGACTAATTCCACTTAATTCCTGTTTATTTCCCATGATGTGGGATTTAACCTTCTGATTTATCGGTGCTATTCTTTTTTTAATGGTAAAGATAAGAAAGATAGGTGGACGCTATGACAGGGTGACTATGCGTTTTTCTTCTGTCTAAGAAGCGTTATGAGGTCGGTCTTTCTTTTTGGTTTCAGTGGCTTGCCGCGTTTCGTTTTGTAGGTGATTTTCCAGGCTTGTCTTTATTGCGGCTGTAAGCTCTCGCTGGTGCAAAATGAGCCTTGTTAATCCGTTGGCTCACCGCTTTAATTGCCAATTATTAAAAAGGGTTAAGCCGCTCGAAAACGCGGTGTCTTGAATCTTTCTGTTGATGCCCGTTCATTCTATTCTTTGTGTCAGCCGTTTTTGTTCGGTTCGGAGCCGCCGTCATAACAAACAACTCAAAGGGACAAAAACACGCGGCACATTTGGTTCGGTTTGTTTTTGAGGTTTCGGCTGGTGCGGTTGGGTAAATGGGCTTTGGTTTTTGCCCTTTAGTTGGGCGTTATGAGGTCGG
>NZ_QFWT01000009.1 GCF_003144035.1 Vibrio albus
CGACAACCACATGATTATTTGAGTGCAGATCTATTCCACAGTACAGTGTCATAACAGCCTCCTCTTTTAGCCTGGTTAGCTAGGTTGGTGTAGCACCAACCGGGGAGGCTGGCTAGAGGATTATCAGCGCTATTGGTTGGAGAATGTGGAAACTGGGTACCTCTCAGGATGCAACCAAACCGAATGCATTAAGTGCCGTATTGGGTGCGGGTTCCACGATGTTCTACTTCATGACTCCTCCTCAACCTGGATTTGACTTAACAAACTTCGATTTTGATAAGGACGTTTCACGTGTTTATGAAACTGGCGCACTGAACGATGCAACATCTACCATGCTGCCTGACGGGGCACCTTCAGTAGACAGCTTTTTGGGAAGGTCGCTGACTTTTTCAGTTCCGGCGTAATCTTTCATCCTTAACGTCATCGGCATCAATGAGATAAAATCGCGATTGGTTGCATTATCGTATAGGGTCGCGGTCAGAACCGTGTCACCAGCAGTGATACGAATCTGACTATCAGCCAGCGCCTGTTTCACCGTCACCATCGACATAGTCGTAGCACAGAGCATGAACAGCCCGACCTGACTAAATAGTTTTGTTTTTAGACCTAAGAACATAGTCCTCTCCGGTAACCTGCAGGTTGTTCTTCGCACAACCTATTCAAATGGTGGTCGTTTTTTACTTATCTGACGCTTCGATCAATACGGTTCCTGACATAGGTTCAATATCTTCAATACCGCTAATACCCACCCCGAGACGATGCATTTCATCACCTGCATAGAAGTCTTTATAAAGCATGAATACGTCTCCCCACGGGGCGTAGTAACTCAATTCTCCTTTTTTCCCATCGTGGTAGGCTTCACCGGAGGTGACCGTCAGTTTTTCGGGAGGATAGAACATCCACTGGGCATCACGGAAATTCGATAATTCGAGCCGTAACGGGAGCTGTTGGTAAAACTCCTTAGCGGCTTGGGTATCATATAGGTGAAAGGTTGCTGTCTGTCCCCGAGACGTAATGCTGACCTTCATTGACGACAGACTCAATTCATGAGCGGCGACGGTTAATGTGCCGGATATAAAGATCAACAGTCCAGACATTAAAGCAGATACAATCCATTTCATGTGGTTCTCCTTCACCTAATCCTCTACAAACAAAGACTGGTTGCATATTCACAAAACCTGGTTATACCCTTAACTTACCGATCACTCATCACGGTCGCTATCACGATCCTGCGTAATCGTTGCCTATTCGTACAATTCTGATTTATGTCTGAATATTGGGCTTTTTTCGGTCCGATGTTGCCTGTATAAACGTAACGTAATTCTAAAGCTGTAAATTACGCCTGCATCAGGTGTTCTAGTTCGTCCACCTTCTTTTCAAGTTGGTCAATGGTGTCATCCTGATTCAATCCATCCATTTGCTGCTTTAGTCTTTGTATATGCTGTTTTATAGTCTCTACAACATCGGCTTCAATACGCTCTTTGGCATCCGCACCTAATGCTTTTGCTTCTTCTAACAGCTGATCTAACTCACTTTCCAGTTGCTCAACTGTAGGCTCGGCAGTTTTATCGATCCAGGTCGAGATTGATTGGTCGATGCTTGATGCAAGCGACTGTAAGCTCTCACCAATCTGGTTTTGCACCTCCCTGGCTATTCCCGTTAATTTGGTACTGCCCTGGATCACTTGTTGGTCCTGAATTAATGTGCCCGGACTATCGCTAGTGATAAGTTTAATAATCTGTACGCCTTTGACTTTGGAGTCGTCTGTAATGACAAACAAAGCAGAATCAGTTGCCAAAGTATGGTGGCTTTCATCTACCGTCACATTCACGTCAAAATTACCCTGATCGGTGTAGATGACCTCATTCACCTTGCCAATGATTTGATCACCATGCATTAATGGCGCATTGTTCTTCAACCCGTCTACAGCATCATAGCGAATCGTAAAATTCACACCAGATTCCATACAACCGGCCAGAAACAACACAACTAAGCTACAACACAATTTACCTAAAAGTCTCATCAGACGACTACTCCAACACATTTTTTCTACAGAGCCTAATAGGGCGCAGTATGGCCTTTTCGGGTTAAATTGCAATGATAAATGTAGCGTGAATAGCCTCCTCTTCTATGTCGGATAGGCGGCACCTGTTGCCAGGTGCCTCCCTCCTCAGAACCGTACGTGCAACTTTCACTGCATACGGCTCAAGCCTCCACAAAGGCACCGTTAAGCACCCAGTAACTAAATTACCTTTGCGATACATGCTTAAAGCTTTAAAACTGCCCCAATGGTGACTCAGTGAATAAGAAACCAAGGTTCGTTGTCAGAAGACGCACTAATTTCATTCGAAATCATCATTTGCTTTTCTTCTTTAATAAAGTTCTTCAAGCTATTTCGCAACGGGAGACCAGCTAGAAGTCAGCTCGCTTTCGCGCCAGATATAAACCTGTATCCCCTTCGTTACAAAGGGGCATTCGCTTTCTCTAGCCTCCTTTACCTGCATACCTATCGGCAACCCTCACAGGTTGCTTTCCCATAGGGAGGTATACAGGCTTACCCTGTTCCGTATGTCGCGTAAAATGTCAACTTAGATGCCCACTATAGTGCGAAGAGTACGCTGATCACGAAAGAGTAATGTCCAATCTCTTTCCGACTCTCGCTGCCATTTTGGCTACAGCGTATTAACCACTTCCGCTGCTTCATCATATAACGCACCTTACATGGATTCACATTACATTCATCATATTGACTCCCTAGCACTCACCCGAATTGTGGTTCTCAGGAGGAACATCCTCTCACGATTCCGTTCCCACTCAGCCTAACGTCTGAGTTTCGTTACATTGTCGGTTCCGCTGCTTTATTCAGGAACCTAGGGTCATCTGGTGATACAGACGGTTCACTCTTGTCGTGGTGAACAACGCTTCATACGACTTCAGGTCGCACAGATATATTTGTGTTAGAAAATCCTGACCATCTGAATGGGTTCACCATGTTACGGTTGAGTGCTAATGAGAGACGATACTATCGATAACTGATCTATCGTTGGAATTAAATATCCGGCTAATAAAACCGACATGCCATTTAATCTGCAGAATAAGGGCGTTCCTATAACCCCCCCGCCGAATCACTCACAGGGGCTGTCTGAGTGACAAATAAAGAACGCCTACCTTACTGCAGATAAAAAGCTTTTCAGCTCTTCAGTCTGCGGAGCAGCGAAGACTTCTTCGCTGGGGCCGCTTTCCCAGACTTTGCCCTGATTCATGAACACGACTCTGTCCCCAACCTCCCGGGCAAAGTTCATTTCATGGGTAACCAGAATCAGGGTCATCCCCTCTTTCTTTAACTGCTCCAATACTTTAAGAACTTCTCCAACAAGCTCAGGATCCAGTGCAGAGGTAATTTCATCACACAACAACACCTTAGGGTTCATAGCGAGCGAGCGGGCAATAGCAACGCGCTGCTGTTGTCCACCGGACAAGTTCGCCGGATAGGCATCGAATTTATCGCCTAAGCCGACTTTTTCCAGCAACTCTTTAGCCTGAGCTTCACATTCCTTCACATCTTTTTTTAACACCAATTTCGGTGCCAGCATCACGTTCTCACCAACGGTCATATGAGGAAACAAATTAAAGCTCTGGAAGACCATTCCAACACTGTGGCTAAGCAGGCGTAATTTATACTCGTCATCTTCTACGGCCTGACGGTCAACCACTATCGCCCCGTCCTGATAGGTTTCCAACCCGTTCATACAACGTAACAGTGTACTTTTTCCGGAACCGCTGCGACCAATGATAGAGACCACTTCACCAGCCTTAATCTTCAGGTCCACACCTTTCAAAACATGGTTATCACCATAGTATTTGTGTACTTGATCAACACTAACGAGAGACATAAGCTTTTTTCTCCAAATAACGAGCGAATAATGACAGAGGAAAACAAGTAATGAAGTAAAGTGCGGCAACCATGGCGAACACTTTAAATGGCTGGAATGTAGCGTTGTTGAGCATAGTGCCCGCTTTTGTCAGCTCCACAAAACCGATGATTGATGCCAAGGCAGTGCCTTTGACAATCTGTACCGAGAAACCAATCGTCGGAGCAATCGCAATACGATATGCCTGAGGAATAATCACATTACGCATAGTCTGAATGTAGTTAAGTCCCAGAGTCCGACATGCTTCCCATTGCCCTTTGGGCAGGGCATCGATACAGCCACGCCAGATGTCATGAAAATAAGCACTACTATAAAGGGTCAACGCTAACGCCGCGGCTGACCATGCACTCACTTCTACCCCCAGCAAGGACAAACCAAAAAACGCCATAAACAGCTGCATCAGCAATGGTGTGCCTTGAAACAGTTCAACATACAGTTGAATGGCTCGGCCCAGGTGAAGATTTTTGGTACTTCTGAGCAGTGTCAATCCCAGACCCACAATACCACCACCAATAAAAGCGATCAGAGACAACAATACTGTCCAGCGTGCAGCCAATAACAGATTGCGCAAAATATCCCAATCGGTAAATTGCATCATCATAATAGTCTTCTCCTACAGCGCAGGATTTTTAAATACACGGGCTTTTATCAGTGCGAAAAACTGACGCATTAAGACCGCAAGAACAAGGTAAATCAACGCTGTGACAGCATAGGATTCAAAGCTTAAAAAGGTTCTCGACTGCACAAAGTTAGCCGCAAAGGTCAGTTCCTCTACCGAGATCTGAGAAACCACCGCAGATCCCAGCATGACAATGATGCACTGACTGACCAGCGCCGGGTACACCTTCTGGTAAGCAGGTAGTAATACAATCCGGGTAAAAATCTGACTTCTGGTCAGCCCTAATGTTTTACCTGCCTCCCATTGACCTTTTGGTGTTGCTTCAATCCCGGCACGAATAATCTCTGCACTATATGCTCCCAGGTTAAACACCATAGCAATAAAACCGGCTTCCCACGCACTCAGTTTTACTCCTAATGCAGGTAAACCAAAAAAGACAAAAAACAGCTGAACGATAAAAGGGGTATTGCGGGTTACTTCTATATAAGTGCCACATAGCCAACGTAACCAAACCAAAGTACTGGTACGCCCTGCAGCACACAAAGTACCGACAACTAATCCTGCAATTGTTGAAATGACGGTTAATTCAATGGTGGTCCACAGACCTGCCACAAACTGTGGCAGGTAAGGAACCAGACCAGTAAAATCTAGCTGGTAACTCATTCAGATATCCTTATATATCAAGGTCTTTTGGAAACGGAGCTTTAAGCCACTTTTGAGATAGAGACTCTAATACGCCTTCAGATTTTGCTTTAGAAATCAGTTTATTCACTTCTTCCACTAGCTCACTTTCGCCTTTCATTACCCCTACGTAACAAGGTGAGTTTTTCAGCATAAATTTGGCTTCCGGGGCTTTACTCGGATAGCGAGTAGCAATTTCCGTCACGACAAGGTTACCAGTCGCGATGAGATCAATCTGACCTGAAAGGAATGAAGACAGTGTCGCATTGTTATCTTCAAAGCGTTTGATGGTAGTGCTCTGAGCAGCAATTTTGCTCAGTTCAATATCTTCAACCGAACCGCGAGTAACGCCAACAGTCTTATTCGCTAAATCAGCAGGTTTGCTAACTTCTTCTCCTGACGTTCCAAATACGCCAAGGAAAAATGGCGCATATGGGTTACTAAAGTCGATAGCTTTTTCACGTTCCGGATTTTTACCCATACTAGAAATAACCAGGTCAACTTTCTGTGTTTGCAGGTAAGGTATACGGTTTGCGCTGGTTACTGGTACCAGTTCCACCTTTACACCCATCTCTTTGGCCAGATATTTCGCCATATCAATATCATAGCCTTGGGGCTTCAGATCGGTCCCCACAGAACCAAATGGAGGAAAGTCTTGCGGAACCGCAACTTTCAGAACAGCCTTTTCCTTAATAACGTCCAGCTGATTCGCTGAGGCTGCTGAAATATTTGTTACCAATGCTGCTGTTGCAGCCACTAAAGAAATTAACTTACGAATTTTCATTGCTATTTCCCTATACAATTAAGACACGATTGAAACATTCAACACAAATACTGCAACGATCGTTCCAAGTTGTTAGAGAAAATATAATTGATTGATTTTATTAACCAAATATCTCGATTTGGACTCCATTCACTTTCAAGTAGCAAAGTAAACGGCCAAACGAATCCTATTTCTGGTGCGTTCATGCCCCAAAACAGATCAGTACGAAACGGCCTCAAAACAGATATATGCCCCCCCCTCAAAAAAAGAGATCACCCGCCTAGGCTAGAGCAGGATGATCTCTGGAAAGATACATTACATCATGAATTTGATTTTACAGGTGTCAGCGTTTTCAGGGCCACCTGCTCTGACTGCATCATAAAGCGGTAAGTAATCGCTGCGACCGTACCGCCGATAAACAGTGCGTAGTTCGCCAGTTCAGTTACCACAAAGGTTGCGATAATGGCGGCAAAGCCAGCGATCAACAGTGCGTACACACTTTTCTTATTGATACCATTTTCATACCAGTAACGACCTTTAGGTGATTCGGTATACAGCGAATCTACATCAATTTCCTTTTTCTTAATCAGGAAGTAGTCAACGATAACAATACCGTAAAGCGGACCAATCATCGCACCCAGTATGTCAACCGTATAGTGAATCACTTCCGGGTTGTTAAACAGGTTCCACGGGGTAAGTAGTACCGAACCAAAGGCTGCGATAAAACCACCCGCTTTGAAACTGATTTTTTGTGGAGACACATTTGAGAAGTCAAATGCCGGTGCCACAAAGTTAGCCACAATGTTGATTCCGACGGTAGCGAAGATGAAAGTCAGCGCACCCAGAACAGTAATCAGACCAGAATCAAGCTTGTTCACCGTTTCCACCGGGTCAACAATCATCTCACCAAATACCGGGATAGAAGCCGAAACGATGATGACAGCGAACACAGAGAAAAGCACAAAGTTAAGAGGTAGACCTAGCAGGTTGCCCAGTTTCAGTTGCTTATATGAGCCACAGTAGCGGGAAAAGTCGCTGAAGTTCAGTGTCGGACCAGCAAAGTATCCGGCAACCAGAGCAATGGCGATTACCATCTGTGTCACCACATCCCAGCCTTCCAGGTTTTTGCTGCTTAGGTTAAAGCGGATATTTTCCCAGCCAGCTTTATCAATCATGTACACACACAGTGCAGCCATCGCAATATAAATAGCCGGGCCTGACCAGTCGATCACACGACGGATCATATCCATACCAAACATAAATACGATACCCTGAAGCACCCACATAGAGACGAAACCAACCCACCCAAGGTACGACAGGCCAATGAAAGAGCTGTCCGCCAGACTTTCTAACTCAGGGAAAAAGTAAAGAAGCAAAATGATAAATGAGCTAGAAGCCAGGTAAGTCTGGATACCGTACCAGACCACAGCAATCAGGCCTCGGATTACAGCTGGAATATTGGCACCAAATACGCCAAATGACATACGTGCAATAACAGGAAATGGTGCGCCAGCCTTTTGGCCCGGTTGTCCCATCATGTTAGCAAAGACCATTACAATAGAAATACCCACTAACAGGCTGATCAAAACTTGTATGCCGTTTAAGCCTAATGCAAATAAGCTTGCTGCAAAAACATATCCACCGACGCTATGAACGTCAGACATCCAGAAAGCAAAAATGCTGTACCAGCCCCACTTCTGTTCTGTATCCGGCAGTAAATCCTCGTTGCTCAGTTTAGGACTTTGAGGTAATGCTGTTTTCATACGACTCTCCGTAGTCACCATTGTATACAATTTACAACCAACTTCGTATGCGAACATTATGCCAAAACTGTACTCACTTTATTTTTCATACTGTTACGCGTGATCGTCTTTATTTTCTTAGGTTTCGTTCACCATTGAGGTGCACAAATCACCAAAAACGTGCGTCACAGAATGTGATTCAGACAAAGAATTACCAATAGACAGGGGTTTTTTGATGGTATACATTTTGCAACCATGTCTTGTATACAATATTAACTTTGTTTGTATAGAGTGTATTCATGTCTAATGATGAAAAGATTTATAGAAAATTATTGAAAGCTATCGTTGAACATCAGCTTCCCCCAGGCTCCAGATTGCCTGAAGATCGGCTCTCTGAAGCATTCAATGTAAGCCGAACCGGGATCCGAAAAGTTCTTCAGCGGTTGGCCATCGAACAGTTTGTCTTAATTCGGCCAAACAAAGGCGCTCAGGTAAACGAGCCAAGTGAGAAAGAAGCGCATGAAGTCTTCGATTCCCGGATTCTTATTGAACCACAGCTTATTTCTGATCTACTGCTGAATTGGGATTTACAACAGTCAGAGCGGTTTCGCAATATGGTTGATCAGGAGAAACAGGCTTATATCGATAATGACCTTGCCGCCTCAATTCAACTTACGGCCAAGTTCCATTATGAGTTAGCGCAAGTTGCGGGTAATGCCGTTCTTGCGAATTTTGTCGAACAACTTTGTTACCGTTCATCGCTGGTTATAGCCGCATTCGGTTCTAAAGACAGTGTCAGTTGTGACTGTGGTGACCACAGTGACTTTATTAATATTCTCGATACCGGTGACATCGTAAAAGCACAGTCCTGGATGAAGCATCACCTACAGCACATTAAATCCTCACTGAACCTTGAAAGCCAGAAAGAGGAAAATATTGATTTCCAGCGTCTGTTCGCTGATTAAGACAAAGATATGTATATAAAGTAATCGCTATCAGGATCAGAAAAGAGAAAACCACAGGATTTAATTATATGGATAGTAACAACCCTCGTGACTATATGGGATATGGTCGTGATAATCTGCCAGACGTAGTATGGCCGAATAAAGCAAAAATTGCCGTTCAGTTTGTACTGAACTATGAAGAAGGCGGTGAAAACTGCGTTTTACACGGTGATGAGCACTCCGAAGTCTTTCTTTCTGAAATGTTTGGTGCACAAGCTTACAAAGGTCGTCATATGAGTATGGAGTCACTGTACGAATATGGCTCAAGAGCCGGTGTCTGGCGCATTATCAATGAATTTGAAAAACGAGGGCTGCCTTTAACGATCTTTGGCATCGCAACAGCCTTGCAGCGTAACCCTAAAATGGTTCAGGCAATTAAAGATAATGGCTACGAAGTGGTATGTCATGGTCTGAAATGGATCCATTATCAGGATATGCCTAAAGATATGGAGCGCCAGCATATGCAGGAAGCGCTGGAGATCATTGAAGGGCTTTTCGGCAAGAAACCAATGGGCTGGTATACCGGGCGTGACTCGCCAAATACGCGAGATCTGGTAGCGGAACATTCACACTTGCTGTATGACTCCGATTATTATGGTGATGATCTGCCGTTCTGGACTCAGGTCGACGACGTTAACAATCCTGGAGAAAAGCGACCACATCTGGTGATTCCGTACACATTAGATACAAACGACATGCGCTTTGCTTCTCCTTATGGTTTCAGCCACGGTGATGAGTTCTACCAGTATCTGAAAGATACGTTTGATTGTCTGTATGCTGAAGGTGAAACCACGCCTAAAATGATGTCTATTGGCATGCACTGCCGTATTCTCGGTAAACCTGCCCGCTTTATGGCACTGAAACGTTTTCTTGACTATATTCAGTCACATGAAGGGGTCTGGATTGCTAAGCGTGAAGATATTGCTAACCACTGGATAGAAAACCACCCGGCGGAGTAACGCAAAAACACAAAAACCCTGATAAATATCAGGGTTTTTTATACCAATACCAGTAATTACATTATTAGATAATTGCTGGACTGGTATTATATTCCATCACAATGTAAAGCCAATGGTTTACGCAATACTGACCGTCTGACTCACGACGGCTGCTTTTTCCGGAAACGCCTGATTCTTCACGCACAGCTGAATATCGCCCTCACCAGAAGGGTAAGCCACCACAGTCAGTATATCTCCGGCCATCAGATAGTTTTTCTCACCAAACTCTTCATAAGCGGTTGCACCAATAGACATCACACACTGCTTAGGAAAACCATGTGCTTCCAGCATGGTATGCAGATCTTCCAAAGGCCCTTCATCAGCCTGATTATTCATGGTATCAACGATCCACTCAAGAAGAGCACGGTTGAACAGGCTATACTGACTCACCTTGGTATTGATACCGTATGGAAATAACACGCCATCACGCTCAACAAAAGACGCCAGCCAGTAGTCATTCAGAATACCCTGTTCATCAAAACGGTCTACTGGTAACCAGGTATCGCTCACGCCTTTACTGGCACTGCCCCAGTTTTTCTTCTCTGAGATTTTCTTTGCCCCTTCTTTGCGCAGGGTACAATCATTGAATACCGTAAAGTGGCTCGGCTCAATACTTTCTACCTCACCTTCATCAGAATAAGTCATATCGCACAGCAGCAGAATTTCTGGCTCTAACTGAGGCTGTTCACCCTGTGGTATTTTCTGGAGAGCATTTGAATATGGGTATACCGATAACTCAGAGTCGGCTTCCGGCAAATAAAAAGGGAAAATCCCCTTAGGTTTTCCCTCTTCAGCAGATACAGATAAAAACTCTTTCAGTTCACCTGCCTGTTCCAGGTGACCGGCAAAGTTTCCTGCAATTCCAAATCCAATAATATTGTTAAGATCCATAAAAAACCTGTTTTTCTGTCAAGTTAAAAAGAGGTGCGGTTAAACCGCACCTTTTCAGAAAGTTCGCTGGGAGGAGATAATCTTACAGAGCGGTAATCATCTTTTCCAGGCAAGTAAGCCCGACAGCGACATCTTCAGTGAGTACATCTTCCAGCGGATTATGACTGATGCCCTTTTCACAGCGTAAAAATAGCATACTCATAGGCGCTATAGTGGCCATCATCATCGCATCGTGACCTGCGCCACTTGGCAGCAGATGAACTGGCTTACGTGTGACATCTTCTGTCACTGAAGACCAGAGACTTTGTAACTTAGAATCACACGTCACAGCCGAAGCTTCATATATTTTTTCTGCCTCGGCTGTCACCTGTCGTTTCTGTGCAATGCTTTGCAATCGCATCAATAACTGAGTACAACTATTTTCTAACAGTTCCTGATTCTGGCTGCGGATATCAATACTAAACTGTACCTTTCCCGGTATCACATTGACTGCACCGCCTTTGATGTCACATTTGCCGACAGTCGCGACGATACCTTGTGCTTTGGCATAGGCTTCGATCGTCGTGATCATCTCAGCCGCCGCGCACAGCGCATCATTTCTCAGCTCTAAAGGCACGGTTCCGGCGTGTCCTGCCATGCCAGACACATCCACAATAAAGCGTTTCGCTCCGGCAATGCCTGTGACCACGCCGACAGGCAGACCACAGCTTTCCAGTACCGGCCCCTGCTCTATATGAACTTCCAGATACGCCTTGGTTTTATCGCCTGCACGGCTCGCCTCTGGAATCGCGTTTATGTCCAGGCCAAACGCTTTCATGGCCTGCCCGATGCTAATGCCAGAGGCATCTTTGATATCCAGCCAGTCCGGATTCCAGGTACCCGCTACGCCACAGGAGCCCAGTAGCGTCGTATTAAAGCGAGTCCCTTCTTCATCAGCAAAGGCAACCACATCAACATGAAAAGGCAGCTCAATATTGTTAAGTTTAAGGTTACTCAGAGCCTCAATAGCCATGATCACACCCAGGGTGCCGTCATATTTACCGGCATTTACAACCGTATCACTGTGCGAACCAATGATAACCGTGCCTTCGGTTGGGTTGCTGGAGAGCAAGCGCCCCCACTGATTTCCAACCTCATCCTGCCAGGTCTGAAGGCCAGCTTCCTCCATCCACGCCCCAAGCTGATGATGAGCAGCCTTGTGCTCATCAGTGAGGTATGCTCTGGTTACCATTCCCTCCATGGAACTAAATGTGGCGAGTTGCTCAATTCGATCCATTACCCTTTGAGCATTAACTTCGTCTTTCTGAACGTGAACTTTATTAGAAACCGGCATCCTTTCTCCTGACCTTTTCTCTTATTATTTCGAATACAGTTCCATGGCGGCGACAACAGCCTGCCCTGCAACGATCGGTGCACGGTGCTTAATCAGAATCGCTTCCAGCCCCGCAAGGGTAGCCAGAACACATTCCTGACGAGCATTATAGCCCATTGTACCAATACGCCAGATCTTTCCGGCCAGCGGCCCAAACGATGTGCCGATTTCAATACCAAAACGCTGTAACAATTCCGAACGGATGGCTTCACCATCCACCTGTTCCGGGATATAAACACCCACAACGTTATTCATTTTGAAGTCTTGTTGACCGAACAGCTTCAGTCCCATAGCAGTAAGCCCCTGAGCCATAGCGTCACCGGCAAGCTTATGGCGGGCAATCACGTTGTCAGCACCTTCTTCAAGGAAGATACGAGCACATTCTCTCGCCGCGTACAACATACTTGTCGCTTCAGTATGGTGGTTCAGACGTTCTGGTCCCCAGTAATCCATCACCATTGCCAGGTCAAAGTAATTAGAGCGGATGATCTCGTCTTCACCAGCGACATGGTGAGCCGCTTTAATACCGGCCTCGACATGCTTTCTGCGGTTAATCACCTCAACGGCCGCTTCACTTAGCGTGATAGGTGCGCTGCCCGATGGACCACCAAGACATTTTTGCAGGCCGGCAGAAACCGCATCCAGATTCCACTCGTCTACTTTAAGATCGTTACCTCCGATGGAAGCTGTCGCATCGCAGTAAAACAGCACACCGTGGCGCTTGCAGACTTCGCCCAGCTCATCCAGAGGCTGGTTCATCGTCGTAGAGGTATCACCCTGTACCGTTGCTAGAAGCTTAGGTTTGAACTGTTTGATCTCTTGTTCAACTCGTTCTGATGATGCGACTTCACCCCATTCAAAATTGATAGTACGAACCTGAGCACCAACACGCTGCGCAATTTCACACAGAAGATGCCCAAAGCGGCCAATCACCGGGATCAACACTTTGTCACCTGGTTTTAAGATGGAAACTAATGCCGCTTCAATACCGGAACGCGCCGTACCGTCAATCAGCATTGTCTGCTGGTTCTGAGTCTCAAATACACCACGGTACAGTTCCTGAACCTGATTCATATAGCCGGTCATGACGGGGTCATACTGACCAATCAGTGCTGACGACAGAGCCTGATGTACACGCGGGTAGGCATTGATTGGCCCTGGTCCCATCAGCAGGCGTTGCGGCGGGTTTAATGTCTCAAATAATTGTTTAGTTTCCATTGTCTTCTCCATGTATTCCAAGGCCATCACTGCGGGGATCGCTGGCGGCTGTCGTTTTGCCGTTGCTATCCATAACAATTGCACCAGCATGACCCATTAATTCGCTGTTATCCGGTACAGAAGTGATGTCATGCCCTCTCTGAGTCAGTTCATCACCCAGTGCTTTGAATAATTGGTTTTCTAATCGTAATTGGTTGGTATCATCGCCCCAGGTTCGCCCGAGTAGCCAACGTGGCTCGGCAATCGACTGAGCCAGGGCCTTGTCCTGATACACAAAGCGGGTAAACAGGCATGCCTGTGTCTGAGGTTGCCCCTCGCCGCCCATCGTTCCATAAACGATACGTCGGCCATCGTTAAGCTCGGCATACGCCGGGTTTAAGGTATGAAACGGTTTTTTTCTTGGCTCCAGGCTGTTCAGGTGAGCCGGATCCAGGGAGAAACTTTTTGCCCGGTTGTTCCAGACAATCCCGGTGTTCGGCAACACCGCACCAGAACCAAACTCCCAGTACACACTCTGAATAAAACTCACCATGGTGCCGTACTGATCCGTAGCCCCCATCCAGACCGTATCTCCCGGTTTTGCTACTTTCGGCCATGGCATCGCCACTGACATATCCACCTGCTCCGCAAGCGAATCAACCACTGAATCATCCAGCCAGAGCTGCAGCGATTTAGCCAAATGTGCCGGGTCAGTAATTTCATTATCCCGAACCAGAAAAGCCTGTTTTGTTGCTTCCACCAGCAGGTGAACATGATCGACTTCACACGTGACTTTATCGGCCAGACGATCGTAGATAGCGAGTATCAGAAGTGAAGCTAAACCCTGCGTCGGGGCATCATGGTTATATAAACACCCTTTACCAGTATTCACACTCAGCGGCTCACCGACAGAAGCCTGATAGGCCTGCAGATCGGATAAAGAAATCGGGCTGCCCAGAGCGTCCAGATCGGCGGCGATCTGTTGTGCCAGTTCCCCGCGATAAAAATCATCCAGACCACGTTCAGCTAACTGCTCAAAAGTGTCTGCCAAGCGCAGGTTCTTTACAGAATCCCCCGCCTTCAGAACCTCTCCTGCTTTGAGGAACACATCACTGAAACTTTCTAGCTGATGTAAGCGGTCATAGGTTTTCACGCTGGCATCATGCAGACTGTTCGTCACCTCAATGCCATCTCGTGCAGCGTTAATCGCTGGGTCTAACAGCTGAGATAGCGGTATGTGGCTTGAGTTAATCTGCAGCGCTTTATCCCACGCAGAAATCGTTCCGGCAACCGTCACCGCGGCTTCACCGCCACTCTCAGGAAGCTCGTCACCCATCTTTTTATAATGGCTGATCGTTGCTTTCTCGGCCGCAAAGCCGCAACCGTCAATGGCAACAGGGGCTTTATCCTTCTCACAGATCAGCCAGAAGCTGTCGCCGCCAATACTGTTCATATGAGGGTATTGCACAGAAACCATCGCAGCCGCAGCCACCATCGCCTCACTTGCCGTTCCACCGGCTTTCAGGATATCTAATCCAACCTTGGCTGCCTCATGGTGAGGAGCCGTAAAGGCTATCTGATGCTTCATAGCCCCTCCTTGTCATTAACCAAAAGTAACGCCATATTGATGAGCGATTGCTCGCTGTCAGGCAGCCCGAGAATAGAAATACCACACGGACCTTCTGGCTGATCCAGAACTGGAATATGCAGTTGGGGGCACCCTGACAATCCAGCTATCGCCGTCAGTCCCATAAGCTGCGAACGGTATTCCGCAAGTTCACCTGCCGTAGTCGCAAGCTTAGGTGGTCCTGCTGGTGTCGTAGGTAAAAGGATTGAGCCACCGCACTCTTTCAAGAGCACAATCAACGACTCGCGAAATTCTGCTTGTTTCTGAATACCTTGATCGTACTGTTCTGGCGTAATAGTTCTTGCCCAATGGACACGCTCAGCAATGGCAGGATCAAGCGCTTCTTCATGCTCATCTAGCCACTCAGCGTGCCCCTGGATGATCTCGAATCCCTGAATAGTACGGAATAATTCACTGAGCACAGCGAAATCGCTGAACAACCCTTTGTCATCTACTTCGCAAACTGACAGGCCCGGTTGTGCTGCCGCCTCTGTTACCCGCTCGATTCGGGATAAGTACTGAGGTCCCTTCAGAGAACTCACCACGTTAAGGACATCCGACCGGATATCAACATTCGTGTTGGCCAGAGCCTGATACGCTTTTTTCAGTACCGGTAGCTGACGTGCAAATAAACCAGCCGTATCGAAACTTTCTGCGAGTTCAAAAGCGTTATCGAGAGAGAATTTACCCAGTGTTGGACGCAGACCGTAGATACCACAATAGCTGGCGGGTACCCGAACTGATCCACCGGTATCCGTACCGATAGCGAAATCAGCTTCACCACGAGCAACAGCAACAGCTGAGCCACTTGATGAGCCTCCGGGAATGCAGTCTTCCGCTTTCGGGTTAACCGGCGTGCCATAATGCACATTCTGTCCATTCAGACTATATGCCAGCTCGTCTGTCTGTACTCTTCCAACACATTCCGCTCCCTGAGACAAGAGCGCAGTAATCAGAGGAGAGGTGCTCTCCGCTGGGGAATGGGTAGCCAGCCAAGTTGGATTACCAGCCCCGGTGACATAACCTTTCACGTCAAACAAATCTTTGAAAACAAACTGTAAGCCAGTCAGGTCTCCCAGACCCGCGGGTAACAGCTCGTCGGGCCCTTGTTGACAATACACAGTGCGATCGACATCAGTCATAATCATTCCTTATGCATGCTTCTCAGATGCTGCAGATTCAACGGCTTCCTGACTTGCATATCGGTTCGCTAAGATAGCGCAGTAGAAGATCTGAATCGGATGGTAAAGCATGATTGGCAAAAGCAGCATCCCCAGGTTTGGATCAGCACCAAAGATAACTTTCGCCATCGGAACTCCGGCAGCCAGTGTCTTTTTCGTACCACAGAATACCGCAGCCACTTCGTCTTTTCTTTCAAAGTGAACCTTACGGGCACCCCACTGAATAGAATGAACCATCACCAGCAGAACCACACAGCATATAGCAACACATACCGCTAACAGTCCAACAGAGAAGTCGCTCCAGATATGGTTTGCAACTGAGTCACAAAACGCGTTATAGACAATCAGGATGATGACGTACTTGTCGACTTTATTGACTACAGCTTTGTGTCGCTCAACAAATTTAACCAGTAACGGGCGCAGTAGCTGTCCGGCAATCATAGGCAGTAGTAACAGCTTAGCAATAGAGATAACGGAGCCCAGCAGATCCAACTCTACTCCTTCGAATCCCATGAATAACTGAATAAACAAAGGCGTAATAAATACCCCGAGAATACTAGACAGTGATGCGTTAAAAATAGCACCCGGAACATTACCTTTACCCACACTGGTCATCGCAACGGAAGAAGAAATAGTACTAGGCAATACAAAAAGGTAGCAGAAACCGAACGCCAGAGCCGCCGGCATAAACGCGAGGAACGTATCACCAAGTAACAACCACAATGCCGGATAAAGCAAGAAAGTGGCACATTGAATATAAACGTGCAGCCGCCAGTTGCTCACACCCGCTTTAATCGCCGCTGGAGAAAGTCCAAGGCCATGCAGGAAAAAGACAATAGCAACACCAATGCCCGTTAACTTATCTAGATGAATAAGGCCATCCGTTTTACCGATTGATTCGGTAAACGTCGCTAATAAAATGGCACTTACTAAGCCCAGTAAAAACCACTCTTTTTTTAATTTATTTACAACACTCATTATTTCGTCCTTTATTCCAATTCGCCAAGCTGGCGGTAGTTGGAACTGATTGTCTGGCTAAGATTGGAAGCGTGTTCTTTCAACAACAGAAAAGTTTCATTAACAAAGTAGGCGATCAGGCTCATCGGGACGGCATAACTGTCCAGAGGTAATTCGTTATTCATATAACAAACAAACACCTGATTGACATCAGACGCATATTTCTGACCCGACTGATCGGTGATTAACAGGCAATCGTAAGGTTTTAGAAACTCTACGATTTGCTTAAAATTCGCCACCCGGCGACGAATGCCAAACAAAATGACAAAATCATCTTCACTGATCGACGCTAAGTCTTCTCCGATGGTCTGTCCCGGAAGTGGGAGTAATTCAACGTGCTTACGGCACTGAGCAAGCTGCTGGCGAAAATGCATCGCTAACGGGTAACTATTACGGTATCCGATAATTTTAATGCGCTTCGCTGTGGCCAGCTTTTTAATAAGCTGGTCAGTGTTTCCCTCTGCTAGCTGAGACCACAATTTCTCAAGTGCTACGGCATCCTTACTGAAGCCTGTGTCGTGCAGCTCACCTGTAATCACCGGGTTACCTTTATCACGTTCAGACATCATTTCGCTTCTCAGCGCAACATGATCCTCATACCCTAGCTTACGGATGAAACGGCTTACACTGGTCTTCGATACCTGACAAGCTTCCGCTATTTCACTGGTAGACAACATCAGGATTTTGTCAGGGTTTACCTGAAGAAAATCCGCTATCCGCCGGTTCCCATCACTGAGTGATGAGTAATGTTCAGTAATACGTACACTTAATGAATTATTGTTTGTCATTTGCTTTTTCCGGTTACTCTGTTACCTGCTTGACTGTTGATAAAAATTTGCGTTTTATGGGTTGATGCAAACGTTCTTGTGTTAACCTCACGACACCCAAAAAGAAACGATCGAAACATCACGACAAAATTATTGCAACGATCGTACCATATCTATTCTATAAACATAAGATTATGAGTTGATGAGTAAAGTAGATTATTTCGCTTATTTTTCACTCGATAGCGATGATGCAAACAACCTTTTAAATGAATGATTTTGGTGCAATCATCACCAAAGCAGGGCAAGAAACTTCTGGTTTTGGCTTCAAAAAGAAATGATAAGAGAGATTGGGGCTAGTGGGGAGTCAGGTAACAGGTTATCAAAATAATTAATTACACTGTCAGAGGTTAATTTGGGATATTGCAAAGGAAGTGACAAAGATAGCGGCCTCCCGCGAGGACTCTCAATCCAACGTTTATCTGTAGACTATGTGGGTGAAGCCGTTAAGCACTTTAATCCGGCTTTTGTTCGCGGTTGTCTTGGCGTTAAAATCCACGACTAATCACTGTTCTACTGAGAGCCACATTAACCAAACAGACAAACCTGAAAAACTATGATTTACTCACCTGCCATACCAACAAAAAGTTATTCGCTGGCATAGGAATTTTTTTGATTAGCTGCATTCCTTTGCCCCAGTTGATTAATTGCTCAACTGAGCGAATTCCACCAAAGCCACTGGCTTTTAGAGTTTTATCGAAATCCCGGTTGCTATCACTGGTGTATTCGCCGTGTATTTTCATAGGCCCATACTGACAAAATATGCCTCCATCAGGCAAATTTGATGCTATCAGTTCCATCATCTGTCGGGCTTCTTCCGGCTGCATTATATGAGTGGTATTGGCAGTGAATACGGCATCTACCGGAACATCAGGCCATGCATCCCGACCGATAGTAAACTCAACTGGCAGAGTAATATTGTGCAGTCCTGACTCGTTTATCCAGGCACTAATGCTGACATGGTTTTCTGGCATATCACTGGTATGCCAAATAAGGTGAGGCAACTGCTCCGCAAAAAACACCCCATGCTGTCCGGTACCTGAACCTATCTCCAATACTCGTTGAGATGCTTTAAAATAGACGGAAAGCTGCTCCAGAATAGGCTGTTTATTTCGTTCACAATAAGGCGAAAAATGCTTGGGCATAAGTTTCGTTCCTGAATACCTTTAACTAAACACAGCATTATATATCTTGTTTGTGCTGGTTCGTAAACTACGGTCTACATTATACTAACTGAGAATTTTTTGCCCCAATGAGTTGCGATTGACATCATAGCGAATAGTAGTGTTCTGATTTTAGAATACATTAATTAATGTCAGGCAAAAGGAAGGACAGGACCCCTATAATTTTCCTCCAGCTAATATTCTGTATAGTTCATTATAGCTAACATCTTCGCGGCAAATAGCATAAGATACACGGCCTTTACCTAGTACTGAGCCACTCATCGTAATGACAGATAACACACAGCAAGTGACATTTGCCGATCTTGGTTTGATTCCAACCTTAGTCGAGCGACTAGAATCCTTGGAATATAGCCAACCGACTCCAATTCAATCTCATACCATTCCTCACGTACTTGAAGGGCGAGATATTGTAGGTGGTGCCAATACCGGTTCTGGTAAAACCGCCGCTTTTGCGTTGCCAATTCTGCAAAAGATCTACCAGCAAGATACATCACCTAATTGTCGTGGCAACTTCGTGTCTCATCTGATTTTGGTTCCAACTCGTGAGTTGGCATCACAGGTGGCTTACAACATTAAATCCTACTCGTACCATCTTAGAGATAAAATCAAAACGGTTGCGGTATTTGGTGGCGTATCGGTGAACCCTCAAATGCTGGCTCTTCGTGGTGGTAGTGACGTTATTGTCGCAACTCCGGGCCGCCTACTGGATCTAGTATCTAGTAACGCCATCAAGTTGGACCAAGTAAAAACACTCGTCCTCGATGAAGCCGACCGTATGTTGAGCCTCGGATTTACCGACGAACTCAATAAAATTCTTGCACTACTACCCGAGAAGAAGCAGACACTGCTGTTTTCTGCCACCTTCCCTGAAAAAGTTACGAGCTTGGCTAAGGACTTGCTGCACGATCCCGTTGAAGTCCAATTACAGAGTGCGGAAGCCAGTACGTTGGTACAGCGTGTGTTTAGTGTCAACAAAGGTCAGAAGACCGCAGTACTTGCGCACCTAATCAAACAGCACCAGTGGCGACAGACTTTGATTTTTGTTAATGCCAAGAATGCCTGTAACCACCTAGCTCAAAAACTGTCAAAACGCGGCATCACTGCGGAGGTTTTCCATGGTGACAAGGGGCAAGGCGCTCGTACTCGCGTGCTTGAAGGGTTTAAGTCTGGTGAGATTCAAGTACTTATTGCTACCGATATCGCGGCTCGTGGTCTTGATATAGAAAAACTACCAGTGGTTATTAACTTTGACCTTCCACGTAGCCCTGCTGACTATATGCATCGCATCGGGCGTAGTGGTCGTGCGGGCGAAATCGGCCTTGGGTTATCGCTTATTGATTACGATGACTATCACCACTTTAAAGTGATAGAAAAGAAAAATAAGTTCCAGCTTGAGCGTGAGCAGGTTGAGGGCTTTAAAGTGGAAGACGATCAAAGCGAAGCCTACTTTGCACCGATGAAACCACGTGCAAAGCCTGCCGGTACGGGTAAAAAGAAGAAAAAGCGCAATCAGTAGAATGTAGTTGGTGAGAGAGCTAGCGAGTTTGCTTTCTCACTTTAATCGCGTCTTTTATAGTAGTGTAGAGCCTTACTTGAAACGTCAAGTAAGGCTCTTTTGTCTTTCAAGAGTCGATTACGCGCTATCGTACTATCGACGCGTCGAACGTCCGCGAGATGAGCGTTTCTTAAATGCAGATGCCGCTTTAGCCTGCGACTTCAGAATCGAATCAACGGTGAGCGGCATCGGCTCTTTCGGTTCAAGACCATGAGGGAAAGTACGTGCTCTCGGTGGTAAGTTATATTCTTCCGCGCTCGCTCGTGGCATGCGCTTAAAGCGATATAGGTAAAAGTTCTCCAGCTTTTCTCTCGCCCATTCGGTTTTCTTTAAATACTTAACGCTACTCGCAATTGAGGGCTTGGTGTTAAAGCAGTTAAAGCGCATTGCGGTATCTAGAATGTCCCAGCCATAAAAATCCACCAACTCTTGCAACATAGTTTCTAGCTTTAGCCCGTGCAGTGGGTTATTGCGTTGCAGTTCGATTCTTTCTTCGTCAGTCATCATTTTAGGGGTCTCACACATTAAAGGGCGGAGTTTAGCAAAGTATGCAGTGCAGAGATATCTAAAGTCACGATGCGATGATTTGAAAAAAGTTTGGGGACAGGTTTTGTCTATTGCCTGTCTAGGTTTCCCATACTTCAGTTAATTTAGTTTTTGCTAATTTTGTAAAGTCGATAGCAAACTTTGTCCATCTTTGAGTCAGCGAGATCTACGCTGACTCTGTGATCACCAAGCGATTCTGCCCGTTTTAATTCAATATCTCAATTTTTATTGAGTCATATTCTTGCTCATTGGGCAAAATTAACTAATGATTATCTATGGTATCTATTGCTTATTTTGTAGATTGTTGATAGTTACTTCTATATAAAAGCACATTGCTATGAGCAGAATGTGATTTTTTAGTTAAGACAATTCTTGTAATAGTGATAGCAAGATTAGTCTTTCACAGTTCACCTAAATGAAGATTGAAAATATGAGTACAGGTACAGTTAAGTGGTTCAACGGAGATAAAGGGTTTGGTTTTATTACGCCGGACGATGGAAGTAAAGATTTATTCGTTCATCATTCGGAAATTAAAATGGATGGTTATAAATCACTTAATGATGGTCAAAAAGTTGAGTTTGAAGTGGGCAAAGGCCAAAAAGGTCCGTGTGCAATTAACGTCAAGCCATTATAAATTGCGTAAAGATACATAGCATTATCATCAAACAGACCCATGAAGATTTATTCTGGGTCTGTTTATTGTGACACTATCCATAAAATGCTTTCTTCTGAATTTTGTCTGTAGAATCTAGCTGACATAACACTCCTTTGTCCAATAGTAAGTTAGCCAACGCTGAGATATTTTGTGATCTACTCTGGAATATGAGGGTGTCAAACCGCTAACACCCATGATTTTGCTCTCTCCTGATAGCGGGCATAATGATATTACCCTGATAAACCACTAAGGCAGAACCGTGAAGATTTCCTCTTCGGACAATCTGGACTTAGGCAGTTCAGCATTAAAATCCGTTTTCTTACGGTAACCCAATGCGGCCATAACAACCGCTGTGTATCCTTGCTCAAGCAGGCCCAGTTCTTCATTCATAGCCTTAGTGTCAAAACCTTCTATTGGTACAGCATCAATCCCAAGCGCTCCTGCGCCCAGCAAAATAGTCCCCATATTCAGGTACAGCTGTTTCTCCATCCAGTGTTGAGCATCCTTTAAATCATAGCGATGCATATTAACAAAACGAGTACGACCTGCGTTGACCAGCTCTTTAGATTCTGGAGTAGAGAATCGGCCATCGTTCTCTTCAGTTTCCAGAATGTGCTTAATGTAATTATCATCAATCTGTGTCTTGGCACAGAACAAAATCACATGGGAAGCATCCGTTACTTTTACCTTGTTAGAAGCAAACGTGTTTTGAGTTGCTTTTGAAAAACGCGTTTTGGCTTCCTCTGTTTCTGCTATAACAAAATGCCAGGGCTGAGAGTTTACGCTGGATGGACTACAGCGAAGTAAGATCTTAATTTGTTCAAATAACTCCTGCGGTATTTTCTTATCCGCATCAAACTCCTTGGTTGCATATCGAGCCAAAGCCACATTTGCAATATTCATTTTTATTACCCTGCTTCTGTCCGTTAATTAGATGGTTAAGATATGTTCGTTACTCGGCCTGAGCCACTTTCTGCTCTTGTTGCTGTAGTTCATACATGGCGCGGTAACGTCCTTTGTGAAGAGCCATGAGCCGGTGATGGCTTCCCTGTTCAATCAGGTGCCCTTTCTCAAGTACCAGTATCTTATCAGCATGATGAGTGGTTGACAGCCGGTGAGCCACGACAATCATGGTGACTTTTCCCTGAAGGTCGTTTAATGCTCGTTGTACCACCTGTTCCGTTTCACTGTCTACGTTAGCGGTGGCTTCATCAAGCAATAATACCTTCGGTGATCCCGCTAAGGCCCGGGCGATGATCAGTTGCTGACGCTGACCGGTAGACAAACGTAAACCACCTTCACCTAATGCCGTCTGGTACCCATCCACCATATCCATGATCACATCGTGCAGATGGGCCTGTTTCGCAGCCTGATGCACGGCGTCTTCACCCAGGTTTCTCCCCATATCGATATTATCGAAAATGGTCGTGGCAAGAATAAATGGCTCCTGGGGAATAAAGCCCACTCTCTGTCGCAACGTATCATGGGTAAATTCATTCAGAGCCAGTCCGTCAATGGTTATCTGCCCCGACTGAGGCTGATAGAAATTCAGCAATAAGCTGAGTAACGTGCTCTTTCCGCTGCCGGTATGCCCGACCACTGCAAAAAATTGCCCCGCCTCCATGCTAGCATTTATATCATGCAGAATCGGTTTATCAGCCTGATAACCGAAACTGAGTCCTTCAATCGATAACCGGCCGTGCTCAATCTCTGAATACGTGCCTTTTTCGGTTTGAGACGAAGGCTCCTGCAATAATTCATATACCCTATCACCAGCGACAATCGCCTGCTGATACAGACTGAAACGCTGAGTGATATCGACCAGAGGTTCTGTAAATCGACCAAGATAATTGAGGTAAGCATACAACACCCCAATTTCCGCTACCCCCTGAACCACTTTCAGGCCAAAGAACCAGACCACTCCTGCGAGTACAAGGATACTAAGCAAGTTAATGGCAGGCCTCAGCAGCAGAGACGCAATCACTACCGTTTTTAGGCGGGTGTCATAATAATGCTCATTAATCTGCTCAAACTGTGAAAACTTGGCCGGTTGCTGATTGGTGGCCTGAATCACCGGCATACCACTGATGGATTCACTGATGGTCGCATTGATGTCAGAGCGAAACTGGCGACTGTCTGTCACCACTTTCACACTGAATTTCTGATACAGATAAATCAGAGCGACGACCGTTGGGATAAGCAACAAGGCCACCAGCATCAACTGAAAATCTAAAATAGCCATGGCGATCAGAATACCGATAAGCAGGATCATATTCGCCAGCACATTAGACAGAAACTGCACATAAATGTCTTTGATGGACTCAGTATCGTTGGTGATCCGGCTGACCAGTTGTCCGGTCCGGGCATAGTCAAAATACGCCATCGGCAGTGTCAGCACATGCTTAAACACCCGCTTACGTATATCCAGAACCGCATTCAGAGCCATATCCAGAAACCTGAGCGTTTGCTGATATTTAAGGTACGTCCCAAGCAGGGTGGAGAGGATAAACAGGCTGATGACACCCACCACAGGCCAGACTGGATAAGTATCAGGCATAATAAAGTCGTCAATAAAGACTTTACTTAACATGGGCCCAAGCACATCAAACCCGGTTGCTATCACCACCAGCATAATGGTTTTCAGCAGCAAGATTTTGTCGGCAAACACGTAGCTCATCAGTAGCCGGAGTGAGCCAGAGTCTTTATTCTGCCTAAGTTTGCTATTATTCTTCATGGGGTTGTTCTCTGCCATCAGGATGCATTCTCCATCGCCTGCTCCATTTGCTGATACGCCGCCATTCTGGAATACCAGCCATCCCCCGCAGTGAGTTGTTGATGGTTTCCTCGCTCAATAATGCTGCCATGAGACATCACGATAATGTCATCCGCCTGCTCAATTGCCGATAAGCGGTGGCTCACAATCAGCAGGGTCTGTGCTTGTCGCTGTTGCAGATGTTTGATAATCACTTTTTCCGTATGAACATCGACAGCAGACAGGGCATCGTCCAAAATCAATATCGGCGCATTACTGATGAGTGCCCGGGCGATGGAGACTCGCTGCCTCTGCCCGCCAGATAAAGTCACTCCCCGCTCTCCGACCAGCGTGCTGTATCCCTCCGGAAACTGGAGAATATCGTCATGAACCTCAGCCAGCCTTGCCGCCTGGTAAACATCCTCATCCGAAGCCTCTGGCCGACCCATTCGGATATTCTCCATGATACTGGTACTAAACAGAAACGCATCCTGAGGCACATAAGCATACAGTCCCCGTAGCCGGGCAATAGGGATCTGTTTAATCGGTGTGCCGGCGATTTCAATGCAGCCTTCAGCAGAATCCCAGTAACGCATAAGCAGTTGTAACAATGTTGATTTTCCCGCTCCCGTTGCGCCAGCTATCCCCAGGACATGATTTTCCGGCAAGCTAAAAGAAATATCGTTCAGATTAGGCTGAGCCGTTTCAGGATACGTAAACGTGAGGGCATCAACCGTCAACTGATAGCCATCAGGAATGGACTGTCCGGAATCATGAATGCTGTCAGGCAGTTGTAACAGATCTTCTAAGCGTTTAATTGCAGCGTTACCCCGCTGCAGAATATTCATCAGCCAGCCAAAGGCATACATCGGCCAGATCAGTTCAGATAAGTACAACGTAAAACTGGTCAGTTGCCCGACCGTCAGTCTGCCTTCATGAATTTGCCAGCCACCAGCCGTTAACACGATAAGCAGAGCCGCACCTAAACTGAGCTGGATAATAGGATCAAACTTGGCTTCTGATCGCTGAACCTGATAGGTACTCTCTGCGGCCTGTTCTGCAATCACATTAAACTGTTCAGCTTCTATTGACTCACGCCCCATAGACTTGATCATACGAATACCGGTCATGGCCTGCTGCGTTTGTTCATTCAGTGATGAGAACTTATCCAGCGTCTCTTTAAACTGATGATGAATCCGGCTGGAAAGACGATAAAAGCCAATGCCCATAAACGGAAATGGGAGTGCGGCCAACGCGGCAAGCTGCCAGTCGATAAACACAAACATCATGACTAGGACAAAAATAAACGTCAGCAGCCCGTCAAACCCGGAGAGTATGCCTTCGCCCGCCGCTATTTCGACCGCATCGATATCGTTCGTCGCCCGCGCCATCAGGTCACCCGTAGAATGACTGTTGTAGAAAGCCTGCCCCTGACGGGTGAGGCGCTGATAGAACTGCTGACGCAGAATATTACCAAGTTTGTAAGAGGTACCGAACAGCATACGCCGCCAGCCATAACGCAGCAGATACACCGCAATACTGGCCACCAACAAACCTAACAAGTAATTTTCCGTCGAGCCTAATTCACGGGTTTCCAGTAACTGGTCGATAGACTGTCCGATAAGCCATGGAATGACCATATTAATCACTGCAACGGTAAGAAGCATGATCAGAGCAAGGGCATATGTGTACCAGTAGCGGCGAAAAAACCACCCCAGATGTTTAAATAACTGCATGGTGTTCTATCCAGAGAAGATGAAGAGTTGCCATTTGCCAGCTACGTACACTATTACGATTCGAACCACTAAGCAAACGGATGTGTATTCTATGCGTTGGCCTCGGGTTTAAGTATCCTGAACGTTTGCCTATTTCTACAAATCGTCAGTTCAATACTTAATCAGGCATCAACAAAAAATAATTTCGCTTTTTTTTGAAGATTTTTATTGCGCAGAGAATAATCGGGGATTACTATCTGCGCGCTTCTTGATGATAGCCAATCCTAGTACATCACAGGCTGTTTGTGACAAGGCGATAGAGCAACTATCCAAGAGTGACTTTGACTGCGGTTTCCGCGCTTATTGACGCTCAACTTTTCATCCGGGTATGAAAAGTTACTTTTCCTTAGGAGGTTGCTTATGACACATGCCGTGTTAGATTTCGCGTCGTTTTCATCTTCTGCACCAACAGCAGAAGAAATCCAACTGATTGAATCTTCCGTAGCACAATTCGGTGCACCGCTGCTTTTACTCGACTGCGATATTATCAGGCAGCAGTATCGTGCGCTTCGTGACGCTCTGCCAAATGTAACACTGCATTTTGCACTCAAGCCATTACCTCATTATGCCGTAGTGAGAACCCTGCTTGATGAAGGCGCAAGCTTTGATCTGGCCTCTTCTGGTGAGGTAAAACTGGTTGCCGCACAGAGAGTGCCTGCTGACAAAACGATCCACACGCATCCGATCAAACGAGATCAGGATATCTGTGATGCACTGGCTTATGGGTGCAACGTTTTTGTCGTGGATAACCTGAATGAGCTGGAAAAGTTTGTCGCGTACAAAGAGGAAGCCGAGCTACTTGTGCGACTGAGTTTCAGAAACTCTGAGGCCTTTGCCGACCTCTCCAAGAAATTTGGCTGCAGTCCGGAACTGGCAATACAGATCATCACCAGAGCAAAAGAGCTGGGTATTCGGATCAAGGGGCTGTCTTTCCATGTGGGCTCACAAACCATGAACCCGCAGAAATACGTCGATGCGATCAATGTCTGCAATGATCTGATGCTTAAAGTTGTTTCTCTTGGTCTGCCGGCACTGAGCACTCTGGATATCGGCGGAGGCTTTCCGGTGAGCTACTCGAATAAGGTCATACCGATCGGCGAGTTCTGTAAACCGATTAATGAAGCGCTGTCTGAACTGCCAGAAACCGTCAGTGTGCTGGCTGAACCCGGTCGCTTTATTGTTGCGCAGGCCGTGACCAGCGTTGCCTCTGTTATGGGACAGGCAGAAAGAGACGGAAAAATCTGGTACTACCTGGATGACGGAATTTATGGCTCTTTCAGTGGGCTAATGTTTGATGAGGCAACATACCCTCTGACCACGATTAAACAAGATGTACAGCGCTACCCAAGCGTACTTGCCGGACCAACATGCGACAGCATTGATGTCATTTCAGAGCACATCATGCTGCCAAAACTGGACAATGGTGATCTGGTCATCGGACGAATGATGGGAGCCTATACGTCTGCAACGGCGACAGACTTTAACTTCATTCAACGAGCTCAGTGTATCGCGTTCAATGAAGAGGCCGGACAAAAAGTACAACTGGGCTGATTTTTAGCCCCTTCAATGTGTTGGAGCCCCAAATCATAACGAGGGGCTCCATTTTCATACACTGCTTAAAAGCAACCTTCAGTGATGACACGTTGCACGGTAAAGGCCTATTGCTCTGTCTTATCAATACCCAGATATTTAAGCATCAGCTTTTCATAAACCGGTTCGGTATCGCCATTCTTCATTTTTCGGATGAAATATTTTTCAAAGAAGATTTTGGCAACATGAACCCACCTGCCTTTTTTAAACCAAACGACATTTCTCGGCGGTATCTGAGGCATAGCAACAAAAGCCATCCCGGTGTCGCCCATATCGGCAAGGCAGACTGCATTCCATACCGCCTTAGTACTCACTTCCTTACCTTCCAAATCCGCGCCGATATTAAAGGTTAATGCTCTCACCATGGCTTCTATCATGTAGCCGGTTTTGGGTACACCGGTCGGAACAACCGTGCTTTCTTTCGGTGCAATCGCAATACAAACGCCAGCTGCGTAGATTTCAGGGTAAGCAGGGTTACGCTGGTATTCATCCACAATCACGAACCCTTTCGGATTCACTAAGCCGTCAAGCCCCAGCAGTGGATCTATGCCCTTAAATGCAGGTAACAGCATGGCATGCTCATAGGAAAGACTGTGGGTCTTTTTCACATTGCCGAGATCATCCAGCTCATCGACGGTCAATGTCTTATCTTTAGCGGAGAGAGACTTCGCGTTACATATCCATTGAATATCACGCATACGCAGTTCGGATTCGAGCATACCTTTTGAGTCACCCACACCGTTCAACCCCAGATGTCCGATATAAGGTTCACTCGTCACGAAGGTCATCGGTACACGATGGCGGATTTTTTTATCTCTGAGATACTTATCGACAATAAAGGCATATTCATACGCAGGTCCAAAGCATGACGCACCAGGCATTGCCCCGACAATCACCGGGCCTGGATTATTGATAAGTTTATCCAGGTCAGCCCGACACGCTTCGGCGTGCCCAATATTACAAACACTTGACGTTCCACGCTGTTCAGGCCCGGCACCTTCTACACCTGAAAAATCAAGCGCTGGCCCTGTGCACAACACAAGATAGTCATAAACGAGCGTTTGCCCGTCAGAAAGCTCGATGGTCTTAATGTCTGGCTGCAGGCAGGTGAGTGCTGCATGAATAAACTGAATCCCTTTTTTTTCAACATATTGGGCAATAGGAAATGACGTATCGCCACGATCCCGCCATGTCACCGCAATCCATGGGTTAGAAGGCGTAAATTCAAAATCGGCTTTATCATTAACTAATATAACCTCATGCTCTTTAGAAAGGTGTTCTCGTAATTCATATATCGCTGACATACCACCTAACCCGGCTCCAATTACGATAACTCTCGCCATAGCGTCCTCCAGAACGGTCTATTTGATAGAGAGAGTCAGTGAGAAACGGACTCTCTCTATGATTAAGTACAATATGAAATCCTGCTTTTACTACACCACATCCCAGGCCAAATCTAATTTAAGTAAAACAAATCTATCTTCGTGTTTTTGCCCCTCACGCCATTTTTCTGCGCATATACAGATAATAGAGAACAGGAATAACCACCAATGTCAGAAGCGTAGAAGCAAACAAGCCAAAGACCAGACTAATGGCTAGCCCATTGAAAATAGGGTCGTCCAGTATAAACATGGCCCCTATCATTGCAGCCAGAGCAGTCAGGATGATCGGTTTTGCCCGAACCACACCGCTGTTCACCACGGCCTCAGCCAGATCGACGCCTTGTGCTAACTGCTGATTCACAAAATCAACCAACAGAATCGAGTTACGTACAATGATCCCCGCCAGAGCAATCATCCCTATCATAGAGGTTGCCGTAAATGGTGCATGTAACAACGCATGTCCGGGCATCACTCCGACCAGAGTCAGAGGGATGGGAGCCATAATAATGAGCGGCACACTGTAAGAGTTGAAGTTCATCACCACCAGCAGGTAAATCAGGATAATACCCACAGAGTAGGCAATCCCCATGTCCCTGAAGGTTTCGTACGTAATTTTCCATTCACCATCCCATTTCAGTGCGACATGAGATAACCCGTCAGGCTGGTTAATCAGGGATTGATCCCATTGCGGGTATTCCTCACTCAGCTTGCTGGAAATTTCAGCCATACCATACAGAGGGCTATCCAGTTCACCGGCCATATCTGCCGTCACCATTATCATCGGCTGCATATTCTTATGCATGATACTGTGTGGCTGTGTGCCTTTGCGGATCTGCACCAGTTCACTCAATGGAATACGGGTTCCGGCGGCCGTAGGAATAGACATGCTAAGAATCCCCAGTAAATTGACTTTTTCACCATCGGCCACACGTAACCTTATCGGCTCTGCGTATTTTCGCCCGGACGCATGAAGATAGGAAACGTCACTGCCACGAATCGCACTGGCAATAGTCTGACGTATCATTGCCTCTGGTATTCCCAAACGTGATGCCCGGGCACGATCAATGGTTACCATCCAATGTTCCTGCGCTGCCGGGACATCCACATCAATATCGACAATATCTGCTGTCGCTTTAAATGCTTTCTGTACTTCAAGCGCTGTCTGTTCACGCATATTCTGAGTCGGTCCATACACTTCAGCCAGAATCGGAGACCACACCGGTGGTCCTGGTGGAATTTCTACCACCTTCAGAACCCCACCGGCTTTCTCAGCAATAGGAGCCAGCCGCTCACGCGCATCACGGGCGATATCGTGGCTGGCCCGGTCACGCTCATGCTTGCCTAGCAGGTTAACCTGCAAATCACCCAGTTCCTGCGACTGACGCATGAAGTAATGACGAACCAGACCATTAAAATTAATCGGTGCAGAGGTACCGGCATAGAGTTGTACAGAGGTGACTTCCGGCAGTTTTTCAACCTCAGTTGCAAGCTCATGAAGCACCGTCTGAGTTTCCTCAACAGGTGTCCCTTCCGGCATATTCAGCATCACCTGAAATTCCGATTTATTATCAAACGGCAGCATCTTAAGCACCACCAGTTCCACCACGGGTAATGCCATTGCCCCAATCAGGGCGACACTAACAACAAGACTCAGTAAACGGCGTGACGACTTGGCTTTTGTTCCTGTCAGAAACTGTCCCAGAAACCGACCAAACCGACCCTGTTTCACCACAGGTGTATGTTCACTATGCTTACCTGACTTCAGCAAATGAATGGCCAGCCACGGGGTCACAATAAAGGCGACAGCCAGTGAAATAAGCATACCCGTACTGGCATTAATCGGAATCGGGCTCATATACGGCCCCATCATACCGGTAACGAAAGCCATCGGAAGTAAAGCAGCGATAACAGTTAACGTCGCCAGAATCGTCGGGCCTCCCACTTCATCAACGGCCTGAGGAATCGCTTCTTTCCAGTTTCCGCCGTCTTTCTGATGCCGGTGAATATTCTCAACCACGACGATGGCGTCATCAACAAGGATCCCGATAGAGAATATCAGAGCAAACAAAGAAATGCGGTTTAGCGTGAACCCCCATACCCAGGAAGCAAACAGGGTAATCGCCAGGGTCAGCAAAATCGCCCCGCCGACCACGACAGCTTCCCGCCAGCCCATACTAATGACCACCAATACCACAACAGCCGTTGTAGCAAAGATGAGTTTGCTGATCAGCTTATTCGCCTTTTCACTCGCGGTCTGGCCATAATCCCGTGTGACTGTAACGTTAACCCCCTGTGGGATCAGTACATTCCGGACCTGATCAATGCGGGCGGTAATAGCCTGAGTCAGATCAACGGCATTAACCCCGGGCTGTTTCGCAACAGAGACCGTCACCGCAGGAAAAACCTGCCCTTCCTGACTCATCCAGACATTTTGTGAAGGTACGTCTGCGACTTCTTTTACCTCGGCAATATCCGCCAGATAGATTGGCTGGTTATTACGCGTACTGACAATAAGCTGCCCAACGTCATCCGCTGAGGTCAGGAAACTGCCGACCTGCAGACTGATCTGACGGTTGTCCTGAGTCAGAGACAAACCATTGTGTTGTTGGTTCGCATTTTGCAGAACCTCAGTAACGCCCATCCAAGTCAAACCGTAGGCATTGATGAGGGCCGGGTCGATAGTCACCTGAACTATCCTGTCATGGCGTCCTACCGTTTCGATCTGACGTGTGCCGGGTAAATGCTTCAGCTCGGTCTCCAGCCCGTTTGCTACCTGTGTCAGTTGTTCAGCGGTAATATCTGCCCGCTTACTCCACAGAGTCAGGTTCATGATTGGAACATCATCAATGGCACGAGGCTTCACCAGAGGCTGACCGACACCAAGGTTGGCCGGAACCCAATCCTGATTCGAAACCAGCTGGTTATACAGGTCAACTAACGCCTGTTGTCGGGGCTTTCCCACCTTGAATGCCACAATAAGCATGGCCTGCCCCGGCTGAGAAAATGAGTACATCGTATCAATGTCTTTCATTTCCGACAGTACCTGCTCTGCCGGCAAGGTCACCAGTTGCTCAACCTCTTTCGGTGTCGCGCCAGGGAACGGAATGTAGATATCCGCAAAAGTCACTTCTATCTGAGGTTCTTCCTCTTTAGGAGTAATAAATACCGCACCAATCCCCATCAACAGTCCGATTAGCGCCAGCAATGGCGTGATCGGAGAGTGCAAAAACTGTTTGGCAATCCTGCCTGAAATGCCAAGCTCATGATTATTTCGCATACAGGCCTCCTTGGCTGCTCAGTACGGCGTAAGCATCTGTCGCTATCTTATCTCCGACTTTTAGACCAGAAAGAATCTCAACATACCCGTCATGAGCTCTGCCCAGACGAACCTGTCGCAAAATAAAGTGATCCTGTTCTTGTATATAGACAGCAGACAGCTCGTTCTGACGCAGCAAAGTGGTCTCCGGAATGAGCAGTTTTGCCTTCTCTTCCAGTGGCATCGCCAGTTTTACCCAAATACCATTTTTCCATACCGGAGAGTCCTGCTCAGGCAGGTCAGCCCGAAGCACAAAGCTATGGCTTCCCGGAGAGGTAAACTGGAATAATTCATGCTCAGTAAGGGTCAGAGACTGACCATCAGGAAAGGTCACTTTAAGAGGCGTGGACTCTTGTAACTCGCTGGCATACCGGATAGGTAACGAAGCCACAACGCGCATACGCTCAAACGAATAACCAGCTAACAGTACCTGACCCGGATTCACCGTTTCACCTAAAGAAACCATCCGTTCTGATACTATTCCTGCATAAGGTGCGGTAATCCGGGTATAGCCCAGATTTTCACGTGCCTGAACGACGCCGGCCTTCGCCTGTTTCAGCGCACTGCTGGCTGCTCTTGATTCAGTCAGTGCCGCATCATAGTCTCGTTTGGCCACAGAGCCTTTTTTGAATAAGTCAGCAAGACGTTTGCGCTGACTTTCCGCATAAGAGACACGAGCTTCAGCCGCCTTCAATGCCGCTTTGGCCTGGTCTAGTCCGGCGGTCTGGGAAGTATTGGTTATCTGAATCAGTAAATGGCCTTCAGGTACGACGTCATTCACATCAACACCAATGGCACTGACTCGTCCGCTGGTCTGTGCTGCTACGCTTCCCTTATCAATGGGTTCCACCTGGGCATCCAATACTAACCATTCGGGAACCGTCTGAGCCGTTACATCAAATACAGCCACCTGACTATCCGCAGCAGAAGAAAACCAGGAAGGTATACAGAAAAAGAGGAAAACCAGAAATTTACGCATAACCCAGCACCTAAAGTTTATCGTTTAGAACAACTCAACTAAGAATCGAGTTGCAGGAATCATTTAGCGTAAGTCTAGTACACTTTCAAATATTAGAAAAGACTTATATAGAAAATTCTTAATCACCTTGTGACCACCATACGATGACATAACCACAACGGCGTTATCTGACAGTTAAAGGCTTTGATTAGAGGGATGAAAAACACATTAAAATTGACCTTATCACTAGTACATGTGGGTATGCCCTGACCGGTAAAAAATAAAAATATTGTCTTCCTCGGTGTTATACGCCGTCCATGACGGAAGCCCCTCTCCATTTGGATTGCCTGACTTAATAAAATTATTAATAACAAATGAAATCTCTTTCTTCATTAAATCCAGCTTAACTGTACTCCGTGATATGGAATATATCGACCAGACTGAACTCTTTGTTTTCATACTGATATTTAAATATACAACAGTTAGGGATACCGTTTTTCAGCACCTCATCCGGTTCGTGCCAGTGGGATAAAAACTGTTTGCAGGCTCCGGAATGAGATACCGCCAGAACACACTGATGATCATCTTGCTCCATGATATTGGTACAAGTCTCAACAACTCGCTCCCGCAACTGTTGCCGCGATTCACCACCAAACTGTACATAATGACTATCTCGTGTGGAATATTCAGGATGAAGGTCTTCACTTTCAGATTCGTACACGCCGAAGTTCATCTCCTTCAGGCCTTTTAACCTTATGTAATGCATTCTGTTCCGCGTAACCAGCTCTGCGGTATCACAAGCCCGCTCTGCAGAAGAGCTGTATAAATGATCCAGTTCGATATCATCAAAAAACTGAGCGGTTTCACGGGCCTGCCGGATACCATTTTCCGTCAAAGGTGAATCACACCACCCTTGAATCTTTCTTCTGACGTTAAACAGAGTTTCCCCATGGCGCATCAAATAGAATGTTTTTGTCATAGTGGCTCCTAATGCTTTTATACGCAAAACAGCCCGCCGAAGCGGGCTATTTCTGTTCGGCCTAATCGAAAAATTACAGTTCAGAACCGTTAGAAGCAATCACTTTCTTATACCAGTCGAAAGAGGCTTTTTTCTTACGATCCAGGTTACCGACACCATTATTATCTTTATCTACATAGATAAAGCCGTAACGTTTTTCCATTTCACCGGTTGACGCACTCACCAGGTCAATACAACCCCACGGCGTATAACCCCACAGCTCCACACCATCTTTCACTGCTTCACCCATCTGCTCGATGTGCGCTTTCAGGTAGTTGATCCGGTAGCTGTCATTGATAGAACCGTCTTCTTCAACAGTATCAAAAGCGCCCAGACCATTTTCAACCACCATCAGAGGCACTTCATAGCGGGAGTAGATATCATTAAGTGTTACGCGCAAACCAATCGGGTCAATCTGCCAGCCCCAGTCAGACGCTTCCAGATATGGGTTTTTCACGCCCCCCATCAGGTTACCGGAACCTGTTTCATTGGCCGGGTCAGCGGACACACAGTTAGACATATAGTAGCTGAACGTATAGTAATCAACCGTACCTTCAGCCAGGGTCTCAACGTCACCCTCTTCCATTTTCACTTCGATGTTGTTTTCTTCGAAGTAGCGTTTTGCATAGTAAGGATATTTACCACGAACCTGAATATCACCGCAGAAGTAGTTGTGCATTTTCACATGTTCCTGCGCAAGCAGGACATCTTCCGGATTACAGGTGAACGGGTATGTTGTCAGGAACGCAATCATACAGCCAATCTTAAAATCCGGATTAATGTCATGTCCCAGCTTCACCGCTTTGGCACTGGCGACAAACTGGTGATGCAGAGCCTGGAAGCGCAACTGCGGATCATCAACCTGATTTACAAAGTCAGTCGTACCATCATTCAGAATACCCAGACCAAGGTAATTACCCAGCGGCATAGTACCGATATTGATTTCATTGAAAGTGAGCCAGTACTTCACTTTACCGTTAAAGCGCTTAAACAGCGTTTCAGCATAACGAGTGTAACAATCAACGACAGCACGGCCTGCCCAGCCATTGTATTCCTGAGTAAGGCCAAACGGTAATTCATAGTGAGAAATGGTAACCAGTGGTTCGATGTCATATTTCTTCAGTTCATCAATCACATTTTCATAAAATTGCAGGCCAGCTTCGTTTGGTTCAAGCTCCATGCCGGTCGGGAAAATACGGGTCCAGTTGATTGAAAAGCGGAAGGTTTTAAAGCCCATTTCAGCAAACAGGGCAATATCTTCTTTAAAGCGGTGATAGAAATCGATCGCCTCGTGGGAAGGATAATGAACGCCCTCTTCGATGGCACGGGTAATACGACGTGAAACAGTATGGGTTCCCCCACTTAACATATCACTCGTACTCGGACCTTTGCCGTCAACGTCCCACGCTCCTTCGAACTGGTTTGCAGCGGTCGCTCCGCCCCATAAAAAGCCTTCAGGGAAAACTGTATTACTCATTATCTTTCTCCGGTCATTCTGGTTAGAAACAATATTCCACATAAAACAGCCAGATCATCGACCTGCCGGTTTGAATGTGAACACTTTAACCATACTCTACACCACCAATGAAACCGGTTACAATTAATTTTTAAAAAATTTGACCAGGGTATGATTGTATACGCCGGTTTTAAGAATGCACCCCTTTCTTACTTTGCTTCCATCTTCTCAGCCACCTGAACGGAGCTTAAGCCTCTGTTGCTGACAACTTATATTCAACCTGATTGATGGCCTTTCGGTAGAACAGATAAGCCGACATTCCCGCCAGTATATTACCGCACAGTGCACCAACAAACAGACCGACTAACCCGTGCCATTGCGCTCCGAGCCAGACACACGGCAGAAAGAATGCAAACAGACGCAGTGCCGATATCGTCAGTCCAATGTAGGATTTACCCAAAGCGTTCGATACTGATACCATGATCATACAGATACCAAGCAACCCAAGACTAAAAGGCACTACCGTTAAGTGTTTATAGAGAATGGCCCTCACTTCGGGCTCACTACTCATAAGTTCAACCAGAGGAGTCGCCAATAAGAAAGTGAGTATGGCAATAACCAGCTGAAAACCAAATACAAATTTTACAGCAATGCCTACCAGCGTCCGGATATCAGCCGTGCGTTTTTCACCCATCAGTCGACCAATCATGGGTGGCATTGACATCGTCAGTGCCAGAACAGCAACAATAGAGAAAAATTCAAATCGCGAACCCAGCGCCCAGGCGGCTACGGCTGCCGAACCAAAACCAGCCACCAGCTTAGTGGCAATAGTTGAAGACAGCGGCGGAAGCAACTGACTCAGCGTTGCCGGCCCCATAATGTGAGCAATTTCAGACAGGCTGTGGCGAATGTCCAGATCTTCCCATTTGAACAGCATCCAGTGTTTGGAGGAGACCTTAGTGACGACATACAAAGCCCCCACTGTAAATGCGATGCTCGTAGCAATCGCAGCCCCATTGATGCCAAAGCCAAAGGTAAAAATAAACAGTGGATCCAAGGCCAGGTTGAGCAGGCTGGTGACAATCATCATCGTCCCCGGCAGCATGGTGTTTCCGTTCGCCCGGCATAAGCAGTACAGCAGATACAACACGGCACCAATCCACGAACTTAACAGCCATAAAGGCCAGTACTGATCGATGATTGGATTGACTGTCTCCGGAGCGCCTAACAAAGAAAGGATGGTATGCCTGAGTACATAAATCAGAACGCCGAACGATGCCAGACTTATCGTCCCTATCGCGATAATCAGCCCTCCCAGTTGCTTGGCATAACGGTTTTTACCCGCACCAATTGCTTTGGAGATCACTGCTGTAGATGCAATACCCAGGCCGACCTGGAGGCCGATAATGAGCATTTGCATAGGCATGGTAAACCCCTGTACCGCTAACGGCAGCACACCTAACTGACCAATAAAAGCACTGTCTATCAGTTGAAAGCTCATCAGAGAAAGGACGCCGAACAGCATTGGCCAGGTCATTTTGTACAACTGCAGTCCGGGTGACATTGTTTGGTTATTTTGCATATATACGGCTCAGGTTATCAGCTTCTGATGACGTCATCTCACCAGTCTGTAATCAGGAAAGCAGAGCATATTACCTTTACTGATACCCATGACACAACCATACCTGTCGTTTAATCTGAGTAGACTCCTGCTTTACTTTTATCTCATCAGTCAAATTAGCACCTATGCCCGGATAATCTACATCTGACTTATGTGAGACTATTCATTTAGTCGCTCACAGTTCTATTACTAGGCCATTTCAGGTCTGACAAAGCGCCCCCTGGCTTTTTCGACCTCTTCCCTTAACACACACTCTTCCGCATGATCATTAATAAGTCCCATCGCTTGCATAAAAGCATAAACCGTTGTGGGCCCCACAAACTTCCACCCCGCCTTTTTTAACGCTTTAGACAATGCCTTAGAGGTTTCAGATGTAGAAGCGGTTTGAGGTTTAGCCAATTCGTCTTCATCGGGTTCATAGCTCCAGAAAAAAGCGGCAAGAGAACCATATTGAGCCACCATGTCTCTGGCACATTTTGCGTTATTAATCACCGCATCTATCTTCCCACGGTGGCGTACGATCCCCTTATCGGCTAGCAGACGCTCAATATCGTCGTCCGTGAATTGAGCTACTTCATTAAAATCAAAACCATGAAATGCGGCCCGGAAATTTTCTCTTTTGGACAGAATCGTTCGCCAGCTCAGGCCAGACTGAAAGCTTTCAAGGCAAAATTTCTCAAATAACCGGATATCATCATCGACCGGGTATCCCCATTCTTTATCGTGATACTCAAAGAATTCAGGCGCAGCGGAACACCAGCCACACCGAGGTCTCCCATCAGGTCCTTTTACCGTTGAACTCATTTTTACACCTCCATCTTATGATTAAGAAACGTATGGTTGAGAAAAACGGCAATCACGGGTTGAAGGTATTGGCGTTATCTGCATGTTTTCACCATTAATGCACTACACGTTGCTGTTTTCTGAACTATTAAAGGAATACATTCGAATTTCATCCCGCGGAAACCAGCCTGTTTTTTCGTAAAATCCTTGCGCCTTTACATTGTCGCTGTAGACAAACAAGTGCGTTTTGGAAATCCCCATAACAGCCAGAGCGGCAACGGACTTTTCCACCAGGTTATGACCTATTTTCTGTCCCCGATACTTTGGTGAAACCGCTAAATGCTGCAAATACCCTCTACGACCATCGGTTCCGACCAGAACGGCCCCAACAATGTCATTATTATCCAGAGCCACAAAACTTAGGCCCTGATTTCTATTGAGGTAGTTTTCGATACTTTCTTTTGAGTCTGCATCCCGCAGAGACAGGCTTTCTGTCTGACTCCACAAACTGATCACCGATTCATAGTCGGAAATGTCCATTGTTCTGATTGTTATCACTTAAATATCCTTAATTCACATCAAACCTATACAGCCAAGAGATTTTAAGCCAGCAGTCAGGCAGGTACGCACCGGCCGGTACTGAGGTAATGTACCCAGTCTTCTCTTCCCCGCTGCTTAGCTGCATACACCGCCTGATCAACATCGTACCCCACTTTGTGGAATTCAATCGCCCAACGATTATCTGCACTCTGCTGCAAGGTGACATAAGATGCTCTGGATGAATGATTCTGCATTGAATGAACCAGAGGCTCTTCGTCAGTGTATGCCTGCAACCCGACACTTCCCGGATTAATGATTAATTGTCCCGTCGATAACTCAACGCATCTTGGTATGTGTGTATGACCACAAAGCACAATCGGTGAAGAAACTCCGTTTAACAGCCTGATTATTTCGCTGTCAGCACGAACCGCTGGTCCGCCGGTATGGATATCTTCTAGCAAATACACCAGATCATCATCCGGAGTACCGTGACAGGCATAAATGTCAGGAGTGATCTGTGCATCAAATGGCAGCTGTTTCATCCACTCCAGAGGTGGCTCTCCAAGAGAGCCTAAGATGAATTTCATCGTTGGGTTTGAATCTATTTCATCTTGTGTAGCTTCATAAATTTGCCGGTCCTGATTTCCTGAAATCGTTACAGCTTCCAGTTCAAGCAGGTAGTCATAAGTCTCTCTTGGAGCAATAGGGCCATAGAGTATGTCACCAAGATTAACAAACGTTGTTACACCTTTTGCTTTTGCATCATTAACAACAGCCTTAAGTGCAAATATATTGCTATGAATGTCAGATAAGACGGCTATTTTCTCCAATGACTTCTCCTTGTGCTTCTTATCTCGCGTCGTCTGTTTTTCTCTGGTTAGATAACCCTATCCGAATGCATTGTGTACTCCTGATGCCCTGAGTGCTCATCGGCTTGTTCGCTCACCACAGTAAAACCCTGAGATAAGTAAAAATTAATACTTGCTTCATTTTCTTTATAAACAGACAGTGTCAGGGGTGCTCTTTGCTCTTTTGCATGCTGTATCAGTTGCTTACCAATACCTTGTCCCTGATATTCGGGTGTAACAAAAATCGCCGCTAAGTTACTTTCATACAACGCATAAAACCCCACGATGTTTCCTTCCTGTTCATATACATAAACTTCCGAAGCAGGAATGTAAATGTTGCGCATATTCTTAACCTGAGATTCCCAGAACTCAGGCGCAACAAAGTCATGAGCTTCTACCGAGGCCACCAGCCAGATAGTAAGCACAGATTCAATGTCGCTTTCCCTGTATTTTCTAATCATTATCAATTAACGCCATTCATAATGGATAAACGTTTTTAAGACGTTCTTGTGGAGTGAGTAATGAAAGATACTGGTAAAAAATCTTGCTGTTCTTTTTTTTATTCGTATCCCGATACCTGGTAATGGACAAATCAACCTTAGAAGGCATCAACGACGTGCTACCAATTATTCAGGCTCATGCTACCATGTATTTTAATACTCAAAATGAATCATATGAAGCTCAGGAATAAGGGCTATAAAACATCATAGCCCTGGGGAAGTGTTTGCTGGTGCGTATTTTATGTCAGTAACCAATAAGTCAGTGGCTGCCAACAATAAGGCTGTTCACTGATAAGCTGGATATTCGTTGCATCTTCCGGCGTAAATACCCGGGCAGACAGAACGTATTCGCCATCGTTAATAAATATTTCCAGAGAAGACGAATCGGCCAACACTTGTAGTTCAACATCCTGACCATTTTCCCACAGAATTTCACGGACCAATTCCCCATCCGAAGGCAGGGTCCGACTGCGATCAAGCAATATTCGTTGGTTATCCGCATCAAGAATAAAGTCACAATAGTACTTGCCGTTATCCATCAGTCTTAGGGTCACAGCACCAGTTTCCGGCCAGCTAAAACGGGTATGCAGCTCAAAGCTTTTAGACGCCACATCCACCACTTGTTTCATGACTGGTCCGGTGAATTCAACCTGATGCTGGTCTCCACGCATTGCCTGCAATTCACGCGCAGGATTTTGGTACAGCCTGCCGTTCTTCCAGTGAAGCTCTCGTATACAGGTTAGCTGATGCATCCAGTTATCCTGCAAACTCGGTTGATCGATTTCGTCCGGCATCCCCATCCAGCCTATCAGCAATCGACGGCCATCTGCAGCAGCAGCTGTTTGTGGTGCGTAGAAGTCAAAACCGTGATCAAGCTCCTTAAACCCTTCAAGCGATAGCTGATCATTCTCATCCAGTGTTGCCTGCGCATAGCCGCAATGGTGAGGAATATTATGAAATTCACTCTCCGATGGTATGCCCTGAGGACAAAAGTTACTGATAAGCTGACCATCGACCTGATACAGATCCGGGCATTCCCACATATAGCCAAAATCACCCATCTTGTCACCAGACAGACCGACATAGGACCAATTATACAAATCATCAGAGCGGTACATGGCGAGCCGTCCCTGAAGCTTACCGTCTGGGTTTTCTTTCTGAGCCCCCAGTAGCATAAGCCAGTGGTCACCATTACGCACCACCTTTGGATCACGACAATGTGGTGTAACACCCGGTGGCAGTTCCTTAATGACCGGGCCCGATTTAGTGAAATGAATTCCATCCGTTGAGGTGGCAATGCACTGCGTGGTCATACGGTCACGATCTTCACCAACCCGCACATTGCCGGTATAGAACAACACCAGCTCTTTTTCAGTTGATATAGCATGCCCCGAATATACGCCGTGACAGTCAAACCAGTCTGACGGATACAGTGCGACCGGCTTTTCGTGCCAGTTCACCAGATCGGTACTGGTGTAATGCACCCAATAACGATTTTTATCTCCGGGAATAAGCGGATCTAAACCATAGAAGAGATGGTATTCCCCCTGATGAAAGATAAAGCCATTGGGATCATTAATCAGGCCTTGCTGTGGAGCATGATGCCACTTAGGGCGAAAAGCTGACCGGGCAGGAAGTAAAATATCGGAAATCAGCTTGTGCTGGTTACTCTCTATAACTTGTCCGA
Source organism: Vibrio albus (assembly GCF_003144035.1). Classification (GTDB taxonomy): domain Bacteria; phylum Pseudomonadota; class Gammaproteobacteria; order Enterobacterales; family Vibrionaceae; genus Vibrio; species Vibrio albus. The sequence continues at coordinate 42,015 of NZ_QFWT01000009.1, forward strand.
TACGATGCCATTCCTGCTCTGTTAGCGGTTCGTCAGGGTGCCAGCTAAGTTGGGACAGGGATGAGCTAAATGACCATTCTTCAGCCTCTGCAGTCAATTTTTCCGAATTCACTAACTCGAACACGACACTTTCTTCAACCCGCAATATTCTGCGTATATTCTCTTTACCACCACAAGCCGCAATCAATTTATCCAGCATCATCATACCTGTAAAAGCCTTCGTCTTAACATTAAAATCGGGAACGTTTGCAATTCTTTACCACATAGATAAACGTTGCAAATAACAGTCAATTAATCTGTGAGAGCTATCAACATGTAATTGTTAGGGAGAGCCAGAGAGGCCCCCTTGATTGAGTAAAAATAGCGACGCATAGACTCCGACAGCGTTAAGCACCCGGAGTAATGCTTCAAGACGAGAAATCAATTGATCAGGGCTGTATTACAAGCATCAATAACTCGTTCTACAGTTAAGCCAAACAGATTGAACAATTCATCGGCCTGAGCAGATTCCCCGAAGCTGTTCATACCAATAATACGGCCGTCTAAGCCAACATATTTGTACCAGTAATCTGCAATACCCGCTTCAATAGCAACACGAGCCGTGACAATTAGACATTACAAAGCGGTCACGGTTGGCCCATTCCGGATTCTGCGGGTTATGGTTCATGTGGCTGCGCCAAAGCACTTCGGCAATATCTGCCATCCCCATTGGTGCTCCCGGGTGACCAGAATTGGCTTTTTGTACACCGTCCATGCTGAGTACCCGGATAGCATTTGCCAATGTCCTACGTGAAATAGATTCTATTGTCATATAAAAATACTCTTTTAATAAAAATTCTCAAATTCTTTGATAGGTAGTTTCCCACGCAATAATAGAAAATTAAGGAAACGGCTTGTCGAAGTTGAAATTATTTTTTCTTCATTTACCTGATGCTTTTTAAGCAAATCAACGGAAAGATGAAGACGAGAAATCTCTTCACAAAAATGTGCATCAGAACCTGTTGTAAAATAAACACCAATTTTATTACCTATTTCGACAATTCTATCGCACCTTGCATCACTCCCCTTCCGACTCTTTCCTGACAGGGAGGTATTATTAACTTCAACCGCTATATTATTATCTTTGGCACATTTGAGTACCTGCTCCATATCAAATGGGAAGTTTGGATTCCCTAAATGACCAAGAACATCAATTCGCCCACTTTTAATAACATTAATAAGAGCGGCTGTGTGTTCTGCCTCTGAAGCTGGTTTAAATACTGGTTCGTGAAAGCTGGCGATAACCCAATCCAGATGTTGGTCTGACGAAGAAGGGAGATCGATCTCTCCCTTTACATTGAGTATATTAGCTTCTACGCCCCTTAAAATGCCTACACCATGCAAAAAGCGGGGCAAAATTCTTTGATTATTGAAATACCAGTAGTGGGGAGCCCCTGGCATTTCCGGAGCATGGTCTGTTATACAAAGAAGTTTTAGCCCCTTATTCTTCGCTGCAAGCGCATTCTCCTGAATAGTGCTAAATGCATGTCCGCTTGCAATAGAATGCGTGTGGGTGTCAATAACAATATCCATTGAGCCCTCCTAGAGAAATAAACTAATTAATTTCAAATGATCCGTCTTTGTTGAGGAATAGGTTTAAGTCAGCTCTAATTGAATGATTAAGTACCTTTTCAACATTTACCGCATCGGATTTTTTATAAAAATCCAAAGCATCTTCCGGAGAGCTTCCGCCACGAATTTTTCTGTCAACTAACCTCTCTTGTAGAAATTCAGTTTTAGTATCAACAAATATTGTAAAATCAGCTAGATGACAAAGGCCTTCCCATACTGGTTCTTTAAGTAAAAGATAATTCCCTTCCACTACAACAATATTCTTATCAACTGATATAGCGTCATCGACAGGGTCATGGATATTTCTATCGTAATAAGGCCATTTAGGGCTATTGTCTTTTAACTGCTTAAGCTTTCTGATTAACTCAGATAAATTAAAGGTTTCAAACGCGCCTTTAATACTTCTTAATGGAATAGTTTTACCATCACGTATTATACTACTCTCATCTAATAATTCATTTGGATAATGAAAACCATCAAATGGTAATACCTGCAATGGTTCAATATTTTTATCCTTCTCAGATAAATACTCCCAGAATGCGGCAAGTGTTGATTTTCCGCTTCCCGGAGGAGCACAGAGAAAAATGATAATTCTCTCTTTTTTTTCCTGATAAAGGCGACTGAATTTCTCTACCAGTGGTTTATGTATTAATTCTATATCTTTCTTTGGAAATTCTGCTCGGACTTCGAATCCGCTGATATTTAAGTTCACTTTCATCGTGATGCCTTATTACGCGATCTCCTCTTCGATTCTTTTCAGCAGCATTTCACAAGATAGTTTCATGACTGTTTTGATAAGAGACTCATACCTCATCTGCGAAAAAGATTCGAAAGAAGAAAACCTCAATTGATCGATCGATTCTAAATAAAAGCTGTCTTGCTGTGAGCTGAGAATGGTTTGATGTTTAAGAAAGTCATAGATTGTTTCATCCCCAAATTCCAGCTTTTCTGGCTGCGACAATGTGTAGTCCAATACCTGGTTATACAGCCCAATATCGGCATAGGTTTGCAAAGAGATTTTGCCCATAGCTAACATTAACTTGGACACCACATCTGTCGTTACAAGTGGGCCTTCTTCCTTTAATAATGGCTCAACCGCATACTCTCTGACCAGTTCATCCTGAACAAATACATCTGGCAGCAAAGCCTTTAATTTGAGGTTTAATATTTTATTAGAAACCTGAAGAAATGAAGTAGCATTGTCGCACTCCTCCAGTTTATCCAGTAAATTTTCTATATGAGACAAACTCTTATAACCCCTTAATTATGTGGTAGCTAACAGGCTACCACATAAAGTCGTTGTAACTACACTGTCAAGCTCACGTCGTAAAACTCTAGCAACGCTTTTTCTGCATGTTCATTCCACACATAATTATGTCCTTTCAGTATTGCATCGAGCTCTGCAAAAAAAGGCTCATCTTCCGCAAGAGACATAAAATCATCAATAGCAGTCAGCGGAAGATCAATATGTGGATAGATCAGTTTCTTTCCGCCAGGAATCTCTAGCTGACTCAGAATGGTGTCCGGAGCCGCCTGAAGACCACCAACGTGCGTAATCATAAATGAAGGGTTTATTCGCCGTTCAGATGACAACTCTAGTGATTCGAGCATATCTCCTGTCGAGCCACCGGATGTACCGACAATATGGGTTGCTTCATAATGCACATTGTAGAAGTTGAATGGTACTTTAAATTGCTTATCCGTGGGTCCTGCAAAGAAGTTAAGGCATCCGTCATTACCAAGAAGGTCATCTGCCTGCTCAAGTACCTGTGAGACGGCAGCATAGACCATAACGTCATCATATCCTTTCCCATCATTTAGCGACTTTAGAAACTCCACTGGGTCTGCATGCTTTGCTGTATTTACATAATGAAGTTCGACACCGTTTTCCTTTGCGGCAGAGACCGGGATCAGGCTTTCTGCTCGCGCTAAACGCTCTTCATCTATGTCGGTTACCACGATCAGTTTTGGTTTTACAGGTCCGTTGACAGCATAGTCAATGGCTCCAATTCCCATCGGTCCGGCACATGCCAGTAGAGCAAGAGAGCCGTCTTCTTTGATGCCCATTTGGTGTTCATAAACATAGGGCGTTGTGTGGTAACTGGCATGGTATGCGCCAATGATACAACTCATCGGCTCTGCCAGTGACGCATCAGCAAAGTAGTGACCCTTGTATGGCAGAACACAACCCAGTTCGATGGCTATTTTAGGTATGATGGAATACGTGGCATTACCACCAAAAGTCTCATAGCTATAGCCTGCAGAGTAGCCTGATGGTAGCCCCATTGCAGGTTGCAGTACGAAGTAGTCACCGGCTTTAAACTGATCTTTCAGATTATCACCCACTTCCACAATAATCCCTGCATACTCGTGTCCGGTGATAACTGGTACCTCATCAATATTTTCCGGCACTCGCTTGTGGTTACTGCCTAGTAGTGCAGCCTTATATGTCGACAAACAGATACTGTTTGAAATGTTTTTAACCAATAGCTCATCACTTGTAATCTCAGGAAAATCAAATGTTCTAAGCTGAACATCTTTTTCTCCACAAATGACTGCCGCTGTAGTCTGAACCATGTTATTTCTCCTCTATGGGGCGAGTTCTCGCCCCATACTTCCTCATTTATGCCTGCTGTCCGATTGATGTGAAAAGGTCATCAAGTGCGGGGTCACTGATAAAGTTCTTTATTGTGACAACCGGTAGCCCTGTTGCCTTAACCGCTCTGTTTTTCAGGCTTTCATGCGTTACAACAACATCCGCCTCTGCAGGTACTTTTTCTATGGCGTAATTTTTCACCTCTACATCATAACCAGCCTGAGTCAGTTTTCGCTTAAAGGTTGAAGCCCCCATGGCACTGGATCCCATTCCGGCATCACATGCAAATGCAACAAACTTAATATTTCTGATCTCATTGCCTGATACTGAAGCGTCAGCCTTTGCGTTCGTAGTAGTAGTAGTAATTGCGCCTTCCGCTTTCATATCTTTCATATTGGTAACGGACTGCTCGAAATCACCTTCTTTATTTTTGCTCTTGGAGACTTTCAAAATGGCACTTGCGACTATAAATGAAGCGATTGTCGCTGTAGTTACACCTGCAATCGTCGCCAGGAAACCGCCCTTAGGAGTCAGCGCAAGGTACGCAAAGATAGAACCTGGACTAGGGCCAGCCACTAACCCGGCATCAAGCATATTGAACGTCATGATGCCTGTCGCGCCACCAGCTATCATGGCTAAAATCATGGATGGCTTCATCAGCACATACGGGAAATAAAGCTCGTGAATACCGCCTAAGAAGTGAATGATGATTGCACTTGGCGCTGAGCGTTTACTTAGGCCCTGACCGAACTTCGCGTAGGCAAGCAACATACCCAAACCAGGCCCCGGATTAGACGCTACCATGAAGAAAATTGACTTGCCTGTTTCTGACGCAGCCTGAAGTCCTAGCGGGTAGTAAATACCCTGGTCGATAGCATTATTCAGGAAAAGCACTTTTGCCGGTTCATTAATAATCGAAAGAAGAGGTAAGAAACCTGTGGCAACCAGGGCTTCAATACCTGATTTTACAAACAGGTTTGCCGCCGTTACGGATGGGCCCACAACTTCATACGCAAACAAGCACATGACCATACCCATAATCCCGAGAGAGAAGTTATTTACAACCATCTCAAACCCGGACGGGATTTTGTGCTGAATGCGCTTATCTACCTGAACAACTACCCAGGCACTGAGCGGTCCCATTAACATCGCACCGACAAACATAGGTATTTCGGCACCAACGATAACCCCCATCGTACCGATAGCACCCGCCACAGCACCACGCTTTTCACCAACAATATGACCGCCGGTATAACCAATCAAAAGTGGTAACAGATAAGTAATCATCGGCCCGACGATACTGCCAAACGCCTCATTTGGCATCCAGCCGGTTGGAATGAATAGAGCGGTAATAAAGCCCCACGCAATAAATGCGCCGATATTCGGTAAGACCATGGCGGTTAAATGCCCGCCAAAGGCCTGTACATTGGCTCTCATGTTATTTGTCACGTTATTTTCCTCTTAACAGGTTTTTATAATGTTCAGTACTTCTTCTTTTGAAGTTGCTGAGGTAAGGCTTTCAATATTGGTTTCATCTACAAGCACCTCACTAAGTGACTGGATAACTTGTATATGTGTATCAGAATCCTTTGCAGCTAGCGTTAATAGCACGTTGACGGGTCCAAGCTCTGAACCAAAATCAACAGCTTCACTAAATACATGTATACCTAAACCAGTCTTCAACACCCCGGTTTCCGGTCTGGCATGTGGCATTGCTATGCCAGGGCATAATACATAGTAAGGCCCATTTTCAATGGTCGACTGGATGATAGCGTCAGAGTAATCAGCGGTAACATAACCTTTCTCTTCAAGGTATCGGGTCGTTGTCTTTACGGCGTCTTGCCACCTTGTGTTACAATCAGTAACGACGTCGATTAGGTCATGGTCAACTAGGTCATATAGCATAGTGATATCTCGTGGTATTGATTTGTTGAAGCTATTATCGATAAGAACCTTAAAGGCGAGCAATTCACCCAAAAACGTGATAGACCTCAAAGAAAACATCAAGTCAACAATCAATTAACAACTCAATTCTCAAAATCCACATGAAAATTTCTTAATTATTTTGTTTTAATTACAATTCAATAGGAAATATTAGAGCTCAGTCAAAAATAACAAATCTATTTTTAATTTATTAAATTTGATATAGATCCGCTTATTGAGGTTGACGCAATAAAATATGTGATTTCCAGCTCGAATTGTCTTTTTGAAGCGGTAAGAAACCTGAGGATATGTAGTGATGTATGTCACCATTTCGTCTTTACAACAACATCCAGGTAACCTAATTACAACATTGGCCATTTTTTGCATTAAATGGCGTTGTAGCGGAGTTAGTTCTTGAGTGCTTTATTATTATCGAGAACATTAGGGCGTGTTTCATAAAACAGAGCTGGATTAACTTCCCGTCGGTTATTCTTCTTTACTATTTTTTAACTTAAAAACACCCTTCTCCTGATAAGAAAGCCGCATGTTACCGGTGATTTATCAAATCAGAGAATGGCTTCCTGTCTATGCATTGATGGTAAAAATGCTCGTGAGTTACGCTCTGTAACAAACCGTAACAGATGGCAAAAAGGCATTTACACCTCCACACTGGAACCGGTAACATAATTTTCATTGAATGCCTTTGGTTGTGAAATATACCGTTTTAATATGGGCCACTTAATTTTCGATGAAAAATTGAGCCATCGTATAAATCATCGGAAAAACATATCGTTAGTAAATGCATCAATATTCACTGCAAATGATAAGTGTGATCTGAGTAATATTTTCTTACAAAGTTTTCGGCTTTTGTAGAAAATTATGTGATGTGACGATATATTTCGAGCCAAAGACTACTAATAAGAAAATTATTCCGAGAGCTGACTCACATAAACAGCCGTTCATAACATGAAACATCATTAACCCTCAAAAATAAGGCATACACAGATATGCCACTATGTTCATTTTTCAATAAATACATTTCAACTTAATGAGGAGCACAAAATGAAGGGCTTTTTTAGTAAGCTTTCACAAGCGTTGATGCTGCCAATCGCCTTGCTGCCGGCTGCTGGTATTATGCTTGGTATCGGTGGTAGTTTCACCAACGAAACAATGATCAACGCATATCAAATTGATATGCTGCAAAACGGCACGTGGCTAAACAGTTTTCTACAAATTATGACGGCTGCGGGCGGTATTGTTTTCGCTAACCTTCCGGTTATGTTTGCACTGGCTATTGCAGTCGGTTTTGCAAAATCAGAAAAAGGTGCAGCAGCAATTGCAGCACTGATCTCATTCCTGGTTATGAACGTTGCTATTGCTAAGACTCTGGTTGTAGGTGGCCTGGTCGAAGGTGGTGCAGTGGTTCTGTTCGGTGACACATACAACGGCCTGTTGACCAGCACTCTGGGTATCAACGGTACACTGAGTATGGGTGTATTCGGCGGTATCATCGCTGGTGCGTTCACTGTTATTCTGCATAACAAATACCATGACGTAAAACTACCAGATTACCTGGGTTTCTTCGGCGGCGCTCGTTTCGTGCCAATCGTATGTGCATTCTCTGCACTGTTCTACGGTATCGCACTGACTTTCATCTGGCCATTCATCGGTGCCGTATTCGGCTGGGTTGGTGGTGCACTGGGTGAAATGACAGCGTCTGGCCACGGCTACATCGCATCTTTCATCTTCGGTATCATTGAACGTTCACTGATCCCAATCGGTCTTCACCACGTATTCTACCTGCCTCTATGGCAAACAGACATCGGTGGTATCGCTAATATTGCTGGCGAAGCAGTGAAAGGTACTCAGAACATCTTCTTCGCATCACTGGCTAGCGGCGACTTCTCGCAGTTCACTTCAACTAACTTCATGACCGGTAAATTCTCATTCATGATGTTTGGTCTGCCTGCTGCGGCTTACGCTATGTACACACTGGCTGACGAAGAGAACAAGAGCGCTGCAGGTGGTCTGCTATTCTCTATCGCACTGACTGCATTCCTGACAGGTATCACTGAACCAATTGAGTTTACATTCCTGTTCCTGGCTCCTGCTCTTTACTACGCAATCCACGTACCACTGGCTGGTATCTGCTTTATGCTGATGGATATGCTGAACGTTAAAGTAGGTATGACCTTCAGTGGCGGCTTCATCGACTTCGCTCTGTTCGGTGCTCTGCCTGGTATGACTGGTGTTCAGAACAACTGGTACTTCATCCCTGCAGTAGGTGTGGTTTACGCATTCGTTTACTTCTTCGCTTTCCGCTGGTTTATCATTAAGTTCGACGTGAAAACTCCGGGTCGTAAAGGCAGCGCAGTTGCAGTCGTATCAAAACAAGACTACCGCAATGCAAAAGCAGGCGCTGGCGACACAGCAATGGCTGACGCAATGATCGAAGCACTTGGCGGCAAAGAAAACGTTGTTGATGTAGATGCATGTATTACTCGTCTGCGTATCACTGTTAAAGATGGTTCTCTGGTTAAAGAAAACGATCACTGGACAACTAACCTGGGCGCGAAAGGTCTGGTTAAAGTTGGTGACACTGGTATCCAGGCTATCTACGGTGCACAAGCTGCAACTTACAAAGCACAAATTAACGCTCGTCTGGGTCAATAATGCTTTTAGGTTTCAAGTATCGGCGAATAGGTTCATTCCTTATTGATTTAGCCATCGTCAGAATGTTCGCCCAACTTGGCATACAGGTGTACTTCGGTATTGTCACTTATCTGGGTAAAGGGGCCGGTGTGTCCCTTTCCTTAAGCGACAACATCACCCTGCCTGTATTGCTGTTGTTATCAGTGATGGTTCTGCTGCTCTTTATTGGTGTATACGTTGGCTATCACTGGCTGTGTTACAGGTTGCTGGGAAATTCTCTGTCGAGATATTTCCTGCACATTAAAGTAGTTTCAGGCAATGATAAGCCTCTGACACAAAGCCGGTATTTGAAAAGGGAATTTGAGAAGGTATTGCTGTGTGTTGCCACGGTAGGCATGTATATGTTTTACAGCGGCGCTCAATTTGTGGCTTTTGGTTACCAGCCTTACCATGATAAGCGCAATCACACGAAAGTTGTAGATGCCTGACAGGCGAGAGTATCGCTTTTATCCCCCTTTATTTAAAATGCACACTATCTGATAGTGTGCTTTTTTGTTTTCTGTAAGCGGAAATCAGTAAAGCCATTCTACTCCTCAACAATCGCCTGCTTCGGACATTCATCGACACAGGCACCACACTCAGCACAATGCTCCGCACTTATTTTATAGGGCTTATCCTCGATGATGGCACCGTCAACCGGACAGCACTCCTTGCACTGACCGCAGCTATCACACTCCATGGTTATTTTAAACATGTTACATCCTCTATAACTGAACGTGTCTAAGTAGCAAATTGCTGCAAATCAAACACGATACGCTCTCCCCCGCGAACCTGATCACGAAGGTGAGCCAGTTTGGCATCCAGAACTGACAACTGCTTAAGACCGGCACGCTCTTCCTCACTAGTGGGAATAACGGCAGCAATACCCCCATTTTGGATAACCAGACGACGATCACCAGACAGTGCCAGTAGCGGATCATGGGTAGCAATAAGCACCATTTTTTCCTTTTTGACCAGCAGTTCCAGAGCCCGTAACCGATCCACCCCTGCATTTTCAATCTCATCAATAAGCACGATGGGTGATGCGCTGAGGCACGCCACATCGGCTATCATCAGGGCTCGGGACTGGCCTCCAGACAATGCTGTAACTGGTGTTTCCATAGAAAATGGTTCTCCAGCCAGCTCTACTGCCAGGGTAAACACCTGCTCCACGCTTGCGGCCACATCGCTGACAAGACGACTCTCTGCATGCATGGAAACAAATTCCCGAACCGTCAGATCCATAACAAAATTCATGTTCTGGGAAAGTTGGGCGACGAGTTGCTGATCACCAGACATACGCTTTTCTTCGTCCGGAACCTGTCCGTCCAGCAGAATCTGGCGGCGTGACGGTGTATCTTTCTGAGCCAGACTTTCGATGTCCGCCAGTAGTTGGCTCTTACCTGAGCCCGTCGGCCCTACGATGCAGATAACCTCTCCCGCCCGGATTTCTAAATCCTGATCCTCGGGCCGTCCTTGCTTATCAAACCCGGCTTTTACCGTCACACGTTGGATGCTGGTCTGGCTCTGTGCCTGAAAGAGCTGCATCTGTTCAATAAATTCCTGACATTGGTCTATCAGCGTCTCTATTGTCAGTTCAAACTGACTCAGATGCTCATCAGGCAATCCATTCAGGAATTCGGCAAGCGTCTCCTGACGTACGGAAATATCCAGAGCCAGTGCAGTAAAAAAATCCCGCAGATAAGGATACTCCGCCAGCAGTTGCGGCAGTGGTCGCTGTAATAGGTCATTCCGGTTCATGAAAAATCCATTGTCTTGATGTTACCAACCTGGCAGTCAGGGCCGATACGGGTTTCTCCCAGACAGTAGGAGCATAATGCAGCCGGCATGACGAATCTGAGCCGCATATCGTTGAGCGTATCCACCTCCTGAGCCGCAAGCAGATGACGCTGCAACAGCAGCCCCCCCTGCCCGGTTAAACCGTTCACTGGTAGTACGGCCGCCCGTGAGTTAACCTGCCGCACACGAAAAGCAAACACTTCGCGCTCTGCCTGCGACACGATGTCGCCTTTGGTAAGAACCGCGAGATCGGCATGCTTAAGCATGGGCCCGATCTTTCGGGGAGTGTGTACCCCACTTAAATGATCCAACACACAAACCGCCAGAACGTTTTTAATATGAGGTGAACAACGGTTACACAACCCGGCACTTTCACTTACCAGCAGATCAAGGTCTTTTTCCCGCCCCCACTGTACGGCACCTTCAATATTGGTGATAAAGAAATGATCCGGACATAAACCACCAGCCAGACCCGTTTTGACCAGAATACCGGATTCACTGTAGCGAAGGTGGTCATCGCTGGTCAGACAGTCGAATTTGACCACACCGACTTTCAGGCCCTGAGCAATCAGAGGTTCAATAGCACGTAAGATCACCGATGTTTTACCACTGGATGGTGGCCCGGCAAAAGTGACTAACTTCATAAGCTCTGCGCCTCAGCAATCGAGTCTAAAGCGCGCTGCAGGAAAATATCATCAATATCCCGATTCACTGTCAAAAGATCCTGTTCACGCAGAAAATCCCAGCCCAGCCACATTAGCGGTTTATCCTGTAATTCGTTACTGACTTCTGCATGCGGTACCGGGAAACGGGCACCGCCCATGCTTCTGGCCAGTTCCTCGCCAGTCAGATAGTCGAGTACCGGTTTTAGAGTATTAATGCGTGATGCTTTTACCTGCAGGGTTACCGGACTTGCTAAAGCCCCCTCCTCCGGCCAGACGATCTGCATACGCTCCTGATGTTTAACCCTGTGAGCAAAGAACTCAGGCATAACATAGATAGCACCGGGTGCGTTTTTATCTATCTGCTTAACCATCTGGGACGGGTGTTGCCCCTGCAATACATTGTCAGCAAGACGGCGCAACCCTTCATCACCATGATTAAGATAGGTAGGCAAAAGTACCGCGTGACAGAAGAATTCACTGCCGCCCCTTAAGGTGATTGATCCTTTCCATCGCGGGTGAAGTAAATCTTCCCAACTGGTCGGTATAGGCCGATCGCCAAGCTGATCGGTATTGACGACAATAACCAGCGGATTGACACCTAATACGGAATATTGTCCCTTAGGATCAAGTATGCCGGCCTGCAGGTAACTGGTGCTAGGCTTCACCTGACCGTAACCAGTAAATGCACCGGTATCAACAAAGTTCTGCTGAAACCAGCGCCCGTAGAAAGTGTTGAAATCCGACGACACAATAATATCCGGCAGCTCATCTGGACTCTTCACCTTCGATACATAGGAATAATAAGAGAGTTCCTGGTTTAAGTTGCCTTCTACAGCGTATTGGATATTTAAATCCTGGCTGTCACGCAGGGCTTCCATAAAACTGGACACATCACGACTGAATGGCACTTTCAGACCACAGGGCATAAGTGCCAGCAGGCTTAGTCCCGCCTGCTGCTCTAGACTGGGAAGTCCCGGAGCCTCCAGAGGCGCTTCGGTACAAGCCACTTCACGTAATAAGCGTACAAAATTATCCACATCCAGCGATCGGGTATGTAACGCCGTAGACAGCGTAAGAAAAGGCCCCAGTTTTCGCAGCCCATCCTCACTGACCAGAGCCTCAAGACCATGACTCACAAAGACACTCCGCGTTTCCGGATAAGCGGTAATAATGTCTGCGATTTTAAGATTAGCATGGAGCGGGGTGGACATAGGCTCTCCCTGTCGTCTGAGATTGGTAAGTAAACGAATACTTGAAAATGGTTTTTACTTACGTTGATCTCAGCATGAATCATACCATCCTCCTAAGGTACACCTTTAGTCGCCGAAAGCCTGATAAGATCGGTGGTTCAATCCGTTTATACCGGTGGCTGAACAACTTAGCCCAAAAAGGTAACGAACAAGAAGATGACATTTTGTCAGTCAGAATGTCGGTTTTGTTTCAACGCAAGTGGAATTTAAGCTCATCAAGTACTTAAGGCTCCCCCCTGCTTTATAAAGATCAGTTTATCTATAGAATGAACGGCTATAGGTAAACAGAGCTTATAAGGCGTACAATCAGAAAGTCTAAACAAATCAAATAAGAATACCATGAGCACAAAATCAACAATGATGGATAAAAATGCCGCCTTACCGGGTCGTTTGTCACCGATGCCAGTTATTGAACCGCATTATGTGAATCACACAGATTTAACCCAACCAGCAATAGAAGGGCAGGAGGAAATTCTGTTCGGCATGGGATGCTTCTGGGGAGCAGAACGTCTGTTCTGGCAACTGGAAGGCGTCATTTCTACATCCGTCGGATACAGTGGCGGCTACACACCAAACCCCACTTATAAAGAAGTCTGTACCGGCCAGACCGGACACGCAGAAGTTGTCCGGGTGATCTTTGATCCGCAAGTGATTTCTCTGGACAAACTACTGAGCTATTTCTGGGAAAATCACGATCCAACTCAGGGGATGCGACAAGGGAATGACCTGGGGACTCAGTACCGTTCTGCCATCTACACCTTTACGGAAGAGCAGCAACAAGCTGCCCTGCGAAGTAAGCAAACCTACCAGGCCGCTCTGAACGCACACTCCGAAGCCCAAATCACCACAGAGGTGGCTCCGGCGGGCAACTATTATTTTGCCGAAACCTACCACCAGCAGTATCTGGCCAGAAACCCTGATGGATACTGTGGCCTTGGCGGCATTGGGGTTTGCTTTCCGCCCGATCTGGCCTAACAAAATTACCGACTGTCGGTAAGTTCAGCATAGGACAATACCGAAAGCATAAAAGGTAACGGTCACTCTCCTGTTGCTCTACTCAGCAACAGGAATAACTTGCCTTCACTCACATCTGTGTAAAGAATTTATCTATTACATTCTCATCAAACCATTATAATAGTTCGGACTGAGAAAAACCGTTGAACAAGGCACACAAGAATATAATAAGCTATCTTTATATCAATGGCTTCCATAAATCAGAACGACTGACAACCTAACCGAACATAATAGAAAATAGCCTTTAATCTATTGATTTTAAAAAGGTATCACTATGCCCCTCAGTTCAAAAACACCCGATCATCTAAAACCTTCTATCATTTTCCAATTACAGAAATCAGCCAGATTTGAACTCTTTTTGGGATTAGCGATTGTCGTGTTATTGATTGCGTTAAGTGTCTTTCTGAAAATAGAGCTTATAGAAAAATTCTATGCGTTCACCAGAGCACATGAAGAGTGGGAACTGGATGAGCTTTTTTTAAGCTTATTCTGGCTTGGCCTCGGCGCTATTATTTATGTGATCCGCCGGATGAGAGACATTAAAATCCTCAACAGAGAAATTGTTAAACACGCCTATTATGATCCTATTACTCACCTGCCCAATCGGACATTAGCGCTAGACAGACTGGAAAAACAGATCCATAGTGCCAAGAGGCATTCTGAGCACGTTGTTGTGGCTTTTCTGGACTTTGATAATTTTAAAGCCGTTAACGATACCTACGGCCATGATGTGGGTGATGCACTCATAAAGCAAGTCGGTTCCCGGCTGTCCAACGTTATCCGCTCTGATGAGACTATCGCTCGCCTTGGCGGGGATGAGTTTCTTCTCATCGCAATGTTTAAACATAATTTAGGTGATGTGCCTCGGCTATTGTCCAGAGTACAAGCGACTCAAGACAAACCCTACATGATCAACAATCAGGCATTTAACATCCAATACAGTATCGGAATTTCGACTTACCCTGAAGATGGTGAAACATCTCAGGCGTTGATTAAAGCCGCTGATATTGCAATGTATAAAGCAAAACGTAAAGGTTCTGGATACTACGCTTTTTACTCTGAAGATCCGAATAAGCCAACCCAGACCAATTCCAGTCATTAGATGTCAGTGTACTACTCCATCATTCCTTCTGATTACAGGGACATGGCGTCTGACTGACGGGCAATAATCTCAGCCCGGAACCAGTTTTTAGTTTCGTAACCTTTTTTTTCCAATTTATTTAGCATCAGTTTCGCCATCTCTTCCCCGACACCATGAGTATCGTAACGCAACGTAGTAATAGATGGCTTGCTGTAACGGCTCAGCTCATAATCACCGTAACCGGCAATGGCGATATCTACGCCCGGCTGGTAACCCAACTCCTCACAGGCGGCAATCGTACCCAGAGCCATCGTATCGTCTGCGCATAAAATCGCGGTCGGACGTTTCGCCAACGACAGGATCTCTTTCGCCATTTTTATCGCATCAGCTTCATTCAGCTCACCATTGAGCAATAGCTTCTGATCCAGCTCAAGACCTGACTCCTCAATGGCTTTCTGATAGCCCCTTTTACGAGACTGAGACAAGGTCAGTTCAATCGGTGCATCCAGAAAAGCGATACGCTTATGCCCCATGGCAACCTGACGTTTGGTCAGTTCATAGAATGCCTGTTCATTATCCACATCGACGAAGCTGTCTGTGGCAAAACTTTCATCATAGCCATGACAGATATAGGGAAAGCCTTTTTCCTCCAGCATAGCAATTCGCTTGTCATTACTCCGTGTCCGGACTATAAACAGGCCATCAACCAGACCACTCTCAACAAAGTCTGCGTACACTTTGCATTCATCCTGGAAATCAGCCAGCGTCGTTACTATCAGCTGATAATCATGCCGGGCGAGAAAACCAGATGCTCCGGCAAGCACTTTTGAAAACGCAGGCGAAACAAAGATTCGGGAATTAGACGGCAGGATAATACCAATATTCCTCGATTTCCCGGACGCCAGCCTTCTGGCCGTTGGGTTCGGCTTGTACCCCATCTCCTGAGCGGCCTCAAGCACCTTTCTGCGAGTATCCGGATTCACGTCCTGATAACCGTTTAAAGCACGTGAAACGGTAGACTTTGACAGCCCTAAAGATTCTGCTAATTTTTTTATTGACATAGTTTTTGGCTTATTCTTTTCATTTCGGCATGCACTTTATTCATTCCCGGATAACGCCTGTTTCAGGCCTTCAATATCAAATCCGCTCTTCTGTTTCAGTATCAAACAGCAGGACACGGGACAGGTCAACCAGAAGATCCATCGTATGGCCCCGTTCGACCTCAGAACGCAAATCCAGACGAGCCTTAACGTCTTCTCCGCCAATCTCAAACAGGACTTCCTTGTCAAAGCCCATAGGCTCAACCAGGTTAATTTCGATTTGTTCAAAATGGAACGTACTGGCACTTTCTGCAAAGAACGCTTTGTCATTAAAGAAGTCGGGGCGAATACCTACCTTCACCGCTCTTCCTTCTTCTGCAATGTCATCGGTCAGTTTTACGCTGGACAATAAGTTACGTGGTAACTTAAATTGCCCCAGTTGCAGGTATTCATTGTAGAGCGTGCCATCAATAATATTCATCGATGGTGAACCAATAAACGTCGCCACAAAGATATTTGCCGGATTCAGGAAGATCTCCATCGGCGAGCCGACCTGCTCAATGATACCATCGCGCAGTACCACCACTTTATCCGCCAGTGTCATAGCCTCGACCTGATCGTGAGTCACATATACACTGGTTCGGCCAAACTTATGGTGGATCTGTGCGATTTCGGTGCGCATATGATTACGCAATTTAGCATCCAGGTTAGACAGAGGTTCATCAAACAGGAAGCAATCTGCATCACGTACTATTGCCCGCCCCATCGCAACGCGCTGACGCTGACCACCAGACAGATCGGCGGGTTTACGTTTCAGGTACTCTTCCAGCTTCAGCATTTTGGATACATCCTGAAGGCGACTTTGTATCTCCGCCTCATTCATTTTCAGGCGGCGCAATGCAAACACGATATTTTCTTCCACCGTCTTATGCGGATAAAGCGCGTAGTTCTGGAACACCATCGCAATATTGCGGTTTTGAGGTTCTACGTCATTGACCACACGATCACCAATGGTGACTTCACCGCTCGTCGCCTGCTCAAGCCCGGCTATCATACGCAGAGTCGTTGACTTACCACAACCGGACGGGCCAACCAGCACCACAAATTCACCATCTTCTATGTTCAGACTGATGTTCTTAACAACCTTAGTCTCGCCATAGTTTTTAACAATATTTTTCAGAGAAATCGAAGCCATAATATTAACCTTTCACACCGCCATCAGTTTTCCCGCCATCCATATGGCGCATTGCGAATAAGAAACAAACGATCACCGGAGCCAGAGTCAGCATTGACGCCGCCATGATACGATCCCAGATAGCATTTTTAGACACAAACAGCTCCTGGAGGGCCAGAGGCAGGGTATAAAATTCTTTGAACTGCTTTAAAAATACCGACGCGAACAGGTACTCGTTCCAGCCGATAATGAAACAATAAATAAACACTGTGGCCAGCATAGGCAGAGACAGTGGCAGCACCACTTTCCAGATCGCTTCCTTACGTGAATACCCATCCATCATAGCCGCTTCTTCCAGCGCAAAAGGAATGGTGCGGAAATAGTTCCCCAGCATGTACAGCGCAACCGGTAGTGTCTGAACGATATAGATAGCAAACAGACACAGAACGCTGCCCCACATGCTGCTCGCCAGACCGATATTAACCGCCATTTGATACAGTGGCACCATCAGCAGAACACCACCGACCATGTACACAAACAATACCGATCGCTGCACAATCACCTGACCACCAAACCGCAACCGGCTTATTGAGTAGGCCCCCATAACCGCAAAGATCAGCGATATCACTGCAGCACCGGCAGACAAGGCAAAACTGTTCAGCATAAAGCGGCCAAACGGGAAAACATCCTCATTACTGGTAAATTTAGCCAGAATAGCGTCCTTTTTTGCCTCAGGAAGCTTAGGATTCTCCAGTATTTTCTGAATCGCCGCAGGCACTTCCACCTGCTTCGGCTCTGTCAGCCCCAGCAGCTCTTTATAGGCGTCCAGATTGACTATTTGCGGGATAAGAGAAGGATTCCCCCAGTCAAACTGATGCTTGAGCGAAGTCGACAGGATCTGCGCAAAAGGAAGCAGGCAAAAGCTGACCAGCAAAAATATGGCCAGTACAAACCCGATACGCCCTTTAATGGTCTTTTTTCCTAGCATAGTCAGTTACCACTTAAGAATTTTCTTCACATAGAACCAGATCAGAACACACAGGACGCTGAACTGAATCACCGATGTTGCGGCCGCCAGCCCCTGATCAATCACCCCGGTAAATGCCTGGTAATACGTAAACACAGGCAGCGTTTCTACATTCGGAGCCAGCAGGAACACATCTTCAAACCGGTTCAGGTTCCATATAAGGCGTAAGATAACCACCGTCGCCAGTACAAAATAGATTTCCGGCAACGTGACATGGAAAAAGCGCCCTATCGGACCGTAACCATCGATCGCCGCTGCTTCATACTGATCCCGTGGAATAGAGGTCAGCTTGGACAGGATCAGCAGATAAGCGATCGGAAAGTGTTTCCACACATCAAAAATGATCACCACCCACACGGCGGTGTCAGGGTCACCGATAAGATTGGTTCTTGAATCCAGCAGATGCAGCACATCCACCACCAACCAGTTAAATACACCGTTGACCGGGTCAAAAAGAAACTGCCAGCCAAATACTACTGAGATTACCGGAGCGAAATATGGCATAAGTATCGCTGCACTCACCAGCCCGCGGCCTCTGAAGGGATGACGCATCAACAAGGCTACCGCTAAACCCAGTAATGTCGTTCCTGCTACAGTCCCTATCAGATAGATAGTAGTTGTCGCGATAGAGGCGTAATAGTCCGGATTCGACAGCAATTTTGCGTAGTTTTCGAGCCCGACAAACAGCTTATCACCGTTCAGTTTGACGTCGAAAAAACTCAGATACACATTAAACGCAATCGGATAGAGAATCAGCAGCCCGATAATGCCGAGGGTCGGCGCGACCAGTTTCCAGCCAAACCGTGCTTCTGCCCGCTCTAATGGAGTCATGGGGTTTTCCTTCTTAATTTGGGGTGTACCGGGTACACCCCATTTTAAGTACTAGTCTGCAATCAATTGCTTCATTTCATTCTCGGCCCAATCGAGTGACTCAGTGGTGCCTTTCTCTTCGATAACCGCACTGTAAATCATTCGTGGGATAATCTGCTTAGAGAAAATCTCACCGGATTTAGGGAAAGCCTTTCCATCGACCACAGAGAACGTTTTGATATTGTCAAAACCGGCAATGATTTCCTTGATGGACTCTTTGCCATACCGCTTGAAGATACCTTTCGGATCATTCAGGAAGTCATCCGTTTCAGCGATATCCCTCAGCATAGGCAGATGCCCGCCGGGAGCCATATGAGAATACGCCACAACCTGATCTTTCTCATTCATGTATTCGATAAACGCTTTGGTCGCGTCGACTTCGGCTTTACTGTCGTTTTTCATGATAGAAAATCCAACCAGAGTGCCAAAGGTAGAAGGCGATGTATGTGTAATGGTTGGAGCCAGACGGGTGTTTTTCACCAGATCCGGATCGAAGGTGGCCCCTTTCAGATCAGAGAAGTTTTCACTTCCCAGAGAACTCGCTGCCGCTTCAGCCAGTGCAATGTCATCCATGATGTAGGTCGAGTAAAAGAACATGGCCAGCTTACCCTGCAGATAGTAATCACGGGCACGCCAAGTTTGCGGACCCGGAGGAGTGTACTTAGACAGCTCTTTGTAATAATTAAGTACTTCTTTCTGGGCTTCAGAGTTGAAGATCAGATTGCCGTCTTTATCGAACTCGCCTGCGTCGTTAGACAGCGCAAACTGAGTGTAAACCTGCTCGGCAAAACTATCGGCTTTCGTGCCGATTAAAATACCGTACTGGTTTTCTTCTGGTTTATAAAAATACTGAGCCGCTTTCTGAATATTTTCCCATGTGGTTGGTGGCTCAAGGCCAGCTTTTTCAAACCAGTCGGACCGATACCAGATCCCCTGAACCCAGCCACGATATGGCACAGCAACAAATTCATTTTTGGCCGGATCCTCAACCATTTTCAGCGCGCCGGTATAGAAGCGATCTTTACCAAGTTGGTTTACCACATCGGTCGTCGCGCCCATATCAACAATACCTTGTTTAGCAAAAGCCAGCGACAGGTTAGAGCCAACTTCAATCATATCCGGTAGTGTATTGGACGCTGCCGCTGCCGCCATTTGCTTCGGCACATCGTTCTCATCCACTGCCACAACCTTGATATCAATACCCGGGTTCAGCGCTTCAAATACGTCCGCCATTACCTCAATGGTCTGCATCCGGTCAGACTGTGTCTGAGTTGTCCAGTATTCCACTGTTGTCGCATAAGCCGATCCTGATAAGGCCAGCCCTGCAGCAGCAAGTCCAAGAGTCAGAGTGTTTTGTTTCATCATGTTATCCCTTTCTAATTAGGAATTATCTTGTTATGAACAGGCCTGTTAGCTGGCCCTTGCCGTTATTGGCTCAGCCACATTACCTGATATGGCTGTACAGTAAGCCTGCCTGAGGCAGGCTTACCAGAAATTAAATCCCGCTGTATCCCTTCCAGTAACGAACGGGTATCCAGCTCAACCGCCTCACCGGAGATATTGATCACGACTGCGATACGTTCACCACGAACGAAAGTGACCAACTGATTACCCGATCTCACTACCCGTTGTGACGCATCCGGTGCGAAAGCACTTTCCTGTTTGCGAATGGTCAGTAGCTGCTTAAACCGCTTCAGTACCAGTGTCCGGCGGGAAGTCTCATCGCTCAGTTCCTTCTCTACCTGATTACGGTCCAGTTTTTCCCGGTTGATTGCCCGGTTATAACCCAGCTTATCCAGACCATCCTGATCATTCTCCGAGCCCAGCAGGCTATGAATATAAATACCCGGCACACCGGCCATAGAGATAAGGATGGACTGTGCGGCCATAAAACGATTCAGGTTGGTATCATCGTCTGAATCTGCGTCACAAATCGCATCAAAATAGTTAATATTCAGTTCATAAGGGCTTTGGGTCCCATCGCCATTATCTTTATAAGAGACCCGCCCCCCGTTCCTCTGCACCACGGTCAGTAAATTCTCAACCTGCTCTTTGCTCAGAATACCTTCGACGGGACGAACCCCAATCCCATCGTGTGATGCCAGAAAGTTGAAGAATGTCGTGCGGGCGCTACAAGGCTCAAGGCCAGCCATCCAGTCGACCATTTTTTCACTGTTTCCCGTCTGTAGGGTGTGCAGTGTCAGAGGAGGCAAAGGAAACTGATACACGAGGTGTGCTTCATTTTCTCCGTTGCCGAAATAGCTGATGTTGTCTTTATGCGGCACATTGGTTTCCGTGATCAGTTTGACATGCGGTGCCGCTGCGTCGAGAACCGCCCGCATAGCCTGAACCAGAGCATGAGTCTGAGGCAGATGAATGCAGGAAGTATCCATCTCTTTCCACATAAAACCGATGGCATCCAGACGGATAAAAGAAGCGCCCTGTTCGGCATAGAACAGCAATAACTCAGCGATTTTCTTAAAGACGTCCGGACAACGGAAATTCAGGTCAATCTGGTCTGCGCTGAACGTTGTCCAGATATGCTTCTCACCATGTGCTGTTTTGTAAGGTGTCAGCAGAGGCAGAGCACGTGGACGGGTGACCGAGCTATAACCTCTGGCCGGGTCAGCTTCAATAAAGAAATCTCGGTACTGTGCCTCACCGTTCAGATATCCCTGAAACCAGTCACTGGCCTGAGAGATATGGTTGATAACGCCATCGAACATAAGGTCATAGTCATCCGCCAGTTCCCGGATATCATTCCAGTCACCCAGTTCAGGGTTAATCTTCCAATAATCGACAACGGAAAAGCCATCATCAGATGTGTATGGATAACATGGCAAAATATGTACGGCAGACAAAATACTTTGCACATTAGCATTCAGGAACTGATGCAGTGTTTCTAGCGGGTTTTCTCCTTCCGCCTGAATCGAATCGCCATAGGTAATCAACATTACATCATTCTGATCGACCCACAGCTTCTTACCGGAAAGCCCTTCATACTGACCAATCACCGAAATAAGATCGGGGATCAGCGCATTCAGTTGTTCGGGAGAATACACACCAGCCAGAATCTGCTGCAGATCTTTCTGTACTCGATTTAACGTTACCTGTTCCAGCACCATGTCTTGTTCCACTCGTTATATACACAAGCAAATTTACCCCCAGACAACAAAACCGGTTTTGATTTACTTGATAAAAAATGGTAATAAGAATTACTACCACCGATAAATGACCTAAAACCAAGTCTAGATGGTAAAATCAGTCGATATTTTGAACTAAACCTCATTT
This sequence comes from Vibrio albus, assembly GCF_003144035.1. Lineage (GTDB taxonomy): Bacteria > Pseudomonadota > Gammaproteobacteria > Enterobacterales > Vibrionaceae > Vibrio > Vibrio albus. The sequence goes on from NZ_QFWT01000009.1 coordinate 64,048, forward strand.
TACTCTTTAACCAAAACCGGTTTTGGTTAATCGTGAATTTGATCACTAATCAGACAATATAAGGTTAAATGTACTGCAAGAAGAAGACTGTTTTCCGCTACATTATGTGACTGAGACTAGGGCGAACTGGCGAGCAAATCATAATGAACATACTGTTAATGCACTTCCGTGTTGGGGAAACCGATGGTGTTTCACTGGAAATGGATAAGTGGAAATGGGCACTGAACGCGCTTGGACATAAGGTTTTTTATCTTGCAGGAAGCGCCGGATGTGTCCTGTCTGGTGAAGCCGAACTGGTTCCGGAACTGCATTATCAGGATCCCCTGAATAACACCATCTTACATAATGCCTACGTGAAACGAACCGACTATTCTTCAGAAGCCGAGCTGATGCAAGCCATTGATGCTCGTGCAGAAATCATTGCCAACCAGATTATCAGGCTAATAGAAAAGAGCTCTATCGATATGATAGTCCCCAACAATGTCTGGTCACTAGGGTACCACCTGCCTGCAGCATCAGGTCTGATGAAAGCGGTTGAGGCGACACAAACCCCGGTTATCTGCCATCATCATGACTTTTTCTGGGAACGGGACAAGTACTCACACCCTACCGGGGAAGGAATCACAACCCTGCTAAATACGTTGTTTCCGCCAAAACACCCTTTGATCACCCACTGCGTCATTAACCGCATTGCCCAGAGAGAACTCAAACAACGCCGGAATATTGATGCTACGGTCGTGCCCAACGTATTCGATTTTCAGGGTAGCCACTGGCACCTTGATGACTATAACCGGGATTTACGAGAACGCTTTGGTATCAGAGAACATGATGTTCTGTTTCTTCAGGCAACACGCATTGTTTCGCGTAAAGGTATTGAGTTGGCCATCGACTTAATTCACCGGATCTCACAGCAAAAAGACCGCCTTATCGGGAGCCCGCTTTATAACGGTCAGATTGTTACCCCAAGTAGTCGACTGATACTGATGTTTGCCGGTCAGTGTGAAGAGCCGGATTATTTAGACCGGCTAGTTCAAAAAGCGGATAAGCTTGATGTTGAACTGCTGTTTATCAATGACAGAGTCGCACATTCCCGGACAACCAAGTACGGACAGAAAGTGTATTCATTATGGGATGTCTATTGTCATGCCGATATTATTACCTATCCCAGCCTGCTGGAGGGCTGGGGAAATCAGTTTCTGGAAGGGTTGGTCGCTAAAGTACCGATGGTGGTTTACCGTTACCCGGTTTATGATCAGGACATCGCTGATTATCAGTTCAATATTATTGATTTGGGGAACCAGCACAATATTGACGAATACGGGCTGGCAACCATAACCCCAGAACGGCTTAATAAGGCCGCCGATGACACCGTAAACTTCCTCACTGATATTAAGATGAGAAAACAAATGGTAGAAGAAAACTACGCTATCGGGGAAACGTCTTTTTCTTATCAGGCATTGAAGGAAAACCTCCACACTATTTTTCCTGATTAAGATTTCGGTATTAGCTAGGTGGCCCTATATCCTCAGTTAGCCTTCCTCTCAAAATGATAACGTTTACAATAAAACCGTACCAACTCGGCTATTACCCTATAGAGTAATCCTATTATAAAAAGGACAAATAGTGTAAACGTTTCCATTTCATGAGTAAGATCACAGCATCTTCCTGTCGACCGCTGATAGACTCAACCTACTTTCAACAGATTTGCGAACAACTGATTAGGGCGTGTTGACGTTTCAATGTCGCCTACGCAAATAAAGGCAAAACTACAGAGATCGAAAACTATGAACTCATTAATCCAAAGCGTTAAAAATTCGTTTGCTGACGTATTTAGCTATACCCCGACCCATGTCATTCAGGCTCCCGGACGCGTAAACCTTATCGGCGAACATACCGACTATAATGACGGATTTGTGCTGCCCTGTGCGATTAATTATCAGGCGATCGTCGCAGCGGCTAAACGCAGTGATGATGTCGTTCGGGTGGTGTCTGTTGACTATGGGAATGAAGTGAACCAGTTTGATCTTAATCAGGAAATTGAGTTTCAAGCCGATTGCATGTGGGCTAACTATGTTCGCGGTGTCGTAAAATGTTTACTTGGCAGAGGCTACAAGCTGGGCGGAATGGATATCGCGGTAAGCGGTAATGTCCCTCAGGGAGCAGGCCTTAGTTCTTCTGCCGCTCTTGAAGTCGTTATCGGTCAGACATTTAAAGAACTGTATCGATTAGATATTTCTCAGGCAGAGATTGCACTGAATGGTCAGCAGGCAGAAAACGAATTCGTCGGCTGTAACTGTGGGATCATGGATCAGCTTATTTCAGCTGAAGGTAAAGATAACCATGCCCTGCTTATCGACTGCCGTTCTCTGGAAACCAAAGCTGTTTCCATGCCTGAAGACATGGCGGTTGTCATTATCAACTCCAACAAAAAACGTGGCCTGGTTGACAGCGAATACAATACCCGCCGTGAGCAATGTGAAGAAGCCGCACGAACTTTTGGCGTAAAAGCGCTGCGCGATGTTTCTATTGAGTTGTTTAATGAGCGTAAATCCGAACTTGATGACGCGGTAGCCAAACGCGCCAGACACGTTATTACGGAGAATGACCGCACAGAAGAAGCCGCCAAAGCGCTGGAGTCTGGTGACATGAAACGTATGGGAGAACTGATGGCTCAGTCTCATGCCTCTATGCGTGATGATTTTGAGATTACCGTGAAAGAAGTGGACACTCTGGTTGACATCGTCAAGGAAGTGATTGGTGATGTAGGCGGCGTTCGCATGACTGGCGGTGGCTTCGGTGGGTGTATCGTCGCATTAGTTCCGCCATCACTGGTCGACAATATTAAAGAAGCCGTGGAAGCCCGCTACGAAGCTGAAACCGGATTAAAAGAAACCATCTATGTTTGTCAGGCTAAAGATGGTGCCGGTCTGGTTGAAGAGCTGTAAGACTTTTTTACCCGGTACGAAAGTAAATAGCCGGTCATACAGACCGGCTATTTGATACTAAGGCAATACCTTTAAGAATCAGTGATTAACTTCTCTGAGCACCGACTAATTCAGCTACCAGATTATCGTATAACGAATTATCCAGAAAATTAGTCAGAGAAATATGCTTCGCACTCGCTGCATGTTTGCGTGCACGGTCAGTCAAATCTCTGTGGGTAACGACAATGTCAACATCACCAGGCAGATTGTTAATAGCCACGTTAGTCACATCAATTTCCAGATTTGCTGCTTCTACTTTCTTACGCAGCAGACTCGCCCCCATGGCACTCGAACCCATACCGGCATCACAAGCAACGATGATCTTGCGAACCGCAGCCATATCAACGTTGGCAGCAACAGGAGCCGCACCTTTAGATGTCGCTTTCATGTCTTTCATCTGGTTAGTCGCTTGTTCCAGAGAGTCTTCATCATCAGTTTGTTTCTGAGTTTTCAGCAGGAACGATGCGATAACGCAAGATACCGCCGCTGAACAGATAACCGACAGGATAACGCCCACAAACGCAGATTTAGGTGTCATCAGCAGTACTGCAAAGATAGAACCTGGAGACGCAGGAGATACCAGACCAGATTCGAACATAACGTTAACGAATACACCCGTCATACCACCACCAATCATGGCCAGGATCAGACGAGGATTCATCAGCACGTATGGGAAGTAGATTTCGTGGATACCGCCCAGGAAGTGGATGATTGATGCACCCGCAGCAGATTGCTTAGCGCTGCCTTTACCAAACATCATGTAAGCCAGTAACAGACCAAGACCAGGACCCGGGTTTGCTTCAATCAGGAAGAAAATTGATTTACCCAACTCTTCAGACTGCTGGATACCCAGTGGTGAGAAGATACCGTGGTTGATAGCGTTGTTCAGGAACAGAATTTTCGCAGGCTCAACAAAAATGGATGTCAGAGGAAGTACGCCTGTCTCAACCAGAACGTTTACGCCAGCCGCCAGGCCACCAGACAGAGCTTTCACCGCAGGACCGATGATCATATACGCGATAATCGCACAGATCATACCGATAATACCGGCAGAGAAGTTGTTCACCAGCATTTCGAAGCCGCTTTTCACTTTACCGTGAATCGCCTGGTCGAATTTTTTGATAGCCAGGCCACCCAGAGGACCGGCAATCATAGCACCAAGGAACATAGGAATATCGGTACCAACGATAACCCCCATGGTTGTTACAGCACCGACAACGGCACCTCGGTCGCCACCCACCATTTTACCACCGGTATAACCAATCAGTAGTGGCAGCAGGAATTTGATCATAGGGCCAACCATGGACGACAGTGTTTCGTTTGGTATCCAGCCGGTTGGAATAAATAGTGCAGTAATGAAACCCCAGGCGATAAACGCGCCGATGTTAGGCATTACCATATTAGAAAGGAATCGGCCAAAGTTCTGAACTTTAACCTTCGCTTCAGGTGATAACATATTAGTACCCCGTTCGATGTTCTATTGTGTTTATGTATTGGTGTTTATGTTTACGGCTTCTGGTAAAAGCCGCTGTTGTTTGCTTAAGACCCACTCAAATTAACACAATAAAATTCAGATTACCCTAAAGCGGACTTTTTGTGATTGAGATTACAAAACCACCAGTGTTCAGACATTTTTATAGTGATGATGTTCACAGTAACAACCTGCAATTGAACTACATTTCATGAAAATACGAATTGTCAATAAATATCATTGGCTTATGATCACATAATTCACTTCCACAGAGGAAAATTATTGGTGACCAAAATCACATTTTAAGCAATAAAAAATAAATTAGAAAAATCAAACGTGATACACATCACTAATATAACCTCATATATCCAGACACAAAAAAGTCAATCCACGCTCGGGTAACAAAATGTAACTTTGTGACAAATTAGTTCTGCTATGCAGTGATTTATTTTCAAAAGGGAAGATAAAAGATGAGGTGTATGAAGGAGAAATATTGAGGTGTACAAAAGAAAAAAGATGAGATGTATAAGGGGGAGACGTTTTCCCCGACCGTAAAGGGACCGGAAACCCTTTACGGCCAGAAAAATGACGGGTATTAACTGTGCTAGTAAAGCGCTTCTACCTGAATAGCTTCTTTACTGTCTTCAGCCAGTTCGCAGTACTTAGCCAGTGTACCTCTGATACCGACAGCCTTAATCGTGTCCTGAAGCTCTACAGCCTGAGGATCATTATCATTGGTATATTTAAGCGCAGCAGCAACACCTTTCAACAAGGTATCATTTGCAGTGCCGTATTCGATTGTGCCACGCAGAGGCTTAATCAGGCGATCGTCTTTACCCAGTTTTCGAAGTGGCTGACGGCCTACACGGTCTACTTCATCCACAAGATAAGGGTTAGCAAAACGACCCAGAATCTTTTCGATATAAGCAGCGTGTTTTTCTCGCTCAAAACCGTAACGGTTAATCAGCACTTCACCACTTTCTTCCATGGCTTTTTTCACATCACTACGGATAGCGTCATCTTCAATGGCTTCACGAACCGTTTTGTGACCTTTCAGGTTACCCAGATACGCCGTCACACAGTGGCCAGTGTTCAGTGTAAACAGCTTACGTTCCACAAACGCCATCAGGTTATCAGTGCGTTCCATACCCGGGATATCAGGGATATCACCTTTGAACTGAGTTTCATCAACAATCCACTCACTGAAGGTTTCTACTGTTACTGCCAGAGGATCCGTCTCGCCTTCTTCAGCCGGAGGTACAATGCGGTCAACCGCAGAATCAACAAATCCAACGAATTCTTCTACTTTCGCTTTAACATCACCGGACAACAGCTCAAATACCGCCTCTTTGAGCTGGCTGGTGCCACGAACCATGTTCTCACAAGCAATAATATTCAGTGGAGCAGTCACTCCGTCTTTCACTCGTTTTTCAAGGCCAGCAGCCAGAGTCTTTGCGATAATCTTTAATACTGTAGGGCCCACAGCAGTGGTTACCATGTCTACTTCAGCAACATAATCCACGACTCTTGGATCGGTAGAATTGATTGCAGTGACACCCGTCACTTGTTCTACGACACAGTCTGCACCGACAACTTTTACCGGATACTCATTTCGCTCAATAAGAGCATTAACGACGGTTTCATTGACATCGGCAAATGTCACTTCAATTCCAGCATCTGCCAGTAATTTACCGATAAAACCACGGCCGATATTACCGGCACCAAAATGCAACGCTTTCATAACTTATCTTCCAAAAAGGTTAAAAATCGAAAAAGAAGGCCAGCCCGGGGGAGGACCGGCCTTAAACTCACTGTTTAGGAGCATGACTCCGAAGTTTGTTAAGCATTTAGAATTCGAAGTACATCATCCGGGTTGGATGTCGTCTTCAAACAGTTAATCGCTTCTTCGTCGTCCAGTGAATTTGTAATAGCAGTGATAACCTGAATGTGATCGTCACCCTGAGCCGCAATGCCAATAACCATCTTGGCTACATCGTCTTCATCTTCACCCCACTGAACACCTTCAGGGAACTGACAGAAAACGATGCCGGTTTCTTTCACATGATGTTTGGTTTCAATCGTTCCGTGAGGAACGGCGATAGATTCGCCCAGATAAGTTGAAACCAGTTGTTCACGTGCCAGCATGCCTTCTACATACTCAGCCGCAACGTGGCCCAGTTTGACCAACTGTTCACCGGCAAAGCGGATAACGTCTTCTTTTGACTTAGGTTCCAGACCCAAGAAGATATTATCGCTGGTCAGTTTCAGTGTACCGTCATTGCTGGAGCTGCTTGTTTCTGCTGGTGCTTCGGCTTTCTCGGCACCACCGTCTTGTGCCGCAACCAGTTCAGCAACTAGGTTGTCGTACAGAGAGCTGTCCAGGAAATTGTTCAGAGAAATGTGCTCTGCATTTGGTGCATGTTTACGAGCGCGGTCAGTCAAATCTTTGTGGGTGACTACGATGTCTACATCACCAGGCAGGTTGTTAATTGCCACGTTAGTCACGTCAATGTTCAGATTCGCCGCTTCTACTTTCTTACGTAGAAGGCTGGCACCCATTGCACTCGAGCCCATACCGGCATCACAGGCAACAATGATTTTACGAACGTCAGCCATGTTAATGCTTGCAGATGCTGCTGCACCTTTAGAGCTGGCTTTCATTCCCTGCATCTGGCTGGTTGCTTTTTCCAGAGAATCTTCTTCATCATCCGTTTGTTTCTTAGTTTTCATCAGTAGTGATGCGACAAAGAATGACACTGCAGCTGCACAGATTACTGAAAGAATAACGCCAATGAATGATTCTTTCGGTGTCATTAGCAGTACAGCGAAAATAGAACCAGGTGATGCTGGCGATACCAGACCTGAATGGAACATAACGTTCACAAATACGCCTGTCATGCCACCAGCGATGACCGCCAGAATAAGACGAGGGTTCATCAGCACATATGGGAAGTAGATTTCGTGAATACCACCCAGGAAGTGAATGATAGAAGCACCAGCCGCAGATTGTTTAGCACTGCCTTTACCAAACATCATGTAAGCCAGAAGCAGGCCAAGACCCGGACCTGGGTTCGCTTCAATCAGGAAGAAGATGGATTTACCCAGTTCTTCAGACTGCTGGATACCCAGTGGTGAGAAGATACCGTGGTTGATGGCGTTGTTCAGGAACAGGATCTTCGCAGGCTCAACAAAAATTGAAGTCAGAGGAAGTACGCCTGTGTCGACCAGAACGTTTACACCTGAGGCCAGGGTAGTAGACAGAACTTTTACTGCAGGACCGATAATCATATAGGCAGCAATAGCGCAGATCATACCAATGATGCCGGCAGAGAAGTTATTGACCAGCATTTCGAAGCCGCTTTTCACTTTACCATGAATGGCAGCATCAAACTTCTTAATGGCAAGACCACCCAGAGGACCGGCAATCATAGCACCCATAAACATTGGAATATCGGTACCGACAATAACGCCCATTGTTGTAATTGCGCCGACAACGGCACCGCGGTCGCCACCTACCATTTTACCACCGGTGTAACCGATGAGCAGAGGCAGTAAATATTTGATCATTGGGCCAACCATGGAGGCCAGTGTTTCATTTGGCATCCAGCCGGTTGGAATAAATAGTGCGGTAATAAAGCCCCAGGCGATAAATGCGCCGATGTTAGGCATTACCATGTTAGAAAGGAAACGGCCAAAATTTTGTACCTTTACCTTCGCTTCTGGTGATAACATATACGTACCCCGTTCGATGTTCTACTGTGTTCGTGTGTACGGTTTCTGGTAAAAACCGTTGTTGTTTGCTTAAGACACATTCAACTTAACACAGCATCTCATGTATGGCTTCTGAACGGGTTTTTCGTGATCTAATTCAAAAAAAATATTGGGGCAGAATATTTTTATAGTGATCAACATCACAAATAGACTCTGTAATTAAACTACAAATTCCAATTTTTATAAAAGTCAATAATAATAAAAGAACTTACATCACGTTTTTATTATTTTAATTGAACAGGTGTTAGTGATTTGAATCACAAATTAAATCATAAAAATAAAATTTATGACTTGCAATGTGATATTGATCACAATGATAGATTTATTTCATTCTATAAAATAAATAATAAATATTCCTCGCTTCCTTCATGTAATTTTTTAACGTGTCCAGGGCATGTTGGCGTTTTATATTTCACCCTACTGAGAGCTATTTTTTCTGATAGCAGGCAGAAATTGCAGTAACTAGTGGGTCTAATGACAAAAGAAACAACAGGAATATAATAGAAAGAAAATAGGATGAAGGTGTACCACTTCATCCTATGGTATGGATACAGCAGGATCTAGATATGGATCAGCAACAGATCAACGGGAGCCATATTGACCAGTTTATGAGCTGATGACCACCAGCGATTCCAGAAACCATGATGATGTCCACTGACCAATAAGTCAGCATTAAGCTCTTTCACGGCCTCTACAACTTGCTCTTCAACATTCCCCATCACAACTAACCTGTCTGTCACTGGATAGTCAATCAGGGAAGTAATTTCTTCAAGCTGTCCCATCAATTTATCGTGATCTCTCTCGATATTCCGGACTTCTTCCGGGTCATAATCCAGAAGTTCCGCATCCTGATGAACGATATCCACACTGATAAATGACAGCTTAGCGTCCAGGTTTTTAGCCATAGAAACGGCCCGGCTTATCACCAGATCACTAGGCTGAGATAAATCAATAGCAACCAGTACATGCTTATAACTCATAATACCCTCCCTGTTGTTTCAGCTTAAAATAATTAACCGGTAAAGCTTGATGAAACTCGCTTACGCCTTCCCTTCTTTTAGTATAGATCCCGGCTATTTTGTTCCTTATCTTATTATTGATAAATTCATCAGAATTGGGTTGGAATAAATCTACCCAATATCAACAGGTAGCACCTTCTATAGCCTATAGTTATTAGAGCGTTAAAAATAATCTATAGCGGGAAGGGGTCATGTTACGTGCTATCACTCTACTGTTTTTAGTACTTATACCACTCAGTATTCAGGCAAAGGAATGCATTGGCCTGGTTGCTGCGGGCGACGTTCAGAGTCCTTTCTGGAGTAATGTGGTGAAAGGCGCAATGTCTGCCAGTAATGAACTGCATGTAAACCTGCATTTTCGCGGTGTATCCGATGCCAGTCGTCAAAAGTTAGTCCTCGATTATATTGTTAAGACGCATCAATGTCCGGCGATAGTGATCGCACCAGCCAAAGACTCCCTCAAAGAAACCGTCAGTGAACTCATCCAATCCGGAATTGGTGTGACGTATATAGACAGAGATATTGGTGGTGACAGAACGGCCATTATAAAGTCCGACAATTTTTACGCCGGCAAACTTGCCGCCCAGTTACTCAAGCAACAGCTCAGTGGCAGAAAAAATATTGCTTTGCTCAGAACCCAAAAAGGGATAGCGTCAACGGATGCCAGAGAAGCTGGATTTAAACAAGAGGCTCAGCGGTTAGGAATGACTATTGTCCTGGACCGGTATCTGGGGCTGTCTATAAGTGAGGGCAGAACGCAGGCTATCGATATTTTCTCCACCAACCCTGATATTGACGGCATTTTTACGCCAACCGGAACCACGACAGAAGTCGTGCTAAGAGTGTTAGAAAACCGAACATTACCGACAACACCTGTCCATATTGGTTTCGACGGCTCTGACTATCTGGATAAAAAAATAAGGCAAAATCAGCTGTACGGCTATATCAAACAGGATCCATTTAATATTGGGTACTATGGTGTATACTCCGCTTACAACCAGCTTCACGGCAAGCCCTATGAAAAAACAATGAGTGTCCCGGTCTTCTTTATCTCTAAAGTCAGCTTAGGGAAGCAGTAATACCGCTTCCCTAAAACGATGAACAGGCAAAACTTCACACAAAGGCTCTACCGGTTATCGCACACTATTTTTCACGATTATATGGCCACGCCATCACTCCACCTTCCATGACTTTCGCATTCTTCCAGCCATGTGCCTGAAGAATCAGTGACGCTTCATAACCGCGCAACGAGATTTTACAATAGCAAATAATCTCTGTTTCTTTATCCTCAGGTAGATCTTCCAGACGTTTTCTCAGCATACCCAGCGGAATCAGTGTTTCGCCGATTCCAAGACGCATCTGTTCAAATTCATCAGGGCCACGAACATCCAGAATGAATGGTTTTTCATGATTTTCCAGTTTCTCATGTACTGCACATGGAGAAATCCCCTGCAGACGCCCTTTCAGCTTATTCTGCATCAGATGAGCTGTCGCCACGAAGTGGTCTATCGCCAGAGAAAACGGTGGCGCATAAGGCATATCCAAATTGATAAGATCGTCAACCGTGAAACCACCTTTCAGAGCCATTGCCGCAGTAGCAATCTGTTTACTCACATCACCAGGTCCCACGCACTGAACGCCTAATACCTTACCGGTTTTCTTATCGGCCAGCATCTTACTGATCAGAAGGTTCGCGCCCATGAATCCCGGTTTGTCCGGACTGGCGTTCACGACCGTTTCATAAGTGTCATAGCCAAGCTGTTTTGCAGCCGCTTCTGAGAGGCCCGTTGAACCCGCTGAAAAATCGAATACCTTACAGATACCAGTTTGCAGTACTCCGGAGAAGGTTGCGGTATTGCCTGCAATCACGTTCTCACCTGCTACACGCCCTTGCAGGTTCGCCAGGTCACCCATAGGAGCATGTACTTTCTTATTTGTGATTACGTTGCGTGATTCAACACAATCACCGGCAGCGTAAATATCTGGATCAGAGGTCTGCATATACTCGTTTACTGCAATGCCTCCGGTTTCTCCGATAGTCAGTCCGGCTGCTTTCGCCAGATCGACATTAGGTCTTACACCAATAGCAACCACTGCCAGTTCACATTCCAGCTCCGTACCGTTCGCCAGCTTAACACCGGTTAACTTACCACCCTCTCCCAGGAAAGCCGCTACGCCATTATTCGTAATAACATTAGAGCCTTTCGCACGCACATGATTCTCTACAATCTCAGCCATTTCCCAGTCAAGGAAAGTCAGTAGCTGTGGTGCCAGCTCAACAACCGTAATATCAATACCAGCCAGTTCCAGTGCTTCACAGGTTTCAATACCGATCAAACCACCGCCAATTACAACCGCTTTCCTGATGTTTTTTTCATCTCGGATCTTACGCAGAAAATCCGCATCTTTCATAGACTGAAGGGTTGTAATCCCATCCAGATCAGTTCCCGGAATTGGCGGAATAATCGGCCTTGCACCGGTACACACAACCAGTTTGTCGTAGTTGATCGTATCGACATCACCAGATTGCAGATGCTTACAGGTCACAGTGTGTTCTTTCGGATCAATAGCAACCACTTCGGTTTCTGTTCGGGCATCGATACCTTTCGCATTCAGAAAGAATTTAGGGTTACGGACAACACCAGTCGGTGTGCTGATCAGCTCATTGCGGTCATCAAACACCCCGCCGACATAATACGGGTAACCACATGATGCCATCGACAGATCTTTATCTTTTTGCAGAAGAATAATTTCCGCGTGCTCATCCAGTCTTCTGGCTTTTGCCGCTGTTTTAGGGCCAGCTGCAGAACCACCGATAACCACTATTCTCTTCTTTTTCATATCTCTACCCATATTTAACTAAATTTTGTTTTTCAATACCTTAAGATGAATAACTGCCATTAGTCACAATACAATCTCTCCATCTTAATTTATTAGCATATGCCAAAAACAGAAAATTAGCATATGCTAATAATTAATGTCAATGACCTTTATATCAGAAAGCGACAATCCACAGAAAGCCATAGGTAACTAATGGCACACTGTATGTGTTATAAGATTACATTTTTTATTTAGGCTGAATAAACTTTGAAGTCGCACGGGCCAGAGCTTTTTGATTGTGCGTAATAGAACCTTCCAGCTGATAAATACCTCGTCGCTGCCCCGTCAATTCTGCAGACACGACAAGCTCTGCTCCCACAGGTATTGGAGCCATAAAACGTACCACCAGTTCTGCTGTTAGGGCCTGAATTCCATGTATAAACAGACAATGGGTCATTGCCGCATCCAGCAATGTACTTGTCATGCCGCCATGCAGCAGGCCATCGTAGCCCTGATGGCGCTCAGTTACCTCAAACGTTGTCGATACTCTTTTTTCTACATCACTTTCAAATGCCAGTTGTAGCGAGTCAGGATTATTCTCAGGCTGACCACACACCATACAGCTGGTGTGCGATTGCCTCGCTGCGTGATAATCATTCATTTTTATTCTCCCCCTTTCGTTCAGCACACTTTCTTAATCAAACCACTACCACCATCTATGATTTTCTCTGCCAAATACGCCTTCAGAAAATCAATAGCCACTTCTCCGGTACAGTGACAAGGAATAATAAATTCCGGCTGCCAGTCGGTCAGAGCATCGCAGGTAACCTGCAACCTTTGTTCAGAAGCCCGGTTAAGGTGCAGACCTCCGATGATACCGGCGATTTTTTGCTCTCTGGTGACAGATTGAATATGCTGAACTGTATTGATCAGACCGGAGTGGCAGCAACCGGTTAAAATAACCAGCCCCTGCTCAGTCTCGAACCACATGGAGATATCATCGTGAATAAGATCAGGGGTAATCTTTGCCTCGTCCAGAAAGAATGGTCCGCCGGTGTCTTCCTGTTGGTGTTTTCTGGGTATGGCTCCGGAAAAGCCGACGCCCGGAAACAGGTGTTCAGCTTCCGATAGTAAACGAACCTGCTCATCCGGCAGTGACTGAATCGCCAGTCGGTGTTTTTCCGGCATGGCAATTTGCCTTGGTGCCTTATCCGGATAAATACTGTAGCGCTGCGCCAGCAGAGCCTGCGGATGACACACCACGCTTACCGTAGGATTGATAGCCAGAAATTCACTGATGCTTCCGGTGTGATCGTAGTGACCATGACTGAGCACCAGCATGTCCACTTTCGCCAGATCACACCCGAGTGCTTCAGCGTTTTTAAACAGAATGCCACTATTGTCTGTATTCTGCCCGGTATCGAACAGAATAATCTTATCGTCACATTCCACCCACAAAGCAAAACCGTGCTCCGTTAAAAGCCCGGCGTTACTGGTGTTATCAATTAAAATACGAAATTTAAGATCTTTAACCACGATTTATATCCAGAAATATATGTCCGAACAAACTGTCCTGATAATACTGCATCAATAACAACGCCAGACGAATATCGATAAACAGACCTTCCTCGCCAAGGATGGCGAGGCAGAGCTACATGGACGTATTTATGCGTGTCTGTGTTCGATGTTCGTCTGGTGATACAGATCAACTCACTCTAATGATCGCAGGCATTCGCACCAGAGACTAACGTTCCGCCCATATAAGACTGAACCAGAGCTTCCGGTGTTTCTGACGGTGCCCCTACCACAACCTTAATGGACTGCGCTTCGAAAAGCTGTTTCGCTTTCTGACCCATTCCCCCGGTGATCACAAGATCAACGCTCTTCTCACCCAACCAGGCCGGCAGCAGTCCAGGTTCATGCGGCGGCGCATCAATATCCGTTCTTGCCGTGATTTGTTTGTTGTCCAGATCCACGTCTAACAGCGCAAAGCTCTTGCAGTGACCAAAATGTAAGTTTAGTAGCCCATTAGCTACTGGAATGGCTATTTTCATTCTATTTCCCTTTAGTTTTACTACTTAAATACAGGCGATGTCCTGCACCTGCTTCCAGATAGTTTGAATTTCTTGCGAGACGAGGCTGTCGCCCATCTCAATCACACTTTTTCCGGCAATCTGAGCTTCTGTGATACGCTTGTCATAGCTGACTCGCCCCAGAATAGTGGCCCGGTAAGTTCGTGCCAGCGTCTCAATCTCATCAGCTACCGATGGGTTGATATCCCATTTATTCACACATAAAGAGACAGGAAGTCCGAAATGTCTGGCCAGCTCCAATACCCGTTCAATATCGTGTTTACCGGATAAGGTCGGCTCAGTCACCAGTACCAGATGATCCGCACCGGTAATGGATGCAATCACCGGACAGCCGATCCCCGGAGGGCCATCCACCAGCAGTAAATTTGCTTTGGTCTCCTGCGCTTTTTTCTTTGCCTCACTGCGAACCAGACTCACCAGTTTGCCCGAGTTTTCAGCGGCAATCCCCAGATGGGCATGAACCATGGGACCGAACCGGGTGTCGGACTGATACCACTCACCACATTCGCGATCAGGAAAATCGATACAGTGATCCGGGCAGAAATGCACACACACGCCACAGCCTTCACAGGCAACAGGGTCGACGCTGTACTCACCACTGTCTTCATCACGGACAATGGCTCCGAACCGGCAGTAATCAGTGCACAAATCACATTGAGAACAGTCTGCTGTACGAATTGATGCTTCATGACCACTGGTAAAAATATGCTTTTCTCTGATGTCCGGTTTAAGGATCAGGTGCAGATCAGCCGCATCAACATCACAGTCGACTAATACAGCCTTTTCTGCCAGAGAAGCAAAGGAGGCAGTCAGGCTGGTTTTACCCGTGCCACCTTTACCGCTCAGAACGATAATCTCTTTCATCCGTTTTCTCCTGCTCTCAACCCGTCTTCTATCGCTGACAACATCAGCTGAAAGTCAGATTTCAATTCAGGTAGCGCTGACAACAGAGGTTCTCCACGCGAATAGACCTCAGCGACTTTCCGGTTTTCCGGAATACGCAGTAAAACAGCAATGCCTTCTTCCTGACAAAACACATCCACGCAGTTATCGGTTTGGTCAAAACGGTTAATGATCACAGCAAACGGACGACCTAACTCTTCGACGGTCTTAACCGCAATTTTCAAGTCATGCAGACCAAATGGCGTCGGTTCCGTTACCAGCAGAACAAAATCGGCATCACGCACCGTTGTTACCATGGAGCAGGACGTGCCCGGCGGGGAATCAATGATCGACAACCCATCCTCAGTGGCACGCTCTTTCACGGCTTTGATAAGCGGTGTTGCCATGGCCACCCCGATATTCAGCACACCTTCAACGTATTGAACCTTTCCTGCTCGTCCGTGAATCAGCGAGCCGATAGGATGCATTTCTTCAGTAATGGCATTTTCAGGACAGGCGTACATACACCCGCCACAGCTATGGCAGAGCTCAGGAAAAACGATGGCATACTCTCCCTGAGAAACAATGGCATTAAACTCACAGATATCGGAACAGTCACCACAACCGTTGCAGAGTTCACGATTAACGACAGGAACCGGGACTGACACCGTATCAGTGGCATCAATTTCCGGATGAAGGAACAGCTTTCCATTCGGCTCTTCCACATCACAATCCAGATACATCACGTCCTTACCGGCCGACAGAGCCAGAGCGACGGACACCGTTGTTTTCCCGGTGCCCCCTTTTCCAGAAGCTATGGCTAATTTCATCGGTCTTTTCCTGTATTTTCGGTCACGGTATCCTGACCTTTTGCCAACTCAGGTGTCGTCGTAACGATCCAGTCTCCCACCTGATAATCATAAGCTCTGGCGATAACCGGGCATTTAATCTGAGTCAGGAAGTAGACTTCTCTGTCGGCGGTGTTCAGGGTTTCAAAATTAGCCTGCCCTTTGGCGATGACGATATCTGCAGAATGATACTGTTCAACAAACGAGGATGAGCAGTGATGCAGCAATGTACCGGGCGCATCGGTGCCGTTATCAATGATGGTGGCAACAGTGTCTATTCCGGCTTCAATCGCATCAGCCGCCACAGCATCATTAATGACCGGTGACCCTTTAACGGCATAAGTCACGTTCAGATGCTCCGGTAGCTGTTCAATAAGCAACCGATCAAACACAGTTTCACCCGCATTATCTGCCAGAATAAGAACGTTCTGCGCGCCACTGAGAGCTTGTCTCAAGCGGGCAACCATATCCGTGTCGACAGAGTGTCGCAGAGCCTGCTCGAACGAAGCCTGTATCTTGTCGTCATCCCAGGCTGAAGCTAGCGCGAAATCCAGAATATTGCCGGCAATAGCAAAACGAAGCGCCGCTTCAAACGGGTTATCACTCTGTTCTATCTGGGCTCGGGCCTGAGGAGCCATCGCTAACGCTAGCTGAGTTGAATCTTTTTTAATTTGCAGATAAGGGTCATCACATCCCACTTCCTGACGCAGAATACGATGGATCTCCTGCCCCATTTCTGGTGGAGACAGGTTTAAATCAAACTCTGATACCTTGCGTAAAATACGACGCAGAGCATGACCTGTCCGGGCTTCATCGTGACAAATCTGCCGACCGGCCTCCAGAGACTGCCGTATAAAACAGGGTATACAATCCAGGCTACTTCTCATGCATTCCCCCTGTGTTAACCCCAATGAGATTCAGCATTCGCACTGTTGATTTCTGTGAGCTTGCCGCTGTTAAACAACTCAATACACTCTTTCAGGCTGACCGCATCAGTATCGTAGATTTTTACACCGGCGCTCTGCAGCACCTTAAATGCTTTCGGCCCACAGAAGCCGGTGATCAGATGCTTAGCTCCTGTTGAAATAATATTCTGAGCCGCCTGAATACCAGCGCCCTGCGCCGCATTCAGGTTCTGCTCATTATCAACGAACTCACAGCTTTGCTGCTCAGTATCGTAAATAAGAAACCCGGGTGCCCGGCCAAAACGTTTGTCTAAATCACCATCAAGAGTGGCAGAAGAGGTGGTTAAAACGATTTTCATAGTCCCTGCCCCATGCCTTTACGACCCTGAGCTGCGCGATTGCGTCCCTGACCTCTTCCGACACCGGCACCTTGTCCTCTGCCACAGCGTCTTCCGCCAGTACCGTCTTGCCTATTTCTGCGTCGTCTCATCCGGTTACATTGCGGAACATTACCGTTTTGTTCTTGATTGTTGTCTGCCACGCTGACACCAAGACCACGACCTGTTTTTGGTCCGTTACCCATAGGACCGGTTTTATCATATCCAGGCATTACTGCCTCCTGTTTCTCTGATTCTGTCTTCGACACGATGTGTCGGTACTCCGACAGCTATTTCCCCGGCCTCTGTTACCTCTGCGCCGCCCCATGCCACAGCCGGGCATGGCAAAACATGCCTGCTCTAACTGATCGTCCTGCCAGGCCTTAATCAATTCACTGACTTCACCGGAACAGAACGGGTAAACCTTTATGCCGCTTTCTTCGATAGCGAACTGTAACGAACGGGAAATAGCCCCACATATCAGCAAGTCAACTTTCTGTGCAGATAAAAATGTCAGTTTATTCATCACTGAATCTACCGGTAAATCGAATGCCTGCTGGTGCAGGATCTCTTTTTGCTCTGCCTCCAATAGGAGTACATGCCCGGCAACATCAAACACTGGGGATATTCGGTTATTCCAAATTGTTAATGCTACTTTCATGCTGGACTCCATTGCTGATACTTATATAGAGCAACAAGCGTTCCAGATTACAAAAGTCCAAGATTATTTTTTATTTTATTGATATATAAGGGAAATTATCGACGCAAGAAATGGAAAGGAATTGTAATGGTTGCAAAATCGCAACCATTATGAATGCATGTCGTTCCATGGCTGCAATGATTGCAACCATCAAATTAATTGGTATTCGAGGATTAAATTAATAGCCGTACAGATGTTGACGGTCATCACTCTTATCAGCTTTCAGTGGATTGCCTGATATGCCTGTAGTTTTTGATATTAAATAAGCCGGTTACGGCCATTCTGCTGCGGAAACGGAATCTTTAAGGATTTCATTTTACGGTACAACGTTGTTTTATGTATACCAAGCTCTCTGGCTGTCGCTGCCCGGTTATAATGATTACGTTTTAAAGCTGCCTGAATAGACTGTTTTTCAGCCACCTCCCGCACTGAACTAATATCTTCGTTTGACTTGGTTTGTACTGCTTTTCCGCCGAACTCCACTGGCAAATGGGCCGGGCCGATCTTGTCGTTTGAGCAGAGAACAAAAGCTCTTTCAATCGTATTTTCCAGTTCACGGACATTACCCGGCCAGTCGTGAGCCATCAGTAACGAAAGTGTTTCCGGTGTGACCCCCTGGACAGAACGCTTCTGCAACCGATTAAAGTTACCGATAAACTGATCCACCAACAGAGGAATATCTTCCTTACGGTCCCGGAGCGGAGGCAATTTCAGATCCACCACATGGATCCGGTAGTACAGATCCTGCCTGAATTCACTACTAGCCACCATCTGCATCAAATCCCGATAAGTCGCTACGATAATTCTCGCACTGCTTGTTTCCGGTTTTACAGCCCCAAGCGGCTCATAAACCTGTTCCTGTAATACACGAAGTAACCGAACCTGAAGCGCCGGACTGATCTCCCCGATTTCATCCAGAAACAGGGTTCCTCCATCGGCCAACGCAAAACGTCCCGGCTTGTCCTGAATCGCTCCGGTAAATGCCCCTTTTTTATAACCAAACAGTTCTGATTCCAGCAAATTATCCGGTAGGGCTCCGCAATTCACTGCAATAAAAGGTTTCTCAGCACGTGGACTCATGTCGTGGATCGCCCGCGCCAGAAGCTCTTTACCTGTACCCGTTTCTCCCTGAATAAGTACAGTACTCGGGCTTGTCGCTATGGCAGGCAACAGCTCGAACAGATTCCGCATAACCGGGCTGTGACTAATAAAATCCCCCGCCTGAGAACGTCCTTTCAACGCATTTCTCAGTGCCTCAACTTCACTCAGATCCCGAAAGGTTTCAGCCCCACCAATGATCCGCCCTTCCGCATCTTTAAGCACTGCGGTAGACACAGAAATAGGGATCCGTTCACCTTCGGCATCAATAATAAAGCAGGGTTTGTTGACGATAGGCGTTTCGTCACTCAGAGTGCTTCGCAATGCGCAATCAGACTCGCACATACTGGATTTAAACACCTCGGAGCAGAGCTTTCCTAAAGCTTCTTCTCTGGAAATACCGGTGATCTCTTCCGCCGCCCGGTTAAAAAAACTGATACGCCACTGTTTATCAACCGTGAAAACGCCATCTGAAATACTTTCCAGAATGTCTTTGGTCATCGCAGGTAAACAAGGGGTCATTATGCTTTTCCGTATCGGTTTATTATCCCAATTAACCTACCACAGGTCACCCGATGGATACTAATGTAAAAGATAAGAGCCCATATAAAAAAAGCTGCGCTCCCAAAGAGCACAGCCGTGAAATAACAGCAGATAAAAATGAAAAGGCTTAAGCTGCAGAAAACGTCAGAATATAGTGGTCCGGACACCCTTCAGCATCAAAATTCAGCACCTTAAATCCGGCTCCCTGCACTTCATCCATCGCCATCTGCGGTGATACCCTTGCATGACTGCCTTTAAAATCAACAAAAACAAAACGGGTTCCCGGAGCGGTCTGTTCACGCATTTTTTGTAGAAATTCATTCCTCTTCAGGATAAAACGGTAGGTATTCGCCAGAAAAACCGTATTAACACCAGCCGGAATACAAGGGTCATCAGCCTCGGACTGAACCACGGTCAGGTGAGCAAAACCAGACTCACTAAAGCGGTTTTTCATATAAGCCACCATATTCGGTTCACAGTCGATAGCGTAAACCTTTCCGCTTTTAATTGTCTGTGAAAATAGATTGGAGAAATACCCTGTACCTGCTCCAATATCGGCAATAACTTCATTTTCTCTTAGTGCAAGCGAGCTCATGATATGGCTGGTTTTCTGCCACTCTTCCCGATGTTCTGCATCAAAAATTTCTTTTAGTCTTTCTGGTTCTGAAAAGCTGATCCCCATAACGGATGTCTTCCTCACTTTACTTCGTTCTAGAGTATACCGTCTGTATAGCACGAAACATGCCATACTCTATCTCTTTGTTTTTAATATTATTATTATCTGGCAGACGAGTGATCGCGTCTTTTTCACATCAAGAACAAGTGTTAAAAAGACACAACGCTGTCATTATGACACTTCACTAGCACTACCCGCATCGATCAGATCTGAACGCCTCAGCCTCACTAACGTGCCGTCTGCACTTCCCGTAATAGCGGAAATGCCTGATTTACCTGTTCCTGAGTCACAACAAATCCAGTCATGCGATTATTCTGATCATACGCTCTGGCAACCGTTCCCTGCTCTGTATGGTTAACCTGCCACTCTACTGCTGACTCAAATGATCCGCCAAGTTGGATCGGGTAACCAGGCGTTTTCACTTTGACCATCATGGCAGGCAAGCCCAGCTCACCTTCACTGGTAAGCAATTGCTTAGCGAGAATATTGGCACTGAGAACAATGGGCTGCAGGAATGCCATTATTTTACCTTCAATTTCTGCGCAGTCCCCCAGCGCATAAATGTCTTTCACCGATGTACGCAGCCGGTTATCAACCACGATGCCACGGTTCACCGCGAGTCCGGCTTTCTTCGCCAGCTCGGTCCGGGGAGTCAGACCCGCCGCAGAGATAACACAATCCGTGTCATAGCTGACACCTCTACTGGTTTGTACCGACAGGCTGGCACTGCGACGGTTCATTTCTGTAACATAATCCAGACAGTCTACCTGCATGCCCTTACTACGCAGGTAACACTCCAGTGGTGTACTCAGAAATCCGGGTATCAGGTTAGACAGCAGGTGCATCCCCGGCTCAATAATATGTACCTGTTTGCCGGAAGTAAGCATATCCAGGGCCAGTTCAACACCAATCAGACCTCCTCCCATAATCAGGACACGTTCAGCCCGGACAATACGTTGATGTGCATCCCGATATTCCTGCAGACTGTTTAACGTGACAATGTCACCCGTTGCATTCCCACTAAGTAGAGGAACAAACGACTGAGCACCGGTGGCAAATACTAATCTGGAGTATGGATAACACTTCCCATCAGCAATAATACTGTGAGCTGCTGGGTCAATGCTCTCTACTCTGGTATAACAGAACAGCTCTATCTGCTGCTGCTCAGCGAATACGTTTCCGGGCGTAGAAACAAGATCTTCAGCTGTCTGTTTTCGGGTAAAAACATGACTAAGATCCGGTTTGTTATACTCATCGCCACTGTCAGCCGTAAATACCTGGACAGGCAGTTCGCTGTTCTGGCGGCGTATATTTTTTACCAGTTGGTAAGCGGCAAAGCCGCTACCAATGATGATCAGAGGGTTGGTCATCAGGCGGCCTCCTCACTGCTTTTATTGTGGTCAGCAAAGACATCCTTGCCCAAGTTGCATTCCGGGCACAGGAAGTAATCCGGTACATCGCTCCAGGCTGTTCCCGGCTCTACACCCTGATTCGGCTCGCCAATGTCCGGATAATAAACCCAGTTGCATACTGTGCAGATCATGCACTGGCAGTCATCCGGGTGTTTTTCCTGTGCTGTCTGGTGTTTCTCTTGTGCTGTCTGGTGTTTCTCTTGTGGTAATAGTTCACTCACGGCTGGTGTTGCTGGCACAGGCTCAGATTGTCCGGAGTCTGTTGCCGCTTTTGCGAGTCCAGTATCGGATACTGCCCACAGACGAGCTATCTGACGGCCATGTTCCCGGCATTCCCGCATGGCTTTACCATCTGGACGCCACTTGGTCTTCAGGCTTAACGCCGTCTCAAACCCTGCATCCGTCAATCGGGCATGGATACGATCCACGGCCCCGCCATTCCAGCCATAACTCCCGAACGCAGCCGCTTTCTTTCCTTTAAACCTAAGACCTGTGATTTCCTCCAGCATACCGGCGACCTTCGGCATCATCACATTATTCATCGTGGATGAGCCAACAAAAAGCCCCTTAGAGCGAAACACATTCGCCAGAATTTCGTTCTTATCGTGTTTGGAAACGTTAAACACTTTCACCGCAACTTTGGGGTCCACATCATGAATCCCCTGAGCGATCGCATCGGCCATCATTCGGGTATTGTTCGACATGGAATCGTAGAAAATCGTAATGCGATCTTCCTGATAATTATCCGCCCATTCAAGATACTGATGAACGATCTGTGTCGGGTTGTCACGCCATACAATGCCATGGGATGTGGCGATCATATCCACCGGCACATTAAAGCTCAGCACTTCTTTAATTTTTGCGGTAACCAAATGACTGAAAGGCGTCAGGATATTGGAATAGTAACGCAGACACTGGTCCATCAATTCATTTTGATCCACTTCATCATTGAATAAATGTTCATCGCAATAATGCTGACCGAAGGCATCATTACTAAACAGTACGGCATCACCGGTCAGATAAGTCATCATGCTGTCCGGCCAGTGCAGCATAGGGGCTTCAATAAAGATAAGCTGTTTTCCATTACCGATATCGATCGTGTCGCCGGTTTTAACCGTGTTAAAGTTCCATTCCGGATGATGATGGTGTCCGACAATGGAATCGATGGCCGCTTCAGTACAGTAAATCGGTGTACCGGGAATTTTCTCCATTAACGCAGACAAGGCCCCAGAGTGATCTTCCTCAGCGTGGTTTACCACCACAAAATCAATCTCGTTCAAATCTATTTCCATCTCCAGATTCAGCAAAAACTGGTGGCTGAAACGGTGGTCTACCGTATCAATAAGAACCGTCTTTTCTTCCCGGATCAGATAGCTGTTATAACTAGTCCCCTTCGTCATTTTGTATTCGGTACCGTGAAAATCCTGAACTTCCCAGTCACGCTGGCCAACCCAATGAATATTGTTCTTTACATGAATGGTCATGGTTTACTCCTGTTACAGATAAATCGTTCGTCTTAATTGTTATTCTGTAATAGCAGTTAGCGTGCCAAAATATATCTCATTGTTTTATAAGCATTTTTAAATTTAAAACTATTAATGCACTGTCATATTGACACTATTGATATATGTCCTAAAGACACCTATCATAGTCAAATAGACACATTCCGGAGATCAACATGAATAGCGTATCCAGACAGTGGCTTCAGATTGCACTCGATCTGAATTCCAGCCTTTCCAATCAGGATAGATTTGACCGGCTCCTTACCACTATCCGTCATACTCTGAATTGTGATGCCTCTGCTCTATTGCTTTTTCAGGATCAACAATTTACCCCACTGGCGATTAATGGACTGGCGGATGAAGTCTTTGGCCGACGCTTTGATTTAACCTTCCATCCCAGATTAGAAGCCATCGCCCGTGCCGGAGATATTGTGCGTTTCCCCTCAGACAGCACGCTTCCGGACCCTTATGACGGCCTGATCCCTAATCACGAAGATAAACTGCATGTGCACTCCTGTATTGGCCTGCCTCTGACTATCGATGAACGGCTTATCGGCGCAATTACCATTGATGCCTTCGACCCGGAGCAATTTAATAATTTTTCTGATGATGATCTGCGGATCATCAGTGCCCTCGCTGCCAGTGGCCTGCATACCGCCCTACTGTTACAACAGTTGGAAAAGCAAGCTGTCGTCAGCCATGAGCCCCTGACAGAAAAACACAACATCAAGCAGGAGATGATAGGAACGTCTACAGTAATGAACGAGCTTCGGTCACAAATAGACGCCGTAGCGGCGACTGATCTGACCGTGTTAATTACCGGCGAGACTGGTGTTGGTAAAGAACTGGTTGCCAGCGCTATCCATTATCATTCTCCCAGAGCGAACCAGAATCTGGTCTATCTGAACTGTGCTGCCCTCCCTGAATCTGTTGCTGAAAGTGAGTTATTCGGCCACGTAAAAGGTGCCTTTACCGGGGCTATCAGTCATCGTAAAGGGAAATTTGAGCTGGCAGATAATGGCACGCTATTTCTGGATGAGGTCGGCGAGCTGTCCTTAGCTTTACAGGCTAAATTGTTACGGGCTTTACAATACGGGGATATTCAGCGCGTCGGTGATGACCGGCATATTCGGGTTAAAACCCGAATCGTAGCTGCAACCAATCGCAGCCTGCATGAGGAAGTAAAAGAAGGCCGGTTTCGCGCGGATCTCTACCACAGGCTAAGTGTATTTCCCCTGCCTGTTCCGCCACTACGAGAGCGGGAGAATGATGTTGTATTACTGGCTGGATTTTTTGCTGAGCAGTGCCGCAATAAACTGGGTCTGAATACCATCAGGCTGGATGACAAACTGGTTTCCACCATTAAGGCATATCACTGGCCGGGAAACATCCGGGAACTGGAACATGTTATTAGCCGAGCCGCTGTGATGGCAAAAGCCGAAGAAAAAGATGGGGATCTCTTATTACAAACAGAGCATCTGCTGATTTCTGACCACCACCAGGCCATCGACATTACCCCTGCAGAAATCGATAGTAATACCTTTGATTATAATGAAGATTTTGGACTAAAGTCCGCAACGGAAGCATTCCAGAAAGAGCTGATTGAGCAGTGCTATAAGCACAACCATTACAACTGGGCTGCGACAGCCCGTCAGCTTAAGCTGGATAATGGTAACCTGCACCGGCTAGCTAAGCGTTTACAATTAAAATAGACGAACAGAATCAGGCGCAGTCCATCGGATACTGTGCCTGACTCTCTGACACTATTTAACCACCCCACCCCGGCTTAGCGCCTCTGGATTGAGTAACTTTAGCAACTCTTTGCGTGACAACTCTGTTTCTTCTTCTGCTACATCAATAATTGCCCGGTTCTGTTGATAAGCCTTTTTGGCAATATCAGCCGCCTTCAGGTAACCGATCACCGGATTAAGTGCGGTCACCAGAATCGGGTTCTTTTTCAAAGGAGCAGACACGTTATCGTAGCGGACCGTAAATGTGGCTATTGCCTGATCGGCCAGAGAACGGGCACTGTTACTCAGCAGCCCAATACTCTCCAGAATGTTATAAGCAATCACCGGCAACATCACGTTCAACTGAAAGTTACCGGACTGACCTGCAATTGTGATCGTCGTATCATTACCGATAACCTGAGCAGAGGCCATCGCTACCGCCTCCGGGATCACCGGATTGACCTTACCCGGCATAATCGAAGAGCCGGGCTGTAAACCCTGAAGCTCAATTTCTCCCAGTCCGGCCAGAGGGCCAGAGTTCATCCAGCGCAGATCATTAGCAATCTTCATCAGAGCCACAGCCACCGTCTTCATCTGTCCGGATAGCGCGACGACGGAATCCTGACTACTCAGGTTAAAAAAATAATTTTCACTTACGGTAAAGCCTGTTCCCGTCGAGTGGGAAAGGTTCTGTGCAAACCGCCGGGCAAACTCAGGATGAGCATTAATGCCGGTACCCACTGCGGTGCCTCCCTGAGCCAGAGCTTTTAGTGTCCCCAGGCCCGCCTCCACAGACTGTTTACCATGCTGAATCTGGTACTGCCAGCCACTCAACTCCTGATCAAACCTGATGGGCATCGCATCCATTAAGTGCGTGCGTCCGGTTTTGACGACCGATTCCAGTTCGTCTCTTTTCACTGCAATGACATCCATCAAGTGTTTAAGCGCCGGTAATAAGTCCTGCTCTAGCGCCAGAACGGAACATACCTGAATAGCTGTTGGGACGACATCATTGCTGCTCTGTCCCATATTGACATGGTCATTGGGACTGATGATTGTTCCCAGCGCCCTGCTGGCTAATGTCGCTATCACTTCATTGGCATTCATATTTGAGCTGGTTCCGGACCCGGTCTGATACACGTCCACAGGAAAATGTTCCAGATGCTGGTGATTAATGATCTCCTGCGCTGCATGGCTGATGGCTCCGGCAATGTTGTCTTCCAGGAGGCCAAGCTGCTGATTGGTTATCGCTGCGGCCTGTTTGATTAACGCCAGTGCACGGATAAACCCAGAAGGCATTACCTGAGAACTGATAGAAAAGTTATTCACTGCACGCTGTGTCTGGGCCTGATAAAGCGCATCTTCCGGAACATGGACATCTCCCATGCTGTCTTTTTCCACCCGATATTTAATTTCCATGCTCGCCCCCAACAATACAAATGACAATCTTTTCTATTAATAATCATAGCAAATGATGCTCATTACCGTCCTGACACCCGACTACCTTTGTCATGATAGCCGCTTCCTTATGATAAATTAAAACCATCATCACATTATTTGTGGAACAGCATTTCATTTTATTTGCTTGTTAATGTCGCTATGAGGATAATGAATTTATCAAAGAAAAAGGAGAGACCTAATGTCCGTTAACAACGTTGCCATCATCGGTGAATGTATGGTGGAGCTCAGAAAAACCGAATCCGGAGTCGAGCAGGGGTTCGGCGGTGACACCCTAAATACTGCAATTTACCTGTCCCGGCTTACTCTCGGATCCGGAGTTCATGTCTGTTACGTTACCGGACTAGGCAAAGATCCGTTCAGTAAAGGTATGCTGAAAAACTGGCAAGATGAGCAGATTAATACCGATATGGTTTATCTTTCTGACGATAAACTCCCAGGGATGTATGCCATTGAAACTGCCGACGATGGGGAACGTAGCTTCTATTACTGGCGTAATGACGCCGCGGCTAAATTCTGGCTGAAAGACTTTTCTCCGGAAGCTCTGGCAAAAGAACTGGCCCAACATCAGCTTATCTACCTCAGTGGTATCAGCCTGGCAATACTGCCTGCTGACAGCCGTCAGACACTTATTGACGCACTGACACTTTGCCATAATGATGGTATCTCAATTGCGTTTGACAACAACTTCCGCCCGGCGCTCTGGGAAAGCAAAGACGAGGCGCAACATTGGTATAAGCAGACTCTGAGTATCACTGACACCGCATTCCTGACCTTTGATGATGAACAGGCACTATGGGGAGATATATCCGAACAGGACGCCATCACAAGGACTCAGGCACTGGGAGTAAAAGAAATTGTGATCAAACGGGGAAGCGATACCTGTCTGATCATTCATGATAATACAACCACCGAAGTCGCTCCTGCCAGAATCGATAATGTTGTTGATACGACCGCTGCAGGAGATTCATTCAGTGCCGGGTATCTGGCAAAACGTATCCTTGGCGGATCATGTGAAGAGTCTGGCGCTTCCGGGCATAAGGTGGCGGGAACGGTTATTCAACATCGTGGTGCAATCATTCCGAAAGACGCGATGCCGAACATTTAAAGGAGAACAGAGTGAAAGATTTGAATCAACAGCTTCAGGCACTGAAAGTCATCCCGGTTATTGCTATCAAAGACGCAGCAAAAGCGGTTAAGCTGGCTCAGGTACTTATCGAAAATGGTCTGCCATGTGCAGAAGTTACCTTCCGTACCGCAGAGGCCGCTCAAGCCATTCAGAATATGCGCGAAGCCTACCCTGAGATGCTGATTGGTGCCGGTACGGTATTAACCAGCGAGCAGGTCGACCAGGCCATTGAAGCGGGTGTGGATTTTATTGTCAGTCCCGGCTTTAACCCGACAACGGTAAAATACTGCCAACAACGTGGCGTGACTATCGTTCCGGGGATCAATAACCCAAGTCTGGTAGAACAAGCAATGGAAATGGGGTTGCGTACACTTAAGTTTTTCCCTGCCGAGCCTTCCGGCGGCGCAGCCATGCTGAAAGCACTATCAGCCGTTTATCCGGTTAACTTTATGCCAACCGGTGGTGTAAACCCAGAAAACGTCAAAGACTACCTGGCGATTCCTTCCGTTCTGGCCTGTGGCGGCACCTGGATGGTACCAAACAACCTGATTGACGAAGAACGCTGGGACGAACTGGCACAGCTCATCTCAGAAGTAGCGGCTATCATCGGCTAATATCGGAGGACTATTTATGTTATTTGGCAATATCAACCAGCTGGAGCTGATCCCCTATACCTACACAAAGTTGCGTAAATGTATAGAAGAAGCAGTGGTTATTGCAAAGAACAATCCGGAAGGGAAGTATGCACTCACGGATGACCGCATTTTCGTTATGATAAATGCAACGACCACAGAACCAACCGAAGAGCGTGCCGCCGAGATCCACAAAAAATATATCGATATTCAAATAGTGCTGGAAGGTGAAGAACGCTTTGGTTACTCCAATCAACTGGATGACTCATTCAAGTCACTTGAAAAGCTGGAGAACGATGTATTGTTCATTGAGAATGTGACACATGAAAACTATATCGACCTTTACGTCGGAGACTTTGTCGTATTCTATCCTGAACAGATCCACCGTCCGCAATGCGCAGTAAATAAACCAATGCCGATAAAAAAGGCCGTCATTAAAATACCTCACGATATTTTCTCTTGAGCCGGAAATAGAGAAAAAAATAGCCAGGTGCAAACCGCACCTGGCTCATCGAGAGTTGACTAAGATCTAAGTAAGTTTTGTAACCATTGGGATATAACGGTTGATGCAGAATTTATCACACTCGTTCTACATGTCGAGATTTTAACCATTTAATTTATTTAGAGTTTAATATTTTCCTGAGCCTAATTTGATAACCCTGGTAAAGCACACATATTGATATGTTATATATGGCATATACTATATTAATAATATAATCTTACTACATGTTAATCAGGGGAAAACTACCGCATTTCTGTCGAAACAGCAGGTACCTTTGATCTGGAGAGTGAATTTAAGCTTTGGGTATCCGGGCTGGGAACGCTTGAGTTTGGTTTTCTGAAAGGAACCGATATGCGGAAAGTTGCCGCTCTGTTAAGTTCCGGCATTTAAAAAAAGAGCCAGGGGCGTAACACCACTGGCTTATGGAGATTCAAATAAAGGTCAACTTAATTATGTGTAACTTTAGCTAGTTAATCTTGTAACCATAAATAAGATGAAAGGCACTTTAGCACACGAATATATCGAGTCGAGTTTTGCGTTGTTTAATTTATTGAAATTAATAAATATAAGCCTTTAATGTTCGCCAGTGATGGTTGATAGACAGTCTTCTACTCTGTTTTTCCCGTTTCGTTTCGCACGGTATAATGCTTTATCCGCCGAAGAGTAAAGCTGGTCGATGTCTTTATGTTCACTGTCGATTGAACAAAGCCCGGTACTTATCGTCACGGTAAATTTTTCTCCTCTGGAGGTGAAAAAGTGCTGACTAAGTTCCTGATGTATTCTCTCAATTATGATTTTGGCCTCAGCAAGTGAGGCGTGAGGTAAAACCATGGAGAACTCTTCACCTCCGACACGACCGATGATATCTGATTTTCTAAGTTGTTTTTTAAACAGTGTGGCTAAATACTGGAGAACATGATCGCCGGTCGGGTGACCATAGGTATCATTCACAAATTTAAAATCATCGACATCAATGATAGCGAGTGTCAATGGGAAATCGTATCGCATAGAGCGAGTGATCTCTTGTGTCGTCAACACCCAGTAATGGTTGCGGTTATATAGTCCGGTGAGTCCATCCGTTTGCGCCAGAACGGTGAGTTGTTCTTCAAGTTGGGCCCTTTGGGTGATTTCGTTTTTTAATGACTCTCTTTCTTTTTCCAGTGCCGCTGTGTATCTTCTTCGATCATTTTCCAGCCATGCAGTAATCCATACCACCAGAAAATAGGTAAATGAAAACCGAACCCAAAAATTATCGGAATATATCGTCTTCAAGCCATGGGTAATATCTAACCCGGCCAATAAGAAAACAAAGAGAAGCGAGCTCCATAATGTTCCTCTCTTACCACCAAAGACAAAAATGCAGAACAGAGGATATGTGTACACCCATAACACTTTTCCCTGATATTTTTCCTCTAAGAATGAAATAGATAAGAGCATAAGGAAAAAAAGGCCGTTACTCGCATGATAGGCAATATTAGGCTTATGACTCACCGTAATATGTAAGAGGCAACCAATGATAAAAAGCTCGAAGACGATGACAACGAGAGCAATAGCATATTGCCCCATAAAAAGATCGAGTACAGCAAAAGTGATTCCTAAAGGAATCATTGTCAGTGTCAGCCATGCAAAATTTTTCAACCGAATAGCTTCGTTGACGCTGTTGCATTCTCCCTGTCTGACAATATAGTCAACAAATTTTTTTACAGGGATTAATACCTTAATCATTGAGTCTCTCTATACACCAAGCCCTTCAAATATTTATTATCATGGCTTATTTGCATGGTTTGTCAATTTAGTAAACCTCAGATCAGTTTAAGGATCATCATCAATATTCATAGGGATCAGATGGAATATATTTTTGTTACTGTTGACCACTCATAGCCTTATTTTCCATTGCCCGAATAAACTTAACTCTCCAATAAACGGGCAAAAAGTAAATAAGGATGGGCATGACCGATGGGGTTATTTAACCTTTTTTTGAGAGAATACTCGCAGAACATCTGTCATTCTACTGCATGGTATGCAGGCTCTAATAGATTAGTTGAAACATCGTTTTGGAATGTTTGTATAAACCTCGTGGCTAACTCATTCTCTGACGAACACGGATAAGCCGTGTATGAACTTTCGACATGAAATAGACATTAAAGGTGCCCTGTGAAAAATACTGCCCTACCCCTCGTTACCCAAGTTGCAGCAAGTGTTACGCTCGCAATCTCCTTTGCCAGTCAAGCGGCTACATACAATGAAGCACCACAATTAGCTGAATTGGTTAACTCCGGAACGCTGCCAGCAGTGGAAAAACGGCTGCCGGAAAACCCGCTGGTCGTTGAACCCATTGAATCTATCGGCCAATATGGTGGGGAATTAAAGCTACTGGGTCTGAAGAAAGATAATGGTCATCGTATGCGTATGCTGAAGTACGATAACCTGTTCAACTTCAACCGCACTTACACCGGCATTGCGCCTAACGTGGCCACCGGCTATACGGTAAACAAAGAGCTGACCGAATACACCATCACCCTGCGCAAAGGCATGAAGTGGTCTGACGGGCACCCATTTACCGCTGAAGATATCGCCTTTTATATCGATCTGATGAACCGTGGCGACTGGTCTGGTAACCGTCCGTTTTTTGCCCGTAATGTGGGAGACGCCAGAGCTGAAGTGATCAACAAACACACGGTGAAGATCATCCTTGCTAAACCAGACGGCATGTTTATCCGTAAACTGGCCAATACAGATGGCTCTAACATTGTCCAGTTCCCGGCTCATTACTGTAAATCGTTTCTGCCTGAATATAATAAGGATGCGGTAGCCAATGCTAAAAAAGATGGCTTTGATAACTGGCAACAATATTTTCAGACCAAGTGTCGTGCCATCTATTTCCCGGAACACTATAGCAACCCGGATCGCCCGACAATTAATGCCTGGAAAGTGAAAGTTCCACCAGGTCCAAAAACACAATACGCAGTCTGGGAGCGAAATCCTTATTACTGGATGGTAGACACAGCGGGCAACCAATTGCCTTATCTGGATAGTGTTTATTTCTCCTATTCAGAGAATAAAGAGGAAATGGTGTTGCGCGCCGCCGCAGGTGAAACGGATTTCCAAACCCGCCATATCGGTCTAACCGTCTATCGCCCCATGATGATGGATAGCCAAAAGAAAGGTGGCTATAAATACGGCTTCCGCCCTAGCACCAAGATGAACGCCTTAGTCTTACCTCTTAACCAAACTCATAAGGATCTGGTTAAGCGCGAGCTGTTTAGCAATAAGGATTTCCGTATCGCATTGTCCCACGCAATCGATCGTGATGGGATCAGCGAAATCATGTATTCCGGCGTAGTAGAACCTTATCAGGCAGCGCCGTCTGAAGGTTCCGCTTTCTATGATGAAGAGTTCGCCACTCAATTTACCGAGTATGCCCCAGATAAAGCCAATAAGATGCTGGACGCGATCGGCTTGAGCAAACGTGACGATGACGGCTATCGCCTGGATAAGACAGGTAAGCGTCTTCGTATTGAGGCCTTGATGAATCAAACTTTTGTAGGCGAGGAAACAGACATCCTTGAGCTGGTCAAAAATGACTGGCGCCAAGTGGGTATCTTCCTGGATATTCGCGTTGTTGAGGGTTCATATTTGCAAACGCAACGTCTCGATAACAGCTATGACCTATTGCCGGCTGGCGGCGATGGCGGTATTGGCGTAATAGACACGTTCGCGAACTATGCGGTGCAAAACCCTGCCTCCACCTGGGGTGTTGGTTACTACTACTGGATGAGCGACAAAAACCATGCAACTGCGGTTGAGCCGCCGGCGCATGTGAAAAAGCAAATCGAGCTATATAGAAAAATGGGTGACACAGCTTCTCAGGACGAACAAAACAAGCTGATGAAAGAGATCATCCAGATCTCCAAAGAGAACTTCTACACCATCGGTACAGTCTCTTCTTTGGATGAAGGCGTGATAATCAAAAACAATGTACGCAATAGCGATACAGTGGTGCCTAACTCTTACTCCATCGCCTCTCCAGGCCCAATGCGTACTTCGCAGTTGTGGAAAGAAGCTAAATAAGACAGTTTGCCCCGGCAAGGCCGGGGCCTTATCCTAATACAAAAACTCGCAATAACTATAACTAACTCTCTACAATGTTAATTTTAGGCGCTCATTTATCCCGATAAATAAGCGCTTTTTTTACGTCTGCCTATGTCTAATGCCATCCTGGGAAAAATTTTCTAGTTACCTGAATCAATGTAGTGGAACAAACATATTCGGGGTATGGATGCCCGGGTAAAGCAGGCAGCGATGTCTTGAGTGACTTGTGGAGCCATATCCATTCAGATCAAAGACTTTCCTGCTTGGTATAAACCATACTGTTTTGCGAGGAAGAGGAACTCTCGGGCTAGCTGAGACCCTAGTTTTCCCGTAATCAGAGATAGTGCTAAATAGGATTGGTATAAGAATAAATAAAAAGAGGAAACACAGAAGTGGGGTTAGTCTGGATGAGCGGCGTATAGCGAGGGAACCAACGCCGCCGTCGGGTTTACTCTACGCGCAAACCATAAGATTTAAATTTCTCCAGCACAACGGCAAGCTCTTCATCCGACAATACCGGCACATTATCTGTCGTTGCCAGCAGCTTGAGGTAAAGTTCAGCCAACACCTCAGACTCATGAGCCAACCACAGCGCCTTAGCCAGATTCTCCTCGGCAGCGATCAGGCCGTGATGTTGCAGCAGGATAGCCTTACGGTTAGCAATGCCTTCAGCCACGTATTCAGACAGTTTAGCGGTGCCGAAAGTGGCATAAGGCACACAAGGAATGTCGTTGCCGCCGACGGCTGCGATCATATAGTGGATGGCAGGAATAGCCTTGTTCAGGATGGAAACAGCGGCGCAGTTGATGGCATGGTTATGCACCACGGCGTTCAGCTCCGGGCGCGCCATGTAGACCGCCTGGTGGAAGCGCCATTCGCTGGAAGGCAGCTTGCCCTCCTCAGCCTTGCCGTCCGCGTCGACAAATACAATTTTCTCTTCAGTCAGTTGATCGTAGGCAATACCGGATGGGGTGATCAACATACCGTCTTCATAACGGACGCTGACATTGCCCGCTGTGCCCTGATTCAGGCCCAGACGGTTCATCTCCAGACAAGTATCAATAATTTGTTGTGATTGTTCTACTCTGTTCATTGCTATTTCCTAAACGTCTGTAACGCCTTTTTTGATGATAATATTGCCGTATTTGGCCGTTTCTCCGCTGAGTACAGCGGCATAACATTGCTTAACGCGTTCATAGAAAGTGAACCGTTCCATTCGCTCTATGTGATGTGTTTCTACCTGCGTTGCGCTATTCAGTGCTTGTAGATAACGCTCCTCAACCTGGGGATCCAAGGCATCCCCGGGTACGGCCTGCATCATCACGAGAGGCTGTTCAACGTATTGATCCAGTTGAAACAGCGGTGCTATACCCGCCAGAAGAGTGTCTACCGTCACACCATCTGTGCGGATCACCTTGCTGCAGAAGGAATGGGCAGGAAAGTGCGCATCTGCCAATAAGATTTCGTCGCCATGACCCATTTCCGCCAAAGCGGCTAGAAGCGAGGGGCTGATCGCCGGATGAATACCCTTTAACATCTATTACTCACTTTTTCTTTAAGGGAACAGCCTGATTCCAGGATCTTGTACCGTTGTTAAAGCCGCCGGGGCCGTCCATCGCCGCAAAAAACAGAGTGGTCACCACTCCATCCTCCACCAACGGGAAAGGTCTTTCCATCTGCCCCAGAACACCCTCGCTGCCGTCCCGCCACTGCACCGTCTTGGAATAGGCCAGAGGATCTTCATCGAGACGCCAGTCGAGGCCATTGTCTGAATGGCACAAAATACCCGCGTGGTGCTCACCGCAAATCGAGCTGCCCATATCTTTCGCCAGCATGTGATAGCCGTCGTTATCCAGCCAGATGGATGGATCTTCAATTTCACCCACCTTATCCGGGCCAAAGATCGGCTCAGAGCTGATGACCCTGTATGGTCCCAAGTAATGGTCGGCCTTAGCGATGCCGATCGTCATCCTGCCGTGGATGTCCCCATCATAGGCACGGGCCTTAAACATCAGCAGCACACTGCCGTCGTCGTGAATGATCGGCGACGGGTTGGAGGTCAGGAAGCTGTAAAAGGTGTTTGGCTTGGTCGGCAAAATTGGGCAGTCAAACCTTTGCCAGGGACCGTAGGGGCTGTCGGCCACCGCTACGCCGACTCTCTTGTTGCTGCGTGCCACAACACAGTGCTTACCCGTAACGTCGGCATCATCGCCGTCCGGGAAAGGCTCAAACGGGTGGGTAGAGCCCATATAAAAGAGAATATATTTCCCCTTATGGCGGAATATTTTGGGATTGTGCGCCGACTGCCCGTCCCAAAACTGGGTGCCCCGCTTGCCCAGGGCGACATCGGAGAAGACATAAGTACCGTCGGCACTGTCCGCCACAGCATGCACAATCTCACTATCTGTGATCCAGGTGGTGAAAAACGGCTTTTTCTTGCTCCAGCGGGAAGCAAACATATGGTATTTGCCGTCGTCTCCTTTCACTACGGAGCTGCCCCATACCCAATAATCATCCATAGAAAAGCCGCTAGCCGGGTCCAGCTCGCCTATTCTCTCTAAAATACTGTTTGTCATATCATCAAGCCGGTTTCGGCCCTCTTAATCAAATCCAATTAATAACGATTGAACGGTGTCATCGCCTACTCTGCATATAGTCTTTGATAATCCGCCTGCTGCTCACCCGGCAGGATGCGCTGCACCTGCGGGCGCATGCTCTGCTGCGCCTGCTGCGGCGAGGCATAAACTCCCAATCCGCTGAAAGCGAACATGGCTGCGCCCAGCGCCGTGGTCTCGGTGGCGGACACCACATCAATCGGCTTGCCGGTGATATCAGCGCGGATCTGGTTCCAGAGAGCGTTCTTGCTGCCGCCACCCACCACCAGCAAACTGTCGGTGTCAAAGCCGCCCAACTGTTCGAGAATGGCAAGCGCATTCCTGGTCTGCCGTGCGGTGGCCTCCAGCGCCGAACGATAGAGCTGACCGCGGGTGGTCTGAATGGAGAAACCATCGATCAGACCGGCATCCGGGCCTCGCCCGGAGGTAAGCGGTGCCGCGAAACGTACGCCGCCAGAACCGGGAGCGACGGAGCTGCCTTCGGCAATCATCTTTTGATAACGCTTGGGATCCTGCTCCAGCTCGGCAAACAGCAGACGGCTTAACCATTCCAGCACGCCCGATCCCAACCATTGAATGCCCGGGTTGTAGTGACCATGCAAAGCGTCCCACTCGGTGGTGACGCCTTGCGCCTTGTGCCCGGCTGTAATGCTGACCTGGTTGACCCGAGCCATCAGGATCTCCCAGGTGCCGGAGCTGAGCACAGGCTGATTAAGCGCTGCGCCAGAGCCAAACAAGGCAAACTGGGTGTCGTGTCCGGCGCTGATCACCGGGATGCCGGCGGTCAGTCCCAGCAGCTCTGCGGCTTGGGGCTGCAGTTGGCCGACGCGCTCTCCGGCGGCGACAAACTCAGGAAAACGTCTCTGATCGATACCCAAGGTATCAAGCACAGACGCATGCCATCCCTGCCCAATCAGGTCAGTCATCATGGAGGTGCCGGCCATAGTCAGATCCGTGCTCCAGTTACTGGTCAGCCTCTGATTGAGCATGGAGGAAATAAAGACAAACTTGTCCATCTTGCGGTAGACATCCGGCTCGTTCTCTTTGAGCCAAAGCAACTTAAACAGCGTATTGAAGCTGTAGCTGCCGATGCCATTGTTCAGATAGAGAGATTCTTTATCCAGATATTCACCGAGCCGCTGCAGCACCGGTTCGGTGCGCGGGCACTTCCAGGAAATAACCGGGTAGAGCTGTCGTCCGGCGCTATCGAAAGGAGCGCCATCCACACCAAAGGTGGTTACTGTGACGCCGTCAACCTGCCTTCCGCTCAATTGGGCTGTTACTGCCTGACTGCATTCGGTCAGCTTGCCCCAGATCTGGTCGATATCCCAGATCTGCTGCTCCGCCGAACCAAGCTGCGTTCTGGTTTCGTTGACGATATGATGGCCGGCCAGGATCTCGCCCCGCTCGTCGATGGCGATGGCCCGGACGTTGGTGGCACCGCAGTCCAGGATCAAAACTATGCTCATAAACTTACCTTCTTACTTGCTGGGAAATGAGCTGAGGGCGCGCCTTGAGCGCGCGTCTAATCTGTAGGAGCGGATTTATCCGCGATAGCCGCAGGCTGCCGCAAGGCTTCGCCTTAATCGTTGCGAAAGCCGCTCCTACAATGCCGGTTAGCGGTAGAGAGGGCCGAAGTTGGCGCAGGCACGGTAGTCCTGACCTTCCTTATCCATGCCGAAAGAGTTCCAGGCGCTAGGACGGAATACATCCTGCTCTGCGACGTTATGCATGCACACCGGAATACGCAGCATGGCGGCCAGCACGATAAAGTCGGCACCCACGTGGCCATAGCTGATCACGCCGTGGTTTGCACCCCAGTTGGCCATCACGCTGTAAACATCGGTAAAGGCCCCCTTGCCGGTCAGGCGTGGCACAAACCAGGTGGTCGGCCAGGTTTCGTTGGTACGCTTGTTCAGGGTGTCATGCACTTCTTCCGGCAGATCCAGCGACCAGCCTTCGGCGATCTGCAGCACCGGTCCCAGCCCTTTCACCAGGTTAACTCTAGTCATGGTAAACGGCATGCCGCCCTTAGTCAGAAACTGCGAAGAAAAACCGCTGCCACGGAAATATTCAGTGATCGCCGCCGGCCAACGAGTCGCGTTCAGGCAGTTCTGCGCATCGTCTTCTGTCATTTGCCAATGCGGCTTGAACACGGGGTTACCCTCGTCGTCCGTCTGCTGACCGGTGCCATCCAGCGCCGCTGAGCCAGAGTTGACCAAGTGGATAAAACCAGACTCGGGGCGGAAGCCGGTGACGCGTTCGACCGCATCCTGGCTCCAGTAGGTGCGCACATCGGCGAACACCTGGGCCTGACCGCTCATCAGGTGACCGAACAACATAGAAACACCGTTCAGCGCATCGTTTTCTGTCGCCATCAGATGAGGTGCTCGGATGCCGTTCCAGTCGAAACTAGAGTTAAGAATGGCTTCCATAAAGTCACCGTTGGGACGATGATCATTCCAGTGACGCTGTCCCTGGAAGCCAGCCAGAATAGCGTTGTGGCCCTGCCCCTCTTCGATAAAACCCAGTTCGGCCAGGCGTTCATTACCCACCATCAGATCACGGCAGATAATGGTCATCTTCACTACGGTTTCCCAAACCTTATCTTTCTCCGCCGCGCTCAGTTGCTGCTCCGCCGGGTTGGTATCTTCACCCTCCTGGCACCACTGCTTGACCCAGCCCAGCGCCAGCTCGTACTCTTCTTTGTCATAAATGTCGAGGTCGAGGCGGCGTTGCAGTTCCATCATATCGACATATTCGTTTCGCATGCCCAAATAATCCTGGAAAAAGGCCTGATCGATGATTGAACCGGCGATGCCCATTGAAACGGAACCGATAGACAGGTAGGACTTACCACGCATGGTGGCAACGGCCAGACCAGCACGAGCAAAGCGTAGAAGTTTTTCAGTCACGTCTGCCGGGATGGACGTATCATCGGCCTCCTGAACCTCTTCGCCATAGATAGAGAAAGCCGGCAGCCCCATCTGGTTATGACCGGCCAATGCCGCCGCCAGATAGACGGCACCGGGCCGTTCGGTGCCGTTAAAGCCCCAGATCGCCTTCGGCATATGCGGATCCATATCGATGGTTTCCGACCCATAGCACCAGCATGGGGTTACAGTGATAGTCAGGCCTACATTCTCACGCTTGAACTTGTCGGCGCACTGCGCGGCTTCAGTTACCCCGCCGATGGTTGTATCGGCAATCACGCATTCCACGGCGTTGCCGTCGAAGTGGTGCAGCTCGGCGCTCAGCAGCTCAGCGACGCTACGCGCCATATTCATGGTTTGCTCTTCAAGGGATTCCCGCACCCCTTCACGTCGTCCATCGATAGTCGGGCGAATGCCGATTTTTACATTAGGTGTAGTCGGTTTCATTCTATCTCTTCTTATTTCTGCTTTCGTTGTTTGTTTCATATCAGTTGGCTTATCCATCAATAACCAAAACCCGGTTTTTCTTAAGGTACTGCCGTAACTTACTGTTTACCGGGCTATCACTAATAAAGATATCTATCTCTGTGGCATCACAAATCTTGATCAGCCCCTTCTTGCCTATTTTGCTTGCATCGGCAAGCAGTACAACCTGAGCCGCACAACCCAGCATGCGACGCTTGATAGAGGCATTCAGTTCGTTAGACTCCCAGACGGCTCCGTTTTCATCGACCCCACAACAGGACAGTAAAACCACATCCAGATTCAGGCGGGACAACGCCTGTTCGGCAATGGGTCCGTGAAAGGCAGAGTATTTGACGGAAAAACTGCCTCCGGTCACAATGACTGACACCTGTTCTTTTGTTGCAACGCTCTGCATTATGCCAGTGGAATTGGTCACCAAAGTGCAGGCCATATCCGGCATCTGTCGGGCGACATGCAGACAGGTAGAGCTGGCATCCATTCCAATGACGCTTCTCTCAATAAGGTAGTGCTGTGCATGTTTTGCCATCACATGCTTAGCTTGCGCGTTTAACTTCTGTCGTGAGGAGAATGTCTGGCCTATGTCACGTGTCTGCAGGCTGACTGCACCACCATGGGTACGACATAACAGGTTGTGTTTTGCTAATGTATTCAGATCGCGGCGTATGGTCTCGACAGAGACACTGTACTCGTCGGCTAACTCCTCAACCTTAACCTCACCTTGCTTTCGGATTTGCTCAACAATGTGATTTTGTCTGTTGTTCATGCTCTAAATATCACTTAGTGAAACGTCATTTCAATAAAATAGATGTTAAGTTGAAAATAGTAAGCACAGCACACGTTCAAACTGTTTGTGCGATTAATATCACGCTAGTCCGGGTAAAGCGGGCATTTTGGTTGAAGGATTACAATGAGTTAATGACTGATTTGGGGAGAGCGAGATTAAAACGGGCATGAACCTGCATTAGATAAGACCGTATTTACATAAATGACCCAAAGATAGCGTGAGAAAGCTCGCATCTAACTGCATCTGACTCTGTTGGGCCAGACAAACTAATTATTATGAAAAGGTATTTCATAATAATAGACAGGTGTATCATGACCAAGCCCACAGCTGGTGAGCTGACAGGAACAAGCAGCCAGACTACTGGCCAACCGGATAATCGCAGTGCCTTTACTGGCGTCAGTAAGCAGGGGCTGAACCGCTGGAAACAAAATACCTTTGGTATGTTTATCCACTGGGGACTTTATTGCCACCGGGATCTGGCCGGATATTATCAGGGGCAATACTGCGACATCATTAGCGAGTGGCTGCCTCACTTTGCCCGTATTCCTATGCATGATTATAAAGGGTATACCGCTGGCTTTAACCCTGCCGAGTTTGATGCCGACCAGGTAACGGCATTGGCCAAAGCAGCCGGAATGTGAGTACCAGTTGGACTGGGATATCAAAACCGGCCACGACAACTACATGGAGCCACTTTATATCAAGCCGTATTACAGGGAAGGTATTGCTACCAGTAATGACAACTGGGGTTATAGCCGAAACGACAACAATACCAAGTCCAGTAAGGATCTGATTAACCAGTTGTGTTCAGTGGTCAGCCGGGGCGGGAACTTTCTGCTCAATATAACCCTGGATCATAACGGGCGTATTCCACAGCCCCTTGTGCGGTTACTTGCTGAGATAGGCCAATGGATGCAGGTGAATCAGGAAGCAGTGATCGATACGGAAGCTACCCCCCTGCAAACCGGCTTCAACTGGGGAGTGGTAACGCATAAACCAGACACAAATAAGCTGTACCTGCATGTGCAGCGTCAGCCTGAGCAAAACGTTATCTGCTTACACAGCCTCAACAATCGAATCAAACAGGTGCGATTGCTCGATAATCAAATCAGTGGGCATGTTTCCTGTTTGCAGAAAACACATACGGATACGGGCATCACGGCCAGCACCCTCAACCTGCAACTCGGGCACAATTATGATCGGATGCCTCTGGTGATCGAGCTGGAGTATGAAGGTGAGCTGGACATCAATCCTGTCGTACATCAGGACCGCCTGGCCAAAGTGCGCCTGGATACGCTCAATATCGCTCACTTTGATCCTGAAAAACTCAATTACCGCTGGACCTTCCAGATCCAGCGTCCAGGCCGGTTCGCCTTAGATCTGGTTTCGCTGGAAACCATGCATCATAAAGATCCTCTGTGGGTGCACCACGGTAAAACCGGGCGCATAAGTTATGCGGATCAGAGTTGGGAGTTTGAGCTAAACCTCGACAAAACAGACGCCAACGATGCTCAGGTGCCCTGGAAAAACGTACACAGTCGCTTAGGCGAGCTGTATTTTCCCCAAGCCGGTGAATATACACTGGAGATCAGCGAGTTGCCGCTGGCTATTGATCAGTCTGAAAAATATGGTCAGGATTACATTAATCTTGAATATCTGCAGTTGGGCACCCGCTTGGCCTGAGCCTGGAGTTTGTTGATAACCCGATAAGGTGACTCTTATGACGCTGCTTATGTTTATGCTAATGAAAAGGTAAGCAGCGTCATTCTTATCGTCCGTTTTACTGTGATTTAACCGAGGTTCGAGGTCCAGAAGAGATCCTGTTTAGATCACTCCGATCACGACTCCCAGTTCAGTATGACTTTCCCTGACGATCCGCTACGCATGGTATCGAAGCCTTTCTGGAAGTGCTCAATATCGAAGTGATGAGTGATAACCGGTGTCAAATCTAAGCCGGATTGGATGAGCGACGCCATCTTGTACCAGGTTTCGAACATTTCGCGGCCATAGATGCCTTTGATGATGAGTCCTTTGAAAATTACCTGATTCCAGTCGATCCCCATATCCGTAGGCGGAATACCAAGAAGGGCAATACGGCCACCGTGGTTCATCGCTTTCAGCATGCTATTGAAGGCTGACGGCACACCGGACATTTCCATACCGACATCAAAGCCTTCTGTCATATTCAGCTCTTCCATCACCTGTTCAATAGACTGCTCCGCCACATTCACGGCGCGGGTAACACCCATTTTACGAGCAAGCTCCAGACGATACTCGTTCACATCAGTGATCACCACATGCCGGGCTCCGACATGACGGGCAACAGCAGCGGCCATAATACCGATAGGCCCCGCCCCGGTGATCAGCACATCTTCACCAACCAGATCAAATGAAAGCGCAGTATGTACTGCATTACCGAACGGGTCGAAAATGGCCGCCAGATCGTCCGAAATTTCATCCGGAATCTTAAAAGCGTTATAAGCCGGGATCACCAGATACTCACAGAAAGCACCGGTGCGGTTTACACCGACTCCGACCGTATTACGACATAGATGAGTCCGGCCACCACGACAGTTCCGGCAATGACCACAGGTAATATGTCCTTCCCCCGAGACACGGTCACCAATACTGAATCCGCGAACTTCCTGACCGATACCGACAACCTCGCCCACATATTCATGGCCTACCACCATAGGCACCGGAATGGTTTCCTGTGCCCACTGGTCCCAGTTGTAGATATGAATATCGGTCCCACAGATGGCAGTCTTCTTAATTCTGATCAGAATATCGTTATGACCCATCTCCGGTTTTTCAACCTCGGTCATCCAGATGCCCTGCTCGGCTCTCAGTTTGGATAAGGCTTTTACTTTCATCAGATAATTCCCATCTCTTTACCGCTTTCAATAAAGACATCAATGGCTCTGTCCAGTTGCTCACGGCTATGCGCCGCCGACATCTGCGTGCGAATACGCGCCTGCCCCTTAGGCACAACCGGGAAAGAAAAGCCGATAACATAAATGCCTTTTGCCAGCGCCCGCTCTGCAAACTCGGCAGCCACTTTCGCATCGCCCAGCATAATAGGAATGATCGCATGGTCAGCACCAGCCAGCGTAAAACCCACCTCCTGCATGCGCGTACGGAAATGAGCCGCGTTGTCCCAAAGGTGTTCCCGCAGAGCATCACTTTCGGCCAGAAGATCAATAACCCGGATTGACGCCGCGACAATCGCTGGTGCCAGAGAGTTAGAGAACAGATAAGGGCGTGAACGCTGACGCAGCCAGTCGATGACTTCTTTTTTACCCGCCGTGTAACCGCCGGACGCGCCGCCCATTGCTTTGCCCAATGTGCCGGTAATAATATCGATACGATCGATCACATCGTGATACTCATGGGTACCACGGCCGTGTTTCCCCATAAAACCCACAGCGTGAGAATCGTCCACCATCACCAAAGCGTCGTATTTATCCGCCAAGTCACAGATCGCAGGCAAGTTAGCTACCACCCCATCCATAGAGAAGACACCATCGGTGACGATCAGTTTATGTCGTGCTCCAGCTTCATCGGCGGCTTTTAACTGCTGTTCCAGTTCCTGCATATCATTGTTGGCATAGCGGTAACGCATCGCTTTACACAGACGAACACCGTCAATGATGGAAGCATGGTTCAGGGCATCAGAGATAATCGCATCCTCTTTTCCCAGAATGGTCTCAAACAAGCCGGTGTTGGCATCAAAACAGGATGAATACAGAATGGTATCCTCCATGCCGAGGAAATCAGACAGCTTCTTCTCAAGCGTTTTATGAGCATCCTGAGTACCGCAGATAAAGCGCACGGAGGCCATACCAAAACCATGTTCATCCATGCCGGCTTTTGCCGCTTCAATTAAGGCAGGATGATTGGCCAACCCAAGATAGTTGTTTGCACAAAAGTTCAGAACCTCTTGTCCGGATGCAACCCATACTGCCGCTTGCTGTGCAGAAGTGATTACACGTTCAGACTTATACAAACCCTCAGCTTTTACCTCTTCCAACTGCTGCTTGATCTGGTCATAAAATGCAGATGCCATACATCCCACCCTTAATGAAATTTATTATTAAAAACATATTGTTATGCTAATATTTCTATTGCATTGTCGAATATTTACAGTGTAAACGCATTTTAATTCATTCCTACAAGAACTATTATCCCCTTGCCAGGAAAAACATCTGTTCTATCAAGGAATAAATGATATATATCAATTAGTTAATATCCATTAAAGCGTTCAGGAACCATCAAATACGACCGGTAATGTATCTTAACCCGTCAGAACACTGTCTTCCGGATATTTCAGCAACGTAGCCTCTGGCCGGGCAAGCATATAAGCCAGCGTCAACGGCCCGATACGACCGATGATCATGACCACAATCATGATGTACTTACCCGGTTCAGACAGCTCTGCACTTAATCCGGTACTGAGTCCAACCGTTGCAAACGCGGAGATGGTTTCAAATACCACACGCTCGAAGCTAGCATTTTCGGTCACCATCAACAAAAACATCGCCAATATCAGCAGCACACCACTCACCACGATGATGGCTAGTGCTTTAGTTACTGTAGGCCAGTTGACCGTCCTGTGAAACATCACTACATGATTTTTCTGTCGCAAAAATGCCCAGGTTGCGACAAACGCTACCGTGAATGTCGAGACTTTGATTCCCCCTCCGGTCGAGGTTGAACCCGCGCCAATCAACATCAGAATGATCATCAACAACATTGATGGCTGAGTAAGGTGAGCAACGTCAATGCTGTTAAACCCGGCCGTTCGTGCCGTCGCGGACTGAAAAAAAGCGGCCATCCACTTTTCCCAGATATTGAGGCCCTGCATGGTATGATTCCGCTCCAGAGCCCAGAACAGCAGCGTCCCCATAAGCAATAACACGGGGGTCGCTACCAGCATAATTTTGGAATGAAGGCTGAAA
Source organism: Vibrio albus (assembly GCF_003144035.1). Classification (GTDB taxonomy): domain Bacteria; phylum Pseudomonadota; class Gammaproteobacteria; order Enterobacterales; family Vibrionaceae; genus Vibrio; species Vibrio albus. The sequence goes on from NZ_QFWT01000009.1 coordinate 108,468, forward strand.
CAACGCCAGCCTGAACGCCAGTGATTCCATACATCGCCGACGACGGTAAAGCCTAATCCCCCGAAAATAAACAATCCAGCCAGCGTCAGGATGATCATGGGATCACCGGTATAGCCAACTAGACTGTCAGAAAAGAGAGAAAAACCAGCGTTATTGAACGCAGAGATTGAGTGAAAAAGCGCATAAAACAGCCCCTGCCCCCAGCCCATTTCCGGTACCCAGCGCAGCGACAACACAGCCCAGCCAATGCTTTCCGCTAACAGAGCAAAAATGACGATACGTTTAACCAGACTTTGCAGGTTAACGGCCCGGTCCTGCCCTAAGGCATCTTTGGCAAGTGCCTGCTGCTGCAGGCTCAGGCGGACACCAAACATATACAACAGTACCGCTGAAAGTGTCATTTGTCCTAAACCGCCGATTTGCATCAGCAGCATCAACAAAACCTTACCCTCGATTGTAAAATGTGTGGCCGTATCAACGACACCAAGTCCGGTAACGCTGATGGCCGATGTCGCAGTAAACAGGGCATCGGTAAAGCTCAGACCGGTGATAGAAAATACTGATGATGTAAGCAATACCGCGGCTGGCAATAACACAGACAGAAAACTGAACAGAATGATCTTGGGCTCCGAACCATTCTTATGGGTTTTCTCTTTATCCAGTGAATAAAATATGCCTCTGCGTTTTGAAGAAGTCATGATAAAGTTTTCAGCTGCTTAGTCAGTACCGGCTGTGGACCCGCCACGATCAGCATATCGCCAATTTCCAGCACGGTTTCCATACTCGGTGCTTTTGTCATATTCGGGCCGCGCTTGAAGCCGAGAACCTGAACGCCTTCTTCCTGACACAACTCTATCTGGCCGATGGACATTCCCATCATACTTGATCCTGCGACCACTTCTGTCATGGCTAACCCGCTGCCCAACTCCGTAAACTCCAGTACACGCCGATCAAGCATTTTGCGCGCGACACGAATGCCCATATCCCGCTCAGGCATAATGACGTGATCGGCACCAAGCTTCTGCAAGATTTTAACCTGATACTTATCATTTGCTTTAACCCATACGGATTTCGCCCCTGACTCTTTCGCCACTAACGTGGCCAGAATAGAAGCGTTGATATCTTCCCCGATAGCAATCATGACCATATCGTAATCTTTTAGCTTCAGTTCGTAGACGGTCTCTTCAATAGTACAGTTCGCAACAATCGCCTGGGTCGAAAAATTCATCGCTGCTTTCACTTTTTCTTCGTCTACATCAACAGCCAGCACTTGTGCACCTTCATCCGTCAGTTCCTGACATACCGATAGCCCGAATCTGCCCAACCCAATCACAGCGAACTGTTTATCACGTATATTCATTTTCTTGCCTTATGTGAATTCTGCCAGCACTCAAACACGCGCTAGCCTTATTTACTATTCTCTAAAATCCGGTTAATCTCCTCCGCTCACGGAAAAACATTCATGAATCTTAAGCACAAATTCAACCTATGCTCTCTACTAAATTAATAGCGCTTTTACCGGATCTTGCTTACTTCAATACGGTGGTTCTGGAGGGAAGTTTTACCGGTGCCGCAAAAAAACTGAGTGTGACGCCATCCGCACTGAGTAAAACCATTACCCGGCTTGAAAAGGCGCTGGAAGTAAAATTATTTGAGAGAACGACACGTAAACTGATCATTACCGAGGCCGGAAGAAAAATTCATGACCAGTGTGTGATTATGCTTAATGCGGCCCATCAGGCCGTTGATATATCCAGTGCAGACCACGCCGAACCTGCAGGCCCTATTACTGTCGCCGCTCCGGAGGCCTTTTTGAATGTGGTATTGCAGCCATTTGTGATCCCCTTTCTTAAACAGTACCCCAAAATCCAGCTTAAACTGCGCGCAGCTGATGGTGATATTGATCTGCTTAAACAGGGTATTGATGTTGCGTTTCGCCTGACCGACCAGCCTGACGAAAAACTGGTATTTCGGGAAATTGCCAAAACCAACCTGTTACTCTGCGCCAGCCCTGGCTATCTGCACCACAGAGGCGTGCCTTCCCACCCCCAGCAGCTAGCCGGGCACGACTGCCTTTATCTGGCAGAGACTGATACCGATCATATCTGGGATTTTTTCAAAGATGATGAGTTTCACAGCGTGTCTGTATCGGGAAGGTATGCCGTTAACCACTCACAAATGCGTTTGAATGGGGTAATCAACGGACTTGGCATCGGGATCTTTCCGGACTTTGTAGTGCAAGAAGCGATAAACACAGGAAAGGTAACAAGAGTGCTCGATGACTGGACAATAAAGAGCAATTATCAGGGCGTGATTGCTCTTCAATACGCGCAGACACAGTATATGCCTGCACGCTTACGGGTGTTTATCGACTATGCCATGCAGCATTTCCGGGTCAACGAGCCGACAAGTTAGAAATCAGAAAACTCAGGAATCGGCTCGCGACCACGTAACGCCAGAAAATCAAGGAAACGGCGGGCGGAGCTGGTAATAACCTGTTCTTCCGGAACACCTACGGCGTCCAGCAAAGTTGCTGTTTCAGCAAATTGACCTATCGTTTCACAGAAATGACTGTCACTTCCAGTGGTAATGTAAGCACCCACCTCCTTTGCCATCCTTGCAATTTCATAGCAGCGTTCTTTACTCCCCTGACGGCTAAAGCCTTTCAGTGAGCTATTATTGATCTCAATCGCCACATGATGATCTCTGGCACAAGTAATCACTTTTTCAAAATCGAAATCAAACGCCGGGTTGCCCAGATGCCCCAATGCATCCGCATTACCGCTTTTAATCACGTTCATCAGGGTTTCAGTGTGTGTGGCTTTATCGACCGGCGGATACACTGGCTCATGAAAGCTGGCGATGACCCAATCACTATTGGGGTACACATGAGGATGTACATCAAGTTCACCTTTAGCATTCAGAATGTTCGCTTCAATGCCCCGGATAACGCCGACGCCTTCAAGAAAACGTGACAACACTTTCTGATTAACAAAGAACCAGTAATGCGGCGCACCGGGCATTGACGACGCATGGTCGGTTGTACAGAACAGTTTCAGCCCGTGCTTATGCGCGGACTTTGCATTTTCAATCACAGTACTGTAGGCATGGCCACTGGCATAGGTGTGAGTATGGGTATCAACCTCGAATTTCATAAAACCTCGCTCCTTAGGGCGTATCATTCTGTGACAAGTGTATCAATTTATGAGCAATTCTTCAGCGAATCTTTGATACTCCATACGAAACATTTGCTGAGTTTTGCAACCCCGGCGAATTGGACAATACTTATTACAACGCTAATAACCTGAATTTTCTATGGCTGAACGTAACTACTCCCTTAATATCCACATTACTAGCTTGTTTATACTGCTTGTTCTCATTCTGGGAGGAACACTGATTGCTATCAGTTATGTATATTCACAGCATCTGTTTTCAAAAATTTCCCAAAATATCAGTCAGGAAAACAGTTCTAAACTTGAACGTTATTTTGAAAATGAAATCTCACCTATCATTACAACTCTGGATGTAATGGCTACCCTGGAGCTGCCTCAGCAATCAACTAATATCAATCCACACAGCTGGCTGAGATCGGTTCAACTGGTCTTCGACAAAAATCCAAACCTTTCGGCTCTCTACTATGGTTCCTCTGACGGTACATCCACTCAGTTCCGCCCTCTGAAAACCCCACTACTCAAAAGACAGTTTGAGGCCCCTTCCAGCACCAATATTATGCTTAATTACACCAGCATGGCGGGCCGGAATGACTATCTTTTTTATGATCATGACCTGATGCTTACCGAAACCCGCACCGGAACGGATAACCGCTTCGACCCACGTGTGCGCCCTTGGTTTCGTAACGCCGACAGGGAAGGAAAGATTGGGCTGACAAACCCCTATCAGTTCTATTATCTGAAAGTTCCCGGTATCACTCTTTCCCGCCTGAGTACAGACGGGAATACCGTGGTCGCCGCTGATTTTACGTTAGAAAACCTGTCCGGGCTGCTTAAAGATCTGGCATTTACCCGTGAATCCAAACTGGCTCTCTTTGACTCGCGTTTTCAGCTTCTTGCCGGACACCAGATAACACCGGACACACCTTCAGGAAGCGAAAGTGTCCGCCAGTCAATGACTGACTCTGTATTTTCCACCGTTCTCAACCGTAACAGCAGTAACGCCATTCATCAGGAGATAGAGTACGAAGGAGAAACGTGGTCTGTCACCCTGACACCGATTAACCTTGCCAGTAATGTCCGGCTATTTCTGGCAGAAGCCATCCCAAGCTCAAGCCTGCTCAGTGATTTGATGACCATGAGAAACTATCAGATCGCAGCAGGGTTTGCGCTTCTGTTTATCTGCCTTATTCTCATATGGCAAATCAGTGCCAGAGTCACCCTACCTCTCAATACCCTGAGTGAACTGACAGAGAACATTCGTAATTTTAATTTTAAAAAAACCCGCTACCCTCGCAGCATGATTAAAGAGGTCAACAGCCTCACCCACTCTATTCAGCTTATGGAACATACGCTGCATGACCTGCTGGGACTATTAAGGGAAACCGCACGTAATCATGAATTTACTGATCTGGCTAAGACCATCGCCAAACAGAGTTACCTGATCACTCATGCAGAGACCATCATGCTGTATATGCTGGATGATACCGATGAGCAATTCTCTGTGGTCGCTAATCATGCCATTATTCCGCTGAAAATAGACATCAATGACCTGATCAATGATACCCCCTGGTTACGCTCAACACTCACGAAGGGTAATATTGCCCGCATCAATAAAAGTGACAACGCCATTAAAAAGTACCAGGACATTTTCTATAACACAGACCTGTACCTGTTTCCTCTGCTTAACAGAAACGAAGAGCTGGTCGGTATTCTGGCATTAGGTTATGAGCGCCCGATTGAGGCCAGCCAGAAAGACAAACACGCTTTCTTACAGGAACTACTCGGATTTGCCGGCATTTCCAAAGACAATATCGATCAGATGCACAAACAAAAGCAGATGCTTAAGTCTTTTATTGAACTGATTGCATCAGCTATTGATACCAAGTCACCCTATACCGGTCTGCACTGCCAGCGAGTACCTTTTATCGCCGAAGAACTGACAAAAATCGCCGAGAAAGACAGGCGTTACTTCCCCGAGTTCTCGATGAGCAAACAGCAATGGGAAGAGCTCAGTTTTGCCTCATGGATGCACGACTGCGGGAAAGTAACCACCCCTGAATATGTGGTGGATAAAGCAACCAAACTGGAGACCCTGTATAACCGTATACATGAAATCCGTACCCGGTTCGAAGTCTTGAAAGCGCAGAAAGAAGTGCGTTGCTGGAAAGAAATCTGTGAAGGTGGCGATAAAACCACCCTGCTTAACGAACTGCAAACCGAATTCAGTACTTTGGATGAAGAGTTCACCTTTGTTGCACGATGCAACAAAGGTGATAATCCTGTTAGTGAAGAAGATAAACAACGGTTGCTAAAAATTGCAGAACGCACCTGGATCCGCACACTGGACAACAGAATTGGCACTTCATGGCTCGAGAAACAATACGATACGACGCCTCCAGACCTTCCGGCAAAAGAACCTCTTTTAGCCGATAAAGACGCCCATATGGTCCCCTGGGAAGCAAGCATCAACCCAACCAGTAACTGGAATGACAGCTTTAACCTTAAACCAGGCCCCGTACAGTATAACCGGGGCGAGCTGCATAACTTGATGATCCCGAACGGTACTCTGACCAAGGAAGAGCGATTTATGATTAACAACCATATCGTTCAGACCATTAATATGCTGCAGTGTCTGCCCTATCCGGAACACCTGAAAAATGTGCCGGATATCGCGGGCAACCACCATGAAAGAATGGACGGTAAAGGTTATCCAAGAGGGCTGGACAAAGAATCATTGTCTGTTCAGGAGCGGGTGATGGCCATTGCAGATGTATTTGAAGCTCTGACTTCCAGCGACCGGCCCTATAAAAAAGCCCACTCTCTGGGGGGAGCTCTCGCCATTATGACCGATATGGCCACCAGCGGTCATATCGACCCCGAGCTTTACCTGCTGTTTCTGGAGCATGAAATAGACAAAGATTATGCGAAACAATTTCTTTGTAAGGAGCAGCAATCCGTAAACGAAGATGAAAGGGACAGCTATATCAGAAAGGTGAAAAATCACCTTTCTGATTATATCTAGGGCACCCTATATGCTCTGGGCTTTACTATGAAAGACCAATTTTATCAGCTTGGCTGCAAAACTGTTCATCAGGCTGGCGGTAATTATCAGCGCAATTCCCATGACCTGATAGTTAGAAAAACTTTCATCAAAAAACAGCATCTGCCATACGGCGGTAAACAGCAGATTGGTAAAAATCAGCGGTGCGACCTGCGAGTTACTTTCTGCCAGCTTGTACGCCATTGAACGGAAAATCTGATTAAAAACAATCAATACTGAAAAAACCACCAGCCATACCCATATCCAGGCCTGCTCCACCGGTTGAGTTAAAAACAACCAGTCCAGTTCAGAAATACCCTGCACACTCAGCAGCGGCAGTATGCTCAGTGCCGCAAATAAGAATGTCCATCCGTTCAGCGCCGCTGGTTTCATGTCCCCTTTGCTGGCACGAAACAAGCTCACCTGCGAACCCGCGTTAAGCATACCGGCTGCCAGTCCCCACAATAGTTCAGGCTTTACCTGAATGCCGGAAACATCACCGGCCAGCAGCATCACACCAATAAAAGTCGCCGCCAGTCCGAACTTAGTTTCAGCCTGGATATCGACTTTAAAAAACAGCTTTTCCAGCACCGGAATAAACAGTGGCCCGGTCGCGAACAGCACCACACTTTCGACCAGTGACAAGGTCTCCAGAGAGATTAAAAAACAGATCTGACACCCTGCAATACACAGCGCCCGGATAATGATCGGCTTCAATAGTGACCTCGGAGGTAAAGTCAGCTTTGATGCCCAAACGATAGCCAAAAGCAACACAGCAGGAATAAGAAAGCGTAAAAAACTCAAAAGCCCAACGCTCATTGTTCCGGTCAGTTGCTTGGCAAACAGTCCGGTCAGAGACAGACTGAAAGTCGATGTAAGCATATATAGTACGGCACGATTATTTAGCAGCATTTCATTCTCCTGTTGACCTGGCTAATAATAAGCCAGTGACAGAAAGTAAAAAAACGAATATTATTAACAAAACTTATTAGAAAAACTTACAGATGAGAAAGATACTTCCGCTAAAATCTATCTATGCATTTGTCGCGGTAGCAGAAACAGGCAGTATGACTGAAGCAGCAAAAGCGTTAAATGTCAGTCACTCGGCTATCAGTCAGTCAATAAAAAGCCTGGAGGCACAACTTAAGCAGCCACTCTTTCAAAGGGTGGGCAGACAGGTGAAGCTTAACCCGCAGGGGAAAAAGTACTATAAAGAGGTAGCACCGGCACTGGAAAAGATCGTTAACGCCACTGAAGCCATCATCAACCCGCCTAATTCAAACCGTATTATGCTAAACATGGTCAACTCACTGGCCATACACTGGTGGGTTCCTAAGGTGGGAGAGTTTCAGCAATACGCACCTGATATCGACGTCCGGCTATCTAATCTGATAGGCCCTTTTGATCTTGATCAGGAAGGCGTGGATGTGGCTATCATCCATGGAAAAACCGAAGAATGGCAGGACTATTACTGTGAAAAACTGGGTGACGATGAGCTGGTACTCGTCTGCAGCCCTGACTTACTGGACGAAGATAACCAGCCTTCACCTGACGATCTGATAAAACGTTACCCCGCCATTTATGCCGAAAACCTGCGACGCAAACATGACTGGAAAACCTGGTGTCAGACAAACCAGTTTCCTGTACCCCGCCAGAGAAGAAACCTCAGCTTTATCGCCTCCATTCAGGCTGTGCAGGCTGCCATAAGGAAGCTCGGCATACTGGTCACCCACCGGTTATTTGTTCGGGATGATATTAAGCACGGCCTGCTAATAGAGATCGGCGATCCGGTAAAAAACCCTCATCAGGACTTCTATTTTGCCTGCCAACCGGAAAAACTTCGACAGGATAGCGTTCTGACTCTTCGCTCCTGGCTTAGGGAAGAATTTAAAAACACCATGTCTTCTGACTGACCTGGTCATACACGTGAGCCAATAAGAAAACCGTGACATGCCCCATGGTAATTTGAAACAAAATGATTTGCCCCACTCACATTGTGATATTCACCCAACAAATGATTCATCTTATCGTTGATTGATTAACATATATCCTACAAAATATCCGAAAAATCAGCATTACCTTCTCAAGGGTAAGACGAAAAGAGCCATATAGATAATTTAACCTGGCTAACGGAAAAAATATGGATAATCAGAAAACTGAAAAGAAATGTCAGTCTGGCGAGCAAAAAGGTATCGGCGTTTATTTATGTACCCACTGTAATTTTGCTGTGGTAGGTATCAGGGCAGATTATGTATTGCCCGACTGTCCGTGTTGTGAAAATAACGCCTATAAAATTTTTCTCAATGCAGAGCCCGAGCTCGTCTGAGCGATAGCAACAGGTCGAATACCAGCCAGTAAAGGATGGCTGGTACGGAAGTGAGATCAGGTTATTCCGCGGTCTCGATCAGAGACTCAAATTTAGGGTTACCTCTCAGCATTTCAAAGTCCGTTTCTTCTGCCGCAAGATCCCGGTTGGAGGCACTGGCCTCAATGGATCTTTGCAAGTCATAGATCGCCTGCTCTTCCGCTCCCAGTCGGGCATAAGCACAAGCTCTCTGATACAGCGCATGAGAGTTCGAATCATCCACTTCCAAAACCCGATTACACAAACTCATCGCCCAGTGATATTCCTTAATTTCCATGGCCGCATCCGCTTTATAGGTCAATGCCTCTAAGTCACCCGGACGAATTTTCAGTATTTCATCAATGATCTCGATTTTTTGCTCTGCTGTCTGAGCGTTCTGAGCCCTTAACCACAGATTGTGGACTTCATTAATGATTTCAATTTCCCGGTTATTTTCCGAAATGATCCGAGTTTTACGTTTAAGGTCCCGTTCCAGAGCCAGGAATTTTTTCTCATAATCCTTAGTGATTTGTTCCAGACGTTTGTTGGCCATCTCTTTGGTATTTTGTTTGATCTCTTTCAGAGACTGCCAACCGATCAGGGCCACCAGAGAAGCCACACCAGCAATAATATAAAAGAAATAGGTCACGGTGACGTTCGCATAGTTCATTGATTTATCAGCCACCGTCAGCTCACGATCGGTTATCTGAATAATGACCCGACGCTCCAGATCCTGTTGCTCTTGCCTGATTGACTTTAGCTCATCAAGAATATAACGCTCCACCAGAGGCCGATCTAACAGCTCACTATCAGAATACTTCTCTGCAGCAAAGGACGAAAAAGAAAACAGTGCTGTCAGTAATACCAAAATCAGGTGTTTTACCATAATAATAATCCGGTTAATTTGGATGCTTGAAACATATCTACATATAACATAAACAGTTTACAGAAATTGATCTAATGACAAAACCACTACCAATACAATTAGATCCATTTGCTGTATGATTCACTCAACTTAATAGTAACCCAACTTAATCATAGCAGCATGTCGATCCCAGCAAATATCATTACCGGCTTTCTCGGTGTCGGAAAAACCACCGCGATTCTCAACCTACTGAAGAACAAACCTGTAAACGAAAAATGGGCCGTGCTTGTCAATGAATTTGGTGAAGTCGGTATCGACGGAGCCATCATGGCGGAAAGCGGAGCGATGATAAAAGAAGTGCCGGGAGGTTGCATGTGCTGCACGGCCGGAGTTCCGACCTCGGTGGGCATTACCACGCTACTGCGACAAAACCCAGACCGGCTACTCATAGAACCAACCGGCCTTGGTCACCCACACAAAATCATCAGCATTCTGACTTCCGGTCAGTTCAAAGATTATATTGACCTGAAAGCAACACTGGCGTTAGTCGACCCGAGAAATCTGGCCGATTCCAGATACACCGACAATCAGAACTTTAACGATCAACTGGATGTAGCGGATATTATTGTCGGCAATAAAGCAGATAGCTGTAGCGAGACGGATAAGCAACGATTCAATGACTGGTGCTCTGAGAAACAGCCCAAAGACAAGATTTGTATGCTGGGTAGTCACGGTGCGTTTCCTCCGGATCTGCTGGATACCGAACGCCGAACAGATAAGCAGGGCTCGAATATCGATTCACACCACCACGAACATGCCGCCATGGAGCCTCAGTTTCAGTTGCCACCAGACAAGGCGTTTATTCGTAAAGAGAACCAGGGCCAGGGTTACGTAAGTTGTGGCTGGATTTTTGGGTCGGAGATGACATTCAACTTTGATGGGCTGTTTTCTCTGATGTATCAATTGAATGTCGAGCGGGTAAAAGGGGTGATGAACACCAGCAAGGGCTGCTATGCCTTTAATGCCCATAACGGCGTTGTATCGGTAAATGAATTGTCTCTGGAAGGGTTTGAAAGCCGCGTTGAAATAATTAATAGTCATGCGCTTGCATGGGAAGAACTGGAAAACCGTTTTCTCCTACTTGCTGAACAGTGAAATCGCATCAACGGCTGAGCTTCAGCCGTTGACAACGTTCATCGTATAACCCGATCACTCCAGAACTTATTCCCTCTTATCGACTTGTTTCTGATTCCTAAAAGCCGGTATCGCATTGATGTAATCATATTCATCTTCAACCTGCGCAAGTAAAAAATCCATTAACGCTGGATTAAGCCTTTTGTTTTTGCATTTAAGTAAAGAGGCATCAAATCTCATGTAATTTTCTTCCCGGTTAAAACGGACTTCACTACCGAAAAAGGTATGATACTTATCGACGGGGAATACAGGATCGTGAACCAGATCAATATCGAAGTGATGAGGTTTTTCCTGAATATACCACCTCAGGATCGTAGCCAGGATAATAAAGTTTGCGACCGCAGTGCCAGCATAAAACTCAGGCATGGCCTGGGCAAAAGTCTCTCCGGAGAACTGAATGACAACCTGATCCTCTTCCTGATAACAGGAAAGATAATCCGATTCTCCAATCAGCCCCCGGTACCGAATGTAAGCATTCAGAGCACTGCCTGCATCCGGTTGGTTGACACACAATGCCGGCAAAGAGCCTAATTCCTCGACTAAATCATGAATCGTGATCTCCCAGATTTCGGTGTCCAGTCCCCCATAGCCATGCAACTTAAGAAGCTGAATAAAACGAAGATAATTTGGATATGAAATGCGTGCACTGCTGTTACAAATGTCTTTCTCACTAACACCAGTAGAACGATGGATATAGCTTCCATCTAACCCGGCATTCAAAAGCTTGTGGTAACGGTATCTGAGTACCTTACTTGAGACAGTTTTGTTTTTCACGTCCATGGCGGCATACGACTCGTTTTAGCGGATAAAATGCAGGTCGTGTATTTTATAGCCAATTAACGGATAAAAAACCGATATAGTTAACAGAATGTTGCTTTTGTGACTAAGAATGATCTGGGGGTCGAGAGTTTACTGAATTCTAAACGGCTTCTGATAATCCTTGGGTGTAGAGTCAGTGATAGCCAGCCGAATAACTGACTATCAAAGAAGTGGTAAAACGAGCGATAGAAAGTTTCCTGGTACTGTATAAAGCAGAAAGTTAACCGATCTTCCGGGTTGATTCTTTTACCTGTAATGAGCCCAGATACTGATAATGCTTCTGTTCCGTATCTTGCTTTTCATCCAGCGTCAGAGCGGTGGTAATAGCATCACGGGTCAGCTCAACAATCGGCAGTTTCACTGTTGATAAGCGTGGTACGGCAAAGGCTCCATTAGGTTCACCATCAATACCGATAACAGATACCTCTTCAGGTACCTTTATCCCTCTGTCAGTTAAAGCCCGTATCGCCCCCATCGCCATAGAATCCGTACAGGAAAAAACCGCGGTGAAAGGCACACCACTATCTATCAAGCTATTCGCGGCTTCATAACCACTTTCCAAAGAACTCTGTCCTTCGTAAATAAGAGCATCATCGATAGCAATATCATGTTCCTGCAAGCTAGTCTTATAAGCTGCCAGACGTTTCTGACCCGTGCTGCTGGACAAAGGTGTCGTGATACAGGCAACCTGCCGATGACCGAGCGCCAATAAATAGTCAGTCGCAAGACGTGCTACTTGCTGTTGGTCAAACCCGAAACTGAACAGCTTGTCATCATCCAATGAACGGTTAATTACAATTAACTGTGTTTTGATTTCCTGTTGAATTTCCGAAAGCTGCTGCTCCGACAAATGACGGCTATAAATCATAATTGCGTCACAATAATGCGCTTTCAATGAACGGATAGCATCTATTTCCCCTTCTACACTATCGTGGCTGTTCATTACAAAAAGCTTTTTATCTGCTTTTTGCATATCCTGGGCTGCCTGAGTTAACATCGAACCAAAGTAATGACTTTCAAAATGAGGAAGAATCAAACCGTACGTATTGTAAGTATTTGTCGCTAACGCCCGGGCAAAAGCATTTGGCTGGTACCCTAATGACTCCATTGCCGCCAGTACCGATTGACGGGTCTGCTCTTTTACTTGCTCACTGCCGTTAATAACTCTGGATACGGTCGCCTTAGATACCCCCGCCGCCTTACATACGTCTTTGATTGTTGCCATTTTTTTATTCCCCAAATCGTTGGACGCACAGTTTACACGATTTGTACAAATGAGAGTATTTCATTGGCGTATTTGGTTCATATTATCTTTGGATAAACGCCCTTTCATTCATTGATTCTATTAATTTGACGCTCGGACGGACTTTATGCGTAACTAATGGGTTCAGCGCTACCGATACAGACATAAAGCCTCAGGAGATTACATGAACAACTTTACCTATGATAACCCTACAAAAATCCACTTCGGAAAAGGCCAGATCGCGGCAATTAAAGAAGAGCTGACCAATAACACCCGCATCCTGGTGACCTATGGTGGCGGTAGTATTAAACGAAATGGCGTATATGATCAGGTTATGGCAGCTCTCGACGGTTATACTGTTGTTGAGTTTGGAAGTATTGAACCTAATCCTCATTACGAAACGCTGATCAAAGCCGTCAATATCGCCCGTGAGGAAAGGATTGATTTTATTCTTGCTGTTGGAGGTGGCTCAGTTATTGACGGCAGTAAATTTATTGCTGCTGCAACACGCTATGACGGTGACAGTTGGGACATCATCACGACAGGTTGCTAATGGTGCTGTAGACAGTTTTGTTCATACTGTTCTCTATAGCCGGACATTATCTTACGAGCATATCAAAAAGCTCCACGCCCAGCTCTCACCCCCTCTGGTTTTAATCAACCGTACCCTGCCAGAGCCTCTTTTTCACTCAGTTACGTTTGATCAGGAAGCCACAGCAACAATGATTATGAATCACCTGATTGGCTATGGGCATCAGCGAATAGCCTGTATCACCGGGCTCTTAGACAACCCCACTGGTAATGCGCGTTTAACTGACTACATCAATACTCTGAAAAAAGCATGCCATTGCATATAAACCAAATCTGGTAAAAAATGCCGATTATCTGATAGAAGGTGGATACTAGGCTTGTCAGGGGCTATTAGAAGAAGATACTTCCTTTACTGCTATTTTTGCATTTAACGATTATATGGTACCAGGTGCGCTCAAAGCGCTGACTGAGGCGAGTATCAAAATACCAGAACAGGTATCGACAATAATATGATGGCTGCCTATATTTCACCAGCTCTGACCACCATTGAACTGCCTATTGAAGTCATGACTAGAAAAGCAATTGAAAAAGCCATCGAACTGATTAATCAACAGAGCAACGCGATTTCTCATCAATACAAAGGAAAACTGATTCAACGGGAGTCAGTAACGCCACTGCATTCAACCAGCAACTGGCTCTCTTTGTACAGACTATTACACTGAGTATACATTTACCCATTAAAGCAACAGGAAACTATTTTGATTGAAACAGTAATATTTGATATGGATGGCATATTGGTCGATTCCGAACCATTTTGGCGTAAAGCAAAGGTCAACGCCGTCGCTAAATTCGGAGGAAACATCACCGAGCAACACGCTTATCAAAGCACCGGACTTCGGATAGATGAAATCGCCAACTACTGGATTCGCTATTGCGACCTGGATCCGGCATGCAGCCAGGATCTTGCTGATGCCATTCTGGATGAAGTGATCGGTCAGATTAAAACCCAGGGTCAGCTACTTCCGGGAGTAAAAGAATCACTGGAATCACTGGCACAAGCCGACCTGAAAATCGGGCTTGCCTCATCTTCACCTCTGCGATTAATTGAAGCGGTGATGGACACCTTTGATCTGCGTAAGTACTTCTCTGTGTATGTATCAGCTGAACACCAGACTTACGGCAAGCCCCATCCACAGGTTTACCTGTACGCGGCAGAGCAGTTAAAAACTGAGCCACACCACTGCTTAGCGATCGAAGATTCGGTCAACGGTCTGATTGCCGCAAAAGCAGCACGCATGACGGCTATCTGTGTGCCTGAACCTGGGCAGGAAACCAACCCCCGTTTTGGTATTGCAGATATCAAACTGGCTTCTCTGGCAGAATTTTCGACTTCTGAAGAGGTACAGAAAATCCTTGGGGCATAACCTTCACTTAGGACGAGATGCCCCACCAAAAACAGCAGGCCAACCTGAACATTCAGTTGGCCTGCTGTTTAAGCCCGGTCCCAGCAAAGAGCTCCCCCCAGTCTCAGAGTGTATTTACGCAGACGATCTGGCACTCACAATTTAGATCAACCTCAACCGTTCATGGCCTAAACCAAGACTCCTCCTAAAAAGCAAAGTGGATTTTAATTGACCAACAACGCAATTTTGTACAAAAAATATCGCCCTGATTCCGATATACTCACGTTAGCGATACCAGTAAACGAGGTTTTATACAGATACTTCCATGGGGAATGAAGCCAGCATCAAAAACCAACAAACACCAACGTCGAAAGAACGCGCCATATATCGTGTCGCAGAAGAATTCGGCGGTATCGAAGTGCTTGATGCAAACTACCACCATCAGAACTTTTCCCGCCACAGCCACGAAGGTTATACCATTGGCGTCATAGAACAGGGCGCACAACAGTTTTATCGTACAGGTGGGAATCATATCGCTCCTCAAGACAGCATTATTCTGGTCAATGCCGATGAAGTCCATAACGGCCATTCAGCAACGGAAGGCGGCTGGTCTTATCAGGCCATGTATCCCCTGCCAGAACAGTTTGAGTCAATCAATAAGGAGTTACATTCGGGTATGTCAGGCTCAGAAAATGGCGCGCCTTACTTTCCGGATCCTGTCGTCTTCGATCCAGAGCTGGCTAATCAGTTACGCCTGGTATTTGAGACACTAAAACACTCAGATAACCGCCTGCTCAGAGAGACTCTGCTATACAGTGTAATGACGAAGTTGATGTGCAAACACGGGAAGCGATTTATTGCTGTACCGGAAACGTATAAGGCTCAACAACAGCTCCGATTGGTTAAAGAGTTTATCGATGATTTCCCAAGTGCCGATATTTCACTGCAGGATCTGGCTAACTTAGCTTCATTCAGTCCATTTCACTTAGTACGTTCGTTTCAGAAGACCTATGGCTTGCCCCCTCATTCATATCAAATCCAGGCTCGCTTACGATTAGCGAAAAAGCTGATAAAAAATGGACAAAAAGTCTTGTATGCCGCCCAGGAAGCAGGCTTTCATGACCAAAGCCACTTTCACCGCCACTTCAAAAAAGCGATGGGGATAACGCCCGGACAGTTTGCCAGACAGGTTAACTGAGCAATCACATACAAGTTTACTTACTTCTCATCCGCTACAGTTGGGTGACATATCCACTCAGAAGTAAAGTAAAAAATTGCCATGAAAACATCCACTTCACTGCACAGCAGAGCCCTGCCTCTCTCTGAACCCAATATATTAAAACCCTTCCTCCAGGGGGCTCTTGCCATTAGTCCTCTCTGTTTAGCTGTTGTTCCATGGGGGCTGCTTGCCGGATCTTTTGCTATCGATGTAGGTCTGGACATGTTTCAGAGTCAGTCTTTGTCTCTCTTCGTCTTTGCCGGCTCAGCTCAGTTGGTCGTATCGGGACTCATCAATGCGGGAGCCGGACTGGTGACCATTCTGCTTACCACTTTTGTCATCACATCCCGGCATTTTTTATATGGGCTGACCATGCGTAATACCATCAGCCGACTCCCTCTGCGCTGGAGACTTTGCCTTGGATTTCTATTAACAGATGAACTATTTGCCGTTTGCGGCCACCAATCAGAAAAAATATTTAACCGCTGGTATGCACTCGGTGCAGGACTCTGGTTTTACCTTTGCTGGAACCTATCTACACTCGCTGGCATTCTCGCAGGTAAATTTATTCCTAATCTGGATTCATTAGGACTCGATTTCGCCATTTCAGCAACATTCATCGCCATTGTCATACCTATGATAAAAGAAGTCTCTGTTCTAATTTCTATTCTGGTATCACTGACTTTCTCTATCGGATGTCAGGCTCTTAATATTGATGGTGGACTGATGATTGCCAGCATTACGGCCATGGTGACAGGCTATGTCTACGATAACGTGTTCAGTAAACAGAAGATCAACGCAGGAGAAAGTATATGATCTGGTTCACTATACTACTTATGACCATCATGGTATTCAGTAGCCGATATGTATTTTTATCTCCCAGGCTTCCTATAAAACTCAATGCTGATGCTCAAAAGCTATTGAGTTATTCCACTCCTGCTGTTTTAACGGCCATCTGGGCTCCTATCGTCTTTTTGAAAGAAGGAAGTCTGGACATCAGTGTTTTGAATCCATACCTGATTTCAGCCCTGCTTGCCGCATTGATAGCCTGGAAAACCAAGAATGTTCTGGTCACTACCATACTCAGTATGACGACTTTCTTTTTGTTCAAAACCTTCGCAGGGCTTTAGTATCGGCACTAAGTAAGGGTAACTGCAATGCTATCGCTGATCTCCATCGTCTGTTCAATGGCATGATTCTGACTGATAAAGATAATGTGGCCTACAAGCCTTTTCATAATCAATTACGTAAGCCTGGATTTGCT
The DNA here is from genome assembly GCF_003144035.1 of Vibrio albus. Lineage (GTDB taxonomy): Bacteria > Pseudomonadota > Gammaproteobacteria > Enterobacterales > Vibrionaceae > Vibrio > Vibrio albus. The sequence goes on from NZ_QFWT01000009.1 coordinate 125,563, forward strand.
ATGTTTATGACGGAGCTAGGGGCTGTTGCTCCAAAGCCCGGAACGCCCCAGTTCCGGGTTTTTTATTCCCATATATTCACACGCCTCTTCTATCCGCTCCAAAATGAGCCATGCAAGAAATGATAAACAAGACCTGGAAATTTGCATTAAATCACAAAACTGACATCAAAGTGTGATGTTGGTTCCATTTTTGTCGTTACCCATGCTATTTATTGCCCTTACGAAAGATGAGACTACTCTGTCGCTGAGTCTTTCTTAGCTTTATAAAAAATAATAAATTACATAATCAAGGAACAATGTCATGGCTAGTGGCAAAAAAATCATGCCCATTGACAAGAATAGAGTGGAAACTAAATTCTATCGTTGGTGGCTGGAGATCTGTAAACTCGTTGGTCCAGACCAGCGCCAGAGCTTACGTTGTGCAATCAGTATTATCGAAGCATACCGGAGTGACATGCTGTATCTGCATCTGCGTAACGCATATAGTCACGCTGCTCAGAAAGAAGCATTCAATCGCCAGCAATGGGAAGCAAAATACATCAACGCTCTAGACCTCTACATGGAGCGAGATAAAAAACGTGTACACCGGATAGCCGTTGAGTGCCCGAATATGCTTATCAGTATCGCCGGGGTAATCAACGGCATAAGGCATTCAACGAACATCAGAGGTGCGATTAAAACCATCCTACTACTGGACTGTATTGACAGAACAAACATTAATCTTATCTCTCAAGTTGAGATGAGCCATATTTGTTTCTTACAAAAATCACACTCGGTCTACCTGCCATTAAAAGAACCTGAAATATATTCGGTAGTATCCGTTGTTGAAAATGTGCTAAGGCTAAATCCATCCCTTCACAAAATCGTTGAAGACAAATATCTGAAGAAAAGCCATTTGATAGCCCAAACTCTGGGAATAAGTATCAATACAAAGGAAAAATCTCTGACTTAAAAATCAGAACTATAACCAGAATGATAAATAGCTTAGTTAAATTGTGATCTGATACTAGTTGATTATGACTCTGTATCCGTTACACCTGATGAGTTTGAACTACTATGTATGGAGTGGCATAAGAGATGTAGAAATGCCTAACATAATAAATAGCGGCCACCCAAATAATATAAACTAAGCCGCATTGATAGGGATATTAATATGTCAGAGCTAGAGATCGAAACCAATTTTAAGTCGAGTTCGGCAATTGGTTTAAACGGCTCCAATATTACCTGGAGCCTGAATTATGAGACAAGGGCTTTTCAGATCCTGAAGCTCAGTGATGATGCAAAGCTGAATCAAGTGAAGCACATCACCATCTTCGAGGATTTTTTAGAGTGCTTCAAACCTAAGGAACGATTTCGTTTTAAACAGCACGTAAACAACATTCGTCACGGCAAAAAACCTAAGGCGGCACTTCGCACTCTACTCAGTCTGGATGAACAAGAGCTTCTATATTGTACCATCTCCGCGTCCAGAATAAGCGACAGTATTGTTCACGGTAACATTATCCTTCTATTCAAGTTACCAAAAAGGAGCGAGTTCTCTACGTTTTTTCTGAGTATCTTTGATAACCGGAACCATGGGGTAGTCCTGACTGACAAAAGGGCCAACATTGTGGCATGTAATCAATGTTATGAAGAGTCAATGGGCTATACCATAGAAGAATTGATTGGTAAGAATACGAATATATTCAAGTCAGGCAAATTCGATGAAATATATTATGTCGATATGTGGGCGACGATACACTACATGGGCCACTGGTTCGGCAATATCCTCAGCAAAAGAAAGGACGGGAGCATTGTTCCCCATGAGTTAACCATTCAGACGCTTAACTTCAATAAAAGCTCAACCTATTATTTAGGTATTACCCGTGAACTGACCAATATCCCGGTTACTGTATCACCTGAAGAGCGGTATGGAGGAGTGGAGCTTCTTACTCAACTGCCGAATGAAGTTGCATTTTTAAGAAAAACAGGCAGACATATTAATGAAATGCCCGAAGGTAACAGTCTGTTTTTAATGATAATGGATCCCGAGCTCTCTGATGAAGAAAGTCTTACTTTTAAAATTCAGATGTCCAAAGCGTTAAGTCAGAACAATGACCATTTTTACGGCGGCTATATTCGGGGAAACCGCTTTGCACTTGCGGTCTGTTTTGATGTGGTTTCCGGTAATGCGGACAGCTCGATTCCGCACAAAGAGCTGTCCAATATTCTCAGCTTGTTGAAACACAACCTTCCAAAAGCGTTCTTACACGCGCTGTCAGTGTCTAATATTGGCGTGTCTGTCCTGGGAACTGACGGAAACAGCGCCAATGAACTGTATGAACATGCGACCATAGCGATGGAAGAAAGCCATAGAACAAAGATCAGCAACATTTGCCTGTTTGATAAGGTTGCGCACTATCAGCAAAAAAGACGCCGGCGGCTGGAAGCTCTGGCCAGGCAAGGCATCCGGACAAGGAATGTCGACGTTTTTTATCAGCCTATTGTGGACACGGTCACCTGGAAAGTCAGAAAGGTTGAAGCGCTTTGCCGATTCCGGGATCAAAACGGTGGCTTGTTAAACACTCAGGAAATGGTAAACATCATTGAAGATCTGGGACTGGTCGAAGAGCTTGACCTTATCGTTGCCGAGAGAGCCATCACAGAGCGGGCACTACTTACCCAGAAGTTTGGCTCAGACATCGAAATCTGCCTGAATGTATCTTTAAATACGACCAGTAATAATATCGGTGCTCTTTCCAGGCTGCAGACATTATTGGATGATTTAGGTGCCGATGCAGGCAAGGTAACCATAGAGATAACGGAAAGCGCTTATTTTGGTAACTCCGATGAGCAGATGTCATTAATAACTGCCATAAAGCAGACAGGCGTCTCTGTAGCAATTGATGATTTTGGTACGGGCTATTCGTCGTTTAGCTATCTGAAAGAACCCGCTTTTGACATATTGAAAATTGACCGGGAATTTGTTTCAGGACTTAACACACACAGCCGCTATTATCACATCATCAAGATGATAGTAGATTTAGCGCATAAATTAGGCATTCAGATCGTTGCGGAGGGAGTAGAGTCTAGGGAGGAAGCAACGCTTCTCTACGATATGGGGGTTGATATGCTGCAGGGGTATTATTTTTCTCAGCCAATGTCGGTCACCGCACTGAAGCCGCTTACCAGCCTGTTGTATAGACTGAGAAAAACGATTCAGACCAGAGAACTAACGCAGCTTGTCACGCAACCTCTGGTGCTGGAGCCCAACACGCCGCTTGAGGATATAAAAAACGTCTTTGAGACAACTCCCTATGAGGTTTTGCCGGTTATAGAAGGAAGAAAGTGTGTCGGTCTGGTGGATAAGCCCAGTTATTACTTACATATTTCCTCTACGCTTGGTACCGATCTGGAGACGGCCAGGGATCTGGCCATATTAAAAAAACGAGCTTTGCAGATTATGGATCCGTTGTTCGAGCAAATGGATGAATCCATTACTATCAGTGACGTTGTGGATAACCTTCAACAGGGCAAACGACCGCCATGGGTCGTGGTGAATCAGGAGGGAAAGTATCTGGGGTTAATCGAGCAGGATAATGTCTTAAACATTCTCGTTCAGCCTTAGAGTAGTACTTTATCAATCGCAATGTGCATAATCAGACTCAAGACAAACTCTCGCCTTTGCTTTCGCTCGCGCGATCTGCTCTTGAGTCATGATCGCTTTTAGTTGGGCGAGAAAAAGGTTCACGGATTCAAGGTGATCAGGCTCAGACTGGCTATTATGTTTCGCTATGAACATCCACATATAGGCGAGAATATTGTCCTTCGAAACCCCTTCCCCCTTGCCATACTTTTCCCCCAGATTGTACTGAGAAGTGAATTGCCCCTGTGCCGCTGCTTTACGATACCAGGTAACGGCCTGCTTATTATTCTCAGGAATACCAAGACCGACATCATAAATAAATCCGAGCATACCCTGAGCCTCGACATCTCCCCGCTCTGCGGCTTTTTTATACCAGCTTACTGCCAATGTATTGTTTTGAACGACTCCCTCCCCAACCAGATAGGAGACCGCCGTTCTTCTCTGAGCCTCTGCGATGCCCTGCTCAGCAGCCCTGCGATACCACTTCACGGCTTCTTTACCACTCTGGGTAACGCCCTCGCCTTTCCTGTACATTTCTCCCAGGTGCAATTGAGCCCGGGCATCCCCCTGCAATGCGGCTTTACGTAACCAAAACTCGGCTTTGGCACTGTCCTGCTTAACCCCACTTCCCGCCAGGTAGATGGTGCCAAGTGTATTCTGTGCCTGAGCCAGTCCCTGCTTCGCGGCTTTTTCAAACCACTCCACGGCCTGCTCATCACTTTGCGCTACCCCCAGCCCATACAGATACATACCACCCAGATTATACTGGGCTTTTGCCATTCCCTGTTCGGCGGCTTTCTGGTACCACTGTGCAGCGGCCTTATTATCTGGCTTAATCCCGATCCCCCCCTGATACATAAGCCCCAGATTGAACTGCGCTTTCGCCAGTCCCTGCTCGGCGGCCTTTGTGAACCACTTAAGCGCATCCCTGTCACTGCGGATAACACCATGTCCATGATAGTACATGGCCCCAAGATTAAACTGAGCTTCCGCATCGCCTGAATCTGCCGCTTTACGGTATTGCTGATATATGGCTTGCAAGCGAACCGCTTTTGCCGGCAAGGCCTCCTGACTCACGGTCACCGCAAAACATATATTAGTCAATAAGGTTAACATCAGCAGGTACTTCATCATTACTCCTCGGTCAGGAAGTATCAGATTCAGCAGATAACACGCCAGGTTCCGTCCCCGTATGCTGGCTTAATGATAAAAGTATAGTTTGATAGGCCTTCCCCGGCGTCCAACAAATAAGAATGCCCGGAGTGAAACCCGTTCTTTACCGCATTTGATGCCTCTTTTCCCCTTTTTGCCCGGAATGGCCACGAAAAACCCGCCTACAGGTATAAAAGAGGAAGCCAGAAAACCATCATGATCAATATTTTATTGCTTCCATTTATGTCATTCTGAGCAGAACATTCAACACCCGGGAACAGGGCTGTATCCCAATGAGTGAATAAAAAGCAGCTGAAGACAAATAAATAGATAAATGAAGGAGTCACCATTTATGCCCCGCCAGATAAACAAAGACACCACTGTATGCATGTCGCTTGCCGCCAGACCAAGTAACTTTGGCACCCGTTTTCATAACTTTCTGTATGAAAAGCTGGATCTTAACTATCTGTATAAAGCCTTTACCACCACTGATATCGTTGCCGCAATTGCTGGCGTCAGAGCCTTAGGCATCCGGGGCTGTGCTATTTCAATGCCGTTCAAAGAAGATGTGATACCTCTGGTCGATGAAATGGACGCTTCAGCCAAAGCCATCGATTCCGTGAACACCATTGTGAACACCAATAGCTATCTTAAGGCCTATAACACCGACTACATCGCGATTGCGACGCTGTTGCAGCAGTACAAGGTACCAGCGAATTTGACCTTTGCGCTAAGAGGCAGCGGTGGCATGGCAAAAGCGGTTGCCTGCGCACTGAAAGATGCAGGCTTTGCTAATGGATACATTATCGCCAGGAACGAAGAAAAAGGACCAGCACTGGCCAAACTATACGGGTATCAGTGGCAACCGGATCTGGACAATGTACAAGCAGACATGCTGATTAATGTTACCCCTTTGGGTATGGCTGGCGGTGAAGATGAGCAGACACTGGCATTCAGCGAACAAGCAATTGACAGCGCTTCAGTGGTCTTTGATGTGGTGGCCTTACCGGCTGAAACGCCTTTAATTAAATATGCCAGACAGCAGAGCAAAATGGTTATCACCGGAAGTGAAGTTTTTGCTTTGCAGGCGGTGGAGCAGTTTAAGCTGTATACCGGCCAGGAGCCGACCCAGGAACAATTCGAGCAGGCAGCGGCTTACGCCAGAGGCTAAGATATGCCCGCTTAAAAAGCCGGTTATTTCAGATTTAAATATCGAATCGTTCAATGATGCAAAATCCCATTGTGCGCTATAGCGCACAATGGTATCGTTATTGCTGTGCGTTATTACGCACAAGGAGTTTTATCACAGACACAGGAAAACAAATGATGAAAAAACTATTTAATATGAGTCACCTTACTGCAGGTTTTACTTCGGTATTAGTTGGCTATACAAGTTCAGTAGTGATCATCATTCAGGCGGCAACGACTGCCGGTGCAACCCCCATACAGCTTGAAAGCTGGCTTCTGGCTCTGGGAGTTTCGATGGGGTTAACCTCTATTGTGTTTTCGTGGTTTTATAAAACGCCCATACTCACTGCATGGTCAACACCAGGCGCGGCAATGCTGGTTAGTGCTGTATACCAATACGAGCTAACTTCGGTAATTGGTGCCTTTGTTATATCGGGTTTATTAATCCTTCTGACTGGCCTGATAACCCCTTTGAGTAAAGCTCTGGAACGCATTCCTCCTCAGCTTGGAACCGCGATGCTGGGAGCTATCTTGCTGCCTTTTTGCCTTAAGAGCTTTGAAACTGTCACTAGCGATCCAGTAATTTTCTCCTGCATGTTTGCCGGATTCATGCTGGCAAAGAACTCTATTCCCAAATATGCAATGCTTGTTCTGCTTACTATAGGCGTGATATACGCTGTCGCGGTTGGCAATTCCGACTTGCGGACAACGGAATTGTCTTTAGCTACACCAGTATGGGTAACGCCTGAATTCGACATTTCAGCTATATTAAATCTGTCTGTTCCGTTATATATCGTTACGATGCTTTCTCAGAACTTACCGGGCATTGCGATGATGAAAAGCTATCAATATAACCCTCCGGTGAAACCGATACTTATTGGTACCGGATTAACCAATATCCTGTCTGCTCCGTTTGGTGGTTTCAGTGTCAACCTTGCCGCTATTTCTGCGGCAATATGTATGACTCAAGAGGTCGACTCTGACAAATCACAGCGGTATCGCGCGGTAATATGGGCAGGCTTTTTTTATGTTGTTGCAGGCGTCTTTGCCACAACTGTTGTTGCGATCTTTTTATCATTACCCCAAGAAGTCACCGTAATTTTAGCGGGATTCGCGTTATTGGGAACATTGCTCATGTGCTTACAGTCCGCTTTTAAAGACGAAAGATACAGAGAGTCAGCACTGCTGACCTTTCTTATTACGCTTTCCGGGGTGAGTGTTTTAGGAGTAGGTTCCACACTTTGGGGGCTACTTGTCGGAATACTTTATTTACGAATAATAAACGCATCCAGATAAATTTTGATAAATCAATCAGTTGAATACTTTCTGTCCCACACTGTTTTGATCTTTGAGCCCAACACATTGACGAGTGCGCCGGATACGATCAGCGCCCCTCCCAGATACGTCCACCCAGAAGGAAGCTCATTAAAGAATAGTGCGCCAATCAGTGCTGAGAAAATGATCTGTACATACGAATAAGCAGAAGCACGTCCTGCCTCCTGAGTCTGCATCGCTTTTGTCAGACCAAACTGACCCACCTGGGTAAAGATTCCGACCAGTACCAGCACACCGGTGAGATATAGATCCGGCATCACAAAACTATCCCCCATCAATACCAGTGATACCGGCAGAGCCACCAGCGGAAAATAGAAAATAATCACCGAACTGTCTTCTGTCTGACTCAGCTTACGCACAATCACATAGGCGATCGAGCTGCCAAATGCGCCCATCAATGCGATCAGCACACTAAACAGAGGCAGGTTAGCCGTGACACCACCATCAACTTCCGGTTTCACAATCAGAAACAGCCCGGTCAGACACAATACAATACAGATAAGCGTTGACCGCTGAAGGCTCTCTTTCAGAAACAACACAGCCAGAACGGCCGTAAATACCGGGTGCACATACTGCAAAATGGTTGCTTCTGCCAATGGCAGAGTCGTTACCGAGTAATACACACACATTAATGCCAATGTACCGACCATCCCCCGGGCCAACAGCAATGGTTTATTATTTCCCCAGACAGATATCCTTTTGCGTTTAACATCTAAATAACTGATGACCAAAGAGACCAACGCCCGCGCGGCGACAATCTCAAACACCGGAATATGGTAATTACTGACGTGTTTCACACTGGCGGCCATCAGGGCAAAACCAAGGGCAGACAGCAGCATAAACTGCACACCGACAGGAATAACAGAATGTTGAGTTACAGGCATAATCATAGGTATTAGTGGAGATTATTTGAACTGTATCACATTACGTGCAGTATAAGATAATTAGAGGAAAAAGAATCCATCGAGAACGGGCTTTTTGACATTCCCACCACCTTAGCCCCGGTAGTCTTATTTTCCAGTTAGCACTTCCGTGCTCAACAGCATCAACTGAACACCTGTTGTATCAGGAGATGACATTTAGGGAAAGCGATCAGGATATGGGTCGATAAGAAACTATTCTCTTGTTTACTCTTAGTTTTTATATGACTATACAGGCATATACTTTGCCGATATTTACAGATATGGTTTTGAACAAGCGAATGATTTTGAACAAGCGGATTGTTTTAAACAAGCGAATAGTGACTCCTATCTGGTGGTTTTCAAATAATAAGGTTATATCACGTTTAAGGTAATTCACATGAAGGCAAAAATTAATGCCATTGCGACAGCAATTACACTGTCGCTGTTGGCTGGTCATGCTTATTCTTCTGAACAACATCAACAGCAGATAGAAGTGCTACAATCGGTAGTAGACACAGTCGCATCTTCTATGGAAGTTCATATCGCTTCTATTGAGCATCAGCCTGCAGATACCAAGGCGAAATGTCCTGGCGGATATTGCTACCGCGCAGAGATCACTCTGACTAATAAAGGCAAAAAAGAGTTTGGTGAAGGCTGGGAAATTTATTTCTCCAATCTTCGCCGCATTCTGGATACGAAATCAGATCTGTTCGAGATTACACATGTGAATGGTGATCTTCATAAAATAACGCCGACCAGTAAGTTCAAAGGTCTGAAACCTGGTCAATCTGTCTCAATTCAATTTGACGCTGAACACTGGAAAATCGTCGATTCTGATTACATGCCCCGCTACTACGTGGCTGCACAAGGCGCAGAACCTCGAATTATTCCAAATACCATTCCGGTGGAAGGCGATGGTTTAGCCGACTTATCAGGTTACCTGGATTTGATCAGCACAGCCCCGGAAGACGCCAACATGTGGCAACGTTACCCTGAAGACAGCAGCATTATGGCGACAGCGGGAACGCGGTATGAAAGAAACCTTGCGGTAAAAGATCTCGGCTTACCATCTGTCTCTTCAAAAATCATCCCTTCTCCAGTCGATATACAGGTTCATAACGGCAGTGTTGACATCAGTTCCGGGCTGCATTTGCAGGTAACAGATGACAGCCTGGCAGCAACTCAGATAGAAGCACTTAACCACCGCTTTGCCCAGTTGGGTGTCACTCCAGATAAAGGGGTTCCTGTGGTCATTTCTGTTGACCCCAAACACAAGGTGTTTAGCAGAAAATCAAAGCAGGAAGCCTATACCCTGAAGGTAACGCCAAAAGAGATCCGGGTGATCGGAGCCGATCCCGCTGGTGCATTCTATGGTGTTCAGTCGTTAGCGGCGCTCATCAAAGTTGGCAGCCCGACTATCGCTAAAGTCACCATTGATTATGATGCACCACGCTTTGAACATCGCGGTATGCATATGGATGTGGCCCGTAACTTCAAATCAAAGGCCGAGATCATGAAAGTACTGGATCAAATGGCCGCTTATAAAATGAATAAATTCCACTTCCACCTGGCAGACGATGAAGGCTGGCGTCTGGAGATCCCCGGCCTGCCAGAACTCACCGAGGTTGGGGCTCAGCGTTGCCATGATCTGAGCGAACGTCAATGTCTGTTACCACAAGTGGGTTCCGGGCCAGATATATCAACCTCTGGTTCTGGCTACTACAGCGTTGACGATTATGCGGAAATCTTAGCATACGCTTCAGCACGGAATATTCAGGTGATCCCTTCTATGGATATGCCCGGCCATGCGCGCGCAGCTGTAAAATCAATGGAAGCCCGTTATCATAAGTATGCAGAACTCGGTGATATGGATGCCGCTGAAATGTATCTGCTTACTGACCGGCATGACGGCTCAGAGTATTTCTCAGTTCAAAACTATACTGACAATACGATTAACCCTTGCATGGAATCCAGCTTTGTCTTCATGGACAAAGTGATTTCAGAGATAGCCAAACAGCATAAAGAGGCGGGTCAGCCTCTGGTTGACTACCATATCGGGGCAGATGAAACCCATGGAGCCTGGGTTGATTCTCCTGTCTGTCGTGCACTGTTTGTCGATCCGACCAATAACATCGATGGTGTGGCCGATCTCGGGGGTTACTTCATTGAACGCATCAGCCATATTCTGGAGGCGAAAAAACTCAATCTCGCTGCCTGGAATGATGGCCTGAAACATGGCACGTATATGGATCCAGCCAAACTTGCTGGTGATGCCTCTGCTTATACCTGGTCAGCCCTGTTCTGGGGTGGTGCGAATGAAGCCCACTCTCTGGCCAATGCCGGCTACAACGTTATCTTGTCACTGCCTGAGGTCACTTACTTTGACCATCCATACGAAGCCGATCCAAGGGAGCCGGGGAATTATTGGGCAGGTCGTTACACCGATACGCAAAAAGTCTTTAATTTTATGCCGGAGAACTTGCCGGCCAACGCCGAAACCATGACGGACAGAGACAATAATCCATTCGAAATCCCGGCCAGTACAATAGCCCTTCAGGATGATAAGCACTTTAAAGGTATGCAGGGGCATGTCTGGACAGAAATGGTACGTACTGATGCGCAGTTGGATCACCGCGTATTCCCACGCATCTTAGCCATTGCCGAGCGGGCATGGTCGAAGGCTGATTGGGAACTGGAGTATGACGCTAAAAAGGCGTACCGGACCAACACCTCAGGTTATAAAGGCAGTAACCATATGGGCAAGCGCATTGTAAATCGCGATAAGGACTGGACTCTATTTGCCAATACTCTGGGTTATAAAGAATTTCCTAAGTTGGATGCGGCGGGTGTTGCCTATCGCCTGCCGGTACCCGGTGCAAAAATCGACAACAACGGGAAGCTCTCAATCAATAGCGCTTTCCCAGGAGTCATAATGCAATACTCTGTCAATGGCACTGACTGGCAAAACTACGACCAGTCGAATAAGCCAACAGTGAAAGCAGGCGTGAAGATACGATCTCTTGCCAAAACAGGTCGTGCAGGCCGGGTAATTGTCGTTAACTAACCTACATTAGGCTAACTATGGCTACCTGATGGTTTACCCCTCAGGTAGCCTTTTGTAATGCACATTATTTGATTTCCGGAGGAGATGGATGCGGGTATTAATCGTCGAAGACAGTATTCAGATCGCAGCAAATATCGGTGAATATCTCGAAATAATGGGACACTCGGTAGACTTTGCTTACACGGGGCAAGCCGCTCTGGCGTTATTGTCTGAGAATCAGTTCGATGTGATGATCCTGGATATTATGATGCCCGGTTTAGATGGGCTATCCACGTGCAAAAAAATACGGGAACAAGGCCGTGATCACCTCCCTATTTTGTTTCTTACCGCATGCGATACATTGGAAGATAAGCTGGCTGGATTCGCAGCAGGTGGTGATGACTATTTAATTAAACCATTTGCCATGCAGGAGTTACTGGCAAGACTCACCGCGATCACTTTAAGAGCGAAAGGGGGAAGAAATCATGAGATCACTTTTTCCGGTTTAACCTTATCAACAGAAACAGAGCAGGCTTTTTTTCACGATAATCAGCTTAAGCTGGATCCTTTATTGTTCAAGCTATTAAAAACCTTACTGCTGTCCGCCCCCCGTATCGTCCATAAACAAGATCTTGAATATGAGCTTTGGCATGGTGAGCCCATAGATAGTAGCGTTCTGAGAACACACATTTATCGGCTAAGGAAGGTACTGCCTGAAGGATTACTGGAAACCGTAAGAGGAAAGGGTTATCGGCTCAATGAGATTAGCTAGTCATTATTTGCATAAACGGCTTTATAACCGGGTTTTCGTTCTGATCATGGGGCTGGTGTTATTATTAACCCTTAGCTTATTGTTAATGGCATGGGTTAACGCACAACTGCACACAACCAGTCTGGTGAATCGAAAATTAAACCAGCAGATGCGCTTCTTATTGGATGATTCCATCAAAAAAGGCCGGCTGGTTAAAGTTAACTCTCCGATGTTTTCCAGTTTTGTGGGGTCGGATAAAGGCTTACCACTCTATTTATCAAACTTAACAGAACAAGGGGTATTTAAGATTGAACACCCCAAAGTTTACGTGCAAGTGGTCAGTTCTCCCTTTTCCGATGGCTTGCTTTATCTACTCTATTTTCCTGAGCAAGATCTGGAGAGAAGCCTCTATCAGAACAGGCTTAAATACTATGTTGTTATCGGTGTCATGGCGTTACTGGGTATAGGACTCGTTGCCAGTCTTTATATTACCAAGATTATTGTTAGTCCCATCACCACACTTCAGAAAAATATTGAACATGCCAGCCCTGACTCACCTCCCGTCGTGTTAGATCGGGAAGATGAGTTAGGCCAGCTGAGCCGGAGTTTTACCAACGCATTTCAGCGAATACGTGCTTTTGTGGAGCGAGAGCACAATTTTACCCGTTTTGCCAGCCATGAGCTCAGAACGCCAGTGACCATTATTCAGGGTGCTTTGGAAATCATCGCCTACTCACCGGATCTTGCTAAAGCACAGCCGGCGTTGCGCCGGATTGAAAGCGCAAATAATGATATGCAGGCCTTAATCCGCACTTTTCTTTCCATCAGCCGAGAGTCGAGAACAGAGCAGGTAGAGCTGGTGTCGTTACAAGGTTGTCTGGATTATTGCTTACAACAGTTAAGGCCCAACAAGGCTGAACTGTTATCGGTTCAATACAGTACCCATTCAAAATTGGTGAACAAAATTCTGGCGCATGTCGTGATACAAAATGTACTAAGAAATGCCTTTAGTTACAGCGCCAATAGTGTGGCAATTGAATTAAAGTTCGACAGACTTATGGTATCAAATGATATCGACCCCGATTGCCACTCTGGGTATGGTCATGGGATTGATATTATCAATGTCATTTGCGAAAAAGCAGATTGGCTGGCTTTCTACCGATGTCATGACAACAGGTTTAGCTGGTTAATCTATTTCTGATGGCTGTGATACCATCCTAATAAAGTTTCAGATCAATGATTTTTCCCGTTTGGTATAAGCAATCAGATAAACCGGCCAAATAAAAAAACACCCTATGCCTGAGGCATAGGGTGCATTGAATAGTCTTAAGCTCTACGGTTTACCTTATAGCTTCTCACCATTGCTGCTGATCACATCTTTGTACCAGAAGAACGATTTCTTGCGGGAGCGCTCCATGGTACCTGTGCCATCATCATGACGATCCACATAAATGAAGCCATAACGCTTACGGTATTCACCGGTACCATAAGAGACACAGTCGATACAGCCCCAAGGGGTGTAGCCCATGAGATCCACACCATCATGGATAACGGCTTTTTTCATCTCTTCAATGTGGGCCTTCAGATAATCGATACGATAGTCGTCGTTGATCTCACCATTTTCTTCAACAGTATCCAAAGCACCAAAACCATTTTCAACGATAAACAGTGGCTTGTTATAACGCTCATAAAGCTCACACAGTGAGTAACGCAAACCTACCGGGTCAATTTGCCAGCCCCAGTCGGATGCCTGAACGTATGGGTTTTTTACACTACCGGTAAAGCCGCTCATTGAACCTTCGTCGGCTTCCGGAGCATCAGCCTTCACAGCAACAGACATGTAGTAACTGAAACCAACGTAGTCACACACACCCTCTTTCAGAACCTCAAGATCACCCGGTTCCATCTGGATGTTATAGCCTTTACGTTCCCAATCCCTCAATGTGTACTCAGGGTATTCGCCACGCATGTGAACGTCACTAAAGAAGTAACGGTTACGCATCGCTTCCTGAGCCAGCATGACATCATCTGGTGCACAGGAATACGGGTAAATAGGTACCCATGCCACCATACAGCCAATCTGGAAATCAGGGTTAATTTCGTGGCCAAGCTTAACCACTTTGGCACTGGCAACAAATTCGTTGTGTACCACTTGGTACATGCACTCTTCCGGGTTTTCCTCAACGGTGTAATCAACACCGGAGTTAGAGTATCCCCACAGCGGCAAGTGCAGATCACGCTGGTTATTGATCTCGTTAAAGGTCATCCAGTATTTCACTTTGTTTTTGTAACGACGCATCACGGTTTCTGCGTAACGCACAAAGAAATCCACTAAGCGGCGATCTTTAAAGCCACCATACTCTTTAGACAAGTGCAGAGGCATTTCAAAGTGAGACAGCGTAATCACCGGTTCAATACCATGCTTTAGCAGTTCATCAAACAGATCATCGTAGTACTGCAGGCCCGCTTCATTAGGTACCAGCTCATCACCCTTAGGGAAAATACGAGGCCAGTAGATAGAAGTACGGAAGCATTTAAAGCCCATTTCGGCCAGAAGTGCTACGTCGCCTTTATAGTGGTCATAGAAAGCGGTCGCTTCGTGGTTTGGGTAGTGATATCCCTCAAGGACACCATCGGTAATTTTACGATGCGTGTTTACATCACCACCGGATAATACGTCAACAATACTTGGGCCTTTTCCATCCCGGTCCCATGCACCTTCAACCTGGTGGGCAGCGACCGCGCCGCCCCACAAGAAATCTTTTGGTAATTTATGAGTCATATTTCACCCTTTACGCCATCTGAATAACTGGCTGTCCAATTTCAATTTGTTCGTCTTCGGCATCTTGTCCCAGAAGGTCAAACTTATATTCATCACTGTTCATCACAATGAATGGTGTGGTTGTGTCGTAACCAGCCGCGGTAATGCTTTCTAAATCGAACTGAATCAATGGTTCACCCGCTTTCACTTTCTGATCCAGTTTGACCAACGACTCGAAATATTTGCCTTTTAATTGCACTGTATCCAGACCTACATGGATCAGAACTTCAGCACCATTTTCACATGTCATTCCTACAGCGTGTTTGGTTTCAATCACAGAAGAGATAACCGCATCACATGGTGCTCGAACAATGCCCTCTGTTGGTTTTATAGCAACACCATCGCCCAACAGCTTTTGAGAAAAACTTTCATCATTCACGGTTTCCAGCGGTACGATATTGCCTTTCAACGGGCTGACCAGTGTTGCTGTCTTCTTCATCGCTGGTGCGACGTCTGGCTGGCCTGAACCTTTTTCTTCTTTGCCTTTCGCTTCAACAGGGTCTGTGAATCCAACGAAATAAACCAGCACGGTTGTAACCACAATGGCAATACCTGTACCTGCCAATATGCCAATATGCCAATATGCCAATAAACGATGACGGATTATCTGGGCTAATACCATTTACCACTGTCAAAATGCCGGCAAGTCCCGCATAGACATAGTAGTAAGCATTAAACATACTTGCGACTGCAGCACCAATAGCACCACCAATACAACCGCAGATAAATGGCTTTTTCAGACGCAGAGTGACACCGTAGATTGCCGGTTCTGTAATACCAAAGAAACCGGTTAGGCCAGCTGAAAATGCTGTTGTTTTCATTCGGGTATTACGTGATTTAAAGCCAACAGCAAAGGCAGCAGCCATCTGAGCAACTACCGCAATACCACAGAATGCCTGAATGGAGTCATAGCCGAAGTTTTCGTAGTTAGCGAGTACAATTGGAGTGATGCCCCAGTGAACGCCAAAGATAACCAGTACCTGCCATAGGCCACCAATCATAGCGGCAGCGACCAGCGGAGCAGACTCGTACAAGGCGTTATACCCAGTTGCAATCATACTTGCGACAAAGCTGGTTGCAGGACCGATAACAACCAAGGTGACTGGCACAATAATCAACATACAGATGAGAGGGGTGAACAGCTCGGTCACCAGGTCTGGTAAAACCCGTTTAACAAATCGTTCAACATAACTGAGTGCCCAAATCATAAAAATGGCAGGCAAGACTGACGCTGTGTACACCGTTTTTGCCAGCGGCAAGCCCAGGAAAGTAATAAGCTCACCATCAGCAATCCTGGCAGCAATATCCGCCCAGGACGGGTTAATCAGTGCACAGGCACACACAACAGCAATAAGCGGGTTACAGTTAAAAAGTTTCGATGCTGTAAAAGCGATAAACACCGGCAAGAATACAAACGGTGTCCACGACATAAAGTTAAGTACTTCAAACGCACCTGTTCCGGTTAAAGCCGGGTTTAAATAATTGGTAAAGATCAACGCCCCTTGCAAAATCCCGGCACCCGCAAGAATATAGACAAAAGGAGCAAAGATAGCGGACATCGATGCAATAATCGCATCAAGCACACGTACTTTTTCTTTTCCTTCCGAAAGCAGCGATGAATCAACCAAAGATCCCATAACCGAATACACATCTTGTACGTGTGTACCGATAACCACCTGGAACTGCCCGCCACTCAGGACAACCGTAATAACCCCTGGCATTTCTTTAATTTTGTCTGCTGCGCCTTCCGGGGTCTCTTTCAGCACCAGACGCAAACGTGTCGCACAACGCGAAAACTGATTGATATTATCCTGTCCACCCACTTCCGAAAGAATATCTTTCGCCAGTTGAGCGTAATCTCTGACCGCAGCCATAATCTACCTCTCCATTGACCCTACAATTATTTACCTGTAACCGGTTTCAGTAACCGGTTACAGAATAAGAGGAATGATAAAATCCATTCAACAACACCAAGAGATAACAGAGAATCTGATCACAAAAAATTAGCTATAAAGACGAAAAAACACAATCCAGATCTCTTTTTCCTGCGAATAAAAAAACCCGCCGTAGCGGGTATAAGCAAACAACAAATAAAAAGACGGGATACAGACTATATAACTTTGACCACCTCCAGCATCGATGAAAAACGGTTATCAGCAAAAGCGAACTTAGGGGCCTGGCAATCGTGCGAAACCAGATATGTCGTCATCATCGCTGACTTCGCTGCAATCAACCCATTAAGACTGTCTTCAATAACCAAACAGTCTTTCGGCTGAACATTCAACTTTCTGGCCGTGGTCAGGTAGACAGCAGGGTGCGGTTTACCGTATTTTTCATCTTCAGCGCTGGAGATTTCATCGAAATATTCGACCAATCCAAGTTTATCCAGTACGACATTAACTACCCTCCGACTTGAAGATGTAGCCAATCCTATCTGGTATCCTAACGCCTTTGCTGCAGATATCATTTCCGAGACACCAGGCATTGCTCTGCCCTCTTCCATAACCTGAAGGCACAATTTATCTAAAATACCTTTTTCAAGCGTGTTTAAATCAACATCCAGATGGAACATATCCTTCCAGGTCTGAGCAATCGCATCAATACGCTTCCCCATGGTATGGCGTTCACACTCTTCCGGCGTCACTCTAACCCCGTACTGGGATAAACAGATATCCTGTGCCTTCTGCCACAAAGGCTCTGAATCGATTAACACACCATCCATATCAAATATAATTGCTTTATTATTCACTTTTACCTCTCTTTATATTAGGCCGTAGTTACTTCCTCTTCTGCTATAAATTCATTTTCAAATCCTGGCTGTTCTACTTTAATCATATAAGTAAAAATAAATGCCGCGAGATATAAAACGGTATAAGCAATCACAACACCAATCGTGCTGAAATAAGGCAGTAATATTGAAGCTATCGCCGGAGCTAAGAAATTAGACAAACCAGCAGACAGGTTATAAACCGAAATTGCCGCCCCTTTGTGTTTAGGTTCCAGAGCAGGAAATACGGCCGACATCGGTACGAATGCAGCGACAAAAGTACCCAGTAAAATAGCGGGAACCAACGCCATATAAAAGTTGTGACCAAAGTACTGAGGAATATAATAGAAGGACAGACTTGATACCGCCATACCAATACACCCGAACCAGCGCACGACTTTCATCCAGCCCATTTTCTCACCCATGATTCCCCAGAAGACGTTTGAGAATAGAGTAGTAAAGAAAAATGCCGCCCAGACCTGCAGCCATTCGGATGTGGTAAATCCTAAGTCATCCACAAACATCATCGGCATAATAACCGCAAAGCCAAACAGTGACAGGGTATTGATGATACGAACAAAGCTGGAATACATAATATTTTTATTCGTATACAGAAGCGTTACCGCCCGGCTTAGCTCCGTCAATTTTTCTTTCGTCGATAGCGACTGCATGTGGGTTGGTGTTTTCGCTTTACGCAGGGAAACCATGGCAATAACACCACCACTCAAACAAAATGCCAGTGCCAGCCACAAGGTACCCAGCTCTCCGATCATTGGAATAGTGAAGCTAGGAATATAGCTGCCGGCTACACCGATACCAACGGAATAGACCATCCAGAACCAACCCACCGCTGAACTGACTGAGTCACTTTTCACATTGTGAACAATCACCACGATAAAGGAGTACAGGAAGAGCGGATAAGCAAAGCCGCGAATACCATAGAACAGCAAGATAAGCGGATAATTGGCATTTCCTAATCCAAAAGTCAAAAATAAAACATGAAAAGTACACCAGAATAAGAAACCAATTTTCATCGTTTTCTGTGGGGTAATTATTTCTGCTACCACACCAGAAATCCATGCAGCCAGTGCCGCTGCAAGTCCATATAACGTAAATGCAAAAGAAGCCTGTGCCGGACTAAATCCAAGATCGGTTATATAATGGGATAAAAATGCTAATTCAAATCCATCACCAGTCATAAAAACGGCAATAGCGACATAGCCCCATATCAGGTTAAGGGGAAGCCCTAACCACTGCTTGCTAGTATTTTCCATATATTCCTCAATTTGTAGGGTACGAGAGAATCCAGCACCTTAATTTATATTAAGGTGCTTATTTATATTGTTTAAGATGTTCTATTTATTTAATAATTATTTACTGCGGAAACTCAGATCATTTTTATACAGCGATTGGAATGTATTATATCGCTCCATTAAATAATTTTTATTTTCCGCATTTGTTTCATAAACTTTGTATATTTCCGGTTTTTTACATACCTCTTCTTCCGGTTTTCCGACCGCCAGACAACCCAGGCGAGCCGCACCTAGAGCCCCACCGGTTTCCCCGCCTTTATGGGTAACCACAGAAATATCTAAAATGTCTGCCAGAAGCTGAGCCCAGTACGGACTTCTTGCGCCGCCACCCACCAGTGAACACTGGCTCAGTTCCGTGCCACTTTCTTTCAGCACTCTGAGCCCGTCAGCAATCCCGAAGCTGACCCCTTCCAGAACGGAATAACCAAGCACAGCCCTGTTCGCACTATGAGTCATACCATGGAAGATACCGGTTGCATTAGGATCGTTGTGCGGCGTTCTTTCCCCCGACAGATAAGGGAGGAATATCGGTGCTCTGGATTTCTGTTCCATATCCAGCTGTTCGATCTCTTCCAGCAGTTCAACTTCGGTGACACCCACAATGCGGCAATACCACTGCAGGCAACTCGCCGCACTCAGCATCACACTCATCTGATGCCAACGGTCTGGAAGTGCGTGACAGAATGCGTGGACCGCAGACTCGGGAGCAGGGCGATAAGTATCGTTCACAACAAATAACACACCAGAAGTACCCAGAGAAATAAATGCATCTCCTGGCTTAATCGCACCAACACCAATAGCACTCACGGCGTTATCACCACCGCCACCGGCTACCACTACCGATGGTTGCAGCCCCCAGGCTTTCGCTACTTCCGGAGCCAGTGTCGCTGACGCATCACTGCCTTCCACCAGCTCAGGCATATAACTTCTGTCCAGCCCACATTTGTCCAGAATATAGTCAGACCAGTCACGTTTGCTGACATCCAGCCATAGTGTTCCGGCGGAATCAGACATATCCGAGATCTTACGACCTGTCATTCGCAACCGCAGGTAATCTTTCGGCAGCAACACCGTTTTCAGTTTTCTGAAGATCTCCGGTTCATGCTTTTGCACCCACAGTAATTTAGGGGCTGTAAAACCCGGCATTGCCAGGTTACCAGCGATGGCGTGCAGCTCGGGAGCCGCGGCTTCCAGTTCTTCACACTCTTTCGGACAGCGGGTGTCGTTCCAGAGAATCGCCGGACGCAGAACGTTATCTTTTTCATCCAGCAATACTGCACCATGCATCTGACCGGATAAGCCAATCGCTTTGATGGCACTCCAGTGTTCGCCCAGCTCTTCTCTCAAGATAGTGACAAGGTAATTTGTCGCTTCCCACCACTCTTGCGGAGCCTGCTCTGACCAATGCGGCTGTGGTCTCTGAATTGTCAGCGGGGCGCTGTGTACAGCAACGGTATTACCCGTTTCATCCAGTACCAGCCCTTTGACTTCAGAAGTGCCTAAATCTAATCCTAAATACATCGTCATTCCTTACTGAATCATTGGATATACCGTTGCAATTTTGTCACGCAACAGCTGTTCAAACTCAAGGTTAGATGCAAGTTCACCAAATAAAGCCTGATCCGTCGCATAAACATGAATTGGATCAGCAGAATTGAACATGGCATGTACTGCCGCTTCATCCAGAATGCCGTCCTGATACTCATATGGCAGTTCACCTTTGTGCCACTGTTCCATAAAGACAAAGAACAGAGCAGGAAGCATTGCCGTAGCATTTGGCACCACACCACGCTGGTAACACTCAAGCATGGTCGGAGTGATCATCGCCGGAATTTTCGAGAAGCCGTCAGCCGCTACGCGTTGGTTAGTATCTTTAATATGCGGGTTGGTGAAACGCTCCAGTACCACGTCACGATACTTAGGCAAATCGATACCGTTGTCGCCCAGACAAGGGATCACATCTTCCGTGACATAATCATGGGCAATTTTGTAGATATAATCTGTCAGGGTACTTTCATGGATAAACTGCAGACCAACCAGTGTGCCCGCCCAGGCAATACAGCTGTGAGAAGAGTTAAGAATGCGGATTTTCGCCTCTTCATAAGGAATCACTGAATCGACCAGCTCAACACCAACCGCTTCCAGATTCGGTCGCACGTCTTTGAACTTATCTTCCACTACCCACTGAATAAAAGTTTCACCCATTACCGGTGCTTTGTCAGCAATACCAGTGACATCTTTAATACGCGCAGGCAGGTCTTCCGCTGGTCGCGGCGTAATTCTGTCAACCATAGTATTCGGACAGGTTACGTTGTTCGCCACCCAGGTCAGCAACTCAGGTTTGTCAGTCAGACCGATAAACTCAACCAGTCCGTCATGGAAACGCTCACCGTTATGACGAACATTGTCACAGTTCAGCAGAGTTACAGGACCGGTATTCTGCTCCATCCGTTGCAGCAAAATTTTGCAGATAGTGCCGTAAATCGTCTGGTTACCACCAGCAAGATCACCTTTAATGGCTTCGCTGTTAACTTCCAGCTTATAGCTGGTATCCAGGTAGTAACCCCCTTCAGTCACGGTAAAGGCAATCACTTTTGTGGTTTCCGCTGCACCTTCGTCAACTAAAGGCTTAAGGTCTGCCTGCCAAGGCAGAAGCTTACGGATAGAGGTGATCTCTTCATACTTGCATTCACCCTGAGGACTGACCGTTTCCAACACATATTTACCATTCTGATCAGCCAGCGCTTTGACAGTATGCTCTGCATCATTACGGATGTTACCTGCTGAAATACTCCAGCTTGCATCACCAGACTCAATCAGTTTGTGCAGGTACCACGCCTGGTGAGCACGGTGAAATGATCCAAGACCGATATGAAGCCACGTATATTGATTAGTCATTATTATTCCTCTTTGTGTTTTGTTGTTGCAAAAAATCATATTCGATCTTATGACCATGATCTGGGCTTTTGATCACAAAAGAGCAAAAGTAATTTATATTGAGCAAATGACCGATTGAGAGCAAAAAATCTGATCAAGAGCATGAGTCGTAAAACTAAGTGGTGTATTCTGTAACGAGCTGAAGACAAACGAAGAACACTGAGGTAATAGGGTTGGATAACTACGCAAAATCTGAACAGATCATACGTGCTGCCTGGATGTACTTTATTCTGGGAAAAAATCAGAATGAAATTGCAGCCGAGCTCGGCGTATCAAGGCCTGTAGTACAAAGACTGATTGCGGCGGCCAAAGATGAAGGGGCAGTGTCTGTCAGCATTAACCACCCTATTGCCACTTGTTTGAATTATTCTGAACTGGTTAAAGAAAAGTTTTCTCTGGAGCGCTGCCATATTGTCCCGGAAAATCAAGACGAAAGCGTTCTGAATAGTGTCGCCTATGGCGGTGCTCAAATCATGAGTGAATATATTAATCATCAGAACACGCATATTATCGGTATCGGTTCAGGTAATACCCTGAAACGCGTGGTCAGTTATCTGGATCCTATGGAACACTCAGATAAAAAATGTGTTTCCCTTATCAGCGCTATGGCGGTAGACGGACAATGTAACTATTACGATGACGTGCCACTGATTTTAGCCAGCCGAATCAAAGCGAACTACTATCAACTGCCTGCACCACGGTATTCCCGCTCGGCAGAAGCATACGATCTCTGGTGTCAAAACCCTCTCTATCAGGATATTACTGCTATCGCAGACACGGCGAACGTCACCTTTATTGGTATCGGTTCTGTTATTGATGGCGGTAACAGCCCGATCATTGCCGACGGCTTCATTTCCGATCAACAGGCAGGGGAACTGACAGAGCAAGGTGCAGTAGGTGAAATTCTGGGAACCTTCGTCGATATTGAGGGCAACGTGCTCGATCATGTGATAAATCAGCGCAATACCAGCTACAACGTACGCCGTAATCCCAACCTCAGAGTCGGTATAGCCGGTGGGGCAGAAAAACGCAAAACCATTCTCGCCGCTTTGCAGGGTAAATGGATTAATGGCCTTGTGACGGATGAAGCAACGGCCAAGTGGCTGCTGGTTCGCTAATATGCTGAAAATTTCTAACAATGTTGAGCTCGCCGACTGGGAAATTGACCTGTCGGCCATTCGTGCCATGGGCAGCGGAGGGCAAAACGTCAACAAGGTGTCCAGCGCGATACATCTACGGTTTGATATCAAACGTTCTACCCTGCCGGATGTCTACAAGCAAAAGCTACTCACACTGTCTGATTCCAGAATCACCAAAGACGGCGTCATCATCATCAAAGCTCAGACCTACCGGACTCAGGAACAAAACCGGGAAGATGCTCTGAATCGCCTTCGGGAGTTGATTCTCTCAGCCATGGTGGTCGTAAAAAAACGTCGGGCAACCAAGCCGACCAAAGGCTCTCAACGCCGACGGGTAGAGTCTAAAAAGAGAAAAGGTGCCACTAAATCACTGCGTAGAAAGGTAGATTTTTAGGTAAATACACTTATATATGCTTTACGTTTCTCACACTTTCGCTAGGGCGTGTATATGGTCCCCAGAAAATAATTTCGCTCCTGGCTGTGGCTTATAAAATAAATAACCCTGAGCGGTATCACAGCCTAGTGATGACAAATAGTTAAGCTGCTCAGTCGTTTCTACTCCTTCAGCAATAACAGATAAGCCTAAATTGTGTCCTAATTCAATGATAGATTTCACTATTGTCTGTTCGTGCTTATCAACCGTAATTTCTTCAATGAAACACTTATCAATTTTTAAAGTATCGACTCTTAGTTTACTTAAGTAAGAAAGAGAAGAGTAACCCGTTCCAAAATCATCTATAGAGATATTAAATCCAACGGATTTTAGTCTGGAAAAGAGAACCATAATTTTATCAGGGTCACTGACTAACATGGACTCTGTTACTTCCAGTTCTATCTTATAGGGAGATATATTTTCGCTGTTTAATATTGAAAGTAGCTGTTCATAGAAACGTGGATGTTCAATTTGTTGAACAGAGAGATTGATTGCTACCCGTCCGTTAAATGACTTTTGTTCGTTTTCCCAGCGGTTGAGTTGTTTGCATACCGCCATTACGACCCAATTTCCGAGTAAAGTCATCATTTTGTATTTTTCTGCTACAGGAATAAATTCTACCGGACTTATCATACCCAGTTCAGCATCATCCCAGCGAAGCAACGCTTCCATCCCATCGATTTGTCCTGTGCTTATGTCTACCTTGGGCTGATAAGCCAGCGATAACCGGTCATTCTCTATTGCTAAATGCAGTTTTCTGCTGAGTTCTAATTCTCTGGTATATTTAAAACCAATATCGGAAGAATAAGGACTGTAATTGTGACCCAATGTTTTGGCGTTATACATTGCCAAATCAGCTCTGGAAAGTATCTCGGTGAGAGTCCGCCCGTCTTCGGGCCATATAGCCGAACCTAAACTGGCGTCTAAATAATGTTCTTGCTTGTTTACCATTACCGGTTCATGAAATGACGCTACAATGTTTTTAGCCAGTTGAGATGTACTTTCTTCTGTCGCATTTCTGTGCGTAATTATAAATTCGTCACCACCTACTCTTGCGATAAAATCATCAGAAGAAATAGTCTTGCCTAAGCGCTTAGAGATTATTCTCAGTACTTTATCACCTGCCAGATGTCCATAGGTATCGTTAATATTCTTAAAACGATTTAAGTCAATAAATATAATTGAAAAGTGATTCTTTTTGACCGGCGGTAAAGCGGTCTGTCTGCCAACTTCTTCCACAAAATAAGCACGATTATATAAACCGGTCAGACTGTCAAAGATGGTTAATTGTTGAACTTCTTTTTCTGCTTTTTTTTGCGCTGTAATATCTTTCTTTTCACCAAGGTAACAAACTATCTCACCTTTAACATTCGTGATAGGGGATATCACAGCTTCTTGAATATATTCAACGCCATCGCAGCGAATATTAACAAACTCTCCTTTCCACTGCTTTTTAGCTTGTAATGTGCAGTGCATATCGTGGTATGTTTCTTCAGGCGTCTTATTGGAACTTAAAATCTTAGGTGTTTTACCCAATACTTCGTGATAAGTATAACCACTCATCTCTTCAAACTTTGGGTTTACATAAACAATATTCATATTGTCATCGGTAATAACAACCGAATTTGAACTGTGTTTGACAATAGAAAAATACAGCAGATATTTCTCTTCGACAGCCATATCCGAGATATTACAATCACGAATAAACGATGATTGCAGGAAAGGAACTAACTCCCTGTCACCACGCACAACCTCCTGAAGCCTCGGTTTAAACGGTGGCTTGGTATCATTGGAGTACTTCATGAGAAGTCCTGCCAGAGGTTCTTAAACATAAGATATCCTTATCCATAATTTAAAAACGTATTCCAAATAGATTATCCGGTTATGCTCAGAGTCACCATGATTTGTAAGTACAAGAGCAAACTCACCGCAAAAATACATTTAATCTATATGTAATAACATTAGCCAATTCGTGACCTCATTCCCAGTTTTACCTTGCAAGCCTTGATAACCATGCTATCAATATGGTTAATCTATCATTATCCGTCTATTTATCTCAAATGGGTTTTTATAACCATTAAGCACAAAAAAGCTTAGGTTTATTACTCTACGTCTTACCTGGCCTCTGTGATAGCAATCGCGTCATTGCATTATTCGATACAAAAAATCATCAAGTTATGATTGGGACAGATACATTCACTTATCACTCTGTCTCTGTCCTATGGTTCATGAATTATCTGACGAAATTGACAGACCCCGATCGATGGCATATTAGTTAATAGTAATGTTCACTAATCTTCGTTAGTAGGAAGGTGCCGGATGGAATTAAAAAAAGACCCAAGATGCTATACCGATGTCTGCGTAGACGGAAAGTGGTTTCACCATGATCACTGTACTGACAGTGCTTATATGCTTAAAGGTGGGGCTGCTCCTGACGTCTCACTACACAAGGTGCCAGAAACCGAAGAAGAACTTATTGAGCTGTTGCACGACGCCAACTATAAGTAGCCAGAAATACAATACCATTGCCGCAGCCTTTTTCTGCAAAAGGCTGCCAGTTCTTTGCTTAGCCGTTCAGTACCGCTTCACTAAATTCACTGCTTTGGTTAGCGGCTTCCCATCGCTAGTCACAATAGCCAAATCATCTTGCAGATTACTTTTTGCGGGCTGCATATTGCTCCCGAGCCTGAAGGATATCGTCTATATTCAGTTCAATCCAGTTAGCCAGCTCTTTCACCCGGTTAGCCACTTCAATACCACTGTCCGTCAGCTGATATTCGACATGGGGAGGAATAACAGGATGAGAGATACGCAGCACAAACCCGTCCGCTTCTAATGCCTGTAGCGTCTGAGACAGCATTTTCTCACTCACTCCGGTAATTCTTTTTCTCAGTTCACTGAACCTGTGTGTACCATCCAATAATGAGAACAGTACCAATACCCCCCAGCGACTGGTCACATCATGCAACACGCCCCTTGAAGGACAGGCCTTTGCCAGCACATCACCCCGCTGAAATTTTTCAGTCAGCGACTCTTCTTTTAACTGTCTGATTTCTTTTGCCATTTCCATAATATCCCTGCCCATCAGATTAATTTTCGGCTGCAGATTTACGCTTACCAAAAAGTGCGTACTTACAATTAGTAAGTATAAATGGCAAGCTATACAAAATCGAGTGATACCAGCTTCAGCTATAGAATTATTTAAACATCTCTATAGAAAACATGGCTGAGGCAGGTACGAACCAATAACAAAGGAGAAAGAACATGATTGCAGTTACCGGAGCAACAGGCCAATTAGGTCAACTGGTCTTAAAACATCTGACAAATACCACAGACGCAGGAACTGTCGTTGCGCTTGCACGCAACCCGGATAAAGCACAGCTACTGAAAGAGCTTGGTATTGAGGTGCGTGAAGCCGACTATTCAAAGCCAGAGACACTGACCAGTGCGCTAACAGGGGTTAAAAAGCTGCTGCTTATCTCATCCAGTGAAGTCGGCCAGCGCTTTGCTCAACACAAGAATGTCATTGATGCGGCTAAATCAGCCGGTGTCGAGCTGATCGCCTATACCAGCCTGCTTCACGCTGACACCTCCCCGTTGCAACTGGCTGAAGAACATATTCAGACAGAAGACTATCTGAAAGAGACAAATGTTCCACATACTATTCTGCGTAACGGCTGGTATACAGAAAACTACCTGGCCAGTATTGCTCCGGCTCTGGCAAATGGCGCATTCATCGGCAGTGCTCAGGAAGGAAAAATCAGCTCAGCGGCCCGGGAAGACTACGCAGAAGCCGCCGCGGTTGTGCTAACCAGCGATGAAGATCAAAGTGGTAAGGTATATGAGTTATCCGGAGATGAGAGCTATACGCTTGCTGAACTGTGCCAGATTATCAGCGAGGAAACCGGGAAAACCGTTCCGTACGTTGATATGCCGGAAGCCGAGTTTGCCAAAGCACTTGAAGGGGCCGGACTACCTACGCCGCTGGCAGCCATGCTTGCCGATTCCGATGTCGGTGCGTCAAAAGGCGGCCTGTTTGACGACAGCCACACCATCAGTAAACTTACCGGTCATCCAACCAAAGAGCTGCGCGAGTTGGTGAAAGCCTTTATCTAATCCGCTGTTTTTTTCGGCATGGTATCTGTTGGACACCATGCCGTTTATCCTATCCGGCAATTAACCGATAAATCCACCGGTCTGGCGTGCCCAGAGCTGGGCATAAATACCACCC
Source organism: Vibrio albus (assembly GCF_003144035.1). GTDB lineage: Bacteria > Pseudomonadota > Gammaproteobacteria > Enterobacterales > Vibrionaceae > Vibrio > Vibrio albus. The sequence continues at coordinate 153,200 of NZ_QFWT01000009.1, forward strand.
GATTCAAGCAGCTCTTCATGCGTACCCTCTTCAGCAATACACCCGCCATCCATCACAATCAGACGATCCATTGAGTTGATGGTCGACAACCGGTGGGCAATCGCAATCACTGTTTTATCCTGCATCAGTGTCTGCAGGTTTTCCTGGATAGCAGATTCTGCATCCGAATCCAGAGCCGATGTGGCCTCATCCAGAATCAGAACAGGAGCGTCTTTCAGCAGTACCCTTGCGATTGCAATACGCTGCCGTTGGCCACCAGACAGCTTCACTCCACGCTCACCAACCTGAACATCCAGCCCGGTTTTGCCCTGTCCGTCAATGGCGATGGTTCCTGAGTTAATATCATAGAAACGCAGTAACAGATTGACTAACGTTGACTTGCCAGCACCAGAACGGCCAACGATACCGACCTTCTCCCCCGGTTTAATATGCAGGTTAAGACCATCAAATACCGCCTTGGTATTATCGTAACGGAAGTTAACAGCAGTGAAGCGGATTTCACCTGATGTCACCTGCAAATCCTTCGCCTGCGGAACATCTTTTACCTCTGCCTCATGGGCAATGGTATTCATACTGTCAATCACGATACCGATATTCTCAAACAGAGCGCGGATCTCCCACATAATCCATTTGGACATACCCTGAAGACGCAGTGAAATAGTAATACCAATGGCAATAACTCCCACACTCACCAGTTCATCCCGCCAGAGAAAGATAGCCAGTGCTGCCGTCGAAAGCAGCAGCAGATAATTCAGAATATCCAGACTAAATAGCAGACCGGTAATCGTACGCATCTGCCGGTAGGTGACGTGCAGAAAATACTTCATTCCGGTTTCAGCGAACTCGGTTTCCCGCTGAGAATGGGAAAACAGCTTCACCGTCATAATATTGGTATAGCTGTCAACAATGCGCCCGGTCATATTCGACTGGGCATCCGCCAGCTCGGTGGCATTCTTTTTCAGTACAGGCACAAAATAGAACTGGATAACGATGTAGATAATCAGCCATATAAGAACCGGCAGTACCAGAGTCTGATCCGCCTCTGCCAGCATAAACAGCACTGAGACAAAATACACGGCAATGTAGATCATGATATCCATCATCTTCATGACGGTTTCCCGAATCGCATTGGCGTTCTGCATCACTTTGGTGGCGACTCTTCCCGAAAAATCACGCTGAAAGAAACCGACACTCTGTTTAAGCAGATGGCGATGCGCCTGCCAGCGAACGGACATCGGATAATTACCCAGGATAGACTGGTGCATGATCATGGAATGAAAGAACGCCAACACCGGCATCACCACCATCACCAGCAAAGCCATGGACGTGATTCGAGCCCCCTGATGCAGCCAGAAATTCTCCCGGCTCTGGCTGCTGAGAATATCCACCAGCTCCCCCATATAACGCACCAGAGTGACCTCGGCTACCGCAACACAGGCACTCAACACGGACAGCAGAAGTAATGGCTTTTCAAAGCCTCTGGTGTAGTAACGGCAAAAGGCAAACAGACTATTGGGCGGCGTTTCCGGTTCATGTTTAGGAAACGCCTGAGTAAGATTTTCAAACCATCGGAACATGGATAACTAACCTAATTTAGCAGCAAGGAAAGGGAAATAAACGGAATATTTATTGACCTGAACGACTTTTCATTATTCAAATTATCAGTAAAATGAGGGCAAAACACTAACGATAACGCCAATTATTATCAATACCATTTACAGCCTAATATTAAAAGTAAGATGCTATGTTCACACTGAATAATGTACAAGTGGTACGCGGGGGAAGAGCGATTCTGTCCGTTGATCATTTGTCGATACCAACCAATGAGCTCACCGTGGTTCTGGGACACAATGGTTCCGGAAAATCCACACTGGTTAATCTGTTATCCGGGCAAAACCGACCGGATACCGGTGAGGTACTATTTCGTTCCCAGCCGCTGCACAGACTGAATGCAAAAGCGCGGGCCCGCGCCATTGCTTTCCTGCCACAGAAACTGCCAGCCAGTTTAGGGCTAACCGTCAGAGAGCTGGTCAGGCTGGGGCGTTTCCCCTGGCGCGGCACTCTGGGGCGCTGGCGGAATAAAGATGAAAAGATGATTCAGCAGGCCATGGAGAAAACTGATGTGGCGAATTATGCCAATACCTTTGCCGATGAACTCTCCGGCGGCGAACGGCAACGCGCCTGGGTAGCGATGTTGCTGGCGCAGCAGTCTCCCGTTCTGATACTGGACGAACCCACATCCGCACTGGACATCCATTACCAGTACCAACTGATGGATCTACTTTCAGAGTTGCATAAAAACCACGGAAAAGGCGTGCTCGTGATTCTGCACGATCTGAATCTCGCTCTGCGTTATGCCACCCGAATACTGGCTCTCAAACAGGGAAAAGTGATGTTTAACGGTTCCGCTGATGATCTGGCAGATGAACGTCTGCTGACGAAACTGTATCACACCCCTATCCGGCTGATTGATCATCCTCAGCCAGCCACACCATCCTCAGAAACTCATAAGGTCGCCATCGTATGCCGTTAATCTGCAACATAACTAACAAGCCTCTTATCCTGTTCTTGAGTGTATTTTCCTTTATTACGATCACACTGGGCACAGCCCATGCCACACCGGTACAGGTCACCGATAGCCGGGGTAAGCATACACTAACAGCCAAACCGGTTCGTCCCGTGGTTCTGAGCTGGGATACACTTGAACAAGTCATTGAACTGGGGATCACGCCCGTTGGCGCACCGGATCTGGAAAGTTATTCCGAGTGGGTTGTTCAGCCCGCGATTCCTCGGACGACAAAAAGTGTAGGTACCCGCAGTGAACCGAACCTGGAGAAAATCGCCTCACTGAATCCGGATATTATTATCACCTCCCAGATACACAGAGAGATACTGCCACGCTTAGAACAAATCGCTCCGGTACTGATCTATTCGAATTTCTCCGCCGGTCATCAACATGCCAATGTTGCTATCGAACAATTCAGTGAATTAGCCAAAGTCTTTGGTAAAGAAGAATACGCGCAGCAAAAACTGACCCGAATGAGCAACACATTCCAGGCTCTAAGGAAGAAAATCACCTCTGCTTTCCCAACGCAGACGCCTGAAGTCGTCGCAATGCGCTTTGCCGATACAACCTCCGCCTTTCTCTATACAGAAAATTCAACGGTGCAGTATGTTCTGGAACAACTGGGCCTGAAAACAGCGATACCACAGCCGACAGCCAAGTGGGGGATTATCCAGAAGCCCCTTTCTGAACTGCAGTATGTCACCGACGGTTATGTGCTTTATCTGCTTCCGTTTGCGGAAGAAAAGACACTGCAAAAGTCCATTCTGTGGCGGGCTATGCCGTTCGTTCGCTCAGGACATGTGAACTCAGTTCGCTCGGTCTGGAGTTATGGCGGCGCAATGTCGCTGATGTATACCGCAGAGGCCATCACTGAAAGTCTGCTGAAACTTGGACCTCAGTCATGACTATCCGGCATTTCTTATTTCCTGCCATGTTGCTTCTGTCAGCCGCCTTTATAAGCCTGCAGATCAATCAGTCGCTGAGCTGGCAGCACCAACTGACGCTGGCTTTTACCCCTTTTCAGGCAGAATCTTTTGCAGATTTTAATTTTGTCTATGCCCAACTGCCGAGGGTAGTTATCACCTTGTTGGTCGGTGCCACTCTGGGACTGGTCGGTAGCCTGATGCAACAGTTAACCCAGAATCATCTGACTTCTCCATTTACCCTGGGTACATCGTCAGGTGCCTGGCTGGCTCTGGTGATACTGAGTGTATTTCTGCCTGATTCCATACCAGATTTCAGTGCCATGGCGGCTATGGGCGGAGCACTGACAGCCTTTGCCTTTATCCTGCTGATCACCGGACTGAAAAATATTACCGGCCTGCCACTGGTGATCTCCGGTATGGTGGTTAATATCCTGTTTGGCTCGCTGGCAACCGCTATTATTCTGCTGAATCAACAGTATGCACAAAATGTCTTTATGTGGGGAGCCGGTGATCTGGCTCAGAACGGCTGGGACTGGGTGCTCTGGCTACTGCCACGCCTTTCGCTTGCCCTGCCTTTGCTGATCGTGGCACCGAGAATACTCTTGCTGTTACGCCTTGGACAAGAAGGCGCAGCAGCACGTGGTCTTCCCGTGGTGCCCGTCTTCCTGCTGCTGATGATTAGCGGGATCTGGCTGGTCTCAGCCGCAATCACTGCCGTCGGTCTGATTGGTTTTATCGGTCTGCTGACACCAAACATTTCCCGGGCTCTGGGTGCCAGAACCGCAAAAGAGGAGTTATATACCAGTCTGTTGCTTGGGGCACTGCTGCTTATCCTGACCGATATACTCTCTATGGCGATGAGCGAGTGGACAGGCCAGCTCATTCCCAGTGGCGTCACCGCAGCCGCTATCGGAGCCCCGGCTTTAATCTGGTTCAACCGGAAAAAAATGAAAGCGCAGGACAACATGGCTGTACGTTTACCAGACAGCCGCACTGTCATGAATACCACTACCGTACTTCTGTTCTGTGGTCTGTTTATTACGGCAGTAATACTTTATCTTCTGGCCCAGCCAAATGAACTTCAGTGGCAATTTGCTTTTCCCAATACCTACCAATGGGAACTGCGCTGGCCAAGAGCCATTACAGCGATGAGTGCCGGTGCTGGCCTTGCCGTTGCAGGCACCATACTGCAAAGATTGTTATACAACCCTCTGGCGAGTCCGGATATTCTTGGGGTTTCGTCCGGGGCAACATTTGCACTGGTTTTTTCGATTCTGTTCTTCGGGCAATCTCTGCTTGCGACGCCTTGGTTAACGGCCATGATCGGCAGCCTGGTCGTACTCTGCCTGCTTTTACTGCTGGGTAAACGACATCAATACGCGCCATCCAGTATGATCCTGACAGGACACCATGGAGACACCATTCTCCAGCACCAACTACACCTCCGAGCTGATCAGCAACCAGCAGGCACACAGTGTCGCTGATGTGCTGCAAAATGATCCGACAGTGCGCACAACCAGAGGGTTCGGAAACCTTCAGGAAATCTATATGATCCGCGGTCTTCCCGTATTCTCTGATGATATGCTGGTCAATGGTGTATACGGCATTCTTCCCCGTCAATATGTTGCTGCCGAGATGTTAGAACGGGTAGAAGTTTTCCGGGGATCCAATACGTTCCTGAATGGTGCCGCTCAGGCAGAGAGTGCTATTGGTGGTTCAATTAACGTAGTACCGAAACGAGCGGGTGAAAAGCCTCTGACCCGGGTTACGATGGGGTCGGAAACAGGTGGACAAGCTTATGCCGCATTAGATATCGGCCGCCGTTTTGGTAGTAATCAGGAAAATGGTATTCGGGTTAACCTGATCGGCCGTAATGGTGAAACCTCTGTAGAAGATCAGGAGCGTGAGCTTGGTGTTATCTCTGTAGGTTTCGATCATGACAGCGAACGTTTCCGTTTCTCCGCAGATATCGGGTATCAGGATCATCATGTCGATTCCCCAAGAGAAAGTGTGACCCCAAGTGGCACATCCATTCCATCTGCACCAGATGCCTCAACAAACTACGCCCAAGACTGGACTTACACCGATGACAGGCAATTGTTTGGTGCTGTTCGTGGAGAATATGATTTAACTGATGACACAACCAGTTGGCTGGCCGTTGGAGCCCGTAAGGGTACAGAGCATAACGTATTTGCTAACCTCTCAGTTGATGAAAATGGCAACGGCTCTTCATACATGCCCTATGAAAATATTCGGGAAGACGAAATTTTGTCCAGTGATGCAGGTATCCGTCATGAATTTACGACAGGCTCCATCGGGCATACTGCTGTCGTTTCCGGCTCTTATTACACGATGTCGGCAAAACAGGCATACGCATATGGCTACTATTTCTCCCCGGCAACCAGCCTGTATAACCCTACGAATCTTGCATCAGATATGACAACCACCACAGGTGACATGGGCGATCCAAAAGACCAATTGAAGTACGAGTTATCCGGTATTTCTCTGGCAGATACAATGGCGCTGTTCAATGAACAATTGCTGGTTACACTGGGCGCACGTTACCAGACTATTGAGCAGGAAAGCTCAACCAACTATGACGGGGTAATGGATGTCCAATATGATGATTCTGCGGTGACGCCTTTCGCGGGTATTGTGTATAAAGCCACAGACAACGTCTCACTATATACCAACTACGCAGAAGCACTCACACCGGGAGAAACCGTAAGTTCATCTCCGACGTGGAACGCTATTCGTTCTTCATACGTTACCTACGCCAATGCCGGAGAAGTCCTAAACCCTTATGTATCGAAACAGATCGAGCTTGGGATTAAATATGACAATAGCTTTTATGGGGGGAGCATCAATCTGTTCAGAACAACCAAAGCAGGGGCTCTTATTGACGGAAATGACAACCTGACTCAGGATGGCGAGCAAATCAATCAGGGTGCAGAGCTGACTATGTATGGTATGCCGGTTGAAAGCGTAAAAGTTCTGGGCGGTATCACTCTGACCGATACGGAGCTGAATAAAACAACAGACGGTGCTTATGACGGCAATGCTGTAATCGGTGTTCCGGAAGTTCAGGCAAATCTAAACCTTGAATGGGATACACCGTTTGTTGAAGGCTTAACATTGGAAGGCCGCACTATTTATACTGGTTCTCAGTATGCCAATGAGTCAAATACTCTGAAAGTTTCGTCCTGGACTCGTTTTGACCTGGGCGCTCGTTATCTGGTTAATCTGGATCAGCATGATCTGACTCTGCGGGCACGAGTAGAAAATGTAGCGGATAAAGATTACTGGGCTGCTGCCGGGGGCTATCCGGGTTCCGGATATCTGGTACAGGGCAACCCAAGAACTGTCGTTGTGTCTGCAAGTTATGATTTCTGACAACAAGTTATAACTTCTGACAAATAAATAGTAACTCTTAATCTTTGCTCTCCCCACTTTATGAGGGAGAGCAAAACCGTACTAAGTGCGATATAACACTTTCACCACATGAAAACCGAAGCGTGTTTTTACGATAAATGGCTTCAGTACTTCGTTCTTAAATACAGCCTTGTCAAACTGAGGCACCATGGCTCCCTGATTGAATTCGCCCAAGTCACCGCCCTTTTTACCAGAAGGGCATGTGGAGTATTTTTTGGCAAGCGTCTGAAATTTTGCCCCTTTTTTAAGTTGCTGCAAAATATCTTTTGCCTGAGCCTCATGTTTTACTAGAATATGCAGTGCGGCTGCGGTCCGGGCCATAGTGGTTACCTCTCTTTTGTTGACGCGCGGATTCTAGCGTAATCTGTATGTAATCGACAATCATTAACCTGTCTTGGACTATATACCCAAACAAACTTAACATGAGCGGTGTTTATTCCGCCTTATCAGGTATAATCTCTTAACACCACAGGGAAACAGGATACGATATGAAAAGCAAAGCAAACCAGTCTCAGGGAATGCTGTTATTTAAATTGTCTCTTCAACAGCAGAGCTTTGCTATCGGCACATTAAAAGTCCGGGAAATTATTCCGTATATGCCGACAACCCAAATTCCGTATTCTCACCATAATGTGATTGGCGCTATCACTTTTAGAGGCCTGACGGTTCCTGTGATTGATATGGCTGCCGCGATTGGGTTCCGTTCTATTGCCCCTGAAGAATATAACAACTGCTACCTGATTGTTACCGACTGCCTCCGTACCGTTGTGGCGTTTATGGTGCGTTCTATCGAGAAAATCATCGACTGTGACTGGCGAGCCATTGAACCGGCTCCAGAGACCGCCGGGCATAATATTTTTGTCACAGGAATAACCCGGCATGAAGATAACATCGTTCAGTTGATGGACGTTGAGTTATTGCTGTCCAAAATTTACCCGCAAGAAGCATCCGCCCGTTTTCCTATACTCACCGATGTTGAACGTGAAAAGCTTAAACCTCTTAATATTCTCCTGGTGGACGATTCAACCATTGCCCGTAAGCAGCTCTCTGACGCTCTGGACAGCATTAATATTCCTTACTTCGTCTGTAAGAATGGTGCGGAAGCTATTGATCTGATGAGAGAAAGAGCGGCAGAAGGTAATCCTATTGATATTCTGGTGAGTGATATCGAAATGCCGGGGCTGGATGGCTATGAGCTGGCATTTGAAGTCCAAAATGATCCGTTACTCAGCCACGCTTACCGTATCCTGCATACTTCTCTTTCCAGTGAAATGAGCGCAGACAGAGCCCATCAGGTTGGTGCCCATGAGGCTTTGACTAAATTTGATGCTACGGAGCTCGTTCAGGCAATGCTGCGCGGAGCCGAACAACTCAGCGCAGAAGCAATGAAAAGCTGATACATTACGTTATAACGACACTACTTAAGCTATTAACTGCTCCATCAAAAATGCTATTATCGCTGCCCGGCTTATCTCTGCACAATAAAAGACAGAGAACGCCATCACTGGACATAGCAGCAACATAGTAAATAGTATGAACTTACCATTCGAATTATTCTCATCTTCCCTGCTGACATTCGGGGTGATCTTCCTTGCCGAAATGGGAGATAAAAGTCAGCTGGTCTGTATGACACTCGCTTCCCGACACAGGGCCAGGCCGGTGGCTATAGGGGCTGTGGCCGCATTCAGCCTGTTAAACCTGCTTGCGGTGACCGTAGGCACCAGTTTAACCCACTTCATACCACAGCAATGGCTCACTCTTATTGCAGCCGGACTGTTTGCCGTTTTCGGAATACAGGCACTGCTGTGTCAGGAAGATGAAGAGGAAGGTATAAATGAGGGGAGTCAGAAAACCGGCCGGAATATTTTCCTGACCACCCTAATGATGATTTTCCTTGCGGAGCTGGGTGATAAAACTCAACTGGCCGTCATTACCATGGGAACCACCTATTCTCCTCTCAGTGTCTGGCTTTCAGCGACACTGGCATTATCGGCAACCTCTCTGATCGGTGTCTATGCCGGCCGGAAGTTCCTTTCCCGGATTAATATCCAGTCACTACACAGAATCAATGGCATGTTTTTTATTACACTGGCCGCTCTCTTACTTATCGACCAGCTCTGACCTGTTTACAAAAATGATACACCGGATACCCGTCCGGTGTATTCAGGCATTCTGCAGTTCTGAATGGGTCTGTCGCGATAGTTCATGGCGGAGAATTTTTACATCCCCTTAAACAAAGGCTGGGCATTGCGGCTTACGGGTAATTCATAGCCACTAATCACCACTTTCATCTGACCGGTTATTCCTTTTTTGACTTTCTCAATCGCCGATACATTCACCACGCTGGAACGGTGGACTTGCCAGAACAAGTCGGGATCCAGCCTTTGCATCAACTCTTTTAAGGATGTCCGGATAATAAACTCTTCTCCGCATCCGGTTTCCGTTTGTTTGAGTACCGAAACGTATTTGTCTTCCGCTCTGAAAAACAGCACTTCAGCAACCGGAATCAAATAAATCTCTTCGCCTTTAGCGGCCTTTATCCAGGCCAGGTAATCCGGTTTCGCGTTCTGCTGAAGATGTTGTAACTGGCTGACGAGTGCGGATAAATTGTCGGTATTGTCACCTTGATGTCTCTCATCCAGCCTCTTCTGGAGCTTTTCACAGGTCTCCCATAACCGTTTGTCATTGAGAGGTTTAAGAAGATAGTCCACCGCATTTTGCTCAAATGCTCTTACCGCATACTCATCATAGGCCGTAATAAACACCACCAGCGGTGGCTGAGACATATTTTTCAGTCTGGCTGCCAGCGCCATACCATCCAGCTCTGGCATCCGGATATCCAGAAACGCAATATCCGGATGATGTTGCTCTATCAGCTCCAGAGCCTGAAGGCCATTTTCAGCACGACCAATAATCTCCAGCTCAGCCCATGAATCTGCCAACATTCTATTCAGATGATGTCTTAGTAAAGGCTCATCATCAGCAATCACTGCACTTGTCATCGGTTTCACTCCCTTATTCCCGCCAATGCTTCTAACCCCTGGTAGCTGATCTGTACTGAGGCCGTCACCCCTCCGGAAAGATTTTCCTTTATCGTCAACTGCCCCTGATCACTGAACAATGCTTTTAGCCGGTTACGGATATTTGCCAGTGCGACACCATGCCCGGATCTATCATTGTCGAAGGTGAAGCCTCTGCCGTTATCAATCACTTTAATCCAGATCCAGTCATCATCTGCATAGATGTTTACCCGAACAACTCCCCCTTCACATTTCGGTTCAATACCGTGGGTTATCGCATTCTCAACCAATGGTTGTAACAGTAGTGGTGGTATCATGGTTTTCTTGAGCGGCTCTTCACACTCTACCTGATAGTCCAGCCGGGCACCGAGCCGAATTTTCTGGATATCCAGATACGCTGACAGCATGGTGATTTCCTGCTCCAGAGAGGTTAACTGCTTTCTGTTGGTAGTTAATGTTGTACGTAATAAATCGGTCAGGCGACTTAGCATTAGCTTGGCTTTTTCACTGTCATGATCGATGAGTACCGTCACATTAGCCAGTGTATTAAACAAAAAATGAGGCTCTATCTGGCTCTGTAACTGCTTTAACTGACTGAGCACCAGCTCTTTTTCCTTCTCCGATTGCTTGCGACGCGTAATTTCCAGCTCTTTCTGAATAATCAGGTTTTTTTCGTAAGAATAAAAATAGAAAAAACAGAATGAAGAGAAAATTAACCCCAACACTATTACCGGCAGCATGCCCGAAAAGGACTGAAGCCCTTCGTATTCTGACAACCAGTAATACGCGTTCAGCGTCCCGAATAGCATGGCTCCGGACAGGGAAAAAATATTAATAACACGGCTCGAAAGTTGTGGGAAAAAACAGGACAGCCCCTGTTCACAGATTAATGAACTGTATCCGAACCCAAAACTGATCAACAGATGTTCATGGTAAGGACTAACCGGCCATAAACTCCTAGTGAACATAGCAATGACTGCACACACAACCGTCGTGATCAGGAAACTTCTTGCTCTGGGAAGTACACTTTGAATACGATTATTTATCAAACTATTGCTCATCAAAATTTACCTTTTATATTCAATAGGAGCATAAAATCATCAGGAAGACGGGCATAAACGGAGGAATCGTCACCGCCGAAATAACGGCCTGCCACTTCCATTTCAGCCTTTGATCGTCCGGTATCCAGCATTAGATAGGTCAGCCATTGCGTCGCAATAATGCCGTGATCAACCGGGGAATACAGTAAATCCAACGTCGGGGTCAGGTTATTTAACCAACGGGAATCCAGACTCCAGTGCAACATTAAGTTATGCTGCATCAGATTGGCATGAGTCAACCCCTGAGCATAGGAATAACGCAGCGCATTCAAACCGGGATCCGATGAAAAACTCGTTACTCTCTGATGTGCCTCATTCCATTCATCTTCTCCCCAGGAACGGCTGTCATACCAGTACTCAAGGATCACGCTGTGTCCTGCTTCATTTGCCCATGTCGTACCAAGTAAGCCCTGAAAGGCCTGTTTCTGCTCGTTCAGCACAACCGGTTCATAATCCTCTTGAATGGCGTACCCCATAAAACGGGCCTGATAAACCGCGGATGCATGCACCTCCCAGGCATCATTGAGGACAGAAACTACACTGCCCCCAACCAAGCTATGACGAAGGTCATCATAGTAAAGTAACCATTGATATTCGTGATCACCAACCAGCTTATAACGACGAATCCCTATTCCCTGCTGTTCCGTTTTTTCTTCCAGAAGACTGCCACTTTCGTTAGTCCAGGAAGAGTTGGTATACAGAAGCGTCCACTCACCCTGGCTGTCAAAGTAAGACAGGGAGGCAACACCCGCTCCTTCTTCAACCTGAATGCCGACAGGATGACGCCGATAAGGTTTAAATATATCCAGAGGACGATACCCATAACCAACGCCCCAGTCGAGCCGGACTTTCCCCACCGTCATATCCAGACTGGTATCGGCAATACTGCCCGAACCCTGCCAGAACAGCTCCCGGACAATAAACCGGGAACTGGGGTCTTCTTTCTCATCACTGCTGTACAAGTTATTCCCTTTCAGAGAAAACAACCCCCGCCAATGACCGTAACCGGCTTCCACATCCAGCAGTCCATTTATCCGGTCAGTGCCAGTGTCATTTTTCACCTCGGTGTACAGGGTATCTCTGTGGCTAACCGCCTCAGCACTCACTATCCAGTCCCAGCTCAAAGAAAGCTCCTCTCCCTGAGCGCCAAATGCACCCAGCACCAGAAGCATTGATAATACAGATATTTTCATATTACAGATCCGATACCTGATTTCGGGACAAATAAGCCGGGTTGTAGTACTTATCATTCAGTGACAGCGGCTCTACCGACTGATATTCAATCTTCGTTTTCTTGCTTGGCTGAATCTTATCCAACAAAGTCATAGCGCTCACCACCACCCGGCCTTTTCTTTCGCCTTTGCTATACCGGGCCTCCTTAGCCAGTTTTCCGGAACGCAGATAAAGGTTCGCTTTCAGTGGAAAATCCGAGCCTTTCTCCAGCCACAACTCAATACGATGATAACTGGCCCCTTTGGTGACCGATTTTAGTTGCAGAAGATTTGCCGGTATCTCTGTACCGTCTTCCTGCAATATGGATTCTTCTTTAACCCAGACTCCCTCATAATCTTCACTCCAGGTCAGAGTGGAGATATCCCCGACCGACGCTTCACCAAGCAGCTTTTGCATGGGGGTGATTCGGATTGGCCTGCGGCTTTTTGGCATCAGCAGCCAGTAATTATCTCCAAGCATCAGCATTTTCTGCCCGGCCTCAGCTTTAGATTTGAATACCACCAGCGATTCCCTTTCCGGACGGGTATACACATGATAACGGCGGGTTTTGGTTTGCTCCCCGTTTTCATACAAAGTCACCAGAGAAACGACTTTAGAAGAGGCATTTTCCAGCCGGAAGTCATCTGCTGTTTGCAACATAGAGACCACATCAGGCATCGCGACGACACTGGCAGACGCACACACCGTGCATACAGACAATAAAGCGATTCTAATAAAATTACACATACGTCAGCGCCTCCGTTATTGGTTTTCTGACACCCCGGCGTGCTGAGAAATACGCGGCCACCAGACAGATCACTATCACGGCTGCCGAAGCATAAGCGGCCAGTTCAAACGAGAAGTAGATGAAAAGAGGGTAACCTTCCGTACTACCCGGTGGCGGTGGCATTTGCACATCCACCACCATCAGCAACCCACTGACACAAACCGTAATCAGTGTACCGGTAACAGCACCCAGCAACGCCAGCAGCCCGGCCTCGCGCATAAACCCAGCGATGATCTCTCCCGGATAACTCCCCAGTGCCGACAGTGTCCCTATCTCTCTGGTGCGTTCCGTTACACTGGTGGTCATGGAATTAAACAGAGAAACAAACACCACAATACTAAGGATGAACCCCATCATGCCAAATATACCGTCATACAGATCTTTTACTTTCTTATAAAAGAAAGCCCGCTCATTCCACGGTGTCACTTCTATTGTCTGTTCCAACGATAAGGTCGGTAATAAGGTTTCCAGTTTCTGCTGAACCTGCGTGGTTGCCCGGGTGTCAAACAGAAACACAGACAAGGTGCTCACTTTTTCAGACACCAGAAGATCCTGCGCCATGGAGATATGAATATAGAGCTGCCGTTTATCCAGCTCAGGGACACCCGTACCGTATATACCCCGCACCTTAAAATCATACGCATTCAACGCGCCATCGGTTGTAGTCGACAGCAGAGTAACCCAGTCTCCCACCTCTACTTTCAGGTTCTTCGCGAGGTCCTTTGCCAGCATCACCTGAGGTTCGGCCGGATCATAGCGGCTGCTGTTTACATCCATTAGTGTGCCGCCCTGCTTGATATCCAGAAACGGACCTTTCATGGCAAATTCCCGCTCGTTCACCCCGGTTCCGACAAAAATCGTCGATTTATTTCCATTCGAGATCAGCCCGTTAAAATAAATTCGGGGCTGGACACTGCGTACGTGCTCTTCTTTCATAATCTGACTGGAAATCGTCTTGATACCCTTCAGCCCATTACTGAGCGGCATTTCCTCATCTTTTTCAAAATAGCCGGGAATACTCAGGGTCAGATGACCTGTGTCTCTCGCCGCCATCTCTTTTAGTGAGTCATAGGTATACAGCCCATAGCCGCCAGCACTGGTAATGGCAAACACAGCAATGGCGATGATCATGGCTGACAACAAACTACGACGACCATTGCGTAACAGGTTTAGCCACGCCAGCCTGATAAGGTAAATATTCATTCGGTGACCTCCTCCTGAATGATTCCGTCCAGCAGTTGAATACTTCTGTCGCAACGATCAGCCATTCTTGAGTCATGGGTGGCAACAATAAACGTGGTATTCATCTCATGTCCCAGCGATTTCATAATATCAATCACCATATTGGCATTCTGACTATCCAGGCTGGCCGTTGGCTCATCAGCAATCACCAGAGCCGGTTTGTGAACTAACGCCCGGGCAATCGCGACACGTTGCTGCTGACCTCCGGACAGGTTATCCGGTTTATGGGAAATAAAATCAGCCAGGCCAACACGCTCCAGCATTTCCGCAGCAATGCTATCCTGCTCCTGTTTGCTGTACCCATTTAAGTGCAGCGGATAAGCCACGTTATCCTGAGCCGTCATTACTGGTATCAGATTAAAACGCTGGAAAACAAACCCCAACTGAGAGCGCCGTAATGTTGCGGCCTCCTTTGCACTTTTGGGGTAGGGTTTATTCTGAAACCAAATCTCACCCTGATAGTCCATGTCCAGCAGCCCAAGGATATTCAGCAAGGTACTCTTACCTGAACCGGATGGCCCACACAGTGCCACCATTTCTCCGGTTCGGATCTCTCCAGAGACACCTTGCAATGCCGGGACTATCTGATGTCCCAGCTGATACTGTTTCGAAAGCGCGTTAAACCTGATCATTATTAGTTCTCACTTATAAATTGACGTGCAGCTACTGTTTCTGGGTTATTCCGCTGTTTTTCTTCCATTAGTGTGAGCCATTTTTGCGCCTGCTGCCTGTCTTCCGCCTTTACTGCCGCTTCAATCGCGTAGCGGTATACCCATGCTGATGCAGCAAACGGCTGTTGCAAAAATTCGGGTTCCTCTAGAAGCTGCAGATACAGGTCGTAGCCGGGGTCAAAATGATTAAACATATCCGGCAATTGGGTATACGTCGTTGCCGCCATCGCTCTGGACAACTGATACTCCGGCAATCCCAGAACTCGTTCCTGCTCCGGCAAAGGCAAGCTATCCGTTGAAATCAGGTTTAAGCCTTTTTCAATTTTTGCCAGCCCCTGCTCCACATATTTCATCTTATTCCAGGGCATCCAGGCGTCCCTGCCAAGCAGGGTTTCGGCACTCCCCTGGTAAACCAGTGTCAAAGGTCTGGCTCCTTCCTGCTCAATTAAAGCAGTCAGTGTGTCATAGGCGGCTTCTGTCTTGCTCTCGTCGCCATCTGCAGCCTGATAATACAGTTGGATCATTTCCGGTGTTGGGTTTGCATTAACCGGCAGTGCCGTCATTAAAGTAATGCTGAATAGTACAAATATATTGATAGCCTGACGTTTCATCGTTGAATCCTTGTGTGTTTATGGTCGATGAGGAAAGCATACTGGCATAAAAAAAAAGCGGCTTAGCCATGCGACGAACAGAGATATCAGGGAGTGAATGGCACGAAGCAAAGATAAACAATCCACTTATTTATTGACATTAAATTAAGTTAATATTCCGACAAACTTCCCTTAACTCACTCGTCTTATAATGCAGATGATTGAGTACTAAACCGCCATAGAATAAACATGGAAAGAAGGATAAATAGCGGTACAATACGACGCCCTGAAGCATTCACAATTTGTAACGAATTTAGCAGTCCCGCCCCCTATAGGTTCTGCTAATAGCGGCCCGCCCTAGTCAAGCGGGCCGCATTCTTTTTATGCAACTTATCTGCTATGATAATTTTCATCAAAAAATAATAGGTAACACGATGAAAATATTAGTAATTGAAGATGATACCACTACAAGAGACTTTGTCGTGAAAGGCTTACAGGAACATGGCTATATTGTTGATGAGGCGGAAGATGGCCAGAAAGGGCTAATGATGGCCATCAGTTGCACCTACCAGTTAATCATTCTGGATCGCATGCTACCTGAACTGGATGGACTGAAAGTGCTCAATGCGCTTAAAGCCACAGGGATGGCAACCCCTGTAATTATTCTAAGTGCCATGGACAGTGTCGAAGAACGCATCTGCGGGTTACAGGCCGGAAGTGATGACTACCTGACAAAACCATTTGCTCTGGCAGAGCTTATCACCCGCACCGATATTGTTATCCGCCGCCATAGTGGGCCCAGTCAGTCAGAGCCAGCCATTCTCAGTTACGCTGGCATTAAGCTTGATCTGAAAACTCATAAAGTGACCTGCAATGGCAACCTACTCCAGCTACAGCCCAAAGAATTTCAACTGCTGCAGTATTTTCTTGAACACTCAGAACAAGTAGTATCACGCATGCGTTTATTTGAAGCTATATGGAATTACCATTTCGACCCTAAAACGAATGTTATTGATGTGCATATCGCCAATTTAAGAAAAAAGCTGGATGACGCGGGCTGTGTTCAGCTATTGCATACGGTAAGAGGGGCAGGCTATGTCCTACGTCGATGAGTACGCTCTGTCCCGCTCTTCTGTGTTCAAAACATTGCTGGGCCTTTTTCTGATTATCGGTGTGCTTTACGCGTTTATTGTTCAGCAGGTATTTGTCAATTCTGAAAGCTTTCATCAGTCCCGGCTGGCCCGTCAGCTTCTGGAGGAAAAACACGAAATTGACAGCATTGCAGAGTATGGCCCACAAGCTGTCGACCAACTGCTTAATAAAAAGAAAGCCTTAAATGCCCCCTTTTCTTATCGCTTTATAAGCCTATCAATGGATCAGAGTTCCCACTTATACCCTGCTTACCCGGGAGGATACCGAGGCTCACACCTGAAACTAAAAGATGGCCGGCAGCTGGAAATCCGTATCAGGCCGGAGCTACTAGAGGCTTACAGAAAATCAGTTCTTCCTGTGATGATGATGGGTGTTTTCCTGCCAGTTGCTCTCATGTTTGCAGCAGCGGCTGTCTTTGCTATCGTCATTTTGCGTAAACTCCAGCACGTTAATCAAGCGATGAACCGGGTTCTCTGCGGTGAGAAACAGGTAAAACTCCCCGTATCCACAGCAGATGATGAATTTGACATTCTGGCTATTCATCTGAATTTTATGATTGAGCAGATGGAAAAAAATGAAGCTTCTATGAAATCATTAACGGTGGGTATCGCCCACGATATGCGAACTCCAATGGCACGATTAAAACTACGAATAGAACAGCTATTGGACAATAGAAAGCACGATCCAAAAATAATGGAAGAACTGTGTGCCTGTCACGATGACCTTGAACTCACACTCTCGCTATTTAACAACATGCTGGACATTGCCAGAATCAACAGTGGTCAGCAATCTCTGAACAGTAGTCATATTTGCTTATCAGAACTCTCAGAGGAAGTCGTGGAATTTCTCCGCCCACTTGCAGAGCAAAAGCACCAAACATTATATTTTCGAACTGACGAAACATGTACCCTAAACGGAGACCGGACTCTGCTATTCCGGGCTATCTTTAACCTGGCAGAAAATGCCATAAAATACACCCCTGAACAGGGTTCAATAGAGGTTATTGTGGACAGTTTAGGCGTCGTAATCGCAGACTCCGGAAAAGGCATTACTGACAAAGACAAATCCAGAGTATGTGAGCCGATGTTCCGGGCTGATCACAGCCGTAGTGAGCCGGGGTGCGGACTGGGCTTGTCTCTGGTCGAAGCAATAGCTCACCGGCACAATATGAAAATTCTTTTTAAAGACAACATCCCCGGACTGAGAGCCCGGCTTTATATGGTGTTCTGATAATTTCAGAAGATGTCTGGGTTTCAGAAGATCTCTTGAGTTTCTACGTTCAAATACACTTTGTTCTGACGATCGGTTCCCGCACAATAAACAAAATAAACTCGCTGATCTTTATAAGTGACGGAGCGAACCCACCCCCCCAGCAGTTCAAAATCTTCCACTTTACATTGCCCAGAGCTAATTAAATTCTGCGTTGCACGAATAAATACATCTTCATACTTCAGAAAATCATCCGAATTTTTTATCAGAGCGATGGTTGTATTCCGCTTCTCTTCCTCTGTGATAACTGGCTCTGATGCAGACAGGTAGTCGATGTGGACCCACTGCGCCATATCTTTGCCACTCGGATGGACTTCGTAGCCGCCAATACGAACCCAGTCTCCTTTCACTTCCTTCGCTGTCACCTCATCTCCTTTGTACAATACCGCCCTGATAGACGATTCCGATTCAGGGTAAGCACGAATATTCAGCCGGGATGATGTTACATAATACGTTTTCCCCGTCTGAATACGAGGCGGTGATGGCACTTCTTGTGCAGACGATTGACTGTCCATTTCAGCCGAAACAGGTTGCGCTCCGTTATCATCAACAGGTTCTGACAGAGTCTCCTCATTCATCATAAAGAAATAGTAATATGCCCCTCCTCCGCCAGCAGCAAAAAGAAGAAGTACCAAGATCATGATCACCAGTTTTTTCATAGCCGCAAGAGATCTCCGAAAAGGAATAATACCTTTAAGTATGTACCACTATCTGCTTATATCGACTATTAACCGGTTAACTTTAGAGCTTCTCAGAAGAAGTTAAAAGTAGCGGAAAACGTTAAACACGTCCTAACTATTTTTTTCGATTAATTCACAGGCTCGAACTGAACGTCACCAATCTGAAGATGAACTAACAGATCCGATAAATGGTCACCACCGCCATGCTTCTTTAACTCACGAGAAAAATGCTCAGAGCACCACCCGTAACAGTTAATCGATTCTATCGTAGATAACCGGTGGTAATATTCTGAACTAACACTCCAGCCCGGGCAAATAACCACGGTATGTGGCTGATCGAGCTTATACCGCATCAGGTCTGATGACGCAGAACCGGACCAGACTAAAACCTTATCTGTTATAATCCCGGACTGCATGAGCAGTCGCTGCGCCGTTTCACGCGTGAGACTTTTACTGAAGATGACACACTCCGGACTAACGCTATCTTCCTGATGGAGAATAATTTTATAGCGGGAATCTCTGACCTTCACCAACTGCCCGCTCTTATCTGTCGCATTCAGCATGCCGAGTACCAGATCATAATCATTAACGTTAATTTCCAGTTCGTTTTCAAATGAGCAGATCACTACTCCCAGTTGAAACAGGTCATTCAATGTATTGACTAACTTGTCAGTCAGGTGTGGGCACACCAAACTTGAAACCGCCAGTTTGTAATGCTCCCTTGGGCTATGGTGATGTAGTTCATTAAAAAACTGTTCAAAAAGATCCAGATTCTTTTTCGTGAAAGAAAACAGTATCTCACCTTCCCGTGTCAGTGACACCCCGCCACTGCGTTCAAACACCGCAGCACCAATGCGTTCCTCAAGCTTTTTAATATGTTGTGACACGGCGGGCTGGGAAATATAGAGGGAATCAGCGGCTGCTGAGAAATTTTTAAGGACAGTGACCCGATGAAACGTATTTAAATACTTTACATCGATCATTTTAGTTTCTTTCAACATACGGTTACGCCACGATTTCAAACCAGGATCAATCCTGAACCTAAGATAATGTCCACGGTAAAAGAAAATGGCGGATAACCATAACTTACATTTTTATCTATAAGATACCATTCAAAATAACAGTGCTGTTTTTACATCAGATTATCATTTTTTCTGGAAATCCCCCGAAAATCATTGGCCTTTCTCACCACCGGGAAACCGCCATTTCCCGGCTAATGGTTTAAAATCAGAATGTTAGTTTATCCAGATATAGGCTTATGGTGACGCCATGCCCCGCAGAGACAGATAAGAACCGCCCATCCCCAGAAAGTACTGCCCCCCGAACCGGAAGACTGTGGCGAAGCCAGCGGTAAAGGTTCATATACTGTCACAGTATTCTGGTAAGGAATGGTATTGTGTTTGTTGACCACCACAGTAAAGTGGCCAGTAGGGGTAATATCAAACTCCGCAACTCCGGATTCATCCGTCATTTGTGATAGCGGGTTATTGTCCTCCAGAGAAAGAATAACCTCCGCATTTTTTACCGGTATATCATTATTAGTGACCGTAACGGCAAACGAAATCGGTTTGTGTTTGCGGGATCGTGCCGGATGTGTCACTTCATACTCAACAGGCGGAGCAGTACGCAATTCCAGTTCGGGATCGCCCAGATAATTAAACAACCGGGCGGTCAACTGGGCGTAATTGTCATCAATACCATAGGAAACAAACAACCGCTCTTTTGCCCGGTTCAGAGCCACTGCCGGACGCCATGACTGTCCGTATATTATACTTGTCCAGTTTTCTTCATAATCTTCCCAGAAAGTATCGAACAGCCCAACATGCAATAAATCGTTATAGCCTGAATAACTTACCCTTGCCGCCCCCAGAAACCCAGCAACACCACCATTTGCATTCAGTAGCCAGGATTCAGCAAAAGCATCTTTGCCATCAAACCATCCGGTTGCGCAGTTTAAGCTAAACACAAATGGGTAAGTTTCAGCATTAAAAAGTTCACTGGCATGAGCGTCCTGATAATGAGGGTGCGCCCAACCGGAACCATCCGAATAGCCATGGTCTCGGTGCATAACCAAACCGACACCACGGTTAATCGCGGCACTGATATCCAGATCGCTTCCCTCACCTTGCCGCAACCAGACCTCTGGGATTTGTTGCGGAGGCTGAAGGCGTCCCAAATAATCCCACCCTTGATACTCAAGATTGCGCCACTGATTGTTATGATCGAGAAGCCCTCCTTCCCAGAATAACGCCGTATGAACCGTATATCCTTTGTTAAATGGGTCCGGTACTTCTTCACTATCAATGAAAAAATCAAAGTCCGGCCCGATAAAATCGGCCACCCGATGTACATCTTCCATAAACATCCGGGCAGCGATACCATCCAGAGCTTCTGAATTTAAGCCTCTGTCCTGAAACTGGCCAGCCACTAATGCTTCATCAAACCGCCCGTCTCTGGGTGGGTTTCGTTGATAATCCATAGAACGCTGTAGCATCACTGCCAGTTGCTCACGGGTATCTGCAGGCATTCTGCCCACCGCAACATCAGCGATAAAATCCTCACCTTCGAGCAGAGTATATCCGTAATCAGTATGCCAGGTATGCGGGATATTATTTTCTGAATCATCATGAAACGGATGCCCGACTATCTGCTGCGCGGGAAGCTGCTCATGATCTCCGATAAGAAGCAGATATTTAAGAGGATTTTCAGTTTGATGGGCCGATTGCACATACTGTTTAATAGGGTCATAAGTACTCCCGGTTTCCTCTAATGTGGCAACGAAAACCCGGTAGCCAAGCTTCTTTTTCCACTCCACAAAAGGAACCAGTACATCAACATACTCCGCAGGTGTCACAATTAAATACTCCGCATTATTTTGCGTGACAATCAACGGCTGCTTTTCATCAGATTGGGGAGACACCAGACTTTGGCGAAGACTAAGAGGTGCGGTAGATATCACAAGCTCAAAATAGACCTGTGATGCTATCTGAAGCTCTTGAGTTAAAGGGTTATAGCGGATAGGCCTATATTTAAGTACAGCAAAACGCTTGCCTCCGCCTTTGACGATACGCTGTATTTCGACCAGAGGCTTAAATTTGGGAACACTGGCATACGCAGCTTCGTGTTTTATAAACTCTCGGTCCAGATCCAATCTTGTACCATCTGGCAATGCAGCATCCGGGATAGGCGGTTGTACCGGCTCAATCAGGATATTGGAATAAACCGGGCTCCACTGGGTACGTTGTTCGTCAATCTGCAGGGTGATTTCCACATCCTCTGCGATTTCAATCATCCTTTCATACGCTGGTATATTCGGCTCACCAACGGCAGCGTCACTGACACTGCCCGGCAATGTAATACGTGTGTAGTCAGTACCAGCGAGAGTCACCTTCTCACGGATAAATTTTTCCACATAACCGACGAATTGCACGGAATGCTGGCTGCGGTTTATCTCCTTAATTCCCCGATGAATATCAGAGACATCCACACTGGGTTCTGCCTGCGCAATATAAACGGTTTGTGGGTTCGCCGTGCTTATGTCCGCAGAGACCTCTGCCTGGCCCGAATAGCTGACCATTAGCAGTATCATCAACAAAAACTGAATCGGTTTCTTCATTGCCCATTACCCCTTCTATGCCATCTCGAACTTCTGAGACAAAAAGGGTATAAAAGACACAATAAGCCAGCAATTTTATAATGTTATACTACTATAAGCAGAACTTTTACGGCTTACAAACTAAACCACCACCGAAAAGGTGGTGGCTAACATATTATATATTCAGGTGACTTCAGAGTGACTGATTTACTGCCGTTTAGGCTGTTTATAGGTTTTCCCTGCAGCCAGATACGTATCTTTCTGTTTGACATCAAACATGGCATAGAAGAACCAGGCAACGAACCGGATAACATCATCGCCTTCATTCATCACATGCTCGACAAACTCTTCCTGTTCACCTTTTTCATTGGGCTGCATAGTGACGTGGTATATGCGTTTTTCTCCTTCCACTTCAGCCAGAGCAAACTGACCGGACAGTGACTCAGCCGCTTGTGCCACTTCAGCATCAGTACTGGCTTTGAGGCATTCCAATGCCTTAGGCAGGTTTTCTTGTTCACACAGCTGTTTTACCAGCGTTTCAAATTCATTCTGTAACATGCTTAATGACTACCTGTTTAGATAATAAAAAG
Source organism: Vibrio albus (assembly GCF_003144035.1). Taxonomy (GTDB): domain Bacteria; phylum Pseudomonadota; class Gammaproteobacteria; order Enterobacterales; family Vibrionaceae; genus Vibrio; species Vibrio albus. The sequence continues at coordinate 176,032 of NZ_QFWT01000009.1, forward strand.
GCTGCCTGAGGCAGCCTTGAAAAATAACTTAATTAAGCTTCGCTAATACCTGCTGATCCAGCATCTGATTATACTCTACTATCTTCGCTTTAAAGGCTTTCAGATCTTTTTTGGCAACTGAGCTGGCCATTGGAATTTTCGCTCTCATTGCATTCACCGGACGACCGCGGATCATGAACTCATAGTGCAGGTGAGGGCCGGTTGAACGCCCGGTATTACCTGAAAGCCCGATACGCTGACCACGAGATATCTTCTGGCCTTTCTTCACCAGGATTTTGCTCAGATGCAGATAACGGGTTTTATACACACTACCGTGCTTAATCACGATATATTTCCCGGCGTATGGGTGGTTGCGGGTCAGCACAACGGTTCCGTCTCCGGTAGATAACACCGGCGTACCTCTCGGAGTGGCAAAGTCAGTACCATTATGTGGAGAAATTCGCCCGGTTACCGGATGGTGACGGTTCGGATTAAATGACGAGGAAATACGCCACCTTTTAGACGTCGGGTAACGTCTGAACGCACGTTGCAGACTTTTACCCTCAGCATCATAGAATTGCCCGTCAGTATGCAGATAAGCGGTAATAGTCTGACCCCGGTTATGCAGGCGAATCGCCTGAATTTCCCGCTTTCCGGTTGGTTTAGAATCAACAAACTGGGTACGCTGAATCACTTCAAAACGGTCACCAGCTCTCAGATCACGGGCAAAATCGATCTTATCCTTCAGCAGGGTGTTTATCTGATCAATTTCTGCGATATTCAGACCCGCATCATTTGCCGAAACCGAAAAGTTCCCGTGAACTTCACCAACTATCGGTGTCATCTGCCAGGTACCAGGAATGGAAATATCTTTAAATTCAAAGTCACCATTATCCAGTCGGGTATACGATACCTGATCAGCGATATTAAATTTCAGAGCCATTTTTTTCAGGCTCTTTCCGTCCTCTCCCCGCCAGAAAAGCAAATCATTTCCGGGACGAAGGGTATCCAGCATCAGGAAGTTCAGATCGGCTTCCATGATTTTCATCATTTCGCTGTATGAGAAACCCAGCTTGTCAAAAATGGCGCTCAGATTGTCCCCTTTCTGAATGGTGTATACATAGTGGGGAATTTCTTTCATACCACCAATAGAGGCAACAGAGTCGACTATTGCTTCGTAAGTCGGCATTTCTTTAAACTGAATGGGGATCGCTTTACGCCCGTCAGAATCGCCAAGTAATGTCACAAACAGTGCTGCAGCGACAACAGGGAAGGAGAATACGGCCAATTTCTTTTTTACTGGCATATCAGCAATAGCAGTATTGGCAAAAGAGGAGATTAATTTCTTGTACACGTGAACAATCCAATTGATACTGAGAATTGGAAAGGCTAAAAGCTAATTTTTAACCCTCTATCATAATTGAGCAATATTATAACAAACTTTTTCGTGTGAGACCTTAATGATCTACACATTATTAGTCCTGCATATGCTGATCTATGCTTTGTTTTCGCAATTGCAATTTTGCAATACGCTTACTCAACGTGTACACGCGCTTAAGCTGTTCCACCCACTCCATCTCATAGCGAAATATGCGTAACCGGTTTGCATCCTGCTCCACCAGCCGTTCTGCCTGATGAATCAACACCTCTTCCAGCAGAGAGTTCAGTTCCCTTTTTGCTCCCAGTACCTGCTCCGCCAACGCATCATCTTTACGCCGGATAGCGTTCACACAATCCAGCATAGACTGGTTAACCCTTTCCTGAACATCATCCAGGGTATGTCGCATCATAGGGCTAATGTGCACATTTGAATTGAGCGCCCGATAGGCTAACGGCAACAGGGAATCGACCACCAGATCGGCAACACTTTCCAGTTGATCCGTAATACTGATCAGCCTTATCTGCTGATGGCTCTGAGAGTCTGACAGTGGTAACTTTCTCAGGCTTCCCAGATAAGACAATATCTGTGCATGTAACCGGTCCACTTCATCTTCAATCACATCTATCTGATTAAGCTGGATCCGTATCAGCTCTTTCTCTTCCTCATCCGACTGCCGGACAGCAAGCCGGGGCAGCATATTCAGCATATTACATACGCGACGCCCCACCCGCCCTATCTCCAGACGAGCCTGATCCAGAGCAATATCCGGTGTACGCAAAAATTCTTTTCCCAGATATTTAGGCTGAATACCTTTGGCTTTTTTCTTTGCGGCTGATTTGGGCTGATAAGGTATGAGCTTCCGGGCCACGAAAATAAACACTCCGGTAAACGGAAGCATAATCATAGTATTGATAACATTGAAGAGCGTATGCGCATTCGCGATCTGTCTCGGAAGCTCTGCGGAAATACGTTCCACACCGGACAGCTCAGCATAATCAGGAGAAAAATCTACGCTGATTTCAGCCAATACGTTTATAAGCGGTAGCCAGATCATGACGCCGACAATATTAAACAAAATATGTATTGTTGCTGCCTGAATAGATTCCCGGCTCTTACCTATCGAAGCCAGTAAAGCAGTTACACAAGTTCCTATGTTCGCTCCCATTGCCAGCGCTATTCCGGCCTCTAAGGAAATCAGCCCCTGACCCGCTAATACGAGAACAATACTTGTCGTTGCTGCAGAAGACTGAACCAAAGCAGTAAAAGCTGCCCCGACCAAAATAGCAAACAGCTCATTATCCGTATGTGAAAAAGCATCAATGAAAGGTTGATAGGAGCGCACAGGAGCCATTGAGTCTCCCATCATATTCATGCCCAGAAAAATCAGTCCGAACCCGAAAAGAATGTCACCATAGTGTTTGATTCGCTCCTGCTTCGCGTTAAACTGAATCAGAAACCCCAGAGCCACCATGGCCAAGGCTGACTGAGTCACTTTAAATGCGATAATCTGGACGGTAACGGTAGAGCCGATATTGGCTCCCATAATGACGCCAACAGCCTGACTCAGTGACATAAAGCCTGCAGATATAAACCCCACCAGTAATACGGTGGTCACCGATGAAGACTGCACGACCGAAGTAATACCTATCCCGGTTAATACACCGGTAAAACGATTCGTTGTGAGCTTAGCCAATACAGTTTTCAGCCGGTCTCCGGCAACACTTTTCAGGGCATGGGACATCTTTTCCATACCATAAAGGAAAATCGCCAATCCCCCCAAAAGTCCGATACTCATCGCCAAATAATGCATAAGCCACTGCCTACATTAGGGTTATACCGTTAATTTAAGCATAGACTCATGAAGCATCGAATTCTAAGCAGAAAATACTCTATTGTAAGTTTTAATTGTAATGCGACTTACATCAAAATTTCATTATCGGCTCTTCGGCCCTATTCACATTTATGCGGATAGCTCTCGTTTTGCTGTTTCAAATTCACCTATCCTTTCTACATCTCACCGCATACTAAGTGAATTATCATCTGATTTAACTGAAAGCGAATAACCAGAGCGTGTAACAATGTGAACAAACATAGCTACAAATTTCGATATATTTATGCATTAATCGCTGGCTTAAGCGCTTCGTTCGCTATAGGTTTACTCTCGTTATCAACCCAGTTAAGTCCCAATTTAGTGTTGTTAATAGCACCATTCGGTTCGACATCCGTCATCGTTTTCGGACTGCCCCACAGCCCCCATGCCCAGCCTAAAAATGTTATTTTCGGGCACTTTATTACCGCGTTTATCGGTGTCTGCTTTGTTGAGTTTATTGGTGTTACATCATTGGATATGGCGATCGCCACAGGCTTGGCGGTCAGCGTTATGTTGATTACCCGCACAGTCCATCCGCCAGCAGGCGCTAACCCACTGCTGATTATGCTGACGGCCCAGAGCTGGGACTTTCTGTTTACCACCGTGCTGTTGGGCACCTTAGTGATGGTTTCAATAGCTCAGGGGGTAAAAACCATTCGGGAAAAATACGTCTAGATCCCCCTCCAATAAAACTATCAGTTACGACAAAAAGACACCTCATTCAGAAAAGAATGACTTACGCCGTATAGCTCCTGTTAGAGTCCGCTTTTTCTGTGGTATCTTCTTGTTATGATTACCACTAGGGCGTGTATCTTTCATGGCCTAATGATAAAAAATAACAGGAGTATGGAGTCATGCAAGAAAAGCCCGTTCGTTGGGGAATAGCCGGAGTTGGCCAAATCGCACATCGCTTTGCCGCTGATTTAACTCAACACTGTCCAGATGCCACCTTGTATGGTGCTGCTGCCCGTTCGTTAACCCGAGCAACCGAATTTATCTCCAAATACAAGGGCATCAAAAGTTATGGCTCCTATGAGGAAATGGCAACGGATCCGGATATTGAAGCCATGTATATCGCGACCATCAATCCAGTTCACAAACCGCTAATTGAGCTGTATCTAAAGCACGGTAAACATGTATTGGTTGAAAAACCGGCATTAACCAATCTTGCTGACTGGGATGAAATGTTCACTCTGGCACAGAAGCAAGGGCGGATGCTGATTGAAGCGATGAAGACCATTACATTTCCGGCCTATCGTTCATTGCGTCAGTTTATTCAGGAGAACCATATTCAGATTAGCCACATTGATGCAGCCTACGGTGGTGCCGTCCCCTTTGACCCAAACAACCGGGTATTTGACGCCAACTTGTGTGGCGGCGCTTCACTGGATGTCGGGGTTTATCCGTTATGGTTATATGCAGACCTGTGTGACTGCTTGGACCAGCCAATAGGGGAAATGACCACTCAGTTTATTCAGGACGATCCGGAAGCTGGCATTGATGAAACGGCTGTCTATCAATTCTCCGGTCCGGTATCAGGCAACATCCGGGCATCCATTACCCAAGATATGGAAAGGATCGCCACACTGACCGGCCCGGATGTAAAGATCGTCATTCAGGATAAATGGTGGAACCCTAAAGTCATCGACATCGAATTTCAGGGAAAACCGTTTAAGATCAGTCCGCAGACACAAGGTGGCGGGTTTGAACATGAGATCCAGCATGTCTCTCAGTTAATCAAAGAGAAAGCCAACCATTCTGAGATGATTAAAGATAAAACCAGTCGGGCCGTGATCGAAATAGTTGAGACCGGCCTGACCGAAAATGGCTTTGTACACCTGGCAAAAAACCATATGTAAGCACCAAATATCTCACACCTGATATCAGGCAATGGTGCACCTACTGCCTGATATCAGATTTTTATTTTAACGGTAAGTAGACATTGGTTAATAACTCCCACTCGTCCACTTCATGAACAAAGTTTAAGTATTGGAAAAAACAAGGGAAATCTCTCAGTTGTTCTCCACTTTCCGGTAACCATTGCTGATACAGGTAATACACCGTGTCACCGATACGGTCATGACTGCCCTTGTGCTGAGCCACAGCGCAGCGGCCTCCGGGTATAAGGCCAGCTTTTACACCATAGCCATTGTCCGGAACCGCTCCTTTATGGGTTCCACAGATGTCAAAACGAAACTCGTCATCAGCGGTATCATTGGGATCAGAGTACGGAATACCAAAAGTTTCGCTGGTTTTTACTGGCGATAAACCTGTCGTTTTTCGCCATGAAATGAATTTTGCTGCGGTATCGAGAACCCGTCTGGGGCTCCCCCTATGCTCAATCAGGGCCACTTCTTTCTCGTTGAAGTCGACGACTTTTACTTCCACAATACGTTCTCCATTTATTGGTGGATTGAATTCATATTTTGAGTGCCAGGATTGCCACTCAGGTTGATTTCTGAACTGGGAAGGAGATTGCCCAAAAATTCGGGTAAATGCCCGGGAGAAAGCTTCCGGACTCTCGAAATGAGCTTCATAAGCAATATCTGTGATACTCTGTTCAGGTTCAAACGCTAACCTGAACGATGCCCTTTTCATTCGGGCCAGCAACACAAACTGAATAGCACTTAGCCCCATAAATGATTTAAAGATCCGGTGAAAATGATACTTGGAACATGCCGCAATATCACTCAATTGCTCCAGAGTAATATTCTGATCTAAATGTCCATTGATAAAATCACAGACTCTTTTTATTCGCTGGTTATGGAACGCCACTCTATCCATTGCTACTTTTCACTACCTCATTCAGAAATCACAAGCATGATATCGACGGGCCTCTCTGAGTGCCTGATTGAGATTGCTATATTTTACTTTCATTTTTTATCCTCAAATGGAAAAACAGGGCAAGTGAGTAAAGCAAGGAAAAATAATTCAACATATTCGATCACATATCATCCTCTTTACGGTAAAGTGATGAGTTAAAAATACCAACAAGGTCAAAAAACATTGTGATCTGGATTCTCTTCACTCTTCTTGCCGCTTTCAGTCAGTCATGGCGAAACGCATTCCAAAGTCAGTTAAGTAAAGATATCAATGTTGCCGGAGTCACCCTGGCGAGATTCTTATGGGCAAGCCCGCTGGCGCTGGCCTATCTGGTGGTACTCTATCAGTGGCGGCCAGCCCCGCTGCCACACATAACCGGAGAGTCTACCTTCTTTATTCTGGGTGCTTCTGTGATGCAAATCGTCGCAACATCGCTGATGGTCGTGCTGTTTAAACAGAAAAACTTTGCCGTTGGTGCCGGGCTGGCAAAAAGTGAAGCGCCGGTTTCCGCCTTTTTAGGGGTCCTGTTTTTTGGCACATCTCTCACCCTGTTAGGCTGGGTCGGGGTTTTGCTCGGCGGCGTTGCCGTACTGTTGTTAAGTTGCCCGAACGGTTTCCGGAGCATCTCTTTGTCTACAGCCTTACTAGGGCTGGCGTGCAGCAGCTCTTTCGCACTGACTTCTCTATGGATAAGAGAATCCAGCCTGAGTCTGCATCTTCCCTTTCCCCATAGTGCTGCCTGGGTGCTCTTTTTGGTGATCTCAATTCAGACAGTCATGCTGGTGACTTATCTGCTGCTTCGTGACAGAGCCACGCTTGTTACTATGTTTAAAAAGCCCAGGCTCGTTATTATGACCAGTGTCGCCAGTTGTGTCGGCTCTTTCGGCTGGTTCAGCGCGATGTCTTTACAAGCCGTACCATATGTAAAAACCCTCGGTCAGGTCGAAGTATTCTTCACTATGCTGATCTCTTTTTTCTGGCTGAAAGAGAAAATTAAGCGCAAAGATATTACAGCTCTGATTCTGGTAGCCATCGCCGCCATACTGGTGATGTGGCAGTAAGCCAGGGTGAAAACCACGGGTTAAAAAAGCCGTTTATGTCCGTCTTTGGGAGATGATACTCATGGCGTATCGGCATCTGCCATGAGCAAAGTTTAGACAAATAATTCACCAGCTCAATACAGACTCTGAGAACTGCTGGACAATTCCGAGCACCATAGAATGTCAGAAACGCTTCACCTATGCATAAAAGAGTATCAATGTTACATAAGTTCAGCTTTTCAGACTGGCGAAAGAATTTTCCATTCCAGTTAAGGGCATGTTCAGCGCCCCTAACTGAGGTGATATGAGCGGCTTATTTGTACTGATGGAATTTTTGTGCCAGGTATGGGTCCCACATCGCAGCGGTGGCACTCATGACCAAATCTGCCCCCATATCAAGCCTGCGGTGCAGATCTTCGGCGTTCATCATGCCGCCCACTGAGCAGATCACAAACTCGTCTTTCCACTTAGTGCGCAGATCGATAAGGTTTTGCGTAACCTCTTCAGCCAGTTCGCCAATGGCAAACCCACAGGTACCGCTGGAGAGACGTCCCTCACCTGGCAGGGCGGCTTTTCCATCAGGGGTAACCACCTTACGTGGAATGGTATTGATGGCTGCAAAGCCATCAACAAACGGTCGGTTCGCCTCAATAACCTTTTCAAGTTGCTCTGCTGGCATCCAGCCAAGCTTGATCATCAGTGGGGTATCGCCGATGGATTCGCGGATCTTTTTCGAGACCAGCGCTGAGTTTTCCGGATCGGAGAACAATGCCCCCTCCTTGCTTCCCCCAAGGTTAGGGCAGGAGTAGTTCACCTCAATGACTTTGGCCCCGGCCTCTTTGGCCATTGCGGCAACATAGCCGTAATCCTCAACCAGATCACGCTCTGCCAGACCCGGAGTACCATTCACGGAGACCACCATCAACTGGCCCTGGCCCATCTTGCGGTTGCCTGCTTCGATATCCTGCATCCATACCGACGGAGCCAGCGAAGGAACGCCAAAAGAGTTGGTGATGGTGATCCGCTCATCCTGTGACGGCCGCAGTCCTGGGTGGATCTCAGTATTAATTTCACCGTTTTTAAACTGCTTGTCAGTATCCAGGAAGATACAGTTTGGCGCAGGGTGACAGGCGCGCTCAACACTTCTTACGGTTTTGTATACCGGGATATCAAAGCCAAGTTGTGCGTAGACATCACACCAGTGGCTGTTCAGCAATGGTCCTGCCGGTACGCCAAGGCGGGAGTTGACTTCAAAGTCAAACACCTTGTGAGTCTGTGTAATCGCCGGGCGAGAGGGGAGCTCGGCATCAAAGAAGGGGCCGTTTTGGTAGTTATCCTCATAGGTTTTGAGAATGTCATAGAGTTCGAACTGGGTTGGTGTAGTCATCAGAAGCCTCTTACTGAGTGTACCAATATAAAATTGCGCAGATTCTACCGTTTATGGCTGCTGTTGAACATAGGTGTTATTGCATCAATGCGTGAAAGCTATTATTCTGATTAGCCCTTATCAGATCGAGTTGCATAATGACTGTAGTAACAGAACAATTTAATGGTAATGTTTATATCGTTATTCCTGCCTACGTAGCTAATAAAAAACTAAAAAATCAGCTAGAAAAAGAGTCATATTCAAAGGAGGGGGGAGACGAATTAATTCAAGAAATGTCCCGGCGGATAGAAAGTGAAATCTCCAGCCATTTACACCAATCTTTACAACGTTACAGTTTAGGAAGTCAAAAATTAGCTTGTTTTGATGAACTCGAGTGCTGCACCGGAGATGGTTTGTATGAAACCATAGATATCATCGCTACCGTCGATAGTAACACTCAGTTAGCGGTAGTCATGTTAGTTCTGCATGATAAGCACTTTATGGTATCTCAACTATTGGATCGGGTATCGGCAGATAACTTAATACTGAAAACGGGTCAACAGCAGTGCTGTGGTCTGAATGAATATTTACTAAACCGATTTGGAATTCAATTATTATCATCAGCGGCCAAAACATGCTTGTCCACACGCCAGCCTATCCCCACCGATATCCTGCCCAGTTACCTTGCCAGTGAAACCTACAACTCAGAAAATATGGATGCACAGATTATCTCTCCCGAGGTTGCTGAGCAGACTTCTTTAAACATTGCACAATATAATAGCAGCGATATCTATGCAGGTAAGAAAAGTGTACTCAGAGTTGACCGCCGACCAGGTGATCATCAGGTTGCAACGCTGGCATCAGATAGTGTTTTCTTGTTTGTTTTGGAAATCCTGGCGTTTAAGGAAGCGGCCGTATTAAGAACCAATACGAAAACCATCGAAGCAATCAGCGACAGCCGCTTGCTTGAAATGTCCACCATGGACCAGCTCACCTCTGAGTTTTCCACCACAATGCCATTTTGGGATATTCGCGTATTCCGCTACATTACAGCACAAAACCTAGCCAACAAACTGGACAACAGCTTTGGTATTGAAAAACACTTTGTTACTTATGATAAAAATCAACAATTTTTAGAACATAAGATCAATATTCGTCAGGCAATACGACAGGGTAACGAAGATAAAATTTTATTTTTTATAGCACTGATTTTATTTGTGTTCGAAATTGCGCCGTATCTGTTTACAATGTACCAGCGACTGCTAGACCATAAATGGTTTTCAATGTCAGAAATTTACTCTATTTTGGGTTCAGGGGTTAGTACCTGGGCTCTTGTATTACTCATTGTCAGCATCATTAAACGGCGTAAGAGACACCATGGCTCTTGAATCCAAATTAACTCATTTCTTCGATACACAGGCCAACATACATCAGTGCCAGTACCCCGACGATGTAAAAGAGGCCTTGGTAAACCTATTAAGTGACCCTGACACTTTTAAAGCGCAGCGCATGAGCACGCTTTTAATGAAAACAAATTTCACTACCCTTGAATGGCTGGAGTGGTTTAATTGGTACTATGTGGTGGCCAAGAAGCTAAATGAACCTGACTGGTTTACACAAGCCAAGGCAAGCATCGCCACATCCAAAAACATCACTTGTATGAGTTATCCGCAGCTTTTACAACATGGCTGGCAGATCAAAGATATTGTCATATCATCCGTGCTGCTATCAGATAGCGGGATTGCCAATTACCACGCCAATGATAATGAAGTTGCTCACTGGTGCAGGTTGCGCAGCAAAAACATAAACCTGTTTAGTGGTGCGATTTTAGCCGGAGAGTTAATAGGACAAGTGGGCTTTATAAAGTTGAATGCCCATGAATATGAACTGTTACGCCAAGGTAAACTCGCGGAAGAAGATATTCGAGGTGTATCTGATACGTACGCTGGCCCCGTATATTTATATGTCCCCAGCGTTGTCCTCAAACCAGAGTGGCGTAAAAAGTCACTCATGTTCAAATTATTTACGCATTTAACTGACCAACTCGAGCGGCAACATGAGTTGGTCGAGCGTGTTCAAGGCCTTATTGCACTTGCTTACACCAAAGATGGTGCCTCGTTATGCGATAGACTTAATTTTAAGTTGGAACAAAAAATGGAGAATGGAGAACGCATCTACACTGGCGATTTATCCCAGTTATTGACATTATTTGGCCGTTAAGCGATTTTGCCGTACTGGCATGTTTTCCGGCTCCCTCAGGAAAATTCAACCTCTGACTCAATACAGATAGCATCATGTCGCCAGTATTCCAGACAGCAGTCAATCAGAGTTCCATGCTGATCATAATTGAATTTTTTCACCAGCATCGCCGGGCTGCCGGATGTGGCTCTCAGAGCATGAGCCATATCTCCCACCAGTGAGGTAATGTTGATGCAGTAACGAGTGTTGCCATAACGCGTGTCAAAATGATCGTGATAAACATTCGTAAGAGATACAGCCAGGTCAAAGTCCAGCAGGTTGGGGAAAGGATCGGACTTGATAAAATGGGTCATATACACAACAGGACGATCATCCAGATAGCGCACCCGCTCTAAGCGGTGAACATCGCTGAAAGGCGGTAAGGCTAACAGTTCCGATGCCTGCTTTGTCGCCAGTATCGTTTTGGCCGATACCAGCTCAGTACCAAACTTACGGTTAGCCGCAATGGCGATATCCTCAAAGGTCAGTGCCAGTGCCGGGTTATAACAGACCGGTGGTGGTGAAATAAACCAGCCACGGCGATCTTCCCGGTAAATCCTTCCTTCAGATTCAAGTAACGAAAGCGCTTCACGCAGAGTAACCCTGGTCGTATCAAACGTTTCGGCTAACTTTCTCTCTGATGGTAATTTTTGCCCGGGTGACAACATTCCGGTATCAATCTGCTCCAGCAAAGCTTCTTTAATTTTGACGTATTGCACCCGCGTAGTCCTTTCTGCATTTCTCATAGAAAAGATAGCACGATGAAGCTGATGATTAAAATAACTTTAGGACACTCCGGATAAGTAACAAAAATGCCACCCGAAGGTGGCGTATTCTGATAAGTTGGGTAAAAGAATAGGTTTATTCAGCCGCAAACCAGTTCAGCTTTTCATGCAGCTTTGCCACACTTCCCACAACGATAAGAGCCGGACTTTCCGCCTGTTTTGCCGCTTGCGGTAATGCCGTCAGTGTGGTCAGAAATACTTTCTGCTTAGCGGTTGTCCCTCTCTCAATAATCGCGCAGGGAGTGCTGCCCTCCAAACCGTTTAACAACAGTTGCTCACTGATATGGCCGCTCTGCTTCAACCCCATATAAAACACCAGGGTGTGATTGGTCTGCGCCAGAGACGACCAGGACAGATAATCACCATCCTGTTTGATGTGTCCGGTAATAAACTGTACTCCCTGAGAATAATCTCTGTGAGTCAGCGGGATCCCGGCGTAAGCCGTCGCACCGGCAGCGGCCGTGATCCCCGGAACAATTTCAAACCGAATATGTTGCTCAGCCAGACATTCGATCTCTTCACCGCCACGGCCGAAGATAAACGGATCGCCCCCTTTCAGGCGCACCACATGCTTCCCCTTCAGGGCATGCTCAGCCAGGATTCGATTAATCTGGTCCTGAGGCACGCTATGATAATCCAGTTTTTTACCTACATAGATCTGCTCAGCCTGCTGATTGACCAGTGCCATAATCTCCGGGGAGACGAGACGGTCATAGACGACGACTTCTGCCTGTTTCAGTAACCGGTACGCTTTCATTGTCAGCAGTTCCGGGTCGCCCGGTCCTGCCCCGACAAGTGATACGAGCCCTTTTGTTCGTTTCTCTACTGTACCCATTACCGAGTGTTCAGAAGTATTCGTCATACTTTTTCCTTATAGTATTACTGGTACCTTATGCTTTGCTGGTTGCCAGTGTATTACGGCCCGCTTCAGCTACCACAACCGGACGCTCATCTTTCGGTGTTGCATACCAGTAGCCTAATCCCATAAAGACAACACCTGACACCGCGTTACCCAAAGACACCCATAGCAGGTTATGGCCGATACCTGCCAGAGAGTAACCCTGAGCACTTTCACCAAACCAGGACAGAGCGAAGATAGTCATGTTGGCAATCGAGTGTTCATAACCACTACCGATAAACGCCAGCAGACACCACCAGATAGCAATAAAACGAGCGCTGCCTTCGGTACGTTGGCACATCCAGATAGCCAGACAAACCAGCCAGTTACATAGAATACCTTTAAAAAACAGAACTGTCGCGGGTGCCGTGCTTTTCGCCAGTGCCACTTTATGTACCAGGCTGGTCGCATCCGGAAGCAGTTTACCACCACCGGCGTACATAAACAGTGCCGCAACAGCGACGGAACCGATCAGGTTGCCCAGCCAGGTCTTTGGCAAAATTCTCAGATTGTCAGCCCAGCTGATCTGCCCGGTTTTTGCACCCAGTGATAAAAACATGGTGTGACCGGTATACAGCTCAGAACCAGCAATGATCACCAGTGTCAGCGCAATACCAAAGGTAGACCCCATCACAATTGGACGAATAGAAGGATCAACAAGGTTACCAAAGGTAAAGATCAGAATAATACCCAGACCGACATAGGCACCAGCCATAGCAGAGCTGATCCAGAAGCCCAGCGGGTTATCTTTTTCTAGACGCTTAATCCGTGCTGCGGTATCACCGCACTTTTGAATAGTATCCGTAAACATTTTAATTTCCTCATAAGTTAAGACACTGATAGCGGCTCATGCCTGCTTGCAACACAAGCCGCTATGGATCTCTTAACTGTCAGTGTTTAAACCACAAGTTTTAAAACATAAGAGCTTAAACCGGCATCTCTACCACACCGTCTGTTACACGAGCGTCATAAGAAGCAACGCTAAAACGCTCGTCCTCAAGACAGCGCCCGTCATTCAGACTGAAACGCTGCTTTTTCAGCGGGCTGGCAACCCATAGCTCGCCCTTATGTTCACAGATAATCCCACGCGACAGGACATTAGATTTTGCAAATGGATCCATATTGTGGATAGCAAACACCCGCTCATCCGCATAAGGGCGGAACAAGGCGACCTGCTCGCCGTTGACCAATGCACACACACCTGTACCCGGAACAATGTCTTTCACATCACAAATTTTCTGCCACTGACTCATGATTCACTCTCCAGTTGTACGTGTAGGATATCGCCTTTCATCTCCGGGTGTTTTTCAGTAAACGTAGCCGGTCTGTGCTGCTCACGTTGTGGTACGAACACCACATTGTCATCACGGAGATCACTGTTGATGAAGTGGGCAAAACGCTGGTACTGAGCGCTGTCTTCAACGGTGTCTTTCCACTCACAACGGTAATTTTCAATCAGGCTGGCGACATCGTCCTCAAGCTGATCATTGATCCCCAGCTTGTCGTTAATAATGACCTCTTTCAGGTAATCGATACCGCCTTCCAGATTATCCAGCCAGACAGAAGTACGTTGCAGTTTGTCTGCGGTACGAATGTAGAACATCATGAAACGGTCGATATATCGCAGCAGGGTTTTCTCATCCAGATCCGATGCCAACAGATCCGCATGACGAGGCTTCATACCACCGTTACCGCAGACATACATGTTCCAGCCTGCATCGGTGGCGATAATACCCAGATCTTTACCCTGCGCTTCGGCACATTCACGGGTACATCCGGAAACACCAAACTTCATCTTGTGAGGCGTACGGATGCCTTTATAACGGTTCTCGATCATCACACCAAGGCCCAGGCTGTCCTGAACGCCGTAACGACACCAGGTGCTGCCGACACAGGTTTTCGCCATACGCAGTGCTTTAGCGTATGCCTGCCCGGTTTCAAATCCCGCGGCGATCAGTTTTTCCCAGATCGTCGGCAGGTCATCTTTCTGTACTCCGAACAGGCCAATACGCTGAGCACCGGTTACCTTGGTATACAGGTTATATTCCTCTGCCACGGCCGCCAGTGTGCCCAGAGCCTGAGGAGTCACTTCACCACCGGCCATTCGCGGAATCACCGAATAAGTACCGTCTTTCTGCATATTGCCCAGGAAGTTATCGTTGGTATCGTGGAGACCGACATGCTGAGGTTTGAGGATATGATCCCCCCAGCAAGATGCCAGAATCGAACCGATAGCCGGCTTACAGGTTTCGCAGCCATAGCCCTTACCGTGTTTCTGGAGCATTTCGTCAAAGCTCTGAATGCCTTCGATGCGGATCAGGTGGAACAGCTCCTGACGCGAATAGGCGAAGTGCTCACAGATATCGTTACACACTTCAACACCGGCTTTTTCCAGTTCAGCATTCAGCACCGAGGTCACCAGTGGCACACAACCGCCACAACCGGTACCAGCCCCCGTCGCTGCTTTAATCTCTCCGATGGTGTGATGCCCGTCCGCTACCGCCTGAGCAATCTTGCCCTTAGTCACGTCAAAGCATGAACAAATCACAGCAGATTCAGGCAGAGCATCGGCTCCCAGAGTCGGTTTTTCTGCACCGGCATGAGCTGGCAGGATCAGTGAGTCCGGATTTTCCGGCAGTTCAATATCGTTCAGTTTCAGCTGGAGCAGATCGCCGTAATCAGAGGTATCTCCGACCAGCACTGCGCCAAGCAGTTTCTTACCATCTTCAGAAACAATCAGGCGCTTGTAAGTTTCGTCGTCTTCATTCAGATAAACGTAGCTCTTACAGCCCGGAGTCCGTCCATTGGCATCACCGATACTGCCCACTTTCACACCCAGCAGTTTCAGCTTGGCACTCATGTCAGCCCCTTCAAACCGGCTGTCATGACCCAGCAGGTGATCAACGGCGACTGTCGCCATCTTGTAACCGGGGGCTACCAGACCGAAGAACTGACTGTTCCATGACGCACATTCACCAATAGCGTAAATGTTTTCATCCGAGGTCTGACAGCTGTCATTGATGGCAATACCGCCGCGGGGAGCAATGTCCAGCTCCATCTGGCGGGCCAGTTTATCCTGTGGACGGATACCGGTAGAGAACACGATAAAGTCCACTTCCAGCTTGCTTCCGTCAGCAAACTGCATGGTATTACGGGCATTGTCGCCACCAGCGACAATTTCTTGTGTGTTCTTGCTGGTATGGACCTGCACACCCATGCTTTCGATTTTCTTACGCAGTTGCATGCCACCCTGCTGATCCAGCTGTTCAGCCATCAGCACAGGCGCAAATTCAATCACATGGGTTTCCACGCCCAGCGCCTTGAGGGCACCGGCCGCCTCCAGCCCCAGCAAGCCGCCACCAACAACCACACCGCTTTTACTTTTCTTGGCAGTGGTTTCAATGGCTTTCAGATCTTCAATCGTACGGTAAACAAAACAGTCTTTATTTTCAGACCCTTTAATTGGCGGAACCCATGGATATGAGCCTGTCGCTAATATTAATTTGTCGTACGATACTTCTCGTCCGCTATTAGAAAAAACAATCTGTTTTTCCCGATTAATATTAATCGCTTTTTCACCAACTAAAATATTAATACCGTTATTTTCGTAGAAGCCAGATTTAACTAATGATAATTCGTCAGAAGTATGGTGAGAAAAATACGAAGATAAGTGCACTCGATCGTATGCCACTCGTGGTTCTTCACAAAAAACGGTAATTTCAAATTTTGAGGTATCTGCTTTTTCAACAAGGTCTTCTATATAGCGATGGCCAACCATGCCATTGCCTATGACGACAAGCTTCATTTTTCCGCACATAAAATGTCCTGCTCCCGGATACGTAACTGGGAGCAGTTTTAGTGAAGAAATCGATCATAATATTGATTTAAGTCAATTTCGCCCAAAAACACCTCTAAAGGGGTAGGGGATATATTTTGAGGTTAAAATAATAAAAACAGATATAAATCATTAAATTTATCAGTTAGTTATAACTTAGCTAACAGGCGTCCTGTGCCGATAAAAAAATTATCCCGGAAGAGATAGCATCCGGCACTTTTATCCCGTGTTCATCCAGCGCTTTAGTCGATAAAATCACCACTCTCTGTCCGGATTTAGCCAGTGCCCCTGCCCGGCTCCATAGCAGCTTATCCGCCGTTTTTTCTCTGTCTGCGTCCCGGCGGCAAAGATCCACAAAAATATCAGCACAGTCATCGCCGTATAAAATAAATTCTGACTGCTGCATCAGCCGCAAGGCTTTTATTGTCAATAATTCTGGATCCTTACCTACCTGAATATAAATAATAGATTGTTCTTCTGAATTATTATTTTTCAGGTGATTTTGAAATATATTTTCCAGTTCTGATTCACAAGTTATATTTTCCAGTTCCGGTGATCGGAAAAATCGCTCCCAAAATTTACGTCGTTCATCAACCGTAGAATAATATTGTTTAATCCGGTTACGTTGTTTTCCCGAAAATTCAGCCAGCAACGATAAATTCTGCGGCAATATCGTTTCCAGATTTTCCCGAATATACCGTACCAGCACCGGAGAGGCTCCTCCGCTGGAAATCGCAACCTGGATCGGACTGCGATCCACCATTGAAGGGGTAATAAAATGGCAGTATTGCGGATCGTCGACAGTATTCACCCACAAGCCGCGGGCCGTGGCATCGGTATAAATCTGGTGATTCACGTCCCTCTGATCCGTTGTCGCCCAGATTTGATCAAACCCGTCCAGATCACTCTGTTCATAATGCTTATGGATATAGCGGATACGTTCGGCATCGACATACCCGGCAAGGTGGGGGTGAAGCTCTTTAGAAATCACAGTGATATTAGCGTTCGCACGTAGCAGAAGATCCACTTTCCGGCAGGCGACATCCCCCCCGCCAACCACTAATACCTGCCTGTCTGAAAGGCGCAAAAAAACCGGAAAATATTGCATATCACTGTCCTGTGTTGTGGGTAAGCAAAATCTTCCGGCTACTATAACATGACAGACTGGTACTGTATCAGGATCTGTCCCGTGCCTGACTGCCGTATTCCGATCAGGCTGCCGGCTGCAGAGAATCTATCAGGTACATCAGAACCGGTTCGGTGCTGTTATCCGACACATCAAACCGGTAATGTGGTGACTGCAACCATTTTCGTTCTACCAGCTCATCTATCAGGTCATGGTATTTCCAGCTGCACTTTCCTATCAGCAGGTTGTCCAGAGAGCGCTGCTGCGCCTGATGTAACATCTCAATAAATCCGGCCAGATACAGGTGATCTTTGGTAAATCCACCACCCCGGTACACCCGGGTGGTGGTGGTGAATGCCATGTCCTTGTCTAACCCCAGCTCATCCGCCAGATAAGAATAGGTCTGATAAAAGTCCTGTTCTTTAAGCATGGAGTTAACCGCCAATACCCTGACAGCAAGCGTCCTCAGACGCTCGTGCGACATATACCCTGCCTGATATTCGGCCAGGATGGCCATCCCTTCCTGAGTAAAGGTCGAACCCGGCAGGCCCAGCCGGAAGATCTTCAGCGGCTGCATTTTTGCGTTCAGGGTCGTCGCCATATGCACACCCAGCTCATGCTGAATAAGCCGGTTGGTTTCCGCGGCGGAAAACTGAGCGGTGTTATTCAGGTACAGTGTCGGTGGCACGGATGACACCATTGCTCTTGCTGCCAGAGAACTGGTTTCCTGAATACGGCATTTCATTCCCCATTCTTTTGCAGCCTCCACCATTCTTGCTCTTGCATCAGCGGAAGTGAACACGTCTCCGGTCTCTTCCTGCAGCGTTTTGGCATACAACAAAAACTGGGCGTTTTTTACCGCGATACTGTCAGGCCGCCCATGATATTTCAGCGAGTTAAATAGAAATGCTTCCTGTCCGACACTGGTCAGCAGATCGATTTTTTCACTCATCTGATTGACCATATCGCTGTACAGCAGCCGCATCTCCGGATCTGCGATATTTTCGATCGGCAACTTATACAACTGATGCTTAAAATCATTGGCATTGATCGGCAACTGACGATAACGGTAATTCGGTTTATACCGGCCCGGAGAAGCAAAAAAACGAGTCCTTTCTTTCACCAGATTGGTCGGGTTCACATACTTCAGCGTTTCTATCTTTTGCGCCAGGCGATACAAAGCCTTGTCCACCGACAAAACCGCAGGCTCTATCTGTGAACTCAGCATATCAGCTTTTTTAACCCGGGTTTTCAGGTTAAAGCGACGCTGAAAATAGGCACTGGTATTACTGATAGCCTGCTTTAACCCTATCTGAAGCGCCTCCAGAACCAGCGGATACACTTCTCCGCTGTCTTCATCCATAAAGATTTTCTTTACTTCCGTAGGTAACACCAGAGTTCGGTCAAAATGAGCGTTGGTATGGGCAATAAGGTATCCCCGCCCCTCAAAAACCGCATCGACTTCCGCACTGCATGTCAGGTTAGGCAACCCTATCTGCCTGAGCTCGCTAGTGAATTTTTTTACTACTGGTTCCCAGCGCTCCATATCAATCTGTGTGCTGCCTATATTAAATACCGGGCTAGGCTTGGTGATCCGGTGATGATTATAGGAATGCAAATCGAACACAATCACCAGTCCGAATTTAGACTCCAGCTTTCCGATCAAAGCCTCATACAGCAGATAAAACAACTCATGTTTGCTGTGGCTCTTTTGCCGCTGTGAGTCAGATAGTGGTCTGGACCAGACTTTCTTGCTCCATGCCGATTTGTAATACGTACTGAGACTCTTAGGTCGGTTGAGATCATACTCAAACCGGGAGTCGAGCCCGTATAACGTAATAGGCTGAGAAGCGATCATCTCATCAGTGAAGGGATCTTCTTCGAAAAGACGCTCTTGTTCTGATAACTGGCACTGTTTTTCCAGCTCAGAACGCATACCGTGACCAGCATGAATGGCGGTACAAACAACGGGTAAATATTCTTCAATTTTAACCAGGCAACCAGAGCCGGAAAGCCATCCGGTAAACGGCTTTTCCTGCTCTATCAACTGAATCATCTCTTCTAGAGAGTAACTCGGATTAGTGTTCAATATTGGCGTCTTCCACAGCTCTTCTGAAGGCATTTTTCCTTTGTAGGACAAAGTCCTTAGAAGTGACAATATTTTCAACAAAATCAACAACGTGACGCTGAAGGCGTACCCGGTTCAGTTTATTAATACGCATAATCCCGCCCGGACTCAGAACATTAACCTCTACCAGCTTATTACCTATCACGTCCAGCCCGGTGAAATACAGCCCGTCCCGAACCAGTTTCGGGCCGATAGCGACACAAAGACGCCGTTCTTCCTTAGTGATAGAATGCCTCACAACAGTCCCGCCGGCATGCACGTTAGAACGAAATTCATCCTTAGCAGGAACGCGTTTCATCGCACCAATAGGCTCACCATTCAGCATCAGAATTCGTTTATCACCCTCTTCGGCACCTTCAATGTAATCCTGGAGGATGACATAGTTACTCTGATCACCGGTACCAATGTAGAAATCCAGCAGTGAGCGAAAGTTTTGTCGTGCGCTCTTTTCAATCACAATGACACCATGACCGCCAAACCCGTTCAGAGGCTTGAGGATCATTTTCTCACTGCTACTTTCTTCCAATACCCTTTGTAAGTAATCCCGGTTTTTAGACACATGAGTCGCCGGAATATACTCACTGGCCACGCCCTCCATACTGGCGGTATAGAGTTTGTTATTGGCCATACGTAACCCTTCAATATCATTCACTATCAGGGTGTCGTTTTTAATCGAATCCAGAAAATTCAGGGCCAGGTTATCCAGAGGTGGGTTTGCACGCATGAATATCACATCAAACCCAGCCATCGGCAGCCGTCTTTTCTGGAACTCCGCCTGCCGATAAAATCGCGGAATATTATCCGAGATTTTTTGGCCTTTCTTAATCACCTGACAAAACCCATATACGATACTGTCACGGATAGTCAGTCCACTGGTGGTGGTTATCGCAACCGTATGACCCCGGGCTGCACATTCATGCACCAGTCTTAATGTTGTATCCGTATCAGGAGTCACTTTCTCCCACGGGTACATAATAAAGCAGATATGCAATACTTAATCCTCGTAAAGCGTATTGGGTTCGTCTTCTAGTTCAACCAGACTCTGGCTGGTTGTTGATTTTTTACTATTCAGAGTATGAAATTGTTTTCTGCCACGCGCATACTTAATGTATTTCAGCCATGCTTTTTCAAGCTTAGTCTGTGCTTTGCCATGGTCTTCCAAGACCTTCAGAAAATGCTTCTCTTCCTTACTCTCTGCCTCCAGAATTCCGGCCTCTAACCCAGCCAGTGTATCGCCGTAATAAATCAGCAGCTCTTCTTCCAGAATAGTAAAGTTGCCCGATTTAGCAAACCCCCGAGGAAAGGCTTTGTTATCGTAAAAACGCTTTTCGCCCATGCGGATCTCTATCTCAGCCATGTTGACCTCACATCTATTGTCACTATTGAATTAAGGCGAAAAGTAGGCTTTATTTTCAAAAAAGAAAATCAAAACTTTTTTATCGTCACAACAAGGAATTATTGTTAATCTTCAACCAGAAAATGTTGAGATAATCACTATGGATGTAAAAGTTTTTCGAACCTTTCTGGAAGTCGTCAGAGAACGGCATTTCGGACGTGCAGCAGAGAACCTGTATATTACTCAAGCCGCCGTCAGCGCCAGGATCAAACAGTTAGAAACTTACTTCGATACCACCCTGTTTATCCGGGATCGAAATGCAATAAAACTGACCTCCTCTGGTGAACGCCTTATCAGCTATGCCGAGGTGATGGTCACCTCTCTGGAGCAGGCTAAATTTGACCTGTCACTGGAAAATGGCAAAGCCCTCCAATTGACTATTGGCGGGACTCCGAATATTTGGGACGCCTACCTGCAAAACTGCCTCAGCGTGGTCACCGATGCTTTTAACGGCTATGGTTTTATTGCTGAAGCACTGACCAGAGAGCAACTGAACCGTCATCTGGTTGAAAGAACCCTCGATTTAGCATTCATACTCGACCCGCTAAAATCTGAAGAACTGAAATGCAGGGAAATCGCCGATCTGGTATTAACACTGGTTTCAACAACGCCCTGCTCTGCAGAAGACGCTTTCCGGCATAAATATATCTATGTCGACTGGGGCACCCGTTTCTCATCTGAGCACGCCGAACGCCACCCTTCGATTCCGGCTCCTTTTCTGCGTACCTCAACCGGACGGATTGCGCTGGATTTTATTCTGGAGAAAGGGGGAGCAGCCTATTTACCCGTTTCGATGGTAGAACCGTTTCTCGCATCAGGTCAGTTGCATAAAGTGGAAGGGATAGATGAATGGCATCGCCCTATTTATCTGAGCTACCGTAAAAACAGTTCCAGCATTAATGCAATCAGACAAGTGGAACAACTGGTTATGGATATTAATCCATTGACGGCCTACAGCCTGCAACAAGCAGGAGAAATGGTCATTACCGATTATTAATACAGCGCATTGCCACCCTTGCTCTGAGTAACCCCGCTGACACTCCAAATACCTCTCTCCTTTTTGCTTTTTCCGCCTGTTTTTATCAGCGAAAACAGGCTTCACTTCCCGCCTCACTCTTGGTTTCAACCTCACACTTTAATGCCTCTGTGTTTCATTTATATTGCATTTTTATTTGAACTCTAAAGTTTAGACAGGAAATTATTTTTAATGAATAAAACCACTAATATCAACACTTTATATCCAAAAAACCGATAAAAAAATAAATAGGGGTTGATATTTCCCTGCATCACCCTACCATAATAAAGGCAAATTTAATTAGACCTCTAATGGATTATGTGGCCAACAATGATTACTACAGCACCTTGGGTAGCGTACCCGGAAATTTTAAAGCAGGAAAAAGATCAATGGGTTTTTCGCGTTCCGAACATCAAAGATGGGGATAGTATCCACCAGCTAATTGCGAGCTGTCCTCCTCTGGACGTGAACTCATCGTACTGTAACTTTTTACAGTCATCACATTTCAACAAGACCTGTGTGTTGGCGCTGCATGACGGTAACGTTGCCGGGTTTATTTCCGGTTATCTGAAGCCGGATAATAACGCACACCTGTTCGTATGGCAGGTCGCCGTTTCTCCGCAATACCGGGGGAAAGGGCTGGCTTTTCATATGCTGAAAGAACTTCTGATGCGTGACAACCTGCAGCAGGTTGAAGCAGTTGAAACCACGATTACAAAAGATAACAAGGGTTCATGGAGTCTGTTTAAGAAACTGGACAAGTCACAAGGCAGTAACGGTTCTGTTACGACGTTTCTGGACGAAGATGAACACTTTCAGGGAAAACACGATACTGAATATCTGTATCACATCCCATTATCTAAAAATCGCTAATTAAACAAAAACTTAATATCCATACCAGTCACCCGATAATGGGCTGGTACGGATAACTACATTCATTCACTAAATAGGAATAGCAACGGTCCCAACATGGATATCTTCAAGAAGCAGGAATCGAAAGTTCGCTCTTATTCAAATAACTTCCCGGTCGTATTTAACAAAGCAAAAGGATGCTGGCTGGAAACAGAAGAAGGCGCTCGTTACCTCGACTTCCTGGCAGGTGCAGGCTCTCTGAACTATGGACACAATAACCCAGTGTTTAAACAAGCACTGCTTGAGTACATAGAGATGGATGGTATTACTCATGGCCTGGACATGCACTCTGATGCGAAAGCGAATTTCTTAACAGTACTGAATAAACATATTCTTGAACCAAGAGAGCTTAATTACAAGGTTCAGTTTACCGGCCCAACCGGTACTAACGCCGTCGAAGCCGCAATGAAGCTGGCTCGTAAAGTGACGGGCCGCACCAACATTGTAGCCTTTACCAACGGTTTCCACGGCTGTAGCAATGGCGCACTGGCAGCAACCGGTAACCAGCATCACCGTGGTGGTGCAGGTATGCCTCTTGCGGGAATCAGCCGTATCCCATACGAAGGTTATGCCGATATCGATGGTCTGGCTCTGTTTGAAACCATGCTAAACGATAACTCTGGCGGTCTGGATAAGCCAGCCGCAGTACTACTGGAAGTCGTTCAGGGTGAAGGTGGTCTGAATGCCGCGTCTAATCAGTGGCTACAGAAGCTAAGCAAAATCTGTCAACAGCACGACATTCTGGTCATTGTCGATGACATTCAGGCTGGCTGTGGTCGTACGGGTACGTTCTTCAGCTTTGAACCATCAGGCATTAAGCCAGACATCGTAACGCTGTCAAAATCAATTGGTGGCTACGGCCTGCCGATGGCTGTCGTTCTGCTGAAACCAGAACTGGATGTCTGGAAGCCGGGCGAGCACAACGGTACATTCCGTGGTAACAACCATGCCTTTGTGACAGCGGCCAAAGCGATTGAGACTTACTGGTCAACACCTGACTTTGAACAGCATATTGCTGCACGTTCTCAGCAGATCAATACCGTTATCCAACGTTCACTGAAACGTTACCCGTCACTGTTTGTGAAAGGTAAAGGTCGTGGAATGATGTCTGGCATTGAATGTAAGAGCGGAGACATCGCCTCTGCGATATCTGCCGCCTGTTTTGATAACGGCATGATCATCGAAACCGCAGGTCCGGATGATGAAGTCGTTAAGTTCTTCTGTCCGCTGACCATCAGCGAATCCGAGCTGGAAAAAGGCCTGTCTATTTTTGATAAGGCAGCGGAAAAAATTGCCGAGAAAACTCTGAAAAAAGCATCTTAAGGTAAGGAATTAACAATGATAGTAAGAACTCTGGAAGAGTGTAGAGACAGCGAACGCCGTGTTGTTGCAGAAACCGGAACATGGGAAAGTGTTCGTATGCTTCTGAAAGATGACAACATGGGATTTTCTTTCCATATTACAACGATTTATGAAGATACAGAAACACATATTCATTATCAGAACCATCTTGAATCTGTGTACTGTATGAGTGGTGAAGGTGAGATCGAAGTGGTCGGTGGCGAAACCTATCCGATCAAACCGGGTACACTGTATATTCTGGATAAACACGATGAACACTACCTTCGCGCTTATAAAGATAAGGAAATGGTAATGGCATGTGTATTTAACCCACCGATAACAGGCGCTGAAGTTCACGACGAGAACGGCGTTTACCCTCTGGTTGACTAATCCCACCGAAGTACAACTGAGGAAAGGGGCGTAGCTACGCCCCTGTTTTTAACACTAATATTCCCCATAGAAATCATACTCATGAGCAAAAATCGGCACATGAGAGGCTGTGTATATCTAATGGTTTTGAACGCCATATATAAGCCGTTACGGGGACAAAAACAGAACGAGAGAAGGATATCATGACTTATACCGTAGAGAAGATCGGCGGTACATCAATGACGGAGTTTGATGCCGTTTTAGACAATATAATGCTTCGTCCTGCTAACCCATATAACCGGGTATTTGTAGTATCGGCTTATGGTGGTATTACCGATGCATTGCTTGAATGCAAACGCTCCGGCAAACCGGGTATTTACAAATACGTCGCCAAACGTGACGAGAAGTGGAAAGAAGCAACAGAAGCGCTGCAACATCGCTTGCTACTGATTAATGAAAATCTGTTTGCGGATCCAATTACCCGTCTGCGGGCAGATAACTTTGTCCGTTCACGGATCAGTGAAGCGATAAACTGCATCAATAATATTATGGAAACCTGCCGATACGGTCAGTTTTCCCTGCGCCACTATCTGCCGCAAATACGGGAATTCCTGTCTTCAATCGGTGAGGCACACAGTGCGTATAATACGGCACTTAAGCTGAAGACATTAGGGATCAACGCCAAATTTGTTGACCTGTCTGGCTGGTCAGATAAAGCGTCCGGTTCACTGGATAACGTTATTCTGAATGCCTTCGAAACGATTAATGTTGAGAAAGAGCTGCCGATTGTCACCGGCTACGCTTATTGCGATGAAGGCCTGATGAAAACCTATGACCGTGGCTACAGCGAAATGACATTCAGCCGTATTGCTTGTCTGACCAAAGCGGACCAGGCGATCATTCACAAAGAATATCATCTAAGTACGGCTGACCCTCGTATTGTAGGTACCGACAAAGTACGTCCTATGGGCACAACCAACTTCGATGTCGCAGACCAGCTTGCCAACCTGGGTATGGAAGCAATTCACCCAAACGCAGCGGCAGGACTACGCCAGAACGATATCGAACTATGCATCAAAAACACCTTTGAACCGGATCATAAAGGAACCCTGATTTCACAGCAGTTCCAGCCGGAAAAAGAGAAAATCGAGATCATCGCAGGTAAAGACAAGGTGTTTGCTCTGCATGTCTTTGATCAGGCTATGGTTGGCCGGGTAGATAATGTCAGCTATGAGATTATGGAAGTCATTGCCGATGAACATGTTAATCTGATCGGTAAAGAGATGAACGCTAACTCAATCACTTATTACCTGAAAGGTGGTGAAAAAAGCCTGAACAAGGCACTGTATAGAGTTGAAAAACGTTATCCGAATGCGTCCATCAAAGGCAAAATGGTCGCACTGGTTTCCGTCATCGGTGCATCTATCAATACCAACACGGCTTTATCTAAGGGCATGCTGGCATTGATGGATGATGATATTTCACCGATTGCGGCACACTCTTCTATGCGTAATGTGAACGTTCAGTTTGTGGTTGAAGATGAGTTGTATCATCAGGCGATTCAGGCCTTACATGATGAATTCATTGATTCCGGCGTGCCTGCTACGAAGAAGCAACCACAGTTGAAAATGGTAAATTAACCCTCCTCCCCTGAAATAAAATAGCCGGCTTAATTAAGCCGGCTATTTGTTTTAAAGCATATATTGCATTAACAGACTATTCCGGACGCTTGTTAAGCGCTACATCAATATCTGCTGCACTATGACGCTCAGCAATCGCTTCCCATTCCTCACCCATCGGCTTATTGACAATTCGTCCGCGCTGCACGGCAGAACGTTCCGAAACCATGCTGGCCCAACGCTGCACATGTTGATAACTCTTAACATCCAGAAATTCATCAGCCTGGCTGTAAGAATTCCCCAGAGCCAGATTACCGTACCAGGGCCACACCGCGATATCAGCAATACTGTATTCTTCTCCGGCGATAAAGGTATGCTTTGCTAACTGCTTATCCAATACATCTAACTGACGCTTTACTTCCATCGTAAAGCGGTTGATTGGATACTCAAATTTTTCCGGTGCATACGCGAAAAAGTGACCAAATCCACCTCCAAGGAATGGAGCAGAGCCTTGCAACCAAAATAACCAGTTCATCACCTTGGCCCGGTCAGAAACGTCTTTTGGTAAAAAATGACCAAATTTTTCTGCCAGATAAAAAAGAATATTACCGGATTCGAACACATTAACAGGTTCATCACCGGAGCGATCCACCATCGCCGGAATTTTGGAATTTGGATTCACCTCAACAAACCCCGAACCAAACTGGTCTCCATCACCGATTCTGATCAGGAACGCATCGTACTCGGCTTCTTTCACACCCAAAGCCAGCAGTTCTTCCAGCATAATCGTGACTTTTTGTCCGTTAGGTGTCCCCATCGAATACAACTGAATCGGATGCTTACCTACAGGGAGCGTTTTCTCATGCCGGGCTCCGGAATCAGGTCTGTTGATACTCGCCCATTGCCCGCCATTTTCATCATCCATTGTCCAGGTTTTGGGTGGGATATATTTGTTTGTCATGCTGCATCCTTATCGGTCTCTGAGTGTTCACATAGGGCACGCCCTACACTAGTAGATAGTAGGACAAAATCGATAGTTAAAAACCCTTCGGCTTCATTTCGTTAGAAACATCAGCCGAATATGCATCAACACCGGTATAAAAGTGAAAATAATGGTAGGCAGGTACAGACAAAACCGGGAACGTTCTCATTAATAAGTTAACCGGCTAGGAATTAACACGTTTCCCGCTCTACAGCCTGGAAACTCAGCACAACTTTACTGGTGTGTTGTTGCTTACCCTCGACAAGATCCAACAATACATCTGCTGATGTTTCTCCAGCAGAATCAAAGGCATAATTGAATGTTGACAGCGATGGCCGGGAAATAAAGCCCAGTTCATCATTACCGACACCCAACACTTTAATATCTTTACCAGGTTCTTTACCCGCTTCCAGAATCGCTTTAATAGCACCGACAGCAATTCTATCTGTCGCACAAAATACCCCATTTACTTGTGGATAATCCACCAGCAACTGACGCATTTGCTCATAACCAGACTCAATAAAGAATGTACCGCGGCTATGAAACAGAGGATCTCCCAATCCGGCGAACTGTAATGCCTGAGCCAACCCCAGAAAACGCATGGAGTCAACCGCGATATCTTCACTCTGAACCCCGATAAAACCAATGTTCGTCGCCCCGGCATCGACCAATCGTTGGCCAGCAGCAAAACCGACCCGGTTATCGTCGTGAATCACACTAGGAATATCAAAGAAGGAGCCATCCTGCCCCACCAGAACGACGGGAGCCTGGGACTGCTTAATCACTTTAACCAGATCCTGATCTAAATGAGTCGCATACAGGATAATGCCTTCAACCCGCTTCTGGTTAAATAGCTGAATAAACTCAATTTCTTTCTCATTGCTCTGCTGACTATTCGCCAACAATACATGCTTATTTGCCTGATCAAATATCCGGCTAAGCCCGTCTACACCTTGTGATACCGCACTTGACGACACTCGGGGAACGATAACCCCTATCAAATTAGTTTTCTGCGACTTCAGGTCTTTTGCAACCTGGTTGACCACATAACCGCATTCTTCGATGGCTTTTCTTACTTTGATTTTGGTACTTTCTTTTACACCATACTCATCATTGATTGCACGAGATACCGTTGACTTAGAAACGCCAGCCAGCTTAGCCACATCATGTAGACTCGCCATGTATTTTTTACCTTATTATTGTTTTTGCAATGGATTGCAATTTTGACAATTATTCCCCACAAAAGATAGTAGATATTGATCACACTCCAATAGAGATCTCAAAAGAAATAAGGATCGTAATCACACTTCCACTGGATACGCTTTGACTCACACGCCGCTTTCGCAAAAACTAGTTCTGCAAACGTTCCCGAAAGTCCATTTTGATACAAAAACAGCAATGAAATGGGCGATACTTTAAACAGAGAAATAACTGGAGTAAGTAAAGTTATGAACTACCCTACAGTAGCAAAAGAACTTTTAGAGCTGATTGGTGGCAAGGCCAACCTGGAAGCTCTGGCACACTGTGCCACCCGCCTTCGTCTTTCCGTAAAAGATGAGTCTCTTATTCAGGAAGACGCGATCGAAAACCTTGACGGTGTTAAAGGCCAGTTTAAGGTTGCTGGTCAGTATCAAATTATCTTTGGTTCAGGCATCGTCAACAAAGTTTACGCTGAAGTGGCAGCACTGACCGGAATGGCTGAAATGTCTACCCGTGATGTTGCGGCAGCCGGTGCTCAGAAACAGAACGTCGTTCAACGCGCAGTAAAAGGCCTGTCAGATATTTTCGTACCGATCATTCCGGCTATCGTGGCTGGCGGTCTGTTGATGGGTCTGTTTAACGTGCTGACGGCTAAAGGCCTGTTCATCGACGGCATGTCTCTGATTGATGCCAACCCTGGCATGGCCGACCTGGCAAGTATGATTAACACTTTCGCTAACGCTCCTTTTGTTTACCTGCCGGTTCTGCTTGCTTTCTCTGCATCGAAGAAGTTTGGCGGTAACCCATTCCTGGGTGCGGCACTGGGTATGCTGATGGTTCACCCTGACCTGCTGAATGGCTGGGGCTTCGGTGGAGCCAGTGTTGCCGGTACTATCCCTACGTGGAACGTGTTCGGCTTTGAAATCCAGAAAGTGGGTTATCAGGGTTCAGTTCTACCGGTACTGGTGTGTGCCTTTATTCTGGCTAAAGTGGAAAATGGCCTGCGCAGCGTTATCCCGTCTGTACTGGACAACCTGCTGACACCAATGTTGGCTATCTTTATCACCGGTTTCCTAACCTTTACTCTGGTTGGCCCTGCAACTCGTGATATCGGCTTCCTGCTGGGTGATGGTCTGAACTGGCTGTACGATTCTGCTGGTTTTGTTGGTGGTGCTCTGTTTGGCTTTATCTACGCGCCATTCGTTATCACTGGTATGCACCACAGCTTCATCGCTATCGAGACTCAACTGCTGGCAGATATCGCAGTCACTGGCGGTACCTTCATCTTCCCTATCGCAGCTATGTCTAACATCGCTCAGGGCGCAGCGGCTCTGGCTGTTGGTATGACAACTAAGGATGTGAAAACTAAAGGTGTTGCACTACCATCTGGTATCACTGCGCTACTGGGTATTACTGAACCAGCCATGTTCGGTGTGAACCTGAAACTACGCTACCCGTTCATCGCAGCTATCTGCGCGGCGGCTATCTCAAGCGCGTTCCTGACTATGTTCAACGTAAAAGCTCAGGCTCTGGGTGCAGCAGGTCTGCCGGGTATTATCTCTATCCGTCCTGACAGCATCAGCGTTTATGTAATTGGTATGATTGTGTCCTTTGCTGTTTCATTTGGCCTGACTCTGGTTCTTGGAGCTCGTCAGAAAGCAAAGGAGGGCACAGCTAAACAGGCAGCAGCATGATATTGCTCTGTGTGATATCCCTTTGACACCATCATTGTGTCTAAATCCAAGCCTGCGTAATATACGCAGGCTTTTTTTGATACCAATAAAAAGCTCCGGATTATCCGGAGCCTTAACGTATGAAGAAGACGGTGGGATCACCCTTTATGGGGATAGTTACGACAACCAAGTTTCTCCGAAATCCGTCCCGCAGCCGCATGCAGTTCAGAGATATACGTTTCTTTCTTTTCGTCAGTAAAACGGATCGTAGGAAGAGAGATACTCAGGCCTGCGACGACACAGTTAAAGCGGTCATAAACAGGGACAGCCAGACAACGCAACCCTACTTCCTGCTCCTCGTTATCTTCACCATACCCCTGCTCTTTAACCTTCGGCAATTCACTTAACAGAGAATCGATATTCTCGTGAGTCAGCTCTGTTGATTTAGCAAACGCCACATCCGCCAGAATGTCACGTACTTCCTCTTCGGATCTTTCCGCCAGCAGAACTTTACCAATTGCGGTTGAATACAGTGGATTGCGGCGTCCTATACGAGACTGCATACGCAGGTTGTATTTTGAATCGATCTTATGAATATAAATAATGCTGTCGCCATCAAGAGCACCAAGGTGCAGAGCTTCCATGGTCAGTTCAGAAATACGGCGCATCTCAATATCCGCAATATCGACAAGATCCACATACTCCAGAGCACTTGAACCTAACTCAAATAGTTTGAGAGTCAGAGAATAGTTCTCACTTTCGCCGTCCTGATCCACATACCCCAGTGTTTTCATGGTCTGAAGAAAGCGGTATACGGTACTTTTAGACATCATCAGTTTTTGTGCCAGCTCACTGATTCCAATGTCTTTTTGCGTACTTAGAGCCTGTAAAATTGCAAATGTTTTTAATACCGAAGAAACAGATTCAGGCTGTTTGCCATTTGACATTATTATTCCCTATATATTGTTAATTGCTTGTTCATATAGCCAACAGGCAGCAATAAACATGTTGAATATCAATCTGTAGATTAGCTTATCAACACAGTAAAAAGAAATAGAGTCCGTAGACCCTATTTTAAAAATTGGGATCAATTTAAAACAAGGTTCTATAAAAAAAAAGACTTTCTTACCATTATCTTGTTGTATCACTCACTAATTTTTAGTACAGCCAGCAAACAACTCGACTTCTATAATCGATTTACCTTTGGTAACAGGTGTAACCACTGCAGGAACACAAGCGTGAATATAAAGTAAATTCGTATTCGGAGCACATGGGTAAATATGTGTCGTCCCTGACCCCTGCGTTATTTTCATTTCACTAAATAGCCGGTTACTGCATATCTTGGGCTCCTGCTCTTCAAGGTGGGAATACCATGGAACCCATTTATCGACCGCATACCCTGTGATGATAAGATGAAGCTCTTCCTCAGCAGAGACTTCCACCCGGCGTCTTTCCTTTCCGTCATGCAGGGTCTGCACAACATTAATCGTACATCCGTCAAAAGGGCTCCATACTGAAACCAGCGCATCCCCCTCCCGGTAAGCGGACAAATTCCGGCTCCTGCCTATCCACTGACCCGTTTGCGGATGCTGAACAGCCATTATATTATCCCCGGCCCAACCCTGATCGATCCAGCGCGTAGACTCCACACTAAAGCCATGATCAGAGCTGTACGCAAACTTACTGTATTTATCCTCACAGTGACGCAGTTCACTGCTCGCCGGCCCGTTTGTCATCAGGTAGCAGCCTCTATTACGCCAGACAAGGTGTGACTCACCAATCCAGGTCGGCGAATGCACTGAGGGAATCTCTGCCACGTCTGCGAGCCAAAAAGCATGATTCTCTGATAAAGCCAGCGCGTTAAATGCCTTAAAGGCCAGCAGTGGTGACACCGGGCTGGTATAAAACTCCGTCGTCAGCAGATTCGGATAGGCATAACCAGGGAGCAATTGACCATTTTCTTCCCAGATAGGCTTACCGGCCCACCAGCGCATTCCGTGATGCCAGATGGCACGGGCTCGGGTAACGTCCACAGCCGGATGCTCACAGCGAGCCATCTCAGCCCAGAAAGCCAGACTGGCAAAACGGTAATTAAGAGAACGGCCATAACAGAGCTGCTGACCGTCACTGCCAAACCAGACCTGATAAGTTTGTGCAAATTCACAGGCTCGTTGCAGCAGACGCTCACAGCGAGGTCCTTTATAACCGTTCCAGCGACAGTAAACCAGCGCATACAGCTGAAAAGCAAAGGGATTATAATAATCGAACACACCGGAGGCTCCGTCCTGATACCAGCCATCCTGCCCATACAACGCATCAATAAAGTCAAGGTCCTCTTCCAGTACACTCCTGTCGATCTCGACGCCCAGTTTGTCCAGACTCGTCAGAATAAGTACCCGGAACCAGCGCCAGTTATTAGGTGGTATTTCCAGCGTTTGTACGGTTAACAGCCAGTCTGTCAGGTTCTGTTTTTCCCCGATATTAAGAGGCTCCCAGAACTGTTGTCGCGCATCTGTCAGCGCCATGGCCAGAGCGACCATTTCGACAACACGTTGATCATAATTGACCGGCCATTGCCAGAACCCGTTGCTTTCCGGATTGGTTCCGATAATGATCTGTTCTCTGATCTCAGCACAAACTGACGCCAGTTCAGTACTGGCCGGGATGACCCCCATGAGTAAGCGACTCAGGTGTTCAATACGGGCTGTCTGTTGAGAATAATGGGCCCCGCTGTAATCAGAGGGGCAACTGAGCGCCTCTCCTTTGATCTGTGTCAGTTGTTTTTCAGCCAGAACGGATAACACATTCAGTGTCGCAGCCCTGCCAGTAAAACACTCACCGGAATGAAACCATTGGTTTAATGAAATGCCCAAATTAACTCCTTGAATACATAGCGATATACGGACAGTGTTATAACGACAAAAATCGTTGATAATTCGCTGGCGGCAGACCTCTTCTCAGGCACTGCCCCATAGCTGAGAGGTAAGGGCTGATATGACTGAAGAACTGGTAATACCCCTTACACAGATAGTGGCCGGATGTAAAAGATACCTCGCCATGCTCGTCAACCCTCTGAGCCGGACAGGCTCCGTTACAAAGCCCTCTGACCGGGCAATTAAGGCAATGCAAACGAGCAGCCTCTGGCTTACTGGCCGCAAATTGTTGCTGTACCGGTGTTACGATCAGATCCGGGTAATCAGCCTGCGCTAAGTTACCCAGCCGGAATGATGGAAAAACCAGATGATCACAGCTGTACACATCACCGTTGTGCTCTGCCACCAGATTCTCACCACATACCGAAGCATGAACACAGGAAGACGACGGCATGCCCAGCGACATGCCCAGAGCATTGTCAAAGTGACTGATAAACACTCGTCCAATATCGTTCTCGCGCCAGCAATCAAACACCTCACACATGAAACGCCCGAACTGCTCAGGGCTTACGCTTCGGCATGAAACCCCTTTGCCCGGCTCCGGTTCCACCACCGGAATAAACTGGATAAACTGGACGCCCAGACCGACCAGATGTTGATATACTCGGCGGGCGTGATCACCATTGTGCTGCTGGATGACCGTCAGCACATTTACGTCTACACCGTGTTTCTGCAGACACTTAAGACCACGGATGACTTTCTGATACGACCCCTTACCGCTGTTTGTTTTTCGGTAGTGATCATGCAGCGCCTCATCGCCATCAATGCTGATACCAACCAGAAAATGATGCTGCTTTAAAAAGATGCCCCACTCATCATTGAGTAGTACACCGTTAGTCTGCAACGTATTGACAATCTTCATTCCCGGCCGGACATACTTCTGCTGTAGTGCCACCACCCGACGGAAAAAGTGCACGCCACGCAATGTCGGCTCTCCTCCCTGCCAGCCAAAGGTAACTTCTTTACAATGTACTGGCTGGCTCTCAATATAGTTGCGGATATGAGCCACCAACACCTCGTCTCGCATTTCGAAGCAGGTATTACCGGGATACAACCCGGTTTTATCCAGATAAAAACAGTAGTCGCAGGCTAAGTTACACACCGGCCCTACCGGTTTCACCAGGACATGAAAAGGACGTTTTGCCGCTACTTTTGTTACGGTAATGGGATCAGCTTTCATTTAGAGGTTCCGGAGCTGTCTATGTAGAAGTTGTCTTTTATAAAAATTAATTTTATATCATTTTTTATAAAACATTATTTTAATTTTGTTAAAGATCGTGAAGAGAGACGCAAAGTGAGAATAGGCTTTGCTATAAGATCAGCGCTGATTTCTGGCTATTGAATGAACAAAAGGATAATTAATGACCAAACCAGCCGACCCTAACATTATTATTATCTATGCCGATGACCTTGGATTTGGTGATCTCAGTTGCTATGGAGCGAATGGTATTCCCACCCCTAACCTGGATAAACTCGCCGAGCAAGGCCTTAAGTTTCATCAGGGGTATGCCACTGCGGCGACCTGTACTCCGTCACGCTATAGCCTGCTTACCGGCTCATACCCATGGCGTAACCCTAATGCGGCCGTATTACCCGGAGATGCCCCTCAAATCATAGGAAAATCTGATACTACCATGCCGAAAATGCTGCAAAGAGCGGGCTACCGGACCGGTATTGTCGGCAAATGGCACCTGGGGCTGGGTAATGGGAACCTGGACTTTAATCAGTCAATAGACGGTACACCCAATGACGTCGGTTTCGATGAGTCATTTATTATGGCCGCGACCAATGATCGAGTACCTTGTGTATATATCAATAACCGGCATGTTGAAGATCTGGATCCTGATGACCCGATTGAAGTTACTTATGACTGGGATCAGGCGTATGCCGATGTTCCTAACGGTCGCAATAACCCCGAACTCCTGGACATGATGTATGACCATGGTCACGATGGAACCATCATCAATGGTGTCAGCCGTATCGGCCATATGCGTGGCGGGAAATCAGCCGTATGGAACGATGAAACCATGGGCGAGATTTTTGCAGACCAAGCGATTGATTTCATTGAAACCAGCAAAGATGAGCCATTTTTCCTCTACTACGCACTTCACCAACCTCATGTGCCACGTATCCCTAATCCCAAATTCCGTAATACCACACCGTATGGGGTGCGAGGCGATGTTATAGCAGAAATGGACTGGTGTATTGGTCAGGTATTAAACAAGCTGAATGAACTGGATCTGACTGAAAAGACCCTCGTGATCTTTTCCAGTGATAATGGGCCGGTTCTGAATGACGGGTACAAAGATCAGGCCATCGAACTGAATGGCGAACACCGGATGGCTGGTCCGTTGCGTGGAGGAAAATACAGTCTGTTTGAAGGCGGTACCCGGGTACCCTTTATCGTCCGCTGGCCGGGTAAAATACAACCGGGCGAATCTCAGGCGCTGTATAATCAGGTCGATCTGTACCACACCTTCGCAGAATTAACAGGACAGGCGCTATGTAGCAACGAAGCCCCGGATAGCCTTGCCCTTGCGGATACGCTACTGGGTAAAGACAAAGTTGGCCGGGATTCTATGGTCCTGGAAGGGATGCAGTATAAGAAAGTATTCCGCAATCAACACTATGCCTATATCCCTCCTCATGATGACGACTTTATCTGTCAGTACACCGGCAACGAGAAAGGCAATACGCCAGAGCCACAACTGTATGATCTCCGTGATGACATTGGTCAGTTGAATAACCTGGCCGGACAGATGCCGGATAAAGTAGCAGAAATGGAACAGGAGCTGAACGACACAATTCGCCGGCATCAGACCCGTCAATAACAGTAAAGCCGCAGGATCTTAACCTGCGGCTGACTGGAGACCACAAAGCTGAGACTTTACCCTTCATTCAGGGCCTTGTAATAACTTACACTAGGCTCTTAGAGCGCATATCACCTAACAGGCCCATTGTTTTCACTTAGTCTTCTGTTCTATCTAATCAACTAACTCTATTCCCAGCGATTCTAATAAACTCAACGCCTCATATCTTGAGAATTTTGCACCAGATACCTGGTTTTCCAACACATTGATTACATAACCCGTCGAATCACTGAAATCGACATTACGCAGGTTTGTGCGCATAAACAGGCTGTGTGAAAAGTCACAGAAGTTCATCGTTGATTCACAAAAGTCACCTTCCCGGAAATCGACATCATGTAATTTACACTCAGAAAGAATAAGTTCATTCAGGGTCAGTCCGAAAAATGAAGAATCATTCAGTACGCAGCAGTCAAACTTAAGCTCAAAATCAAGGTGATAAGCCGGCCAGATAGCTTTGGTCCAGTCAACACCAACCAGTTTGCACTCCTTAAATGTCATGCCAAACAGTCTGGTATTGGACAAATCCATCAGACTTAAATTGCAGCGAATAAACTCACAATTGATAAATTTACAGCTCTTAAACCTGACTTCAGAAAAATCACAATCCGAAAACTGGCATTCTTCAAATTCAATGCCTGTGTAATGACTGTCTGTTCGTTCAAGCTTTTTAAATGACGCTTCGAAATACTGGTCATTACTTTTGAAACTATCCAATATACCCCCTGTCTCTTTCATTAGGTGTTAGCTATGACACCACAGAATCAGGTGTATGCTTGTTATCGTCTGCCGCAGAAAATATTTTCTGCACACTCAATGTGTCACAATTGCAGGCCATAATAGCATAAGCCAGCCCCACTTCCCTGAACCAACGTATCCAGTCAGAGATCTCGAATGTTAGGACAAAAGCGCCCCCAAATACCAGATGTTTTTATTCGCTAAAGTGGTCATTATACTTGTTGCGACAATTTAACCTGTAATATAACGTCATCGAACTCATCCCGATAATTTGATGAACACAGCCCAGACTCAACACAACCTATATCGGAATTATTGAAGATTGTTACTCGAAGCTCATACTTCTTTGTCAGCTTATAGCTTCCCCAAAACAAAATGGGCAAAATAAAAGCACCTATAAACGGATGGATAAGAAAAAAAGGGAAACTAAACACCAACGAAATTAAAGATGAACGCTTCATCTTATTTTTTAAGTCATACTCTTTGACGTAAATTTCTTCAATATTTTTTACTTTCATCGGAATTGATGACTTTCTACAATAAACCGATCCTGACTCAACCCAGACTATTCTATCATGCATATTTTCCCCTTTATAAGTATTACCTGTTAACTTGACCAACCGCTCTCCCTAAAATTGAACTGAACTGAACTGAACTGAACTGAATTAAAATATGTTTCCCTGTGAATGAAAGTAAACAAGCACCGTTATTTACTAATTAACTTTCTAAACAGAAGGGAAGTATAATGTATAAACATACCAACAGCACTTCCCAAAAAAACAGTCTTAATACTACCGAACCATAAGATCAAGCCAGAATACCCTTGCCCAGGCCCTAAATCACCTCTTTGAGAAACATCTAGGAGCATAAAACTGTTCCAGCAGATGTGTAAAAGTGCTGTAAAAATAAAAGCGGAAATAGCAATTTTATTTAGTATCGGATGATTAACTCTAAAGTTAGACCTACAAAACATCACAAGAATAAAAGAAATAATAAACAGAGGGCTGGATAGTAAGAGTGTAACGAGCAGTGTATCTAAATAATTTGTATTACCATAAGAAAAAGTCAAAAACACTATTATCGCCGAAAACAGTGAAATAATTAATGCTATTAAAGTAGACCTATTCATTGAATTCATCCTGAAAGCAGTTTGTTATGTATGTTCATACCCATCATTTGTAGCAGGCTCTAAAAATGTTCTATTAGGTGTTCATTGAAATGAGCAAAGAAATTTTCCATGTTTGGCTCTTTCATTAGGTCGTGGCACACAAATGTGTTAGGCGGCTCCAGACCTTACAACCCATGCCCACCTAAACAAACAATAAAATGAACGGGTGCTGGCACCAAGCCCTAAGACAGAGCTTTTCGATCAGATTAACCCTTTTCAATTATGATAAAAAAGAGGTGAGCTACCGGATTTAAAAAACGCATTTTGTACCGGCGGGGCCAGCCGTAACCTCAAAGCCAAACCGAACCAAAAATGCCGCGTATTTTTGTTCCTTTAAGTTGTTTGTTATATGCCTTATCATCACCTATACTTAATGCGCATTTAAAGCACGCATTAGGTTACTTTATGAGAAATATACATAGTACGAAAACACCAAAAAAGGCAACAAATCTTAGCCTTAACAGTGAGTTGCTGGCAGAAGCAAAACGTCTAAACATTAATCTTTCAGCAACAATGGAAAAGGCATTGGAAAAAGAAGTAAGCCAACGACTCAAAGCTGAATGGCTGGAACAAAATGCTAAAGCCATTGAAGCTTGTAATGAGCTTACCGAAAAACACGGGCTATTTTCTGATTCATACAGAGTATTCTGATGTCGCAATTTACCCTTTATAAAAATAACGATAAGAGCACAGCTACAGCCTATCCATTTTTTGTTGATGTTCAGAGTGAGCTACTAGACACATTGAATACTCGTTTAGTTATTCCTTTAACTCCGCTCGAGTTACTTGAGAAAAAGGTACCTAGCCATTTGTGTCCAACAATCCATCTTGATGAAGGTTATTTTGTAATCCTAACTCACCAAATGGCCAGCGTCCCAACAAAATTCCTGCAAGATCCTATCAATGATCTAAGCACCTTTAGGGATGAGATCATTGCTGCAATCGACTTTTTGATTACTGGCATATAACGCCCGGCTAACGGGCAAAAACTAATACCATATTCACTCAATTTAACCAGCCGAAACCTCAAAAGCAAACCAAACCAAAAATCGTGCGTGTTTTTGTCCCGTTGAGCCGTTTGTTAGTTTGCATTTCGCCTAAACCGTGCGATTTAATTAAACTGTACATTTAATGCGATACGCTATAATCTACATGAACACTGAATCGGGAACTTAACCATGCACACATTAACCGCGAATGATGCCAAACGACATTTTGGTGAGTTGCTTCTAAGCGCTCAACGCGAACCAGTAAAAGTAAGTAAAAACAGCAAAGATACTGTCGTTGTTATGTCTATGCGGGATTTTGAAGAACTTGAGGCCATGAAAGTTGAATACCTTAAACACTGCTTCAAGTCAGCAAAAGAAGACCTAAACAATGACACCGCCGTTGATGGTGAAAACTTCCTGAAATCACTGTAACTCTCTGATGGATAAAAACAAATATAAGCTAAGCAACTTAGCGCAGTCTCACCTGCGCAAAGTGAAAAATTATACCGTAGAAAACTTTTCCGAATTGCAGTGGCACAACTATCAACAAACACTACTTGCTGGGTTTCAGATGCTAGCCGATAACCCTGGCTTAGGAAAAAGTTGCAATGAAATATACCCAAACGGCTTTTACTTCCCTATAGGTAAACATACCGCTTACTTTACCAAAGAAAGTGGCTTTATCTTAGTTGTTGCAGTCCTGAGTCAATCACAACTGCCACAAAATCACCTGCAATAGTACTACATTCACCCTAAAATCCATGTGCTAGGGTGAAACTTGCTTCGCAAACTAACGCCCGGCTAATGGGCAAAAACCAATACCATATGCACTCAATTTAACCAGCCGAAACCTCAAAAGTAAACCGAACCAAAAATCGTACGTATTTTTGTCCCGTTGAGCCGATTGTTAGTTTGCGTGCCAAAGTGATACCAATCGCACTAATTTTATGATCTAACATCAGCTTCAAATAGGAGCTGATATGACAATCCCAGACTTCCCCAAACTCATTCGTTCAGCATCCGATGCTAGGATGCGCACGAGACTTCTCGCTATCTCCCATTTTGTTGATGGAAAAAATCGCACTCAGATCGCTCACTATTTAAAAGTCAGTCGC